>CAXXUO010000002.1:0-669465 GCA_963666485.2 Syntrophorhabdaceae bacterium | reverse complement strand
GCCATGCGGGCGTGCCGGTCCAGGCGCCGCAGCCAGCGGAAGGGTATGGCGGCCTCGCCGTAGTGGGCGCCGGCGAGCATGGCGGCCAGGGCGCCGTTGGTGTCCGCGTCGCCTCCCAGGTTCACCGTCTTCACCAGGCAGGCCTCGAAGCTGTCGGTGCTGAAGAAGGCGTGGCAGACGGTTTGCAGGGTGTCCACCACATAGCCGGTGGCCCGCTTGGGGTAGGGATCGAAGCGGAAGTTGCGGTGGCCGGCCACCAGGGCGTCGGCCAGCTGCCGCGCCCGCTCCTTGCCTTCGCCCCGCAGCAGGGCTCGGGTCATGCAGCCCAGGGTCAGGGTGGCCACGTCGGAGAGGGGATGGTTGTGGGTCAGGTGGGCCTGTTCCAGGCTCCAGCGGGCAAAGGCGTCGTCGTCCCCCAGGGTGGCGATGACCACCGGCAGGTTGCGCATGACGGCGCCGTTGCCGGCATCGCCGTCGCTGTAGGGGGATTCCAGGGTGCCCTTGTGCATGTAGCGGACGATGCCGCGGCGGCAGGTGTTGCCCACGTCGATGGGCTTGGTCTTCAGCCAGGCGAGGAAGTGTTCGGCGACGCAGGTGAGGTTCCATTCCGGGTGTTCCAGGATGGCGTCGCCCAGGGCCAGGCTCATCTGGGTGTCGTCGGTGATCTGGCCAGGCTTCAGGCGCAGCCAGCCGCCGCCGGTGATGTGTTCATGCACGCCGTACTGGGCGGCGATTTCGCCGGGGGTGAGGAACTCCACCGTGGCGCCGAGGGCGTCGCCGATGGCAAAGCCCAGGTAGGCGGCCCGCACCCGGTCGAGCAGGGAGCCGGGCGGGGCGGGGGGCTGGCGGGGCTGGGTGAGGAACACGACGCAGGCTCCTTCAGTAGTAGCTCATCTGCACCCGGTAATCGCCGCCGATCACCAGGTACTCGCCTTCGCCCTTGAGCACGGGGCCGGGCAGGAGGCCGTTGAAGAAGAGGATCTTCACCAGGGGTACCTGCACTTCCAGGATGGTGTCGCCGAACTGGTCGGCCACTTCCCGGTCGTCGGTGAAGGAGATCAGGTTGTTCTGCCGCACGATGGCCTCCCGCCGCGACAGGGTGCTGACCACGTGGTGTTCGGAGAGGTCGTTCACGCCCCGGTAGAGGGTCAGGTGGCGGCGGCTGGGAAAGGTGTAGCGGGCCAGCATCCACTGGCAGTACTCGTAGAGCAGATCAAGCTGCAGCTGGATGGAGTTGTTGTGGAAGCGGGCGCACATCTTCTCTTCCACATAGGTCATCCAGGCCCGGGAGGGATAGCGGCCCAGGGGCTCCTTGTGGAAGGTGGGCAGCAGGCCGAAGCGGCTTTCCACCCAGCCCTTGAGCACCGCTCCTTGCGGATTGTTGGCATCGAAACCCCAGCCCTGCAGCAGGCGCCGGTAGCTGGAGCGGAACAGGCGGGGGCCGGGGCGCGCCGGGCAACAATGCTGACCGTGATGTCCGAATCCGCCCCTTCCGGCCAGGCCGCCGAGATGAGCGTCATAAAACGTGAATAGCAAAGCTCGTTCACCCCGTGCGGAGAGGCCCGCGTTCTTTGTAAGGAGCGGCGCTTTCTCCATGGGGAACAAAGGGGAGAATACGCTCTCACCCTTCTTCTTCCGGAAAGCTATCTGGGGCAGGTCGACGCCGTCGGCAAAAGCGGGGTAGGCGATGGACCTGGCGGGTTTCGGAGAGGAGGGAGAAGGGGGTCTTTTAGTCACCACTGATTTTACCAATTCACTCAATAACCCTCCACTGTTTTCTTGAACAGGGCGAGGACATATTCAAACCTGCTGACATAGGCGCGCAGGACCTGTGCGGTGTGCGTCTTTCCGCCGGCCTTGAGGGTGAGCCTCCAGGGCGTTCCCCATTTGTTGGAGTCATTTGCCTTTCTATAGGAGCCCAGCTCGTTGAATGAACAGGCCTGCGTCGCGGCGTAGAGTTGCCGCACGGCCATCTCGGGAACTCTTTTCGGCGCCGTTGTGTATTGCGGCGGGCCGTCCTGTCTCAGGGATATGCGGCTTTTTGAATACCTGACAAGCCTGCCGTCACGGAAGAGTTCCTCGCGCGTCACCGTCCTGCGGTCGCTCTGGTTCATTCCCGGCGCGTATTCCAGGGAAAAATCGACGGGTACTTCAGCGGCGCTCACGTCAAGGATAGTGCAAGGAAGGGTCTCCACTATCTCTGCGTCGCTTTTCACCGATCCCGGGGAGTTGAGGTACTGAACGTGAGACTCGAGCAAAGGGTCCGGCCATATGCGCAGGCTGGATGTGTAGGCCGCCGCGGCCTTGCCCATGCTGCCCCGTTCCTGCCAGTTCTTTCCCTGGTCGCGTATTTCCAGGGCTTTTTTCTTCTCCTGTGCCAGTTCAGCTTCATACCTCGCAAGCCTGTCCTGCCGTCCGGCATCGGGGGCAGCCTTCACGCTGGCACGCATCAGCACGACGCCTTCACCGTAGTGCTTTTTTGCAAAGAGGCTCTCTCCTTCGCGCCAGAGTTCCTCGGGAGACTTTACGGGATAGGGCGGCAGCGCCTCTTTCTCCCTTTGGAGCTGCGCATCGATCTCTGCCCGCGAGGGGCCGCCGCTGTATGGCCTGACGGGCGGTGACGCGAAAAGTACGCTCGAGGCGAAGAAGGGACCTAAAAATATCAGCAGGATAAAAGCCTTTTTCATGTGCCGTCTCCTCAAGGATATAACCGCATGGAAACATGTGCGGGCGCGTTCATTTTACCCGCTCAAACGTAAGGACCCCCCGAAGCACTCCCTTCCCCGGCCAATTCGGATGCACGGCCCATGGCGTCACTACCTCCAGCCGGTCGCCGTCTATCCGGAAGGAGCGCACCTGTTCGGTCCCGACAAGTTCCGGGCTCCAGGCAACGTCGACCCTGGTGGTCCAGGTACTGCCTTCCACCCGGTACGTGCCCGTATAAGAAATGAGGCTGTTCATCAACATGGCAAGGTCATGATCGTTTTTCGCCGGTTTGCGTCCTTCCCCCGTCAGGATAATGAATACCCTTCCTTCAGGCGAGAACATCGCAAATCCCGCGGCGCCTTTCCCCATGACCGGTTCTTTCGCACCCGTTGCCCGGATCTCCGCTTCGGAGGAAACCAGTTTCCATATGCCGTGAAGCTCTCTCCCGTCATCGGCCCGGCACGGGCCAGCCGCGGCGAGAAGCAGCAAAAAGCACAAAAGGAATAGTCCGCTTATTTTCACGTGCCCTCCGCGGGCCCGCCTTGCGGGCCGTTTCAAGATTCATGTTTCACGTTTCAGACAAAGACCGGACATACCGCTAAACCGGGTTTACATCCATCACACTATAACAGAAAAAAAGGGTTTTCCCAAGAAAAGGAAGGGGGCGCGGCAACCTTAAATTATCCTTGCAAATTAAAAGGTAATCTTTCAATATACAAGGATAAAATCGAAAAGCCGGCCATGTGGTTTTATATTAGATCGAGGAGGAAAAATGTTCAGAAGGGTCCTGGCGCCGATCGTAAAGATACCCGGAAGGAAGAAACGACATGTTTGAATTTTCGGCGACGTATACCGATCAATACGAGCTCACGATGGGCCAGGCCTATTTTCTGGCCGGCCGAAAAGACGACGTGGCCGTATTCGATTACTTTTTCCGTAAGAACCCGTTCGGCGGAGGGTATACCATTTTCGCGGGCCTGGCGGACCTCCTTCCGGTACTCGAGACATTTCGCTTTGACGGGGAAGACCTGCGTTTTCTGAAGAGTCAATCTTTTGATCCCGGTTACCTGGCATACCTGGAAAATTTCAGGTTTAAAGGCACAATTTATTCTCCTCCCGAAGGCGATCTCGTATTTCCGACACGCCCGGTCCTGAGGGTCGAGGGGGACCTGATCGAGACCCAGCTGATTGAAACGGTGCTCCTCAACATTGTCAATTTCCAGTCGCTCATCGCGACCAAGGCCAGCCGCATGCGCCTTGCAGCCAAGGATCGTTCGCTTATCGATTTCGGGCTGCGCCGCGCTCAGGGCCCGGGAGGGTACTACGCCAGCCGCGCGGCAGTCATCGGGGGGTTCGACGCTACCAGCAACGTGCGGGTAGCGAGGGATTACAGCGTCCCCCCGTCCGGCACCATGGCGCACTCCTATATCCAGAGCTGTGAAAGCGAGCTCGCCGCCTTTCGGAGCTTCGCCTCCGCCCGCCCCGGCGATTGTATCTTCCTCGTGGACACATACAACACCCTGTTGAGCGGAGTCCCCAACGCGATCACCGTCGCAAAGGAAATGGAGCAAAAAGGCCACCGGCTGAAAGGCATACGCTTAGACAGCGGAGACCTGTCCTACCTCACAGAAAAAAGCCGGGCGATGCTCGACGAGGCCGGCCTCGGCTACGTCATGATCGCCGCATCCAATCAGCTCGATGAGTATGTCATCCGGAGCCTGATGAACCAGGGCGCCCCCATCGACGTGTTCGGTGTGGGCACGGCCGTCGTCACCGGCCAGCCCGACGCCGCCCTCGACGGCGTCTACAAGCTGGCCCGGGCAGGCGGCCAGCCGGTCATCAAACTTTCGGAGAACATTTTCAAGATCACCCTCCCTGACAAGAAACAGGTATGGCGCGCCATCGATGATCAGGGCCAATTTCTTGGTGCGGATATCATAGCCCTCGAAGACGAAACGGACCTCGCCGAAATGCACCACCCGTTCTTCCCCCACCAGTCGACGACCATAAAAACCAAGGTGATCGAACCCCTGCTTCGTCCTGTGATGGTCGAGGGTAAGATCGTATACGACCCGCCCCCATTGTCCCAAATTGCGCAATACAGCCGTGAACGCCTCCAGATGCTTCCCTCTGCGTATAAGCGTTTCGAAAATCCGCATATTTACAAAGTGGGTATCAGCACAAGACTAAAAACCTTAAGGGACCGGCTGATCGAAGAACACAGAAAAGGAGAATAGGGGAACGGCGAAAAACCGGTTCCACGTTCCAAGTTCCACGTTTCAGGCAAAAGCTGTCTCCCGTCAAAAACAGTGGAAGGAAGGTTTGAGGAAAGTCCAGGAACTATGTTTCTTTTTTTAGCTTTGAACGTTGAACCTTGAACGTTGAACATTTTTTCCGTCATCCCGGCGAAGGCCGGGATCCAGTGTCTTAAAAAAGGACGAGACCTTCGCCGCCCTGCCTCAGTGCGGGCCTGACCGCACGCTCCACTTGACAAAGAAGACGGAGACAATAGATTCAGTCTGAGGGTCACGCACAACAGGAGGTCAGAAATGAAACGGTTTTTTTTACTATGTTCGATGCTGGTCGTCATGGCGGCCGCCATAACGGGCCTCCATGGATGTTCTTCAAGAGGGTGGCAGTATTACACGGAAAGCGGGGAGTACAGGACAAGCGGAAAAGATTATACTACCTATGATTATCAGGGCAACAGGCTCATGCGCAATGAAGGCGAATGGCATACGGACACCGGGTACGGGTATTAATAAAAAGCGGTTCCACGTTCCACGTTCCACGCGAAAAGCGGACAAGCATCGTCCCGGTGCTTGCCCGAGCCGTCATTCCCGCGAAAGCGGGAATCCAGTGTCTTAAAAAACCAGCTTTATATTTCACAGCCCTTTTTGCGTTGAACCTTGAACCGGACATTATCCTGAATCGGATAATGTCCCATTTTTCTATCATTAATTGACATCGCCCGTCCGCAAGAGTTATTGTGTCTTCAACGTCCGCACGGGCCGTACAGATTGTTGCGTGAAGACCCATGACGTAGAGGAAAAGATAATGAAAACCAACCTGACAAAGATCATCCTTATAGGGGCCATGGCCGTGCTGCTGGTCATTCCCCTGATCGCTGACGCCCGCACCCGCGTTGATGACGGAGTAGGGAACCAGACCGGCAGTTTCGGTTATGGTCCCGTCGGGGGATCGATGGGCATGCCGGTGGTCAATAGCCGGCAGGGAATCCAGGACAAAAACTCGAACCAGCCTTCTGTCGGGCTCCCAAGTGCCTCGAGTTCCAGTTCCGGCCCGGGCCTCGACGGCGGAAACAGGCGTTCGAGGTTAAAGGGCGGGAATGACGCAGAGTAAGTCCCGCGTTTCCCCGTCCCCCTTCCGTCATCCCGGCGGAGGCCGGGATCCAGTGTCTTTTTTCAGACGTATCCGCCCGGCCAGCCAGGCTTTAGATTTTCCGCCCGGTGCCACAGTTCTTCTCCTTTTCCAGCTATTGATGAGCGTCCCTTAAATCCCCCCCCTGTCGCTGAACAGGTTGACAGGGGCGGGAAATAAGCTTATAGTGTTCGGGCATTCATGATCAAAGGCTCCATGAGACTTCGTCAGCTGTAAACCGTTCGTCCAAACCGTTCACCCTGACCGACAATAAAGATCATAACTTGCCAAATAAATATTCACCAAGGAAGGTGCCATTGAGTTTCAGTTCGTTCAAGCTTCACCCGCAGATCGAGACACGTATCAAAGCGTTGGGTTATGACGTCCCGACCCACATTCAGCGCCAGGCCATCCCGCCCGTACTGGCGGGCAAAGACGTCATGGGCCTTGCCCAGACCGGGACCGGCAAGACGGCAGCGTTCGTGCTGCCCATCATTCAGCACCTGCTTCCGGGCCCCCGCGGCAGGGTCCGCTCCCTGATCATCGCACCGACACGCGAGCTGGCGGAACAGATACACGTGTCGATCGGCGAACTGGGGCGCAATACGCACCTGAAAAGCTGCGCAATTTACGGCGGCATAGCGGTGAACCCGCAGATCAGGAAGCTTCGCGCCGGCGTCGATATCATCGTAGCCTGCCCGGGGCGCCTTCTCGATCACCTGAGCCAGAGGACGATAGATCTCGCAAACCTCGAGATCCTCGTCATCGACGAAGCCGACCGGATGTTCGACATGGGCTTTCTCCCCGACATCAGGAGGATCATCAAGCAGGTCCCCGCAAAACGGCAGACGCTGATGTTTTCCGCCACCATGCCCGACAGCATCAGGAAGCTGACCGATGAAGTGCTGACAGATCCCGTTACGGTGAAGGTCGGCCACACCGCCCCCGCCAACACGGTATCCCACGCGCTCTATCCCGTCGCCCCTCATCTGAAAACAAAGCTCCTCATGGAACTGCTCAAGCAGACGGACACGGAATCGATACTGATCTTCACGAAGACAAAGCACCGGGCGAAAAAGATCGGCCAGGAGCTGCAGAAAGCCGGGCACACCGCCGCGTCGCTCCAGGGGAACCTGTCGCAGAACAGGCGCCAGGAGGCCCTCGACGGCTTCCGCAACGGTTCGTACCAGGTCCTCGTGGCAACCGACATAGCCGCCCGCGGCATCGACGTGCTGAGCATTTCCCACGTCATCAACTACGATATGCCCGACACCACAGACGCATACACCCACCGGATCGGCCGGACCGGCCGAGCGGCGAAGACGGGAGACGCCTTTACTTTCATCAGCAAAGAGGACGAACAGCAGGTCGCGAGCATCGAGCGCCTGCTGGGCGCAAAGATAGAAAGGCGCACCCTCGACGGCTTCGATTACAGGGAGCCGCCCCCCGACCGCAACACCGCGTCCTCAAGGCCGCCAAGGCCGCCACAAAAACCCGGGACCGCCCCGGAACCGCAGCGGCCATCTCCGCCCCGCGAGCCGCACTCAAAGCCGCGCGGCCTCACACCGTCAAAGCCGAAGACAAGCGCATCCCCGCCAACCGGTCCCACCACCCCGTCCCCCGCAAAAAAACGGCACGGCAAAGCAAAACGAGGCAAATACCCCGCGCGTACGCGGTGACGTTATTGCAGGACCCCGTCCTGCATTATCGCTTTTTTGCATGAAAAACCGGCAATCAAGGAGCGGTTTAGAAAAAGGCCTGAAGCCGCGAAATGTGATATCGCAAGACTTGACCCCAGGGCCTTTGTGGGCCAAGGAGTCATGGCCTTTAACGGAATGGTTCGCGGGCTGAGATGGAGATTGGGAGATCTATCGCTTCGACAGGGCAGAGAAGGGGTTTCTGATCACAACGCCCTTTATCTTTTGTGTATCCGCCAGATCTTCGGACAGTATCGTCGACGCGCCTCCATGAATGCCTGAGGCGATGATGAGAGAATCCCAGAAAGAGTATCTGTATTTCTGCTGGAGTTCGATGGCGTCCAGTATCAAACCGCCGCTCACGGTAACGACCTTCCACTTCAGAAGGTCTTTTACGATCTCCTTCGCGACAGCGACCTCCATCGGTTTAGAGATCTTCCTCGTGACCGTAACGAAAAACTCCTGCAAGACCTGCGTGCTTATAAGGCCATTTCCCGCCTCCCACAACTCATTGAGAACGTCCTTTGCTACAGTATGTTTGTCTCCGGCCGATATGTCATATGAATAGACAAGTATGTTCGTATCAACAAAGAACCTATCGCCTTTCATACAGTTCATCCCGCTTGACAGATATGTGTCCCCCGGTTCCCAGGTCGAAGCCCTTATCCATGAGAGCTGCCTGCCGCTTCCTGGCGCTCCGGTATCCCGTCTCCCCGGCCACCTTTTCTTCGAGGGTCTCGCGCAGGAAATCGCTCAAGGACTTGTCGTTCATAACGGCAAGGGTCTTGGCCTTCTTAAGAAGTGCTTTGGGAAGGGACAACGTAACATTCTGCCTCTCCATGTGAACCTCCTTTATTGATGTCACGTAAATACGTGTATCACTGTTCCGTGTGAAAGTCAAGCAGGACCCCGTCCTCCCCTGACCGTTTCGGGATAAAGCCGGATGACGAGGGGTTAGACCGGCGTCGAAACCCAAAGATATTGACGTATTCAACGACGTCCCCGGTCTCTCCTGGATCACTCCAGACACTGACCCATTGACCCTTCCCGGCACCTGGCGCCGTCCGTCCATGTTGCTCCGCTCAGGTCCGCCCCGTTGAATTTCGTGTTCATCATCGCCGCTCCGGTGAAATTGGCGTCACGCAGGATCGCCCCCGTGAAATCAACGTTGGCCATCGTTGCTTTCGTAAAATTAGCGCCGTAGAGGGTTGCGTGCACCAGTTTTGTGTTCAGCCACGCTGAACCGGTGCAATCGGTATCGATCAATGCCGCCCCGGATAGATCTACCCCGTTATACGACGATTTGCTTGCATTCGACCGGGACATATCAAATTTTATCATTCTTGAGCCTGCATGAGACATACCGGTGAGATCGTATTCCGTACACGTCTTCGTACTGCTGAGTTTCTGAAGGTGGGCCGAATTGTATGCCCCGGCTTCATATGCAAGGACCATGAAAAGAAGGATGGAGAGCACCGCAATACATGTTGTTTTGATAATTTCACTCGCAAAGGCCCGATGCATAACAATTCTTACCATTGGTTTCCTCCCGAATTTATCTGTTTCCAGAACATTCTTGCAAATCGTGCCGATCATGACAATAGAAATTGCTTGCCTCCGAAAAGAGTATCTCCCACCTCCCCCTACTCCTGGGCAGCAAGGGGAAAGATATTCACATATGAAGACGGAGACCGGGGACGTCCGCGACGATCCCTGTCCGGGAGAAATTCGGGCCCGTCTGAAAGGCTTTCCCGGCGGGCAGCGTCCTTTACGGGTAGCAGTTTCACGCATATACTTATTAAATAGCAGCTTTAGGTAAAGGAGGAGTACGATGGCCGTGAACAAGAGGGAACAAAATAAAGCAAATGTCATCGAGGTTTTGAACAAAGCCCGTTCAATGGAACTGCACGCTATCCACCAGTACATGAACCAGCACTATAATCTGGATAATATGGATTACGGAGATTTTGCAATGAAGCTCAAGCTCGTGGGGCTTGATGAGATGCGCCACGCCGAGAAGTTTGCAGACCGGGTTGAAGAGTTGGGTGGTCAACCGACCGTAGATTCTGCAGCAAAAGCCATAAAAGGTCATAAGGTTGAGGAAGTCTTTCCCTTTGACGCAAACCTCGAAGACAATACGATTGCCTCTTATAATGAATTCCTGCTTGTCTGCAGGGAGAACGGCGACAGCATCAGTGCGAAGCTTTTTGAACTGATCATCGACGAAGAGCAGATACACTACAACTACTTCGACAATGTGGCCAAGCATATCAAGGATCTGGACGGTACGTACCTTGCCACGATAGCCGGAACCCCGTCTTCCACGGGTTTAGCCGGCCAGGGCTTTGTCGCACGATTTGGGGGTGTCCCGCAGGCAGGGGCATGATACGGGGATTCCGCTGCTCTTCACGGTGGAGCTCCCTGGTCGTCCCCCGCTATCAGTGAACTGTAAGGGCCAGGATATTGGCATATTCAGGACGTCCCCGATCTCCACTTTCTTAAGAACGTCCCCACCTCCCCCCTGATTTCGATCAGAGATACCGCTTGACGCGATAAAACGGGGGACCTTATAGTATTGTCAGAAGCAAATTCTTATCAATTCAATGTCGAAGGAGGAGTCATGAAATTCTCTCTGAAACGCGTTCACGGCGAAGGGCTGTGCCTGGGTATGGCATTGGTCGCCGCCTGTCTTTTCTTGGCGAGCCTGCTGGTTGTTCCCGTAGAAGCAGCACCGCCGCAGGCTTCCGACATGCCCATCATTGTCTCCGCGGCCCAGGCCCAGGCGCTGGTCGCGCGCGGCGCCAAGGTCCTCGATCTGCGCTCAGGCAAGGACTACGCCGCAGGCCATATCCCGGGCGCCATCAGCTTCCCGTGGCGGGCAATGAACGTGGGTGAGGCGAACGGCATCCGCAACGAATTCGCGAGCGATAAGGTGATCGAGGGCGCGATAGCCGCCGCCGGCCTCACCTACAGCGATACCCTGCTCATCTATGAGACGAGCGCACTGCCGGGCCGGGCCTACGTGCTGCTCGAATATGCCGGGTTCGGCGGGCGCGTCCACGTGCTCGACGGCGGTATCAAGGGGTGGACCGGCCAGCTCAGCACGTCACCGGTGAGTGTGGTCCCCAGCAACTTCCGCATGACCCGGAAGAGCGACCCGCGGGTCGACATGGCCTATGTCGCCTCGAAGATCGGCGCGGCCGATGCGACGATCATCGACTGCCGCGACCCGTCTGCCTATGCCGACGGCCACGTTCCGACAGCGCAGAACGTGCCGCAATCCTCGCTTATGACGCAAGGCAAGCTCAAACCCATCGACGAGGTTAGGCGCATATTCCAACGCGCCGGCGTTGACGGCACCAAGCAGATCGTTGCCTACTGCGGCAGCGGCGTCTACGCGGCGAACGACTTCCTGGCAATGCGCAATCTCGGCTACAAGAACATCGTCTTCTACGATCCCAGCTGGGACGAATGGAGCCGCGAGCCGAACATGAAGCAGGAGACCTCCCTGCTGAATTACACCTTCGGGTCCGCCTTCAGCGGCAGCAAGACGAGTCCGCGCTTCGTCGACCGAAAGGAGCTGCAGGCAGCGATCGATGACAACCGCAAGACCGTCGTCATCCTCGACGTCCGTTCTCCGGCCGACTACGACTGGGGCCACATCCCGACATCAGTCAACGTCTTCTGGAACGACACCCTCGACGCCAACCGCACTTTGCTCCCGGCGGACCAATTGAGCGCCATGTACGCAAAGGCGGGCCTGTCGCCCGACAAGCGCGTCATCATCTACGCCCGCGCCGGCTTCCAATTGACCCACACGTACACGGTCCTGACCATGCTGGGATACCGGAACATCGACTTCTTCAGCGGGAAATTCGAGGGGTGGAAAGCCAAGTAATGAACAGGTTCGGGCCGGGTCGTCAAAGCCATTAATTCCGATCCGCCGAGTTGTGATCAGAGAGCGGGCGCCAACCCGCCCGCTCTCTGCAACTACCGCGGCTTCATCCCAAGAAAGCTGGAATCAATGTCTGCAAAGACCTTTTATTCCGGCGAAAACGGTAACCCACACTGTACCCCTGTACCCGTCATCCCGGTGCTTGACACCGGAATCCAAGGTTTTAAAAAAGTATAAATCAAGTAAACCCACATTTATCCTCCCTGTTCCCCCTGCGTCATTCCCGCGAAAGCGGGAATCTAGCGTCTTCAAAAGGGAAAATTCAACGTCTTCGTTGCCTTCCTTGGCTTCATCAAGAAGGGGTGCAGTTTACCGCTCAGTGAGTTGCTCGATAACTACAGGCGGCTCCAAGGGGGGCAAGAATGGATCACCTTGAATTGAAGAAGGCATCCGAAGGCTCTGGCCAATACAATGTCTTGATCGCAAAAAACCTTTCCTTTGTGTTGCATTGCCTGTAGGTTATTACGCGTGACCTGTCTTGAATCCATTACTGCCGCCGAATTTCGGGCGACGATACTTTCCCACGGATGGTTTTCGCTAAAGCCTTTCAATGTCGACATTGAGTCGCACAGGCTCACCGTGCCTTATGCCTTGCCGGAAGGCAGCGGTGTGTTCCAAGTGGCTGTAACAGACGGACATTGCGAACTGAAAACCATCCATGGAGCCTTGGCGCATTGCATGAATGTCGCTTGCGATTGCCTATCGTTGGACGTATCCCCGAAAGCTCTTTACAAGCATTCCGGTAAGAAATGGGGCTGGCTGTCCAGTAATAACATGGGGAGATTTCTGCGATCGCCGACGCTCTTCGAAGACTGCTGTAAGGTAATATGCTCGACCAACACTACTTTCGACAGGACAGAGACGATGGTCGCCAGGATGGTGGATGTATATGGCATGAAGGTCGGCAGATATCGCGCTTTTCCCAAACCGGAAGCACTGCTGAAAGCCGGGGAGGACGGGCTGAAAGCGGAAACAGGCTGTGGGTTCAGGGCGAAGTATATCGTCGGTATTGCCCGGCGTGCCTTGTCTGAGCCAGGATATTTTCTGGGAAGGGAATGGAAGTGCCTGGACAACGAGCCCTTCTATGACATGTTGATCGGAAACAAGGGGATTGGCCCGGCATCTGCCAGCTACCTCTCCCTCGTGTACTGGAAACCAAAAGGTTTCAACATCGATTCTTACGTGGCCAGGCGTTGTAGGGAAATGTGGGGGATAGATTCGAAAGCGTTGCCGGCATTTCTGGCAAAGAGATACAAGGCGTTTGGAATTTATGGCCCGATTGTTTTCTGGTTTGATATAACAAAGCACTGGCACGAACAGAGTAAGGGAAACATTTCTTGGTGAGCGCATAGAGGAGCTTAACGAGACCGGGGACGTCCTTGAATATGTCAATATCCCAACTTGAAATGTTTCTCTATCGCGATACGTTTACCTCGTTCCACCGCACATGTTACCGCTGAAGGTGTCATGCCTATGAGTCTGGCAAGGTCTGTCACGGATATTCCCAGATCGCGGGATGCCACATAACAAAACAGGCTCCGCGCTTCAACCCTCCGCGGGTGCCGCCCTTTAGATAAGATATCGTTCTTTGCAATACCGTACATGGCAGCAATGATATCTATTACCACATCGATTGTATACCCCTTGCTCCTGATAATGAGCCTTCGCTCAAACGCACCTTCACTTTGCCTGAGGACCCTCGTGACGAAATCGATATCGCCCAGGATGCGCTGGTCCCCCTTGACCCTGCGGTCAACGCCCTTGATATCCGTCCATCCTTCAAGGCTGCTGACAAGTTTGCCCCGGGACAGGTCGTCCAGCCTGCCCTGGTGCAGGGCGGTCTCGATGTATGCGCGGTAGGCTTTCCGTGCCCTGGCTTCGTTGCCCGAAAACATGCGGAGGACATAATTCGTGTCCTGCCAGGGGATGTCCGTCCCGCCCACAAGCGCACCGTGCCCCGAATAGGGGAACGCATCAAGGTCTTCAATCGTTTTGACAATGCCGCCGCGTACAGGATTGAGGTGAATATAGCGTACCAGTTCCTTGAAATAGCCTTCTGCATCACAGATGATGGACTTGTAACGATTCTGGAATAGCTGTCCGGCTCTTTTATGTCTCCTGTTGAAAGAAACAACGTAGCCCGTTAGGAGCCTTCCCATAAGATTCGCCACCCCCGATTGGCCGCTCCCTAAGAGGAAGTGGGCATGGTTTGGCATGAACACCCATGCGTAGCAGGCAGTTCCTGTCTCCGGCAGAAGAAGGGAAAGCCGCCTTATGAGGTCGTCCCTGTCCCCTGCGTCCCTGAATATACTCCTTCTCTCTATTCCACGGACCATAACATGCTGAAGGACACCGGCAGCATCAATACGGGCATGACGGGGCATATCGAAGCCTCCTTGAAAGATGGGTATTGGTGTTATGGGGATATTACTTTTTGGTGTGAAAAATGGACCCAAGGATCGAAAAAAAGCCGTTGGCCATCGCATGTTTGAATGGGAATAGGGCCGGATGTTGACGCACTCGACCGGTAGCAAGGGCAGCAAGGGTCAAGATATTCACATATTAAAGGACGTCCCCAGTCCCGCATATTTACATATTCAAGGACGTCCCCAATTGCCCAATTGCCGTCCCCAATTGCCCAATTGCCCATATTCAAGGACGTCCCCAATTGCCCCGTCATCCCGGTGCTTGACACCGGGATCCAAGGTTTTAAAAAAAGTATAAATTAAGTAAATCTATATTTATCCTCGCTGCCCGTCCTCCGTCATTCCCGCGAAAGCGGGAATCCATACCCCGTTGGTCATTCCGGCCCGGTTGACTCCTGGGATTGAGAACGAGACATTGGTGTCTCATTCCCTATTTCGGGATGAAGCCGGGTGTTGAGAGGTCCTACCAACAGCAAGGGCCAAGATATTGGCACATTCCCTCTCTGCTCCAAGCGTTGATCGATTTGCCTGTCAGTTATTTCCTTGAAATTAAAATGAGTAAGGAGTATAGGGAATATATAGGGTAAATAAGAGCATTAAAGGATAGATTAAAGTGAATTACTGGTGGGTTAACCATAGCCAAACTCATGATCAGGAAATTCATGGCGGCTATATTTGGTCTCCCAAGGCAAATAGAGGTGGTTCCAGAAACCAGACTTATTTGAATCTTACGGAAGCCCAGCTTAACGATATTATTTTTTCCTATGCGCATGGGAAAATCAGGGCGATTGGGGTAATAACTCAGAAATTTATTGAGTATCCTAGACCCTCAGAGTTTGGTGAGGTAGGCGAACAATGGTCGGAGAATGGATGGTTAGTAGAAATTGACTGGCAACCGCTTGAACGTCCTTTCAGACCAAAAGATTTTATAGGGAAAATAGCCCCTTTATTGCCTACTCAGTATTCCCCGATAAGAACAACGGGAGATGGAAACCAAAGTTGTTATCTCGCTAAGATTAGCAACGAATTAGGTCGTATAATGCTTGATATTTCCAGACTTAATAATCATGATATTTCAGACTATATTTCAGAATTTCAGATAAATATAATGGACCATATAATCGAAGAAAACATTAGAAATGATCGAATTCCTGAGACCGAAAAAGAGCAATTGATCAAGGCTCGAGTCGGTCAAGGTTTGTTTCGTCAACGTCTAGAGCATGTCGAAAACAAATGTAGGTTAACGGGGATTACTGATAAAAGATTATTGATAGCAAGTCATATAAAACCCTGGAGAAATTCGAATAATATTGAGAAATTGGATGGTGAGAATGGTCTATTGCTATCCCCGCACGTCGACAGACTTTTTGACCGAGGCTGGATATCATTTACTGACCACGGAAGAATATTATGTTCCAACAATGAAATCAAACAAGTGATGGTCAGCTGGAACTTGAATCCTGGTATGAATGTTGGAAGCTTTACAAATTCACAAAAACATTACTTGCAATATCACAGAGACATGAACCGTTTTTAAATACGCAAGGGGACCGGGGACGTTCCCAACAAAACACGAAAAGCGAATCCAAAGGGATGTTCCTCAATTAAAATACACAACACGCAGCACCCGATCTGGAATACATTCCCTGCCACCCTATTGTCACCTCCCCATGATATAATCTCCCCATGGGACGAAAACTCACCTTCGACACATTGACCAGCTATCTCGACTATCTGGGTGAGCGCCGGGACGAGTGAGCGCCGGGACGTCCTTAAATATGTGAATATCTCCAAACCAAAAAGATGATATAATTCGCTAAAAGCCCTTCTCGTTTCGAAACGGAGAAAAATGCTGGCCTTCCTTTCTTCCCGCCTAAAATGCAAGATATACCGCTCCCCCATACCCTTCGGCACCCACGGCCGTCAAGTCTTGCACTCATACATTTTGTCTATGAGAGGCTGCGAATCAGCAGGAAAGTCTAAGAAAGGTCAGGTCAAGAAAATGCTGCATTGCAAGGGCAAGGCCTTGCCCCACGCTATGGGGACGATGGAGAGAGACAAAGGTCGAACAATCCCCCGCGGGGGACGCCGCCAAACGCGTCGCTCCTGAAGGGTGACATCGGGACGTCTCATGAAATGGGTAATCAGATGTCTGGCACTGCTTCATTTTGTATGGGGGCTCGCACTTCTCGCTGTCGCGGCATGCTTTGGGGCGGGTATGCTTCGGGTCCTGCCGCACCTGTCTTCCGGAACCTTATGGACAACTTTACCCGGGGCCTTGCTTATGGCCGCTGTTTACGCCCTCCCGTTCGGATCGCTCGGTCTCTGGATGATCGTGCTGGGCCGTTGGGTGTGGAGGCTGCGCCCGTGGTTTCGCCGTGCCCTTCTGATCACGCATGGCGTTATGCTGGTGCCCGGCACGTTGGCCGTGGTTGCGGGGGTCCATGCCATGCGCGCCGCGGAACGCAGCACCGCAAGCGGAGGAGGCATAATGAGTCCGCTGGCCGCGCTACCCGTGGTATTCGGTGTCCCCATCGTAGTTTTGGCCCTGTGCTCCATCGCGGCTGCGCTGACAGCGGCCCCCTCGATGCGGGAGCCAAAACAGGACCATGACTGACAGGCGCAACACGATGCCGAATATGGTCACTGCAGTCGGAGGCATCTTCGCCGGGTATCGTGCCATTCTTGATCAACAGGAGGTCGATCTCAGCACTGTTGCGGGTGGCCCGGAAATACACCATGAAAATCGAACATGTCACTTTAGAATTTCATGGTAGCATTCACGAACAGAACGAGGAAACGGAGCGCCGCGGAGCGCCGGGACGTCCTTGAATATGTGAATATCTCCAAACTAAAAAGGTGATATAATTCGCTAAAAGCCCTTCTCGTTTCGAAACGGAGAAAAATGCTGACCCTCCTCCCTTTCCTCCTAAAAGGCAAAATATTCCGCTCCCCCATGCCCTTCGGCACCTACGACCCCGAGGGAACCGTCTTGCAGGAATGTTTCGAAAATGACATCTCCGTCATAGTCCCCCTCGCCAGCGTCGGGGAGTGCATAGAGAAAGCCGGGAGGGACCTGCATTGGCTTTACAAAGATGAAGGGTTCGTTGTTGTTGCTTTGCCTGTGGAGGATTATGCGGCGCCGAAGGTGGAGGCCTTGAGCGGGGTCATTGATGCGGTGATAGAACATGCGCGGTCCGGCCGGAATGTCGTCGTCCACTGCTCCGCGGGGCAGGGGAGGAAGTCTTTTTCTGCCTTTTTCTGGAACTTGAAACCACATGTTTCCTTGAATATTGGGATTGACACTCCCAATATTCAATGATAATATGTTCCCATGATCCATCGGCCGGCATATATGGAGAGATTGACCGAGGCCTGCGGGAGGTCTCCCGTTACGGCCCTGCTCGGCCCCAGGCAATGTGGAAAGACGACTCTCGCACGTCAATTCGGCGATACCAGGGGCGCCGCCTATTTCGATTGCGAGTCGCAGGCCGATGCAAGAAGGCTGGAGAATCCCGAACTCGTCCTTGGTTCTATGGCGGGCCTCATCGTTATTGATGAGATACAGGTTATGCCGGACCTGTTCAAAACGCTTCGGGTTCTGGCGGACAGGCCCGGGGCCGCATCCCGGTTCCTTGTCCTGGGGAGCGCTTCGCCGCAGGTGGTTCGAAGAGTATCGGAGACGCTCGCTGGCAGGGTTGAATTTGTTGAGCTCTCAGGTTTCGATCTGTCGGAGATCGGGCGGGAAAGGCTCGACGAGCTATGGCTGCGGGGAGGTTTCCCCCGTTCGTTCCTTGCCGCTTCGGATACCGACAGTATCGCCTGGCGCGAGGGCTTTATCCGCACATTTCTCGAGCGCGATATCCCGCAGCTGGGAATCACTATACCCTCGGCGGCGATGAGGCGCTTCTGGACCATGCTCGCCCATTATCATGGCCAGGTGTGGAACGCATCCGAGCTGGCACGGTCGATGGGCCTTTCCAACAAAACGGTCCGTTCATATCTTGATATTCTCGCCGGGACCTTCATGCTCCGCCAGGTGCAGCCCTGGCATGAGAACATAGGGAAAAGACAGGTCAAAGCGCCCAAGGTGTACCTGCGTGATACGGGGCTCTTGCACTCGCTGCTCGGCGTCGGCAGCCGGCAGGAGCTTCTTGGCCATCCGCGGGTCGGGGCTTCATGGGAAGGGTTTGCTATCGAACAGGTATTGATGTCCCTGAAACCGTCTGAGGCCTATTTCTGGGCCACCTACAGCGGCGCAGAGGTTGACCTTTTCCTGCTTCACGGGGGAAAGCGATACGCCTTCGAGATGAAGTTCAACGAGGCGCCAAAGATCACGAGGTCCATGCATGTGGCGATCGACTCCCTCGGGCTCGATCATCTTTTCGTGGTCTACCCCGGTATCCACGCATACCCTGCCGACAAAAGGATCGGCGTTGTCCCGCTCGGGATGATGGGGACCGTTTTCAAGAACGACCCCCGGGAAATAATTGCATTTTTCAAAAGCGGACTAAAAAACTAGGGAACACTTCCGGATCGGCCGGCCCTTTCGCGTTTCTCGGCGGACTCTGTAATGATTTTGGGGGACGTTCTTAAGAGATTAAGTAACCGCTGAACCATAAATCTCAAATCCACTCCCTGCCACCCTGTTGTCACCTCCCCATGATATAATCTCCCCATGGGACGAAAACTCACCTTCGACACATTGACCGGCTATCTCGACTATCTGTCCTGCCTATATTCAGATCGCAGGGACGAGATGCTGCTGGTAGACGACCTCGCCCGGTTCGGTATCTGCGATATGGAGGAGTTGTTCGTCCTCATGGGAAAACACTGGGAAAGGCTCGGTGACGAGCAAAAGGAATTGGATGCGCTTATGCAGACGGCGACGCTGCACTTCATGCCGTCCTATAATTATTGCTCCTACACGCGGGCCGGTCTCGTGCGGCTGGCGCTGTACCTGGAATTTGGCCGGGCATGGTGCGAGTACGTCCGGTCCCTGCCGGTTGCACGATAATAATTGACGGGAAATTAAGAAAGGAGACGTGAACCATGACGATCATACCGTTCGAACTGAAAGGCAAGATATACCGCAGCCCCATGCCCTTCGGCGAACACGATCCCGAGAGAACGGCGCTGCAGGAATTTATTGAAAATAACATTTCGGTTGTCGTCCCCCTTGCCAGTATCGAGGAGTGCGAGAAGAAGGCGGGGATGGACCTGCACCGTATATACAGGGAGAAAGGGTTCGAAGTTGTGGCGCTGCCGGTAGAGGATTATGAGACGCCTGATGTTGCTGCTTTGAGGCGGGTTATCGATGAGGTGACAGAGCATGCCCTGTCCGGCCGGAATGTCGTCGTTCACTGTTCCGCGGGGCAGGGGAGGACGGGGACTTTCATGGCATGCATGGCGAGGCACTTGCTGGGATTGTCCGGGGATGAGGCGATACGATGGGTGCGGCGCTATATCCCGGGTGCGGTCGAGACTGATTTGCAGGAGAAACTTGTACGAGAATATATCGTGGAGCCAAAGCTTTAGAACCTTGGATCCCGGTGTCAAGCACCGGGATGACGGGGATGGGATGGTCCGAGACCTGAAACATGGGACGGTCCGCGAGTCTGCGGGCCTTACGGTCATCCAAGCATTTAAAAGGTTATCCCTTTGGCTGAAAGCTGATTGTCAGCCGCATATTCAGGGCATGCGCAATTTTCATCAATGTCTCTATTTTCACCTTCTTATACCCGCCCCTCTCGAGGCGCGACAGGGCGGGCTGTTTGGTCCCGATGCGTTCGGCGAGCTCTTCCTGAGTAAGCCCGGCCTCTTCCCTTGCCTTGATGATCATTTCGGGTAATTCAAATTCCGGGTCCAATTCAGCCCAGGCCGCCTTGAATGCCGGGTCCTGCATTTTTTCAGAGATGTGATTTTGAAGTGATCTTCCTTTCTTCATTATTCTTCTCTATAACATACACGTTATATAACATACAAGTTATAAAATAGATCTTCCCGGATCATTTCCGCCGCAGATGGAGGAACTGTCACCCCATCGTGAGGCTTGAAACTATTCGCAGAATCTTATACTCTTATTTGAAGGAACGGTTGAGATATGGGAAAGAAAGAGATCATTTCAGTGATGCAAAGATACAAACCTGAGATCAGGTCCCGCTATGGTGTAAAAAGAATGGGACTTTTTGGGTCCCACGTCCGGGGGACGCAGAAGAAAAGGAGTGACATCGATATCCTGGTCGCCTTCGATCGTGATATAGATCTTTTCGACTTTCTCGATCTCCGGGAATACCTCGAGGATAAATTGCAGGCCAAAGTGGACCTTGTGATGGAAACGGCCCTGAAGCCGAATATCGGAAAAAACATCCTGACCCAGGTCGAGTATGTATAGGGACCGGGATATTTCTGACTATATAGCGGATATCGCGATGGCTGTGAATGACGCGCTGGAATTTACCCGGGGGATGACCTTACGACGCTTTTTTGAGTCTTTCCGCCAGCCAGACCTTGATGATTGACTGTCTTGTTACGCCCAGGCGTTTGGCTTCTTCGTCGAGAGAGGCGACCATCCACTCTGGAAGGTCGACGTTGATCCTCTTGCTGGCGCGCCCCGGCCTTTTTGCCCCGGAAAGGTCCAGATGTTCGGATATATCTTTTCCCTCATCAAATTTCTTGTCAAATTCCCTGGCTTTCATAGAGCCTTTTCTCCTCTTTGCGCGCCCTGCGCGCTGAAATTACTCGTATCTTCAGATCTCTGTACGTAATAACTACCGACCAGTGACGGTTGCCGATCTTGCCTATCACCAGATAACGGGCCTCGTCCTCCGTCCTTGCAGGAATCTCAATACGTTCCGGGTCGTTCCATATTAACTGCGCTTCAACGAAATCAATACCGTGTTTTGCCTTATTTCTAAGACTTTTTTCCCTGTCGAATGCGAATTCCATTATTGTATATAAAGTATACCATAAATACTCACAAGGTCAAGAGAAGTCATCTCGATTTCTTTCCCTTTGGCGAAGCCGACGAAGATGCCGGCCTTCCGCCTTTCTCTGCGTCCTCTGCGAGCTCCATGATAGCCGGGTACCCAACTTCCAAGCTTGCTAATGTTGGGTGGCAACGGGCGAGAGAGGTCTTTTGGCCCTGTCCGGGGTTGCCCGCGTTGACATCGGCCGGCTTGATACCTACGGTATGATGGCAGGTACGGAAAGAAAAAAACAAAAACGAGACGGAGGTAAGATTATGAAACGTACTATTCCCAGGCCCGTCTACATCGCGACGGTCTTTGTTGCGGCTGTGCTCTTTTGCATGACGGTTGTTTTTGCGGACCCGCTGACGGCACAGGCACAGTCCGCGGCCGCGGGCAAATCGGGGAAATCTAAGGTCGAACGCACCGAGGACAGAATCAACGATTATCACAAGCGGCTCATGATCACGCCTGCGCAGGAAGAACAGTGGACCAAGCTTGCTGCCGTGATGCGGGACAACGCGGTGAGAATGGAGGCGCTTATCGAGGAGAGGAGGGCGAAGGGGAACACGCTGAATGCCGTCGAGGACCTCAAGGCCTACAACAGGATCACCGATGAGCATGCCGCGGGATTGAAGAATTTCATTGCGGCCTTTGAACCCCTGTACAACATCATGTCCCCCGAACAGAAAAAGAACGCCGATACGATCTTCACGGAGCACGGCCAGCGGAAAGGCCAGAAGAAGAGGTAGGGCCCGGCGTACGCCGCAAGTTGGAGGACCTCATGAAAAGATCGAAAGAACAGACCGGGAATACCAGGGTGACCGTGCTATGCGTGCTGATCGCGGTCCTGGTCCTTATTATTGTGACAATGCTGGCACCGCCTGCGTTCGCGCGGGACGGGTACCGCGGGGGTTATTACTACGGGGGAGCCCGCCATGACGGGCACGGAGGGTATTATGACGGGCGCGGGGGTTATTACGATCGCCATCGGCGGTACTATTACCCCGGGTACTATTACCCGTATCCCGTATACGCTCCTCCCCCTGTCGTCGTGGCCCCGCCGCCGCCCCCGCCGGGGATAACGTTCGTTTTCCCTCTGCATTTCTGATCGGGGCCTGGCAGCGGGATTAGATACCGAGATTTATGGCAGGTTGAGGCAAAAGGCACTCTCTCGCCCGCTTCGCTCGAGCTCGCAGAGTTCACGGAGAACTGCGAAGGGGAAAGACTTTGCCGGCTGGTCGCGGAGCCGACCACGACCAGCCGGCACTTTCGTCGGCTTCGCCGAGGAAAAGAAAAAAACGATACAAGGGAATTAACGGTCCAAGCGGTCCATCCTGTCTGAAGGGCAGGATGGAAGATGCAGCCCTGATAGCCGGGTACCCGCCTAAGAGCTTGCTATTGGCGGGTGGCAATGGTCGGCTCGGGGCTCCCGCGGCCTCCGCCTTTCTCCGCGAACTCCGCGAACTCGAGAGAGGAGCGAAAGCGACGAACGGGCGAGAGGAAGTCTTCTTTTCTCATGAAACTTGAAACCGACGTTCCAGGCTTATGCAGGCTTTCCGTGCCACTTCGGGAAGAGTTCGGCGAAGTTCATGGGGTAGTAGGACGAACGCAGGTAGACCTGGGGGAAGGAGCCGCGGATATCGGGGATGGTGTAGATGTGCTTGAGGAGTCTCAGGACCTGCCCGTCGCCGGACCAGAGGACCTTGGACCGGCCGTCCAGAGCGGCCCTTGTGCAGCAGCTGGCGATGAAGGCGCAATTCGTGTCGAAAGATGTGCCGTTGCCTGACGGGTCGCGGTCGGCGAGGCCGCGGCATGCGGATATTATGTCCGCGTAGAGCGGCTCTTCGCTGTTATCGAAGACGCAGCGGCGGGCCCTGAGCGTTTCAATGAGTGTGTCGATCTTTTCAAGGTAGAGGAACTGGTGCTTGCGGACCTGCTCGATCCATTCCACATCCTTGCTGCGGGCGGCGTGATAAGTGCCGGCGAAGCTTTCGAAGCCGCGCTTGTGCGCCTCGTAGATCTCCCGGGGCACCATAATATCGAGGCTGTACGTGATGTCCTCCATGACGTTGAGGAACCTGCCGAGCTCCTCGTAGAGGACGGGAAGGTATTTCAGGTTGTCGAGGTTCTGGATGCGCTTTATATAACCGATACAGCTGAAGACCTGGTTGATGTGGGGGAAATTCACGTGGCCGGGCTGGCGGTATGTCCCGACGTTCGCTGTCCCGGACTTGCGGGGGTCCGCGAAGAGGGGAACCTCCGCGTCCCGGGGAATGTATGCGGTGAACATGTTGGCGTCAAGGATGTTCTCGAAGTAACTCTCCTGCAACGCCGTTTTCAAGGCATACGGGTAGGTGTCGGCCGCCGGACGATGATCCACTCCGAAACTCTATACCGTTGTTGAAAAAAAGGGAAGAGAAGACTTGCAGGGGCGCTCTAATCCCGTTTACCCAGCTCCGCCGCCGTCTTCGCGCCTGCGGACCTGAGGTACGCGGCTGACTCCCTGTGCCCGAAGCGCTCGGCGATATCGAGGGCGGTGCTGCCTTCAGTGTTCACAATGTTGACGTGGGCACCGTTTGCTACGAGAAATGTCAGGCCGTCGACGTAATTACTGTACGTGTACCACATGAGGGGCGTGATCCCCTTTTTAGCCCTGGCGTTGACATCTGCCCCGGCTTTATGGAGGAGCTTCGCGATCTCCACTTTCTGAAAATAAATGGGCGTCATGTCAAAGTCGTAGTCCCTCGCATTCACCCCCGCCCCTTTTTCGATGAGGAATTTGGCCAGCTGCGCGTCCTGAACGAGATGCAGGACAGTCTGCCCGGTTTCCGTCCGGGCATTGATATTCGCCCCATTCTTGAGGGCCAGTTTCACTTTCCCCATATCGTTTTTCTGCACCGCGATGAACAGCTGTTCCTTGGCGCTCTTATTCGTTGTCGTATTCCGGCCTGCCGCCGGGGAAGGCAGGAAGAGGGTGTGCGCGGCGAGAAGAATGATGAAGACGAAAACGGGGATTCGTATGGTGCGGGACAGCATACGTTCAATATTAGATAAACATGGAGATAATTGCAATATGGGAAAAGAACGGGAGGAGAGGTGGTTGAAAGAAGTTCTTTGTACCTATTATAGCAAATATGCTATAAGCAATGAAAGAGGTTAAGTATGTTGACACATAAAGAATTAAAGAAAAAAGCTCTTGAGCGTCCGGAGGTGAAGGCGGAATATGATCGCCTTGCCGATGAATTCGATCTGCTTGATGAATTCTTGAAAGCCCGTACCGCGGCTGGAATAACCCAGGAAGAATTGGCAAAGCGGATAGGCACAACCCAGTCGGCCATTGCCCGCCTGGAATCCGGAAAAGGCAAGCACTCCCCGTCCCTTGCCACACTGCAAAAATATGCCCGTGCCCTTGGCTGCCGCCTTGAAGTACATCTCAGGCCAATGTAAGGCCCGGGACTAAATAGTAAGCACATAGAGGTGGTTATGCCGGCAACGAAGCGGACAATAATATACCTGGACCCTCATGTTTACAAGGCCCTGAGGCTTAAGGCCGTCGAGACATCCCGGTCAGTTTCCGATCTTGTCAATGATGCTGTCAAAAGATCTTTTGCAGAAGATACCGAAGATATATCCGCGTTCGAAGAAAGAGCAACAGAGCCATTGATCAGTTACGATGAGATGCTAAAACGACTGAAGAAGACACTGGACCCCGGCCGTCGCCGGGGTGACGGTAGGGCATTGTGACAGAACATCTTGACGTGATGGCGGACATCCTTATCCCATTCCCATCCCCGGCCCGAAATAATAATCCTGATCGTTGTCGGCGTATTGGTCATTAGGGGAACCCAGCACCGAGGCGGTGTCGAGGGTGTTTTTGTCGGGGCCGGGAGCGTCGGCTTTTAGGATTGTGCTGCTATCCAGACCGTTCTGGCTGCACCATACAACAACACTCTGTTCTATCTCCTGTATCTCGTTCTCGGATAAATGAAGCCTGCGGAAGAGATCACGGGGTTTAAGGAATTGCATCCCCTGGGACAGATTATTGAAAAAGTCATTTATCTCATTCTTGCCATACCCGGAATTCCTGAACCTCTCGAATACGGAGGAAGGCTCGTCCATCATGACGAGCTTCAGCTTGAAGCCGTCGAGCATGGACTCGGCGTACGCGCTCTCGCCGGGGGTCATCTTCCCGCCGTCGGAGAATAGGGGGGATGTGCCGTCGAGAAGTTTTTGGGTATCGGTTACTAATATCCTGTCGGCTATACGGATTTGTTCCCAGTAATCGGGTTTTCCCTTGGCCTCGGCGTATGCAAGATCATGTTTTTGCGCGAGGACATCAACATAATCTGGGCGCATTTTGCCTAGCTTGGAATCGTATATTCGGGCGATGGCATAATCCCTTATTTCTTGAGGAGAAAACTCCCCGCGCTTTCCGCAACTGTATCCCGGTCCGGCGAAATTCCCATGTGTCGGCACGAGCGGCTCCCATTCCATGATAGGAAGTTCCCAGCCTTTTTCGTTCTTCCAATCGAAAGACCCGTCTTGCTTTCCCAGTCTACCGGCTAGTGCTTCGGTCAAAAGTATGAGGAGGGTTTTGTTTAATTTTAAGAAAACATTCATGTCGATTGGATTAATGCCTTCAAAACGGCCCATGTATTCCTCCTATTGTATGGTTATATTTGTGGCTGTGGCCGGTACCGATATAGAAGTACATTGTCTGTTCATAATATCGAAGATACCCAGTGAGCGCGCCTTGTCGTTGCCAAGGTCTTCATAAAGGATAGCCATCCACCGGACGGTCGAGTCGATAGACATTTCGAAAAGACATCGAGTTTTTCCCACGACTAATTCCTCATCGGTAAGTTCGGTAATTTTCCCATCGGGATATCGGCGGTAGTAGCCAATTCCTCCGGTTCTGCCCTCAAACCACAGTGAGCCATCCTTGGTTATTATCGGCTTGCTCGACCCTATGCCATGAACAAACCACGGCTCAGGCAAACGATTAATTCCGGAGCCATCAACGGGATATTGGATAATTGTATTCCAGCGATATTTCCTCTCGTACTCCTCACGGTATTTTGCTGCTGAATTACTATCAGTCGAGCCGGGAATCCGCATGGGACCGCGATTATCGAAAACGATGCTCTTTCCATCCGAAGTGAAGTACGGGGTACTAAGCTGATAAAACGAATGATCCGTTATCTGCACCTCTTTTCCCGTCGATACATCCCTTGCGTGGTAGTCAAAGTGGGCCGCCGGGGTTTTGCCTTCCGTGCGCGTTCTCCCGCTGGAATAAACCAAGGTTTTACCGTCGTGGCTTAACATGTAGGCAGCTTTTACACCCCGACCTTCAGTGAGTTGTTTCAGTCCAGTTCCGTCCGGGTTCATTATGGCGACCTGCATCTGATTCAGGACCTGACTTCCGTCCTGCGACTTGGGAACCGTCACGAGCAGGAACCGGTTGGAGTCCGACCAATACTGGGCCCCCATAACCTGTATTGATTTGTCCTCATGCACATACCGGTACAGGACATTCTCCTTCCGATCATACCGATATATGGTACATCCCGTGTAATCCTTGTGTCCGCAGCCGGTAAATGTGAGTTGATCACCCCCGCTCGAGAGGGAGATGCCATCGACATTCGTGAAATGGTCGAGATGGTTCCGTTTGTCCTTTTCTCCCGCGCAGGACTGGGCGAGCATGGTGACAACCAAAAAAGCCGTGGCTATGAACACAATCCCCAGCATGGTTTTCTTATTGCTATCCATATAACCTCCCTTTTGATGAATGGCCGCCTGCCGGCCATAATACGTCAGCGCAACCATAGCATGGCCATTCAGGCGTCAAATGCTTCCAATTTTTTAGGAATTAAGTTACTTGAGGGAAATTACTGGGTGTGCCTGAAATTTAAGTTGAATATACCAACCGGTTGAAGAATAGACAATGGGATTAAGGTTCGTATGAAATCGTTAAAAAAACAAAGATACTGGATCCCGGCCTTCGCCGGGATGACGGCATGCGGAGTCGATTCCGGGGCCTACTTCCCGAAGACTTGCTTCAGGAGGTAGCGGGGTGCCTTTTTTCTTGCTTCATCGGCCAAACAGTTGCTTCACTTTCTCCCCGATGCCCCCGATGGTTCCCTTTTTGACTTTAACCCCTTTTCTTGCGGCCGCAACGGCTTCGACGCAGGATGTTTCGTCATCGTGCAAGGGATTTACTATAAGCGCTGCGGCGAGGCCGAACGGTCCGAAGAGGGTGGCGGAGCCGATCGTTTTACCGAGGATGATCGCAGTCTGGGTCGGATCGATCGCAAGCGTCGGGTCCGCAAGGGTACCGGTAAGCTTCAATGGTTTTGTTAACTCGGTAATGCCCAGCTTGTTGATCAGCGACGCCCCGATGCTTTGTTTCGGAAAGGGCTTGAGAAAGAGGTCGAGTGTTTCTGCCTGGAGGTTGATGGTGCCTTCGCCTACGGCAACCATGTATTGGGTATTTAATACCAGGGTATTGGTGCTGGCGAGGCCGTTCGTTATCGCGAAAGAGCCGACAAAGCAATTGATCGAGGTATAGGGCTTCTCCTTTTCGAAGGGGTTGAGAAGGCGAAAAAGGGTTGAGCCGAGGTTGCCCAGCTGGTGTATATGACTGTTGTCTATCCTGCCTTTTCCCATGAGGAGTACGGCCTTGCCGCTCGATGCGCCTATCAGTCCGGCTACCGTACTGCCGTGGGTTTTTATGGCGATATCTGCATCGAGCTTCCCTTCGACGCCTTTCACCAACGGGATGAGTTTCCCCAGTGAATTGACCTCCACCTTCCGTAATTTCATGGTGGCGGTCAGCAGAGCCGTCTTCCCCTCGGGCTCGAATGAGAATTTACCGTCCACCGAACCTTTCCCCAAACTTGCCTTGAAAGACCTCACGTTAAGCAGTCCCTTCTTGAGAAGGATGTCCGCATTGAGGCCGGTCAACAGGAGATCGTCCGTGATAACTTCGGCAGCATCAAGCCTGATCTCCGCGTCAAAGACTTTGTTCAGGACGTCAAGCGGCAGCGGTGTGCCGGGGAAGACCTTGCCCTTGGCCGCAGCCGTCTTCTTGTGGCCGGGGCCGGTCCCGCCGGGCGAACGCAGGTCCAGTTTATGCGCCTTGAACAGCGCCTTCACGACCGGCTCTTTCCCGGCCGCATTGAGTTCCATGGACCCGGAAAGATCGCTTGCGCCTTGCAGTACCGCAAAATTGGAGATCGAGTAAACCATATGGCCGGTGTCATGTATGTTTCCCGAGACGTCGAAGGGCCCGTGCAGTTTCGGCAACGCACCGGACATCCGATTGAGGCGGGAAAGGTCGCTGCCCTTCAGGTTAAAATGCAGTTTTATCCCGCGCATGTCCGCCGGGTTGTCAATACCGCCCTTGAGCACCAGGACGGCAGACCCCGCGCGTACCGTAAGGTCAACAGGCCACGGGGCGGACGGTTTTTCAAACGCAGTGAGAGAACCCGTGCTTCCCTCGACGTCAAAGTTTTCACCGTTATATGAACACCGCGCCTTTATCCGGACCGGGCCATACGCGGACCCCGGCGCCGTCGCGGTCATTGAGTCGACGGCAACTGTATATTTCTGGTTCCACTTATGATTTATATAGTTTATTCGGCCTTTCTCGACCCCCATCGTTTTGAAGGATATCTGCGAGAATTGACCGGTCCCGAAGTCGAGATTTGACCTGCCGGAAGCGTCCCGTTCAATGAGGATGTCGGGTTCCACAAGGGCCAACCGTATTATCTTGAGCTGCCGGAAGAGAAGAGGGAAAAGCCTGACTTTTATTTCTGTACGCTTGATCCTGGCCATATCAGGATGCACGCTCCAGGCGGCGTTCTTAAAACGGATGTCATACGCCACGAGGGTAGGCGCGAGGCCTATCTTTATACGTATGTCGCCCCCCATGACCAGTTCCCTGCCGGTTGCATCCTTGACCGCCTGCGTAATGCGGGGCTTGAGGTTGTTGTAATTGTAGTTGAGAAGTATCAGATAGATCACGGACATGAAAATGAGGACTGCGATACAGGAGATTACCGCGATCTGTCTCCACTTCGTCATCATCACCTGTTGTAGGCCCACCTGACAACAATATGTTTTATTTCGCCTTTATCGTCAATATGAAAATTCGGCAGCCGGGCACCATAATAGAATAATGATCGATCGCGGCCTGAGGGGCCGGTCACGCGAGCGGCGGGGGAGAAAGAGAGTAGAAAAAGGGTAGAGAATATCTTACAATCATCCCCAGGTTACAGCGGAGGAGGCATTATGACATTAAGACAAAAGGTTGAAGAAGAGCTTGCACGCCTGAACCCGCGGCTCCAGGAATTGGCCCAGGGTGACGTGGCAATAATTTCCGTGGATGAAGAGACATGCATTGTCACGCTGCGGGTCTTTCGCGGCCTGCTTATCGCGAACGGGATAAACGCCTGCTGCCTGTGGGCTGAAAAATTGTTGAAAGATGCCATACCGGAGATATGCCAGGTAAACACCGTCTGGGGCCCGATGCCGGATGAGCCCGCATCGGAATGACCGGGCGAGCCTGTCTGACACTTGAAACTTTCAATATGAAACCATATGTTTCTCTCGTGGAGGCCTGAATTGGATTTAAGGCAGAGAGTTGAAGAGGAACTGAAGCGCCTCAATCCCCGACTGGAAGACCTGGCCGAGGGCGAGGTTGAAGTGGTCTCGGTCGACGAAGGCACGGCCACCGTCACCCTGCGGCTCCTCGGCGGCACCATGCACTGATGCGGGATAAACGCCCTCAGTCTGTGGGCCGACAAGTTACTGAAAGAGGCGCTTCCCGAGGTCCGCGAGGTGAACCTGGTTGAAGGCAGTGAGGAGATGAACAAAAAGCTACGGGAATATTTCAAATAATTTAAAAAAAGGTTCAAGGTTCAAGGTTCAAGGTTCAAAGCTAAAAAACCTTAGATCACGTAAAAGACTGAGGGGACGTCCTTAAGAAAGTAAGAAACTCCCCACAATGACTCAATGGACCATTCTTACATTCTTTACCCCTAACCGAGTTACTTACTTTCTTAAGGACGTCCCCTTCCTCTGACAACCGTTCAACGTCAAAAAGAGATGCAAAACCCTGGATTCCGGTGTCAAGCACCGGGATGACGGCATCACTAAATGTCTGTACTCAAATTGAGAACAATCGTGCTCAGTTTGAGTACAGACGTTGTGCCAAATCTTCGCTTTTCTCATGGAACGTGGAACCTGGAACGTGGAACCGCTTTACTTTTTTATCTTTTCGATAACGATATACTCCCCGACCCGGCTCTGATGGTTGGGGTCATTCGTGTCCCACAGGCCGTCACCGAGCCTGCCCTCCACCTTCAGGCGCGTATTGATGTATTGGGACATTTCATTGCGGGATACGTTGCTGTCGATGAACTTGATGAAATATGTTTTCCCACCCGTCTCGAAATACAGGTCGATCATTTTCGGGCTCTCCTGACCGACCTTGTTGACGAAGGGCTTGCCGACGATCTTCCCGTCATAGACGGACACGGCAGCGGTGGGGGGCATCTCGATGGCAATGTTTTTCGTCACCGTGCAGGCGGTCAGGGCGAGCGCTGCCAGAGCCAATATTGCCGGGAATGATATTCTCATAAAATTGATTGTAGAGTAACCTGAAAATCGTTTCAAGTTTCAATCACGTTTTCTTGTTCTAAAAAGTAATATAGGATCAAACCCAGGGGGCAGATGATTGTTGAAACGTTTGCGTTGAGCGGAATTATTGGTTGAACTTTGGATGTTACTAAGATATCCTTACAGTAAGGAGGTAAGGAATGCTTGCAAAGAAAACATCGAAGAACCAGGTTACCTTGCCCAAAGAGATCGCGGACAGGTTTCCCGACACCGATTATTTCGACATCGTTATAAAGGACAATCTGATAATCCTTACACCGGTCAGAATATCTCCGGTTTCGTTATCTGTCGAGGGAATACGGAGCAAGATGGAAAGACTGGGAATAGATCGAAACGATGTCGCGGATGCCGTCCGCTGGTCGAGAAGGAGAAAGAAATAAAGGTCGTCCTCGATACAAATGTCCTGATATCGGCCCTTATCTTCGGCGGTACGATGTCGGAGATCCGGGCCTCCTTGAGGGATGCCCGGATAAACCCTGTCCTGTCCCGCGAAACCTTTCAGGAACTCGTTGACACTCTATGGTACCCTAAATTTTCGCTGACCCGGGATGAAATTACTTTTCTCATCGAAGATGAGGTCCTGCCTTATTTCGAGGTTGTGATAATAAGTGAAAAGGTACGCGGGGTATGCGCTGATCCTGATGATGACATGTTCATCTCCTGTGCCCTGAGCGCCGGTGCCGGGCATCTGGTTACGGGCGACAGGGCGCTGCTCGATGTCAGACATTATAAAGGGACCAGGATACTCACCCCTGCCGACTTTATAAAACTTCTTTAAAGAAGAAATTGCCCCGCGCTGGTCCCCCCGGCAGTTGACAAACCGCCAACCCTCGGCTATACACAATTAATAAAGGGCAGGTTTCATAAATAGGCGGGTTGTTTTCAGCTGATGCGTGTAAAGTCAGGAGGAGGTCCTGATATGTGGGAAAACATAACGTCTGACAAGTGTGAAACGTACATCGAACGTCATTTCGGGAAGAAGGGGAAGGCAGAGTTAAAGCCTGCGATCACGATCTCGCGTTCTGAGGGGGCGGGCGGCCTGACCGTTTCGTCCGAGCTCGTGAAATACCTGCAGGAGAAGACGACGTCCCACGAGGAATGGACCGTCTTTGACCAGAAGCTCGTCGTGAAGGTGCTCGAGGTGTTCAATCTCAAGGGACATGTGGAAAAGTTCATGAAGGAAGACCACAAGGGCTCGGTGACCGACGCATTCGAGGAATTCATCGGCCTGCACCCGTCCACCTGGTCGCTCGTCGAAAGGACGAACGCGACAATACTGCGCCTGGCGCAGATCGGGAACTGCATCCTCGTGGGCAGGGGCGCAAACCTCGTGACAAAGGACATGCCCAATGTTTTTCACGTACGGCTCATCGGCTCGTTCGAGAAAAGGGTCGAGCAGGCGATGAAGGCGTTCGGCTACAACGAGAAGGATGCCGCCAAATATATCAAGAAAAAAGATGACGGCCGGAAACGGTATATAAAGGACAATTTCGACGCGGACATCGATGATCCGCTGATCTATCATATAGTAATAAATACGGACCTCATCACGTACGAGGATGCGGCGAAGCTGATCGGGAACGAGATGATACGGAGGTACAAGCTGGATACGCCGGCGAAACCGGAGATAATGTCGGGACGGAGAGCGGCGGTCTTTTAGGCGAAAAGACGGTTCAAGGTTCAAGGATCAAAGTTCAAGGTTAACAAATAAGGGGCGGACTGAAATGGTCCACCCTTTTTTTGGAACATTTTTCTGTCTGCCTGTGTCATATAGTGTATGAACAAAAAAACATACGGAGGAGAGAGATGAAAAGGAAAATGGTGAGGATGTTTGCGGCGGCGCTGGTTATTTTTGGGCTCGTGTTTGCAGGAAGCGAGGTTTTTGCGGCGGATAATGCGCCGAAGAAAGAGAAAGGACAGGCCTTGCAGCAGCTCGAGAGCCAGGCCGGGAAGAAAATAGAAGATGTGAAGGTACCGGAGGTTCCGAAACCGACACCGGTCAACCCGAACCAGGGGACGAGGAAATAGGCGAAAAACCGGGGCATTATCGATACTTCGATAATGCCCCGTTCAAGGTTCAAGGTTCAAAGTTCAAGGTAAAACAATTCGCGGTATTTACCGGGGGGCGGCGGGCTTTTTGAATTTAGAGCCCTTATAATGGGAGTCTTTTAAGTATTTTAGGAAATTGCCTATCATTGATGATAAAACTTTAAGGCTATTTACTATTTGCTCGCATTCCTGTTTTTCTATGTATCCTTGATCCAATGCCAGGTACAGCTGCGATCGAACTTCACCTGAAGATCCCTTTGCTATTGATAAAAAATAGATAAACTCCCGGTTGCCTCCGCGTTCGAATCCCTCTGCAATATTTGAGGTTATTGAAATCAGTCCTCGCCTCAACTGACCTATCATTTCAAAATCCTTTGACAATGGGGGCTTTTTGGTAAGCTCATAAATCTTTCCCGTCAATTGCCTCGCCTCCTGCCACATCTTCAAATCTTCAAACATATCATTCGCCACACGTGACCTCCTTTTTCCTAATATTACTTTTCAAAGCGGAATAAAATCCGCAACGACCAACATCCCCCCGCTTTTTTTACCCTTGAACCTTGAACATTGAACCTTGAACCCTTTTTTTGCTACAATCAAACATGCATATCGCTGAAATTTTGAGAAGGCACCGTGACGAGTTGATCGAAGAATGGATCGACCGTCTTAAAATGGAGAACGGGCCGCGGTACAGCACACGGCCGAAAGAGGAGCTGTACATTACTGTTGCGGCGGCGTTCGATGCGAGTTATGCGGTGCTGGTCGAGCGGGACTACCGGCTGATCGATTGCCACATCCGGTGGATCACGGGGATACGGCTTATGGGGGGTTTCTCGTTGTCGGAGGTCCAGGGCGCGTACGAGATGTTCCGGAAGGTGGCGACGCCGGTGCTGGCGAGGGAGCTTGGCAAACGGGAAATGAAGGAGGCGCTCGAACGGGTCAATGAGTGCCTCTACTATACGATCACGCGGTTCAGCGACAATTTCCAGCAGCTTCATGAGAAACAGATCCGGGAACATGCACAGGACCTGAAGGAACAGGTCGACAAGAGGACACGGGAACTGGCGGAATCGGAGGCCCAGTACCGCGTGCTTGTGGAGGATATCAACGACGGGTATTTCGTCAACCAGGACGGGATCATTGTCTTTGCGAACAAGGCGTTCTGCGACCTCCATGATTACACGGTCGCCGAGGTGATCGGGAGGCCTTACGTCGATTTCATCTCACCGGAATCACGGTCGGAAGTGAAGAAGCTGTATGAGCGGCGCGTCGAAGTGGGCCATGCCCAGGACCTTTATGTGTATTCCCGCCGGACCCGGGATGGACGGGCGCTCCCGACGGAGAACAAGGTCAAGCTTATCGTGTACCGGGGAAAGACCGCCGCCGCCGGCATCTGCCGGGATATCACGGAGAGGGTCGAGATGGAGAAAAAGGTCCGCGAGTCGGAGAGCCTCGCGCACATCGGGCAGCTGACGACGTCGCTTGCCCACGAGATCCGCAACCCGCTCTCGTCCGTGAAGATGAATATCCAGATATTGCTCAAGAAACTGGAGTTCAGCGGGAACGACAAGCGGCGCATGGAGATCATGACCGAGGAGATATCGCGGCTCGAGAGGATCTTGAGCGAAATGCTCGACTTCGCGAAACCGCTGCGCCTTAACCTGAAGTCCACATCCCTCAAACGCGTCATCGCGTCGTGCCTCGAGATGATGACCGTGAGGTTCCAGGAGAAGGGTATCGATGTCCGCAGGAGATTTTCGCGGTCCATCCCGAATATCCTCATCGACCAGGACAAGATGGAGCAGGCCATTATAAATGTGCTGCAAAATTCCATCGATGCCGTTCCTGCGAACGGGTGGATCGGGATATCCACCAAATATGCCCCGCGGAGCATGTCGCATGTCGAGATAGCGATCGACGACAACGGGCCCGGCATCGCGCAGGAAGACCTCCCGTACGTGTTCGACCCCTTTTTCAGCAACAAGAAGAAAGGGACCGGTCTCGGCCTGTGGAATGTCAAGAAGGTGATCGAGGCCCACGGGGGGAGCGTCGATATTACATCGAAACGGACAGGCGGCGTCCATCTGTCGATGGCCATACCTGTCGGGAAGGCCTGATGCCGGTAAAAAAGAAGATACTCATCGTCGACGACGAAAGGTCATTGCTAGAATCCCTGGAAATGTTCTTTTCGGAAAAGGGATATGATGTCGCATGCGCGACCACGGCGGCGGAGGCCATAGCCGAGAACGAATTATTCGCGCCGGATGTCGTCATACTGGACATCCGCCTGCCGGACAAGGACGGGCTCGAGGTCCTGAAAGGCTTCCACGAGGGTTCGAAAAAGAACAACGTCATCATGATAACCGCCTTCCACGACATGGACACGACGATAAAAGCGATGAAGTACGGGGCCTGCGAATATATACCGAAGCCTATCGATATCGAGGAGCTGGAGAAGGCAGTCGTGCGCGCGGCCCGGGCGGCGGCGCCGGGGACGATGACGAACGCCCTCTCGCTCGATCCGTCGCTGGCGTATGAGAAGGGGAAGATCATCGGCAAGAGCCGGGTGATGAAGGAGATATTCAAGGCGATCGGCATCCTGTCGGAGAACAAGGTGACCGTGCTCATCGAAGGCGAGACAGGGACAGGCAAAGAGATGATCGCCCAGGCGATCCATTATCACAGCCCGTCCAAGGACGCGCCGTTCCTTGCGATAAACTGCTCGTCTATCGTCGGCACGCTCCTTGAGAGCGAGCTTTTCGGCCACGAGAAAGGGTCCTTCACCGGGGCGATCGCGACGAAAAAAGGGAAGTTCGAGCTCGCGGGAGAGGGGACGATCTTTCTCGACGAGGTGAGCGAGATCCCCTTCGAGCTCCAGGCGAAGCTCCTGCGATTTCTCCAGGAAAAAGAGTTCGAGCATGTCGGCGGCGAAAGAAGCCTGAGGTCGAACGCGCGGGTCATTGCGGCGACGAACCGCGACCTCTGGCACATGGTGGGGGAGGGGACGTTCCGCGAAGACCTTTTCTACCGGCTGAGCGTCGCGATGATCAGGGTCCCCCCGCTTCGCGGGCGCAAAAGCGACATCCCGCTCCTGGTCCAGTACCTCCTCAAGAAGATAAACGGCGAATTGCGCCGCTCTATAAAGCGGGTGGAAGAGAGGGCCATGGAAAGGCTGCTCAATTATGAGTGGCCCGGCAATGTCCGGGAGCTCGAAAATGTCCTGACGCGGGGTGTCATCTCCACCCTGGGCGAGGCGATCCTCGATGAACTCATTGCGGCGCTGCTCGAGAAAGGCCCGCCGGCCGGGAAGGATGCGGCGGCAAGCCATCCTGGATCGATGTCCCTGCATGACGTCGAAAAGGTGCATATCCTGAGGGTCCTCGAATACACCGGGTGGCATTTCGGCAAAACGTGTGACATCCTGGGAATATCCCGCCCGACCCTCCGGCAGAAACTGAAAGAATACGATATCACCGTACCCGCCTGATCATCGCTGGCACTTCAATTGCAACCAGAATACCGGATATGTCCATGAAGACCCTGCAAGAGATCCGCAAGGAGCACATCGGGAAAGTCCTCGAAGAGACGCGCTGGAACTTGAAAGAAGCCAGCGTCATCCTCGAAATTCCCGAGGACGTCCTGGTAAAAGAGATCAACAGGGCCGGCATCGTCAAGAAGAAACCCCATCCCGCAAAATAAATATTTCTTTCAATTGCACACCCGGGGAATTGAAAATTTCTTTCATTCCCTCTTTTCGGACCATGTCCCGCGATAAAAAACTAAAGATGCCTTCCCTGCGCTCAACCCCCTGAAAATATGTCTTTCCGTACCTTCCGCGGGGAGAGGCCGTTTAAAGTGGCATAGTTATTGCTGTTTTAGCGACAGGGTAAGGGCACAATAATACAAAGCCAAGGGGAGGGAATGTATGAGAAAGGCGACGTATATCATCGTTTTCCTGGTTGCGGTGGTTTTATTTTTTCCCAACTTGATGTCCGCGGCAGAGAAGCCGATCGTTATCGGTGCTCCGCTTGCGACAGCTTTTCTGTACGGCTGGGATGCTGAAAGGGGCATAAAGCTCGCGGCCGAGGAGATCAACAAGGCCGGGGGTGTCAACGTCGGCGGGACCAAGAGGCCGATCGCAGTCGAGGTCATCGACACGCGTGACTTAGAGCCGGGGGTCCCCGTCAGCGAGGCGCTTCTCGGGCTTGAGAAGCTGATATTGGAGAAGAAGGCCGACTTCATCGTCGGCGGCCCGGTGCGCTCGGAGGCGGCCCTCGCTGCCATGGACCTCCTCAGCAAGTACAAAAGGGTGAGCATCGTAACGACGGGTGTTCTCACGCCGGCCTATCATAAAAAGGTCGAAGGCAATTACGCCAAGTATAAATACTGCTTCCGCAACACGAGCCATGTCGGCGTCATGATGGGCGACTTCGTGACCATGCTCGAGGACTTGAGGAAGAGCTACGGGTTCAAGACGGCAGCCATCATGGTTCAGGACGTCGAGCATGCCCGCAAGGGCGGCGAGGTGATGCAGAAGGCCCTGACAGACAAGGGATGGACCGTTATCGCACCGAAGATCTACCCTACCGGTACAACGGACTACTCCGTCGGGCTTTCCGACGCATCGAAGAAAGGCGCGCAGATACTTTTCCTCTGGATGGACATGCCTGAGAGCACGATCCTCCTGAAACAGTGGGCCGACATGAAGATGAAATCGCTTCCCATCGGTTTCGTGAACGCCGCGGAGCAGCCCGGTTTCGCCAAGGCATCCGGCGGCAAGGGGGACTACCTCATCGTGAACCTCGTTAACGGCGGCAACGCCCCGGCGAAGATCACCCCGTGGACGATGAAATTCGTCGACGCCTACAAGAAAAGATGGGGACTCGAGCCTGAAGGGTACGGCACATCATCGAGCTATATGGCTGTCTACCAGCTCAAGAATGCGATTGAAAAAGCCGGGACCACGGATTCCGACAAGGTTGTGACGGCGCTCGAAAACCTCGATTTCCAGGGCGTGTACGGAAGAATGAAATTCGACCCGAAGACACACCAGATCATCCCGTCGCTCGACCCGAAGGAAGGCGCGGTAACGGGCATCATCCAGTGGCAGAAGAGCAAGCGCGTCCAGGTATTCCCGCCGAAGACGGCAGAGGGAAAGGTCCTGCTTCCGCCCTGGATGAAATAAAAGAAAGAAAAGAGGGGACGTATGGAAATTGTCGTCTACGGGATAATCAACAGCATAACCCTCTCCCTTATATCGCTTGGATTCACCCTAGTTTACTCGATAAGCAGGGTCCCGAACTTCGCACACGGGGCCCTGTATATCACCGCGGGGTACCTGACCTGGGTGTTCGTTAACAAATGCACGGGGATGCCGTACATAATGGCGATAATCCTGGGTATAGGGATCACGGCGATCGTCGGGGCCCTCATCTACCAGTTCATACTGGTCAGGATACGGGGTATGGAGATATCCGAGATCATCGCGACATACGCCATCGGGCTGGCCATTCTCGAGGGTTTGCGATGGGGAGGCCTGCGGGGCGGGACATTCAGCCTGCCCACCTTCTTTGCCGGTTCGGTGGACATACTCGGTGTCAGCGTCGATTACCAGCGCCTCATCATCGTCGGGGCCGGCATCGGGACGTTCATCCTTCTCTACCTTTTCACACGGTACACCAAAATGGGCCTGGCTTTCCGGGGCATTGCCCAGGATGAGAGGGCAGCCATGATGCTCGGGATCAACTCGGACGTCACCGCGGTGCTCTCTCTGGGTATAGGTTCGGCCCTGGCCGGGCTCGCGGCGATAATACTTCTTCCCCTGGGAAATATCGTCGTTGAGACCGGGTACAATGTCCTCATTTTTGCGATAGCGGTTTGCGTTATCGGGGGACTGGGGAGCTGGGGAGGCGTCATTGTGGCGTCCTTCATTATAGGGTTCGCGCAGATCCTTACCGAGTCGTTCCTTTCGGCCCATTACCAGATGGTGGTCGCGCTTCTCGCTATCATCCTCACTCTCCTGGTCAAGCCGTCGGGGATCTTCGGTAAACAAAAAGAACTGGAAGAGCGGGTGTGATATGGACGCGATGATGCGAAAAGAAAGGATTGACCGGGGCCTGAAGGTCCGGACGGAAGGCATTTACGCAATATCGTCCCTGCGCGAGATCCTGTATCTCATGGGACCGAGGCTCCTGCTCATTGTCGGGCTCCTGGCCCTTCCGTTCGTATTTGAGCTCGCCCCGTACTGGAAAAAGGTGATCAACATCATGTGCGCCTACGCGATCCTGGCGCTGTCATTCGATTTCCTTGCGAACTACGTGGGCCTTGTGTGCCTTGGCGGGGCGTTTTTTACGGGGGTAGGAGGGTACTTCGCTGCAATATTCAACACGACCCTGGGGATGCCGATATGGCTGTCCATGCCGCTCGCGACATTGGCCGGGGCGGCATTCTGCACCCTGTGCCTCCTGCCGTGTTTACCGCTGAGGGGCGTCTACTTTGCCATCGTGACCCTGATGTATCCGCTCTTGTTCACCCGGATCATCGAGGCGCTCGACATCCTGGGCGGGACGAACGGCATGTCGGGGATCGACGCATTCCCGAATCCGTATTTTGAAAATTATACGATCATCATTGTTGCGTTGATCTTCCTCTTCGGCATGCGCAGGTTCGTGAACCAGGATATCGGCCTCGTTCTTCGGGGGGTCAAGGACAATGACCAGGCAGTCAGGGCCTCGGGGATCAGCGTCACCCGAATGAGGATAATCGCTGTTTTCATAGCGTCCTTCATCGGGTGCTTCGCCGGGGCGTACATAGCGCACCTTTACATGTGGGCGGGCATCTCGCTCTTCGCCCTTGACTTCTCCATCATACCGATCGCCGCGGTCGTCATCGGGGGCGGCGGGACGCTGGTGGGCGCGATGATCGGGGCCTTCATACTCGTGCCCCTGTCGGAGGTCCTGCGCGCGTTCGGGACGTTCAGGATCGTTATCTACTGCATCATCCTGACCGGTTTTATCGTCTTCAAGAGTGAGGGGATCATGGTCTACCTTCAGCGGAAGTATCATCAGTTTGAAAGGTGGGTGAAGGTATGAGCGCGCAGCCGGTTTTATCCGTACAGGGCATCACGAAATCCTTCGGGGGGTTGAAGGCGCTCATGGATGTGAGCTTCGATATCGAACAGGGCGACGTCTTCGGCATCATCGGCCCGAACGGGTCGGGGAAGACAACCCTGATAAACTGCATTACCGGCTTCATCAAGACCGAGTCGGGCAAGGTGACGTTCAAAGGCCAGGACATCACGGGCTGGAAGCCGCACAAGATCGCCGACATCGGGATCGCGCGGACGTTCCAGATCATGAGGCCCTACCATTCCCTGCCGGCCTACAAGAACCTCATCATACCGCTGTGGTCGCCGCGCGCACGGAAGACGGGCGGATGGCGCGGGGGCGGCAAGCACGGGGACAGGGACACTGTCGCCGTGGACATCCTGGAAGAGATCGGGTTCGAGCGCGATTCGCGCGTGCCGTACAAGATGGCGTCGACCCTGCCGACGGGGTACCAGAAGAGGCTCGAGCTGGCGCGCTGCATGGCACTGCGCCCCGAGATAATCTTCTGCGACGAGGTTTTTTCAGGGCTCTCCATGAGCGAGATCGCAGGCATGCTGCCCCTTATCGAGAAGATGAAGGATGAGGGCATAACGCTCATCATGGTCGAACACCGCCTGCGGGAGCTGTTCAAGGTTGCCACGCGGGTCATGGCGCTCAATTTCGGCGAAAAGATACAGGAAGGCCAGCCGCTCGACGTCATCGAGGACAAGAGGGTGCGCGAGGCATATCTCGGAAGCGAAGGAGTGTAGGTCCATGTTCGAAGCCTTTGAGATGATGGTGTTCTTCGAAAATATGATCGCCCTCAACAACGTCAGCATCAATTGTGAGGACAGTAAAATAGTCGGGATATTCGGTTCCAACAGTGCGGGAAAGAGCACGTTCATGCACGCCATATCGGGCATCATCCTCGATATCAAGAAGAAGGAGGAGATGCGCGGCGGTGAGCGGATATCCGTGTTCGGCCGTGTCTTTTTCAATGGGAAGGACATGAGTGCGATCAAGCCCCACAACCGGGCGAAGGCGGGCATCGTGCTGTGCCCGGAGCGCAGGAGGATATTCCCGGAAAGCTCGGTGCTCGAAAACCTCAAGATAGGGTCGTACCTGACGGGCGGCAGGGAAACGCGACAGAACCTGGAGTACGTTCTCGACCTGTTCCCGCGCCTGAAGGACCACCTCAAAAGGCAGGGCGGTTTTTTGAGCGGCGGCGAGCAGCAGATGCTCGCGATCGGGAGGGCGCTCATGGCGTCGCCGAAACTGCTGCTTCTCGACGAGCCGCTTCTCGGTTTGAGCCCTGCCTACCAGGAGATCGTCATCAACGGGACGAAGGCGATCCGGGACTCGAAGGGCATCTCGATCATAATCACCGAGCAGTATGCGCGGCCGGTCATGCCCATCATCGATTACGGCTATATCCTCGAGAACGGCTCGAGCGTACTTTCGGGGACGCGCGAGGAGCTGCTCGACAATCCCGACGTGAAATCCGCCTATTTCGGCGTGTAAGGGGTGATGCATGACATCCTTGGAAAAAGAATGTACATTTACCCGGTTTGAAGAAGCCTGCAAGAAATATATATCCCGGCCGGCCCTCATCTATCTCGGCGAGGTATTCACGTACGGCCGGCTGGAGACGCTGGTCCACCAGTTTGCCCGGGGGCTCGCAGACCTCGGCGTCAAGAAGCAGGACCGGGTCATGCTGTATATATCGAACTGCCCGCAGTGGATCATCGCGAATTTCGCCATCAACCGGATAGGCGCGGTGACGGTGCCTGTATCGCCCATCTATACGGCGTTCGAAATAGAGTACATGATAAAAGACGCCGGCATCGAGACGGTCATCTGCCTCGACACGAATTTCGTGTATGTGAAAGAGGTCATGGAGAGGACGAATCTCAAGCGGGTGATCGTGACGAACCTTGTCGACTTCGTATCGCCGGTGAAAAGGGTCATAGGGTACCTTTTCGACAAAATACCGCGCGGGACTGTCCCGAAAGGCGATAAGATACATTCATTCACGAAGATCCTCTACAAATCCCGTCCCATTCCGCCAGAGGTCGAGATCGACCCGGTAAAGGACCTGTCCTACATCATGTACACGGGCGGTACGACAGGGTTCCCGAAAGGCGTCCCGGGAAACCATATCGGCGAGGTCACCTACATCCGTGACATCATGGACGACGTCATAAAGGACTATGTGACGCCGGGAAGGGATACGGTCCTGATGGTGAACCCGTTGTTCCACATCATGGCGAAGGGCTTCTCCATCGCCTTCGGGTTCAATTACGGGAACACCGTCGTGCTGCTGCCGCTTCCCGAGGTCGACGCGACCCTGTCCGCGATCGAGCGGTACAAGATCAAGTGGATGCTCGGCGTTCCGGCACTCTACCGGATGATGCTCGAGAACGACAGGCTCGACCAGTATGACCTGAGTTCCCTGCGGTACTGCTATTGCGGCGGCGACGTCCTTCCCGTCGAGGTGTTCAAGACATGGCGCGAGAAATACCAGATCCCGCTCTACCAGGTGTACGGCTCGACGGAAATAGGGCATGTCACGTACAGCCTGCTCAACCAGGAGCCCTCACCGACAGTGATCGGGACGCCCCTCAAGACGCGCAAGTCGATCGTCGTCGATCGCGAAACCCTCGAAAAACTGCCGCCGGGGGAACTCGGGGAACTTCTCGTGACCTCCCCGTACACCCTGAAGGAATACCTCAACAAGCCCGAAGAAACAGAGTACTCCTACGTTAAGATGAACGGCGATATCTATTACCGCATGGGCGATTACGTAAAGATAAACGACAAAGGGGAACTGGAGTTCGTGGAGAGGACCGCGGACATCATCAAGTACAAGGCATACCGCGTCTCCGCGTCGGAGGTCGAGGCCGCCCTGCAGGACCATCCGACCGTCATCGGCGCCTGTGTCATCGGCGTCCCCGACCCGCGGGTAGGCGAGAGGATAAAAGCGATCGTCGTTCTCAAGGAAGACGCGAAAGGCATCGGCAGCAACGAGCTCCTGAAATGGTGCCGGGACAGGCTCGCCCCGTACAAGGTCCCGGGATACATCGAATTCCGCGACATGCTCCCGAAATCAAAGGTCGGCAAGCTCCTCCGCCGCGAGATCCGTGACGAAGAGAAAAGGAAGCTGGAAAAAGACAAGAGACGATAAATACACTCTCTCGCCCGCTTCGCTCGAGCTCACAGAGAACACAGAGAACTGCGAAGGGGAAAGACTTTGCCGGCTGGTCGCGGAGCCGACCACGACCAGCCGGCACTTTCGTCGGCTTCGCCGAGGAAAAGAAGAAAAACAATACAAGGTAATTAATAGTCCAAGCGGTCCATCCTGCCTGAAGGGCAGGATCGAAGATGCCGCGGGAGCCTGGTCGGCTCCGGGCTCCCGCGGCCTCCGCCGTTCTCCGCGTTCTCCGCGAGCTCGAGAGAGGAGCGAAGCGACGAACGGGCGAGAGAGAGTCTTTTCAGAGTTTCCGGATTTCGATTGTCAGAATATCTTGGCGTTGATGCCTTCGGCCAGGGTGGCGCCGAGTTCGCGGCATTGGGCGAGGATGTCGTCCGTCACTGTGCCCTTCGCTATTATCGGGTTCTGAACTTTCTTGAAATTGTATCCCTTACAGAGGCGCTCTATCTGGCGGACGGCACCGGTGCCGTCATTACCTGCGCTCACGACTATGCTGTATGGTTTCTTCAGCGATCGCGGGTCATCGCGTAATTCCTCGTATGTGCGGTCAAAGAGGTCTTTGATGGCGCCCGACATATATCCGAAATACTCCGGCGAACAGAATACGACGGCATCACAGGCGCGTATGTCCTCCGAAGTGGTGTCGAAGGCTTTCTTCAGTATCGCTTCGGAATGGGCCGCGTCCCTGACGCCGTCCGCAACGGCCTCGGCCATCCTCCTCGTGTTTCCGGTCTGCGAGTGATACGTTATCAGGACCCTGGCCATTTTCCGGGCGGCAGATACGTGACGCTACGGCTTGATGATCTGCGGCGGGTTGCATCCCTCGATGCTGTTGCAGTCTTCGACCGCCTTCGGCGGCTGGACGCATCCGTCCAGATCTTTGCAGTCCTGCGCAACACAGAGGCATTCGCCGTTCATCTGCGGGGTTGCCACATATCCCGGGCCGCATACCGTGTTGGCACAGGAACCGTAGTTCTGGGCATAGAGGGATGGAGCGGCGGACAAGACAAGAATCGATACCATACATAAGATAGCTAACAGGCGGCAATGCATATACTGTCCCCTTTTTCTCTTCATATTTACTACTTTAGACACTAAAGCGTATCGAAACAAATGTAAAGGGAAAAGAAGGCAGGTCGGGGCGGATTGCCCTTGTCATCTTGACAAACCCGCCGAATAACGTCATAATCCTTAACTGCATCGGAAATAATTATCTCTTCCGGACACTCTTTTCGTCAGGAAGAAGGAAAGGATGCCTCACATGGCAAAACGTAATCAAAATACTTTTTTGAAACGGCAAAAAGAGATCAAACGGCAGCAGAAGGCCCAGGAGAAAATGGCGAGAAGGCACGGCCTGAAGACCGAGGAACCTGAGGAGACCAACGAAGAGACCGCCGAACAGGCTCCCGCCGAACAGGAAACCGCTGCCGAAGAGAAACCGGCTGAGTAAAACCCGAAAGGGCAGACGTACAACACACAGCCCGGTGTCATCTTTCCATCTTAAACTATAAAACCAGTACCGATTCTACTTATTTAAAGACGCTGGATCCCGGTGTCAAGCACCGGAATGAGGGCCTTTTAGAAAAGCGCCCCGGTTCGCCGGGACGACGAAGGCGGGTAGACCTACAGATATTCCCGCCGCATCTCTTCTATCATTTCAACCGTCAGTTTTTCCTGTTTCCTCAGGTCGGCGAAGCGGTCAAGGAGGTCGGCCGTGGTCAGCAATTTTTTGTCCTTTTCGGCTATCTCTTCTATGATCTTTCCCTTGTGCATCAGGACTGTCCGGGTGCCGAGCTCCAGGGCCTGCTGCATGCTGTGCGTTATCATGATGGTGGTGAGATGATAGCGCTCGATGAATCTTTGGGTCAGGGCGACGATCTGTGATGCCGACTTGGGGTCGAGAGCGGCCGTATGTTCATCGAGAAGGAGGACCTTCGGCCCGTTCATGACTGCCATGAGCAGGGTGAGCGCCTGTCTCTGGCCGCCCGACAGCGTCCCTATCGTGTTGTCGAGCCTGTCTTCAAGCTGCATTTCGAGCATCCTCACCTCTTCGCGGTAGAAGGCGCGGCGCTCCCGTGTCAGACCGGGGACGGGAAAGCGGGGCCTGCCCCGCAGAAACGCGAGGTGAATATTCTCCGCGATCGTCATGTCGGGTGCCGTTCCCGTGAAAGGGTTCTGGAATACGCGCGAGATGTAGCGCGCGCGCTGAAAGTCGGCTTTTTTTGCCACATCCCTGCCGCTGATAGTGATCGTCCCGCGATCGGGGAGGAACGTGCCGGCGATCGCGTTGAGAAGGGTTGACTTCCCCGATCCGTTCGTTCCTATCATGGTGAGGAACTCGCCTTCCTGTATCGCGAGGTCAATGCCGCGAAGTGCGTGAACCTCGTTTAAGGTCCCGGCGTTGAACGTTTTGTGGTAGCCGGATATCTCTATCACTTATTTCACCACCCTGGATGCTCTCCTGATAAGATCGTCAGGTATCGTGATCCCGTATTCCTTCGCGAGTTTGAGGTTTAAGGTGAGCTGTTCGGGAACAAAATGAATGATCGGCATTTTTGCCGGGTCCTCGCCCGTCATGATCCTTGTTGCGAGCCCGGCCGCTTTCAAACCAACATCGTAATAGTCGGCCCCGAGGCTGAGGAAAACCCCGGAATCAATGTCCGCCGGGGTGTTGGTGAAGTAGGGTATCTTCTTTTGGCTTAATTTCGGGGCCAGGGAAGGGATCGCTGCCGAAACTGTGACATCCCCGGACGTGAAAAATATGTCAGGGTGACTGCTGAGGATGGACCTCAATGCCTCATCTATTTCCTGCGTGCCCGCGATCTGCACTTCGATCACCGTGAAGCCCAATTTTTTTGCGGTTTCCCGCGCCTGCCGCGTGCAGATCTCCGAGTTGGCTTCGGCCGGGGTCCAGATCATGCCGATGACCTTTGCCTTCGGGAACAGCCTGCGCATGAGCTTCACCGTCGATTCCACGGGCTGGGGCGTGGCGATTCCCGTCACATTGGCGGGATGGTCGGCCATGCCCTTTGCAATACCCGTTTTTATGGGATCGGTGACGGCGGCGAAGACATGGGGGATCTTCTTGTTCTGCTGTACCACCACCTGTGCGGCCACTGTTGAGACGGTTACGACGTAGTCATATTTCCTGCTCACGATCTCCTGCCCTATCGATTGGGCAGTACTGTAGTCCCCGTGGGCATTCTTCTGGTCGATCGTTATTTTTTCTTTATCGAGGACACCGCTCTTCTTCAGCCCGTCGACAACCCCCTTTGCGGTAAGGTCAAGGATAAAGTTATTCGTGAACTGGAACACGGCCATCTTCTTCCCCGAAGTGGCGGCCTGTTTGCGTCCGGCCGCTTGAGCTGTCCGGTGCTGCAGCCTGCCCGCCTCGTCTATGATGAGGTCGGCCCTGTCGGTCACGTCGCGCGGGATGGCTATCCCGAGCTCCTTTGCGACCTTGAGGTTGACGCCCAGGATGACTTCCCTGTACTTCTCGAAGGGAATACCTGCGGGGTCTTCTCCTTTAATTATGCGGTCGACAAGATTGGCCGCCTGCCTCCCACTCGTTTCATACGTGTGCCCGTAAACGATCAGGGCGCCGCTGGCAGGGTTGCTGACATCGGTGTAAATGACAGGCACCTTTCCGCTTCGGGCCGCCTTGATGACAGAATCGAATGCCGAGAACACGATATTTTCCGTGGGTTGGACAAAGGCGTCGATGCCCCTGTGGACGAGTGACTGCGCGACCTGGAAGACCTCGGAGGAACTCGCGACATTACCGCCCTTGAACCCGATGTCGGGATATTCTTTCAGCGCTTCTTTGAGCTGGCCGACGTTGTATTCCGAATTGGCCTGCCCGGGGTCCCAGATGGCGCCGACCGCAATAGGGCCGGGGAATATCCTTCGCACAACCTCCATCACCCTGGCCATGTCCATGGCCCCGTAGACGCCCGTCACGTTCGGCAGATGGTCTTTCTCCGATCTTCCCGCCCCGATGATAAAAGGATTCGCCACCGTCGCGAACACGATGGGGATGTTCTTCACCTTGTTGATGGCGACCTGCGTGCAATTCGTGGAAACAGGGACGACGATATCGACCTTTTCGCGGATGAACTTATCGGCGATGGTGTTGACCGTCGCCATGTCCCCGTTCGCGTTCTCCACGAGGAAGGTGGCATTCCGGCCGTCGACGTAGCCGAGTTCCTCCATATGGGCAAGGAAACTATCCCGCGTGATGGTGAGGACGGGGCTGTCGCTCATCAGGAAGACCCCGATCTTCGTCTTCTTCTGCGGTATGATGCTGCCGAGCTTTCCGTACCGTATCCCGGCGATAATGCCGATAATGACGAGGGCCGTCACTGCAACTTTCAGAAAGTGGCTTTTTCGCACCCAGGCGGTGCCCTTTGTGATCCTCATGGTGACGGCGAGCGTCACGAGCACGAAGATGGCGGTCACGAGCTTTAAGTCTATGGGATTCATCCCGGCAAACAGGGCAAGCGCGATCATGAACCGGAATATAACGGAACCAACGATAGCGCTCGCTATCCACGCATAAACGGAATGCTTCCTGAAAATGGCCTCGCCTATGATAACGGATGCTAGGCCCGTCACGACGGTCCCGATCCCCATCCCGATGTCGGAAAATCCCTGGTACTGCGCGACCAGGCTCCCCGAGAGGCCGGCGAGCCCGTTGGCGAAAGCGACCCCGAAAACCTTCACGCGGTCGACATTGATGCCCGATGCCCGGGCCATGGCGGGATTGTTGCCGCTCGCCCGCATTGCCAGGCCGAAGTCGGTCTTGAAGAAAAAGGAGATCACGGACCACACGCCCGCCATGACGACGGCAAGACAGATGGCTGTCCAGATCTCCCGGTTGAGCCCCGGGTTTACCCGGTTAAGGAGCGCAAAGAACTCGGCGGTATCGAGAAGAGGTATGTTCGAGCGGCCCATTATATGGAGGTTGATCGAGTAAAGGCCTGTCATCACGAGGATGCCGGCAAGCAGGCTGTTGACCTTGAGCCGGGTGTTGATGACGGCGGTGACGCCTCCGGCGAGGGCACAGGCAAGGAAAGAGGCGGGCAGGGCAAACAGCGGGTGAATGCCCGACACGACCATGACAGACGTGACCGCAGCCCCTGTCGTGAATGTCCCGTCCACCGTTATATCGGGAAAATCATGGATACGGAATGTTATGTATATGCCGATTGCAACAAGTGCGTAGAGAAATCCGAGGTTAAGAGCGCCAAACCACAATTCCATAGTCTAACCGTTCAGTTCGACGATGCCGAAAAGTCCCTGCCCGACACGTGTTTTACCCAAGAGGTGCAGGACCTTGCGCGGCTCCATTCCCGTCGTTATCCTCCTGAGCTCATTGGAAAAGTTGTCGAGGACCTTGTTGAACGGCTTCCTGTCGAAAACGATGCCGTGCAGGTGAAAGAGCCTCGAAGCCGGGATAACTCCCCCGAGGTCTGCCGTGACGGACCCCCGGTCCCGGACCGCGATGCCGGTGAAAACCACGAGGTTGTATAGGTCTTCCGGCTCTATCGAGTAGTCGATCCATTCCGGAAAATTTTCGGGGGAAAAGATATCGATCGGCCCCTGCCCGTGATTGTGACGGAAAGGTATTTTTTTCAAACGCATCCCGAAAAGCCCCCGGCTTTCAAAGATGCCGGTTATCCCTATCAGGGGTGAGTTCGCCACGGTGCTTATCTCACCGATGATCTCGTCGAGGGTCGCGTGGTCCCGTGAGGGGTCGAAGGAGACAAGATGCCCGAACTTCCCCGGGAATGAAAAGCCATACAGGAAATGATAGACGGTGTCGCGCTCGCCGGTACTGTGGATGATAAAATCCACCGCCGACCTCGGTACCGCCGGGTAGACAAAGATGTTGCCGTCAATGACCACGGATTCACCGAAGAAGTCCCTGAAATTTTCAAAATCATTGCCGAGGGCCGTGAAGCCCGCGCCGAAATCGGCCCGGGACGCCTGTATGGACCTGACGTCATGCTCTGTATAATCGGCCGGGGGAAGCTTTTCTTCCGTCCCGATCCGTGTCAGGCCCTGCGCCGCATCGTTCCCTGTGTCGAGTATCTTCAAGGTCCCCTGCTCGAAGTTGATCTCGCGGGTCCCGGAACCTGCCCGCGTGAGGGCGAGCGAATGAATGTCATCGGGGGACGCGAGGAACCGGAAGATCTTCGTGAACCCGCTTATCTCGAATATGGAGAAGACCTCGGGCCTGGTCCTGAGGAAGCATACCTCCCCTCCGGCCTTCTTCAGTTCTTTCTGAAAGGAAAGGAACACGCGCAGGCCCGCGCTGCTGATGTAGGTGACGCCCTCCATATCGGCCACAATGGCCCTTTTGCCAGTTATGACCGAACCTTTGAAAACCGATTCGACCTCCCGGCAGGTGATGCTGTCTATCCGTCCTTCAAGCCGGATGATCTCAATGTCGTCATGGTCAGGCAGTGGTTCGTTCATGGCTTCGGTGCCCCCGCTTCAACGGGGCGGTATCGCACATATTATAATGCCGGCCGGGTAAATTCAACCATGTTCAGAAGGGCCGGTGTTGCGGATCGAAAAAAAAGTCCTGCAATTGCAGGACTTTTACGAAGCAATATAAATAATGGATTCCTAAGCTTTGGCCTTTTTTGCTTTTTCCCGTCCGAACAGGAAGACGAACAGCCCGATGAAGATCAGGACTGCCCCGGCAGCCAGCACGGTCGTGCTGCGGGTCATGAAGATCATGACGAAGCCGCCGATCATGATCAGTGCTGCGATGACGTACAGAATAATTAAATTCTTATCACCCATTTACCCGGCCCCCATTTAACTTGGAATATGTAAACTATAACATACGCAGGCATTTAATCAAGCCTATATGTATCTAATATTAAAAATTTTCTCTTGCATTGGTATTACATTATAAAAGCGTTAGGAAATGTGAAAACGGCGAACGGCGAAAGGCTAAAGGCGAAAGGCTAAAGGCGAACGGTCATATGCAAACAAATGACTACCACCGCCGTCATCCCGGTGCTTGACACCGGGATCCAGTGTCTTTGTTTTAGATCTGCGAGGCTCCATGGTTCCGCAATATGAAACGCAGACAGTACAAGAAAGTGACAAACCTTGGATCCCGGTGTCAAGCACCGGGATGACGATATCTGACAGGGGCCTGCGACATGGCAGTCGTTTATTGTGCCATTAACCGCTAACGGCTAAGGTTGAATGGGGCTAATGGTGGTGGGTGTCGTGGTCGGCGGAGTCCGGGCGGATCGCACAGAAGAGGTTGTTGTCACAGTCGATGCAGCTGCATTCTATCTGCAGCGTGCTGTGATGGACGCCCGCTTTTTTGAGCATAGCCTCGATGTTCTTCTTTGTTTCTTCGGCCTCTTTCAGTGTCTTGTCATCAACGAGGATGTGGGCCGAAAAAGCGACCTGGTTATGCGCGACGGGCCACAGATGAACGTCGTGCACGTCTATGACGTCATGCATCTTCGCGATGTCGGCGGCAATCTTTTCTACGTCGAAACCCCGCGGGGTCAAGTTGAGGAATATGGACATTGTGTCCCGTACGAGCCTCACTCCTCCCCAGATGATAACGCCGCCGATGAGAACGCTGGCGATGGGGTCGGCATATGTCCAGCCGGTATAATAGATGATGAGGCCGGAAATAATGACGCCCACCGACGACAGGGTATCTCCAAGGACATGAAGCCAGACACTTTTCAGCGTCAGGTCATCATGGCTATGGCCCACGATGAACACCATGGCTATGTTCCCGGCGAGGCCCACGCCGGCGATCGCTATCATGACCGCGATATCCAGGGTCGGCGGGGTCCGGAACCTCTCGTATGACTCGTAGAATATGACGACCGCGATGATGAGGAGGCTTAATCCGTTGATGAGCGCTGCGAGGAGCCCGACACGGTCATAACCGAACGTGGCACGCCTGTCGGACGGCCTCTTGCTTATGACCGCCGCCACGAGGCCGAGCATGATGGCGAGCGCGTCGGTGACCATGTGGCCGGCGTCGCTTAAGAGGGCAAGGCTGTTGCTTAAATAGCCGCCGATCAACTCTCCCGCCATGATGACGAGCGTCACGATGAGGGTGAATGTCAGCCGCTTTTGGCCTGTCATGCCCATGCTATAGTATAGCCCATTCCCGCTATTTGAGCGGTTTCTTCTGTCTCAGTCTTTCCAGGGCGTCCGTTATGTCCGCCCCCTTGTACTTGTAAGTCTTGTTGTTCATTTCTATAACGCATGTGGGGGTGCTGTCGATCTCGTCCTGTTTCAGGTATCCCGACAGCGTGTTGAACACGGGCTTCACGTCGAACGGCCTGAAACCGACCTTCTTTTCGTTGAGAAAGGCCTCGAGCTTCTCTGCATCGACTATTCTCTTCCTTGCGGCCTCGATAAGGGCCTTGCGAACGATGAAAGCGTTATCCAGGGTCTTTTTCTCGTTCATGGCGTACAGGAAATACCTGACATACAGCGAGGAATACCGGTTGAACGGGGTGTCAATGAAAACGATCTTCACTGCCCTCTGGCGGTCAAGGTCCGCAAGGATGAGTTCTATGCCGGGCTCCATTTCCTGGCACGGGTAGCAAAAATAATCCGCATAAAGCCTGACGACCGTCTTGCCGTCGCCGAAGGTCGACAGTGCCGGCTCATCCGCCAGGCATACGGTGGAAGCGGGACCGACAAGGAGAAGCAGGATAAACGCAGCCGCGCACCCGGTGAAAACTCTTTTTATTGACCGTTCGTTCATTTTTTCCTCACCCTCTGTTCCTTAGTGTAAGAATGTGTATGTATAGGTCGGAGCAACAGACCCTTTAAAGACCAGGGCAAAACCGATGAGGCCGATAACCATCCAGAACAGGGAATAAAAAACATATTTCCTGATAAAATTCACCACATAGAGAACAAAGATGATCCCGCCAAAGGCCAGGCAATACGCGCAGTAGGTATCGTACCAGACCTGGAAACCGATGAGGTAGAACTCAATGCCGACCGCGGCCGAGATGAGCAGGAACGTGAGAAAGCGTTCCCTGAAGATGCTGAGCACTATGATCGCGGCCATAAAAGCCATTCCGATGTACTGGAGGCCGATGCCGAGGATGGTGCCGCGAAGGTACGAGCAGGACCCGGCGCAAATGCTGTAATAGACTTCAACCCCTATCGCGATGCAGGCGAGAACGATATTTATGACAGGCCTGTACCGCCCGATAAGGCCCGGGACGCTCATGGGCGCCTTTTCTGCGATCGGGTTCCCCGGTTCCATGTTGTCCCGCATAGCGCTTTATCCTATTTTTGAGGTGTGCCGCCCGGCACTGTCGTGAGCGAATAGGTCCGCGGGGCGTCGGGCGGGACAGGGCATGAAGAACACGCGAAAATGAACAACCCCGTTGCAACGATCGTCAAGAGAAGAATAATGCTTTTCATCGTACCTCCCCGTAATCCCGTGTATTGTCGCCTGTCCCGCGTATGCCGGGCAGGACCGGTATCAGCAGGCGCAGCAGCCGCCCGGTGATCCGCATGTCCCCGGGTCGCCGCAGCAGCCCCCGCCGAAGTTCGGCATCGCGCCGGGGCCGGAAGACGATGTCGTGTTGTGTGCGGACATCAGCTTCGTCAACTTCGTGCTGCTGCATGAGCGGCACGCAACATCTTCATCAGCCGAAAAGACGATGAATTCACTTACCGTCCCGCACTCTTCGCATTTATATTCATAGATGGGCATATCTTCTCCTCCGTGTTAGTTGTGCGCGCAGCCGCCCGCATGCCCGCCGCACGTATGAAGCACCGTAAGCTCCGGGAGCTTGTTATCGCGGAACAGGGCCAGGTTTTCCCTTATGGTATTCTCCATGGCCTTAAAAACCTTTATACCCCGGGAATTGAGGCCATTTAATGCCCCGGCCCCGATGCCGCCGACGACAACGGCGTCGATGTCGGCACCGCCGATGGCTTTCATCGGGCTGCACGCGCCATGGATATGGTTGATATCACTGTTGACGATCTTGAACATCGCACTGTCTTCCGTGTTCACGACGATGAAAGCAGGGGCCGAGCCAAAATGCCCGTATACCAGGCTTTCTGCGCCTTCATCTTTTTCTACTGCAAAACAAAGTTTCATACATCTCCTCCAGTACTTTCTTTTGATTCAATTTTCACGGCCTTGCCGTGAAGAATGGCATCCGCTATCTTTCTGTGTGCCGTCTCGACGATCCGCCCGAATGTCGCCCGTGAGATGTTCATCCTCTTTGCGGCATCCTCCTGGTAGAGGCCCTCGTAATCCGCGAGCCTGAGTGCCTCGACCTCGTCCATGTTGAGGTTCACCTCGTCGAGGTCCGAAAGCGGGATTCCCCGCGGTTTGAAATAATCGGATTCGACGGTGCAGCAGGTGGACCTGCATTTCTTCGGGCGCGACATGCAGTATTATAAGCATATGCTCATAACAATGTCAAGCCGCCGGCAGCGGCTTGACGTTCCACGTTCCACGTTCCACGTTCCACGCAAAAAAAATCATGCATACCCGTCAATTACATTGCCGGTGGAGTTAAGGTTTCGCTTTTGCTTTATCTTTTATCGTGGAACGTGGAACCGTGGAACGTGGAACCTTTTTTATCAGTGGGTGGCTGCGAGGATGGACTGACCGGGGGGAAATAGGATATTATTCGATATGATAAGACAAACGAGGATAAGGTATGGCGCGAAAGTATCCCAACACTTTTAGAATTCCGGAAACGGGGCGTGAACTGAGGATCGATCTGCTTGTTGTCGACCCGCAGGTCGATTTTTGCTTTGCGGGGTTTCCCCGGGATGTTATCGCGAAGATCGAGGCCATCGACCCGCTGGCTGCCAGGTTCATTTCAAAGTTCACGGGGAGCCTCGCCGTTGCAGGTGCGGCGGCGGATATGGAGCGCCTGACGGCGATGATCGGCCGGCTCGGCAACAGGCTGACGGGTATTCATGTCACCCTGGACAATCATCACCCCATCGATATCGGCCACCCGGTGTGGTTCAAGGACCGCGAGGGGAAACATCCCGCCCCGCTGTCCGTCGTCACCGCGGAGATGCTCCGAAAGGGCGAACTGGTCACGACCCGCCCGGAGGCCCTGGGACGGACGATCGACTACGAAGACGCGCTGGAGGCCTCCGGCCGTTATCCGCACGTCATCTGGCCTCCTCACTGCAAGATCGGCTCGGTGGGCAGCAGCGTGTACCCGGTTCTTTTCGATGCCCTGGTTGCGTACGAGAAAAAATATCACAGGATGGTCGACTATATTATCAAGGGGACGAACCCGTACACGGAGCATTACAGCGCGGTAAAGGCCGAGGTCGCCGATCCCGACGACCCGGGCACCTTGCTCAATACGCATCTCATAGAAATCCTCCGGAATGCCGATGTGATCCCGATCGCGGGCGAGGCGCACGATTACTGTGTCGCGAACACGGTGAGGGATATCATGCACAACTTTGGTGATGTGAACATCGGGAAGATGGTCATCCTGACCGACTGTACGAGCGCAGTCGGCTACCCGGAAGGTCTCAGCGACGCGTTCATGGAGGAGTTCATCGGCCGCGGCGGCAAGACCTGCGAGAGCACCGAGTTCTTCGCGTAACAGCACGGGCGTGCAAAAACAAGGACAAAAACACGGGAACCCGGTTTCCCGGACTGTGTCGTAATCATCCAGGTCCGTCATCCCGGCCTCCGAGCCGGGACCCATGGTTTTTCTTCTTGAACCATTTCAAAACTTTGATATCAAAAAGAATAATAAAAACCAAACCTTGGGTCCCGGGTCAAGCCCGGGATGACGGCGAGCGTGAAGGGATGACGGCGAGCGTGAAGGGATGACGGCAGTGGTAGATTCCTGTTATGCCGTCAATCCGTCGACGGTGTCGGCGGGATCTTCGCTCCGCAGAATTTGCATCGTACGGGCTTATGCTTATCACTAGGCTTGGTGACCTGTTCGCGTTTGCATTTCGGGCACGTTCTCTTGAGGTGCAGGATGGTACCCATTATTCCTGCCAGAAAAGGGTTCATAGGTCTGGTTCATCCTCCCTTACCGGGCACTGTACCGGTTCGCCCGGTCTTGAATCAAGAAATTCAATCGCACAATCGATGTCCCGCCTCTTTCCGATAAAGAGAAGGACGTCATCCGCCATGAGGCGCATCGCCGAAGACGGCATTCTGTAGACGGCGCCCTGGCGCTCGATGCCTATCACGGTGACCCCGGTCTTCGACCGAAGTTCAAGCTCCCCAAGGTTGGTATCATCGGCAGCGGAGCCGCCCCTTATACGGTACGTCTCTATCGCGATGTTCTTCAAGAGGTCCTCATGTTCCACGAAGAATTTTTGGGGGAGCTTGACGGACCGTAACGCAAGGTAATTATCGCTTCGCGTCCGGTCGATATGTTCGCGTATATCATTGAGTGGTATATGCAGGCGATGGAGCACCTTGGAAAATATTTCGATGGACGTCTCGAATTCCTCCGGGATCACTTCGTTCGCGCCGAGTATTTTCAATTCCTCCACTTCCGCCACATACCGGGTACGAACGATGATATACAACTCGCGATTTTCCGAGCGGGCGAGCTGAACTATCCGTCGTGTCGACGCCGCGTCACTGATGGCCACGACCAGGATGTTCGCATTGTGGATGCCCAGTTTATGCAGGATCTCCACGCTTGTCCCGTCACCATAAAATATCGGCTCACCCTTTCTTTTTGCCGACCGTACAGTTTTACTGTTCAACTCGAGGATGAGGTACTCGATTCCCATGGAACGTAAAATCCTCGCCAGGTTGCCGCCATTGAGCCCAAACCCGACGATGATCACATGGTCCCGTATGTCTTTGGGATAACGCTCGCCATCGGCCCGGAGTTTTTTCTTCTCGATAACCCGAAGCGGCGTACGTGTCACTGCCCATTCCGCTACTTCCGCGGATGCCCGCGTCAAGAGAGGGGTGAGGACCATGGTAATGACGGAGGCCGCGAGGAACGCCTGGTAAAGATTCGCGGATATGAGCCCGAATTGTCTTCCCTGGAGAGCGAGGACAAAGGAGAACTCGCCCACCTGGAACAGGTACAGGCCCGCGATAAGAGATGTCTTTACCGAGTTTCCCAGGATGATGCTTGTAATAAAAATGACGCCCATCTTCAAGAAAATTATGATGAGGACCATTTCCCCTATTTCCGGAAGATTGCCCTTCAACACGCCGAGGTTGAGCAGCATGCCCACGGATATGAAAAAAAGCCCGGTGAAGCTTTCCTTGAAGGGAATGATATCCGATACGGCCTGTGCGGCATATTCGGATTCCGATATGACCATGCCCGCCAGGAAGGCGCCCAGCGCCAGGGACAGGCCGAGGGAGGATGTAAGGACCGCCGTGCCGAGGCACAGCGTCAGGACCGATATGACGAACAATTCCCGGCTCCTCGTGCCGACTATATGGCTGAAAATGTAAGGGACCAGCCAGCGGGCGGCAAAAAGCAGGAACCCGACAACCAGGAAGGCTTTCAGGATCGTGAACGGGATGCCCGGGCCTGTCGTATTGCCCGAGAGAACGGGAATGAGAAGCATGAAAGGGACCACGCACAGGTCCTGGAAGATGAGCGTCCCCACGGAAAAGCGGCCGGCCGGGCTGTTTATCTGTGCGTTGTCAAAGAGAAGCTTGAATACGATCGCGGTGCTGCTCAGGGCGATCAGAAAACCGTGAAAAATGCCGGCCCTCAGTGTCTGTCCGTAAAAAAGGTAACTGATGCCGCAGATAAGGGCAATGGTCAGCCCCACCTGCAAAGAACCGCCCCCGAGCACGATCGTGCGCAGCTGGAAAAGGTTCTTCAGGGAAAATTCAAGGCCGATCGTGAACATCAGCAGAACGACCCCGATCTCCGCCATTATCTCAACACTGTGGACCTGCCTGATGAGATTGAAACCCGACGGGCCGATAAGGACGCCCGCGAGAAGGAACCCGACCACGGACGATATCCTGAGCTTTCCCAGGACAAACACGATAATAGCGCTCATTCCGAGAATGATGACCAGCGTCTGGAGATATTCGACAACCATACCTTTTAATTATACGTCATGCGGCATCCGTAATTCTATTCCCCGGGTATCCCGAATAGAAGTTGCGTTTAAGGGCCATCAATGATAGAAACGTCTTGAGGAGGACGGACATGGTCGAAAAATGGATAGAAGAGATAAAGAGATCTGTCGACCCCGAGATGCTCGGCATGATGCTTGTCCATAACGGTGTGGTAAGGGCGAGCTCGAAACAGGGCGGGCAGGTCAAAGGCATGCGCCTGTCATTCGACAGGGAACTCCTCGAGGTCGTTGTCGGCGAGGCGAAAAGCCAGGACGGGATAGCGGGGGTCAGGGCGTGGATCAACGAAGGGGACCTCACGGTTGGTGATGACATAATGTACGTTCTCGTTGCGGGACGTTTCAGGACGGATGTGTTGCCCGTCCTCCAGCATCTCCTCGGCAGGATAAAGAACGAAGTTGTCCGCGAAGAGGAGATCCTGCCCTGAGCCACTGGGGAAATTCCCCGGCATGATATATATTTGCTCATGATACCTTTCAATTATCTTGGGCCTGTTTTTAAGGTGTTCGCATCCCTGGTCTACCCGAAACAATTTAAAAAAGATCTCCGCCTCTTATCGAAGGAAATAGCTGAAGGCGCATATATCCTTGATTCCGGTTCGGGGACGGGTGTGTTGTCCCGGTTCCTGCATGACATGCGTAAGGACGTTACATTCATTCTTCTCGACCCCGCTCCCGGAATGCTCAAGTACGCACCCGGGTTTACCGCAAAGGTACTGGGCATGGCGGAATCGTTGCCCTTCCGTGAGCGGTCTCTGGCGGCGGTCATGATCGGCGATGCGTTCCATCATTTCAACGATACCGACCGGGCTGTCACTGAGATGCGAAGGGTGCTCGGGCCCTCGGGAATGCTTCTCATATTTGAGATCGACCCCGAAAAGGTTGTGGGCCGTTTCATTACCCGGATGGAAAAAATCCTCGGAGAGCCGGCGAGGTTCTATTCACCGCGGGAGCTTAAGGCAAAGCTGGAAGCGAACGGCTTCTCGTGCAGGATATCCCGATATACGTGGCGCTACGCCCTGGTGTGCAAAAGCGGACCGACGTAAGGCGTCGAAAAACTGTTAACTCACTTATATTTATGGTTGACAAGTCATGACCAAAAAAAGTACAGTGCAAACAATTTCGGCATCGGGAGTACAATAAGGAGGGGCCATGGGGAAGATCAATTTCAAACGGTACGGGCTTTATCTTGTACGGTGGCAGCTCTCGACCCCCATACTGGCAGTGGTCCTGTACTGGCTTTCCGATACGGGTGAGTTCGTCGCCACCACCATAGCGAACCTTATCGGCGGCCTCATATTCTTCTGGGTCGACCGGTTCATCTTTACATCCCGGCACCTGGCCGTCGAGTGGGAAGTGAAGGACGTTGTCGTCTGCGTGGATTGCGGGAAGGAGGCGCGCGGGTACCGGATCGTCCGGGCTGAAGGGTATGACAGGACCCGCGACCCGAAACCGGAATTCCGGTGCGAGGAATGTTCGAAGAAGAAGACCGAATTGCTCCGGAAGCAGGGGATAGACATCTGAGGAAAAGGAGGATCGAGTGGAATCAAAGCTAAACGTGGTCCTGCTCGCGTATACGCCCGACCCGGAAGGGACGGTGGCCGCGGCGGCAAAATTATGCTACAGCGCGTCCGACGTCGCCGGGATCAAGGAAGCCGTTGCGTCGAAGGACCAGGAGCCGTTCATTGGAAAGCTGGTCGATTCAGGGCATTTAAGCCCGATAGAACATGCTTCCTTCACCTTTGCAATAGAGGGGATATCCCGTGCCTGCTCTCATCAGCTGGTCAGGCACCGCCTGGCCTCGTACAGTCAACAATCCCAGAGGTACGTGAGCATGGCGGACGGTTTTGGGTACATAATCCCGCCGTCGATCGCCGGTGAACCGGCCCTTAAGGAACAATTCGAGTTCTTCATGGAGGGCATACAGGAATTCTATAACAGGCTGATCGAGGCCCTCAACGAACGCGGCATCGCGGGTGAATCGGCGTATGAAGACGCCCGGTTCGTTCTGCCTAACGCGGCCGAGACGAAGATCATCGTGACCATGAATGGCAGGGAGTTGCTCCACTTCTTTTCCCAGAGGTGCTGCAGGCGTGCACAGTGGGAGATACGCGCAATGGCGGTCGAAATGCTCAAGCTCGCGAGGGGCGCGGCCCCCGCAATTTTCAGCGAGGCGGGGCCGGCTTGCCTTGGCGGCCCGTGCCCGGAAGGGCAGTATTCGTGCGGCAGCTCCGACGAGGTCCGCCAGCAGTTCCGCACTCTGTAAATACAAGGAGGCATCACATGGGACCCAACGTCAAAACATATAAGGATATCGACAAGTCGATACTCAAATGCATTCCAAACCCGTCGAAAGAAGCCTACGAGATCAAGATCAAGATCCCCGAGTTCACGTTCCTCGGTGTCAGCGAGCAGCCCGATTTCGGCGTCGTGTACCTGACATTCTATCCGAAGAAGGCGATAATAGAGCTGAAGTCCCTCAAACAGTACATGTTCCAGCTGCGGAACATCGTGGTCTCCTACGAAAGGCTCATCAACATCATGTACGATCACCTCATGGAAGTATACGAGCCCGACCGGGTGCGCATCATGATGATATGTCACCCGCGCGGCGGCATCAGCTCGAAGCTGACCATAGACTCCGACTGGGGCGCAAGAGGCGGGGAAGAGAAGTACAAAGACTGGGTGGGGATCGAAGACGGGTGGTCGGTCACGATGTAAGGCCCGCGCAGCGGGCCGGTTCAAAGTTCAAGGTTCAAAGTTCAAAGCGAACAGATTACCCTTTTTCTATTCACTTAATTGAAAATGTTTTAAATCATCGTCCCGGGCTTGACCCGGGACCCAAGGTTTTGATTTTTTTTCCTTGAACCTTGAACCTTGAACCTTGAACCTTGAACCTTGAACCATTTTTTCTATTTGTTTTTATTATTCCACCCAATCAACAACGAAAAGAAGAGAGATATGATGCACACGATGCCGCCGAAAATATAGGCATTGCGGTACCCTGCCATGGTCGCGGTTTGAAAAGTGCGCAGCCCTGCGTCCGTTGAGGAGCGGGACATGAGGGATTCGAAGAGACAGACGCCGAGGGCGAGCCCGAGGCTGTTGATGGTGTTGAATACGCCGGAGGCGCTGCCCTGCTTGTGGTCGGGTGCGAGGCGCATGACCTGGTTGTTGTTGGGGGAGATGAAAAAGCCGAAAGAAAACGCTATCCATATGAGAAAGACGACAACGGGTACGAGGCCCGGCATATCGAGGGTGAATGCGAAGACGAAGGAACATGCCGCGGCGGAGAGCATGGCAAACGCACACAACGCGCTCGGGCGGATCTTGTCGGATATACGGCCGGCGTAGGGGCCTATCGCCATGTAGATCACCGAGTAGATCATAATGACGAAGCCGACCGTCTGCGTGGGCAGTTTCTTGCCTGTCTCGAGATAAAAAGGCAGGAGGAATGAGTTGCCCGCGAGGAGCATGTATGCAAAGAGGGTAGATGTGACCGCGGCAGTGAAGTGGAAGCTCCGGAACAGGCTGAGTTCGAGAAGAGGTTCCGAACATTTCACCTCCCGCACGAAGAACAGGGCCAGGAGCACGAAGGATGCCGCAAACGACCCGAGTATCCGGAAGGAGACCCATCCAAAATCCCAGCCCGCGCTCAGGGCATAAATGAAAAATGCGAGACCGCCAAAGCTTAAGCCGGCGCCTAAGATGTCGAAACTCGCCTTCCCGGGCCTTTTGAGCCGGGCCGTGTCCTCATCCGGTATGTACCTGTTGACCGCGTACATGGCGAACAGCCCGAAGGGAACGTTGACAAGAAACACCCAGCGCCAGGACAGGAAGCCTGTAATGATGCCGCCCGCGGGAGCACCGATCGCTATCCCCAGGGCGGCCCCGGTCGACGCGATGCCGAAGGCCCAGCCGGTCCTTTCGGGCGGGAGGAACCGCGGTATCACGGCGAAAGCGATGGCCAGTATCATCGCGCACCCGAGGCCCTGTACGAAGCGTGCCGCGACCAGCATCCCGAGGGACATGGCCGCGCCGCACAGGAACGAACCTATGGTGAAGAGCAGGTAGCCGAAAAAGAAGACGCGCCGCAGCCCGAACCGGTCTCCCAGTTTGCCGAAAAGCAAGAGTGTGCTCGTCGATACCAGGAGGTAGACGAGGACAACCCAGGAAACCTCCGCGGATGTCACGTGAAAGCGTTCGGCGATCGTGGGAAGCGAGATGTTGACAATGTAGCTGTCAAGCTTCGACATGAATGCGCCGAATGCAACCGTTATGACGATCCAGCGGAAAACGAGCGGCGCCGGATGGGATGACATACGGAGTCATTCTAAAATGACCGGTCGGCAATTTTCAATAGATTTCCCCCGGGGTGGCACTGGCACTCGCATCTGAAGCGTGGTACCATAAGGCGATACCCGGAGATGATATGACCGATCCTGACAAGCTGCTCGAAAAATATCTTCACAGCATGGCGGAGCGCCTGGTCGACGAGGGAGACCTGGAGGAGGGGATCGTCTATTTTCAAAAGGCGATCGATGTCGGCGATACCCCGCATGCCTGGTCCGGGCTCTCGCGTGCCCTCGGGATGGCGGGAGACACCGCGGGCGCGGTCGGGGCTATATCCCGGGCAATCAAGATGGCCCCCGGCATACCCGATTATTACTACGAGCGCTCACGGCTCCTTACGGAACTCGGCAGGGAGGACCTCGCCAGGGACGATCTCGCGAGGGCGATAGTGATCGATCCCAACTACGCACGCATGAATACCATCAGCCGGGCGGTCTCCGTACTCAACGAGGCGTTTGAGGGCGTATTTGATAAACCCTCCTGCCCTGTAAGGTCGTGCCCCGCGTACTGTTGCCATTTCAAGGAGAGGATGTTTCTCCACGGGGTGACGATAGGGGCGTGGAAGCTCAGCGCGCTCCGGGAGTATTTCAGGGAAAAAGGGCTCAACGAAAAGGACCTCCTGGGTGCCTTCCCCGTAGCCGGGGCCGAAAATACGGACAGTCTTTTTTCGCCGCACGATATTATACGTTATGAAGGCGCGGCCTCGGTCATCTTTCCCCGCCGGAAAGAACAGGAACTCGGGGAGGGCCTTGCCCGCGATATTCCGAAAGGGCGCCATTACCTGTCGCTCATGTGGATAGACGGCACAGCACACCCCTGCTGTTTTCTGGAGAGCGGCCGGTGTGCCATCTACGACGCAGGGGGCGAGCCAAGCCTCGACTCATGTGCGTCGTTCCTGTGCATGACGGGATTCGTTTTCATGGTGCTCAGTCACCTCGGCATGCTCGATGAAAGATGGTTTGCCGGAAAGTCTATGGCGGACCTTAATCAGGCGGCCGTCGAAGCGCTTATCATTTTGGGGGATGTGTACGGGAATGAGGAACTGCAAGCCAGCGACCCGGCGGACGATACGCTGAAGAATACGCTCCTCGCCGCTGCCCGTGAGAAAATATGTCAGCTTTTTGAAGAAACACCCGCCCGGCCGTAGACGTGCGAGATAACGGCTTCCTGGATACCTTTTGCCGCACGGTTCGCGCAGTGCATCTTATCTTCCGGCAAACCCCCGAAGGCAGACGAGATATCCTCGCCCTCGATCGTCATGGCGTCGTCGAGGTTCGACCCGATGGCAAGCCCGGTCATCATGCTTGCGCATGCGACACATACGGGGCAGCCCCGTGTCTGGTATTTAACGTCTTTAATGACCGTGTCCTCGACCCTGATAAACACCGTGAGGTAATCCCCCTGGTCAGGGTCGCCGACGCGCCCGACGCCGTCAGGGCCTTCCATGGTCCCGCAATTGCGCGGGTTCTCAAAATGGTCGGTGATCAGCTTGCTGTATTCTTCGGTCATACTGGTCCCATTACAAACGAGAATCTCTCAACCCGTCATTCCGGCCGGGTACCCTCTGGGTGCCGGAATCCAGTGTCTTTATTGCCCTCTAACAGGCCAGGTGAAAGATCCAGACAAAATTCTTCAGGCACTGAACTAGATGAAGATATCAAATCTATTGTCATAACGAAAGGAAGAAATTAAAGACACTGGATTCCGGCCTTCGCCGGAATGACGGCGAGTGGTTGGGAATGACGGCGAGTGGTTGGGAATGACGGGCGGGAGGTTGGGGATGCCGACGGGCGGGAGGTTGGGAATGACGGCGAGTGGTTGGGAATGACGGCGAGTGGTTGGGAATGACGGCGAGTGGTTGGGAATGACGGGGAGTGGTTGGGAATGACGGCGGGGGTGGCAGGAAAATTCACTTCCATTTCTTCTTTATTTTATGATACCTAAATGAAGTCGGAATACCCGATGCCGGAGCGATAATGGAGAAGATCAGAACACTGCGCGGCTTTCGCGATATCCTGGGCGAAGAGCTCGAGAAATTTAAAACGATAGAGCAGGCTTTCCGGAAATACAGCACGCGGCTCGGTTACCGGGAGATCGAGCTCCCCATCCTGGAAAAGACAGAATTATTCGTGCGGAGCATAGGCGATACGACGGATATCGTTGAGAAAGAGATGTTCACATTCGTAGATGCCGGTGGTGATTCCCTGTCCATGAGGCCGGAAGCAACGGCGGGGATGGTCAGGTCATACCTGCAGGAAGGCCTCTACGCGACCGAGAGGCTGACGAAGGTCTGTACGATAGGCCCCATGTTCCGCCACGAGCGGCCCCAGAAAGGCAGGTACCGCGAATTTCACCAGATCGATGTCGAGGTGTTCGGCGTCAAAGAGCCCCTGGTCGATGCCGAGCTGATATTTATGATCCGGATGTTCCTTGACGAACTCGATGTTCACCGGTACCACATAGAGGTGAACAGCGTCGGGTGTCCGAAGTGCCGGGAATCCTTTCGGAAGATACTGATCGATTTTTTCGAGAGCAGGAAAGGTGAGCTGTGCGGGGATTGCTTGAGAAGGCTCGAGAAGAACCCGCTGCGGATATTCGACTGCAAGGTGCAGCAATGCATCCAGGTGACGGCCTCATCGCCTCTTCTCTTCGATTCGCTGTGCGATGAATGCAAGGACCATTTCGACCTGTTCCAGAAGCACGTGGCGAGTTTCGGCATCGATGTCGAGATCAATAAGCGCCTCGTCCGGGGCCTCGACTATTACACGAAAACCGTTTTCGAGGTCACATCAGACGACCTTGGCGCCCAGAAGGCGTTCATAGCGGGCGGCCGGTACGACAACCTCGTCGAGGAAATGGGCGGGCCGGCGACAGCCGGGATCGGTTTTGCGGTGGGTGTCGAAAGGCTCGCGATGCTCCTGCCGCCGGAAGGGCATAAGCCCGGCAAGGAGTGCTTCTTCGCCGGCATCGGAGAACGGGCACGGGACTACCTGACGTCGATACTCAAAAAATGCCTGGCTGAAGATATTCCGCTCCGGTATGCGTACGAGGCAAAATCGCTCAAGGCGCAGATGCGGTATGCGGACAACCTCAGGTGCGACTTTGTCCTTATTCTCGGTGATGACGAGATAGACAGAGGGGCCATCACCTTGCGGGACATGGCGGGAAAATCCCAGGAAGAACTGCCTCTCGATATAAATGCGATCATCGAAACCCTCAAAAGACGCCTGGCCGGGTAAACTCAAGCCTCTCAAGCCCTCACAGACAAAAAATTAAAATTTTTGTAGCGATTTTTTCCTGTAAGTACTACAATAATTTTTACTATCAATGATATACACCGTCACTTTAGATCCGATGCTTGACAGAGTCGTCCGGGTAGAAGAACTGGTGTACGATGACATCAATCACATCACTGAGGACCTCAGAAGGCCTGCCGGCAAGGGCATCGACGTTTCGCGGATCATAAGGGAATTGGGCGGCGAGACGGTAGCGCTTGGTTTTGCGGGGGGATATACCGGATTGGAATTGACCGATCTTCTTGCCGCAGAGGGTATCAAAACGGATTTTACGCGGACCAGGAGTGAAACCCGGACGGGCCTGACCATATTTCAGCAAAAAAAGAAGATAAAAACGTTGCTATACACTGCACAGCCTGTTCCCGACCAATCAGAGATAGATTCTTTTTGTGCAAAGATAGATGCGATACCCGGCGGCAGCTCGGTCGTCTTAAGCGGGCTTGTCCCGGGCGGCATGCGGGATGATTTTTTTGCCGATCTGATCAGGCGGCTGAAGAAAAGGGACATCAAGGTTTTTTTTGATTCGGACCGCGAGCCGCTGAAACTGGGTGTCGAGGCAGGCCCTTATATGATCAAGCCGAACATATTCGAGCTTAACAGGCTTGCAGGTGCGAAGGTTGACCGCCCGGAAGAAATTAAAGAAATTGTTAAACCATTCCAGGATAATGTCGAATATATTATTGTGTCCCTGGGTGCACGGGGCGCTGTCGGTTTTTCGAAAAACGGAAATTATTACGCAAAGCCGCCCCGGGTTGACCGGCGCAACTCATCGGGTGCCGGGGATTCGCTTTTGGGAGGTTTTATTTCCGCGCTGACGCAGAGCGGTTCTTTTGAGGAATCCCTCAAAATAGGGGTCGCCTGCGGAACAGCCACTACTATGGGCGTATCGGGTACGATCGGTTCCAAAAACGACATAAATACTATCAAGGAAGAAGTAATTATTGAAAAATTTTAATTTACATATTACCATTGATAGTATATATGTATTCAATATAGGTAAAGATCAATTAGAAAGGAGGTGAAAATTGATGAAGAAGCTCGTCGCATTAATGATAGCTATCGCATTTTTTGCAGGTTTTTCACTGATCGGATGTGGTCCGTCAGCGGAACCTCCGAAACCGGCACCACCGAAGGAAGAGGCAAAACCGACGCCGCCTGCAGAGGAAAAGAAGGCAGAGCCGGCAGCAGCAGAGAAACCCGCAGCAGAGAAACCGGCAGCAGAGAAGCCGGCACCGGAGAAAAAGTAATGTTGCATGCGAGGGTATATCCGGTGAAAGAATTGGGTATACCCTCTAATTTTTGAAGGAAGGGGTGGAACATGAAAATAAAATCATTGTCTCTTATTTTACTCGTTGCCCTCATAGGTATTTCACTTGGTGGTTGTGGTTGTTTCTGGCAGCAGATGAAAGGTGAGACCCCGCCTCCCGCCGCGGAACCTGCCAAGGTTGCACCGCCGGAACAGAAGGTTGAAGTCCCCATGGCAGCACCGATGAAGGACATCAACTTCGATTTCGACAAGTATGCCATCAGGGATGCAGATGCAGCCATTTTGAAAGATAACATGAAATGGTTAGCCGCTCCGGAAAACAAGGGCAAAAAAGTCAGGGTCGAAGGCCATTGTGACGAAAGAGGCACAGTGGAGTACAACCTTGTCCTCGGACAGAAGAGGGCTGACTCTGCAAAGAATTTCCTCGTAAATCTCGGCGCAGATTCAAGGCTTCTCGAAACCGTAAGCTATGGCAAAGAGAAACCGGTTGATCCGGGTCACAACGAAGCAGCCTGGGCGAAAAACAGAAGAGCACATTTTCTGGCGCTCCAGTAAAAAAGACAAGAAAAGCGAGGAGGAGGGTATTTCACATACCCTCCCTTTTCTTTTCTCCCTCAGAGAACTAGATACAATCCCCGAACTCCAGCCGGCGATCCGGACACTGGAAGGCATCCCGATCAGCCACAACGTCAGGATCTCCCGTTATTATCTCAACCTAATTGATTTTAAAGACCCTTTTTGCCCGATCAGGGCGCAGGCGATACCGTCCTCGAAGGAGGCCGAGAGGTCGGGCGAAGACGATCCCCTCGGCGAAGCCCTGTACTCCGTGACACCGATCCTTATAAAGAGGCATCCTGACCGGTGCGTTTTCCTGGTGAGCTCCGAATGTGCCATGTACTGCCGGTTCTGCAATCGGAGGCGCTTTGCCGGAAAGGCCATAGATCCGGACCCTTTTATCGAGGAATCCCTCGCCGTCATCGAACATGATCCGGACATACGGGAGGTCATTTTATCGGGCGGCGACCCCCTGATGCTGGAGGCGGAAAAACTCCGCGCGATACTTGGCCGGCTGCGCTCGATGAAAAAGAGACTGACCATCCGGCTCAGTACCCGGCTTCCCGTCGTCCATCCGGATGGGCTCACCGCCGGCCACCTTAAAGCGATCAGGGACGCCTCGCCGATATGGTTGGTGATCCACGTAAATCATCCGAAAGAGGTTACCCCCCGGTTCCTGAAAAAGATCGGAAGCCTCCGGAAGGCCGGCGCATCCATTGTAAGCCAGACCGTGCTTCTCAGGAACGTGAACGATTGTCCCCACGTGCTTCTCGACCTTTTTGAATCCCTTGTCGAAGCGGGCATCAAGCCGTATTACCTGTTTCAGCTCGACGATGTCGTCGGCGCGTCCCATTTCAAGGTAGGCTTAAGCCGCGGCCGCGATATCATGGCATTCCTGCGCCTTCATGCATCAGGGCTCGCCATTCCCCGGTACGCACTCGATATCCCCGGAGGGCTCGGTAAAATCCCGGTCGATCCGGAGCACGTTCAATTCCTCGAAAAAACGACAATGGTGAAACTGACAAGCCCGGACGGAAAAATCGGATACTACAACGACAATGCAGAAGAAAGTGTTTGTATGCGGTGCGGGATTTGTAAAAGGAACGGCTAACGGCTAACGGCTAACGGCGTACGGCTAACGGCTAACGGCGAACGGCGAACGGCGAACAGCGAAGGGCGAACGGCGTAAGGCGGTAACTAGCACTGTAGAAGCCAACCTCTTCCCGTACAGTCCGTCATCCCGGTGCTTGACACCGGGATCCAAGCAACTGTGTTCGATGTCAACTGATTTCTTCTTCACGAGGTGACCTCGATCCACGTTGTCTTGTTCTTCATCATGGTATTCAGAATGGTCAAAAGCTTCCTCATGCAGGCAGTAATCGCAACTTTCTTGGCCTTTCCCGCTTCGACGAGCCGTTTATAGAAGGCCCCGATGGCAGGATTGAACTTGATCGCGCTGATGGTCCCCATATACAGTATGGCCCTGACATGAGACCTGCCTCCCCATATGGTCCGTGTTCCCCGGTATCTGCCGCTGTCCCTGTTGAAGGGGGCGAGCCCGACAAGGGCCGCGATGGCCTTGCGGTTCAGTGTCCCCAGTTCGGGAAGGGCTGCGATGAGATTACAGGAGATAACGGGACCGACCCCGGGCATGCTCATGAGGATCGTCTCCTTCTCCTTCCACAGGGGGCTTTTCCTGATCGTCCGCGAGATGTCCTTGTCGATCTTCTTCAAGGCCTCGGTGAGATAGTATATGTGGTTCCGGATATCCTCGCTTCCGGCAGCGGGCGCTTTCTCGAGGCGGTTCTTCTCCATCGTCAGCATCTGGATGAGCTGCCTCCTGCGGGCAACGAGGGCACGGAGCACCTCGGCATCTTTCTCCGGAAGCGGCCGTATCTCCGGCTCGATGGCCTTTGCGAACTGCGCGAGGACACCTGCATCTATCGTGTCCGTCTTTGCGAGCCTGCCTGTCGCCTTCGCGAAGTCCCTCACCTGCCGGGGATTGACCGCTACAACAGGAAGCTTGCCGTCCGCCAGGGTACGCACTGCTCCCATCTCGTATCCTCCCGACGCCTCGATGACGATGCGGGAAGGGTTGAGAGGAAGTACGAAGGCAAGGATCGCCTCGTGGCCCTCCTCGTCGTTTGTAAACCTCTTCTGCGTGCCGCCCGGTATGACCGCGAGGTCACAATGCTCTTTCGATATGTCGATCCCGATGAAGACGTCGTCCATGATATCACCCCTTTTTCCCGTGTCCCTTCCTTGTGCAATGCGGGATCTCCTGCGAGTCCCCTGCAACTGTCCGGGTTTATAAGGAGAAGGTGTGGCGGCCCGAGCTTGGATACGGGATATCATCCCCTGGTTTTTACGGCCTGCCACACCGGCAACCTTTTTCTCTTTTCTATCATGGATTGTTCGTGATATTCCACGGGGAGTATCATACAAGGTTTTGCTTTTTTTAGTTTTCCACCTGAGAGCGTTCATCCCCTGCTGCCTCTGCCCTTGGCCTGAAGATGGCCACGATGTATTTTATGGCAGAGTATAGACTGAAGAAGAGGGCGGCGTAGATGACGTAGAGGCCGATCTTGTTTATCAGGTTTGCGGGGTTCCGTTCAAGAAGAATGCACGCGATACCGACGATCTGCAATGTCGTCTTCAGCTTTCCGGTGAAGGAGGGATATATCGTTATCCCTTCGATAGCGTAGAATGATCTCAGACCGTTTATAACGAACTCCCGGCAGACGAGAATGATCGTAACCCACAGGGGAACACTGTGATAATATGTCAGCGCTATCAGGACCGAGGATACGAGCAGCTTGTCGGCTATAGGGTCGAGGTACAACCCGAACTTTGAGGTCAGCTGGAACCTGCGGGCCACGAATCCGTCCAGGCCGTCCGTTATTCCCGCCAGGATGAACAGGGCGGACGCCACGTATTCCCTCTCGATAAAAAATATGATCAGCGGGATAAATAAGATCCGGAGGATGCACAACCTGTTCGGAAGTGTCCACAGAGGCAGCTGTTCGTCTTTGGCCTTCATCAATTCTTCTTGAACGAATGGTAGTACGATTTAACCCGCTGGACATACGTCCGGGTCTCTTCATAGGGCGGGATGCTCATGTTGTGTTCTTTTACGCGCCCGGGCCCTGCGTTGTACGCTGCCAGCATGAGATCGAGGTTTCCGCCGAATGTTTCGTCAAGGTACTTCAGGTATTTCGTTCCGCCGCGTATATTTTCGTCAGGGTCCCAGGGATTGTCGACCTTCATGAGCCGGGCCGTGTCCGGCATGAGCTGCATGAGCCCCTGGGCGCCTTTATGCGACATGGCATTCGGGTTGAAATTGGACTCCGCCTTCATGACCGCTTTGATAAGATTCGGGTCTATCCCGTGGAACTGAGCATGGCGCTCGATCATCACGTCGTAGGTCGTGTTGTTAAAAACCCTCGATACGACATACTTGATCCGATCGGAAATCACGACACGAAATTTTTTTCCTACGGGCAGAATATTTGTAAAATGCGATATCCCATCTTTATCTACGTATGTATATATGGCGGGATATCCGGCGAGGGGCACCAGGCACAAAGCTATTATCAATGCTCCGCGTAGGGTCATGATTTTATTTTCTTAAACTTTTTTCCCCTTGTCAAGATTTTTGGACTGTACTATGCTTGATACGCATGAGTTCAGAAGGCATTCTCTACGTGGTCGCGACGCCGATCGGCAACCTGGGGGACATCACTTTCCGGGCGGTGGAGGTCTTGAAAGAGGCCGACATTGTCGTTGCGGAGAGCACCTCTCGTGCCATGAAGCTCTTCGGTCACTACGGTATAAAGAAGACGATCGTCACCGTCAGCAGCTATAATGAAGACCGGCGCTCCGCATCGCTCATAAAGGGCCTGAAGGCCGGAAAGAATATCGCCCTCATTACGAGCGCGGGAACGCCGTGCATCTCGGACCCGGGGAACATCCTGGTAAACCGGTGTGTCGAAGCGGGTATCGACGTGTGCCCGGTCCCGGGACCAAGCGCCGTCGCGTCGCTTGTTTCGGTCTCCGGCCTTTTCGCAGACCGGTTCCTTTTTTACGGCTTTCTTCCTCTCAAAAAAGGGAAACGGAAGAAAACGCTGCAGGAGCTCTGTGAGTTCCCCTATCCGATAGTATTTTACGAATCGCCGCGAAGGATCGAGGAAACACTTGGTTTTGTCCTCGACATACTGGGCGACCGCAAGATAGTTGTTATCAAGGAAATGACCAAACTCTACGAAAGGACATACCGGGGGAGCGTGCGGGAGGTCATTGACCTCATGGCCGCAGACGAGAAGCTCGGAGAATACGCATTCATCGTGGCGGGCAAAGGCAAGCAGGGCCCCCAGCCCGATTTTCATTGAATAAACATAGTCGGCCCAGCATAATAATATGAGATCATGAGAACGAGGGTCATGCACAGGGCAGTCGCGTTCGTCCTGGCCGGCGGTGCCGGGGAGCGGCTTCACCCGCTTACACGGGACAGGGCGAAACCGGCGGTCGTCTTCGGTGGAAAATACCGCATCATCGATTTCACGTTAAGCAATTGCGTTAACTCGGGCATCAGAAAAATATTCGTCCTGCCGCAATACAAGTCGTACTCTCTCATCGAGCATATCCGGGACGCGTGGAGCATATTGAACCCGGAACTCGGGGAATATGTCTCGAACCTGCCGCCGCAGATGAGGGTGAGCGAAGAATGGTACAGGGGGACGGCCGATGCTGTTTACCAGAACCTGTACCACTTGAAGCAGGTCGATGCGGACAACGTGGTCATCCTGTCTGCCGACCACATCTACAAAATGGATTACAGCCACTTCGTGCGGTATCACCAGGCGAAGAAGGCGGACGTGACGATATCTTCAGTCGAGGTGGACCTTGAGGACGCCCCGCGTTTCGGGGTCATCGAGGCGGCTGCAGATTGCCGGGTCACCGGTTTCGAGGAAAAGCCCGAAGACCCGCGGCCTCTGCCGGACAAGCCCGGACGCGCCTGTGTTTCTATGGGCGTCTACGTCTTCAGACGCGACGTCCTCATCGACATGCTCACGAAAGATGCCGCCCGTGAAGATTCCCTCCATGACTTTGCGCACGACGTTATCCCCTATATGTATCCCAACCACAACGTTTACATATACAAATTCGGTTCAGGCAAAGGGAAGGGAGAGAAATACTGGAGAGATATAGGGACCATCGATGCATACTGGAAGGCCAACATGGACCTGGCGGCCGTAACCCCGGAGTTCAACCTCTACGACCCCGACTGGCCGATCCGGACGTACCAGGGGCAGTATCCTCCCGCGAAGACCGTTTTTGCCGATGAAAGATCAGGCAGGGCCGGCAAGGCGCTCGATTCGGTGATCTGCGGCGGCGTTATCATCAGCGGCGGGAAGGTACACGCCTCCGTCCTGTCGCCGGGCGTTCGCGTCAACAGTTATGCCGAAGTAAGCGAATCGATACTTTTTCATAACGTCATCATCGGGATGCGCGCAAAAGTGCGCAGGGCGATCATCGACAAAGGCGTTCGCGTTCCCGAGGGGATGAAGATAGGCTATGACCTCGAGAAAGACCGGAAACGGTTCCACGTGACGGAAGAGGGGCTTGTTGTCATCCCCAAGGGAGCCATACTGTAAAAAACGGTTCAAGGTTCAAGGTTCAAGGTTAAAAGATCCCCTAAACTGCGAAAGCGTTTTGCATTATCCCGGTTCTTTTTTTGTCTTTGAACCTTGAACCTTGAACCATCTTTTGCCTACATCTCCCGGTTCAGCATATAGTCCGCCAGTTCCAGCAGCGCGGTCTTATATTGTGATGCCGGGAATATGTCCAGGTGCTTCTTCGCTTTGTCGAGGTGCTTCCTCGTTGCATCCATTGTGTATGCGATGCCGCCGTTCTTCTCGATTATTTTCCTGACGCGATCGAAATCGCCCTGCGTGATCCGCTGTTTTGCAAAGACGGATTCTATGTAAGCTTTGTCCTTCTCACGGGAGTTTTTCAGGACGTGAATAAGGGGCAGGGTGACCTTTCCTTCCTTGAGGTCTGTGCCGACGCGTTTTCCCAGCACGTCGTTGATCGACGTGTAATCGAGCACGTCGTCCATGAGCTGAAAGGCGATGCCGAGGTTGTACCCGAAATTTCTCAGCGACTTTCTTTCAACGGGGGCCCTGTTGCCAAGAATGGCGCCGATCTCGCAGGCAGCGCCGAAAAGGACGGCCGTCTTGTTCCCGATGATCTCGTAGTAATCCTTCTCCGACGTCTCGACGTCCGCGGTCTTGACTATTTCGAGGATCTCCCCTTCGGACAGCGCCGTGGTCACCTGGGATATCGTTTTGAGTATCTCGGTGTTCCCGTCGCGGGACATCAGCTCAAAGGAGCGCGAATAGAGGAAATCGCCCACGAGCACGCTCGGTTCGTTCCCCCAGACGGTATTGACCGTCGAAAGGCCCCGGCGCGTCTTCGCGTTGTCGACGACATCGTCATGGAGAAGCGTCGCGGTGTGAATGAACTCTATGATCGCGGCATAGGGGATGTGTTTTTTTCCGCGGTACCCGCACAGCTTGGAACAGAGCATGACGAGGACGGGGCGCACCCTTTTGCCGCCTGATTTGATGATGTACGTGACGATCTCTTTAATGTAATTGACGCGCGTGCTCAGCAGGTCGTCGATAGACGACTCGAGCTTGTCAAGGTCCTTCTGAATGATCTTCGTGAATCCGGACATAATCAATCCTCGAATGAATAGTATTTTTTGACTTCGTCTGAAATTTCAGTCCCGTTGTAAACATAAAGAGGCTCTTCTATGGTCACTCCCGTCCCGGCACCTTTGAGGAATTCTGCGAGAACGAGATTTGCCTTCTCGTTCTGCCTGGGATAGACGATGCGCAGCTTTTTCAAGACCAACTGTTTTTCCCGTGCCGCGCGAATAATCTCCTCCAGGCGATGGGCCGGATATATGACATAGAAACGCCCTTTCGTGGAAAGCAGGGAAGACGCCGCCGATGTCAGTTCATCGATATCGAGCTTATCTTCGTAGCGCGCCAGGTAACGTGACTCGTCGGGGCATGTCCGCCCGCTTCGCCGCCTTGTGTATGGCGGATTGGAAACGACGACCTGAAAGGGATGTGCCTTCATGTCCTTGACGAGGGACCTGATATCACCGTTGATAAACCGGACATGGTCCCCACACCGGTTCAATGCCCTGTTCTTTTCTGCGGCGTCGCAAAGGTCTTTCTGGAGTTCGACACCCGTCATATCGTTCGTGCATCCCCTTCTCGCGATATAGATAGGTATGATACCACAACCCGAACCTATATCCAACAACCTTTCATGCTTTCGGAGCCTTACAAACGACGCGAGGAGGATGGCGTCGATGGAGAAACGGTACCCGCGTTTTTTCTGGATTATCCGGAGTTTCTCATTGCACAGAATATCAAGCGTTTCGTCTTTTCCGACGATCTCACGCATACTTGTAGAAAACAAGCCCCGTCAGGATCTTGGGATAGAAGAACGTCGACTTCGGCGGCATGTCGAGCCCGTTCTCGGCTATGTCGCGGACCTCGTCGACCGTTGTGGGAGGGAGGAAAAAGGCGAGATCTGCGGACCCGTTCATCACGCATTCCACGGACCACTGATGGTCCTCGGTGAAGGAGATCTCATCGTCCTCGATCTTCATTATGCCGCGGATGATGCCGCTGTGGATAGCGTTGACCTTCAATTTCTTGAGGCTGTCATGGACCCCGGCATCGTCGTACAGAGGCAGGCGGGTCTTTTCCGAAGCCATGTAGATATGGCCGTGGTCGTCGGTTGAAAAGAATGCGAACGCGAGCGGCCCCGAAGCAGCTACCGCAGCCAGTACGGAGGGCAGGGCATCCTTGCCGCCAAAGGGTATTCGTTCGATCTTCATAAAAGGCTCAAGCGTTCCGATCAATTCGTTAAGCGGACGCTTCCGCGAAAACTTGACCAGCCTGTGATACGGGAAGATCACGATCCCCCGGTCGTACATGTCGGTCAGGTAAAACGGGGCATGGGTGACATTCAGCCGGTACGACACATCGAGCCTGTGATGCCCGTCGGCAATGTAGATGTTCTTCTTTTCAACGAGATTGACAAGGTCCCTGATCGAGCCGCTATCACTGATCCGGTAAAACCCGGTCTTGATGTCCTGTTCGTCGATGAAGTCGTAGATCTTCTCGCGGGAAGCCCCGGCTATGGCCTGATGGATCTCTTTTTCCCTGTCGTCATACAGGCCGAAAATGAAGCTCGTATATGTCTTGAGCGTTCCTATCAGCTGCTCGCGGTCGGCTTTTGCCTTTTTCCGTGTCTGCTCATGGGTGAGGATGCGGTCTCTGTCGAGCCTCTGGAGCGAGATGAAACCGGTCCTGCAAAAAGTGCCGCTGTCGACAGCAAACTCCTGCTCGTAAACATAGACCGATTCATGCGCATCGGGCAGAAGGACACCCTGCGAAAGCCAGTGCTCCATGGTGTTCCTGGCGTTCTGGTACCTGTCCATATCAGGCAGGTCGCGCGGCAGTTCAAGGCGTATCGCGTTGAAGGGGCTCCGGGAATAATACGGATCGGTATTCTCGATCACGTCATAAGGCGGGCACACAAGGCCGGCGATGCCGTCAGCTTTCTGCGTGTTGTAAAGTATGCCCCTGAATGGTTTCATAGATGTATCCTGCTGAACAGATGATGAATCTGTGTAACACAGGCAGCGGGGCGCTGTCAAAAGGTTTTCGAGAAGCCGCGCAAGGAAACAGTTGACAGGCCATGACCTCATATGTTTTAAATAAACCTGTTGCCGAGGTAGCTCAGTCGGTAGAGCAGGGGACTGAAAATCCCCGTGTCGGCGGTTCAATTCCGTCCCTCGGCATTTCTTTTTATCCAAGTTTGATCCGACACGCGAATGATTCCTTCATGCCTTGCTCAGCAAGGCCTTTTTTTTTGGCTTGCCGCCTGGATCGTGTTTCCCTGAACCCGTCTTGGTCCTTTGGCTTGACAACGATTCAGGGTTGATCCAGAATGATTAGGATCCCATGGAGGGTCGCTATGAACACTGCCTTCCGAAACGTCTATATTATTATATTCATAACCGTCTTCTCCCTGTCTCCGGCCGTTCTCCTCGGGCAGGTTCCCTCCGGGTCCCGGCCGTTGGTGCTGTGCAACGACAGTGTGATCCACAAGATAACCGTATATCACGGTCGCGGATCTGGTCCCGAGAGCCAGGACTACGATCCCCAATTACCCGGTTATCGGTTCGACGTTCCGCGTAATTGCGTTGAACTGGTTAACATAGACCCGGCATGGAAGCTGCTGCAAACGTGGAGCTACGAGGTAACAGGATCATACCGGAAGGGAACACCAACAGATATTTATCGCGATAAACTACCGCCCGTGCCACCGGAGGGCTTGCGCGACCGGTTCTGGTTCCTGAGGCATTGGGTGCTTTCCATACTTTTTGCGGTCCTCGCTTGCAGTGTAATATTTACCGTCGGCCTGGAAGGGGGGCCGGCCGGCAGCGGCGTGATCCCCTTCGGTTGCAATACCATACACCTGCCCGTATTCCTCTTCCTTGCCCAGGATTGGGCCGGCGGCTACTTCTATTCCTACCTGGTGATCCTTTCAGGGGCCATGGTACTGTCATTCTGGGCCATAGGGGCGGCAGATAAGAAACTGCGGATCCGTATCATAAGGATGGCGATGATCGGGTGCTATATTGCCATGTTCCTTATCATCAATGTCAAGACCTATGAAAGCCTGGCCCACTGGTCCTCGGGCGTGACGCAGGTCTATGTTCCGAAACAGGACCGCAACAGGATCGAGGCCCTCGGAAAAAAGGGAGAGGTAATTGCCGCGTTTACGCTGACGAAGGGCATTGATTGCGGGACGGCTATCTTGTGGCGGGAACAAACAGAGCCAAGGCCCGTTTCGTTGAGGATTATTCCTCCATCGGGGACCCCGTATGCCGTTCCCGTTAAATAAAACCGCCGAACAATCAACCTGCTTCGCGGCCCATATGGCGGATAGCGAAGCGCAAAGAGGGGTGGGGTGACTTCATTGGATACGCGCACCATGAAAAAATCTGTGAAATTGATCCTGGTCGTGCTGATCGGCATTATAGCGACCTTTTACTATATTAAAGCGATCGAAAAAAAGACCACGAAGGATGAGGCAGGGGTTGTGAAGATGGCATCCGGCATCTCGGCGGGGATGACCCGGAACGATGTAGCGCTTACCCTTACAGGCAACGGTTTCAGGCTGAACGATAAATCCCCGTCAAAGAAGGACCCGGCGCATCGCCAGGTCTTTTTCAAGATATCCTCCAAAAGCACGTTCGCCTGGGTCCGGTACGACGCACTTGTTGAATATGACGGGAAAGACCAGCTCAAGACCGCCCGTTTCCTGAAGTCGAACCACTCGGACGGCAGGGACACATCGTGCGTCATCGTGTATGAAGTGCTGGCGAGGACCATAGCCTACCCGGCGCAATGTCCCCCTGGTATTCAGGATTTCTAGATCGTTAATATTCCCGCCGGTCAGCGCCTTTAGATCGTGTCCCGGCCGGGGGACCGCGTCTTTATAATTGTGGCGTTATAGTGGTTATGCTACAATAGACGGGATTTACTAAATAGAACCGGATTCCTGGTAGACATGGCGAAAACGTTTTTATCTAAAGCCTTCTTTCTGTTCGGAGCGCTTCTCTTCACATTTTTCGGGTTGCAGGGCCCTGCCTTTCCTGTCACACTGGACGAGGCTATAAAGAGCGCTCTCGGCGAATCTTACGTCGTCAAGGAACAGGCGGAATTCGTCAAGATATCCCGTTTCTCTTATATTTCCTCTATCGATCCTTTTCTGCCGAAGTTCGACGTCTATTCTTCGTATATACGGATCATATCACCCCGGACGCCGATAAGCACGTATACGGGCGACCTGAGCGATACGACCGATTCGCGGGACACATACACTTTTACGGGCACAATCTCCTGGAGAGTATTCGATGGGGGAGAGCGGTTTGCAAAAAGGCGGGGTGCGTATTCTGCCTGGGAGCGCGAGAAAGAAAAATTCAAGAGCGTCCGCGAAGACGTCCTCTATAATATTAAGACTGCCTTCTATGTTGCCCTGGGAGCAAAGGGGGTAGTCGGCAAGAGACAGGAGGCGGTCGCGGCCGCCCAGAAAATATACAATCTCACCCGCGGACGGTACGAAGAAGGGGTCGCAAAGAAGAGTGATCTGCTCCAGGCCGAGGTCAGGCTCCTTAATGCCAAGATAGATCTCCAGAAGGCTGTCAAGGAATATGAGAAATCCCTGGAGACGGTACGGTCTTTGATCATAGTCGAAAGCAAGGACCCCTTCGACGTGGAAGGCCCGCTCACCGCGCCGTCATACCGCGTGGATTACAACACCTTGAACGCCAGGGCACTTGAGGTGAAACCGGAGATCGTTGCCCAGCAGAAGGAAGTTGAAAGACTGATGAGCGTCTACGACCAGACCAAGGCCGCCTGGTACCCCAAGATCGACAGCTCTCTCCAGCAAACGCGGCAGGACAAGACCTTCTTCCCGGAAGGCAGGAGTGATGCCTTCATCCTCAGCTTTACCTTTCCGCTGTTCGATGGTGTCGGACGGTATTACAACATGCAGGGTGCGATGAGCGGCGTGAACGCGGCCCGGCAGCGGCTGGCAGAAACGAAAAGGACAACGAGTCTCGACATCGCACGGGGCCTGAAAGATTATGAGTTGAGCATAGACGATGTTTCGATGTATTCCCAGCTTGTCCGCGAGGCGACGTCAAATTTCAACCAGCTTTACGGTGAGTTCCTCGAGGGCAAGGGCGATATCCTCAACCTGCTCCAGAGTGAAAAGGACTTAGCGGCTGCAAACGAAAACTATGTCGGCGCCCTTGCGCGGTCCCGCGTATCGTTGTCATATCTGCAAAGGGCGGCTTATATCGAATGAAACGGAAGCTCATATACGCCGTCGTCGGACTCTGCATTGTCGTGCTCATAATCTTCTTCGTGGCCCGGAAAGGGGACAGGCAGAAGGCAGGCGAATTATTCACGGTGAAACGGGCCAACGTGACCTACTCGACGGAACAGACGGGGATCATCAAGGCCCAGGTGGGCGCCATCGTTAAAGTAGGCACCCGTGCAACCGGCCTCCTCAACAGGCTCAAGTTCCAGATCGGCGATTTTGTGAAGAAAGGGGACCTCATTGTCGAGATAGACGATCGCGAGATCCTGGCAAACCTCCGCAACGCCGAGGCGGTGGTCGAGGAACAGCGCAGGGACCTCGACGCAAAAAAGGCCCAGGACGTCTACAACCAGACAAACTACGAGAGGGAGCAGCGCCTTTTGGCGAAAGAATATACGACCCGGGACAATGTCGAGAAGGCGAAACGCGAACTTGATGTTTCACGTGCGCAGGTAGATCTCGGCAAGGCAAAGGTAAGAGAAGCCCAGGAGAGATGGAAAGCCCTCAAGGTGAGCCACAGCTACACGAAGATCTATGCCCCGATATCCGGGTACATCTCATCCGTTGCGACGCAGGAGGGTGAGACCGTCGTCTCGGGCCTGTCCGCCCCCAACCTGATAACCATAATCGACCCCACCAAGCTCGAGATGTGGATATACGTCGATGAGACCGACATCGGGCGGGTCAAGCCCGGGCTCAAGATCGAATACTGGGTCGATGCGTACAGAGACAAGATATACAAAGGCGTTATCGACCGCATTTACCCCCAGCCGGAGCTCAAGGAAAATATCGTATACTACCTTGCCATCGTGAAAATAGACCCGACGGACGCCCTGACCCTGAAGCCGGAAATGACGAGCCATGTAAAGATCATAATCGAGCAAAAATCCAACGTCATTGTCGTCCCGAATGGAGCCGTGCGTTTCGAGGACCGCAAGAACGTGGTTTATGTCAAATCCCGGGGAAAAGTGGTCCGGCAGGAGGTCATCCCCGGCGTCAGGGACCAGAGGTTCACCGAGATAGCATCGGGGCTCTCCGAAGGCCAGGAGATCATTGTGCCCGCCGTCGCACCGGCCGCAAAAAAGCCGACGGGCAGTGCGCCGCCCCGGAAATGATCGATCTCAAGAACATAAAGAAGAGCTATTTTGTCGGCGACAGGGAGTTGTCCATCCTCAAAGGCATCGACCTGACAATATCCCGGGGGGAGTTCGTGGTCCTCATGGGCGTCTCCGGTTCGGGCAAGACGACGCTCATGAACATCGTCGGCCTTCTCGACAAGCAGACGGACGGCGATTACGTCTTCGCGAGCACCGATGTGAACGCGCTCGACGACGAGAACCTCGCCGACATGAGGAACAGGTACATCGGCTTTGTTTTCCAGCAATTCTTTCTCCTTCCCTATCTCGATGCCATAGAGAATGTCCTGATACCGATCGTTTATTCGAAGAAGGACATCAGACATCCCCGGGAGAAGGCGAAGACGCTTCTCGCCAAGTTCGGGCTCGAACACAGGGTACACAACAAGCCCTCCCAGCTCTCCGGCGGCGAGCAGCAGCGCGTGGCGATAGCGCGGGCGCTCGTGAACGATCCCGAGCTCATACTGGCCGACGAGCCGACGGGGGCCCTCGATTCAAAAACGGGGAGCGAGATCATGGACCTTTTCAAAATGCTCAACGACGAGGGGAAGACCATAATTGTCGTTACCCACGACCCCAAGCTCGCCGCTTACGGAAAACGCCTGGTCAGGATAGAAGATGGCGCTATCTCAGAAGATATCGCAACTTAGGGAGTTCATAGAGGAAGTCCTGAAGATCCTCTATTATTACCGGGGGCGGGTCATCTTCTCTTTCTCGGGGGTGGCCCTCGGGATCCTTTCCATCTGCATCATCGTGACCACGATCGACGGGGCGAACAAGAAAGCGCAGGAGATATTCGAGGCGCTGGGCCCGGACTCGATCATGGTTTTCGGGGGCGGGGAAAGGCAGCGGGCAGCGCGGCTGCGCGTAAGTACGCTCAAGGTTGAGGATGCGGAACTCTTAAGCCGCGTTGAGGGCATCTACGATCTCGTGCAGACATATTCGGCACGCAACGTGATCATGCGGTTCAAAGACCGGAACTGGCAGACGCAGGTGGTCGGGGCGCCGACGAACTATTTCGGCTCGCTTGTCTGGAAATTCCAGTCGGGTACACCGTTCACATCGGAAGATTACGACAGGGCCGAGGCGGTTTGCGTTATAGGCGCCAAGGTTTACGAGGAACTGTTCCGGGGGGAAGACCCGCTGGCAAAGACCATCGTTGTCGGAAAACTCCCCACGCGCGTTATCGGTGTTCTTGAGGAAAAAGGCGGCTCGACCGGGGGGCCCAACATCGATGACAGGATCATCATGCCGCTCACGACCGTTACCGCCCGGATCGTGAACGAGAAACGGTACCTCAGCGCCGTCCGCCTGAAAACGAACAGGGACATCGACAGGACGATGGAGGATATTCGGGCGACCTTGCGGGAAAGCCACGGCCTGAAAGGGAACCTCGACGATGATTTCACGATGCGCAGCTCGAAGGATATCCTGGCGTTTGTCACGGTGATATCCGGTTCGCTCCTTCTGTTCCTCGGCACGGCCGCCATTGTCGCCCTCGTCGTCAGCGGGTTCGTCCTTGCAAATCTATTCTATATCACTATCCAGGAGCGCAAGAAGGACATCGGCATCAGGAGGGCGTACGGCGCGACAAGGAAAGGCATCCTCCTGTCGTTCCTCTTTGAGTCGATCATGATAACCCTGATCGGCGGGATCGCGGGGATCATACTCAGCGTCATCCTCGGGGGCACGTTTGAAAAGCTTTTCGACATCCCGATGATGTTCTCGATGAAGGTCGTCTTCTTTGCCCTGCTTTTCAGTTTCCTGACGGGTCTGTTCTCCGGGTTGAAGCCGGCGCTCACGGCGAGCCGGATCGAGCCTATCGAGGCCATCCGCGGATGATCAACAAGGTATCGTTCTACCTGAAAATAGCCCTGCAAAACCTCGTCGTCCACAAGGCGAGGATGACCCTTGCCCTTCTCGGTATCATGTTCGCGGTCATGAGCCTCGTGGCATTCGGGAATATCAGCAACGGGATGAAGAAAAAAATAGAATTGGAGATAGGTAAATTCGGGAAGAACCTCCTCATCGTACGGGCAGGGGTCGTATTCACGGCGGGACGGAGCGCCCGGCAATTCTCCGAATCGAGAACACTGAAGCTGAAAGACGTCCAGGCGATACGGGAATCGGTCCCCGGCATTTCCGAGGTCGTCCCGTATTTCGATGTCAGCTATCCTGCCCGCTACAAGGACTATTCGCTTAACGTGACCGTTACCGGCGTATCGAACAAGATCTTTGACATCAGGAACGTTGACCTCGCCGCCGGCAGGTTCTTTACGGTGGCCGAGGATGAAAAGGCTGAAAAGAAGGCGGTGATCGGCTACAAGGTTTATGAGAACTTCTTCCTGTCGGAAGACCCGATAGGAAAGAACGTATTGATATTCCGCGTGCCAACTGAAGTTACCGGCGTCATGCAGGAAAAAGGGACGGATTTCGCCGGCCAGGACCAGGACCTGCAGGTGTATGTCCCGCTCAACGCATTCATGCGGCGCTACTCCAACGTTGATTACATAAAGGGGATCTACGTCCAGGTCCAGGACGGTTTTTCATTGGCCAACATGAAAGGTACATTGCGGGGGTTTATACGGAAGATCCATAACACGAGGCCCGAGCAGAAGGACGATTTCACCATATTCACGATGGAGGACATCCTGCGGACGCAGGAAGAGGGCATACGGCTGGTATCGGTCCTGACGGTCATCGCCTCGACAGTCTCTTTTCTCATCGGGGGACTGGGAATATTCGCCATCATGCTCCTGTCGATATCAGAAAGAAAAATGGAGATCGGCATCCGGAGGGTTGTCGGGTCAAGGAAGCGGGACATCATAATCCAGTTTCTCTCGGAATCCGTCATCGTGGCCCTCGTCGGCGGCGTTGGCGGGATAATTGCCGGATTCATCATCACCGTCGTCGTCGACCTCGTCGGGGGGTTCCCGATAGTCGTATCGATGAATACACCCCTCGCCCTTTTCATCAGCATGATCATCGGCGTCATCGCCGGCATCTATCCGGCGATGGAAGGGACGAAGTACGAGCCGGTGGCGGCGTTATACGGCTAACGGCGTAAGGCGTAAGGCGTAAGGCGTAAGGCTTCTACTGTCCGTCATCCCGGTGCTTGACACCGGGATCCAAGGTCTTTCTTCTTGAACCCATTTCAAAACTTTGACACCAAAAATAATAATAAAAACCAAACCTTGGGTCCCGGCTCGGGAGCCGGGATGACGGCGAGTGTGAAGGGATGACGTCGAGATCTTAATGGCGTGGAACGTGGAACCTGGAACGTGGAACCGCTTTATTTCTTTTCGAGATTTTTTATCGCCTGGTTCGCGAGTTGCGTGAGGACTTCATTCGATGAATTTTTTGAAACGTCCTGGTACATCTTGAGCGCGTCGTCACGCTTTCCCTTGATCATGGTGATGTTGGCGAGGTAGAGCTTCGATATGTAGCGGGGCTTGCCGCTTGCCTGGCTTGCGGTCTTCTGGAATATATTTTCGGCTTTGTCGAGAAACTCCTGGGACCTTGTCTGACCGTAACCGTCCATGGCCTGGATCCCCTGGAAAAGCTGGTATTGGATCTTTTTGTCCTGGTAATTGGAATAGACAAAAAAGGATGCAACCGCCGCGACGACGATGCACAGCGCGACCAGACCGTAGATGCATTGACGGGTGTTTTCATGGATATACATCAGGACCCATTCGTAGGCCTGGGTCAATATATCGGGCCGATGGATGATCTCTTTTTCTTTTTTTCTCGTCATAGTGGTTCGTATTTCACCATAGAAGCACCGCCATGTCAACAATCAATATCTCTTCGCCGTGTCCTGATAGACGTGCACCCGGCGCAGGTTTGACTCGCCGATGATGCGGGAGAACCGGCGGTCGTCGAGCCTTGCGAGGTCGTGTGCGCGGTTGACGCCGGCGCGTTTCAATTTCAGGTAATTGACATATCCGAGGCCCTTCATATTTACGAATCGCAATTCATCGGCGTCTCCCGGTTCGATCACTGCCGGGTCTATCGATATATTTGTCTTCGCGCCTGAATCAATGGCTTTTTTCTTACTTGCCTCCCCTAAGAAAGACAGGTCCTTAACCGGGGTCGTGTAAGAGAATACAGTGTGACGGTCGATAAGCACGAAGGCGAGGACGGATATTATCACCGCGGCACTGAGGAGCGCGGTGTACACGGAGGTCCTTTTCCGGATCCCTTGCAGGAGATTGAAAAAGGCAACGGTCTCTACGGCAAAAACCGGGAAACCGATGTAGCCGGCGAAGGGCATCTCGAATATCTTTATCCCTTCAAGGAAGGGGACGCTGTAGACCCACCGTACGGGGGAGATGGAATTCCAGCTTTCCCAGAGTATGCCGCAGATAAGGCCCGCCGTCAGAGCGCCAAGGAGCCGTCCGGGATCGCCCTTTTCGATATCTGCCATGAATGACCGGTACCCGGCCCGATAATTGATGCCATCGACCAGGAATATACCGAAGACCCATATCAGGCCGAACAGATATTCAGGCAGGATGAGGGCGAGTACAAAGAAGATGACGCCCGCCGTTATGGCCCGTGCCGCATAAGACCGGACCGTGAACGGGCGTGTCCTTAAGGATGCAAAAAAGGGGTCGACGGCGGCTGCCGTCAGGCAGATTGCCGGGATCACCGTCCCGTAGGCGAGAAAATAACCGGAATACCGCACGAACGGCTGAAAAGGGATATTTATGTAGAACCAGTCTTGCAATCGAAGATTGGCGAGTTCGAAGAAACACCAGAAACCGCACGAGATGATGACCATCTCGGGCAGTTCCCTGTTCAGGAACATCATTTTGCCCGATCGCAGGGAAATGATGGAATCGAGCATGATGAGATAGGCCCACCACGATGTTACGAAGAAATAGGAAACAATCGGTTCATACCGCGCGGCCAGCGCAATATGCCCGGCTATGTATAATAACAGTGCAAAAATAACGGGGGTAATTCGCGAGGTCACATGAGAAACTTAAGAATTATTGCTTGATTTGTCTGTGCCCGGGGTGGTGCCGGAGCCGCGGCTCGCATTGTCGGTGCCGCCCTTAATGCGGGTCGCGCCAATGTATGCCCCGGAGTAGTAGTCGGAATCCAGGGAATCGATCTTCACTCCCAACCGTCCCTTTCCGGATGAAGCATGGATGAAGTTACCGTCGCCGATGAAGATGCCCACATGGGTGGGATACTTGGCATAACGCCTTGTTTTGAAGAATACGAGGTCTCCGACCGCGAGATCGCTCTTACCGATCTTGGTGCCCACATGGTACTGTTCGCGGGCGCTCCTCGGCAGCTGAACATCGAAGATCTCGTAGATCTTCTTGACGTACGCCGAGCAGTCAAGGCCCCTTAAAGTATTGCCGCCGTATTTGTACGGGGCGCCCATGAAGCTCTTGGCCACCTTGACGAGCATATATTTCTCGTCGCTGTTCTTCCAGGGCTTCAGCTGAATGCTTTTCAGGGTGACGATCTCTTCACCGTCGTCATTCTCTTCTATTATCCTGGGGATCAAAAGTGTCGTCCCCGCGGGGAGTTTCTTGTTGGAGGCAAGGTTGTTCGTTTCGATAAGCTCGTCTTTCTCGACGCTGAACAGGGCCGCGACCTTGTCTATCGTATCGCCGCGTTTGGTCTTGTACTCGATGTATTCACCGTCACTTTCGTAAATGACAGCTTCTGCCTGTGGTTTCCCTGCCTGTGCCCTCGACGCATGTTTAGAATGTTTATTTTTTTTCGCTGTCCGGGTTTTTGACTGCTTGGCCGATGAATTTTTCTTGGTGACGTTTTTCGAGGAATTCTGTTTTGCCTTGTTTTTACTTGGTGCTGCGTGTGTCATAAGAGGTGATGCAAGGAAGATTAAGATGAGGCAGAATATAGAGAAAGCAAAGCTTCTTCGCATGAAACCCCTCTTTGGCTGTTATAGGGTGTAAAATACCAGTTGAGAGGAAATTATGTCAAGAAAAATCGCCCGTTTTTGCCCAAATTATCCGGCAATCTCAGGGTTCACTTACTGTAATCCGATGATTTGACTTGACTTAGCAGATCCTTCGTGAAATCAATCACATTTTTGTTGATTTTACACGCCTTTTACCATGATAATATACAAAAATCTCTCAGGAGGCTCAGTTTATGGATGTCGGACGAGAAATAATGTGGAACGTAGGACATACGGGGCAATACGTCAGTTATGCGTTCTTGATCATTACCGCGATCATTCTGATCCTAGGTTTAAAGAAACGGTACGCAATGTGGAAAATCGGGAAACCGGCCGCCATAGATTTCAAGAAAAGGCTTGGCGAGCGCATCGGGTATTTCATCGCCAACGGCATTTTCCATAAATCGATCCTGCGTGAAGCCTTCCCCGGCTGGATGCATTTCTTCATCTTCTGGGGCTTCCTGATCCTCTCGGTCGGAACGGCCCTCGTCGCGATCCAGGCTGACTTTACGGACCTCCTGTTCAAGGTAAAATTCTTGAAGGGCGGCTTTTACCTCATCTTCTCATTCCTGCTCGAGGTTGGCGGCCTTGCCGCGATCATCGGCATCCTGATGGCCATCTACAGGCGCTACGTCGTCAAGCCTGACCGCCTCGACACGAAGCCGGATGACGGCATCGTACTGGCCTGGATTCTCGTTGTCCTCGTGACCGGCTTCCTGGCCGAAGGCGCAAGGATCGCCGCGTTCATGAATGACCCGGCGTACGCGTATGAAAAGTGGAGCTTCCTGGGATGGCTCGCGGGATATATCTTTGTCGGACTGCCCGCTGAGTCGATCAAAGCGACACACATGGCGATGTGGTACATCCACATGGTCCTGTCCTTCGGTTTCCTCGCCTATATCGTCTACTCGAGAATGCTCCACCTCATCACCTCTTCACTGAACATGATGTTCAGGGGCATCGAGGACGTCCCCGAGGCGGACCGCGGTGCGCTGCAGCCTATAGAAGACTTTGAGAACGCCGAGGAATTCGGTATCAACCAGATCGACGGTTTCACCTGGCGGCAGATATTCGATTTCGATGCATGTACGCGCTGCGGCCGTTGCCAGGACCTCTGCCCTGCGTACGCCACCGAAAAGCCCCTTTCACCGAAAAAATTTATCCAGGACCTGAAAGGTGAATGGGAACGCGTAGCCAACGGCGGAGCCAAGAATGAGGACGGCATGATCGATACCGTCATCGAGGAACAGACCCTCTGGTCATGCACGAACTGCCTTGCCTGCCAGGTCAACTGCCCGGTCTCGATACCGACCATCGACAAGAACATCGAAATGAGACGCTACCTCACCCTGACGCTCAGCAAGACGACATCCGACACCAAGCTCCTCTTCAAGAACCTCATGAAGAACTCGAACCCGTACGGCATGGGCAAGAAGGAAAGGCTGGGATGGACGGAAGGCCTCGAGATCAGGAACGCTGCAGAGCAGGAAGTTGACTACCTGTACTGGGTCGGGTGCGTCGCATCGCTCGACGACAGGAACAGGAAGGTCGCCCGTGCATTCGCCACGATATTGAACCAGGCCGGTATCAACTTCGGCATCCTCGGTACGGATGAAATGTGCTGCGGGGACCCGTCACGGCGCTGCGGCAACGAAGAGAACTACCTCGGCCTGGCCCAGGGCAACATAGAGATGATGAACGAGATCGGCATCAAGAAGATCATAACGACCTGCCCGCACTGCTACACGACCCTCAAGAAAGATTACGCGCAGCTCGGCGGCAACTTCGAGGTCTACCACCAGGGAGAATTCCTCGCCAAGCTCATGCGCGAAGGCAAAGTGAAGATCAACCCGGCCGTCGAAGGGAAGGTCACCTTCCATGACCCGTGCTACCTCGGCAGGGCCAACGGCATATTCGAAGAGCCGAGAAGCCTCGTCAAGAAAGCAACGAAGGGGTCCTACGAAGAGATGGAAAGGAACCACAACCGGAGCTTCTGCTGCGGCGGCGGCGGCGGCGGGATGTGGATGGAAGAACACCACAAGCGCATCAACCACGCCAGGATCGATGAGGCCATCGCCATCCAGGCAGGCACCGTCGTAACGGCATGCCCGTACTGCCTTATCATGATGGAAGACGCGATCAAGGACAAGGAAAAGGTCGAGACCATGAAGGCAATGGACCTTTCAGAACTCATCGTGAAGGGTATGGAATAAGCGGAAATTACATAAGAGGATAAATAAAAGGATGGGGTTTTCACCTCATCCTTTTATTTTGTGGAATTAATCCGGAAGATTAATTACTCGTCCAGCGAAATGGCTTCAACAGGACATTCTTCTGTGCACGCACCGCATTCTGTGCAGAGTTCGGGATCGACCTTTGCTGTGTCATCGACACTGATAGCATCGGCGGGGCAGATCTCTGAACAGGCTCCGCATCCTGTGCAGGCATCTTGGTCAACTTTTGCAGGCATGAATAATCCCTCCTTTCGGTTTTTAAAATACACAATTTCCTAAACGAATCAATGAGGAATGTCAACAAAAAAATTTGCATACCCCCTATTTCCATTGACAGGCGGTGACACCTTGCATAATATATTCGCATGCAAGAGATCATGAAGTTTTTCCAGGACATGTTCCTGGACCTGTTCGACAATTTCCAGGAGGTCTTTCTCAGTATCCTCGTGATGGTCATCGTGATGATACTGGGCTTCATCATCAGCTGGTTCATAAAGAAGCTGCTGGGCAAGGCCCTGGTCCTGTTCCGGTTCGATAAATGGGCCCAGGATGCCGGGATCGTCACGTTTCTCGAGAAAGGCGGCATTCATTCGCCTCCGTCGCTCATTCTCAGCAAGATAGTTTACTGGGTCTTTATCGTCCTGTTCCTGTCATTCGGCCTGAATTACATGGGCATTACCCAGTTCTCGGAGTACGCGTCCCGCATATCGACGGCCCTGCCGAACATCATCGTATCCCTCGTCATCCTCATTATCGGGATCATATTCAGCAACTTCATCGGACGGATCATCTTCCTGACGTGCGAGAATGCAAAGATCAAGTACGGCGACTTTATTGCCAAGGGCGTGAGGATCCTCCTCATCGTCATCACCTTCGGCATCGTCTTCGAATATATCGGCCTCGGCAACACGATAGTCACGGTCAGTTTCCTCATCGTATTCGGCGGAATCGTCCTCACCATGTCGCTTGCGCTCGGAATAGGGCTTAGCAACGTCCTTGGCGAGTTGATCCGGGATCGGGTGAAGCTAAAGAACGATAAACAGCACAACAAAGAATAAAAGACCGTTCAACAGTTCAACAGTTCAACGGTTCAACGCTTCCCACTTCCGTCATTCCGCCGGCTTTTGCGGCGGAATCCAGTGTCTTTGGTGTTTCTAAGCCGGTAATTTAAGATTGTATCTCGGGAAGAAAAGACAAAGACGCTGGATTCCGGCAAGCCGGAATGACGACAGGTGGCTTATGTTGCTGCTTTATACGCATTCGGCAGGTGTTTCGCCGGATTGAGGACAAGCCAGGTTCGCCGTATCAGCGTTGAACCATTGAACCATTTTTTTGTCTTTTCTGTTGACCCGTTGAACCGTTTTTTTGTCTTTTTCGTTGAACGGTTGAACGGTTGAACGGTTGAACGGTTGAACCGTCTTTTAGTCCGAGATCAAGTATCTTCTAAACCAGTTCAGCCCCAGCGTGATGGCCTTTATCCGGTGGGCGTCGACGGAGAATATGTGATCGCCTCCCTTGATGATCTCGATCGCCTTCGGCTTCTTGAGGTACTTGTATATCGTTTTTCCTTCGATGCAGGGGACCACCTCGTCGCTGTCGCCGTGAATAACGAGGGTGCGCTGGACCTTCTTCGCTTCCTCAAGCAGGTCGTAGGATGCGAAGTCGGTGTATATTGCCTTTTTGAACTTGATGTCCGATATGGTATCGTCCTCGCTGCTGTCGAGTATGTGCGGGGTTGCCCACAGGGAGAGGCATCTTACGCGTTCATCCCGGGCCGCTTTTAAAAGGCCGGTCGAGCCGCCGAAACTGCTCCCTATGATGCCCACCCGCTGGGGATCGACCGCGGGATGGGCGAGGACATGGTCGAATATCGCGTTGAGGTTGTCCAGCCTGATCGAGAGGGTGGTTTCCCTCGATGTTCCCGCCGCTTTCACCGCACCCGTGATAGTCGAAACGGCAGGAAGCGATCCCGGCCTCGGCAAAGGATTGGGAGACCGCCATATATTTCGAGCTTTCCTTGGAGCTGATAAGGCCGTGGGAAAGGATCGCGCAGGGATAACGCCTGTCCTCCCCCGGGAGCACCATGATGCCGCTTATCCTGTTGTACCGCGAATCGAGTACGAAATTCTGTTCGATCATCAGTATCCACCCCCGAGGTCATCCATGATCTCCTCGAGCTTGAGCAGGTTGACGACGTCTTCCTTGTTGTATTCCAGGAGGAGCTTCAGGGCTTCTTCGTTGCCGTATTTCTTGTACTTTTCCCACAAGAACATGGCCTGGTACCCGTTGACGCCTTCGGTCTTGCGCTCGATGCCGAACATCTTCTCCAGCTGTTTGAGTCCGCCCTTGATGCCGAGCTTTTTCTTGTCCTTGAAAAGGTCCCGGGATTTGAAATTGGACTGCAGGTCAATGTTGAGGCATTTCTTCATTTGAGGCAGATCGAACAGGTCTCCGTTGAATGTGACTATGGTCTTTACATTCAAGAGCTCCCGCTCGATCGTTTCCGGCGAGATGTCGTCGCCATACCACTGCAAAAAACCGTTGTTCTCGACGAGGAGGCCGATGACGCAGATGTTTCCGCTCCTGTCCGTTTCGATGTCCAAGTATGCTCGCAAAACAAAACTCCTTTCCTGTAGCCGTACATAGTATAAACTAAGTCCTCAAGGTTACGATACCAATTACGCCCGACGCGATAAAAAGCAGGTTGGAGAACCAGGCAGAGAACAGGGGCGGAAAGATCTCCGAATAACCGAGTGACAACGAGATCGAATGGAAGAGCCAGTACGTCGCGCCGACCAGTATCCCGCCGAAGATGCCTTTCGATACATGCTTTGTCTTTGCGTACCTCAAACCCACGGAGAACGCTGCAAAGACCATGATGAGATTGATAAAGGGGAAAGCTATCTTGTTGTAAAGGTCGACGAGGTATCTCCTCACGTCGTGACCGTCCTCTCTCAGCCTCGAAATATAGCGCCTCAGTTCCCGATAACTCATTTCTTCGGGGTTGCGCTCCGCCACCTTGAATACGGATGGCGGCTCATCGATCAAATTGCTCATCACGGGGTACGACTTCTTCGTGATGTTCCCGTTCTTCTCGAACGTCCTGACGGATATCCCGCTGAAACGCCAGGAGCCGTCCACCCATTTTCCCTCGGCCGCATCGGTCCGTTTCCGCACTGAAAAATCAGGGTTCAGTTCCAGGACCGTCAATCCCTTGATTATATCCTTTTTTGTATCATAATAATCAATATTACATATCAACCTGTCTCTTTTGAACCATATCCTGTCGTTTTTTATGAATATGTGGGATTCCTCACCTTTGATCTTGACCTGGTAGATGTAGTTTGACGCATTTGCCGACAGGGGGATCACCCATTCGGCGAGGACGAACGAGACGAGGACAAGCACAACGGAGAACCCGACAAAGGGCTTCATGAGGGAGAGCGTGCTGATACCCGATGTCCGGGCGACTATCATCTCGTTCCCGCGGATCATGAGGATCAATACGATAAGCATGGAAATGAGAAATGTGAGCGGGAGGATCAGGTTGAAATAACCGGGAATGAGGAGAAGCACGTACGTTACGACCATCAAGAAGGCGTGCACGGAGACGGTGAAACGGTCGGTGTGCTGAAAGAACTCGATCAGGAGAAAAAGACTGATCCCCGCAAGTTGACAGACAAGCAGATATTTGACGGCGCTCGATAAAATGTATCTATTTAATTTTTTCACAGCAATAAGCCCACAGGTATTTCATTCTCTGGTACAGGGTAACGTGATCTTCTTTATTGATATTTCTCAGCAAATATAAGCCAAAAAGGGTAATGATGATGTTCGGAAAAAACGTGATGATGTTTGGCGGGATATTTGCATTTTTTCCAAAGCTGTCCATCATGGCCATCAGGATATAATAAAAGACAAAAAGGAGCAGACTGTAGAGCGTGCCCGAGAATTTCCCCTCCGCCTTGCGCCTGACACCCAGTGGAACGGTCAGGAATATAAATGCGAGCGAAGATAATGGTAATGAGAATTTTTTGTAGATCTCGAGGAGCAGGTCGTACCGATCGTTCTGGTTCGCTGTTTTGGCAAGCGTCTTTTTTAATTCATTGTGCCCCATCTCATAGGGCAATTTCCTCGTCACTCCGCCGGTCTGTATCAATTGCGACAGGTTCATAGCGAAGGTATAGTCCTGGAAATTCACATTCCTGTAGGTATCAGTCAATTTTTCCCAGCGATGCATACTGCCGTTCTTCAGGAGAAAATACAGTTCGAACGTATCAGGATCGATATTCACGTAGCCGTTCTGGGCTGTTATGGTCTGTTTGACGTTCTTGTCGCGGTCGTCCGAAACGACGATCCCGGTCAATAGTCTCTTGTGCGTATCCACCTTATTTATGTAAATGACGACGCCCGGCACGCTGTCATTGAACACGCCTTCCTTGTCGTCGACGGATATACCCTTCCTGATGACATTAATAAGGGTTTCCCTGAAGAGCCCGCTGCACTGGGGCAGAAGGAAGTTCGTGTTCAAGAGGCCGCAGGTCGTGATGACAAGGCTTAGCGCTGCGATGGGAACAAGGAGCCATTTGAGGTTTACCCCGCTCGCCTTCAACGCAAGCACCTCGTTCTCCGTGGAGAGCCTGCCCAGCACGACGATGACCGAGAGAAGAAAGGCCATGGGAAGCGTGAACGTCAGGTAAGGCGGGATCGAAAAGGCAACAAGGAAGAGAATATCCCTGAGACCAACACCTTTATTGATCACAAGGTCGGCAATTTTTCCGAGGCGTGACAGGACGAGGATGAAGGTCAGAATGCCGAGCGAGAGAAAGAGAATATAGGAAAGCTCCTTTAAAAGGTATATATTGAACTTTAAAGGGATTTTCCTGAATAATTTCATCACCTAGTCTAACATCGAGCACGGCGTCATGTCAATGAGGATGCGCCCGCTGTCCGCGGGCGGTTCCAGGTTCCAGGTTCCACGTTCCACGTAAAAACCGGGTCGTCATCCCGGTGCTGACACCGGGATTCTCTCACCCGTCATCCCGGTGCTTGACACCGGGATCCAAGGTTCTAAAAAGAAGAATTCCAAGTTTCAGACAAAGATTTCAATTCCCGATCCCGTCACCCATCACCCATTTTCTTCGTTCCTCTTTTATTTTTGACAGTAACCCTGTTTTCTTATAGAGTTAATCATCGCATGAAGATTGGGGTCATTTCCGATACACATCTGACGCATCCTACAGATAATTTCAGGAAAAACATGAGGGAATTCTTCGCCAACGTCGAGGTCGTTCTGCATGCGGGCGACATGACGTCGTCGAGTGTTCTCGATTTCCTGTCGAACTGGGATGTCCGTGCCGTGAGGGGCAACATGGATGATTATGACCTGCGGGCATCCCTTCCCGAGCAGCGCATCGAGGCCATCGCCGGGAAACGGATCGGCATCATGCACGGCTGGGGTTCACCCGCGGGCCTTGAAGACCGTGTCTTCAATTCCTTTTCGGACGTCGATATCGTAGTCTTCGGCCATTCCCATGTGCCGCTGAAGGCCGCAAAGCGCGGGGTGACCCTTTTTAATCCGGGGAGCTATCGCGGGGGGTACGCGGGGAAGGGGACCGTCGGGATCATTGAAATTACAGGCGAAGTGACCTTTCGGCATATCGCTGTGGAAGAAGTTTAATGGTAACTGACCGAAAGCGATAACCTATCTATGGACGGCATATACATCTCTTTCCTCTGGCACATGCATCAGCCCTATTACAAGAACAGTTTTACGGGGGAGTATCTCCTGCCGTGGACTTTGCTGCACGGCACGAAGGATTACTACGACATGGGTTCCCTGCTCGAGGGTTTTCCCGGGATGAAGCAGAATTTCAATTTCGTCCCGTCCCTGCTTGCGCAGCTCAAGGACTACGAGCAGAACGAGGTTGACGACACCTACCTCAATATATTCAAGAAACATCCGGCCGACCTTTCCGTTGATGATAAGACATTCATGCTCGGCAATTTTTTCAATGCCAGCTGGGACAACATGATCCGTCCTTTCCCGCGGTTTTACGAGCTCCTCGAGAAGAGGGGGCTTTATTGCCCGAAAGAGGCGCTCGGCAAGATGACCGCATCCTTCTCGGAGGAAGACCTCTGCGACCTGCAAATATTGTTCTTCATGGCCTGGATCGATCCCGTGTTTTACGAGGTATATGACGATCTGAAATATCTCAGGGAAAAAGGGCGCCATTTTTCAGAAGAGGACAAAGCTATCCTGAGGGGTGTTCAGAAGGATATTCTGAAAGGGACAATTCCCCTTTACAGGGACCTTTCTGAGAGGGGGATCGCCGAATTGTCGACATCCGCCTTCTATCACCCGATCGTACCGCTGCTCATCGATACCAACAGCGCCCGCGAGGGCATGCCGGGATGCGCCCTGCCGAAAACCCGTTTTTCGTGGCCGCGGGACGCGTCCTTCACCAGATCGCGGCGGGACTCGATCTCTTCGAAAATGTGTTCGGGGCGCGGCCGAAGGGTATGTGGCCGCCGGAAGGCTCGGTGAGCAACGAGGCCCTCGGGCTCTATATCGAGAACGACGTCACCTGGGTCGCCACCGATGAAGATATCCTTTTCGAGAGCCTGCGGTGGGGGACGCGCCGCAATGACCAGGGGTATGTCATCAACCCCGAGGTCCTCTATAAGCATTACAGTTACCAGAAAGGCGGACGGGATATAAAGGTCGTCTTCCGCGACCAGAAGCTCTCCGACCTGATATCGTTCCATTACCAGAGATCGGATGCGAAGGATGCCGCCCGGGATTGTCTGAACAGGCTCCATAATATCCGCGCTTCGATCGGGAACAGGCTCGCGACGCCGCTTGTGACCATTGCCATGGACGGCGAGAACGCCTGGGAAGGCTACAAGAACGACGGCAGGGATTTCTTGAGCTACCTCTACGAGGGGATACTCAAAGACCCGGGCATCGTGCCCGTTACGATCTCGGAATACCTTGAACGTGCGAACGACGTTGGCAGCCTCCACCATTGCCATGCGGGGTCCTGGATCGGCCACAATTTTTATATATGGATCGTGCAACACCGAGGACAACACCGCCTGGACACAGCTCGCGAAGGACCCGCGAATTCCTGGAAGGCGCCGACCCCGGGCACACGAATGAAAAGGCGTGGGAATCGATCTACATCGCAGAGGGCAGTGACTGGTTCTGGTGGTACGGCGACCAGAACTCGTCGGACAGCGACGAGATATTCGACCTGCTTTTCCGGGAAAACTGCTCGAAACGTGTACCGGTACCTGGGGAGAGAGGTCCCGGAAAGACTGTCGATACCGATCATCATGGAGGACCCGCGAGGCGCGCCCGACACACGAGCCGATCAACTACCTGCGCCCCGTTATCGACGGGAAGGTGACAAACTACTTCGAGTGGATCGGTTCGGGCTACATCGAAGGCAGAGGGTACGGGACGGCGATGCACCAGGCCGTGACGATCATCAAAGACTGTTATTACGGGTTCGACGAATTAAGCCTGTTCATCCGCGTCGATCTCGACAAAAGCTTTATGAGCGAGACAGAGAACGCGGTTTTCGAGATCGCTGTAATAAGCGACGACGAACACAAGGCCGAGTACAATGTCCACACAAGGACAATAACGGGTGATGTACCCGCCGAAGCCGGTTTCGCCGATATCCTCGAGATCGCGATGCCCTTCGCCGCCCTCGGCGCCTCCCCGGGGGACAGGCTCGAGGTCTGGATCTCGCTCAAGATAAGCGATATGCTTATCGACAGGATACCGCAGAGAGGATATCTCGTGGTCACGGTGCCGTCGGAGACGTTCGAGGCGGAGAACTGGATGGTGTAAAACTCGCCCCGGGGGGCGATTCAAGGTTCAAAGTTCAAAGTTCAACGCAAAAACCTTCCATGTCCCCACGTATCCCCAACTTGGCCTCAAAGCCGTACGTTGTTTTTATCCGTCATTCCGGCTTGCCGGAATCTAGTGTCTTTAGGAAATTTTCAGACACAAACTTATTTTCAGATAAGCAGACAATGCCGTTAATTGTGCGTATATGCCACTATTAAATATATATTAATCTGATATTGTATGCCCCTGCGAGAAAATCGATAATTAACGTCAGCAAAAATGAATGACCTGCATGAGATGCTCGAATCTTTCTGGAAATGGGCCACGATCGATCCGGATAATCCGGATGTCTGGTATGGGGTCGGGATCTCTTTGCTTAAGCTGGGATATCATGAATATGCCATTCGGGCGTTCAGGAAGGTCCTCGCGATCGACCCGGGTAATACCTCCGCATGGATCGATCTCGGGGCGGCCTGCAACGAGACGGGGCGTTATGCCGAAGCGGCGGCAGCCTACCGGGAAGCAATAAAGATCGATCCGGACAGGGAGGAGGCGTGCAGTGGTCTCGCCCTTACGTGCGTTCTGTCATCGAACCCCGCCGTGGTGCCTGAAACAATTTCCGAGTTTGATCCTGCCATCGCAGACATACTGACCGATCTTATAAGCCGGATGTCTTGAACCGGACCTTTGTACATCCCGGCTGATGAGAAGGTATGAGGCAAATAAAAGAGCCTGGCGTCACCGAATAATGGTTGCGATTTTGCTGTAATTCTTTAAAATGTACGTAAAGCATGCCAGGAAGAACGGAAAGTTCCCTCCCGGACCAGGCCACGATACCATGATACCACTTCCGGGTTTTACTATCGGTGAAAAGCTCTACGAGAATGGCAAGACGATCGTCTACCGTGCCGAAGACAATGCCACCGGCCGGTCAGTCATTCTGAAGCTTATGAAGAACGAACATCCGGGCAAAGATGAGATTGCCCGGATGATGCACGAATACGAGATGCTTTCGGCCTGTGCACCGCTCGTGAACGTCATCGATGTGCACTATTTTAAAGAATACGGAAAATGCTTTTACCTGGTCCTCGAAGATTTCGGCGGGACCAGTGTCGGGCAGTACATACGATCACGAAAAGAACCGCTGCCGATCGGGCAGTTCCTTTCTCTTGCCGTCCACATGACGGACTGTCTCTGTGAATTACATGGATCCGGGGTCCTGCACGGGGACATCAATCCCTCCAATTTCGTGTACAACCCGGCAACAGAACAACTTAAGATGATCGATCTCGAGACCGCCGCGCCCCTGACAAAGACAGGGGCCATCCCCGATACCGCCAATCTTTTGCCGGGCACGATGGCGTATATCTCACCCGAGCAGACAGGCCGTATAAACCGCCGTGTCGACTGGCGGACAGACCTGTACTCCCTGGGCGTCTCCTTCTACGAGATGCTGACGGGAAGCCTCCCCTTCCCGATTGCGGACCCTTTCGCGCTTATACATGCTCACATAGCCCGGGCAGCAGTCCCTCCCTGTGAGATAGACTCGCGGGTACCGAAGATGATCTCGTCGATCATTATGAAGCTCCTGTCCAAGAATCCCGAGGACCGTTACCTGAGCGCCGCGGGCGTCAAGGCCGATCTCGAGGAGTGCCTGGCGAGACTGAAGGGGACAGGGAGGATCGATCCCTTCCCGATAGCCCTCAATGATGTCCCGGACAGGTTCATCCTCCCCTCGAAGCTCTACGGGCGCGGCGCTGAAATGGATATGCTCCGGACGACCCTCGAGCGCGCTGCGACGGGGCAGAAGGTGATGCTCCTCGTATCCGGCGCCCCGGGCATCGGTAAGACATCGCTCATCAGGGAGATGGGCCGTCATCTCGCCGAAAGGAACGGGTGGTTCATCTCCTCAAAATTTGACCAGCTTGTCCGCGCCACACCGTACAGTGCAATAATCGGCGCATTCCGGGAGCTCGTCAGGCAGATCCTCGCGGTACCGGACGAGGGCCTCTCCCGGTGGCGGGAGAAGATCATTGCGGCGTTGGGTTCGAACTGCCGGGTCATGATCGACCTTATTCCCGAACTCGAACTCATCACCGGTCTTCAAAATCCCGTTGCCGTTCTCGATCCGCAGGCTGCCCAGAACCGCCTGAAGGTGGTCTTCCATGATTTTATCACCGTCTTCTGCAGACAGGACCATCCCCTCGTTATTTTCCTTGACGACCTTCAATGGGCCGACCTGCCGTCCCTCGGCCTCATCGAGACAATGATGAGCATCGACAGCGGGGCATTGCTCCTCGTTTTGGCCTACCGGGACAACGAGGTGGAAGAAACGCACCCGTTCATGGAAATGGTGAGCCACATACCCGGACAATTCCTGGAACGCATCACCGTCGGGCCCCTCAAGGCACATTATACCGCAGATATCATCGCGGACATCGTCCATCGGCCGCCAGGCGACATTGACTCTCTTTCCGGCCTTGTCCAGGAGAAGACCGGGGGCAATCCTTTCTTTGTGGGCGAGTTCTTGAAGGCCCTCCACGCGGAGGACCTCCTCGGCTTTGACGCCGGGAAACGCGCATGGTACTGGGATATCCCGGGGATTCACGCGAAGAGGTTTACCGATAATGTCGTCCAGTTGATCATGGGCAGGATCGGCAAACTGCACGCGGATACCAGGAGATACCTGCAATATGCCTCCATGCTGGGGAATGTTTTTAGCCTGGAAAAATTATCCATCCTTGCTGAAAGGCCGGCGGAAGAACTTGTCAGGGACCTTGACGAAGCCATCCATGAGGGTTTCGTCATCCCGCTCAAGGACAACGCCTTTACCTTTTCCCACGACCGCATTCAGCAGGGTGCCTACGGAATGATCAAGAAGGATGAGCTGCCCGCCGAGCACCTCAGGGCAGGCCGGCTCCTTCTCGCCGGCATTCCCGGCGAGGAGCGGGAAGTAAATCTTTTTACCATCCTCGATCAGTTCAACAAAGGGAACAAGGAGATAACCTCTGCCGAAGAAAGGCAAAAGATAGCCGAACTCAATCACAGGGCGGGAAGGAAAGCCAGGGAATCCGCTGCCTTTGCCCCTGCGTACCAGTTTTTCCGTTCCGGCATCGACCTCCTCGATGAGGACTCATGGCGCAGCCGTTACGACTTTACCCTGGCTATCCACACGGACGCCGCCGAAGCCGCCTACCTGTCGTCGGACCATGAAGAGATGGACCGCCTGGGCAACATGATCCTCAAAAACGCCCGGACGCTCATCGACAAAGTGCCGTTCTCTGTCATCAAGATCAATTCTCTCTCAGCGAGGGCAATGCTGCCTCAAGCCCTCGATATCGGCTTGCAGGCCCTCGAAGGCCTGGATTTCAAGGTCCCCCGCAGCCCCACGCAGCAGGATTTCATGCAGGCCTTTACGGAGGCCGAGTCCATGCTGGCAGGGAAGACCACCGAGGAGATCGCGAATTTTCCTGAGCTGACCGATCCCCTCCTGCTCGCACTATGTGGTCTTGTCGATTGCCTGGTCAGCGTCTGCTATGTCGGCTACCCGGAAATGCTTGCCGTTCTTGATTTCAAGGCGGTGAGCCTGCTGGTCGGAAACAGGGTGGCCTGCGGGAGCAGCAGGATGATCCTGGGTGTGTACGCGGCGGTGTTCCTCACCGGGCTCATGAACAGGGTGGAACGCGGCATGGACCTGTGGAGAATAACGGAGCTTCTGGAAACCCGGCCCGACTCGAGCCTGGATGAGGCCGTCATGCAGTTCGCCAATGCCAATTTTGGTTACCACCGGATAGATCACCTGAGGACGACGTTTGCCCCGGGACTGAGAGGGTTTCGCATCGGATTGGAGAACGGCAATTTTTATTACGCCGGAGTGGCCCTGGTAGCTTACCTGAGGAATGCCTGTATCGCCGGGGTTGAACTGGGGGAAATAGAAAAAGAACTGGTACATTATGCTCAAACCATGGCCAGGATAAAAAATGAAAAGTCCCTCAACTGCTGTCAAATGTTCCGCCAGTATGTCCATAACCTGCGCGTCCTGTCCGACGATCCGGGCGTGCTCTCCGGCGAATCCTACCGGGAAGAGGAGATGCTTCCCGTGCATCAGCAGACCAAGGACCTTTCTGCTGTTTTTGACCTGTTCTTCCTCAGGCTTGTTCTCTGTATAATTTTTGACCGGAAGAAGGCCGTGGAACTCTCCCTGATAGCCGAGAAATACCTCAAGGCCCGCACAGGCACCGCGCACGTTGGTTTTTATCCTTTTTTCGATTCCCTTGCCCACCTGGCCGTCATAGAGAGCACATCAGCCGAGGAGCGCGACCAGGTCTTCGAGAGGGTCGAGCGCAACCTGCAATCGTTGCATGTTTGGGGTAAACACGCCCCCATGAACTATCAGCACAAGATCCTGCTCATTGAGGCCGAGCTGGGCAGGATAAAGGGCAATATCCCTGATGCCATGGATCTTTACGACCGGGCCATAAAGCTGGCAGGGGAGAACCGGTACATCAACGAGGAGGCCCTGGCCAATGAGCTGGCGGGAAGGTTCTACCTGTCGCTCGACAAGCCGAAGATCGCCGCGGTCTACCTCGCCGAGGCCCGCTACCTGTATGACCGCTGGGGTGCGGCCGCCAAGGTGAGGCAGCTCGAGGAGACCTACCGCCGCATTCTCCCTGCCGCGCCATCCTTCGCAAGGCCCCTTCGGGCGGATGCGGCTGAAGCCGCATCCCCGTCGTCTTCAGGCACGACGGGGGCGCTCTTCGACCTCGCCTCCGTCACGAAGGCCTCCCAGGCCATCTCCCAGGAGATCGTCCTCGACGAGCTCATCGGTTCCCTTATGACGACCGTCATGGAGAACGCAGGCGCGAACAGGGGCGCCCTCATCCTCAAGGTGTCGAACGGCCTCGTCGTGAGGGCGAAGAGCTCAAGGGACGGCACGACCCTTCACGAGAACCTCCCCCTTAACGACTGCGGCGACATCTGCCCTGCCGTCATCCGCTACGCCGACAGGACCTCCCGGCCCGTCATCTTGAGCAATGCCTCTACAGAGGGCATGTTCTTGAGGGACTCCTACGTCTTAAAGAACCACCCCTTATCCATCCTGTGCATGCCCATCATACGCCAGGCAAGGACCCTGGGCCTTCTCTACCTTGAGAACACCTCCGTCGCAGGAGCCTTCACCCCCGAGAGGGTCGAGGTCCTCTCCATACTCTCCTCCCAGATCGCCATATCCCTCCAGAACGCCTTGCTCTATGCGGGCCTCAAGGAGGCGGAGGAGCGCTACAGCTCGATAGTCGAGAACGCCGCGGAGGGCATCTTCCAGTCCGACTTACAGGGAAGGCCCCTTCTTGTGAACCCATCCCTTGCGCGGATGCTCGGCTATGCCTCCCCCGCCGAGCTCATACGGGCCGTCCCCGACCTCTACGCCGAGATCTTTGCCGACCCCTTGAAATACACCCTGTTCCTCGACGAGCTCTCCTCCTCGGGCACCGTCAGCGGCTTCGAGTTCACCGCCGTGCGCTTAGACGGCGCCCCGATCGAGCTCACGATGAACGCCCACACAGTGAGGGACGCAAAGGGCTCCCCCCTCTACATCGAGGGCATGGTGCAGGACATAACCGAGAAGAGGCGGTCCGGGCAGATGCGCATCGCCAAGGAGGCGGCCGAGGCGGCCACGAAAGCCCGGGGCGAGTTCCTCGCGAAGATGAGCCACGAGATCCGCACCCCCATGAACGCCATCTTAGGCTTCTCCGGGCTCATCTCCCGCACGGCCCTCGACACGAAGCAGTCAGGCTACGCCGGGAGGATCCACCTCTCCGCGAAGATCCTCCTCCAGCTCATCAACGACATCCTCGACTTCGCGAAGATAGAGGCGGGCAAGTTAAAGGTGGAGTCCGTCCCCTTCGCCTTTGCCGACATGGTCACAGGCTTGACCGGCATCATGTCCGTCCTCGCATCCGAGAAGGGCATCGGGGTCATCTCCGACATCTCCCCCGGTATCCCTCCCCATGTGAAGGGCGACCCCTACCGCTTGACCCAGGTCTTAACGAACATCATCAACAACGCGGTCAAGTTCACCCCCGAGGGCTACGTCCTCTTAAAGGCGGAGGTCCTATCCCGGGACGACGCCTCCTGCGTCCTTAAGTTCACCGTCAGGGACACGGGCATCGGCATGACGGCCGAGCAGCTCTCCGTCATCTTCGACGCCTTCGCCCAGGCGGACGACTCGATCACCCGCAAATACGGGGGGACGGGCTTAGGGCTTGCCATATCCCGGCAGATCCTCGAGCTCATGGGCTCAAAGCTCACGGTGAAAAGCGCACCCGGGAAGGGCACCGAGTTCACCTTCCCTGTCGCCTTCCCCTACCCGGGGAAGGACGAGACGATCATCGACCTCGCCGGCTCCCTCGCCCCCGATATCAAGGGGGCCTTAACCGGCACCCGCGTCCTCCTTGCCGAGGACAACCAGGTGAACGCCGAGGTGGCGATAGAGATCCTGAAGGAGGCCGGCGCGTCCGTCACCCATGCGCTCAACGGGAAAGAAGCCCTTGACATGGCCTTGAAGGGTGCCTGCGACGTCATCCTCATGGACATCGAGATGCCCGTCATGGGGGGATACGAGGCGGCCCGCCTCTTGAGAGACAGGGGACTTACCCTGCCCGTCATCGCCATGACCGCCCACGCGATGGGAGGGGCCCGGGAGGCCTGCCTCGAGGCGGGGATGAACGACTACATCCCGAAGCCCATCGAGCCCCACCTCCTTGTGACCATGCTCGCAAGGTGGACGAAGGAGAGCCTGACGGAAGAGTCTTCCCCTGCCTACAGCCCACCCCCCGTCGCATCGACACGCCTGCCCGGCATCGACATGGACGCGGGGATACGCCGCCTCATGGGGAAGGAGGAGCTCTATAAGAAGCTCCTTGTCGGCTTCTTCAGGAAGAACGTCTCTGTCCCGGCAGACATCAGGGCACGCCTCGAGAAGGGCGACCGCGAGGGGGCACGGACGCTCACCCACACCCTGAAAGGAACCGCGTCGACCCTGTCGGCCTACGACGTCAACCGCACGGCCTTGAACCTGGAGACGGCGATACGGGAAGGCGCTGACTGCGAACCGCCCCTTCATGAGCTTGAGATGGCGCTTGAGGAGGGGCTCGAAATTACACAAGGGCTCGACAGGGTGCTTTAGGAATTGCCGCCTTCCAGCACCGTGCGGACGGCATCGGCCATTTCATGGCTGTCGACCGGTTTCATGAGGAAGAGCCTGATGCCGGCTTTTTGAGCGACCTCCGGCGAAACCCTGTCACTGTGGCCGGTGCACAGGATGATCCGGGCGTCCGGTCTGATCTTCAATATCTCGGCGGCAAGATCGAGGCCCGTGAGGTTCGGCATTGTCTGATCTGTGATGATAAGGTCGAAGCTGTCGGGCGATCCCTGGAAGATGCGCAGCGCTTCGATGCTGCTCGTTGCGGTCGCAACATCGTACCCAAGCCTGGCAAGCCGTTGTTTGTTCAGCTCGACGAGCATGTCTTCGTCATCGACAAAAAGAATGCGTTCAAGCCCTCCTCGCGGCACGCCGGCCTTTTCGTCATCGGATGCGGCACTGTCCTCGATCCGGGGCATGTAGACCGTGAAGGTCGATCCTATGCCCGGGGTACTGTCGACTGCAATGTAGCCGTTGTGGTCTTTGATGATCCCGTACGTTACGGAAAGCCCGAGACCGGTCCCTTCACCTTCTTTTTTCGTTGTAAAAAAAGGGTCAAAGATCTGCTCCTGGACATCCGCTCCCATCCCTACGCCGGTATCGCTCACTCTCAGGATAACGTAATTGCCCGGAGCCATTTCCGGCATTGGCAGCGAATCGGCTGTGAACGAATCACGCGCGATCTCGATATCGAGTCTGCCCCCCCTGTCACGCATGGCATGCGCTGCATTGGTGCACAAGTTCATAACGACCTGGTGCATCTGCACGGTATCGGCACATATCCGGCCTTCCGGGTCAGGGTTCCTGTACACGAGTTCTATGGTAGACGGCAGGGTTGGTCTTAAAAGCTTCATCGCTTCTTCGACTATGAGACCCAAGAGAAGCGGTTTTTTGTTATGTTCCGCCTGCCGGCTGAATGTCAGGATCTGCCTGACGAGATCGCGCCCCCTGTACGCCCCTTTGAGTACGAGCCCGATCCTTCGATGTTCCCGGCTTCCCGGCGGCGTGTCTTCGAGGACCATCTCGGCAAATCCTATTATGCCCTCCAGGATATTATTGAAATCGTGCGCTATCCCTCCGGCGAGGGTCCCCAGGGCCTCCAGTTTCTGCATCCTGCGCACTTGCCCCTCGGCGTGCTGACGGTCTTCCGTTTCCTTCTTCAGCCGGTCATAGGCCTGTTTCAACTCCCGCGTTCTCTCCCCGACCCGCAGTTCAAGCTCACTCTGATTCAAACGCAGGGCTTCTTCCGCGAGAACCCTTTCGGCTATTTCCTGCTCGAGCCCGATGCGGCTCCTGTTCAGGTTCTCTGTCATCCGGTCGAACGATCGCGCAAATTCTGCGAACTCATCATCGCCCTTAAGATCGATGCGATGATCGAGATTGCCTTCTCCCACGATCTGCGACCCCTGCCTGAGGTTGTTTATCCGGTTTATGATGAACCTGCCTATAGTCAGTGAATTTATCACGATCATCGCGACGACGATCATGATAACGATGCCGAGGCTGACCCATGTGCGCCGCAATTCCCCGACGAAACGCCGTTCGGCGGAAGCTCTCAGCGCCTGTATGTCAAGGACCATGTTATACGACCGGATATTGAGCCGGGTGAGCAGCCGGTCTTCGACAGATCTAAAGCTCTTCCTTGGCGTACCTCCCGATACCGACCTTTCACGGTTGCCGACGATATCGGAAAATATCTTATTGATCGACCCGTCATCCGCAAGCATTTTTTCGGTTATCTTCTTCTCGTTCCTTTCGGTAAAGGTCCCGGCGGCTGTTCTTATGAGATCGGTAGTTTTCCGTTGTTCGGCGATGAGCCGTCTTTGTGCCTGATCGCTGTCGCTTCTCAAATAATCACCGAGCAGTTCGTTCTGCTGGAACAGACCGGTCATTATTCTGTCCGCCAGGATAAGGTCATGAAAAGCGCTGTTCATGCGATAGGCACCGACGAACAGTATTAATGCGATTATTACAACAGACAATAATGATACGATTGCATTTATCTGCAGCTTTTTCCTTATCTGCATCCTGCCTGGCTGACCTCCGGAATATGGCGGCGCATGTTCTCAATTCATGCAATACAAGAAAGATATCCGCCATTTAAATATAGAACGGAGAAAAAATGTGTCAAGCACGTGCTGACGGGGCTTGGGAGAAGGGTTAAGCGCACGGGGTGTTGACGAACACGAGGGTCAGTGGTATGGTTTCTTAAATTCCGACCTTTTCAGATTCCGATTTGCCTTTACGTGGCAGGGCGATTGACATGCGTGACTATAGATCATCGTATTATTATGATATTATTATGATCACAGGATGACCGGGAGGAGGATATCCGTATGCCGGGAAAAAAGATTCCCTCACACGATGTTGAACTGAAGAAATGCCCGACCGGGATCACGGGCCTCGATGAAGTGACGCGCGGCGGCATACCCAGGGGCCGTCCCACGCTCATTACGGGAGCGGCGGGCTCCGGAAAGACCCTTTTCGGCATGCAGTTCCTTATCAACGGGGCGCTGAAATATAACGAACCCGGCGTATTCATGGCGTTTGAAGAAACAGGCGAAGAACTGGCGACAAACGTGCACTCGCTTGGCTTTGATGTCGAGGGGCTTGTCAGGAAAAAGAAACTTAACCTGGATTATGTCTATATTGAACGGTCCGAGATCGAGGAAACAGGGGAATATGACCTCGAAGGGCTTTTTCTCCGCCTCAATTACGCGATTGACTCGACAAAGGCCACACGGGTCGTCCTCGACACGATCGAGGTGCTTTTCGCGGGTTTGCCGAACGAGAACATCATCAGGGCCGAGCTGCGCCGGCTCTTCAGGTGGCTCAAGCAAAAAGGGGTGACCGCGCTCGTGACGGGCGAACGCGGGACCCGGGGCTTAAGCCGGTTCGGGCTCGAGGAATACGTGGCGGATTGCGTCATCCTTCTTGACCATCGGGTTGATGACCAGATCTCGACCCGGCGGCTGCGCGTCGTGAAATACCGGGGATCATATCACGGCACCAACGAGTATCCGTTCCTCATTGACGAAGGCGGCATCTCGATACTGCCCGTCACGTCGGCCGGGCTCGATTACGATGTCTCGCGCGAGCGCGTTTCGACGGGGATTGAAGACCTCGATGCAATGTTCGGGAAAAAGGGGTTTCTCAAGGGAAGCAGCGTGCTCGTGTCGGGAACGGCGGGAACGGGGAAGTCGACGCTTGCCGCGCATTTCGGCGCGGCGGCATGCAAGAGAAATGAGAAATGCCTGATATATGCCTTTGAAGAATCACCCCGCCAGATAGTGCGCAATATGCAGTCGGCAGGGCTCGATCTCGGGGCATGCGTTAAAAGCGGAAAACTTATGATACGGTCGATGCGGCCGACGATCCAGGGGCTTGAGGCCCACCTTCTCAAGATGATCGGCCTTCTTGACACCTTCAGGCCCGATGTTGTTGTCGTTGATCCCATCACGAATTTTGTATCGGTCGCATTGAACCAGGACGTGAAATCGATGCTTACGCGATTTGCCGATACTTTGAAGGCAAGGAAGATAACGAGCATCTTCACGAGCCTGACCCAGGCAGGCGAGTCTCTCGAGAGCACGCCTCTGCACATCTCGTCCCTGATGGATACGTGGATAGTATTGAAAGATATCGCGGGACAGGGAGAAAAGAATCGGGGGCTTACCATCATTAAGTCCCGGGGCATGGCACACTCCAACCAGTTCAGAGAATACCGGCTTACGGACAGGGGCATTGCACTTCAGGGCGTGGGATCCGGGGTGATGGGCGAACTGACCGGCGCCGCTCGTGCTGCCCGGGCGTCTGAGGAAGAATCGCTGCGGGGTGCGGCACGGGATGAAAAGAAAAGGCTTGAGCGGCAGATAGAGAGAAGACGCCTCGTTGCACAGGCGCGCCTTGCCGCCTTGCAGGCTGAATTTGAATCAGAAAAAGAGGATATCGAAAGGCATATAGCCGAGCTTGACGACAGGGAAAAAGCTGTGTCGGAAAGGACCAGGGAGATAAGAAAGGCACGGGGAGAAGACGGAAGGAGAAAATGACAATGGCCACAGCCCGGAAGAAAGACCAGAGCAAAGCCGCAACATGGGAACTGAGGTTGTATGTTGCCGGACAAACCCCGAAATCGCTCGCGGCATTCGCTAATCTCAAGAAAATATGCGAAGAGCATGTTCCCGGAAAGTACGCGATCGAGGTGATAGACCTCCTCGAGAGCCCGAGGCTGGCAAAAGGGGACCAGATACTGGCCATACCGACCCTGGTCAGGAAATTGCCCGAGCCGGTCCGCAAGATAATAGGGGACCTGTCGGATACGGAGCGGGTCCTTGTCGGCCTCAACCTCCGTCCTTTGCCATCACGGGGGAGGGTCGCATGAAGGACGACATCGTTGACAGCAGGACTGCATTTGAAAAGGCTGCGAACGAAAGCGGGAAATACATACTCCGGCTCTATGTCACGGGGGTCACGCCGAGATCACAGCATGCTATCGCGAATGTGAAGCGCGTCTGCGAGGAGCACCTCAAGGGGAGATATGAGCTGGAGATCATCGATATCTACCAGCAGCCTGCCCTTGCCCGCGGGGAACAGATCGTCGCCACCCCGGCACTCATCAAGAAGCTTCCGTCCCCTCTCAGAAGGTTCATTGGCGACATGGCGGACACCGAGAAGATACTGTTCGGCCTTGACCTCATCCCGAGAACCGGGAAAAAATCAAAGCCAGGCAAGGGATAAAAAGGGCAGCCCATGAAACATAAGGAAAACAGTCGCGAAGACCTTGAATCCCAAAACCGGGAACTGCTCATCCGCCTTGAGGAAGCCGAGGAAATGCTGCAGGCGATCAGGAACAACGAGGTCGACGCGCTTGTCGTTGAAGGGCCCAAAGGTCTCCAGGTATATACGCTCAAAGGCGCGGACAGCAGCTATAAGACGTTTGTCGAGACAATGAGCGAAGGGGCGCTGACGATCACGCCCGACGGTACCATCCTCCATTGCAACAAGCAGTTCGCCGTATTTTCAGGGCGTCGTTTGAACAAGCTGATTGGCGAGAGCCTGTACCGGATGGTTGAGCCTGCAGGAGAGTGGGAACTCGAGTCCCTGCTCAGGTCGTGCCACCCTGAGGGATGCAAGGGTGAATTCTTGCTCAAGACGCCGAAAGGGACTTCCGTACCGATACACATTTCGGCGCGGCCCATTATGCTCGAGTCCGAGGTCTTCTGCGTTGTCGTGACGGACATGAGCGTCCAGAATGGAATGCAGTATATGCTTCAGGAAGAGATAAAGCGCCGCATCGTTGCGGAGGAGGAACTGCGTGCGTCGCATGCCGACCTCGAAGATGCCTACAAGAAACTGGTTAAGGAAACACAGGATAAACAGGCACTCGAAGAGCGGCTGAGACAGGCACAAAAAATGGAATCGCTCGGCACGCTGACGGGCGGCATCGCGCATGATTTCAACAATATCCTTGCGGCCGTATTGGGTTTTGCGGAAATGAGCCTCGACGATGCTCCCCGGCCTTCACAGCAGGAGAGGAATTTAAAGCACATCATAACATCATGTTTCCGCGGCAGGGACCTGATTCAACAAATGCTCGCGTTCAGCAGGAAAACAGACGCATTGAGAAAATCCTTGTCCCTGTCACCGCTTATTTCCGAGACCATAAAATTTCTTCGGGCATCACTGCCGTCAAGCATCGAGCTCGTACTGTCCAAGAAAGCGGGCATCGATACGGTCAACGTAAATCCGGCCGAGATACAGCAGATCATCATGAACCTCTGCACGAATTCAGCGCAGGCAATGCCGGAAGCGCAGGGGACGATCGAGGTGATCCTGTCCAATTCGGATGTCCGATCACCCACGGCGCACCAGCCGGAACTGGTCCCGGGCACATATTTCACTATTACCGTCAGGGATACGGGCAGGGGTATGGAGCCGGCCGTCATGCGCAGGATATTCGAACCTTTCTATACGACCAAGGAAATAGGGAAGGGAACGGGTATGGGTCTGGCAGTCGTGTACGGCATCGTAACGGGGCTCAACGGCGACATAAGCGTTGAAAGCACCCCGGGAGAAGGGGCATCTTTCCGCGTCATGCTTCCGGTCGTTGAAACAAAAAGCAGGGAAAATATCTCCCCGGCAGGCGAGGTGCCGCGAGGGAACGGGGAAAGGATACTCTTCATCGACGACGATGAGCTTCTTGCCGAGCTGGCGAGGGGAATGCTCGAGCGCCTCGGGTATGAAGTAAAAGCCATGACCGACAGCAAGGAAGCTCTTGAGCTGTTCTCGCGCAATCCCTCGGAGTTTGACCTGGTGTTCACGGACCAGACGATGCCGAAAATAACGGGGCTGAAATTGGCCCAGGAGATCCTGAAGATGCGCCCCGACATGCCGATACTGCTCTATACCGGACACAGTGACGTCGTTTCATTCGAGGCGATAGAGAGGATCGGTATAAAAGGCTCCCTTATGAAACCTCTCGCGAAGCAGGAAGCCGCAAGAGCTATCCGCCGGGTCCTCGACGAAGCGTCAAAATAGGCCCCTGATATCTTTTCTTCTTTATTCGCTCGGCTACATAATCGTTCAGAATGTGGAATTGTTCGTGCAGCCGGTGCTCGCAAACACCAAGAGGGGCCTTGAAAAAAGAGGCCAGGTGGGGCATGAGGCCATATTCCCCCTGCCTTTGGGCGAACTCGGCAAGCCGGATAAGATCGAGGACGAGCGGCGCGGCGAGTATCGAATCGAATCCCTGCCAGACAAACTGCAAAGACATTTTCGTTCCGAGGAACCCCTTGAAATGAATGAAGTCCCAGGCGGTCTTCTGATCGCCAAGCGACGGTACGTAGCCGATATATACCGACGAGTGGGGGGCATATCCGAGAATAGGGGGAAGGAGCGCATCCTTGCTTTGTATCTTGGATTGTCTGTTGTCAGGGTCGTCAAGTATCTTTCCATCCATGTTTCCCAGGATATTGAATCCCTCCCAGCTCATGACTTCGAGGTTTCTCGACCGGAACATGGACGATAGCGCGGATTTGACGAGGGTCTCCCCTGTTTTCCCGTCATTCCCCATGACGGGGACCCTCATTTCTTCTGCAAGCCTGACAATGCCGGGCAGGAGCGCACTGTTCGACGGGGAAAAATTGACGTAGGCGCAGCCTTCCAGTATCGCCGCCAGTGAGTAGAGAGTGCTGGCGCGGAAGAACTCCAGGCGGTCCTCATCGATGCATTCCAGTACCGCTTCAGGGGATAGATGATGCGCGTCCGTTATCGGGAGCGGGGGTTCGGTGGATCCCAGGTTGATCACGACTATCCTGTCGAGTCCGGCCCGGGAGCGGAAATCCCGTATGTTGCCGCGCAGCCCGTCGAGTGTGTCGCGTGCGGAACGCCGCGCCTCGCCGCCCGGACGGTCGGCGAGCGCACTGATCGCCTTCCCGCAATTCAGATGCGTTCCCGGATAGATGTATTCGCCGGCATCCGCGAGATCATCCTCGATCATCCTGAAATACCTGTCGTTGACAAGCAAGGTCTCAACGAGATTCCGGTACGCCTTCCCGGCCGGGTCGCCCCATTGTATATCCCAGCCGCCGAACGTGATATCGCCGGGCTCAACGAGATCGAACCGGCTGAACTCGTCCCGTTTCGTAACCATGCCTACCGGCGGGTACAAGCCCTTCTTCAGCAAACAGGCGCCTGTCAGGACGACGGACGAGAGATGGCCGAGGACCCCGACGAGCATCGCCCCTAAACGTTCCATTTATATGACCTCCATGGATTCCAGGTACGTGAATGCCAGGCGGGCGGCCTCTGCCGGGCGTTCTTCATAAGGATATAATTCGACCGTTACGAAGCCGCTATAACCGGTACTGTCAATAGCGTTCAGGACCTCCCCGATATCTATGGCGCCCTCGCCCGGCAGGAGATGTTCATGGACCTGGGAGGCGGCTATATCCTCGAGATGATAGTGATGCGTTACGTTATGGAGGGCGGGGGCGAGGCCCGCCGGGTCTTCGCCGACACAGAAGAAGTGGCCTATATCGAAATTGAGCCCGTACACGTCCGGGTCGAGTTCCTTGAGAAGCCGGAGAAATTGACAGCTGGTCTCGATAAGGAGTCCGGGCTCCGGTTCTATGAGCACGCGCACCCCCCGCTTGCGGGCATTTTCAGAAATTTCTTGAAGGCAGTCCATGAACACGGCATGCGGTTTGTCGGCAACCGCCGAGTCGACGGGGCCTCCGGGTTCTATGGAAATGTTCGGGCATTCAAGGGCTTCAGCCAGTTCGAGGGCCTTCAGGGTATGTTGGATTCGCTTTTTTCTCAATTCCGGGTCTTTTTCGATAAAGGACGGATGGTATGTGTCGCCCAGCGCCCACAGTTCGAAGGCGTTGATATTCGACACCCCGAGGCCCGATGCCTTGAGCGCCTTGCGGATGCGGCGAATATCGGTGAATGTCAGGTCGGGAGGATATGCGTGCGGAATGTCCGCCATGATCTCCACGCCCCGGTACCCGATGCGCGCAATAGTCTTTATGGCATCGACGAGGTCGTGTCGCCGGAACGCATTCGAGCTGAACGCGAAATTCATGAGGATTGCCTCTTTAAACTCCCGCAACCCGCATCATGTTCGACAAGGGAAAAAGGCTCCAGGTACTCTATCGCCCGTTGTGCCGCTTCATAGGGTTTTTGCGGGTACGTGTATAGCTCCACAGTCGTAAACCCCCGGTAGCCGGACTCGGACAAAAGACTGAATATATACCGGAAATCCATGTCCCCGAGGCCCGGGATAAGATGATAGTGTTTCCTTCCGCGGATATCCTCAATATGGACATGAAAGATGGACCGCCCGAGGAGCTTGATCACCTCGGCGAGGTCTTCGCCGATCACCCGGGAATGCCCGACATCGAGGTTGGCCCCGAAGAGGGGATGGTCGACGGCCTCGATAAGCGTCGCCAGCTCTGGTGCAGATTCTATCAACAATCCCGGTTCATACTCCATGGCGACCCTGGTGTCGGTTTTCTCCGCATGTGCACAGACCGTTCGTATGGAGTCGACAAGCGTCTCGAACGATTCATCCGGGTGGATTCCCGGATGCGGCCGCCCCGATGTCACGCTGATAGACGGAGCGCCAAGTACATGGGCAATATCGATGCATTTCTTTGAATATTCGATCCTGAAATCCCGGGCGGAACGCACGGGGTTGGACAAAGACGGCTCGAATATGGTCTCGGGAATGTAGGTCTCATAGAAACCCATTACCGTATTTGTGTTGAGATTGCACAGGGAGAGCCCTTCGACCAGGATCCTTCTTTTGATCTCGTCCAGCCTTTTTTCGCTCGTGTTGTTGACAAAAAGATGGGGCTTGTCTGCCAAGATCTCTATCCCCGTATATCCGCAGGCAGCGATGAATGTGATCGCATCAATAAGATTATGGCGTACAAAGGCATTTGTACTGAACGCAAGCCGCATGAGGTCACCCGAACTATAGAATATCTGTTCGGACTCGCCTTGTCTGTCGCGTCAAGGATTAATAGTTGTGTAGTGATATTGGCGGCACGGTGTAATGAATAATCATTACAATCATGGGCCGGTGTTAAGCGTTAAATGTTGAGTGTTGAGTTGAAGAAGGGGGAGATTTTATCGGGATGACTGGATTTGAACCAGCGGCCTCTTGCTCCCGAAGCAAGCGCTCTACACCATGCTGAGCTACATCCCGTAGGCATTAAAATAGCAGACTTGAACGAAAATTTCCATTGATTTTTCATGGTTGCCGTGATGTAATGCAAACTTCAAAAGGGGGCAGGGACGATGGAAAAGAAACCGGTAAAGATAACGGATCTTACCTTGAGGGACGGCCAGCAGTCGCTGTTTGCGACACGCATGAGGACCGAGGACATGCTGCCGATCGCGGAAAAACTGGATTCCGTGGGTTTCTACTCCATCGAGATGTGGGGCGGGGCCACGTTCGACGTCATGACCCGGTTCCTCAACGAAGATCCGTGGGAAAGGGTCCGGCTCCTCAAGGAAAGGATGCCGAAGACAAAGTTCCAGATGCTGCTCCGGGGACAGAACCTGGTCGGGTACCGAAACTACGCGGATGATGTTGTTGACGCGTTCATTGAACATTGTTGTGACGTCGGTATCGATATTTTCCGCGTTTTCGACGCCTTGAATGACCAGCGCAATTGCAGTGCGGCGTACAATGCGATCAAGAGATGCGGCAGGCATATCCAGGGAACGATCTGCTATTCGCTGACGGAAAGACGGCTCGGCGGGCCGATTTACACCATGGACTATTACGTGGACAAGGCGCGACAGATAGAGGACATGGGAGCGGATTCGCTCTGCATAAAGGACATGGCGGGCATTTTATCGCCTTTTGATTCATTTGACCTGATCTCCCGCCTGAAAGAAAGCATTTCCATCCCTGTTCACCTTCACTCGCACTACACGAGCGGCATGGCTTCAATGTCCATCATAAATGCGATAGAGGCCGGCGCCGACGGGGTCGATACCTGTCTTGCCCCGTTCTCCTATCGTTCATCGCATTCACCCGTCGAACCGCTGCTCGTCGCTCTCAAGGACAGTCCGTTCGATCCGGGACTTGACCTCGCACCCATTTCGGAGGTTGACCGTTACCTCGAGGGGATCATTCCCACGAAGTTGCGGTCATTTGCAGATGCCACGCATCATGCCGGCAATGATATCAGTGTCATCATGCACCAGATCCCGGGCGGGATGATAACGAACCTGGTCAGTCAGCTGGAGCAGGCAAAGGCGCTTCACAGGCTCGACGAGGTCTTTGACGAGATACCCAGGACGAGGCAGGACATGGGGTTTCCCCCGCTCGTCACGCCCTCGAGCCAGATCGTGGGCGTCCAGTCCGTTTTCAACGTGATCATGGGGCGCTACAAGATGATCTCGAACGAGGTGAAAGATTACTTCTACGGCCTGTACGGCCGCCCCCCGGGAACCGTGAACGAAGAGATCAGGGCAAAAGCGCTCAAAGGGTATCACCTGGGAACAACCCCGATAGATATACGTCCCGCCGATACCCTTCAACCGGAGATGCCGGCTGCGCGCGAGGCATTGAAGGACCTGACACGGGACACGGGCGATGTCCTGGTCTATGCCCTGTATCCGATGACGGGCCTTGAATTTCTTAAGAAAAAATACGTGAAATAGGGTCGGCGCAACTCACCACGCATACCGCACAACCAGCGTACCCCGATGCTCCCGGGTATCACCGGAGAAGTTCCCGTCGTATGATATCGTGAACCGGATATTGTCCGTTTGCCAGGAGATCCCGGCACCCGGGGAAAAACTATCCCGGAAAGGCCTCTCGCTCCTGACGGTGAAATATGAAAGAGGGTAGCCGGCAAATGAGCTGTTTACTGCATAATCGCCGTTTGCAAATTCGTGGATCCACATCGCCCTGACCTCGGGCGTGATCGTGCCCGACACCAGCGCGACAGGTTTTCGGAGGGTGAGGCCGAGAGCGCTCTGGAAAGAATACGCAACATCGCTGTCTACATCGAGGTTTAAAGCCCCCGCATCACGCTCGGTAAAGCTGTCGCGTTTCAGGCGGATCCCCGATAAGGATGCGCCGGGGATAACATCAAGGCACAGCATCTTGAGCGTGACCCCTCCTTCGAGGTAAGCCCCAAAAGTATACCCGGGATACGATGCCGTTGCGCGGCGCGAGATGTCTCCAAAGGACATATGCCTGGTCGTGTCGAACCGGTTATACCCATAGGTCATTATCCCGCTCATATGCCAGGGGCCTTTCTTATACGCGCCGTACACGGAACCCTGGTAGCTGCCAATTTTCGCATTGTCCGCAAGGTCTTTCATCGAGGTTCTCGTATCCGAATAACCGAGGGACATCCCGAGCAGAAGATTTCTGGATACCTGCCGGTCAAACCCTCCGAGGACCCCCCAGAGGTCATAATTGTATCGGGACGAAATATCGTTTCCCGTCCGTTCACCCGTCCCACCGTACATTGTCATCCAGAGGCCCTGTGAATGATTTTCTTTATTTTCCGGGGGCCCTCCTGTCATCCCGGGAATACCGGGTGTCCCGTCATTCGCAATGTCCGTGCGCAATGCGAGCCGCAGTGGTTGTCCGGAATACATGGACCTGAAGCTGCCGTTCAGGAAACCCTCCATCCTCCCGGAAAGTGCCCGCATGTACTGGCCGGACGAAAAAAATGCGGCCCCCGCCATTGTGGTATAGCTCAATCCGCCCATCTGATCGTACGCGGCCCGGGCGGCCGGAGTGCTCAGTCCAAGCAATGTCGAAATAATGGTTTCCATGTCGCCGGTCGCCGATGACGAGATCCTGTCGATAGCTGAAGCGACAGAATATTCATTCCCCGGCAGTGCCACACCCGCGAAAGAGGTAGTGTTCCTGTTCAAGTTGAGATACACATGGGTCGCATCATATATCAGGCTCGGTGTGAGAAATGCGAGATTGTTTGTTACGGTCGAAAAAGTTCCCGTCACGCTGCCGGCCGTAAGTATCGTATATTTCATATTTGTATTGTATGAACCGGAATCGGCCAGTACGGAAACGGTGCCGCCGTTCAATGTCGCGCCGCTCGTCACGACCAGTTTACCCGATTGGCCCGCATCGTTGACCGTCACCCGGAAAGTGGCGCCGGGATTATGCGTATATGAATTCACTGCCATCGTCCCGAACGATGGTCCCGGTGCGATCGTTCCGGAATTGATCACAGGTCCCGCGATGCCGCCGCTCCCGGTCAGGGTCCCTGCCGCACTTATCCGAACTGTACCTGATATGCCGCCGGTCACTGCGAGCGTTCCGGAGTTGATCGTCGTGTCACCCGCGTATGAGTTGTTCCCTGTAAGCGTAAAGGTCCCGGCTCCGTTTTTTACGAGAGAGCCTGTCCCGCTTATAACCCCGCCATAGGTCGTGCTTGTCGCGTCACCCACCGTGAGCGTTCCGGCCCCCAGAGATACGTTGCCGCCCGTCGTCCCGCCCCCGGCAAGCGACCCGATCGTCTGATTGAACCCGTTGAGATTAAGGACCGCGCCTGCCGTGTTCGCGAGGGTAAGTGCGGTCGTCGCCGTCAGCGCGTTGTTCGTCCCCAACTGGAGGGTTCCCGCGTTGATCGTCGTCGCACCGGTGTACGTGCTGTTGCCGGACAGGGTCAGTGTCCCGGTCCCCGCCTTTGTGAGTCCCCCCGTCCCCGATATGGTCCCCGCTATGGTATCGGCTGCGTTGTTCACCGTGACCGTCCGGGTCGCTGCCCCGAGGTCGACATTGCCGAGCGTCAGCACGCCCGTCCCCCCTGCCGCCTGGCCGAGGGTCAGGTTGCCGGTCAGGAATGTGTTGTTGGCTATCGTGTGCGCGGTTGCATCAGAGGAGGCGAGGGTGCCGCCTGCGATCGTGAGCGTCCCCGTCCCGAGCGCTGCGTTGTTCCCGACAAGGAGGCTGCCGGCGTTCAAGGCCGTTCCCCCGGAGTACGTGTTCGCATTGCTCAATGTCAGTGCCCCGGTACCCTGCTTGACGAGAGAGCCTGTCCCGCTTATGACACCGGACAGGGTGTCGGCAGCATTATCTACTGTTATCTGATGAGCGCCTGCCGCAAGGCTTACGCCGCCCGACAGGGTCAGCGTCCCCGTCCCCCCTGCCGCCTGGCCGAGTGTGACGTCACCGTTCATGACGATGTTGTTTGCCAGTGTCCGTGCGGTTGCGCTCGACGAGGCGAGGGTGCCAGCCGCGACAGTCAATGTCCCCGTCCCGAGCGCCGCGTTGTTCCCTGCGAGTAAAGTCCCCGCGTTGAGGAACGTGCCCCCCGAGTACGTGTTCGCATTGCTCAAGGTGAGCGCCCCGGCGCCCTGCTTGACGAGAGAGCCTGTCCCGCTTATAACCCCGCCATAGGTCGTGCTTGTCGCGTCACCCACCGTGAGCGTTCCGGCCCCCAGAGATACGTTGCCGCCCGTCGTCCCGCCCCCGGCAAGCGACCCGATCGTCTGATTGAACCCGTTGAGATTAAGGACCGCGCCTGCCGTGTTCGCGAGGGTAAGTGCGGTCGTCGCCGTCAGCGCGTTGTTCGTCCCCAACTGGAGGGTTCCCGCGTTGATCGTCGTCGCACCGGTGTACGTGCTGTTGCCCGACAGGGTCAGTGTACCGGTCCCCGCCTTCGTCAGTCCCCCGGTGCCCGATATGACACCGGACAGCGTATCGGCAGCATTGTCCACTGTTATTTGATGAGTGCCTGCCGCAAGGCTTACGCCGCCCGACAGGGTCAGCGTCCCCGTCCCCCCTGCCGCCTGGCCGAGTGTGACGTCACCGTTCATGACGATGTTGTTTGCGAGCGTCCGTGCGGTTGCGCTCGACGAGGCCAGGGTGCCAGCCGCGACAGTCAATGTCCCCGTCCCGAGCGCCGCGTTGTTCCCTGCGAGTAAAGTCCCCGCGTTCAGGAAAGTCCCCCCCGAGTACGTATTTGCATTGCTTAAGGTCAAAGAGCCGGTTCCCGCCTTCGTCAGTCCCCCGGTACCGGATATGACACCGGACAGCGTATCGGCAGCATTGTCCACTGTTATTTGATGAGTGCCTGCCGCAAGGCTTACGCCGCCCGACAGCGTCAGCACGCCCGTCCCTCCTGCAGCCTGGCCGAGCGCGACGTCCCCGTTGATGATGATGTTGTTGGCTATCGTGTGTGCGGTTGCGTCCGGCGAGGCGAGGGTGCCGCCGCCGATTGTCAGAGTTCCCGTCCCCAGCGCTGCGTTGTTCCCGACAAGGAGGCTGCCGGCGTTCAAGGCCGTTCCCCCCGAGTACGTGCTCGCGTTGCCCAGGGTCAGTGCCCCGGCGCCCTGCTTGACGAGAGAGCCTGTCCCGCTTATGACACCGCCATAGGTCGTGCTTGTCCCGTCACCCACCGTGAGCGTCCCCGCGCCAAGAGCGACAGTGCCTCCTGCCCCGGAAAGGGAACCAATCGTCTGACTGAAGCTGTTAAGATCAAACGTCGTCCCTGCAGCCGTTGATACCGCGGTCGAGGAAGAGAGCGCATTCGCGATCCCCATCCTCAATATACCCGCGTTGATCGTCGTTGCACCGGTGTACGTGCTGTTGCCCGACAGGGTCAGTGTACCCGTTCCCGCCTTCGTCAGTCCCCCGGTGCCGGATATGGTCCCCGATATGGTATCAGCGGTGTTGTTGACCGTGATCGTCCGGGTGACGGTCCCTAGGTCCATGGTCCCCGACAGGGTCAGCGCCCCCGTCCCCCCTGCCGCCTGGCCGAGGGTGACGTCACCGTTCATGGTGATGTTGTTCGAGATGGTCAGGGCTGTGGCGCTCGACGAGGCCAGGGTGCCGCCGCCGATCGTCAGGGTTCCCGCACCCAGCGCTGTGTTGTTCCCAAGAAGCAAGCTGCCGACGTTCAGAGTGGTGTCACCAGAGTAGGTATTTGCATTGCCCAGGGTCAGTGTACCCGTCCCCGCCTTCGTCAGTCCCCCGGTGCCCGATATGACACCGGACAGCGTATCGGCAGCATTGTCCACTGTTATTTGATGAGTGCCTGCCGCAAGGCTTACGCCGCCCGACAGGGTGAGAACCCCCGTTCCCCCTGCCGCCTGGCCGAGTATGACGTCCCCGTTCATGACGATGTTGTTTGCCAGTGTCCGTGCGGTTGCGCTCGACGAGGCGAGGGTGCCTGCCGCGACAGTCAATGTCCCCGTCCCGAGCGCCGCGTTGTTCCCTGCGAGTAAAGTCCCCGCGTTCAGGAAAGTCCCCCCCGAGTACGTATTGGCATTGCTTAAGGTCAAAGAACCTGTCCCCGCCTTCGTCAGTCCCCCGGTGCCCGATATGACACCGGACAGCGTATCGGCAGCATTGTCCACTGTTATTTGATGAGTGCCTGCCGCAAGGCTTACGCCGCCCGACAGGGTCAGCGTCCCCGTCCCCCCTGCCGCCTGGCCGAGTGTGACGTCACCGTTCATGACGATGTTGTTTGCGAGCGTCCGTGCGGTTGCGCTCGACGAGGCCAGGGTGCCAGCCGCGACAGTCAATGTCCCCGTCCCGAGCGCCGCGTTGTTCCCTGCGAGTAAAGTCCCCGCGTTCAGGAAAGTCCCCCCCGAGTACGTATTTGCATTGCTTAAGGTCAAAGAGCCGGTTCCCGCCTTCGTCAGTCCCCCGGTACCGGATATGACACCGGACAGCGTATCGGCAGCATTATCCACTGTTATTTGATGAGTGCCTGCCGCAAGGCTTACGCCGCCCGACAGCGTCAGCACGCCCGTCCCTCCTGCAGCCTGGCCGAGTGTGACGTCACCGTTCATGGTGATGTTGTTTGCCAGTGTCCGTGCGGTTGCGCTCGACGAGGCGAGGGTGCCTGCCGCGACAGTCAATGTCCCCGTCCCGAGTGCCGCGTTGTTCCCTGCGAGTAAAGTCCCCGCGTTGAGGAAAGTCCCCCCCGAGTACGTGCTCGCGTTGCTCAAGGTGAGCGCCCCGGCGCCCTGCTTTATAAGAGTTCCGCCGATACCGCTTATGACACCGCCATACGTCGTGCTTGTCGCGTCGCCCACCGTGAGCGTTCCCGCGCCCAGAGATACGTTGCCGCCCGTCGTCCCGCCCCCGGCAAGCGACCCGATCGTCTGATTGAACCCGTTGAGATTAAGGACCGCGCCTGCCGTGTTCGCGAGGGTAAGTGCGGTCGTCGCCGTCAGCGCGTTGTTCGTCCCCAACTGGAGGGTTCCCGCGTTGATCGTCGTCGCACCGGTGTACGTGCTGTTGCCCGACAGGGTCAGTGTACCGGTCCCCGCCTTTGTGAGTCCCCCCGTCCCCGATATGGTCCCCGATATCGTGTCGGCTGCGTTGTTCACCGTGACCGTCCGGGTCACCGCCCCTAAGTCGACATTGCCGAGCGTCAGCGCCCCCGTCCCCCCTGCCGCCTGGCCGAGGGTGACGTCACCGTTCATGGTGATGTTGTTCGAGATGGTCAGGGCTGTGGCGCTCGACGAGGCCAGGGTGCCGCCGCCGATCGTCAGGGTTCCCGCACCCAGCGCTGTGTTGTTCCCAAGAAGCAAGCTGCCGGCGTTCAGAGTGGTGCCACCTGAGTAGGTATTTGCATTGCTTAAGGTCAAAGAGCCGGTTCCCGCCTTCGTCAGTCCCCCGGTACCGGATATGACACCGGACAGCGTATCGGCAGCATTGTCCACTGTTATTTGATGAGTGCCTGCCGCAAGGCTTACGCCGCCCGACAGCGTCAGGGCCCCCGTCCCTCCTGCAGCCTGGCCGAGTGTGACGTCCCCGTTCATGGTGATGTTGTTCGCGAGTGTCCGTGCTGTCGCGCTCGACGAGGCGAGGGTGCCGCCTGCGATCGTCAGCGTTCCCGTCCCGAGCGATGCGTTGTTCCCTGCGAGTAAAGTCCCCGCGTTGAGGAACGTGCCCCCCGAGTACGTGTTCGCATTGCTCAAGGTGAGCGCCCCGGCGCCCTGCTTGACGAGAGAGCCTGTCCCGCTTATAACCCCGCCATACGTCGTGTTTGTCGCGTCACCCACCGTGAGCGTTCCCGCGCCTAAGGATACGTTGCCCCCCGTCGTCCCTCCCCCGGCCAGCGACCCGATCGTCTGGCTGAAACCGTTGAGGTTAAGGATCGCTCCTGCCGTGTTCGCGAGGGTCACCGCGGTCGTCGTGGTCAGCGCGTTGTTCGTCCCTAACTGGAGGGTCCCCGCGTTGATCGTCGTTGCACCGGTGTACGTGCTGCTACCCGACAGGGTCAGTGTGCCCGTCCCCGCCTTCGTGAGTCCCCCCGTGCCCGATATGGTCCCCGATATGGTGTCGGCTGCGTTGTTCACCGTGACCGTCCGGGTCACCGCCCCTAAGTCGACATTGCCGAGCGTCAGCGCCCCCGTTCCCCCTGCCGCCTGGCCGAGGGTGACATTGCCTGTCAGGACCGTGTTGTTGGCTATCGTGTGTGCGGTTGCATCAGAGGAGGCGAGGGTGCCTGCCGCGACAGTCAATGTCCCCGTCCCGAGTGCGGAGTCACTCCCGAGAAGGAGGCTGCCGGCATTGAGGAAAGTGCCTCCTGAAAACGTATTGGCATTGCTCAAGGTCAAAGAACCTGTCCCCGCCTTCGTCAGTCCCCCGGTACCGGATATGACACCGGATAAAATGTCTGATGTGTTGTTCACCGTGATGGTCCGGGTCGCTGCACCGAGGTCGACATTGCCCGACAGGGTGAGAACCCCCGTCCCCCCTGCCGCCTGGCCGAGTATGACGTCCCCGTTCATGGTGATGTTGTTCGCGAGGGTCCTTGCCGTCGCGCTCGACGAGGCGAGGGTGCCGCCTGCGATCGTCAGCGTTCCCGTCCCGAGTGCCGCGTTGTTCCCGACAAGGAGGCTGCCGGCGTTCAAGGCCGTTCCCCCCGAGTACGTGTTCGCATTGCTCAATGTCAGTGCACCTGTCCCCTGCTTTATAAGAGTTCCGCCGATACCGCTTATGACACCGCCATACGTCGTGTTTGTCGCGTCACCCACCGTGAGCGTTCCCGCGCCTAAGGATACGTTGCCCCCCGTCGTCCCTCCCCCGGCCAGCGACCCGATCGTCTGGTTGAACCCGTTGAGGTTAAGGATCGCTCCTGCCGTGTTCGCGAGGGTCACCGCGGTCGTCGTGGTCAGCGCGTTGTTCGTCCCTAACTGGAGGGTCCCCGCGTTGATCGTCGTTGCACCGGTGTACGTGCTGCTACCCGACAGGGTCAGTGTGCCCGTCCCCGCCTTCGTCAGTCCCCCGGTACCGGATATGACACCGGATAAAATGTCTGATGTGTTGTTCACCGTGATGGTCCGGGTGGCCGCACCGAGGTCGACATTGCCCGACAGGGTGAGAACCCCCGTTCCCCCTGCAGCCTGGCCGAGTGTGACATTGCCTGTCAGGACCGTGTTGTTGGCTATCGTGTGTGCGGCTGCATCAGAGGAGGCAAGGGTGCCTGCAGAGACAGTCAATGTCCCCGTCCCCAGCGCGGAGTCACTCCCGACAAGGAGGCTGCCGGCATTGAGGGTGGTCCCGCCCGAGTAGGTGTTGACCCCGCTCAAGGTCAACGCCCCCGTCCCCGCCTTCGCGAGTCCCCCTGTGCCCGATATGGCCCCCGCTATCGTATCGGCTGCGTTGTTCACCGTGATGGTCCGGGTCGCTGCACCGAGGTCGACATTGCCCGACAGGGTGAGAACCCCCGTCCCCCCTGCCGCCTGGCCGAGTATGACGTCCCCGTTCATGGTGATGTTGTTCGCGAGGGTCCTTGCCGTCGCGCTCGACGAGGCGAGGGTGCCGCCTGCGATCGTCAGCGTTCCCGTCCCGAGTGCCGCGTTGTTCCCGACAAGGAGGCTGCCGGCGTTCAAGGCCGTTCCCCCCGAGTACGTGTTCGCATTGCTCAATGTCAGTGCACCTGTCCCCTGCTTTATAAGAGTTCCGCCGATACCGCTTATGACACCGCCATACGTCGTGTTTGTCGCGTCACCCACCGTGAGCGTTCCCGCGCCTAAGGATACGTTGCCCCCCGTCGTCCCTCCCCCGGCCAGCGACCCGATCGTCTGGTTGAACCCGTTGAGGTTAAGGATCGCTCCTGCCGTGTTCGCGAGGGTCACCGCGGTCGTCGTGGTCAGCGCGTTGTTCGTCCCTAACTGGAGGGTCCCCGCGTTGATCGTCGTTGCACCGGTGTACGTGCTGCTACCCGACAGGGTCAGTGTGCCCGTCCCCGCCTTCGTGAGTCCCCCCGTGCCCGATATGGTCCCCGATATGGTGTCGGCTGCGTTGTTCACCGTGACCGTCCGGGTCACCGCCCCTAAGTCGACATTGCCGAGCGTCAGCGCCCCCGTTCCCCCTGCCGCCTGGCCGAGGGTGAGGTTGCCTGTCAGGACCGTGTTGTTGGCTATCGTGTGTGCGGTTGCATCTGACGAGGCGAGGGTGCCTGCCGCGACAGTCAATGTCCCTGACCCGAGAGCAGCGTTGTTCCCGAGAAGGAAGCTGCCGGCATTGAGGAAAGTGCCTCCTGAAAACGTATTGGCATTGCTCAAGGTCAAAGAACCTGTCCCCGCCTTCGTCAGTCCCCCGGTACCGGATATGACACCGGATAAAATGTCTGATGTGTTGTTCACCGTGATGGTCCGGGTGGCCGCACCGAGGTCGACATTGCCCGACAGGGTGAGAACCCCCGTTCCCCCTGCAGCCTGGCCGAGTGTGACATTGCCTGTCAGGACCGTGTTGTTGGCTATCGTGTGTGCGGCTGCATCAGAGGAGGCAAGGGTGCCTGCAGAGACAGTCAATGTCCCCGTCCCCAGCGCGGAGTCACTCCCGACAAGGAGGCTGCCGGCATTGAGGGTGGTCCCGCCCGAGTAGGTGTTGACCCCGCTCAAGGTCAACGCCCCCGTCCCCGCCTTCGCGAGTCCCCCTGTGCCCGATATGGCCCCCGCTATCGTATCGGCTGCGTTGTTCACCGTGATGGTCCGGGTCGCTGCACCGAGGTCGACATTGCCCGACAGGGTGAGAACCCCCGTCCCCCCTGCCGCCTGGCCGAGTATGACGTCCCCGTTCATGGTGATGTTGTTCGCGAGGGTCCTTGCCGTCGCGCTCGACGAGGCGAGGGTGCCGCCTGCGATCGTCAGCGTTCCCGTCCCGAGTGCCGCGTTGTTCCCGACAAGGAGGCTGCCGGCGTTCAAGGCCGTTCCCCCCGAGTACGTGTTCGCATTGCTCAATGTCAGTGCACCTGTCCCCTGCTTTATAAGAGTTCCGCCGATACCGCTTATGACACCGCCATACGTCGTGTTTGTCGCGTCACCCACCGTGAGCGTTCCCGCGCCTAAGGATACGTTGCCCCCCGTCGTCCCTCCCCCGGCCAGCGACCCGATCGTCTGGTTGAACCCGTTGAGGTTAAGGATCGCTCCTGCCGTGTTCGCGAGGGTCACCGCGGTCGTCGTGGTCAGCGCGTTGTTCGTCCCTAACTGGAGGGTCCCCGCGTTGATCGTCGTTGCACCGGTGTACGTGCTGCTACCCGACAGGGTCAGTGTGCCCGTCCCCGCCTTCGTGAGTCCCCCCGTGCCCGATATGGTCCCCGATATGGTGTCGGCTGCGTTGTTCACCGTGACCGTCCGGGTCACCGCCCCTAAGTCGACATTGCCGAGCGTCAGCGCCCCCGTTCCCCCTGCCGCCTGGCCGAGGGTGAGGTTGCCTGTCAGGACCGTGTTGTTGGCTATCGTGTGTGCGGTTGCATCTGACGAGGCGAGGGTGCCTGCCGCGACAGTCAATGTCCCTGACCCGAGAGCAGCGTTGTTCCCGAGAAGGAAGCTGCCGGCATTGAGGAAAGTGCCTCCTGAAAACGTATTGGCATTGCTCAAGGTCAAAGAACCTGTCCCCGCCTTCGTCAGTCCCCCGGTACCGGATATGACACCGGATAAAATGTCTGATGTGTTGTTGACCGTGACCGTCCGGGTCGCAGCCCCTAAGTCGACATTGCCCAGCGTCAGAACCCCCGTCCCCCCTGCCGCCTGGCCGAGGGTGAGGTTGCCTGTCATGGTGATGTTGTTCGCAAGGGCCCGTGCGGTCGCACTTGATGATGCAAGGGTACCGCCTGCGATCGTGAGCATCCCTGTCCCGAGAGACGCGTTGTTGCCCACAAGGATTGTCCCCGTGTTGAGAGTAGTCCCGCCCGAATATGTATTTGCGGCGCTGAGCGTGAGGATGCCGGTTCCGTTCTTCGTGAGGCTCCCGGCCCCCGTACCCACTATTCCCGAAATGGTTGCATTGCCTGTTCCTGTGATGATCAAATTGCGCCCGGCCCCTGAAACGGCGCCAACGGAAAGCAGGGTTGTCCCTGTCCCGTTATTGTTCACCGTCCATGTCTGGTCGTTGCCGAGGATGATTCCCGTGGTGAAGGTGTATGTTCGGTTGGTTGCAGAAGTTGTAAAGGGGCTGGCGGTTATACCGGCGGTCCCTATCGTCAATGTCCCCGCTCCGGAAGCTAGTGTAAAATTAGCGTCGCGATTGACGGTGATTCCGAGAAAACTGACATTGGTGTTTATTGTGGCGGTTGTACCGTTCGTGGCAAAGGTAACGGACTGGGTACCGTCAAATGCCGGATTGACATTATCGTCCCAGTTTGCGGGTGTGTTGATGTTGGTGTTTGCCCCTCCGCCATCCCACGTAGTCCCCGCATGTGCGACCGGGCAGAGAAGAAGGATGGAGTACAGGATTGCAACAATAAGAGCGTATTGTCGTTTCATGCGACGTGTCGTTGGTTACCCCACTGCTATAGAGAACCATAGATTTGCTCCCAGCGACCTATCCCAATTCCTATGCATCCCGTCTATCGAACCCGCCGTATGGATCTAAGCGGACCTGAAGTAACACGCTGCAAATTTGTATAAAGTTTTTTACTTTTCTTGCGAATACCCTATGTGTTAGAATGTAATACAACTTATTGTTATTTTTCAAGTAAAATATTAATTATTTTAGATTACAAGCCGTACTTGTCGCCTGTTTCAGGATAACCGGTTCTTTCTCCGGGTTGAAAACAAAGCCTGCCGATGATATCCTAACCGTGCATGAAGACAATGCTGCTTGCCCTGGGGGCCAAAGAGAACATTATCGAGGATATCCATGTCCTTGCCGGCCGTTTTCATGAGCACCCCGCAATTGCCATCGCCCAGGGGAAAGACTTACGGCAGGTTGTTATCGAGAAAGCCTCGAATCTTTTTCTCGCCGAGAACCTCGTGATAGTCGTCATAGACCCGGACGTTGCTGATGTGAAGGCACTGAAGCCGAACCTCGATGCCCTGAAAGACCGGGCGGGGCTGATCGTTTACCTGACAAAAGAATCGCCTGGCGTTTGCGACATCCTTGAGATGAACCCTGTTATCCTGGAAAAAGACAGGGAAAAGAGGATCAAGGAGAGGGTGCGTACAGCCATCAAGCGCAACGGCAAGAAAATGACCGACAAGGCATTTACGCTGCTGACATCGAGGATCCGCGACGAATCGATATTGGACCAGGAGGTCTTGAAGCTCATCGCATATGTGGGCGACAGACCTACGATCGATTCGAAGGATATTCAGACCGTTGTCACCGAGACCCATGAAGACACTTTAATGGTGCTGTTTGACGCATTCTCCCGGATGGACAAGAAAGAGGTCCTTGCCATCTTCGAAGGGTTGGTGGAGAATGGACAGCACATCCTCGCGATACACAGCTATCTTGTAAACCAGATGCGTCTTTTGATCCAGGCGAAGGACCTCGAGCCGCATATTCCGGATGCCCGGGCGTATCCGCCTTTTGCTTCGGCCTTCAAACAATGGAAAGAAGAGATCGAGATCGACACATCTGGCAAAAAACGTTATTTGCCGTTCCAGCACCCGTATTATGCATACAAGCTTTTCACCACGGCGCGCAAACTGCCGAGGAAGAGCCTGATAGATTTTTACGAGTTCTTATGTTCGCTGGACGTAAAAATAAAGTCGGGAACAAAACATGACCGGGTCCTCATGGAGTACGGCCTGCTCAAGGTCTAGATGATCTATCTGCACATCCTGTTATTTGTCGTTACGATAGCGTCAACTATCTTTGTGGGCGGCTACGTTTACAGTGCCGCCATCATGACAATACTCCTGTGCCACGAAATGGGACACTACGTGATGGCGCGTCGCCACCGGATCCCGAGCACACTTCCTTTCTTTATACCTCTGCCGCTGCCGCCCTTCGGCACGTTCGGCGCCCTGATCAAGATGAAAGGGATAATAACGGACAGAAAAGCCCTTTTCGATATCGGCATAGCCGGGCCCCTGGCCGGTTTTATCGCTGCAGTCCCGTTTATCATAGCAGGAATAAGCCTATCTACGGTCACAACGGTCGCAGGTGTCCCGGCGGCGTCATACATGGAGCTCGGGGAACCCCTTCTTTTCAAGGTACTCGAGGCCTGGCTCATAGGCCGGATACCGGACGGGCACGAACTTATGCTGCATCCTCTTGCATATGCCGGCTGGGTCGGGCTTTTTGTGACATCGCTCAACCTTCTTCCCGTGGGTCAGCTTGACGGGGGGCATGTCGTGTACGCCGTGTTCGGCCGCCGGAGCAAGTGGGTCTTTTACGGGGTCATCGCGGGCCTTGGCCTTCTTGCGATATTCCACAATATTGGCTGGTTTATGCTCGTTGTGCTCCTCATGATCTTCGGCCGGAATCATCCCGGTCCCCTCGATGATGAAACGTCGCTTGACGGAAGACGGAAGAAACTGGCGGTCATCGTGCTCGCCGTATTTGTGCTTTCGTTCATACCGGCGCCTTTTCCCGAGATGACGGTGAAGAACCTCATTCAAAAAGGCGGATGGTTCCAGTAAGTCTGTTTGTCTTTCGGGGCCGTTTTAAAGAAGACGCAAAAAAAACGCCGCAGCTTTTAGCTGCGGCGCTCGTTTTTCGTAATGATCCGCCTAGAAGACGGGCCGGATGGCCTGTGCCGGCTTGAGATCGGTGCTCGACATGACCTCGGACTGGTCGATCGCTTCCGCGAGGCTCAAATTGCCATTCAGGTATGCCTGAGCGGCGTTCTTCGGGAAGAAGATATAGAGGTATTCGACGTGGCCGCCATATGTATCGCACTGGGAATGGTCCCTGGCTGCCCAGTAAACACCGAAGGCGAGACCTTCGATATCATCCTTGTCGAGGTCCCGGGAATTGAGCATTTTTATATATTTTGGGACGAAATTCTTCAAAATCGCCGCAATCCTTTGTTCGGGTTTCGTCGTGTTCATGTCGAATGACGCGTCTTTGGGACGTACGTAGACCATTAAATAGTGGAGGGTCGTATTGTCATAGTCCTGAAGGGTGGTTATCCCGATCCCGTCCTGGTAGACGCCGACATTGGCAGAGTTATACCGGTTGTATATTTCCTTAAAAAGGCTCGAGTTTGACTGGTACAGGCTTTGGACATGCTTGTCGTTGTAGTTCTTTTTGATGCTGTCGGATTCGCTCTTGGCATAATAAGTGGGCCCGGGTGTACAGGAAACTACCAGGGCGGCCAACACTAAAGCGATAATAACATTTTTCATTTCTTTTCTTTCTCCTCTTGTTTCAGCATTGCTACTAATTCCGTAAGTTCCTCGCGGATCTCATTGAGAATACGTTTGTGGTTGGCGAGATATTGTTTTGCTCCATCTATCGTGAACCGTTTTTCGTGCAGGAGCTTCTTGATCGTAAAGATGATCTCGAGATCTTTTTTCTTGTACAGCCTCTGCCCGGTCGGGCTCTTGACGGGTTTGATGTCCTTGAATTCCTGCTCCCAGTACCTCAGGACGTGGGGCTTGAGCCCTGTCAGGGTACAGACTTCCTTGATACGGTAAAAGACCCGGTCGGGAATTTCTCTTCCGTTCATTCCGCCCTGCTGTTGTTTATTTCATCCTTTAGTACCTGGCTTAACCTGAAGCTCAATACCTTGCGTTCCGTTATCTTGATCTCTTCACCCGTCTGCGGGTTCCTGCCCCGGCGCGCTTTTTTCTTGCGCACGAAAAAGTTGCCGAAACCGGAGATCTTGACGTTCTCGTCCGTTGCAAGAGTGTCTTTTATGATTTCAAAGAACCGGTCGACGATATGCGCGCACTCCCGTTTGGAAAATCCGAGCTTTTCGTAAAGATCGGTCACGATATCTATTTTCGTCATTCCTCCTCCTTATGCCCTTAACGAAATTCCATCAATATTTGTCATCTCGCCGATGATCTTTTCCTGCAGGGAATTGACGCGCTCGTCGGTGAGAGTTTCTTCATATGACTGGAATACAACCCGTATGGATACACTTCGCTTCTCCTTTCGGAACATATCGAATATCCCGACGGAAACTATAAGGGGTGAGATACCCTTTATCTTCTTTACAAGCGCGGCTATCGGCACGGAGTCGTCCACGAAGAACGAAAAATCCCGGGTCGCCTGCGGAAAACGGGGTATCGGCTTGTACTGAAGTGTAAGGTTCCCTTTTTGTAAGATTATATCAAATCGTAACTCAGCGCAATAAATAGTTTGTTCAATTTCATAGACTTTCACGATGTCGTCCCGGATCGAGCCTATCCAGCCGGCCTTGACGCCATCGATCATGACGTCAGCGGAACAACCCTGGTCAAGGAAGGGTTCAGCGGTTGGGGCGAACTCGCAGTTTGCGCCAAGCCGCTCCAGCAGACCTTCTACGACCCCTTTCATATCGAAGAAATCATACTCCGGGTATTTCTCTTTCCAAAAATATTCCTTCTCCCTTCCGGTCAACGCGAAACAGAGGATGGTCTCTTCCCGTATATTGCGGGGCCCGTCAAGGTAAAATACCTTTCCTTTTTCGAAGAATCGCAGGTTTTTCGAGCCGCGGTTGATGTTGTACGCGAAACTCTTCAAGACCGCCGGCATCATCATCGTGCGCATGACCCCCCAATCGCGCGAAATGGGGTTCATGATGGGCACACAGCGGCTGCGTTCGTCGTTTTCGGGTATGCGGAAAAGCTCGATGTCCCTGGTAGAGAAGAATGAGAAGTTGATGATCTCAAAAAAACCGGTTCCCAGGCAGTATTCCCGGACGATGGCGGTAGAACGTTCCCTGTTCGTAAGCTTTTGCGGCTTGAGGACGGTTACCGGGCTGGTGTCCGGGATATGCTCAAAGCCGTGAACACGGGAGATCTCCTCGATAATGTCTGCGGCTTCGCCAATATCGTGCCTGAAATTCGGGATGGATATGGTGAACCCGTTCTCATCCTCTTTCATGACATGCAGGTCGATGGACCTTAAGGAACGCATGACCGCTTCATGGCTGATGTGAGTCCCGAGAAGACCGTTGATATTGCTGTATGTAATGTAAATGGAACGCGGCTCTTTCTTTTCGAATATCTCGCGCTGTCCGCTAAACACGGTTCCGCCGCCGAGCTCATGCATCAGGAACATCGCCCTGTCGGCGGCATATCCGACATTATCGATGTCTATGCCTTTCTCGAACCTCAAAGAGGCCTCGGAGCGTATGCCGAGGCGCCGGGCCGTCGCCCGTATCGAGAAGGGGTTGAAATAGGCGCTTTCGAGCGCCATGTTCGTTGTCGAAGCAGTGATCTCGGAATTTTCCCCGCCCATGATACCCGCAATGGCAACCGGGCCCGAGCCGTCGCAAATGAGGATGTCACCCTGCTCGAGCGGCCTGTCGATGCTGTCGAGCGTCCTGAAGGTCATGCGTTCACGGGCGACCCTGACGTCGATCCTCGATTCAGACAGCCGGTCGAAATCGAAGGCATGAAGGGGCTGGCCAAGTTCGAGCATGACATAGTTGGTTATGTCGACGATATTATTGATCGGCCTCATGCCGCACCGGGTCAGCCTGCGGCGCATCCAGAAGGGAGACTGGCGGATGGAAATACCCCGTATTAATTTCAGGATGTACCGCGGGCATGCGGCGAGGTCCTGAATTGTGAGCTGCGCTAGGTCTTCGACCCTTTCATCGGTCCCGGCGGTCAGAGTGAAAACGGGGAGTTTTGCCTTCTGACGCAATGCACTTGCTACTTCGCGAGCGATACCGAGGACGCTCAGGCAATCGCCCCTGTTGGGCGGAACGCTGATGTCGAGCACGGTATCGTGTGCTATGGGTGATCGGGAAAGATCCGTTCCCGGAGTTATCTCGTCGGGAAGGATGAAGATCCCGGTGTGGTCGTCCGATATGCCGAGCTCCTTTTCCGAACAGAGCATTCCGTATGATTCGATCCCGCGCACGGCGCGTTTGGTGACCTTAAAATCGCTGCCAAGCTCGGCGCCAACCATTGCAAGCGGGACCCGGGCATTGACAGAGACGTTTGGCGCCCCGCAAACGATCGCAAGATCTTCTTTGCCTGTACTTACGGAACAGAGCGACAGGTTGTCCGCATTCGGGTGGGGTTCTATCTTCGTTACGGTTGCCGCCACGACACCCGTGAAACCGGGCGTTATCTTTTCGACGCCTTCTACCTCGAGCCCGCGCATCGTCAGGCTTTTTGCGAGGTCGTCTATGTCAACGTCAATGACAACAAATTCATTCAGCCATTCAACTGGTACCTTCAATCATCACACCTCAGAACTGAGCGAGAAACCTGACATCGTTGTAGTAGAACTGGCGGATGTCGTCTATTCCGAATTTGATCATGGCGATGCGTTCGACGCCCATGCCGAAGGCAAAACCGGTGATCTCTTCCTGGTCGTACCCGACATTCCGGAAAACCTGGGGATGTACCATGCCGGACCCCAGTATCTCGAGCCAGCCGGTGTCCTTGCAGACCCGGCAGCCTTCGCCGCGGCATATCACGCAGCCGATATCGACCTCGGCCGAGGGCTCGGTGAACGGAAAATAGCTCGGACGGAACCTCAGCGGCGTATCAGGCCCGAACATTTCATGTATGAAGATGCTCAATATACCCTTCAGGTCCGAAAACCGGACGTTCTTATCGACCATCAGTCCCTCGACCTGGTGAAACATGGGGGTGTGCGAGATGTCGTTGTCGCACCGGTACACGCACCCCGGGGCGATGATCTTGACCGGTGGAAGTTGTGACTCCATTGTCCGTATCTGAACGGGCGATGTATGGGTCCTCAGGACTACACCGGGATTTATATAGAATGTGTCCTGCATATCCCTTGCCGGATGGTCCGAAGGGATATTGAGGGCCTCGAAATTATAATGCTCCGTCTCGATATCAGGCCCCTCTGCAACGGAAAACCCGAGCGACGAGAAGATCCTGATTATCTCTTCGAGGGTCAGTGTGATCGGATGCTTTTTGCCGAAAAGCGGTGCAGAGCCCGGCATCGTTATATCGATCCGGGTGGCGGCCTCCCGTTTGCCTCTCTCGATCTCTTCGAACTGTTTCTCCAGTTCGCCGAGCCTCTGGTCGGCCCAGGATTTTACGTCATTGATCGCTTTGCCTGCGTCGCGGCGCTTGTCTTTATCAAGGGTTTTGAGCTTGTCCAGGTACTCGGCAATGATCCCCTTCCTGCCGAGGACGGACACCTTGACCTGTTTGACATCATCAGCATTTGCTATCCGGGATATTTCGCTTTCGATCTTTTCTTTAAGTCCGCTAATATCCAAGCGTCACCCTAGTGCGTTACGGCGGCCTTCACCTTTGCGACAACCTGCTCGAACCCGGCGGGATCGTTGACGGCCATATCGGCGAGGGATTTCCTGTTGAGGGCTATGTTGGCCACTTTCAGCCCGTTGATGAAACGGTTGTAGGGTATACCGTAGGAACGGCATGCGGCATTGATGCGGACTATCCACAGTGACCTGAAATCGCGCTTGCGTTCCTTGCGCCCTATATAAGCATACTTGAGGGCCTTGAAGACGGCTCTCTTCGCGACGCTGTATACATTCTTCCTGCGCTGCGTCATGCCCCTTGCAAGCTTGAATATTTTCTTCCTTCTCTGTCTCGCCTTGAATCCTCTTTTTGCCCTTGGCATGGTACTGTACCTCTCTTTATAAATACGGTATTAACGACTTGAGTCTCTTTGCGTCTGCCGAATTCACGGTATCGGCCTTTGAAAGCCGGCGTTTCATCTTCGGCGTCTTACATGAAAGCAGGTGGCTATGATAGGCCTTGCCGCGTTTTATCTTGCCGCCCGCGGTGACCTTTACGCGCTTCGCCAGCCCCCTATGGGTTTTTACTTTAGGCATTTATCTATCCTCCTTCTATTAAAGGGGGGCAAAAATCATAACTATGTTTCTGCCGTCAAACCTGGACCTTTGTTCGAGTTCCCCTACATCTTTCAATGAGTCCACAACTTTTTGAGCGAGCTTCTCTCCCATGTCAACGTGGAGGATCTCCCTTCCGCGGAACATGATGATGATCTTCAGCTTATGGCCCTCTTCGAGAAATTCCCTCAGGTGCTTCATCTTGAACTGAAAATCATGCTCCTCGATCTTGAGCCCGATCTTCATTTCCTTTATCTGGATCACGGTCTGTTTCTTTTTGGCTTCCTGGGCTTTTTTTGCCAGCTGGTATTTGTACTTCCCGTAATCCATGATCTTGCAGACAGGAGGGGCCGATTTACCCGAAACCTCTACAAGATCGAGCTCCTTTTCCCGCGCCATCCTTAAGGCGTCCACTGTCGGAACAATGCCCAGCTGTTCCCCGTTTTCGTCGATAAGACGCACCTCGCGGACGCGGATCTTTTCATTGACGTTGATGTCTTTGAAATCTTTATTACCTGCTATAAGGCTCACCTCCTGTTTGAAATTTCATCCTTAACCCGCCCAATAAAATCTTCGAGACTGATATCTTTCAGCTCACCGCCATCGCGCACGCGAACGGTGAGGGTGTTGCTCTCCACCTCATTCTTGCCCGCGATCACCATATAGGGGATTTTCTTTACCACACTTTCGCGGATTTTTAAACCAAGTTTTTCATTTCTCAGGTCCGTTTCGACCCTGATTTCTTCCCTTTTCAATGCATCGGACACTGACCGGACATATGCGGCCTGGTCATCGGTGATGTTCATGACAACGACCTGGACGGGTGCCAGCCAGACGGGGAACTTTCCCGCATAGTGCTCTATCAGGACCCCCATGAACCTCTCGAGCGCCCCGAGGACAACCCGGTGGAGCATAACAGGCCTTTTTCTGAGGCCGTCGGAATCGGTGTAATGGAGGTCAAAGCGTTCGGGAAGCGCAAAGTCGCACTGGATGGTCGCACATTGCCACTTCCTTCCCAGCGCGTCCTTGAGCTTGATGTCTATCTTCGGTCCATAGAATGCTCCGTCACCTTCATTCAGGTCATACGGCAGGCCCTGGCTGTCAAGGACCTCTTTCAGGGCTTTTTCGGCCCTTTCCCAATCCTCGTCACTCCCGATGGACTTGGACGGCCGGGTGCTTATCTCCATTTCGAACTTGAAGCCGAAGATGTCCATAACGTCCTGAACGAACCGGATGATCGCAAGGATCTCGTCATGGAGCTGGTCGGGGCGCAGGAATATATGGGCATCGTCCTGGGTGAATTCCCGGACCCGCATGAGCCCGTGAAGGACCCCGGATTTTTCATGCCGGCAGACGGTCCCCAGTTCGAAGTACCGCAGGGGCAGCTCGCGATAGCTCCTCACCTGGGACTTGTAAACCATGATGTGCGACAGGCAGTTCATCGGCTTGATGCCGTACTCGACCTCGTCGACCTTCGTGAAGTACATATTTTCGCGGTAATTTTCGAAATGGCCGGACTTTTTCCACATGTCGAGCTTCAGGATGTGGGGTCCGACGACAAAATCGTAACCGCGCTTGAGGTGTTCCCTGCGCTCGAAATCTTCGAGAAGCCAGCGGAGCAGGGCGCCCTTCGGGTGGTAGATGACCAATCCGGCCCCGACCTCGTCGGATATGCTGAAAAGATCGAGGTCTTTCCCGAGCCGCCTGTGGTCCCTTTTCTTAACTTCCTCGAGGAATGTTAGGTATTCCTTGAGCGCCTTCCGGTCGGCAAATGCCGTTCCGTAGATACGGGTGAGCATCTTGTTGTGCTCGTCGCCCCTCCAGTATGCCCCCGCAAGGCTCAAAAGCTTGAACGCCTTGATCTTCCCCGTCGACTCGAGGTGGGGCCCCCGGCAGAGGTCAGTGAAATTGCCCTGCGTGTAGATGCTCACTTCGTCGTCAGAGAGGGCCTCGAGAAGTTCGACCTTATAGGGTTCGCCCATCTCGGCGAACATCCTGATGGCGTCCTGCCGCTTGATTATCCTGCGTTCGATCGGGATATTCATCTCGGTAAGCTCGCCCATGCGTTTTTCTATCTTCGCCAGGTCTTCATCCGTAAACCCCGGGTCATAGTCAAAATCATAATAAAATCCGGTTTCAATGGAAGGCCCTATGGCGACCTTGACCCCGGGAAAGAGGTCCCGCACCGCCTGCGCCATGAGGTGAGACGTGCTGTGCCGTATCATATCGAGGTTTTCGTCCATTATACGATCCTTAGAACTGCTTTAACTGCTAATTTCAAACCTGAGAAACAATGTCTGAACAGAAAGATATTATTACCATTTTTCAGTTTCTCTTGTCAATTCTTATAGTTAAAAAGATTGGGGAAAACGGGGTTTAAGGGTTGCATCCCAAAAAGGCTTTGGCGTATGCGCATGGGAACGAAGCGGCCCGGCGAGAAACCTGGAATTGCAACGGGAGGATTATCTTTCTCCCGGCTTAGTACCCTTTCGTTTATAGAGTTCCTCCAGTGGGTCGATCCTGTCCACCTGTATCGTGAGGTCCTTGACGCTCATCGGGACAAGCCTGACGGCAAGCGTGAGAATAGCTATTTTGCGCTGCGCATCGTTTGTTTCCTGGGAAAAGAGATATTTCAGGAGCGGTATTTTCGAGAGAAAAGGTATGCCTTGCTGTGCTTTGTATGTGGCATCATTGACAAATGTCCCTACTATGTACCGCTCATTGTTCGCTTTGAGTACGCGGGTCGTGGCGAATGTTTTCGTCGCGTACGATGGCGCGGAGGAGGTTGAATATGACTGGGTCCCTGTTACGACGCTGATCTTGACCAGGGCATCCACTCTTACCTGACTATCCTCCGGGTTTTCCCTATTATAATCTATCGTGGTCGGTATCACGTCGACGCTTGTTTCCAGGTTCTGATACTGTGTGGAGATATTCTTATTGGTGTCGACGGTGAAGATCGGGATAGACTGGATATTTGTCAGGAGAGCTTTCGTCCCGTTGCGGGTATAAACCTCGCTGGCCACAAGGACCTTGCCCCTGTTGTAGGCCTCCTGAAATTGGGCGATCCTGGAAAAGGTAAAATTAGATGGAAACTGCGCAGAGATATTCGTCTGATACTGGGTCTTAAGATTCTCTCCGCCGGGATCATAATTCTGAAAGGTCGCACTCGCACCGGTACCGCCGAGCGTTATCCCCAGGATATCCGGGCTCAGGTTAAGACCAACATAATAAGCGTCCTCGTCCTGCAGCTCGCGCAGGCTTGCCGATATTACCACCATGTGTGCCTGGCTCTGGTCCGGTATGAACTGCCGGACTATCGCCAGCTTCTGGGCGAGTTCATCTTTTTCCCCTATCAGGACGAGCATCGGGGTGATTCCGGCAGCGGAATAAACGATCCCCTTGACCTTGCCCAGGACCCCGTTCTGTTCGAGCTGGGCAATAACGGTTTTCATCGCGTCAATGCTGTCTTTGTCAAAGAGAATGGTCGCGACGGTCCCGTCGGTGCTCAGCTTGAACTGTATGGGGCTCGCCTCGGCTGCGGGTGGCGTATTTACAGCTTGAGGGACATCTCCCTGTGCGGCATTGCCGGCAGGAACGGGTGCTGCGAGACCGGCCTCTTTGATGTTAGTGGGCGGCTGTTGAGGGGAGGTAGCCGGGGGACTGTTGCCCAATTGCTGCGCCGTGCCCGACGTCGGGGCGGTGGCCGGTGTCTGAGTGGCAGCTGGCGCGGTATTTGATGCGGCAGACTGCTTCGGCTGCACCGCAGTCTGCGCGAAAGCGATCAGGGGAAGCAGGATAAGGGTCAGGACAATACAGAAAAAAACCCGGCGCGTCATCACAGGCAAGGCCCCGAAATAGAGGTCCGGCTTGCTCTTGGAAATCCGTACCAATAAGTTCTGTTTGTTATTGAAAGTATGGGAATTAACTTTTGTTAATCTCATATTCGCCGATAGTGCGAACAGACATATAAAAAAATGGTAGGCGCTAAGGGTATTGAACCCTTGACCTCTTCCGCGTCAGGGAAGCGCTCTCCCACTGAGCTAAGCGCCTACAGCACTCCATATATAACAACTGGGGGGAAAAAGGTCAAGATGAAAAAAACGGCGTACGGCTAACGGCTAACGGCTAACGGAAAAAAAGACGTGAAAGTGAACGGCGAAAGGCTAACAGAAACGAAAGAATCCGAGATATAAAAAATCCATCAACCCAAACAAAAATTAAAAAGGCAAGCTTTCCGCTTGCCTTTTCTTCTATCTTCGCTATTCTTTGTTAGCCGTTAGCCGTTAGCCGTTAGCCGTTAGCCGTTAGCCGTTAGCCGTTAGCCGTTAGCCGTTAGCCGTTAGCCGTTAGCCGTTAGCCGTTAGCCGTTAGCCGTTAGCCGTTAGCCGTTAGCCGTTAGCCGTTAGCCGTTAGCCGTTAGCCGTTAGCCGTTAGCCGTTAGCCGTTAGCCGTTAGCCGTTAGCCGTTAGCCGTTAGCCGTTAGCCGTTAGCCGTTAGCCTTACCGTCCAAACGTCACATTGCCCGCCGCATCCGCGTCCACCGTTACCGTATCCCCGTCTTTCACTTCACCCTTAAGTATCATCAGGGCCAATGCGTCCTGGATCTTCTTCTGTATCAGGCGCTTGAGAGGTCGTGCCCCGTAAGCGGGGTCGTATCCTTCTTTCGCTATCATCTCCCTGAGACCGTCGGTGAACAGGAGGGTAATGTTGCGGTCCTGGGCCCTTTTTGCCATGAGGTCGAGCTGAAGCTTTACGATCGCCTTGATATTCTCGACCGTGAGTCCTCTGAATATAATGATATCGTCTATCCGGTTAATGAACTCGGGCTTGAAATGGGCTTTTACCGCGTCACCGACGCGTCGCTTCATCTCTTCATAATCACGCTCGGTGAGGTCGGTTATCCACTGGCTCCCGATGTTCGAGGTCATTATGATGACGGAGTTCTTGAAATCCACGGTGCGTCCCTGGCCATCGGTCAGGCGCCCGTCATCGAGCACCTGGAGAAGGACGTTGAACACGTCGGGGTGCGCCTTTTCAACCTCGTCGAGCAGTATGATGGAGTAGGGACGCCTGCGTATTGCCTCGGTGAGGTATCCTCCTTCTTCGTATCCCACGTACCCGGGAGGTGCGCCGATCAGTCGTGACACGGAGTGTTTTTCCATGAATTCGCTCATGTCGATCCGGACGATCGCCTGTTCATCGTCGAACAGGAATTCCGCCAGTGCCCGGGCAAGCTCTGTTTTTCCGACGCCGGTCGGCCCCAGGAAAAGAAACGACCCGAGCGGCCTGTTCGGGTCCTGGAGGCCCGCCCGCGCCCGCCGTATGGTGTTGGCGACCGCTTCGATGGCCTCGTCCTGCCCTACGACCCGGCGGTGGATGTTCTCCTCCATGCGGACGAGCTTGTCCATTTCCCCCTGGAGCATCTTGGATACGGGGATGCCCGTCCATTTGGACACCACACGGGCGATATCCTCTTCATCGACCTCTTCTTTAAGCATCTTCTTGCCCTTCTGGGCTGCCGCAAGCTCATCGTTCTTCTTTTTCAGCTCCTGTTCGAGGGCGGAGATCGTCCCGTAGCGGATCTCGGCGACCCGCCCGAAATCACCCTTGCGTTCCAGTTCGTCCGCGTGGCTGCGGGCCTGTTCGATCTTTTCCTTCGTTTCCGAGATTCCCGTGATGAGGGATTTTTCCTTCTCCCAGTGCTTCCTTTTTTCCGTCACTTCAGATTTGAGGGCAGAGAGCTCGTTCTGTATCTTCTTCCGGCGCTCCTTTGACGCAGGGTCTTTTTCTTTCTTGAGCGCTTCCATTTCGATCTGGGCCTGTATTATCTTGCGGTCGATCTCGTCTATCTCCGTGGGTACGCTGTCTATCTCCATACGAAGCCTCGACGAAGCCTCGTCGACGAGGTCTATCGCTTTGTCCGGGAGGAAGCGGTCTGTTATGTAGCGGTGCGACAGCGTGGCAGCGGCGATGATCGCCGGGTCATTGATCCTTACCCCGTGATGCAGCTCGTATTTTTCCTTCAAACCCCGCAGGATGGCGATCGTTTCCTCGACGGACGGCTCGCCCACATATACCGGCTGGAAACGCCGCTCGAGAGCCGCATCCTTTTCTATATATTTACGATATTCATCAAGCGTCGTGGCGCCGATGCACCGCAATTCGCCGCGAGCGAGGGCGGGCTTCAGCATGTTTGAGGCGTCTACCGCCCCCTGCGCACCGCCGGCGCCCACGATCGTATGCAACTCATCGATAAAGAGGATGACCGTTCCCGACGCCTCATCTATTTCCTTGAGAACGGCTTTTAACCTGTCCTCAAATTCGCCGCGATATTTTGCCCCGGCAAGAAGCGACCCCAGATCGAGGGAAAGGACCCTTTTATTCTTAAGGGTCTCGGGTATGTCCCCCGATATGATGCGCTGTGCGAGCCCTTCGACTATGGCAGTCTTCCCGACCCCCGGTTCGCCGATAATGACCGGGTTGTTCTTGGTCCGGCGGGACAGGACCTGCATGACCCTGCGTACCTCTTCGTCCCGGCCGATCACAGGGTCGAGTTTACCCTTGCGCGCCTCTTCGGTAAGGTCGCGGCAATATCTCTGCAGGGCCTGGTATTTTTCTTCCGGCGCCTGGTCGGTGACACGCTGGGTGCCACGAAGGTCCTTCATGACTGTGTAGATACTATCCTTGGTAACTCCATACGCGCGCAATATCGCGGCCGCAGGAGAATCCTTGGAGTCGGCTACGCCGATCAGCATGTGTTCGGTACTGACAAATTCATCCTTGAGTCTTTCCGCCTCCGTGGAGGCCGTGTCGAGTGTCTGCTTTAAGCGCGGCGAAATGTATGTCTGCCCCAGCCCCCCCTCGACGCGGGGGACTTTCTTGAGTTCGCGCTCCAGGTCCCGGGCAATGATGTCTGCCTTTGCGCCGAGTTTTTCGAGGATAGGGCGTATGATCCCTTCCTTCTGGGAAATGAGCGCGAGAAGAAGATGCTCGTTCTCTATGCTCTGGTGGCCCATCGATTCCGCTCTTTTCTGAGCTTCCTGCATCGCTTCCTGGGCCTTGATCGTCAGTTTTTCCCAATTCATTCTATGCACCTCTTAAAGCTTCGTCTTAAATTGTTTTCTTCGTGTCAAACAATGTACATCCGAAAATCTGCTAGAAATATAAGCATGAAAATGGGAAAAGCAAGGCGTACGGCTAACGGCTAACGGCGTACGGCGAAAGGCGCAAGGAAGGCTAAAGAAACTGCATGAAGGTTCGACCAAGGAGGGACTGACTGTCCTGTATGATCGGGACCAATACACAAAACAATACCGGGGCAACGAGTACTTTCCTGTCGCCTACAGTCCATCGATCGAAGTTATTCTGTTTTTTCCGTCAGCCGTACGCCGTCAGCCGTACGCCGCCCTTTGACTTCATCATGTCCATATGCTAAAGAAATACCCATGAATGTCAATTGGGACGGCAGGGAATACACGTTTGAAAAGCCGATGCTCGTGTCGCGGTTGCTCGAGGAACTATCCATTAGTAAAGAAGGGCACCTCGTCGTCGCCAACAACAGGCTCGTCACGGAAGATCATCGCCTTCGGGCCGGCGACAATGTACGCGTCATACGGGTTGTTTCGGGCGGATGAAATGCCGGGTCTGCGGCGAGACCGCGAGCGTAGCCTTAAGGTCGCATAAGACAGCGTTCTGCGATACACACTTCCTCATCTTTTTTGAAAAAAGAGTACAGACAACGATAAGGCGGTATGGACTTATCCGGGAAGGCGATCGTCCCGTCGTCGCCGTGTCCGGAGGAAAGGACTCACTCTCACTGTGGGTGCTGCTGCACAGGATGGGCATCGCAGCCGACGGCGTTTACGTCAACCTTGGCATCGGCGACTATTCACTGACGTCACTCGCGAAGATCAAGGCCGTTGCGGACACGATCGGCAGGAAGGTCCACATATTTCACGTTCCCCGGGTCTTTGAGCGGGACATTGCAGAGGTTGCAAAGGTGCTGCGCAGGGCGCCATGTTCGGCATGCGGCATGATCAAGCGATATGTCATGAACAAGATCTGCATGGAAAAAGGGTACAACCTTTTGCTGACCGGGCACAATCTCGACGACGAGGCCGCCGCCCTGTTCGGGAATGTCCTTTACTGGAAAAAGGAATACTTGTGGAAGAAGGATATATCCCTCGACGAGGACGAAGGCCACCTGTCGCGCAAGGCAAAGCCGTTCTTTCTGTGCTCGGAGCGTGAGGTCGCGGCATATGCCATCATATCCGGCATTGACTATATTTACGAGGAATGCCCTTTTTCGAAAGGTGCGAAGACAATTACGTACAAGAACATCCTGGGGAAGATCGAGGAAGGCTCGCCGGGAACGAAGCTCATGTTCATCAAGGGATACCTGAAGGAACTTGAAGAGGTGAAACAGCGGTCCGGGCAGGGTAGCTCCCGGAAGACCGATGCCGGTGCCGGTTATTGCGGCGTGTGCGGGTACCCGTCAGGCGGGGGTATGTGCGGCTACTGCCGGACCCTTGAGAAACTCGGGATACCCTATTCGGCAGGGTTCGAGGAATACGGTTGATATCAATTGACACCGGTTGTTCCCTAATGACATAATTCGGTTATAGAATGATCGACAGACTCTCGCAGCTTATCTTCAATATCTACGAGGCATTTACCGTCGCCCTGTATATACGTGAAAAAGATATGCTCAATTGCATATCCTCGGTCACGTTCGCCCGGAGCTTCGACCAGAGGCGGCCCGTTCCTATAGAAAGTACCCTGCCGGGATGGGTCATCAAGCACAATGCGCCCCTTATCATCCCCAATTTCGATAAGGACGAGGATGCGCTGGGTTATTACGGGGCGAATGAAGGCATCAAGTCTTTCATGGGTTACCCGATGGACACGAACGGCGTGATCATTGTGGACAGCAAGAAGAAGTACGTTTTCACCGACAAGGAAAAGAAGATACTGGCCTCGTTCGCGTCGCTCATCCACGAGGAGATACAGAAAGAAGAGAGGGCCGAGCACGCCGAGGAAACGATCGACGAGCTTTTTGCGGAAAGAAGGATAATGAACCTCCTGAGCGCCCTCAACACATCCAGGGTCTCGACGCCGGAGGTCCTGTCCGAGATACTCGGCCTCTCCGGGGGCTCTTTCTGCTTCATCGGGACGGAAAGGAAAGGACGGCTCGTTGTCCAGGACGTCGCGGGAATCCCGGAAGACGATGTCGTCAAGAAAGAGTGCCAGGCTTCCGCCATAGCCTCGCTTGTTCTCGAAGGGGGGCACGAACTGCTTCTGCCGCACGACAGCGCGTACTTGAGGGAAAAGCCGGTCCTCTTCCCGAACGAACCGTTCAAGGCGCGCCAGTTCTTCGGATTTCCCCTTATCACGGAAGATACCGCGTTCGGTGTCCTGGGGTTTATTTCGCTCAACGAGATGAAGCTGAGGGAGAGCGCCATAGGGCCCCTGAGAAATGTTTCATCCCTGTTCTCATTGTATTTTACCGCGCAGTGGATGCGGGAACACCTCGACAGGATCCGTGATTTTGACCCGGTGACCGGCGCTGTGCAGTTTCCTGTTTTTCTCGGTGTTGTCGAATCGATGGCAAGGAAAAAAGAGAGATTTTCCATACTTTGTGTTAAGCTCGGGAATATGGCCCTGTATAACCGGAAAATGGGTTGTGACGGGACCAACGAACTTCTGCGGAGAATATGCCAGGTCATACGTTATTGCGCGGGCGGAAAAACGTTCGTGGCCCGAAAGAACGGCGGCCGGTTCTTTGTCTTGCTTCGAGGTGGAGAGACATACGAGACACGGAACATGATGAAGCTTCTTTACCACGCCATCGGCAAGAGCCTTGCAGAAGAGGGGCTTTCGCCGGGGGCGGGCGTGATCGAGCTCGGCACAGTGAGCTACCCCGATGATTCGCCTGACCCGTGGGAACTGTTTGACAGGATAGAAGAAAAGAAGATACGAAAATACATCGAATAGGGAGGAAAAGGGGGATGGGGTTCTTCAGAAATATATTCGGGATGTTTTCCACTCATCTTGCCATGGACCTTGGCACGGCCAATACCCTTATTTATATGAAGGGCGAGGGCATTGTCCTCAATCAGCCCTCCGTTGTGGCTATCGATAATAACACGGGCAAGGTCATCGCGGTCGGGAAAGAGGCAAAGGAGTATATCGGGCGCACCCCGCCCAATATCAGCGCAATTCGCCCCCTGAAAGATGGCGTCATCGCGGATTTCGACGTCGCGAAGGCCATGATCAAGTACTTCCTGAAGGTTGTGAGCAACGAGCGGAAGATATCGAAGCCGAGGATGGTTGTCGGCGTACCGTCGGGCATAACGCAGGTCGAGAAGAAAGCGGTCATCGATGCGTGCTTCCAGGTCGGCATCCGTGACGTGTACCTGATGGAGGAGCCAATGGCCGCCTCGATAGGCGCAGGAATGCCCATCGAGCTTCCCCGCGGTAACATGATCATCGATATCGGCGGCGGCACGACGGAAGTGGCGATCATAAGCCTCTCGGCGGTAGCATACAGCGAATCCCTGCGGGTGGCAGGCGATGAGCTTGACGAGGCGATCGTCCGGTACCTCCAGAAAAAGCACCAGCTCGCCATAGGCGTCATCGCCGCGGAAAAGATAAAGATAGAAGGGGCCTCGGCCTACCCGATAGACTCCCTGAGTGATTTCATCAACGTTGTCGGAAAAGACCTCCTGACGAGCATACCGAGGAGCATCAAGATATCGAAGGAAGAGGTGCGCGAAGCGATCGAGGAGCCGATCTCGGCGATACTCGATTCGGTCCGGCGTGCCCTCGAGAAGCTTCCCGCCGAGTTCGTCTCCGATCTGAATGAGACCGGCATGGTGCTGACCGGCGGCGGCGCACTCCTCAAGGGCCTTGACCAGAGGATCGAGAACGAGACCGGGATCAACGTCATAGTAGCCGATGACCCTCTTGTATCCGTTACGATGGGCTGCGGGAAAGCGCTGGAAGAGATGCCGAAATACAAGAAAGTTTTTATCAACTGACGTTGATAAAAACTTTCCAGTTCAAAGTTCAAAGTTCAAAGCTGGATTGGTGGATGGGGGCTGTTTTTTTAACTTTGAACCTTGAACTTTAAACCTTGAACCGTCTTTTCAGTATTCGCCGATCGACCACTCCTCATAGAGCGAACCTTTCAATTCCGCCAAAAACCGTGACGGGCGCATGATGATGTGGCCTGCCTGGCGGTCAAAGGCGAGAATCGGATAACACAGGTAGAGCTCGTCCATGGCACGCGTTGACGCTACATAGAAAAGGCGCCTCTCTTCCTCGATCGCGCCTTCTTCGACGGCCTTCGGGTTGGGGAACCTTCCTTCCGCACACCATATAATAAAGACGACCTGCCACTCGAGGCCTTTTGCCTGGTGGATCGTGCTGAGGATGACCCTCTCTTCGTCGAAATCGCCTGCCGCTACGACCTCCTCACCGGACAAGCCGCTCATGAGGGACAGTTCGCTGAGGAATGCATCGAGGGAGTCGTATTTCGTCGAGAAATTGATGAGCTGGCCTACGTCTTCGAGGCGGGCCTCGTAATTGGGATACGTGAATTTCAGGTATTCAATGTAGCCGTGCTTGAGGACGGCCGAGATCATGTCCCCGGGGGCCTCGTTGTTCTGCAGGCCTTTCAGCTCGGCAAAAAGGTCTGCCCAAACGTCTATGTTCTCTTTTCTGATGCTCTTGAACTTTTCCGCGATCTTCCGGGAGATGAGAGGCTCGAAGGGATCGGCGTTCTCTTTCAGGTATGCATAAATAGTGTCCGCCGTCTTTTTCCCGATACGCGGGAATATCTGGAACATCCGCCTCCATGAGATCTCATCGTTAGGATTGGATAGGACCCGCAGGAACGACACGACGTCCTTGATGTGTGCCTGTTCAAAGAACCTCAGGCCGCTTCGGATATCGAACGGTATTCCCCGGCGGGTCAGTTCCATCTGGACTTCCATCGAATGATAATGCGCGCGGTAAAGGACTGAGATCCTGTCGAGCGGGATACCTTCATCCGATAGTTCCAGGATCCTTTGAGCCACGAACTCGGCCTGCTGGATCACGTCCCGCGAAGGTGCGACGACCGGGATGACGCCGTTTTGCCTCATGCTGTGGAGGTTTTTCTCGAACTGGTTGATGTTGTATGAGATCGAATCATTCGCGAGGTCCAGTATCTCGGGGGTGCTGCGGTAGTTTGTTTCTAGTTTGAAAATGTTTGCCTCTTTATATTTTTTGGGGAAGTCGAGGATGTTCTGGAAATTGGCCCCGCGGAATGAATAAATGCTCTGCGCATCATCACCGACGACCATCACGTTCCTGTTGATAAAACCCATGAAGTCTATTATTTCCGACTGTATCCGGTTCGTGTCCTGGTACTCGTCGACCAGGATATGCATGAACGTCATCGCGTAGAGCTTGCAAAGCTCGGTATCTTCAGCAAGTATCCTGTGCCAGCAGGCAAGAAGGTCGTCGAAGTCCATCGCGTTCGTTTCCCGCTTCTTGCGGTTGTATATAGCGTGGATCGACGCCATCTCGTCGACGAGGTCGTAAAAGAAGGGATTGCGTTCCCGGATCGCCTCCTCGATCGTCTGCATCGTGTTCGCTGCGTAGCTGAACAGTTCCTTGAGGACGCCGCTCTTGGGGAACATCCTGTTCTTCGTGTTCACGCCCGATTCCTTTACCGCAAGCTCCACGACATCCTTCGCATCTTCGTTGTCGAGTATCGTGAAATTCCTGTGATAGCCTACCCGGTCGGCATGCTGACGCAGGACAAGGTTACCGATGTGGTGAAATGTCCCCCCCCATATGTACCGGGTGTCCATCTTGATGAGGTGCTCAACGCGATGGAGCATTTCCCGGGCCGCCTTGTTCGTGAAGGTGAGGAGCAGGATCCCGCCGGGTGGGACGCCCCTCTCGAGCAGGCGTGCGACCCGGTAGGTGACGACCCGGGTCTTGCCGCTGCCGGCCCCCGCGATGACGAGGATCGGCCCGTCACCGGAGAGGACAACATTGCGCTGCTCCTCATTCAATTCGCGTTCGTAATCGATCGTGGTCTTGACCGGCGACACATCGCGGTGGATCGTATATTTTTTCACGGCGATACAATTATGACCCGCCGTGCGGGACATGTCAAGAACGCGACAGAGTGGCGCCAGAGGCGGCGGTTATGTTTTTGTCGGTGATTTTTTTGGATTTTTTTGGTAGACTCAGGAAATTTCGCAATCGATCATATATAACGCAAAGGAGGATCAATCATGCGTATCGTATTATTGGGAGCACCGGGAGCAGGCAAGGGCACAGTCGCGAAATCTCTGACAGAATTTGACGGTTCAGTACAGATCTCGACAGGTGACATTTTGCGCAACGCCGTTAAGGCAGGCTCGGAATTGGGCAAAAAGGCAAAAGGGTATATGGAGCGCGGCGAACTCGTCCCCGACGACCTCATCATGGACATCATGGAAGTACGGATGAAAGAGCCGGACTGCCAGAAAGGTTTTCTCCTCGATGGTTTCCCGCGGACGATCCCCCAGGCAGAGGCATTGAAAAAACTCCTCGAGAAGATCGGGATGAAACTCGACGCTGCGATCAACCTCGACGTCCCGACGGAGGTCATCCTCGACAGGCTGACCACGAGGCGGACATGCTCGAACCCCGACTGCCAGGAAATATACAACATTAAAAGCAAGCCGCCAAAACCGGACGGAACCTGCTTCAAATGCGGCTCCCCGGCCGTTCAGCGCGCGGATGAGACAGAAGAAGCGATCAAGCAGCGGCTCGAGACCTACAACGAAAAGACCGCTCCCCTGATCGATTTCTATAAAAAAGAAGGTCTCCTCATAAAGATAGCATCCCTGGACAGCATGCAGATCCGGGACGACATAATAAAGGCGCTCAAGAAATAAAGGCTGCGAGGCTATAGGCAATAGGCAAGAGGCTATAGGAAAAGAAATTTTTGATCCTATCGCCTATCGCCTATAGCCCTTTTTCTATGAATTTCGGCTTTTCCACATATTTCCTGACGAACGACAGCCTGACGGGGGTCATTGATCGTATCCTTGAGTCCGGGTTCAGGGCCATCGAGCTTTCCTACGAACCTCCGCACCTCTTTCATTATGACGACAGGCTTATAGAAAAGGTAGGAACGCTCCGTGATCAGGGGATCCAATTTTCGATGCACGGCCCCTTCCTGGAAACGAACCTCGGAAGTTACCTCGATGAGATCCTCCGCCTGTCGCGGGGACGGGTTTCAGCGTGCCTTGAACTCAGCGCGCGCCTCGGCGCGGACCCGGTCGTGATCCACCCCGGGTATTCGTTCTTTCGCAAACTCAAGGAATTCGACGCAGGGCTGCGCGACCGGTTCCTCGTGGAACTCAAGGGCGTCGCCGACGAGGCGCAGGCTTTGGGAGTCAGGGTCGCCCTCGAAAATGTGTTCATGTCCTACTTCTATTTCCAGCAGCTCGACGAGTTTGACGATATCCGTACCCGGGCCCCCGGCATCGGCGTCGCCCTCGATATCGGCCACGCCTATATTTCGAAACGGGCCGCAAAAGACCCGGACCCGGAAGGCTCGATCCTGGACGATGTCCGCAGGATGGGCATTGACCATCTTTTTCATGTTCATCTTCACAACAACGACGGCACCCGGGATGATCACGACTTCAATGATGGCTTGATAGATATGGCACGGATACTGCGCGGTCTCAAGGACCTCGGCTATGCCGGCAAGGTGGTTATTGAAACCCTCGACGCCGAACGGATAGGGTTCGAGCCGGTCATCGAAAAACTCAACGAAATCAAACCGTAACCATTCCCCGCCGTCATCCCGGCGAAAGCCGGGACCCAGTGTCTTTTATTTTTATTACTCATTAAAGTTAAATGGCATTCAAGCAGATAGGATCGAAACACTTACCTTGACCGGACTATTGCCTTTTATTATTCCGGTATGCATTTAGAAGAAAGAAAAAGCCAAAAGACACTGGATTCCGGCTTTCGCCGGAATGACGGGGATGGTTATGACAGCATCATCATCCAAAACCAGTACACCACCGGTGAGGCGAACGTCGACAGCGTGATGCAGCCGGATGCGAGCTCGGCATCGCCGCCCATCTCGCGGGCCATTATATATGCGGTTATTGCGGTCGGGGTGGCAAGCAGGACCATGGCGGGGATTGCCTGGGTGATGTCCGGGGTGCACATCCGGTAGAACAGGAACGCGATCCCGGGAAGGACGAGCATTTTGAGAACGGTCGTGATGATCGCCGGGCGAAATGTCGTGCGGAGCATGGCGGGCGATATAGAGCCGCCTATTATTATAAGAGCCAGCGGAAGGGATATGTTGGCCACCGTCTCCACGCTTTTCATGATGACGGCCGGCAGCGAAATGTCCAGTAAAACTATGATGATCGCCGCGAAGGTGGCCATGATGATCGGTGTTGTAAGAATGGACACCGCGATCCTGAAAGGGCTCTGATGCCTGCCCGATGAAAGGGCGAGGATCGTGATGGCGAGTGCATTATTAAAGAGGATAAGGGTGCCGGCAAGCAGGCTCCCCCTTTGAAGCCCCTCTTCGCCGAACATGTAGAACAGCACGGCGAGGCCGATATATGTGACATTTCCATGAAAAGTTGACTGGACGAAGCTTCCCAGTTTGGCCCCGTTGTACCGGGCCATTTTTGCTATCACGAGGGCACAGCCCACGACTACAAGGGACGGTGCGGTCACCGCGACGATCGGGAGGCACCCGGTGCTTGCAAGCCCGCTTTTGACGATCCCGATGAAAATGAGGAAAGGCAGGGGAAATTGAAAGAGAAACCGGTTTGCCTCCGATATGAACCTCTCCGACAGCACCCGCTTGTAGGTCAGCAAAAAACCGAACGCTATGATGATAAAAATGGGTGCTATCGTTCCCAGAACGTTCATAAAGCACCCGATTTGAGAAATATGGTCCGGCTGCTCCCGGCCCCTTTGTTCAGCATGCGAAACATGTGATTAAATACCATTTTCCCGCGCCGGCCGCAAGCCTGTAATAAGAGCGAAATACTTGATATCAGGGGGTTTTGGGGCTTTTGATTTCTATTGACAAAGGGCGGTTGAACACGATATAAAAGAACGTGAAATTAGTAACAATATCAAAAATCAGGGGGTACCAGGGATGTTAAAAGAGTCAGTGATCAGCGAATTACAGAAGATTGTCGGTAAAGACAATGTGTTGACAGCGCCTGAAGCTCTTAAAGCCTATTCCTACGACGGAACGACAAGCTGGATCCACGAACCCGATGTCGTTGTGTTTCCTACGACGACTGATGAAGTGTCCCGCATTATGAAAATTGCCAATGCCGAAAAGATCCCGGTCACCCCGAGGGGCGGCGGCACAAATGTCAGCGGCGGATCGGTTCCCTGGCATGGCGGCATTGTTATGGTCATGACGAAGTTCAACAAGATACTCAAAGTCGACAAGGAAAACCTGACCGCCACGGTCGAGCCGGGCGTCGTCCTCCAGGACCTCACCTTGAGGCTCATGAAAGACGGCCTTTTCTTCCCGCCCGATCCCCAGAGCTTCCTCGGCGCGACGATGGGCGGTATCATATCTGAGAACGCAGGCGGCCCTGCCGGTGTGAAATACGGTGTTACAAAACAGTATATCCTCGGTGTCGAAGTTGTCCTTGCGAACGGCGAGGTTATTCACCTCGGCGGCAGAACATTGAAGAATGTCGTCGGTTACGACCTGCTTCATATCTTCATCAGCGGCGAGGGAACGCTCGGAGTCATCACCAAGGCCGAATTGAAATTGAACCCCCTGCCCCAGGCGAGAAAGACGCTCTGCGTTGTTTATGACGATGTTTCGGTCGCCGGCGAAGGCGTGTTCCGCGTACTCGAGAACGGCGTTATCCCCTGTAAGATCGAAATGATCGACAACTGGGTCATCAACCGGATCGAAGAGATGATGCCGATCGGCCTCCCGAAGGATGCCGATGCGTGCCTCCTGTTCGAGGTGGACGGCATGGCTGAGGTCGTCGAGAAAGAAGCGGAGAAGATCGCGGAGATCACAAAGAAATATGGCGCAAAAGAAGCCCGCATTGCACCGAACATGGACGAAGCCAACAAGTACTGGATGGCCCGCCGCGCCGGTTTCGCCGCTGTCTTCGGAAAAGCGAAACAGGTATTCGCGGAAGACGTTACGGTACCGCGCGGAAACATCCCCGCCTTCGTCAGGAAGATCAGGGATATCGCAAAGAAATACGATGTCGAGATCGTCGTCCTCGGCCACGCCGGTGACGGGAACCTCCATCCGGCCGTTCTGACGGACCCCGCCAATAAGGATCATTATGATCGCGCCTTAAAGGCAGTGGATGAGATCATTGAAAGCGCCGCCGTTGAGTTTGGCGGAGTGCTCTCCGGAGAACATGGAGTCGGCCTCGAGAAACAGAAATTCATGAGAAAGGTCACCGAGCCCGCCGTCATAAACATGATGAAGGGTATCAAGGCCCTTATCGACCCGAACAACATCATGAACCCGGGCAAGATCTGGGAGTAGTTTATACAAGGGGGTTTAAGAGTGAAAGACCTGAAAGAACTTAAAAAAATAGAGCAGTACGCAAATCAGTGCATGAAATGCGGGTTCTGCAGCTTCTTCTGCCCGGTGTACCAGGAAGAGAAAATGGAGACCTCCGTTGCCCGCGGGAAGAACTATCTCGTTAAACAGGCGCTCGCAGGCAAACAGGAATGGACCCCTGAAATGGCCGACATCATCGGCAAGTGCCTCCTGTGCAAACGCTGTGCTGCAAACTGCCCGGCGAAAACACAGATCGACCGCGTTGTCGTCGCCGCGCGCGCCGAGATGGTCAAGGAAAAAGGCCTCGGTGCCATCAAGAATTTCGCTTTCCGGAAGGTCATGGCCAACAGGAAGGCATTCGGGAAATATGCCCGTCTCATGCAGAAATTCCAGTGGATGATGCCGACTACAGAAGGGAAGATCAAGCATCTCCCCGATTTCGTGAAAGGGCTTGGCAAAAGGAATTTCCCGTCATTGTCAAAGACGTTCCTGCGCGACCAGGTGAAACCGGTCTACAAGCCGCAGAATGGCCAGCAGGCAAAGTTTAAAGTTGGTTTTTTTATGGGATGTGCGATGGACTTCGTCTATCCGGAACTCGGTCTTAAGATAATTGACTTTCTTACGAAGCACGGATGCGAGGTTATCGTTCCCGAGGACCAGAACTGCTGCGGCGCCGCTATCTATTTCAGCGGTGATCTCGAGACGGGCCGCATGCTCGCGGACCTCAACATTAAAGCGTACAAGGACCTCGATGTCGATTATATCGTGACCGGGTGCGGCACGTGCAGTTCGACACTCAAGGATTACCAGAAATACCTTCCCGACAATGAGGACCAGCAGAAAAGATATACCGAGTTCGAGAAGAAGGTGAAGGACAGCACCGAATTCATCATCGACATCCTGAAGGTCCCGCCCGAGGAATTCAAGCTGAAAAAAGAATTCGAAGGCAAGACCGCGACGTGGCACGATCCCTGCCACCTCATCAGGTACCAGAACATAAAGGACCAGCCGAGGGCGATACTGAAAGCACTCAAGGGCCTGACATATGTTGAAATGCCCAATGCCGACCTGTGCTGCGGCATGGGCGGCTCGTTCAGCGTCTATCACTATGACCTGACGAAGAAGATAGCATTAAAGAAAATGGATGGAATAAAAGCGACTGGCGCGGATATCGTTGTTACCGCCTGCCCGGGCTGCATGATCAACCTGCTTGATAACGTTTTGTTAAACAAAATGCCACAGAAGGTACATCATTTGCTTGAGCTGGTGGAATAAACTATCGATATCCCTAGGACAACCGTACATCTACTAACTCACACTCGATAGGAGGAACACACTCATGAAGAACGGCCACTGGATGACAGCGAAGGATGTTCTAAGGATTCAAGCATTTAAGTACCCGGACAAAGTTGGCGCAAAAGATCTGTACAAGGCATTTACGTTCAAGCAGTGGAATGACAGGACCTGTCGGCTTGCGAATGCCCTCGCCGATTTAGGTCTGAAAAAAGGCGACCGCTTTGCGGTGCTCGCCTACAACTGCGTGGAATGGATGGATTTCTACGGCGCAGCGGCAAAGGGCGGCTTTCTCTGCGTGCCCCTTATGTTCCGGCTTGCGCCGGTTGAGATGGAATACATCATCAATCACTGCGAAGCAAAGGCTTTTATCGTGCAGAGCGGTGCTGATCCTGCAGACGGGAAGGATTTCCCCTGGATCGAACAGGTCAACGGGATGAAAAAGAACCTGAAGACCGTCGAGCATTACATTAACTTTGCCGTTGACAGCCCGAGCTACGACGGCTACATCAACTACGAGCAGATGCTTGCAAAGGCAAGTCCGGCCGAGCCGGAAGTCGAAGTCACCCCGGACGACATCTGGGTCATCATGTACACCGGCGGAACGACCGGCCTGCCCAAGGGCGTTATGAAGAGCCACGCAAACCTCTTCTCCCAGTATTTCATCATGATCTATGATCATGAGTTCAATTTCGACGACACAATTCTGCTGGTCATGCCCTGCTGCCACGTAAACTCATTGTTCTACTCATTTGTCGTGACATGGGTCGGCGGCACGGTCATGTGCTACAACATGGTCTCATTCAACCCGGAAAACCTCATCAAGACATTCTCGGACCACGGGATCACATTTACCTCCCTCGTTCCGACGCACTACATCATGATGCTGGCACTCCCGGACGACGTAAAGGCAAAATACAACCTGAACGCGATCAAGAAGCTCCTGTGCTCTTCGGCACCGGCGCGGCGCGACACGAAGCAGGGCATCCTCGCAATGTTCCCGAACTCACGGCTTTTCGAGGCATACGGGTCGACGGAAGCGGGATGCGTAACGATCCTGAAACCGGAAGAACAGATGAAAAAACTCGGCTCCATCGGCCGCGAGGCGATCGGGACCGACATTCTCCAGATCTACGACGAAGACGGCAAGCTCATTACCGAGCCGAACCAGATCGGCGAGATCTACTCCCGCAGCCCGATGATCTTCGAAGAATACTGGAAAGACCCGGAAAAGACGAAGAACGCAATGAAGGGCCAGTATTTCAGCGCGGGCGACATGGGCTACCGTGACGAAGAAGGTTACTATTACCTGGTCGACAGGAAAGCCAACATGATCATCTCCGGCGGCGAGAATGTTTTCCCGTCGGAAGTTGAGAACTGCGTAGGTTCCCATGAATTTGTAAAAGACGTTGCGGTCATCGGCGTACCCCACGAAAAATGGGGCGAACAGGTAACGGCAGTCGTTGTCCTTCACGAAGGGAAACAGCTGACACCGAAAGAGATCACCGAACACTGCAAGGGCAAGATCGCAGGCTTCAAGGTACCGAAAAATATTTATATCATCCCCGACGAAGAAATGCCGAGATCAGGCGCGGGCAAGATCCTCCACAGGATCCTCCGCGAGCGTTACGGCAAATGGGGCGACAACCAGTAAGACGCACAATCGGGGCGGGGATCAATATCCCCGCCCTCTTATCCACCCGCGGGATTTCATTGACTTTACAAGTCCCGTTAAGGTAAAAGTAAAGATTAGTTTTTGAAATAAGGGGTTACGTGAGAAGCGGCAGAAGCTTAACTTCAAGTGCTGTTCCTATCTCTGGCAGTTTAACAACGGATCCATTGCCGGGCATACTATCAAAAGGCATCGTTCAGGCATTGCCTGTACAAAGAACCACCGTATTCAAAATAAGGTGGGAGACATACCGGGATTTCCATCAATCACACTAAGGAGGGTTTTGTTATGAAGAACGGTCATTGGATGACGGCTAAAGACGTGTTGAGAGTGAATGCGTTTAAATGGCCCGACAAAATTGGTATTAAAGACCTTTACAAACAGTGGACTTTCAAGCAGTGGAATGAAAGGGCCTGCCGGCTGGCAAATGCCCTTGCTGATCTTGGAATGAAAAAAGGCGACAGGTTTGCCGTACTCGCATACAACTGCGTTGAGTGGCTCGAGTTTTATGCCGCCGCAGCAAAGGGCGGCTTCCTCTGCGTGCCGCTGATGTTCAGACTTGCGCCGGTCGAAATGGAGTACATCATCAACCATTGCGAAGCGAAAGTCTTTATCGTCCAGAGCGGCATTGACAAAGCGGACGGCAAGGAATTCCCCTGGATCAACCAGGTCAATGGAATGAAGAAGAGCCTGAAGACCGTCGAGCACTACATCAACTTTGCCGTTGACAGCCCGAGCTATGACGGCTACATCAACTACGAGCAGATGCTTGCCAAGGCAAGCGCGGCAGAGCCCGCGACGGTAGTGGAAGCAGACGATATCTGGGTCATCATGTACACCGGCGGAACAACCGGCCTGCCCAAGGGCGTTATGAAGAGCCACGCAAACCTCTTCTCCCAGTATTTCATCATGATCTACGATCACAGCTTCAATTTTGACGACTGCAACCTGCTCGTCATGCCGTGCTGCCACGTCAACTCCCTGTTCTATTCATTCGTTGTCACATGGGTCGGCGGCACCGTCATGGCCTACAACATGGTCTCCTTCAACCCGGAAGACCTTATCAAGACGTTTGCAGACTTTGGCGTAACCTTTACGTCTCTCGTCCCGACACACTACATCATGATGCTGGCACTCCCGGACGAAGTAAAGGCAAAATACAACCTGAACGCGATCAAGAAGCTCCTGTGCTCCTCTGCTCCGGCACGCCGCGACACGAAACAGGGCATCCTCAAGATGTTCCCGAACTCCGCACTGTACGAAGCATACGGTTCAACGGAAGCAGGCATCGTCACGATCCTGAAACCGCACGAACAGATGACGAAACTCGGCTCCATCGGCCGTGAGGTCGTCGGCACCGACATCATCGAGCTTTATGACGAAGATGGGACCCTCATCGACAAACCGAACGTCGTCGGCGAGCTCTACTCACGCAGCCCGCAGATCTTCGAGCAGTACTGGAAAGACCCCGAAAAGACAAAAGCCGCAATGAAGGGCGAGTACTTCAGCGCCGGCGACATGGCCATGAGGGATGAGGAAGGCTACTACACACTGGTTGACAGAAAAGCCAACATGATCATCTCCGGCGGCGAGAATGTCTTCCCGTCAGAAGTTGAGAACTGTGTGGGCGGACATCCGGACGTCAAAGACGTTGCCGTCATCGGCGTACCTCATGAAAAATGGGGCGAGCAGGTAACAGCGGTCATCGTTCTCCATGAAGGCAAAACGATGGATGCCAAGGCAGTTGGCGAGTGGTGCAAGGGCAAGATCGCCGGCTTCAAGGTACCGAAGAACATCCACTTCATCAAAGACGAAGAAATGCCGCGTTCCGGCGCTGGCAAGATCCTCCACAGGATCCTCCGCGAGCGTTTCGGCAAATGGGCGGATCATCAGTAAGAGAATATGCATAAAAACAGGGGACCTTCGGGTCCCCTTTTTTTATGCGGCTAACGGCTAACGGCTAACGGCTAACGGCTAACGGCTAACGGCGTACGGCGAAAAACTATCAGTTGATCCTTCGCAATCCTCCCTAGGCCGTCATTCCGGCGTCAAGCACCGGGGTGACGATATTCCGTAAGTAGCGCACCTGTCCGCAGTGCGAGAGGTCTTTGTTTTTACATATAACCGCTAAAGACTAAGGCGGCTATATGCCTTTCAGGGCCGTCATTCCCGCGAAGCGGGAATCCAGCGTCTTTATTTTTTTCGGTTTTCCCATCGCCTATAGCCCATCGCCTATAGCCGATTTTTTTTATTTATTCCTCTCGCGAACTTATCGTACCAACTAGCCTTCCTTAAGTCCGGCCGTCTTGTCCCTCCATTTTTTCTGTGCTATGCTTATCCGATGATTGCGGATTATTCCTTATATTTACAGGTTGGCGATCACGTGTACCATAAGAGGTTTATGCGCTGGGGCATGGGGGTCGTTATCGAGGAGAGACGGTCCGAGCTCCCCGGCGGGTTCTGCTATGTCCGTATCAATTTCCAGGATGGAAAGGTCCGGGTCTTCGACAACAATTACAAAAGCGTCAACTGCTGTTATTATGCGGGGATCGAGAAGATAGAGGAGCGCTATATTGAATTGGAAGAGGCCCCGCAGCCCAGGAGAAGAGAAAAGAAGATGCTTCCCCGGTAATTGTCGGGAGCGTTAAGGGAGGGGCACATGGACAACGAACTGACGAAGTTTGTCCGCGGCGGCGGGTGAGCGTCCAAGATAGGTCCGGGTGACCTTGCCAATATCCTGTGCGGGATCGACATACCCGCGGACGACCATGTTCTTGTCGGGATCGAAGGGTTTGAAGATGCCGGGGTTTACAAGATAACGGATGAGATCGCGCTCGTCCAGACGGTGGACTTCTTTACACCCGTCGTCGACGACCCCTACTGGTTCGGCCAGATAGCGGCCGCGAACGCTTTAAGTGATATTTACGCCATGGGCGCCGTCCCGAAGACGGCGCTGAACCTCGTATGCTTTTCGCCGGGCAAATTCGACATAGCCATTTTGAAAGAGATCATCCGCGGTGGTGCCGACAAGGTCCGGGAGGCCGGGGTAAGCCTGCTCGGCGGCCACAGTGTCGACGACGAAGAGATCAAATATGGACTCGCCATCACCGGTATAGTCCATCCCGACAAGGTCATATTGAACGAGGGAGCGAAGCCTGGCGACATTCTGATCCTGACGAAGCCCCTGGGAACAGGGATCATGAACACGGCAATAAAAGGAAAACTCCTCGATCGGGACCGGGCGCTTGGCCTTGCGAAGGTCATGGCCGCGCTCAACAGGACAGCCGCCGAGGCCATGCTGACCGTCGATGTCCATGCATGCACCGATGTCACGGGGTTCGGGCTCGCCGGTCATTTGAAGGAAATGATCCGCGATGCGATCGGGGTCGAATTGCGCACCGATGCATTGCCGTATTTCGAAGAAGCCGTTGGTTTCGCAGCGTCAGGGTTTGTCCCCGGCGGGCTATACAGGAACCGGGATTTCTACAAAGAACACATCGTGACGGCACGGTCCGATTTCTTTTTCGATATCATATTCGACCCGCAGACATCCGGCGGGCTCATGATAGCGATCTCACCGGCCGACAGGAAAAAATTCGAAGAGACCGCCATCCGCCTTGGCGTCGAGCATTATGTCATCGGGACGTTTATCGAAGAACCGAAGGGGAAGATAGTACTAAGATAATCGGTTCAAAGTTCAAGGTTCAAGGTTCAAGGTTATTAGGAGATTTCCCGCGACCTTGAACTTTGAACTTTGAACTTTGAACCTTTCTTTAGCGGATAATTTCTATCCATCCACCCGTGCATGCCGTATTCCAAATTTTTGACGTTGCGGTATCCGTATGCCCGTAGATATACGGCGGCGTGCGATGAGCGGTGTCCGCTGGCGCAGTATGCCACTATGGGTGTGGAGAGGTCCTTCGGAAATTCTTCAATACGCGCCGCTACCTGCCGGACGGGAATATTGACGGCACCCTCAACGAAACCGGTCTCATCCAATTCCTTCGGCTCGCGAACATCGACTATGAACATCTGTTCATGCGCCTGTATTTTTTGGAGCAACTCCTCGGGTTGGATCACGGTTTCACTGTGAGGTGCTGCGAGAAAACCCTCCATCGAAATACAGAAGCCTTTCATGAGCGGGCCGATGTCGCCGGATTGCTGGTCCGGTTCCATGGACAGGCCGCACTGCAGTTTACCCGTACTCGCGTTAAGAGGAGGAAAGAGCCCCTTGAGGAATTTTTCAAATTCGGCAGGGGTCCTTTTTGTCTTGAAGCAGACATTGTTCGTTTTTTCAAACCCTAAAGACGAATTTATATTCCCTTTGTAATCGTGCGCGGGATACACGAAAAGATCGTCGGATAACGCCATGAATTTCCCGAAAAGGCTGTCGTACATGTCCTGGGAGCTTCCTCCCGGCAGGTCTGTCCTTCCGCACTGCCCGATCAGCAGCGTGTCGCCGGAAAAGATACGGTCGCCGGCAAGAATAGATATGTGGTCCTGCGTGTGGCCCTTCGTCTCGATCGCTTTAAGAGTGATATCCCCGATATGAAGCTCATCACCGTCTCCCAGGTAGACATCGATCCGGTTCCGGGCGTTCTCGGCAAGGATCTTCTCGATCCCGAAAAGATCGGTGACCTCCGATCCTATTTCTCTCTGCAGCGATGTCAGACGCCCCATCACCGTTTTTGCCCCGAGAATGTCTGCAAGTTTCGGGGCAAGGGAGATATGGTCGACATGCGTGTGGGTATCGATCACGTAGTCAATCTTCAGCGAATGAGCAGCGATAAAATCGAGAAAAGGTTTTTCGTCGTGGGAGGGATCTATGATCGCTCCCTTTCCGCCGCTTTCACCGGCTATGATGTAAGCAAGGCATCCCTCAAAATTAAATTGTTTAAATATCATTATCAATCCTCGTCACGAAATTGTTTCATTGCCGTTTTCAGGACCCTTCCTGCCGCAAGTTTCGCGATCACCACGATGTCCTCAAGGGGTAGGTACCCGGTGATCGACGGGTCGAAAAGCGCCTTCGCCTGCGGAGGGAACTCCTCGTCACCTTCCCACAGGACGAATGTGACGGGGACCTTGGGAAAAGCGAACAGGGTGAAGGACGCATCTCCGAACTCTTCCTCACGCCCCCCCATGAGGCTGCCCGCCTCCTTAAATGAATATTTATCATACCCGAAGGCCCTGGCAAGGGGCTTAAGGACCCTTCTTTCAAAAATGGGATCATAGTGCATGCAGGCGGGTATGTCGCCATACGCTATTTTCTCGCCGGCGAAAGGGATGCCAGACGCACTGTTGATATAATGAAGGATTATGATGCGGGTGACAAGCGTGACATTGGCGCCGGCCTCACCGGCAAAGGTTCCCGAGGGCAGGGTAAGGGTGATCGTTTCATTGAAGAAAGGGACAAACACCCGGATATCTTTTCCGCGTTCGTCGAAACGCAGGCCCGCGCGGAATAATTTCTCCGGGATATTCGCGCTCTTGATCAGTGCATCTTTTGCGGCGTCAAAGACGCTTTTATATGTTTTTTGCCGCCTGAGGTCCATACATCAATAACCGATCCTGAGGCGTACCTCGTCGATCTTGTTGCGATAGTCTTCGCTGTGGAATATCTCGGTCCCCATGACAAGGACGTTTCCCCCTGCTTTAACGACCTCCGCCGCATTTGACGCCTTGATGCCGCCATCGACCTCGAGATCGATGTAACGGCTCGCCTTGTCGATGATCTTGCGCGCTTCTGTGATCTTCGGGGCCATCGCCGGAATGTATTTCTGGCCGCCAAACCCCGGGTTGACCGTCATGATAAGCACCAGGTCCACGATGTGGATGATGTGTTTCAGGCCGGTCAAGGGGGTGGCCGGATTGTACGATATCCCGGCCCTGACCCCCGACTCTTTGATCATGTCCAGGGTCCGGTAGAGATGATCGTCCGCCTCGGCATGGATCGTGATGATATCGGAGCCCGCTTTGGCAAATGCCTCGACGTAATCGGCAGGATTTTCGATCATGAGGTGGACATCCAGCGGCTTGGTGTTTATCCTGCGGAGGGCTTCTACCATCAAAGGCCCGATCGTAATATTGGGCACGAAATGGCCATCCATGACGTCGACATGGATCCAGTCCGCCCCGGCCTCCTCGACGTCCCGTATTTCCTGTCCGAGGCGCAGGAAATCGCAGGATAATATGGACGGTGCGATCAATACATCCTTCATAAAGCCTCCCTCCGGGTCAATAGATGTTGATAATGATCTCTTCGGTCGAGGCGAACAGCGTCCGGGGCGGTATCGAGTACTCTATGCCCCGCGTCCCGGAATTTTCGCTTCTCGCGTAATTTATCTTATATTTGATACCCTTTGATTCCAGTTCGTCGGCAAGCTCGTTGTAATTGACCCTTTTGTCCGTCATGAGATAGTATGACCGCGGTTCCGTGCCGACAAAAAGCGTGACCTTGCCGTATTCGAGGATGTCGCTTCCCTGCGCCGGAAGTTGCGCAATGACCCTGCCGGCCTTTGAGCCCGGGACCATAATAGTTTTGTCGAGAACAAGGTGTTTTTCGCTGAAAGCTCTCTGGGCCTCCTCGATGGTGAGCCCGACGAAAGCCGGGGTCTTCATCAGTTCCGGGCCTTCCGACACGATAACATAGACGACGCGCCCTTTCTTGGTCGATATGTTCGCATCCGGTTTCTGAACGGTGATGTGATTGTAGGGCACGTCATTGCGCCGTTCATACCTGAGAACGACGAGGTTGAGCCCCTTTTTCCTCATCATGTCCCGGGCGTCCTCAACCGTCTTGCCCCGTACATCGGGGCAGATCGTTGTCTGCTGGAACTTCAGGGTAAGGCTGATCGTCAGGTACGTCGACAGGCCGAAGACGATAACGGGCGCTATAATACAGAGTATTATCTTTATGAGCTTCATAGCTTTCTTAATCGCGCTATAAAGAAACCGTCCATACCTGTCTCGTGGGGCTGCGAGATGAAATAATCCTTATTAAACAGGAACGGGAGAGGATTTTCAAGTGCAAACTTCTTTTCTTTTGCAAGGTTGTGAATGACATCGAGGGTTTCCTCGGGCTCAAAGGAGCAGACGCTGTAGATAATTCTGCCACCTTCGGGCAAAAGGTCCCAGAGCGATGTGAGCATTGCAAGCTGGAGTTCCGCGAATTTCCGGATATCTCCCTGCGTCCGCCTCCATTTTATCTCCGGGTGCTTGCGGATAATGCCCAGGGACGAGCAGGGGGCATCGACAAGGATGGTATCGAAGCTCTTTTTTCTGAAAGGGGCATTGAGTGAATCCCCGCAGAGAACGGTACCGTCAAGGGCGGATAGCCTCAAGCGTTTCAGATCAATGTCCATTGAATAGACTGAAGAATGGGGACATAACTGCGCTACCTGGCGTGTCTTGGTACCGGACCCGGAACATGCATCGAGGACCCGCATCCCGGCCGCCTCCCGAACCGCGATACCCGCCAGTTGGGACGCCTCACCCTGAACATTCACGAGCCCTTCGCGGAAGAGGGATGTTGCGAATACGGGCAGCATCCGGTCGACTATCAGTGCGGATTGCGCAAAACGCCCGGGAATCGTGGCGACCCCCTCATTGGAAAGCCGTTCTGCAGCCTCTTCCCGGGAGATGCGGGACGTATCCACCCGGAGGGCAAACCGCGGTTCACGCATCAATTCAGAAAGAAGCTCGTCGGCCTCACGACCACCAAGGCGACTTGACCATCTTTCGCGCAGCCAGCCGGGAAAACTTGCGCGGACCTTGTCCGCTTCGGGCATAGCCTTCAGCTCCTCGTCGTTGACAAATTTTCTCAACATCGCGTTCACAAAACCGGCCACCGGCTTGCCGTGCTCCTTTTTTGCATACTCGACGGATTCCTTCACAACATGATAGTGAGCTTTTTTCATAAAGCCCGCCTGGTAGATCGCGGACCAGAGGAGGTACCGGACGTCTTTCTGGATCGGTTTTGCGGCATAGCGCGCGATAACGAGGTCGAGATACCCCCGCCAGCGGACAACACCGGAGGCTATCTCGTAGATGAGGGCCCGCTGCGGGCCGCTTAAGTCTGACCGGGAAAAGATGCTGTCAATGGATTCGTCAAGGAATCGGCCGGATTCAACGTCACGGATGATCCGGATAGAAACAGCCCGCAGGAGATTGCCGAAATCAGCGTCGATAGGCCATATCCTCCAGCCTTTTGATCCTCTCCTCGATGGGCGGGTGTGTGCTGAACAACGCCAGCACACCGCCGGCATTGAACGGGTTCACGATAAAAAGCGGAGCGGTTGAAGGATTGGCGTCGTTCATGGGATGACGTGCGACGCCGGCCGTCAATTTGCGCAGGGCACCGGCGAGGTACAGGGGATTCCCGCAGAGATGTGCCCCTCCGTCATCTGCAAGGTATTCCCGCGAACGTGATATGGCAAGCTGGATGAGCATTGCGGCGAATGCCGCGATAACCGAAAAGATGATTACCGTGAATATATTGCCTCCCTCATCGTCATCGCGCCCGCCGCCGAAGAATGCGGCAAATCGGGCCCAGTTGGCTATCATGGTTATTGCCCCGGCCAACGTTGCGGCCACGCTCTGTATGAGGATGTCACGGTGCTTGACGTGGGAGAGTTCGTGCGCCAGCACCCCGTCGAGTTCTTCCCGGGTAAGTATGCGCAGGATGCCCGTCGTCACCGCGACGACGCTGTGCTCCGGGTTCCTTCCTGTTGCGAACGCATTCGGGCTGTCGTCCTCGATAATGTACACCCGCGGCATGGGAAGCCCGTCACGTCCGGCGAGGGACGCGACCGAGTTGTACAACTGAGGCGCTTCTCTTTCAGTAACCTCCCGTGCCCCGTACATTTTCAAAACGATCTTGTCGCAGAACCAGTAACTGACGAAGTTCATGACAAAGGCGACCGCGAAGGCGATCATCGCCCCCGACCTGCCCCCTATAACTCCGCCGAGTCCGACAAGGATAACAGTCAGGACAACCATGAGAAAAAAGGTCTTAAATGTATTCATATAACCCCCGACAAACGAATTGTCGTGTATATTATAAACATTTGCACGTTTTAATCAAGACAGCCAACGGCCCAAAAATGTTGACTCTTTTTTGAAAATTTTTCTTACAACACCCCCTTGTAATAATGTAGGATTTAGTATGACCGACCGGGAAATGCTGATCTTTCGCTATTCAGTGGAGCATGCCTCCGATTCGATGTTCTGGGTGAAGGCCGACGGTCATTTCGTCTTTGCAAACGAGTCGGCGTGCAGAAGGCTCGGATATTCTAAAGAGGAATTCGTGGAGCTGTCTGTGGGGGACATTGACCCGGATTTCAGAACAGGCCGATTGAAGCCCGTAATTCAAGAGGCTTTCAGGGCTGGACCGCGTACGTTCAGGTCGCATCATATGGCGAGGGACGGTACGACATTCCCTGTCGAGATCACCGCCAGCCCGGTTTCATTTGATACAGAACGCCTTCTATTTTGCCTTGTACGGGACATCTCCGAAAAAGAACTGGCTGAAGAAAAACTGAGCGCAGAGCGCCAGAGGTTCCAGATCCTTATCGAGAATGCCCCGTTCGGTATGGCGATGTACGATGAGAAGGGCAGGTATCTTTATATAAACCCGAAATTTACGGAAATGTTTGGATATACACTGGCCGATATACCGGACCGGGCGGCCTGGCTCAACAGGGCATATCCCGATCGACGGTTGAGGGATAGTGCTGTCAGGGCCTGGAAGACAGTTGACGAGGCAACGCCCGCCGGTGAAAAAATGACGAAGAGCTTCCCTGTGACGTGCAAAGACGGGTCGGTAAAATTTATAGATTTCATTACGGTGAAGCATAAGAACGGCGATTACATCGTCACGTGTGAAGATATCACGCTTCGCCGGGCAGCCGAGGAGGCGCTTGCCAATGAAACTGAGCGTCTTACCGTTACGCTGCGTTCGATCGGGGACGGCGTGATAGCTGCCGACCGGACAGGAAAGATAATCCTCATGAACGCCGTCGCCGAGCAATTGACGGGATGGGCCCAGAGTGACGCTATCGGTAAAGACCTGGGAGAGATATTTTGTATTGTCGATGAACAGACCCGTATCCCCTGTGAGAATCCGGTGGAAAAAGTCCTGCGCCTGGGCGAGGTGACCGAATTCAGCGACCACACGGTCCTGGTATCGAGGACAGGCCGGGAACTGATAATTGCAGACAGCGGGGCGCCCATACGGGACAGGAAGGGGAGGATAACAGGGGTTGTCCTTGTTTTCCGCGATGTCACGCAAAAAAAGAAATTAGACGAAGAATTGCAAAAGATGAACAAGCTTGAATCGGTTGGCATCCTCGCAGGAGGGATTGCCCACGATTTCAATAATATCCTGGCGGCGATCCTCGGCAATATCTCCCTTGCCCGGCTGACGGTTAACCCGGGCGATGAAAAGTTGTTGAAACGTCTTGTGGACGCCGAGCAGGCGATCATGAGGGCCAAGGACCTTACGTACCAGCTCCTGACGTTTTCCCGCGGCGGCGCGCCGGTCAAAAAGACGATGGGCATTCAAAAGGTGTTGCGGGAATCGGCAAGGTTCGCGCTCACCGGGTCGGGCGTGAAATGCCAGTTTTCCTTTGCCCCGAATCTTTTCATGGTCGATATCGATGAAGGGCAGATCGGCCAGGTGATCAACAATCTCGTCATGAACTCCCAGCAGGCGATGCCGGGCGGCGGCGTGGTCACGATAAAAGCCGGCAATGTGAGTATCGCGAACGGGACAATGGAGCACGGGATATTCCTTGCCCCCGGCAATTATGTCAGGATATCTGTGCGGGACAACGGGACCGGCATAGCCCCGGAACATACCGGGAAAATATTTGATCCCTACTTTACGACAAAGCAAAAGGGCAGCGGTCTCGGGCTCGCGACATCCTATTCGATAATCAAGAACCATGACGGCCACATTACCGTCGAATCGAAACCGGGTTCCGGGACAACCTTCTCTATATTTCTGAAGGCATCGCGGGAACAGCCGGGACCGGACCGGCCCGCCAGGGAACACGATGTGCCGGCGGTAAGGACGAAGGTCCTTCATATGGATGATGAGGACATGATTCTTCAGATAACCCGGGATATGCTCGAAAGCCTCGGATGTGAGGTGGAGACAGCGTCGGACGGCAACGAGGCAGTAGAAAAATATGCCGATGCGCGCAATTCCGGCAGGCCGTTCGATATCGTCATCCTTGACATTACGATACCCGGGGGTATGGGAGGCAAGGAGACCATACTGCGGCTGCTTGAGATCGAACCTGCCGTGAAAGCGATAGTATCAAGCGGGTATTCCAATGATCCCGTCATGGCAATGTTCGGTGAGTACGGCTTTGCCGGGGTGATCGCAAAACCGTACGGCATGACTGAATTGAGCGATGCGATAGAACGAGTTTTATACGGGGTCCCGCAGCGTATTTCGCCGGACTGCGACTAGGTCGACCGCTTGTTTTTCCGGGAAAAGACCTCGATAGCCGAGCGCCCTTCGAGGGGGCATTTGTTTTCGCAGATTCCGCAGCCGGTACACAGGTCTTCAATAATATACGGCCTTTTCAGGGCAACCTTTTTGCCTTCATAATTTATGTCCGTTATCTTTTCGAAGCGGATCGCTTTGTCCGGCACCGGGCAGTGCTCCTCGCAGACCAGGCAGCTGAGCTTTTTTGCATAGGGGAGGCAGATGTTCTTGTCGATAACGGCGCTGCCTATTACCGCCTTTTTCTTTTCCTCCGGCGGGAGACGGGGGATCGCGCCGGTGGGACAGACCTGGCCGCAGAGGGTGCAATTATACTCGCAGTATCCGAGACGCGGAATGACGACCGGCATGAAAATGCCCGTGATGCCGCCGAGCGAAAGGTCCGGGTAGAGGGCCGAACGCAGGCACACCTTCATGCATTCCCCGCACCGGACGCATTTCGCGAGAAAGGCGTTTTCGTCGGTGACCCCCGGCGGGCGCAAAAGGCGGTTCTGGGATTCGGGACTGCGGAATGAAAATCCCTTTGCCAGTATGATGCCCGATGCTATGCTTCCCAGGAATATGCGCCGGGATAGAACGGGTTCTTTCCTGCGCGCTCCGGCCGGTAAAGCCAGGGGCGATCTCAGGCGGAAACTGACCCGCCCGAAAGTGCAGGCGGTCCGGCAATTCATGCAGCGTATGCAGTTTCCCGATTGAAGCACGTCCTCGTCAAAGGCGGTGGGGCAATGTTTCCGGCAATCCCCGCAATCGCTGCAGAGTTTGCCCGGCATTCGCCTGAATATCGAAAAATGGCCAAGTAATCCGAGCAACGTTCCCAGCGGGCAGATATTCTTGCACCAGTTCCTTTTCTCGAACCGCTCGAGAAAGAAGATAACGAGAATGATGGCGACGGACAGGAAGGCAAGAGGATAGAGCGTTTCGCGGAACGGCAGGATGTAGGCACGCAGGAAATCGTGGAGAAACAATACGCTGTCCCGGTTGTCGCCAACAAGCGTGTAGAGCCCCGACCAGCCTGAGCGTGCTGCGAGGCCGATAATCGGATAGAAGAAAAAGGTCAGAGCCCTGACCAAAAGGGCGATCGGGTCGAAGATGCCTGACACATTGACCGAAAAGAGTGCCATGACGAGAAGCGTCAGGAGGAGGTAATGCTTCAGTTTTCCCCGTAGGAACTGTACCGGTCCCGATTTTGCGATCTTTACGGTAACGAGGTCGAGAAGCGTTCCCAGCGGACAGATCCAGCCGCAGAAAAAACGTCCCAGGAATACGGTCACTACGGCCATGAGCAAGGCAGGGAAAAGAAGCCATGAAAGAGACTTTACGGCCAGCGCATAACTCACCATGACCAGCGGGTTCGCTCTGAAGAAGCTGTTGACCCCGACATTTATTTCATCATGGCCGCGATAGTCCGTCATGACGAAGAGGACCAGGAACAGAGCGAGGAAGAATAATTGGGAGATGCGGGACGGGGTAAAGAACCGTTCCACGTTCCACGTTCCACGTTCCACGCCGGCATTTGTGTTCTTATTCTTTGAACCCGGAACCCGGAACATTGAACCCCTTACGCCTTTATTATTTTTATCTTGCCGAGGTTCATCTCACCGAGTCCGCGCTTGTAGGCGGCAACCGTGGTCGAGATCTCATCCGGTTTCATGCCGAACAAGGTTGTCGCATAGGCGTCCGCCGCGACGATGTCCCGCGACGCCACCACTTTGTTGAGGACCTTAACGTCCTTAAGATTGCCCCCTTGCGGTCCATGGTTCAAAAGGATACGGGTGGCATCGATGATGACGAGATGGCTTTTGACAACGCTGTTGACATCACACAGTGCGTCTTCGATGCTGCGGTGGATATAGCCGCGGCTGTCTCCCATGATGCCCATCATGTTCTTGAGCCCGAGGGTCAACCCGGTCAGGCCGTGGTGCTTTGCGATCGGTACGTTGATCATGACGTCCGCCGTCAGAGAATCATCATAAAGCGCCCACTCCTTCAGGAATTTTCCTTTCAGGGCGGTCTTCTTGAAACGGTCGTTTTCGACGAGCCTGACGTCGACGTTCTTCATGCCTTTCAACGCCCCCGGGATCCCGCAGTTCTCGTAGCAGCGGCGGGCATCGTTGCAGGTGTTGTCGAAAACCTTCACTTTTTTGGCCCCCGCCGCGAGGCATTCTTCGACGATCGCTTTTATAACGGCGGGATGGGTTGTCGCCGCGTATTCAGGCTTTCTGTCCCAGCCCATATTCGGCTTGACGACAACCGTATTTCCCGGCTTGACGAACGCCTTCATTCCACCCAATGCGGCGATGACCTTGCGCGTAACGGCGGCATAGTCTGTGCCTTCGGAAACTGCGACCGTGGATGACGGACTCTCGGAGAATACGGTAGACGGAAGTTGACTTGCTATGATCGTGGATAGAGCAAGTTTTAAGAAATTTCTTCTTTTCATGCCAACCCCTTAAAAAAAATTGTCAGGACCCGCCATAGATTACCATATATTGAGGTATTTTTTAAATCAGGGCAATGCGTTAATTTTATTCTTTTTTTGAAGTTTGTGACTATACTTATATTATGGACTTTTTCAAAGACATGAGCAGGCGCGACGTTATGAGATTTATCTGTGTCCTGAGCGTCTCTTTTCTGATCCCGCACTCGGCAGAGCCGAAAGAGCTCCAAAAACTGCTCGACAACGAGGACAGGGAAGGTTTTTACATCCGTTTCATAAAGCCCATACGGCCCGTGGACCCCGCAAAGTGGTCTCTCTCCGTCACCGGTTTATGCGAAAAACCGCAGAGTTTCAGCCTTGCCTCGCTGAGAAAAATACCGGCCGTTACCCAGGCGTCACGCATGAAGTGCGTCGAATCATGGTCGAGCAAGGCGAAATGGGGAGGGTTCAGGCCGAAGGCCCTCTTCGACATCGTGAAGCCGGGGCCGGGCGCGCGGCATCTGTATTTCTATTCAGCCGACGACTATTATGAATATATCTCGCTCGAGGAACTGGCGAACCCCCGGGTCCTCTTCGCGTACGATATGAACGGCCATCCCCTCCCACCCGAATACGGGGGGCCGCTGAGACTTCTTATGCCTTCGAAGTATGGGTACAAGAGTGTCAAGAGCATCGTCAGGTTAGAGCTCCGGGAACAGGGCGGGACAGGCTACTGGGAAAAATACGGCTATTCGAAAGATGCAACGATTGAGCCCGGAACGGACCATGCGCTGGATCTCAACGATTACAGGCGCATTACGAAGCCGGGGGAGCCGGATTACTAAAAAATGGTTCCACGTTCCAGGTTCCACGTTCCACGTAAAAAATGAATGAGAAACACGTTGAACCTTGAAATATCTTTCATAGATTTTTCATCCTTCTGAAAGCTTCTATCTTGTCCCTGTCACCGAGTTTGGCCTTATCAATGCAGGTTTTCAGGAAGTCTATCGAGTTTTCATATGTGGGGCGGTCAACGGGAAAGGGGTAGCCGTCCTTTCCGCCGTGGGCGAAGCTGAAACGTGCGGGGTCTTTGAAGCTCGGCGGTGCGCTGTATACGAGTTCAGATATCAGGGCGAGCGCGCCCGTGGTACGGGGGCCGACCCCGCGTATGTCGATGACATCACGAAATGACTGCGGGTTTGCCTCGTGGATGGTCGTGAAGGCCTTGATCAGCCGGTTTGTATTGACGTCCTGCGGCGCTATATAGTGACGCTTCGGCATACTGAGCGCGATATCGCGCCAGGTTTTGGCCATTGCATCCGGTGTCCGGGTACTGAAATCAACGATGGCGTCACGGGAACCGGCACTCCCGGCGCTCACGAAATTGAGCACCTCCTGTGTGCGATCGCAGGTAATGCCGGTGTGCGGGTCGGACAGTATGTCGAGGTTTTCCTGGGAGAGCCACTGGTAACGGCGTGCGTCCTTCTTTTCTCCATTCATACCCTGCTGGATAATGGCCCATGAGCCGTCAGGAGTAAAGACGAACGTGTGATGGTACAGGTTGTAGCCATCCTGTATCGCCGTATTATCTATTTTCGCGCAGATCCTGCTCATCTCTACCATGCCCGATGCATCCATTCCCCACTTTTCCCCGTACGACCGGATGTCATCCGGCGTCTTAATGGCCCGTTTTGCCTTCCCGCCGCATACAGCAAGCGGGATGTCGTCGCCAAGGGTGGCGAGGCCCTCTTTTAACGCACCGCACAGGGTGGTCGTAAGTCCGCTTGAGTGCCAGTCGAAGCCGACAACACACCCCAGGGCCTGGAACCATAGAGGATCGGCGAGCCGGGCAAGCAGTTCCTTTGAGCCGTGCTCCATGATAATGATCTCTGTCAACGCGCCGCACAGGCGTTTCATCTTTTCGAAAAGCCATGCAGGGGCGCGGCCGGTGTGGAGGGGAAGGGATGTGACGGAGCGTTTCATCAAAGACGTTCTACGTTCTCGGTTCTTGGAAAAGATTAGAACATATTGCGATTTTTTTCAACGTAGAACGTAGAACGTTTATTCGGTCAGGTTGTTGTGGCCGGATCTCAAAAGTTTTTCCGCTATTTGCAACGCCTCGTCCCGGGTTGAGATCTCACCGGCCACCTGCCTGTCCCGGATCATGTCGAGGCATTCACCGAGGAAGCGGCCCTCGGCGAAACCCATGCTCAGAAGATCGTTCCCCGATACGAGCCGCGGCAGCGGCTTCTTTTTTGATTCGTGGTACGCTGACATGATCGCATTGCAATTCTGGATAACCTGAAGGGTGGACGGGTTGTCCTCGCCGCCGGAGCTTCCGTACATGTCGCAGAGGGTGTGCACTATGAGGAGCGGTGTCAGGTCCCCCATCTTGTAGATCAGCCGGCGGACTGCCTTTTCCGTGGCATCCGACGAGCTTATTAAAAAGATCCGCATATGGTGCTCGATGAGGGCGCATATCCGCCTGGATTCGTGAGTGCTGAACCTCAGGCGGTCCATGACCGCGGAGGCTATGTCGCGGGAGACCCGTTCGTGATTGAAGAAATGAACGAGCCCTTTCTTTTCGTCATATGAATATGTATGAGCTTTTCCCAGGTCGTGAAAGAGAAGGGCGTACCCGACGTCCTTGAGTGATGCCGGGTCCCCGACGTACTCCGTTCCACGTGAATAAAGGAAGGCAAACCCGTCCACTGTATGGCCGTATGTTTCCAGTGAAAACTGTTTTTCAATGTCCATGGCGTGAAGGGCCACGATTTCCGGAACGATCTCAAAAAGAAAGCCCGGTTTTATCGAGTATCTTCATGCCCCGCGAAACCCCCTGCGACTCCATGATAAGATCGAGTTCATACTTGATCCTTTCGGGGGCCGTGGTTCGGATGAGGCTCCTCGATGATGCTATGGCCTCCTGCAATGCGGGGTGGAGAGTGAATCCGTCGAGTGCCGCAAAATGTCGTATTGCCTTGAGCATGCGCAACGGATCGCTCGCAACGCTTGCGCGGTCAGGGTAGCGGATAAGCTTTCGGTCAATATCGTCGAGTCCTTTGAGCGGGTCGATCACCGTGTGCTTCCTCAAGTCGAACGCGATCGCGTTCATCGTAAAATCCCGTCGCTTGAGGTCGCTGTCGATGGAATTCTCCAGTATGGTCATGTCCAGCATGATATCGGGCGCGGCTATCCTGTGCGTCTGGATGGGTTTCTTCCCGAGCAAAAAGGCATTCCTCCGGAATGTTTGCTCGATAACGGCCAGGTCCTGGGGATCGGACAGGGCGAGGTCGTAGTCCCTCGGGCTCAAGCCCAGGGCGAACTCCCTGATCGCGCCTCCCACAAGGAATACCTCGCCCCGGAAAGGAAGATCAGAGAATCTTTGGAGAATGGCAGAGTTGTCTATTGCGGCGGCAAGCGACCGGTGAGAGATGCCCAATGATCAAACCTTGCTGACGAAGTCGGTCAGTCCGCGCGCTATCCTCTTTAAAGAATCGGTTATATCGAGGTAGATATACGACGCCTGCGGCATGCATATACCCGTGATAAGCCGGTTCTGGTGAACTATCGCATGTTCTTCGATCATCCTGAACATATGCTCCATATGCATTGCGACCGCGTCCTTCAATGCCGGGTTCCCGGTCATGACATAATCCCTGGTGTCCCTGAATTGTTCCTTCATGATATGAAAAAGGTTCCTGATCTCCGAAAGGGCCTTTTCGCTGAAGAGTATATTGGATACGATCTTGGATTCCATTTTATACATCAGGTTCTCGATGGCGAGTGCGATCGTCTGAAGCGCGGGCAGGAGCCGGACATAGGTCATGTCGGCCTCGGTCTTCTGTTTTTCCCCGATGATCTTCTCGACGTAAGGGACACGGGAGATAAGAAGATCTCCGAATTTTTTCTCGCATTCCTGGATGCTTCGTGCCTGCTGAGAAAAAAAACCTTTTTCCAACTCTTCGAGTATCGGGGTCGTCGTTTCAAAAACGTCCCTGAAACGCCACATCAACTCTTTTTCATCCATCGTCATCCCTCCCTAATTATTAGGGTCTCTGACGATATATATAGCATATAAAAGGGAATAGGCAACAGGTAATGAATATGGCTAACGGCTAACGGCGAAAGGCTAACGGAAAATCATTACCTATCGCCTGGAGACTATGGTCTACCGCCTGCTTTATTCCGTTATTACGTAAACGACATCGTGTTCGCGCACCCTCTCTTTGACCTTGAGCCCAACATCCATCCCGGGGGTGGCTTTGTCTACATTCTTATGCTCGACCTGCATGGACTCGATGGTCTCCTCGAGATCGGTGGAATGCCCCTTTATCTTGATCCTGTCCCCGATCTTCAATTCCCCATCGGTGACTTTTATCGCGGCAACGCCGATCTTCGCGAAATATACTGCGACAGTTCCGATCTTTTTCTCCTCCATTTCTTCCTCCTTTCGGGTAAGGCTTTATCAAAAAATAATCACCGGGACCGGAAATGCAACATTATTGTACCTTTTGGCCCGTGCCGGACGAATGCAAGGCGGCCTGCCGGGAAGCTCTCTGGCCATGATATCATGAATATTAATAATAGAATACGTATTTTGCGTCAGAGGTGGAAAACCATCGTGAATCCTGCTACAATATACGGCCTTCGGACGTACGCAATGGACAAATTTGACATTATTATAGCAGGTGCCGGCCATGCAGGATGCGAGGCCGCATTTGCTGCCGCACGCATGGGTGCGCGGCCGCTTCTCCTTACGATGAATGTCGACCATATTGCGTTCATGTCCTGCAATCCCGCCGTCGGGGGGCTTGGGAAAGGCCACCTTGTCAGGGAGATAGACGCCCTTGACGGTGAAATGGCCCTCAACACGGATGCCGCCGGGATCCAGTTCAAGGTGCTGAACATGAAAAAAGGCCCCGCGGTCCGGGCAACCCGGGTCCAGGCCGATATGGCGCGTTACGCCCGGCGGATGAAACGCAGGCTCGAAGAGACGCAAAACCTCGCGATCAGGCAGGGGACCGTCCGGCGCCTGATAGTCGAGAACGGTGCGGTTGCCGGGATCGAGACCATGATGGGGGAGCATTTTTGGGCAAAGGCCGTCATTCTCACGACCGGGACCTTTCTCAATGGGCTTATCCATGTTGGGCTCGAACATTTTGAAGGCGGACGGCTTGGTGATCTTCCGTCGAACGGACTTTCGGACAGCCTGCGCGAGATGGGGTTTGAAATCGGCAGGTTAAAAACGGGGACGTGCCCGAGGCTCGATGGCCGGACAATAGATTTTTCCCGTATGGCGCCGCAGGTGAGCGATGACCCCCCGGTTCCCTTCTCTTTTATGACCGACAGGATAACGAACCGGCTGGTCCCGTGTTATCTCGCCTACACGAACGAAGGGACGCACGATGTGATCAGGACCGGGTTTGACCGCTCTCCCCTTTTTACGGGCGTCATCAAAGGAACGGGCGTACGGTATTGCCCCTCGATCGAAGACAAGATCGTACGGTTCAGCGAAAGGACGAGGCATCGCATCTTTATCGAGCCGGAAGGCCTCGATACTATCGAGTATTACCCCAACGGCCTATCGACAAGCCTGCCTCTCGACATTCAGACCGCGATGCTCAAGACCATCGACGGGCTCGAGAATGCGAAGATCGTACGGCCCGGCTATGGCATTGAATACGATTTTGTGTTTCCGACGCAGTTATACCCGACGCTTGAGACCAAGCGGGTCGCCAATCTCTACCTGGCAGGACAGATAAACGGGACGACCGGCTATGAAGAGGCGGCTGCGCAGGGGATGATGGCGGGCATCAACGCTTCCTTGAAGGTCCGGGGTGACAGCGAATTCATTCTCGGACGCAACGAGGCGTATATAGGGGTCATGATCGACGACCTCGTCACGAAAGGCGTGGATGAACCGTACAGGATGTTTACCTCGAGGGCGGAGCACAGGCTCCTTTTGCGGGAAGATAATGCCGACCTGAGGCTCACGGAAAAAGGACACAGCCTGGGGATCGTCGGAGAAGAGCGCTATAAAAAGGTCAGAGAAAAGAAAAAAAAGATAGACGAGGCATTCGGCCTGCTTAAAGGCATCCGCCTCAAGCCGACAAAGGCGACCAAACAACTGCTTCAGGACCATGGCATCGAGGGGATCACGAACCCTGCGACACTGGAAGACCTGCTCAGGAAGCCGGGCGTCACGCTGGGTATGCTGAAAAATATCGATGCGCGGGTTGCGGATATTGACAATGATGTGGCGTATCAGATCGAAATTGATGTAAAATACCGGGGCTATACGGACCGCCAGCAGGAAATGGTAGCCCGGGCGAAAAAGCTCGATGACCGGCGCATACCGCGTGAGCTTGATTATGGCCAGGTTTCAGGCCTTTCCCGGGAAGTCGTCGAACGTTTCTCGCGGGTTAAGCCCCTGACCCTGGGACAGGCGTCCCGTATACCGGGAGTGACTCCCGCTTCGATCACCGCCCTGATGGTCCATTTTAAGAAAACGGGATTGACGTAAACCTGATGAGGAGTGCTGTCGGTGGGCAATAACGAAAAGATTGAAAAATGGCTGCACGAACTCGATGTCGATCTCTTCGGTATTGCCGGCATGTCCGGCTACGGTGAAGAGGTGACCGGTATCGGCAGCCTCACGGTTAACGATCTGCCCTGCGCGGTATCCTTCGGCCTTGTCCTGTCGGGAGGGGTCCTCGATACGCTTGAGGACGGTCCTACCCAGCTTTATCTGCATCATTACCGTCAGCTCAATTACAGGCTCGACATGATCGGGTACTTTCTCGGGCGGGCGATCGAAAGGGAAGGTTTCCGGGCAGTCCCGTTTGCCGCGTCCCAGGTGGTTGACTGGAAGAACCAGAGGGGGCACATCAACCATAAAAGAATAGGGGTCATGGCAGGGCTCGGTTGGATAGGGCGAAACAATCTTCTCGTCAACCCGCGCTTCGGCTCGGGCGCGCGCTACAGTACGGTTTTAACCGACATGCCCCTCGAGGCCGGCGACGAGCTTGGCGAAGATTGCGGTGAATGCCGCGCCTGCATCGCGGGATGCCCTGCCGGTGCGATCAAGGATAACAGGAGTGAATTCGATCATTACGGGTGCTACGATATGCTGAACAGGTTCCGGAAGGAAAGGAACATCGGTCACCATATATGCGGCATGTGCGTAAAAATGTGCAGGGGACATCAATGAAAGCATTTGTAGCGCTCGAGGACGGCACCATATTCGAAGGGGTCGGATTCGGCCTCGAAGGCGAAAAAGAAGGCGAGATCGTCTTCAATACGAGCATGACCGGCTACCAGGAGATCATGACAGACCCGTCGTACAAGGGCCAGATCGTGACGATGACCTATCCGCTCATCGGCAATTACGGCATCAACGCCGAGGATGTTGAATCCGATGCTCCCAAAGTCGAAGGATTTATATCCCGGGAATTTTCGAAGATAACCAGCAACTGGAGGGCTGCCGGGGACCTCGGCGACTATTTCAGGAAACACAATATCATCGCGGTCGAAGAGATCGACACGAGGGCCCTTACCCGGCATTTGAGGGTCCGCGGCGTGATGCGGGGGATCATATCAACCGCCGATCACGACCCGGAAAGCCTCGTGAAAAAGGCGAAGGGATCACGCGGCATCGTCGGGGTGGACCTCGTGAGCGAGGTTACATGCCCGTCCGTGTATGAGTTCGATGGTGGCGGCAAAGAGGTGAAGCCCCTCCATTGCGTGGTCATGGATTTCGGTGTGAAACGGAATATCTTGAGGATCCTGCGCCAGATCGGGTGCCGCGTCACCGTCGTGCCGGCCAGTACCTCGGCTACGGATATTATTGGTCTGAAACCTGACGGGGTCCTTCTGTCGAACGGCCCGGGCGACCCTGAGGCGGTCGGGTACGCGATACCCGAGATACGCGGGCTGTTCGGACGGGTGCCCATCTTCGGGATATGCCTTGGCCAGCAGCTGTTGGGCCTTGCCTACGGGGGGAAGACCTACAAGCTCAAGTTCGGCCATCGCGGGGCAAACCAGCCGATCAAGGACCTGAATACGGGCAGGATACACATAACATCCGAGAACCACGGTTTCGCCGTGGACATGGATTCGATAAGGGGTGAGGCTGTCCGTGTCACCCACGTGAATTTGAACGACGGGACCGTCGAAGGCATCGAACACGAGACCCACCCGATATTCTCGGTGCAGTATCATCCCGAGGCATCCCCGGGACCGCACGACGCGTATGGCCTGTTCGAGAAATTCAGGGCCATGATGGATTCTTTCAAGAGGACAGGCAATGCCTAAAAGAACAGACATAAAGAGCGTGCTCATCATCGGGTCGGGCCCGATCGTCATAGGCCAGGCGTGCGAATTCGACTATTCGGGAAGCCAGGCCTGCAAGGCGATCCGTGAAGAGGGGTACCGGGTCGTTCTCGTTAATTCGAACCCGGCCACGATCATGACCGACCCCGACATGGCTGACAGGGTGTACGTCGAACCGCTCATACCCGAGGTTATCGAAGAGATAATAAAGGCGGAGAAACCGGACGTGATCCTTCCGACCCTCGGCGGGCAGACGGGGCTTAATCTCGCGACGATACTCTCGGAACGGGGCATTCTGGAAAAATATGGTGTCGAGCTTATCGGCGCCGATTATAAAGCGATAAAAAAGGCGGAGGACCGCGAGGAATTCAAGGAGGCCATCGAAAAAATAGGCCTCGAAGTCCCGCGAAGCGGCCTTGCTTATACGATGGAAGATGCCCGTAAAGTCTCCCGCGAGATCGGCTTCCCCCTTATCATCCGTCCCAGTTTTACTCTTGGCGGTACAGGCGCGTCGGTTGCCTACAACATGGAAGAGTTCGAATCCCTCGCCCAGAAGGGCCTTGAAAGCTCCCTTATCACCGAGATCCTTATCGAGGAATCGGTTATCGGATGGAAGGAGTTTGAGCTCGAAGTCATGCGGGACCGCAACGACAACGTGGTCATCATCTGCTCCATCGAGAACCTTGACCCCATGGGGATCCACACCGGCGACAGCATCACGGTCGCGCCGGCCCAGACCCTCACCGACAAGGAATACCAGGTCATGCGCGATGCGTCTATCAAGATCATCCGCGAGATCGGTGTCGAGACGGGCGGTTCCAACATCCAGTTCGCGGTCGACCCGGACAACGGCAGGATAGTCGTTATCGAGATGAACCCGAGGGTATCGAGAAGCTCCGCCCTCGCATCGAAGGCGACAGGGTTCCCTATCGCCAAGATAGCGGCAAAGCTTGCCGTAGGATACTCGCTCGACGAGATACCGAACGACATTACAAAGCAGACCCCGGCCTCGTTCGAGCCGACCATAGATTACTGTGTTGTGAAGATCCCGCGGTTCACCTTTGAAAAATTCAGGGATGCGGACGAGACGCTGACGGTCGCGATGAAATCGGTCGGCGAGGCCATGGCTATCGGGAGGACGTTCAAGGAGGCATTCCAGAAAGGTTTGCGCTCGCTCGAGGTAGGCAGGTCGGGCCTCGTCCATGAAAAGCTTGCAGGGAAGGATGACCTCAATCATGTCCGGAAGAAGCTGATCGTCCCGAATGCGGAGCGGATGTTCTACATGCGGCACGCGTTCCGCCTTGGTATGAATATAGACGAGATTTACGAGATAACGAAGATTGACCGGTGGTTCCTCAAGAATATCGAAGAGATAGTTCTCTTTGAGGAAGAATTGGAAAAGAATATCGCCCGACAGCCCGGCAGTGATGACATTCTTTCATTCGAGACCCTCAGGAAGGCCAAACGGCTCGGTTATTCCGACAGGCAAATAGCCGAAATAACGGGGACCGGCGAGCAGGAGATAAGGGACCTGAGGAAGCGCATGGGGCTCACAAGCGTTTTCAAGCTTGTCGATACGTGCGCGGCGGAATTTGAGGCCTATACGCCCTATTTTTATTCGACCTATGAGATCGAGGATGAATCGCGCGTGTCCGACAGGAAAAAGATCATGATCCTCGGCGGGGGCCCGAACAGGATAGGGCAGGGTATCGAGTTCGATTATTGCTGCGTGCACGCCGCCTTTGCCCTCGAGGAGCTGGGTTTCGAGACCATCATGGTCAACAGCAACCCGGAGACCGTGAGCACGGATTACGACACGTCGGACAAACTGTACTTCGAACCTTTGACCCTCGAGAATGTCCTCGATATAGCGAACACGGAAAAACCGGACGGGGTTATCGTGCAGTTCGGCGGGCAGACACCGCTCAACCTGGCGACAGCTCTGAAAAAAGCCGGGGCCAAGATCATTGGAACGACGCCGGAAAGTATCGACGTAGCGGAAGACAGGGACAAGTTCAAGAGGCTCCTCAAGAAGCTTGACCTCCGCCAGCCCGAGAACGGGATCGCGACGTCTTTTGAACAAGCCCGGAAGATAGCCGCGTCCATCGGTTTCCCGGTTGTCGTGAGGCCGTCCTACGTGCTTGGCGGGAGGGCGATGGAGATCGTGTACAATGACGAAGACCTTGCGTCTTTCATGGAGCGGGCCGTGGAGGCGTCACCCGAAAAGCCTATCCTCATCGATAAATTCCTCGAAGAGGCTATCGAGATCGATGTCGATGCGGTGGCTGACGGGGACCAGTGCGTGGTCGCCGGGATCATGGAACACATAGAAGAGGCCGGCATCCATTCGGGGGACAGCGCATCGGCGCTCCCTCCTTATTCCCTCGATGACAGGGTCCTCGAGCGGATCCGCGATTATACCCATCGCCTCGCCAGGGGTTTGAACGTCGTCGGCCTGATGAATATCCAGTATGCGGTAAAGGACGACATGATCTACGTCCTCGAGGTAAACCCGCGGGCAAGCCGGACCGTTCCGTTCGTGAGCAAGGCAACGGGGGTCCAGTGGGCGAAGGTGGCCGCCAAATTGATGGTTGGCAAGACCTTGAAGGACCTCGGAATAGAGAAAGAGCGTGTCCCGAAACATATGGCCGTGAAAGAATCGGTTTTCCCCTTCAACAAGTTCAGCGGGGTCGATACGATACTCGGCCCCGAGATGAAATCCACGGGCGAGGTAATGGGGATTGACGAGAATTTCGGCATGGCCTTCTGGAAATCCCAGCTTGCAGCCGGTCAGGACCTCCCGTCCGAGGGGACCGTGTTCTTGAGCGTCAAGAACAAGGACAAGCGGAACATCGTCTTCATCGCCAAGAAACTGTCGGACCTCGGTTTCAGTATATGTGCCACGAAAGGTACGGGCAAGGCACTTGTAAACAACGGCATAGACGTGAAATTCGTGAACAAGGTATCCGAAGGCAGGCCGCACATCGTCGATATGATCAAGAACGGCCAGATCCAATATATAATAAACACCCCGAGCGGGAGAAACCCGAAAGTCGATGAGGTTGCGATCCGCTCCGGTGCCGTACAGCACAAGATCCCGTACACCACGACACTCTCAGGCGCGCAGGCAGTGGTCAACGCCATCGAAGCGATGAAAAACGGGACGCTAAGGGTGCGGGCGCTCCAAGATTACTACTAAAAAATGGTTCAAGGTTCAAAGTTCAAGGTTCAAAGTTAAAAACAAAAAATAACCCTCATTACAGCGACATGAAATGAGGGTTATTTTTTTGCCTTGAACCTTGAACTTGGAACCTTGAACCGGTTTTTACTTGACGTCTTTTATCTTCCTGATAACCAATTTCCCCTTCTGTTTCGGGAAGTCGGCCCTTAGGTAGACGGTCTTCTGGTTGACCTGCTCCACGGTACCTTCCATGGTCTTTTTTCCGAACGGGAATGTCACTTTATCGCCTTTTGTCATGCTGCGCCTCCTGCGGCAGTCGATGTAGCTGTGGTGGATTCGGTCTTTGTTTCGGTCTTTGCCTCGGGTACCGGAGCAGGGGTGCTTTCGGTCTTTTCGACGGGCTTGCTGCTGCCGTTCCTGCCTGCGGTATCAACAGGTTTCTTGTAGTCGGTCACGTACCAACCGGTTCCCTTGAGATGAAACGCACAATTCGAGATAAGCTTTGTAAGCCGTCCCTTGCATACCTTGCATTCGGTAAGTGGTTCATCGCTTATCTTCTGGAAGATCTCGAACGTTTTTCCACAGTCCGTACACTGGTATTCATAGATAGGCATGGTGTTCCTCCAACAAAAATGTTTCTAAGTCTCAGTAATATAATGCTTTCGGCTGGCACCGTCAAGTGATAGTTGCCAAAATATATCGTTTCGCAATCTTGCGGGTTTTACATTATTGATTACAATGTCTTGACACGTTTGCAGGGCATCACGTACAATCAGCTAATGAACATAAAAATCCTAGGCTGTTCCGGCAATTATGTCGGCAGACATAGGACGACCTGTTTTCTGATTGACAGGTCCCTGCTTATCGACGCAGGGACAACCACGGACTCGATCCGCCGGAAAGATCTCCTGGAAATAAGGCACATCCTGGTTACCCATACCCACATGGACCACCTCAAAGGGCTTTTCCCGCTCGTTGATGAACTTGCCATGATGGGAGGGCACAGCATCGAGCTCGTCAGTGCCGCCCGTGTTCTCGATATCATAACCAACAACCTGCTTAACAACCTGATATGGCCTGACTTTACCGTCATCCCCTCCGCGATGGACGCGATAATAAAGCTGCGGGATATACCCCTCGAAAAGTTATCAGACCTGGACGGCATCACAGTAAAACCTATCCTCATGACCCATACCGTCTACACGGTGGGATACGTGGTGCGGCAGCCCGATGGCCAGGGGTTCATGTTCACCGCGGATACGGGGCCGACGAAGAGGTTCTGGGAGTTTGCCCGCGATGAAAAGGACATTCGTTTTATTATCGCGGATGTTTCATTCCCGGACCGCCTGAAAGACCTCGCGTTGATATCAGGGCATATGACCCCGTCGATCCTCATGGAAACGATTGATCGCTATGACCTTAGTGACAGAATTTTTTATGTCACCCACATCAAGCCGATATTCGGCAGGGAGATCGTCCGGGAATTTACCCGGTCAGGCAGGGGTAACATACGAATATTGAAGCAGGACGAGACGCTCACGGTCTGAATTTCCCGTTGCGGTTTTTTTTCAGCGATTTCCCTACTATTTCCCTTGCCAACCAGGTAAAGATTTGTTAAAAGCTTTTAATACCAACAATAATTTACTGGCTAAACGGGGGTTCCATGAAAAAAATAGCCATGATTTCCCTGGCCGCTATTCTCCTGTTTACACTGGTTCCTTGCCTGCGCGCCCAGACTGCCTTTGATGAGGGCCTCAAGGAACTCCAACAGGAGAATTACGAAGAGGCCCTGGCGTATTTCCTTAAAGCGAGAGAAGCGGACAGGACATCGTCCCGGATAGCCTATCAGATCGGCCTCACATATAAGGTTATGGAAAAATACAATGAGGCAATTCCCTATTTCAGGGATGCCGCGACCTTAACTCCACGCATCGATGACGCCGTCGTTGAGCTCGTCGATGTCCTGTACCATACGGGCAACCTGGCAGAGGCTCAAAAGTGGATCGAGGTTGGTGATAAGGGAGGAATAAATACGGCCCGCTTCAATTTCCTGAAAGGCATGGTTTTTGCCAAGGCAAAAAAGCCCGATGAGGCGATCCAGTCGTTTGAGACGGCCAAAAAACTTGACCCTAAATTATCACAGCAGGCCGAGCTTCAGATCGCCGGCATATACACGGAACAGGGGAAATATAAGGAAGCCCAGTCGCGCCTGCGCGCAACGATCAACCTCGATCCCGCGACGGACGCGGCATTATACGCACGGGACTACGAGAAACAGGTCGCCGACAGGGCGGAACGCGAAAAGGTCTGGCGGTTCGCTGTCGGTACGGGATACAAGTACGATACGAACGTGCCGATTGTAGGGGCCGGCCCCATGACCGACCTCATGTCGGGGCAGGCGGACAGCGCCCTTAATTTCGGTGCCAGGATTGGTTATACCGCGCCATTTTCTTACAAAACACCGTTCAGTCTTTCGGCATATTATTCGTTCTATACCGACCGGTATCTCGGCAAGATGTATAACCGGGCCGACGGGTCGCGGGGCAACTTGACCGAGTATAACAACATGACGAACACCTTCAGCGTTGTTCCCGGCTACTCATGGGACCGCTTCGGATTCAGTATACCGCTTACATATTCCTATGTCAGTCTCCAGGGTGTAAAAGGGAACATGTTTTACCAGGAGTTGAACTGGTGGAACCAGACGCGTTATCTTGAAGCAAAATCTGTAACCCCGACGTTCAGGTTCATTACCACGCCAAACAGTTACGGCGAGGTAAGCGTCGGGTACATGCGTAAGAAATACTTCGATACCGAACTGCACCCGGAGCCTCCCGACGGTGAGGACCGAAGCGGGAACCGTTATTCCGGGAGCCTTGGCTGGACGTATACCTTCAAAGACAGCAAAGCATTCGTGACCCTGAGATACCTGTATGCCCAGGACGATACGATAGGGCGCAACTGGGTGAATACTGAAAACCGGTTCGGTGTCGATGCGCTATACCCGATAATAGGCACGTTAAGGGCCCAGGGTTCACTGGACGCGGCTTTCGTAAATTACAAGTACGACAATACCTATTTTGGCGATACAAGACGGGATGAGATTTACAGCTTCAATTTTGCCCTTCTCTACGGCATTTACAAGAATACCGATCTTGTTCTGCAGTATAATTACTGGAGGAATAAATCGAACATAGATTTATACGATTATACCCGTGAAATCTATGGACTGGGTATTGAGTACCGGTTTTAAACCGAAGCACAGGCGGCTTTGTGAAGCAATAACGTATTTATAGTCTTGAGGTGATGCGATGAAAAGAATAATTTTGCAGTACCTCTTTCTGGTGTGTGCAATTCTATTTACTTTCGCAAATCTTGCCTTTGCCGCCCCCGTCGGAAAGATCACGAAGCTCGAAGGCAGGGTCGATGTCCTGAAAGCCGGGCAGAGCACGGTCGGCAACGTGTCCCCCGGGGACAACGTCGACGTCGGGGACATCTTCCGTGCCAAGACGAACTCACGGGCTGAAATAACGTTCTTCAACAAGAACATCCTCAGGATACACCCGGCAACCCGCATCCAGATAAGTCAGTATTCCGATGACGGGACCCGGAGCAACCAGGTCATGAAGATGGACCGGGGCAAGGTCGAGGCAGTATCGAGCCAGGAATTCGTCAAAAAGGTATCGTCCTTCGCGGAAGGGAACAAGTTCGAGGTCCATACACCCAATGCCGTCGCCGGCATCCGCGGCTCCGGGATGACCGTGGGCTTTGCCCAGATGATAACAGGCCTTTTCTTCTCGACAGGACGTGGTTACTTCTATAACCCGAACCAGCCGGGGATCGTACAGAATGTCAGCGCCGGTTTCGTCTCCTTCGTTGTCGGTTTTGGCGGTATGCCCTCGCGCCCCGTCCCCGGCAATGTATCGTACGTCGGAGGGTCAGGTGGTCCTGCACCCGGCACCGGCCCGGGTACGAGCGTCGCAGGGCCGAACAATATCGTGGTCCAGACGGCCATGGCGAATCCCATAAGCGAGACATTCACCACCACGCCTCCCCCGACGATATTGACGACGATTCCGAACGTCTTCGTGGGGAGTGTCCCGTATATGTCGGGCGGTGTAGGCAACGCCGATATCGGCTTGAATATATCCATTAACAATGTCAAATTCTACGGTCCCAGCATGACCGGTCAGCCGACAACATGGCAGGCCGATTCTGTCACGGGAAGATTTTATAATATCCCCGGGCCGACTCCGGGGGGTTTTGGTTTTATGGTTTCCGGAGGAGGCATGTCCGCATATGTCCGGGCAACGGGAAGCGACACGGATTATAGCGGGACGTGGACGGCAACGGTCGCCAACGGCAGCGCGCCGACGGGTGTGGGGCAGTACAGGCAGCCTTTCACATTCAGCGGGACCGCCTCGGGGACATGGGCCGCGAACTGGCTTAATACCGGGTCGCTGTCCGGTATCTCATCAGGCGTCGTGCCGAGTACCCTCACACAGGACCCGATAGTGACCCAGGCCGTACAGGTGGGCGCCATAGCAAGTATGTCCGCTTCGTCCGGCCCCCCGTATTATGACTTTATCTCCCTGTACCAGGTAAAATTCTGGGGACCGAGCGTCGGTGCCCAACCCTTCGCATGGACCGGAAAGGTGGATGGCAGCAGATCGACGTCAAGCTACACGACAGCATATAACCTGTCAGGCGGGACACCGACATCGACCGCGACGATGAATTTAAATTCGATGAGCGGCGGATCGTGGACGGCGTACGTGAACAACGGCGTAGTTCCCGCCGGTGGAATGGGTGCCACCCCAAATAATCAGGCAGCAACAAGGTTTAATGGAAGGGCGGCGGGTACATATACGACGAGTGGTGGTTACAACTCAATTGTGGGTACCGCTTCAGGGGGTACTGGTCGTTGATTATAAAAAACCGGTGGTCACGAGTTTAAGAAAAAGAGGCTCCCACTAACCGGCTTCGATCTACTTCGCACACATTGCTCGTCGTTGCGGCTGCAAAAAGGTCTACGCGGGAGTCTTTTGTGGCGGTCCAGCCATGTCGGCGGTTTATAGAAAAATGTGCTAACAGGCATCCCGCAGGGCAATATCTGAAAAATAACCGTCCTTTGAACAGGGAAAAATAAGGAGAAAGAATGTTGCAAAGGTTCACTTTGAGATTTGTTGGCTTCCTGATCTTTTTTTTATTCCTCCTGCCTATCCTCGTTAATGCCGCCCCCGTCGGAAAGATCACGAAGCTCGAAGGCAGGGTCGATGTCCTGAAAGCCGGGCAGAGCACGGTCGGCAACGTGTCCCCCGGGGACAACGTCGACGTCGGGGACATCTTCCGTGCCAAGACGAACTCACGGGCTGAAATAACGTTCTTCAACAAGAACATCCTCAGGATACACCCGGCAACCCGTATCCAGATAAGTCAGTATTCCGATGACGGGACCCGGAGCGACCAGGTCATGAAGATGGACCGGGGCAAGGTCGAGGCGGTATCGAGCCAGGAATTCGTCAAAAAGGTATCGTCCTTCGCAGAAGGGAACAAGTTCGAGGTCCATACACCCAATGCAGCGGTAGGTATCCGTGGTTCCGGCATGACCGTTGCTTTCGCAAACATGGCGACAGGCGTCTTCTTTTCAACAGGGCGGGGTTACCTTTACAACCCGAACCAGCCGGGGATCGTACAGAATATCAGTGCCGGCTTTGTCTCCTTTATTATCGGTACAGGCGGACTGCCATCACGCCCCGTTCCCGGCAACGTGTCGTATGTCGCCGGGCCAGGAGGAGGCCCTGCACCCGGCACCGGTACTGGCACAATGACCGTAGCCGGGCCGAATAATATCGTCGTCCAGACGGCCATAGCAAATCCCATAAACCAGACATTAACCACCACACCGCCCCCCGCGACGCCGAATGTCTTGGTGGGCTATGTATCGCAAATCAGTGTAACAGGCGGTTCACCGTATTATAACTATGTCAAGATGTACGATATAAAATTCTGGGGATCGAGCGTGAATGGATTACCCTATGCATGGTCCGCGCTGATTTATGGGGATAGGGCTACCGGAAGTCCCCATGTACCTGCACCCGTGTCAGGCGGGAGTCCAAGGACAACCGCTACTCTTACGATGACTTCCTCAACTGCCATAACACCCACCACCGGATCGTGGACCAATTCAGTGACGAATGGATATGTGCCCGCCGGCGGAATGGGGGCTCTTCCTTATAACCAGACAGCGACGAGGTTCGACGGACAGGCCTCGGGTACGTATACGGTAAGCGGCAGCCGCAGTATTAGTACGGGTACAGCCTCGGGAAAAGCATACCCTTAACAAAAACGATAAATCGTGTTACGATAAAAATATATAAGGACAATAAAGTCGTTGGTTCGTGACATGGGCCGTATTTTTGGCGAAGAAAAGTCTGTATGAGGAGGCTGAAAAATGTTGCAAACATTAAATGTAAGAGCAATTTTATTTCTGGCCTTTCTTCTATTCCTCCTGCCTATCCTCGTTAATGCCGCCCCCGTCGGAAAGATCACGAAGCTCGAAGGCAGGGTCGATGTCCTGAAAGCCGGGCAGAGCACGGTCGGCAACGTGTCCCCCGGGGACAACGTCGACGTCGGGGACATCTTCCGTGCCAAGACGAACTCACGGGCTGAAATAACGTTCTTCAACAAGAACATCCTCAGGATACACCCGGCAACCCGCATCCAGATAAGTCAGTATTCCGATGACGGGACCCGGAGCAACCAGGTCATGAAGATGGACCGGGGCAAGGTCGAGGCAGTATCGAGCCAGGAATTCGTCAAAAAGGTATCGTCCTTCGCGGAAGGGAACAAGTTCGAGGTCCATACACCCAATGCCGTCGCCGGCATCCGCGGCTCCGGGATGACCGTGGGCTTTGCCCAGATGATAACAGGCCTTTTCTTCTCGACAGGACGTGGTTACTTCTATAACCCGAACCAGCCGGGGATCGTACAGAATGTCAGCGCCGGTTTCGTCTCCTTCGTTGTCGGTTTTGGCGGTATGCCCTCGCGCCCCGTCCCCGGCAATGTATCGTACGTCGGAGGGTCAGGTGGTCCTGCACCCGGCACCGGCCCGGGTACGAGCGTCGCAGGGCCGAACAATATCGTGGTCCAGACGGCCATGGCGAATCCCATAAGCGAGACATTCACCACCACGCCTCCCCCGACGATATTGACGACGATTCCGAACGTCTTCGTGGGGAGTGTCCCGTATATGACGGGCGGGATCGGGAATTCTGAAACGGGTATCACAGTATCCATTAACAATGTCAAATTCTACGGTCCCAGCATGACCGGTCAGCCGACGATCTGGCAGGCGGATTCCGTCACGGGCAATTACTGGAATTTCCACGGCGGAACGCGTAATGGATTCGCTTTCATTGCGAGCGGAAACGGCACGTCGGCTTTTGTCAATGTTAATGGCGGCTCCGACACCGGTGAATATAGCGGTACATGGAACGCGACCATTTCCAACGGTTCGGCTCCTACAGGCGTTGGAGGTTACAAACAGGCTTTTTCATTCAGCGGGACGGCTTCGGGCACGTTCGGCGGTGTTGTCGCAGGAACAGGGAGTATCAACGGAACTGCATCAGGCGTCGTGCCGAGCACCCTCACACAGGACCCGGTCGTGACGCAAACGATCCAGGTAGGCGCCATATCGAGCATCTACTGGATGGGGAGTCCGTACAGCTTAACCCTCAGTCAGATCAGATTCTGGGGGACCGGTGCCGGCGCGGCCCCTTATTCCTGGACTGCGCGGGTTGGCGGGATAGTCCCGTCATCCGCAGCCGGGAGCACGTATGCGATGACATCTTCTTCTCCTGTAGGGTCGACCGCCACCTTCAGGTTCGATTCTTGTAATGGTGTGCAATGGACCGGCACAGTGTTGAACGGCAACGTACCCGCCGGAAAAATGGGGTCTCCGCCATATAATCAGCTGCAAACTGCTTTTGACGGTAAAGCCAACGGTACATACACATCAGGTTCCACCCTTAATGGCACAGCGTCCGGCAAGGCGTATGCACCCGGGACCCGGTTCTGAAATACAGGTAGATTTTCGGGGATCTATTTTTCTTTAAAGACTGTGGCCTCTTTCTCTTCACATTCTATTATCTGGCAGCTGCTCCCCTCGTCCAGGGAGGACACCTCGTAGATGCGGACCGGTTCCGCTTTCCCCTTCACCGCGACAATATCGAGGCCGCGCACAAGCATGTGGCCAAATTTGTTTTCTTCGAGCTGCGTCCGGATCTTGTTGAGCGTACCCTCCGTGATAATCAGGTCGCAGCCGTATTTACGGGTCAATCCTTCCACGCGTGAACCGAGGTTCACGTTGTCCCCGATGACAGTGTAGTCCATTTTTTTTCCTTCGGCACCGATGTTTCCCACGAGTACCTCGCCGGTATTGATCCCGAAGCCTGCATCGAGAGGGACTCGCCCCTGCTTCATCCAGTTCTCCCGCAATTGGGCAAGCCGCTGTTTCATATGCAAGGTACATTTTATAGCCAGTTCGGCATGGTCAGGCTGGTTAAGGGGTGCGCCCCAGAAGGCAACGATCATGTCCCCGACGAATTTATCGAGCGTGCCGTCCCAGCGGATGATGATGTTCGTCATTTCCGTCAGGTATTCATTGAGGATGGCGACGACCTGTTCCGGGGAATGATGCTCCGAGAAGTTTGTAAACCCCTTGACGTCGGAAAAGAGCACCGTCACTTCCCGTTTTTCACCACCGAGCTTGGCGAGGTCCGGGTTCTTGATGAGTTCGTTGACTATCTTTTCCGTGACATAACTCGAGAACATGCTCCGTATCTGCCGGGCGTAGCGCTCTTCCGTTGCGTACCGGTAGGCAGTCGCCACGAAATATATGAGAATGACCGCATTGCCCGCATAGCTGATATCTATCCAGAGCCGCGATATGAAGAACAGGATATACCCGGTGGTAAAAAGAACGATTATGAAGACAGCCGCCATGGCGGCGCCCGTGACGGCCCGCAGGTTAACCATGAACAACGTGAAGATAATTCCGACAAGAAGGATGACCATGATATTCATCAGCCGGCCGACGAACCGGATATTTTGCCCGTGCAGGATAGCGCCGATCATGTGTGCATGTTTTTCCACGCCGTACATGAGGGCCGAAGAGGGGCTCACGATCTTGTCGTGTATCCCGACCGCCGTCGGGCCGATGAGTACGATCTTGTCACGGATCGATCCGGGATCGACTTTTCCTTCAAATATGTCGAGGGCGGAGATGATGGGAAATGTATCGTGAGGACCGTAATAGGGAATAAGCATCTTTCCGAACGGGTCGGTCTTCAGAACGGACTTTCCTAAAGTGACCGAATCGGTGGCGTTAATGCTCATTTCTGCCGGGGAGATCCCTTTATACATCCGGGCGACCTGCAGATCCATGGAGGGATAAAGCTGGCCTTCGTATTCTATGGCGAGAGGTTCCCACCGAAGCTTCCCATCCGCATCGGGGAGCATATTGATGTATCCCATTGCCCCGGCGCCTTGCCCAAATGCGGGAATCGGCAGAAGGACGCCTTTGGCTTTTATAGGCCTGTGTATGTTGAAAAGGTTCTCATTCTTGACCACAAGGAAGGCATTGTCGAGAAAGGCATCGTCCATGCGCGAAGACGGATTTCCCTCGAAATCGAAAACGAAAGGCAGGACGACGTTTCCTTTCTGTTTAACGGCCTTTGCCAGGTTGGCATCATGGGGGGATGGTTCGCTGAAAATGAGATCGAGCATGATGACCCGCGCCCCCAGCGAATTTACCCGGGTTACGAGATCGGCCATCTTGTCCCGGTCCCAGGGCCATCTTCCTATAGCTTGCAGGCTCCGGTCATCGATCCCGACAATGACAATTTCTGCGGGCGCCGGGGATTTACCCCGAAGCTGGTAGCGCACATCGTAAAGAAGCAATTCGAGGCGCTCAAATGGCAGGAATCTTATAAGGGCAAGCACGATGAATATAATGGTGACGCCGATTCCGATAAAATACGTGCCATGCCGTCGTTTTATTTTCATGATGTGGTTTTTCAAGGATATCACGTGCAGGGCCCAAAAGGAAGCGCGGCGTGCACGGTTTTTTCGCAAAAATTCTTGGCCTGGTTGCTTTCTATGGTATAATGTAACCCTTCTCAAGCGCCCGTAGCTCAGTTGGATAGAGCGTTGGCCTCCGGAGCCAAAGGCCACAGGTTCAAATCCTGTCGGGCGCGCCATTAAATTCTATATCGACCATGCCGGCATCGATATCCCGAATCTTATTTTGGTTGCATAATCCTGTACTATTCAGATAATGTTTTATTAGGTGTCCGTCAGGGGGAGATCATGAGGCGTTCCGCCCGTGTAAAGACTGAAAATTTCGAACAGAAAATATGGCATATCTTTCTTTCGGGCCCGGTCGTTGTTTTTAAATGGTTCAACGGACCGGGCTGGCCTGTTGAATATGTCTCGCCAAACGTAGAGGAAGTCTTTGGATTTTCACCGGAAGATTTCTTATCGGGCGCCGTTCTTTACGCGGATATCCTTCACCCGGAGGACAGGCGTCGTGTCGAGCGGGAAGTCGCAACCGCAACCAAAAAGGGTGCATACAGGTTTATCCACAAACCATACAGGATCGTCCGGAAAGACGGTTCCCCGGTGTGGCTCGAGGACAGGACAACCATTATGCGGGATGAAGGGGGCAATACAAGCCACTACCTTGGTTATGTCCTCGACATTTCCCGTCGTGAAAAATTAACCGAGAGATTGCTGAGAAGTGAACAGGAATTAAAGAAACATCATAACGGCCTCGAAGAACTGGTCCGGGACCGTACCCGTGAACTCGATCAGAAGACCTCCGCCCTTGAAGAGGCCAACATAGCCCTTAGGGTACTGCTAAGAAAAGTGGAAGAGGAAAAGAAGGCCCTCGAGCAGGTATTCATTGCAAATCTTAAAAGCCGGATCTTTCCGTATATCGAAAAGATGAAAAAGAGCCGTCCCGACCCGGAGATATATTATTTCCTTGAAATGATTGAGAACAATACCAATGACATCATGTCTCCCCTGATAAAGAATGTCGGCCAGTTCAATCTTACCCCCCGCGAGGTGGAGGTTGTGAGCCTCATAAAAGACGGCAAAAACACGAAAGAGATCGCCGATATGCTGGGCGTGGCATCAAGTGCTGTCAACAGTTATCGCAACAACATACGCGCAAAGCTTAAGATAAAGCATAAGAAAGTGAATCTCCGGATCTATCTTCAGTCGATCAAATAAATTGGATTTACAAATCTTCCGTGGAGTGATATGTCTAATACTGACGATTGACGTGGTTATTTTTAATCTCCGGGAGAAAAGAATGAAGATTGCATGGTCCACTCTGTTGATCTTTGGTCTGGTGATAGGATATACGCCCTGTGTATTTCCGTGGGACGCCGATACGGGGAAATCCGCGGATGTGAAAGGAGCTCCCGCCACCGACGGGAATGTGGCCGCAAAAAAATCGGCAAGTGCGCTTGATGACGTAACGACCCAGTCTCTCAAGAAATTCCGGAGTATAAATTCCGAGATGGTTGCCGCGCACCAGGAAATCTACAGGATTGAAAACCCTGACAGAAGTACGAGAGGAATTGACTTTCGCGACGTCCTCAATGAAGAGAAAGTGAACCGTGAAAAAAAAGAGCAGGAACAGTCGGCCCAAGGCAGGAAGAATATGCTGGAAGAAAAAATAAAGAGCCTTCAGAAAGATGCAGATAAATTGTGGGCCGACCTTGAAAAACATTATAAAGGCAATGTGCCGAAGAATGTTGCGGATGTTTGGAAAACTGAACAGGATTATACGGACTACCGGATATCGAAGTTTAAATGATCCACCCTGCCCCCCCCGGGGGGGTCATTATATCTTTGTTTTGCAGTAAAGAGCAGTATAAATGGGCAGTTTTGCTAAATTGAACGTACCAGGCCGATTGATCGTCGGGTTCAGTGCACTCTTTATCGTAACGACATCGGTAACCTTTTATTCCATTGTAAAATTAGACCATTTCAACAGGGCCGGTATTCGCATGCTTGAAGCGGGGGACAAGATGCTCGCGTGCAAGGACCGGCTGAGCGATGCATTGCTTTCCGAGATAACATTCGAAAAGAAATATATCATTTCGAAGGAGAGGGCGCTGTATGATCATTTCGTGCATGCCGGGAAAGACTTTGCCAGTTCTCTTGCAGAGGCCCGGGCGGTCTCTGATTCTCTGGGCAGCAGGGAACTACTGGAAGGTATAGATAATATCCATACCCGCTATACAGCGCTGGTAAAGGAGGAAGAAAGATATATCAGTTCGGGCAAACCCTACCGGGCCGGCACGTATAAGGCGGAGAAAGGGTCAAATATTGATGCGATCATAAAAGAGATAAAAGCACTGGAGCTCGCCACGGCCGCCAGCACCAAGGCAGGGATCGAGACATTGGGCAGATCAGGGAAGCGGGCGCTCAGGACCGCAATGACCATGGCCCTGTGTTCCCTGCTTCTTGGTGTCCTTATTGCCTGGAGCGTTACGCGGAGCATCACGAAGCCTTTGTCGATCATCAAGAGGAAGACGCGGCAGATAGCACGGGGGAAATTCGAAGACCCGCTCGCGATATCATCTCCACCCGAGATCGGGGAACTGGCACACGCCCTGAATGTAATGAGTGAGCAATTGGCTGAGACAGAGAAGATCAAATCCGATTTTTTCGCCCTTATGACCCACGAACTGCGTACCCCGCTTGCATCTATGAAGGCAGGGATAACGCTCCTGCAGAAGCATCCGGACCGCTCGGCGGACGATATACAAAAAATATTGGCCATCATGGCCGAGGAATGCAACCGGCTTATTCAACAGGTCAATACGCTTCTCGATCTGTCCAAAATAGAGGCTGGCGTCGGGGATTTCGATATGGCGTTGCACGATATAAAGCCCTTATTGAAAAAGGCCGTCGCGGAGATCGAACCGCTCTATGCATCCCGGGATATTTTTTTTCAATTCGATTATTCCGGTGATATACCGCCCGTCAGGATCGATCCCGAAAAGATGCTCCAGGTAATTCGGAATATTTTGGGAAATGCTGTAAAATATTCACCGGACGGCTCAAGGGTCGCCGTGTCCTTGAGGTCTGCACACGGGGGGCTTGAATTTGCCGTGACCGATGCCGGACCGGGGATATCCCCGGAGGACCGGGCGGCAATATTCGATAAATACCGGCAGGGCGACGCGGCCGCACGGGCCGGGACTAAGGGCACGGGCCTTGGCCTTGCCCTTGCGAAGCATATCGTCGATATACATGGAGGCAGGATTTGGGTCGAAAGCGAACCGGGAAAAGGAAGCACATTCACTGTATTCTTGCGGCATTGATCGTTTCCGGGTTCCTGGGATGTGCAACCGTCAAAACCGACACATTCTCGGCCGATCTTCAAAGTGCCGCCAATCTCTATGCGCGGGGGGAATTCGAGAACAGCCTTAAATTAAACCAGAGCATTCTTGTTCGTTCCGATCACAAGGCCCCGGCCGATCAGGCCCTGTTCAATATGGGGCTTATCTATGCCACTCAGAAGAACCCGCGGAAAGATTACCGGAGATCAAGGGCCATGTTCCAGAGGATCATCAGGGAATATCCCGAGAGCACGCTCGTTGCGCAGTCGAAGACATGGGTAGGGGTCCTGTCCGTGATCGAACGGTCGAAAGAAGCCGACATCGAGGTGGAAGAAACCAAGAAAAAGCTTGCCAGATGAGATTTCCTCCTTCTATACGATAAGATGTGAAATAAATTGATTAAAATGTAAATTTTTATTAGTATCTATCAAATCCTGACAAGCTGTACGGGCAAGAAGACTTTTCATCCAGGAGAAATCGTAATGCCAGGAAAGCCTCGTTCAACTGACCGCAGGAAGATCGGCGGGTATCTGTCTCTCAAAAAAAAGAACATCGAAGAAGTCCTGGAATTGCAGAAAGCCCTCCGGGACCGCGATATCTTCAAATTGTCCGGTGAGATATTGATCGAGACCGGAAAGGTTTCGGCCGAGGACCTTCAGGGGGCCCTCGATCGACAGAAGGTCGATATCATGAAGCTTCTACCCGTTTTCGCTTCGATCCCTGTCCGGGGCCTGAAGGTCCTTTCCTCGATGATAGAAGCAGTTTTTATCCGCGAAGACGTGGAATTTGTCTCGCAGGACGGGTCGGGTGATCACCTTTACATATTGTTGGACGGTACCGCCCGGGCGTACTGGACGGATGATGTTGCCGGCAGGATGGACCTCGGTGCGATAGAGCCGGGAGACATTATCGGGGAGATCGATTATTTTTTTGACGGGAAACGATCTTCCTCCGTCAGGTCGGTCACCAGGATGCATCTTCTGCAAATAAAATACAGCGATCTGAAAAAAGCCTTCAAAAAGATCCCGATACTTGCCGTAAATTTCCTGGAGCACCTGCAGCGCAGCAATCTGCACGTCGGAGAGATATTAAATAAATCGCGCGAAGCGGAAAGAGCACTGAAAAGCTACCAGAGCTTCCTCAATTTGTCGGAGCTTTTCGATCTGCGGATTACCATTGAGGAACTTCTCGTAAAGAATGTAACAATGGCCAGCAAGATCATGGAGGCCGAGAGGGCGAGCCTGTTCCTTGTGGACAAGGCTGCAGGACAGCTCTGGTCACGTGTCGCCGAAGGGTCGGAGACGCGCGAGATCAGGATACCGATCGACAAGGGAATAGCCGGATGGGTGGCCCAGAACAAGACAATATTAAACATCGAAGACGCATACAGCGATGACAGGTTCAATCCGGAGGTCGACAAGAGAACGGGCTACCGTACCAGGTCCATCCTGTGCGGCCCGGTTATAAATCTTGAAGGGGAACTTCTCGGCGTTGTTCAGATAATAAACAAAAAAATAGCCCAGTTCTCCGAACAGGACGAAAAGGTCTTTCGCATCCTGTCTCAGCAGATCGCGATCTCTCTCGACAATTTCTACCTGTCGAAAAAGGTCATGTCCAATTATGAAAAGGTCAGCATATTGCTCGATATTTCCAATGTCGCTGCCCAGACCATGGACCTTAAAACCCTCATCCCGAACCTGGTGAGCAAGATATCCCAGATATTGAATTCAGAACGAGCATCTTTGTTTCTCCTGAACAAAGCAACAAACGAGCTCTGGTCGAAAGCGGCACAGGACCTGGAAATATCGGAGATCCGTTTCCCCGTATCGATGGGGATCGCGGGTGATGTCGTGACAACCGGCAAAGGGCGTAAGATCAACAATGTCTACGAAGACCCGCACTTCAACCCGGCTTTCGACCAGCAGACGGGTTTCAGCACGCGCAACATGCTGTGCGTTCCCGTCTTGAACAGGTTTGCAGAGATAGTCGGTGTGACACAGGTGATGAACAAGCGCGGCGGTGAGTTTACCGATGATGACCAGGAATTGCTCCAGGCTTTGTCATCGCAGATTTCGATGGCCCTGGAGAATGCGACGCTTTTCGACCAGGTCGTCACGATGCGAAACTATCTCGATAATGTTCAGCAGAGCATATCGAACTCGTTGGTCAGTCTTGACGCAGATTTCCGGCTGGTAACGGCGAACCGCGCATTCTACTCGCTTTTTCAGCTGAATGAAGGAACATTGAAGGGTACGGACTTTTTCGACTTGCTCGGAGGGGCGAACAAGTCTTTCGCCGATGCGATACGGGGCGTTGCGGGATCAAAATTATCTTTTGTCGAATTTAATATGCCGCTTGTGATCCCCAACGGAAAGCAGCATATAGTCAACGTCAACGGGGTCCCTCTTTTCAATGAAGCAAATGAATATGACGGGACCGTGCTTGTTGTTGAGAACATCACGGAAGAAAGACGGCTTAAGAGCACCCTGACACGGTACATGTCAAAGGCGGTTGTCGATAAGGTCCTCAATGATCAGGACCGGCAAAAGCTTGGCGGTACACGAAACAAGGTAACCGTTCTCTTTTCGGATATACGCGGATTCACGGCATTGACCGAAAAATTAACGGCTGTCCAGACCGTGGATTTTATCAACGAGTGTTTCAGCCTCCTGTCGGAGATCCTTTTCAAATATGATGCTGTCCTTGATAAATATATCGGGGACGCCATAATGGCGGTGTTTGGTGTCCCGTACGAACGGGATGATGATGCTGCAAGGGCTGTCAAGAGTGCGCTTGATATGCATGCGGTACTTGATAAATTTAACAGCTGGCGATCAGCTCAGGGGAAGGAACGGGTGAGGATCGGGATCGGGATATCGACGGGCGAGGTCCTTTCCGGAAATATAGGTTCTGAGCAGCGTATGGATTACACCGTGATTGGCGACGACGTGAATATTTCGGCATATCTTGAAAAAAGGAATAAACAGTACGGTACAAAGATCCTCATCAGCGAATCCACGAAGGAAGAAATTGGTGATTCCTTCACAACCCGGCTCCTTGATGTCGTTATTTTCAAGGGAAAGATGAAACCCGTCAAAATATACGAAGTGTTAGGCGAGAAAAATTATCGTCTGGCCGAACATGAACAGATCTTCGACCAGGGTTTCGATCTTTACCGGAAACGGGACTTCCTCGGGGCACGAGACATCTTCTGCACACAACTGGATAGAGATCAGGTGTGCCGCATCTTCTGGGAACGATGCAATACCTTTATCAAGAACCCTCCGCCTTCCGATTGGACCGGCGTATGGAAAGAAGATTGACGGTCCTGATACACCAGATTCTTACCAGCACATTGCCTGAATAAATGAAATATAGTCCCATCCCCGCCCGGATGTTAAGCTCTATCGATGATGCAAACGGCAGAGGCGGTAATCATATCAGGTTTTTCGTACCTGTCCAATTATGAGCTCTACGATCATTTTCGTACGGCTTCTCTTTCACGAGATTACACGTTCTTATACGCGATCATAAACGCAGGTCAGTCGGCGGCGCGCTACGTTCGACGTGTCCCTTCATTACGAGAAGATATTGTGCTGGACATTGATGTAGGTACACGAGATGCGCAGCGCACATTTATTCTGCAGTTTGCCGTGATGAATAACAGTGGCCGTTCCTCCCTCACGCTTCAGAGCGAGAAGCAAGAATTCCTGCATGTGATAGGTACGCATAAGAGGATTTATGTATATGAGAGTCCCGAGGATCACATGATGAGTCCCGGCCTGATCCAGGACCCTTCCTGTGAAAGGGCTCACCCTGCAGTACCCAGCCAGGGGCAGGGGTACCCAAACCCTTGCCCCAACCCTTCAATACGCGGCTTCAGGCCTTGAATAACCGCGCATGCTCCTGCTTGATGCACAGGTCCATATAAAAAAGAATATTATTCGATTCAGCGAGGTCCCTCGCTTCATTGTCGATAATTCCGAGTTGAAGCCAGATGGCCTTCGGCTTGATCTTGACCGCCTCTATTACAACGGGCAGGACCTTTTCGGACCTCATAAAGATATCGACGATGTCCACTTTGTGCGGTATGTCACTCAAGGAGGGATATGACCTCCGGCCAAGTATCTGCTCATGGCCGGGATTCACGGGGATGACCTCGTAATCGTTCGCTATCAGGTAATTTGCCACAATATTGCTCGCTTTTTCCTGGTCGGGCGACAACCCGACGATCGCGATCGTATGCACACCGGCAAGAAGCTCTTTCTCGATAGTATCGGAATTTTCCAAAATTCACTCCTTGTGCCTTACTTCAGGCTTTCCAGGGCCCGGGTGATGTTAGGCCCTCCCTGGTAGAAATCCTTCTTATCGCCGCTTATCACGACGCATGTTGGAGTGGCGCGTATCCGGTCAGCCGTCAGGTATTGTTGAAGAGTCGTAAATACAGGCCGGGCATCGAAGGCTTTAAATCGTATTCCTTTTGAAGCCAGGCGGGCCTCGAGTTTCTCCTTGTCTGTGATATTCTGTTGTGCGGCTTCAAAGAGCACCGAGCGCGCTTTGAGGGCATGGCTGATCTCTTTCCTTGCGTTCAAGATATACAGAAAATAGCGGTCATACAGGGCAGATTCCTTATGCAGCGGGGTATCGATAAATGTGATCGTTATCACATTGCGTTTAACGAGGTCTGCAAGGAGGTATTCAATGTTCGGCTCGACTGCCTTGCATGCGCTGCAGAAATAGTCCGAATAAAGCCGGACCTCGACCTTCCCCTTTCCGAACGAAAGAAGGAACATGTCGGTAGATCTCGTCTCTGCGCTTAAGCCGCAGAAAGTCCCGAAAAAGAAAAATAAGATCGATACTCCTAATATAACAGGCAATACTCTTTTCATAGAAAAAGTATGGGACCAGCCGGGTGCTCTTGTAAAGAGAAAAAATTGACACGGTCCGGGCATTTTATTATTGTATAAACCATGTGTAATCGTATCTCGTCTATGGCAGGACGAGCATGACAGATGTCGACACGTTTGGCCGTGATCCGCAGGTCCGGTACATGCGCGGGATATTTGCGTCGCTCGAAGAGGCCCAGAATGAATTTCTTGGATCGGCGAACATATCGCCGGCCGATGAGCGGCTCCGGCGCGTACGGGAGCATGCCCTGAGATTATTCGAAAGATCGTGGATCGCTATCCTTGAACGCACGAATGCCGCCGCCGATGACATTGCTGCGGACATTTACCTGGTATGTCTCGGACGGGCCCTGGCACAATCCGGCTTTACGGTGCCCGAGGATCTTCTGGCAGGAAAAAACGATATCGGGAAACTGGTTGACGAGGTTCTCGCATGATCCGCCTTCGGCTTTTCGGGCGCTGCAGGATCTACCATGACCCGGTGACCCCTGTTATGAAGGAACCGGCCCAGATAGGCTGGAGTGCCTGGTTTCGTTCCATTGACCTCGTGACTCCCCAGAAACTCAAAGGGGAAGAGTTGCTCAAGCGCACCCGGGGCTGGTGGACCGTGGAGCCTGAAGACGTGGCCCGTGTCGTCAAAAAGTACGGCCGCATCGTGGTAGGGCAGGGCGGGGAGCTCATGGTCGAGTTCGAATCCAAGGATAAGGCCGATGGTCTTTCCGCCGAGTTGAAGAAAGAGTTCGGCGAACAGGTGCTGCTGGCACCCTGAACAAAGAGGTGAATGATATGGCGTTTTCCAGGGTTAGACCGTTCATTGCAGCATTCCTTGTGCTTTTGTCTGTATCTATTTGTTTCGCATCAGACGAAACGATCACCCAGATCTCAACGATCGATGCCCTGATGGCGGGTCTATACGATGGCATCACCACACTCGGCGAATTACGCAAAAATGGTGATTTCGGCACAGGCACTCTCGACAGGCTCGATGGGGAGTTGATCCTGCTCGACGGTGTTTTTTACCAGGTATCCGCAAATGGATCGGTTGCGAAGCCGGATCTCAGCACGAAAACACCTTTCGCGTCCGTTACCTTTTTCACGGCAGACAGGACCTTAAAGCTCAAGGAAGGTTCGACCTTTCAGCAATTTTCTGACAGCACGGAAAAAGGGTTCCCGTCGAGGAATATCTTTTACGCGGTAAAAATGACAGGGACTTTTCGGTCCGTAAAGACCCGGAGCGTGCCTTCCCAGACGAAGCCGTACCGGCCGCTCGACGAAATAGCCAGGACCCAGCCGGTATTTGAGTTCAAGAATGTCACGGGAACCGTGGTAGGTTTCTGGTCCCCCCACTATTTCAAGGGTATAAGCATCACCGGATATCACCTTCACTTTATTACAGCCGACAAAAAAGCCGGTGGTCACATCCTCGATTTTGTCGCCAGTGATGTCACCGCAGAATTTGACGACACACGGGAACTCTTCCTCATCTTGCCTGATGACTACGATTTCGATAAGGTTGATCTGGAGAAGGACAGGAGTGTGCAGTTGAAGGCGGTGGAAAAATAGGGGGACGGCTAACGGCTAACGGAAAAGAATAAAGTTCTGGGGCGATAAAAGAGTAAATAAATTCAATTAAAAACCCAAACAAAAATTAAAAAGGCAAGCATTTCCGCTTGCCTTTTCTTTTATCTTCGCTATTCTTTGTTAGCCGTTAGCCGTTAGCCGTTAGCCGTTAGCCGTTAGCCGTTAGCCGTTAGCCGTTAGCCGTTAGCCGTTAGCCGTTAGCCGTTAGCCGTTAGCCGTTAGCCGTTAGCCGTTAGCCGTTAGCCGTTAGCCGTTAGCCGTTAGCCGTTAGCCGTTAGCCGTTAGCCGTTAGCCGTTAGCCGTTAGCCGTTAGCCGTTAGCCGTTAGCCGTTAGCCGTTAGCCGTTAGCCGTTAGCCGTTAGCCGTTAGCCGTTAGCCGTTAGCCGTTAGCCGTTAGCCGTTAGCCGTTAGCCGTTAGCCGTTAGCCGTTAGCCGTTAGCCGTTAGCCGTTAGCCGTTAGCCGTTAGCCGTTCATTTCGCTATACAAATCTCTATCGCCTCGTCCATCCTTTCGATGAACTTGAAATCCATGCCTTTTTTTATGCTTTCCGGGACCTCTTCCAGATCTTTTTCGTTAAGCTTCGGAAGGACGATGTTCTTGATCCCGGCCCGCCGTGCGGCGAGGACCTTCTGCTTTATCCCGCCCACGGGCAGAACAAGTCCGCGCAGCGTGATCTCGCCGGTCATTGCGACATCATTGCGGACCGGTTTATCGGTCAGCAGGGACACGAGAGAGACCAACATTGTTATCCCGGCTGATGGTCCATCCTTCGGGATGGCTCCCTGGGGGACATGGACGTGCAGGTCATTCTTCTCGAAAAAATCCTCCGGGATCTTGTAATCGCCGTACTTGCTCCTGATATAGCTCAACGCCGCCTGGGCCGACTCTTTCATGACGTCGCCCAGTTGTCCTGTGAGGGACAGGCCGCCTTTACCGCGCATTTTTGTAGACTCTATAAAAAGGATATCCCCGCCTGTCGGGGTCCATGCAAGGCCCGTGGCTACGCCGGAATATTTCGTCCGCTCGGCGACCTCGGAGAAGAATTTCACCGGGCCGAGAAATGTATGGATACTGTCGGCCGTTATTACCTGCTTCCCGGTCTTGCCCTGTGCGACGTCCTTGGCCACTGCCCTGCATATGGCGGCAATCTCCCTTTCAAGGTTGCGGACGCCCGATTCCCGGGTATGGGACCGGATGACGACCTTTAGCGCCTCGTCCTCAAACTCGATGTGGTCCTCCAGGAGGCCGTGTTCGGAGCGTTCTTTCGGGATAAGGAACTGGCGCGCGATCATCAATTTTTCTTCCTCGGTATAGCCGGGAAGTTCCAGGACCTCCATCCTGTCCTTCAACGCCGGCGGTATGGGATCGAGCATATTTGCTGTCGCTATGAACATGACCTTCGAGAGGTCGAACGGGACCTCGAGGTAATGGTCACTGAATGAAAAATTCTGTTCCGGGTCGAGCACCTCGAGAAGGGCACTTGACGGGTCTCCCCGGAAATCCATGCCTATCTTGTCGACCTCGTCCAGCATGAAGATCGGGTTGTTCGACCCTGCCTTCTTGATCCCCTGGACGATGCGGCCGGGCAGTGCGCCGACATATGTCCGCCTGTGGCCGCGTATCTCGGCCTCGTCCCGTATGCCGCCTAAGGATATCCTCATGAACTTCCTGCCGAGGGCACGGGCGATCGATTTGCCGAGGGACGTCTTCCCGACGCCCGGAGGCCCGACGAAACAGAGTATGGGACCTTTCATATCGGCCTTCAGCTTCCGCACGGCAAGGTATTCAAGTATCCTCTTTTTGACCTTTTCGAGATCGTAGTGGTCCTCGTCGAGGATCGTCGATGCCCCGTCAATGTCAAGGTTGTCTTCCGTGGCCTTTGACCAGGGGAGCTCTGTCAGCCAGTCGAGGTAGGTCCGGGCAACGGTGTATTCCGCGGACATGCTGCTCATCTTGGAAAGCCTGTCCAGTTCCTTGTCCGCTACCTTGCGGACGTCGTCGGGCATTTTGGCTTCTTTTATTTTCTTCTTGAGCTCATCTATCTCGTTTATCTTGTCGTCGCTTTCTCCAAGTTCCTTCTGGATCGCCTTGAGCTGCTCCCTCAGGTAGTATTCGCGCTGGGTCTTGTCGATACCCTCTTTGACATGGCTCTGGATCTTACTCGAGAGTTCGAGCGTCTCAACTTCCCTGTTGAGGTAGATGGTTGCCTTCTTCAGTCTTTCCTTCAGATCGATCTTTTCCAGTATCTCCTGTTTTTCTATGACCGATATGTTGATCGTCGATGCGATAAGGTCGGCCAGGTTGCCCGGGTTTTCGACCTTGGATGCGATCTGTGCCAGCTCCGATGAAAGGTAAGGCGCCATCTCGATGGCCTTGCGGTACAGGTTCTTCAAATTGATGTACATTGCATCAATTTCAATATCTTTCTGATAATCCTCGAATACCGGAAGAATGCTCGCCTTTATGTTTGGTTCCGATTCGGTGAACTCGATCACCTTGCACCGGCACAGGCCCTGGATAACGACCCTCTGGCTGCCGTCGACCATTTTGACCATCTTCATGATCGTCGCGACGGTCCCCACCGTGTAAAGGTCTTCCGCATCGGGTTCCTCGATGTCGGGATTTTTTTGCGTAATGATCGCTATCATCTTGTCTTTGCTCATCGCTTCGTCGACAAGACGTATTGATTTTTCACGCCCCACGATAAGGGGCATGACGAGATCAGGATAAGCCACGGTCCCTCTGAGCGGAAGCACAGGCAATTCCGCGGGTATGAACATCCTGTCTTTTATGCTTTTGTCGTTCTTTAAGCCGATTACCATTAATAATTCCCCCTGGTCTATCTCTTCACATCCTCGAATTCCGCGTCAACGACGTCATCATCACGCTTGCCGCCGCCGGGCTGCTGCGCCTGCTGGTACTGTTGTCCGCCGTCCTGCCCGGGGGCTCCCTGTGAAGCCTGGGACGTTTTCTTGTAGAGGGTTTCCGCAAGGTGATGTGACGCTTTCGTCAGATCGTCGGCCGCCCTCTTGATCCGGTCGGCATCGCCGCTCTTCAGCGCGTCTTTTGCGGGGCTCAGAAGATCTTCGACCGTCCGTATATCTTCAGCGGACAGTTTGTCCTTGTTCTCGTTGAGCGTTTTCTCGGTTGTATAAATTATGTTGTCGAGCTGGTTGCGCTGCTCGACCTCCTGTTTTCTCTTCCGGTCTTCCTCGGCGTGGGCATCGGAATCGCGCACCATTTTCTGGATGTCCTCTTCGGACAGGCCCGTGGAGGCGGTTATACGGATGCTCTGCTCCTTGCCGGTTGCCGTGTCCTTCGCGGATACGTGAAGTATCCCGTTGGCGTCGATGTCGAACGTGACCTCGATCTGCGGTATGCCGCGCGGTGCCGGGGGCAGGCCGATAAGGTGGAACCGCCCTAAGGTCCGGTTGTCCCGCGCCATTTCCCGCTCTCCCTGGAGCACGTGGATCTCGACGCTGGTCTGTGAGTCTTCCGCCGTTGTGAAAACCTGGCTCTTCTTCGTCGGGATCGTTGTATTCCGTTCGATGATCCGGGTCAGCACGCCGCCTAAGGTCTCGATGCCAAGTGAAAGAGGGGTGACGTCGAGAAGAAGGACGTCCTTCACCTCGCCCGCAAGGACACCTGCCTGGACGGCCGCACCAAGTGCAACGACCTCGTCCGGGTTCACGCCGCGATGTGGTTCCTTGCCAAAGAACTCCTTCACGATGTCCTGGACCTTCGGGATCCTTGTGGACCCGCCGACGAGGACCACTTCGTCGATCTTGTTTGTCGGGATCTTGGCGTCATTGAGGGCACGCCTGCATGGTTCAACGCTCCTCTGAAAGAGATCGTCTGCCAGCTGTTCGAGCTCGGCCCTTCTTAACTTCAGGTTGAGGTGTTTCGGGCCCGAGGCATCCGCCGTTATAAAGGGCAGGTTGATCTCTGTCTCGATCGTTGTCGAGAGCTCGATCTTTGCACGCTCAGCCGCTTCTTTGAGCCTCTGCAGCGCCATCCTGTCCTTGGAAAGATCGATCCCCTGGTCCTTGCGGAACTCGGAAACGATCCAGTCTATTACCCTCTGGTCTATGTCATCACCACCAAGGTGGGTGTCGCCGTTCGTCGATTTGACCTCGACGACATTGTCGCCGACCTCGAGAATAGAAATATCGAATGTCCCGCCGCCGAAATCGTATACGGCTATGGTTTCATCCTTCTTCTTGTCGAGCCCGTACGCAAGGGCCGATGCTGTCGGCTCGTTGATGATCCTGAGCACGTTCAGGCCCGCGATCCTGCCCGCATCCTTCGTTGCCTGTCTCTGCGAGTCATTGAAGTATGCTGGAACGGTAATGACAGCATCATCGATCTGCTGGCCGAGGTATGCCTCCGCGGACTTTCTCAATTTCTGGAGTACGAATGCTGAAATTTCCTGGGGGGTGTACTGTTTGCCCCGGACATCTACGCGGACATTGCCTTCCTGGTCCCCGACTACTTTGTATGGCACTGTCTTAATCTCTTCCTGCACTTCACTGAAACGTCTTCCGACGAACCGTTTGATTGAAAATATCGTGTTCTCAGGGTTTGTTATCGCCTGTCGTTTGGCTGTCTGGCCAACCAGTACTTCGCCTTCCTTTGTGAATGCCACGACACTCGGCGTAAGCCGGCTGCCCTCTTCATTTATAATGACCTTGGGTTCGCCTCCCTCCATAACGGCAACCACTGAATTTGTGGTGCCCAGGTCTATTCCTATCACTTTTCTCGCCATTTTGGTGTCCTCCTGATTTTTTCGCGTCTAGCGTAATATAAGGATGCAGTTTTACGTTGTCAACGGCGGGAAGCATCTTTTTTTTCAAGATTTTCCGGCGAAAAGTTGAGATTGTAAGCGACCGGAATTGAAGCCCCGGTATCACGTCCTGTCATGCCATTTGGACAGGTTTTTTCCGGAAGATACGGACCGAAGCGAACGAGACAATGAAGACTAGGAAATTGAGGAGGACTATCGTGGCCCCGGAAGGGATATCGAGCATAAAGGATATGATAATGCCTGATATCACTGACATTATCCCCGTCAGGCACGAGATCACGATAGTCGCCCTGAATCCCCGGGAGAATTGCAGCGCCGTGACGGATGGCAGTATGAGCAGGGAGGACACGAGCATTATGCCGACAACTTTCATCGCAAGGACCACGGTCAGGGCGGTCAGCAGGACCAGGACCCTGTTGATGTGCGCCGTTCTGATACCCGATGCGCGTGCGGATTCTTCGTCAAAGGAGATGGCGACCAGTTCATGGTAGAAGAGGGTGATCGCCACAATAAGGCAGAGACAGAGGATGATCGAAGTCCACACCTCGGCCGTGCTTATTGCGAGGATATTGCCGAACAGGTAGCTGAAAAGGTCCACGTTGAAGCCGCCGGCCATGCTTGCTATCAGCACGCCGCCGGCTATGCCGAGCGAAGAGATGATGCCGATCGCCGCATCGCCGTAAAGCCGGGCCTTGTCGATCAGCTTCAGGATGCCGAGCGCGCTCGCCATGACGACAGGGATTGCGACATAGAACGGGTAGGTTTGAAACAGCAGGCCGGCCGCGACCCCGCCGAACGTGACATGTGCGAGGCCGTCCCCGATCAGCGACAGTCTGCGAAGCACCAAGAAAGTCCCGAGGGTTGAGCACAAAGCCGCTATAAAGCATCCGGCCAGAAGTGCCCGCTGGATGAAACCGTGCTGGAAGAACTCAAGCATCTCCACGGTTCTTCCCCTTCCTCGTGTTATTCAGTGTCATTTCTTCTTTCATCTTGTGCACACAATGTCCTACGAAGCAGCCTGATATGCATATTTTTTGTGCGGTATATCAGGGAGCATCGTGAAGGTCCTTAATACGTGTTATTACATCCTCGTGCCTGTGGCAGATAAGGTGTTGGGAATGTTCTCCAAAATAATCGGTCATTTCAGGGGACATGCAGAAATCGTCGAACCCGCCGTAAAAAACAACGGTTTTGTCGAGATACAGCATCAGCGATGCATGCCGGCCTATCGTCCCGACGTCATGGGTTATCATAATGATGGTCGTGTCTTTGCGCCCGTTAACATCCTTCAGGGTTGCAAAGAACCTCTCCCGGCTTTCGGGATCGAGGGCCGTCGTTGGTTCGTCCAGGATGAGCAATTCGGGGGACGCGACGAGCGCCTTTGCGATCAGGACCCGCTGCTGCTGGCCGCCGGAGAGTTCCCCGATGAGCTTGTTCCTGATGGTTTTTATGTCCATGAGTTCCAGAACGTCTTCTACCGATCTTTGATCAGCCCGCGCTTTCCTGCGCGGGAAGGACTTGCCGGCGAGCAGCCCCAGGGCCACGACCTCTGCGACCGTAGCAGGGAAATGGGGGTTGAAACCCGTTATTTTTTGCGGCAGGTACCCGATCTTCGACCAGGCATGAAAAGCCCCTATATCCTGGCCAAACAAGGCGACGCTTCCCCGCGTGGGCGGTATGAGGCCAAGCAGGAGCTTGATCAGGGTTGTCTTGCCGGAACCGTTCGGGCCCACGATCCCGAGAAATGCACCCCGTTCCAGGGTAAAAGTGATGTCTTTCAGGATCTCTATCCCGTTAAAGCCGAAACATAACCCTTTGGTCGTTACCGCATCCTTTATCTGCATTCAAGACCTATTGTGAGGTTCGCGAGGTTATCGTCCATGAGAGAGAGGAAGGTGACCCCTTTGTTGAATTCATCCCGGGTAATGTTGTGCGCCCCGTTGAGTTTGAGGAGTTTGGCCCCGGTTTCCCTGGCTATGACCTCTGACACCTTCGGGTTGAGAAGCTCCTCATAGAAGATGTAATGGATATCCTTTTCCTTGATCATTTTCTGGAGGGTGATCATCTTTCGCGCGGTCGGCTCGGAATTGGGGGAGCCTTCGTACGCGCTGACATACTCGAGACCATATCGCCGGGCAAGGTAACCAAAGGCGAAATGGCCGCCATGGATCAACGTCCGTTTCTTGCAACGCGCAAGTGAGTAGCTGTACCTTTTGTCGAGGTCGGAAAGCTTTTCTTTGTAATTCCCGGCATTTGTCCGGTAAAGAGCACAATTGGCCGGATCGGCCTGGCACAGCCCGTCCCTGATCGTATCCACCATTTTCGCCGCATTCCCGAAATCCAGCCAGATGTGGGGATCGTATGACGTGTGGCCATGTCCGTCCCCGGGTCCTTCATCGTGGTAATCCGGTCCAAGCGCTGCAAGCTTGATACCGGTACTTGCGTCAACCACGGAAAGCTTCTTGCTGGTCGTCGATTTCAGAATATCCTGCGCCCATGGTTCCATATATTTCCCGGTATAAATAAAGAGATCGGCCCTGTCGACCTTGATGATATCCGCCGGTTTTGGCTCGAATGCGTGTGCTTCGACCCCGGGCGGGAGCAGGAGGATGACGTCCACTTTCTTATCAGCGATTGACCGGGTAAAATCATAGATCGGGAAGAGAGTTGTAACAACGATAATCCCTTTCCCCCCCGGGGGCCGTTCCTGCCCGCACGAAAAGAGGCCGATGAGGATGAGCATGATCAGGAAAACCATACAAGAATACCGGACGTACCTCATTGGACCGCCTTCTTTCCAGGAGAACACTGGCTGCATGTTCCGAACACCTGCATGATGTGCGACGAAACAGTCCCGTTCAGGCACTCCGATACCTCTTTCTCTATTTCCTCGAATCCGCAGCTCGAGAGATCATCAACCTTCCTGCACGCCGTGCAGACAAAATGGTGGTGATGCGCGCTGTTGCTGCAGTAAAAATAATAAAGCTTGCGGTCGGGATGGATAACCTTGAATATGATCCCGCCATTGGCCATTTCTTCGAGATTCCGGTAAACGGTGGGAAGGCCGATAGCCGAGAAACGCTTTTTAAGTCTCATCCATACCTCTTCGGGGCTCAGATAGATCTGTTCACCGGAGAGAATATCGAGTATGGCAAGCCTTTTCGGCGTTGCCTTGAGGTCGAGTTGCTTAAGTATCCGGGTGTGATTGTCCATGTTCATAAATGAAAATTATTTTCATTTATTCTAGGACAGGAATGTCAATGTGTCAACCGGAGCAACAAAGGTTCCACGTTCCACGTTCCACGTTAAAGACCGAGCGTTTCGGGGCTTTTACTTCTCGATGGGATTACCCTTTTTGATCCAGGCCGGGTACCCGGCGAGGAATGTTCTCACGTTGGTGTAGCCTGCCTGTTTTGCCGCGACCGCGGCCTTGAGGCTCGGGGATCAGCTATAGCCCCCGCAGTAAAATATCAAGGGCGTGCCCTTGTCGGAAGGCAAAAATGACGTTATGACGGGGATATTCTGCAGGGGGATGTTAAAAGAGCCGGGAATGTGACCGGAAGAAAATTCTATCTCGGTCCGGTTATCGATAATGACGGTTTTTTTTTCACTCTTCAGGATCGATTCCACCTGCTTCACGTCCAGGTCCTCGATCGCCCCGGGAAAGAAGCACCCCGCTGTCGCCATATACAACAGCACGAATATCAGCGCCGCATAGGGTCGCACTTTCCGGTTGTCTGTCAGGGTAAAAAAACCTGTGTTCAACTGAGACCTTCCGCTCCGGGACCTACCGGGAATATATCTCCTGGATCTTCTCCCTGGCTTCCCTTATCTGGTCCGCGGACAGGGTAAGCCCTCCCGCTGTATGCCCGGGTGGTGCCTGTATGCTGTATATCCTCTCCGGGAGACCGGCCTGCTTCTTCATGCCGGGGGGTAATTCCGGGGTGATATGTATGGCAGTGTTGACGTCATCCGGGAACTTCCCCGGGTCTGCCGTTTCGTAAACGACGGCCGGCCTGTCATGTTTCCCTTCGAGGTATTGTTCCAGGGTTGCCCAGCCTACGGCCCCGTGGGGATCGAGAATGATGCCGTACCGATCGTACACTGCCTTCATCGTTGCGAAATGCTTTTCGTTGGATATTCCGAGTGAACAGATGTCCTGCCGCATCGCATCGATGTCGGGCATGCGGTCGATCACGCCCGGTCTGACGACATTTCCGGTGGTGTCGTCCCGTTCATCGAAAATATGGCCCCCGTAGAAATCTATCAGGCGCGCAAGATTGCTCGGATGGGAAACGATCATCGCGGACGAAGGCGACTTTATGGAAGGCCGTACCGTGTATGTCCCGCACGAGAGAAATTCGGGGAACTCCCTGTTCTCGTTGACCCCGCATATGATCTTTTCGACGGGAAGGCCCATCTGGCGTGCTATGACGGTACCCATCATGTTTCCGAAATTTCCCGATGGAATGCTCGCTATGAACGGTTGGCCGTCTGTTTCGATCTGCGAATATGCGTAGAAAGGATAAACGGCCTGGGGAAGCAGTCTGCCGACACTGATGGAATTTGCCGACGTGAACCGTTCGGGATCGTTAAAAAGCTTTATCGCGAATTCCCTGTCGCCAAGGATGTTCTTCGCGAGCGCCTGGCATACGTCAAAATCGCCGTTCACCTCGAAGGCGTGGACATTTTTCCCCAGCGTTGTCATTTGACGTCTTTGACCTTCACTGATGGAACCCTTCGGATAGAAGACGATATTATCGATATTATCGAGGCCGAGAAGGGCGTCAGCCACGGCCCCCCCGGTATCGCCGCTTGTGGCGACGATCACGACCCTGCGCAATCCCCTTTCTCCCAGGAAATAATTCAGGACCCTGCCGAAAAATCGTGCCGCATAATCCTTGAAGGAATATGTCGGCCCCCGGGTGAGCCACATTATATATGTTTTTCCCGTCACATGCTGCACGAGGGTCGGTATCTTTTCGGCATCGTAAGCATCATCCAGGATACCCTTCAGCGTGACGGGCGGGATCTCGCCTCCGAGGAAAGGCTCGAGGACCGCATAGGCGATCCCGGCGTAGGGCTTTCCCTTGAGGGCATCTATCTCATCCCGGGACATAACCGGGATGTCCTTGCGATCGATCATGTAGAGGCCGTACCGCGAGGCCATTCCGGCAAGGAGCGCCGTCTGGAAATCGACACGTTCACCCGGATTGTTCGTACTGTAAAAAACTATGTCTATCATGGAAGGTTAAGCATACAAAAAGTTGGCATTTTTTTCAACTTGTCATTATACTCATAGCATGGACACTTGGAAAAAGGTCCTCTTCTATCTTTTCGTTTTTACCGTTGCGTTATTCTTCGGACCCGGCCCGTCGACGGCCGCCGAACCGGAAGCGAACAAAAGCATAACCGTAGAGACCGTGCCCGACAAAGGACCTTCCGGCACGTCAAAGACAGTCGTCAAAAATCCCCATGGTTTTCTCGAATATGACGGTACAGGCTATCGCGTGGTGACGCGCGATGCGAAACCCGACAAAGCCAGCCAGGTCCGCATGAAGCCGGTGACGACCAAGGATAAAGGCACCGTGTACGTGTTGGAAGTTGTCGACGAAATGGAAAAACCTGTTAAAGAATCCGCGCCGGCAGGTTCCGGTCCCCATCTCGCCGTTGAACGCCTGGAGAACGTGGAAAGCAGGAAGGGGGTTGCCCCCGCGCCCGTGAGGGAGACCAGGGCCGATTATGGTGTCGGTGTAAAAGTGTCCGAATCGAGCGAGATGCTCCTCGGAAGAGGGGTGGTCGTCGAGAACAAGGACAACAGGAACACCGAATCACGGGATGACGGATGGCGTTTCAGGTTCAAGACGAATTTCTAACCGGTATCGTCTTAAGCGCCGCCGGGAAGCCAATTTCTGCTTACATATTTCCTGACCATTAATATAGAAGCCGCGAACTGCGAAAGGTCCATTGCCCACCACACCGCAAATGCATCGAATTTGAGGATGACCACCAGGATGTAGCACAGCGGGATCCGTATGAGCCACGTGCACAGGACCAGTATGAACATGATGCTCCTCGTATCCCCGGCACCGCTCAGGGCGCCCGCCAGAATGATCCAGATGGCCATGAACGGTTCCCCGACCATATTGATGTAGAGATACGTCATGGTTTCCCGCACCACAACCGGATTCTTGGAAAGCACCCCCGCGATGAACGGGGCGGCGATAACGACGATCACAGCGATCGCAATGACAATGCCAAGTCCCATCAGGGCGGTAATGATGCCGGCCCTGAAGGCATCATGGTCTCTTTTTTCCCCGATCAGGTTGCCGGTTATCACCGCATTGGCCATGTGAAATGCTATGGCCGGCAGGAATGCTGCCGATTCTATCCGCATTCCTGCTGAGAAAGCAGCCAGGACCTCGATGCTTTTTTGCGGCAGGGAACTCAGGATAAGGTACAGCACCATTGAATGTAATTGCCAGAGTGCCTGGCTCAAACCGAAGGGCCAGCTGATGTGCATGATATTTTTTACGTGAAATGCTGAAAATTTTGCGTACATTCGCTGCACGAACGGGCGGACATGATAAAGGTTGATGAGGCAGCCGAGGACCGAACTCAAGGCGGTAGACAGCGCGATACCTTTGTACCCTATCGACGTGTGGAAGACAATGGCGAAATTAAGCGCTATGTTCGCGACGCAGACGATGGCCATCGTCCCGAGCGATGACCGGATCTTTTTACAGGAACGCAGGATGCCGTTCGTATTTATCAGGAGATAATGAAATATCAATCCTGTCGCATATATCTGCGCAAGCGGGATACCGACGGGTTTGAGCTCCTCGGGTATCCTCACTATTTTTATCAGGTGCGGCGTGAATATGATCCCTGATATGCCGAACAAGAGCCCCGCGCATGCCGCGACCATGAGTATCGAAAAGGTCGCCCTCCCAAGTTCTTTCGCGTCCCCGGAGCTGAAAAGCCGTGATATCACCGACACTGTACCGGTCGTCAGTGCGTTGGCTATTATGATGAAGATGAAATAGAGCTGAATAACGAAGCCGTATGTGGCCTGAACCTCTTTGCTGATCTTTCCCGCAATGTAAATGTCCGTTATGCCGATAAAGAATTCAAAGATCATGATCAGGGTCATCGGTGCGCTGACCGACCAGCTTTCCGAAATGAACCGCCTTATTTCCCTGTCATGGAAAATATTCTTATAATGCATAAGGATAATATAAGAACGCGGGGCCGGATTTATACCCGGCCGTCACTTTCTGCGCTTCATCACTTCGTAGGCTGCAATGGCGTATGCCGTGGCAACATTGAGGGATGAAAAGGAGGGATTTGTGGGTATCCTGACAACATCATCGCATGTTTCCCTCGTGAGGCGACGCAAGCCTTCCTCACCGCCCATGACGAGGCAGACCGGCCCTTTGAGATCGATCTCCCAGAGTACGGTGCGGGCGTGTTCGTCGAGTCCATAGCAGAATATCCCGATCTTTTTCAAAGAATCGAGGTAACGGGCAAGGTTGGTCACCCTGACTACCTTGGCAAATTCAACGGCGCCCCGTGAAACATTGGTGACCGTCTCGTTCACCGTGCACGAACGGTCCTTGGGGATAACGATGGCGTCGACCCCAAGGCATACGGATGTCCTGACGATATTGCCGAGGTTTTGAGGGTCCTTCACCCCGTCAAACGCACTTATGAACGGGGAATCCATCGAATGGAGCCTTTTCAGGAGACCGTCCTGGTCCGCGTATTGGAAATCGTCACATTCCAGGCACATGTGGGACCGGGACGTGCCGCATTTCTTGGTAAAGGCGTCCCCGGGCACTATGCGGAATTGAACCCCCTGTCTGCGGGCCTCATCGATAAGGTCCTGGGAGTTCTTTTCGTGTCCCTGCCTGATAAGGAGCCTTCGTGCCTTTTGGGGGTGGGTTGCTATGACGTCTCTGATCGCGTTGTGATTAAAGAGAAAGGGCATTCCGTATATCACCGGTCACTTTTTTCAGGAGCGCTTTCGGATCGTCCGCGTCGCGCACCGCCCGTCCGATAACGATGTACGTGGCCCCCTTTCTTATGGCTTCGTACGGTGTGATCGTCCGCTTCTGATCGTCCTTTTTGTCTTCGAGCCGGACGCCCGGAGTAATAATGATAAAGTCTTTCCCGCAGATCTCCCGGATCATCTCGATCTCGCTTCCTCCTGCGACCACTCCGTCAAGACCGGCCTCTTTGGCAAGCAGTGCCAGTTTGCGGGTCAGTTCGATCACGGGGATATCGAAACCGATCCTCTTCAGTTCGTTATCGTCAAGGCTCGTCAGGACGGTGACCCCTATTATTTTCGGGCGCTGAATGTCCGGGTTCTTCCCGGTCTCAACAAGCGCCCGTTTCGCTTCAGACATCATGGCGAACCCGCCGGAGGCATGAACGTTCAATATATCGACGCCGAGCCTGGCTGCCTCGACGGATGCCTTTGCCACGGTGTTGGGTATGTCGTGGTATTTCAGATCGAGAAAAACCTTTGAATTCTTCAGTTTGATATAATCGATTATCTTGGGACCGCACTGGGTGAACAGTTGCTTGCCAACCTTGAACATCCCTACATGGTCCTTGAACTGCATGACAAGCTGCTGCGCTTCTTCGAAATGATCGACATCGAGGGCAAAGATCATTTTTTCTCTGGGGTCCATCGGTCTCTCCGTCATTAAGATTTAATCTTCCGCCAATAAAAATTGACAAAGCGGAATGCGGCATTTAAGAATAGTGCGTGGAACGCGATCGCCTGTCCGATTTCTCACTTCTTTTCGTCTCGCTCATCTGGGGCGCTAACATCGTGGCGGTGAAGTACCTTCTCGTCAGTCTTTCACCGGTCAACGTCATACTGGTCCGGTTCATTACGGGAAGTGTTCTTTTATTTCTTTTACTCCTTTTTATTGAAGATGTAAAGGTGGCGTACCGGGACGTGTGGCGGCTCGCACTGCTCGGGGCCATCGGGATAACCGTGTATCAGCTGCTTTTCACGTATGCCTTAAAATATACATCGGCCGTCAATGTCGGCATCCTCATAAATATGTCGCCGATCTACGGCGGCTTCCTGAGCGCCCTCCTGGGATACGAGAGATTTGCGAAGAAGAGGCTGATGGCCATTATTGCCGGTTTTTTCGGGGTATTCATTCTCATGACACGAGGCGATTTCAGGGTCCTCATTGCTTCGGATACCCGGGGAATTGTGCTTGCCCTTTTCGCCAGCTTATCCTGGGCGCTCTATACGATATTATCCAAACCGCTCCTCGAAAAGCATTCTCCGTTGAAGGTAACGGCATACAGCATGCTTGCCGGGGCGATCCTCCTGGGCTTCTTTGTCCCGGCCTTTTTTGACCCGGGCGAGATGGCACGCCTTTCGCTGACAGGGTGGATGGTGATCGTCTTTTCTATAGTGTTTTCGATCGTTATTGCCTTCTTCCTCTGGTATCGTGCCGTGGCAAGAATTGGCCTGACGAGGACAATGATATACCAGTATTGCGTCCCGGCCACTGCCGCCGCAACGGCGTATTTCGTTTCAGGGGAAACCCTCAATATCTATCAGCTTATTGGCGGGGTGATTATTTTTGCGAGTGTTTATTGGGCGAGAAGGTGAGGGAAACGCAAGTCGTAAGTCGTCAGCCGTAAGGTGTAAAAAAATCCATAAATAAATTGGATTTTGCTTTAACTCTTTACGACTTACGATCTAATAGTCTATCCCTTTTACCGCCGGTTGGCCTGACGTGTAAATGTGGCGAATTTCCTTCATTTCGGTGGCGATGCCGGCAATTTCAACAAGGTCCTGCGGCATGTCCCTTCCGGTTAAGATGACGTGAAGACCGGGTTTTTTCCTCCGTATTGCTCCCGATACAGCCTCCAGAGGTAAAAAACCGAAATTGACGGCATGTGATACCTCATCGAGGACAAGAATGTCCGGGCCACCGGACAGTATCATATCTTCGGCAACCTTCCATCCTTGGGCTGCAGTATCAATGTGGGGTTGCGGATCGTCGCCCCGTTTAAAGAACCCCGTCCCAAAGGCGTGGACCTCTATTAACGGATTCCCGATGAGCTGTTCCCCGGACATTTCGGCACTTTTCAGAAATTGAACGATGACCGTCCTCAGTCCGCGTCCCGACGCCCGCAGCGCAATCCCGAGCGCCGCACTCGTCTTTCCCTTCCCGGACCCCGTGAAGACGATAACAAGCCCGTTTTCTTCAGCCATGCTCAATTTATTACCATTATTATAGAAAAGAGTTCAATGTTCAATGTTCAAAGTTCAAAGAAAAAGCGGACTTCAGAAACCTGATTTGCACTGGTCAGGTAAAGCGTTGACAACTACAGACTCATAAATGAAGAGTCACAGTCTTCCGGTTAAGATTGTTTCAGTGCAAGACACTCCAATCGCGGAGGGATATCAACTGCCACTCATTCATTGTCAAACCTTCCGGAAAAATTTGGGGGACGTCCTTAAGAAAGTAAGAAACTCCTCAAACAACTAAACGGACCGCCCTGTCGTTCTTATCTCTGGACCGGGTGATTTTAAGTTACTTACTTTCTTAAGGACGTCCCCTTTGCCTTTACTTACTTTCTTAAGGACGTCCCCTTTGCCTTTACGTTTTCTTCAGCCATGCTCAATTTATTACCATTATTATAGAAAAGAGTTCAATGTTCAATGTTCAAAGTTCAAAGAAAAAGCGGACTTCAGGAACCTGATTATTAACCGTCTTATAGGGGGGGGTCTTTTACCTTGAACCTTGAACCTTTTACCTTGAACCATCTTTTAGCCCTTTATGGCCCCAAGAGGCACTATCTTCGCCACGAGTTTTGATATGCCGGCACGATGAACGACCTCAACCACCTTCGAAACATCCTTGTATGCCTCTGGCATCTCCTCGGCGAGGGTCGCTTTGCTGGCTGACCGCACGTATACGCCGCGCTTTTCCATCTCTCCGGCGATCGATCGTCCACGAGCTGCCTTTAACGCCTGGTTCCTGCTCATTACCCTTCCTGCCCCGTGACACGTGCTGCCGAACGTTTCCTCCATTGCCTGGTGCGTCCCGGCAAGAACGTACGAGGCGCGCCCCATATCCCCGGGGACGAGGACGGGCTGCCCGGCTTTGCGGTACTTTTCCGGCACAAGCCTGTGGCCGGGAGGGAAGGCGCGTGTGGCCCCCTTTCGATGCACGCAGAGGTTGACTTCTTTACCTTCAACGACGTGCTTCTCTTTTTTGGCAATGTTGTGGCACACATCGTAGACAAGGGACAGCCCGAGCGATGCCTCGCTCGCCCGAAATACCTGTTCGAACGTCTCGCGTACCCAATGCGTTATCATCTGGCGATTCGCAAAGGCATAATTGGCGGCTGCCGCCATTGCCGAGAAATAACGGCTGCCTTCCGGCGATCCAAGCGGCGCACAGCATAATTGCCTGTCAACAAGGTCGATCCCGTATTTTGCGGCTGCAGAAAGCATGTGCCGGATCGATTCATCGCAAACCTGGTATCCGAGCCCCCGCGAGCCCGTGTGTATCATTACCGTGGCCTGCCCCGGAAAAAGCCCGAAGTCCGATGCGATCCCGGGATCGAATATCTCCGCAACGTACCCGACCTCCACAAAATGGTTGCCGCTTCCGACCGTTCCCAGCTGGTCCTTGCCCCGGTCGTACGCTTTATCGGAGACCATGTCAGGATCAGCATCTTCGAGACATCCTCCGTCCTCGATGTGCTCGATATCCGACGATGTGCCGAACCCGTTGGAGACCGCCCAGCGCGCACCTTTTTTCAGCACCGCTTTTAATTCGCTGTATGTAAGCCGGACATCCTTCCGCCGTGACCCGAGTCCGCTCGGAATGTTGCGGAAAAAGCCTTCCACGATATCCTGGACCTTGTTTCGGACGTCCTGTACGCTCAACACGGAGCGCAAAAGGCGCACACCTCAATTGATATCGTAGCCGACGCCGCCGGGCGATATGATACCGGTGTCCTTATCGAAGGCGGCGACCCCCCCTATGGGAAAACCGTATCCCCAGTGAATATCGGGCATGGCAAGCGAGGCCCTCACAATGCCCGGAAGCGTAGCGACGTTTTCCACCTGCTTTAAGCTCTCGTCGTTGCCAAGGCCCTGAAGGAGTCCTTCATCGAGATAAATTACCCCGTCGACGCGCATTGCCCCGCTCTTACGTATCAGAAAGCGGTTGTCGTCAATCTTTTCAAGCTTTTCGATCTCGCTCATAATCGCACCATGATCACCGGGATCACACATCGATAACGAAGGTTGCCCGGTAGAGGTCATTTTGTTCGGTCATCATAAAATTGTGGTACGTCACAGCTTTCATCTCCAGCTGAATGGCATGCCTTTGCTCGTCGAAGTTTTCCCCTTTCAAAACGGCATGTGCTCCATCCGGTGTGAAATCCACGGAGACCTCGGCCGGTATGAACCGCTCGACGTCCCAGACATAAAGAAGTTCATTGAGGAAATTGACGAGCAGTTCGCCGTTGCCTTTGACGATGATATCCTTCTCGATCACGGGCTGGACGAAAGAGGGGTCTGTCAGAAGCGAAAACATACCCTTCGCGGCATTTTCAAAGAGTTCCTGCCGGGATGTCCCGGAGACCTCTATCCGGATATCGGCATCATGATCGAGGACCCTGAAAGCTATCATTGCCAGTATTTCACCTGTTAATGGTCCTTCCATGCTTCTGACAAAGATTCTGCAGCCCGGGTCCTTGCGGCTCCATAGTCCCTCCTTAAAGTTGATCCAATTAAGTATAGCACAAACGGACGATTAAACCGCCGCCGGGACGTGTTATATTAGACATAGGGACGCTATGACCAGTTATCTCGTGACGCGTGGGCCCGGGAAGATAAGGGAAGGTCGTCCTTGGAGCGTCGGGCCGGAAGAAATAAAGGGGATTTTTTATTAAAAATAATTAATTTTTCCCTTGACAGTTTTCCGGCCGGTTGATATAAAATTAAAAAAAGTTAATAGAGGGAGGTGGAGTGACGACAAGTATGTTCAAAGATGCAAAAAATATTACTAAGGAGGCAAGAATGAAGAAGTTAGTATTGGTTTTGCTTGCTGTGTTCCTTGTCATCCCGGCATTGAGCAATGCGGGCAGCGTATCAAGCAGATATGATGTAACATTTGGCGGCTTTGTGAAGTACGATCTGGGCTATACCACCCAGAATGCAAATGCTGACATGTACTATGCCAGCAGACCGTCCTCAGGAACCAGCTGGCTTGCTGACGATTACAGCAATACCTTCCAGACCGCTGGTGAGACCCGCCTTAATTTCCTCATCAAGGGCCCGGATCTCTGGGGAGCAAAGACAAGCGCATTTGTCGAAGGTGACTTCCGCGGCGTATCGACCGGAAACTCCTACGGCGGCTTCCAGTTAAGGCATGCATTCATGTCGTTGAACTGGGATTCAGCGGAATTGATGATGGGCCAGAACTGGCAGCAGTGGGGTATGCCCTACTATATCGCAGAGATCGGCTTCAACGATGAGTCGACCTACCTCAAAGGCCTCAGGATGCCTCAGATGGCCTTCAGGTATTTCTTCACGAAAGAGTTTAACGCCATGATCGGTATCCAGTCTGCCACAGAGTGGTCAGGTGCCAATCCTACGCGTCAGGCCGATGATTATGCCAGGAGCAACTGGCCGGGCTTCATGGCCGAGCTCGCGTACTGGACCGACCGCTGCGGCAAGATCGGCCCGAACAACCTGAAGTTTGGTTTTGGCGGTTACTTTGGCAAGGAAAAGAAGATCACGGGTCAGACTGTGGCCGGACTTCCCACCTATGCCGCCCCGGGCGTATCGAGTGCGGGTGGGTATTACGATGATACCGTCAACGCCTGGATGCTTGCTTTCAGGTACAGCGTACCGATCATCCCTGAAAAACAGGGCAACAAGCAGTTCGCAATGCTTCTCAACGGTAACTTCTTCTACGGCCAGAACTTCGCAGGCAACAACTGGAACAACGTCCCGACACCGGTAGCGACCCCGAGCGTAGGCTCCTACTGGAGAATGGAGAATGGAGACGCCGCGGCACCGACCGCCTGGGGCCTCTTCACCCAGTTGTCCTTCTGGTTCACCGATAAGCTCTGGGCAAACCTTGCTTACGGCTACCTGAAATACAACGCCAGCGAATATCAGCGTATGGCTTTCCCCAACAACATCAACATGAACCAGACCTACTCAGTCAACCTGCTGTGGGACGCCAACCAGGCGATCAGGTTCGGGCTCCAGTGGACCCATCTGGTCACCGGCTACAACCTGGCATCTACACCTAGCGTGACCGATGACCGCGTAGGCACCGGCGACGTTTACAGGTTCGCAGCCTGGTATTTCTTCTAAGATCAATTCCTTACGGAAAGAAGGGGCCCCTTTCGGGGCCCTTTTTTATTGGTGCCGCGGCATCGTAAATTAATCATTTTCACGGCACGAAAGGGTTGACAAAGCAGGGCAAGAAAGCCTTTAATATTACGCGCGCCGGAGTGGTGGAACTGGCAGACGCGCCGGACTCAAAATCCGGTGACCCTCGCGGTCATGCGGGTTCAAGCCCCGCCTCCGGCACCAATCTTAGTCTTCATTTATATTACCATAGGGGTAGTTGTGGTTATCTCCGGGGTCAGATCAGGGTACCGGGGCGTGTGCTGCCAGTGACAATAGGGGTGCTCCTGAGGCTTCGAGAGAAGTCGTCCAAACAGAGTCAACAAAAATCATAGCAGAAGGGGGTTTTAATGAAACACATTCTCGTGAGGATCATTTTGGTAATGTTCCTTGCCGGTGTATTCGCTGCAGCCTCGATCGCGGCGGAACCGACGCCGCCGCCGGCCAAGGCGCAGGGGCAGGATTTTGAAAAACACAAGGCGAACGTGCTTGCCCGTATCGATGCCCGCATAGCGCGCAACCAGGAAGAGAAGACCTGCGTGCAGGCGGCCAAAAACCCGGGTGAGCTGAAGGCCTGTCAGGAGAAGTTTAAGGCGGAGGCCAAGCAGCAGCGCGAGCAGATGAAGAAATAGGCTCAATCTGAATGAAAAAAGACGGCGCAAAAATGCGCCGTTTTTTTGTTGCCCGTAGAGCACCTGTGTATATGCCGTGATCGGGGTGGAGCGGCCGTGACGCTGTCATTCGATCTCGATAATGCAAAACTGTCCGATGTGGTAATGGAAACCGCATTAAAACCCTAATGTTTCCGTAGTGCATTCCCGGCATTTCGGTGATAATATCGGGAGCAGTCTGTATTGATAAATGTCTCATCTCTTCCCCGGGGTGCAGGAGCATAAACCCCGGATTTACTTTTCCTGCACCCCACCTGATGCATACACATATCCTTCAATATGTTCAAATCTCCGAATATTGTGGTAAAAGTTACCATAATAACACAGCATTAATTCCGCAATTTAATGTGGGAATATTATGGTAAGGTAGTTATCGGGCATCCCTATAATGCTTTTCCCAAATCCCCGGGGGTTTCGGTCTATGTGCACAAAAGACCTGTTACATGATGTCGTGTTGGGCATCCCGGCAGTGGTTTTCAGGTTTTCCGTACATGACGGCAAACCGGGCCTTATCTATGTAAGCAGACGATCAGAAGAGATCCTGGGCCTCAAACCTGATATTGATGGATATATTGAGCGCTTCCACGACCTTCTTTTGCCTGAATACCGTCGCGGGTTTTATTCCTCGGTCAACAGGGCCATCCGCAAAATCGAAGAATGGCGATACGAGGGAAAATTGAGAAAGCCCGGCGGAGAGGTAATCTGGTTCGGGGTACGCTCGGAGCCGGTCAAAACCGAGTCATCCGTCATCTTTGACGGAATTATCGAGGACGTTACGGAAAAATGCCAGGCCATGTTGATGCTAAAACGGAACGAGGAAAAATTCCGCTCTATCTCCGAGTACGCGTATAACTGGGAAAACTGGGTAGGCCCGGACAAGAAGACACTATGGACGAATGCTGCCGTGTTCAGACTGACGGGGTATACGAGGGAAGAATACATGGCGTTACCCGATGCGCCTTTATGCCTTATCGACGAGGCCGACAGGCCGAAGATAGAGCGTGCGCGGGCCGCCGCATTACGAGGGGAAACGCCCGGTGATGTAGAGTTCAGGATGCAGTGTAAGGATGGGAGCCTCAAGTGGGAAACGGTATCGTACCAGCCCATGTTCGACGATCGGGGCGAAAACCTGGGATACCGTACAAGCGTTCGCGACATAACGGGTAAGAAGGCAGCGGAAGATCGCCTTCTGAAAAGTGAGGCCCGTTTTCGCAGTTATTTTGAGCTTCCCCCCCAGGGCCGCGCCGTATCATCCCCGGATAAAACCTGGATCGAGGTCAACGATTACATGTGCAGCATGTTGGGGTATTCCCACGAAGAATTGTTGCGCATGACATGGCTTGAGATGACCCATCCCGATGATATCGCGGCCAACCTCGAACAATTCAAACATCTTCTTGCCGGCGATATCAGCAGCTATTCGATGGATAAGCGGTTTATCCGCAAGGATGGGAGTATACTGTGGGCGCACGTTACCGTGGGTTGTGTGCGGTGCCAGGATAAAGAGATAGATTATATAGTCGCCGTCGTGCAGGACATAGCCGATCGTAAAAAAATGGAGGAAGAACTCAAGTCCCATCGCGACCACCTTGAAAAACTTGTGGAAGAACGCACGGAAGAACTTCGACGGGAGATGGCCAGGCGAAGAGAAAAGGAGGAACAATACCTCGCCCTCATTAGTTCGGTAAAAGAATGGATATGGGAAGTAGACGCCGATAACATCCTTACCTTCATAAGTCACCGGGTGCATGACGTACTGGGATATGCTCCCGAGGAATTGCTCGGCAGGAGCCCCCTCGATATCATGCATCCTGATGAGATAGAACGAATACTCTCTCAATTGAAGGAGAGGATGGAGAAGAAAGAGTCATTCACGCTGATCGAAAGGAGGTGTATCCATAAGGATGGCCATACGGTCTACGTCGAGATCAGCGGACAACCTTTTTTTAGCGCGGACGGCAATTTACGGGGCTACCGGGGCAGCGGCAGCGATATTACCGAAAGAAAGAAATTCCTCGATATGCTCCAGGAGAACGACCGGGCCTTATTGAACAAATCGAAGGTTCTCGAAGAGACAAACACGGCCCTGAGGGTCCTGTTGAGGCAGATCGAAGAGAGCCGCCATGAACTCGAGAATACATTCGTCTCCAATATAAAGCGTTTGGTCCTGCCCCATATTGAACATGTCAAAAAGCGCCATACCGATGAACAGGCGATGGCCAGCCTCGACATCGCCCTGATAAACCTGAGCCAGATAATGTCGCCATTCCTGAACAGAATAGACCGCTTCGATTTTACACCCAAGGAGATCCAGGTGGCATCATATATACGTGATGGTAAATCGACAAAAGAGATCGCGGACCTTATGGGTGTTGCGCCCAGCGCCCCCCATACATTCCCACCGGGACAACATCAGGAGAAAACTGGGGATAGCAAACCAGAGGGTCAATCTGAGGACATATCTTCTATCACTGAATTCTTGACACTGTAAAAGCTTTACACAACCTTGAGGTCGAGGGCAAGCCGGGCCCGCTCAAGGTCCTCCATCGTATCTATCCCGAAACCATCATAGTGCGTGGTAAGGACCCTGATCCTGTACCCGTTTTCGAGGATGCGCAACTGCTCAAGTGATTCCGCTTCCTCGAGCCGGCTTTTCTTCAGTGACACGAATCGTTTCAGGAATTGCCCTGCAAACCCGTAGATCCCGATATGTTTATAAAGCATGAGCTTAAAATTGCCGTCCCTCAGATACGGGATAGGGGACCGTGAAAAATACAGGGCAAAGCCCCTCTTATCGAGTACGACCTTCACGGTATTGGGGTCGGTGTATTCATTTTCGCCTGTTACCGGTGCACACAAGGTGGCCACATCAAGGGATTCCTTCTCCATGACCGAGAAGAGAAGGTCTATCATATCAGGACGTATGAAGGGCTCATCACCCTGAAGATTTATTATCAGGTCGGCGCCCCTGTCTTTTGCAGCCTCGAATACCCTGTCCGTGCCGCTTTTGCACGATGAGCTTGTCATAATGGCCTCTGCGCCGAAAGATCCGGCCGCATCCATTATCCGGTCATCATCCGTTGCAATGATAATACTATCCTTGAGGCGAGACTCACTGGCCCTCTCATACACAAGCTGGATAAGCGATTTTCCGGATATCTCGAGAAGCGGCTTCCCGGGAAGCCGCGTCGATTCATAGCGCGCAGGGATAACGATGAGCTTTTTCATGCGTAAGGACAGTATACAGAATGATATGCTGTTGTTCAAGGTTCAAGGTTCAAGGTTCAAGGCGAAAGGCGAAAGGCAAAAGGCGAAAGGCGAAAGGCGAAAGGCGAAAGGAACTTTCTTACGAAAATCAAAAAAAAAGTCACGATTCTCCTTAAGGACTTTTTGCTTTTTCCGATAATGTAAGCATGATCTCAGGAATCAGTTCATCGCTATCGGCCCTGGCCGCATTTAGCCGCAAGCTTTCGGTGTCCGCTCACAATGTCGCAAACGTCAACACGGATGCATTCAAGGAGACGAGAGCTACCATTGTGGAAGATAAGAACGGCCTGCCCCGGCTGAACACGAAGACGGTCGAGACGCCCGGCCCCATCATCGAGGAAAGCGACGGCTCTCAACGCGAGTTGTCCAACGTCGACCTTGCGCGGGAGATCCCGGAAATGTCCCTATCGCAGCGTGGATATGAGGCAAACATCAAAGCCCTGAAAACACAGGACGAGATGATCGGGACATTGCTCGATATGATCGGCTGACGGCGAACGGCGAACGGGAAAAGAAAAGGATCTTCCTAACGTTTCCCGGCACGCGATAAATGATAAAAAATATTAAAAAAGCAAGCATTTCCGCTTGCCTTTTCTTCTATCTTCGCTATTCTTTGTTAGCCGTTAGCCGTTAGCCGTTAGCCGTTAGCCGTTAGCCGTTAGCCGTTAGCCGTTAGCCGTTAGCCGTTAGCCGTTAGCCGTTAGCCGTTAGCCGTTAGCCGTTAGCCGTTAGCCGTTAGCCGTTAGCCGTTAGCCGTTAGCCGTTAGCCGTTAGCCGTTAGCCGTTAGCCGTTAGCCGTTAGCCGTTAGCCGTTAGCCGTTAGCCGTTAGCCGTTAGCCGTTAGCCGTTAGCCGTTAGCCGTTAGCCGTTAGCCGTTAGCCGTTTACGTTCTATACGATGCATTTATCTTGACGTAATCGTACGTCAGGTCGGTCGTGAATATGTCGTAGGATGCCTTGCCCTGGTTAAGATCGACCACGACGGATATTTCCTTCCTGTCCATGAGTTTCTTCATCCTATCCTCGTTGAAGGGGATCTCGACGCCGCCCCGGGCGACCATTTTCCCCTGCAGCGAAATATCGATCTTTGCCGGATCGAGCGGAACGTCCGTGTCTCCGGCAGCAGCTATGATCCGTCCCCAATTGGGATCGCACCCATAGAAGGCAGTCTTTGTCAGGGGAGACAATGCTATGCGCCGTGCGATCTTCTCCGCCCATTCTTTTTTCTTCGCGCCCCGGACAATGATGTGGGCTATGCGTGTCGCACCCTCACCATCGCGTACGACCATCATGGAGAGGTCCTTCAGGACTTCGCCGAGGGCTTTCTCAAAAGCCGGGACAGCCTCAGGGTCTTCCCCTTTCCGGCTTGTAAAAAGCAGGACCGTGTCGTTCGTGCTGCATTCACCGTCAACCGTTATCCGTTCGAAACTCTCTTTGACAGCTGTTTTGAATGATTTCCTGATAATGGCCGGGGACACGGGAAAATCCGTGAACACGAAGGCGAGCATGGTTGCGAACAAGGGGTTGATCATCCCCGATCCCTTGGCAACGCCGGCAATCGTGTACGATTTTTTGCCCTTGATCGTCCTCCAGGCTACCTTCGGGTAGGTATCGGTCGTCATTATGGCCCGCGCGAATTGATCGAGGCCATCTTCCGTCCGGGCCCCGGCACTCAAGGGGAGGGCGGACGTGATCGTGTCCACGGGCAGCCTTTTGCCAATCACGCCCGTGGAGGCGAAAAGTATCTCACCAGGTTTTACACTGATGAGCGGTGAGAGCGAGGAGGCGATCACGGCGAGGTCGTCGATCCCTTCCTGCCCGGTGCATGCATTGGCACACCCGCTGTTCACAACGAGCGCCCTGACGGGTTTTTTCTCGGCCGTCCTGTCATACAGGATATGCGCAGCCTTGACCTGGTTTCGCGTGTAGGCCGACACGACGTTCACAGGTTCGCGGAACACGACGAGGCCAAGGTCGAGGCCCTGCGGCTTTATACCGGACGCAATTCCTGAAAATTCAATACCTTTGATCGTATGTTTTGCCATTTTCAAACCTCGAAATCAGACTCAAGAAATTAAAAAACAAAACCTTGGATCCCGGTGTCAAGCACCGGGATGACGGGGACCGGCCTTAATACGGGCGTTTTCTAACGTTGAACCTTGAACTTTGAATCTTGAATCGCTTTTACCGTCCACAGCACTTTTTGTATTTCTTCCCGCTGCCGCAGGGGCAGGGGTCGTTGCGCCCTACCTTCTTTTCCTTCTTATCCGACGTGTCGGGCGAGGGCCCGCCGTCGCCCGCATTGAAGAACATGACGGGTTCATGGTATTCGATTTCTTCATTCCGTGCCGGCTGGACGGCAAAGACCTTTCGGACAGTATCGTACTTGGCCCTGTCGACCATGTCGAGGAAAAGCTCGAAGCTTTCCCGCTGATATTCGCGCAGCGGGTCTTTCTGCCCGTATCCGCGGAGACCTATCCCTTCCTTGAGATGATCGAGGGAAAGAAGATGCTCTTTCCAGAATGTGTCGATGGAATTGAGAACGATGAAGCGTTCTACGGCCTGCATTTCGTCTGCGCCAAAATCCCGGGATTTCTTTTCGTAGAACGAGTTGACTATTTCAATGACGCGGTCGAGCAGACCTTCCCGCGTGAGGTTCTTCATTTCCTCGAGAGGGAAATCCAGGTGGATCAGGAAATTTTCATAGATCCTCATCTTGAGGGTCTCGAGGTCCCATTCTTCCGGGTAGACCTTTTCCGGTGCGCATGTAAAAACGATGTCCTCGCAGATCTCTTCGACCATTTCCATGACCTTTTCGTGGACATCCCCGTTTTTCATGACCTCACGGCGCATACCGTATATCGTCTCGCGCTGCTTGTTCATAACGTTGTCGTATTCAAGAAGGTATTTCCTGATCTCGAAGTTATGGCCCTCAACGCGTGTCTGCGCGTTCTCTATGGCCTTCGTGATGAAAGGGTGCTCGATAGGCGTGTCTTCGTCCATACCGAGCTTTCCGAGGATAGGGGACACCTTCTCCGACCCGAACAGGCGCATGATCTCGTCTTCGAGGGATACATAAAACCGCGAGGACCCCGGGTCTCCCTGGCGCCCTGAACGGCCCCGGAGCTGGTTGTCGATACGGCGGGATTCATGGCGCTCCGTTCCCAGGATGTGCAGTCCGCCGAGCCTGATCACCTCTTCCTTATCCGCGGCACATATGGTTTTTGCCTTTTCGAGGACCTTCTCATATTCGGGGGTGTCCTTCTCTCCCTTGTTCATAGCGAGAGCGAGAAACCCCGGGTTGCCGCCGAGGAGTATGTCGGTACCGCGGCCTGCCATGTTCGTCGATATCGTGACCGCCTTGGAACGCCCTGCCTGGGCTACGACCTCGGCCTCTCTTTCGTGATTCTTGGCGTTAAGGACATTGTGGGGGATACCTTTCCGCTTGAGCATCTCGGAGACCCGTTCCGATTTTTCAATGGAAAGGGTACCGACGAGGACGGGTTTGCCCGCTTTGTGCAGTTCTTCTATTTCCTTTATGGCAGCACGGAATTTTTCTTTCTCGGTCCTGTACACAACATCGGCAAAATTGGTGCGGATGAGCGGCCTGTTGGTCGGGATGACGAGGACGTCGAGGTTGTAGATCTTCTTGAACTCGACCGCCTCGGTATCAGCCGTGCCTGTCATGCCGGCAAGTTTCTTATACATCCGGAAGTAATTCTGAAACGTGACGGTGGCGAGCGTCTGGTTCTCCCGCTCTATCTTCACGTTCTCCTTCGCTTCGAGGGCCTGGTGCAGGCCTTCACTGTAGCGCCTCCCCGGCATCAGCCGGCCCGTGAATTCGTCGACGATGATGACCTGGCCATCCTTGACGATATAATCAACGTCCCGCGCAAAGAGTTGATGGGCGCGCAGGGCCTGGTTGATGTGGTGGAGAAAATCGACGTATTTCGGATCGTAGAGGTTGTCGATATTAAGCATCTTCTCAAGCCGTGCCACACCTTCTTCAGTAAGGTAGGCGCTACGGGCTTTTTCGTCTATCTTGAAGTCCTGGTCTTTCTTGAGCTGGGGTATCAGCTTGTTGATCTTATAGTACTTATCGGTAGATTCTTCGGCCGGCCCGGAAATTATAAGGGGGGTCCGCGCCTCATCGATCAATATGCTGTCGACCTCGTCTACGATAGCGTAATTGAACTCCCGCTGAACGCAATCCTCGATATCGTAATGCATATTGTCGCGCAGGTAATCGAAACCGAACTCATTGTTCGTACCGTAGGTCACATCGCATCCGTATGACTGGCGACGCTCGTGATCATCAAGGTCGTGGAGAATGACCCCGACGGAAAGCCCGAGGAATTTATAGACCGGGCCCATCCATTCGGCATCCCTTTTGGCCAGGTAGTCGTTTACGGTCACGACATGAACGCCGCGACCTGTCAGGGCGTTGAGATACACCGGCAGGGTGGCCACCAGGGTCTTTCCTTCACCGGTTGCCATTTCGGCGATCTTGCCTTCATGGAGGACGATCCCGCCAATCAGCTGGACGTCGAAATGGCGCATCCCGATCGTACGCCAGGCAGCTTCGCGTGCAACGGCAAACGCCTCGGGCAGAAGCGAGTCAAGCTCTTCCCCGTCTGCAATTCTCTGTTTGAACAAAGGTGTCATGGCCTTGAGCTCATCGTCGCTCAAGGACTTCATTTTATCTTCGAGCTCACTGGTCCTTTCTACAAGAGGCTGGATCCGCTTGAGCTCACGTTCATTTTTTGTTCCTACTATTTTCTTGATTAAATTTCCGATCATGCGTCACTACCTTCGGCAAAAAACCTAAAGCTCAGGTCATTCCTAAAAGGCTTTCCTGAGCTGGCAGATTTTTCCCGGAATTCTTGATTAATCTCTTAATGTTGCGACGATCCTTTCGGGGTGAAGGAGTATGCTCAATGCGTCGTTGACATCCTTTACAAAAAAGTCGGATTCTTTAAGCAGGTCCTTTGAACAGCCTTCCTCGCCGATGACCCCGATCCCGAGTGAGGCCTCTTTCAGCATGAGCACGTCATTTGATCCGTTCCCGATCGCAACTATCTTTTCGGGTCCCAGCTCCCTGATTATCTTGGCTTTTTCCTGGGCGCTCGATTCTTTTCCAACTTTTATTATACTGAAACCAATGGTGTTGCCTTCACTGTCTATGTTCCCATATGTATCGGATGTGATGATGAATACCTTTATATAGCGGGACACCCTTTCGAGCATCTCCTTAACGCTTTCTTTCATCTTGCCGTCAAATGCGCAGGTCCCGTTATAGTCGATGACGAGATACTCGATATCGAGGTCTCCCCATCCGGGAACGGAAACACTTATCATAATCGCCTCCTTGGTAGTCTTTCGCATACAATTGTAACATATATTGATGCAATTAGAACTATTATTTTGCGTCTTTATGGGATATTCCTAACTGATTTTCTCTTGATTTTTTGCAACTTACAGTTTAAAAGCAAGGTGTTCGAAAATGTAGTACCGGGAGAATGGAAAGATGGGACCACGTGAAAAATGGAATATTGAATGTGTTATTTACGACTGCGACGGAGTTCTCTTCGACTCTTTTGACGCCAACCGGCGTCTCTATAATACCATAGCGGAAGGCGGCGGGAGGCTTCCTCTTGACGAGGATGAACTCAGGTATTGCCATACCCATACCGTCTTTGAATCGATCGCCCATATATTTCGTGGTGATGCCGCTGCCGAGGAAAAAGGCGTCCGGTTCTTCAGGGAACACATCGATTTCAGGGATTTCATCGTTTATCTCGAGATGGAACCCAATATTAAGGAAACGCTCGGCATCCTGAAGCAAAGGGGCATCCATACGGCGATCAGCACCAACCGGACGACGTCCATGAGACATATCATGACACGGTATGATCTGTGGGGCCTGTTTGATATCGTAGTGACGGCTGAGCACCAGGTAAAGCGTGACTGGGAAGAGCCGGACGAGGGGGAGATAGTGCAGGCACGGTCGAAACCCGATCCCGATGGCGTCCACAAGATAGTGCAGGCCCTGGGTGTTAGACCCGAAACGGTCCTCTATATTGGTGATTCCGAGGTAGACATGGGTACGGCCCGGTCAGCGGGCGTAAGATTCATAGCCTACAAGAGCAGGTCAATGCCGGCAGACGCCGTTATTGACGACCACCTGGCCCTGCTTGATTTTCTCTCGGACGGATAGCGTCCTCGGCAGGTTCTTTCCGGAAATGGTGTATCAGGGTAAAAATAGGTCCTGATATGGCATACGCCGACGTTGCAATGAAAAGGCTTATCTGATACTCGGTGAGAATAATAACGAGGCCGACGATGACGCCTACGGTCGACATGAACGGCCGCGCCCTCAAAAAGCCCATATCCTTGAAGCTTATGTAGTGGAACTTGCTGACCATGAGGAGGGCCAGGCAGTAGATGACGATCGGCATAACGATCGTTTTAAGTCCGCCAATGCCGTACCCCATCCATGATGCGAACAGGACGATGCCTGCAATGGTGGTCGCTCCGGCCGGTATCGGCAGGCCGAGGAAATGTTTCTTCTGGACCGTGTCGACCTGTATATTGAACCTCGCGAGCCTTAATGCACCGCAGGCAACGAAGAGGAAGGCCGCGAGCCAGCCGAACTTGCCGTAGCTTTTCAATGCCCACGTATACGCAAGGACGGCAGGGGCAACACCGAAGGCGATAACATCGGAAAGCGAATCATACTCGACACCGAAACGGCTCGAAGAATTGGTCATACGGGCAACGCGGCCATCGAGCATGTCAAATATAGCGGAAACGAAAATAGCGATCGCTGCATAGGTGAAACGCCTGTCCATGGATGCGATGATGGCGTAAAAGCCGGAGAGAAGGCTCAAAGATGTCAGGAAATTCGGCAGCAGGTACATTCCCTTTCTCGGTTTGCCTTTTTTCCGTTTCATATCATTCATCGTACCTCCTTCTTACGCGCAAGGATGGTCTTACCAGCCTTAACCCTTGCGTGTAAGTCTACCACAGGTTCGTAGCCTTTGTGAAAATAAATGTCCACCCGCGAACCGAAGGCGATCATGCCGACCGCCTGGCCGCGATCGACACGCTGATCGACCCTGACGTAGGGAATGATACGGCGTGCGATAAACCCCGCTATCTGGACAATAAGTATCCGCTCCCCCTCATTTTCGAAAAGAATATAATTCTTCTCGTTCTTGATCTCAACGTCTTTGCCGAACGCCATGGCGAACTTACCGGCAACGTGCTTCATGGCCATGACCCGGCCCGCGCAAGGTGCCCGGTTGACATGTACGTCCGCCGGTGACATGAAGATCGCGATCCGCATCACGTCCGTGCCGAAGAATTCCGGTTCATGTATCTCGCTTATGTCGAGGACCTTTCCGTCCGCCGGAGAGATCAGGGAATTATCGTCCGCACCCGGGTGACGGCGTGGATTGCGAAAAAAGTAGAGGCAAAAGAGTGCAAAACAGAAGACGAAGATCGAGATATAATAAAAATTTCCGATTATCAGGACCGCAGTTAGAACAAGGGAAGGGACTATGATCCTCAGTCCCTCCCTTGCAATAAACGGCTCTTTCAATCTTTTCTCCCGATCCAACCCATCATCGAGCGAAGTTTCTTTCCCACCTGTTCGATAAGGTGTTCTCCGTCGATCCTTTTCACGGCATTGTAAACGGGCCTTCCGGCCATGTTCTCGAGGATCCATTCCCGGGCAAATTCCCCGGACTGTATCTCGTCGAGGATCACCCGCATCTCTTCCCGGGTCTCCTCGTTGATGACGCGCCTTCCGCGCGTCATGTCGCCGTATTCGGCCGTGTCACTGATAGAATATCTCATGTAGGAGATGCCGCCCTCGTACATGAGGTCGACGATGAGCTTCAGTTCGTGGAGACATTCGAAGTAAGCTATTTCCGGCTGGTAGCCCGCCTCGACGAGGGTGTCAAAACCGGCGCGGACCAGTTCGGATGCGCCTCCGCAAAGGACTGCCTGCTCGCCGAAGAGGTCCGTCTCCGTCTCTTCCTCAAATGATGTTTCGATAACCCCGGCGCGGGTGGCACCAATGCCTTTCGCATAGGCCAGTGCGGTCTGCTTGGCTTTCTTGGTGTAGTTCTGGTAGATGGCAATGAGGGAGGGCACGCCGGCGCCGCGCTCGAATTCCCGGCGTACGAGGTGGCCGGGGCCTTTCGGCGCGATCATAACGACGTCAACATCCGCCGGGGGCACGATCTGGTTGTAGTGAATGTTGAAGCCATGGGAGAAGACAAGGGTCTTCCCTTTTTTCAATCCGCCCTTGATCTCACTCTTGTAAAGTTCCGCCTGGAGATTGTCCTGTGCCAGTATCTGGATCACGTCCGCATCCTTGGCTGCCTTGGCTGCGCTAACCGGCTTGAAGCCGTGTTTAACGGCGAGCTTGTAATTGGGTGTCCCTTCCAGCTCCGCAACGATGACATCCACCCCGCTGTCGCGCAGGTTCTGTGCCTGGGCATGTCCCTGGCTTCCGTACCCGACTATGGCAATCTTGCGATCCTTGAACACTTTCAGATCAGCATCTTTGTCATAATACATATTAGCCATTTGCTTCCTCCTTCATTTCAGTTTTTTCTTTGACCTTCAACATTCTTTCACCCCGCGCCATGGCTATCGGTCCGGTCCGTACAAGCTCCTTGATGCCAAGCGGTTTTATCAGGTTGATAAAGGCGCTGAGCTTTCCTTCGTCACCCGTGATCATGATGGTGTAGGTGCGGCTCGACACGTCGATCACCTTGCCCCGGAATATCTCGACTATCCTCAGGATTTCCGCCCGTGTCTTTTCCTCGGCATTGACCTTGACGAGTATCATTTCGCGCGAGACGTAATCTATATCTTTGAAATCGACCACCTTGATAACATTTATAAGCTTGTTGAGCTGTTTCAGGATCTGTTCGAGGATGGCATCGTTGCCGGTGGTCACGATGGTCATGGTCGAAATCGTGGGATCGAGGCTTTCCGCAACGCAGAGGCTCTCTATATTGAACCCCCTGCCGCTGAAAAGGCCTGCGATCCTCGAAAGGACACCGAACTCGTTCTCAACAAGAAGCGAAATGGTATGTCTCAATTTTCCTCCTAAACAAGAAGCATCTCTTTCAGGGATGCGCCGGCGGGAACCATCGGATATACGCATTCCTCGGGGCTCACGTGGACGTCGATAAACGTAGGGCGGTTGTTCTTGAATGCCTGCTTCAAGACCTTGTCGACATCTTTTTCTTCGCTTATCCTCAAGCCCACGGCGCCATAGGCCTCGGCTACCTTGACAAAATCGGGTGAGTGCAGGTGCGTCCAGGTGTACCTTTTTTCATAGAAAAGCTCCTGCCACTGTCTGACCATGCCGAGAAACCCGTTGTTGAGAATGACGACCTTGACGGGCAGGTTGTACTGGACCGCGGTCGCCAGTTCCTGGATGTTCATCTGGATGCTGCCGTCCCCGGCTATGTCGATGACGAGGGATCCGGGGAAAGCCACCTGCGCACCGATCGCCGCCGGAAAGCCGTAGCCCATGGTGCCCAGGCCCCCGGATGTGAGGCATGTCCTGGGCTTCAGGAACTTGAAGAACTGGGCAGCCCACATCTGGTTCTGGCCGACCTCCGTCGTTATGATCGCTTTTCCTTTTGTTAATTGGAAGATCCGCTCGATGACATACTGGGGCTTCAGCATAGTGTTTTTCTGATAGGTGAGCGGGTAATCCTTTTTCCATTTATTTATTTTCGCGATCCACTCCGCGACGTTGTGATGCTGCTGTTTATAGGCGTCTTTTTCGTCCTCGATTATCTTCAACATGTTGATGAGGACATTGCGGGTGTCCCCGACAATGGGGATATCGACCTTTATGTTCTTGCTGATCGATGTCGGGTCTATATCGATATGGATGATCTTCGCATGCGGGGCGAACTCGTCCGTCTTGCCCGTGGCGCGGTCATCGAACCGTGCCCCCATGGCTATGATGAGGTCTGATTCAGTGATGGCCATGTTCGCGGCATAGGTGCCGTGCATGCCGAGCATGCCGAGAAAGAGCGGATGGTCTCCCGGGATGCCGCCGAGCCCCATCAGGGTGTTCGTCACCGGTATGGACAGGGCTTCCGCGAATTTTGTCAATTCCGTGGAGGCGTTCGACAATATGACGCCGCCGCCCGTGTAAAGGACCGGCCTCTTTGCGTGCATGATCAGCCGCATGGCCTTCTTTATCTGGCCGGAATGGCCGACATATGTTGGCTGATAGCTGCGAATGTGGACCTTGTCGGGATATTTAAAATCATGGAGGGCCGACGAGACGTCTTTTGGTATGTCCACGAGAACGGGGCCCGGCCTTCCCGATTCGGCGATATGGAAGGCCTCCTTGATTATTTTCGCCAGGTCTTTTACATCCCTGACGAGGTAGCTGTGCTTTGTGCACGGCCGGGTGATCCCGACTATATCGGCCTCCTGAAAGGCATCGTTGCCGATCAGCATGGTGTTCACCTGGCACGAGAAGATGAGCATGGGTATAGAATCCATGTATGCCGTTGCAATGCCCGTAACCGTGTTCGTTGCGCCGGGGCCCGACGTAACGAGCGCGACCCCTACTTTTCCCGAGGCGCGGGCATACCCGTCGGCGGCGTGGACGGCGGCCTGCTCATGACGGACAACAACCTGCCGTATCTGGCTTATATCGGTGAGGGCGTCCGTAATGTTGAGCGTCGCGCCCCCCGGATAGCAGAATATCGTATCGATGCCTTCGGCCTTCAATGATTCGACGAAGATCTGTGCACCCGTTCTTTTCAATGTTTCTCCTTTCGCTGCATCGCATCAGCGAGACTTTCCATAAGGTCTTTACAGTAGAGCTTTTTTTTCTTCAGGACTTTCATTTCCCGTTCCTCGGCCTCAGTCAGGTATGACTTCTTAAGGAGCATCTGGATCCGCCGGTCCAGCGTTGCGTGCTGCCCCTTGTACTGGTTATAAATTTCCTGCGCATTTTCGGCCTGGTCCATAGGAATAATGAAGGATATGGTATAAAAATTATTGAATAATGTCAAATATTACTTGGACATATGGAATGAAGGGAGCCATGCGACAGCCTGCGCCGTGACGTGAATGGTCGGGGCGCAGGGAACGTGACCGGTGCTGACACCGGGGTTGCCCTGTTTCAGGCCGGCTAATGGCGAAACGGATTCCGGCGCTTCAAGCGCCGTTCTGACACCGGGGAATTTTTCCCGTTTTTCAGCAGATATCATGTATAATAATCCGGAATTATTGATGCTTTAAATGAATTTCCCGGGAAAACCATAAAGAAATATTGAAAAATGTCGCGTATTGGCATATAAAACTTCCTGTATTTTTGCAGTGTTTTGGCAATAACGAAAAACGTGAGATGAAATTAAAACTGACAATACTTATCATCCTGGCCGGGATCCTTTTTTTCTTTAACCTGGGAGCCACGTCACTATGGGACCCGGATGAACCGAGGCAGGCCATCATGGCCCGGGAGATGCTCGACCGCGGGGACTATATCCGGCCATATCTCAATGGTGTGCCGTATCTCGAAAAACCGCCGTTCTATTCGTGGACGATCATGGCCGCCGCGAAAATGTCGGGCAATCTCAATGAATTCGCGTCCCGGGCGCCGTCGGCCCTGTCCGCACTTCTTTTGGTTGTCATTACCTTCCTTCTCGGATGCAGGCTCAAGGACGACACGGCCGGATTCCTGGCAGGGCTTGTTCTTGCCACGAATTACCAGTTCCTTTCAAACGCCCGGGAATCGGTCATGGATATGATGTTTGCCTTTTTTATAGGGCTTTCTATTTACTTCGTGTACATATCGCTCGAGAAGGATAAACGGCTCCTCTTCATACTGTCGTTTATCCCGGGCGCCCTCGCCATCCTGACAAAGGGACCGGCGGGCCTTGCCATCCCGGCGGGCGTCGCCTTCTTCCTTATCATCTTTAAGAGGCAATTCAAGCGCTATATCCTCTACCTCGTTCTTGGCTGCATCCTGGCCGCCGCGATCGCCTCGATCTGGTTTATAATGGCAGGGGACGCCTATATCAGGGAATTTATTTTTCATCAGAACCTGACGCGCTACACCAATGCGTTCGACCACCTTGAAACGCCCTGGTATTATTTCCACAAGCTCTTTTTCAATTTCATGCCGTGGAGCCTTATCCTGCCTTTCGCGCTTTTCAGCGCTTTCAGGCGTCGCTACACGTTCCCTCTCGTCTGGTTCATCCTGATCTTCCTTTTCTTCGAATTCTCCCAGAGCAAGAGGGCCATCTATCTTCTTTCAGCCTACCCGGCACTCGCGCTGATAACGGGACTTTACCTGAGGGACTCCTGGGAATCACTGGTATCGAAGGGATGGACGAACGCACTGCTCAAGATCTTTGCGTGTCTCCTGATCTGCGTCCCGCTCGGGGCGGTCGTCGCGATCAACGTCCTGCCGAAGGAAGATGTTGCCGTTTTCAGGGAAGGGCCCTGGTCGCTCTACGTATATCTCGCCATTTTCCTCCTGGCGGGGATCGGGTTCCTGGCGGCGCTTTTCAGGAAGCGGCATGACCTAGCGATCTCCTGCTGCCTTTTCTTCATGGTGTTCGGGGGTTTCTTTTACAGCGCGTATTATATGCCGCTCGTCGACAGGACCTCCAAATCTCTGACGCTCATAACCGGTCCGCTGGGGGAATATAAATCGACGAAAAAGATCTACACATTCGGTTTCAACTCCGCGGGCATCATATTCTACATCGGGAAACCCATAACAATGCTGCGCGATATTAAAGAGATAAATCCCAATGAAAATGATATACTACTCATTGTCGAGGAAAAACCGACCAGGCATTTGAGGGATGTGCTCGAAAGATCGTTCGTACCCGTCAATAAAGTACGGTACGAAAAGGACGAGTATATATTTTATGTGAGGAGAAATGGCTGACAAACCGTACATTTCCGTACTTGTTCCCGTTCTGAACGAAGAAGAGTCGCTGCCGGAGCTTCACACCCGGCTTCAGGCCGCACTTCAAGGCATACAGAAAACGTACGAGATCATATATATCAATGACGGAAGCACCGACCGGACGGAACAGATCCTCGAGTCCTTTCATAAAGAGGACACGCGGGTAAAGGTCATAGAGTTCAACAGGAACTACGGGCAGCACATGGCCCTTTTTGCCGGGTTCGACTATGCCGGCGGCGAAATAGTCGTTACGATCGACGCGGACCTCCAGAACCCGCCCGAAGAGATCCCAAGGCTGGTCGCAAAGGCCGAAGAAGGGTACGAGGTTGTTGCCACCTACAGAAAGAACAGGCGGGATTCCCTTTTCCGGAAACTGCCGTCGTATATCGTCAACAGGATAACGGCCAAGCTCGTCGGGGTGCGCTTAAGGGACTACGGGTGCATGCTGCGGGCCTACCGGCGCAACATAGTCGACTACATGAACATGTGCCCGGAATCGTCGAGCTTCATCCCGGCACTGGCGAATACTTTCGCAAAAAAAATAACGGAGATAGAGGTTGGTCACGAGGAACGGAAGAAGGGAACATCCAAGTACAGCCCCTTCAAGCTTTTCAGGCTCAATTTTGACCTGATGACCAATTTTTCCCTTCTGCCTATTCAATTCATAAGCATGCTCGGGGTGATCATCGCCTTCGTCGGGCTTGCCTTCGCCGTCTTCCTTATGGTCCGCAGGATCGTCATAGGCCCCGAGGGAGAAGGCACGTTCACCCTCATCGGCATCCTCTTCTTCTTCATCGGCATCCAGATATTCGCCCTGGGGGTGATCGGGGAATATATCGGGAGGATCTACCAGGAGGTCAGGCGGCGTCCCCGGTATATTATCAAAAAGGAATATATGTGAAAGCAGTCGTCTTCGCATACCAGGAGGTCGGTTTTGTCTGCCTGGAAGCGCTCCTCGAAGCCGGTGTCGATGTAGCCTGTCTTTTCACCCACGAAGATGACCCGGACGAGGAGATATGGTTCAGGACGCCGCTGGCGATAGCCGAAAAGCACGGGATCCCCGTATTCACGCCCGACAATATAAAAGAGGAAAAATGGACGGATGTCATCCGGGACCTCCGGCCGGATGTGATCTTCTCGTTCTATTACCGGAAAATGATCCCGAACTCCATACTTGAGATACCACCGGTCGGGGCCTTTAACCTGCACGGTTCTCTCCTGCCGCAGTACCGCGGGCGCTGCCCGGTGAACTGGGTTATCATAGGCGGCGAGGCAAGGACCGGGGTGACCCTGCACGATATGGTCGAGAAACCGGACGCCGGTGACATTGTCGGGCAAAAGGAAGTAACGATCGAATTTGAAGACGATGTCCTGTCCGTCTACCGCAAACTCGTTCACGCGGCGGGTGATCTCATGCACGAGATCCTGCCGACGATACTGAACGGTACATTCACGCGGTCCCCGCAGATAGGGCCTTCATCCTATTTCGGCGGGCGCAGGCCCGAGGACGGGCGCATCGATTGGAACCGGGACGCTGCGGCGATATACAACCTGACGCGTGCGGTGACCCATCCGTATCCCGGCGCGTTCACGTACTTCGACGGCAGAAAGCTGTTCATCTGGAAGGCATACCCCGTGGACTCATCTGCGAACGCTCCCGCGGGAGCGGTCATATCCGAAGACCCTTTGCTGGTAAAGGCCGGATCCGGGGCATTGAAGCTTATCACCGTGCAGGTGGAAGGCGAGAACGAGACGGATGCCGCCGGCCTTGCGTCGTCCCATACATTGAAAAACATTATCTTAGGAGGTCATCCTTGAGGCTTTTAGTACTCGGAGTGAACGGATTTATCGGCAACGCCCTTGCGGAGCGCGTGCTCAACGAGACAGACTGGGAGGTCTACGGGCTCGACATACGGGCCGACAAGCTCGGGGAATGCCTGGGGCATGAACGTTTCCATTATGTCGAGGGCGATATCTCGATCAACAGGGAATGGATCGAATACCACGTCAAGAAATGCGACGTCGTCATGCCGCTCGTTGCGATCGCCACGCCGATGACATATGTGCGGGAGCCGCTCAAGGTCTTCGAGCTCGACTTCGAGGAAAATCTCAAGGTGGTCCGTCTTTGTGTCAAGTACGGGAAAAGGCTTCTTTTTCCTTCGACATCGGAAGTCTACGGCATGTGCCCCGACACCGAGTTCCGTGAAGACGAAAGCCCGCTCGTGCTCGGCCCGATCAACAAGCAGCGTTGGATATACAGTGCGTCAAAGCAGCTCCTTGACCGGGTCATCTGGGCATACGGGTTCCAGCACGGGCTGAAGTTCACCTTGTTCCGGCCTTTTAACTGGATAGGCCCGAAGCTCGACGAATTGTGGACCGACCCGGAAAAAGAAGGCAGCTCACGCGTTGTCACACAGTTTATCAGCAGCCTCTTTCTCGGGGAACCGATCCGCCTCGTCGACGGAGGCCTCCAGAAACGGTGCTTTACCTATATCGACGACGGGATCGAATGTCTGATGAAGATCGTTGAGAACAAGGATGACAAACTCAACGGGCAGATCTTCAATATAGGCAACCCCAAAAATGAAGCAACGGTCAAAGAACTTGCCACGAAACTGAAGGATATGTTCACGAGCGACCCCAGGACGGGGCATTTCGCGAAGCATTCCGAGATAATCGAGGTATTTTCAAAGGATTTTTACGGAGAAGGGTACCAGGATATAGACCGGAGGGTACCATCGATAGCCAGGGCAAAAGAGCTTATCGGGTGGGAACCGAAGGTCGACCTCGATACGGCGCTCGGCAAGACCCTTGATTATTACCTTGCAACAAGCTTCTCCCAGGCGCGCCGGTAAATAAAGCATGGATCGGACGATTGGCATAAAGGTGGATGTCGATACCTTTGCCGGTATGCGCAGCGGGGTGCCGGTCCTCCTCGACATATTCAGGGACAGCGCAATCAAGGCGAGCTTCTTTGTCCCGATGGGCAGGGACAATACGGGCAGGACGGTAAAGCGCGTCTTCACCCGGAAAGGCTTCCTCAAAAAAACGGGAAGGGTAGGCGTTGTGAGCACGTACGGCGTCAAGACGCTCATGTACGGGCTCATCCTGCCGGGGCCCCGAATCGCCCAAAAGAACACCGGGCTTATCAGGAAGATCGTACAAGAGGGGCACGAGCTTGGCATCCACGGATATGATCATGTCAAATGGCACGACTCGATAAAGCATTTCGACGAAGAAAGAACAAGACGCGAGATAGTTAAACTGCTTTCCGTATACCGCGAGGTAACGGGCACGGACGCACGCTCCTTTGCCGCGCCCGGATGGATGATAAATCCATTTGTCCTCAAAATGTTCAGCGAAAAGGGACTGGTGTACAGCTCCGACACGCGCGGGGAACTTCCATTCTATCCGGAAATGTCCGCGAAAAAATTCCCCATACTGCAGATCCCCACAACACTTCCGACCCTTGACGAGGTCATCGGTATCGTGAGCACCGACGAAAAGGTGCTCGTGGACCATTACCTTGGGTTGCTTACAGAAGGCCTCAATATCGTGACCGTGCATACAGAACTCGAAGGTAAACGCTGGAGTGGTTTTCTCCGCTCATTCATTGATCAGGCAAAGCAGCGGGGGTATTCTTTTGAGCGGCTTATAGATATCGCCGAAGCATCCCGGCAAGATCCCGGTACGCCGACCTGTCGTGTTGAATACGGTACGATCGCCGGCAGGGCAGGGGAGGTGTGTGTACAGACGGCGAACGGCTAACGGCTAACGGCTAACGGCTAACGGCAAAAGACTGGGGGCAAGAAATTTCTTTTCGTTTTTTCCGCCATCAATTTCAATAGTTATAAACGGCTGGATATTCTCCTCCGCTAGCCCTTTGCTGTCCATGCGCATCTGTATTTCAGTCAGGCCGCATATCTTTTTTTCCGTTAGCCGTTCGCCGTTCGCCGTTCGCCGTATATATTGACAGATTTTCATAATGTGCTATAACACCCTATAACCTGATTTGTAAATTATACTGAAAGGAGGCGAACATGCCAGGAAGTGTTTACAAGATCATCGAGATAGTCGGGACAAGCGAGAAATCGTGGGAAGATGCGGCGAAAGTTGCCCTCGATACCGCGGGGAAAAGCCTCGAAGACCTGCGGGTTGCTGAGGTGATCAAGCAGGATGTGACGGTCGAGAATGGAAAAGTAAGCCAGTTTCGGGTACGCCTCGGTATTTCATTTAAGTATCACAGTGAAGGTTAAGGGGAAGGGTGAATAAAAAAACGGGCCTCAATTGAGGCCCGTTTTCTTTTACTCTTGTCTCTTAGTACATGCCGTCCATACCGCCCATGCCTCCCGGAGGCATCATGGGCATCTGGGCGCCCTTATCTTTCGGTTTTTCGGCGATCATGCAATCCGTGGTCAGAAGGAGGCCGGCGACCGATGCAGCGTTCTGCAATGCGGTGCGTGTGACCTTCGTCGGATCGATGATACCTGCTTTCATCATGTCGTCGACGTATTCTTCTTTTGCGGCGTCAAAGCCAAAGGCGGCCTTTCCGTTCTTCACCTTCTCGATGATGATGGATCCGTCGTGGCCGGCATTCGTCGCTATCCAGCGCAGCGGGTCTTCGAGGGATTTCTTGACGATGTTAACGCCAAACTGTTTTTCGCCTTCGAGCTTCAGGGCTTCGAGCTTCGCGATGCACCTGATAAACGCTACGCCGCCGCCCGGGACGATCCCTTCTTCCACGGCCGCTTTCGTCGCGTTGAGGGCGTCTTCCACGCGTGCTTTCTTCTCTTTCATCTCTGATTCGGTTGCCGCGCCCACGTTGATGACCGCAACTCCGCCGACGAGCTTCGCAAGCCTTTCCTGGAGCTTTTCACGGTCGTAGTCCGACGTTGTCTCTTCGATCTGGGTCCGGATCTGTTTTACGCGGCCTTCGATGTCTTTCTTGTCGCCCGCGCCGTCGACGATCGTGGTGTTGTCCTTGTCGATGACAACCCTTTTGGCCTGTCCGAGGTCCTTAAGGGTGATGGTCTCGAGCTTGATGCCGAGCTCTTCGGATATCATCTGGCCGCCGGTGAGGATCGCGATGTCCTCGAGCATTGCTTTTCTTCTGTCGCCAAAACCCGGGGCTTTTACTGCCGCTATCTTCAACGTGCCCCGCAGCTTGTTGACGACGAGCGTGGCCAGGGCTTCGCCTTCAACGTCCTCGCAGACGATGAGAAGGGCCTTGCCCATCTTAGCCACCTGCTCGAGTATCGGGAGCAGGTCTTTCATATTGCTGATCTTCTTTTCATTGATCAGTATGAAGGGCTCATCGAGGATCGCTTCCATCTTCTCGGGATTCGTGACGAAATAGGGTGAAATGTAACCCTTGTCGAACTGCATGCCTTCGACGATGTCGAGCGTCGTTTCCATGCTCTTCGCCTCTTCAACGGTGATGACGCCTTCTTTGCCGACCTTGCTCATGGCCTCGGCAATGATGTTGCCTATCGTGTCATCGTTGTTGGCGGAGATGGTCCCGACCTGGGCGATCTCTTTCTGGTCTTTTGTCGGTTTGGAGAGTTTCTTCAATTCCTCGACGATGGTCTGCACTGCCTTGTCGATGCCGCGTTTCAGTTCCATCGGGTTATGGCCCGCTGCAACCAGTTTTTGGCCTTCGCGATAGATCGACTGGGCAAGGACTGTCGCCGTGGTTGTCCCGTCGCCCGCAACGTCGCTTGTCTTGCTGGCGACTTCCTTGACCATCTGTGCTCCCATGTTCTCGAACCTGTCTTCGACCTCGACCTCTTTTGCAACGGTCACACCGTCCTTGGTAACGGTCGGGGAACCGAATGTCTTCTCCAGGATAACGTTTCTGCCTTTAGGCCCCAAAGTCACCCTGACGGCGTCAGCCAGCGTGTTAACGCCTTTCAGGAGCGCCTCTCTTACAGCCTGATCATATTTGATTTCTTTAGCCATGCTACTATCCCTCCTCCTTATTAATCTTCTACAATAGCAAGAACGTCATCTTCCCTGAGAATGAGATGCTCTTCGCCGTCGACCTTGATCTCCGTGCCGGAATATTTTCCGAAGAGGATCTTGTCGCCAGGCTTCACTGTCAACGGGGCTTTCTTTCCGCTTTCGAGGGTCTTTCCATCGCCAACCGCAACGACCTTGCCTTCCTGCGGTTTTTCTTTCGCGGCGTCAGGAATGATTATGCCACCCTTTGTTCTTTCCTCTTCCTCGATTCTCTTGACAAGAATTCTGTCCTGTAATGGTTTAACCTTCATTGTTTCACACTCCTTTCTTGGTTGTTGAATTAGCAATAACGAAAAACGATTGCCAGAATTAATATAAGGATTAGGGGAAGTTTTTGTCAACCCTGCGGGTTAAATTTTTAACAATAAATTTACGCCTTCCTTATACCAGCGCGTAAACTGCTCGTTTTCGGCCCGGTTGACCTGCGGGTTCGCCATGATCGAAGAAAATATCTTGTCCTTGTTTATTACAGTGTTATATTCATGCTCTGTCTGCGCGGCAAGACGGTCGATCATGGCACCAAGGATCTCTTCCTTGCTCGTTTTACACATCCATGTGGCCCACCATTTGTCATATGTGCCGCGGACCATCTTGCGGTTCTCGTCGTAATAGCTTGCGAACGAGGGGAGCCATTCCTTGATCCGTTCCTTCGATTCCTGAAAGATATCTTCCACGAAAGGGAACCTTTCCAAAATGTCCATCTCGACGCGGATCTTTCTTATGAACCCGTCGATGATGTCGTCCGTCTCGTTTTTCCCTCTCTTGACCTTGGTCTTGAGCATGTTCCACACTTCGATAACGGGGTATATCTCCATGTTCTTTTCGGAATAGTTGATCGTCTCGATATTGTCTATGGCATATTTGCGGGTATTCGGCATGCCATACATGAGAAGCCCGACCAGGTCTGAGACCACGTGGTAGAGAAGGGACCTGTTCTTCGGCCTCTTGGCGGGAAACATGAAGCATATGAACTCGTTCAGTTCGAGGGCCTCGACGAGGTGGTCCTTTTTCGGTTCGTTGTGCATGTACTTGATCGCATCGATCGCAAGCGTGATCGTTGCCATCGATTTGAGGTCCTCGGTATCCTTGATGATCTCCCAGACATCGAGGATGTGCCTGCGTGGAAGCATCAGAGGCCTTCCTTTCTTAGTTCTTCGAGGAGCGCCTTCTGTTTTTCGGTCAGTTTTTTCGGGACGTCGATAATGACCTCGACGTATTCATCGCCATTTTCCCCCGGGACCCCGAGGCCTTTCAGACGGACCTTGGAGTGGCTCCGCACGCCCGGCGGTATTGTCACCCGTTTGGGACCTGCTATTGACGGGACCTCGACAACCGTACCAAGAAGGGCATCGGTGACTTTCACCTCTTTTTTTACATAGAGGTCGTTGCCGGTGCGTTTGAAGACCGGGTGCTCACCGACCTTCATCGTAATGTAGAGGTCGCCGCGCCCGGACCGCCCGATGTTGCCTTTTCCTTTCAATCTCAGTTTCTTGCCTGTGGCGATGCCTTTGGGTATCTTGACGTTAACCTCTTCGGTCCCCGACTGCGTTGCCAGGGATATTCTTTTTTCGGCGCCGTGCATGGCGTCCATGAAGGGGATCTCGAGTTCATAGTACAGGTCAAGGTCCTGCGTTGCTTCTGCCCCGCGCTGTTCGCGCGTTATATAGTCGCCGAAATCCCAGGACTGCTGCTGCCGTTGCTGGCGTCCCGCCCGTCCGGCGCCACGGTTCCCGAAGATCATGCTGAAGATGTCGCCGCCGCCAAATCCCAGGTCCTTGAACAGGTCACCGACATTGAAGCCCCTGAATATGTCTTCCTCGCTGTAGCGCTGCTGGAAGCCTCCCATCCCGAACTGATCGAACTGCTTACGTTTTTCGGGATCGCTCAAAACAGCATAGGCCTCGTTGATCTTCTTGAACTTTTCCTCGGCCTCCTTGTTGCCGGGATTGCGGTCGGGGTGATATTTCAATGCCAGTTTCCGGTATGCCTTCTTTATATCATCCTCGGACGCAGTTCTTGGTACCCCGAGAAGATCGTAGTAATCCTGTTTTTCTGCCATCGCAGGTCACCTCATGTAAACGATGTATGTCCCGATATCGCTTTGTACGGCATGTGCGACAGCAGGGCATTTTACCTTCATTATATATACCACTTGACGTTCATCGTCAAATTCACTGATCGTCTCGAAATTTCCCATGCCTTTCGCAATGACGGGCACGCCTTCTTCCCACAATTGCCGGATCGTTCCCGTCATGTCGCTTCTTGCGAGCCCGACGCGGGCGCAGCCCGTGGAAACAATGGATGAATAGGTCCTTTCGAGTCTGTGGCGGGCCACATCTTCCATCGAAACATCGTTCTGGACGGGACCTCCTTTAACGGCGTAAAAAACCTTCTTCCCCTTTTCTTCCAGGAAGTGTGCGAGTGCGGCGTCAAAGACGAAATCGCCCATGTTATCCCCAAGCATCATTATCTCATTCCCGCCGCTAAAGAGGGCCGCCTCGACCCTGTCTTTATCACCCGCGAGGACAAAGGAGCCTGTGTCGAATGACCCGCCCGTAAAAAAGTCCGTGGAATTGCCGAGGGCGGACAGGTGGATATGGTCCCATAACGAAGCCGGTTTTTCACCGTGCCGCCTGCTTGCGAATGAGCGGGCCAGCCTTAATTCCCGGTACTTGATCGTTGCGTAGGGATCTACGACCCCCGTCTTGCGCCTTATATGGTCGAGAAGAACGTTCGCGATGGCAGGAGGGGTAGCTTGCCGGTCGTAGATGCTGTCGAGGAGGTTAAGCGAAGAATCTCTCACACCTTGACTGCCTCCCGATAAAGACACGGTCTTATCGATCAATCCCGCAAGGCATGCGCGGCATGGCCCCATTACTTTCATCGATAATAAAATATAGTCAAATCGCACCTATTTCAACGACAAACCACATATCCGGATACGCACCTCCGGCAGGGTGCAAATATCTCTTCAATTCCCGGTGACATTTGTTATAATGAAGCAGGGGTAAGGGGAAGGTTATTAAGAAATCTACGATCTGTTGCTGATGCTCGCGCTCACCAGGGAAGACTTTCGTACTCGATAAGGCGTATCGACCGGCACACAAGAAGAACGGAAATACAGGTGATACATGGCAGGAACACGGCATCCCAATGCCTATGTCGATTACTACATCCTTGATCTCGCCGCGAGCAAAAATGTGGGTGATAAGGGCCTCGCCAGGGAAAAAAAGGCGGTCGCTTCTTTATGGCACCTTTTCGAGAAAGAAAAACTGAGCCTCGTCACGTCGGTCGATGAGATGGAACTCGATTTTGTCATTCATATGAACCGCGGCGGGCTTTGCGTTACGGACACCTTTCAGATCACGGACAATATCGACACATTCGAAACGTGGCCTGAGAGCGACAATGCCGACACGGCCCACTGGCGGGCCATCGTAGACCTCTATGACCGGCTTGATATCATAAGCGGCCATGACGATATGGTGGGCGAGCATGCCCATCCCCGGCTCTACGAGCACGTGTCCTCCGTCATGAGGAACGGTCCCGGGGCACCGGCCTACGAGGGGTTTGAGCAGGACACTGCGATCCTCCGGGATTGCGCCGCGGCCCTCCATACGGTCTATGACATCAAGGTATGGGGCGACATGAAGCACATTCAATACGATCTCAACTGGTCGGTCCTGAAGAACATTTTACCCAAATATGACTATCATCCCGACCTCATGGGCCCCCAGGCAGAAGCGTGCAAGAGGCTGCTCGGCCTACTCAACAGAGTCGTCAATATCGGGAAGAAGAGCTGCCCCCGGCTTCCCTTGCAGGACAGCCACATCGGTTTCATTCTCGATATCGTGCGGAAGAAATACTGCCAGGAGAAGCTCGACAGGCATATCTCGCACATTGCCCACGCCCTTCTCGGCAATGTCGATTACCATCTCACGATAGACGGGGAGCTCGCGGAAAAATTTGCCGAGAAAAAAGTGAAGCTCGAGAACATCCTCGGTGAAGGCCCTATACGGCTGGAAGTGCTGATGCCGTCGGAGTTGGTGAAACGGCTAACGGCTAACGGCTAACGGCTAACGGCTTCTCTCCCTTGGTCGTCATCCCGGTGCTTGACACCGGGATCCAAGTTTTTTTCTTATTGCCAGTCATCCGTCTGCGGCTGCGGAAGCTGGTACGACTTCAGCATCTCTATATAATTATGGAACCCGTTCGGGTCGTCTTTTTCCAGCTTCTCGATCTCCGGAAGTATCTTTTTCATAACCTCTTCATTCTGGACGGCCTCGATGGGGTACTGCATGTACGATGAGCGCCTCAGCAGGGTGTAGATCTTCTGCTGGGCGGGTGTCAGGGCCAGGAACTTGTCCAGTTCCGAGAGCATGTACGCCTTCTTTTCATCAAGATACCCGTCTACCTGCATAAGGAGATTGAGGCTGAAATCCCCGCAGGAGAAATACGTGTGCATCTCATCGAGGGTTGCGACGAGAAGCCGTATCTCCGCAACTATCTCGATATCGTTGATCGGTACGAACGTCCCGTTCTCGACCAGTTTTCTCATGGGTGACTGCGGGTGCATCGCAAAGGTCCTGACGCGTATGAAATCCGGCTTGATCTGGTTGAGCAGCCGTGCGGTCTCGACGGCATTTTCGGAGCTTAAACTCTTCCCGCCGACCCCCGGCATGATATATTCCGACAGCGACATCCCTGCTTCGACGACCTTCTTGCCGCCCTCGACGATATCTTCGGGCGTAATGCCCTTCCGTATCATTTTGAGGACGTTTGCCGAACCGCTTTCCATGCCTACGTGTATCCGGGTGAGGCCGGCGTCACGCAGCTGGCGCAGTTCCTCGACGCTTTTGCGCTTGAGCGTTGTAGCGCGGGCATACGTCGTTATCCTTTCGAGCCCCGGAAATTTCTGTTTCGTGTAATTGATAATATCGAGTATGTCAGCCGTCTTGAGGACGAGGCTGTCCGCATCCTGGAGAAAGGCTGACCGGATCATTCCTTTGTAAGCGGCATATTCCTTTTCCATGCTGTCGATGTCTTTCTTGACCTCCTCGACAGTGCGCCGCGAGAATTTGACGCCCTTGTAGGCGGGGCAGAAGATACACTGGTTCCACGGGCAGTTCCTCGTTACACGTATCAAAAGGCTCTGAGCTTCGCTGGGCGGCCTTATCACTCCCTGTTCGTACATAATAGCTCCTTTGTTCATATCGATTCGTCGGGCGATCGAAAACCGACGGTTGCCATATAGATCACGGTTTCGTTTTCGCCGTCAAATCCCATAATCGCATTGATATCATCATCATAGAAGGCGCCGACCGCACATACGCCGAGCCCGAGGCCTTCCCCGGCAAGGTAGAGGTTCTGCGCGATATGACCTGCATCTATGTAGGTGTAGCGATAGGCACGCTGATGGTATTTCCATTGGCCCCGGGCAATGATCGACGACCAGATGAACGTCACCTGGGCATTCAAAAACATGGACTGTCCGAGCGCCGCTTCCGCGAGCCTCACCGAGAAGTTTCCTCTTTTTAAGAATTCAAGGTCGTAATCACCCGGCCGGAAATGGTAAAGGCCTTCTTCGAGTCCCTCCACGGCATGGGCGTAGAGATAGGTCTCGACGGGGTACAGGGCGCCCGCGGAAGGCGCGGTCCTGAAGAACGTATCACCAAATTGTGCTGTAAGCCCCTGGGCGGCCCACAGGAGTGCAGCGAGGTCATTGAGCGCAAGGGGCTTTCCCGCTGCATATTCCCTTCGTGACCTTCTTTTCAGGAAAAGCTTCCAGATGTTTGTTTCGCCTTTCGCCTTTGGCTCGGGCAGGGACACCCGCATGAGGGGATCCGAATATTCCTTGAAGGTCGGGGGGATAGACGCGAAATTATGGGTGTGTCCGGCGAGTGACTCAGGGGTATATTTTGTCCCGTTCTGAAACCGCTTTCCTATATCCGGTTCGGGAATATTCTTTTTCGGCACCACAGACCTCGACTTAAATATGCTTCATACTTTGTCATATGTCAATCTCCGGAGCTTTACAATGGAGGAATAGTCGGCAGGATCATGAAAACCAAGATTTGTTTTACATTTTATTACTATTCGACATTGCGTTTTCGGCCGCAAATATATAAAATATGACAGGGGTAGGTACGGGGAGGTCACACCATGACAGTAGATGAATTGTTGGCATCAAAAGAGCTGACGCAGGAAGAATGGGAGCTGCACAAAGACCTTATCGAGGATTGCAGGAGGAATGAGGCCCTGATAGCGCAAACCCAGTCAGTCACGAAAGAGAATATCGAAAAAATGTCGACAGTGCTCGATATGATCTCGGTGAAAATGGCCGAGCTCAGCATTGCACTCGAGAGGATAATCGGCGAGGCGGAGGTCATCTCACTCAAGATGCTTCCTGATGACAGGTTTTACCGGGAATAACAGGGAGTGCGCCGCATCAATGAGAATACTCCTTAAATGGATCGTTATGGCCGCGGCAGTGCTTATCGCGGCCTATTTAATACCCGGGGTAAGGGTTGCGAGTTTTTTTACGGCCATCTGGGTCGCGCTGTTCCTCGGGATCGTCAATGTGCTGCTGAAGCCCATCCTGATACTGATAACGCTGCCCATAAATATCCTGACCCTTGGATTGTTCACATTCGTTATAAATGCGGTGCTCATTCTCCTGGCTTCCTATTTTATCAAGGGCTTCCAGGTGGCCGGCTTCTGGTGGGCGCTGATCTACAGCATCGTGTTATCGATCGTGCATTACCTTCTGAACCTTGTCGTGGGGCCCCGGGAAGACTGACGCGTCAATATTTCCGGGAATGCTGCCTGTGGGCCAGGAAGTTGTCCGTGTACAGGCCCGCAAGGTCGGCTGACGGTATTATCAGGAGGTTCTCGGCGTTCCGTTTTTCGGCGGCGGATGTAAAATTGTACGAGCCGGCGATCACGGTGCCCCGGTCGATGATCATCACCTTGTTATGGGAACAGGCGTGCCTGTCATCGAGCCACACGGCGATCCCCCGGGTCTTGAACATCTTTGCCGTCACATATTTCCGTTCTTTCTGTTCGTCCCTGTCAAATATCACCTCGACCTGCACACCGCGCCTGTGGGCATTGATGAGCGCGGATTCGACCGGTTTTGACGTCATGACGTAGCTGAGTACGAGTATCTCCCGGACAGCCTGATCGATCTGCCTGGTTATCGCCTTCAGCGCGCCCCCGTCGGGGCTGAAATAAACCTTTACGACCGTGTTGTTGAGCTGAACATCAGCCGCCGCCAGGTGAACGGGTGCGAGCGCAAGGCAGGCAAGGATAAAACACATGATCGATCTTTTCATGGGGCCTCCTTATTTCCGTGATTTTAATGTCGAGAATGGTTGACGGTCAAGCGGAAGATGGATACAATAGAAAAAATTGATGAAAAAGATAGTCCTGCTCATAGATGACGACAAGATCCTCTGCGACGTCACGAAAGCCATGCTCCACCAGACCATGAGATACCAGGTGACCACGGCCCAGACCGGGGCAGCAGGGATACAGCTGGCGAAGAAAATAAGGCCGGACGTGATCCTTCTCGATATAAAAATGCCCGGGATGGATGGAGGGAGGGTTGCCGAGAACTTGAGCGAGGACGAATCAACACGTTCCATTCCGATCATCTTTCTCACGGGCCTTATCAGTCAGGACGAGGTAGACCGGCAGGGAGGATATATCGGCGGCCATCCCTTTATCGCCAAACCCTTCGACGTCAAGAAACTCACCGATATGATCGATTCGGTAACGGCCTGACGGCGGCAACCTTATTCATAATCCTTTGGAACAAGGCAGATCATGACAAGCGGCGCATCGGCGGCACTGTTCTTGTACTGATGGACCTCGTCGGGCATGACCAGGGCAAAATCGCCTTTCTTGACCGGCCGCTCGGTGCCGTCCGCGTCGACAAGGGCCCCCCGGCCTTCGATAATATAATTCATATGTTCGAACGGATGGCTGTGGTACGGCGTGTGCCCCCCCGGTTCTATGGTAAAGACCCGCAGTGAATAATGCGGTACGCCGTCGGCTTTCGCGAGCGGGATCTGTTTCCACGCACCTGAAGCCCCTTCCATCGTCATCAGGACCTTATCGACCTTGGTGAGATCGGTGATCTTCATACGTCCTCCTTATGAAAATATGTATGGTATTTAGTATCGGTTAAATGACGAGAGGAAATCAATAAAGAACGGCTGACGGCGTACGGCTGACGGCGTACGGCTAAAGGCGTACGGCTAAAGGCTAAAGGCAAAAGGCAAAAGGCAAAAGGCAAAAGGCAAAAGGCAAGGCTAAAGGCAACAACGACTGGTTTTGAGTAATTATTCAGTTTTGATATTGCCTGTCCTCGTGATGATGACGGTTTGGACAGGGATCAGCTTGCCGGACCTTTGCAGTGCTTCCCTGATAATGGACGGCATCTTCGAGCAGCAGGGAACTTCCATGATAGCTACCGTGATAGAATTTATGTCAGCTGTTGCGAAGATCTGTGTAAACCTGTCGATATATTCATGGGTGTCGTCAAATTTCGGGCATCCGACCATCAGGACTTTGCCTTTCAGAAGGTCCTGATGAAACGCAGGATACGCCGCGGGTACGCAATCGGATGCCACGAGAAGGTCGGCGTTTTTGAGAAAAGGCGCTGTCGGGGGAATAAGTTTGATCTGTATCGGCCAGTGAGTGAGCTCTGATCCCGCCCGGGGCCCGGGGGATTCACTTATACCCGGCCCGGGAGATGGCTTGCTGAAAATCCGGACATCTGCAGACGGGCATCCGCAGGGAATTACCTGTTCTTGATCCGCCGGGCGGACCGCATCCGCACATTCCTGGTCAGATTTCTTTGCTGACAGGTATTTTTCGACGGCTTCAGGATCAAAATCATCCGCCTCCCTTTCGATTATTGAAATGGCATCCTGCGGGCACGTGCCCAGGCATGCCGCAAGCCCGTCGCAATATTTTTCCGCGACAAGCCGGGCCTTTTCTCCCTTCAATTCGATCGCACCTTCCGCGCATGCACTAACGCATTGCCCGCACCCGTTGCATTTCTCCTCATCAATACAAACTATCTTCCTCGTCGCCATGTCCTACCTCTGCTCAAGGGGCTGGCTTTTCACCAGCCCCTATTAGTTTTTTTGTCTTTCCGTTAGCCGTACGCCGTATACCGTCAGCCGAGTATTTCTTTCAGATCCTGATCGGGCGTCGTGATCGGTTTAATATTATAGTTCTGTACGAGCACGTTGAGGACGTTCGGGGTCACGAAAGCAGGCAGCGAGGGCCCGAGCCGGATGTTCTTGATCCCGAGGTAAAAGAGGGTCAGGAGTATCGCCACGGCCTTCTGTTCGTACCAGGACAGGACAAGGGAGAGCGGCAGTTCGTTGACGCCGACCTTGAATGCCCCCGCGAGTGCGACTGCTATCTGGATCGCCGAGTATGCATCGTTGCACTGCCCCACATCGAGCAGGCGCGGAATTCCGCCGATATCGCCGAGTTTCTGATCAAAGAAGCGGAACTTGCCACATGCAAGGGTGAGGACGACGCAGTCTTCCGGCACCTTTTCCACGAATTCCGTGTAGTAATTCCTCCCGGGATTGGCCCCATCGCAGCCGGCTACCAGGAAGAAGTGCCTGATCTTGCCCGCCTTGACCGCGTCGATGACCTTGTCCGCGACACTCATGATAGTATTCCGGGCGAAGCCTACCATTACCGAGCCTGCCGCGGAATCCGCGGTAAATCCGGGAAGGGCAAGCGCCCTGTCTATCGCCGGCGTGAAATCTCCGCCGGTCAGGTGCCTGACGCCCGGCCAGGCGACCGGGCCGACCGTGAAGATGTTCTCTTTGTATGAGTCGAGCGGCCTCTGGATGCAGTTCGTGGTCATAACGATGGATCCGGGAAATGCCGCAAATTCTTTGTGCTGGTTTTGCCAGGCCGTTCCGTAGTGTCCATAGAAATGCGCATATTTCTTCAGGTTCGGATAGGCGTGGGTCGGGAGCATTTCGCCGTGCGTGTACACGAAGATCCCCTTGCCCTCTGTCTGTTTGAGGATCTCTTCGAGATCTTTCAGGTCGTGTCCCGAGACGAGGATGGCCTTCCCCTTTTTCTGGCCGAGAGGTACCTCCGTGGGCACGGGGTGCCCGTATGTCCCGGTGTTCGCGGCATCGAGGAGTTCCATGGCTTTCAGGTTGATCTCACCGCATTTCAGCACAAGGCCGAGCCATTCATTGAGACCGAGCCTGTTCTCGATCACCTCGGAAAGCGCCTCGTATACAAAATTATAGATCGCGTCATCTTCTTTGTTCAGGAGGGCGGCATGATAGGCATATGCTGCAACGCCGCGTATCCCGAACACGAGGGTGTGCATGAGGGACGAGATATCCGGATCGTCGTTCTTCACAACCTGGAACCCCACCGCTTCGCCCTGTTTGACGAGCCCTTCCACGTTGGTATCGGGTTTTGTCGGGGTCTTGCCACCCGGCAGCTTCGTATTTCCACCCTTCGCCGCGATCGCATCGATAAGGAGGTCGCGTTTCGCAGCGACCAGCGCAACCATCATCTTCAACCGGTCCACGTCGAAATCGACGTTGGTCAGGGTATGAAAGAGTGCCTCTATAGTAAGGAGATTCGTTTCCCTGTCGGTCTTGATCCCGTGTTTCAGGCCTTCCCTCGCAAAGAATGAGAACTCCGATACCACGTAGACGAGGAGATCCTGAAGCGCTGCCACATCGGGCTGTTTCCCGCAAACGCCGACCTTTGTGCATCCCGTTCCCTTTGCCGTCTGTTCACACTGATAACAAAACATATATCCCTCCTTAATGTTGTTGGTTTCGAATCATACAGGAAATATAGCACATGAAAATTTTTATGCTTTGACTTAAGTCAAGAAAACGGGCGATGGGCGATAGGCGATGGGCGATGGGCGATGGGCGATGGGCGATGGGCGATAGGAAAAACCGTGTAAGTATATGGATGATGGAAAAAAGACGATGGGTGATGGGGCGACAGGGATATAAATGGTGGGTGGTGAGTAAAAAAATAGGCTACGGGATCATCCCATAGCCTATCGCCTATTGCCTATAGCCTGAGGTTTTACGGCGTAAACGTCGACAGCTGTATCGGTGTTTCTTTTTCCTTTGTTTCGAGAGCTTCTTTCTTCTCGAAATAAACCTGTTTTTCGGCGATCTCACGCAGGGACGTCACGATCTCCCGGTTGGATGATTTCGTGAGGGGCTTGGCGCCTTTTATAAGCTGTTTTGAACGCCGGGCGGCCAGGTGTACCAGTTCAAAACGGTTCTCAACCATTTCCATGCAGTCTTCAACAGTTATTCGTGCCATTCTTCTTTCTCCTGATGTCTTCGATCGCCCCGAGGAATGCAGAGTACGCCCGCCCGAGGTCATCGTTAAGAACAGTATACCCGAATTGCCCTTTCAGTGCAATTTCTTCTTCAACGCGCTTCATCCGTGTATCTATTTCCTTTTCGCCTCGAAGCAACAGGCGATGCCTCAATTCCTGCACCGACGGGGGCTCGATGAAAATGAGCCGGGAAGCGGGACACTGTCCCTTGATGCTTAAGGCCCCTTTCACGTCGATGTCGAGGACGATGTCCTTGCCTTTTTCCAGGATAGCCATGATCTCGGAGCGGGGGGTGCCGTAGAAATGTCCGTGGACGCTCTCCCATTCGAGAAAATATCCCTGCTCTATCAATTCCTTGAAGGTGTTCTCGTCGGTAAAGTAATAATCGGTCCCGTCCTTTTCGTGTGGCCTTATCTTCCGCGTGGTGTAGGATACGGAAAATTCACTCTGTGCATCTTCCGAGAGGAAACGGTCGATGAGGGTTGATTTCCCCACACCGGACGGGCCGGAAACAACGATGAGGACCCCTTTTTTTGCAGCGTTCACCTGGTCTGACGGCAACCTTTCACCCTTACTCTATGTTCTGGACCTGTTCGCGCATCTTCTCTATCTCGACCTTGATCCGGATGACGCGCTCATTGATGTACAGGTCGTTCGATTTGCTGCCGATCGTGTTGGTCTCCCTGACCATCTCCTGGATGATAAAATCGAGCTTCCGTCCGATCGCGTCCGCCGATAACAGGGTCGTGCGGAAATTATCGAGGTGCCCTTTCAGGCGCACGATCTCTTCCGATATGTCGAGCCGCTCCATATAGATGGCCAACTCTTGCAGGATGCGGGATTCATCGACCTGGGTCGATTGTGTGACCTCGTATATTTTGGCCCGGAGCTTTTCTTCGTGTGCCGTGATGACGCCGGGCCATCCGGCTTCAATTTCCCCGACCGTCCCTTCTATTGTTGTCATGCGCCCGGTAAGGTCCCCGGTTATATAGTCACCTTCCCGCGCCCGCTCTTCATTGAGCGCGCCGAGGAGGTCCGAGCATATTCCCGTCAGAACGTCCTCTGCAAGCGCGTGGTTCTCTTCGTAAACAAAAACGTCCTTCAACCCGAGGACGCTGTCGACGGTCAGGTCCCCCGTGATCCCGTAATTGTCCTTGAGGTCCCGTGCCATTGCCGCATACTGCCGGACGATGTTCTCGTTGATCCTGGGTATCGTGATCTCTTCGACGGCCTTTTCCCATTTTACCGTTATATCTATTTTGCCTCTCCGGACATTCTTTTTAACGAGGTCCCTCAGTTTTTGCTCGGACGCGTAATCCGGCCGGGGGAGCCTTATGTTCATTTCGAGGTACCGGCTGTTGAGCGATCGCACCTCGCACATCGCTTTTCCTTCGGGGAATTCTTTCTCGATCCTGGCAAATCCGGTCATGCTGTTCGGCATAATTCACCTTTCATGCTCAAATCCCCTTTCGGGTTTCTTTCAAGGCCTGTTTCAAGGATATTCTCCACGTGTTGAACAGTGCTATTGTGTCAGTCTCGGCGTAATCGGGGTATGTCCATTCGAGCGCACGGTACGAACCGTTGTTGAACATAAGGGTCAGATCGGCGTGTATCCCCTTCCCGATATACAGCCGGTGCGCGTAACCTTTTGTGGTTGCGAGTATAACATGTTCAAGGGCGATATATCCAGCATCTATGTTGACCCTTCTTTTGCCGTCAAGGGAATAGCCGTCCTCGATCCCGTTCGTGGCGAGCTTGATGTCAGGCAGGGTATCGCGGTCAACGACGGGCCTGAAAAGCACAAAGCAGCGCTTGAGGCCCCTGCCCATTTCGGCATCGTAATACGTTGTGTGGGTGAAGAGGGCAGGGGAGGTGCTTTCCTCGATCGTACCGATGAGCCCGGCAAGTTTTTCAAAGACGCCCTCGAGGTCGAGATCCTCATGAAAGATAACGCTGGCGAATATCTTTACCTGTTCGGGTTGCTTGATTTTTCCCATAGTATGAAAAATTCCCTGTTCTTTCGTTCCCTGTCCCGCGGCGCTTCAACGGTTTTCAGAGGATGAAGGCCGAGCCCTTCACCGAACTGCCGCATGTCCCGGAGGACGTTTTCAATGCGCCCGTCATCCTTTACGATCCCGCCTTTGCCGACATTGTACCTGCCCACCTCGAACTGGGGCTTCACCAGGGAAAAGATATATCCTCCGTCCCGGGTGAGACCTGTCACCGCGGGAATTATCTTCTTCAGCGAAATGAACGACACGTCTATCACGACGATATCGGCCATCTCGCCGATGTCATCGAAACGAAGGTACCGGGCGTTGAAGTTTTCCTTAAGGACCACACGATCGTCGCTGCGCAATTTTTCATGGAGCTGATGGGTCCCGGAATCTATTGCATATATTTTCCGGGCACCTTCCTTGAGGAGGCAATCGGTGAATCCCCCCGTCGACGAGCCGACGTCGAGTGCAATGAAGCCTGCGACACTAATACCGGAAGCATCGATCGCGGCTTTGAGCTTTACCCCGCCGAAACTTACATACGGGATCGGATTCCCTTTTATTTCGAGGTGCGCTTTCTCATCGACCCGGGTATCGGACTTGAGGACCTTCTGGCCGTCCGCAAAGACGGCACCCGCCATTATGAGGACCTGCGCTTTTTCACGTGAAGGTGCGAGGCCGGACCTCGCCAGAAGTACATCTACGCGTTCTTTACCCACTCGGTGATAGTCTCCACGATGCTGTCACGATCGAGGCCGAAGGCTCTGCGCAGGGTATCCTGCTTGCCGTGCGTGATAAAGGTGTCCGGGATCCCCAGTGACTTAAGAGGCATGCATACCCCGGCACGGCTCAAGGCCTCCAGAACACCGCTTCCGAAACCGCCGATAAGGACGTTTTCCTCGAGAGTTATGATCCTGTGCGTCCGTGATGCCACGTCGATCAGGAGTTTCTCGTCCATCGGCTTGATGAAACGCCCGTTTACGACACCCGCCCTGATCCCTTTCTGTCCGAGCATCGAGGCAGCCTTGATCGCTACGGGCACCATGACCCCGCAGGCGATGATCGTGACATCCTCTCCCTCCTCGAGAAGCTCCCACGTCCCATACTCTATCAGCTTGAATTCGGCGTCGAGCGGTACACCGAGCGCTTCGCCGCGCGGGTACCGGATGGCGCACGGCCTGTTATAGCAGTATGCCGAGTAGAGCATGTGCCGAAGCTCATTCTCGTCCTTGGGCGCCATGACGGTCATGTTCGGTATGTGGCGAAAATAGGAGAGGTCGTACACCCCGTGGTGTGTCGGGCCGTCCTGGCCGACGATGCCGCTCCTGTCGACGGCGAAAACGACAGGGAGGTTCTGGAGGCACACGTCAAGGATGATCTGGTCGTAGGCCCGCTGGAGGAACGTGGAATAAATGGCGACGATCGGTTTCAGCCCTCCAAGTGCCAGGGCGGCGGAGAACGTCACGCCATGCTGCTCGGCGATCCCGATGTCGTAGAACCTGTCGGGAAACATATCGGAGAATTTGTCGAGGCCCGTCCCGAGACCCATGGCCGCGGTTATGGCGATGATCCGGTCGTCCATTTTTGCGAGCTCGATGATGGTGTCACCGAATATGTCGGTATACGTTTTTGTCCCTTTCGAGGTAGAGTTGCCCGTTGTCAATTCGAATGTGGAGATGCCGTGAAATCTCTCCGGGTCATTCTCCGCATGCATGTAGCCTTTTCCTTTGCGGGTTACGACATGGACGAGGAGCGGGCCTTTCAGCCTGCTCACGTTCCTGAAGGTTTCGCACAGGTGTTCCATGTTATGGCCGTCCACGGGCCCCACGTATGTAAAACCAAGTTCCTCGAAAAGCATGCCGGGACCGAATATGCCCTTGACCGCTTCTTCGAGGTACCGGGCGGTCTTGTAGATGGTGGGCATGTTCTTCATCCGGACCTTCAGCTCCTCGCGGAAGTTGCTCATGAACTCGCCGGTCATTATACGGTTAAGGTGGGTGGAAAGGCCCCCGACGTTCTTGGATATAGACATCTCGTTATCGTTGAGGACGACGATAAGGTCGCTGCGCAGATGCCCGGCATGGTTCAAGGCCTCAAAGGCCATGCCTCCCGTGAGCGAACCGTCGCCTATGACCGCTATGATCTTCGACGTCGAGCCGGTCTTTGCTTTGCTTTCCGCGAGCCCGGTTGCGACGGATATGGAATTGCTGGCATGGCCCGTATCGAAGACGTCATAAGGGCCTTCCGCCTTGCAGGGAAAACCGCTCAGGCCCCCGTCCTGCCGTATGGTGGGGAAAAAGTCCCGGCGCCCGGTGATGAGCTTGCATGTGTAACACTGATGGCCCACATCCCAGACGATCTTGTCCTGCGGGGTATCGAATACGTAGTAAAGCGCCAGTGTGAGCTCAACCGCGCCGAGGTTTGAGGCGAGGTGCCCGCCTGTGCCGGATATGACATTCGTGATGAACGGACGTATCTCGGTGGCAAGCTCCACAAGCTGGGGAAGAGACAGTTTTTTCAGGTCTGCAGGGGAATTTATTGTTTCCAGAAGCATTTATGAGACCCTGTTGCCGATGAAGCGCGCGATATCTTCAAGAATACGGCCATTCTCTCCCAAAAATGCTATTGATTTGACTGCTTCGTCAACGAGTTGTTCCAGTTTCAACTTCGAGGCCAGGATGCCATAGTGCTTTACATAGGTCTGCTTGTTGGCATCTTTTTTCAATTTTTTGCCGACGAGCTCTTCGTCGCCTTCGGCGTCCAGTATATCGTCCATCACCTGGAACGCAAGGCCTATGGCATCGCCATACCGGGTAAAACTCTTGAGTTCCCGTGCCTTTGCCCCTCCCGCCAGGGCGCCGACGCGGACCGCAGCGCGGAGCATGGCCGCTGTTTTGTGAGAATGGATATAATGAAGGATGTTCTTCGTGCCTTCCTTGCTCTCGTATATGATGTCCATGACCTGGCCGCCCACCATACCCTCCGCCCCGGCCGCATAAGCGATCTCAAAAACGATCTGCCGGGATACTTTCGGGCTCACCCGTTCCGAGAACCGGGGGTCGGCAAGGACCCTGAACGCTTCCGTCAGAAGGCCGTCGCCGGCCATGATAGCCACTGCCTCTCCAAAGGCCTTGTGGCATGTCGGCCTGCCCCTGCGCACATCATCGTTGTCCACGCATGGAAGGTCGTCGTGGATGAGGGAATACGTGTGTATCATCTCGAGGGTGCAAAAACATGGCAGAAAATCATCGGAGCTCCTGCCCTTCGCTTCACAGGCCGCTATGGCGAGGATGGGCCGGATCTTTTTCCCGTTGCTGAAAAGCATGTATTCCATGGCGTCCCTCAGTACGCCCGGGGTCGAGACAAAGCTCGTGCAAATATCCTTCAACGCCTTTTCAACGATGATCTTCTTGTCATGCAGGTAACTCGACAGATCCACTATTCATCTTCTCCGGTGAATGGGGCCTTCTCGACGGCTCCCCCTTCTTTTCTTATAAGGACCTCTACCTTTTTTTCAGCTTCGTCGAGTCGTTTTGACAATTCTTTTGTCAGGGCGAGTCCCTCCTTGAAGAGACCCAGAGCTTCGTCAAGAGGTATGTTTCCTTCATCAAGGGTCCTGACTATATCTTCCAGTTTCTTCAGCCCTTCTTCGAATTTCATGGAAGTACCTATTATAGAACGTAAACCCGCATTTTTGCAAGTATTGATTTGTTTTTGGCATTTTGCTTTCGGGTGCTGTCCAAACCGGAAAGTATGGGTTACAATATCCTTTGTGGATATCCCGTATGGCATAAGCGAGGACGTGGGTCTCAGGCCGTCCATGGAGGACGAGCACGTCATCTATGACGATGACGAGATGTCAGTTTTCAGTGCCGAGATATACGACGGGCACGGGGGATCGCGGCCCGCCAGGATGGCCGCCGAAATGCTGACCCCCGCATTTCTCCACGCCCTGAAAATGGAGAGGAAAAAACCGCAAGCGGACCGCAGGGATGTGGCTGACCTTTTGAGGGATGCGTACCTGGAAGTTGATGACTATGTCGTAAAAAAACAGGCGGAAACGGGAACGTGCGCCGTCGAGCTCTATATTATGGGGGACAGGTTCATAGCCGCGAATGCGGGTGATTCCCGTGTGATCTTGGGCACCGGGAACGGCGTTACCGTCCTCACCCGGGACCACAAGCCGGATGACGCTCCCGAGCGTTCCCGTATCGAGGCCCTCGGAGGCAATGTTGTCGTTTTCGGTGTGCCGCGGGTCAAGGGTATTCTTGCCATCAGCCGCGCGCTTGGCGACAAATGCCTCAAACCGTACGTCACCCCTGAGCCGCGCATAATAGAAGGATTGCTCGGAACCGAGAATGACAGGGCCGTTCTCGCCTGTGACGGGGTATGGGATGTCCTTGCCCCGGATGAGGTTATCGCTGCTGCCAGGTTGTACGACGACCCGGAAGCAGCGGCGGCATACATTGCGAAATTGGCCAGGGATGCCGGAAGCTGGGACAACATCACGGTGATCGTCCTTGATCTCGGGCGCCATACTGCGGGGCTTCGCAGAAAGAGAATGAAAATAACCGGAATTCATGACAGGGCAGCCGAAAATATGATTACCTGTAACCCATAACCTGTTGCCCGTTACCCAGGACCCTGTTTTATATGGAAAACCTTCACATCTTAGGAACTATAGCCATCATTCAGGCGTTCGGCGTCATCAGTCCCGGCCCGGATTTTATCATGTGCGTCCGGAATTCCCTGATGTATTCGCGAAGGACCGGGGTTTTCACATCGATCGGTTTTGGCATTGGTGTCGCGGTCCATGTCACGTACCTCATAGCAGGCATCGCTGTCGTTATCGCGAAATCGCTGACCCTGTTCACGATCATAAAATATTTCGGTGCGGCGTATCTCCTGTACATGGGTATCCGCTCGATCGCCGCGCGCTCCTTCGGTTTCGATCTTTCGCCCGAAAAGGCAAAAAAAGATATTTCGCCTTTAAGTGCCGTCTGGACCGGGTTCCTCACGAATATATCGAACCCGAAGGCGACGCTTTTTTTTCTGGGACTCTTTACGATAGTGGTGCAGCCCGGAACACCGCGTTTCGTCCTCGTCGTTGCGGGGGCCATCATGGTTGCAGAGACCATCATGTGGTTCAGTTTTGTCGCGTTCTTCCTTAATCAAAGGCATGTGCGGTCGCTCGTAGACCGGTTTCAGGGGTACTTCAACGTTATTTTCGGTATACTGCTTATTTTATTCAGCCTGCGGATAGCATTCTTTCCGGAATAAAAACGGTTCAAAGTTCAAAGTTCAAGGTTCAAAGTTAAAAATGCACCGAATTTGTCTTGTCTTTCGTTGAACCTTGAACTTTGAACCTTGAATGATCGCCGTCAGGCGATCATGTTTTTTACAGCTGCAAAGTCAGACATAAAAAGGCAATAGTCAGCCACGCAGATACGACCATAATGATCCTGCATTTTCTTCCGAGGAACATTTGTTGGATTTTTAATGTTAAAGCAGTTCTCAATTGTTTTTGCCTCCCGGTAGGTGCTTAAGATATTATCGAATGGTGACCCGGATACATTAAATGACCATTATCACAAGATCACAGATGCACGCATAAATATTTGTTTTGAAGACTCACAAATAAAAGTTTATGTGTTAATATAACGAAAGGTAATGGGTTCGGGGTCATGGGTAATGGGAAAAACCGGCAGACCATAACCCATGCCGATGACCCATAACCTGGCACCTAATTACCTTTGGCAGTACTGATCCTTTACCGGAGGTCCCTGATGAAACGAACCTTTTCAGTTCTGGCTGTTATTCTCGTAATTATCCTGTTTTCGGCCGGCTGCAGCAGGAAGGAGGTCCCGAGGACGATAAAGGAATATCCGCTGAATAGCGCGGATGTCATTACGCAGACGAATGTCGCTTTCGATCCCGCGGTGTCATTCGACGGCAAAGGTTCGGTCAGGATCGATGCGCCCGGCCACATGGTTGTTCATCTTTATGAGGTCAGCGGCCTCGACGTAGAGAATGCGAGACTGATCTACCGGGCGAAGGTAAAGACGAAAGACGTCGACGGACGGGTTTTCCTCGAGATGCGCTGTGTTTTTCAGGGAAAAGGCGAGTATTTCTCGCGAGGACTCGACACGTATCTCACGGGCACGAATGAGTGGACAACGCAGGAAACCCCGTTCTTTCTGAAAAAAGGGCAGAGCCCGGAACTTGTGAAGCTCAACCTCGTTATAACCGGCAAGGGAACGGTCTGGATCGACGATATCAAGCTCATCCGCGGCCCGTTGAAATAGGACGAAAGACAAGCATCGTGAAATACCAGGTCGGTGAGATCGGAAGGGTTATCCTGGCGCATTTCGAGGATGGGGACGAGATAATCTCCAATCTTACCGGTATCGTTCGCAAAGAACGCATCAAAGCCTGCATTTTTTACCTCCTCGGCGGCATTACGGAGGGCAGGATCGTGGTCGGTCCCCGAAATGATGATGCGCGCCCTCCGGAACCCACGTGGCGTGAGATAGTCGACAGTCATGAGACCCTCGCGACAGGCACCGTTTTCTGGTACGGCGATGAACCCCGGGCCCATATCCACGGTACATACGGGAAATTCGACAGCGTCAAGACCGGGTGCCTGCGTGACGAGGCCAAGACATTCCTAGTCCTGGAAGCTGTTATCCTGGAATTGAAAGGGATCAACGCGGTCCGCGAGATGGACCCCGACATTCAGATGGCCCTGCTAAAATTAATAGATAGATAGATTATTTTTCAGCAAGGAGTGCACCATGGCAATCTCACCTTTTGCAGGAAAGCCCGCCCCGAAAGAGATCCTTATAGATGTCAGGAAGCTCGAAAAGGAATACTACGAACGCAAACCCGACGTGAACGACCCGCTGCAAAAGGTCAGCTTCGGTACGAGCGGCCACCGGGGGTCGTCCCTGCGCGGAACGTTCAACGAGGCGCATATCCTGGCTATCGCACAGGCCATATGCGACTTCAGGAAAATGCAGGGCATCAACGGGCCTCTGTATATGGGCAAAGATACACACGCGTTGTCCGGGCCCGCCGAAAAGACGGCCCTCCAGGTCTTGTGCGCCAATGGTGTGGAGACCGTCATTCAGCGCAACGACGGGTTTACCCCGACCCCGGTGATATCCCATGCTGTGCTCGGGTATAACCGTTCGGGCAGTCGATCGCCGGCCGATGGCGTCGTTATTACACCGTCCCACAACCCTCCCGGCGACGGGGGGTTTAAATACAACCCTCCGCACGGGGGGCCCGCTGATACGAAGGTTACCCGGTGGATCGAAGATCGCGCGAACAGTTTATTGAAAGAGGACAATCGTGATGTCAGGAAAATGGATTATGATGCCGCATTGAAGGCGTCATCGACCCGGCATGCGGACCTTGTTATGCCGTACGTACATGACCTTGGCACCGTTATCGACATGGCGGCCATACGGTCTGCCGGCGTCAAAATAGGGATCGACCCGCTGGGAGGGGCTTCCGTGCAGTACTGGGAACCCGTGAAGGATACGTATGGCCTCGATATAACCGTTGTGAACACTGCCGTCGATCCCACTTTTTCGTTCATGACTGTGGACCACGATGGAAAGATCCGCATGGATTGTTCGAGCCCTTATGCAATGGCGGGCCTGGTGGCCATGCGGGACCGGTTCCAGGTCGCCTTCGCGAATGACACCGATGCCGACCGCCACGGGATAGTAAGCCCGTCGGCCGGGCTCATGAACCCGAACCACTACCTCGCCGCGGCGATATACTATCTCCTGACCCACCGTCCCGGATGGCCCAAGGACGCCGCCATCGGCAAGACCCTTGTCAGTTCGGGCCTCATAGACCGCGTTGTGCACGATCTCGGCAGGGAACTTTCCGAGGTGCCGGTCGGATTTAAATGGTTCGTCGACGGCCTTTTGAACGGATCGTGCTGCTTCGGCGGGGAGGAAAGTGCCGGTGCAAGCTTCCTGAGGATGGACGGCACCGTGTGGACTACCGACAAGGACGGTCTTATCCTTGGCCTCCTGGCGGCCGAGATGACCGCTCGAATGAATATGGACCCGGGCCGCGTCTACGAAAAGCTCGCCGACCGCCTGGGAAGGCCCGTCTACACGCGCATCGACGCAGCGTCGACGCCGGCTGAAAAAGCAGCCATAAGCAGCATGACCCCCGAGACAGTCCCTGCCGTCGAACTGGCCGGTGAGAAGATCGTCTCAAAACTGACGCGTGCACCGGCCAACAACGAGCCGATAGGGGGCCTGAAGATATCCACCGCGTCCGGATGGTTCGCTGTCCGGCCGTCGGGTACCGAAGATATCTATAAACTCTACGCCGAAAGCTTTGAGGACGAAGACCATCTCGAAAAGATCATCGACGGCGCGCGCGAAATTATAAAGGGTGCGCTGGAGAAACAGTAAGGAGTAAATGCTGAGCGCCACGACGTCGTAGAATGTTTTTTGTGCCAGAACATCATGGACTGCAGGGGCCAGGCAATTCCATCGTCATTCCGGCTTGCCGGAATCCAGTGGCTTTTCAGTTGTCTTTTCTTACGGTAACACTCGGAAACTTTCACATAACTTATACTGATAGATCGGGCACTGGCTGCCTGATACATGGAAGTATTAACACTATGAACGTGAATGACGGAAGAACAAAGACACTGGATTCCGGCAAGCCGGAATGACGGCTGGTGCGGCGGTGTAATTTTTGTCTACGATGTCCTGGCGCTTACCAAGTAAGGAGCGAAGAGTAAAATATATAGGGGTCCCTGGAGTTTCTCGCTGTATTCGAGTACACGTGTATGGTAATAGTATATTCTAGTAAAGAATGAGGATAAGGCAAGTATCCAAATTATTCAAGGAGGGGTTCTATGAAAAAAGCTGTATCTGTAGTGGTGGTGGCATTTATGGTACTTCTGCTTGTCAGCGCCGCCCTCGCGGCCGAGACGAAAGCGGCAAAGAAACCTGCCGAGAAACCGGCAGGCGTCGTGGTCGACGTGGTAACGGTCCAGGCGACGGTTGAGTCGGTTGACGCTGCGAAGCGGACCGTGACATTCAAGATGCCGAGCGGCATACAGCGTACCGTCAAGGCCGGTCCGGAAGTGAAGAATTTCGACCAGATCAAGCCGGGTGACACGTTGACCGCACGGTTCCTGGAATCCGTGGCTGTCGTTGTTGCCAAGAAGGGGGAAGCGCCGGCTGCTTCCGAGGCCCAGGTTGTCCAAGTGGCGGCGAAGGGTGAAAAGCCGGGCGCCGTGGTCGTAAATACACTGGACATTACCGCTGTTGTCGAAAAGATCGACTATAAGAATCGGGTAGTTTCCCTGAAAGGGCCGGAAGGTAATGTCAGGGATTTCGTTGTCGATAAATCTGTCAAAAAGTTCAAGAACATCAAGAAAGGCGATGATGTCTTTGTGCGGCTTACGGAAGCTGTTGCCATAACGATAGATGCACCGGCTAAGAAATAGTATTATAATGTTCAAGGTTCAAGGTTCAAGGTTCAACGTCAAAAGCGGGCTTTTTTTGCGTTGAACGTTGAACCTTGAACCAGGTAATATGAGCTTACGCAAACTCGCACCAGTTTTTATCCTCTTAGTCCTGCTTCTTGTCGGGGGTTGTGCGACGCCCGTGGGGGTGGGGCGCCTCGATACCCGGGAATCGTACCGCAAACTGACGGCCAACATCCTCACGCATTCTACTTTAAGCGCACCGACAACGCAGATATTGAACCGCAACGGCCTGGCCGAGAAATTCGACGATGCGCCGCAAGAGGTTATAGCGAGGATACACAAGGGTGTGTCTACGGAAAACGAGGCAGACCGGCTTTTCGCCCTCGCAGAGCTTTCATTTCTGTATGCGTCCCGGAGCCAGGACAGGTCCTATTATCTCGCATCGGCCGTATACGCCTACGCGCTTCTTTTCCCGAAGGGCCAGCCGTGTCCGATAAATCCGCTGGATCCCCGGTTCCGGACGGCGGCCGATATCTATAACCTCGGTGTCGCCGAGGGCCTTGCATCCGGGGACGGGTTCGAGGTCAATCTGCAAGGGGGGACGTACAAACTGCCGTTCGGGACAATGACGATCGCCGTTGACCCTGCCTCTTTCCAGTGGAGTTCCTATACGCTCGTTCATTTCTACAATGCGGCCCGGCTTTCGATACGCGGCCTCAGGAATGAATACCGCTGGCCGGGGATAGGGGCGGCTCTTGTTGCTGCCACGAAGTATAGCCCTGATGCGGAGAAACAGGCACTGGCACGGGTCCCTCCGGCTATAAAGGTCGCTGTGACGGCCCTTTTGCGCATTGATGACCCGGGCGAAGCTCTGAAGACCGGCGATCTCATGGGGAAGATCGAGCTCTACACGACCGATTCCTCAAAGATCGTGATGATAGAAGGCCGGGAGGTCCCTCTCGAATTCAATGAATCTGCGGCCCTTGCATATTCTCTCGAGGGATCGTCGGTGTATGAGACTGAGACAAAAGGTTTTTTCTCCGGCAGTTTTAAGCTCTTCAAGGAACAGCACAGGTTCCCGGAGAATATCTTTTTCCTGACCCCCTATAAACCCAATCATATCCCCGTCCTGTTCATTCACGGCACGGCGTCGAGTGCGGCGCGCTGGGTGGAGATGCTCAACGAATTGTACAATGACCAGCGCCTGTGGGGCCGCTATCAATTCTGGTCGTTCACGTACAATACGGGAAACCCCATCCTGTATACCGGGGGCATGCTGGTGAGCGGCCTCAAGGAACTGGTCCGTGCACTCGACCCCGACGGCACGGACGCCGCCCTCAAGGAAATGGTGATCATAGGCCACAGCCAGGGGGGCATCCTGGCTAAACTGCCCGCAATGGACAGCGGGACCCGTTTCTGGGACAACGCAACGGACGTCCCTTTCGATCGGATCGATGTTTCCGCACCGACACGGTCCATGCTCGAGAGAAGCTTGTTTTACAAGCCGCTCCCTTTCGTCAGGAGGGTAATCTTTATCTCAACGCCGCACAGGGGCAGTTATGTGGCGGGAGGGTGGATAGGAAGGTTGTCGGGCAAGTTTATTCATTTGCCTTTCCAGGTGCTCGATACGATGAAGGAGGTGGCCAGCAAGAACCCGAACGCCATCGACATGTCCGTGCTTCAGTCACTCCCGAAGAGCACCAGCAATATGGACCCGAACAGCGTGTTCATAAGGACGTTCTCATCTATTCCCATCGATCCCAAGGTCACGGCCCACTCGATAATCTCGGTGAAGAACGTTGACGCCCCGAAAGATAAGTGGACGGATGGGGTCGTAAAATACACCAGCGCGCACATTGACTACGCCGCGTCGGAACTCGTGGTAAATTCGGGCCATTCCACGCAGGGGGAACCGGAAACGATAGAAGAGGTTAGACGGATATTGCTGCTGCATATCGGGATAAAATGACGGCGTACGGCGTACGGCTAACGGGAAAGGCGAAAGGCTAAAGGCGAAAGGCGAAAAAAACGGTTCCACGTTCCACGTTCCACGTAAAAATCCGACATTCCCTTCATCCCGGTGCTTGGCACCGAAATTAAAACACACTCGTCACTTACGGCGAAAGGCAAAAGGCTTTTTTTTACGCGTCATTCCGGCGAAGGCCGGAATCCAGTGTCTTTTCTCTTTTTCGGGAGAATACTTCGGTCTGAAATTTGAAACATGAAACCGTTTTTCTGGAGTCCCTGGACCCCGGCCTTCGCCGGGGTGACGGACTTAAGGGGATTGTCTCACATAAGCTCTCCACAGGATGGTGAGGCGAGGTTATGAAGTTCTCGTTTCGAACGCTCTCACGCTCTTACGCTCTCACCCCTTACGCGGCGCAAGGCGCCGCTTGACCATCTTCCAGCTTTCCGTCGTGAGGAAGCTTTCGTCCATGTTGTCGACCATCCGGACGAATTTGTTGAAGGGGGCGGCAAAGGTCAATGTGCCGGCACTGACGCATGAACGTGCCGAGATATCGAACATGCCGAGGACACATCGCGGCCTCGAGGACCTTTTTTCAAGGTACGGGTACGTGATGATGGTCGCACATCCTGCGCCAAAGGGGGAAAATACGGCATTCGGTTCACCCTCGTCATAGTTTGCAAGGGTAAAAAGCCCCGAGATCACGTCGGGCGTGCCGAAGAAGATGACGCCTTCCGGGTCGTCATGTTCTTCGACCTCATTCCATGGTTTGAATATTATGAAGGGAGCGGGGGCTTCAAATTTTGGCGAGGCCTTCATGACCTCGGTTACGAGCTCCGGTGACTTCTTGTACCTCTCGCCTTCCATTTCCCCGGGGATGCCGTAGGAAAGGAAGTATTCAAAATTGGGTCGAAGGACCTCGCTGAAGCCGAGGTACCTCTTTCCGCCCGCGCATCCGATCGATCCCACATCAAAGGCGAGGGAACGCCCTTTTGCCGCACGCGCGATATCCGCGATGATGCACCGGTGTTCCATGGGATCCTTTGGGCCTTTAACCCGGGTCGCTCCTCTCTCGCCGGTGCTGTAAAAGAAGACTATCGGCAATGATGCACCGGGAAAATGCCTTTCCCAGCATTTCAGGAATTTCTCTTTTAAATCCTTATTCATGGTATCTCCTTTCCAAGAGGGTTCGATACATAATTTTACCACATTCACCTGTGTGCCCGCCCCGTAAAATATGCCGTGTGTGTGCGGCTTCCGGGCGCGGGCGAACTTCCTTGACAATGCACACCCACTTATCTAATATGTGTCATACGCCTCCAAAAGCGGTCGAGAAGAAAGAAGAATAAAGCAAAGGAGTCCCACATGCCGCAGGTTTATAAAGGTGTCCAGTTTATCCCCGGCCAGGATGAGTTTATCCCCGATTCCCATGTGTACGTTCTCGGCAACCCGGAATCCGGGGACTTTTCTATTGTCGATGCCGGGCTCACCGGGAAAGGGGGCTACAAGGCAAACGCAATACGTCAGCTCGGGATTCGGCCGGAAGATATCAAGAGGATCATCATGACCCATACCCACCTTGATCATATCGGGTGTCTCGCTGAACTTATGGAGAATTTTCCGGGCGCGGAGCTATGGGTGCACAGGCTTGAGGCGGACCTGCTGGAAAAGGGAGACGACAGGGCCGTCTACGGCATGGAGATGTTCAAGAGCATGTGCCAGATGCAGTTCGGCATCGATGTCAATGCCTTTAAGTTCAAGGTCGATCGGAAACTGGAGGGAGGAGAGACGCTCGAGATCGGCGGAATGATATGGGATGTCGTCTTCATCCCCGGTCATTCAATGGGTGGGATCGCCCTGTATGAACCGGTCGCCAAGATCCTTATCCCCGGGGACGTGGTGTATGCCGATTACGCCATCGGTCGTTTCGACCTCTACGGTGCGGATGCGTCACAGCTGAAAGCTTCCCTCAACAACCTGGCAAAATTGGACGTGGACATCCTCCTGCCCGGACATAACCAGATCATGAAAGGCGTGCCCGGGGACTATATCCGGAAAACCACGAAGATGTGGGAACCGTATCTGATGTAGGGGGGGCGGACGGCGAACGGCTAACGGCTAAAGGCTAAAGGCGAACGGCTAAAGGCTAAAGGCTAAAGGCTAAAGGCTAAAGGCTAAAGGCTAAAGGCTAAAGGCAAGAGGCTGTGAACCGCAAAAGAGTACATGGTCGCCATCGCGGTGCTTGACACCGGGGTCCAAGACTACATGACCGTCATCCCGGTGCTTGACACCGGGATCCAAGGTTTTTCTCATAGGGGTGGGGCAATTCGGTTGGGACATCACATAGAACAAAATAGGTCTATCCGGACCCCGGTAAAACGGGCATATTTTACTGCATTGCTTATATGCCTTATTATTTTATCCACTGCTGCTGCCTGTGCCGGGGCAGACCTCAAAACTATCTCATTCCTTCCCCAGTGGGGTCCCCAGTCCCAGTTCGCGGGCTATTATGTTGCGTATGAGAAGGGGATCTACAAGAAACACGGCCTTGATGTCAGGATAATCCAGGGCGGGGCGCATAAACCCTCATCGGAAGGGCTTGACAAGGGTGACACGGACATTGCGTGCATCTGGCTGTCGACAGCAATTCAAAAAAGGTCGCATAAGGTCAAGCTCGTCAATGTCGGGCAGATAGTTCAGCGCTCGTCACTTATGCTTATCGCAAAAAAATCCCGGGGCATCAGGAAGCCGGAAGACTTGAAGGGTAAAAAGATAGGGTTATGGGGTGCTGATTTCCGGATCCAGCCCGAGGCTTTTTTCAAAAAATACCAGCTTGCCGTTTCGATCGTACCGCAATCCTATTCGGTGAACCTTTTTTTGAGGGATGGCGTCGATGCGGCATCTGCGATGTGGTACAACGAGTACCACACGATCCTGAATTCCGGAATGAACACTGATGAAATTACCACCTTCTTCTACAGCGACCACGGGCTCAATTTTCCCGAGGACGGCCTGTACGTCATGGAAGATACATTGAAAAAAGATCCGGAAGCGGTATGCGCTTTTGTAAAAGCCTCCCTGGAAGGGTGGAAATACGCGTTCGATCATCCGGACGAGGCTGTGGGTATTATCCTGAAAAACATGGTGGCCGCCAACATACCGGCTAATAAGGTTCACCAGAAATGGATGCTCGCGAGGATGAAAGATATAATCTATCCTTCGGATAAAGACGGGGCAGTGCCCGGGACCCTGCGCGCGGCCGATTACGAGAGGGTCAGCAGGGAATTGAAGGAGGCCGGGCTTATCAGCGATATTCCGGACATAAATTCGTTTGTCTTTCGGTGTGCGGGAAATGTTCAAAAATAAGGGTATAGCATTCAAACTTGTTATCTTCTTTACGTTGAGCAGCGCGGCTATATTTGCGGCTATCTTCAGCTACAATTACCTTGTGTCGCGCCGCATGATCCAGAAGGGCATCGAGGAGAATTCCGCAAACCTCATAACCACGACAACGAGCAGGATCGAGGTGCTTCTGACCTCGACCCAGAAAGTTCCTCAGAACGCGGCATACCTGCTCGAAAATATGAACTATGACGAGTCCGAACTTTTCAAGGTCCTGTACGCGATCGTAGAGCGCAACCCGGAAATATACGGTGCCGCGGTCGCCTTCGAACCGTACGCCTTTGATAAAAAGAAGAAGTATTATGCCCCCTATTTTTATAAGGTCAACGGGGGGATCAGTTTTAAGTATCTCGATAAGTTCTACGATTACTTTACGTGGGACTGGTACCAGATCCCCCGGGAACTCGAGGCGCCCCAGTGGACCGAGCCGTATTTCGGGGAGGGCGGAGGGATCCTTATGTCCTCTTACGCGGTCCCCTTCTACAAGAGTGTCGACGGCCAGCGTAAATTGACCGGGATCGTTATCGTGGACATCTCCCTGGAACATTTGAGGGACATTGTGTCATCGATCAAGATCCTCCAATCGGGCTACGGTTTCCTTATTTCAAAAAACGGGACGTTCGTGACACATCCGATCAAGGAATACATCATGAACGAGACCATCTTCTCGGTCGCCGAGGAGAGGAACGATCCGTCGCTTCGGGAAACCGGGCGAAAAATGATCAGGGGGCAGGCCGGGTTTTCGGGCCATTCGGTTAAAAGTGCCGTTACCGGGAAATCGTGCATAATGACGTATGTCCCGATCAAATCGAACGGCTGGTCTCTCGGGGTCCTCTTCCCCTATGATGAACTCATGTCGGACATAACGAACCTGAACCACGTGGTCCTCGCGCTCGGCATTACGGGCCTTGCGCTCCTCGCCCTGGCTGTTGTGTTTATCGCCCGCTCGATCACGAAACCCCTTACCATTATGGCAGATATTGCGGGGCGGATCGGGACGGGTGATCTCGAGACCCAGGTCCCGGAGGTGAAAACGCGCGACGAGGTCGGACGGCTCGCCCTTGCGCTCGACTGCATGAAGAGATCGCTCAAGGATTATATCCACGAAATAGCGGATACCGCGGCTTCCCGCCAGCGCATGGAAAGCGAGTTGAAGATAGCGCGGAACATACAGATGGGGATCCTTCCCAAGGTATTCCCTCCTTTTCCGGACAGGACGGATTTTGACATCTATGCCCAGACCATACCGGCGCGCGAGGTCGGCGGCGATTTCTACGATCTTTTCCTCGTCGACCAAGATCACCTGTGTTTCGTTATCGGCGACGCATCCGGCAAAGGGATACCCGCCGCACTCTTCATGGCTTTTACAAAGACCCTGATCAAGGCCAAGGCTGCGGCAGACCTGGACACGGGTGTGCTCATGCAGGAGGTTAACGACGAATTGAGCAGAGGCAATCCCGCGGACATGTTCATAACCGTCTTCTGCGCGATCCTCAACACGCAAACGGGTGAAGTGCGGTATACGAACGGGGGGCACAATCCGCCTGTCATTATGAGAAAGGGCGGCGACGTGCAGTATCTCGATTGTTCCGGAGACCTTGTCGTAGGGATCATGGAGGGTTCTCCGTACTCATCCCGGCAGGTGTTCCTCGATGCGGGCGACAGGCTGTTCCTGTACACGGACGGGGTGACAGAAGCCATGAATGCAGCGGATGAGATATTTTCCAACGACAGGCTGCTTGACGTCCTTTCCCGGTGTACTGAGAGATCAGCTACGGAGATAGTCGAATGCGTCACGGACGCCGTGAATGACTTCTGCCAGGAGACCCCCCAGTATGATGATATAACCATGATGGCCCTGCGATATAACGGGAATATTTAAATAACGATTTATTACGATGTTCGTTTGCTTATCTTTTTTGTGATTTTTATCATGTCTTTCCTGTGTTTTTTGACGGTACAATATTAAAATTCTTGCATTTTGCGCGCAAGAAGATAAAATAGCTAGAAATTATCGGGATAAGAGGATTCGCATGCGTGTTTATTTCTGGGGAACCCGGGGATCACTTCCGGCGTCCATAACAGCCGAGACTATCCGCAGCAAGATAGTGCGGGCGCTTGAAACGGCCCGGGTGCGTACCTTCGCGGACGAGGCCGATATCGAACGTTTCGTGGATACGGAACTTCCTTTTACGATCAGCAGCACATACGGCAGCAATACGGCATGCATCGAGTTGAAGGATGGCGACGAATATATTATCTGCGATGCCGGCACCGGCCTGCGCGATCTCGGCAACCATCACATGAAACTGGTCGAGCGAGGGCTCTATCCGAAAACAGGTTCGACATTCCATATTTTTATCTCGCATTTTCATTGGGACCATATCCAGGGGTTCCCGTTCTTTACGCCCGCCTATGTACCGGGCAACCGGGTGAAGATATACGGATACCAGGAGCAGATAGAAGAGCATTTTACAAAACAGCAGAATGAGCCCTATTTCCCCGTTCCTCTTGCGGCAATGAGTGCGGATATTCAATTCGTGAGGCTCGATCCGGACAAGCCAACGGCAATAGGCGGTTTCACTGTATCGGGGATCGAGCAGAAGCACCCCGGCACATCGTACGGATTTCGTTTTGAAAAGGACGGCAAAAGCGTCGTTTATTCCTCGGATGCGGAACACAAGACCAGTTTCGACAGCCCCGCCCGCGACAGTAATTATCCGTTTCTCGATTTCTTTAAAGATGCCGACCTGCTCATATTCGACGCCCAGTACGATTGGAACGATGCGGTGCAGTCGAAAGAGGATTGGGGACATTCCTGCTACGTCGCTGCAGTCGAGCTGGCGGTCAAAGCGAATGTCAAGCGTCTCTGTCTTTTTCACAACGAGCCGACCTACAGTGATGAGAAGCTCGGTACGCTGCTCGAAGATACGAAGAATTATCTGAACATCTACAATAACCGGCAGCCGCATCCTCTCAAGATCGATCTTGCTTATGACGGGCAGGAGATAGAGATATAAACGGCTAACGGCTAACGGCTAACGGCTAACGGCTAACGGCGAAAGGCGAAAGGCGAAAGGCGAAAGGCGTAAGGCGTAAGGCGTAAAAAAGGTTCCACGTTCCACGTTCCACGTAAAAGGCGACATTCTCGTCATCCCGGTGCTTGACACCGGGATCCAAGGTTTTTCCTCAGATCGTACTACCTGCTTTTACGGTTTAATTGATTATTTTTTCATTACTATGGTGAGTACGTTTTTGTTGTCTTTACGGGTGTAGGAGACGCCGTCTGTCATTTCCTTGATGAAGAATATTCCGAGGCCGCCGATGGGGCGGTCATTTATATCTGCTTCGGTATCCGGCGCATCCCTGTTGAGCGGGTTGAATTCAGGGCCGTCGTCGATGATATCGATCGTGAACTCTCCCGGGTTCTTAAACCCGCACTCCACGGTTATAATGCTGTCAGGGGCATGGGATGAATACTTGACGATATTGACAATGGCCTCTTCCAGCGCCAGTTCCATGGCGCCAAGCTTGTGTTCGCCTATGCCGATCCCGCCGGCATATTGGATCACCTTCTCCATGAAAAGGGGCAACGACTTGAGCTGTGCTGGAAGCTCAATATGACAAAGCTGGCGTTCTTGTTCGCTCATCCCTGAAAGGCCGCAAGAGCGTCTGATTCGGACGGGAATATTTTGAATATCGATTTGAACCCCGATATCTGGAAGACTTCGTCGACAGGTCCCGCAAGCCCGGTAAAAAGTATCTCGCCGGACTGCGCTTTGAGTTTTTTCGCTGACGAAAGTATGCTTCTCAAGCCGGCGCTGCTGATATAGCCGAGCCCTGCAAGGTCGATAATGAGTATTTTTTCGCCCGCAGTGATCAGCCCGTCGAGATTACTTTCAAATTCCGGCGCGGTGATCGCATCGATCCTGCCCGAAACCGACACGATCGTTATGTCTTTTTCCTTGCGGCTGGCTATTTCCATGGGACCCTCGTGATTTTTTAATGAATTCTATACGATGGCCCGGGAAAAAACAATAAAAATGCAGGTAATGGGCGATAGGCAATGGGCAATGGGAATTTGACCGGTCAGGAAATCTTACCCGACCACCCATCGCCTATTACCCATCGCCTATCGCCTATCGCCTATTTTCATCGCCTGCGCTTTTTTGAGTCCCCTGTGCGCTGCCTCGTAATAGCTTGGCTTCAGATCGATGGCCTTGGAGAAATAGTCGATCGATCTCGCGTAATCGCTTTTCTCCAGGTACAAGGTCCCCATATTGTTGCAGGCGGCTGCTTCGTCGCCGCTTTTCCTGAATGCATCGAGCGCTTCAGATTCGAGCCCCGCCTTGAAAAGGGCAAAACCGAGATGATCATAGACCGTGGCGTCGGACGGGTTTAATTTTATTGCCTTGAGCAACGCCTCGGCAGATTCCCGGTAGCGGGCCGCTTTGTAGAGCGACCTTCCGAGCCTGTCGTACAGTTCTCCCGACCTCGGATTGATCGCTATCGCTTTTTCGTAAGCTTCGGTCGCAAAAAGGTACCGCTTTTGTGTTTCGTAAACCATTCCGAGGAGCGCGTGAGCCTGCCACATCGCCGAATTACCCTGAACGACCGATTTCAGGACCGCTTCGGCCTCTTCAGGGCGTCCAAGGTGTATATAGGCCGCTGCCCGGCCCTGCAGAGCGTCCGAATTTCCCGGCGTCCTCACGAGGATGAAGTCGAATTGCTCGAGTGCCCGGGCCCACATTTTTTGTTTCAGCATGCACCGCCCTATCTTGTGCCTGAGCAGCAGGTCATCCGGTCTTAATTGCACGGCCTTGCCGTATTCGATGCAGGCCATAGCCACGTTGCCTGTCTTGAGATAGGCGTCTCCCATCCGTTCAAATGCCGCCGGATTGTTCAGATCAGGCATCTTTGCTTCAAGATCGTCCGCATCGGCGTTGCGTTTTGCCTGCTGCTGTTCGACAATGCGCTGGTACTGCCTGTCAAGCGCAGTCTCCCGGGTCGTCCCGCACCCGGAAACGCATGCGAGCAGGCAGAATAGCGCCGTAAGCAATACGGTGTCGATGAGTATCTTTAGTGCGTCAAGGCGGCGTATCAGAACCATATCTGTCTCCTTGCAAGAGAGTCGATAATGTCGGCATCTCCGGTATTTTTCGTTTTCATGATCTGGCGGACAGGATTGTCCGGACCGGCGGATGTTACCGGTTGGGCGCCAACGTCTCTTTTTACAACCATCAGGTAATCGGGGTCAAGCCGTGGAGGCTTGAGATCGACAGGGCCTGCAAGGGTCCGTCCTTTTGCTTTCTTTGCCCGGGCGAGGGACCGCGCCATCCTGTCCGCAAACCTGTTCGTGGCGGGGACCGGCACGATGTTCTCGCTGGAAATGCTGCCCCGTGCCACGACGTGCGGCACCCTGTCCATTTCGATCTGGCCCAGTTTTTCCTCGATATTTTCGAGGGCAGTTTCTACCCTGCCGGGGCCGGGAGCCTTTTCAATCTCGGAGCGTGCCAGCGTCGTCTCCCCCAGTGCCATATATGCCAGTGCGAGGTTATTTCGCATATGTGCGTCATTTTCATTAACGCTTAATCCTTCATGAAGTATGGCGACAGCCGATGTATAGTCACCTTCGAGAATGAAGGAATAGCCGAGGTTGTTGTATGCGTGCCGGTCATGCGGGGCGATCGCGAGGGCCATGCGATACGCGTCGCGCGCCCGGGCCCTTTCCCCCAGGCTGTCGTACGCAATACCAAGCCCGTTGTACGCGAAGACATGACCCGGGTCTATAGCGATCGTCTTCCTGAATTCCTCGATCGCTTCCTGGTTGAGCCCCCGGCCCTGGTAGTGCACTCCCAGCCTGTAATGAGAATCCGGGTTCCCCCGGGCCGATTTTACCTGTGCCATGAAAGCGGATGCCCGCGTGGCGGATTCATTATCCGCAGCCTTTTCATCTCCCGGCCCGCGGAACTTGAAAAAACTGAAAATGCTTTTCGACGACGAACACCCGGTCGCAAGTACCGCCATGACGACACCGCACAAAAGGGCACGGGCAAAATATTTCAGGTTTGTATGGTCCATAAAGATCTCCCTGTTTGTATTATCCTTTCCAGACCCTGAACGCCTGGATCAAAGCAGGACCTATGAGAACGAGAAAAAGCGACGGGAATATGCACAGGATCGTCGGGAAAAGCAACTTGACGGGCAATGACGCGGCGAGTTCCTCGACTCTCTGCGTCCTTTTCGTTCTCATCGAATCCGCCTGTACCCGCATGGCCTGTGCAACGTTGGTACCGAATTTTTCGGTCTGAATAAGGAGCGTCGCGAAACTCTGGACGTCCTCGGAATTACAGCGCATCGCAAGATTTTTCAACGCGTCGCGCCTTAACTTCCCGGCCCTCAGTTCAAGCGTGAGGAGTTTTAGCTCCTCGCTCAATGCCCTGTGCCTCACCTTGATCTCCTCGCCGACCCGGACAATGGCCGAATCAAGGCCCATGCCCGCCTCGGCGCATACGACCATCAGGTCAAGGCCGTCCGGGAATCCGAGGAGGATCTGTTCCCTGCGGCTGTTGATTCTCATCCTGAGCCAGATGACCGGGATATAGAATCCGATAAGGGCGGCAAGCAGCACTATGAATATGGACTGGGACGGGACCATGTTGCGGAAAAAGATCATCTGTATAATGAAAAAACATGCGGGTACACAAATGGCACACAGGATCTTTGCGCCATAAAATAGTATTGTGGCATTCTTCAATCTGGACAGGCCGGCTTGCATGAAGCGCTGTCTCAGGTGAGATATTTCGGCTTCCTTTTTCGGCTGCGCCAGGGTGCCCAGGCGCCGGGTTACGCCGATGAGGAGCTTTCGTATCCCTGCCATCGGTACGCCGGACGCATCGGGGCCTGTGGCCCGGCCCTTGTTCTCGACCTTCCTGAGAACGTCCTGGCGTTCCTTCTTGTACGAGATGTAGTGCGCCGTGCCGATAACGGCAAAGATCACGAGGCCGAAAATCAAGACCGGTATCAGTATGGTTATCACTGTCATATGCGTTCCCCTAGATCTTTATACTGACCATTTTTTTCGTGACCGCTATGCCGATGCCCATCATGATCGCCGCCACCGTCACAAAGACCCGTCCGGCCGGATCATCGAGCATTTCCGGCAGGTATTCAGGGTTTATAACCGACAGGGTCAGTACAATGACGAATGGCAATGCCGCTAATATTATCGCTGTCAGTTTGCCTTCAGCGCTTAAAGCCTTGATCTTTCCTGCCAGCTTGAACCTTTCGCGTGTCAACCCGGCTATACTTTCGAGTATATCGGCAAGATTGCCGCCGCTCTCCTTCTGGACCACCACGGATACGGTGAAGAACTTGAGGTCAGGTACATCGATCCGGTCGACCATGTTCCTCAGAGCCTGATCGATGGATGCACCGAAATTGATCTCGTGAACAACCTGCAGGAATTCCTGTCCCACCGGGCCATCGAACTCGCGTGCCACCATATTGAGCCCCCCGGAGAATGCGTGCCCGGCCTTAAGAGAACGCGCCATCAGGTCGAGTGCATCGGGGAACTGGCGCTGGAACTTGGCGATCCGCTCGCGTTTTTTCAGGGACAGGTAGAAAAACGGGGCGCCTGTCATAAGAGCCGCGGCGATCGCGGGCATGATGTAGCTGCGCATCATGGTGGTAAGAATAAAATAGGTGGACAGTGCCAGCACGCACGATATCAACACGAATACGCTGACGGGAACGCGTACGTCCGCCGCGATCACGAGCCGGTCGAGCCTGTGCACGAGGGGGATCCTCGAGAGCAATGTATTCAGGTAGGGCACACCGCTGAACGTCCTTTTCTTCAATATGCCCCCCGTATTGTGCACCGGGTTGTTCCGGACCAGTTTTTCGAGTCTCTTTTCGACGCTTCTCGATTCCGGGTCCCACCTGTGGCGGGTGAGAAGCAATATCCCCTCTACAATGCATATGATCCCTGTGAAAAGTCCTGCTGCGATCAGCCAGTCCATAGCGTATCCTTTAAATTTCGAGCATTACCGGCACACCGAACATTTCTTTCGGGACGGGTATGCCCTGGGCTTTGAACCTTTCGACAAAACGCGGCATGATCCCCGCTACCTTGAACCTGCCCCTGACAGAGCCATCGGGGCGTACGCCGGTCTGTTCGAACGTAAAGATCTCCTGCATAGTGATGATGTTACCCTCCATCCCGACGATCTCGTGGAGGGCTATGACCTTTCGTGTACCGTCGAGCAACCTCTGCAGGTGGAATATGACGTTGATCGCCGACGATATATACTGCCGTACCGCCTCGTGCGGGATACTGAGTCCCGACATGGCGACGAGAGTCTCCAGCCGCAAGAGTGCATCACGGGGTGAATTCGCGTGTACGGTGGTGAGAGATCCGTCGTGCCCCGTGTTCATTGCCTGGAGCATATCGAGCACCTCGCCTCCGCGCACCTCGCCGACGATAATGCGGTCGGGCCTCATCCTCAGGCTGTTGCGCACAAGGTCGCGCTGGGTCACTTCCCCTTTGCCTTCGATATTCGCAGGCTTTGTTTCGAGGCGCACGACGTGCTCCTGCTTGAGCTGCAGTTCTGCTGAATCCTCTATGGTTATGATCCTCTCGTCATCGGGGATGAACCGGGAAAATACGTTAAGCAGCGTTGTCTTCCCCGTCCCTGTGCCGCCCGAGATGAGCACGTTGAGCCGCGACCTGACGATGCCCTGGATGAGGTCGCCGATCTCGGGGGTCAGCGATTTCAATGTGATCAGGTCCTCGAGTTCCAGGGGATCAGCGGCGAAGCGCCGTATGGACAGGCTCGGCCCGTCGATCGCGAGCGGGGGGACTATTGCGTTGACGCGCGAGCCGTCGGGAAGGCGCGCATCGACCATGGGACTCGATTCGTCAATTCTTCTCCCGACAGCGGAAACGATCCTGTCGATGATCTTTTTCAGATGCGTGTCATCCCGGAAACGGATCGGGGTCGGGTGGAGCTTGCCGTATTTTTCGACATATACCTGTTTGTACGAGTTGACAAGTATGTCCGTTACGGTAGGGTCATGCATGAGCGGCTCAATGGGGCCAAGGCCCATGACCTCGTCCTCAACCTCGTTGCACAGGGCCTCACGCTCGTCGTAATTCATGGGGACCTTGAAGCCGTCCTGGGCCAGTATGCCTTCGACAACCGACCGGATCTCCTGTTTCAACTGTCCCGGGCTTACCGTATCAATGATGGAAAGGTCGATCATGTCGAGCAGCCTGTCATGGACCTTTGTTCTTAATTCATGGTATTCATCGCTCATGACGAATTGATACCGTTCTGCTGGTTGCACGTTCATTTTCACTCCTTGAGATTAACTGTCCGGCTTCTCATTGGACCCGCCCCACTGCATTTCTGAAGGATCCAAAGAGGCCTTTTCGATGGCCGGTATCCCGTTTGACATCCTGTTTTCGAAAATACGCGGCAATTTCGGCGATGCTCTTATTTATCTCCGATCCCGGGGCAACCTCCATCAGCGTGCTTCCGGTGTTTATCGCATTCATCGTGTTCTGAAAATCATTCGGGACGCTGAACGCTATCCTGGTCCGTGTTGTTTTCTCGGCTTCATGTAAGGAAAAATATGCCGATCTCTTGTTGACCCTGTTGGCAACGATCGAGATCTGATCCTCGGACGGGTAACCCAGGCGCGAAAAGACATCCATGAGCCTCCTGATGTTGATAAGGCACGGGAGATTGAGAAGGGCTATGATCATTATCGTATCGGTTGTTTTCATGATCACCTTTGTCATTTCCCCGATATGCTGTCCGCCGTCGATAACGACGTAATCGAACATGCTTTTCATGATGTGCAGCAATTTCGTGATCATCTCCGGGACAGAGGGGAGGCTTTCGATGATGGCCGTTGGTGAGGGAAGCACATAGAGCCCGCTCGGGTGCTTGTACAGTGTTCCCATGAGAAAATTACTGTCGAGGCGCGCTATGTTGCGTGCTATCTCCGCCCAGTCAAAGAGAGGGTGTTCCATGTTGAGGAAGATCGGTATATCCCCGAAGAGAAGGTTCATATCGACGAGTGCAACTTTCGTTTCCGGTGCCTGCGTGAGATGCCGCGCAAGATTTACCGCTATTGTTGTCGTCCCGACGCCGCCCTTGCTCCCCACGACATGGATGATGGTGCCGGTACGTTGAGGAGCGTGGGGCACGGGGCTCTCGGGTCCCTGGCTTGCCGACCGGAACTTGAACAGGGCCCCCTTGAGGTCTTCTATGTTCAATGGCAATGGGAAGAACTCTTTCGCGCCGATCTTCAGGGCCTGAATAAGTATCCGCGGGTCGGTCGCACTCGAAAGGAGAAAGAGATGGCGAGCCCGTCCCAAAGCCATTGCTTCATTGAGGTAGGCAAACTGCGCCTCAATGTCCGTATCCGTGATCTCGAATATGAGAAGGTCACGGGGAGCGCAGTTTTCGGATTGTACCGAGTATCCTGCCATCGATGAAAGGACATTTTCGATCGATGCGAGGGCCGATGTGTCGTTGACCTTGATCATCACTGTCAGCATGTTCATTGTGCGTTCCTTTTTTCTCTCTATCCTATTGGACGAGACCGGGTATGGAACCCTTTGTCCCGTACGAGCTTCCGCCGCCCCGTCCGGCCTGTACGCTGTCGCACAGGACCTTTCCCTGGATCGTCGGGTTTGGCGCGCCGACCACGTTCGTGATAACGATCGTGACGTATCCGGCAATTTTCAATGACTGGTTCGGGTTCGCGCATGTGTCTGATTCGTAGACGATCACCTTCGCCGTCCATGTTGCCGGGTCATTGTCGAAATCCGAGATGCCGTCGTTGCGCACTTTCATGCTGTTGAAAAGTGAGATGAATGGGTAATTCGGGGGGTTCATAAGGGCGGCCAGCGTCCCGCCGGTGAAATTGAAGTCAGTGACCCCTGCCGTTGTGGCCGGTGCTTCATAGGCCCCCGATTCCAGGCCGGGCATAACGACGTTCTTCAAGAAAGCCGCACTTGCGGGGGAATCCGTGTACGTGTGGTACCCTGCGCAACCTTCTGAGCTGGTGCACGGCTCCTTGTTACACGGGGGGTAAAAATTTATGGGGCTTTCGCAGAAGCTCGGGTTGTCGAACCAGCGGGTCGGTATCCCGATCGGAATGGGAAGTCCTCCGGGCCCGGATGTGCTCTCGGACGTAAGAGCGGCGGTAGCGACAGCGGATACGCCGAGGTTGCGTATGCCGAAAATTTTGGCGAAAAACGTTGTTATCGGACCGTTCGTCGTGCCGTCCCGGCGGGCCCGGACATTGACTGCGTCGGGCTTTGCCATCGTGGCAACAAATTTCGGGTCCCGGTCCTGCTCCCAGGTGCCTATCTGAATGTCTGCATTGTTTATGACAATGTACGAGCCGGCCGCGCGGTTCTGTGCCGCGACGTCGATGGCGGCGCCCTGGATCGTCGCCGCATCGGCGGTCGCATCGTAGACCAGCTGCTGCTGGTAGGGCATCGGCTCATATATGTGTCCGAGCTGGCGGGCCGCCGCGAGGGCGGCCGCGTCCGCGGTCCTCTGCAATTCGCTCTTCCCGGCAAGCATGTAGCCGATATCCACGGCGAGAGCGGCAATGCCGAGAAAAACGGCCAGCGTCAGGGTAACGTAGACCGCTACCACGCCTCTCTCATTTCCCATAAGTCGCGAACATGTCATTGTAGGTCTCCTGCCGGTCATTCGCATTTCATCACCGAAGCCGATGTAAGCGTCATTGTATTGGAAAGGCCCGGGATGAAATTGGACGCAACGAGGAACTTGTACGGATAGGATACGGTCACATTGAGATTGTCTCCGAAGGTGTTGCAGGTCGCAGGGACGGTGACGTCCGGAACGGGTTTGGCAGAGGCAAAGGTAACAAGGTGCCGGTCGGCGTAATTGTGAACCACGTCAGCGATCCCGTCCGTGCCGTTCGAATAGGGTATCCGCGGCACGGCCTGGACGATACCGCGCCGTGCCCCCTCCCTGGCCGCGTTCGTAATGACCTGTTTGTTGTACATGAGGAGGCCGAACTCGACGAGACCGAAGGTAATAGCAAAAAGAAGCGGCAGGATCAGTGCTGCCTCGAGGGCAGCCGCTCCTTTATCGGATGATAGCCGGATCATCTTTACTCCTCCCTATCTCGCACCGCCGGTTACACCGAACGAGAAGACAGGCATAGTCTGTACTTGTTTTTCAAACCCTGTATGATATTTTTCGAGTATTTTTTGCGCTGCCTGCCCGTCCAGGCCTTCAACAGGTTTTAGATTCTTCTCAGCATCAGGATTTAATGTCTGGTTCATCACGGCAAGTTTGTAGGACGTTCCGAAATCAGTTTCCAGCCTGTTCGTTGCACAGCCGCCAAGAAGAGCGACAGCGATTATTATGATGATCAGGGCAATAACGTTCAGTCTCATTTTCATCTCCTCTTACTTCGCTTGAGGCATAACGTACCCGAAGGTCGTATCGAGCGTGCTCCCGGTCCGCGGTGCCGGTCCGGCCGGTGATGCCGCCGGTTTTGGTTCACCCATCCCCTCGTATATTCCCAGCAGATAGAATTCAAAATCATTCGGATCGACGAACTGGTCCGTGGGTATCGTCTGTTTTGTGGTGTCGAGAGGTTTTACCAGGTGGGGAGTCACGATCACGATCAACTCGGTGTCTCGTTTCTGGTACGAACTGCTTCGAAACAGGGCGCCGAGCACGGGAATCTCTCCCAGGAGCGGGAATTTGCTTATAACTTCGCGTGTATCTTCTTTCAGGAGTCCCGCTATGGCGAAGCTCTGCCCGTCAGCAAGCTCCACCGTGGTTGAAACGCGGCGCGTGGTTATGCTCGGCACGATGAACCCCTGGATGGCAACGGCTGTCGTAAAATCAAGGTCGGACACTTCCGGTGCAACCTGCATGCTGATCTTCCCGTTGCTCAGGACCACCGGCGTGAAGGCGAGGCCAACCCCGAAAGGCTTGTACTGAATGGTTATCGTGGTGCCGCCGCCGACACCCTGCGGGACGGGTATGGGAAATTCACCGCCTGCAAGGAACCGTGCTTCCTTGCCGCTTAGTGTAATGAGCGTCGGTTCCGCGAGGACCTTGAGAAGGCCGTTCTCTTTCAGAGCGTCGATAAATACCGTCCAGGTTGCCCCGTCCCCGAGGAAATTGAGGATCCCGTTAACGTTGCTCGTGACGTTGAGCGGGTTGCCCGGCCAGCCTTCACGCGGCAAAGATGTCAGGTTATTGAGAAGGGACAGTCCGAACTGCTTGCCGCTCTGGCTTATGAACGAAAAATTGAACCCCAGCCGCCGTGCGAGGCTTCGCGACATCTCGGACACTCTCACCTCGAGCATGACCTGCTGAACACCGCCGACCTCAAGCAAATTGATTATCCTCGATTTGCCGTCCTTGTCCGGGGCGTATGCGCGTGCAAGCTCGAGGACCTGGTTTGCGACCGCGAGGCCGGATACTGTTCCCGACAACGTGACATGCTCGAGCGATGAACTGATGCGCACGCCTTTTTCCCCGGGGAACAGGGTATGCACCTCTTCCTTCAGCCTGTTGAGGTCGGGTACGACCTCCACGTCAAGGACACCGATGACGGCATCGCCCTGGCCCCAGAGAGTGATGCTGGCAGACCCCGGTATCCTGCCGTTTATGTAGATCTGGCGAGGGCTTATAACCCTTGCGGTGACGACAGGGACGCGTCCACCTGCCGATGGCAATGCGACGGGCCTTGCTGCGGCTGCCGTTTGCCCGGGCGCCTGTGAAGCGGTAAACTGGTCAGCACTGACCGACCTGTCCGTTCGCTCGACAGGCGGTTCCGTTACAGCGACCCTCTTTACGGCCTGCGCAGTATCGACAATGATCGATTTTCCTGCCGGGACGGTTATTCTCTCCGGCTCGATATCTTTCATCTTTATATGCGAGGGAGATGCCGCATAGGAAATAAAAGGTCCTGTCAAAAGAACGGCCATGAAAATAATGAATATGTTGCATGGTTGGAATGTATCTCTCAGGCGGAACATTACCGGGTACCCCCCTCAAATATCAGATTTGTGATCCTGTTGCCGTGAATGACCTCTACGGTGTATGCGTGTTTTTGTGTGCCGGATGACTTGACCTTTGGCGCCGGTTTCACGTTTCCCGGTGCGTCACCGGACAGGAGAACGGGTATGGTCGTTCCTTTGGTGGTAACCTTTGCCGTGTCGCCGCTATTTCTCAGGGCAAGCTGCAACTTGCCCTCTGTCGCTGCGAGGGCCAGCTTCTCCCCCTCTTCCGGGGTGACCTCGAGGGTTATGACATCAACCTTTGTCGGTTTCTCCTGTTTCCCCGTGGTCTCGACCTCAGGCCCCGCTGCCAGGACAAGGACATTATCGAGGACTATCTTGGTGATAATGTTCTTGTAATCCGCCCGGTCCTTCAGCGTGACGAGGACATCGACCCTGTTGCCCGGGTATATGAAGCCGGACACCCCGACGACGTTGTCGACCTTTACGGCCATGGCACGCTTGTTGGGGGTGACGACCGCAGAGATGCCGCCATTCTTGATGGATGATGGGGCGAGACTGGATTCGAAGATCGGCTGGTTTGCTTTTATCGGGTGGATGAGCACCCGGCCTTCAAGGTCCGCCGGTTTCAGGTGGTATCCGTCGGGGAGGCTTTTTCTGAGATACGGTGCAGACTTGACAGCCACCTTCGTCAGCACCGTACCCCACGGCATGTCGACCCCGGCTACGGCCACTTCTACTATCTCCTGTGACCTGAAACGGTTTTGCGCTTTCTTGTTGAGGAACGCATAACTCGCCAGGCTTATGATGAGTGCGATCACTACGCCGGCCCCGAGGACCAGTACCGGTATTTTTTTTGTCATGGTGTCACCTTCACAGTCCTTTTTTTTGTAACGGTCTCTATTTTTGCTCCTAGTTGAACACTATCTTTTGCATAACGAACGCCATAGTGCCCGCAGCGATCGCGATACCATAGCGCAGCGGGATCGTCTGTGCGGTCTCCTGTATGTGGGTGAAATGCTTGGTCACAGCGATACCCTTTATCCATGCCTTGTACACTATCAGGGTTTTCCGGTTGTCGCGCTGGAGAAGAAGGGCCGACGCATAGATACCGCCCGCGATGGCCGTGAAAGAAGCGGCTAAAAGGATATCGCCCGGGCCGAGCAGGGCGCCGAGGGCCCCCATAAGCTTTATATCTCCTGCGCCCATCCCCCCCATGATGTAAAAAACAAGGAACAGGGAGAAACCAACAATGAGCCCCGCGGCGCTGAACCCAAGGCCTTGAATTCCGGTCGAACAGAAATGGTACGTTATCCCGGCGGACATGGCAGGTAACGTTATCCAGTTAGGGATCCTGCCCTCTTTCAGGTCGTATATCAATGCAGCAATTACCGTTGCCAGTGTAATAGTCAGAATAATGGTCATGTGATATCCTTGCATGTAGATTGCCCCGATCAGCTTATTAGGGACATGGCATGCGCAGGGCATGCCATGTCCGGCCGTACGTGGTTACGGCGTGAGCGCCCCCCCGATCGTTGTCCAGATGGTCTGCAGATTGGGTTTGACGATTGCGAGTCCCGCAAGGATTGCCACGCATGTCACGGCTGCGATCAGGCCGTACTCCAGAGAGGTAACGCCCTTCTCGTCCTTCATGAATCTTTTGAACTTATCCATTTCCAAAACCTCCTCTCAAAATGTGATGAATATGAGACGGCGGGTAAGATTGCAGAATGTATGCCAGACAATTATGCACATTCTGTCGGGGAGACCGCGGGTTATGTAAAACTTTTGAAAATTAAGGTTTTACATATAGTTTTGCAGAAAAGCTGTCAGGGCGCTGCCATCACATACCGGCTGATGACCATGCCTCAAATCCCAAAAAACGGGACGGGGAATCCCAGGAAATGGGACACGGTTCTTTAAGATATGAACACTCTAACAGGTCACGGCAGGTAAGCGGGCGGGCACCATTGATTTATCGGCAATGGCAATTTAGAGTAGTTCTATGCGGGAGATGTTCAGGAATGCGCTCAGGGGGATAAACAGGAATATCGTTGCCATAAGCCTCGTCAGCTTTCTCAACGATATCTCTTCAGAGATGGTCTACCCGGTGATACCGATCTTCCTCACCACGGTCCTCAATGCGCCCGTCACCATCGTAGGGTTGATCGAGGGCATTGCCGAGTCCACGGCCAACCTGCTGCGTGTCTTTTCCGGCTATTTTTCAGACAGGTTCAAGAAAAGAAAGCCTTTTATGGTGGCAGGATACATGCTCTCCGCTTTGTCGAAGCCTCTCATTGGCGCCGCATCCGGCTGGGGTTTCGTGATGGGGGGAAGGTTTCTCGATCGTTTCGGGAAAGGTGTGAGGACCGCAGCGCGCGACGCACTTCTCGCCGGGGCTTCCGAGGAGCGTTACCGCGGAAGGGTCTTTGGTTTTCACCGCGGCCTCGATACGCTCGGCGCGATGGTGGGGCCGCTTACGGCCTTTGTTCTTATCAGGTTATTCGAAGACGATCTCCGGATCATCTTCTACCTCGCATTTCTGCCTGCCGTGGCCGGCGTGATCCTTCTCGGATTCTTTGTACGGGATATGCAAAGGGGTGACCGTCCGGCATCGGTGATCCCCTTCAGGCTGCGCAACATAAAGCTGACGCGGGAATTCAAAATATTTCTCCTGGCGAGCACCATCTTTGCCCTGGGGAACAGCTCGGACGCGTTCATCATATTGAAGGCACACAGCGTCGGGTTCACGGTCGGGACCACGATCCTGGCATATGCCCTGTTCAACGTCGTCTATGCCGTCTTTTCTCTTCCCGCCGGCGTCGTATCCGACAGGATAGGGCAGAAAAAGGTCCTTCTCGGGGGCTTTGCGCTTTTTGCCATTATCTACTTTTTATTCGGTATTACCCAAAGGCCTGCCTTCCTCTGGGCCCTTTTTCCACTGTACGGCATCTACATGGCATTAACGGAGGGCATCGGAAAGGCCTACATTTCCCTGCACGCGAAGGGCGAGCATGCCGGCACAACGTACGGCATCTACCAGACCGCGACAGGTCTTGCCGCCTTTCCGGCATCTCTCGTCGCAGGTATCCTGTGGAAACATGCCGGTCCCGGGGCGCCTTTTTTCTTCGGGGCCGCGCTGTCGCTCATAGCCTTCGCCGTCTTCGGCCTGTTGCGCGAGGATCCCTGTGACGGCACCTCACGATAAGGGTGGCCCTGCTCGTGTCTTGTTCCGAAGAATGGGGAAATTGATGCGGGAAGGTAAAAACGGGAGATTGGGGCGGCAGACGGGACTTGAACCCGCAACCCTCGGAACCACAATCCGATGCTCCGCCGTTGAGCTACTGCCGCCGTTTATAAGAATAATTAGTTAGCATAATTCCGCGGTCAAGTCAATGAATGGGGGCCCTTGAAGCCCTACCCGAGGGGCGGCTCATCCTGCGTTATCTGAACGAGGCAGAGGCTTGTCCTGCGATAAAGCTCGGTGAAGTAAAACGTGGAGAGCAGGAGGGAGTAATACGTGAACACAGACGAGATGAGAAAGCCGACCAGGTACGGGATGCGCATAAAAAGGAGCGATACGTAAATGGCTGCCAGTGTCGCGACGTACCCGATGATGTATTCGACGAGGACCTCCTTGATCCCGTGCAGTATCAACTCGAATTCCAGGGCTTCCCTGAAATCGAGGCGCTCTGCGAAGATCGCGAACGCAAAAGGAAGGAAGAAGCAGCAGATCGGCAGAACGATAAATGTGGCCGCCTTGATCATGAGATGGCCGAAGAAAGCGGTGAAACTGTTGAGTGTCGTGAGAAAGAAGCCGCTCGAGAACATGAAGAAAGGGATGGCGTTGTAGAGAATAAAGACAAAAAGCAGCTTGATCCCCTCTATCCATGCCTCGTATTTCTCCTGCCACGTGGCAAGGCCCATACCTCCCACCATGACGAGACGGGAGGTACGGGAGAGAAACCCTATTGAAAAGAAATTGAGGACCGGGATAAAAAGGACGAGGCCCCCGTAGATCCAGCGGCCGATATACCGCGAATTCATGGTGAAGCGTATAAACGGGATAATGTCCATTAATTATTTTCCTTTGGACATGAAGTCAAGAAGGCCCTCCGGGGTATATCCCGTCATCCCCCCGTCCATGACAATGGTCTCGCCATTGATGTAGGCCGCATCGTCGGAAGAGAGGAACAGTATGGTCGCGACCAGTTCGCCGACCGTTCCCATCCTGCCGATCGGCGTCCTGCCGGACAGGTAGTTGACGAACACTTCTTTTCTGATAAGCCCTTCGTTCATGCCGCCTTTTATAAAACCGGGGGCCACGGCGCAGAGCGTCACGCCGGACTTTGACCACTCGTACGCGAGCTGGCGGGTCATTGTCATGAGCCCCGATTTGCTGATGGCGTAAGGGAGAAAACCTTTTTCACCGAAAAGCGCCACCTGCGACGCTATGCTGACGATCCGGCCGGAACCCTGCGCCACCATTCTCTTGCCGAACACCTGGGTCGTGTAGAACGTCCCTTTCAAATTTATGTCGATCACGCTGCTGAAGTCTTCCTTCTTCATTTTCACGGACGGTACGAGAGGATTGACGACACCGGCATTGTTGATGAGGATATCGACCCTGCCCAGCGTTTCATAGACCTTCGATGCCGTCGCGTCCATCGCGTCGTAATCGGAGATATCGCCCTCGAATGCGAGGACCTGCTGTCCCTTGAACTCTTCCGTGAAGTTTTCCACGGCATCTTTATTCCGGCCGTTGACGGCGACCGAGGCGCCTTCCGCGAGGTAGGCCTGCGCCATGGCTTTTCCGAGTCCCTTTGTGCCGCCGGTAATAAAAACAACCTTGTTCTGAAATCTCATAACGTCCCTCCGTACAGGTTCTTTATTCGTGTATCAAAAAGCTGTATCAGGCCCTCGTTGTCCTTGAGCGTCATGCCGAAAACCTCTTTCCATATATCGGCCCTTTCCATGCACAGGTATATGAAAAGGTCACGATCGATCTTCTTCAGCAATTTATAAAGGTATTTGTATATCCTTATCCGCTCGGGTTTTATGTAACGGTATTTACCGTCTTCCCCCCGGATGAACTCGCCGGCCAGAAGGTATTTGCTCTTTTTTTCGATGAGCTGCCCGTAGAGCGCTGCGGGGAACCTCAAAAGGCCGAGGCTTATCCAGATGATCTTTTCAGGGTCAAGGATTCTCCCGATGTCTTCGATGAGATAACGGTAATCCCTCTCGAACCCGTCGTAGATCACGACGGGATCGAAGTGAAGCCCGACGAAACAGCCGTTGTCCTGGGCCAGGCGCGCCGCTTTCAGGCGTTTATGTATCGGGCTTGTGCGCTTTTCCTCGGAATCGATGAACCTTTGCGGAGACACGGAGAACGATATCACCGTGTACGGGTTGAGCTGCCCGATGAGATGGCGGAAATCCGCCCACTTCGATTTCAGCTCGAGAAGGGCTTTTTTCTTTTTGCCGAAATAGTCGATGAGAAATTGATTGAGCTTGAGCTGCCTGTCGAGGGCGAGACTGTCGGATAGCTCCCCCGTCCCGAACCTCAATACGTGCCCTGGGGCGCTGTCGATGCGGCTGTCGAGTTCACGGGTTATCGCATCCGGGTCACAGGAGACCTTTATCGCGTCGTTCTTGAGATATGCCTTGAGTATGCAATATGAACAGTTGAGAACGCAGCCTTCGATGATGTCTATTGTCTGGTACCCGCAGCAGATGTGATGTTTGGTCCCGGGACATTGCCGGATTATGTCCGTGTTCCTCTCAACGAATTGTACCTTTTGTAAGGTCAAGGATGCTCCTCAGAAAACCGGCTTCCGCTAATCCCGAAATTTTAGCGAGGGCGGTGCGTATGTCGTTTTCGTCTTTTATTCTCAGTACTAATTCAATATACTCCTTTTCGAAGAAAGGGTCTACCCTAATATCCATCCCCGGCGGAAGCGCCATTTTACCCCGTATCGCCTTTAATTTGCGCTCCAGTGATGTCAGGACCGGGTGTATCCTTTTTTTCAGATGTGAACGTAAAGCCTCGATGTCCGGAAGGGCGGGGATATCCTTGCCCGCCAGTTTCCCCGTCCGTATCTTTATGATCTGGAGAGATTCGAGGACCTCGCGGAGCACGCTTTCCGTAAGATGAAGACCGGAAAGGGAGCGCATGATCTTTTTTCTCTCACCGGTGTCGAAACGCAGAAAGTGCCCGGTATTTCGCAAGGACATGCCGTTCGTAAAGATAAACTCCTTCTCCCGGAGGGTGAGCCGGGCAAGAGCGAGGAAAACATCGAGGACCTTTTCGTGGGGGTCGAGATCGAGGTCCTTCATGCACGCGAGGACGTCGGGCCGTGAAAAACCGAGAAGGTCCATCCCGGAAAGGATGTTTGCTTTCTCGATAATGTTATATCCACGCTCGAGGTTCGCATTGACCGCCTTGAGAAAGGCATCTCTGTCCGTACTGTCTATGATGAACGCCGGAACAGACCTCATTCCCAGGGACCGGGCGCACGCGAGGCGGCGATGGCCCGCGACCGGGACATAAGGTTTCCGGTCAAGGAGGACAACGGGCTCGATGATGCCAAAGGCCCTTATCGACGAGAGCAACCTTTCATTGTCGCGGCCGAAAGAAAGCGGGAAGCGCTCATCCTTGAGATCTATCCGGGAAAGGGGTATTTCGATCATCGCTGGAAGTACATGAACAGCCATTTTATTATCGTATAAAGAATGATGAGCCCGATGACGATCACCCCGGAGGTGACGAACCAGTGGGGGATGAACGTGGTCTTGTGTTTTTGCCCGAGGGAGATATGCTTTTTGTGCAGGTTTGCAAGGGTAGGGTTCCTGTCGGCGATCATGTGGAAGACCGTCACCAAAAGCGGGATGGCGAATATGACCGAAAACGCGGAAAAGACCCAGACGTTCTTTATATTTCCCATGCGCAGGTTCATGAGCAGGACGTAGACGCAGAAGATCGTGATCGCCGTCGAAACACATACCACTATCCATTGCGATGTTCTCCTGTACGGCATAGGACCTTCCTTTTCGGGATGCCCATCATTGTATAAAAGTATTTCATGCCTGTCAATGTTGGGTTATACTAAAATCCGTTTCACCCGCTTTTGGTTGCAAAGGCCCTGATATTTAGGAGGTTTCCCATGAAAAGATCCCTCGGCGCGCGGACGGTCCTCCTGCCCGCCCCGGTGCTCGTGGTAGGAACATATGACGCGGATGGCCGCCCGAACGTCATGACCGTCGCCTGGGGAGGCATGTGCTGCTCGAAGCCGCCGTGCGTTGATATTGCCCTGAGGAAGGCCACTCATACATACCAGAGCATTCTTGACCGCAAGGCATTCACGGTCCACGTAACACCGGAAAAGTTCCTCACCGAGGCGGATTATTTCGGCATAGCATCGGGAAGGGACATCGACAAATACGCCGTGACCGGGCTTACGCCCGTCAGGAGTGACGTCGTTGACGCCCCGTATATCAAGGAGTTTCCTTTTGTCCTCGAATGCAAGCTTTTGACGTATACAGATCTCGGCCTGCACACGCAGTTCATCGGGGAGATCCTCGATGTGAAGATCGACGAAGACATGCTCGATGATACCATGAAGCCGAGCATCGAAAAGATACGGCCTGTTGTCCTGACGCCTGAAATTCGCGAATATTACGGTTTTGGTGCGAAGCTGGGAAACGCGTTCGTTATGGGGAAGAAATTCCGGAAAAAACAACCCGCCTGACACGGGCGGCGGTCGTTACATCCTTTCGAGAACTCCCGATTCTATTTCGTCATATATCCTGTTAATTTCCGTATTCTGGCGCAGCGTCTTGAGGAGACGGTCCTTCTCGGCTTCATTGCGTACGGTCCCGGCAACGCTCAGGCCGCCCTTCTCGGCCTTGAAGTCGAGTTTCCCGTAACAATGGGCCATTCCGATATGGAAGAGGAGCAGTTCCGCCCTTTTTTCAAGCAGGCGTTCTTTGAGGGCCGTTTCCGCATCCGCGGTATGAGATGCCGTTAAATACTTTGACGCGTAACCGGCGATGATGTCGATCGCATCCTCGAGCGGTATGTGGCTCGAATTGATGACCGCGTGATAAATGGACGGGTCGCCCACATCGGCCCCGAAGTACCGCATGACGAATTCGCGCTTTCCCTCATCCATCCTCTCGACAAGATCGAAGGCATCGTCGTAGCCGATATCCTTTACCCGTGCTATCTCACCGACACGGTCCTCGAGGCGCCGGACGATACGTATATTAATGGTGTTCTCCATGCCCGCGAGAACGATGCCGCATCCCATACCGGTGAAAACGGCATTGTTTTCCCGGGCGCGGTCGAGTATGCACGCTACAAGGGAGACCTTGTGGTAATCGGGATTTACCATGAGCTCCTGCATTTTTTCATAAAGCCCCGGCGTGGCGTCGCCCGCTATCCCGAAGACACAGACGTGCTTGTCGCTTTCCCGGCATTCCGTGTTTATGGAAGTCCTGTTAATGAATGAATAGTCGAGGCGCTTCGCGAGCTCCCGCGCGAAGTACGTGCCCCCTGAACCGTGAAGCCTCGATACCGTTATTATTCCCATAGAAAACTCCTGAAAATTGTAAAATAAAAGCCCGATCCGTTACAAGCATAATCGCCTGCCGGGGCCGCCCGTGACGGGTGTGGTGCGTAACCCGTTAATTGATTTGCGAATATCGGGATAATCTGATATAAAATTAACCTGTTTTGGAAAGCCGGAGGGCTTGACAGGGATTTTTTTGCTTTTATCTATGCGGATGATGGCAAACTACGGGCCGGGATGAATGCGGGCCGATTGATGGTATGTACGGATTATGAGAGTTGACGAATTTGATTACGATCTGCCAGGGGAGATGATCGCCCAGCATCCGTCGGGCGAGAGGTCCGACTCGCGGCTCCTTGCGTATGACAGGGTGACGGGAAAGATCGAGCACCGGAAATTTTCCGACATTACGGGATATTTCCGTGAGAACGATGTCCTTGTGCTGAATGACAGCAAGGTGTTCCCTGCGCGCCTGAAGGCGGTTAAGCCGACGGGTGGCCAGATCGACGTTCTCCTGGTGCGGCCGCTTGGCAACGGGATGTGGGAGTGCCTCGCCCGCGGCGTCGGCAGGAGAGCGGCACCCATACCTGTTGCGATCGGCGGGTATTCCGCCAGCATAGGGCGGCACAATGATAGCCTCGTTGTGTCCTTTGCCTCGGATAATGAGGCCGGGGAGATCATCCGGACGTACGGAAAGATGCCCCTGCCTCCCTATATCAAGCGCAACGGGGAAGACGGTGCAGACGATTTTGACCGTTACCAGACCGTTTATGCGAAGAGCTCAGGATCGATAGCCGCGCCCACGGCGGGGTTTCACTTCTCCCGGGAGCTGCTTGACAGGGTCCGTTCGATGGGTGTCGATATTGTCACGATCACCCTCCACATCGGGATCGGGACCTTTTCCCTTATTCACGCCGATACGCTCGAAGAGCACAGGATGCACGGCGAACAGTATGAGCTCGATGATGAGGCGAAGGTATTTCTTAAGGAGGCGCGCAGTAAGGGGCGCCGGATAGTCGCCTGCGGCACGAGTTCCGTGCGGACCCTCGAGACGGTCTTCCGCGCGAACGGCAATGGTTTGCCTGCGGGGAAAACGGAGCTTTTCATCTATCCGGGGTACGAATTCAGGGCCGTCGATGCACTGATCACGAATTTTCATCTTCCGCGTTCGACCCCTCTTATGCTCGTCGCGGCCTTCATGGGGGCGACGGGGCTTAAGAAGGCCTACGGGGAGGCTATAGCAGCTGGATACAGGTTTTACAGCTACGGGGACGCGATGTTCATATCATGAAGGCGATCGAGATAGACCATAACGAGGGAAGGGCACGTTCCGGGCGGCTTTTGACAGGCCACGGCGAGGTGGACACCCCGGTCTTCATGCCCGTCGGCACGCAGGGCGTGGTCAAGGCGATGAGCCACCGGCAGCTTACGGAACTCGGCGTCAAAATGATCCTCGCAAATGCGTATCACCTTTACCTGCGCCCCGGTGACGAGATGATCAAAAGAATGGGGGGGCTGCACAAATTCGCCGGCTGGGACGGAGGCCTGCTCACAGACAGCGGCGGCTACCAGATATTCAGCCTCGGCGTCCTGCGCGAGATAAAAGAGGACGGCGTCCTGTTTCAATCCCACATCGACGGCTCGCGCCATTTTCTCACGCCGGAAAAAATGGTGCGCGTGCAGGAGAATATCGGGGCCGATGTCGCGATGTGCCTCGACGAGTGCGCTCCTTACCCGTCGACATTTGAATATACGCGCGATTCTGTAGAACTGACGACGCGCTGGGCAAAACGGTGCCTCGAGGCGAAAACCGACGGTCCGCAGAAGCTCTTCGGGATAATCCAGGGCGGTTTTTACCCCGAATTGAGGATACGCTCCGCCCACGACATCCTCGCCCTTGACTTCGACGGTTTCGCCATCGGCGGTTTGAGCGTCGGGGAGCCGAAAAGCCTGATGTGGGACATGGTGGACACGGTGATCGACCTCATGCCGGCCGATAAGCCGCGTTACATGATGGGCATCGGCCTGCCGGAAGATCTCCTCGAGGGCGTGAAAAGAGGGATCGACATGTTCGACTGCATCATCCCGACCCGGTTTGCCCGCAACGGCAGCCTGTTCACGTGGGACGGCAGGATAAATATCAAGAACGCCCGCTTTACCGAAGACAAGGGGCCGATCGATGAGGGCTGTTCGTGCCCTACGTGCAGGACGTACTCGCGGGCCTATTTGAGGCATCTCGTCGTCTCGCACGAACTGACGAGCTTTTATTTGAATACGGTCCATAATGTACATTTCTATATGGAACTCATGAGGAAGGTCCGTGACGCCGTAAAGAACGGCACGTTCGGGTCTTTTTATCACGATTTCAAATCACGATATGAAGGAGGTGAATCGGATGACAGGTGTAGCGTATGCAATGGGTAGCGGTCAGGCAGGCGCCGGTCAGGGCGGCAGCAACTATATGTCGCTTATTTTTATCGTCGCTGTTTTTGCCATTTTTTATTTCATTCTCATCCGCCCTCAGCAGAAAAGAGCGAAGCAGCAGAAGGAGTTTCTCGCCAATCTGAAGAAGGGAGATAAAATTATCACATCGGGTGGTTTGTATGGTACAATAACGGGAATTTCCGACGACAGTGTAACTATTGAAATTGCCGAAAAAGTTCGTGTTAAGGTCGATAAAGGCACTGTGGTAGCACCTCAGAAGACTCAAAACTGAAAGGAGAAAGAATCGTGGGAAGATACGAGAATATTGTTGTGCTCAGCCCCGACCTCGCAAAAGAAGAAGAAGACGATCTCATGAAGAGGATCCAGGGAAACCTGGAAAAAGCTGGCGCAGCGATCGTGAAACTGGATGACTGGGCGGTCAGAAAGCTCGCTTATCCGATAAAGAAAAAAGACAGGGGCCATTATTTCTTTTTCCTGCTCGATATGGATGAAGGCTCTGTTGCGCCGATGGCCAAGTTTTACAGGACGCTTGACCCCGTTTTGCGGCACATGTTCGTGGTCGTCGATGACGCGAGCGAAGGCCCGAAGAAACCGCCCGACGCGGTGGTGTTTGACGAGCTCGAAGGCGAGTTCTGATGAACAGGGTTTTCATGACGGGACGGGTCGAGAAAAGGCCCGAGATCGTCTATACCCCCCGGGGGGACAAGTTCATGCTGTTTCCCCTTCGGGTCACGGATGGTGATTTCCTCATCGACGTAGAATGCCGGGGCGGTTCATCGGAACCATACGTCGATGCGGCGGCCGGAACGAGCGTGATGGTAGCGGGCAGGCTCCTCAGAAAAAAGCTGCCCACCAGGGAGATAGTCAAACTCGAAGCACATAAAATTTTTTGGATGGAGGAATGAGTAGATGCCAAGACCAATGAGGACAACTCGGTCGGATTCACCGAAGAAAAGAGTGTATGTAAGAAGACGGGTTTGCAGATTCTGCCAGGATTCCAATCTGGCCATTGACTATAAAGATCCGAAGCTCCTGAAATCGTTCATCACGGAAAGAGGCAAGATCATGCCGAGGAGAATGACGGGTACCTGTGCGAACCACCAGCGCAAGCTGAAAGAGGCGATAAAGATGGCGCGGCACATTGCCTTTCTGCCCTTTACCACATTATTGAAATAACGGAGGCACGTGATGAAGGTTATACTGATTGAAGATGTCCAGGGCACGGGAAAGAAGGGCGATACCGTTAATGTCCGGGACGGCTACGGGAGGAATTTCCTCGTTCCCCGGGGCCTCGCTGTTCCCGCGACCGAGGGCAACGTCGTACGCTTCGAAAATATTGTCAGGAGCGTTTCGAACAAGAAGGCACGCGATACCCAGACGGCCGAGGAACTCAAAACACGGCTTCAGGAGATCACCCTCACTATCAAGAAAAAGGCGGGCGACGATGGAAGACTGTTCGGCTCCGTGACCCATAAGGACGTCGTTGAGGCAGTCAAGGCGTCTACCGGGGTAGAGATCGATAAAAAACTGGTCCGTCTCGAGGAACCGATCAAGACAACAGGCGAACACACGGTCGTTATTCATCTTCAGCCCGAGGTCAACGCTGAAGTTAAGATCGAGGTGGCAAAAGAAGAGGCTTAAATGCCCCGGATCATAAAAAATGTCAGGGATCCAAAAGATCCCGCTTCAACATTGCGGGTCCCCCCTCAAAACATAGAGGTCGAGCAATCGCTGCTCGGCGGCCTTCTCGTCGATCCGGAAGCTATCAATAAAGTTAGCGATATTGTAACGGCAACCGACTTTTACCGCGATGCCCACGGCAAGATATACGACCTGATGGTCCATCTTTCCGACAGGAACGATGCGATCGACCTTATAACCGTGAGTAATCTCGCCAAAGACCGGGGCATTCTCGAGAGCGTGGGCGGCATAACCTACCTGAACACGCTCGTCGATCTTATGCCGTCCGCGGCGAACATCGCCTATTACGCGAAGATCGTCAGGGAAAAATCCCTCGTCAGGTCGCTCATGAAGGCGGCCACGGAGATCATCGAAAAAGGCTATGATGCCGAGACGGACATCGATGCATATATAGACGATGCGGAAAAGCTCATCTTCGAGGTGTCCGAGAACAAGATCAAGAAGACCTACCTGCCGATCGGGGATTTCATCCATGACAGCATCAAACTTATAGAAAGGCTCTACAAGAAGAAACAGGCCGTGACGGGCGTCCCGACGGGTTTTACCGATCTCGACAGGTTGACGAGCGGTCTTCAGCCGTCTGACCTCATTATCGTCGCCGGCCGGCCCAGTATGGGCAAGACGGCATTTTCCATGAACGTGGCACAGCATGTTTCGACGCTGCATGAAAACCCCGTGCCCGTGGGGATATTTTCGATGGAAATGTCCAAGGAACAGCTCGTTACACGGCTTTTAAGCTCCGAATCGGAGATCGACCATTCGAAGCTGCGCACGGGGACATTCTCCGGTGATGAGTGGCCGAGGCTCGCCACGGCCGCCGGAAAACTGACCGAAGCGCGGATGTTCATCGATGACTCGCCCGCCCTCACCGTCATGGAATTGCGGGCCCGGGCACGCAGGCTCAAGAAAGAGCATGACATCGGCCTTGTCGTGATCGATTATCTCCAGCTCATGCGGGGAAGGACCGGCGCGGACCGGCGCGAGCAGGAGATATCCGAGATCTCCCGGTTCCTCAAAGCCCTCGCGAAGGAGCTCAATATTCCCGTCATCGCCATCTCCCAGCTCAACAGGGCACCGGAGACCCGTGAAAAAGAAAACAAAAGGCCGCGCCTCGCAGACCTCAGGGAATCGGGCGCGATCGAGCAGGACGCGGACGTGATCCTCTTCATTTACCGTGATGAGGTGTATAATAAAGACAGGGAAGAAAACAAGGGCATGGCAGAGGTCATCATAGGGAAACAGCGCAACGGCCCGACAGATACCGTGACACTGAGCTTCATCGACAAGTGCGCCACGTTCAGGAACTATTACCAGGATTATGAGAGATAACGCTACGCAGGCTATAAATCTCCCGAATATAATCTCCATACTTCGTTTTTTCATCACGTTCTATTTTATTTATGCTGTTTACCAGGGCAGGATGCGCCTTGCACTGTATCTTTTTCTCATCCAGGGGATAAGCGACCTGCTCGACGGATTCATCGCGCGCGTCATGGACTGGAAGACCGAGCTCGGGGCGTACCTTGACCCGATCGCCGACAAGACCATGCTCGTTGCCGCGTTCGTCATGCTCTATATTGTCGGCATCGTCCCCTTGTGGCTCACCGCGCTCGTCCTCGGAAGGGACATCGTCATCGCCTGCGGGTACCTTATTCTCTACCATTACGCCAATAACGTGAGGCCGAGGCCGACGATCTTCGGCAAGATAACGACGGTCCTGCAGATCGCAACCATCGTGTACGTCCTGTGGTCATGGTCTATCCCCGGCAGCACGTTCAAGGAATACACTCCGGTCCTGTTCTTCGTGACGGGCCTCTCGACAATCATCTCGGGAACGCACTACGTGATAGGCGGGCTCCGGACCCTTAAACGGTCCCGGGCATAAATCTTAACCGTTCAGCCGTTCAACAGTTCAACCGTTCAACGCTAGAAGATCCCCCTTTACATTCGACGAAATTCTTATGTCTCGTATTCTTTTTACATTCCGCATCTCTTTTGCGTTGAACTGTTGAACGGTTGAACTGTTGAACGGCGCCATCCTTTACTATTAATGGGTTGACATGATACCCCCTTTTGATTACTATTGATAAAAAAACAAGGGGAGGCCGTTTATGTCCGTAAAGATCGCAATCAACGGTTTTGGAAGGATTGGCAGACTTGTCCTGAGGGCGGGGTTTAATAGAAAAGACGTGGAATTTGTGGCTGTTAACGATCTTACGGATCCCAGGACCCTTGCACATTTGCTGAAATATGACTCGGTCCACGGAATCATGGAAAACGATGTCAAGTATACAGATAACTCGATCATCATCGACGGCAAGGAGATGAAGTCGTATGCGATGAAAGAGCCGGAATCGCTTCCCTGGAAGGACCTCGGCATCGATGTTGTCCTTGAAAGCACAGGCAAGTTCACCGATCGCGCGGGTGCGGAGAGGCATCTCAAGGCAGGAGCGAAAAAGGTCATCATTTCAGCACCTGCAAAAGGGCCCGATGTCACGTTCGTTCTCGGTGTCAACGAAGAGGTGTATGATAAAACGAAGCATCACGTTATATCGATGGGGTCGTGCACGACCAACTGCCTCGCGCCGATCGTCAAGATACTCTACAAGGAATTCGGGATCGAGTATGGTCTCATGACCACGATCCACTCGTTCACGAACGACCAGGTCGTCCTCGACGAACCCCATAAAGACCTGCGCAGGGCACGTGCCGCTGCACTGTCCATGATCCCCACAACGACAGGTGCGGCGCGGGCGATATCCGAGGTCATCCCTGAAATGAAAGGGAAGCTGGACGGCCTCGCGATACGCGTTCCGACGCCCAATGTATCGCTCGTCGACTTCGTCGCGACGCTTTCGACGAAGGTCAGCAAGGAAGATATAAACAAGAAGTTCAGGGAATACGCGGACGGCCCGATGAAAGGGATCCTGGCCTGCTGCGACGAACCCCTGGTCTCCAAAGACTTCAATGGTAACAGGCATTCGTCCATCGTGGACATGGAGAACACCACGGTCATTGGCGGGAACATGATAAAGGTGCTTTCGTGGTACGACAATGAGTGGGGTTTTTCCAATCGTATGTTCGATCTTCTCTCGTTCGTCATGAAATGACCAACTCGTACAGGAAGGAGCTAACCTATGAATTCGATCGATCAAATTGATATCTCGGGAAAGAGAGTGCTGATGCGTGTCGATTTTAACGTACCCGTCGACGCCGGCGGCAACGTTACGGATACGACGAGGATCAAGGCCCACCTTCGGACCATCAGGTACTGCATGGAAAAGGGCTCGAAGCTTGTCCTCATTTCCCATATGGGCCGCCCGAAAGGCCAAAGAGTGGACAAGCTCACCTTGAGGCCCTGCGCCGCAATACTTGCGGGGCTTCTCGGAAAAGAGGTCCCGTTCGTGGACGACTGCATCGGCGAGAGTGCGCAAAACGCAGTCGCCGCCATGAAGCCGGGCGACGTCATTTTGCTCGAGAATTTGCGCTTTCACATTGGTGACGAAAAGAACGACCCGGAATTTGCCCGGCAGCTTGCACAGTTGGCGGACGTTTATATCGATGATGCTTTCGCCGTCGCCCATAGAAAGGCGGCATCTAATTCGGCCATCACGGAGGCCGTCAAGACCTGCGCGGCCGGTTTTCTCCTCAAGGATGAGATCGATTATTTCAACAAAGCTATGAAGGACCCGCAAAGGCCGCTCGCTGCCATTATCGGCGGTGCGAAGGTCTCCGACAAGATCGGCGTCCTCGAGAACCTCATCGACACAGTCAATATGCTGATAATCGGCGGAGGCATGGCTTTCACATTCTTGAAGGCCATGGGCAAGGAGATCGGCAAGTCGATCTGCGAACCCGACATGCTCGACAAGGCGAAGAGTATCATGGAAAAAGCCGGGTCGAAGAATGTGAAGATACTCCTGCCGGTTGATTGTATTGTCGCAGACAAGGCTGAAGCCGACGCCAGAGTCGAAGCGTGCCCGGTTGACAGTATACCGGCGGACTGGATGGGCCTGGACATAGGGCCTGAAACGCAGAAAATATTCGGCAGCGCCGTGCGGGATGCGAAGACCATCGTCTGGAACGGCCCGATGGGCATGTTCGAGCTCGAACCTTTCAGCAAGGGCACGTTCGGGCTCGCAAAAGACGTCGCGGCATCGGGCGCACTTTCCATCATCGGCGGCGGCGATACGGATTCGGCCGTGCACAAGGCGGGCGTGAGCGACAAGATCTCGTACATTTCCACCGGGGGCGGGGCATTCCTCGAGCTGCTCGAAGGCAAGACCATGCCGGCAGTCGACGCGCTTGAGCACTGTGGAGGTTAAGATGGCGAAATGGATGGTAGCCGGAAACTGGAAAATGAACAATACCGCGGCCGAAGGCCAGGCGCTTGCCAGGGAAATAATCGCCGGCCTGCCGGATATATCCGGGAAAGGAGAGGTGGTCCTCGCGCCGTCCTTTACTGTTCTCAAGAGTGTTCACGACGTTATAAAAGGAACCCCCGTGGCCCTTGCGTCCCAGAATATCTTTTTTGAGGATAAAGGCGCATATACAGGCGAGATATCACCGGCAATGCTGAAGGATGCCGGCTGCACATACGCGATAATAGGGCATTCGGAACGGCGGAAATACTTTCACGAAACCGACGAGAACGTGAACCTGAAGGCGAAAAAATGCCTCGCATCAGACCTGAAGCCGATAATCTGTGTCGGTGAGACGGACGAGGAACGCGAAGCGGGTATAACGGAATTCGTCGTCGGGATACAGGTCAAAAAAGCGCTTGCCGGAATAAAAGACCTCGGCAATATCACCATCGCCTACGAGCCGGTCTGGGCGATAGGCACCGGGAAGAACGCTACCCCCGTTGAAGCCGGGGAGGTCCATGAATTTATCAGGAATATCTTATCGGATGTCTACGGCAGTTCTGCCCTGGACGTCAGGATTCTCTATGGCGGCTCCGTTACAGCCGATAATTTCGGCGAATTAATTGCCATGAAAGATATAAATGGTGCACTTGTTGGCGGTGCATCCTTGAAATCTGAAAACTTTCTTGGTATAATAAGCCGCGCATTGGAGAAAAATACATGACTATAGCCATCGGCATTATCCACGTTATTATAGCGATCGGTCTTATTCTGATCGTATTGCTGCAGACCGGCCGCGGGTCCGACATCGGTGCTGCTTTCGGCGGGGGCTCGAGCCAGACGCTGTTCGGCAGCTCCGGTTCGTCCAGTTTCATGACCAAACTGACGACAATCGCAGCGGTCGTTTTTATGTTGACAAGTTTAGTGCTGGCGTACACGTACAGTCATAAAGGGAGCACGTTAAGGGCCGTGCCTGCACAGACCGAGCAGACTGCGCCTGTGCCGGCCCCGCCGGCCGCTCCCGCGCAGGGAACGAAATGATAAAGAATGCCGAAGTGGTGGAATTGGCAGACACACCATCTTGAGGGGGTGGCGGGGAGACTCGTGCGGGTTCAAATCCCGCCTTCGGCATTATATAATAGTTTGCTTCACTTCTCTGGCAGTAGTTAAAACGCAATAACAGATTCTGGAACATCGGGGGGTGTTCATGGACCAGAACGCAATCTCAAAAATCCAAAAAGGCAGTCTCCGTGTCTCTGTAGATGAAAGAAACAGGGGCCTCAAAGACATCGATTTTATCGCCGACCACACGCAGTATCCGCACCTGATGCAATACGGAGCGACGCGGCCAGCCTCAGACATGGGACCGCTCTATTTGCGCCAGGCGCTCACGTCTTTGAAATGCCCCGAATGCGGGCATGAAGTGAAGAGAAGCTACAGGGCACATCCCCGTGAATGGGTCCTGAAATATGCCGGACGGAAGGTCTTTTACTGTACGAACTGCGATTGGCGCGAAATAGTAAAGATGGGCCAGTGGGAATGGCCGACGATCCTCACCGTTCTTGCAGCACTCACCATCATCTGCGCGGCATCTATCCACTGGATGCTTAGATAAACGGCTAAAGGCTAAAGGCTAACGGCTAACGGCTAAAGGCTAACGGCTAACGGCTAAAGGCTAACGGCTAAAGGCTAAAGGCTAACGGCTAACGGCATCTACCACTGTCCGTCATCCCGGTGCTTGACACCGGGATCCAAGGTTTTCTTAAATTTTTCCTCATTTAAATTTTCTTGAAATACTGTCAAGACGCGCGAGACATCGTCGGGCCGTCATTCCGGCTTGCCGGAATCCAGTGTCTTTGGCTCCCCTTCTTTCGTAATGCAGGATAGGACGAACATGTTAGAGACGCTGGATTCCGCCGCAAAGGCCGGCGGAATGACGGATGGGGTTACAGCGACTTACGGCTTACGCCTTATGTAATGGTTCGGCTGCGAAGCCTATTTTAGCAATTTTTAAGGAAAAAGGACTCGTAATCTGGTAAAGAATGTGTAATTATGGTACTAGCGTGCAATAAACATTTGTTAGCAGGGTAACCCGATGCCGAAACTGCGGTTATTAAAACCCGGAGAAAATTATTGCTACCTTTACGTTAATCAGGACGAAGCCGACCTCTTTTTATGCTCCTATTTTAAACAGGGTTTCGACAGGAACGAAAAAAATCTTTTTGTCAATTCAAACCACAGTGACCACGCATTTATAGATCTGCTCCGGGGTAATGGCGTTGATGTCGAAGAGGCGCGCAGAGCCGGAAAATTGCTCCTCGCGAACAGGGAAGAACAGGAACCCGCCGGAATTTTCAGACAGATGTGCGGGCCGGATGCGTCCGAGACGATCCGTGTCGCCGTCGACGACACGGAAAGCTTGAGGAAGGTTGGCAGAAAATGGTTCTCCCATATTTCCCGTGACCTCGGGCCTATCGTCAATGAACGGTCCATTGCCGTTTTTATGTACTGTATAGAAAGGATCTCGCCGGAGGCCCTTTTTCATGTGCTCGCTGTTTTCCCGTCGCTGATTATCGGGGATGGAGTTTATGAGAATTTCCTCTTCCCCGATCCCTCGGCAACGCCCAATGAAGCAATAAAAAAGCTCAGCGCCGAACATCTTCTCGATCTCATCAAGGACCATAAGAAACTCCAGGAGATGCTCCGGCGAGGGGGCGAAGCCCTTCGGGCGAGCGAACATAATTATCTTTCCATCTTCGAATCGGTTGCCAACCTGATCGCAACGACAGATAAAAAAGGGATCATCGTCGATTGTAACGCGAAGATCAGGGACGTGCTCGGATATGAAAAAAATGAGATCATCGGCCGGCCGATAGCCGCCCTTTTTCATCCCCATGACCTTCCCCGGGTCCATCGGACGGTCAGGGAGGTGATCAAGAAAGGGGTGTCGTACGACAAGCAGTATGAAATGGTCAAGAAAGACGGGTCAACTGTCATTGTAAGCGTCAATAGCACGCCGCTCAAGAATGAAAAAGGAAAGATCGCGGAAGTTGTGTCTATCGTGGAAGACATCACCGATCGAAGACGGGTCGAAGAGGCCCTGCTGCAAAGTGAAAAACGATATCGTCAGCTGATCGAGATGCTCCCGGACGCGATCCTTACCGTCAACGAGGGACGCATCATATTTGCGAATGCTGCTGCCTATGACATGCTCGGCGCCGGTCACCCGCGGGACCTCATCGGCCGCCGCATGCAGGACATGTTCGATGAAAAGGACGCCGGCCTGTTCAAGGAATTCCTGGACACGGTCCTTCAACTTGGCAGGAGCCCGGACCCTTTAAAGCTGAATACCTTAAGGCCCACCGGCAGGACAATAACCATCGAATGGACCGGAATGGTCCTCGACCAGGCGGAGGGGCAGACGGTTATGTTTATGGGACGGCGTACGGCGTAAGGTTTCTCTTCACCTGTCAAAAAATTTTAAAAAGTCATAGCCGCGGCTGAATATTTCCCGATACCTAAAAGAACAAATACCGTCATTCCGGCTTGCCGGAATCCAGTGTCTTTATCTTGTAACGCCTTACGCTCTCACGCCTTACGGTTTTTGAAGGAACTCCGATACGATCGTGGTGATCGCCGCGTATTCACACTGGAAAATGTAGTGTCCGCAGTCGCTGTCAAAGACGGCGGAGGCGGTGCCCGTTGATGCGGCGAACTGTGTGGCGGGGCCCGGGTTTACCATCCTGTCCTGTTTGGATATCACCGAAAGCATGGATGAACGGTCGAGGCGCGCTATGTTCGCCTTCGCTTCGGGCAGCGTGTATATGTCGTGCCTGATAAGGGCCTTCATCTGCGAGGCCAGGTCGAGAGGGTCCTTCTTCCTGAAAATGTCCTCATCCTTTTCGACGCGTGATGTGAGGCCGTCCCGGCCGGTGAGGCTGTTGAATCGCGCCGGGGTGTTCGCCGCCATCGCGTTGAGGCCTGTGACGGCGCGCAGTGAGACGGTGTCCCATCCTGTCCCCGCATGATCGCCATCAAGCAGGGCAAGCTGTGTTCCGAACAAGAGAAGGTCGTAGGCGGTGGGTCGCGGGGTACCTGTTATGGCAACGACCTTGCGGACTGAGCCCGGAAATGCCGCCGCCCAATAGTATGCCTGCAGACCTCCCATCGAAATGCCTGCGACCGCGTGGAGACGCGTTATGCCGAACTTTTCCGATGCGAGCCTCACCTGTGCCCTGACCATGTCCCCGATCGTGAATTCCGGGAAGGAGCGGCCTTTTTGATGTGGACTGTTCGAGGGCGATGATGAGATCCCGTTGCCGAACGAATCGACGCCTATGACAAAATACCGTGACGTGTCGAGCATTTTCCCCGGCCCGATGAAAGGCTCGAGTTCTTGAGACGTCCCGGTATACCAGGTCGGGAACAATACCGCGTTCGACCGTGCCTCGTTGAGGATCCCATATGTCCGGTAGCCGAGGACACATTCTTTGATCATGCCTCCCAGCTCGAGTCTTACGTCCCCCAGGGCGAAGAACTGCTGGTCCCCTGCCATGGTCCATGACGGGATAATGGCCAGTATGACGGCAAGAATTATTGCCTTGACCGGATGAGGGCCGCGCCATTTCTCGTACATTGATCGCTCCCCCGGAAAAAATGAGATCGGCCCGCTCTGGGTGCGGGACCTTTAAGATGCTTCGGATGTATCGAAGGTGTATTTCAGCCGGTTGTTGATTTCGGCGAGCAGTCCCTTGATAAACATCTCTTCGAGAATGGCGTCTATCTCGCTCGCAGCGGCCTTGTCGCGCAGAAGCGACTCTATGTGCTTCCTGAGTGTCCTCACGGTGCGGGGGCGCTTCTGGCCGTCTATCTTCGTGAGGTTGTTGACGATGTACTTCGTGTAGTTTGAAGACGGCAACGGTTTTGTGTTGTCCGACAATTCGGCGGGATTCGCGATCCTGCGCGTCTTGATCCCGAGCTCGTTCACGTACCGGATCAGGGAATCGTATCCGCTGTCCTTTGAAAGTATGATCAATTCAACGTCTTTTTCCATCCTCTCACAGAGCCTTCCAAGCTCGAACGCAAGGTGAAAATCGAGATTGTTCTTCCCGTCCCCGGCTATTTTTATCCAGACGAGGCGTTCACCGAACGACTGCGCCTTTTCGACGAGGGAAAACGGTATCTTGTTCTGAGATTTTCCGACGAATATGGCCAGGTTCGTGTTGGATATGTCCATATTGTCAAAGTCAAGCCTTTGTATGTTCTCGAAATCGACGAGTATAATCCGTTTTGGTGTCATATTACTGGTATGATACCCGTTTTTCGCAAAATTAACAAGGGGGATTAAGAAGGAAAAACCGCTGCCATTATGCTATTATAAGGTGCGTATGTCGTCGGAATTTCTCACATCGGTCACTGTCCGGGAGGCTTTTGCAAGGATAGAAGCTATCAGTTTCGACCGCGCGGATGAATCGGTCGAGCTCGCATCGGCCCCGGGCAGGGTAGCCGCAGAAGACATGATCTCGCCGGAGGCGATCCCGGGATTTGCGCGGTCCCTCGTCGATGGATACGCAGTCATCGTAAAAGATGTTCAGGGCGCCCGCGAGACGAACCCGGCGTTCCTGAAAATGTCAGGCGAGGTACGCATCGGCGAGCCGGCCGGCATCACTGTCAGGGAAGGCAATGCGGTCCGGGTGAGCACGGGTTCGATGGTGCCGGATGGCGCAGACGGCGTCGTTATGCAGGAATATGTCCGCGAGATGCGCGGTGAAGTGGAAATTACACGGCCGGTCTCCAGGAATGAAAACATCGTCTATCCCGGCGAAGACATCTCCGAAAACTCCGTGATCGTCAGGAAAGGCAAAAGGATATCCTCCTTTGACGCCGGGGTCCTGGCGGCAATAGGCAAAGGACGCGTGCCTGTTTTCAAAAAGCCGCGCGTTGCCCTCCTGTCGTCCGGGGATGAGATAGTTCCTGTCGATGAAAAGCCGCCCTTTGGCAAGGTGCGGGACATAAACAGGCACACCGTGGGCTCGCTGGTGAGGGCCTCGGGGTCGGACGTTCATTTTGCCGGTCTTGCCCGTGACACCATCGAGGACATAACGGAGAAATTGTCGGCCGCCGCAGGATATGACCTCATCCTCATATCGGGGGGAAGTTCCAAAGGCGAGCGGGACCATATAACGGATTCGATCGTGGAGCTTGGCGGTGAGATACTTTTTCACGGCATTAACATCAAGCCCGGAAAGCCGACGATCTTCGGCCGGCTGTTCGGGAAACCGGTCTTCGGCCTTCCGGGACATCCCGTTTCGTGCGCGATGGTGACCGTCAGGTTTGTTGTGCCGCTTCTGAAAAATATGGCTGGCGAGGACCCCGGGCCTTCACTCGTGCCGACCGGGATGCTCACGACAAATGTCCCGTCATCGTACGGTATCGAGGAATACGTCAGGGTAAAGGTCGCAGGGCAGGGCGATGCGCTGCTCGTCGAACCCATCTTTGCAAAATCATCCGTCATATCGTCGTTGTCGGCGGCCCATGGATACATAATAGTGCCTGAAGGCGTCGAGGGCCTTGAGAGAGATGAGCGTGTCGAGGTCTATCCCCTTGAATAGAGAACTGCAGCGGGGGCTCCCGTGAAGCGATACCTGAAAACAATTTCCAGCGACGAAGCTCTCCGCCTGATCCTGGAACATGTCAGGCCCGGTCTCGGGGAAGAAAACCTGCCCGCCCATGCATGCCTCGGCAGGGTGACGGCGAGGCCTGTGTACGCGAACGTCTCGAACCCGCCGTTCCTGTGCTCCGCGATGGATGGATTTGCGGTCGTTCATGAAAATACGCTCGGCGCCGATGTTGCGAGCCCGCTCGTGCTCACGTGCGGTTCCGATGCGTTTGCCCTCAACACGGGCGACATCCTGCCGCACGGCACGGACGCGGTGATCATGGTGGAGGACGCCGAGGTTTCCGGCGGCGCGATCACGATACGGAAACCGGCCTATCTCTGGCAGAACACGCGGATGGTCGGCGAGGACGTCATAGAGAAGGACATGCTGCTGCCCGTCAATCACGTGATAAGTGCGTTCGACATGGGCATGATCATATCCGCCGGTATCACGGACGTGGCTGTCCGCAAACGGCCGAGGGTCCTCGTGGTCCCGACGGGGAAAGAATTGATAGACATATTCAAGGACAGTCACGCCAACCCCGCGGCAGGTCTTATCGATTTCAACTCGTATACTCTGAGCGCCCTTGCCGCCGGATCGGGCTGCGACCCGTCGGTATCGCCTATCGTAACGACACGGGACGAACTCCTCGAAACGGTGAGGAACGGTTCTGCGGCGTATGATATTGTCCTGATCAACGCGGGGTCGAGTGCGGGGACTGAAGATTTCACGGGAAGCGTCATCGACGAGGCAGGGAAGGTCGTTTTCCACGGGGTCTCGATGATGCCGGGCAAACCGCTTCTGTTCGGCGTTGTCGGCGGTACCCCTGTGTTCGGCATTCCGGGATACCCCGTTTCGGCCGTCCTGACCTTTATGAGATTTGTGAGGCCGGTGTGCGAAGAGCACCTGGGTGTCACATTTCATGCGCGGACCGTCCCGTGCATGGCGGCCTACAAGATACCGTCGAGGATCGGCATAGAGGAGATAATACGGGTCAACCTCGTCAGCAATGGCGGAAGATATTACGCGATACCCTTGCCGAGGGGCGCGAGCGCCTTCTCATCGATGGCCAGGGCGGACGGCCTTATCCGTATTCCCGAGCAAAAGGAAGGCTTGGCGCAGGGCGAAGAGGTGCCCTGTGAACTTCTGCGCGATGAATCCGCCATACAGGGGTGCATCCATATTATCGGCAGCCACGATCTTTCGCTCGATGTTGCACGCGATATCGTCAAAGGGCGCCACCGGGGCGTCGACCTTATCTCGACCCATACCGGGAGCTTGAGCGGGATACTTGCTGTGCGTTCGGGCGTCGCCGGTTTCGCGACGACGCACATCCTCGATGATGACGGTGTTACATACAATATTCCCGTGGTAAAGAAATACCTTGCGGATATTCCTTTGAAGCTCATTCACATCGCCAAACGTCAGCAGGGTATACTTGTCAGGCCGGGCAATCCCCTGTCCATACACGGCATCAAGGACCTCGCCCGGAATGGCGTGAGGTTTGTCAACAGGCAGATCGGTTCGGGCACCCGGATCCTCTTCGATCACCTGCTCGATGTGGAAGGGGTTGAAAAAAGGTCCATTACCGGTTATGACAGGGAAGAATCCTCGCATACCGCTGTCGGGATACTCGTCCGCGAATCCATCGCCGATGCCGGTATCGGGATATATTCGGTTGCCCGGGCGTTTTCGCTCGATTTTATCCCGCTTGCCGAGGAAGACTACGATCTTATCGTGACGGAGGACGCCATGAGTGACGTACGTTATTCCATGCTGATGGACACGATACTGTCGGGCGAGTTCGCCCGCCGCCTCGAGGGCATGGGGGGATATAACACGTCCGGAACGGGCACGCTGAAATTAAGTACGGTTTGACAGGAGAAGATACGTTCCATGATGTCGCGTCTTGTAGACGACTATAACCGGGTCATAGATTACATCCGCATATCTGTCACGGACAGGTGCAACCTGCGCTGCAGGTACTGCGTGGATGGCGATTTCCCGTTCATACCGCACACGGAGATCCTGACCTACGAGGAGATCATCCGGTTTGTCAGGGTGTGTGCAACCCTGGGGGTGAAAAAACTCCGTCTTACCGGGGGCGAGCCCCTGACAAGAAAGGGCCTGCCCTACCTTCTCAAGGAACTTGCCGCCATAGAAGGCATCACGGATATCAGTCTTACGACGAACGCCGTGCTCCTTGCAGATAAAATAGATGAACTGAAGGAGGCCGGTTTAAAGAGGATCAATATCAGCCTCGATACGCTCAGGAAAGACCGGTTCGCGTGGATCACCTGCATCGATGCATTCGACCGGGTGATCGACAGCATCAAAAAGGCGTCCTTTAGCGGCCTCAAGCCCATCAAGATCAACACCGTCATCATCAAGGGCTTCAACGATGACGAGATACTCGATTTTGTCCGCATAGCCAGGAAATGGGACCACGAGATACGGTTCATAGAGTTTATGCCCTTCGGCGACACCTCTTTGTGGAAGAGCACGGACATTATCACCTCGAAACAGATCGAGGATGAGATCCGGCGTACGTTCGAACTGGTCCCGTCGCTTGCGAACGCCAGGGGCCCGGCAAAGGTGTACGATATAGCGGGGGGTTCGGGCAGGATCGGTTTTATAAGCCCCGTTTCGTCTCACATATGCGCCGAGTGCAACAGGATCCGGTTGACGGCGCGCGGCATGCTGCGCCCGTGCCTTTTTTCCGACGTGGAATATGACCTGAGGTCCCTTTTGAGATCGGGCAGCGATGACGAGGCGATCAGGGAATTTGTCCGTGACGTGGTCAAGGTGAAGCCGGAGAGGAAACACGAGATCGGCTCGATCAGGAAATGCCAGAGGACGTTGAGGAATATAGGCGGCTGAAAGCCGCCGGGCGATAGGCGATAGGCGATAGGCAAGAGGGAAGAGGGAAGAGGTCAGAAAGAAATTGGCGGGGGTGGCGATGGGAAGATTGAGCCATATTGATAGTAAGGGGAATGCGCGGATGGTCGATGTTACGGGGAAAAAGGAGACGGATCGGGAGGCTATCGCCCGGGGCGCGGTCACGATGTCGCAGAAGACCTATGATCTTGTGAGGGGCGGACAGGGGCCGAAGGGTGATATATTCAACGTGGCGAAGATCGCCGGTATCATGGCTGCGAAGAAGACCCACGAATTGATACCGCTGTGCCATCCTCTCGCGATCACCCATGTCGACGTCGAATTTGATTTCGATGATGCCCATCATTCTGTCGGCATTACGTCCACGGTAAGGACAAAAGGACAGACAGGGGTGGAGATGGAGGCGATGACGTGCGCCTCGGTCGTCGGGCTGACCATATATGATATGTGCAAGGCGGTCGATAAGGGCATCGAACTTGGCCCTTTTTACCTTGTTCAGAAAAGCGGCGGTAAGAGCGGAACGTATACGAGAAGGAAAACGGGAAAGAAAGCATGAAAGGGAAGATAATCTCGGTCAATATAAGCGAAGAGAAAGGCGAGAAGAAGCGTAATATAGGCTCCTGCTTCCTGCTCAAGGACAAGGGCCTTGCCGGAGACGCGCATGCGGGCTTCATGCACCGTCAGGTAAGCCTGCTTGCGATGGAAAGCATAGAGAAGATCCGGGAAAAAGGCCTCGACGTGAAACCCGGGGATTTCGCGGAGAATTTGACGACCGAAGGGATCGTCCTTTATGAATTGCCCATCGGGACCACGCTCCGTACGTCGAAGGGGATCCTCCTGCGTGTAACGCAGATAGGGAAGGAGTGCCACACGCGATGCGCTATTTTTCAGGCGGTGGGTGATTGCGTCATGCCGCGCGAGGGGATCTTTACCGAGGTCCTGACCGAGGGGGATGTTTCGATAGGGGACGAATTAGAGGTCATTGAATGAGTTACAAGGTCCGGATAATAACGGTGAGCGACAAAGGTTCCCGCGGCGAAAGGGTTGATACGAGCGGGCCCGCTCTCAAGAAGATGATGGAAGAGCAAGGTTTTGCCGTGAATGACGTCATCGTTGTGCCCGATGAAACGAGCGTAATAGCCGATGCCCTGAAAGCTGCCGTAGACGTCGAGAAGGCGGATGTCGTGATAACGACGGGCGGGACGGGACTGTCGCCGCGTGATGTTACCCCCGAGGCGACGCGCATGGTCATCGATCGCGACCTTCCCGGTTTTGCCGAGGTGATGCGTTCAGAGAGCTATAAGATAACGCCGCATGCGGTCATATCACGGGCGGTGGCGGGGATCCGCGGCACCAGCATCATTATTAACCTTCCCGGCAGCGAACGGGCCGCCGTGGAAAATCTTGGTTTTGTCATAAAGGCCATCCCTCACGCACTCGCGAAACTTAAGGGCGACCCGGCGGATTGCGGAACGTAAAAACAAAGGTTCCAGGTTCCACGCTCCAAGGTTAAAAAGGAAGTACCTGGATTGGAAGAAAAACAGGAAAAAACGGAAAATATATTGTACCGCACGACGGTGCACTGGGCGGCCCTGTTCGGGCCTGCGATGCTTTTTATCGTAGGAGGAATATCCGTTCGTGCACACACCATTCCTGCCCTTGTCATGATGGGTGTCGCGATAGCGTGGGGAGTGCTCTCCATCCGGAACCTCCGGATGTCGGAATTTGTTCTTACCGATTCAAAGCTCGTCATCAAGATAGGTTTTCCTTTCACGCGCCTGTATGAAATGCCCTACAAAGAGCTCGCAGGGGCCGATTTTATTAAACCCGCGCTCGGTGTCTTTCTCGGGTTCGGCAAGGTCATGGTCCTGCGCAAGGATAACAAGGCCGTGGCCTTCAGGCTGGTTGCGAAACCTGAAGATCTTGTTGAAAAACTGAAGAAGGAAATCATGCGTGCACATGAGGCGTTGCAGGCGGACAGCCCCGTTCCTTAAGCGAGGAGTACCCATGACAAAAATATGCGTCCGTATGTGTCTTGCGCTGCTCTGGGTGGTCCTGATGGTCCCGGCTGCCGGCGCGGAACCGTATCGTCATCCTAAGTCGGGCATCCTCTTCCCGGACACGATCAGCAACCTGAAGCTCGTCCGGGCGACGGATTACGAGCCTCTTTATGCCGGTCTTGGCACCGGTGTTTCCTACCGCACTGAAACAATGCGGGCGGATATTTTCCTCTACGACCTGCAACAGGGCCCCATTCCGGATGGAGCGTCCTCACCCGCAGCGGGTAAGGAATTCGACCAGGCATTGAGCGATATCAGGGAACTGGAAAAACAAGGTACCTACAAGAATGTTTCCCCTGCGATCAAAAAAGAGATCGTTCCGGTCGGGCCCGTTAAATTCATCCATGGGGTCCTGACCTACGAACAGAACAATATAAAGCTTATATCCCACCTTTATCTCACAGGGTACCGCGGTCTCTTCATGAAGCTCAGGATCACGTATTTTGCCAGTGCCCGGGAAGCCGACGAAGTCAATTACGCGGCATTTCTCTCTACGATGGGCGACCTGATGCGTCCCCCGCCCAGGTGAACTGATTTCTCAGTGCCGCTTCAAACTCTGTATGGATGACCGCCTTTAACAGTTTGTAATCATTCGGGACGATGCTTTTCTGAAAAAGCGACCACACCATTTTTGTCGCTTGCGCTACAGAAATGCCCGACTCCCCGTGTTACGTTTTCCTAATGATGCACCGATCTTTTGCTGTAAAAGCCGCAATAAGGGCCCATGTGCGGCGCGTACTCTGTATCAGCCTTGGTTTTGTGCTCATTGCCGGTGTGATAGAACTGATGCAGTCGCAGGCTAATGAAAAAAAGATATTCGGTGAACACGCGGTGGCCCTTGCAACGAAAAGTGACAGCAGGGAACCGGCCGGCGTCCGCGCGGAATCGAATGCCACGGGCGGCAAAAGAGAAAAACGATGGATGGTCCGCGAGGTAACGGCGTATAATTCCGTGCCCGAACAGACCGATTCCACTCCCTGCATATCGGCCGACGGGACCGATATCTGCAAAAGATACAAAAAGGGCGAATGCATCGTGGCCAGCAACGCATACCCTCTCAATACCCGGCTCAGGATAGAAACGATCGGCGACTGCACCGTAGCCGACCGCATGCACCCGAGATTCGGCCACCGCGTCGATGTCTTCATGGACAAAGATGTACGCGCAGCCAAAAGCTTCGGGGTGCAAAAGCTGACGATAGCGGAATTGGAAGATGAGGGATAAGAAATCGGCGTACGGCTAACGGCGTACGGCTAAAGGCTAAAGGCTAAAGGCTAAAGGCTAAAGGCTAAAGGCCTCTTCTGCTGGGTTGTCTTTCATTTCCATCTATCTGCCCTAGTCAACATTTGCGTTAACAACCAGTCTCCCGGTTAAGCTCGTTATACTGTAAAGGCAAAGGGGACGTCCTTAAGAAAGTAAGTAACTTATAAAGGCAAAGGGGACGTCCTTAAGAAAGTAAGTAACTTAGAATTACCCGGTCCGGGGATAATAACGACAGGGCGGTCCGTTTAGTTGTTTGAGGAGTTTCTTACTTTCTTAAGGACGTCCCCCAAATTTTTCCGGAAGGTTTGACAATGAATGAGTGGCAGTTGATATCCCTCTGCGATTGGAGTGTCTTACACTGAAACAATCTTAACCGGAAGACCGTGACTCTTCATTTATGAGTCTGTAGTTGTCAACGCTTATCCTGACCAGTGCATCCTGCACGATCGAGACCTTTACAGTCTATATCGTGGACCCCTGCCATATGACGTCATCCCGGTGCTTGACACCGGGATCCAAGGTTTTCCTTCTTGTCGTACTGCCCGCTATTAAATGTTATAGAAGCGATACGCTAGCGGTTAACGATGATGGGTAACGGGCGATGGGTTATCTTTTCACCGTACGCCGTCAGCCGTACGCCGTACGCCGTTTTTTTATTTTATAAAATGCGCTCCCCGGCTCACGTTGTTCTTCAGTGCGGCCTCGGCGACGATCCGGGCGGTCCTGACGCCGTTGCGCAGGTCGATGACCATGGGGACGAGCTGGGCCCTGCGGTAAAAATCGTCGACACGGTTCTTCAGGTACCCGATATCCGCCTGGGCACGCTCGAGCCTTCTCACTGTGCGAATGATGCCGACGTAGTTCCACATCGTCGATTTTATGCTGACCCAGTCCTGCTGTATGAGGGCAGGGTCGGTCTCCTCGGTCCTTTCCGGGAACTGCCAGGGAGGTATGTCGGATTCCTTGTACGGTTTGTTCCCGTTGAAACTGCCGGCAATGTCCTTCGCGGAGCGTATGCCCCAGACGAGTCCCTCGAGAAGGGACGTCGACGCGAGCCTGTTTGCGCCGTGAAGGCCGGTCGCAGCCACCTCGCCGGCGGCATACAGGCACTTGAGTGAGGACTTTCCCCACGTGTCGACCTGCACGCCCCCGCAACTGTAATGGGCAGCGGGAACGACGGGAATGGGCACCTTCTGGATATCTATGTCAAAGTCGAGGCACCTTTCGTAGATCATCGGGAACCGTTTCTTGACATTGATGTCCGTATACGAGGCTATATCGAGATAGACATACGAATCCCCGCGCTTTATCATCTCCTCGTACATTGCGCGGCATACCTCGTCCCTCGGAGCGAGGTCGCCAAGCTCGGAATACTTCGCCATGAAAGGGACCCCATCCTTTGTTTTGAGCCGTGCCCCCTCACCCCGAAGCGCCTCTGAGATGAGGAAACCGTCGGCATCCTTGTGAAAAAGGGTTGTGGGGTGGAACTGTATGTATTCCATGTTGATGAGCCGCGCCCCCGCCCGGTCCGCCATGGCGAAGCCATCACCGGTTGCGAGGGTGGGGTTGGTCGTATGCTGATATATCCGCCCGAGCCCGCCCGTTGCGAGCACGGTGTAGGACGAAAAGAAACGCTCGACATTCCCCGTTTTATTGTTGAGGACATACGCGCCTATGCACTGAGGTTCCCTGTAGAGTGCTATGGGGTTGATCGAATTATGCGGTATGGTTAAAAGGTCTATCGCCGTGTGGTCCGCATATGCACGAATATTCTTGTATTCGCCGAGCTTGTTGATGAGCGCGGTCTCTATGGCCTTCCCGGTCGAATCCTTTGAGTGAAGGATCCTTCTGCGCGAATGGCTTCCTTCGCGTGCGAATTCGAACTCATCGTCTCCGGCCCGCGAAAAAGGTACCCCAACCTTCTTGATGAGGAAATCTTCCACCATGCCCGGGCCTTCATAGGCGATGATCCGGACGGCATCGGGGTTCGATATGCCATCGCCGGCCTGTATGATGTCCTCGGCAAGGAGTTCGGGGGAATCCTCGAGGCCCCGCGCAACGATGCCGCCCTGGGCGTAATTTGTGTTCGATTCCTGGATCGATGCCTCTTTATTGAGGATAATGACATCGAGCCCGAGCTCGGCGGCCGTGATGGCACACGACAGGCCCGCTATCCCGGAACCGATTATGAGTACGTCGCAATAAAATTTCTCTTCAGTTTTCATCAGGTTATCGCAAGCATCCTTTCCAGTGCAATTTTAGCATATTTTGCATCGTCCGGATCAACGGCAACTTCAGGCTGGGGCCTTCCGTGAACGAGATTCTCCAGGACCTCGAGGAATTTCAGCGAGGTGACCTTGGCCATCTCCCGGCATCCCCATTCCTTGAGCGGAACGACGAGTTTATCGGGATTGTCCTCCTTGAGCCTGTTCACGAAGTTTATTTCCGTTCCAATGGCCCACTTGGACCTCGGTGCCGCGGCCTCGACCGTGCTCTTGATAAAGCTCGTCGAGCCCACGTAGTCCGAACGCTCAACGACCCCGGGTATGCATTCCGGGTGAACGATGATCTTGATATCGCTCCCGTGCGTTTTCTTCACGTCGTCTATGTCGGACGGTTTAAAGGCAACATGGACATAGCAGAAACCGCGCCAGAGGATTACCTTCTTGCGGGCTATTTCCGCGATATTCTTTTCGGATATGTCGGTGTACGGCTCCCACAGGAACATCTCGTCATCTGTTATGCCCATGGTATGTGCGGTGTTCCTGCCCAGGTTCTCATCCGGGAAAAAGAGCGGTATCGCGCCCTGCGACAGGACGTGGCCCATCGCCTTTGCGGCATTCGCGGAGGTACAGACAAAGCCCCCGTTCTTTCCACAAAAGGCTTTGAGGTCGGCGCGCGAATTGACGTACACGACGGGTATGATCGTCCTGCCCGTTCCCTTCAGAAGGTCCCACGCCTTCTCGACATCACGGATCACCGCCATTTCGGCAAGCGGGCATTTTGCAGCGAGTTCGGGATGAAATACCTTCTGATGCGGCTGGCAGAGGATCCTCGCCATCTCCGCCATGAAGGAGACGGCGCAGAAGACGATGTACTTTGCGTCCGCCTGGCGTGAGGCGCTCTGTGCCAGTTGAAGCGAATCGCCCACAAAATCGGCGGCCCGCACGATGGTGATGTTCTGGTAATAGTGGGCAAGAATGACAAGGTCTTTTCCCAGCGCTTTCTTCGCTGCCATGATCCTGTCATGTATCTCTGCCTGTGATATGCTCTTTTCCGACGTCATGTTTTTACTCCCTCGTGAAGCAGGCTCATGTCGAGGGACCCCGCCGAGTGGGTGAGGGCGCCGACCGATATGAAGTCCACCCCGGTCAGTGCAACCTCCCGGACGCGATCGAGCGTCATGTTCCCGGACGCTTCTATCTCTATGCGCCCGTTCACGAATTTCACGGCCTCCACCATGGACGCGGTGTCCCAGTTATCGAGCATAATGCGGTCCGCACCGGCCTGAACGGCTTCTTTCAGTTCATCCATGGTCCTGACCTCTACCTCGACGGGGACACCGGATGTCCGCCGTACCAGGCCAACGGCCTCGTATATCGACCCGGCGACCGCTATATGATTTTCCTTGATCAGTGCCATTTCAGTAAGGTTGCGCCTGTGATTGGTCCCGCCCCCCATCCTGACGGCATATTTCTCCATGTCCCTCATCCCGGGGGTCGTCTTTCGCGTGTCGAGTATCCGTGTTTTCGTACCCGCAACGGCATCGACAAATTTTCTCGTAAGGGAGGCCGTCCCGGACAATCTCTGGAGTATATTGAGGGCGACCCTTTCCCCGGTAAGGATGGCCCGCGTCTGTCCGGCTATTTCACTGATCACCTCTCCGGGACGGACGAGGTCGCCGTCTTTTTTGTGCTCCGTATAGGAGATCCCGCTATCGAGGAACGAAAAGATCTCCCGTGCTATCGCCTGGCCGGCGAGCACCCCGGTCTCTTTCGCAATGATCTTTGCATGCGAACGATGTTCGGGGGGTATTATGGAATTTGTCGTAATGTCCTCGATGCCGATATCTTCCATCAAGAACTCTTTGATCCCGGGCAACATGGTGACAATATTATAGAGTGAGCGTTCAAGGCGAGTCAATGACAGACTTGTCGTGAAGCGCCCTGTTGGACTCATTCCACTTGACTTTGTAATAAATTTTTCATATGTTAATGCACGTTTTGGGCCGTTAACTCAGTCTGGTAGAGTATCTGCCTTTTAAGCAGAGAGTCGAAGGTTCAAGTCCTTCACGGCCCATATTATGAGATGTCCCCATCGTCTAGCCTGGTCCAGGACACCGGCCTTTCAAGCCGGCAACGGGGGTTCGAATCCCCCTGGGGACGCTTTTTCTCCTTGAGATCATCACCTTCCAGATTCAATGTTTCTCAAAAAAAAGAGCTTCATTACATCAATATCTTAAAAAATGCGGCCTCCAATACTAACCCGGACGACACCGGGATGTCATGTCCTTGAACTGGCAATCCGCTGAATTGATGATTGGCCAGAACTGGCAGCAGTGGGGCATGCCTTACTATAACGCCGCCCTTGGCAATAATGATTTCGGTCAGTATCTCGGCGGCAACAGGACGCCGCAGGCGGCATTGCGTTATTTCTTCACGAAAGAATTTAATATCATGGCCGGTGTCACGTCGGCAACGGAATGGTCAGGGGCAGATAACATTCGTCAGTACAACGACGGCTACGCACGGAGCGGCTGGCCGGGATTGCAGGGCGAAATAGCATACTGGACCGACAGGTGCGGTAAGATCGGACCGAACAACCTGAAGTTTGCCTTAGGTGCATACTTCGGGAAGGAAAAGAAGATATGGCCCCCCATAACCAGGGCGCGCGACTATAGGGACGACACGCTTGACGCGTGGTTGACGGCTTTCCGCTACAGTATTCCCCTTGTCCCGGAGAAAGCGGGCGACAAAACGATGTCCCTCCTTTTGAACGGTAATTTCTTTTATGGACAGAACGTCGCGGGAAACAACTGGATGATGCCGGGCGGGCCGAGCAATGGTTCGTACTGGAGGAACTTCAGGACAAGCGAGGCCAATGCGCCGATGGTCTTTGGAGCGTTCGCCCAGCTTTCCTGGTGGCTGACGGATACATTGTCGGTTAATGGCATGTTTGGTTATCTGAAATATAAGTACAGTTCCGATGCACGCGATTTTATGCCGGACAACGTCAACATGATGCAGACCTACGGCGTCAACCTGCTGTGGGATGCGAATGAATCACTTCGATTGGGTCTCCAGTGGATGACGATGTTCACCGGGTACAACAGGTCATATTATTTTCCCGCGATCGGATTCAAGGATTCAGAAGACCGCACCGGACACATTGACCAATACCGGTTGGCGGCCTGGTACTTCTTTTAGAACTAAATTGAATACCGAATGGGCCTCTTTTCAGGAGGCCCATTTTTTTGCAGATTCGATCGTCACACGATCTGAGCGTTCGGATGCTCAAATCGCGATGCATGTTTATAAGGATGTATCCAATGATTCATGGATCTATCAGAGTCTTCCAATTGACATGGTGAAGCCTGTTCTGGCGCAGCAGGCGCAGTATTTCGGATTTTCGTCCAGCCCGCAGGACTTGGTATACGTTCCAATACGCCTGCAAATGGGCCACCGACAGATTGCTGCATGAAGGCAGATTGTTCCCTATATGCCTCAGGTCGGGCCAGGCAGTAACATCCTGCATCTTACGAAAACACAGATGCCGAAAATCTTGATCAATCTCACCCTGTATTGCCAGGCACAACCCTTCTTCCAGCCAGACGGGCACGTTCGGATAACGCCGGGGTTCGGTGTGGTAACTGGCCGTCCCCGAGATAGCGGTAATAAAATGATGCGCAATCAGGTGAGCCAGGAGACCGGAAAAGAAATTAATATTCTTGTTGTGGCCCGGGGATCGTGGGGACGGGAAAGTAATAATATTTTTCCAATCGTGCACCTCCAACGAAAAACGATATGGTGTATTACAGGGAAGAGGCGTGATACCTTGTGCATCATCAAGAGGCGTTACCCGCAGCTCGATTATAAGATTGCTGCCATAGTGAAACCAGTTTTTCACGTAGTTATAACTGTCCAACAAGACATCTCTCATGGCCAGCGCAATACAGGCATCCTCGGGAGAATAGGAAATACTCAAAAAATCATTTATTAGCAATGTCACGGTAAGGTCCCGCGAGGTTTCGCAGAGCTTTAGCTCATTGCGATATTCGAAAGAATGTTTTACGGCGGTATGAGTAACTTTCATTGCTGATCCTGTTTCCATCAATCCTGGAGTTGGATCCGGGCCCTGCCTTCCGCCATCGGAATGTCGTGCAGGGTCCCGGTCATAAGGAGGAGTTTAACGTTCGATATGATGATCGAGTTCTTTCCCTGCCTTGAACTTGATCGTGTTCTTTGCGGGAATCTCAATTTTTTCCCCGGTACGGGGATTTCTTGCCGCGCGCGCTTTTCTCCTGGATATGGAGAATGTACCGAATCCGATAAACTGCGCTTTTTCACCTCTTTTCAATGCTTCGGCGATTGCGTCAAATACAGCCGAAATAGCCTGCCCGGCCTGTACTTTTGGAATATTCAGTTTTTCGGCGATCGTATATGCAAGGTCTGTCTTATTCATTGTCGTTCCTTTCCGTGATTTTTCTTTCATAATAGAATTCCCGCTCGCAAGCCGGGCATTCCCAGAATACCCGGTCGCCTGCAAATCGCGGTTCCATAAACGTAGCGGGATGACGTTTACAGAACATTTCCGTAAGGGACATTGTGTTATGTGCCGCACCGTTATGTTCTTTCTGTTTCATTCAGGCTCCTTTATGATTTTTCGTTTATTGATTTTCTACGCGCCACTTTGTAAAACGGGTAGATTCTACACAAAAAGCCGCGCTTTGTGAGTAAACAACCGTATACGATTGGCGTAGTCTGTTATTGATTTATGAGATGACCGATCGGGGGGGGGGTTGGAAAAAAGGGTTATTCCTGTTTGATCAGTCCCCGCCTGATTGCGAATTTTATGAGATCGGATTGGTCCTTGAACTTCAATTTCTGCATTATGCGGTGACGGTAGGTAGCAATCGTGCTGGGTGCAAGGAAGAGAATATCGCCAATCTTGCGGTTCGACTTCCCCTCGGCGATGAGCTGAAGTATTTCCCTTTCGCGGAGCGATAGCAGGGACAGAACGTCCCCATCTTTCTGCGTAGCCCCCTCCATGACATACTCGTCGATGGCCGACGCATTCTCCGAAAAATTAAAATACTGCTTTCCGGCGTGCACGTCATTGATCGCCCGAACCAGTTCTTCACCGGCAAATTCCTTGAGCAGGTAGGCCGAGGCGCCGGCCTTCAAAGCCCGCGAGATATGTTCCTGGGACGAATTCATCGTAAGTATAATAACCCGGGTGGCCGGGCACTCTTTGCGGACCGCTTCGGCAGCGTCTATCCCGTTCATACCCTCCATGATGATATCGAGCACTGCGACATCGGGTTTTTTCTTCACTATGTCCCGGTAAGCGTCACGGCCGTTGGAGGCTTCCCCGACGACTGTCATATTCTCCTGTTTTTCGAGAAGAAGTCTTAAGCCCTGCCTGAACATGACATGATCGTCTGCCAGATAAATTGAGATCATACTATACCCCTTAGGAGAGATGAATCTACTTACACTGTACATAAGCGACGACATAAAATGAAGCATTATTATGTAGTTGTTTTAAAGCAATATTTGCATCGTCTGAATTACACTGTGCTTCACACCTGTGAATTCTTATAATATCTACGAACATTATTGGGTCGAATCTACATCGTAATGAATTTGTGTAGCTTTTTATGGATTATCCCGGAATTTTATGCTAGGTTCAGGGAAAGCAGATTTCATAGTGCATGAGGTATTACTTTGAAGAGATGTCAAAGTTGTTAATTCAGTGAACAAACCCGCATTCGACATTGAAGCGACAGATCTTGAAACTACATTTAACTGCCTCACAGATGGAGTTTTTTCCTGTGATTCATCGTGGCGCCTGAGGTTTGTCAATGAGGCGGCGGCAAATTTACTGGGAATAGAGCGAACTGAAGCACTCGGACAGGAACTTTGGGAGGTACTCCCGGATATCGCGGGTACGTCACGGGAAATGGAATTTCGCATCGCCGCATCGGGAGAAATAAGGGAATTTTACCATCACCAGGAAATTCAAGACCGTTTTCTTGAATACCGCTGCTTTCCGTGGGGAAGGGGCGGTGTATCAATATTTATCAGGGATATTACTGAACGCAGGACGGTGGAAGAGTTATTTTTGAACAGCCAGGACATACTGGGCTTCGCGTTGCGAATGAACCGTATGGGCGCCTGGGATTTCAACCTTGAGGATAAAATATTAACCGGTTCACACGAATGCGACCTGATCTTTGGCTATGACGAGACGGTCCCTTATTTTACCTATGAGACATTCCTCGCACATGTCATACCTGAACACAGGGAGATGATTGAAACGTCTTTCAGGGAAGTTCTGGCCGGTCGATCAGATATTGACCTGGAATGCTGTATTCGAAGAAAGGACGGTGAAGTTCGATGGATACGGGCTGCCGGCATGATTCAAAAACGTAGAGGGAAAAAAACATGCATGAGCGGTTTTGTTCAGGATATTACCAAAAGTAAAATAATAATCGAAGAGTTGGAAAATAAAACGCAGTCTCTGACAGAAGTAAATACTGCATTGAAGATTTTGTTGCGGAACATATCCGAAGAAAAAAAGGAAATGGAAGAGCTCTTCGCCGCCAATACGAAAAAAATAATAATCCCGTATCTGGATAAGATCAAGAAAGAACGTTTAACCCCTGAATGCAGGTCATATATTTCGATAATCGAAGAAAATCTCACCAAGCTTATCTCACCTTTCCTGCATACTTTGCAGCAATATAATTTCACGCCGCGGGAAATGCAGATTGCATCTTTAATAAAGGATGGCAAAACGACGAAGGAAATTGCCGCGACCATAGGTGTAGCACCGTCTGCTGTCAATGTGTACAGGAACAGGATACGGTCGAAGCTTCAATTGAATGGTCGGAAAATAAACCTGCAACAACATCTCGATTCAATTAAATAAGTATCAATATTCTGTTATCGGACCTTAATAACCCGGCGCCGGGCCACTGAAGCGGCTGGTTTTGAAAGCCTTTCAAGCTAAACGGTTCTTTATATATTCTATGACATCGCCGACAGCCTGGATCTTCTCGGCATCTTCGCGGGGGATTTCAATGATATACGGCAACGACATCCCGATTTAACAATGTATCAATACTTTATACATTTTTAGTACAATCAATTGATATTACAGTTTCTTGGATTTGTCCGTATAATTCTCATTGGATTGGAACTCAACATAAACAACAAAAACTAAATATGTGACTACGGAATTCTCGGCGAGATTAGAGTTATTATAATTCCTCACGGAGGCGATTGGGGTGAATATCGTAAAGAGAGTTTTCTTAGACCAGTTTTTCGGCGAGATGACCTGGCTTGCCGGAATAGCTGCGGTATTGTCTATAACTACATATTTCACCATACTGGCGTTTAATTTCTTAATACAACATTTGCATGTGGTGGCGGTGATCGTTCTTTGCGCCCTGATATTTGTGAATATTTACATACTTGTAACCGGGTGTTTATTCAGGATCTTTGTCCGGCCCCTCAGGGAAGGACGATACCGAGTCAATTCCGCAAGACATGTGATGTGGAGATTGAACTGGAATTTCTATTCGTACGTATTTCTCTTTTTGCGTCAGTACCTTTTCTATAACAAGACTATCAGATTTTTATTTTTCAGGCTGCTGCGCGTCAATCTGAGCTATTCCACGTACTTTGCGGAAACTGTCGATATGCAGGATTGCAACAATCTCATCTATATCGGAAAAAAAGCAGCCATTGGGTCCGAGGTCCTTTTATCCACTCACCTCGCCCTGGATGCGAATATCCATATATTAAAAAAGCTTGTTATCGGTGACAATACACAGATCCAGGCGCGGTCCTGCCTTGCTCCCGGTGTGAAAATAGGAAAAAATGCGATCATCGGCTTTCAGAATAGATTGTCGGTAGACGTCGAAGTGGGAGACAATACCCGAACCGGGGTCGATACTATTGTTCATTACGGGGCAAAGGTAGGCAGTAATTGCCGGATAGGCCACGGGGTCGTCGTGGAGGAATACAGCACGATACCCGATGGCTCTATCATCCCGGATTTTGTGCACGTCAAGAGATGCAAATTTGCTGCAACGCCTGACCAGGAAATAGGAGATATAAGTGTTAAGCGTGCTGTACCCGAAAGTGACGGAAACAACACGTGGCTCGTTCCCGAGACCGTGGTTCGCAGTTAATCGAACCATAATCGTGTGATCAAATTATAAATTATAACCTGTTTCAACTGATCGCCTTATCCCCTGGTACATTCTGCGGGCGGATTGAAACATGTAAGGAGGTTCAACGGATGCTCAATCTTTCGGACAAGCACGGCATGATCCAGAAAATTGCCGAGAAATTAGCCAAGGAAAAGGTCGCTCCCCGGGCAAAAGAGATCGACAAGACCGGATCGTTCCCCTGGGACCTGGTGGACATATACAAGAAGCACGGTTTCCTCTACATGATGCTCCCCGAGAAGTTCGGTGGGCTCGACGGCGACATCACGTCGCTGTGCCTTGTCATCGAAGAACTGGCCAAGGTGTCCGGTGCGTCGTCCCTTATCCCCCTTGCACACAATGTCGGTATCATGCCCATCATGGTCTCGGCAAATGACGAACAGAAGGAATACATCTACAACAAGATATGTGAACCCGATAAAATGTACCTCGTCGCTTTCGCCCTGACGGAACCGGATGCGGGCTCCGATGCCTCGCACATGAGGACGCGGGCGGTAAAGGAGGGCGACCACTATTACCTCAACGGCAAGAAATCAATGATAACGAACGGGGCAAACGCCCAGTTCTACACGGTCTTTGCCGCCACGAACCCGGCAAAGCGGACAGAGGGCATATCCGCCTTCTACGTCGAAAAGGATTACCCCGGGGTCGTTATCGGCAAGAGCGAAGACAAGATGGGCATGATCGGCTCCGATATAACGGAGTTGATCTTCGACAATGTCCGCCTGGAAAAGCACAACCTCCTCGGCAAGGAAGGGCAGGGATGGGACATCGCGATGTCGACCCTCAACCTGTCACGGCCCGCCGTCGGTGCGCAGGCAGTCGGCCTGGCGCAGGGTGCCCTCGATTTTGCCGTGGAGTATGCCTGGAAAAGGGTCCAGTTCGGCCAGAAGCTCGCCGATTTCGAAGGGATCCAGTTCATGGTCGCCGATATGGCGACAGGGGTCGAGGCGGCCCGGGCCCTCGTCTACGATGCCGCGCACCTGCTCGATATGAAGGTGTACGAGCGCGACAAGATGAGTGCCATAGGCGTCGACAAACTCTCTGCCATGGCAAAGGTCTATTCCGCCGACGTGGCCATGAAGGTAACGACCGATGCGGTCCAGATCCTTGGCGGATACGGGTACACCAAGGAATACCCGGTCGAGAGAATGATGCGCGACGCAAAGGCGACCCAGATATATGAAGGCACGAACCAGGTGCAGAGAATAGTCATTGCACGTGACATATTCCGTAATTTTTCATAAAAAAGCGCCCCATTGACCCCGCGGCGCAATTGAAATCAATAGTGAACCACGCTCATATCTTATACATGATTACATCCAGACCTTTACTGATATGTTAATCAAATAGAGTCTCTCATTATAGAACTGAGCCCGCCTGTTCCCGATTGCAGGGGGAATTATCGTTCGTGAATTCAAGATGGACCAAAAGATAATACCCATACACAAAGATGAACCGTCTTTCATACCGGTAGAGCAAAAACTTCCGGTGCTTCGTACGATACCATTAAGCCTGCAGCATCTCCTTGCGATGTTTGGAGCAACGGTTATCGTGCCTTGCCTTTGCAATGTGGACCCGTCTATTGCACTGTTAATGAACGGAGTGGGGACCCTCATTTACCTGTGGGTGTCGGATTGGCGCATCCCTTCCTATCTTGGCTCCAGCTTTGCTTTTGTGCCGCCTGTCCTCATCATTGTGGCCTCACCCGGCATGGGAGGCTACGGCGGGGCGCAAGGCGCTTTTATCGTATTCGGGTTATTTTTTATTTTTCTTTCCTTCCTGGTTTACCGCACGGGCGTACAATGGCTTAACGCTCTTTTTCCCCCTGCTGCGATGGGATCGATAGTCCTGGTCATCGGCCTTGAACTTGCCCCGATTGCCGCCCGCTTATCAGGTTTTACGGGGAATGCCGGTCCGGAAAGCTCTACAATGCAATGTGTGGCGATCTTCACCTTCATCGCCACTGTTTTTGCATCGGTCCTGCTGCGGGGGTTTCTGTCTGCCATCCCGATACTTCTCGGTGTTCTTTCCGGTTATTGCTGTGCCTGCACGGCAGGCCTGGTCGATATTTCACCCGTTTTCACCGCGCCCTGGTTTCACGTGCCCACATTTTACCGGCCCAGCTTCAATGCCGCCGCGGTCCTGATCATGGTCCCGGCGTATTTCGTGACCCTTGCAGAACATATAGGCCATCTCGTTGTTACGGGGAATATCGTGGGCAGGGATTTTATCAAAAACCCGGGGATCCACAGGTCCTTGCTCGGGGATGGGATAGCGAATATTCTGTCCGGGCTGGCCGGTGCTACAGCGAACACAACATACGGGGAGAACATAGGGGTCCTCGCAATTACACGGGTCTTCAGCACGTGGGTCTTGGGCGGCACCGCCTGCCTTGCCATTGCGAGTTCCTTTATCGGTAAGATCTCCGCCCTTATTCGCAGCATCCCGTCTCCCGTCATGGGCGGGGTATCCCTGTTTCTTTTTGGAATTATCGCGAGCGCCGGTATTCGCCTGCTTATACAACAGCGCGTCAATTATGGCAAACCCGTGAATCTTGTCCTGACATCGGTCCCCTTGATAATCGGTGTGAGCGGCATCGTCATTCGATGGGGCGCCGTAGAGATCAAAGGGATGGCCCTGAGCGCATTCTCCGCGATGGCGTTGAGCTTCACCCTGGGCGTATTCCACAAGCTCGGGTGGATCAAAGAGGAGAAAAAAGAACGCGAGCCGTGATGAATATTTCCCCCTGTACATTTTTGCAGGATTCTATATAATTTTTCTATCCAGAATCCAAAACGAGAGGGGAGACACTATGAAATTCAGCATGCACAATGTCTTGAAAGGGACCGTGAAAGTAACAGCCTCGGAAGGGCCGTTGAGTGAGGCCCTGATAGAACTTGATCCCGGATGCGATGTCAGGTCCGCTGTCAGTACGAAGAAGCTGGAAGAAATGGGACTTAAACAGGGAAAACGCGTAGTAGTGCTCATAAAGGCCATTGACGTTTCCCTGGCGGTCGAATAAGGGCTATCGCGGATTACAGTAATCTGACCCACACAACAGGAATACAGCGATACAGCACGCCGCGGAAGCTTGCCCTGAGGTCCGGGGTATGCGGGCGGTCATCGTTACATTCCCGAGGTTCCCGATTTCGGCGGGGATAAAAAGATTGGTGAGGGAGTGGTCTGGTTGGGTCCTGACGTTGGGGTATCTTCTCCCTCACCATGGATGGCAGCGTTTATCCTGTTCAATTTATATCAGAGAAGGGCGCAGTAATCTGACGCTCAGTCTCATATCCTTATGTAGTCTGCAATTTAAATATCAGACGACCCCGGCGGCCAGGCATGAAAGGTTATACCGAAAATCAGGGTGGGCGATCCTGATAAGCTCGTCGGCCCGCTGACACAGGCTTTTCCCCCTCAGGTCGGCCACTCCGTACTCCGTGACGATGAACTGGACATCTCCGCGCGACGTTGTGACCGCTGCGCCTGTGTCGAGATGGGGCACGATACGCGAGACCTCTCCGTTCCGGGCCGTCGAGGGTAGGGCTATGATCGATTTTCCCCCTCGGGAACGGCTCGCTCCGCGGACAAAATCGACCTGGCCCCCGACCCCGCTGAACTGGTCCTTGCCGATCATCTCGGCATTGACCTGTCCCATGAAATCGACCTGGATCGCCGAATTGATCGAGACCATTCTTTCGTGCTGCCCGATTATATGCACATCATTCGTATAATCCACCGTTCTCATCATGATATCGGGGTTGTCATCGACAAAATCGTAAAGTTTTCGCGTACCCATCAGGAATGTCGCCACGAACTTGCGGGGATTTATCGTTTTCTTCCTGTTGTTTATCACCCCGGCCCTTGCAAGTTCCATAACCCCATCCGAGAACATCTCGCTGTGGATGCCGAGGTCTTTCTTGTGTCCCAGAAAGAGCAGGACCGCATCGGGGATGCCTCCTATCCCGAGCTGAAGCGTCGATCCGTCCTCTATGAGCCCCGCTATGTTTTCACCGATGGCACGTTCGACAGGTCCTATCTTCGGCGGCAGTATCTCGATTATCGGCTCGTCGTGTTCCACAATGATGTCGATCTCATCGAGATGGATCTTCTCGCCGCGGGTGCGCGGCATATGCGCGTTGACCTGCGCGATGGTTATCCGGTCGGACCGCGCGGATGCCAGCGTGTAGTCGACGGATACGCCAAGACTGCAGAACCCTTTGGGATCGGGCGGCGCGACCTGCATAAGCGTCACATCCACCGGAAGGATGCCACTCTGAAAAAGCCGGGGTATCTCTGAGAAAAAACAGGGGGTGAACCTGGCCCTGCCTTCCGAGACGGCCTTACGGCTGGCGGCTCCCACGAAAAAGGAGTTGTGCCGGAACCTTCCTTCCATTCCGCTCTGGGCATATTCCGCAGGACCGAGCGCGACCATATGGACGACCTCTACATCATTCAATCTGGCCGCCCGTCCGACAAGCGCCTTGACGAGTGCCTGCGGTTCGCCGCACGCATGTCCGACAACAACGCGGTCACCGTCTTTTACGGCCCGAAGGGCCCCCTCGGTACTCATTATTTTTTTGCGATACGTGCTTCTCCATGTGTCGGCCATATTATTCCTCATAATTGTTGAATGGTGCCTGTCCGCTCATTGCCGGGTCAAACGAGGCGGCGGGGCACGACGTTTCACCGATGCCGGCGATCACGCGGGCAAGCTCTTTTTTGCGATCGAGCTCACACTGCCGGGAGATCATAATGCGCTGTGCCTGCGGCGAACCGGCCCCATGCATCGATTCGGTCCGGTAGCCTACGGCCGCAGTCCCCAGCGTCATATTTTCTATGAGCCTTAAGATCCGCAGCCGGTCTTCCACCGGCACCGCGGCATCCCCGGCGAGGTATTTCCTGATATATTTCCCGGCGACAGGGTGGTTGAGATCTTTTTCCGATGGCATGGTGACCATGAGACCCCCCGCGATGTCCTCTGCCAGCCGGGCTATTTCGTACGGGAAACGGGTGACATTCTGCTTACAGACATTTGCGAGCAGGAGGTCGATAAGGTATGTTCCCGAGCCGGTAGGCGAGCCTTCGGCAGAACAGGCGATGCCGCAGGAGAAGAGTGATTCATTGAGATGCACCATTTCAATGATCTTGTCCTTTATGTGAGACGCCTTTGACGCACCGTTGAATTCAGCCGCCAGGGCGGCTGCCCCTATCAGGACATCGCCGACACCCACCTTGCATCCCCCGTAACTTTGCCGATGGTACCCGGCGAAGCGTTCGACGAGCATGCCGGTGAATTCATGTTCACCGCACATAAAAACATTTTCCCAGGGGATGAAAACGTCATCGAAGATCATCATCGCTTCGTGACCGCCGAACACCGTGTTCCCGGCATCGAGCGCGCCGCCCTCGAGCTTGCGCGTGTCGCAGGACTGTCGCCCGTAGATATATGTAATGCCCTCTGCATCGGCCGGCGCCGCAAAGCACAACGCATAATCTTTATCATCGCCGCTCATCGTTATGGTGGGCATTGCAAGGACCCAGTGTGAATTGAGCGCACCGGTCTGGTGGGCCTTGCAGCCCCGTACGATGATCCCGTGGCCTAAACGCTCGACAACGCGGCAGAACATGTCCGGGTCCGCCTGCCGGCACGGTGAAAGCGATCGATCGCCCTTTACGTCAGTCATGGCCCCGTCAACTACGAGATCGTCTGCCTGGACCATCTCGAGAAAGTTCAGAAACCTTTCGTGGTAGACGGTGCCGAGCGCTGCGTCCATCTCCCAGGTCGTGCTGTCGACGGCATTCATTGCATCCATGCCGACGCACCTCTGGAAACATGATCCCGTCATCTGTCCGAGGAGTCTCTGCATCTTGACCTTTTTAACAAGGTCATCGGTCCCCTGGTGTAAATGGCAAAAACGGTTTATCTTCTGTCCCGTCAGGTGGGACGTTGCTGTCATAATATCCTCGTGGGCCGGGTCCCGGGCGAGGGCATACGTCATTTTAACGGAATTCATCGAAGGTCTTACAATGGGGTGGTCGACGACACCCCGGACGCGTTCTCCCATCAGGTAGAGGTTGAATTTCATGGAACGCAGGCTCTGCTCGTATTGCTCGGGTGTTTTCAACGGCATCTTTATACCTCCAGATCTATCATATCTGATATCAATCGTTTTCGACCGGGGCCAATTCGACGGTATCTTCCGCGACGCGGCAATTAAAAACGGGGTCTTTGACCGTGTCGTACCTGTGCCATCTCCTGAAAAAATCCCTGCCGTACACAAGGGCGCACAAAACGACCCCCACGCCGAAGGCGTACGCGGCACCGCGTGTTATCAGGACCGCCCCGACTATCCCGGCCACACCGAGGTCGTTGAAGGTGCGCGCCTTGAGTATCCCCACTCTTACCGCAACATAACCCTGTACAAGCATGGTCAGGGAAAGTGCTATGGGAAGGATCGGTTTGACGAGGGTCACGATGGGAAGAAAGAAATACCCGGTGAATGTTCCCCATCTGAATGACGCAACGCCTCCGAAGATCGAGTTCATCGCCTTCTGACCGTGTTTGTAGCGCTCGCATTCCACGACCTGCATGGCTGCCCACATAGGGCCGCACATCGATGCATCGGGCCCGAAAAACGACATGACCATATTTCTCAGGCCGAGGATCACATTATTGCGGTTTGCATCAAAGTGGATGTTCTCGTCGCTGCCGCGGAATTCGCGTGCCTCATCGATCAACGCATCGGCCTGGATCAGTTCTCCGAAGAGAATGATATAGACCGCCGCAACGAGCGGTGCAGCGGAAAGGTACAAGGAAAGCGGCGGAAAGCCGATCCGCCCGGCGAAGGGCGTCCATTCCCTGAACAGGGTCCCGAACTGGGGAACGGTAAATCCCCACTTTATATCAGGCCAGGGAAGCTCGCCCAGGACGGGGGCAATGATGATGGCCAGGAGCATCGGCGGTATGAGCCCGAGATTTGAGACGAAACCCAGGAATTTATAGCGCGTGCGAAGGTTCTTGAAATGGTTGGAGAAGAGAATATAGAAAGCCAGGCCGAGCGCGATCGTTATGGTCCAGGGATAACTGTCGAAGCGTCCGCCCGTTTCAAACACGAGCCGCACCGCCGCGACCCCGGCTCCAAGCAATATGCCCGCTTTCAGCGCGTCCGGGACGAGATCGACGAGCCGTTTCGCGAGGCCCGTCACCCCGAGGATAAAGGCGATGACGCCCAGTTCGCATTCAAATGCAATGAGGGCGTGCATTCGGGGCACGCCCTCGGGAAACGATTTGAGCCACAAAAGAAGGAGGGGTATGGCAGGGGTGATCCAGCCCGGTACGACCGGATCCCCCAGATGCGCATGCCAGAGATACAGGAAACCATTCAATATCACGATGGTGATGGCCACCTCGAAAGGCATCCCGAGGTAATCCATCAATATAGGGATAATGCCGAGGCAGACGGCGCACATAATGAGGCCCTGTGTGAAATCGGCTGCCTCGAACCGGTAATGTATGAACGGCAGCCTCAATTCAAAAGGGCCAAGAGGCATGAAAGGCTGTTTTTTGCCATGCTCCCGTTTGAGCAGGGGGCCGAATAGATTCATTTCTCCTCCGCAATCAGCGAAGACCCGGATCGTTTTTGGATTGCTTCAATTTTGTGTTTTATTTTCCGAACCCGGAATACGCTGTTTCATTTCCCGCAGCACATGCGTGCCTTGTATGGCCCAAATTATCGCTTGGCGCACCCACGCTTGTCTGTCATTGCATCCTGTAGTTGCCTGTGGACCGATAATGATGATGGGGTCGTCGCAGGTTTACCCGTCCAGCGCCTCGCAGGCCTCTCGAGTTTCTGCGACTATTTCTTCCGGTACAGCGTCAGTGTCGTTGCGGAATACGCCTTCCCATTTTGCAATGATCACGGTCGCCAGGCAATTTCCCGTTACGTTGATCGCAGTTCGTCCCATATCCATTATCGTGTCGATGCCAAGGATTACCGCCACACCCTCGACCGGCAGGCCAAATGATGACAGTGTCCCTGCAAGGACGACAAGTGACGCGCGGGGCACCCCGGCCGCTCCCTTGCTCGTCAGCATCAGGGTAAAGCCTATGGCGAGCTGCTGGGCCAGGCTTTCGTGCATGCCTGCCGCCTGTGCAACGAATAGGGACGCAAGCGCCAGGTAAAGCGTTGTTCCGTCAAGGTTGAAGTTATACCCCGTCGGGATCACGAACGAGACTATTCTCCTTGGCACCCCGAGGGCTTCCATGTTCTCCATCGCTTTCGGCAGGGCCGCCTCCGAACTGGACGTTGAAAACGCGATCATTGCGGGCTCTTTGACCGCCGCCAGGAATTGCCTGATCGGTACCCGGAAGACGACGGCTACGGGGAGCAATATTACGAAGATAAATACGATCGCGGCACCGTAGAACGTAGCGATGAGCAGGCACAGTTTTAACAGGACATTGATCCCTTTGCTTGCCACGACCGCAGCGATGGACGCACCAACGCCCGCGGGTGCGAAGCGCATCACGATGGCGGTGTACTTGAACATGACCTCAGAAAGCGATTCGCAGAATTCGATTATGGGTTTCTTTTTGTCGCCGATGAGGCTCACCGCTATGGCGAACAGTATTGTAAAAACAACAACCTCCATGATATCGCCGCGGGCCGCCGATTCAAAGAAATTGTCAGGAAATATATGAACAATAATGTCTTTCATATTCATTTCTTTCGCGGGACCCAATCCGGCCCCCGAACCGCCGTTGGCCCCGAGTGTAATGCCGAGCCCGGGTTTTGTTATGTTTGCGGCTATCAGGCCGAGAAATAGTGCCGCTGTCGTGATCACTTCGAAATATATGAGTGATTTGATTCCCATCCTTCCGACAGCCTTCAGGTCCGAATGTTTGGCGATCCCCACGACCAGTGTCGCGAAAATGATCGGGATAATGATCGACTTTACGAGCCGAATGAAAATGATTCCGACCGCTTCAAGCCTGATGCCAATCCCGGGAAAAGCGAACCCGATCAACATTCCGCTGAGCATTCCGATGAAAATGAGCTGGGTTTGAGAGAGATTTCTGAAGAATTTCATTGCGCCTCCTCTTTCGGTTTCTTAACTGGCTTGAAGTGCATCGGAGGTTATCTGGGGACCAATGTATCATGCATGCATGTACCTTGTGAGTAGTCCGCAATTGGATAAGGTTGTAGATAAGTATTGATTTCATGTGCCTCGCCTGATATGAGAAAAAAGATATGCTTTAATTGTATTAAATGATTTGTCCCATTCGGGAATAATGAGGTGCGAGACAATGAAAGGGGTGGCCATGATAACCGATCTGATCATCGACCGGGCACGGATGTCCCGGGCCCGGATCGCCATTGGTGCAGAAAAAGGGTACGAAAAGAAGGTCCTGGAGAGCGCCGAGAAAGCACAAGAGTTAGGGTACGCCCGTGTCGTTATCGTGAGCCGGGAAAAACTGGCCGGCGGGATCGAAAACGTCGTATCTCAATCCCCCGAGGCAGAACTCGTCGGGATGGTCAAAAGAGGGGAAGTGGCAGGCATCGTCCGGGGGTCCCTTGACATAAACCCTTTGATGAAGGCCCTCAAGGAACAGTACGGTATCAGGAAGCTCCTTCGCCTTGCGATACTGCAGCCACCGCATGTTACCCCGTTCTTTTTCGCCCCGGTCGGTATCGATGACGCCTGGGGGGTCAGGGAAAAAGTGAGGCTCGGCCAGCTTGGCGCGGACCTCATGAGACGGCTCGGGATCGATGAGAATATCGCGGTCCTCGGCGGAGGGAGAAAAGGGGATATCGGCAGGTCGGCGGTAACGGACCGGAGCATACGCAGCGCGGAGAAGGCCGCTGATATCCTCACGGCGAAAGGGTACAACGCGACGTGCATGTATATCCTTTTCGAGGAAGCTATCGAAAAATACAATTTCATCCTTGCCCCTGACGGCATCAGCGGCAACCTGATCTACCGCTCTTTGTGTCTCGTGGGGGAGGGGACCGGAATGGGCGGCCCGGCTGTCGGGGCCGACCTTGTTTACGTGGACACATCCCGGGCGGGCAGAACGTACCATAACGCGATATGCTGTGCGTCGGCATTGGCGGGTTTGCCAAAAACGAAAAAAACCCTGCCTGCAAAAAAATGAACAGGCGGTCCGCGTTCGTCATAACGGCCGTGACGCTGGCCATGGTCGCGGACGGCATAGATCTGCAGGTCCTGGCCCTTGCCTTGCCGGTTCTCATGAAAGACCTCCAGATATCAACGGTCCTCGCCGGGATGCTGGGGACGTATACCCTGATCGGAATGGGCATTGGCGGGATCACGGCAGGATGGGCAGCCGACCGTATCGGGCGGGTTCGCGTGATCCGGTGGTCAGTCCTCATTTTTTCCCTGGGCACCGCGATCATCGGGGTATGCCAGGAATACTGGCAGATAGCGGCGATGAGGATAATATCCGGCCTGGGGATAGGCGCCGTGTACAGTGTCGGCAACGTTCTCGCCGCCGAGTACGTTCCCACGAAGATACGCGGCACCGTTCTGTCCGTGCTCATCGCCGGATGGTCAACGGGCTATGTGATCGCGGCCCTGTTTACCGGTCTTGTCATCACATCGTGGGGGTGGCGGCCCCTGTTCTTTATCTCGGCGATCCCGGGCATGGTCTGTCTCGGTATGCTCTTAAAGGCCGCCGACCCTGCGAGCTGGTCATCGGCACATAAGGCGGCGCCAGGCGGGAAAAAGAATGAATTTGCGATCATCTGGAATAACAATTCGCTGCGCCGGACGTTCATTCTCTGGAGCATTACCTCCGTCTTTCTCCAGTTTGGTTTTTACGGCGGAAGCACATGGCTGCCGAGCTACCTGGTACGGGACCTCCATGTCGACCTCAAGAATATGGGGTGGTACCTCGCTGCCAGTTACACCATGGGTATTCTTGCAAAGCCGGTCATCGGTATCCTTGCCGACCGTTTCGGCCGGCGGCGCATGTGGGTCATAACCGGGCTGTGCATCAGCTTTGCAATACCGCTTATAATTATCGTCGCGACACGTTCCAACGCGGCATGGCTTCTGCTCATCTACGGCGGACTGTACGCGGGGCTATACGCTATAAACGCGACGTACCTTGCCGAGAGCTTTCCCACCGTTGTCCGGGGAACGGCAATGTCAACATCGTACAACGCCGGCCGTATCGGTTCCATCATCTCTCCTGCAATGATCGGTTGGATCGCCGTAGAAGGCTCAATCGGAGCGGGTATCATCACCTGCGCACTTGCATACCTGGCTGCCGCCCTATTGCCCGGCATCCTTATCAAAGACAAAATATACGATCCCATGGCAAAGAAATAGCGGAGTCACTATAACTACCCCATGTGCGCGTGTCATTCCCAGTTGACATCTGCTGTCGTTTATTGACGATTCGTCAAACCAGACGGGTGGAACGTTCATTTCCTTTGCCGGGCCCGTTTACTTTTCTGCTTGAACGTTGTATTGTCTCGAAAATTAAAGGAGTACGATCAATGGGTTATGTTTATGCGGTGTTCGCTGTCGGTTTCGTGATACTTGCCCATGAGTTCGGGCATCTTGTCGCGGCGAAGTTGACCGGGATATCGGTCAGGGTCTTTTCCGTCGGTTTTGGCCCGAGGCTTTTCGGAATGACGCGGGGAGGGACGGAGTACCGTTTTTCCCTCGTTCCGCTCGGCGGATACGTCATGCCCGATATCGAGGACGAAAACGCCTTCTTCGATCTTCCCATTTTAAGCCGGGTCATGCTGGCAGCAGGCGGGCCGGCGGCAAGCCTTGTTCTGCCGCTCTTCTGCTTTGCCTTTGCCGGGGTTCTCCGTTCCGGTTTCGGGATCGACACGGTCGTCATCAACCCCTTTGCCCGGACGGCGGAGATTTTTTGGAGGACCGCGTCCATCATGCCTTTGCTCTTCTCGCATCACGGGGAATTGTCGGGGATTGCCGGGGTTGTCTCTCAGGGCGGCCGCTATATAGGGTCGAGCATTGAAAACCTGCTTTCCTTCGCGGGATTTGTGAGCATCAACCTAGCCGTTCTCAACCTCTTACCCATACCCGTCCTTGACGGAGGAAAGATAGTGCTGTATTCACTGGAGAAGCTCAACAGGAAATTCGTCAAGCTCCATTATCCGCTCGCGGTTGCCGGTTGGGTTTTCATGGCGGCCGTTATGATCTACGCCACGATTCTTGATGTGGGGCGTATTATATAAAGAATCAAGTCCTGACTAGAACCCTTCCAATCCCCTGCGGATGAACATAATGGCGATTGAGGCCACGACAAGCCCCATCACCTTGGACAGGGCCTCGATCACCCGGGGGCCCAGGACCTTCAAGAGGAGGCCAGAAAAACGCAGAACTACCCAGCATATGATAATGTTCAGGATAAGGGATATGAGGTAATAATGAACGGGGCATTGCTTCCAGATAATAATGGATGTTGCCAGGACGGCCGGCCCGGCGAGAAGGGGTACGCCGAGTGGGACGATCCCCATGAGCTCGGAGTCTTCCGGTTTACCGTGGCCCGCGATCAGGTCCTTCACCGCCGTGATGAAGATAACAATGCCTCCGGCAATGAGAAAATCCTTCATCGATATCCCGAGACAGGTCATGACGCGGTTTCCTATCACAACAAAAACGAGCGATATAATAAAGGCAGTCAACAACGAGTCCCGAAGGAGCCTTGCACGGTGTCCTTCATCCATCGACATAGTAAACTTTATGTACAGAGGCAAAAGCCCAAGAACATCAAAGGCTACGAATAAAGGGATGAATGTCAGAAGGAATGTGTCTATCACAAGGCTCTCCAGTGTTTAATCTATCCGGTAGTTTTAGAGGGCCGCCTGATCGAGGTCAGCCCTATCTTTCAATCGGCTCGTTCCATTACTTCCGATAGCCTCTCTAAAGAGGAGGCTTATGATCTTGGTGGTTCGTGAACGGAGTCCCTTTTTGGGTTTTCCCCCTGCAGACAACGCAATAGACGTAGCTCGCGAAAGGCGGCCTCGAGAGGATGCCTGTTTTTTGCAGGGCTTAAATACATTGCGACCGCGGCCAATGCGCAGCAGATGGCACCAACGATGTAGGCATTGCTGAAGCCGGACAGGAGGAGGGACTTTGGTATTGCAGAGTAGCTGCCAGCGGCCTTTGCTAATTCTTCGGGGGGCACAGACCGGGAAAACGCGGTTTCAAATACCGAAATTCCGAAAATCATTCCGAGATTGCCAATCATCACAAAAAGGCCCGAAACACGGCCCTGCCTGTCCCGGGGTGCCTGCTCCATCACGTGCTTATTATTCGGAGTATAAAAGAATACATATGAGGTGCCGAACACCAACAGAAATGACAAGGTGGAAAATAACCCCGCCTGGTGCAAGGTTACAGAGTAAATGAACGTGCAGGCGGATGCGGATAGCATGGCAACCATGCAAAGACCTGCAGGCCTGACACAATCGGCAAGCCTGCCGGCATAAGAGGACAGGAAAACAAATGTGAGAGCATAGAAGAGCAATGCGATACCTGTCTGCCCGGCATTCAGGCCCTGTATCGTATTCAGGTAAAACGGAAGAATGAATGCATTGCCCGACAACATAACGTAAGAAAAAAATGTTGCTATCATTGAAAATCGAAAGCGGCGATCATTAAGAAGCTCCAGCTGGAGAAAACTTTCCTTGCGCTTCCTGTCTCTGGCCACGAAGACGACGAGAATTGCGATACCTGTCAGGATACATACAACAGTGACCGGGGAGAGCCACCCGGCGTGGTTTCCCCTGTTCACACCGTAAAGAAACAGGGCCAAACCCAGGGCGCTGAGGCAGGCGCCCGTTATGTCAAATGGCTTCTTCACGCTGCCTTCCGTAAGATCTTTGTCCGTGTCATTCGGTATATGCTTAAAACCAATGATCATGGCAACCAGGCAAGCCGGAACATTGAAGAAGAAAACAGAGTGCCAGGAAATATGATCCGTAAAAAATCCGCCTAAAGGGGCTCCGAGGGCAACGCCGAGGGCGGATGCGGTCGTGGTAATCCCGAATGCCGAGCCTACCCGGTCGGGGGGCAGGAAACGCGAGATTATTGCATAGCTCGTGGCAAGAAGCATAGCCGCGCCTGTACCCTGAATAAACCGGGAACCCAGAAGCATCCAGAAACAGGGGGCCAGGCCGCACAGGAGGGAACCGGTGGCCAGTACTATGGACCCAAGGAGAAATATCTTTTTCAGCCCGACCCGGTCGGAGATATTTCCAAGCAAAAGAAGCGCGCTCGTAATAACGATGAAATATCCTGTAACCAGTTTTGAAACGACCGTTACGTCGACGTCAAAATATTGCGAGATGGTTGGCAGGGAGACATTGATACTGGCCATATTCAGCCTGATAATAAATGAGCTCAACGCAACGCTGAACACTATCCATGTATACCGCCCGATACCTCGTTCCTTCCCGGGCTCAATTGTTCTACCCGATAGGGCCAGGTGCATGGCGTGCCGGATATCCATTCGTATTCCTTTGACAAAAGGTAGCACGCCTCTAAAATGTCTGATGTCGCACATTATTGATAGATTAGGTAGTCAGGACTTTATCTTCGTAATTTCACACTTCAAGGCAAGAGTGCTTGTCCCGGTAAACATCGATACCTAACTACGAAAAAACTCTAAACAGAACGATTCACACGATTATTTGCATTGTGATACTTTTGCCCGATGGAGCAGAAAAAATTGGAAAAAAAGGGAATTACCCTATTGAAATCCTTCCAGGCAAAGGCGGTAGTTATCGGCATCATCTTTGTCTGCATGTTGACGGTTGCATGTGATTATACCCAAGCTAGGGGGTTATCTTGACAAAGCAATATTTTCCCAGGGTTTTAGTAATAATCTTGATGATGGCGTTTATCATGATTGGTGTTGATGCTGTGAATGGTAATGCTAAGGATCAAAAGATACTTTCATCAGATGCTTCCGGTTCATTTCGTGCACGAATTCTCTATTTTATCGATGACCCGGTAAAAACAGCCCGGCCAGACGAATCATACAGGTATATTGACGATGGGTTATTGGTTGTTGTAAAGGGGAAAATAGCGGCCGTTGATGAATATAACATTCTGAAGGATCAATTGGTTGAATTGGCCGGCACATCGGAGATTAATTCCGAATATAAAAATGACCTGATCATGCCGGGATTTATAGATAGTCACATACATTATCCTCAGACCGAAATCATAGGATCTTATGGTCAGCAATTGCTTGAATGGTTAACGTTGTATACTTTTCCCACGGAAAGACAATTCGAAAAATACGAGCATGCACATAAAATATCGAAAATGTTCTTAAAAGAATTGCTTCGAAATGGAACGACTACAGCACTTGTCCTGGGTACCGTGCATCCTCAATCAGTCGATGCATTGTTTAACGAAGCTTTAAAGTTGAACATGCGGCTTATTGCCGGCAAGGTGATGATGGACAGAAATGCGCCAGACTATCTTCTCGACACAGCACAAACCAGCTATGAACAATCCAAGGAGCTTATGGAGAAATGGCATGGCCGGGGACGTTTATTGTATGCAATTACACCCCGATTTGCACCTACTTCGACGCCCGGGCAATTAATCATGGCTTCGAAGCTTGCAAAGGAATACCCAACGGCCTATGTGCATACGCACCTTTCGGAGAACCTTGCCGAATGCGAATGGGTCAAATCCCTCTTTCCGGATAGCAAGAATTACCTCGATGTTTATCATAAATTCAACTTGACGGGGAATCGCAGCATTTTCGCTCATGGCATACACTTGAGCGACGCGGAATTCCAGATGCTGCATGACACGGGATCAGCCGTTATATTTTGCCCAACTTCAAATTTATTCCTGGGAAGCGGTCTTTTTAAGCTGCGGGACGCCAAGAAAAAAGGGCGTGAAATAAAACTCGGCATGGGAACAGATGTCGGAGGGGGCTCGACATTTAATATGCTCCAAACGTTGAATGAGGCTTACAAAGTTGTCTTGCTGCAGCAGAACGAAATGCCTGTGAAAATCCCATTATCGGTATTTGAAGGACTGTACCAGGCTACGCTTGGCGGTGCTCTCGTTTTAGGGCTTGAAGACAAGATAGGCACTTTCCGGCCCGGCAATGAAGCCGATTTTATTGTACTGGCATTTGCGGAAACAGAATTGCAGAACCTGCGGATTGATAGCATAAATGCAAGGATTGACAGACGTGAGATATCGCCAGCCCAGGGTTTCGCGGAAAAATTATTTGTGGTCATGACATTGGGCGATGATCGTAATATAAAAGCTACGTATTTAGAGGGAAAGTTGGTTCATCGCCGGAATAATAACGGGTATATCAATGTTTCGGATATAAGCGCGATTAAAAATGACGCGGAAGCTTTTTTGTACAAGTAAAACATGATTACTGGATTTTATTCTCCTCACACTACTGACGAAGCTATACAGTTAAAGGAAAAAGTAGAGACTTCCGTATGGCTCGCACGGGGTACCTACGTTAATTCGCCTTACACTTTCTTTAAACATTGTTCTCACCCTGTAAAGGCCGATTGCTTTATATATGGATCTTGCACGTATTGCGACGACCATTATTGGCGCACCTTCGATCCCTGGGGGGAATGGTAACCTCGCTGCGAAGAATACGATCGCGTTCATGGTCCTGTTACGAATCGGGCACAACGTCCGTAGGTCGAACATATACGGGGGATGCGTATGTGCCCGGTTCAACATGGTCTGACAGGATCAGCCGGTAACTGAACGTAACGACCTCAGGGCCCCTGGCGCAGGGCCTTTTGATCATACCCTGACACCCATCGATGTAGATATCTGTTCCTCCGGTCCTTGCGTGTATCCCCTTGAATGCAGGACACTGCTGACCAAACACCAGTGTATACCCGTGCGGGTTGTTGCTGGCTACCTCGAAATGCAATGCGTTGGCAATGTCTTTATATCCCCGCTTAATATCCGTCCGCGTTATCTCGATCTGTGATACCTGGTGGATCATCGTGATATGAAAATGTGATAAGACTCTCGCCGATATCTGGATGGCCGACCGGGCCGAATCCGCGTATGCCCGATGACAATACAGGACGGAAGCAGGAACGGTCACGGACACGGAAATGATGACTATAAGGACTGCATTCCATAGATATCGGGCTTTGATTGCGTGAACAATTGCTCCCAAGAGAATTCCCCGTCAGGCATCATGAGATTTTTCAGTCATGCGGGACGTATCAGGCAATGCCGGAAGGTACAAAACATGTACCGGTGCCTGCGGTATGATGCAGGGTAATGCACGGAGGACTCTTTGTTTGACCATCTATCAAGAGGGTGCAGACACCGGTACATTGAGAGTTATCGCTATATGTATTTTCCTCCCGCCGATGTATAGGCCTTGTTGCGGCCGCCACCGAACTCGTCGATGAGGACGCGCGCTACGACCTCGCCGGCATCGATCGGTGTTGCTCCATCCCGTGTTTCAATGCATTCTCCGCCGTGGGACCGGGAGCTTGTGCACAGAGAAGAACAGAGCACTTCACCGAGAACATTCCGGAAACGGTCCTGCCACCGCGCCATGTTGCGGGGCCTCAAGTCTATCCATTCACGTGCGGCAAATGTATCGATGGACTCGTCGGTTATCTCCCAGGGTTCGACTTCCCAGCTCTTGTCCCGATTGGGCCTTGTCGCGCAAAGAAGTTTAGACCCGTCAGACGCGAGAATGGGAATGCCGATCGAGATCGGATTTATCCGGAATGCCTGGTTGTTATAAACGTAATCCTCCAGGGCCGAAGCAAGCTCCGCCGGTGTGAGGGCGAGGATGTTCTCGACATTTCCGAAGCACTGGCGCAAAAGGCTTGCCTCAAAGAGAAGTTTGGTGGGATGCGGCCCTAAATAGCCATATCCGACGCCCTGTCTTCCCATGGCATCCATACGCTTGACTGCGGAGTCCCTGAGGCAGCCGGCCTGGTAGCTCGGGTCCATGACCGCTCCCTCAATTGCCCCGATGACGTCCTTCGATGTATCGATACCGAGTATCGTAAGCATGGCGGTATGGGCGATCTCTTCCGGCGTAACGAATTCCATAAGCCCGAGTGCCGTGATGAGCTTGAATTCGTCACGGGAGAATATCCCGTTCTCCCCCGTATCGACATAAATTCCTTCGAGCGTCTTCTGCTGCAGCTGTGTGCCATGCTTCGTCCCGTTGAACTGGAACGTGAGGCCCCGCGTCAATGGATATGCCGCCGTTCCATCACAATCATAGGCGTTGAACTGTTTCCCGGGGCGGGTTATGGCACCTTTTGCCACCTCTTTCCATCCGATCATCGCAGCGGGCTTGATCTCCTTGATGACCGGCCAGCCGGGCGTCCTGTTCATTGTAAAGAGCAGCATTGTTTGGGCGCCGGAAAGTGCGGACTTTGCCATGAGCAACCGTGACGGGCTTTCTTCCCCGTGGGTGAACGGTATATTAAGCCCCATTCCGCCGGTACCGGTTGTCCCTATTTTCAGATAAACCTGGGTGCCGACCCTTTTCATCGCCTCATTCAAGATCTGGACGTGGCGAATGAGCGGCGGAATAGCAATGGTCGCAAGGAGCGAATACCCGACATCGGCGGCGTCATTTGCAGCACCAGCGGCCATGTCCGCGCGCATCGTGCTGTAGGCGTAGAAAACATCCCTGTACGCCAGCGCCGTCGCCGTATTGATGCAATCGATGATGATATCCGGATTGTATTCGGTTATGAGCCTGTACAGCGTCGACGAACCGAGGATCTCCCTGTTCAATTCGGCAAGGTTGTCATCGACCAGCTGGCGCAGCAACATCGGGTCCTTGATGATCGCGTCTATCGTCTTGTCCCGATGTTCGAAACGGACAAAAAGATTCCCGAAGTCATGTTTTATTTCACACGGCAAATGATATTCGTCTTGCAGCTCCCTCGCTGCATCGTGTGCCTCTGATTGCCGTAATGATGTAACGACCAGCATTTCCGGTTCATAAATGAGAAGTTGGCGGCAGACAGCCGACCCTACTTCCCCGTATCCGCCGAGGACAAGAATCCGTTTGCCTTTGATCTCCATAAACTGCCTCCTGATAGTATTTTTTTAGTGCTGTGCATGGCCGTTCAACCTGCTGTTTTTTCTTCCGTAGAGGAAGTAGCAGAGAAGGCCGATCGATAACCAGATGATAAAGCCGGTCCACGTGGTGCTGCCCAGTTCCGTCATGAGATAGAAACATATCTCGACGCCCATGAGGGGGATGAGGGACAGTTTTTTCCGGATGCTTACGTACGCGAGGCATATGGTGGCCCCGTAGAATGCAATAAGGTGCGGATGTTTGAATACACTCACGTCGTTCGGGTCGTGTATGGCGAGGCCCGCGATGATGGCTGCGATCACGGGCGTGAATATATACTGCGAATTGATATAGAGGAGCCTGAAACTTCCCCGGGGGAAATTCGGGTTTCGGTCAAGAACGAGAACGCCTCCGCAAACGAGAATGAAAGCAAAGAGCGTCCCGATACTCGTCAGGTCAGTGACCGCTGTCAGGCTCATAAATTGCGTCGGCACGGCCACGACGATCCCTGTAAGAATGGTCGAAAACCACGGTGTGCGGAACTTCGGGTGGATCGAGGAAAAAATGGACGGCAAAAGACCATCCCTCCCCATGGACATCAACACCCGGGGCTGGCTGATGATAAGGGCAAGGACGACCGTCGCCATCGTCACGACGGCGCTGGCGCCCACAATGCCTGATACGAACTGCAGGTTGGCGCCGTCTGCGGCAAAGGCCGCTACAAGGGGGTCGCCCACGCGCAGGTTTCTGTAATTGACAATTCCGGTCAAAACCAGCGCAAGCGCGACGTAAAGAAGCGTACAGATCAGGAGCGAATATATGATGCCGCGCGGGAGGTCCCGCCGGGGGTTCCTGCATTCTTCAGCGGTATTCGATATGGCATCGAATCCCAGGTAGGCAAAAAATACGGCGGAAGCGCCTTTGAGAACCCCGCTCATGCCGTTTGGCGCGAAAGGACTCCAGTTTTCGGGCCTGATATAGAAGGCACCTGCAACGATGACGAACAGAATGGTTGCGATCTTGATGGCGACGATGCCGTTCGTGACGCGCTTCGATTCGCGTATGCCGACGTAGCTTAAAATGGTGATAAGGGAAACGATGCACAACGCGGGCAGATCGAAAACGACCGGGACCCCGAGGAACCGCGGGGCCGACTCCCACGCTGCGTACGCCTGTAATGACCCTCCCATGCCCGCCGTATTTCGTAAAGACTCGAGGGTGTGCCCCTGGCTTAACAGCTCTGTTATTCTCCGGGCGCCCTTCGAGGCACTGAAATAGTCCATGGTCATGAAATGCGGCACATTAAAACCGTACCCCGAGATAAAACCTGTGAAGTAATCGCTCCATGATATCGAGACCGCGCTTGCGGCTATCGTGTACTCCATTATCAGGGTCCAGCCGATCACCCAGGCGACGATCTCCCCGAAAGCCACGTAGGAGTATGTATACGCCGATCCGGCAACGGGAAGGCGGGATGCGAAGTCGGCATAGCACAGGGCCGTGCAGGCACATGCAATCGCCATGAATATGTAGAGGAATATAACCGCAGGCCCTCCCCAATAGGCGGCATTGCCGATGGTTGAAAAGATCCCTGCTCCAACGATGAGTGCAATACCAAAGGCCACCAGATCGGTCACACCGAGTTCTTTGCGAAGGCCCGTCCCGGCATCGCTCTTTTCATGTGCCCGGGAATTTTCCGAAATAATGAGGGTGACATCTTTCCTGCGCGTAAGGCTTTGAATTGTCACGGTATATCCTCCGTATGCCCGTATGACTGCACATCATTGTCTTTGAACGTAGCCATCATAGCCCGGAGCCGGGAGAATTTCTGTAGTCTGGTATTGACTAATCCCGTCAACCAAAATGAAAAAGATATGACTATCGTGCGGAAGGTTCGTCCATGCGTCCGGCCTTCTCCGGGACATTCGTGGAATTGTAAATAAACGGACGTTTATGAAGAACCCTTAAGATGGACGACAACCGTCAACGCACACGTCATGATAGCCTGTTCACGATCACAGGACATGTGGTCATATGGCAGTTCACCGTGCTATCGAACATCATCATTTCCGGATGGAAGTTATCATGCAGGTATCGCGCGGTGACCCGGTACCAACCGCTAAAAGGAGCCAGGCATGAACCCGTTCAACCATTCAATTCTCGCTACCCCTGCTGCTTTTGTGTTAGCTGCGCTGTGCATCTTCGCGATCGCCTATCGATTCTACGGTTTGTTTATAGCCAGGAAGGTCCTCGAGCTTGATGGGTCCCGGCCTACACCGGCCATCGCTATGGCCGACGGCATCGACTATCACAAGACAAACCGGTTCGTTCTTTTTGGACATCACTTTGCCGCAATAGCAGGAGCAGGGCCGCTCGCGGGGCCCGTTCTTGCGGCACAGTTCGGTTATCTGCCGGGTGCACTGTGGATCCTTATCGGGGCCGTCCTCGGCGGGGCCGTTCACGACATCGTCATTCTTTTTGCTTCCGTCCGGCACAATGGCGAGAGCCTTGCCAATATTGCGAAGAATGAGATCGGGAAAACAGCGGGTGCGGTGTCTTCTCTTGCATTCCTGCTCATCCTCGTGCTGACGATCGCGGGCGCGTCGATCGCAATGACGAACGCAGTATCGGACAGTCCCTGGGGCACCCTCGTCGTCGCGACAACCATACCGGCCGCCGTCATTATGGGGATCATTATGCGAAGGCCGGGAAATACGGGGATTGTCGTGGCAAGCATTATAGGGATAGCCCTTTTGTTCCTGGCCGTGTTCTTCGGGAATTCGCTCGTTGAAAACCCGGTCCTGGGAAAATTCTTTACGCTGTCGAAAAAGCAGATCTCTTTGTTTCTTCCCGCGTATGCCTTCCTGGCATCGGTGCTCCCCGTCTGGCTTCTCCTCGCACCGCGGGATTACCTGTCGACGTTCCTCAAGACCGTGACGATCTGTGCGCTCGCGGTCGGCATTGTATTTTTGAGGCCGTCGTTCCAGATGCCGGCGTTTACTGAATTTGTATACGGCGGAGGCCCTGTCATACCGGGCAGTGTCTTTCCCTTTATCTTTATAACAATCGCATGCGGGGCCATTTCGGGGTTCCACGCGACCATATCGTCAGGCACGACGCCCAAGATGATAGCCAGCGAGAGAGACATTCTCTTCGTCGGGTACGGCGCAATGCTTTTCGAAGGGATCGTTGCCATGATGGCCCTTATAGCCGCATGCGTTCTCGTTCCGGCTGATTATTTCGCAATAAACTCATCCGCGGAAATGTATAGAGGGCTCGGCATGACCCCGGTCGACCTTCCCTGGTTCTCGGAAATGATCCATGAAAATCTCGCGGCACGGCCGGGCGGCGCCGTATCCCTCGCCGTGGGGATCTCGTACATATTTTCAAAGATACCAGCAATGGACAGGATGATGTCCTACTGGTACCACTTTGCCATCATGTTCGAAGCCGTGTTCATCCTGACGCTCATCGACGCGGGAACGCGGGCCGGCAGGTTCCTCCTGCAGGAGATGACCGGCAGGTTCATCCCGAAATTCAACGACCACAACTGGATCCCCGGGATGATAACGTGCGGCGTTGCTTTCACCTTCATGTGGGGCTATCTGCTGTACACCGGGTCCATAACGACGATATGGCCGCTTTTCGGGATAAGCAACCAGCTGCTCGCGTCCTGCGCCCTTATCATCACGAGCACGATGCTGATACGCCTGGGTAAAAAGAAATATGTCTGGATAACGCTCCTGCCGGGGATGGCAATGGGAGTGATCACACTCTGGGCAGGCTATATAAATATTACGGTAAATTACCTGCCGAACCGGCTCTACCTGCTTGCAGCCCTGTCGGCCCTCATCATGTTCCTCATCTTCATTATCATTATCTGTGCCGCCAGGAGAATACATGATCTCCTGTCCATAGAAAAAGAACCGGGATATGGTTGGGGGAAAGGGTACGCATACGTCGAGGCAGAAGATGGCAATGATTGATCAGACTACCTTATTTACATACGGTATCTTACGTACGACGTATCGGCAGACGAGAAAGCATATGGCAGTCGATAGCACGAAATTTGAACTGAATTTCAAAAACGGCCACGACGCGAGGTCATGAACGGCATATGTTACGGCGATGACGACGGGTGCATGAAAGATAAACACGGGATACGCCTCGGCTGCCATTGCCTTGAGGAGCGCTGACTTAAAATTCACGAATTTCCTGAAAAGATACGTAAAACTGATAGAGATGCCGATCGCGATGTGCGTCCCAAGCCAGGTCGTAATAAATGTCTTGACGGATGATCCCCCGCGCAAATAGGCCAGGCTTTCGTGTGATGCCCATGAGTTTGTGACGAACGCACAGTACACGATAAACGCGGCTGCCGTTATGAGGGTCCATTGAAGCCCTGTCCGGTCGGATAGCTTATCGAGCCATTTGTTGCGGTACCCCACTATTCCCAGCGCGAAGAATGCAATGTAATCCGCGTAATTGCCCAGGCGCAAGTACAATACCTGCATATCTCCCGGCAGAAACATACGGATGATGAACGTTATGATCGAAAGGCCACATATAAACAGGAAAATGGCGCCGGTCGAAGGGAACGGCATTTCCTTCCTTTCCGGGCCCGTCCGGGGTTTGCGTACATACCACAGCAGGCCATAGATGACCGAAAAAATGAGAAGTACCTCCAGGAACCATGCTTGTCCCGGTGAAGCAAGCTTCAGGGTAAAAAGGCCTTCGAGAAATGAATACGGCAATTTGTTCTTATTCGTAATGTAATAGAGTATCGGCCGGATCAAAAACCAGAAAATGGCAAGAGGTATTCCGATATGGATAAGGCGTTCCTTGATGTATACCTGGAGGCCTTTCCTGTCGAGGGACCCCGGCGTGAAATATCCCGACAGGAGAAAGAAAAATTGCAGGACCCAATTCCTGCCTGTGGTCATGAGAAGGACCATGACGAGGTTCGTAAACGGGTCATTGATAATCTCGTAACAATACCAGCCTCTTTCCCCCGTGTAGGTGAGGCATATATGGTGGACGATGACGAGCAGGGTAAAAAGGAGCCGGAGATTGTCGAGGTACGACATCCGCTGGACTTTTTTCGCAGCCGGCAATTCGCCTGAGTCAATGGTTTTCGCCGTTTGAATGGGCATGATAACGGATTTTTACCATATCGCGGTTTCTATCACAAGGTTGATGCGCCGGCCGGCATAGATTTGTCCTATTCGGGAAGCGGACCCTTCATGACAGTGCGGAGCTTGCTCCTGTTCCGGCTGTAAAAGAAATAGATCGCCAGTCCAAAGCCCATCCAGATCGTAAATCTGAGCCAGGAACTCATGGTAAGCTCGGTCATAAGGTACATACAGCTTTCGAGCCCTATGAGAGGTATAAGGGAGAGCTGGCGCGTCACGGAAAAATAGCAGAGGACAAGGCTGAAAAACGCAAAGATGATAACCGGGCTCGCGATCCCGATGCGCTGGATGCCATGAAAAAGGATCAGTTTTTGCGGGCATAAGGAGAAATAGACCGCGACGACGATGACCAGGGCGGGGGTGAATACATACCGTGAGTTAATATAGGGCACATGGAACTTGCCTGTCCCTTTGTGACCGGTAATGTCGAATATAAGGGTGCCCGCACACACGACACTGAAGGCAAAAAGGGTGCCGATACTGCACAGGTCTGTGACCTCGTTGAGGTTCATGAACAAAGACGGGACCCCCACGCACAGGCCCGTCATGATGGTAGCCAGCCAGGGCGTCCTGAACTTCCGGTGTATCGCTGAGAATGCCGGGGGGAGAAGCCCGTCACGGCTCATGGCCATCCATATGCGGGGCTGCCCCAGCATGAACACGAGAAGAACCGATGCCATCGCGACGACCGCGCTTGCGGCTATGATCCCCATAAGCCATTGCACGTTGGCGCCGAGTTTGCCAAAGGCAAACGCGAGAGGGTCGCCGACCTGGAGTTTGCTGTAATGGACCATCCCGGTAAGAACGAGGACAAGCAGTACGTAGAGCACCGTGCATACCCCTAATGCGCCGAACATTGCCCGGGGGAGGTCCCGTTGCGGGTCCCTGCACTCCTCCGCAGTCGTCGACAGGGCATCGAAGCCTATATATGCGAAGAAGATCCCCGAAACCCCTTTCATGACGCCATCGAGGCCGTTTGGCGCAAAGGGCATCCAGTTCGCAGGCCGTATATAAAAAGAACCCGCTACGATGACGAGGATTATCGTGAGGACCTTTACGAGGACCATCGCGTTGGACACGCGCTTCGATTCCTGTATGCCGATATAAATGAGCACGGTGACCATGAGTATGATTATAAGTGCCGGCAGATTGAAAATTATCCTGTACCCGAACACGACGGGCGCACCCTGCCACGCTGAAAAAGCCCGCATAAGGAGCGTTGCCCCCGGCAATCCCGCGATGGTGTCCATGGTATGGCCGGAGGCGAGATGCCCCTGAATGACCTCGGCGCCGCTTAATGCTGACCTGTAGTCGATGACAAGGAAATCCGGGATGGCAATATTGTAGCCGGCCAGAAGTTCGACAAAATAGTTGCTCCAGGAGATCGCCACGGCTATATTGCCGATCGCATATTCCATAAGCAGGTCCCACCCCATGATCCACGCGGCCAGTTCACCGAAGACAACATAGGCATAGGTATACGCGGACCCCGATATCGGGATAATGGAAGCGAACTGAGCGTAGCACATGGCGGTACACCCGCAGGCAAAGGCTGTAAAAATGAAGAGAAAGATTATTGCCGGACCACCCCAGTACGCCGCATTTCCTATGGCCGAAAAGATCCCGGCGCCAATGATCGCTGCGATCCCGAGGGCGGTCAGGTCCCGTACGCCAAGCGCCCTGACAAGACTCGCCTCGCCGTTTCCGGCTGTACCCTCGTAATCTGATGACAAAACGGATGAAACCGATTTTTTTCTGAACAGGTCGCTGCCTAGGCCCATAGCGTCATCCTTATACTCTTTTTTTGACCTCAAGTTTAATCGGCAGGATAGGGCGCGTCTGTCGTCCGATGTTGACAAACGGCATCAATGATCGTTGAAAAGAGGAAACAGGCCTTGATATGATCAAAATTATTTTGACATAATTAATCCATAGTGCATTACTTACAGTGGGGTGAGCCGGATTATGAATAAAATGCCGCAGCTTTATGAAGATTTGGCCGAGATGGCAAACAGTATCATACTCCTGTGGTCGCCTGCCGGGACAATACAGTATATCAACAGGTACGGGTCAGAATTTTTCGGTTTTAAGCTTGACGAACTCATTGGATTGAACATTCTCGGTACGATCGTCCCCGTGACCGATAGTTCGGGACAAAAATTATCTCGTGTCATGCAAGACGTTTGCAAGGACCCCGACCGGTATATCAAGAACATCAATGAAAATATCCTGAAGTCGGGGGAACGCGTTGTTATTGCCTGGACAAACAGAGGACTGGTGGACGGTGAGGGCAAGATCCACCAGGTGCTTTCGGTAGGCATTGACATAACGATCGAGAAGAAATTGGAAAACGAGCTGATAAGCCGCACGCGACGAATTGGAGATGCGGGTCAAGGCCAGGACCCTGGAATTGAACCAGGTCTACGAAGAGTTGAAATCTCTTATCCGTCGTCTGGCAATGGCCGAAGAGGCGCAAAAAAAAACGTATCTCCCGTGAGATCCATGACCAGATCGGGCAAAACTTGAGCACGATCGGCCTCAATCTCAATCTCTTGCAATCTGTTATGTCGAAGGAATCTCTCGTATCGACGAAAAAAATAATCAGCGACTCCGCAATGCTTCTCAAGGACACGACGGCCAAGATAAGAAATATCCTTACGGAATTGAGGCTTCCCGTGCTCGACGACTATGGACTGGTCGCCGCCCTGCGCTGGTATTCCCGTCAATTTTCGGAAAAAACAGGCATAGAGGTGGACGTCAGGGGAAAAGATCTGCATCCAAGGCCGGAGGCCCATATTGAAAGCACGCTTTTTCTCATAGCCAGGGAAGCCCTGACAAACGTGTCCAAACATGCCCGGGCAACAGCGGTCGAGATCGATGTCCACCTGAAAGATAATTCGCTTCTTCTGGCCATCCGGGATAACGGCATAGGATACAAGAAGACCCGATCACGCAAGGGAAACGGACAAAAAGGCATGGGACTTTTGTCCATGAGAGAGCGGTCGATAGTGATCGGCGGCTCATGCACGATCACATCGGACCTGGGAAAGGGAACACACATCTTCGTCGAGGTGCCTTTATGAGTATTAATGTTTTTCTGGCTGATGACCACATAATGTTCAGACAGGGGATCAGGCTGCTCCTGGAAAATGAAAGAAACATCACGGTGGTAGGCGAGAGTTCCAACGGGCGGGAGGCGGTGAGGGAGGTCCTCAAGAAAAAACCCGACATCGTCATCCTCGATATTTTCATGCCTGAGATGAACGGCATCGATGCTACGGATGCGATTCGCGAGGAACACAAAGAGACAAAGATCATCATATTGACGATGAATGCCTCGCAGGAACACATATTCCGCGCATTCAAGGCGGGCGCATCGGCATATCTCTTGAAAGAGCTTGCGGGTGAGGAGCTCATCCGGGCCATAAATGCGGTATATTCCGGGAAACGTTATATCTGCGATTCCGTCAGCGGTACGGTCATAGACGATTATATCAGGTACCGTGACAGGGAAGAAAAAGGCGACTATTTCGAAAAACTGACGCGCCGGGAAAGAGAGATAACGCAGCTCATTTCGGAAGGGAAATCAAACAGGGATGTGGCCGATATCTTGTTTCTCGCGCCGAGTACCGTTGCGACATACCGCCATCGCATCATGACGAAGCTCATGCTGAAAGATTATTCCGAACTCATAAAATTTTCGATCAAGCATGGCCTGATAATGCCCGATTGATCCGCACGGTCACGCGGGCCCATAACACAATGTACACTCTTTTTCCCGTACCGGGAAATAATCATTAGACGACACCATTCGTTCACACCGGACGACAGACGAAATGCGGTCCGACTGATACCCTAAGGGTTATGAAGTCATTACTGGGCGAGCGGAGAGCATTTCTGGATCGACGGGTAAGGAAGCCTTTGCAGCAAAGAAGTATACCGCTGGCGCAGACCTGCGCCGCTAATTACCCCCCATCATGCCTGAAACCAAATCCCGCAGACGATGGAATTTCTCTCCCTCGCCTTTCTGTCGGCTGTCCACCGGGCACATCTGTCTGTTCGCATAGATCGATAGTTCCGAAAAAAGGAGGTCGTGCATGAAGGGTCTGGGTTACAGTTCGAAACTGGTACTTCCGAACAATCTCTATTCGCTTATGGCTTCGAAGGCATTTACGGACGAGTTGGGCAAAAAAGCGCGCCTCGGCGCCGTCGACAGGGCCAAGGTGTGCCTCGGGCTCGAAGAGGCCATTCTTAACGTTATCACGCATTCATACGGCACGACGGAAAAAGCTATGTATGAGATCATATTCCGTATTACGGACTCCCTGTTCTCGATCGTTGTCCGGGATGACGGCAAACCGTTCGAACACGAAACTGCACTGTACCCGGACGATATGTCTGCGAGGAATATTGACAGTTACCCCGAGTCGGGCCTGGGTTTCCAGATCATGCGAAGCAGTTTTGACCAGGTGATGGTGAGGAACCATCCCGACGGGAAAGAGCTCCATCTGATCAAGTATTTGCCGATCCCGGAGGACCTCGCCGGTATGGCGGACATTGCGAGGGATTGAAGGGGCACCATGTTAACTGACGTGAAAGGGGAAGGAAAAGGGTCATGATATCGTCCGTTTCGTCCGCAAGCAGGGTCGTGCATGATTCATCGGCCCGGCACGAATGCACGTCCTTGATCGAAATACGAAAAGCGGGACCCGGGGATGTGCAGCAAATACCGGCACTATTTGAAAGCGTCTATGGCCGCACTTTTGAAAGCGTCTTTGGAGACGCAAACCCCGGGGTTTACAGTGCGGATATCCTGGCGGGAAGAATATCGAGAGGGGAGTTGACGTCGATCGTTGCCATTGCCCCTGACGGCCGGGTGGTCGGCCACTGTGCACTGATAAAGGACAATAAAGAGGCTGATTTTGGGCGGGCCGCATTGTCTGTGGTCCATCGAGATTTTCGCAATATGGGGTGTGAATCCAGGATGCTGGGCGCGGTCATACAGGAGGCGCGGGCGCGAGGTCTTGAGGGGATCCTGAGCCAGGGTGTGACGCACCATGTATTTGCACAAAAGACGGGCCAGAAGTTCGGTTTCAAGCGCATCGGTCTCCAGGTGGGCATAATGCCGGACCGCAGGATATACGACGGAAAACATCCGGCCCCCGGGAGAAGACAATCCCTGGCAATAGGCTACCTGCCGCTCAAGGATCAACGGGACATAACGATATATCCCCCTGTACACCATCGTAAATTTATCGAGATGCTGTACAGACAGGCAGGATTGAAGCGCTCCCCGGTAAGCCTTGCGCCGGCGGATCGCCCCCCTTTAACAGGGCGTGCCTTACTGAAGGCGCGCATGGTCGCCAGGGATGTGGCGCAGGTCACGATCGATCGGTATGGTGTGGGTATTTACCGCTGCGTCGAGGAACTGTGGCGTGATATGCGGGCGAGGGATATCCGATACATTTCGATGGAGCTTCCCCTGGCATCACCCCATACTGCAACGGCCTGCCGGGAATTCGAACGCCTGGGGTTCTTTATTTCGGGTATCATGCCGCATTCCCCGGTCGGGGACGCTCTCGTCCTTCAATATGTCCATAACGCCCATGTCGACTATGATGATATTAACGTGGCATCGGAGACACTTGCCGCCATCAAGTCCTATGTCCTCGATCATGACCCGCACCGCGCCGCACATTGTCCCCGGGAACTAAAGGGCGACGAGAAAAAGCTTGCGATGGACAGCCAAAGATTATAAATAATTCACATTGGCCGCCCAAAACCGTACGTATGCCTATTTTCTGATCGTGATGAGCGTGGCGTTCAGCTCATTCCTTGTGCGCCTCAATAATTACATGGTCAACGTTTCCCTGCCGACGATCTCCCGTTCGCTCGGTATGTCATCGTCAGATGCTTCCCAGGTACTCTCATCCTATCTTCTCGTTATCACGACAACGCTGCTGCTTTTTGGAAAGCTCGGCGACAGGATAGGATTGAAACGCGTGTTCATCGCAGGGTACGCGGTTTTCACGGTGGGCTCGCTCTTGTGCGGGCTGTCTCATGATCTCACGATGCTTATCCTGTGCCGCGTTATCCAGGGGATCGGCGCCTCGATGCTTCTTGCCGTCAGCTTTGCGATAATCTCCCAGCTTTTGCCGCCCGAAAGGACGGGATGGGCGTTCGGCATCACCTCGACCGCATCGGCCCTCGGCGTGGCGACAGGCGCTCCCGTCGGCGGGATCGTGACGGGATACCTTTCATGGAACTGGGCATTCTTTATCAACGTCCCTGTCGGTATAGCAGCAATTGCAGCGGGCAGCAGATTCATTCCGGGGCCTGATGACCGTGGCGGCAAGACGGTTCGAGGGGAGGGCCAGCCGTTTGATTTTACGGGTGCCGCAGTAAGTTTCGCGGGACTTGCCTTCTTCATATGGGGTATCAATCATCTCAATACCCGGGGGTTGTCGCCGGAGACTGTCGGTTGTTTGGGGTTGGCCCTCATATCGCTCGGGTTCTTTGCCTGGTGGGAACTGCGGCACGATGACCCGCTTCTCGACATACGCCTTTTTTCCCGTCCTCATTTTACATTCGCCCTTATAGCGACATTCTTCGCCTATATGCTCATATCCGGGAACGGCATCCTTCTGCCATTTTATCTCGACGTGGTAATGGGGCTCAACGCGCAGCAGACGGGAATGGTCCTCATAGCCTATTCGGTCATTTATGTTGCTCTGTCTCCTGCGGCCGGCCGGCTTTCAGACCGGGTAAACCCCGCACTGTTATGCAGCATTGCCACACTGTCCGCCACGGCCTGCGTCCTGACATTTGCGTTATCGCTTTCCCGGGGAGGCTATGCCACGGTATTCGTATATCTCGTCTGGCTTGCGCTTTCCTTTGTCCTGTTTTTTTCACCAAACAATAACCAGATCATGACATACGCGCCCCCGGATAAACGCGGGGTGTCCTCGGGACTGTTCAACACGGTCAACAATCTCGGGATGGTGCTCGGGGTCACCGTTTTAGAGGCGATCTTTTCCTCGGGTGTGTCCGGCGGGAGCGATCTCGTCGGAAAACTGACCGCACAATCCGCATTGCCGGGCTTCCGTTACGCATACCTGGCGGGCGCATTGTGCTGTTTTGTCGCATGTATTTTTTCGCTGCTCGGGAAAATAAATAGAAGGGCTTCTACCAATTCACGTCATCCCGGTGCTTGACACCGGGATCCAGGATTTCTCTCATATCCGTCTTGCATGTGGTTATTGCACAGTCTGAGATCGCTTATACCGGAAATAAAAAAGAAAGGACAAAGACACTGGATCCCGGTGTCAAGCACCGGGATGACGACGGTGGTGTGTGGATGACGACGGTGGTGTGTGGATGACGACGGTGGTGTGTGGATGACGAGGGGTGTGTGTGGATGACGAGGGGTGTGTGTGGTCTACCGGTTGTTAGGATCGCATGATCTCACATATTCCAGGATCTCGCGGCCCATCTCGCATGCCACGTAAACCTTGTCGTAATCGATGGGCGCATTGTTGAGATATTGGAGCAGCAGCGCGTCTCCCACGTGCGAAAAGGGCAGGATGCCTGCGTAGAAGAACCCCATGTTTTCAAATGTGTCGATCAGACCACATATGGCCGGATCGTGGGAATTGAGATAAAGCGTTATCTGGTCGACCTTCTGGTAACAAAGCATCTTGAGGATGGTGTGCACCTGCACCGCTGTATGCTTTCCGTATTTCTTGACCTCAATTGTCCCACGGTTGAATCCGGGAATAACGGCGACCCTGACGTCCCCTGGCTCCTCATCGGCCTCCTGCTCTTTCCGGGGCCCTTCCGCGAAGACCCGGTCTATCCCCAATGCCCCGTACGTCTTCTGGATGATCGCGCTGTGTTTTGACGGTGCAAACACCATGATATTCCCCGGGTCGCCAACCGCCTTGTACCCAAAGACCACCGATCCGCGCTGGGTTAAGGCAGCGTCCATTCCCTTATATATCCTGTCTGCGGGGATCACACCGGCGACAAGCGCACACCGTTTGAATCCCGCTTTCTCCCCGGCTTTCTGTGCGTACATGTGATTGGTGACGGCCTTGCTGTATATCCCGGCGAGGCCTTCCTTCTTCGCTTCCTCAACGAGGCGCAGGGTCATCAGGTTTTGACATCCGTGCCCCCTGTACGAGGGCTCGACAACAGCCATTGCCAGCTCGGCTATCCTGTCTTCCCTGCCATCGCGCACAAGTGCGGCATGCCCGACGAGGCGGCCATCTTCCCCGACAGTCACCACGGATGTTATCGTTCCATCGGCGTGGCTTTGGGCGAGTTTTTCAGGGTAATAGATCGTATCGACGCCGTATGTATACCCGTACGTCCGGTAAAACAGCCTTGACACGTCGTAAACCTCGGACGGTTCTATCGGGCGGATGGAAAAGGACTTTTGTTTGGCCGGTCCTGTTACGACAGGTTCAGGGAAACGTTCAAGTTCGGTTTCGGTGTGTATCTCCTGGACACTGCGGTACGGAACATGTTTGACAAGGTGCAGTTCTTTGCCTTCCCGGCCCAGGTTATTGAAAAATATTTCGTCAACGCCCTTCCTTATAAGATATAAGCCAAGCCCGGCATTGGCTGCGTCATAAATATCGGACGGGGGGTTATAATCGGGCACGATGCCAGGTGAATACGGCAGTCCCTTGTCTTTGATAATGACCGTTAAGTTCATATTGCCCGGTGCAACAATGACCTGAAAGGTTGTTTTCTCACCGGGCTCAAAGGCATGCCTGACCACGTTCACGACCGCTTCTTCGACAGCGACCATCATCATGGACATGTCACGCTTGCTGAATCCCATCCTGTTTGCAACCTCAGATATAAAAGCCTGGATGAGGGGCATATAAAAAAGATCGTTCGGTACGATCAGCGTTGAATTGTCAGCGAAAGGTTCCACGGAACAGTCCTAAAGCGGTCGTTTTCTACCATCTTCTGATAAGGTCAAAACCTTTATCATTTTCGAGGGCGGCGGCATATTTTTCTTCGGAGAGGCCAAGTGCAGCCAATGCGCCGATCAGCCCCTTTTTGCCGGGTCCCACGGGGATCAGATCAACCCCTTCTTTGCCATCCAACGCATATGCCTCGTCGAGCGAGATCATGCGCCTTTTCGCATCCCACCCGAAGGCAACCAGGTTCCCGGGCACACCTATACCGCTCAGCACGGCGATTGCGGCATCATCGGAGCGTGATTGAGACCTGACCATGTCCACGATGACATCGATGACCTTCCGGGCTGTACCCGGCCTGACCGCGAAGGACATAAATGACGACGTACAGTTCGTCGTTTTATAAGGGCACTTCGGCAGCAACTGGGCAAACCTGACCATAAGAGGGTGTACCCCGGGGATCTTGCCCGCCTCGAGCCGCGCGTTCACTATAAGCGCGAATGTTGCCCCGCCGCTCGGGTCGTCCGTATCGTCAATACCGAAGCTTATTTTTTCGTACGCCGGAGAGATGATCTCGACACGCCCTGTCTTATTGCCCCCGACATTGAGGTCGTCTTCGGAGGGGTACCACGCTTCGATGACCCCCGGGGCCTGCGTCAGGGAACCGCATGTGCTCAGGCTCATGCCTGCGATGCCGATCCATTTTGTCCTGACCCGGTCACCTTCGACCAGCGCCCCCTGCAGCGCCTGTCCGCCCTGCTCGGCATCCGCGGGCCCGAAATGAACGGGAGATTCGCCCAGCCTGGCCCTGATATACGATGTCTGCCCGTATATTTCATAGGACTCGATTATTCCTCCTGCCCGGCACCTGTTTATCGCAGTCCATTCCGCACTGCCGGGATAATTGCCGAAGGTTTCGACTATCTCGATCTTACTTTTTTCACTATCCACTATTGTGAGGAAGGATTCATAATAGAATTTCCCGAAACGTTCCCTGACCTCATCCGGCGTCAATTTGATCATGTAATATTCCTCCTCAATGAACTCATGAATTATTGCGTCCCATTATCTCACGAAATGGGAGAGTGCACGGCCTGGCCGATCGTAATGGTCCTCTGAAACCTGTCGGCGACCGATTGTTTATGGGTTATGCATATGATCGTCTGTTTCTCGAACAATGCGAACATGTCGTCAAGTATCTCTTTTTCCACCTGGGGGTCGAGCCCGGAGGTGAATTCGTCGAGGACCAGGATATGGGGGTCCCGGATAAGCGCCCGCGCGAGAGCGATCCTTTGTTTCTGCCCGCCGGAAAGATTCGTGCCGTCCTCGGCATACACGGTGTCATAGTGCATCGGCAATCGCTCGATTACGTCGTTCATGCGGACAAGGGACGCCGCTTCCTTGATGCGGTCCAGGGGGACCCCGTACCACCCCATCGCGATATTGTCCTTGAAACTGACCTTGAATAAATGGGCCTCCTGCCGGACATAGGCGAAAAAGCTCAGGTAAAACGCCAGGGGGTACGATCTGACATCCTTGCCTCCGAAAAGCACATGGCCGGAACTCGGGGCAAGGAACCGCGTGATCAGCTGCGCGAGCGTGCTTTTGCCGGATCCACTCTGGCCCATGATGGCCACCTTTTCTCCCTGGCTGACACGGAGGTTGAGGCCTGTAAAAACGGGATGACCGTTCGGATAAGCGAACGAGACATCGTTAAATTCAATATCGGTCGCGTCAGGGACCTCATCGATGCCGAACTCTTCGGGCTCGGTATCTTCGGGAAAATCCAGGAGTTCTTTCAGGCGCTGCAATGAGGGCAGCGCCTGTGCGGATGCAAGGATGCCTTGAAAAATGGCGAATATCTGGAGCGCGAGGCGGAAGAATATGACAAAATAGGCAACGAGCATGCCTATCGTAATGTCGGATGAGCCGAGGCAGATAAGATAGCCGCCGACGATGAACGGCAGGAGCCGCACCAGTACCCCGAGAAAATCGAGCCCGTTCGAAAAATGATCACTGATCATGAGCGTCCGGATATTTTGTTCGGTATATGCCTCCGCGTTGCGCCGGAAGCGCCGGACCGCCTCCCGGCCCTGCTGGTAGAACCTCAGTTCAGGGACGCCGGCGAGGATATCGAGAAGGGTCTCGCTCTGCGATGAAAGTTTCTCCTTGGATAACCTGAAATGTTTCGCCGCGGGCTCGTATGTTTTCCAGGCGTAGAACTGGAGAAAGGGAAGGGTCAGCAGGAATGTGAGGCCCAGCCGCCAGTTCCAGATAATGAGCCCGGCCAGGAGGACGATCGAGAAAACGGAAAACGCCAGGCAGCGCAGCACCGTCTGATGGAGAAAAAGGCTGATAAAGTCGAGGTCGTTATTAACTCTCGTAAGGATATCCCCCGACCCGTACCGGGAGAAGAAATCGAGCCTCTTCCGCAAGACGGCGGAAACAAGCTTTTCGCGGAATTTCAGAAAGATCCTTTCGGATGAGCGTATGGCGAAACGGGAATGGATGGACCAGAAAACGAGCGCAACCGCATTCGTCAGGAGCAGGAGTACCGAGTAAATGCCGAGGAGGCGGACATCCCTCGCCGGAAGCGCGACATCTATGATCTCTTTTATGAGGAAAGGCCCGGCGATGGAACCAAAAGTGGAGAGACAAATGAAAAGGGCGGCGGTGACAAGCCGCCTGATCTCCGGCCCGGCGATATCTGAAAGCAATGCGTGCAGGAGCCTTAAGACCTGTGCTGTTCTGGCTTTACTCTTCGTTGAACCTTCTCGTGTCATCCCGTGAATGCTAGAATTGTAGTATATGCCGCCCGGGAAAACAAGCGAACGATTGTCGGCCGGCAGGGTTAAATGGGCCCCTGACTATAAGGGACCCATGTGAGCCGGGAAATGTCTTAGAAGAAATACCACGCTGCCAGCCTGTACTGGTCGATCTTTCCCGTGCGGTCCCCGGAGTCCTTGAAGCCTATTGCCGGGAAATAGTACGGCCTGTTGTACCCCGTGAACATCGTCATCCACTGCAGGCCCAACCGCAGCGATTCGTTGGCGTTCCACAAGAGATTCACGCCCCAGGTCTGCATCATGTTGACATGGTCAGGCATCAGGTCCTCGGCTATGGTGCTATATTTATATTTCAGGTACCCGTACATTCCGTTGACCGACAGCGTATCCGTCAGCCACCATGAAAGTTGGGCGAAAGCTCCCCATACCACCGGGGCAGCAGCTTCCATGGTGCGGAAATTACGCCAGTATGAGCCATTGCTCGGGCCGCCGGGCATCATCCAGTTATTGCCTGCCACGTTCTGGCCGTAAAAGAAATTGCCGTTCAGGAGAAGGGACATTGCCTTATTGCCCTGTTTTTCCGGGACGAGGGGAATGCTGTACCGGAAGGCGGTGAGCCATGCATCGACTTCATCGTCCTGGTACCCTTTTTCGCTGCGCGTTGATTTGTACGGGGGCCATATCTGTTTCTCTTTCCCGAAGTACCCGCCAATGGCAAATTTCAGGTTGTTCGGTCCGATCTTGCCGCACCCGTCCGTCGTGTACGCTATCTCGCCCATGAGCCCGGGCCAGCCGCTTCGAGCATAACCGTCATTGTACCCGTTGATCCCGTCGGCTCCCGACCATTCCGTCGCCGCGGTCAGACCGGCCATTGCATTGAACTCCTTTGTAAAAAAATAACGGAATGCCGCCTGGGGGGTCCTGTGCCCGCCAATATACTGGGCGAAATCATTGATGCCGATCGCCGCGTTATAGTACGGCATGCCCCATTGCTGCCAGTTCTGCCCGAGCATTAATTCCGCAGTCGGCCAGTTCAGGGTCATGAAAGCGTGCCTTAACTGGAAACCGCCGTAAGAACTTCCTGTTGTCACCCCCCGGAAATCGCCTTCGATAAAGGCCTTTGTTTTGGCGCCGCCCAGGTCGGGGCCCTTGATGAGGAAGTTAAAGCGCGTTTCGCCCGCGGTCTGGAATGTATTCCCATAGTCATCCGCGAGCCATCTAATTCTACCGCTGCTTTCCCGGCTGGCCAGTATCGGGTCCGCATTATTATTCTGCGTTGAATAACCGACATCATATTTTACATACCCGCCGAATGTCACGTCGTACCTGCTCGATACGCCGCCCGCGTCGCTCAATGCGGGGATGGCAAGCAAGAGAGTTAACAGGGTTAAAGCCAATTTTTTCATGAAAAACCTCCTCACGATCAAATGATCCTAAATGGGAATCATTTAATCAGGTACGGGGACAGAATGATGTCGTTGGACCTAACGATTACCTGTAGTCGGTTATTTATTCACATAACCATGGGCACGTATTTAAGGTTCAGGCAGATATTCCGGGGCGGGATCGATCCTGCATCGACGAATCAGGAATTTACTAGAATCCGGCCTGGTGGCAGGGTCTCTCTGTTTTTCTGCGAAACAATCTTTTTTCAACGGGACGTAAAGATCCTAATTTTATCAGCTTTTATCTACATCAAATATCGATATCTCTCTATAGTGCGGGAGTCCGTATAAAAGCTAGAATATAGAGCACCATAAAAATTATCAGGTTACGAAAAGGTCCGAGAGGCTCGATCGTATCCGGCATTATAAGGAGAAAGCCATGAACGACTTCCCAAAAAAGAAATCCGCTGCATGCCTCGTATTTTTTCTTTTGATGTTTCTGGCCTTTCCTTGTGCCGGACCGGCCAAAGAATACCGCGTCACGAGCACGAATGATTCCGGCCCGGGGTCCCTCAACCAGGCGATTCAAGACCTTAACGCAAGCGGAGATGACGACGGCAACAAGATCGTATTTGACATCCCGCGGGAGCCCGGATCGACGGAACCTCCAACGCTCGACGTAAGCCTTCCCGAACTTAAAAAACCGGTGAAGTTTGAAAATGCCCCCGGACACGACGTAAAGCTCAACAGTTCCCGGATCCGGCCCTTTTATACATACGGAATCTATGCCGACAAAGGTTTCGCCATGGACGCACTCTCCGGCGACGTGAGCGGAATGGGGATCATGCTCTTTTATGGCAACGCCTACGGTATCTATTCCGCTGACAGCATCACCATCGGTACCCTCTCCGGCAACGTCAGCGGGCTCGGCGCGTCAGCCGGGCTTTTCGCAGCATACGGAACGGGTTTTGGCCTCTATGCGGAGAATGACATCGCTATCGACAATCTCTCGGGCACCGTGACCGGCACCGGGGGGTCGGGCGCACTCGGGGCCATATTTGCGGGTGCATATGCATCGGGATTTGGTATGTATGCAGGAAAAAATATCACCGTCGGTACTTTATCGGGCAGTGTTTCGGGAAGCGGGACGGGAGTAGGTGTGGGAGCCGGGAGGTACGGCTTCACGGGGGCCTACGGATCGGGGTATGGCATGTATGCCGGTGAAAATATCTCGATCGGCACCCTCTCCGGCGACGTGAGCGGGACCGGGACGGCGGTGGGTTTGGCGATAAACTTCGGGCGAAAAAGACTATACGATGGATATGGCTCCGCACCTGACACCTCGGTTGCGACCCAACCCTGGCACGTATTTGGGCTTGGGTTTACGGGCGCGTATGCATCCGGCTACGGCCTTTACGCCGGTAATGATATTGGGATCGGCACGCTCTCGGGCAATGTAACGGGGAGCGGGAATGCGGTCGGACTTGGTATCGCGATCGGCAGGGGGCAGCTTTTCCAGCACGGCGCGGCGACGGGGGCCGAATTCAGCGGCTCGTTCGCCTCGGGGTATGGCGCGTGGGCCGGCCACGATATCAGGATCAATATTCTCGAGGGGAACGTGAAAGGCGACGGGATGGCGATCGGGCTCGCCGCCGGGGCGGGTTACCTGCGTTATTCAGACATGGCAGCCGGAGTTGGAGTCGGGTTTAACGGCGCGTATGCATCCGGTTACGGCCTTTATGCCGGCAACGATATTGGGATTGGCACTCTGTCGGGGGAAGTGAGCGGGACCGGGACCGCCGTGGGTGCCGGGCTCAGGATCGGCAGCGGTACTTCGGGGTATCCATGGAGTACACAAGGCCAGGGTGTCGGAGCAGGATTTACCGGCGCATACGGTTCCGGTTACGGCCTTTATGCCGGCAACGATATTACGGTCGGCACCCTGTCGGGCACTGTGAACGGTACCGGGACATCGGTCGGGTTCGGATTCGATTTCGGACGCGGGACGAGCATGTTTGACGATTTTGAAAGGGACGGGTCTGCGGGATTTGGCGCAGGATTTACCGGCGCATACGGTTCCGGTTACGGCCTTTATGCCGGCAACGATATTACGGTCGGCACCCTGTCGGGCACTGTGAACGGGACCGGGACCGCTGTCGGTTTTGATATCGGGGTTGCGACCGGAGAAACGAAACGCGTTCCAGCCGGCGTCGGAGCAGGATTTACCGGCGCATACGGTTCCGGTTACGGCCTTTATGCCGGCAACGATATTACGGTCGGCACCCTGTCGGGCACTGTGAACGGGACCGGGACCGCGGTCACAGCCGGGTTTGGATTACGGACACCGTATGAATATAAAGCAGTTGGAGCCGGGCTCGGCTTTAACGGCGCCTTCGGTTCCGGTTATGGTCTGTACGCCGGACGGGACGCAAAGATAGAGACCTTATCGGGTACGGTAACGGGGACAGGCAGTGCGGTTGGAGCCGGCATCGGGATAACCACGGGACAAAAGTACGATCACGAGTCCCTGGGGGCCGGGGCCGGGCTCACCGGCGCATACGGTTCCGGCTACGGTCTTTACGCCGGCAGAGATGTAACCGTCGGCACCCTGTCGGGAAAGGCCGAAGGTATCGGGACGGCAGTCGGATTCGGGATCGCGCTGGGGAATTCGGATAAAGCGGCAGGAATTGAATCTATTGGCGCATACGGCTCCGGCTACGGCGTCTATGCCGGCAACAATATCGCAATAAATACTCTGTCGGGTACCGTGTATGGAACAGGAACGGCTGTCGGGGCCGGGATAGGCATAGGGTCAGGCAACAATGGGGCCGGGATCGGTGTCGGGGCCGGGTTCAGTTACGGGTCCGGCTACGGTCTCTATGCCGGTGAGAACATTACCATCGCCAACCTTACCGGACGTGTTGCCGGTACGGGTTCCGCGGCACAGCTTCAAGCCGGGTACGGGGAAGCATCGGGCGCTGGCGTCGGTGTCGGGGCCGGGTTCAGTTACGGGTCCGGCTACGGCGTCTATGCCGGAAAGGATATCACAATTACCAGCCTCACCGGAAACGTTGCCGGTCAAGGGATTGCGATGAATGGTACACTTGGTATTGGTATAGGCGCGGCCGGCGGTGTCGGCGCCGCGGCCGGTTTAAGTTACGGTTCCGGCTATGGCCTCTATGCCGGACAGAATATCACGGTCGGCACCCTTGCCGGCAGCGTGGAGGGCACGGGTTTTGCTCTCGATCTCGCACTGGGAATAGGCGTGGGAATCGAAGATGGAGTTGGCGTCGGTGCAGCGGCCGGGCTCAGTTATGGTTCCGGCTACGGTGTCTATGCAGGCAATAACCTCGCAATTGGCACGCTTTCAGGCAATGTGTACGGGTCAGGAACAGCGGTCGGTGGCGGGCTCGGAATTGGCCTGCAGGGTGTCGGGGTTGGAGGCGGGGCCGGTTCGGGTTATGGTCTTTATGCAGGTGACACCATTACGATCGATACCCTGTCCGGAAACGTGACCGGGAGCGGGTTTGCACTCAGCACCGGCGTCGGGATCGGCGCCATTCCGGCGGGGGTTGGAGGCGGCGACGGCTCCGGTTACGGAATCTATGCCGGCAAGGATATCACGATCGATACGTTATCGGGAACTGTGAAAGGAAACGGGACAGATGTCGCGACCGGCGTCGTCGGCGTGGCGTCCACAACCGGTTACGGCCTCTATGCAGGGAAGGACATCACGATCGGCACGCTGTCGGGAAATGTGAACGCACATGGGACGGCAATCGGGGTCGGTGCGGGCGGCGTCGGCTACGCTGCAGGCTATGGTCTCTATGCCGGCGAAAACATAAAGATCGATACCCTCTCGGGCACTGTATCGGCTTCCGCGACCACGGTTGGCGGGGTCGTCGGTGCCGGTTTTAACTCCGCTTACGGCCTTTATGCCGACAAGGATATCTCCGTTCGCATCATGTCCGGTACGATAAAAGCCGAGCCGGCAAATTACTGGCTTCGCATTCCGGGTACGGCCCACAATGCCTACGGCATCTATGCTAAAGGCGCACTCAACGGCGGTACGCCCGACACAGCGATGTTCATTTCGGGTAAGGTCTTCGCCAACGCGTCCGGGGATGCCGTCGCCATTCGGTCCGAAGGCGCGATGAACATCTATGTTGTCGGGACAGTAAGCGGCGTGGACACATCCTGGTTCCAGTGGATGTGGAATGACGGCTATGCCATTTACGGCGGTAAGGGAGATGATATTGTCTCTCTCGATACAGGGGCGACGATCATCGGGAAGATAGACCTCGGCAAGGGAAACAACACCCTGAACCTCTACGGGTCTAATTCTCTCAACAGCTATTTCAAGAACATAACAAATCTTAACGTCGGCAACGGCACACGGGGCGCTTACTGGACCCTTGAAAGCGGGGCCAAGGACAGTTCATTCGCAAACGCCAACATAAAACCATACGGCATCCTTGCGGTGAACACCGATGTCACAGGTGGAGTCAACATCGCCGGCAACGGCATCCTTACAGGCAGCGGGACGATCACCGGAGACGTCACGAACAGCGGTATTTTGATGCCGTATAACAGGAATAACCCCATCGGCAAGGATAACCGTATGACCATCTACGGTAATTACACCCATAATCCCGGCGCGCTCTTCATGATCAGGGCCAATGAAATGGGTCAGGCCGACAGGCTCGTCGTGGCGAAGCCGCACTGGTATTCACGGGGGCAGGGCACAGCGACGCTCATGGGCGGCACCGTGTCCGTCCTCGCGGACACCGGTACCTATGCGAAGGATACAAAATACACGATCCTCACCGCCAATACGGTTGACGGCACGTTCAAGAATGCCGAAACGAACCTCGCTTTCCTCGATCCTTCGCTCAACTATGACAGCAAGAACGTCTACCTGACGCTCACCCGCAACGGCAGGGCGTACTCCGATGTGGCCGAGACCCCAAACCAGAAGAGCGTCGCGCGCATCTTCGAGAAGGCGGAACAGGATAAGAATAAGGTCCCCGTGCCACAGGACAGGATCAAGATGGCCGTATCGCAGGGTAGGCCCTCCTTGGGGTCTGCCATGACGAGTCTCGAGAGCCACTCCGCCCAGGGGGCGAAGAACTCCTATGACAGGCTCGCCGGGTATAACCATACGGCATCCGCATCCGCCGGTTTCTCCCAGTTCAACAGGTATATGGACGTCATGAAGGAAAGGGCGCATTCATTCCTCTCGGGGAACCCGGGGTCCTCTTTTGCCGGCCTTCCCATCATGGGCTCCCGCACCGATATGGGCGCAAGCGCGCCTACCCTGCTCCTTGCCCAGCTCAACGCCCTCGAGGCAGCCGACCAGCCCATCGTACAACCGCAATGGGGCTTCTTCGCCCGGGGGTACGGCGGATTCGGGGAGACGAGACAGAACGACATATCCTCCCGGTATGACCAGGCGACCTCGGGGTTCGTCATGGGATACGACACGAAGCTCAGCCCTTCGCTTCTCATGGGGATCACCATGGGGTATTCCTATACGAAGCTCGGCATGGACGCGCTCAGTGACACGGCATACGTGAAGGGCCATCAGGCGTCCGTATACGGCGTCTACTCCCATGGTCCCGTCTACGTGAACGGCATCTTGGGATACGGGTACAACGATTACGACACGACGCGGCTGCTCGCATTCTCTTCAGACGACCGGATCGCGCAGGCGAGTTACGCGGGGCACATTGCGAGCGGGTACGTGGAGACGGGGTACAGGTTCACGGGAACCTTCATGGACATCGTACCCCTTGCCGGCATCCAGGCAAGCTACCTCCTGCGCGACGGGTTTACCGAGTCGGGGGCGGAAACACTCGCCTTGAGCGTCGACAGGCAAAACTACTCGTCCCTTGTCTCCTCTCTTGGCGTCAGGTTAAGGAAGGAGTTCGCCCTCGAGAGCGGTACCCTCATCCCCGAGATGAAGTTGCGCTGGGACCACGAGTTCTCTGACGACACCTACGGCATGAACGCCTCCTTCACCGGGTACCCCGGGGCACCATTCACGGTGATACCCGACAGGCCCGACAGGGACAGGCTCGTTGCCGGCGTTTCCGTTATCCGCCAGGGTATGGGCAACCTCTCCCTCTATCTCTCCTACGAAGGGGCCTTCTCCGCCAATGAGACCCTGCATACGGGGGGAATGGGATTCAAGTACAGGTGGTAGGCAATGCCTTGACGCCGGTCACGATATCGTATTGAATAACATCATGCGGAGGTGTTCAGTGAAAAGATTGTCAGTGATCGTATGTCTCCTGTTCCTTTTGCCGGCCGCATGCACCCATAAGGCGGCTGCACAGGGCGGGCCGGACACATATACCCAATCGTGTAAAAGCACGACGCCGGGTGAAATTGAGTCATTATTCGACCGTTGGAACAAAGCGCTTTTGACCGGGGACCCGCGAAAGGTCGCTGCTTTGTACGCAGAGAATTCTCTTCTGCTGCCGACCGTTTCAAATAAGCCTCGCTGGACGAGCCGAGAAAAAGAAGACTATTTCCGGCACTTTCTTGAGAAAAAACCATCGGGCCGGATAAAGGAACGGTTTGTCGAACCGGGATGCAACAGTGCCGTCGATGCAGGGCTCTACACCTTCACATTTGCCGAAACAGGAGAGAGTATCGATGCGCGCTACACATTCACGTATCGATGGACCGGTACAAAATGGCTTATTACCAGTCACCATTCGTCAGCCATGCCGGAACCTCTCAAATAGCTCCTAAACCCTTATTTTGTGTTCGGAATGCGGCCGGGATCGGTTTATCCCCGGCTGCATCTCCGAAAAAACCAGATCCACCCCCACCGGGGGAGATCCTGTGCTATGCTTATGATATGCCGGCGCGATGAAGCCGGGACCGGCCGGGGGTAACCGGCGCTTGTTTGTTTGAAATATGAACGGGTCATGGCGGGTCCATGGCCCGTTTTCGTTTAGGGTCGCATATGACATTGCCGGAACAGATCGACCAGATCGGGACAAGGATAAAGAAGACCGGTATGCGGGCAGCGGATGCCCTGGCCCTGATAAATTTCACCTTCGACGAGCAGATGGAACGCCTTGACGCTCCGTCACCCTACGCGGCATTTGCCGGCCTTCATGAGCTCATTGACCATACCGTGCACGGGGCAAAGGTGGAACGCTTTCGGGCAAAGGAACAACGCAGGCGCTTCTGTACGCTCGAGCTCACTACGGACAACGATGAGACCTTAGGCTATCTCAACATGCTTTACCTGAAAAGGTCCGTCCCGTGCTACTACCTGGTTTACGTCGAGATCTTGCCCGCTTTCCGGCGTTTGGGGCTTGGCAGCAGGATCATCACCGCCTTTGCGGATTTCCTGAAAAAGAAGAGGGCCCTGGGATTGCTCGACAATATCATCCCGGGCGACGACCCGACATATTCGATATACACGAACCTCGGGTGGCGGCCGCTGGCGGATGTTATCGGCGACGGGGGATCGGAGGGCTTTGAAAACTACATGGTCTTCTTTCCCGAGGCGGCCGCGGCCGGAGACCTCAAGGCGGACCTTGTCCGCATCCTTTTCGCTCTCAAAAAGAAAAGGCCCGTCATCGAGATGCACGACAACGAGGACATGGTCAAACGGACCATAGCGGAATTTCAAAACGTGTACGGGTCGTTGTCGAGGCTTTTCGCCGAGGACCTTGCGTCCGGAACGCCGAACACGCTTATGAATTTCATGTTCACGCGGCTTGCCACGCGGCTCATCGGTTTTCACAGGCGCATCGAGACGTTGATAGGATATACCGGCGGTGAATCCCTCGAGCAATTATCGTTTTCGGACACGGTCAGACGTTTGCCGATCCAACCGTATTCGATCTGGACATTTGGCAAAGACGACGGGGGAATGTGGGGGAACGAGGAAATCCTTCATAGCCTGCCGCGTACGCTGAAGGATAACCCGACCCTGTACATTGAAAGCCTCCCGTTCTATCAGCGCCCGTACCTCCACAACTGGATGAAGAGGACAGGGCTCAACCCGCCTGATAAACCGACGATCTCCGACCTGATCGATTTCGGGTTCGATCCCACGAGGCTCAGGGAGTTCCATCACCGGGGCACGCGTTTTATTTTTGAAAGATTGTCGACGCTCGTTTTCGACCATCTCCTGCGACGGCGGGTGCTGCTCAGAATGATCGGGGCTTCGCAGGGGGAATTGCACTTCAACAATGCAAAGGTCCTGGTAAATGAGATCATCCTGATCATCCGCGATAAAGGGAACGTATACGCCATGAGGCGGCAGGTGGAAGGAATTCATTCGCAGGAAGCCCTGGACCAGCTGAAAACCGTGCCGTATCTCAAGGCGCTCAATGAGAGCGCAGGTATAAGCCGGTGCATCATGAAGACGATCAAAGATGTGGAAGCTCACCTCAAGAAAAAATTCCATTCCCGTTTCAGGGACGAGATCGAGGAGCTGACCTATTTTATCCCCTGGGACATTGAAAAAAACATGCCGGCAGTCCGTGTGGATATTTCCGGGATCTCCCTCGACCGTGTGTGGGTAACATAGAAAGGGCGCAGTCCCGGGGTCAAGTCTTGCAATATAACATTTTATGACTGGCACATCCTTACCCAGTCCCATTAAAACGCAAAATGTGATAATGCAAGACGTGACCCCAAAAGCAATTTGTTTGAAAATGTAATATAATTTATTCAGTATTCAGCTAATACAGGGAGAAAACCAGATTGCAGGACGAAGCCAAGACCAAAGCTCAACTGTTCAATGAACTTGACCCCAAAAGCATTCATGAAGCCGGTCACCCGGCAGGAAATGGTATCGGCGGTCAGACGGGCGCTTGACGGGGCGTCATTCAGGATGAGATGAAAACAGATATCGGTGTTTGCAAGAGCGTTGCCATTACATGCATCTCGGAAACCAGCTGGCTCGACGGTGATGCCTGGCAGAAAAACGTGGAACGGGCAGGAGGCCGTAGTATCGATCAGTGGTCGATCGATTGGGACGAAGGCAACAGCGGGGGCTATTCCAGCCTGGTCGAGGTCGAGGGGCTTGACGGGTCCCGCCGCACGTTCCTGCTTGATTCCGGTTGGAACAATGGCTACATGGATGCGGCATTCAAGCGTGAAGGCGTCGACGCTATGCTGGACAGGGGCGATATCGAATTCCTCTATGTGACGCATGAGCATTTCGACCATTACTTCGGGATCGCATCGGTGCTCAGGCATGACCCGGACATTACGATCATGATCCCCAACACGTTTCAGGAAAAAGGTCATATACTGCTGAAAGGTGCGCAGTTTCCGCTGTCCCATGCCGGGAATGCATTTCCCCATACGGGCGAGTTGATCCGGCATGACCCGGATGTAATATATGTGCTGTATCCCGGCTGTGCCTCGGTCACATTCGATCTCGATGTCCCTTTCAGAATAAGGGGCGAACAATCCCTCTTTTTCCACGTAAAGGACAAGGGCATCGTCTGTGTTACGGGATGCTGCCATCAGAGCATCATAACGTTTGCCGAGTTTGCCCGGACTCAGATAGAGGGGGGAGAAAACCTGTACGGGTTGTACGGGGGCTTGCATATCGCCCCTGTGGGGGAACTCGACGCGAAAGGTGAGAAGATCGTCGAAGATCTTGGCGCGTACGGTTTCAGGAAGATCGCCTGCAATCACTGTACAGGACTGAGTGCAGTTCGGAGGATGATGGACCTCGGCTACCCGGTAGTGGCCGGCACGGCGCGCAACGGCTCCGGAAGCGATCTTTACCTCGGGAACGGGGATAGAATTATTTTTTGATCAGCGCCAACCTGTATACCTGATTTCACTTCATTCCTACAGAAAACCGGCCCCTTATATTCCCGGCGGTAAGATCGTAACGATATCACTCTATCCAACTCCGGGGGACGGAGTATTCTCCCCCGACCGGCTTTTTTTCACCGATCCATGATGTAGCTTCTTCAGGGGTCAAGAAGTAGTGATATTTTTTAAAGAACGCCCTTCCTTCGGCGGAAAGAATAAAATCGATGAATTTTTGCGCAAGAGGCTTGTTTGCCGTGAATTTGGATACCGCTATCGGTATGTATCCTATGCGGACCACTTCCTGTTTCCTGAGAGGAATCGTTTCTATGCGTTTCGGGTCCCAATACCTGAAGACCTCCCAGCCTATGACCGCATCGACCGCTTTGAACGAAATCGCGGTCGCGGTCTTCTCGCAGCTCTCCACGTACGTAACGAGATTTTTCCTAAAGGCCGCCTTTTGCTCAGGGTTAAGATTCTTTTCTATGATCTCTACCGCGTAAAGCCCAACGCACACACCTTCCGGATTGGCGATGGCAACGCGGATCCCCGGTTTGGTGAGGTCCTGCAATGACGTGATGTTTTTCGGGTTTCCTTTTTGAACGTTAATGGCCGGGACGAGATACACGACATATTTTTCGGTCTCCGGGAACACAAGCCCCTTTTTCTTGGCGATTTCCATGTAATCGGATGATCCGGGGAAGTAAATATCCCCTTTCTTTCCCAGCGACATCTGGGACAGAACAAAGCCGGACCCTCCGAACACGACATGTACCTTTACACCCGTTTTTTTCTCAAACACTTTTATCGCTTCTTCTGTCGGCGGCTTGCTTGCTGCCCCGGCAAATATAAGAAGCTCTCCCCCTCCATGAGCCCTTGCCGCGATCAGCAACAGGATGATAAGACAGATCGAGACGGTCCACGAATGAATCAGAAAACGACGCAACCACATTGCCGGGCCTCCTTGGATCAGATAATCCGTGCGTTATATTCAGTAATATATATCGCTATAAAATATAGGAATTGTGGAATGTTGTCAATCGTCTTATGCGAGGCATTTTACATTCGGTCGAGTTGCCGGTGGATCTTTTTGATATCGCACCGCGATACGGAGTATTCGCGGCATTTTGTCCTTCCATGATTATTATATCAAATAGGGGATTTTGCAATTTTGCCGGGACCCCGGAAGCGGACCATGGAGTGAGATGTTATTTACGGAGACGCACATGAAGAAGACATTTCAGGAGTTGCTGGGAAGTGCGAGCGTTGCATTTCCCGACGCCGCGTTCGACGTTGAATTCTGGGACGGGGAGACAAAGAGATACGGCACCGCCGCGCCTGCCTTTGCCCTTAAAGTTAATAACGAGGAGGCGGTAAGGGTCATCCTGTCACGAGGGTCCATGGGGTTCAGGGAGGAATATGCCGCCGGCACTATCGACGTGGACGGCGACCTCCAGCAGCTTCTGCGCCTCGGGATCCGTCTGGATTCTCACGGCTTCAATCTTTCGGCGAAGACCATAGCGGCCGCAGCCTTTCAATACATTGCCTCCCTCAACACGCTCAGGAGGGCGCCCGGGCACATTGCCCATCATTATGATCTCGGCAATGATTTTTACAGGCTCTACCTTGACGAGAGCATGACGTATTCGTGTGCCTATTTCATGAGGGATGAAGACACCCTTGACGAGGCGCAGCGGCACAAGTACGAACATATATGCAGAAAGCTGTGCCTTCGCGCGGGAGATACGATCGTAGACGTCGGCTGCGGCTGGGGCGGAATGCTTCTCTATGCCGCACGCCATTATGGCGTCCGCGGGGTAGGGTGCACGCTTTCGCGCTACCAGGAGGAGTATGCGAGCCGGCGGGTGAAAGATGAGGGCCTGGAAAAGGAGATCACCATCCTGCGCGAAGATTACAGGAAGATCCGCGGCCGGTTCGACAAGTTTGTTTCCATCGGCATGTTTGAACATGTGGGGAAACGTTACATTCCCCTGTTCATGGAAAAGGCAAAGAGTATGTTAAAGCCGGGCGGCCTCGGCCTTCTTCATACGATCGGCAAAGAGCACAACAGCCCCGGCGACCCGTGGACGATGAAATATATTTTCCCGGGAGGTTATATCCCGCCCCTTGGCCGCGTGATCGACAGCATGGGGAAAAAGGGGCTCGTGCCCCTCGATATCGAGAACCTTCGCCTCCACTATGCCAGGACCCTCGACGAATGGGCGGCACGATTCGAGACGAATAGAAGGGAGATCGAAAGAATGTTCGATGCGAGGTTCGTACGCATGTGGCGCATGTACCTGAACGGCAGCGCCGCATCCTTTCGCTGGGGCGACATCAGGCTCTACCAGGTACTGTTCTCCAACGGATTGAACAATTCCCTGCCCATGACGCGCGACTACGTCTACCGGGCCGGGTGCGCCCGCCAGGACCCTCCTGTCTTGCAGGTTTTCACGCGGGCCTTATATTAGGTTCAGAACTGAGAGTGTAAAGATGGGCGGCCAGATGAAGTAAATCACCGGAGGTCCTTTGGCCCTGTCAGAGAAACCATCAGCAAGAAGATCGGGGACCGCGAACGACGGAAAGGTAAATCTCGCGCAGATGGCCGTACGGCAGGTGGAGACCGCTGCCCGGTACCTGCCTCACGTAGACCCCGGCATCCTCGAAAAGATCAAGCAGACAAAACGGGAGATCGTTGTCCACTTCCCGGTCAGGATGGACGATGGAGGCATCCGCGTCTTCGAGGGATACCGCGTGCAGCACAACGACACGAGGGGCCCCTTCAAGGGGGGCTTGCGGTTCCATCCCGGGATAAACCTTGACGAGATGAAGGCCCTCGCCATGCTGATGACGTGGAAGGCGACGGTCGTCAACGTTCCTTTCGGCGGCGCGAAAGGCGGGGTGAAATGCGATCCTGGCACCATGTCGCTCCGGGAACTCGAGAATATGACGCGCCGTTTTACCTGGGAGATATCGCCGTTCATCGGTCCCGAGACGGACATACTTGCCCCCGACCTTGCAACAAACCCCCAGGTCATGGCATGGGTCATGGACACGTTCAGTATAAGGACCGGCCACCCGGTGCCGGGTATCGTGACGGGAAAACCGCTCGAGCTTGGCGGGTCCCGGGGAAGATTGGAAGCGACCGCCCGGGGCCTTTTGATCGTCGCCGAGAGGGCGGCACGGCTTAAAGGCCTGGCGCTCAAAGATGCAACCGTGGCGATACAGGGGGCAGGGAACGTCGGGGGAACGGCCGCCCGGCTCTTCATGCGGGCCGGGGCCAGAGTGGTTGCCATTTCCGATATCAACGGGGGGATCTATAATCCCCGCGGCCTTAACGTCGCCAAGGCCCTTGCGTGCAAGGCGGACGGCAGCTGTTTCACGCAGGGCGGGATCGACGGGGACGAGATAAGCAATGAAGAACTCCTTCGGACGGAATGCGATATCCTGGTGCCCGCCGCAATAGAGAACCAGATAACGGAAAAGAACGCGGCCGAACTGCGGTGCCGTATGGTCATCGAGGGCGCCAACGGGCCGACGACCCCGGCGGCCGACGATATACTCAGGCAGAGGGACATCTTTCTCGTCCCCGACATCCTGGCGAACGCGGGCGGGATCGTCGTTTCCTATTTCGAGTGGGTCCAGAACCTGCAGGAACTGCTCTGGAGTGCGGACGAGGTCTATCAGCGGCTGAGGAGAATACTCTTGAGGGCCTTCGGCGAGGTCAGAGTATTGGCCAAAAGATACAACACGGACATGCGGACGGCGGCAACCATCCTCAGCATCGGGCGCATCGCAGAGGCCACGAGGCTTCGCGGGATATTCCCTTAAGCCGATAAGAATTTGACGGCAGTGCCCTCACGCATTACGTTCACTTTAGTACGAACGTATGAAGGCGCACGTGTGCACGAGCGACTTCGGGAGGTTCTCATGGATCTGACGGATGCCCGGAATAAAGCACGGGAACTGATGAAGGGATACTGCGCGGTTTACAAGGTGTGTGACGGCCGGCCGGACCGGCTCTGCCAGGGCATCAAGTATGGCAAGCCCCTGGGGATGGGAGGGATCGGGAAAGGTCTCACCTTCGCGGCGAATGTCGAAGCGCTGGACCGCCTTCGGTTGAAGTCCCGCCTGATCTCAGGGCATGCCGAACCGCAAATGAAAATTTCTTTTTTCGGGCACGAGATCAACGCCCCGATCTACTGTTCCTCCATGAGCGGGGTCAACATCAGCATGGGGGGCGCGATCAGTGAAGCCGACTTCTTTCGGGCGGTGATCGGAGGGTGCAAGGCGGCGGGGACCATCTCATTTGCCGGTGATACCGCCGAAACTTTTGAGGGCCGGCCCGGGCTGCAGGCGATACGGGAAGCCGGCGGGTGGGGCGTGCAGATCTTCAAGCCGCGTGAGCAAGCTGTCCTGCTTCGCGTCATCAAGGAGGCCGAAGAAGCCGGGGCGGCTGCCGTGGGGGTCGATCTCGATGGTGCAGGCTCCGTTGTGATGGCCCTGAAAGGCCAGCCCGTTTTCCGGAAGTCAATAGCTGAACTGAAAGAACTGGTTCACGCCACATCGCTTCCCTTCATACTCAAGGGGATCACAAGTGAAGAGGACGCGGCGGCAACGCTGGAGACCGGCTGCACAATGGTCGTCGTTTCGAACCACGGCGGCCGCATCCTCGATTCCATGCCGGGGATCGCCGAGGTCCTGCCGCGGCTGGTACCTATTTTGAAAGGCAAGGTGGTCATTGGCGCGGACGGAGGTGTCCGTACCGGCTTCGACGTATTGAAAATGCTTGCCCTGGGGGCCGACTTCGTGGGCGTGGGCCGGGAATTCATCCGGGCCGCCATAGGAGGCGGGGCGGACGGTGTCGTCGCCGAAGCCCGGTTCCTTTCCCAGGATTTAAGGAAAGCGATGATCATGACGGGCTGCAACTCCCTGTCCGAGATAGACAGGCGTGTCTTCACGTAATGCATATCCGGTGACGCTATGAAACGAAACCTTGTCCAGAAGATACTCGGTGATCATCTCATCGAAGGCAAACTCGCACCGGGCGCAGAGATCGGTATCAGGATCGACCACGCCCTGCTCCAGGATGCCACGGGGACCCTTGCCATGCTCGAATTCGAGGCCCTGGGGCTTGACACAGTCAAGACGGAACTGGCGGTCCAGTACGTGGACCACAATATCCTGCACACGGACTTCAAGAACGCCGACGACCACAAGTTCCTGCAAACCGCCTGCGCTCGCTACGGTATTCATTTCAGCGGGGCGGGCAACGGCGTGTCCCACCAGGTCCACATGGAGCGTTTCGGGGCGCCCGGCAAGACCCTGCTCGGTGCGGACAGTCATACGCCGGGGGCTGCCGGCGTCTCCATGATCGGCATCGGGGCGGGGGGGCTCGACGTGGCCCTCGCCATGGCCGGCTTTCCGTATTATCTTCCCTGTCCGCGCGTGCTGGGTGTCAAGCTCGACGGGAGCCTTCCCGACTGGGTAAGCGCCAAGGACGTCATCCTCGAGATGCTGCGCCGCCTCGGTGTCAAGGGCTGCGTGGGCAAGATCGTGGAATATTACGGCCCGGGCGTGGCAACACTCTCGGCTACGGACCGGGAGACCATAGGCAACATGGGGGCCGAGCTTGGCGCCACGAGCAGCGTTTTCCCCTCCGATGCAAGGACACGGGCATACCTCGAAGCACAGGGCCGCGGCGGATCATGGCACGAGCTTTCAGCCGATGAGGGCGCAGGGTACGACGAAGAGATGACCCTTGACCTCAGTTCCGTCGAGCCGCTTATCGCGAAACCCGTGTCACCCGGCAACGTCGTCCCCGTGCGCGAGGTGGCCGGTATAAAAGTGGACCAGGCGATCGTGGGCAGCAGCGTCAATTCCTCCTACCGGGACCTGATGGTCGCGGCAAAGATCCTCGAGGGCAGGCACGTACACCCGGCGGTTTCTTTTCATGTGAATCCCGGCAGCCGCCAGGTACTCGAGAACGTGGCCAGCCAGAACGGGATGCTGGCATTCCTTAAAGGCGGTACGCGCGTTCATGAGCCCGGCTGCCTGGGGTGCATCGGGATGGGCCAGGCCCCCGGGACGGGTGAGGTCAGCTTGAGGACCTTCCCGAGAAATTTTCCCGGGCGCTCGGGCACCCGGGACGATCAGGTCTATCTCTGCTCGCCGGAGACGGCGACAGCTTCCGCCCTGAAGGGCGTCATCACCGATCCCCGCGACCTCGCGTCAGAGATGCCATACCCGCGCATCCGCGACCCGAAGAGATATCTCACCGACGACCGTTCCCTTATTTTTCCGTCCGAAGAAAGGAGAGGAACCGCTATCATACGCGGGCCCAACATAAAGCCCCTGCCGGACCTCGCGCCTTTGCCCGAATTTATTGCGGCCGAGGTTGTCCTCCGCGTGGGCGACAACATATCCACCGACACGATCATGCCCGCCGGCAACGAGGTGCTCCCCCTTCGGTCAAACATCGAAGCGATCGCGCAGCACGTGTTCGAACAGGTCCGGCCGGACTTTGCCGCTGCCTGCAGGGCGCGGGGCACTGTTGTCGTGGTGGGAGGCCAGAACTACGGCCAGGGATCGAGCCGGGAACACGCAGCCCTGGCGCCCCGGTACCTGGGTGTGTGCGCCAAGATAGTGAAAAGCTTTGCGCGCATCCACAAATCCAATCTCTGTAATTTCGGCATCCTGCCGCTTGTCCTGGAAGACCCGGAGGATTACGAACTTCTTGCCGAAGGGACGAAGGTCAGCTTCCCCGAAGTGCGTGAAAGGATCGAGCTGGGTGACACGGAGATCCCCGTGGAGGCGGCGGGAAAGACCATCATTGTCCTGCTTGATGTATCGAGGCGTGAGCGTGAGCACCTGCTGGCGGGAGGGACCTTGAATTTCGTGAAGAACGAACTGCTTCACAACCGGGGGAGCCATGACTGAGACCGCCGGAGCAGCATCATCTGCAGGTGAAAAGACGGGGACAACCGTCAGGGTTAAGAATATCGGCTTGCGGGGCGTTACCGTGGCCGATACAAAGATCAGCCATGTAGACGGTGAGAACGGGACCCTCATCTACCGGGGATACCGGATAGAGGAACTGGCGCGGGAGTCGACGTTTGAGGAAACGGCGTACCTGCTTCACCATGACGAACTTCCCGGCAGGGATGAGCTCCTGAGGTTCTCCGGGCTCCTCGTCGAGGCGCGGACGGTGCCTGACTTCATTTTCGACGTGCTGAAAAAACTGCCCCGGGAATCCCATCCCATGGATGTGCTCCAGGCCGCCGTCCCGGTCCTGGCAACGATCGACCCGGACCTTGGCAATGAATCGCGTGAGGCGAACATGGCCAGTGCCATACGCCTTATATCCCGGGTGCCCGTGATCGTGGCCGCCTGGCACAGGATACGCCAGGGGGCCGAACCCCTTCCATCGAACCGGTCCCTGCCGCATGCAGCCAACTTCCTGTGGCTGCTCACCGGCAAAGAGCCCGACGGCGAAATGGCCCGCGATCTCGATATCGCGCTGCTCGTTCATGCCGACCATTCATTCAATGCGTCCACGTTTGCCTGCCGGGAGGTCGCCTCGACGGGGGCCCACATGTATGCTGCCATCGCCGCGGGAGTGGGGGCCCTTTCAGGGGACCTGCACGGCGGGGCCAACGCCCGGGTCATGGAGATGCTCCTCGAGCTTCGCACAGAGAAAGATATCCCCGGATGGATACGGGACCACCTTGAAGCCGGGGAGAAGATCATGGGCCTCGGCCACGCGGTGTACAAGACCCTCGATCCCCGCGCACCGTTTTTGCGGTCCATGTGCTTCACCCTCGGGAAAAGGTTTCACGGGGACGATTGGTGCGGGCTTCTCTCCGGGATCGAGACGGCGGCGACCGCCGAGCTTGCCGCGCGGGGCAAGAAGACGGTCAGGCCCAATGTTGATTTCTGGAGCGGCTCTGTGTACCATTTCTTAGGTATCCCGATCGACCTCATGACTGCGGTCTTTGCGGTCGCACGGGTCGCGGGCTGGACGGCGCACGTCATCGAGGAGAAATTCGCCGACGCGCAGGAAAAGCCCGCCCTCTACCGGCCTTTATCCGAGTATGTCGGCCACTACTGCGGCAAGACGGGATGCGTCTACGAGCCTGTAGAAAAAAGAGATGCACCGAAAGGATGATAAAAATGGGAAAGATGCAGTCGATCAACCCCTATACCGAAGACGTTGTTGAAGAATTCCCCCTCATGACAAAAGCGGAGCTTGACGAGGCGACGGCCCGATGCCGCGCAGCTTTCACCGCCTGGCGCACTGTACCCCTGGAGGGAAGAGTGGCCTGCGTGCGGCGGCTGGCGGCCCGCCTGCGTGAAGAAAAGCGGAAGTACGCGGGGCTTATCACCCGGGAGATGGGCAAGCCTATCCGCGAGGCTCTGAGTGAGATCGAGAAGTGCGCGTGGCTGTGCGATTATCTTTCGGAGAACGCGGCGGCCGTGCTGCGTCCCGAAGAGATAAAGACCGAGGCGAAGAGGAGCTACATACGGTTCGACCCGCTGGGGATCGTTCTGGCCATCATGCCCTGGAACTTCCCGTTCTGGCAGGTCTTCCGGTTCGGGATACCCGCGATCGTTGCCGGCAACTGCGTGATCCTGAAACATGCGCCTTCCGTCCCGGCCACCGCCCGTGCCATCGAGGCGGCGTTCCTCACGGCGGGCTTCCCTCCCGGTGTCCTCAAGGCAGTGTTCGTAGAACCTCCCGAGGCTCTTTCCCTCCTTGATGAAAATAAAGTGGATGCCGTTACCCTGACCGGAAGTGTAAGAGCAGGTGCTGAGGTGGGTAAGGCGGCGGGAAGGAACATCAGGAAGGTCGTCCTCGAACTGGGCGGCTCCGATCCTTTCATCGTCCTTGAAGACGCGGACATAGAAAGAGCGGCGCAGACCGCGGTGACAGCCCGGACGCTAAACACCGGCCAGAGCTGCATTGCAGCCAAGCGCTTCATCGTCTTGAGGAAAGTGGCCGGTGAGTTCCAGAAGATCTTCGTTCAACGCATGCAGCAGTTGAAGATCGGCGATCCCATGGATGAGGCCACAGATATTGGCCCGCTTTCCCGGAAAGATTTCCTTGATAACCTGAAGGAACAACTCAAGGATGCCCGGGAAAAGGGTGCCGAGGTCATACAAGGGGAACATTCGTTCAGCAAGGGTTTTTTCTTCGCACCCGCGGTTGTTTTGAACCCTGCCGAAGATATGAAGGTCTTGAAAGAGGAGGTGTTCGGGCCGATCGCGCCGATCATCGTGGTCGACAGTGAGGAAGAGGCTGTCCGGATCGCCAACGCGACCGAGTACGGGCTCGGTGCGTCGATATGGACACGGGACCTCGTGAGGGCCGAGCGCCTTGCCGGGCAGCTCGAGGCCGGGGTCGTTGCGATCAATGATTTTGTAAAATCAGATCCCCGGCTGCCCTTCGGCGGCGTGAAGCGCTCCGGTGTCGGCAGGGAATTGTCACACTACGGCTTCAAGGAGTTTGTGAACGTCAAGAGTGTCGTTGTACTTGAGTAGTGCATATTCCGGGAGGGCAGATGAAGGCATCCGACCTGATGGTGAGGCAGCTCGAGGAAGAGGGCGTGAGGCATGTTTTCGGTCTGCCGGGTGAAGAGAACCTCGCTTTTCTCGAGTCACTGCGCACATCGAAGATTGAGGTGCATATTACCCGCCACGAACAGGCGGCAGCATTCCGGGCCGCCGCGTACGGGCGGCTGACGGGGAAGGCAGGCGTCTGTTTCTCGACCTTAGGCCCGGGCGCGACGAACCTCGTTACCGGCATTGCCCACGCACAGCTCATCGGCGCACCCCTCGTGGCCATCACGGGGCAGAAGGCCTTGCGGGACAACAGGCAGGCGCGTTTTCAGCTCATCGATGTCGTGGGCCTCATGTCGCCGATCACCAAGGATTCCACCTCCGTCGTCGATCCGGGCACGGTCGCAACGGTCGTGCGCAACGCCTTCAAACTTGCCGAGGCCGAGCGGCCGGGTGCGGTACATATCGAACTGCCCGAGGATGTGGCTGAGGATGATACCGGTGCGGTCGTACAGCCGCCGGGCATTGCCCGGCGATCTGCCCCGGACACGAAGGCCGTGGCCCTTGCCGCCGGATTCATTAACGGAGCGCGCCACCCGCTCATTCTCCTGTCCGGGGGTGCCAATCGAAACCGTATCACCGGGGAGTTGGCCTCGTTCGTCGAGAACACGGGGGTCTATGCAGTTCATACCCAGATGGGCAAAGGCGTGCTCTCCGACGCATCGGAATACAGCCTTTTCAGTACGGGGATACATCGCCGCGATTTTGTGAGCTGCGGCATCGACCGGGCGGATGTCGTCATCACGATCGGCTACAACATCGTGGAGTACCCGCCATACGTATGGAACAGGAACCTCGACAAGAAGATCGTCCACATCGACTTTTCCGGGGCTGAACTGGATAAATACTACAACCCGGTCCTCGAGGTGACGGGGGATGTCGCTTCGGCCCTTCGCATGCTCGAGGCGCAGATCACGCCGCGGAGAAACGATGAGATATACCCCGCTGTACGGGCTTTCTTAAGCGGGAAGCTGGAAGGGCAGATCGAGGCTCGATTCCCGCTTCAGCCGCGGGACGTGGTCCGGCATGTCAGGGACGTTCTCGACGAAGAGGATATCGTCGTTCTCGACAACGGCATTTACAAGCTGTGGTTCTGCCGTCTTTACAAAACCTACAAACCCAATACATTCCTCGTCGACAATGCGCTCGCGAGCATGGGGGCGGGTCTGCCGTCGGCAATGACGGCAAAGATGTTGAATCCCCGCCGGAGAGTGCTTGCCGTCGTGGGGGACGGGGGCTTCATGATGAGCGCCCAGGAACTCGAAACAGCCATCCGGTGCAACATTCCCGTGGTCGTACTCATTCTCAATGACAACGCCTACGGGTTCATCAAGTGGGAGCAGGAGGCCAAGGGGTTCACGAACTTCGGCCTCGATCTCGGGAACCCGGACTTCGTCACATTTGCGGAGAGTTTCGGCGCCGCCGGTTTTTCCGTCCGGGAAGGGGACGATCTCTCGCACGTTCTCAACGAGGCCTTCGCGCTCAACCGGCCGGCAGTCGTGGAATGTCCCATAGATTATTCGGCGAACTACGCGACATTCTCGGAAGAACTGGGGAACCTCATCTGCGAGATTTAATTGAGAAGATAGGTTCGGACGATCCGGGGAACTCTGCGATGTTTCTTTTCACACGGCGCATCTTGTGTCAAGCGCTTTTCTGATCGCTATCGCCAATTCCTCTTTGGACAGGGGTTTCATGAGGAAGTCGTTGATGCCCTCCGCTCTCGCTGTTTCCGAATTAACGGCGTCGCTGTAACCGGTGCAGAGGATCACGGGTATGTCTCCTCTTACTGAGAGAAACTCTTTGGCGAGTTGAACCCCGGACATCTGCGGCATGGAATGGTCGGTAATGACGAGGTCAAAGAGGAAAGGACCGGCAAAAAAAGTTTTCAATGCTTCCCGGCTGTCCGTCATAGTGGTTACCGTGTAACCAAGGCGCTCAAGCGTGATCCGCCCCCATTCGACAAGCATTTGTTCATCATCAATGAAGAGGATCCGCTCGTTGCCGCGAGGGACCGCGGCAGGCTGCTCTACCTCCGCTTGTGTATCCGCCTTGACCTTGGGCAGGAGTACTCTGAAGGTAGAACCCGCTCCGACCTCGCTTTCAACTGTAACGGTACCCTGCAGGTTCTGCACGATGCCGTATACCATCGCCAAACCCATGCCCGTGCCCTTCCCGACTTCCCGTGTCGTGAAGAAGGGATCGAAGACCCTTTTCATCACGTCGGGCCCCATGCCCGAGCCGGTATCCTTTACAACCAGCTGAACATACTCCCCCGGCACTACTTCAAAACCTTGCACGGTTGATTCGGGCGCAAAGTCGATGTCGCTGAGGCTCACCTCGATAGTCCCCCCTTTTTCCGGCATTGCAAGGGAGGCGTTGGTGACAAGGTTCATGAGGACCTCCTGCACGTCCAGCGGTGAGGCGAGGACCGTGTCGGACGTCGCCGTGAGGGAGAGTTCGATATCGATCATTGCAGGGATAGAAGCACGGAGCAACTCGACTGTCTCCCTGATGATGGGTGACAGGGAAATGGGACTTCTTTGCTCCTCCGTCCTGCGGGAGAAGGTGAGGATCCGTTTCACCAGGTCCCGTGCTCGTATGGCTGCCCTTGAGATGTTCTGCAAACTTCTCTGCACGTCGGAACGGTCGCGCGTATCTTCCATGACCATTTCCGTAAAACCGAGAATGGCGGCCAGCATATTATTGAAGTCATGCGCAATGCCTCCCGCCAGGGTGCCGATAGCTTCCATCTTCTGGGAGTGGCGAAGCTCGCTTTCGAGGCGCCTTTGGTCGGTCATGTCCCGGGCTGCGGCGAAAACACCGCTCACCTTGCCGGTTTCATCTCTGTAGACAGACGCGTTGTACAGGACAGGCGTAACATGTCCGTCGCGGTGGCGGATGGCGAGTTCATAGTCCTTTACGGCGCCCTTCTCGAAGGCCAGTAAATATCCGGTCTTTGCCTTTTCAGGCTCGGTATAGTAATCGCTGAAATCCGTGCCGATCAGTTCTTCGCGGGAATACCCCGTCACCCTTTCCGTTGCTGTATTCGCGTCCGCTATCCGGCCGTCCGGGCTGACTGTCACGAGAGGGTCGAGGTTTACCTCAATGAGGTTCCGGTTGTAGGCATACGCGAGACGGACCTCTTCCTCCGCACGTTTCTGGTCCGTTATATCCACGCCCATCTCGAGGATAAGGGCAGATCCGTCCGTGTCCGTGAAGGGGAAATCACGAACTTCGTACGTCCGCCCGTTCGGGCCGGCCCACATCCAATGCTGGGGCATCGAGGTCCTCAGCGTTTCATAGGTTTGACACGTCTCACATGGTTCGGTCCATCCAAAGAGATGTTCAAAACACTTCTTGTCGGCAGGATCGCCGAAAAGGTCCCGGAAAACACGGTTCGCGAACGGGACCCGGTAATCCGGCGCGAGAAGTACAACGTAGGCGGGCAGCGTCTCCAACACATCGTATAACCGTTGTCTGCCCCGGGAAAGCGATTGCAGGGCCTGCCGAAGTTCGTCAGTACGTTCCCCGACACGGAGCTCGAGTTCTTCGGCACGCGCCTGCGCCGACCGCAAAAGGCGTATGCGTTCCATCGCGATGGCAACCTGGTCGGCTACAGTTTTCATGAGGGAGAGTTCGTCCTGGCTAAAGGTAAGACGCGACCGGGTACCAAAAGAAAGGGTCCCGATGACTTTGCCCTGTGCGAACAGGGGGTGGCAGGCATAGGCGGTGATTCCAAACGAACGGACGAGGTCCGTTCTGATATCCGGGGTCGTGGGGATGTTCTGCGCTACGATCCGGCACGCGTCCCTGGCCGCGCAGCCGCATACGGCAACACCATAATCCAGGAAATGGATCTCCCGGGCTGTCTCTTCCGGGATTCCCGCATAAGCATTGAGCCGCAGGCAGTTCCTTTCATCATCGACGAGGAAATTGAAAAAAACGTGGCAATCAAGGTGTTCCATCACCTTTTGACACAGGTCTTCAACGATCGATTGAGGCTCCTTGCTCATCAAGAGGCGGTTGGCTGTATCCGATATAATGGCCAGCCTTTCCGCGCTTCTGTTGAGCGTGGCCTCCGACTGCTTGCGCTCGGTTATATCGATGCAGATGCCGCAACGCCGAAAAGGTTTGCCGGCCTCATCGTAAAATGTCGTCCCGAATGCGCTTATCCACCGCTCTTGCCCGCCAGGCAGGATGATACGGTACTCGTTTCTGCCGGGCAGCCTTTCCTCGCATGATTGATGGATCCTTGCCATCGCCGGTTCACGGTCGTCAGGGTGCATCACCGCAAGCCACGTATCAAAGGTTGCTTTTACATCGGGAGAAAGACCAAACAGGTGGTATATCCCCCGGGACCACGTGAGCTGTTCCGTGACCATGTCCCAGTCATAGAATCCCGCATCTGCGGCTTGTTCCGCGATCTCGAGCCAACCGGATGTGATCCGGAAAGGTTCCTCTTCCGCCCTGTTTACGGTCTGGGGTGCGCTCGTGAGTGGATAAAGCTTAGAGATTCCCGTGTCAAGTTCCTCTTCGGCCGGGTCTTTTGCTTTGGCCATGTGAGTCTCCTGAAAAAGCAACTGTGCCTGATAGTGTACAACTATTCTCGCATGGCCGCAAGCCGGTACACCGGGTGGCGATTCATCGCCGATAGGCTCCCATCGTATGTTTTACGTTTGTTCAAGGGCCGTAATGACGGCGTCTGTAAACTCCGTGGTCGAAGCCCTGCCTCCAAGGTCGGGCGTCGTCTTTTCCCGTTGTGTGAGTACTTTGTTCAACGCGGTTTCGATGCCCGATGCTGCGTTTTCTTCCCCGAGGTGGCGCAGCATCATGACGACGGACAGGAGTATTGCCGTGGGGTTCGCGAGGCCCTGCCCGGCAATGTCCGGCGCCGTGCCGTGTACGGCCTCGAAAATAGCCGCCTTTTCGCCCAGGTTGGCGCCGGGGACGACCCCGAGACCTCCCACAAGGCCTGCGGCGAGATCGGAAATGATGTCCCCGTAAAGGTTCTCCATCACGAGGACGTCAAATTGATGCGGGTCCATGACAAGCTTCATACACGCGGTATCGACGATCATTTCGTCGTGTTCGATGTCCGGGTAATCGGCGGCGACACGCCTGAAGCAGTTCAGGAACAGCCCGTCCGACATCTTCATAATGTTCGCTTTGTGAATGGCGGTGACCTTCTTTCGTCCCAATGTCCTTGCATAATTAAAGGCAAAGGCGGCGATGCGGGTGCTCCCTTTTTCGGTGATGATCTTCAGTGATTCTATGACCCCCGGCACGACCTCGTGTTCGATGCCCGCATAGAGGTCTTCCGTGTTTTCCCTGACGACGACGAGGTTGAGGTCGCCAAAGGGTGTCTCGACTCCCGGGAGCTTCCGCACAGGGCGTAAATTGGCATAAAGATCGAGTGCCTTGCGCAATCGAACGTTGACGCTCGTAAAGCCCTTCCCGATCTCGGTGGCGACCGGGCCTTTGAGGGCAAGGCCATTGCGCCTGATGGATTCGATGACCTCATCGGGGAGCGAAGAGCCTGACGATTCCTGGGCGCGGTTCCCGACGTCGAACCTTTCCCACGCGATATCGACACCGGCTGCTTCAATAACGCGCAGCGCGGCTGCAGAAACCTCGGGACCGATGCCGTCACCGGGAATGAGAGTGACTGTATGTGTCATCTAGAAATTATAATCCTTTCTGTGCCGCATAGCTACCGTTTCGTCCTTTCGCCGTTTCGTCCCCGGTCGAGCAACTCCGGGGAAAAGCCCCGGCGCGCGGTGTTTTCCGTAATGACCCGGGGGTCCATAAAATGAAGCAGGTATCCTTCACCGCCCGCCTTCGTGCCAAGTCCGGACATCTTAAGACCGCCGAAGGGCTGGCGGCCCACAAGGGCACCGGTAATATGGCGGTTCAGATAGAGATTGCCCGTCCGGAATCTTTTCCGTGCTTCGTCAAGGTGGCGCGGATTCCGGCTGAACACGCCTCCCGTGAGGGCATACATCGTTGAATTGGCAACGTCGAGGGCCTGCCCGAAGGTCTTGGCCTTCATGACGGCGAGGACCGGTCCGAATATCTCTTCCTCGGCGAGCCGATGCCCGGGTGCGATATCGCCCACAATGGTAACGGGTACATAATTGCCGGCAGGCGGCGTCCTGCCTTTATAGAGGACCCTCCCTTCCCGGGCAGCCGTCTCGATGTAGCCTGAGATCCTCGCCCGGGAGGCGGCGTCGCAGACGGGGCCCAGGACGAAAGCGGGATCGCTCGCGGGGCCCAGCGGGAGCGATTCGGCCGCGCTGACCAGGCGCTCGACAAAGGCATCGTATATGGTTTCGAGGACAATGACCCTCGAGCAGGCGGAGCATTTCTGACCCTGGAAGCCGAAGGCGGATACGAGGACCCCGGGTACCGCCTCATCGAGATCGGCGTCGTCGTCTATGATGATCGCATTTTTTCCGCCCATTTCGCATATCATGCGTTTGACACATACCTGCCCGGGCCGGGTGATCGCAGTGCTCTCTATGATCTTGAGACCGGTTTGCGTAGACCCGGTGAAGGCAATGGTGGCGATCGAAGGATGGTTTATCACGTATTCCGCAATGACCTCGGTGCGGCCGGGGATGAAATTGAAAACGCCCGCCGGCAGATTGGCGGCCCTGAATGCGTCTGCCAGGCTGCGGCCGACCGCGGGGGTAAGGGGAGAGGGTTTGTAGACCACGCAGTTCCCGGTAACGACGGCCGCTGAGACCATCCCGGTCGTAATGGCGAGCGGGAAATTCCACGGCGCGATCACGGCGGCGACGCCCCGGGGCTCATACAGGTACTTATTGACCTCACCGGGGACCGAGGGAAGGGGATGGGGCACGCCGAGCCGTATCATCTCGCGGGCATAATATTCCAGGTAGTCGATGGCTTCCGCCACGTCGGATGAGGCCTCGCCCCATTGTTTGCCGATCTCCCATACCTGCAGGGCCGCCAGTTCGTACCTGTGGTCTCTCATCCAGGCCGCGGCAGCCGTAAGGTATCCGGCCCTGACGGGGCTTTCCGTCTCGCGCCAGCGCATGAAGGCGCTTTGCGCCGCCGCGATGGCATCGTCCACATCATCCCGTCCCGCCTGGCAGACACGGGCGATCACCTCGTCAGGATCGGCCGGGTTCAGTGAGGGAAGTACATCCCCGGTGGCCCTGTCCTCGCCGTTGATGAAGAGGGGGCAGGGCTTTTCGAACTCCCGGCGGACGAGTGCCACCGCCCGGGCGAAGAGGCGGCGTTCCTCGCGCTTTGTGAAGTCGGCCGGCGGCTGGTTGGAAAAGGCTGCAGGACCGGTAGAGACGGCCGGGACGGTCCCGCCTTCAGCCGTCAATCCCGCCGGGTCTGCAAGGAGGGCGTCGACATCTTTCACCCGTGTGAAGGCGAGGCGCAGGAAGCTCTGGTTGGCGGTATTTTCAAGAAGGCGGCGCACGAGATAGGCCATCCCGGGCACGATCCGGCCATACGGGCAATAAAGCCGCACCCGGCCGGTCATTCGTGCGAGGGCCCTCCGGATGGGTTCCGCCATGCCGTAGAGCATCTGGAACTCGTAGCGGTTGTCCGGAACGCCCAGGGACCTGGCTGCCTCCATCACTGCGGCGATGGAGCGTATATTGTGGGAGGCGCAGGCAAGGTAGGCGGTGGGGTGGGACAGAATGCGCAGCGCGTTGCGCTCGAAAGAGGCATCGGTCTTCGCCTTCTCCCTGTAGACCGGGACGTCCCAGCCGTTCTGGCGGGCCCTCATTACCTCGTGGTCCCAGTAGGCGCCTTTCACGAGACGGATCGAGACAGGCAGTCCCTGCCTGTCGCTCCAGTCGAGCAATTCGGAAAGGTCATTGTCCGTGTCGGTAAGGTAGGCCTGCAAGGCGACGGCGAGGTGGGGATGACCGGGATATTCGGCCCTGAGCCGTTTGTAGACCTCAAGCGACAGGTCCTTGTACTGGTACGATTCCATGTCGATGCAAAGGGAACCGCCGCTGCCGAGCAGTTTTTCGTACACCGGCCGGATCTGTGCGACCATCGCCTCGACGGAGTTATTGAAATCGACGGGCCTGGCTTGCGAATAGAGAGATGTCGGCTTGAGGGAAATGTTTACTTTCGGGTGATATCCCCAGTCGTGGTCAGGCTGATCGTCCTTCGTGCCAAGGGGCGGCCAGTGCCTTTGGGCTTGCGCGAGCGCACCGATGAGATCGAGGTAGTGGTCACGGTACTCCCGGGCCTCAGCCTCGCTCAGGACCGATTCTCCGAGAATATCGACCGAGAAGGCACACCCTTCACGGCGTATATGCGAAAGCCTCCGAACGGCATCTCCCGTGTTCTCACCCACCATGAATTGTTCGCCCAGCTTTCGCATCGTGTACCGGACCGTCGTGGCGAGGGCGGACCTCGCAAGCCCGTCTCCCGCCAGGGCACGGTGCACGGCCCACCGGATGGGTGCGTGCAAACCGTCGGACCTTGCGAGGTCCTCGAGGTGGTCGACCAGCATCGCGGACGTGGCGAGGGCGGGGAATACATCGACAAAGCGAAATACGCCGGCACGCAGTTCATCATGTCTGAGAAGCCAGGTGAGGACCGTGCCAACCCACCGTGATCGCTGAAAAAGGGACGGTTTCTCTCCCTTGAGGGCCGCGTTAAGCTCTTTTCCTCTTTCAACGATACGGACGTTCAATTCAGCCGGACTCACGTCGCATTTCTCCACCGGCAAAGCCGCGGTTCGCCCTTCATTTTTTCGTCTCGTAGATCTTCCGTTTGATCTGGCCGATCAGCTTCGTAACAGGGATCTTCCGGGGACAGACCTCCGTGCATTTCCACAGGGTCCGGCAGCCCCACGCGCCTTCTTTCCTGTCGAGAACGGGCAGGCGCTGCGCGAGGCCCTCGTCCCGCGAGTCGAAAAGATAACGAAAGGCCCGGACCAGGGCGGCGGGCCCCACGTAGTCCGTGGTCTGCGGGTCCTGGTTCACCGGGCATGACGCGGTGCAGCAGGCACACAGGATGCAGCGCACCGACGTTTCCAGCAGGCGGGCCTCGTCCGGTGATTGCCTGCGTTCGTCGCCGGGCGGTTCGGCGGCGATGAGGTATGGCCTTATCGAACGGTATCTTTCGAAGAACGGCTCGAGGTCAACGACGAGGTCCTTGATCACCCTGAACACGGGCAGGGGCTCGATGAGCACCTCGGGCCCGAGCGACTTGACGAGCCTCTGGCAGGGAAGCCCGCACATCCCGTCAATACGCATGCCGTCCGACCCGCAGATGCCGTGGCCGCACGACATGCGGAAGGAAAGGCCAGGGTCCTTCTCCCAGCGGACACGGTTCAGGCAATCGAGAAGCCGGTCCGTGGGTTCGGCGTCGACCTCATAGTCCTTGTAATACGGCTTTTCATCCTTTGCCGGATCGAAGCGAAAGACCTTGAGCCTTATAGCCACGGACACCTCCCGTCATCAGTACACTCTCACCTCTGGCTGGAACCTGGTTATCACCGCCGGTTTATATTCTATCCGCGGCCCCCCGGGCGCATCGAATGCGAGGGTGTGCTTCACATAGTTCCGGTCGTCCCTTTCGGGAAAATCTTCCCGGTAGTGGGCGCCGCGGCTCTCTCTCCGGTTGAGCGCACTCGTGAGGATCACCTCGCAGAGCTCCAGTTGATGGCCTAGCTCGATCGTTTCCATGAGGTCATAATTGAACGGCCCCGCCCTGTTCGTCACCGGCAGGTGAAGGTATCTTTCCTTCAGAGACCTGATGGAATCCAATCCCTGTTTCAAACCTTCCCCCGTGCGAAAGACGGAGGCGCGTTCCGTCATGAGGGCCTGCATTTCCTGCCGTATCACGTGGGATCTTTCCGTTCCTTCCCTTTCGAGGAGTGACGCAAGCATTTCTTTGACGATCTCGGCCGGGTCGGGGCCCGGCACGGAAACCATCCCCGGCAGCTCGTCTTTCATCGCTTTTCCGCTGCGCCTGCCGAAGACGACGAGGTCGAGGAGCGAGTTGCACCCGAGCCGGTTTGCGCCGTGTATGGACACGCAGGCACATTCGCCCGCCGCATAGAGCCCGGGGACGGTCCGGCCTTTTTCATCGGCAAGGACCCTGCCGTCTAAGTCCGTCGGGATCCCGCCCATCAGGTAATGGCAGGTGGGTGCAACGGGAATGGGCTGCGTGACGGCGTCGATGCCGAGGTAGGTCCGCGCGAACGAGGTGATCTCCCAGAGTTTCTCGGTTATCTTCTGTTCCCCCAGGTGGGTTAGATCGAGGTGAACATACGGCTTTCCCCCGATGCCGCGCCCCGCGCGGACCTCGCTCAGGATCGCCCGGGAGACAACGTCGCGGGCTGCCAGGTCCCTGATCTTCGGCGCATACCGTTCCATGAAGGCCTCCCCCGCGTTATTGCGCAGGACCCCTCCTTCGCCCCGCGCGGCTTCACTGACGAGGATGCCGAGCGGGAACAGGCCGGTCGGGTGAAACTGGACGAACTCCATATCCTGGAGCGGGACGCCTTCCCGGTAGGCGAGGTTCAGGATCTCGCCGGTGGTGGCAAAACCATTTGATGTCGTTTGATAGATCTTGCCGCAGCCGCCGGTCGCAAGCAGGACTATTTTTGCCCGCAGGAAATTCACCTCGCCCGTGGCGAGTTCGTACGTCACGACACCCGCGCACCGCCCATCGCGGAAAACGAGGGACAGGACATGATGCTCCGCGTAGAATCTCACGTTCTGCCGGAGGGCCTGGTCGTAGAGCGTATCGAGGACCACCCTCCCGGTGTGGTCCGCCGCATGGCAGGCGCGCTTCACAGGCGCCTTGCCGAAATCCCTCGTGTGGCCCCCGAAGTTCCTCTGGGCTATCTTGCCGTCCTTTGTGCGGCTGAAGGGGACCCCCATGTGTTCCAGTTCGTAGATCGCCCGCGGCGCGTCCCTCACCATGATCTCGACGGCGTCCTGGTCGCTTAAGTAATCACCGCCCTTGACGGTATCGAACAGGTGCCATTCCCAGCGGTCCTCCTCCTCGTTGCCGAGCGCGGCGGTGATCCCTCCCTGGGCTGCCCCTGAATGGGAGCGTGTGGGCAGGACCTTGGATACGACTGCGACGCGGGCCCCTCCCACGGCCTCCACCGCGGCCCGCAAACCCGCGAGCCCCGCGCCGGCGATCACTATGTCATAATCGAAGATCATGGGATGAATACCTCCACCACGTCACGCGTTGTCATGTGCCAGTCTGTAAGGATCGACAACGCGATCGAACTCTTCGGCCGAAATGCAGCCGAGCTTCAGGGCCGCATCCTTGAGTGTAAGGCCTTCGGCGACAGCCAGGTCAACCACCCGGGCGGCCCTGTCGTAACCGATGACCGGTACGAGGGCCGTCACGAGCATCAGTGAGCGATTCACATAGTCATCTATTTTTTTTCTATCCGGTTTGAGTCCCGCAACAAGGAATGTCTCGAATGAATTGCAGGCATCCGAGATAAGCCGGATCGATTGGATGACATTGAATGCAATGAGCGGCTTGTATGCGTTCATCTCCAGGTAGCCGCCGGCGCCGGCGAAAGCCACCGCCAGGTCATAGCCCATCACCTGCACGGCCACCATGGTCATTGCCTCGCATTGGGTCGGGTTTACCTTGCCGGGCATGATGGAGGACCCCGGTTCGTTAGCGGGGAGAATAAGCTCGCGGATACCCGCGTCGGGCCCGGAGGCGAGAAGCCGGATGTCGTTGGCTATCTTGAAAAGGGAAACGGCCATGCCTTTCAGGGCAGCACTCACCATGACCATCGCATCGTGGGCGCCCTGCACGGCAAACCTGTTCGGAGCAGGGGAAACCGGAAGGCCCGTGATCCCGGCAATATGGCGCACGGCTGCGTCCCCGAACCCCTTTTCCGCTGTTATGCCGGTACCCACTGCCGTACCGCCGATGGCAAGGTGATAAAGTCCGGGAAGTACGGCGTCGAGCCTCGCGAGATCGTCGCCGATCATGGCGGCGTACCCGGAGAACTCCTGGCCCAGGGTGAGCGGCACCGCATCCATGAGGTGCGTCCTGCCGATCTTCGTGATGCCGGCCCATGCCTTCGCCTTTTCTTCAAGGCCGTCCGCCAGTTTCCGGACAGCCGGTCCGAGATGGTCCCGGATAGCGGTCAGGGCCGCAATGTTCATGGCCGTCGGGAAGACATCGTTCGTCGACTGCGACATGTTGACATGATCGTTGGGATGGACCGGCGACCTGGTCCCTTTGATCCCGCCCATCAGTTCTATGGCCCGGTTCGCAAGGACCTCGTTGACATTCATATTCAATTGCGTGCCGCTTCCGCTCAGCCAGACGGGCAAAGGGAAATGGCCGTCCAGTTTGCCCGAGACAGCTTCGCGGGCGGCCTCTATGATGGCGCTCGCCCGTTCTTCGTCAAGCTTGAGCAATTCCCGGTTGGCCATGGCCGAAGCCTCTTTCACGATGACGAGGGCCCTGATGAGCTCCGGGGGGTTTACGTCGGTGCCGATCCTGAAGTGCTTGAGGGCGCGCTGGGTGCCGGCCCCCCACAGGCGGTCGGCCGGTACCCAGACCTTTCCCATGCTGTCGCCTTCAAGCCTCAGGCCGTCGTTCACGGTTCCTTCAGGTCCATCGAACATGCTTATCACGACCTTATCTTTTTGAAGCAATGTATTGCCGGAACAAGGCCCGGAAAAATGACCTTTTTCCTACGAGTAATATAATACACGCGGCCGGAGCCGAAAGGCCCGACGGTCCCGACGAACAATTCACATCCAGGGTTTTCACGTTATTGCCCTTGCCCGGCAGCGGCGATGAATGGTACATAAATGGCAGCATATGTGAACCGGCGCACGAAAGGAAATCGTTTTGAACGTCATAATCAATTATCAATGCAACTGCAACTGCGACTATTGTTTTGCAAAACCGTTTTCGGACAGCACCTCCTGTATGGGGGTCGATGAATTCAAGGAAATCCTGCAATTCTTGAAAAGCTCCGGGTATTCGTTCATACGCATCTTCGGCGGAGAACCGACCCTGCACCCCGACTTTATCGCGCTGATGACCGAGGCGGACAGGTTGTTCAACAATTTCTTCGTCCTGACGCACGGGTTTGTCGACAGGGAAATAACGGAGCGGCTCACGCAATTTTCCTCCGCGAGGTATGTCGTCAATTATGCGGCCAGGAAATTTTCAACCCGGCCGGAGGCAGACCTGGACTATTTTTTGAAGACCCTGGGCAAATATGTCACACTCGGGGTGACCTACACCGGGGACATTACATCCGAAGAGATCGATACATGGATAGAGGCGATAGATCGATACAATTTGAAACGCTTTCTCAGGTTTGGCATCGCCTCGCCCGATTGCGAGCGGAGCAATAAATTTATCGAATTCACTGAAGAGAAGAAGAAGTTCAACGAGGACCTGCAACGGGTTGCCCGGAAGTTGTTCAAAGCTGGCATTAACCTGGCGGAAGACTGCACGAGCATTCCCCTGTGCCAGCTCGACGACGCCACCATCGCCCTGTGGAAAAGGAATTTCGGGAAAGACATGCTGACGTCCTGCGCGCCCCCTTCGGATTACATGCCGGGGAAGATGGTGAGCAGCTGTTTCGGCACGGCAAGCTTCCAGGTCCCGTTCTCCCGGTACACGACCGGCCAGGATTTCCAGGCATATTTTATGAGGCTCCACAAACTCCTTGAAAACAACATCACCATTGAGCCGTGCTCGTCGTGCAGGTATTTCAGGTTATCCTGCTTTGGCGGATGCCTGAATAACTTCATATCGAGATTGCAGCCGCTCACCCTGAAAACCGGTATAAAACCTCAGGCCGACGATCAGAAATGGCTTATGTACTCCGACGCCGCGAAGACCATGGTCCTCAACAGGGAGGATATCGATACGTGCTTCATATTCACGGGCATCGAAAAGATGTTCTTTGACCTCCTGGTCAAGGGGGGGGACAATATGGAGGCCGTCAAGCAGGACTCACCAAAGAATGTATTAGAAGTATATAATTATATCGCTAATTAACCGAACGATACCCGTGTTTTAGCCTTGCTTATTGCCTTGCAATCTTCCGGATTGTTGTTATACAATTTGCCCAGCAGTTATCACAAATACAGGTTGTACAGGAGTTAATCATGCTGCTAATGAACAGAAGTGGCCGGTTCTATGATGTCCCCGAACATTTAGCCGAGGAATTTGTAGCTCTTGACCTGAGCTCATCGAGAGAGACAATCAACGAAATGCTGGGCACAATGCGCGCATCGATCTCCCCCCTGCCGGAAGAAGACGACTGCGGGTGCTGCTGCATTTATTCTAATTATTGCCCGAACAGATAATCTCCTCATGCACCGCTGCGTTATCGCCGCGGCCTTGAAGAAATTATCCATGGCGGCTGTTTTAAGCGTCCGGGACTCATATCCGAATGCCGGTTACGGTACTGTGCCTCAAAATTTGACCACACAGCCCGGTTTTACGCCCGGCGGGCTTGTCCGGGCAGATCGCCGGTCCCATGCAAGAATTCTCAAGGATACGTAAATGACAATAGAATCTCCCATCTTCAGCGATCTTCGGGGCGTGACATTTCAGTTGACCACGGCCTGCAACCTTTCCTGCGACTACTGCTTTCAGGATGCCTGCAATGTTACCGCGTCGCCGCCGGGAGAGCGGACGACAATTGTCGATCCTGAGAAGACCGCCGAAACACTCATAAAACTTCTCGACTTCAGTACCGCCGATATGGGAATGGTCTTCTCCGGGGGCGAGCCCCTGCTGGCCCGGGCTGACTGGTATGAAACGTTTTTCGGTATCGTTGACCCGTACCTCGATGGATCGGGGAAAACACTCGAGTATTCAATTCAGACCAATATTTCCATCCTGAACCCGGCGGTAATCGAACTCTTCAAAAAGCACGATGTTCATTTCTCCGTCCATTACGACGGGGAACTCGACGATCCGAAGATATCATCGATGAGGCGAAGGGACAACATCGTTACGTTGTTCGAGAACGGGTTCCCTGTTACGGCGCTTGTCGTGGGAACGGTGGAGTCCCTCAAGACCCTGCCGTCCACCGTGGAGTTTTTTGCCCGCCATGGTGTCCGGTTCTATCGCGTGAACTGTGTCTCAAGCCAGGGCAGGGGACATACGGTGTCGCAGATCCCGCCGTCGCTGCGCGCCGAGGCCGAGTTCGAGGCGGCGTTCCTGGCTTCCCAGTTTGATTTCGCCACGCGGGACAATGTCGGGCTCAACAAATTCGCCTTTTATTATAACAACGTCATTTGCGGCCGGAGCTATAACCCGGCGCCGCGCCCGCAAAAATGCATGGCCGGACTGTGGTCCGCATACGTGGACCTCGACGGGCTCGTCTATCCCTGCAGTTTCTTTACCGGTGTCACCGGTCCTATCGCGAAGGCGGAGGACCTGCCTTCAGTCATGGACGGAGCCATGAAGGTGATCGGGCAATGCGAGGCGCCGAATTCGTATTACGATCAAAAATGCAAGGACTGTCCGGCTTTTCCCATCTGCGGGGAATATTGTGCCCTCCAGCCCGTGACCGACACCGACGTTATGGAATCTTTCTGCAACGCACAGGTGCACCTGCGCAGACTGATGGATGAGAACAGGGAGATCGCGGAGCTCATAGCCAGGAGGTTCCTGGCGCACAGGACAGCGTATCCCGGCGATGTTCCCAAGTCATGCGGTACACGGGCCCGGCAGATGTAAAAGCCCGTTGTCCCCCGCGGGACTGCCGGGGCACTGCCTCGAAAAGAGATCATGACCTCTTATAGATTGTTCAACAGGAACTTTACCCTGGTCTTTGCCGGGCAATGCCTGTCTTTTACCGGCAGCGCACTCTATTCGGTCGTCCTTGTCCTGTACCTGAAGCAGTTGACCGGTTCCGCAACCATTATCGGCATCGTTGAACTGCTTGCGTTCCTGCCGTGGGTTTTGCTCGGGCCGTTTGCCGGTACCCTCGTTGACAGGTCGAGCAGGAAAAAGGTGATCGTGTGGTGTGATCTTTTGCGCGGCGTGCTCATGGTCCTCCTGTTTGTCGCCGGCCTGAACTGTTTCACCCGTCTCACACTGTTTGATGGTGCTATAGCCGGTTTTCGCCTCGCTCCTTTCCCGGTGACCGTCTATGCTGTATTTTTTGTGACGATGCTCGTGGGTATCATTGATTCCGCTTTTAACTCGGCGCTGTACTCCATCGTCCCCGAAATAATCACGAAGGAAAAGATCCAGAAGGGCAACGCGCTATTCCAGGGTTCGTCAGGCGTCCTGGCGATGGCGGGCAACGCGCTTGGCGGCATATTCTTTACATTCCTGGGCGGCGCACTGGCATTTCTTATCAACGGCATATCGTACCTCGCCGCGGCCATCGCGAGCCTGTTCATAAAGATCGAACACGGTCCGCCGCCGAACGGGGCGCAGTTCTCTTACAGGCGTTTTCTCGGGGAAACGAAGGAGGGTTTCGTTTTCATCTGGGCGAACAGGGGGCTCAGGAACCAGACGATCATCTATGCTTTATCTAACCTCCTCTTTCCGATGGTCATGCTCTCCCTGCCTTTCCTGGTCGAGGATATACTTCACCTGAAAAGCACCTACTACGGTTATTTGCTGAGCCTGCTCACCTTGAGCTCCATTGCGGCGTATTTCATTTTCGGCCAGTTCAACACGACGGAAAAACAGAATTATATCGTGATATGCGCGATATTTTTCGCTGAAGCACTTTTGTTCCTTCTCCTTTCGCTGACAACAGGCGTCGTGTCCGTTTTTTTGCTCCTGTCGCTCCTCTCCGGGTGCATGGCCATCTCCCGGCTCATCAATACATCCCTCAAACAGAAGGTGATCCCCGAGAACTTACGGGGCAGGGTTTTCGGGACCCTGGATTCGATCAACGGCGGCCTCGCCCCGTTGTCCTTCGTATTGGGCGGCATCATTATCGACCTTACCGGGAAGAACATCGCAATGCTTTTTTCCTTTATTTTTGTGATATGCGCACTGCTGGCGATCGGTTTTGCATTCAACCGGCCTATCCGGCAATTTTACCTGGGCTCCGACATCACGCCGCGCCGCCCCGAAGTTGGATAAAGGCCCCCGTCCGGGAATATCTCGATAATTTAACCACCCCATCGAAAAAGTGTTTTTTCCTGATGTGCATTTTTTTGATTATGTGCTACCATGGCGCTTATCAACCGCAATTTGATCGAAAGCGAGGCGACCATGTTTGACCGGTTCTTGAATCGTGCCATTATGTTTTCTTTCATGTTCGTTTTGGTTTTTCCCCTGGTGGCTTTTCCCGATATACCTTCCCGGACCGACTGTCCCGAATGCCAGAAATTTGTTGAGCTTCTCAAGGATATCTCGGAGAACCGGGATAATACCATGACTCAGCTGCAGGCCCTGGAGGCGGAACTGTCGGCTTCACCCCTCATGGTTGAAGAAGGCAAGCTCAAGATCTGGCAGGAGCAGAGAAAAAATTATCCGGGGATCGACGATGCCCGGCTGGATAAAGAGATTAAAGAACTGAAAGAAAAAGTTGATAAGATCAAGGCGAAAGAGGCCGAAGCCGCCCGCTTGAGGAGACGCCTGAATCAACTCGATTTTGACAAAGAATCTGCCGAGTGGGACCTGAAGACATGCGAGGAGTATTGCAAGGAGAGAAAAGGTCCGCTGCCCCCTCTGAAACCGACGGTCACATGCCCGCGCTGCCGGAACATCGCAGCGGATATTGACACAACGAAGAGGGAGATGCAGATCGCCGCACGGGAAATAGCATTCCTCGAAAAAGAGATAAACATAGTCACGAAGGCCATTACGAACCAGGAAGTGAGGATGACGAACCACCTGAGCATGGCCGGGCTCTATTCGCAAAGGGTTGACAAAGAGGGAGGCTGGTACCGGTTCGCCCTGGAAGAGATGACAACAACTATCATGCGGCTCGAACGGGAACTGTACGCAGATAAGGTAGCGCTTGAAGAAAACAAGGCAAAAAAGGCGGACCTTGAAAAGGCAGCGGCAAAACTGGTGAAGGACCTCAAAGAATGCGAGAAACAGTGCAGCCCGGGCGTTCCGCCATCGAAGCCGGGAGATCCTCCCGGGAAACCGGATTCTCCGCCATTGACCACGTGTCCCGCCTGCAGGACAGAAGCAGAGGATCTGAAGGCCGCGACGTCCCGGCTTAACGAGGCCTTGAAGGACTTAGAGGAACTGGAAGAATACAAACGCCAGATGGATGCCGAGTACAAGCGGCTGAATGACCTGGAAATGTATAAAAAGGCAGCGGGTGCAGGCGCGGCATTATATGATTATGACTATGAGATAAGCACAGCCCGGAAAAAAATAGACGTATACAAAAAGAGATTGAAGCGCAAACCGGACGTGGATAAAGAAGTTGCCCGCTACAAAAAAATAAAAGACGACGCAGAAAAAAAACTGAAGGAATGCGAGAAAAAATGCCAGGAAAAACCCGCGGCAATGCCCCCGGCCATTCCCGGGCCTGAAACTGCTCCCCCCAAACCCGAGCGGCCGAGGCCGCCCAAACCAAAGCCCCCGGTGACGCCTGTCCAGCCGAAAACGTCATGCCCGCCCTGCAAAGAAATGGCGCAGCTGCTTGCCGATATCCGGCTCGACATAGAGTACAACGAAAAATTGGTCGACGAATTCCGGGCCGAGATGCGCCTGGAAGAAGCATGGCTTGATCATCTCACGAAGGGCAAACCCGGCGATCTTATGCTTGGGGTAATTATGAAAGGTGAGGTCAAAGAATCTAAAAACAACCTTAAAGAGATACAAGACGACATCCGCTACACAGAAGAAAAATTGTCGAGACTCAGGCAGAAAGAGGAAAAATTGGCGGCTGAACTTAAGAAATGCGAGGCTTCGTGCACGGACGGGCCCCCGTCGATCACACCGCCGCAAAAACCCGTGAGGCCAAGGCCCGCGAAACCTGAGCCGCCGGTGGTCCCGGGCCCTGTGAAAACCACGTGTCCGCCCTGCATAGAGAAAGCCGAGAGACTCAAAAGGACCCTGCTTAAGATAGAATACTACCAGAGCATACAGGAAAAATTGAGGGCCGAACTGCGTGCGGAAGAGGCATGGTACACATATCTCACGGACGGCAAAGACCCGGGACCGCAATCCGCAGGCCTGCTTGAATCGGACATCAGGGAATCCCGGCAAGAAATTCGAGATATTCAAAAAGACATCGCCGATACGGCATCCTACCTCGAGAACTTAAAGGCAGTCGAAGCCAAGGACAGGGCGGAACTGAAGGAGTGCGAAACCGCGTGTGAACCGCCGCCGTCAATAGTCCCCCCTCCGGCCCGTACGTGCCCGCCCTGTACACCGGAATTGGAGCGGTTGACCGCCCTTGTGAACGAGATCGCTGCGAAGCAGAAAAAGCAGTATGAATCGCAATCTCTCAGGGAATGGAACACCCTGAAGGCCGAGGTCGCCGGGTTGCAGGAGAAGCGAAGGATACGGGAAAGGGACCTCAAGTTATGTGAAGAAAAAATGCTCGGGAATACCCGCTCCCGTTCCGCGGGCCCCCGAACCGCAGGTACCAAAGGCGGAACCTCCGGCCGGGCAGATGCCCGCGCCGCAAAGCACCCCTCCGAAAGTGCCCGCCCCCGAACCAGTGCCTCCCAAGGCAGGACCGGGCCCCGAGCAGGTACCCCGCGAACCGCTTCCGAAACCCCAGGCCGGAACGACGCCGAAACCGGCAACTCCCGGACCGCAGGCGATCCCGCCAAAGACCGGGCTTTCCATTCCCAAGACAGGGCCGCAGCCGCAAAGCCACCCCTCCGAAGGTGCCCACACACCGGAGCCGGCACCGCCGAAGGCAGGACCGGGCCCCGGACAGGCTGACCCGGTGCCGAAACCAGCGCTTCCCGGCGGAACAGAAACCCGATCCCGGACTTCCCGGACCTATACCCGGTACCCCCATTATGGCCTGAACCATCCGCCCCGGTACGGACGTGCCCGCCCTGCGAACAGGAATTACAGAGATTGACCGCTGTCGTGGAGGAGATCAAGGCAAAGCAGAAGGCATACCAGGACGACACCGCGTCCGTTATCGATTTCAATGTACTGTCAAAAGAGATCCGGGCTTTGAGGACAAAGAGGATAGCGCTGGAAAAAGAACTTAAAAGATGTGAAGATGCCTGTTCAGGTGTTCCTTCCCAGCCGCCGGGGGAATGTCCCACCACCCCCTTCCAGCCCGTCATCATCGGCCCCCAGTCCAAGTACGGCAGCAGTGCATCCGGTACGGCAGCCGATGTGGCAAAGAACGTCCTCGGCGGCGTCCTCGGGGGCTTTTTCGGGGGAGGCAGGGACTCTTCCCCGGGGAGCATGGGGCCCGGCTCCGACAGCCCGCCCCTTGGCAGGAACCCGTTCGAGAACATGCAGGCCTTCAGCGACGCGCCATCCAATACATCCATATCCATAGCAGGAAAGCAGACGGAGGAGGGCTTCCTCCTTGCCGCGGGCATCAAGGACGGGGACGGCAAGCCCACGATCCACAGCATGACCCTCCACAGGGACGATGACTGCACCACGATACTCCCCAGCGAGTACGTCGTCTACCAGCTCTGGGGGAAGTGGCAGCTCTCGGTGAGCTGGTCGAGGACCACGTACGTCAACAACCGGCAGACGAGCCACACGAGCGGCGGCTGGTCGAAGTCCGGCACCATGCCCTTGAGTGTCTTTGGCCCCGGCGGCGAGGGCTCCGCATGGCAGGCTTTAGGTTTCGACAAGGCGACGGGGGGTCCCCGCGAGCTCGGTGCGAAATACCTGGTCCCGAAGGGGCAGCCGGTCAAGTTCCCCGACAAGGCCATCGTCCACATCACGCAGCCCGGCAAGGACCCTGTGACAACGGTCCCCTACATCTTCAAGGTGAGCCAGCAGCCGGGAGGGGGCGATGGGGTTTCAGCAGATCATGCCGGGGGTGATGAAGTAACCGGAAAATAGCTTCTTGCACATTAGTCTTCCTGGTCGTATGTTAAACTATGTGAAGGAGGATGACCCGTGAAGCTCATCGCCGTGGCGCTCTTGGTTCTCAGCCTTGTTGCGTGTACGTCGGCCATACGCCCGGACTACATGCAGCAGGCAACCAAAAATCCATCCCTCCCGTCGCTTGTCCAAAACCCGGACATGTACCGTGGCCAGTTGTTCATCCTCGGCGGTCTGATCGCCCGCACGACATTGAAGCCGGAAGGCTCCGAGATAGAGGCCCTTTTCGTCCCGGTGGACAGCTTTGGATACCCGCAGGACACCCCGCTGTCCAGTCAACGTTTTCTCGCCCTTTACCCCCGGGAGATGGGCGTCCTCGATCCCCTCATCTATCAGAAGAACCGCAGGGTCACGATCGCAGGCACCTTCACGGGTATAATGGCGGGAAAGGTCGACGAGATGGAATACGTCTTTCCTGTATTCAGGATCGTGCAGATCTACCTCGAGCCCAGGAGGCCGGCAGCTGTGTACTACTATTATCCGCCTCCGTACCCGGGGCCGATATGGTGGGGATATCCCGGCGGGGTATGGTAAAAAAATAGGTAATGTGTAATAGATAATGTGTAATAGGTAATGGGTAAGAGGTAATGGGTAATGGGTGAGGGAAAGTGCAACGAGACCTTCCGTCATTCCCGCGAAGCGGGAATCCAGTGTCTTTAAGTTATTTTTTTGGTAATGCTGGAAACGTGCATGCATCTTGTGTGGTAGATCAGCGGCAGGGTGCCTTACAGAAAAAGGTCAATATTATAAACCTATAAAAGATTAAATAGATAAAGACACTAGATTCCCATTTCGCGGGAATGACGACAGTGTCCTGGTACCCATTACCATTACCTCTTACCTATTACCCTGAATCATGATATAGTGCGAGTGGAGGTTTACTATGAATGAGGAAAGGGACAGGTTTATCACGGAAGCGATGGGTAAGTGCTGGCATGATTATGACCCGGACAATCATATAAATACGTACTCGCTCGAGGCGTATATTTGCAAAAAGTGTAAAGGATTTATCCTGGGAAACAACGATTTCTCCGTTGAAGAGGATTTCCTGCGCCTTTTGGGGTGGGTCAAGGGGCAGGGGACCTTTCAGGAGCTGCTGGCCCGTTTCAATGAGCCCGATTTTACCGATGCCGGAAAAGGCCCGTCGGCCAGGGATGCCTTTGCCGACGAGCTCTATCTCCTGCTGAAAAAATAGGTCCCGGTATTTTTACTTCGCAGCTTTCAGCTGAAGCCGGTTGTCCACCTTCCGGACGCCTTTGACGCTGCGCGCGATTTGGGACGCCCTGTTTATCTGCTCACGGGTGTCCACGGCCCCGATCAGGGTCACAGTACCTTCAAATGTCTGCACTGTAATAGCAATGCCCCGTGTGACGTCATCTTCCAGGAGCTTTGCCTTTACCTCGGTCGTTATCGCGGCATCATCCACAACCTCACCTGATGACCTTCCCGCCGGTGTCTGGCATCCGGCAAGGACCGCAAGGACCAGAAGGGCGACCACTGAAAAAAGACATAATTTTCTCATAAATCCTCCTTTCGTTCTTAAGCATCAAAAGCGCTCTTCCGGAAAGAGCGATTCCAGAAATAAATGTAAGGTTGTCCCGAATTAAGTCAACAGCTATCATCCACGGATAGTTGATAACAGAGGATTATTACCATCTCGCGACCCGAGCCTTACGTCTCGCTGACCTGGAACCCCGGGGGTTATATACACAATAAACGACTACACATAGTGGATTGAATCTTTTCCAGTAACAGATATCGTCATCCCGGTGCTTGACACCGGGATCCAAGGTTTTGCCTCTTCGTTGTCTGTCTGAATGTTATGAAAGAAGCCATGAAGCAATTCAGGTCTGAAATAAAGAAGAAAAAGCAAAGACACTGGATCCCGGTGTCAAGCACCGGGATGACGGCGGTGGTAGTGGTATATCATGCCATCAACTCCTGATACCCGGGACCCCGAACCTCGATCCTTATCTTATCGCCTTGCCTCGCCTCGGGAAAATCATTATATTTTTCAAAATACGATCAAGGAGGCAGTTATGGCAGAGGTCCGATGGCTGCGTAGTTTGGAGGATGCCCTTCGCCGGGCAAAGGAAGAAAAGAAACTCGTATTGCTCGACTTTTTCAGCCCGGTCTGAATCGGGTGCAAACAGATGGGTGCAGTTACGTACCCCGATCAAAAAGTGGCCGATTTTATCAATACGAACCTGGTCCCCGTCCAGATGCTCGCCGATGCGAAGCCGTATGCAGACGATTTCACTATCCAGTGGACCCCGGTTGTCATAATTCTCGACGAGAACGGCAAAGAACATAACCGCACGGTCGGTTTTATTCCCCCGAAAGAATTCATCCCCTCTTTGCTTCTCGGGATGCTCAAGGCGAAATTCGATGCAAAGGAATACCGTGAGGCGATTAATCTTGCAGAAAATCTGATGAGGGAATATTCTGGATCCAGGGCCGTTCCCGAAGCGATATACTGGCACGGGGTTGCCAATTTCGAGATCACGCACGATACGCAGCACCTGAAGGCCATCCATAACAAACTGAAAGCGGAGCATCCTTCAAGCGAATGGGTCGAGCGGTCCGAACCGTATAGTTTATTACCGTGATCCCGGGGGGTCAGTGATGGGCAGGAAAGGGGGAATAGTATGACGGTAAGAAGTTATATAAGGTCCCTCTGCCTGACCGCGCTTGTCGTTATGGCCCTTGGCGGTTTCCTCCTTCACATGCGCATCCACCCTTTTACAGAGAACATGTCATTTCTTACCAACTTCGTGACCGGTATCGTGAGTATTATCATCGTTCCCCTGCTTTTCCTGCGGAAGGAAACGATCCATTACGGATATGTCGTCAACGGGTTCATCACGATCATAGGGACGGTGACGATGGCTCACTTCAGCCTTGCGCACCTGCCGGCGCCGCTGACGCCGGCCGGCATACTTCTCAAGACGACCCTTCCCGATATCCTCATATTATGGGGCAAGTTCTTTGTCGGGAAGGCACTGTTCGATTGCGAGGTTTTCGGCTACAACAAGGCCGTCGAAAAGAAAGGCATATCGTACCGCTATCCCAACCTCGGCTGGTGGTGGGTCCACCTGGTTTCGGTGGCTGCAGTCTATTATGCCGGACATCTTTTGAGGAGCTGATATGGGTCTATTCAGGATATTCTCGGTGAACTGGTGGATACTGCATATTGCAGCCATCGCATTCTTTCTCTGGCTCGGATATTCCACGCGTTTCTAACGCTCACATCTTGTTTTTGCCCCGGCGGGCAGTCAATCGCTCAATGGCTATATAAAACACCGGGACGAACGGCATGGCAAAAAGGGTCGATGCTATCATCCCGCCGAACACGACGGTGCCGATCGCTTCCTGGCTCGCCGCGCCGGCCCCGCGCGCGAAGAGCAGGGGGGTGACCCCCAGGATAAAGGCGATCGATGTCATCATGATGGGGCGAAACCGTCTGCTGGTCGCCTCGATCGCCGCCTCGACGAGCGGCATGCCTTCCTTTTGAAGGTCCCGGGCGAATTCCACGACCAGGATGGCGTTCTTGCTGGCAAGGGCGATCATGAGGACGAGGCCGATCTGTGTATAAAGATTGTTGTCGAAGCCCCTGATCATAATTGCAAGAAGGACGCCGACGAGCGCCATGGGAACGGCCAGGATGACAGCCATCGGCGACGCCCAGCTCTCGTACAGGGCCGCAAGCGCCATAAAAACGAGGGTTATCGAGAGGAAATATATGAAATACGCCTCGTACCCGACCCCGCGCTCCTGGTAGCTCGTCGCCGTCCAGTCATACCCGACGCCGTAAGGAAGGGTGTCACCCGCCAACTTTTCCATGAGGTCCAGGGCCTGGCCTGAACTGAACCCCGGGGCCGCAGAGCCAAAAATGGTCGCGGCCGGGTAAAGGTTATAGCGGGTGACGAGCTCCGGTCCTTGAACGTACTTTACCTCGAGGATGCTGCCAAGCGGTACCATCGCGCCCTGCGTGTTCCGGGTGTAAAGGTTCTTTATGTTCTCAGGCGTCAACCGGTGCCTGTCTCCTGCCTGTATGTACACCTGGTACACCTGGTTGAACTTATTGAAGAGGTTGACGAAAGACGAACCGAGATAGCCGCGGAGAGTTTCGAAGACGTTGTTGAGGGGGACCTGGAAGGACTGCGCTTTCGTCCTGTCTATGTCGAGATAAAGCTGCGGGCTTCTGACGTCGAATGTTGTCGTCAGGCCTCGTATGTTCCGGTCTTTCCGCGCCGCGTCGACGAGATCATTCGCCGCCTTCTGAAGCGCTTCGAACCCGAGGCTCTTTCTGTCTTCGACAACCATCTGGAAGCCGCCGGCCTGGCCGAGACCGCGGATGGACGGTGGGATTATGACAAAAATATCCGCCTCCTCTATCCGGGCCATGTCCCTGTTCAGCTGCGCGATGAGTTTATCCTGGCTCAATGCCGAACCGCGTTTTTTCCAGTCCTCGTATATGATGAAGGTACTGGAAACTGTCGAGATGTTCGCCCCGTCGAGGAAAGAGTAGCCGCCGATGGTGACCCAGCTGGCTATACCCGGGGTATTTCGGAGCACGGTGCCCATCTTCTCGGAAACCACCCGGGCCCGCGGCTGGGCGGCACCGTCGGGCAGGCGGGCGAACAATACCGCATAACCCTGGTCTTCCGTGGGAAGAAAACCCGTCGGCACACGAATGAACTGCCACGCAGCAAGGCCGATGATGATGAAGAACACGGCCACCATGGGCCAGGGTCGCTTCGCCATCCACGTTACAACTCCCATATAGGGCACCTTGACGGCAATGAAGGCCCGGTTGAATCCCCGGTAAAACCAGCCCGGTTCCTTGTCCGATCGTGTCTTGAGCCACAGGGCACACTGCGCAGGCTTGAGGGTCAGGGCGTTGATGGCGCTGATGACGGATGTTGCGGCGATGACAAGGGCGAATTGGCGGTATATCTGCCCCGTTATCCCCGGGAGAAACGCCGCGGGCAGGAACACCGCGATCAGTGCTGTGGTTATGCCCATCACCGGCCCGGTAAGCTCCGACATGGCCTTGATGGCGGCGTCTTTGGGGCTCAAACCCCGCTCTATGTAATAGGCGCTGTTCTCGACGATGACGATCGCGTCATCGACCACGATCCCGATGGCAAGGACAAGGGCGAAAAGGGTCATGAGGTTTATGGTAAAGCCCATGGCATACATGGCGCCGAAGGCCCCGACGATCGTCACGGGCACGGTGGTGGCGGGAACGAGAAGCGCCCGGGTGCTTTGCAGAAACACCATGATAACGATCAGGACCAGGATGGCGGCCTCGAAAAGGGTCTCATAGACCGACGATATCGATTCCCGGACAAACTTTGTCGTATCGTACCGGATCGAGTATTTCAGGCCCTCCGGGAAGTCCTTGCTCATCTGCTCGACCGCTTCGTAAACGTGGTTGGCAACCTGGATCGCGTTTGCCTCGGGCAGGGCGAATATAATGACCTGTGCCGAGTCGAGGCCGCCCAGTCGTGCAAAGTTCGCATAATTTTGCTGGGCCAGGTCTATGCGGGCTATGTCCTTGAGCCGGACGAACTGGGTGGCGTTGCCGGGGTCGTTCTTTACGATGATCTCTTCGAACTGGCTGACATCGGACAGGCGCCCGAGGCTGTTTATCGTGAACTGAAACGCCTGGTCGGCCGGGACCGGGGGAGCGCCGAGCTGGCCGGACACGACCTGGATGTTCTGATCGCGTATGACATTCAGGACGTCGCTCGTTGTCAGGTTGAATGTTTTCAGCCTCTGCGGATCGAGCCATACCCGCATGCTGTACGGGCCTGCCCCGAAGACGCGGACCTGGCCGACACCCGGCTCGCGTGACAGCGGGTTCTGCATATTGATGATGCCGTAGTTTGAAAGGAAGGCCTCGTCGAACATGTTGTTGTCCGAATAGAGGCTGACGACCAGGAGTATGTTTGTGGAGACCTTCCTGACATTGATGCCCTGTTCCTGCGAACCGCCGGGAAGCTGGGCCAGGGCTGAATTGACCTGGTTCTGGACAAGCGACAGAGACTTGTCGAGGTCGGTTCCGACATCGAACGTGACGGTCAGGGTATACGAACCATCGCTTGAACTCGTGGATGACATGTAAATGGAATGCTCGATGCCGTTGACCGCCTGTTCGAGGGGGACGCCGATCGTTTCCGCAACGACAGAGGCGCTGGCACCGGGATAGCGGGCCGATATCTGGATGGTCGGAGGCACGATCGGGGGATACTGTTCGACGGGCAGCTGGCGGTAGCTCACGAGGCCGACGATGATGGTAACGACTGCGAGAACGTTCGCGAGAATAGGGCGCTCAATGAAGAATTTCGAGATCACGGCGTACCCTTATTGTCCGATCCCTGCTTTTCGGGCGTGACCTTTTTCCCGGGAATGGCCCTCTGCATGCCCTTCACGATGATCAATTCGTTCCCGGAAAGCCCTTCGATCACGGCGCGTTCCTTGCCCACCTGCGGCCCCGTTCTCACGGCCAGGCGCTGCACGACATTCTGGCCGTTGACGGAAAGAAGGTATGAACCGCGCTGATCGCGCCCGACGGTTTCTTCCGGTACGAGGTACGCTCGCATCATCCTCACGGGGATGCGTATCCTGGCGTAAAGGCCGGGTACTATCTTTCCGTCAGGATTTGTGAAGACCCCGCGCATGAGGAGAGTGCCCGTGGTGGCGGTCAGGGTGATGGATGCAAAATCGAGCTTTCCCCTGTGAGGGTAGCCATCTTCCGTCGGCAGGCCGAGCTCGGCGGGCCAATCGCTGTTTTTCAGCTGTCCCGGGGCCCACCTGGCCTCTTTCATGAGCCGGGCGAGATCGGTGTCGCTCACCGTGAAATAGACATAGATGGGATTTATCTGGTTTATCTCGGCGAGCACCGTGGTCTCACCGGACCCCACGAGGTTCCCGGGGTCCCTAAGGCGCCTGTCTATCCGGCCGTCGAAGGGCGCCGTTACCTCCGTGTAGGCAAGGTCGAGAGCGGCCAGCTCCCGTTTGGCCTTCGCCGCGAGAAGGTTTGCTTTGGCCGAGTCCCGCTGGAAACGCCAGTTGTCGACATCCGATTGAGATGCGGCCTTCTGCTTGACGAGGGCAGCATATCTTTCATACTGGGCCGTTGCAAAATCGAGCTGGGCCTTCTGCTGCTCGATTGCAGCTTCTGCCTGCCTTAAGTTTGCCTGGTACGTATCCTGTTGGATGACGAACAGGCGCTGTTTCTTCTTGACGACCTGGCCGTCCTGAAAAAGGACCTTCTGGAGATAGCCGGCCACGCGCGCACGCAATTGCACCGTCTGCACGGCCTGGGTGTTTCCCGTGAGATCGAGATAATCGGTTATTTCCTGCGCCCGGGGTGACGTGACGGTGACCTGCGGTGCAGGCGGCGCCATCTGCTGCGTTTTCTTCCTGCATCCCCACTCCGGGGCAACCAGAAAAATGCACACAAGGCACAGCATCAACCTTGCCGTGGCCTGCGGATGTGTCGTTGTATTCCCGGTCCCTCTCATTGTTCCTGCCTTTGATCTATATTTCGGCAGCACGCCGCGGCAAATGTCAGGGGCCGTCGCGCGGTACGTATACTGCCGGCTCCAGGAGGTCCCCCCAATAGGTTCGCTTTGCCATGGCAGCCTTTGTGTCCCCCGGCACGAGGTCCGAGTTCTCCCGTATTTGCCAGCCTCCGCCAAGGGCCCTGTAGACGGCGGTCAGATAGCGGGAAACGTCCCCGAGCGTGCTTGCGAGGTTGTCCTGCCCGGTGAGCAGCGCCTGCTGCGCAACGAGGACGGTGGTGTAATCGGCGACCCCCTCACGGTATTGTGCATGGGCGATATCCAGCGAGACCTTCGACGATGCGACGCTCCGGGCAAGGAATTCAGCCCGCTCCTGTGACCTTAAGAACCCCGCGACTGCGTCTTCGACCTCCTGCTGGGCTTTGAGGACCGTATTCTGGTATGCGGTGACCAGCTGCTCGAATCTCGCGTCTTCGACACGCACTGCGTTCAGGAGCCTTCCATAGTTCAGGACCTTCCAGTCCCCCGCGGGCCCCCATGTGTATTGCCGGCTGCCCCACTGGAAAACGTCACCGGTCGAGGCGTTCCCGACGTCCGTCGCAACGAATTCGAAGATGCCCGTCAGGGAAAAAGCCGGGAGAAGATCGGCCTTCGCGACCCCGATCCTGGCGCTCTGGCTTGCGGCCTGGTATTCGGCGCTGCGGATGTCCGGGCGGCGCCTGAGGAGATCGGCAGGGATGCCGAGCGGCACCTCCGGCGGCGGGGCCGGGATGCCGGACGCACCCGAAAGAAGGTCTGCAAGGTCGCCGGGGGGAGATCCCAAAAGCACGCTCAAGGCATTCTTTGCCTGCCTGAGCTGGCTTTGCAGCACGGGAATGGCGGCCTGCGTATCCATGAGCTGGGTCCGCGCCTGCTCTACGTCGCGCAAAGACGTGGTACCCGCGTTGTAGCGCGCCTCGGCTATGGTGAGGCCCTCCTTCTGTGTCTCGAGGCTCTGCAGGGCGACATCGATCCGTTTTTCAAGTGTTCGTATAGCGATATAGAACGTGGCCGCATCGGCGGTGAGGCTCACGAGCGCGTTGTCATAGTCTGCGAGGCTTGCCTTCCACTGGTCTTTGGCGGATTCGATGTTCCGCCTGTACTTGCCCCAGAAATCAATCTCCCAGGAGGCGGTGACGCCCACCTCGGCCTGGTCGTATCTCTGGTGGGCAAGGGCGCCCGCCTGGAAGGCCCGTTCGCTGACCCGGTTGAACTGGTAGGAGCCGATAAGGCGCTGGTCCTGCGGGAACAACATCCCGATCGATATGCCGAGCTGGGCCCGGGCCTCGATAACGCGAAGCGCCGCGGCCTTGAGGGTAAGATTACGCCGGTAGGCGAGGTCAATGATGGTGTTGAGGGAGGGATCGTTGAAGACGTGCCACCACGCACGATAATCGACCGCCGCTCCTGATATCCTGTTGTCGCCCGATTCCAGCCATCCAGCCGATACCGGGGCATCCGGGCGGGTAAAGTCCGGTCCCACCTTGATGCATCCTGCCAGTGCGAGGGCGGCAAAAAACCAGAGAAATGTTTTCTCCAGGATAGAAATATTTTCACCCGCATTATAGAAGTGTCCGGCGCCGGCAAACGTGCAGTACACGGCGGTGAGACCTTAAGCTGTCTATAATGTCAGGTCAGGGGGTTGTCAATGAGAAGATGGTTGTAAGTAATTGATATTAGGGAGAAATAAAACAGGCGATGGGCGATGGGCGATGGGCGATGGGCGATGGGAAAACCGGGAACAATGCCGGCATTTAATGCCCCATCGCCTATTGCCTATCGCCCATCGCCCATCGCCCGCCTGTCTTTACTGTAAAGGCAAAGGGGACGTCCTTAAGAAAGTAAGTAACTTAGAATTACCCGGTCCGGGGATAATAACGACAGTAAAGGCAAAGGGGACGTCCTTAAGAAAGTAAGTAACTTAGAATTACCCGGTCCGGGGATAATAACGACAGGGCGGTCCGTTTAGTTGTTTGAGGAGTTTCTTACTTTCTTAAGGACGTCCCTCACATTTTTCCGGAAGGTTTGACAATGAATGAGTGGCAGTTGATATCCCTCTGCGATTGGAGTGTCTTACACTGAAACAATCTTAACCGGAAGACCGTGACTCTTCATTTATGAGTCTGTAGTTGTCAACGTTTATCCTGACCAGTGCAATTTAATGCCCTATTGCCTATAGCCTATTGCCCGCCTGTCTTTCTTCCTGTCATCCTGTTGATCGTGTCTATCCTGTATTGCAGGTTGGGGTGGGTGTCGAAAAGTCCGGTCGTGTTGGAGCTCTCACCTTTTCTCGCGGCGTATTGCTTTAATTTTTCGAGGGCGGCAACGTACTGGTCCGGGTTGAGGCCCATGAGGTAGCACTGGTTCACCACATCCCTGTCCGCCTCGAGTTCCTGCGACCGGCTGTAGCCGCTTGTGACGAGGGGATTGACGAGGAGATTACCGTAGCCGACGCCCGGGACGAAGAGGCCGCCTATCGTGAATGCCGCGGACGTGACGTCGGAAAGAAGGGCGTTCTTCGCGGCATGGTCATACTTGACATGCGCATTTTCGTGAAGGAGTATCAGGGACAGTTCGTTGTCGTCGAACATCGACAAGAGGCCGGTTGACACGACGAGGATCCCTTTTTGCGTATTTACCCAGGCGTTCGGCGTATCGTCTTTAACAACGGCAAACTGGAAACGGTAGATGGGATAGGGATTGATAACGGCCCGGGACCGGGCAAGAATGTGGTCGACACGCTGGTACATCTGCGGGTTGGCCTGCTGCTTGACATACTGAGCTTTCTGCTGGGTTGCGCACCCCGACAGGAATAGGAGGAAAACCAGCAGTACGGCTTTCCATCCGGCAACTCGCGCCGCTGAGGGGCTATCGTTTCTTGAAAACACAGGTTATCTCCGTAAGATCGCATCTTTCTTTGCACGGTTCCACATGCACGATGACGTCGACCTCCTCGATCGACATCCTGATCCTGTTCTCTATCCTGTGGGCAAGGGTATGGGCCTCGTCGACGTCGAGTTTTCTGCAGGCAAGAAGGTGAAAATCAACGTACTTGCTGCTTCCGGCCTGGCGGGTTCTGAGTTTGTGGAAACCGGCGAGCGGGAACTGCATTCCGCTGATGATCTCCCGTATCTGGCGCTCCACTTCATCCGACAGGCGCGCATCCATGATCCCGGAAAAACTCCTCCGGAATATCTGGACGGCAGAGATGAGAATGATGATGCCGGCGATCACGGCAAATACGAGGTCAAAAGCGGTGATGCCCGTGTAGCGGGTGAGGATGATAGCGATTATCGCTCCCGAGTTCGAGTACAGGTCGCTGCGGTAATGGAGGGCGTCCGCCTGCAGTGCGTTCGACCCGGTGCGGTTGCCGATCGACAGGAGGGCTGTCGATATAACGAAGCTGAACACGAGGGAAAGGCACATGATAAAGAAATCGAGGAACGTATACGAGATAGGCTGTTTGTCGATATACGCATGCACCGATTTTGCGATGATGTATACCCCGGACACCACGATGACAACCGATTGAAAGGTCCCGGCTATGTCCTCGGCCTTGCCGTGGCCGTACTGATGCAACTCATCGGCCGGCTCGGACGCTTTCTTGATGGCATAAAAGTTCATGGCGGACATGAAGACGTCAAGAAGGCTGTCGACGCCCGATGAAACGACGGCCATGGACCCGGAAAAATGCCCGATTGCGATCTTGCCGGCGGCGAGTATAAGCGCCGAAGCGGCCGCGAACAGGGCGACCCTTTGCTTCATCTCGATAGCCATGATTCGAATACTATATGGCAAAATTGGGGGGATGTAAATAAACGAAAAACGGGCGAGAGGCAATAGGCAAGGGGCGATGGGTACTAGGTAATGGGTAAGGCGTAGGGGGTAAGGGTTATGGTAATGGATAAGGAGTAATGGGTAAGGGTTCCAGGTTCTCAGTCGTAAGCGCCACAAAGTCGTCGATAAGACTATATTATAAAACTTCCGTCATTCCCGCGAAGCGGGAATCCAGTGTTTTTTCAGTTGTTCTTTTTGGGTAATATCTGGAAATGTGCAGACATCTTGGACTGGTAGATCAGCCAAGCGCCTTATATACAAAAAGGCTAATAAACATAAAGATTAGAAAAGCAAAGACGCTGGATTCCCGCTTCGCGGGAATGACGACGGGTATGATGTTATAATTTTCGTTTACAACCGTTACCCGTTACCTATTAACTATTTACCCACATTGCTTTTCGGTTCTATGTCCACCTTTGGCGGAGGGAAGTCGATGTTGGGGTACATGGGCAGGGCCTTTGTCATGAAATCGATCCATATGGGCAGGGCCGCGGTGCCGCCGGCCTCTTTGGCCCCGAGGTTCGTTTTCTTGTCGTAGCCTATCCAGACCGCGCACAGGAGGTTCGGTGAAAAGCCGATGAACCAGGCGTCCCGGAAATCATCCGTGGTCCCGGTCTTCCCGGCGAGATAATAGGGCATCTTTGCGGCAGCACGCGCTGTGCCGTGCTTGATGACGCCCTTCATGACATCGACAAGGGTATAGGCTATCTCGGGCGTTACGATGGGTTCTTCGACCGCTTCCTCGCGGTAGCGGGCCTCGCCGTCCATTGTCGTGATCGCCCGGACCGATATGGGCTGGATATAGGCGCCGCCGCGGGCGAACGTGGCGTAGGCGTTCGCGAGCTCTATGGGGGCTATCTCGGTCGTTCCAAGGGCGAGCGACAGGTTCGGCTCGAACTTGCTCGTTATATGGAGCTGCTTCGCCATGTCTATGACGTTCTCGAGCCCGACGCTCTCAAGAAGCCGGATCGTCGCGGTATTGAGGGACAGCTCGAGGGCCTTCCTCAGCGTCACGTCGCCGTGGTATTCGTTCCTGTAATTCTTGGGGTTCCACCCGACACCCGTGTACGGGTTCGTGTATGACAGGGGTGAATCCCTCAATATGCTGTCCGGGGTGAACCCCTGCTCGAGGGCAGCCAGGTATATGATCGGTTTGAAAGAGGACCCGGGCTGCCGTTTCGCCTGGACCGCGCGGTTGTACGGTGACTGCGAAAAATCCTTGCCGCCCACGATGACCTTGAGCTCTCCGGTCTTCACTTCGATCGCGACAAGCGCGACCTCGGGTGTTTCCTGGACGCCGGGATGACGTTTTTTGTACGCCTCCATTCCCTTCTCGATCGCTTCGTAGGCGTAATCGACCATCTTCATGTTCATTGTCGTCTTGACGTTGAAACCGCTTGTAAAGACTTCCTGTGCATGTTCTACGTATTCCTCGAGCACCTGCTTTACATACTCGGTGAAATATCCTGTCTTTTTCTCATATGTCTTGAAGGGCGCTATGGCCAGCGTTGTCTGGACGGCCTTCGCATAGCTGGTCTTGTCGATGAAACCGGCCTCGTACATCTTCTTCAGGACGAGATTGCGGCGCTCCACGGTCCGGGCCGCGTTCTTGTAAGGAGACAGCCGAGAGGGCGACTTGGTGAGCGCGGCAAGCATGGCGGACTCTTCGAGGTTCAGGTCTTTTGCCTTCTTATGGAAATAGGTGTACGCGGCAGCCTCCACGCCATGGGCCCCCTCACCGAGGTAGATGAGGTTCAGGTACATGTTGAGGATCTCATCCTTGGAATATGTCCGCTCTATCTGTATGGCGAGGATGGCCTCCTCGATCTTCCTCTTGTACGTCTTCTGGGGCGTCAGGTAGAGGTTGCGCGCGAGCTGCTGGGTAATGGTCGATGCCCCCTCCGAGATGCCCTTCTTCATCAGGTTGCGAAAAAATGCCCGTCCGATGCCGCGCATGTCGACCCCGAAATGGCTGTAGAAACGGACGTCCTCGATCGCGATAAAGGCGAGGCGCAGGTGTTTCGGCATCTCGGTGAGAGGGATAGGGACCCTCTTCTCGACATACAGCTCCGCAAACAGGGTCCCGTCGTCCGAGTAAAGCCGGGTGGAGGATTTCGGGCGGTAGCTTTCGAGCTGCTTTACGTCGGGGATCTCGAGGTAATTTACAAGGCCGTAACCGAGCCCGACACCGAAGATCATCGGAAGGGTGATCAGTATTATCGCTATTTTGATAATCCTTGAATACATCCGGGGCTTATTATACTGTATATCACATATGTTATCAAACAAGATCAGGGTCCTCGCGATCGGCGGGCCGACGTGCACCGGCAAGTCGGACCTCGCACTGAGCGCAGGGAAAAGATTCGGCGGCGAGATCGTGAACGCCGACTCGATGCAGGTGTACCGTTATTTCGACATAGGGACGGCCAAGCCCTCCCCCGATACCCTTGAAGAACTTCCCCATCATCTCGTCAACATCATCGACCCGGACGAGGAATTCAACGCCGCCCGGTTCCGGTCACTGGCGGACGAAGCGATAAGGCAGATCGCATCGCGGGGAAGGCTGCCTGTTGTCGTCGGGGGCACCGGGCTTTACCTCAGGGCACTTTTTTACGGGTTGTTCCCGGCGAAAAGGGATGGAAAGCTCCGTGAAGACCTCAACGCCGAATACGCCCGCGACCCCATCGCATTTTACGAAAAACTGAAAGGCGTCGACAGCGAATATGCCCTGCGGATAAGTTTCAAGGACCGCGTCAGGAGCGTCCGCGCGATGGAGATCTATCTCCTTGAAGGAAAGCCGATGAGCGCTCTCGAGAAAGAACACGGTTTTCGCGAGCCGCGGTATGACCTGTGCATGATCGGGCTTACGGCGCCCCGCGACGAGCTCTACAGGAGGATAGATACACGGGTCAGAAAGATGCTCGACGACGGCCTCGTCGGTGAAGCGAGATCGATCCTTGCGCGGGGATATAACGGAAAAGAAAAGCCTTTTTCGAGCATCGGGTACCGGGAGGTGCTCCTGTATCTTAATGGTTCCATTGATTATGAAGATATGATAAAAGATATACAGAAAAATACACGACATTATGCCAAGCGGCAGTTTACCTGGTTCGCTAAAGAAAAAGATATACGATGGTTCAACTATCCGGGGGATACTGACAGGATTTTTGACATGATCGCAGGTTTTTTATCGTAATGGAACTGAAGACCATACTGGAAGCCGTCCTTTTTTCCTCATCGAGGCCCGTGACGTCGAAACAGGTCGCCCGGCGCCTTGAAGAGTTCCCCATCGGGGACATTGATGAGGCCTTCAGGGTCCTCATCAGGGATTATTCCGGCCCGGACCGTTCGGTCGAGGTGGCCGAGGTTGCGGGCGGGTACCAGATGAGGACCAAGGTGGATTACCGGGAGATCGTCAAGCGCTTCGTGAAAGAGAAGGATGTGGCACTGTCCCGGCCCATGCTCGAGACGCTCTCTATCATCGCGTACAAGCAGCCGGTCACCAAGAAGGACATCGACGCGGTGCGCGGTGTCGATTCGGCGCGGGCGATCAAGCACCTGCTCGAGAAAAGGCTCATCGATATCGCGGGCCGCAACGGTGACGCCGGGAAAAAGATGGCATTCAGGACCACGGCGAGGTTCCTTGAAGTGTTCGGGTTAAAAAGCATCGAAGATCTGCCGACATATAAAGATATCGAATCTTTAGAAGGATAGGAGGTAATAATGGATATTTCCGAATTGCTGCGCTTTGCCCTTGAAAGCGGCGGGTCCGACCTGCATATAAGCGCCGGTGAGCCGCCCGTTATCAGGATCCATGGTGAAATGACGAAGGTCGATCTGCCCGCCCTCGATAAAGAGGACGTGCATAACATGATCTATGATATCCTCAGTGACTTCCAGAGAAAGGTCTTCGAGGAGCACCTCGAACTTGACTTTTCTTTCGGTCTCGGGGAAATTGCCCGTTTCAGGGTCAACGTCTTCAAGCAGCACCGGGGTGAATCCGCGGTTTTCAGGACAATTCCAACCAAGATACCGAGCTTCGACGAACTTAACCTTCCCAAGGTGTTCAAGGATATCGCAAACCTCGAGAAAGGCCTTGTCCTTGTCACGGGACCTACCGGCAGCGGTAAGTCGACCACCCTTGCGGCTATCATCGATTACATAAACGACACGGCGAAGGAACATATCCTGACGGTCGAGGACCCTATAGAATTCCTCCATCTCTCCAAGAAATGCCTGGTCAACCAGCGCGAACTCGGACCTCATACCAAGAGTTTTGCCAATGCATTGCGGAGCGCGCTGCGTGAAGACCCCGATATCATACTCGTCGGCGAAATGCGCGACCTCGAGACCATTCAGCTGGCGCTGACGGCAGCTGAAACAGGGCACCTTGTTTTTGCAACACTCCATACGAGCTCGGCGCCGGATACGGTGGACAGGGTCATCGACGTCTTCCCGGCCGGCCAACAGAACCAGGTGCGCTCGATGCTGTCCGGTTCACTGCAGGCCGTCATCTCCCAGGCGTTGTTCAAAAGGCGCGACGGCAGGGGCCGGGTCGCGGCGTTCGAGGTTATGATCGCAACCCCGGCGGTACGGAACCTTATCAGGGAGAACAAGATCGCCCAGATCCCGTCAATGATCCAGACGAGCAAGGGCATCGGCATGCAGACGATGGAAGCGGCGTGCAACGACCTGATCGCCAAGAACCTGGTGACCAGGGACGAGGTTTCATTCTATCTCAGCTCAATGAGGTGATCCATGGACGTTATTGATGAATATTTGAAGTACATGGTCGATACGGACGCTTCGGATATTTATTTTACCGTGGGAGTGCCCGCTTCGTTCCGCATTGAAGGCATCGTGTCACCCTATGGCGACAAAACCATGACCGCGGAAGATACGCACGAGCTGGCATATTCCGTCATGAATGACCAGCAGAAGAAGAAATTCGAAGAGGAAATGGAGATGAACCTTGCCATTTACAAGCCGGAATACGGCAGGTTCAGGGTGAACATCTTCAGGCAGAAAAGTTTTGTCGGGATCGTCATCCGCCAGATAAAGATGACGATCAAGACGATCGACGACTGGGGCCTGCCCGCGATCATGAAGGACATCTGCATGTCCAAGCGCGGCCTTGTCCTTGTCGTGGGCGCGACCGGCAGCGGTAAATCGACCACGCTCGCAGCGCTCATCGATTATCGGAATTCGAACCAGCGGGGCCATATAATAACGATCGAGGACCCGGTGGAGTATGTCCACCAGCATAAGATGAGTGTCATCACACAGAGGGAGGTCGGCTTCGACACGTTGAGTTTTTACAACGCCCTGAAGAATACATTGCGCCAGGCGCCGGATGTCATCCTCATAGGCGAGATCCGGGACGCCGAGACAATGGAAGACGCCATCACATTTGCAGAAACAGGCCATTTGGCCCTTGCCACGCTTCACGCGAACAACGCGAACCAGGCTATTGAGCGTATCCTCAACTTTTTCCCGATCGAGCGCCACCTGCAGATCTACATGCAGCTGTCCCTCAATTTGCGCTCCATTATCTCCCAGAGGCTCGTTCCGACGGTGGAAGGCAAACGCGCGGCCCTGATCGAGATACTGCTCGACAGCCCGAGGGTGAAGGACCTCATCCTGAAGGGCGACATAACCATGCTCAAGGAAACGATGGCCGAATCGTACTTCGAAGGGATGCAGACATTCGACCAGCATATCTTCGACATGTACCAGTCCGGTGTCCTCGACCTGAATAACGCTATCGCGTATGCGGACAGCCCGAACGACGTGAGGCTCAAGATCAAGATGGCCGAGATGAAGCCGGGCGATTCAAAAGAGAAGAGCGATTCAGGGCTGAAATTGAAGCTGTAAAATGGTGAAAAGGGCTGCATCCTGCCTTTTCCTGATAGTGCTCGCCATCACAGCGTGCCATAACGGCGCTGCTGAAGAAACCGCAATTTCCTTCCCGGTCGAGGGACGTCACGCAATGGTCGTGACCGGCCAGGAGCTTGCGACCAGAGAAGCGGTAGCGGTGCTCAAAAAAGGCGGCAATGCCATCGATGCCGCCGTCACTGCGGCATTCGTCATGGCCGTTACCCTCCCCCGCGCCGGCAACATCGGCGGCGGCGGGTTCATGCTTATCCACGATGCAAAAAAGAAAGAGACGATTGCTCTCGATTTCTGGCAAAAGGCCCCATCTGGCGCCTCGAGGAACATGTTCGTCGGCGGGGACGGGAGGACCGATCCGGGATCGAGCCGTGAAAGCTACCGTGCCGTCGCGGTGCCGGGAACGGTGGCAGGTCTTTTCCTTGCCCTGGCGAAATACGGGACACTGTCGCTTCAGGATGCGATGGCGCCTGCGATAAGGTATGCCGAGCACGGCTTTCCTTTAAGCGCGGGGGTCTGCGCGGATATCAGGTCGTATGAGAAATTGCTGAAAAGCCGTCCCGGGTCCGCCTCGATCTTTTTCAAACCGTCCGGTGCATTTTACGAGCCCGGTGACAGGTTCATTCAAAAGGACCTTGCCCGTACGCTGGGCTTGATAGCGAAAGAAGGCCCGCAGGCATTTTACGACGGGCCGATCGCGGCACGCATCGCGAAGGAGATGAAAAGGAACGGGGGCCTGGTCACGCAAGCCGACCTGGCCGCGTACCAGCCTGTGCTCCGCCGGCCTGTCGGGACGACATACCGGGGCAATACCGTCTATTCTATGTATCCGCCGAGCTCCGGCGGGGTTGCAATAACCCAGGTCCTCAATATCCTCGAAAACTTCGATATGGCGGGCGCGGGCCACAACACAGCGGCTTCGATACATCTGATCGCCGAGGCCATGAAGCGTGCCTTTGCTGACCTTTTCGTCTACGCGGGCGATCCGGACACAGTCGCTGTACCCGTCCGTGCACTCGCATCGAAGGCGTACGCCCTCACGCTCGCCGGGGGCATCGACCGGTCGCGTGCGACCCCTTCGAAGGAGATCCGGTCAGGAGACGTCAGTATCTTTGAGAAGGGCGACACCACGCATTTTTCCCTTGTCGACCGGGAGGGCAACGCAGTATCCGCTACCTATACCTTAAACGGCAATTTCGGGAGCGGGATCATCGTGGAAGGAATGGGATTCCTCCTCAATAATGAAATGGACAATTTCAACACGAACCCCGGCCGGGCGGACGGTGCCGGGATAGTTCAGAGTGAAGCGAATGCCATTGCGCCCGGTAAGCGAATGGTAACCGCCATGGCGCCGACAATGGTCTTCAGGAACGGGACATTGTTCCTCGTCACCGGCAGCCCGGGAAGTTCCCGGATCATTTCGACGATCGTGCAGGTCATCCTCAACACCATCGATCACGGCATGAACATACAGGAGGCCGTGAACGCACCGAAAGTCCACCACGAATGGATGCCGGATGAGCTCAGGATAGAAAAAGGCATAAGCCCCGACACAATAAAAATACTGCGTGACATGGGCCACAACGTCGTCGTGAGGGCCCCCATGGGCGCCGCATCCAGCATCCTCATCGACCCCGCCACATCGATACGCTTCGGCGCCTCGGACCCGAGGAGGGAAGGCATGGCACTGGGGTACTGAAAAACCGGTTCAAGGTTCAAGGTTCAAGGTTCAAGGCGAAAAACACTGTAAAGGCACTGTAAAGGCAAAGGGGACGTCCTTAAGAAAGTAAGTAACTTAAAATTACCCGGTCGGGGGATAATAACGACAGAGCGATCCGTTTAGTTGTTTGAGGAGTTTCTTACTTTCTTAAGGACGTCCCCCAAATTTTTCCGGAAGGTTTGACAATGAATGAGTGGCAGCTGATATCCCTTCTGCGATTGGAATGTCTTGCACTGAAACAATCTTGACCGGAAGACCGTGACTCTTCATTTATCTGAGTCTGTAATTGTTAACGCTTATCCTGACCAGTGCATATCAAGACAGACCGTTTGTTTTGTTTTTTTGCTTTTAGCCTTGAACTTTTAGCCTTGAACTTTGAACCTTTTATTTTAGGTGGTAGAGATAGAACGCCGACGATTCCAGCGTACTGGTGAGCATGTAGGCCTCTTCGAGGGTCTTCCCGCGGGCGAAACTGCCATGTCCGCGGACGAGCACTATCCTGCTTTCCTTCAACTCCTCAGCTACGAGGTCGGCTGTTTCGTTGGATGCGATCGGGTTTTGCGGGGACGTGACGCGGACGCGCTTTAAGTGGTGTGACCCCTCGGCATCGACGGGGACGAGTTCACCGGTGAAGGACAGGAGGGTAGCGTAGGGCGGGTGCGCGTGCACGACGGCGCCTGCATCGGTATTCATGTAAATGGTCCGGTGGACCACGTATTCCGTCGAGGCGATAAGGAGGGCCGGATCATCGGGGTCCCGGCTGCGCACCTTGATGATATCCGAAGGTTTGAGGCGTCCGGACATTGACTGGCTCCGCGTTATATATATGAGATCACCCGACCTGACGCTCATATTGCCGGCATGGGAACTTATGAGTCCCCGAAGGAACATGTCGCGTCCGATGTCGATAAAATCCTGTATGATGGAGCCGTCGAGCATAAAAGCCTCTTTACCGTGAATGTCCTGTCGTGTACCGGACAGAGAATGATGTATCATAAACCGGCCGCACGCTTCAAGTCAGGCGGGTCGTCGGAACATCATTTTTTTAACTTGAAGGTTCATTTGCATTTGCCTTATACTCTCGCAGCGAACAATTTCTGCATTATCGAATGCTTAGCGCAAAAAAGGAGAAGAGGATGCCTGATATTGACGGGATGAAGGAAGCCAAGAATTTTTACATCGGCACACCCCAGAAGACGGAGGGTTTTTTCCTGAAAGGGTGCGGCGCCCTTGACTGGGGGATCAAGAACAGGCTTTCGAGAATATTCAATCCCGACACCGGAAGGACCGTCATGCTTGCGATAGACCACGGGTATTTCCAGGGGCCGACGACCGGCCTCGAACGCGTGGACATCAATATCCTGCCCCTCGTTCCCTATGCGGACACGCTGATGCTCACGCGCGGCATCCTGCGGAGCGTCGTCCCCGCGGCCACGCAGAAGGCCATTGTGCTGAGGGTATCGGGCGGTGCGAGCATCCTCAAGGAATTGTCGAACGAGGACATTGCCGTCGATATCGAAGAGTCGATCCGGCTCAACGTCTGCGCAATGGCGGTCCAGGTCTTTATCGGCGGTGAATTCGAGAAAGAATCGATCATCAATATGACGAAGATGGTCGATATCGGCAACCGGTACGGTATTCCGGTGCTTGCCGTCACAGCGGTCGGCAAGGACATGGCGCGGGACGCAAAGTATTTCCAGCTTGCCTGCCGCATATGTGCCGAGCTCGGCGCCCATTATATCAAGACCTATTATGTTGATAAGGATTTCGACACGGTAACATCCTCCTGCCCGGTCCCGATCGTCATGGCGGGCGGCAAGAAGATCCCGGAGCTCGATGCCCTGACCATGGCCTATAACGCGGTGCAGCAGGGCGCTTCGGGCGTCGATATGGGACGCAACATATTCCAGTCCGATGCGCCGATCGCCATGATCCGGGCGGTAGGGGCCGTTGTCCACCAGGACATGAAGCCGAAAGAGGCGCTCAAGCTTTACAACAGTTTAAAGAAAAAGAAATAGACGGAAAGAGCGAGGCACGATATCAAGGTATCATACTGGTATAACAACAAGGATATCCGCATCGAGGAGATCCCCACCCCTCAACCTGGTCCGGGTGAAATGCTCGTCAGGGTCCACGCCTGCGGCATCTGCGGAAGTGATATCGTTGAGTGGTACCGGCTTCCCAGGGCACCTCTGGTCCAGGGCCACGAGATCGGTGCGGAAGTTTTCGCAGTCGGGCAGGGGGTAACAAAGTATAAACCCGGCGACAGGGTCTTCATACCGCCGAAGATACCATGCGGTGAATGCTATTATTGCCGCGACGGTCATTATCCGCAATGCACTGCGATCGGCGAGCGCCTTCCCGGGGGATTCGCCGAGTATATCCTGGTCCCCGCCGTCTTCGTCGAGAAGGGAACCTATCTTCTCCCCGGGAACATCACGTACGAGCAGAGCACGTTCATCGAACCCCTTGCCTGCGCCGTCAGGGCGCAGCGCCTTGCCGGGGTGACGAAAGACAAAACCGTCCTGATCCTCGGGTGCGGAATGTCAGGGCTGCTCCACGTCAAACTGGCCGTCGCCGAAGGGTGCCGCGTTTTCGCCGTCGATATAAACCCTGCCAAGCTCGAGATCGCCGCCCGCCTGGGAGCGCAGATCATAAGCGGCGCCGAGGACGTACACGGCCGCCTTATATCCGAAAACGGCCGCAAGGCGGACGTCGTCATTCTCGCCTCGTCCGCGCGGCAGGCCGTGGACGAGGCCTGGCAAAGCGTCGACAAAGGCGGCGTCGTAGTCTTGTTCGCGGTGCCCGGCCCGGACGAGGACGTCGTTGTCCCCGTCAATGATTTCTGGACGAAGGAAATAGCGATACTCACATCATATTATTGCGGTCCCCCCGACATCATCGAAGCTATGGGGTTGATAAACGCAGGAAAGATCATCGTCGATGACCTCATAACCCACCGTCTCCCCCTCGATGAGATCGTAAAAGGCTTTCAGCTGGTATCGGACGGACGGGAGTCGATAAAAGTGATCATAAAACCGTAACAAACGGTTCCACGTTCCACGTTCCACGGAAAAGCAAGACGCCCGATCATACAGGACAGCCAGTGCCGTCGGATCGAAATCTTTACTATAGGGATTTTTTTAACGTGGAACGTGGAACGGTGGAACCGTCTTTTATTCTTTCTCGTCGAACCCTATCCCTTCCAGTTTCGCAATCTTTTGATCTTCCCCCAGTCCGGGAAGGAAGTTGGCGAGAGGCATTGTGAGGACGAGGTCCGGTTGGATCTCAAGGCAGGGCATTATTGCGAATTTCCTGCGGTGAAGCTCTTTGTGCGGGATCGTCAGGGCGTCCTCGTTCACGATCTTGTTCCCGTACAGGAGAATGTCGAGGTCAATGACGCGGGGCCCGTCTTTTACATCACGTGTCCGTCCCATCGAATCTTCTATCTCATGCAGGAATTGTAGAAGCTCCGGTGGCGTACCGTTCCACTCGATCTCGACGGCGCAGTTGATGAAATCATCCTGCTTGACGGCCGAGACGGGGGACGTCTGGTAGAACGACGATATCGAGCGAAGAGACGCCCTCTGATCGCTCGAAATTTTTTTTATTGCATTGACACAGTTCTTATAACTCTGCCCCATGTTGGAGCCGACGCCGATAAATATCTTTTTGTCCATGAATGACCCGATTTTTAATAATAGCACCGGCGAAAAAATCGAGTCAATGCTTTTGCGTGATCAAAAGTGTTGATTATCGCGTTTTGGTCGGTATAATACTAGCGAGCATGAAACAGACAGACGGCGAAGTGATGCATGACCTCAACGCGATGCCTGTGAACGTCAGGGCACGCGAGCTGATGGAAGGATCGGGCAGGAGTCCCCGTGACGAAAGCCTGTACTGCGCGCAGGCAGCGCTTCTCGCCCTCGAGACCGGGCTTGTCGAAGCGGAAACCGATGTGGCCGAGACCCTGACTGCCATGACATCGTGGAGGCCCCAGCGCATCGTCAATTTCCTGATGCTCATGCACATCGACGAATACGACCCCCCGCACTGGAAGGACGCCCCGGGCCTGAAGGAATTCGCCGACGCCATACTCGATGATATAGAAGAAAAAATGGTGAGGCATTTTCCGTATTACAGAAGCCCGGAGAGTTGAAAAAACGGCGTACGGCGTACGGCTTACGGCTTACGGCTTACGGCGTACGGCTAAAGGCTAAAGGCTAAAGGCATCTTTTCTGGTCGTCATTCCGGCTTGCCGGAATCCAGCGTCTTTGATTACAACCTGTATTTATTTTTTTTCCGTCCGCCGTCCGCCGTAAGCCGTACGCCGTTAGTATTGCAACCTTCAACCTGAACCTGTATACTTTTGCCATGTCAGTCATAGATATAAGAGTGATCCCGGACCCGGTTCTGCGGAAGATCGCGAAGCCTGTCGAAAATATCAACGACGATATCGTCACGCTGTCAAAGAACATGATAGAGACGATGATCCTTGCGCATGGTGCGGGGCTTGCAGCGAACCAGGTCGGTCTCCCGATAAGCCTTATCGTTATCGATGCTTCACTGAACCCCCGGGAGAAAGAACACCTTATCCTTATCAACCCGGTGATCGTCGGGAAAGATCTCGAGGAGAATGCCGAAGAAGGGTGCTTGAGCGTCCCGGGATATTATGAGTACGTGAAGCGGGCAAAAAGAGTGCTGGCGCGCGCCACGGACATTGACGGCAGGACGATCGAATTTGACTGCGAAGGCCAGCTTGCACGTGCGCTGCAGCACGAGACGGACCACCTGGAAGGCGTGCTGTTCACCGATATATTGAGCCCGCTCAAGAAAGCCCTTTTCAAAAAGAAATACTCCAGGAAAAATACATGAGGATCGTGTTTTTCGGGTCCTCGGTGTTTTCCGTTCCCTCGCTAAAAAAGGTGAGCGGCCAGGTTGCCGCGGTTGTCACGAAAAAGGCGCGGCCGAAGGGCAGGGGCTACCAGACCGACGACAACGAGGTAAAAAGGGCGGCCCTCGAGCTCGGTCTCCCGCTCATTGAGATCGATTCCTTCCGGGACGAGGCTGCAAAGACCATAGCTGATTACCGGCCGGACCTTTTTATCGTGATATCTTTTGGCCTGATCGTCCCGAAATGGGCCCTCGACATCCCGTCGATCGCTCCTGTCAATATTCACCCGTCGCTTTTGCCGCTCTATCGCGGGCCGTCGCCCATGCAGTGGGCGCTTCTCAACTGCGACAGGGAGACAGGCATCACCTTTATCGTCATGAATGAAAAGATGGATGAAGGAAATATCATCTTCCAGGAGCGTACCGCGATCAAGGACGATGACGACTATACGAGCCTTTCGCAGCGGCTTGCGGTACGGTCGGCGGATATCCTGTCGGAGATCATCGATCACATCGGGCATGAGCCCGTCATCAAGGCCGAGGCGCAAGACCATTCCCGCGCCACCTACTCGAAGATCATCACCAAGGAAATGGGAAAAATAGACTGGAGCGCAGGCGCCCGGGAGATCTCCTGCCGGATACGCGCTTTTGTCGAATGGCCTACGGCCTATACCCATCTCAACGGGAAAAGGTTGAAGATATATCATTCCCGGGTCGATGAGGCCGGAGATCCTGGCGAGGCCCCCGGGACCATACTGGCGGTGTCGAGAGAAGGGTTTGATGTGGCGACCGGGCACGGCATCCTTACCGTCTCGGAGCTGCAGCTCGAAAACAAGAAACGGATGAAAGCATATGATTTCTCCAGGGGATACCGTGACTTACGCGGCAACCTGTTGAATTAGGTTCATAAATAACGATTTTTTTATTGACATAACAGGCGAACAACTCATATCATCACGATAGAGTTGCACCAAACACTATAACGTACAAGGGGAATATGAAGCGATACTGGTTCTTGGCTACACTCGTTCTTATTGTCGCCGGATGTGCAACCGGCAATAATATCTCCAGCCAGAACGCCGATACACCTCTACCGGTGGCCGATGCGTATACCCCGCCCTCCCGCCCGGCTGATGCGCCTGCCGTTACGAAACCAAAAAAGACCGCTGTGAAGCCCTCAAAGACCAAACCGGGCGAATTGAAGACCGGCGAGGAACAGGAAAAGACCAAGCCGGGCCGGTATTGCCTGGAAATGAAGGTCAACGACGAGGATGATATCACAAAATTGCTGAGCACCAATTACAGCCAGAATTTCGATATCCCCATCGTTTTCAACGATGCTGTCAAATATTACATAAGATGGTTCTCCGAGGACAAGAAGAAGGTCTTCGCCAACTGGCTGAGGAGATCAAAACTCTACGTGCCAATTATACGGGAAATACTTCGCGAAAACGACATGCCCGAGGACCTTGTGTACCTGGCCATGATAGAGAGCGGGTTCAACCCGAAGGCATATTCCACCGCCCGGGCGTCCGGCCCCTGGCAATTCATCTATTCGACGGGAGGGCGATTCGGCCTGGAGGTCAACTACTGGGTCGATGAGCGCCGGGACCCCGAAAAGTCCACGGTAGCCGCTGCAAAATACCTCAAAGCCCTGTTCGACCAATTCGGGTGCTGGTACCTGGCCGCTGCGAGCTATAATGCCGGCGAGGGCAGGATAGGCAGGTTGACGCAAAAACACAACACGATGGATTTCTGGGAACTTCACAGGTACAACACGCTTCCCCGGGAGACCCGCGAATATGTCCCGCAGTTGATCGCAGCCGCCATTATCGCAAAGGACCCGGCAAAATTCGGTTTCGGCAATATAACCTACGACCCGCCGATCAGGTTCACAGAGGCAAAGGTGCCTCCCGCCACCCCGATCACAACGATCGCAAAGGCGTCGCTCGTGGATATCGACCTCATTCGGACCTTCAACCCGGAGATCTTGAGAGGCATAACCCCGCCGGGGAAAGATTACGTTGTCAAACTTCCTTCCGACGTAACCGCCCAGGCCTTTTACGAACGTCTTGGGCCCGAACTTGAGAGTATTCCGGTCCTGAAAAGCATTACGACATACAAGGTCAAAAAAAGGGACAGTGTCGCGAGTATCCTGAAGAAGCACAAGATCGACCAGAGAGACCTCCTTCTTCTGAATTCAAGCGATAACGACCTCAAGATAAAGCCCGGCATGGTCCTTGCCATACCCAGGTTCTCGGGAGAGAGGGTCCGTGAGTCCGTTGCCCGGGCCGATACAGATGAAAAGATCGCCCCTGTTGACAGCGACGATACACCTACCGTGAGCGAACTGAGAACGGTCAAGAAAAATGCCGGCGACAAACCGGTCCTCGTAGCAACCGTGAGATCATCCGCATCACCAAAAATAGTTGAAAAACCGTCTGAGACTCCCCCTGCCAAAGGCCGGTCAGCGACCCGTGTGTTCAAGACATATCACGTCGTCAAACGCGGTGAGACCCTCTCCGATATCAGTGACCGTTACGGAATAGACGAGGACAGCCTGCGCTCGACAAATAAGCTCAAGGGCGGCAAGGTCTACCCCAACATGAAGCTCCGGCTCGTAAGTCACGTCGAGCCGAAGGCGGAAACGAAAAAGACCGAGTCCGCCCGGTCCAAAAAAGTTAAATATCACACGGTGAAAAAAGGTGAGACCCTCAGCTCCATATCCGATAAATACGGTGTCGACATAGACGATCTTAAAGCGGCGAATAAGTTAAAAGGGAATAAGATAAATAAAAACGCAAAACTCAAAATTGTAGTGGACGATAGAAAGTCGTAGAAAAAAAGACGGTTCCACGTTCCAGGTTCCACGTTCCACGCTAAAAAACCCGCTAATTCTTCCCTGTATTACATTACGATAATCTTGGAATTCTTGAAAAAGGGATGGTTTGATTCTTTTAACGTGGAACGTGGAACCGTCTTTTAGACTTTCAGCACGAGATTGATCATATCCCCCCGCGAGAATCCCATGGCGTGGAAGAACTGGAGAAGGTCCCAGTCGTTCCAGTTGACGAGGGTGTATATCGTGTTGACGCTGTATTTCTGAAGGTTTTCAATGAGGCCTACTGCGAGGACCTTGGCAATGCCCCTGTTCTGATAATCGGGATCAATGCCTATGGTATCGATCCAGCCGATGTTGTTGGGTATCTTGAATTCCCAGCCGCTTACTTCGCCGAGTATGAACCCGGCGACCTTCCCGTCTATTTCGGCGACAAGCGAGGCATCGGGGGGCCTGTTCTCGGCCTGTTTTATGATCTTGGTCACCCAGTATTCGCGCCTCGGATCCCCGAGGACCCGGGTATCGATCTCTGTAATTGCATCAAGGTCATCTTTCGTCATCTGCCTGACGGACAACTTGTCGAGAAAATTGCTCATTTTTTTATAACCTCGCTTGTTAATTTTTTAACATACTGCCCGGGCGATTGCAACAAAGATGATAGTGCACAGAAGAAAGAAAAAAAGTGAAATGCTGGCCGGATCAGCTATTGATGGGATACCAAGAATGGATGCATCAAATATGACAACATAATACCATTGTATCAATGCAAGGCGTGTAGACGAGACCCGACACTCTCCTTGTGAAAAAAAGAGCTGATTTGTGAAAATCAGTTGACCGGCAAGGAAGGTCCGATGAATCAAGGAAGGCAAAAAAGAAAACCCTGCAAATACATAGTATCTGCAGGGTTTTTAGAGCGTTTTACTATCCTATTTTACTTCGTGATAAACACCTTGTGTTTTTCCAGTATCTTCTGAAATTCCGCTTTTTTCCGGAGATTGTTGATGTCCGGGTCCTTCCTCAGGGAGTCGTAGTCATTGAAACCCTTGGAAAGCGCTGCGTCGAGTTCATCGAGGCCATAGTCGGTATTTCCCATCAATGAATGGACGCATGCCAGGTTGTAACGGATGCTCGCGCTGTCAGGTTTCAACTCTTTTGCCTTCTTGAGGTCATCGAGGGCTTTATTGTTCTTGTCCTGCAGCATATATGCACCGGCCCGTCCTGCATAGGCCTCGGCATAATTCGGGTCTTTATTGATCGCGTTCGTATATTCGGCTATTGCATTCTCTATGTTCTCTTTGCGATTGGTTTTGGTACTCTTCGCTGTATTGATGTACTGCATTGCCTGTTTCAGGTTCGCCTTGGCGGCTTCACTCGGTTCGCCTGATGCTGCTTTCTTGTCAGGAGCGGCCGCAGGCTCGGCTTTCTTCTCTTCCTGCGCAGGCGGCGGCGGAGGCGGCGGCGGTGCTGCCTGCTGCGGAGGCTCCGCTTTCGGCTTGTTCCACGGCATCTTGTCGCAGCCCGTTCCCATCAACCCGATAGACACCAGAAATGCTATCGTCACAACGAATACCATTTTCCTCATCTATAGTTCCCTCCTCTTTATTTAAAAGTTCATATTTATTTCGTAATGCGCATGTTCCAGTTGTCGCTCGTCGCCATCGCCTGCGGGGTCTGCGAAATATCGGCGCCCTTTTCCTGTTTTACCCTCTGGGAAACAAGCGGCTTGGAATATGTAAATGCATCTTTTACGGAACCGTTATACCGCTTTAAACCGTCGACGAAATAGTACGTGAAGACGCTGTTCTTGAGACTGTCGGATTCCCAGGATTTTTCTCCGGCGCTACTGGCAGACAGGAGGACCTTGCCGTACCCGTCCTGGCTGTCTATGCTCTTGCCCGAGCTTTTTTTCTTCGGCTCGTCATCGAGGACGATGTCCTTGGACCCGAGAAGCCGTTTTCCGTAGTCACGGGATATGCCGTATCCCTCATCTTCGTCTGCGCCAAGGGATTTGCCGCCCGGCGGCAGAAAACCGGGTATGGAGCGGTAGGCGCCGTTGCTGTAGCACGTATCGAGGATCATCACAAGACGCTTTGACCTTAAATTCTCAACAAAGTCCTTGAGCATCTGTTCCGTGATAGCCGTGTGCCAGACCTTCTCACGCGGTTTCACCTCGGTGTCGTACGTAACGATGTGAACACCGCCAAACTTATCGGGGGGCGTCCCGTGGCTCGACATGTAAATGACCACGAGGTCGTCCGGCCCCGCCTGGGACTTGATGGTATTGAGGTATTTCACGATATTGTCCCGGGTTGCCGTCTGGTCGGTCAGGTAATACACGTTGTTGCGGGGAAACCCCGCTCCCTGCGGATTCACGAGAAAGCTGTAAAAACTGGAGGCATCCCGCACCGTGTACTGCAGGGACTGGATACCGTACTTGAACTGGCCGACACCGACGACCAGGGCGTACCGGTTGCGCACCGAACCCGGCACGGACGAGTCAGGTCCAACCTCCTTGATAACGCGGGCCCGGCTGAAAAGACCGCCGATCCTTTTCTCCCATTCCTTGACCTTGATATTGTCCGGGGTGACGGGGGAGACCCATTTTACACCGACGATCTGCTGGGCAAGCGAGAAGGCCAGGTCAACCTGCCTGTCGTCCTCGTATCCGCCTTTAAGCTGGACCCGGCCATACGAGTCGAGTTCAGCGAAACCGTTCGTTACCCTGTTCTGCTTGAAACTGTTGTTGATGGCATTTAAATGTCCGTCTGTAACCGGCGATGTCTGGGCACACACCCTGCCGCCCGGGGCAGCAAGGAAGGCCAGGCAAAGTGCAGCACAAAAAAGGATCTTCAGAAGCTTCATATCTCTTACCTCACGACAGACCCGCCTGCCGTTCTGTGGAGCAGGGAAACCTCCTCAACGATCATGACCTGCTGGGCGGAGTACGTAACCGGCCGGTCGAAGGCCTGCATGTTAAAGCCGGGGACATACGCGGTCCCTTTCCGGACAGTGAGCTCACGCTCGACCATGTCCGACTTGCCTTCTGCATTGACGACAAATGCGATTTTATAGCGGCCTTCCGGGACATCCTTGGGAATGTCGAAAGAGCCGTCCGCAGTCCGCGTTCCCGGTGCTGCGGTCACTTCCTGGTCTACCTGTCCGAGATCGACGAACTCTTTCTTGGAAGGATCGAAATACTTCACGATCCGCGTTTCCGTCACCTTGATCTCTTTCCGGTCGGGAGGGGCCATGACATAATAGGAGCCGTTCAGTTTAACCGAGCCGCCTTGCGCGACGGATACCGGAGTGATGTTGAACCTCTGTATCTTGACGACTTCGCCCTGCGACTGATTGTACCCGGTCTTCTGCGCAGTCTCCTGGTAACCTGCCGTCTGGGTGCTTTTCAGGGTGGAGTACAGTGAAAGGCATTTACCCCAGGCATATGCGAAACCGATACCGCCCCCGATCGCGGCACCAATACCGGCCCCCTTCCAATCGCCGCCGATCAGTCCGCCGATAATGGCACCGCCGAGGGCTCCACCGGCTGTATACATAGCTATGCATTGATTTCTCGCCCGAATGCGGTCTTCTTCCGTTTTTATCTCATCGGGATTCGGCAGCATGGAAGCGCACGAGTACAGGAAGAATACCCCGATGAAAGCAATGATGAGAAACCTGATACTTTCTTTCTTCATAGCCGCTCCTTATCTGTGTTTGAGCTTTATTTCGAGCGTGAGTATGCTGCCGTCCGCCACATATGATGCAGGCACGACGCCGAAATTCTCACCACCCGCCGATTCCATGATAATGTCTTTTTTCCCGCGTGCTTCGGGCTTCCAGCCTTTTTTCGGGTTAACGACGCCATAACTCGTGCCGTTGCTGTCGAGCGTTATATCCTTGGAGCCCTCAAGTGACGCCGTCATGACCGCGCCGCTCGGAGGCGGTGGAGGCGGCACGTTTGCCGCGTCCGACGAACCCGGAGGAGGCGGCGGGGGAAGTGCAGCCGTGGAGGATGCATCAGCCGGAGGAGGGGGCGGTGCGGATGCTACCGTCGATGACGAAGGTCCGCCCATGGGATTCGGCTGGGACGAAAGCATGACGAGAAGCTTTTCTGTTCCCGCAGGGCCGGAGAACCGGAAATTACCCGTTCTCGGGATCTCTACCATTGCGCCGGGCTCTACCTGCTCGCTGCACAGGACGGTTGAGTTGCCGGACGTACCGATATTCATGATCGTGAGGTAGCCGGGCCTGTTGGTCCGGACGAGGAGCTTTATCTTCTCGCCGGTACGGAAGGTACGCGCCTTGCTGACAATGTCAAAGGAGCCATTGTCGCGCAGGAGTACAAGCTTATAGGATACACCGACATATTTTTCTCTGGCAGGAGCTGAAGCCGTCTGCGTGGCCGGTTTTGCGGTCCCGCCGCCTGATGACATCCGGACTGCAGGCCCTTCACCGCTGTCAAAGATCGCTTTTGCACCGGATGGTCCCGCCGGGGCTTCGCCCGCGAGGCCGAGAATGAAAAGTGAAAGGACGACAACTGCAATGACTGAAGGTAATGCTTTCATACCAACCTCCATGTAAAAATAAATGTTTTTTAACTTCTGATGCCTGGTGAAAACGGGACATGCGCTAACGAGATTAAACGCGGAATGTCCACCCCAAAAAGATTCCTGTTGAACGTAGTATAACCATGAGCTGAAAATTTTGTCAACGAGAGATAAAGGTGCCGAAAATACCTTTAAAAACAAGGAAAAACGGGATTGCTAAAATATGTTGACAATACATTGTACGACTAATATATTGCTAATCGGGGCGGAGGATGTATCGATGCCTTCGCCGCCCATATCTTTTCATCAGGATTGACCTGATACCCTTATAACAAATATCCGGAGGGATTGCATGCGCACCCCGAAACATCTGGCCACGGCAGCTGTCATTATCTTTTCCCTGGTATTCCCGGCCTTGCTCTTCGCGGTCTCCGTGGAGCCGTCGCATCTTGTCAGCCAGGCGATGGACGGGGTCCTCCTGGATATGGGCAACCCATTCCTCAAGGTCATCAAACAGGGGTCCTGGATATCCGGCGAAGGCTACAGGAACCCCCTTCTCAATCTTGCGGACCCGTCCGACCATGACGCCCGGTTGTTCATCTCGCTGGATGATGTGTCACCTGAACGGGCGCGAGAGGTCTGGAAAGCCTTCCAGGGCCGGCTCAGGAAGAAGATCTTCGCTATGGCCCAGAAGGCGGGATACAGCACGGAACAGATCCAGCTGCTTTTGAAATCGGTCAATTTCTATCCGCCCGCCCAGCTCATGAAAGGGATCGAGCAGAATGAAGAGGCGATCGCCAAATTCCTCAAGATGGGGAATTACCCGAACCTCCTCGAGGTGGGTGAGGATGCGGCGGAGGGCCTTTACACAACCCCCACGAAGTTCATCCGCCAGGGATACGAGACAGGTAAGAGGGTCCAGGTCTCGGAGCTTGTCGCAAAAGAGGGTTCGGATTCATATGAACTTGTGCACAAGGCGACGGCGGAAGCGGAGCACACGGCCGAACAGGTAGGTGAGGCCAACCTGAAAGGGTACGTGCAGTCGGCGGAATACAGCCTGAATGAAGCCCAGAAGGCGCTGAAAGAAGGGAAGCTCGACACGGCGAAGAAGAACCTGAAACGGGCGAAAGACCGGCTGAAGAGTGCACGCCAGCTCGGCGGGGTCACCCCCGAAGGCGCCGTGGTGAAAGACCTCGACAGCCTCGAGGGCCAGGTCGATGACGCGATAAAGGCCGCATTTGAATCCGCCGACGATGCAAAGGCAATGCTGGCCAAATCGAGGCAGATAGCAAACAAGCTCGGCTCGGAGGTGACGAAAAAGGCCAATGTCGAGTTCACCGCACTCGAGGCAATGGCGGCGAAGGCTTCCGCGCGGTACCGGGCTTTTCTCAAGGGGATACTCGAAGGTGAGGGAAAGTGGGCCACTTTACGTGTAAACCTTGAAGAGGCCTCAGGAAGTGCTCTCGCTACCTTGCAGAGCGGCGCAAGGTTCGCGTACAAGAACTGGTTCATGTCGCTCATAATGCTCTGGGAGCTCAAGGAGTTCCCGGCTGCCATCGAAAAGGAAGGGGCGGCAAAGGCAAGTGCACGCCTTGCGGCAAATATTGCAGGCCTCGCCAACCCGACCTTCGGTTATGCCCAGTTGTTCAGCGTCATATTTATGACCACGGGGGAATTGCTTGTCGACTGGATCAGCCAGTACGGGTACGGGGCGGTCGTCAGCAGGCAGGACTGCATGGACCTCATCGCCGGCATCTACACGGTCCCCGGCAGGGAGCAGAATATCGAGGACAAGACGTGTGAACAGCTTGTCGATGACGGGAGCCTCGCATGCCGGATATATGATTCCCAGGGCTTAAGGAAAAGCCTGGAGATGGGGCACAAATTCCGGCAGGAACTCATACCGCCGTACCTGATCTCCCTTCTGAAGTGCCATGCCAAGGCCGCGTCAAAACATTATGACGATTATGAGTCAAAACATGACGAAGGGGTTGAGCAGGCCCTCATCAATAAATGCCTTCAGCCTGTGGTGAAGACGTGGCTCGACAACCGCCAGCTCAAGGTCAACGAGACGGATGCCCTGCGGCAGTCCCTTGAAGAACAGGGCATCACTGTCACGGCAAGCCCGGCCCGGCTCAAAGAAAAGGGGACCGTCCGGCTTTCGGCGACGGACAGCAAAGACACGGCCGCGATCAGGAAGGACATCGAAGAGCATGCGAAATGCCTCGGCGGGGTCCATGCGAAACCGGGCTCCGGCCGGCAGTTTGTCTGGACCTTAAACGGCAGGGAAATGCTGAAAGAATACAGGGGCGCGGCGGAACTGACCCTCGATACCCCGGGGAACTATGAGGTCTGTGTGACCGAACAGTACGACTGGTATGTCACAGGCCTGCCGGTCGTCGCACTTGAGGACGGGTTGTCGGGCAAGGCGTTACAAAGAGGCTGCGCAACGGTTGTTGTAGAACTGCCGCCGGACAAGACCCAGGATGTGAAGAAGCCGGACACGCCCTCGACCGATACGGCGGCTACGACGAAAAAAGAGGCGCCCACGTGCTCTTACGAATATTCCGAATGGGGTGAATGCAGCAGGGCAACGAAGAAACAGACGCGGACCGTTACGGCAACAAAGCCTGACGACTGTGTCGAAAGGGGCAAACCCGCCCTGGAACAGGGCTGCACCCCGCCGCCGACGAAAGAGGAACTCGACGCACGCTACTATAACTGCCTGTGCCGGTGCTACTGCGGCTGGGCGGGGCACATCGGCGTATGGTGGGACCCGGAAGAGAAATCGATACCCGAGGCAAAAAGCTCCGGCCCGTGTTTTGGCGGGGCAGGTGCCTTTGGAGCGACCAGACGGCATAGCTTCGGCGCCCCGAACGACTGCGCAAAGACTTGCTGGGAAGGGGCTTATGGAAAGGGGACCTACGACCCGGCGCTCGCCGACAAGATGAGGCGCGACCAGAACAAGAAACACACGAAGCCTCTTACGGTCAAACTTACCGCATCGAAGAACCCCGCCGATTTTGGCGATATCGTCGACCTCGTAGCCGAGGCCAGCGAGGGATCCGGCGGATACAAATTCACCTGGGGCGGGTGCGCCCAGGATGCAAAGGAAGACCGTGCAAAAGTACTGAACACCCGTGAATGCAAGACATGCACCGCAAGCGTCACGGTGACGGACCAGGATGACAACAGCGCAGCCGCCAGCCTGGCTATCCAGTGCACGGGCCTGAAGGTCAAGATCACCAAGGAGAGCCCGAAGGAGAACAGCATCCCGATAGGCGGGAAGGCGACTTTCCTCGCTGAGGTCTTTTCCGGCGACAAACCGGCGGGCGGTTCGTTCTCATTTGTATGGGAGCGCAACCCCGACGCTGTTTTCGGCGACCCGAAGAACCCGACATACGAAACGAAAGGCGGTTCCCAGTCACGCAATACGGCGTCTTTCCGGAAGCCGGGGACAACACCTGTCTGGGTCGTTGTCCAGCGTGATGTGGACGGCCGGAAGATGACGGTCGGCGAATCGGAGCAGATACAGATCCAGGTCGTGAAGCCCGGGATAACCCTGAAGGCCGAGCCTGCTGAACCGCTTGTCGGGCAGGAGGTGAAGATTACGCTGACGGAACAGCCCAAACTCGACCAGCAGACCGTCTCATACTGGTGGGAGGCAGCCGGCAACACGCAGAGCGGGGGTGCCGCGACACAGGACCAGAAGACATACACCTATAAACCGAAAGATGACAAACCCGTCACCGTGACCGCTCACGCGAAGGCAAAGGACGGCGGCGATGAGATCGGTGTTGAAAAGATCACGGTTACTGCGAAGAAACCATCCGTTACCGTAACAGGCCCGAAGATCGCCGGGCCGCCCCCGATGATCTGGAAGGAAGGCGTCGGGCTGGTATCGGCGGACCGCCAGATAGCGGAAGGGCAGCGGGTCGAGTTCGCGGCGAGCGTGACCCCGGCCACAGAAAATCTCCGTTATCAGTGGACCGTAGCCCCCGAAGGCTGCAGCATCTCGGGACCATCGTCAAAGGAAACCGGGGTAACATGCAGCAAGACCGGTTCGTACACGATGACGTGCGCCGTCAAGTCGGCCGATGGAGCGGACTTAGGCAGCGGCACCGGGTCGCTCAGCGTCACCATCTCCCAGTCCGACGTGTCGACGGGCAAGAAAAAGGATGAGGCGAAGAAAAAGCTCGACTCCGCAAAGCAGCTCTGGTCGCAGAAGAAATACGATGAGGCAATTGCTGCCGCCGAAGACGCGGCAAAGACGGACCCGAAACTGGCCGCACCCGTTCTTAACCAATTTTCGCAGGACTGCAAGAAGATGGGATGGGACGCCCTCAATAAGGCAGATCATAAAGAAGCGATAAAACGGCTTGAACAGGCGGTAAAGCTCAACCCCGCGGATGCCGATGCGAAAAAGAAGCTCGAAGAGGCGAAGAAATACGCCGATGCATGGCCGCGCGTCGAGGCAAAAACAAAAGAATTCGATGCATTTATAGCACAGAAAAAGATATGGTCGGCCCAAAAGGCGATGCTCGAGATACAGGACATCCTGCGCGAACAGGCAGGGGGACAGGCGTCGACCAACCCGTTGTGGGCCCGCGTGACGGCGGATTTCAATAAAGGGATCGCATGGTACAACGACTTCTCGCAGAAGAGCAACGCGGAATGGACGCGCCTGTTCAAGGCGGAGGACTGGGAAAAGGCCGAGGTCCACGTCAAGCAGGTCCTGACATATGAACTGAACCCTGCGGATAAAAAGCACTACGAAGCCGCGCTCGGGACGATAAACACGATGCTCGCAATGAAGCGCGACGCGATGCAGTATTACGAGACCGCGAAGGCCAATTTCGCGCGGGGTGTACCCTCGGACCCGAACGCGATCGCGGCGGTCGTCAAGGAACTCAAGGACAAAGCCGCGCGCTTCAAGGCCGACGATCCGAGGCGGGCACAGATAAATGAGCTTGCCGCGGCGATGGAGAAAAAGCAAAAGAATGCCAACGCGAAGGCGTACGCGCAATCCTTCTTCAATACGGGGGACCAGTATTACCGCTCCTATAATTTCGAGGCGGCCTCAACGAGTTATGAACAGGGGCTCAAGGCCATGCGGGACAACGGGGACATCAAAGACCCTGACTACGCAAAATACTCGAAGCTCAAGGAAGACGCGGGCCTCAAAGATAAGAGGTTCAAGGAGCTTTATGCGTACGTCGCCGGGCTTGCCACGACGACGCAGCCTCTCGACGAGGCGACGATCAAAAAAGGCATAGCCTCGGCCGAAGAAGGCCTCAAGATCCGTCCTCGCAACGGGGACATGGAGATCCACGGGAACAAGCTCAAGGGGAAGCTTAATGAATTGCAGCAGGCAAAGGCGAAGAAAGATGATGCGGCCCGTAAGTGCGAGGCCAAATGGACCGAAGGCCAGGCGCTTTACAATGCAGGCAAGCATGCCGATGCGCTCGCGAAGTTCAAAGAGAACATCGCCTGTGCTCCGGGGAACAAACAGCGCGTAACATATGCAGCCCAGCTCGATGATTCGCTGAAAAAACAAGCGGCAGCGAAACAGGCGTGCCAGGCCCTGCGCCAGCAGGGTGACGCCCTCGCGCAGCAGAAGAGATACGCCGATGCCATCGATAAGTATCGTGAAAGCCTGAAGTGCCAGCCCGACCCGAAATTGCAGGATTATATACGGCAGCTCGAGGCGGAATTGAAGAAACAGGCGGACGCCAGGGCCATTGAGGCCCGTGCGAAGGTGCTGCGTTCCGAAGGTGAGGCCTTCCAGAAGCAGAACAAGATCCCCGAAGCGGTGATGAAGTATAAGGAATACCTGAAATATGCACCGAACGACACCGCGATGGCAAATTACATAAAAACACTGGAAGCGAAATATGCCGCCGACCAGAAGAATTCACAGCACGCCATGCAGCTGCGCCAGCAGGGCGAGCAATTGCAAAAACAGAACAAGATCCCCGAGGCGATTGCCGCATACAGGGAATACCTGAGGTATGCGCCGAACGACACCGCGATGGCAAATTATGTGAAACAGCTGGAAGCCTCGTATGCCGCCAGCAAGCCGGGCACCCAGACGGGAAGGGTATATACCGCGAAACCGGTGGAGACCTCGCACGGCCCTGCGGCTGCGGTGTCATTTTCGGGTTCATGGAAGAGCTCAGCCGGCCGCGAGGGTGAGGTCATTACCTTCAGCCTGACATCGAGCGGTACGCGCATCACGGGTACTTTTTCGGTCAATGTCCCGTACAAGACGTCATCGGGTGCACGTCAGACGGAAACACTCGGAGGGCCGCTCGAAGGCACCATTGCCGGCAACACGGCGAAGGGTACTTTCCGCGAAGCAAGCGATGCGAAGAACTCGGGGACCTTCAGTTTTGTGATGGACGGAAGCGGCAACCAGTTCTCATGCACGGTCCGCGCGACGGAAGGCGGTGATTCGCGGACATACGCGGTGCAGCGCATCCGCTGACCCGTGGTGGATCATATCTCGCAATAGCAAGGGAGGCATTATGCGCAAGACGGCGGTTGCGGTTTTTCACGTGACGGCATTGATTTCCCTCTTCCTTTTGATCGTTCCGGCAGGGGGGCTCGCCCTGACATCCAACCCCATAATCCAACTGGATACGGGCACGCATAATTCGGCGATCTATACAATGTCCATCGACGCCGCCGGCAGGTTCATGGTAACGGCTTCGGAAAAACAGGTGAGGATCTGGTCGCTGCCCGACGGCAAACTTGTAAGAGCGCTGCGCTTCCCCATCGACGAGGGCTCGCAGGGGGTCATCAGTGCGGCTGCGATCTCGCCTGACGGAGAGGTGGTCGCGTTCGGCGGCTTTACGAATTCTGCCCCGAACGATTATTCCCTGTATTTTTACGACCGTGCGTCAGGCAGGATGGTGAAGCGATTGAACGGGTTTCCCGACCGCCCGCGATATCTTGCGTATTCGTCCGACGGGAAAATACTGGCGGTCGGCCTCAACTCCGGCGGCATACATACGGTGGATGCCGCCACATTCGCGCGTATCGCCCGAACACCGGAATTTTCCGGGGCTGTCAGGACCATCGATTGTGACCGGTCAGGCCGCTGGGCAGCCTCTTCAGGAAACGGGGATGTGATCCTGTATGACCGGGGCCTGAAACAGATCGCGCGGGCCAGGACGCGTACCGGCAACGCCGCGCAGGTCAGGTTCTCTCCGGATGGCAAACGCATTGCGGCAGGGATATCCGGCACGCCGGACATCGAGGTCCTGTCGGGTGACGACCTGAAATTCCTCTATTCACCCGATCTTTCCAGCCTCAAGAAAAATCAGGGCCTTGCAGCCGTTGCATGGTCGCCCGACGGTCAGAGGCTTATCGCCGGGGGCACGTATATCCGGGACGGAAGATACGTCATAGGCGTCTTTGACGATGCGGGCAGGGGCAGTGTCACGTGGGTGGTGTCCGGGGCCAATACGATACTTGTCACCCGGACCATTCCCGGCGGGAACGTGGTGTATGCCACGGCGGACCCCATCCTCGGCGGATTCACACCGGAGGGTAAGCGCCTGTTCACCAGGTCCGATGTGGGGACTGATTATCGGAGCACGACCATCAGGGTTTCCGGGGACGGCAGTGCGATCGGCCTGGTCTTCGGAAGAGAGCAGGCCATCACGTACAGGTTCTCCCTTGTGGATGGTGATTTTGACGCCGCGTCAGGGCGTGATTCCGAACTTGCCGATCCCATCCGCTCTGCGCCCGGGATGAAATTGACGGGCATCAGGGACAGGGATGGCTTCAGGCTCAATGATCAGAAGATCGATCTTGGAAAGGATGAGATGGCGAGAAGCGCCGTAATAGTCCCGGGAGGGCAATCTTTTATCGTCGGGTCGAACTGGTCTATCTTCCGGTTTGACGCAAGCGGCAAAGTCATATGGAAGAAACGTGCCTTCTCCGTACCGTGGGTCGCGAATGTTTCGCAGAACGGCAAGGTGCTCGTGGTGGGCCATGACGACGGGACGATACGGTGGTACCGGGTATCCGACGGGACGCAACTGGCTGCAATGTTCCGTGTCCTCAGGTTTGACGGCCCGAGGAAACCCTGGGTGGCATGGACGCCCCGCGGTTACTACGCGGCGAGCCCCGGCGCTGATTCGATCCTTGGCTGGCATGTCAACAACGGCTGGGACCGGGAGGCGTACTTCTATCCCGTCGCCCAGTTCCGGAAAACATATTACCATCCCGAGGTCCTGGCAAATCTCATGACGACCTACGATGAAGGCGGGGCGCTCACAGCATCCGGTCAGCAGGCGGCACAGTCATCCATCGCCGGGAACCTTCCGCCGGTGGTCCGCATAACGTCACCCGCCGACGGGGCCCGGGTCGGTGCGAATACAGTTCCTGTAAAATTTTCCGTGGAATCTCCGTCCGGCGCGCCGGTAACCGGCATAAAGGTCCTCGTTGACGGCCGCCCGATACCGCAGGCGCGCGACATCGTCCTCGAGGGAGCAGGCACACGGCCGTCGACAGGCAAAGGATCGGTTGCGAGGACTGTCGACGTGGCGATCGACGGGCCGCAGAACACGATAAGCGTTATCGCGATGACAAAGAACACGACGAGCGAGGCCGCATCCGTCCGGGTCATGAGGACCAACGCGCAGCAGCCGGCTGCCGAGGGCTTCACGATCAAGCCGAAACTGTACGTTCTCGCCATCGGCGTCAGCAGGTACACGAAGCATCCCGAGAACAACCTGAAGTTTGCCGCGAAAGATGCCATCGATTTCGCCGGCGCGATGAATGCCCAGAAAGGAAAGCTGTACCGCGACGTTTCGACGAAGGTCCTGACGGATGCGCAGGCGACCCGGGAAAATGTCGTTGATGGCCTGCAATGGCTCAAGCGCTCCGCGACGCAGCACGATGTCGCCATGATATTTATGTCGTCACACGGGGACAACAGCTCGGGGCAGTATTATTTCATACCGTCCGATTTTGACAAGGCACGGCTCGAGTCGACGAGTGTCCTTTTCACCTATATCAAGGACGCGGTGGCATCGATTCCCGGCAAGGTGATCGTTTTCATGGATACCTGCCATGCGGGCGACGTCCTCGGCAAAAGAGGGGCAAAGGCGATCGCGCCGAACATCGACGGCATTGTCAACGAGCTGATCAGTGCCGAGAACGGTGCTGTCGTTTTTACATCGTCGACAGGGCGCCAGCAGTCGCTCGAAGACCAGAAGTGGAACAACGGCGCTTTTACGAGGGCCTTGATCGACGGTCTCGGCGGAAAGGCCGACATGACAGGGAAAGGCAGGGTCACCATCAATATGCTTGACCTTTACCTGTCCGAGAGAGTAAAAGAGTTAACCCAGGGCAGGCAGACGCCCACAACGGCAAAGCCGCAGACGATCCAGGATTTCCCGATCGCCGTGGTCCGTTAATGCTGCAGGAGGCACCGTGAAAACTGTCAAGATCATTTCCCTTATTATCCTCGGCCTGTGCTTTTTGTTCATGGTATGCGAAGCCGGGAGCCAGACCATACCCGGCCTGCAGCTGCCGGGCTCCGGGGGGCAGGACAGCTCGTCAGGCAGAAGCGGTACGTCGCGCCAGAACACAGGGCAGACAGGCAATTCACAACCTGTCCCTGTTCCGTCGGTGAATCCTTCCAACCCGGCACCGGGTGTTGTTGACGTTTTCAAGAAGGCTGGTGGTTTCTTCGGAAAATAAGAACTGGCCCGACGCGAGCCGTGCTTTATACGCGTTGATACCGCTCGGCGCGGCGCTTATCGTCTATATCAACTCATTCCGGGGTGTGTTCCAGCTCGATGACTACAACGTCATCGTGTTCAACCCGGCCGTACATTCATGGCCTGCCTTCTGGAAACAGTTCGTTCCCGGCATCCGGCCTTTGCTCAAGCTAACGTATACCCTGAACTGGACATCGCCCGCGGGGGTGTTCGGATTTCACGTATTCAACCTTGCCATCCATCTCATTAATGTACTTCTCGTATACAACCTCACAGTCTCTTTTGTGAAGGAAAGCAAAACGGGCCTTCCCGAAAACGGCGCATACCCGGCAGCCCTCCTGACAGCACTTCTGTTCGCCCTGCACCCCATCCAGACGGAAGCCGTCACATATATAAGCGGGCGCAGCGCTTCTTTGATGACGATGTTCTGCCTGGGGAGCATCGCCGCTTACGTGAAGGGTTCGCGGGAAGGGAAAAAGATCTGGCTGTATGCCCTGTCGCCGCTTCTGTTCCTCATGGGGGTCGCAACCAAGGAATACGCCATCACCCTACCCTTGGCCCTTGTCCTGTACGAGGCGGGCACGGGTCATGTAAGGCCCTTCAAGAAAACGCTGTCCCGGCAATGGGTCCATTGGGCGCTTTTTGCGGGGATCATTGCCATGGTCCTCGCCCATCCCCGGTACCGCTACATTCTCATGTACAGTTTCGGGTTAAGGGGGTTCAGGGAGAACCTCATCGGCCAGGCGACGGCCGCCGGGGAGCTTCTCTTCCACCTGTTCCTGCCGAACCGGCTCAATATCGACCCCGGTGAACTGTTCACCTCGTCCGCTTTTTCCCTTCAGACTGCGGCTGTCGTTGTGCTTGCCGTTATCACCCTCCTGGGAATTGTGCGGAAGAGGGCGTATGTCGCCTTCGGGATATGCTGGTTCTTTCTTGCCATGGCCATGGTGGTCCTGATACCGCGTATCGACAGTATAAGCGACCGGCATTTCTATCACGCGAGCTGGGGATTGTTCCTCGCAGCGGCAATTGCGATAACGTCATTTTTTTACCGGAGACTTCCGCGGTTTCGCTTTTTTGTGATATTCCTGGTGTGTATCTCGATCGTTCTCGGTTCTTTTACCGTTGCCCGGAACCGCGTGTATTCAAGCGAAACAGCCCTGTGGGAAGATACGGTGAAGAAATCCCCTGCAAATGCGCGGGCCTACAATAACCTGGGATACGCGTATTACCTTGCCGGCCGTAAGGGCGACGCCCGCGAGGCATATCTGCGCGCGCTCGAGATAGATCCCGGGCTCGAGCATGCCATGAACAACCTGCAGATGCTCGACGGCAGCAAAGCCACGCCGCCGTAAGGTTCAGATTGACAAGAGCTTAATATCCCGTTATTGTGAGGGATATGGCGGACAATGCGCTAAGCGGTGAGCTTTCAGCCCCGGCACCCGGCCGTTACCTTACGATCGCGACCGCCGGTCTCATTTCGGGCGTCCTGACCATCGCGATGGCCTGCGCCTTTTCGGCCCTTATATTTTCAGGCCCTCTTTCGGGCTATGTCTCGACCGGCATCTCGCTTATCCTTTTCGGCGCATTCATCCTCGGCGTCGTGACCGCGCTGACGAGTTCCTATGCCGGCACGGTTGCGCGCCCGCATGAGATACCCGCGGCCATCGTCGCGATCATCGCCGCCTCGATCGCCGGCCACATGACCGCGGGGGCAACCGGCGGTGCGGTTTTCGCGACGGTCATTGCCGCCATTTTTATCACGTCGTGCGCAACCGGGGTCTTCTTCCTCATCCTGGGATACCTCAATTTAGGCAACCTCATACGCTTCGTGCCGTATCCCGTTATCGGGGGGTTTCTCGCCGGGACGGGCCTGCTTCTCGTCAAAGGGGCGTTCGGCGTCATGACAGGCAGGGCGCTCACGGTGGAGAACATGGCGTATCTCGCCTCGTCCGGTCTTCTGGCCAAATGGCTGCCGGGCCTTGCATTCGCCCTCGTGCTTTTCTTTATCCTGCGCTGGCGCAATCATTATCTCGTGATGCCCGTCTGGCTCACGATCTCCTTTATCCTCTTTTACATAGTCGCACATTCGGTGGGGGCCACGTTTACCGACCTGAAGGCCGGGGGCTGGCTGATCGGGTCTATTGAAGGCAGCGGGGCACGGGACCTGACGATGTCGACCGTCGCACAGATCGACTGGAGGCTTGTCGCCGCGCAGACGGGCAAGATCCTGACCATCCTCATCTTGAGCTGCATATCGCTTTTGCTGAACGCAAGCGGGCTGGAGATCGTCGTGAAGGAGGACATCGACCTGAACAGGGAGTTGCGCGCGACAGGATATGCCAACCTGCTTTCCGGCTTTACGGGGAGCACGGTCGGGTTCCACTCCCTGAGCCTTTCGGCCCTCGGGTATTCAATGGGGGCAAAGAGCCGCATGGTGGGCGTGATCTCGGCCGTCCTGTGCGGTTCCATCATACTCTTCGGCAGTTCCCTGCTCGCGTACTTCCCGCGGCCGATCATGGGCGGCGTACTGCTTTTCCTGGGGTTGACATTTCTTTATGAATGGCTCTACCGCACGTGGACGCGGCTTCCAAAGACCGATTATGCCCTCATCGTCTTCATTCTCGTTATCATCGGGATGTTCGGTTTCCTCCAGGGGGTCGCCGTCGGGATGCTCGTCGCGATCGTGATATTCGTTGTCAAATACAGCCATGTAAGCGTCGTCAAGCATTCGTTGTCGGGGATCAGTTTCCAGAGCAATGTGGACCGTGCCCCCGCGCAGAAGGCGATACTCTCGGAAAAGGGCAGCAGCATTTATATCTTGAAACTGCAGGGTTTTATCTTCTTCGGGACCGCGAACGACCTGTACGACAGGATCCGCAAGAGGGCAAATGACGCGACACGTGACGCTCTCCGGTTCGCCGTCCTCGATTTCCGCCTTGTCAACGGGCTCGATTCATCGGCAGTCAATACGTTCATAAAGATGGGGGAACAGGCCAGATCGGCGGGGTACACGATCGTCTTTGCGCAGGTGCCCGGGGATGCCCTGGCGCTTCTTGGGCGGGAGGGCATTGACCCCGGCGAAGCGGGCCCGTTCCGGGTGTTCCCCGATCTCGATCTTGCCGCGGAATGGTGCGAGAATGAGATCCTTCGCTCGGAGCGCGCACTGTCCGGGAATGAAAAATATCCCCTCGAGGAGCATTTGCGCGAGCTTTTCCCGAAGACGCGGGGCAGGTGCGCGAGCTCATTGAATACGCAGAGCGCAAGGAGGTGCCTGCCGGTTTTTACCTGATACGGCAGAACGACCCGCCGCACTCCCTGTACTATCTTGAATCCGGCAGCGCGACGGTCAATCTCGAGGACGCCTCGGGCCAGAGTGTCCGTTTGAGGACGCTCGGCCCCGGGACGATCATAGGCGAGCTGGGCCTTTACCTGCGCGAACCTTCAACCGCGTCGGTCGTGACCGAATCGCAGAGCGTTTTTTACAAGATAACCGTCGATGCTTTGCAGAGGATGGAAAAGGACGACCCGCACCTTGCCGCGGCTTTTCACAGGTTCATCATCCGGCAGATGGGACAGCGGCTGATCTACACCAACCTTTCACTCAAGGCACATCTCGACTGATCAGTAGGCCTCGACATCCGTCTTGAAATGCCTGAGCTGATCGCTCGAAAGCACACGCGAAAGGTCCTTCTCTGTGTCGGTGCGGATCTTCTTGAGGTCCCCGCTGAGTGCCGCGAGGTCCGGCCGCTCCAGTTTCTGATATTTCGCTATCACGAGGTCCTCCCGTTCCTTCCGGTCTTTGAGGACCGCCCGTACGTGCTCGCGCCGGGACGCATCGAGGTTGAGAAGACGGGAAATAGTTTCCATGTCCGGTATCCCCGCCCGGGCGGCCTGCAATGACCTGAAATACATTGCGTTGAACCGGGAGGAAAATCTCTCCTGCCTTTTCAGAAGTCTTATCTTCTGTTCGGCATTCAGTTTTTCACCGATCCTCGCGAAGCTCCGGTCGTATATCTCTTTCAGGTCCGGCTCGTACAGTGCCTTGAGGCCTGTTGCCCGTGCCTCGGTCGCCGTGATGATCTTCCGGACCTCGTCCTGTTGACCGGCGTCAAGTTTGAGGTCCTCCGTCAGGCGTCCGACGATCCTGTTCACCTTTTCTTCGGAGGACTGCCTGCCCGGGCCGGTCCTTTGAAGCTCATGCTTCAGGTATATCTTTGTACCCAGCGAGCCGGCGAATATCCCCACGACAAGGACCAGAATAAATATAACGACCAGTTTTACGGTATTCATGGCATGACTCCTTTAACCGTTGCTGTCGCCGATAATGACTTCGATCGTGTCATCCGCCGTCACCATCTGGGCAAAGTCCTCGGGTGGGATGACGTTCAGCCGGTATGTGGCGATCGCAAGGAAAATAATGACAGCGCACGCGGCGGGGCATATCTCCCAGAAAAGCCTCCCGATCAGCTCGGACCAGCGTACCCCTTGCGATTCGCCGGCGACATTCCGTATGCTTCTCATAACCGACACTTCCCAGTCCTCGCCGGGCTCGGGCCCCTGACGCCTCCGGTGTGCCGCGGCTAAAGCCTCTTCGATGTTCCTGTCTTCTTTCTTCATGTGCCTGCCCCTTTCATCTCCTGGCTGAATCTTTCAGGATCTTATGCAATTTCCTGCGCGAGCGGAAGGACCTGATCTTCACGTTTGCCACGCTGAAGCCGGTGAGATCGGCGACCTCGCGGACCGACAATCCTTCCATGTAGATGAGCGTGAGGACCATCCTGTCCTGTGGTGATAATTTGGATAAAGCATAGTCGAGCACCTCGCGGGCCTCGGCCTCGCGGGCGATGTCTTCCACGGACGCTGTCCCGGACGCTGCCCGTTCCAGCCATTCACGGTGTTCATCGCCAAGCGAGCTCATGGGCACTTCCTTCGAGCGGTACGCCCGCCGCCAGTAGTCGTAACACGTGCGGGTCGCTATAGCGGCCATCCAGTTCCTGAACCCGCCCTGTCCCTTGAATTGAGAAAGAGATTCATAGATGCGGATGAATGCGTCATGCGCCACCTCTTCGGCATCCTCGTAGGGTATGTGGCGGTTGACGATCTTGAGAACATACATCTTGTACGTCTTAATTATAAAGGAGAAGGCATCTTTATCGCCGCGTATGATACGGTCGATATAGAGGGCGGCTTCGCGGTCCTGGTCGGTTTCGGTCATGCTGCGATATCCTGATACTCTGTTATAACAGACACGTAAAGGCAGGGCAAGGGCACCGTCCCCAGCGATCCCGGTCAGGAGAAATGGTATCGCGCCGATACTGGCGGGTGAAACGGGTAATGTTTCCGATGCTCCGATCATTCTTTCCTCGCGGGCCTTTTAACTTCCGGCCCGTTTCTTTAATCTTTAAGTCGCTTGCAACATTTAAAAGGTTACAAAGTTTTTTGAAAGCCTGGGAGGCAGCTCTTTTTACCGTCATAAAGCAAAGTCCGTCATCCCGGGCTTGACCCGGGACCCAAGGTTTTTTTGTTTCTACCCCGCGTCATCTCCGCTTCATCTACCGTCTTTTTTCAGTAGTTCATCGCCATTTATCTGGAGATGCAGAAAAAAACCTTGGGTCCCGGCTCGGGGGCCGGGATGACGATGTGGGAGGAATTAGGGTTATGGATCTTGGGGCGAAAATTTTTTGTAACCTTTCCCCGTTTCCCTGCGACTCATAGTCAGGACCATGAAAAACACGGAACAACAGGACAAAAAATTGTTTGGCAAGGAGCCTCATATGGAAACATCTCGTGACGACGTATCGTATCTGAAGAAGATCTTGAATTCGGCACCGCGGTCATTCTTTACAAAACGAATGATGTGGCTTGTATGCATCGCGGCGGTACTCGTGCTGGCAGGGGCGGTCATAGTCTATGCGGCGACGGGAAAGTCCCAGGTCCGCTACAGGAGCGCAGAGGTGAAAAAGGGCGAACTGACCGTCACCGTGACCGCAACGGGGAACCTCCAGCCGGTGGAACAGGTCGAGGTGGGCACGGAGGTGTCGGGGACGATGAAGACGGTGCTCGTCGACTATAACTCCCGGGTAAAAAAGGGAGATGTCCTGGCAAAGCTCGACACGACGAAACTGGAAGCGCAGGTGCTTCAATCCGAAGCGACCCTGAAATATGCAAAGGCAAAACTCGAAGAGGCGAAGGCGACGGCGCTCGAGACCGAGAGCAAGTTGAAAAGGTTCAAGGAGAGCCTGGAGCTCAGCGGCGGAAAGGTGCCGTCCCGCACCGAGTATGATGCTGCCGAGGCGGCTTATAAACGGGCGAAGGCGCTCGAGAATACAGCGCGCGCGGATATCGCCAAGGCCGAGGCGACGCTCAGGTCGAACCGGACGGACCTCGAGAAGGCGACGATACGCTCGCCCATTAATGGTATCGTCCTTGAACGCAAGGTTGAGCCGGGCCAGACGGTCGCCGCATCGCTGCAGACCCCGCTCCTTTTCAAGCTCGCGGAAGATCTGAAGCAGATGGAATTGAACATCTTCGTTGACGAGGCCGATATCGGCAAGGTCGAGGTGGGCCAGAAGGCGATCTTTACGGTCGATGCTTTTCCCGACAGGAAATTCCCTGCCCGGGTCAAAGAGGCCCGGTTCGCGTCGAAGACGGAAAATAATGTCGTAACATACGAGACGGTGCTCGAGGTCGACAATTCGGAGATGTTCTTGAGGCCCGGGATGACGGCCACGGCATTCATAACCGTGAACAGCATCCCCGACGCGACACTCATACCGAATTCGGCGCTGAGGTTCACGCCGCCCCAGGACAAGGCACAAAGTGACGGCCAGTCGGGCAGCAAGCTCCTTACGAACCTCATAGGCCGCAGGCCGCCGACAGCCGGTCCGAAGCCCGCACAGCAGAAACAGAATGACAACGCCGCTGTCTGGAAGATCGAAGGGCAGGGCGTCGTCCGGGTCCCCGTCAAGATCGGTGCGACGGACGGGACGATGACGCAGGTCGTTGAAGGGAATATTATGCCGGGTACGTTCGTTGCGACCGACATCGTGAGGCAGAAGTGATGAACGCCCAGGTGAATGAAATGACACGGGACAACGATCAGCCGCTTATCGAGCTCAAAGGGATAACCAAGGTCTACGGCAAAGGCCAGGCCGCGCTCCAGGCCTTGAAGGGCATCGACCTCACGATCTATGAAAGTGATTTCGTCGCGGTCATGGGCCCGAGCGGATGCGGGAAATCCACCTGTATGAACCTCCTTGGCTGTCTCGATACGCCGACGAGCGGGCAGTACCTTTTTCGGGGTATCGATATCGGGAATCTTTCGCGGAACCAGAGGGCCCTGCTCAGGCGCCATTACCTCGGGTTCGTCTTCCAGGGATTCAACCTCCTGAGCCGTACCTCGGCCCTCGAGAACGTGGAGCTTCCCCTCGTATACAGGGGCATACATCACACCGAAAGGAGCAGGATAGCACACGAGGCGCTCGACGCCGTCGGGCTTTCGGGTTGGGAACATCACTCGCCCGCGGAGCTTTCCGGCGGCCAGCAGCAGAGGGTCGCCATAGCGCGGGCGATCGCAACAACGCCGACCGTGCTTCTTGCCGACGAGCCGACGGGGAATCTCGACTCGATCCGGAGCGTGGAGATCATGGAACTTTTAACGTCGCTCAACAGGGAGCGCGGGATCACGATCATGATGGTGACACATGAGCCGGACATGGCCGAATACGCGAGCCGCACGGTGCGTTTCCGCGACGGCCTCATAGCGTCGGACAGCCGGCAAAGCGAGGTGGTACAATGATCCTCAATGCATTCATCCTGGCCTTACGGGCAATACGGCGCAACAAGATGCGTTCATTTCTCACGATACTCGGCATCGTCATCGGCGTCGCGGCGGTCATTACATTGGTCACCGTTGGCAGCGGGGCAACGGCGAAGGTGACCGAGGACATCGCGAAGCTCGGGAGCAACCTGCTCATGGTGACGCCCGGCCAGATGCGCAGCGGGGGCGGCGGCCACTCGGACGCCAAATCGTTCGAGATAGACGACGCGAGGGCGATCAGCCGGGACGTGGGATCGCTGGCAGCGGTGGCCCCGACGGCGTCGTCGACAGCGATGGTCGTTTTCGGTTCAAAGAACTGGAGCACGTCGGTGAACGGCGTAGACAACAATTTCTTCAAGGCGAAGGATTGGGCGATAGATAAAGGCAGGGAATTTTCTGACGGCGAGCTGCGTTCGGGAACGGCCGTGTGCATTCTCGGCGCGACGGTCAAAAAAGAGCTTTTCGGGGACCAGGAGGCCATCGGCCAGAGAATTCGCGTCAAGGGCATTTCGTTCGAGGTGCTGGGTGTTCTCGCGTCCAAAGGTCAGTCGACGATGGGCCGGGACCAGGATGACGCGGTCGTTATGCCGCTTCGCGCCTTTCAGCGGCGCATATCGGGCAACGACAAGATCGGCCTCATACAGGTCTCCGTGGAAGAGGGCGTGTCCACGGAAAAGGCACAGCAGGATATCGAGGCGCTGCTCAGGGAGCGCCGGCGCGTATCGACCCTCAAACCGAACGATTTCCAGATCAGGGACATGAAGGAGCTGGCGAGCACGATGCTTGACACGACAAAGCTCCTGACCGCGCTGCTTGGAGCAGTGGCCGCCGTGAGCCTGCTCGTGGGCGGGATAGGAATTATGAACATCATGCTTGTCTCGGTGACAGAACGGACGCGCGAGATCGGGACGCGGCTTGCGATAGGAGCCCTCGAGCGCGAGGTGCTCCTGCAGTTCCTTGTCGAGGCCATGGTGCTGTCGGCATTCGGGGGGCTCATCGGGATAGCACTCGCCCTTGCCGCGTCCGCGGTCCTTGTCCGCATCCTTGGTGTGCCGTTGGTCCTCAACATAGGCATCATCATCATCGCTTTTCTGTTTTCCGCGGGTGTCGGGCTTGCCTTCGGGTATGTGCCCGCACACAAGGCCGCCAGTTTAGACCCGATCGAGGCGTTACGGCATGAATAGGCATCCGGTCATCATGAAGGGGAGAACCAAAATGGAACTGAGAAATGTGATCAAATACGCTGTGGTTTTTGTGGCGGTGCTGATGTTCGCGGGGTGTGCGACGGTGGGGCCCGACTATGTAAAGCCGGATATAAAGGCGCCCGGGGCATGGAATACACGGACGGCGCAGGGCGCGACGACGCCGGGCGCAGCGCAGGACACCCTGGCATCATGGTGGGTGACCCTCAACGATCCCGTCCTCGCCGATCTTATCGATACAGCGATAAAGAACAACAAGGACCTGAAGAAGGCCGAGGCGCGTATACGTGAGGCCCGTGCGGCCCGCGGCGTGGCCGAGGCCCGGTATTACCCGGCGGTCAACGGTTCGGGCGCCTACTCGCTGTCCCGGACGGAGAAGAACGGGGAGACCGGTACGACCCGGGAGATCTTCTCCGCGGGGCTCGATGCCGGCTGGGAGATCGACCTGTTTGGGGGCGTAAGAAGGGCCAATGAAGCGGCACGGGCAACGTACGAGGCCTCGCAGGAAGATTACGGCATGGTCTATGTGACGCTGGCCGCAGAGGTTGCCCTCAATTACGTGGATGTGCGGACGTTCCAGGACAGGCTTGCGATCGTGGAAGACGACCTCAAGCTCCTCACCGAGACATACGAACTGACGGTCTACAGGCAAAAAGCCGGCCTCGTCACCCAGCTTGACATCGATCGCGCAAAGACCAATATGGAGGCGACACGTGCGGCGATCCCGACGCTCAAGACCCGCCTTGCCGCGGCCTTGAACAGGCTTTCGGCATTGATGGGCGAATATCCCGGCTTCGCCGACCCGAAGGTGTCCGCACCCGCCGGCCTGCCGTCCGTACCTGTCGAGATCGCACTCGGCGTCCCTGCCGAGACATTGCGCCGCAGGCCCGACGTGCGCAACGCCGAAAGGCAGCTTGCCGCCCAGACGGCGCGCATCGGCGTCGCGACGGCAGACCTGTACCCGAAGCTGACCCTCAACGGTTCCATCGGGATAGACGCATCGACCTTTGCCGGACTTTTTACCGGGAACAACAGGCTCTTTGACATAGGCCCGCGTTTCACCTGGAATATCTTCAATGCCGGCGCGGTCCGCAGCAACATCGAGATCCAGAACGCCCGCCAGGAACAGGCGTACCTCCAGTACGAAAATACGATCATCCTCGCCCTCGAGGAGGCGGAAAACGCCATCACCGCATTTGTCAACGAACAGAAAAGGATGCAGTCCCTGAACGACGCCCTGGCATCCGCGACGGATTCCACGAACCTTGCCCTGTCACAGTACAAATCGGGGCTCATCGATTTCCAGGCGGTCCTCGATGCCCAGAGGACATATCTCTCGGTCAAGGACAACCTGGCGACAAGCAGGGGGGCTGTCGTCGGCGACCTCGTTCGCCTCTACAAGGCGTTGGGCGGTGGCTGGACAGCCGGTCCGGCACCGGGAGAAAAAGAAGAAAACGTAAAGAAAACAAATGGGTAACCTCCATTAAGCGTATACATTTCAACGCGCCGGCCGCCGAATTGGTCCCCTTTCGAGCCGGCGCTGCCTTCCATCCCCTGTAAAATCATTTAACATAGTAAAATGGTATGACATCTTGATTACATGGTAATTCGTGCGTAAGCTTAGGTCAGGTGAAGTTAATGCATTGTAAAAAATACTCAGATGAAATAAGGGAGGACACAATGAAGAAGAACCTGATCGCAGTACTGGCAGTTGGATTTATCCTTGTAGCGGGCACCGTTCTGGCCTCGGGCACGAACACACTGACAGTGCAGGCAAGCGTCACAGGGACCTGCAAGTTCTCATCGGCCACCAGCACCTTGAATTTCGGTGCCCTCGACCCTTCAGTGGGGACAAACGTTAACGGGAGCACCACGACCCAGTTCTGGTGTACGAAGGGCACGACCGAAACACTGAGCGCCGGCCAGGGCTCCAACTGGGACGGTACAAAGAGAAATATGAAGCATGCAACGGCGACCGATCTCATCCCGTACACCCTGACGCTGACTCCCGACGGAAGCGCCAACGCCGGCCCGGGATCGCCGAGGACGTTGACGGTAGCCGGACAGGTGCTGGGTACCGATTATACGAGCAAGACCGCGGGCAGCTATACAGACACGGTGACGTTGACCATAACCCCGTGAGAGAAAGGCATAAAAAGGACCGGCCGGAGAGCACGTGAGAACTAGCTCAGCCATAAGAGAGCACTTAAAGGCAGCCGTGATCATACTAATGGTCACGGCATGCTGCTCCCTGGTCATGGCAAGCACGGCCCAGGCCGCCGGCATCAATCTTTCCGTGTCTGCCACCGTCGTATCGAACAGCAACTGCCGATTCAATACGGCCACCTCCACTCTCGCTTTCGGTACGCTTGACCCGGGCAGCCCGTCAGACAAGACCGTCAATACAACGACGACATTCCGGTGCGGAGGGACCGCACCCATCGCCGCGTACGCGATAACCCATGACAGCGGCCGTTACGAGACGGGCCCCAATGCCCCCAGGATGCGGCATGCGACGGTAACGACGGAATATTTGCCCTATACCATCGCGCTGAGCCCCACGAACGGTACGGTGCCGAGGAACACCAACCGGACGCTGACCATAACCGGCACGGTGAAAGGTACTGACTACGCGGGTGCACGTGCGGGGAATTTCGCAGATACAGTGGTCATAACGATCACGCCGTGAAGGAAATGGCATGTGTAAAACAAACCTACATATTGACTATGAAATGCAATTAGGTAGAATATCGGCAGGACAGGGTAATGTGCGCGAGACCATATACAAGGAAACAGAGGGAGATTCAAAGTATTCTGTTGACTGTAATACAAAGTGTGACTATATTAAGACATGGTGCAATAGAGATATTGCACCAAAGGAGAGGAAAATGAAAACGCTCACTTTATTGTTCGTCGCGGGTATGTTTGTTCTATTGTTGTGCGGGACGGTCATGGCTGCGGGCAGCAACACGCTGACGGTGCAGGCAAGCGTCACGGGGACCTGTAAATTCGTTTCGACCACCAGCACGTTGAATTTCGGGGCCCTTGACCCGTCAGTCGGGACGACGGTAAACGGAAGCACCACGACCCAGTTCTGGTGCACAAAAGGCACGTCGACAGACGCGGTCGCCGCCGACAACGGCGTGAACTTTGCGGGCGGTAAGAGAAACATGAAAGATGCGGGCTCCGGCGACTTGATCCCGTATACCCTGACGCTGACGAAAGATGCGAATCCCAATGCGGGACCGGCAACACCAAGGACCCTCACGATCGACGGGCAGGTCCTGGGCCCCGATTATACGGGAAAGACTGCAGCCAACTATGCGGACACGGTGGTGCTGAGCATAACCCCGTGATCGCACGTGACGGCTGGTGCAGGGAAGATGCCTGAGAGCACGCGAAGGCTGCCGTAATAATATAACGGCAGCGGTGCTCCATGGCGAGACCTTAAAGGAGACAGGGGCGTGGCAACGGCTCAGGTGAAGAAGGCGAAAGGCAGGCTGGGTTCTCTGCTTGTCAAACGGCTCCTGGGAAGGATACTGGTAGACGGGAGGTTTGTGACGAAAAAGGACCTCGACCGTTCGATCAAGCTGCAGAAGGAGACAAACAGGCAGCTGGGCGAGATCCTTATCGGTATGGGCCTCCTCGATACGCGGGACCTTGAAGCGGTCCTTGCGGTCCAGAAGGACCTCGCCAACCCCCGGGATGCGTTGAAACTTGCCGCGGGCACGAGGCGGATGCTCGGCGAACTCCTCCTCGAGGCGAAATATATCTCGCGGCGCGACCTCGAGAGCCTGTTGAACGAACAGAAAGAGACCGGTGAGAAGATCGGTGAGTTATTGCTGCGGCATGGACTTCTCACCAGCAAGGAATTAAAGACGATCCTGGATTTCCAGAGACGGCAGGGTTCAAAGAAGCCGGAAGAAGGAAAACTCAGGCTCGGTGAGCTCCTTGTTGCCACAGGCCAGGTCACCCGCGCCCAGCTTGACGATGCCCTCCAAAAACAGAGGCAGTCGCAGAAGAAGATCGGCGAGATCCTGGTAGAGGCCGGCTACGTAATACCTCAGCAAATCGACCGGGTCCTCACGCTTCAGCGGAAACTGGTCACCGCTGCCCTTGTGGCATCACTTGCCCTTGCGGGTGCCGTTGTCCCCACAAAGGCGCACTCCACGGGCCAGCCTCAAACAAAAGGTTCATCGGCGAAGGTCATGGTCACTGCCCACGTCCTTCCCTACGTCAAGCTGAAGGTCTTAAAGCAGTCGGCCGAGCTTGTCATAACGAATGCCGATATCGCCCGCGGTTACGTGGATGTTCCCACAGCCTCGCGCATCGAGGTGAACAACAACAACCCCGCCGGGTGCCTTATCGTGTTCGAAGGGTTCGGCGGTCCGATGAACTTTATCAAGGGCGTGCACGTCAAGGGAGGCGGACGGGATGTCTATATAGAGTCAGCCGGCTGGGTGACGCAGCCCTTTGCACGGGTACCCGTCGCGATCGACTTGAGCTACCGCTTCGTCCTCGCCAAGGACGCACAGCCCGGCACGTACGCATGGCCTCTGAACATCTCGGCACGGCCCGTATAGGCTAACGGTTTATCTCCGCATCGCGGCTCTGCCTCTTCGTCATTCCGCCGGCTTTTGCGGCGGAATCCAGTGTCTTTAAAAGAAGAACATTTGGAAGTTTCAGAGTGTCGGAAAGAAGCCTTTTCCCAAGAAAAACGAAAGACACTGGATTCCGGCAAGCCGGAATGACGGCGACAGGGGGTATCAGGCGCTCAAAAGTACCCGTCTGAAGAAATCAGTCGTAACAACCTTATCATCCTTGTAATATTCTCGGCTTCTGTGATATATAGTGTCAAATGTCCATCCGTACTATGTTTTACGTTGTTTTTGCGTCCCTGATCTGCATTTTTGTCCTCCTGTCCGGCAGTGCGCAGGGTGGGGAGTTCAGGGTCACGCCCATACGCCTTGTCCTCGATGCACGGGCAAAGACCGGGGTCATTACGGTGACCAATGAAGCGGAAGAGAAGCTGCAGTGCCAGATGAAGGCGTTTGAATGGACCCAGGACGCAGCGGGCAAGGATGTCTACGAGGAGACGCAGGACCTCATATTCTTTCCCAAGATCATGACCGTCGACCCAAAGGGCGAACGCGTCATACGGGCAGGCATAAAAATACCCGCCGTGGCGAAAGAAAAAACGTACCGTTTATTCATCGAGGAGATTCCCGAACCGAAGAAGGCACAGGGGACCGCCATAGCGGTCGCCATCCGGTTCGGCGTCCCGATCTTTTCCCAGCCTGTCAAGGAAGAGGTGCGGGGGGCCGTCGAGAGATGCGACCTGTCGAAGGGCACCGTCACCCTTTCGGTCAGCAATACGGGGAATGTGCACCTGGTGATCAATACAGTGAAGCTGGTTGGCCGGGACTCAAAGGGCGGGCAGACCTTTGCAAAAGACCTGAGCGGCTGGTATCTCCTGAGCGGTGTATCGAGAACGTACTCGGCCCCCCTTGCGCGCGATGCGTGCATAAAGACCGCGACCCTTGATGTCGAGGTTGTTACGGACAAAGTCAATTTGAAGCACAAATTGAATACCGATGCATCGATGTGCAAGTAAAGACATCCGAAATATCCCCTCCATACTGCGTTTCATTCTATTCTGCCTGATCCTGTCCCTCCCCGTAGGCGTTCAGGCTGACGAGACCCTGGTCATGAATATTACCCTCAACCAGGAAGCCAAGGGTGAGATTTTTGTCCAAATGACCGGGGACGGGGATTTTCTCATCAAAACGGACGACCTCAAGTCCATGGGGTTCAGCGAACCGGCGGGCAAGATCACGCAGGTCGCGGGCGAGCCGTTCCTGTCCCTCAAATCCATTGAAGGGGTCACGTTCGTCTTCGATGAAAAGACGCTGACTCTTAACATCACGGCGAAACCGGACCTGCTTGCGACCAGGTCCTTCGATTTTGCGGCCAAAAGGCAGCAGAAGGTGTATTACCCGCGGGATTCAAGTGTCTTTTTTAATTACGGCCTCGAGCACAATTCGGGTGACTCATTCGCGTTTCAGAGCTTCAATGCGACGAGCGAGGTAGGTGTTCGCCTCAAAGACCTCCTCTTCCTGTCGAATTTCTCCTACCAGGATACGAAGGAGCAGGAGACCTTCACGAGGCTTATGAGCAGCATGACCTATGACAGGAGGAATACGCTTCAGCGTTTCATAGCAGGCGATTTCTATGCGGTCGGCGGAGACCTGGGGAGCACCCTCAATCTCGGGGGTTTGAGCTTTTCAAAGGTCTACAGCATGGACCCGTATTTTGTGAAGCGTCCCACGTTCAATTTTACGGGGCTGGCAACATTGCCGTCCGAAGCGGACATCTATCTCGACGGAACGAAGATAGCGGCCCAGAAGATCGGCCCCGGGAAATTTTCCCTCAACGACATCAACTATTATGGCGGTGCGCGGTTCGTGGAGGTCGTGATGAAGGATTCCTTCGGGAGAGAGACGCGGTACCGCCTGCCTTATTATTTCAACGATGTCCTCTTAAGTAAGGGGCTCCATGAATACAGCTATAATGTCGGTTTCCTGAGGCAGCAATACGGGGTAGAGAGCAATGACTATGGAGACCTGGCGTTTTCTGCATACCACAAGTACGGTGTGACCGATGCGTTCAATGTCGGGTTCAATGCGGAAGGGACGCGAAAAACATATCTTTTCAGCCCGCTGGTCGCATTGACCCTGTGGCGTTTCGGCACGCTGGTCCTCAACTATTCCTTAAGCCACAACGACACGGTGGGCGACGGCAACGCGGGGCTCGTGAACTACGGTTTCCAGGGCAGGGTGTGGAACTGGAGGCTGCTTTACAAACACTACTCGCGGTATTATATGATGGTTGGCAATGAAGGCTCGGCATCCGCTACATCGTCCATCATCACGCCATCAGCGGGATTGATCAATACTGTACTGGCTCCGCAGGAGCTCCCGGCCACCACCGTGGGGACCAAGTACGAGTTCGGGGCCGGTATTGGTTTCGGGACCAGGGAATTCGGGTCGCTCTCGCTGAACTATTCCGAGATCAAAAAATACATAGACCAGGACGCCAGGGAATACATGGCGTCCTATTCGAGAAATATCACGAGGAATTCGGTGGTCCTTGCATCGTTCAAGCATGTGAGGAACGAGACAACGTCAAATCAGTTCTTCATAAGTTTCAATTACTACTTTGCGAACAACTCGACACTGTCGGCCAGTTATACGCAGGATAAAGACCAGAATGTCCAGAGGATCGACTATACGAAGAACGTCCCTGTCGGCGAAGGCTACGGGTACCGGGTGAGCGGCGAAAGGTCGGAGATAAACGGGACCACGTCCGAGACGTTGAACCCGTTCTTCCAGTACAATGGCAAATACGGCATATATACAGGCGAATACAAAGGGATTTATACGGGTTCGACGAAAACTGATGCCCTGCGCCTCACGGCCGCAGGGGCCATTGCCTATACCGGCGGGACCTTCGGGCTCGCGAGGCCCATAACCGACAGTTTCGGCGTCGTGCAGACAGGGGATGTGAAAGGGGTCGGTGTGACAGTGAACGGCGCGCAGATCGGCAAGACGGATGCTTCGGGCAAGGTCTTCGTGCCGACCCTCAATTCGTACATGGACAACCAGGTGGCGATCAATCAAAAAGACATACCCATGGACCATACGATCGGCGAGCTTACGAGGTACGTCTCGCCTCCCTTGCGGAGCGGTTCGCACATCCGGTTCGATGTCGTGAAATTCATCGCGACCACGGGCATGCTGCACGTGAAGGAGGGCGGGGTGACAAAGCCGGCGGAGTTTTTCGAAGTGACCATGCAGGTAGACGGCAAGGAGGTCGTATTTCCTACCGGCAAGGGCGGGGAGTTCTATTTCGAGAATGTCAAGCCGGGCAAATACGCGGCTTCGTTCACGTATAAGGACAAGCCCTGTTCGTTCGATCTCGTTATACCCAAAAGCGATGACGTGATCACAGACCTGGGGACCGTGACCTGCAGCAGCCGCTGAGATCATTTTCTGTTAGGAACAGGCCCGTCAATTCTGGTATAATACGGAGCACATGAATATTTTAGTCAGGGCATATTTTCTCTGTTTCTTTTTTCTGCTGGTAACCGTATCTGCTGATGCCGCCTGCTCAATGTCGGTGACAAACGTGGCGTTCATGTCCTACGACGTGTTTGTATCGACGCCGGTTGACAGCGATTCGGGCCGGGTGTATGTGAACTGCACACGGGATGTGGGCACGGCTAATGTCACGATAAGCGCCAGCGCAACAACGGGCCGCTTCAACCCGCGCGGCATGAAGCTTGCGACGGGGTCGGACGTGCTCAACTATAACATTTACACATCATCGGCCCGCGCCGCGATCTGGGGCGACGGAACAAGCGGCACGAGCATCGTCCAGTTCAGACGTCCCGGGGGAAGGCCTGAGCCCTGGGCTGCCTCGGAGATCTTTTACGGCCGGATACCTGCAGGCCAGAATGTCTCCACAGGTTCATACAGCGACCACATCACAGTGACCGTAACACCGTAACCCCCCCCTAAAAAAGGGGTTCCAGGTTCCACGTTCCACGTTCCACGCAAAGACATTTTCCCCTAAAAAGACAAAGTCATTGGATTCAAGTAGAAAATGGTTCAAGGTTCAAAGTTCAAGGTTCAATGAGGAGTAAGGGGACGTCCCCGCTCGACTACGGTGTCAAGCACCGGGATGACGTATAGAAAATGTTCAAAGTTCAAGGTTCAAGGTTCAATGCAAGAAAAAAACCTCGGGTCCCGGGTTAAGTTCGGGATCATGATCAAGAAGGATCGATTCGGTTTTTTGTTGAACCTTGAACCTTGAACCTTGAACTTTGAACCTTCTTTTAAATGAGGAGTAAGGGGACGTCCTTAAGAAAGTAAGTAACCTTATCCCTCGATCAATCTAAGCTTCTTGCCCTGCTGCCGGATGATCAATTCTGTGATAATTACCCTACGACCGACTCTAAATATTTTGACTTTTCTTACTTTCTTAAGGACGTCCCCGCTCGACACTTTTCTTACTTTCTTAAGGACGTCCCCGCTCGACTTTCTTAAGGACGTCCCCGCTCGACACAGCGCACGACATCCCCGTCCCTCTCGCCCGTCATTCCCGCCTTCGAGACCGTGTTGCCACTCTAATTAAGGTCGTTATTCCACGCTTGACGCCGGAATCCACAACCCGCCGTCATTCCGGTGCTTGACACCGGAATCCAAGGTTTTTCTTTTTTTAGGCTTTTATCGCAAGAAAGAAATGGAGAAAAACAAATAAAAACCAAACCTTGGATCCCGGTGTCAAGCACCGGGATGACGTATAAAAAATGGTTCAAGGTTCAAGGTTCAATGCAAGAAAAAAACCTCGGGTCCCGGGTTAAGCCCGGGATCATGATCAAAAAGGATCGATTCGGTTTTTGTTGAACCTTGAACTTTGAACCTTCTTTTAAAGGATCTTCTTGAGAACGGGCACTTTGAGCAGCACCCGGTACCCGAGAAAAAAGCAGACCGGGACTGAGATGATGCTTGCTACGGCCCACTTTGGCACGGGAGCGAATACGAGGGCCTGTATCGCGAGGGTGATGGCGATAATGATCGGCGGGTGGAACATGTAGACGGCAAACGAGCTGTCCGAAAGTTTTTTGGTCAACGGGTTCGAGAAATTCATTTTTTCGCGGAACTGGGCGATGAGCCCGGCAGACATGGTCACGGCGATAAATGATTCCAGGACGGCGAACGAAATGCTTGGCCACGTGATGCCGCCTGCGAATGTCCCCCGGGGCGGGTTGAGGACGATCCTGAATGAGGAAAGGTCATACATCCCCGCCGCTATTTTCAGCGTAAACAGGCCGAGCGTGCCGGCGGTGAGGCCTGCAACGAGGCACCCTTTGCCCATGGCCGGGCTTATGCTGGCCAGGTAATTGCCGCGGTATGCAAAGATCCCTGCCGTGAAGAGGATCAGGTACTGGGAGAAATAACAGAGCTGCATTCCGTAGGAGATTGACCCTATGGGGAATACGAGGCGCAACAGGAACGCGCCCGCGGCGACAACAATGACCAGCCCGGCAAGCATGGCCCAGCTTGTCCTTTTATCCCCGCGTTCATTTTTGCCGGTGCCCGGCACGACCGCACGGACCAGCGCGTATATTATTGAAAAGCCGAGAAGCGCGACCGCAAACCACATCGGGCCGACACCGAGAAATTCATACCCGCCGGAAAAAATGTAGTTCCTGTAAAACTCACCGAATGTTGCTGCGCCCCGTGTAAATTCCGGGGTGGGCACCATTATCCAGCATATAAAAGGTGTGATGACAAGGAGGTACAAAAGGGAAGGCAGCCCGAGCCGTTTGAAGCGGTCGGTGACAAACCTGCCGAAACCCTTCCTGTCATATGATGCCGGTGTGAAGTATCCCGCGAGGAGGAACATGAGGCCCATGGAAAAAGACTGGGTGAACATCTGGAAAGTGGCGAAGAAGACCTGGCTTGAGAATCCCCGGTATATTTGCTCGTTATAATACCATCTGCCAAGGCTGCTGTAGGTCACCGCAAGGTGAAGCATGACCACGAGCATGATGACCATTGTCCTGAGATTGTCGACATAGTACTCACGTTTCGCGGTATCCGGCATGGTAGTTTAATTTCCGTAAAGCATTGTAACAAAAAGTTGATCGTAATTTAAAAATAAAATGTAAAAATCTTCGGAGATGGCGTAAACTCTTATCATTAATTCCGGACATAATCATAACCAGAATCCTGGAGGTTCTCTATGAAAGACGATGACGCAAAAGTAAAAAAAGGTTTCACACGTCGCGGTTTCCTGAAGTCGGCAAGCGGTGCCGCGGCCGTTGCGGGATTGGCTGCGGGCGGCGTCACACTCGGGGCGTCGGAACTTAAAGCTGCCGCCGGTGTCATGCCGAAGAAGTGGGACGAAACGTTCGATGTCGTTGTGATCGGCAGCGGTTTTGCCGGCCTTGCGGCGGCGATCGAGGCAAAGAACGCGGGCGCCAGCGTGGCGGTGATCGAGAAGATGATGGTCCATGGGGGCAATTCGATCATCAACGGCGGCGATTTCTGCGCTCCCGATACGAAATTGCAGAAGGAAGCCGGTGTGAAAGATTCCCCGGAGCTGATGTACAACGACATGATGAAGGCGGGGTTGTACCTCAACCACCCCGACCTTGCAAAGACCGTGGCATACGGGGCGAAGGATGCGCTCGAATGGTGCGAAAGTTATCTCGGTGCCAAATTTACGCGGCTCAATTTCCACGGCGGCCATTCGGTAAAAAGGGCCAACCAGACGGTTTCCGCGTCGGGCTCCGAAGTTGTCAACAAAGAGCTTGCCAAGGCGAAATCGATTGGCGTGGCCGTTCAGCTGAGAACAAAGATGGAGCGGCTCGTTCTCGACAAGAACGGGCGCGTCGTCGGGGTCGAGGTCAAAAAGGGCTACAAATTCCCCGACGAAAAGTCCGGGAACAGGGCTTTCATAAAAGCGAAAAAAGCGGTTGTCCTGACATCGGGAGGTTTCTCCAATGACATCGCCTTGCGCCAGATAGAAGACCCCCGCCTCACGGACAAGTTCCAGTCGACAAACCAGCCCGGCGCGACGGGTGAGGCACTGCTCGCCGCCTGCATAGCCGGCGCAATGGACCTGCAGATGGATTGGATACAGCTCGGGCCCTGGACAAGCCCTGACGAAAAGGGTTTCGGTTATGTCCCGCTGTTCTGTGAAAGGCTCGTCGGTTACGGGCCCATGATAGACCCTGCCAAAGGGAAACGGTTCTTCAAGGAAACGGGCAACCGCAAGGAAAGGGCCGATGCGATAATCCTTATCGGCCACCCGGTCGTCATCATGGGCGACTCCTATGCGGTCAACAAACAGGTATTTCCCAAGGCCCTCGAAAAGGCGACGGAATCAGGGGCCGTCAAAAAGTTCGATACGCTCGAGGATGTCGCAAAGGCATACAAGATGCCCGTGGCTGAATTTCTCGATCAGATAAAAAGATGGAACGGGTTTGTCGAAAAGAAAAAGGACGACGACTTCGAATGCATGATCTTCCCCGACGCAAAACCCACCGTGGCGCCGCCATTTTACGTCGCCCGGCTCTGGCCGAAGGTCCACCACACCATGGGCGGGCTCGTCATCGACAAGACCGCGCAGGTCTTTGGCTTTGACTTAAAGCCCGTGAAAGGCCTGTATGCCGCCGGCGAGGTGACGGGCGGAGTGCATGGCGCCGTGCGCTTGGGAGGCGTTGCGATGGCTGACTGTATCGTGTTCGGCCGCATAGCGGGCAAGAATGCCGCGAAAGAAACAGCGTGGGGCTAAAGGTCCCCGCCGGGAGGCAAGAATGATACCGCGGAAGAAACTCCTGGCATTAGTACTCATCCTTGCGGTGCTTCTGATGTGCATCACGGTCGTTATCGCCGCGCCGAAAAGGCTGCCGACGGCAAAGGGCGGTGATTGCACGGCGTGCCATGGACAGGAAAAGGTCTTCGAGCCCTCGCACATCGACACGAAGGCCATGACGTATAAGGATTGCCTGGGGTGCCATGACAAGGCGGGGCCTCAGAGGCTTTCCGGTAAGCTGCCGGGCAGTCACGTCCACCAGCTGTCAGGGGTGACCTGCGAGAAGTGCCATGGAAAAGGGAAGATGCAGGCCGTGCCCATGGATACGTGCGTGAAATGCCACAATCCGGGCAAGCTCGTCGAGAAGACCGCAAAGGTCAAACCGGAGAACCCCCACACGTCACCGCATTACGGGAACACGCTTGACTGCAACGCATGCCACCACCAGCACCAGAAGTCGGAGAATTTTTGCGCCCAGTGCCATAAATTCGATTTCAAGACCCCTTGAAAACTGTTGAAATGTGAAACATCGATGAGGCCTCCGAAAAGGGGGCCTCATTTTTTTATGGCGTCACGTCCGCCGCTATTAATTGCTTGACCTGCCGTATCCATCCGTCATAAATAAACAAAGGGAAAAGCCATCATCGGAAAAATTGATAGATAGTGGACTTTGCGCCCGGTTGATACCAGGAGCGCTGGAACGTAGAACGTAGAACCTGGAACGTAGAACCTTTTTCATGAACGAAGTCTCGGAAAAAATAAAAGGGCGGGTCTTACCGCGTTTCGCCACGCTCGTCGTCGAATATCTCGTGACCTTCGCGGCGATGCTGACAATTTCCCTTATCGGCGCGATCCTCGTACCCATCTTCGACCTCGTCAATATAGCCATCCTTTACCTGCTGCCGGTCTTCATTACCGCTGCGCGGTGGGGCAGGGGACCGTCGTTCTTTGCCGCAGGCCTCGGGGTCCTCATGTTCGACTATTTTTTTATCCCGCCTGCTTTTGCCTTCAAACCGGACAATCCGCGAGAGTATTTCAACCTTTTCATTTTCCTCGTTGTCGCCGTCATCACAGGGATCGTGGGAACGAAACTGAGGAATGAACTCGAGCGCACCCGTTCACGCGAGAAGAGGACGCTGGCCCTCTATGCGGCAAGCGAAAAAATGGCCGCGGAAAACGACCTGAGGGAGATCCTTGCATTTTCGGCCGAGAAGGTAGGCGAGGCGATACAGGGAGAGATCATCATTCTCATGCCGGACCCTGACGGTGCAAATATAGGCATTGAAGCATCCTGGCCGCCGGGCAGCCGACTTAAATACAGCGATTGGCCTTATGTCAGGTCCGTATTCGAGCACGGCGACACGAAGGCCAGGCCGGGCAGTGCAGACGACGGGCAGATGATCTTCTTCCCCGTCAGGAAGGAAGAAAGAACGATGGCATCTCTCGCCGTGCGTATGAAGAAAGGCGACGCCGCACTTTCCCGGGGGCAGGTCCAGTTCGTAGAAACGTTTGCGAACCTCGCAGCAGAGGCGATCACACGGATCAACCTGGCGGAGGAAGCGTACAGTGCCCAGCGGCAGGCCGAGTCAAAAAAACAGCGCCTGGCGGCTATTGTCGAATCTTCAGCGGATGCCATCATGAGTGTCGACCTCGACGGCAGGATCGTAAGCTGGAACCAGGGCGCCGAGGCTATCTACGGGTATCCGGCGGAGGAATTGCTCGGCCGGTCCATATCCCAGCTTGTCCTGCCACAGAACAAAAACAGGGTCCCGGTCATCCTGGGCAAGATCAAGAACGGCAGGCGGGTGGACCTCTATGAGACGGCGCATGTGCGAAAAGACGGTGAGATCGTGAATGTCTCCCTCAATATATCGCCCATAAGGGATGCGTCAGGGGAGATCGTCGGTATGTCGGCGATCGCGCGCGATATAACAGAAAGCAAGATCAGGGAAGATCAGCTGAGGCAGTCGAGCGAAAGGCTGCGCGCGTTGTCGACCCGTTTGCAGTCGATACGGGAGGAGGAGAGGACCAAGCTTGCCCGGGACATTCATGATGAACTCGGACAGAGGCTGACGGGGCTCATGATGGACCTCGTCTCTCTTTCGCAAAGACCCCCGAAAAATAAGGAGCTCCTGGGCCAGAGGTTGAGATCCATGGAGGGCATTATCGACGACACGATAAAACTGGTCAGACGGATATCGAGTGACTTAAGACCCGGGATACTTGATGATCTCGGCCTCGTTGCAGCCATGGAATGGCAGTTGAACGATTTCAGGAAAAGGACGGGAATAGAATGCGAGTTCTTATCGGAGATCGATGACAGCTGTCTCGACCACGATATTATCACCGCGGTGTTCCGGGTGTTCCAGGAGACCCTGACCAATATCATCCGTCATGCCGGTGCAACCCGCGTCCGGATCGAAATAAACGATCAGGACGGCACTATCACGCTTACCATCGAAGATAACGGAAAGGGAATATCCCCGGCCGAGATCGTCGATTCCCGTTCACTTGGCCTTCTCGGGATGCGCGAACGCGTCGGTATCTTCGGAGGGGATGTGCATATTTCGGGCGCCGAGAACAAGGGCACGCAGGTCGTGGTCAGGATTCCGCACAGGGAGGAGATCGTATATCATGCTCAGGATACTGGTCGTTGACGACCACCCGGTCGTACGGCAGGGATTGAAGTATATCTTGTCAGGGGAGCCGCAGATCACAATGGTCGGGGAGGCGTCGAATTCCCAGGAGGCATTGAACCTGATCCGAACATCTCCCTGGGACGCGGTCATCCTGGACATAGCCATGCCCGGGCGCGGCGGCCTCGACATCCTCAAGGAATTGAAGCGCGATTACCCGAAATTGCCCGTCCTCATACTCAGCATGCATCCCGAAGAGCAATATGCGATGCGCGCCCTGAAGGAAGGCGCCGCCGGATACATGAACAAGGAGAGCGCTCCGTACGACCTCCTGACCGCCATAAAAAAGATAACACGGGGCGGGAAATACATCAGCCCGGCCCTTTCCGAAAAGCTCCTTTTTATCATCGACACGGAAAAGCCCCTCCATGAGAACCTGTCAAACCGTGAGTTCCAGGTCATGCTGATGATAGCGTCCGGCAAAAACATATCCCGTATTGCAGAAGAGATGTCCTTGAGCGTCAAGACGGTCGGCACGTACAGGACGAGGATACTCGAAAAGCTCAGTGTCGCGAACAACGCGGAGATCATGCGGTATGCGATGCAGCATAAGTTGATTGAGTAACGGCGAACGGCTAACGGCGTACGGCTAACGGCTAAAGGCGTCCCCCCCCGCCGTCATTCCCGCGAACGCGGGAACCCAAGGTTTTGTTTTTTTTTCATCACCCATCACCTCTCATCTGTGATATCTCCATCCGTCATCCCGGTGCTTGACACCGGGATCCAGGGTTTTGTTTTTTTATGCCAATTTACGGTTTCAGGCAACGGAAATGATTGAGAAGAAAAACCCTGGATCCCGGCCTTCACCGGGGTGACGACTTAAGGGAGTTGTAAGAATTTCCCGTACAAAAAAATCAGAAAAAACCCAATGCCATTTTGGGCGGCCGTCTTTTACGCTTAGACCATTGGGATAAATGAACAGCGTCTTGAAATTGGGTAAAGATGCTCCCCTTTGCAGGGGTTTTTAACAATACTATCTTGTTCCGGAGGGTTATTATGCACGCTGAAGCTGTGGATCTTATGTTTCCCTGGTACGTCTGGATCATCATGATGATCGGCACGTTTATCTTTACGGTCGTCGGCACTTTTCTTGTGGCGAGGAGGATCGATAAATGAACCCGAAATTTCTCGATATCCCGAAGCCGACACCGGACATGATCATCTGGTCGGTGGTCGGCGTTGCCATCCTTCTGATCGTCGCCATCGTTCTCGGCATCATGGCAAAAAAGCAGTGGGCCTCCTTTGAAGAATACCTCGTGGGCAAGCGCGACATCGGGCCGTGGGTGACCGGCCTCGCCCTTACGGGGTCGTATATTTCCGGCTGGGCATTCTGCGGCAGTACGGCCGTTGTCTATAAAGTTGGTTTCTCCGGTATGTGGTTTGCGGGGATCTGGACGCTGGTCGGCATCATACCCTGCGTCTGGCTTGCGGCGACCAAGACGCGTGAATTTGCGTCGAAGCTCGGTGCGGCGACCATCCCCCAGACGATCGGCGGACGCTTCGAATCCAAAGGCCTTCAGCTGCTGATCGCCGTCAGTATGCTCTTTTTTCTCTTCATTTATTCTGTTGGCCAGCTCAAGGCTGCCGGCGCTGTCTGGTACGCCGTCACCGGTCTTCCCGCAGTATGGTGCCTGCTGATATCAATCGTCATCGCGTGGCTTTTCCTCGTTCTCGGCGGGTATATGGGCACCCAGTGGTTCATCGCTGTAAAAGGCGCCTTCCTGGGACTTGTCGGGGCCCTTCTCGGTATCTGGGCAATAATCTACGTGGGCGGATTTCATAACATCTCCGACGGACTGCTTCAGCAGAGCCCGCGATTGCTGAAGCTCATGGACCCCGAACTTCCCCAGGTGGGTATGACGCAGCTCTTTTCGAGCTGGATCGGCGTGTTGTCGACCCCCATCATCTTCTTCACGATGGCGGTGGGTTTCCCGCACAATGTCAGCAGGTTCCTCGGCATGAAGAAAATGTCCCGCAAGGAATTCATCCTGTTGTGCTTCATCGTCTGGATAACGGCAGGCATCCCGGTCATGCTCGACTGCTCGTCGAACGGCCTCGTGGCACGGATCATCTTCGGCGAGAACCTCCTGCAGAACAAACAGTGGGGAGCCGACCTTGCCGCCCCGATGCTCTCGTGGGCCATCGGCGGTTCAGGCCTTCTTGCCGCGTACCTGACGGGCCTTATCGGCGCCGCCCTGGGGACGCTGTCCGCGCTTGTCTTTATCATGAGCGCCAATGTAACGAACGATATCATCAAGCTCTTAAAGCCCAATGTATCGGATAAATCGATGCTGTACCTCGGCTATGTCCTCATCGCTTTCTTCCTGTTCCTCCCGTTCTACTGGACGCTCCAGAGACCGCCTGAACTGCTCGCCGTGTTCATGGGCCTTGCCGCGATGGGACTCGGCGCGATATTCTTCTTCGTCACGGCCGTCTCGTATTACTGGAAGGGTGCGACAAAGTGGGGAGCAATTGCGACGGTCATCTACGGGACGCTCGCTACGCTGTGGGGCGGCTGGGCGGTCCTCGCGCGCAAGCCGGCACTTCTCGGGATGGGCACCATGGAATGGATACTTGTCGGTGGCTGCGCAGTCCTCTATTTCGGCGTAAGCCTGCTTACGAAGAGACCTTCAAACGAACTGATCAACAGGCTTTTTCCGGCAAAGAAATAACCGGTGAACCGGCGGCGCGGCACCCCTTGGCCGCGCCGCCTCCAATTTCCTCTCATGACCGGCGCGCCGGTCGTTCCCGATGATCCAAAAAAATATATGCCACAACCGGAAAGTTTGGTTATAATGGTGCTCAATGAGGACCACGCCGGGCGCTTCCCTCAGCCCCTTCCGTAAATTCCAGCTGGTGCTTGCATTTTCTTTCGCGGCGGCCTGCCTTTACTTTGCCGGGTGCTCGCTCATCAAGGCGCCGTACCAGGTCGTCTCCGGTACGGTGAAGGGGGGCTACTATATCGTCAAGGGTACGTACGAGCTCACCACAGGCACCTCGAAACTTGTTTACAAGGTCGGTGAATATACGTTCAGGATAACGAAAGCGCCGCTCGACTGGGCGTTCGTCAGGAGTGACATCGACAGCATCGACGGGCTGCCTCCCAAAGAAGCCATTCGCAAGGGCCGTGTGAAGACCGCCCCCTACACGGTGAAAGGGAAAAGATATTACCCCATGTCTGTCGAAGAGGCGAAGTCGTACGACGAGACCGGCCTTGCCTCGTGGTACGGGTACGAGACGCTGCGCGCAAACAAGGGGGCCATGACCGCGAACGGGGAGGTCTTCGACCCCAAGCAGATGACGGCTGCGCACAAATACCTCCCGCTCCCGACGCACGTCGAGGTCACGAACCTCGAGAACAACCGCTCCGTCATTGTGCGGGTCAACGACCGGGGGCCCTTCCCGAGTGATAAGAACCCGGCATCCGGCGAGAGGATAATAGACCTTTCGGCGGGTGCTGCAAAAAAGCTGGGATTTTTTAACAAGGGACTCGCCCGGGTACATGTCAGGACGATCGAACTGGTGCCGGAAAAGTGATCCCGGCGTGCCCGTTATTGTACCGGCTCTACCCTGAAATCGACAGTAAACCGCGTCCCGGTGTCCCTCTCGACCCGGATGTCCGCGTCGAGCTGCAATAGCAGGCCTGAAATGAACTGCATTCCAAGAGATTGCGCTTCATGTATGTTGACATCCCGCGGCAGGCCGATCCCGTCATCTTCGATGGTGAGCCGCGTACCCGCACCACTCTTTTTCAAACAAACCCTGATCGTACCGAATTGCCCGCCGGGGAAAGCGTGTTTCATCGCGTTGGACGCGAGTTCGTTCACAATAAGTCCGGCCGGGATGGCGGCATGGATCTCGATGGAAACGGCGTCGGTATCCAGCTCGATATTTCGGGCCGGAAAACCATACGAACGGCAGATCTCCGGGATCATCTCCCGGATGTATTCCCCGAAATCGATGGAAGAATAATCGTCGGAACGGTACAGCCTGCTGTGTATCTTGGTCATTGCGGTCAGCCGGTTCAAGCTTGTGATGATCGCATCTTTTACCTCATCGTTTTCAGCCTGGTCACGCTGAAGGGCGAGGATACCGGAGATGGTGAGCAGGCTGTTTTTCACCCTGTGCTGGATCTCTTTGAGCAGGGCATCCTTTTCTTTCAGGGTGTCATTGATCTTTTTTTCCGCCCGTTTGCGTGCGGTAATGTCCCTCCATACGGTGTAGAATATCCGTTTGCCCCTGATCGGGATCACGGTCAATGAAACGTCGACCCAGAAATCATTGCCATCTACGTCGCGATGGACCCACTCAAAATAATCCGACCCGTTTACCATCGCTTTTCGAAGGATCTCGTTGGCCTTTTCCAGCGAAGGCAGGCCGTCCGGTTGAAGTTCGGGAGATATATCGGACGGGTGAAGCCCCAGAAGCTGGTCTTTGTTCACGCATCCCATGATCTGCAGTGCCGCGGCATTGCACTCGGCCCACCTGTTGTTGTCAATGAGAAGGATCGGGTCTACCGATCGTTCGAAGAGCAGGCGGAATTTTTCTTCACTTTCCGACAGCGCCTCGAGGACCTTCTTGCGGTCCGAGACGTCCCGGAAACTCCACACCCTGCCTATGATCTTTTCTCCAATTCGCTGTGGCTGGGAGAACCGTTCGAACATCCGCCCGTCGCTCAGCTCTATGACATCGAAACTCTGTTTTTCGGGTTCCAAATAGAGGAAATCGACTCTTTCCATAAACGCGCCGGGGTCCTTGATCTGTCCGATGACGAACTGGAGCAGTTCGTCGTCCCTGGCATCTTCCGCCATTCGCGGAGGTATGCGCCAGAGTTCGAGGAACTTCCTGTTGTAGCCGGTGACCGTTCTTTCGTCGCCCGAGCCGACTATGAGTATGCCGTCGGCCGTCGCTTCGAGCGCTGCGTTGAGCAGCGACAATGCGGTGTTCATGCCGTCTTCCGCTGTCCTGTAGTCCGTTATGTCCTGGAACGAGCCCACTATGCCCGCGACATTCCCCTGTTCGTCGTGGAACACGTCTTTCGCAAAGATCACCGTGCGTTCCTGCCCGTTCCTGTCCACCACCGTGGACTCGTAGACCTGGCGTCCCGGGTTCATCAGCATTTCCGCGTCCTTTTGTCGGTACACATCCGAATGCCGTGCAGGCCACACCTCCTGCGCCATCTTCCCCCGTATGTCGTCTTCAGATACCCCGATCAATTCCGTGAATGCCGGGTTGCAGCCGAGATACCTTCCATCCCGGTCTTCATAGAATACCGGGGTAGGGATGGCCGAAAGGAGGGCCCTGTTGAATTTTAAGATGCGGGCGTTGTACGCGTTGGAGTCTTTCAGTTCCTGCTCAGCGCGCTTGCGGTCGGTAATATCGTGAATGATCGAATGGAGCACGACGCTTTTTCCAAACTGTATGGGGGTCGAGGAGACCTCGACATCCCTGGCGCTCCCGTCCGCCAGGCGGTGCCGGAAATTGAACCTCTTGCCGTTCCATGCGGGGACCGACGCCATGGCCTCGAAGACCTCGTTATCTGAAAGAGTGTTGATGTCCGTTAAGCGCAGCGACAGGAGCTTTTCCACGGGGTAACCGTAAAATTTTACGGCCGCGATATTTGCGTCGACTATCGCCCCGTCCACCGGGTCTATGAGAAGCATGACGGCCTGGTTGTAGGCGAACTGGTTGCGGTACGATTCTTCACTGTCCTTCAGGGCTTTCTGCTGGGCAGTGATCCATGAGTCGGTGCGGCGGAGAAGAACATATATGACTGCCAGGAATAGAGCGAAAAGCAGCGTCCCGGCGAAGCCCGCAAGCAGAACGGACCTCGTGAAGGCGCGTTTCTCCGCGGTGATGTCACGGATCACGAGAAGATGGCCGACCTCCCTGCCGGAGGCGTCTTTCAGACAGGCTGCAGCGGCCTGCCAGCTCTTGCCGCCGGAGGTGTATTCAAGGTTGGACCCTTCGTGGGCGGTATCTGCCCACGACGCAAGGGACCCGGGCAGATCACCCTGGGAAGAATAGGTGATCGCATTGTTTTTCAACCGGTCCCAGGTGGCTTCCCGGCCAAGCATTTTCATGCCGCTTTCCCAACCCCGCCTGTTCAGGTATTTTTTGTCGATCATGATGAGCCACTGGTCGTAATAGAATTTTTGCAGGGTTTGGAGTACGTCCTCTATCTCCTTCCCCAGCTCGACATAACCGATGAGTTCGCTCCCCTCAAAGACGGGCTGGACGACCCGTAAAGTGAAAGTGCCCAGGGGGCCTAATTCTATACCCGATGAGATTCCACCCGTTCGCTCTGCCTCGATCGCGGTGAAGCGGTCAATGATGTCACCGGCTGCATCCGGTTTATGGACCCTGAGGATACAGCGCCGGTGCCTGTCCATGAAATAAAGATGCGAGAGGCTGATGCGCCGGTTCAATTTCTCGAACACGGGCTTCCAGTCCGAAAGCAGCCGGTTGCGGTCCCCGGAGCGCAGGGCCGCGCGCAGGCCGTTGTTGTCGACGAAGAACTGGAGCGTGCCCGTTAATCCCGAGGCCTGTTCGTCCAGGGCCATGTGAAATTCCGTCTTGACGGTGTTTACGTACGAACTGGTTTTGCCTTCCAGTGTGGCACGGTGATGCATCCAGAAGAGGATACCGCCGCCGCCGGCGAGGACTATTACCACCGTTACCAGGGGGAAGAGGAGATGGGCCAATACGGGTTTCGTTGAAAGCTCTGTGTGACGCCTGGATAAAAAGGAGAAAAAGTTTCGGTACCCGTGTTCCGGTTTCGGAGCAGTCTGTTTTCCGGTCATAGCGGTTGTCCCCTGTCCCGGTTCGGCGCCTCGCGTCAGGTTTGCCTGAGAACGACTTGGCGCAATTCGTTGAACCGGACCTCCAGTTCTGTCAGGTGTGCTGTTACCCACGCAAGCTCGTTTTCCTGTGCCTTCATTTCCATCTCGTATGCAATTTTGCGAAGACGCTCGGCCCCGATGTTGGCCGAGGCGCCTTTCATGCTGTGGGCCTGCCTCTGCGCCCCCGCGGCATCCCCGGCATCGAGGTATTCCTTGAGCGACCTGATCTGGCGCGGCATATCGGTGAAGAACCCGTCGATCACCGTTTGCGCCAGTTCTTCGTCACCCATCATGCGGTCCAGCATGCCCTCCCTGTCAAAGACCGGCTCCGGGTGAAGGGTGGTGGTCTGCCCGGCATCTTGTGCCCCGGACGCGACGGTCTCTTTTCCGGTACCCCGGAGACCTTCCGTGGGAAGCCATTTTTCAAGCATACCGGCAAGGGCCTCGGACCGTACCGGTTTTGACAGAAAGTCGTTCATCCCCGCTTCCAGGCACTGGTCCCGGTCGCGCTTCATGGCGTGTGCCGTCATTGCTATGATCGGTATGGAATGATCGAGTACGTTCGTCTCCGGGCCCCGGATGCGGCGTGTCGCTTCACGACCGTCCATTTCCGGCATCTGCACATCCATGAGGACAAGATCATAGGGAATTAACTCGAGTGCCCTGATCGCTTCAGTACCGTTCGCAACCACATCGACCCGGTACCCGAGCTTTTTCAGGATAGCCATCGCAACCTGCTGATTGGTAATGTTGTCCTCGGCCAGGAGAATACGGAGCCGTTTCATCTCGTGGACCGCGTGGCGGGTTATGATGGGCTGCTGCCGCAAGGTCCCGGCATTCGGGGACAGGACCGCCGCCAGGCATTCCACCAGTTCCGATTGACGGGCCGGTTTTGTGAGGTATCCGGAAAATCCGGCATCCTGCATCTTTCTCGCATCCCCTCTCTGCCCCAGCGAGGAGAAGAGGATCAGCCGTGTGTCACCGAGGGTCTCATCGCTGCGAATGGCGCGGCCCAGTGTCACCCCGTTCATGCCGGGCATCTGCATATCGATGATGGCTGCACGGAATGGATCGCCTGCGTCCCGCGCGTTATAGAGTGACCGCAGGGCCGATGCCCCGTCCGGTACATCCTCGGTCCTCACATCCCACGACCTGAGTTGGGCCGCGAGTATCTCGCGGTTCGTCGCATTATCGTCGACCACGAGGACGCGCACGCCGCGGATCCCGGCAGGAGGCGGAGCTTCCACGTATTCCCCGCTTTGCCTGCTGAAGCGGCAGGTGAACCAGAATTCGGAACCCGCGCCTTCCGAGCTTATGACCCCTATTTCTCCGCCCATCATTTCGGCCAGCTGTTTTGCTATCGCAAGGCCGAGGCCTGTGCCGCCGTATTTTCGGGTGGTCGACGCGTCGGCCTGCGTGAATTTCTGGAAAAGTATGTCCTGCCTGTCGGAGGGGATGCCGATCCCCGTGTCCCGGACAGAAAAATGGAGCAGGACCTCATCGCCGGTTTCGGACGTGAGGGAAACGCGTACGGCTATTTCACCGGCATGTGTAAATTTCAGTGCGTTGCCGACGAGATTGGTCAGGACCTGGCGCAGCCGTCCCGGATCGCCGCGAAGCAGGGCAGGAACATCCGGGTTGGCCGCACAGATGAATTCGAGGCCTTTGTCGTGGGCGCGCAGGGCCATCATTGCCGAGAAGTCCTCGAGGAGCACCCTGAGGTTGAAATCCAGCACCTCGAGGTCCAGTTTCCCGGCCTCTATCTTTGAAAAATCCAGGATGTCGTTGATAAGCCCGAGAAGCGACTCCCCGCTCGAGCGCACCGTTTCGGCGAAACGGCGCTGATCATCGCTCAAGTCGGTATCGAGGAGAAGGCCCGTCATCCCGATGACACCATTCATCGGCGTGCGGATCTCGTGGCTCATATTCGCGAGGAATTCGCTCTTGGCGGCGTTCGCGGCGGCGGCTTCCTCCGCGAGCTTATGTGCCTGTTCGGTCGCGAGGCGGAGCGATTCCTCGGCCTTTTTGCGTGCCGTGATATCGACGAAACATTCCATAAGTTTATCCTGTCCGTCGATCTGGATCTTTTTCACGGATTTCAGGATGGGCCGCATGGTCCGGTCACTGCAGACCATCTCGTGCTCTGTATTGTCCAGCGTCTTTCCGAGGTCAAGGACAGGGCATGCGTTTTCCTGCGCCGGGCAGAGGAAGTGGTGGCACCGGTTCCCGAGGATAGATCCCGCCTGTGCCCCGAACATCTCCGCGGCGGCATTGTTGATGTTCTCGATCACCCGCGTCACGGGATCGACAATGATGACACCCGCAGGCAGATTCGCCAGCAGTACCCGCTGCAGGGCCTCTGTCTCGCGCAGCTTTTCACGTTGCCGGTATTCCACGGTCACGTCCCTGAAGACAAGGACGGCCCCGATGACCTCATTGGATGCATCGTGTATGGGCGCGCAGCTGTCCGCTATCTGGTATTCCGTGCCGTCACGCGCAATGAGGACCGTGTGGTTGGCCAGGCCGATGGTCTTGTTTTCTGCCAGTGCCTGGCGGACAGGGTTTGCCACCTCCTGCCGTGTCTTGGCGTGGACAATGCGAAGGACACTTTCCACCGCTTGTCCCCGGGCGTCTCCAAGGCTCCACCCGGTGAGCTTTTCCGCCACGGTGTTCACACCGGTTACGTTCCCGTTCACGTCGACGACGACCACCGCATCACCCATCGAGCGGAATGTTGCGGAGAGGCGTTCCTGGCTTTCCCTCAAGGCGTGCGTACGCTCGGTGACGAGGTCCTCGAGTTCCTGCCCTTTACGCTTCATGAGGGCGATGAAGACGGAGAGCGCGGCCGTGAGCAGCAGCCCGACGAGAATGGTCAGCCATGCCTCGCGGGCGGGGTGGAGGCGCAGAAAACCCGGTCCGGCGTAGGCCCTGACGGCGAACACTTTCCCGAAGGCGAAAACGGGACGGGTCACGGCGAGGCGGGAGGCCGCAAAGGGGATGTCGGCCGATCGGGCGAGTACCTCGGGGGCGGCATCCGGTTTGAGCAGGGCGAGCTCAATGAAGGCGGAATTATCGGAAACAGCACTTTTCAGGAGGCTTCCCATCCTGAGGACCGCCAGGACAAATCCTCTGATCCGCTGCGGATCATCCTTGCTGAAAATCGGACGGTAAACGAGTACGCCTTTTTGAATACCCGTTTCCTGAACGAGCTTTATCGCATTCGTCGCGGCGGGAAGGCGCCTGTAGAGTGCCTCCTGGAGGGCCGTACGGCGGAGGGTTTCGGACCCCAGGTCATAGCCAAGGGCCTTTTCGTTGCCCGCAAGCGGGGCTATGAGAGAAACCGGATAATATTCATCCCTCGCGGTTACGGGCTCCGGTTTGCCGGCTTCATCCTTTTGCCATACATGAAAACCCGGCATGCCCCGTGCCCGCATCTTTTGCTCAAAGGCACGCCTTTCCGCTGCTTTTACCGCGGGTATCCATTCCCAGGCCTGTATTGCCGGGTTTTTCATCAGGTATCCGCAGTACCGGCTGAACGTTTCCTGCGTGATCGCCGCGTCGCTCTCAAAAAAGCTCGACAGGCCTTCCAGGTGAATATCCCGTACATCACGCAGTATTTCCGCGATCGCATCGCTGCGGACCTCGGCCAATTGGATAAAAGACTCCTGCCGGTCATTGTTGTCCGACTCGAGGGCAGTTGTCGCAATGAGCAGTGTCAGGATGCAGCCGATCACCACGACGATGACGGTCTCGAGGTTTCGCTGCAGAAATGATGGGGCGGCGGGCCTTAAGGAGTACCGGGAGAGTACCACACCTGCTGCGACGACGAAGAGCAGTGCCAGCACGCAGCATGAGGGAAGAAATACCGAGCGGATAAGCGCCATGTTCCACCCGCCGGCATCGATGTCCATGCCGAGCACGGCGAGGAGCGTCGCCCCCGAGCCCTTAAAGACGCCTGCGCATATGATCAGACCCGATGCTTCCTCGACATATGTCGTCTTGAGTTCCCATCGTTTTTTTTCGGGGTTTTCCGCCTCGTAATCCACCCACCCCTTCCCTTTCGACAGGGCCACCTTCTGGATCTCCCTGTGGAAGTATTTGCCGCCCGACCAGTCTTTTTTATCGAGTTGATTCTGGCCGACAAGGGCGATTTTGACAGGGTGTGCGAGAAGCGTCATGTTCCGGTCATAGACGAATACATAAAGATCGCCCTTCTGGAATTGTCCGCCGGGCCTGCCGGCCTCATCCAGCAAGCGGTCCCGCCCGTTCTTGCGTAAAAATTCCCGTGCCTTATGCACCATGGATTGCGCGTCGGCGGGGGTCGCAATCCCGGTTGCCACGGTCTGGGGATCGTATATGGGCACGAGGGCCGTTATCCATGTACCCTCCTTGTCCGTATAGGGCCCCCGTGCCACCGGGTCATGCGTGGCGAAGACCTGGCGAAGGCTTTCCGGGACCTCCTGGAAAACCTGGCCGGGAGGCAGATACTTTCTCGAACCGGGCTCTTCCGTGTCCGTAAGGGAAATGATCGCGCCGTCGAGCCTGCGGCCCATGAGATAGATCGAACGGGTCTTATCGTTTATTTGCTTTGCGGTTGCGAACTGTTCCTTGAGTCTCTGATAAGAAGAAAATGAAAGGTCGGCGTCGGTACCCGTCAACGCCCTGACGCGGTTCACGTTCGCGGCCTGGGCCATGAAGTACGCCTGGCGGATAATGTCAACCCGCATCTGCCGGTCCGTTTTCACGATCGTCCAGATCACCAGCGCAATTGCCGCAACGAGAATAGCGGCGCCCAGTAAGGCTATTCCCTTGCTCTTAAAGATCGGCATGTTCCCCGTCGAGGCCCTCTCGCGATCGCCGGTATCCTCAAGGCTTCTATCAGCCAAACATCCCCCTTGAGCACAAATGGAGCATTTCTATTATTCCGGTGTGCCTCGCCGTTATTGAGATCGTCGTAAGCGAACACACGTGTGGTATGCTGTGCAATCATTATACAGCAATAAATATGCCATGTGAGGTAAAATATAACATGTTGAAAAGACATGTGATTCTTTACGCTGTTTGCAAAAAAATGCTTCACCTGTGAAACAGTACTGTATCGGGAATGAGACAGGTGTGGTGAATGATCGGAACAGGGGTGGGAGAGGAAGGATTTAAGTAAGGAGCATTTCCGCCGATAAATGGAATGTATCCATCCATTTCCCGTGCGGAGGCTTACATGGAATTGAGACTCTTTATCAAGATCGGTCTTATCGTGATCGCACTGTGTATACCGGGCATTATCATGAACACCATGAAACTGACCCGTTCGAAGACCGGGCCCGCGAAGCCCCCCCTGCGCGTCATAAAGACTGTGCCCGATATCCCGGATGGACAAGCGGCCGTTTACCGGCAGATCATCCGTTAAGGCCCCTGTATTCGCGCAGCATGCTTTAAGATAGCCATCCGCGCCCTCCTTTTAACAACAGTTTAATGCCAAAGTGAAATTGGAATTTTTATAGCGTGCACGTTTCTCAAAGACCTGATAGAATATGACCGGTGTCGCATGATCCATAACACATACCCGGATTTAAGGAGGCGTATATGGGTAAAAAGAGCGGTTCGGGAGGGATCAGCCGAAGGGATTTCCTGAAGTTGAGCGCTTTTACCGCGACGGTTGCCACGGGCCTTACCGGACTCGGCGGTGTCCTGGAAAACGCCGCGGGACAGGCGGGCACGTTTCCCCCGAGCCCGGTCTACCGGACGCTCGGACGAACGGGGCTCAAGATAACAGTTGTCAGTTTCGGGGCAATGCTGACCCCTGAACACGAGGTGATACGGGCCGCTCTCGACCTGGGAGTGAATTATGTCGACACGGCACGGCGGTACATGAACGGCCGGAACGAGGAGATTGTCGGCCAGGCCGTGCGGGGAATACGCGACAAATTGTATATAGCCACAAAGACCAAGCCTTCTTCGAGCACGAAGAAGGAAATTTTTGAGGACGTCGAAACAAGCCTCACAAAACTCAAGACGGACCATGTAGACATCATTCAGATGCACAACCTGACGGACAAGGAACGTGTATTCTCCCGGGAGGTCCGCGAGGCGTACGTCGAGCTTCGCAAACAGGGGAAGGTCCGTTTCCTTGGCGTCACGACCCATACCAACCAGGCCGAGGTACTGAACGCCGTGGTCGACGATCCCGAAAAATTTTTCGATACCGTGCTGGTCGGTTATAACTTTACGAGCCCTCCCGAGTTGAAAGCGGCGATCAAGCGCGCCGCGGGGGCGGGGATCGGGGTCATAGCGATGAAGACGCAGGCGGGGGGATATCAGACAGGGGCGCTCGGCGGCTTGAGTCCCCACCAGGCCGCATTGAAATGGGCCCTCGACGACACCAACGTGACCGCCGCGATCCCGGGCATGAAGGACATGAGCATGCTCCGCGAGGACATGTCGGTCATGGGAATGAAGCTCACAGGAAAGGACGAGGAGATCCTGAAGAGGTACGGGCAGGCGATCCGCCCCTATTACTGCCATATGTGCGGGGAATGCGAAGGGACGTGCCCCAACCATGTCGCGATAAGCACGATAAACAGGTCGCTGATGTATGCCCAGGGCTACGGGAACATGGAGCTTGCCCGGTCGACATATTACGAGCTTCCCTCTGCGGCACGGGCATCTGCGTGCCTTGGCTGCAGCGTGTGCACGGCGCAGTGTGTGAACGGTCTCGATATCGCATCAAAGATGCGCACGGCCCTGACAATGTATGCATAAGGACAAAACGGTATGATCGCGCGCACAAGGCTGAGATATGTGGTCCTGATCGTCGGCATGGCAATGATGCTCACGTTCTCCTTCGCATCCGGCTCACCGGCCGGTGCGGCGGATGCAGACAATTTCCTGCCGGCGCCCGGTTTTTTACAGGGGTGGGCGTTGTCCGGGAACATCGGCCATTATAATGCCGGGAACCTCTACACATACATCAACGGCGAGGCCGAACTTTACATGCCGTACGGCTTCGATTCGCTGTCATCGGCCTTCTACAGTACGGGCGGCGATACCGCGTCAGGGATCGTTGCCGATATCTATACAATGGGATCGCATATCGATGCATTCGGTATATACTCGAATTACCGTGATCCGGACGCAGAAAAAATAAAGCTCGGGGCCGACGGGTTTGTCGACGATTCCCAGCTCATGTTTTACAAGGGGCGGTACTTTGTACGCCTGTCCGCGTCCGGCACAGTGGCAGGAGCGAGAGATAAGCTCGTCGCGGCTGCCCGGGAGATAGACCGGAAGATGCCCGGGGAATCTTCTGCCCCCGGAGAGGTAGCCCTGATAACGATTCCCGGCGTGAAACCCGATACGGTCCGGTATATCGCGCATGGTGTCCTCGGGTATGCGTTCTTCAAAAAGGGCCTGACCGCGGATATGACAATTGACGGCCAGACGGGAAAAATTTTTGTGATCCTGAACACCTCTCCCGGCGATTCATCCGGCGCTTATCTCAGCTACGTTGAATACCTCGAAAGATCGGGGGTCAGGATCGACAGGGCGGCCGTCAAGGGTGGGGCAACCCTGATAGTGAACGACCCGCTGTACAAGGGAACGTGCATCCGGCAGTCGGGTGCGTATATATTCGGCGTGACGAAGCTGAATGATCCTCAGAAAGCGGTCCCGGTCGTGGACCGGATGGCGTCCCGGAAATAGCGCGTTCCGACCCTTCGCATCGGCACCCCGTATTTTTCATTTCTCTTTTTCATTGAAGCGGACAGAGCGGGCATATTACAATGGCGGAGCGCCGCCGTGGAGCCCACGCGGCCGGAGATATCATTTCAGGAGATCATCATGCAGATACCCGTTAAAGAACTCGAAGAACTGACCCGCAGTGCCATAAAAAAATTCGGCTATAACGATGACGAAGTGAATATCATCGCCGACGTGCTTCTCTATGCCCAGTTGCGGGACAACAACCAGGGAATAGTAAAGCTCATCGGGCCGGGCATCCCGAAAGACCCGAACGCCGGGCAGATCGTGATCGAAAAGGAAACGCCCATTTCAGCGCGGGTCAACGGCAACAAGAACCATGCCATGCTCGTTGCGGGCAGGGCCGTCGAGATCGTGAGGGAAAAGGCCAGGAGAGCAGGGTTCGCGATTGTCGGGACATTCAACACGAACACGTCGTCGGGCGCGATAGGCTACTACGCCTCGCGGTTTGCAGAAGACGGGATGATCGGTTTCGCGTTCAGCCGCTCACCCCAGCGGGTCGCCGTGTATGGATCGTACGAGCCCGTGTTCGGTACGAACCCCCTGGCCGTCGCCATCCCCGCCCCACAGGACCCCATCGTGCTCGATATGTCAACGGCAGCGACGTCCTATTTCGGCCTCGTGGAAGCGAAGACGGCGGGCAGGAGCATCCCGGACGATTTCGCGTACGACAGCGAGGGAAAACCGACGACCGATCCGCAAAAGGCGATCGAGGGTGCCATCCGTTCCTTCGACCGCAGCTACAAAGGATCGGGCCTCGCGCTCGTGGCGGAGATCCTTGCCGGGCCGCTCGTGGGCGCGGCATACTGCGGGCTCGGTGACAGCAAGGGCAACTGGGGACACCTGATGTTTGCCATCGACCCGGAGCTCCTTATGGATCGGGACACGTTCGTGCGCAACGTCGCAGAGATCGCAGGCAAGGTCACATCCACAAAGAAGCTGCCCGGGGTGGAAGAGATATGCATGCCGGGAGAGCGGGAAGGCCGTCTCGCGCGTGAGCGGCGTGAATCAGGCATCATCGATGTAGAAGACAACCTGCTCGCGGAACTGCGCGTCGTCGCAGGCCGATAAGGACATAAACTAAGGGTCCCGATAACAGGAAAAGAAAGGGGTTGCGATGGAATTCAAAAATGTAACGATCGTCAAGAAAGCGAACGTCTATTTCGAGGGCAAGGTCACGAGCCGTACCGTGATCTTCCCGGACGGGTCAAAAAAGACCCTCGGGATCATGTTCCCCGGGGAGTATGAGTTCGGCACCGCCGAGAAGGAGATCATGGAGATCCTTGCCGGCGACCTCGACGTGATGCTGCCCGGCGCCGCCGGGTGGGCAAGCTTCAAGGAAGGGGATGTGTTTGAGGTGCCCGGGGAGTCGAAGTTCAGTTTGAAGGTTAAGACACTGACGGATTATTGCTGTTCGTATGGGAACGGCTAACGGCTAACGGCTAACGGCGTACGGCTAACGGCGAAATAAGCAATGGGTAATAAGAAAAAGATCCCTATTACCCATTGCTTTTACCAGTCCTCTTATTTTGCTGCTCCGGCTTTTGCTGCTCCGGCTTTTTCTGCTCCGTTGGGCTTGACCGGGGGGACTTTCTTGTCTTTCACTGACTGTTGGGCCTTGTTGGTTTTGTCCACCTTCGTGGCGGCTTCGCCCGGCTGAAGCTTGACTGCGGGTTCATCGACCTTCTTTATTGTCGCTGCGAAGGATGCGCATGCGAAGGTGAGGACGACGAACAGTACAAAGAAAACGGTAAAAAGTTTTTTCATCTTGTTTCCTCCTGGAACATTTTATATTTGTGATGCTGTCAATGGATCACTATTTCTTGTTTCCCCAATCCCATGATCCCTTTTCTGTTTTTTTATTCGCTGCCGGCGTTTTGTCCTGGACCGGCGCTGCCTTCTGGGGTTTGGTCATGGTGTTGCTTTTTTCGACCTTTGCCGCCGGCTCTTCGCTGGCTTTCCAGGGAGGCCCCTTTTTTGGTGCGGCGAACGATGGGCACGCAACGGCAAGAATGATCAGAATGGCAGCAATGATCGTGAGGCTTTTTTTCATCCGGTTCCTCCGCAATATTTTTGTTGGTTATAGTATGCGGCAGCGTCGGGTGTCAATGAATAAAAGAGGTGATGGGCAATAGGCGATGGGCAATGGGCGATGGGCAATAGGCGATGGGTGATGGGCAATAGGCGATGGGCAATGGGCAATAGGTGATGGGCAATGGGCAATAGGTGATGGGCAATAGGAAACAACAAAGCCCCGTTCGCCTACCGCCCATTTCAGGCGGATCATCCTCCCTCCCCATCGCCCATAGCCCATCGCCCATAGCCCATTTTATGCTATACTGCCCATAGTGTGAATAATACCGGAAAATCTGCAATGACGCTGATTCAAGGCAACCAGGCGATCGTTAAGGGCGCCCTGTATGCAGGCGCCCGGTTCTATGCGGGATACCCCATCACGCCCTCCTCGGAAATAGCGGAAGAATGCTCGGTCATCCTGCCCGGCGTCGGGGGGATGTACATCCAGATGGAAGACGAGATAGCGAGCATCGCCGCGGTCATCGGGGCATCGCTTGCCGGTGCGAAGGCCTTTACCGCCACGAGCGGCCCGGGGTTCTCTCTCATGCAGGAGAACCTGGGGCTGGCCGTGATGGCTGAAGTTCCGTGCGTCATTGTTCATGTCCAGCGGTCAGGGCCGTCTACGGGACTCGCCACGAAGCCCGCGCAGGCGGACTTCATGCAGGTGCGGTGGGGACGGCACGGTGACCAGACGCTCATCGCCCTCTGCCCGGCCACGGTGCGCGAGTGCTTTGAGCTCACCGTGCAGGCGTTCAATCTGTCGGAAAAATACCGGACCCCCGTCATCCTCGTTTCGGATGAGGTCGTCGCCCACATGCGGGAGAACCTCACCGTCCCCGAGGAGGGGGAACTCGCGATAATCGACAGGAAGCAACCTTCCGTTCCGCCGTCAGAATATAAGCCCTTCGAGGCGGGTGAAGACGGTGTGGCACCGCTCGCTGCGTACGGAAGCCCGTATGTGTTCCACGTGTCAAGCTCGATGCACGGGCCCGACGGACTCAGCAACAACGACCCGGCCAATGCCGCCCGGAAGATCAGCCGGATCCACCGCAAGATCGACATGCACCGTGACGAGATCGTGATGACGCGGACGTTTGACGTTGACGACGCGGACGTCGTCATCGTCGCGTACGGGATCACGACGCGCGCGGGCCGGGCCGCGGCGAAGGAAGCAAGAAAAGAAGGCATCAAGGCCGGGGTGCTCCAGCTTCAGACCCTCTGGCCGTTTCCTGACAAAGAAGTTCGCCGCGCCGCTCATGGGGCGAGGCGGGTGATCGTCCCGGAGATGAACTATGCCGGGCAGGCGGCAGGCGAGGTGCGACGGGTGTTAGGCCCCGAGCGGGACATAAAGGGAGTGAACAGTTTCAACGGGCAGATAATCCGGCCCCGTGATATTCTTGCAATGATTATGGCTTAGCTATGACGGACTTTTCATCGGGAATGCGATACTTGAAAGAGGGCGTGACGCCCCATATGTGGTGCCCGGGGTGCGGCAACGGCATCGTCCTTTCCGCGCTTCTTCGCGCCTTCGCGTCGTTGGGTCTCAGGAATGAGGAGACCGTCGTCGTGACCGGCATCGGGTGTTGGGGCAAGGCGGATGACTACGTGGTGACAAACGGCTTTCACGGAACGCACGGCAGGGCCCTCGCGTTCGCGACGGGAATGAAAGCCTTCAACCCCCGTTTGAACGTGGTCGTGCTCATGGGCGACGGCGACTCGGTCACCATTGGGGGCAACCATTTCATCCATGCCGCGCGCCGCAACATCGACGTCACCGTGATCGTCGTGAACAATTTCAATTTCGGCATGACGGGCGGACAGGTCTCCGGGACCACCCCTTTCGGCATGCTGACGAGCACCACGGCCTATGCGAACCCGGAGAGGGATTTCGATATCTGCGCCCTCGCCGGTGTTGCGGGCGCGAACTACGTGGCACGGGGAACCCCCTGGCATGGGTTCGAACTCGAGGCGAACATAAAAGAGGCCCTCAAGAAAAAAGGGTTCTCCGTCGTCGAGGTCATGAGCCCCTGTCCCACGCATTACGGGAAGTACAACCGGATGGGGACACCGGTCGATATGCTCAAGGCCATCAAGGACAGGGCCTTGCCGAAAGAAGAGTACGACCTGCTCACCGCGGATGCACAGGCCGGCTTTTTCCCCATCGGGAAGCTCGTCGACCGGGACGACCCGGATTTCAATGCGCGGTATGACGAAGTCCGTTCGAAGGCAAAGAAGGACTGACGCATGGACCTGCGGGAACAGGAAAGACAGCGGCAGAAAGAACATTATGAGGTCATCCTGGCAGGAGCAGGCGGCCAGGGCCTTATAGTGTCCGCCATGCTCTTAGGAGAAGGTGCTGTGAGGGAAGGCAGGAATGTCGTTCAGACCCAGTCGTACGGTATTGCGGCGCGGGGCGGTGAGTCTGTATCAGAGCTTATCATCGATACGGAAGAGATACTATTTCAGCAGGTCGAGGAACCCGACGTCGTGCTGGCGCTTAACGAAACGGCCTTCGGGCGTTATGAAGGCCGGGCCGGGAAGGGGCCGCTCGTCATTTTCGATACGACGTGCCTCGCAGAACGCGGGGAAAACAATTTTTGCGGGTTTCCCTTTACGAAGCTGGCGGCTGAACTCGGCCGGCCGGGTGCCGCAGCTCTCATTGCCCTCGGCGCCATGGTCGCCCGTACAGGAATAATACGCATGGACAGCCTCATTGCCGTTGTGAGCGACACATTCCCGGACGCCGCTGCCGGTAATGTGAGAGCTCTTCGTCTCGGCGAAAACCTCATCGCTCAACAATTGAAGCCGGGATAAAACTTCAATGGAAGATGTGAAGGACACGAAGAACGCTGTGCCGCGATGCAGGGAAGACTGCCCGGCAGGGATCGATGTGCCCCGGTACATCAGGCACATCCAGCACGGGGATTTCGATGGCGCGCTTAAGGTCATACGGGAGAGGATCCCTTTTCCTGCCGTGTGCGGCCGCGTCTGTGTCCACCCCTGCGAGGCGCGGTGCGCCCGCATCCAGTTCGATGAGACCGTGGCGATCAGGATGCTGAAACGGGCAGCCGGGGAGTTGAGTGGAGGATCAGGGCAGCCGCCGTGCGCGAATGCGCCTACGGGGAAGAACGCGGCAATTATCGGGTCCGGCCCGTGCGGCCTCACCGCCGCCTATTACCTCGCCCTTCTCGGCCACACCGTCGAGGTCTTTGAGAAGGATGAACTCGCCGGCGGCATGCTGCGCTCCGCCATCCCGGAGTACCGGCTTCCCCGGGAGGTCCTCGAGAACGACCTGAGGTTCATCTTCGGGCTCGGGGTCAGGTTCTCCGGAGGCAAGGAAGTCCGCGTCGCCGAACTCGCGGGCGAATACGATGCGGTCCTTATAGCATCGGGCAATCAGCTGAGCAAGAGACTTGGGCTGCCGGGTTCCGAACTCACAGGCGTATATGGGGGCCTCGACTTCCTGCGGTCCGTCAAGAAGGGCGATACGGTCCCTGTGGGGGCGAAGGTCTGCGTCATCGGCGGGGGGAATGTCGCGATCGACGCTGCGATGAGCGCGCTGCGGCTCGGAGCAAAGGATGTGCGCGTCATCTGTCTTGAAAAACAGGGCGAAATGCCGGCCTACTCCTGGGAGATTGCCGATGCCGTCGAAGAGGGCATTGTCGTCGAGAACGGATGGGGCCCTGAGGCCCTTCGCGGCAGGGAGGGCAAGGTCACAGGCGTCCGCTGTATCCGCTGTGTCTCCGTGTTCGATGACGAGGGCAGGTTCGCCCCCCGGTACGACCCGTCTGTCACGCGCGACCTCGATGCGGACACTGTGATCCTCGCCATAGGCCAGACCCCGGACACGGGCTTCGTCGACGTCACCGGTGTGGCAAAAGAGGAAGGGCTCATCGATGCCGGCAATGACCTGATGACGCATACCCCGGGCTTATTTGCGGCGGGTGAGGCGGTCACGGGCCCGTCGTCGATCATTCACGCGATTGCCGAAGGCAGAAGGGCCGCTGTTGCGATAGACAGGTTTCTGGGCGGCGAGGGCGTGATCGACCGGGCCGGCGAGGGCGGCACCGGCCTCACCGTGTGCGAGCCGTCGCCGAGGGGCACCGTGAGGCACCGTGCCGGAACGGTTAGCCCGGCCGAACGTGTCGCGGCACCGGTCCCCCTGGAGGTCGGGTACAGCCCCGAAACGGCGGTGGACGAGGCTCTCCGGTGCCTCGCCTGCGACGTTCGACAGTTTACCGTTGAGGTGGACCCCCTTGCCTGCAAGGAATGCGGGTATTGCAGGGAGGTCTGTTCGCTCAATGTTTTTTCCCCATCCGATACCTTCAATCCGGCCGGTTACCGGCCCGTGGCCGCCCGGGACACCGAGCGGTGCGTGGGTTGCCGGAAATGCCTCTACATCTGTCCCGATTTTGCCCTTTCCCTGCGGAGCAGCGAACAGGATAAGCACTGATATTCGATCCGGTGGGGTGGCCCATGACATTCCTGCCGACCGGGTGTGCAGCGAGGCGGGTTCTTCTGACCTGCACGTGGCGGCGCGCACAGGCCGTTTACAAAACAATACGGGTGTCATAGGTTTTGAGGAAATGAAAGAGGTGCGGAGCGTCGCATCAAAACGGCACCTCGCAAAGAAAACAGGGAGGGGAAGATGAAAAAAGTATCGGTAGATGACACCTGCGTAGCGTGCGGGGCGTGTGTAGAGATATGCCCCGAGGTTTTCGTGCTTGAAGGGGAACTCGCAACTATAATCAAGGACGCCGACCTGACGCTCGACACGAAGATCATTGAAGCTGCAGAGGCCTGCCCGGTGGAGGCAATTCACTACGAACAATAGCGGAAAAAAGTTATCCCACGGATGAATGACCGGGGAAAAGCTGCATTCACTGATATAATTGATGACATAGGGTTGAGGCATCCTCAAGGCTCATGCTTGAGGGGAGCCCTGACGGGCGTGTCGAGCGGAGGTTTTCCATATGATTGAAAAGGTCATCATCATGGGTGCCGCGGGCCGCGATTTCCATAACTTCAATATATATTTCAGGGACAACCCCCGGTACAGGGTCGTTGCCTTTACCATGGCGCAGATCCCGGGGATCGGTCAGAGGGTTTATCCTCCTCAACTTTCCGGGGGCCTTTACCCCGAGGGGGTCCCTATCTACCCTGAAGGCGAGCTTGCCGCCCTCATCCGGCAGCACGTGATCGACCTTGTTGTCTTCTCGTACAGCGATGTGTCCCACCTGGACGTGATGCACAAGGCCTCCGCCGTCATGGCGGAAGGGGCGGATTTTATCCTGATCGGGGCGACCTATACGATGCTCAGTTCCAAAAGGCCGGTGGTTGCCGTCTGCGCTGTCAGGACGGGTGCGGGCAAGTCCCAGACGACCCGCAAGGTGTGTGAGATACTTAATAGCCGCGCGTTAAAGGCGGTCGTTGTCCGGCATCCCATGCCCTATGGTAACCTCGAGGAGCAGATAATCCAGCGGTTTTCACGTCATGAAGACTTCGAGCGCTGCAGGTGCACCATAGAGGAGCTTGAGGAATATGAGCCTCTTGTAGACATGGGGATCACTGTCTACGCGGGGGTGGATTACGGCCGGATCCTCACGGCCGCAGAGGGGGAAGGGGACGTCATCGTGTGGGACGGCGGAAACAACGACACCCCGTTCTACCGGCCCGACGTGCACATCGTGTTGTTCGACCCGCTCCGGGCGGGCCATGAGCTTGCCTACTATCCCGGTGAAACGAACATGAGGATGGCGGATATAGCGATCATCAACAAGGTGGACACGGCGCCCGCCGCGAATACGGAAGAGGTCCGCAGGAACATTGAACTTAACGCCCCCGGGGCGAAGGTCCTTTTCGCAGAATCCCCGGTGCTCGTCTCCGACCCGGAACGGATCCGGGGAAAGAGGGTGCTGGTCGTGGAAGATGGGCCTACCCTGACGCACGGGGGGATGGCCTATGGGGCGGGATACATAGCTGCATCGCAATGCGGGGCCGCAGAGATCGTCGATCCGCGGGAATATGCCGTCGGGACGATAGAGCAGGTTTATGCGGCGTATCCTCATATAGGCCCTGTTCTTCCGGCGATGGGATATAGCGCCGACCAGATCGGTGACCTTGCGCGCACGATAAACCGCGCGGAATGTGACGTCGTCGTTTTTGCGACGCCCATTCATCTGACTCGGGTCCTTGCCGTCAACAAGCCCGCGCTTCGCGTGCGCTACGAGTACCGCGACCGCGGAACACCGACTCTCGAGGAATGCCTGGCCGGGCGTCTCGAGGAACTCGGGCTGCCGGCAGAACACGCGCCCGCAATGGATAGAAAGTAAATATGGCCGGACATGACGCGAAGCCGATCCTCCTCGTCGCCCTGGGCGGGAACGCCCTCATCAGGCCGGGGGAGAGGGGAACTGTCGAAGAGCAGTTCCGCAACCTCAAGGTCCCCATCCGCCAGATCGCCCGCCTTTCACGTGACTACCGCATCATTATCACGCACGGGAACGGGCCCCAGGTGGGGAATCTTCTTCTCCAGCAGGAATGCTGCGATGCGGTCGTGCCCATGCCGCTCGAGATCCTCGTGGCGCAGACCCAGGGCGAGATCGGCTACATGATCGAATCGACCCTTGATAGTGAGCTCATGGAGTTGGGGGCCGGTGCCCAGACGCACCTCGTGAGCCTGATCAGCTACGTGGTCGTTGACGAGAAAGACCCTGCGTTCGAAGACCCGACCAAGCCTATCGGTCCGTATTACACGGAGGAAAGAGCGTCACAGCTTCCTTACCCGGTCAGGAAAACGGCCAGAGGGCTGCGCAGGGTCGTCGCCTCCCCGAGGCCCGTTACCATTGTCGAGAAACGGGAGATCAGGCAGCTCATCGAAATGGGCTTCATCGTCATATGCTGCGGCGGCGGGGGTATACCCGTCATCCGCGAGGGGAGGTCCTTCTGCGGCGTGGACGCGGTGATCGACAAGGACCTTGCGAGCGCAGTGCTTGCTCGCGAAGCGGATGTCGATACTTTCCTGATCGCTACCGATGTGCCCGGTGCAGCACTCAATTTCGGGAAACCGGGCGAGACCTTCCTGCGGACACTGACGGTGGGCGATGCCGGATTCTACCTCGAAGACGGCCAATTCCCTCCCGGGTCCATGGGCCCGAAGGTAGAAGCTGCCGTTCAGTTCGTTACGGGCGGGGGAAAGAGGGCGGTCATCACGTCTATAGAATCGATCGAAGGGGCAATATCCGGGCAAGCGGGGACGGAAATCATCCCGTGACGCATGTACCTCGGACAGCCGTTATCCGTTCCTCTTGCGCAGCCCCCGCTCGACGGTTACGATGAAATCCTGCACGTTCGTCAGGATCGAACGGGCCGTGAGGGAACCGCGGTCGGCAAGCTTGCTGACGGCGAACTCGGACATGTCAACGGAGTAAAAGTACACAGGCCTCACCACGCCTGTCTCTGTTACCGTGTACGATGGCACCATGTTGCCGGTGGCGATCGCGTGAAGCTGCGTCGCGAGGGCGATGACCGTGGTGGCGCGGCGGGTGAGGCTGCGCATGCCGTCCTGCGCCGCGTACGCGTTCCCGATGACCCCCGGCAGGGGGCCGTCGTCGCGGATCGATCCGGCAAGCACGTAAGGGACCCCTTTTTCCGTGAGGGCGTGGATAATACCGTCCTTTACCACCCCGCGCTCGATTGCCTCACCGATCGAGCCGATGGCCCTGATCGTGTTGACCGTGTCGAGATGCTTGTAGTGCCCGAGCTCGACAGGCCGCTTCGAGTAGATCTCCTGTCCAAGGGCCGTGCCGAACAGAGAGGCCTCCATGTCGTGGACGGCCAGCGCGTTCCCCGCCAGCATGCCCTGCGCGTACCCGAGTTCCACGAGGTGCGTGAAGGCCTCCCGGGCATCCCGGTCGAAAACCGTGGCCGGGCCGAGTACCCACAGTATGAACCCGTTTGCACGCTCATACTCGAGGAGATCATACAATTTGTCATAGTCGATGGAGAACGATGTTTCCCGCGTTATCCCGGTCCGGAAAGCGAACTTGTCCGCCGCATGTCCGGGAAAGTCGAAACCGTTTGCATGGACAAAGATGCCGTCTTCCCCGTTCTCGCCCCTGCCGGTTGCAACGAGGTCTCCCCGCTTGAGGTGCCTGAACTCCTTGACGGACAGTTGCCCGTCCGCTTCGAGGACGACGACACAGTCCATACGTGACTCCTCGGGGAGCGTCCATGTGCCCTTTGCCATCTGAAAGTATTCCGGGAAGATCGTCGTGGCATGGTAGTCGTCCGGGGCCACCCCGTCATGCGGCGCCTGGCGGAAGATCGCGAGGGGAGCGCCGGCAAGGTGAGGGGAACTGAAATCGGGCGGGTTATAAGGCGGCACGGTGAATGCCATGAAAAGACCTCCTTGTTTAACCTGCGTCGAACTCGATCCCCTGCGCCAGGGGGAGCTCGCGGGACCAGTTGATCGTGCACGTCTGCCGCCGCATGTATGCCTTCCAGGCATCGGAGCCCGCCTCCCGGCCTCCGCCGGTCTCTTTCTCCCCGCCGAAGGCACCGCCGATCTCCGCGCCCGAGGTGCCGATGTTCACGTTCGCTATGCCGCAGTCGGAGCCGCGCTGACTCAGGAAAAACTCGGCCTCCCTGACATCATTCGTAAAGATGGCCGAAGAGAGCCCCTGGGGAACGAGATTGTGGTAGCGGACCGCCTGCTCGATGGTTTCATATTCAATGAGGTACAGGACCGGGGCGAACGTTTCCTCTTTCACGATGGGCGTATCGGGCGTTGCCCGGCCGAGGCACGGCCTGACATATGTCCCCGCATCGAAAAGGCCGCCCGAGAGGACATCCCCGCCATAGAGGACATCCCCGCCTTTCTCCTTGAGACGCTTGAGGGCCAGCTGCATGGAACCGACCGCCTCCCGGTCGACGAGCGGTCCCATGAGGGTCTTTTCGTCAAGGGGGTTGCCGATGCGCACCTGTTTGTAAGCTTCGATCAACCGGTCCGCAAGACGGCCATAGATGCTCGCGTGGACAATAAGGCGCCGCGTGCTGGTGCAGCGCTGCCCCGCCGTGCCGACGGCCCCGAAAAGGATTGCCCTCACGGCGAGATCGAGGTCCGCGGAGGGCGTGACGATGATCGCGTTGTTCCCTCCGAGCTCAAGTATTGTCCGGCCGAGCCGGGCCTTGACCGCCTGGCCGACGGCGCGCCCCATCCGCACGCTCCCCGTGGCCGAGACGAGCGGGACGCGCTTGTCCCCGATGAGCGCATTGCCCACCGCCGCATGCGGGCCTATGATAACGTTCAGGATGCCTTCCGGCAGGGCGTTCTTTTTCAGCACCTCTCCTGCGATCTGCATGGCAGCGATGGCACAGAGCGGTGTCTTCGATGAAGGTTTCCAGATCACGGTGTCGCCGGCAACGAGTGCGATCATCGCGTTCCACGCCCACACGGCGACGGGAAAATTAAACGCGGTGACGACCCCCACGGGGCCTAAAGGATGCCACTGTTCGTACAAACGGTGACCCGGCCGTTCGCTGGGCATGGTCTTGCCGTAGAGCATCCTCGACTGGCCGACTGCAAGATCGGCCATGTCGATCATCTCCTGCACCTCGCCTTCACCCTCGGCCCTGATCTTACCCATCTCGAGGCTCACGAGGGCGCCGAGTTCCTTCTTGCGGGCCCTGAGCGCATTGCCTATTTGTCTCACGATGTCGCCCCGCGCCGGGGCGGGCACCATCCGCCATTCTTCGAAGGCCTGCGCGGCCCGCGTTATCACCGTTTCACAGTCGTCCGCGCCTGCGCATGCGATCCTGCCTATTGCGCGGCCATCAATGGGGGATACCGACTCCAGTATCGGGCCGCTGCAGCGAAGCCAGCTCCCTGTCCCTGCACCGGATAATTCTACCGACGCGTCAAGGCCGAGGTCGCCCAGTATTTTCTCCATGACCTATTCTCCCCGGAGCCGATCGTGAAATGCCCGGTCGGCCGCCTGTACGAATGTTGTCAGCCCGCCACCTCTTTGAGTATCTCTGCGAGCATCGACAGGAACATGTCGATCTCGTCCTGCGATACCGTGAGGGCAGGGCAGATACGCAGCGTATTCTCGCCGCAGCCGAGAAGGAGAAGCCCCTTCTCGAACGCCTTCTTTATTATAACATTTCGCCAATCGCCGGCCCTCTCCCTGGTCGTCCGGTCCTTCACCAGTTCAACGCCGATCATGAGCCCTTTACCGCGAACGTCCCCGATGCATTCGTATGTATCTTGAAGTTCTTTGAAGCCATTCAGAAGACGTTCGCCCATAACGGCCGCATTCGCCATGAGCCCTCCTTCGAGGAGTTCTATGGTAGCAAGCGACGCCTGGCAGGACAGGGGATTGCCTCCGAAGGTCGAGGCGTGGGAACCCGCTTCCCAGTCCATGATCCCGGCCGGGGCGACCATGGCGCCGAGAGGAAGCCCCGAAGCTATACCCTTTGCCAGGGCGATGATATCCGGTTCGACGCCGAAATGCTCCATGGCCGTCATTCTCCCGGTCCTGCCCATTCCTGACTGTACCTCGTCGGCCACATAGAGGATCCCCCATTTCGCGGTGATGCGGCGAAGCTCCCGGTGGAACTCGGGAGGCGGAACGATGTAACCTCCTTCTCCCTGTATCGGCTCGACGAAAACGGCAGCCACTTCTTCCGGTGACATGCTGGTGTGGAAGAGCGTGTCCTCGATCCAGTGCACGCACTCGATCCCGCACTTCGGGTAACACCCTCCGTACGGACAGCGGTAGCAATAGGCATACGGGATGTGAGTGATGCCGGGGACAAACGGATGGTAGTGTTTTTTCTGCTGGCTCTTGCTCGCGGTCAGCGAAAGGGCGCCCATCGTCCGTCCGTGAAAGGCGCCGAAAAACGCTATGTTCAGCTCCCTGCGCGTGTGCCACCTGGCGAGCTTGAATGCCGCCTCGACCGCCTCGGCCCCTGAGTTGCCGAAATAGACCTTCTTTGCCGTGCTCCCCGGGATGACCGCACCAAGCTTCTCGGCCAGCCTGACCTGCGGCGTGTAATAGAAATCCGTCCCGGACATGTGAAGCAGGCGGTCTGCCTGTTCCTTGATAGCTTCCACCACGCGGGGGTGGCAGTGCCCGGTGGCGCAGACCGCAATGCCCGCCGTGAAGTCGAGAAAGGTGTTCCCGTCGACATCCTCGATCCAGAGCCCTTCGCCCTTCTGCGCCACCAGGGGGTAGACCCTCGTGTACGAAGGCGATACATGGGCCGAGTCGATCTCGATGAGCTTTGAGGCCTCAGGGCCCGGGAGTATCATTTTAATGTCGGGGCGTCTCATAGAAGTGTCTCCTTACGCGTATCTTCATCCACAGGAATATCTACTTTGCGGACCGCGGACAGTTTCCGGCCGTCTCGCATGTCAGAGGCATGGCAAAATCCATGGTCTTCACTACCGCGACGCAGCTTCGTTCGTCAAAGGTGATCCCTTCCTTCTTTCGTTTTAATGTCTCCCGATGCGCATATCAAGGCCCCACGCCGAAGTCGTAGAGTATCTCGCCGTAGATGAGGGCATATTCGCCCGGCCTGAGCGGCGTCTCCGGCGTACCGCTGTAAATGTTTATCGTCTGGTCTTTGTACCTGCAGTTGCTCTGTTTCTTTTCGAGCTTCAGGGAAATCTCCGTGCCGTCCTTGAACTTGGAACGGCCTTTGTAGCCTCCGAAGAGGGATGCAGATGCCTCGCCTATGACCACGGTCCGGTCCCCATCCTTGATATCGAACCTGATCAGAGCGAAAACATCACCGGGCGACTGGCCCTCGATGGTGGCCAGGTCGAGAAATACCGGCGATCCCGACGTGATGCGATGCGAGGCCCGCGCACCCGAAATGCGTGCCGATACGGTACCTTTTTCGGGAGCGACGCCGAGGGTGAGTATGTTGGCTATCGTGCTGCCCGCGCTGACATCTTCGTCTATGTCCGCTTCGCGGAATGAAAGATTAACCTGGCGTGGGCCGTCCATCACGGGAAGCAGGCTCTCGGGTGCGGCAAGCGCGCAGACCGAACCTTGTGCGCCGACCGCCTGCGGGAGGGACGACGCGGGTTTCTTTGATAGCATGCGCTGAATGATCGTGTCGCTGACCCCGGCCTTCTTGAGCTTGATGAGGGCGTCCGCCGATGTGTCGAACCCGGGTTCGCAGGAATCGATGCTTGATAGTATCAGGGCTTCACTCATGCCCGCCCTGACCAGCTTGACCACGTCATCATTCCCCATGGGCGGTCCGGCAAAAAGGGGTGACGCTGCTGCAAACGCGAGAGACAACCAGAGAAGCATCGTCGGCATCTGTTTCATAGGTAACTCCTGGTTCGTTCTTCCAGATGCGTCCCATGGCCCTTGAGGGTGACAGAAGAATACCGGGAGGAATGGCACCTGAAGCGTGTGTACACCCTTGAAAGAGGGTCTTGTTTTGAGTCTAGCAGTATAACAGGATAAATTCTAGACGTTCATTTGAGATGTGCGCCGAGATCATGGGTTTTGTCTTCCGCCTGATCGCACAGGCCGGATGGGGCAGAAGATGGCAGGCAGTTTTTTATTGCACACATGCAAGGATTTGTGGACAATGGAAAGAAACGCACGGTAACGACAAAAAGGGGGAGATTCATGAAAGACTTCATAAGAGGCCTGATCCTTGTCATCGTGATGGGGATATTCGGGGTTGCTTCCGCCATCGGCATCGTCGCCGTCCTCAACGCCATTGCGAGACCGAGCTACGTCGACATGCTTCTGACAATGAAGGAGAAGGCCGACTTCGAGGCCATGGCGACAGGCTTCCTCGGGTTTTTGGGGGCCAACGCTCAGGTGACGATCTGGGTGATCCTTGGATTTGCCCTCATTGGTTATTTCCTTGTTCTTTTTGAACTGAACCCTAACTTCCGTTCTCTCCTGAAGCCGGGTGTCAAAAAAGTAAAAGCCATCATTGCCGGACTGGGGGGCATGGTCCTGGCCTTCCTTTTTATCGTGGCCGCGGCACGGACGCCGCTCGCCATCTTTTCGGGGGTCTTTCCTTCCCCCATGCCGGAGTCCCTTCTGCTCTACGGGATCCTCATGAGCGCCATATCCGGTATTCTCTGGCTCCTTGTCGGCGAGATGGGGTGGGCGGGCGATCTTACGTCCTGGCGCCCGGGCGACAAGGACGATTTCGCGTCTGCATGGCCGAAGGTTGCGGCGAGCTTTCTCATGGGGGCCGCCTGCGGAGCCATCACGTATTGTATGCTCCTGCTCTACAACTGGTGTTTCGACAAGTATTTCCTGCTTATAACGGAAGTGCTGGGCAAGTCCGCTGAACCGAGCCTCCTTGGCTGGCAGCTCTTCGCGAGGGCCGTCATGGTAATGCTGGGGCTTTCGTTCGCCATTATTGCCGGGTTTGTCACGGTGCTTTCGGCGAGGCGGTTGACGGTGAAGGTGCGCCTCCTGAGGCTCATCCTCCCGCTTATCCTCCTTGCGGCCTATACCGGCATCGTCGGCAGTACATATAACGATGCCGCCGCCCGGTACGACTTCAAGAAGAAGAACCTCGCCGAGGCGGTGGGGATACCCGAGAAAGGGACCGCGGTAAAGACCATGGTGCTCTTTATCCCCGACAAGCCGGCAGTCCAGGAGTGGCGCATGGAGGCCGCGGGCAGCAGCCTTCTGGTATACAACAACACGTACGCGCTCACCCCGGGAAACATCAAGAAGATAGAGGACTACGTCGCGCTCCGCAAGGACGGCTCCCTCTACCTCCATGCCGGCCGGGATGCCATTATGAAGGGGTACGTCAAACTCTGGGACATGGAAAAAGGGACCGGGCAGATGTTCAGGAATGCCGAATTCCAGCTGCTGCCACGCCTGTTTCTCCTGAGGCGCCTCTCCACCATTCCCGCCACGGCAGAGAACGAGACGTACCTGAGGTCTTTTGCCGACGAAAAGAAATGGTACATCGGCAAGACCCAGGCTTTACGGATATCCGAGGCGTTCATGCATTTCGGCAGGATGGACGAGGCGAAGACCTGGGCGACGAAAGCAAAGGTAAGGGGGGCCGACCTCACGAAAGCCGCCTTCCTGAACGAGCCCGTCGTCGCGGGAACATCGGTAACGGGGGTCTTGAAGCTGAACGGGGCGCCGCTTGCGGGGACAAAGGTCGCACTCTTCACGTACAGGCCGAAGATGACGCAGATCGACCCCCAGTACTATGGCGGCTTTCCCGTCGATGGGAAGACAACGGACGAGGCGGGCCGGTTCGAGTTCAAGGATATGGGCAAGGGGGAATATGTTCTCGCGGTGATGACAGAGAAGGAGCAGGTCCCCTTGAAGGCGCCGCCCGGTGTTACCTTCAGCGTTGAGAACGCCCCGGGGGTCATCAAGATCGCCGCTGACAGCCCGACGCGAAGCCTGGGCGATATAGCGATCATGCTGAAGCAGAACGAAACCCCCGCCCCGGCAGGTGTCAAATAGGCCGAAAGGCGGGAGATAATGTGTAAAGGGGGTTGTTGTGGCCAACAAGATCATAGAAGAAGCAGGCGCATCACTCGGTTTGACCTTTCATCACGATCAGAAGACGGCGATAGGGATGAAAGACGATTACCCGGTCCAGGTCCTCATCCGTACCAAGGGCAACAATACGATCCTGAGCGGCATTGTGCGCTATGACGATGCCGCCATGGATGGAACGGTCAAAGAAACCCTGCCGGGGATGCCCGAGGTGGTGCAGGCAGGGATCAAGGCGAAGACCATCGAGGTCGCCGACGGCATGGTCATATTCAACAACGTCAGGGGGATCACGGGGTTCCCGAAGGTAGAGAAATTCACGGGCAGCATGGAGGCGATCATTCACTCCCTGAAGAGCATAGCCCCGCCCCCGGGCCTCGTATGCCGCGTTTGCGCCAGGACCACGGTCGATCAGCCGCTTCTCGCCAACGGCATGGTGGACCGTATTTGCGCGGGCTGCATAGAGAGGCTCGAACAGGAGGCCGTCGAGCAGGAGGCACTTTATGAAAAGCTTCCCATGAATGTGCCCCTGGCGATCCTGGTCGCGGCCGTTACGGCGATCATAGGGGCCCTCGCCTACGGCGGGATCATCATACTGACGGGCAGGATGCTCTGGGCCGTGGCCATAGGCATTGGTATCGGGATCGGTTTTTGTGTCCGGAAAGCGGCCGGCAGGGTCGGCTTGCCGATACAGGTCATCAGCGGCCTGTTCACCGTTGTCTCGGTCCTTCTCGGGCTCATCTTCACTGCCGGGTATTACACGCACCAGCATGCCATCAAAGTGGGCCTTACGGTTAGATGGGCGGTGTTTGCGGCGAACATACCGCAGATCCTCGTGGACATAGGGGAAGATACCCTCTTTTCCCTGGGCGGAGGCCTGATCGGCGCCTGGTTCGCAACGCGGTTCACGCGCAAGCCGAATATGCGGGTAAAGATAGAGAAGTAGTGCTCAGCCGGCGTACCGTATGGCCAGCATGGTTATGTCGTCGGACTGTTCGGCCCCGGATACAAACGCATGTATCTCCGAGAGGATTGCGGCTACGGCATCGTCGGCGGGCATCCCCTGCGTCTTCTTCAGGGCGTCCGCAAGCTTTTCATCGCCAAAGAAGTTGCCTTTCGTGTCCATTGCCTCTGTAACGCCATCCGTGTAATGAAAGATCATGTCCCCCGGAGACAGGGCGACCGCCATTGTCTCGTACGGGGTATTCTCCATAGCGGCAAGCACGAGGGCCCCGTTGCCGGAAAGCATATCGATACTGCCATCCTTACGGATGACGAAGGGAGGATTATGCCCGGCGTTCGCATATTCCACGAAACCGGTCCGTATGTTCATGACCCCGCAGAAAACGGTGACAAACATGTTCGTTGCGTTCTCCCGTGACAACGAGCTATTCACGCTTTCCAGCATTTCACCCGCCTTCTTCCCCTGCATGGCGGTAGACCGCAGCAATGTTATCGTGACGGCCATGAAGAGGGATCCCGGAACGCCTTTGCCCGAAACATCGCCGATCGTAAAGAACAGGCGATCGTCATCGATGAAAAAGAAATCGTAAAAATCGCCGCCCACTTCTTTCGCCGGTACGAGAACGGCATTGATGTCAAATTCTTTCCGGTCGGGGAAGGGAGGGAACATCCTAGGCACAATTCCCATCTGTATCTCCCGCGCCGCCTTGAGCTCGCCTTCTATCACCTGCTTTGCAGCCTCTACCGAGCGTTCCCTGATAAGATTCTTGATGATGAAGGTGTAAATGCCTATTCCGGCGCCGTTCGCCACGATCATGGGGACGCTGATCTGTTTCACGAGGGCGAGGGCCTCATCGAACGGACGGCTCAAGAGCAGGGTCAGCCCCATGTGAAAAGCCTCGACCGCGACCATGAACAGGACCCTTAAGGGTATGCTTGCCGGTCTGCCTTTTCTCAAGGTATACACGATCCCGCCTGCAAGACCCGCCACGACCGTGGATATCGAGCAGGGCTCGCATGTGAACCCACCCTGAAAATACCTGTGTATTCCGCCTATGAGCCCGGCGCCTAAACCGACGACGGGCCCTGCGATGAGGCCCGCAATGGCGGGCCCGAGGTCCCGTATGTTGGCGATCGCCCCCATGACCTTGAATCCGCTCAATGTCCCGTAGATCGAAAACCCGCCGAAAATGAGGATAAGGTACAGGCGGTTCATGGTGGAGATAGTGCCGGACATGACATCGGAATAGAACCTGCTTCGCGTCACCAGGTAGGCGATAACGATGATGACCGCCATGCTTTCAATGAGGGTTATAAATATCTGCATTACATCTCCGTGCCCCATCATTATCGACCAATGTTCGTGTAATCGCAAGCCGGAAATGATGATCACGCCGGGTTTTTCGGATTGTTATTGACACAATTACACCCCCCTTTCTAAAATAGAGAAAGGATGATCATATGAACCACACTGTTAAATTTCCTTCGATCGATACGATCATCAGGATCGTCGTGCTCTTTGCGCTTATCGCCTGGTGCATCGGGATCATTCTCCCCTTTATCCAGCCTGTGATCTGGGGTGCGATCATCGCCGTTACCCTGCACCCTCTCTTCGTGATGGTGAGGCGCTGGATGGGCGAGAGGAACATGCTGGCAGGGGTAGTTTTGACCGTCCTCATCCTCGTCATCCTTCTGCTGCCGAGCACATGGCTTGTCATGTCGCTGATCGACGGGGTACATGGCCTGGTTACCCGGTTCAGGGAGCACACCCTCGTTGTCCCTCCCCCCGATCCCTCCGTTGCCGGGTGGCCCCTTATCGGGAAACCGATATCGGAAGCCTGGTCGCTCGCGTCTCATAGCCTGGAGTCGGCCATCACCACGTACAGGGAGCCGCTGGCAAAATTCGGCATGAGAATTATCGGGCCGCTCGGCGGCTTCGGGAAGAGCCTGGTCATGTTCTTCGTGTCGATAATTATCGGCGGTATATTCCTCATCAAGGCGGATGTGTCGGGAGTTTTTGTCAGGAAACTGGTCCGCCGCCTGGCCGGGGAACGTGGTGATGAGATCGTCCCTCAAATGCGGATCACGATCCAGAACGTGGCCAAAGGCATCCTCGGTGTGGCATTTTTCCAGTTCCTCGCGGCGGGCACGATTTTCATGCTCGCCGGCGTGCCCCTTGGAGCGCTCTGGGCTTTTGCGGTCCTCATTATCGCCATTCTTCAATTGCCTACAGCCATTGTCATCATACCGGTCGTCATTTACATTTTTTCGGCAAAAGCCGTCGTGCCGGCCATCCTGTGGACGATCGCGCTTCTCTTCGTCGGTATATCTGACAATGTACTGAAGCCCCTGCTCATGGGGAAAGGCTCCCCGGTGCCTATGCTGGTCATTTTCCTTGGCGCGATAGGCGGGTTCATATTCTCGGGCCTCCTCGGGCTTTTTACCGGTGCCATCGTTCTTTCGATAGGCTACAACCTCCTGGTGTACTGGATGGAAGACGGCGAAAATGAAGGGAGTTGAGCGGCCTGCCCGGAACAACTCTCTAATAAATAACGGTTGATGGCATAATAAACTGCTACATCCGTCGTCCCGGCCAGATACCTTAACAACGTTCGATCCTCCCCTAGCCGTCATTCCGGTGCTTGACACCGGGGTGACGATACTCGAAACCGGAGCATATCGTCCGCGACATGGTAGTCATTTATTTTGCATATAACCAATAACTCATAAAGTGTTATAACCTATATATGCCTGTGAGAAAGAGAACAGCACGTCTTCTTTCGTCCCGGTTCTACCTGATATCTATCCTCATACTCTTGTTCCTGCTGGATGCTTTTACCCTGTGGTACACCTCCCAGCGCGATTACGAGAGAACCGTCGAGCGTGCACAGCTGGTGCTTCAGAAGACCGCCATCTCACTCGAAGAGAGGATAAAGCGGACCATTGTCGCCACAGAAGCAATATTAGCGAACAGGGCGGAAAGGATCGGGGAGACGGGGATTGAAGGAACGGTCTCGTCCGCGAATGAACGGGAAAGATTTCAAGGGGCCGCCAGAGAATTGCCGGATGCCGGATCACTGTGGCTGCTCGACAGCAGGGGGGACCTTGTCCTCGATTCCACGCAATATCCTTCCCGACCGGACAATTTCCGTGACAGGGAATATTTTGGATTGCAAAGAGATAGAGGGGATCCTGTTCATATCGGGCCGCTGGTCAAAGGCAGGATCACCGGGAAATACAGTTTCACGATAAGCCACCGGATCAACGGGAAGGAGGGCAGATTTCTCGGTATTGTTCTGGCTGCCATCGACACGGACGATTTCACCGATTTCCTGCGAAATATCGACATAGGACGAGACAGCTCGGTTGCGGTTTTCCGCACGGACGGAGCGCTCATACTCCGGCAGCCGATGAAAAAAGAATTGATTGGGAAGAACTTGAGCAATCTCACAGTGTTCACGGAACCTTTCAACAGGTCGCCTTCGGGTTTGTTCAAGTCCAGCGCAATAGATGGCACCCCCCGGTTTCTGGCATACAGGAAGGTCCCCGATCTGCCGCTTTTGGTAGTCACCGGTGTGCCTGTCGAGTCGGTCCTTAAGGAATGGCGCGGACGCCTGAAAATGAATTCACTCCTCGCTGCGTCGATCTTTTTGGCCTTGCTGGGCCTTTCGCTTGTCGTGCACAGGACAACATTAAGGGAAGAGCGGGAAAGGGCAGGGGAGCTTGCGTCCATCAATGAATCCCTTCAGTCGGAGATCGTTGAGCGTAAAATGGCGGAAGAAGCCCTGCGTAAAGCCCATGATGAACTCGAGATGAGGGTGAAGGAGCGTACCTCCGAGTTGGAACAAGCCTATGTATCACTCAGGCGCGAGACGGAAGAGCGCGAGAGGACGCAGGAGGCGCTCCGCCAATCCCATAAAATGGAGGCCCTCGGTACGATGGCCGGAGGTATTGCTCATGACTTCAACAATATCCTCGCTGCCATCCTGGGTTTTACGGAGATGGCGCAGGAAGACGTTCAGGACCGTCCCGACGTTCACCATAATCTCGGTAATGTCGTGCGGTCAGCCATGAGAGCGAGAGAACTGGTTAAGCAGATACTGGCTTTTGCCCGGAAGACAACCTATGAAAGGGGCCCCCTGTCATTATCGGAAATTATAAAGGAGACGATCCAGCTGATGCGTGCCTCTATCCCCGCGATGGTAGAGATAAAGTTCTCCATCACGGCAACATCGGATAGGGTCTTTGCGTCGCCTGTCGAGGTACAACAGATCCTCATCAACCTGGTCAATAACGCCTGGCTCGCCATGGAGGAAAAGGGAGGGACCCTCGAGGTCAAACTTTCCGATATTGATTTCGAGGGTGATATCAATATGCCGGGAACGTATGCGGCACCGGGAGAATATGTCCAGCTTGTCGTGACGGACACAGGCGTAGGAATGGGCCCTGAGGTCATGAAGAGGCTATTCGACCCGTTCTTTACGACGCGCGAGGTGGGGAAGGGTACAGGCATGGGGCTTAGCGTCGTCTATGGCATTATAAAGGACCTGAACGGGACGATCGCCGTTGAGAGTGTCCCCGGGGAAGGTTCCACCTTCAGGGTGATGCTCCCCAAGGCGAAGACCGGGGCGGATGCCAAAACCGTGGCAATTCCCGAAATCATCGGAGGCACCGAGAAGATCCTCTTTGTCGATGACGAAAGGATGATCGCGGAATGGGGCAGGAAGACCCTTGAGCGGCTTGGTTATAAAGTGACCGCGGTGACCGACAGTGAGGAAGGCCTGAATATCTTTTCCTCCGACCCCGCGCTCTTCGATCTCGTGATCACCGATTATGCCATGCCCCGGATCGCCGGCCCGCAACTCGCCGCAGAACTCCTCGCTGTAAGGAAAGATATCCCCATCATTCTCTGTACGGGGTACAGCCAGACCATCTCGCCGGACACTGCGCGCCGGATCGGCATCAGGGAGTTTCTCTCAAAACCCCTCGTCAAACAGGAGCTTGCCAGTAGCGTCAGAAGGGTGCTGGACCACAGGGATACATAAAACCCATCGCCCATCGCCTCACTTCATATCCTGCAGAAATTTCTGAAATTCACGGTTTTGGGACAGGATCGTCCGGGCGGCTTCGCGGAGCTTGTCGACCTGGTCGCTGTCCAGTGCGAACGACGTCGGCAGGTGCTTGAAGAATGACCGGAGCGCGGAATCCTTGATCGCGTCGAACTTCACCTCCACGATGTAGAACCGGATATCGCCGCATTCGCCCGGTGCCGTGTTGACCGGTTTATTGCCGCACCGGCCCCTCTGGATCTCCTGCGTCCACCGCGGCAGCACTTCCTTCAGGAGGGCGATCGTCTCGACATTGTACCGGGAGATGGCTATGGACGAATACGAGTCCACCATGGCGGCGAACGGCGGGATGGACTCCCTGCGGTCCCACTGGGTGTCGATCTCCGTCTCGGCGTTGACGATGATGAAAATGGCCCGGTTGGTATCGGCGAGGTCGGCCCCTTGCAGGCTGTCCCAGGCGTTGCCCAGGAACGACACCCTCTCTATGACCGTGCGTACGCCGAGGTTGTCCGAGACCCCGCCGTCAACGAGGTGAAGATACGGCTTTTTCTTTGAATCGAGAAACGGCAGGATGTTGTTCGCAAGGTCAAATTGCCGGTCGGGAAGGGCGCGCTCTTCCATTGCCTTCACGAGAACGGGTGGCAGTGTGAAGCCGCACGTACCGGCATAGTTGCGCAGGGTGACGGGGGAGAGCAGTATCGGGACGGCGGATGAGGCCGCGCATGCCCGGGCAACGGAAAAAGTGGCCAGGTCCGAGCACAGGAGATCGAAGCTGTCCTGCGTGAACGCGAGGCGCGTCCCGTGCACCATGTCCGTCGCGTTGATATAGATCATGGTCCCTTTTCTTTTCATCATGTCGGCGAAGGTTGCGCCTTCAAAGACATTCGTGTCGTAATATTCCGCGATGAGGTCGCTCCTGTCGAAGTATGCCGAAAACAGCCGTCCCCAGCTGTACGGGTTGAGAAGGATCCGCTTCTTGAGTTCGCCCTCGATGTTCTTCTTCAGGAATTTCTGCTCGAAATCGGTGAATATGCGGTCGCCGAACAAGCCGTAATAGGCGGCCGTGAAACTCCCGCCGGAGACGCCGGCAATGGCGTCGACCTCGTCGAGGAGCCGCACCTTCTTCCCGTCGACAGTTATCTCCGTGTCACGAAGCGCCTCGAGCACCCCGTAAGAGAAGGCCGCCGCCCGGGTCCCTCCGCCGGAAAAACTTAACGAAACGAGGAGCGTTTCCTTCTTGTCGGGCACGCGCATGTTCTTGCCGCGGTAGCCGTAATCCGGGTCGTATTTCGCGATGGGGACATTGACGGGATAATGGGCGCATCCTGTGATAAGGGTGATCACGAGGATCAAGAGGATAATTGCGGCCCGGTAAAGCCAGGAATGGGCACGCTCTTTGTCTGTCTTCTCCGGTATCATAAATGGTCTCATCCTTGAAACTGTGACTGTCATGTATTTCTCTTCCTATTCTCCCATAAATTTCAGCGCATCGACAAGGGGGGTGCTCGGGGCCTTGACTATCCCCCGGTAGGGGTGGTCGAGCTCTATCATAAGAAAGAGGGCGCAGGACACGGATAGCGCGCACACGAACAGCACGACGAGCACCGTTGCGTTGCGGGGCGCGAGCAGGCCGAAGCTGATAAAGAGCAGGGTGAACCAACAGACAATGATCACGAGGAATGTCATGGGCAGCGCCGTCATGCCCCGCTGCTCGAAAAGAAGCCATCGTGCGTGGTCGATTTCATAACCGATCTGGATCGCCCGCGCCTTGAGCTCCCGCTCCGTTTCATTACGGGGGGTTAACGCACGCAGCCTGGCCTGCAGGTCTCCGATGCCGTCTTTCGAGGCCCAGTTTTCCGGGTAGTCCGTTTTTGTGGTCGTAACCCGGGCTTTATCCTCCGGCCAATTGTAAATAACGGCGTGCCTGATATAGTGACGCAGCAAAAGACGTATCTCCCCGGTCTCAGCTCCATACCGGGCGAGCGTCCTGTCGAGCAGGATCATTTTTGCACCGGTATCCCTCAGCCCGCCGTTGACCGTATCGAAGTTCCCCTTCGCGGAGGCGATGAGCAGGCCAAGGACAAGCGCGCCGAGAGTGGCGATCATGCCCGTCCCCAGTTTCACGGCGTCCTTGGATTCGTCGCTCAGATGTTCCAGGGGAAGGACGAGCCGAAGCAGCATGCCGCAGGTAATACCGGCCAGGCTGCACCCCAGTGCGATGAGACCAAAGATCAGAGAATCCATATGTTACCTCACGTGTTCAGGCGATAGGTGATAGGCGATAGGAAAACGTGCCCGGGATACCAGCTACCCATAGTCCATCGCCTGCCATCCAACATTATCACTTACTACATTTTCCCGATCTTTCCTACCATATAATTGACAAAAAGACGGTTCTTCTTTTAACGTGACGGCATTCCTGCGCGCTCCCGCTGCCGCGGCCTTTTCCGGTTATCAGAAGATGCGGCCGGCCAGGGGAAGTTTCCGTATAACGTAATTGCACATCAAAAATGTGAAAGGTACCGCGGTCAAGGCCACCAGGGTGAATTTCAGCAGGGGATGTATGGGCACGTACATCAGGAAACAGGCAAAGGCGACGACCACCGGCGCATGGAACACGTAGACGGCAAAAGCGTTTGCGGACATTGCCTCGAGAAGTTTCCCCCGCGGTTTGTTGCGTTTACGGCCGAGATAGAGGCCGCATATCATGACGGCCATGGCAAAAACATTCTCCCACATGGCCCCGAACAGCCCCTGCGGGCTCATTCCCCCCCGGTACAATTCGGTGTGCCCGTGGAAAACCCCGTCATAGAGCACCACCGCGAGAAAGGCGATAAAGGAAACGGCAAACACCCGCGTCCAGAACCTGAGAACGTCCTGACCGATTCCTGAGAGCCAGTTGCGCCGGTAGGCTATGGTCCCGAGTATGAACAGGACAATGTACGGCGGGTAGTTGCCGGGCCTTAAGTGCCAGATCACGTATGTGGCCGGGAACCATATCCGGGTCAGAAAGGTAGCGAGCCCGAGGAGGACCGCTGCCGCCATTATGGCGGCGTTTGAAGGGAACACCCCGCCGTCTTTGCGAACAGGAGAAACAGGTCCCGTGACGAGGCGCCACAGGACGTAGAGGAAGGAAAATATGAGGAGGACCTCCACGAACCACAGCGCGGCAGGCGCCACGTTCCTGAACTGGTACATGTTCTGCAGAAAGGAATACTGTGTCGAGAGGGTGTCGAACTTGACAAGATACGTGATAGACGGGCCGATGATATACGAATAGATGACGAGCGGGATGCCGAGCTTGATCAGCCGCTCTTTCATAAAAGCGACAGGCCCCTTGCGGTCGTACGCCCCGGGTGTAAAATATGCCGCGATGAAAAAGAAGAATCCGAGGACGAACGACCTCACGATGAACGTCAGGATGGTCAGGAATATCTGCGACACCCGGTCGCCGCCGTATTCGCCGTAGTACCAGCCGCCCGGGACGCCATAGATGACCGCTATGTGGTGAACCACCACCCCCACGATCATGTATACCCGGAAGTTGTCTATATAATAGAGTCTTTCCATGAGTTGAGCTTCACGAAAAGAGAAAGCGATACAGTTCCTTGCCGCCCGACGTGACGGCTTCGAACGACCCGCCGGCGATTTTCATGGAATGGCGCATGTAGAGTGCTTTTGAATCCCTCAGCGAGAAGGGGCCCGCATCGTGCCCCGGGGCCACGGAAAGAATGGCCGCCCCGTTTTCATCGCGGCCCGTTTCGAGATCGATGTGATCTATTTCTGAAATAGCGAACTGCTCGAGGAGGGCGTTGAGAAGGTCCTGGAACATGAGCCTGTCAGCGGTGATGATGAGATCGGCCTCGGGCCCGGAGAATGAAAAACGTATATTGGCGAAAAGCGGCGTGTACGCGATGCGCCTCGTAAGCTCATCGATAAATTCACGGTCGTCATCCAGGGTTTCGAATATCCGGTCGCTTTCGGTAGGGTTCCTTTTCAATGCCGCAAGTGTTTCCCTGACCGCTGTGTTCAGCCCGAAACTGGTTTCCTGGTCGAGGAAGCGAATACCGTACACGACATTGACGAAATCGGACAGAAGGCTCTTGATCCGCCTCAAAAAACAGGGGTCGAAGAGGTGAGATATCTTCTCGGGCTCGAACACCTTGTTTACTTTGCGGGAGAATTGCACGGCCTTCGAGATCACCGGCGCGCCCCGCAGGCCTTTGAGTTCCTCGATGTATGCATGGAACTCATCCACCAATTGATCGAGCATGTCCGTGTCGATAATTTTCGGGATAGACTCCGCGTGATCATGTTCACCGAGCATTTCGAGGTAATAGGAAACTTTCAGCAGGCGGGCGGCAATGATGGAAAAGATGCTGCTCGTCTCCTCGAGAAGCACGATGGCATACTCCGAAAGGTATAGCGAGCGCTCCCGGTCGAAAAGGGCAAGGCTGTCGAGGTGCCGGGCCTCGGCCGCCTCTTTAAGGAACATGTTCGTGGCCTTCTCGAAATCGATGACCTTACCGTGACCGGGCAGGATGTGGACCACCTCCCGTTTCTTGCCCACAGCGATCATTGTGCTTATGGAGGAGACGAGTGCGTTATTGTCCCATCCATTTTTCCCGGCGATCCCGGGTGTCGTGGCAACGTGAAGATCACCCGTATACATGAATTGTCCCACCACGTAGGTGACACTGTCGGGGCTGTGCCCGGGGGTCTGGAATATCTCGATCCGGTCGCCGCCACCCAGGTCTACAATGTTGCACGGTATGACCTGCCCGTCGTCAAGCTCCACGATGCCGCTCTCCACGGAGAGAGCAACCTCTTCATCGGGGATGGGGCCGTCCCCGTCTTGAAAAAGTCTCTCCCGTACCTTGCATATCGGCAGCACCGACCCGTTCATGTTCGCGAGGGTCAGGTTCTCATCCCGCGCCTCGATGGCGTCTGCGGCGAGCGGGTGGCAAATGAACTGGCCGTTGAACGCCTGGTCCATGAGAAGGTTCACGGCGAGGAAATGATCGATATGGCAATGGGTGAGGAAGAGGAAGACAGGGATGACCTGCCCCTGCCGCTTTTCCAGTATCACCTGCCGGCCATGAGCTATCTGTTCGGGATCGGTTCCCGGATCGATGACGACAAAAAGGTCCGGCGCCTTGATTATATACGTATTGGAACACAGGACAGACGGTTTCCGCACGATATGGTAGATATCTACGTTCTTGGTCCCGGGCACGGCTGTCCAGGTATAGGGCGGCGGGATGAACTGATCGGTCATAGAATCGTTATTTTATACGGCTTTTTTTCACGAGTACAGAAAAAAGCATCGCCGCCAGGCACATGAGGCCTCCTGCGATATAGGCGTTACCGAAGGCATGAGGCAGGGCTGACGGTAATGCCCGCATCAGGGCCGGGCCCTCGCCCGGCGGCAGGCCGGCCGAGCGCAAGGACGCGCCGAAGATCAGCTCGAATACGGCGACGCCGAGGACCATGGCCAGGTTGATGGCAGTATTGAGAAGCCCCGAGGCGACCCCTTCTTTGCCTTTCGGGGCAAAGCCCATAACGAGGCCATTGACGGGTGACAGGAAAAAAACGTAGGAAAAGCCGAGCCAGGCAAGAAAGATAACGGCGGGTGCAAGTCCGCTTAGGTTGAGCGTAAAGGCAAAGACGAAGGTGCTTACGGCACCGGAGAGCATGGCAATGACGCAGAGCTTGACGGGGTCTGTCCTGTCGGACAACCTGCCCGCATAGGGGGATACGAAGACATAAATAAGCGAATAGATGAGCAGGACCATCCCCGTCTTTGCTGCGTCAAGGCCCTTCACGAGTTCGAGGTAGAAAGGCAGCAGGAACCCGTTCCCCGCAATGAGCATGTAGGCGGCGGTCGTTGCGGCGAGCGCATAGATAAACCCGCGGTCCTTGAGCATGGCCAGGTCGAGGAGAGGGTCCCGGCACCTCTTTTCCCAGGCGATGAGAACAATTGACGATACAATACACAGTGCGGCGGACGCGAGAACAGCCGGGGAGGTCCATCCCTTCACATCCACCCAGTTCATAACGTAGAGAAATGCGGCGAGGACCGTAAAGCTGAGTGCCGCCCCCGGGATGTCGAATGGACCCTGTCGGCGAACGGTCTTCCGGCCGGGGACAAAGGAAGAGGGGAGGTACCGCACCGCAAAGAAAACAGCTGCGATCCCGAGAGGGATGTTGATAAGGAAGATGAACCTCCAGGAAAGGTAACCGGCAATGATGCCCCCCAGGGGTGCCCCGGCGGCCACTCCGAGCGCGTTTGCGGTGGCATTTATCCCGAAGGCCCAGCCGAGCCTCCCGTGCGGGACCGCCTGCGCGATCAGTGCAAAACTCGTTGCGAGAAGCATGGAACTGCCGATGCCCTGGACAAATCGTGACGCGACAAGCGAATAGATCCCGGGCGATATGCCGCACAAGAGAGAGCCCGCCATGAACACGGCGTACCCGGCAATGAACATCCGCTTGAACCCCAGGCTGTCACCGAGCTTCCCGAACAGAACGAGGGAACTGGTGATGATCAAGAGGTACGACGTCACGATCTGCGATACATCGGAGGAACCGATGCCGAAGACACGGGAGATCGTGGGAAGCGATATATTGACCGTGTAGAGGTTGAGCCGGGCGAGAAAAGAGGCGAATGCGATGGTCAACACGATCATCAATTCTTTTCGCGAGTCATTCATGCGTGTAATCTACAATACCGGGTTTTTCGTGACAAGTTCAAAGTGTGTGCGCCGGGTGAGGCACCCGGTGACTTTTGCTTGTAAAAAATTATATTCTAATAGAAAATCAAAACAGTCTTTTTTATGGCATTCGATCGATAAGAGGGGTGGACGCGGATGACAGAAAAGCAGCGCCGGGAAAAAAGTTCAGTAAAGAGATCGCTTGTGTGGATCTTAATTTTCTCTTTCCTGGCCATAACCGGCATTCATGGAGCGTTCGCTGCGGCCGGGCCCGACAGGGCCCCCGGCAGGGACACGGCAGTCAGCGGCGCTGTGCAGGGCAGCAAGGTTGGCTACCCCGTGATGCTCGATGACAAGGTCCTCTTTTATATCAAGGATGATGTAAAAGGCTTCTCCGCGCAGGAAAGGGCATTGTTGCTGACCCAGCGGCTGCAGTCAGTTGCCCGGGACTATACGATCCCCGTTGATTCGGTTTCCATTCAGGATTTCAATGAACCCATAACCACGATCAATGCCCGGGACAAGCTCCTGTTATCCGTATTTGACCAGGATGCGCGGGCTGAGAAAATGACGCGCGACGAACTGGCGCAGAAGCGCATCGAAGTCCTGCGGGCCGCCATCACGCAGTACCGCCATGATCACAGCCGGAAACAGATCCTGCTGGGAATTGTCTATTCCGTACTGACGACCTTCGCCCTTCTGTTCATTGTTTACGTGGTCTTGAGGATCTACCGGCGTTTGACCTTGAGGCTCCGCGAGTGGGCCCATGCCAAGATGTCCGCTGCCCATGCAAGGTCCCTCGATATTATCAGCGCGGAAAGGAGTCAGGCAATCCTGGCGTGGCTTATCAGGATCGTCCGTTTCATCATCCTGCTTTTGGTATTTTATGCCTATGCCGACCTTATCCTTCATTTTTTCCCCTGGACGCGTCCGATAGCGGGTACGTTGCTCGGATACGTGACATCTCCTGTCGGCACGATAGGAAGCGCCGTCTGGCGGGCGATCCCCAACCTGTTGTTTGTGGTGGTCATTGGCTTTTTTGCCTTTGTCGTTCTCAGGGTGATGAAATTTCTCTTCAACGGCCTGGAGGCCGGGGTCATAAAGTTCGAGGGATTTTATCCCGAATGGTCAGCTCCGACATACAAGCTTTGCCGCATACTGGTCCTTGCGTTTGCCGCTATTGTTGCCTTCCCCTATATCCCCGGGTCCGAGTCCCCGGCCTTCAAAGGGGTCTCCATTTTTCTGGGCGTTCTTTTTTCCCTGGGCTCGACGTCCGCCGTCGCGAATATCCTTGCAGGGTATTCACTGACCTACCGAAGGGTGTTCAAGATCGGGGACCGTGTGAAGATAGGTGAGTTTGTGGGCGACGTCATCGAGATGAGGCTCCAGGTGGTCAGCTTGAGAACGATCAAGAACGAGGTGATCGTTGTGCCGTCTTCCGTCATCGTCAACAGCAATGTCGTTAATTACAGCACGCTCGCGAAAGAGGCGGGCCTCATACTGCATACGAAGATCACCATAGGGTACGACGCACCCTGGCGGCAGGTGGAGGCGCTCCTTCTCGTGGCTGCGGAAAGGACCCCGGGGATACTCAGGGAGCCGGCGCCGTTCATACTCCAGACATCCCTCGACGATTTTTACGTTGCCTACGAACTGAACGTGTACTGCGATGACCCGCAAAGGATGACGGTGGCCTATGCCGACCTGCACCGGAACATACAGGACGCATTCAACGAATACGATGTCCAGATCATGTCCCCGTCCTACCGTTCAGACCCCGCCGAACCGAAGATCGTCCCGAAGGAACGCTGGTACGCATCCCCTGCCAAGAAACCCGGCGAATAGGGTTCACCGCACGGCGGCTATGGGAAGATCGTTCGCTGTCGCCCACTCTTCCCATTCCCGGGCCGTCCGGGTGAGAAATATCACCTGCAGTTTTTCCCGGCTTATCTCGCCATTTATGCCGAGAGATGTGCCGAGGTCATCCCGGAAGTGCTTCTCGAGGGCCGCCACGGCTATCCATCCCTCGCGTGATTCGTAGAGCCCGTATTCCGGCAATCCGCCTCCGAATAGGGAGCCGGGGCTCGTGATCCCGTGGCGCAGCGGTTCGGCGAACTCTTCGGCGCTTTCTGAAAGGGAGATCTCGGCATATCCTGCCCCGAGGCCCCGCTCCCGTGCGTAGAGCAGGGAAACTGCGGCTATCGCGGCCCTTTGTGCCCCGGACAGGTCAGCGACGAAGGTGCGCGGATTGTGCGGGGGTGTGACGAGGCCGAGGGCGGCCTGGTAGGTGATGTCATGGCCCGCCTGATTTTGCAGGGGTGCAGGGTATCCGACTATGGCAACCTGGCAGAGTGCGGGATGCCGGGCCTCGACGCTCCCGCGGTCGAGAGACAGCCTCTGCAATGCGGACAGGCGAAAGGATGTAAGAAAAAGATCGCTTTCTGCGAGAAGCCCTTCCATTGCGGCAAGGCCTTCTGCCGTCTTCAGGTCTATGCGAAGGACCCTCTGCCCTGAACACAGTGCCTTGTACCAGGACGGGCACCATGTCGCGAAGGTATCTCCCGCGGGGGATTCGACCCTGGTCACCGAAGCCCCCAGTTTTTGGAGCTCGGCGGCCGCCACAGGGCCGGGCAGGTTGAAGGCGAATGCCAGGACTTTAATGCCCTGAAGCGGCTTCTGCACATTATTCATGAGGGGCCTCACGTTCCGTTCCGGCGGTTTCTTTCCAATCGGAGCGAATGAATTCCAGTATCTTCCCGGACCTTCCGGAATAGAGATGGATATGGTCCCAGTCAGGGTCACCGATGATGCGCTGCATGAGCACGCAATCTTCATCGAACCACCGGGGGCAGAAGGCCCCGAAGAAATACCCGTGCCTTCTCAACTCCTCCGTCATTGCGGCGGCCACAGGCCGTGAAATATTGAGCCACGCCTGGATGACCCGGATGTCCCGGCCGGCGAGCATTTCCTGTTCTTTGTTGAACTGCTCCATGAAGTCAGGACCAACGACCGGGACGGATATGCGGGCCACATGCGCGGATTCGAATGCGCTGACGGACATCTGCGTCAGCGGGCCGGTACCGGTTTCGGGCCCTGCCGCGTTGCGGATCGTGCGGCTATCGTCAAAGCCGCCGTAAATATAACGGGCGATCTCGTCATAGACGGCCGGTACGTATACGACCTGCGGTTTCGGGACGAACGTCCTGAACATGTCGACCGCCGCCACCCGTACCGGGGCATCGTCGCGTTTGCCATACTGGTTCCCCGGCAAAAGGTCCACCTCGATCCCGGTCTCTATGGTCTTGATCAGGGCCCCGGCCTTCTGCGTGTGTATGTGGTTGCAGACCGCCTCACCGAAATACACCTCACAGTGGGGCAGGGTGGGCATGTATTTTTCAACGAACTCAAAGAGGAGTGTGCCGATGCCCCCTCCCTGGCAATCGGGAGAGACCACGCCCTGGACAAACTCGTATATCCCCCGGAAGGGGGCGGAAGAGTTGAGTGCCCCGTACCCTATCACCTTTCCCGACCTGTCATGAACGCAAAAGGGAAAATACCGCCCCCCGCGACTGGCAGCGATCAACTGGTCCGGTTCGTACACCGTCCTGACAGGATACCTGTCGCCGTAGACCTCGGAAAAAAGCCGCGACACTCCTTCGGCATCAGCCGGCTTGAACGGCTCGACAATGTACGTATCGTTCGTCACTGATCTCCCCCCGTGGGATCACATATTTTTTTCGAAATGGGCGCCTGAGATATGTTGAGACTATCATAGTGTGTCTCTTCGGAAATGTCCAGAGAGACAAAGGAGTTGCTAAAATGATATTGCCTTGACGTTTTTTGACTGATATCATACGAGTATTCAATCATTTCTCACGGATATGATCAGTTAAGGCTTGCCGGGCGAGCGAACACAGGCAAACGCGATCTCTCGAAAACCAAATAAGGCCCTATCTTTGAGGGCGGGACGGGGGAAGCCCATGCCCGTAAAAAATGTTATGGAAGACGATACCCTCTCTCTTTACCATGAAAAGGACGTGGCCGAAGGGTACGCGTGGGTCTGCGACCATTGCGGGGCCAGGTACCGTTTTGGTGAGATCGCGCCGCTGCCGAGCACGTTGGGAAGGATCTACCAGGACACGGCAATATGCAAGGAGTGCAAAGAGGTCTGCCGGAACTGGGAGGTGCTCAATAATCGTGTAAAAGCGAAGCTGGCAAGACAGGAACAAAAGGCCAAAGATAAAAAGGCGAGAATAATTGTCACAGCTGCTTCGATCGCGTTGTTTTTCCTATACCCCGGCTTTTTGACGTATGCCGTCGGCCTCGTGGCGAACTTAGGCTGGGGTTTCCTGAAATACGAGGCCCTCGCGATCAAACTGATCGTCTTGTATGCCTTCCTGGGAATCTCGATCCTTTTTATCTTCCTCGGCGCCAGTTCCAGCCCCCTGATAGCTATCGTCTTATATTTCCTGCTCTCATGTATATTTGCCGTTATGATCCCTATTTTGCGCACGATATGGGACAAAGAAAAAGATGTTTGAAACCTGAATGAGCCGCCGCAGGCAGGCTCAGAAGGTGATCCTGAACTCTGTCCCGTGGCCCCTGACGAGCTCTATGTTTCCGTCAAGCTGCTCCACGAGGGTGATGACGAGCTGCATCCCTAACGACTCCGTGGAGGCAAAATCGAGGTCCTCCGGGAAGCCGATCCCGTCATCCCTGACCGAGAGCCTGAAGCCGCCCTCCTCCTGGTGGAGGCTGACCGCGATGGTGCCCTTCCTCTCGCCGGGGAAGGCATGCTTCATAGCGTTGGAGACGAGCTCGTTCATGATGAGGCCGATCGGTATCGCCGTATCGATGTCGAAGGCGACGCCCCCTACGTCGGTCACGAGGGCGATATTGCCCGGGCGGTCCCCGTACGAGCGGGCAATATCTGAAAGGAGGTCCCCGGTGTATTCGCTGAAGCTGATCCGGGCGAGGTCCGCCGAGCGGTACAGCCTGTTGTGGACGAGGGACATTGCATGTATCCTCTTGCGGCAATCCTCGATAAGGTCCCTCGCCTTCCTGTCCCCGATCGTCTCCGATTGGAGGTTCAGGATGCTCGACACGACCATGAGGTTGTTTTTCACCCGGTGGTGGATCTCCTTGAGAAGGACCTCTTTCTCGCGGAGAGAGGTCCTGAGCGCCTCCTCGGTGTGCCTGGCTGTCGTTATATCCCGGCTGTACACGGCGACCATCCTGACCTTCTCCCCGGCACCGAACACGGGGTATAAGGTGTTCTCGAGCGATAATCCGTCCCTTTCATCGGTGAAAGCGACGGGCTTGCCCGTGTCGAGAACCTTGCTGAACATTGTATTTCTTTTCTCGGCAACCTCCCCCTGGATGAGTTCAAAAACGCTGGTGCCCACGATCTGATCGACCTTCCTACCCAGGCGCCGTGCAGTTATCTCGTTTACAGCGAGGTAGACCATGTCTTTGTCTAAAAGAAATACCGCGTCAGATGTCGCGTTCAGGAGTGTTCTTATCGTTTCTTCGCTTGCCCTGAGGGCGTCTTCTGCCCGGTGGCGGTCCGTGGTGTCCTGAGCAGTCCCTTCGAAGTAGAGCAGGCCGCCATGTGCGTCGTAAACGGGATGGGCGTTCAGCGATACCCAGATAATGCTCCCGTCCTTCCGGTGGAACCGTGTTTCAAAGCCCTTGATATGACCATTGTCCCGCATGAGCCTGAAAACTTTTTCGCGATCACCGGCGTCGGCGTATACCTGGCCGCCGATGTCAGTAACAGACCCGATGAGGTCCTGCGGGGAATCATATCCCAGGATGCCGGCCAGGGTGGGGTTGGCAGCGAGATATCGCCCTTCCGGGGATGTACGGAATATGCCTTCCAGGGCGTTCTCGAAGATAAGGCGGTACTTTTCCTCGCTCTCTTTCAAGGCCGTCTCGGCCTCTTTGCGGGATGTAATATCCGTGATGATCCCGACAAGGTTGACAAAGGTCCCGCTCTCGTCACCCTGGCGGCGGCCGCTCAAATATCCCCAGAAACCGGTACCGTCCTTGCGGACATAGTACCGTTCGGTATCGACGCTGTCCACCGTGCCTTCTATGAGTTGGTGCATCCTTGTGTCGCCGATGGACCTCTGGTCCGGGTGAACATGGGACGGGTACGCGGAACCGATGAGTTCAGCGAGCGTGCAGCCGAACATCTCGGCCGTCTTCTCGTTGGCAAACGTGATGGTCCCCGCGCGGTCGACAATGATAATGCCTGCAGGCGATGCGTCGAAGATGATCCTGAGGCGCTCCTGTTCTTTAAAGAGTTTCTCGGTAATGTTTTTCCGTTCCGTGATGTCTTCGAAAATGCCCATGACACCTGAAATATCGCCGTTCGCATCACGGTAGGGGACCTTGGTCGTCCATATCCACTGCTGCCTGCCCGAAGACAGGTATTTCTCTTCCACAGAGATTGCCCTGCCGGACTCGATAACCTCCCTGTCGTCTGCCCGGTATTTCTCCGCCAGTTCCCGGGGGTAAAACTCGTAATCGGTCCTGCCGGTTATTGCCTCGGGCTCGATGCCCATGTCACGGGCATAGTGGCGGTTGCAGCTCATGTAATTGGAGAGGCGGTCCTTGAGGAAGATCCTTTGCGGTAAATTTTCAACGAGAAGCCTGAACTTCTCTTCGCTCTCGCGCAGCACCGTTTCGGCCTGCTTCCTCTCCGTGATGTCTTCCACCGTACAGATCATGCCGTGGAATTGTCCTTCCTCGACGAGGGGGATGAGCCAGCCTGACTGGTAGGTGGACCGTCCGGCAGGGGTCACGACGGGGACGGCGTCATAGGGTACCGGTTTCAGCGATTCTTTGGCCGACATGTAATGTTCCTTGAACTTTGCCACCGTCTCTTCGGAAAAACCCCGCCACAGGTGTGTCCCCACCATCAAGTGAGGGGATACACCGGCAATGACCCCCATACCGCGGTTGCAGTATATGAGAACGTCATCCTTATCGGACACCCATACCCCGTTGACGATCGATTCGGTGATCTCTTCATGGAATGTCTTCAGCCGCTTCAACTCGTCTTCGACGCGCTTGCGGTTCGTGATGTCCTCGCAGGTCATCAGGTTGTCCCCGGTGCTGAGCCGGGAAGGGATGAAGTTGACTATCTTTCGCAAGCCGTCCTTGCAGGCGACAGTAAAGGTCCGCGGCCTTCGTTCGCCCGGCCCGGCGTTCCCGAGGTCCTCTTTCCACGCGGCGACCACGGAATGTCTGTATTCGGCATCAGGGTAAGCTTTCCTGAACCATGCCCTGCCGTCGGGGACATCGGACAGGTCATACCCCAGGAGTTCCGTGAATCTGGCGTTGACGTAGATGAAACGTCCGGCCTCATCGATAAGGACCATCCCGAAAGGGGCGTTGTCGAAAAGGGTCCTCAGTTTCTCCCTTTCCCTGGTCGCCTCCTCCTCGGCCATCTTGCGGGTGGTGATGTTCTCGACGGTGCCTTCGTAGTACAGTATCGCGCCCTGTTCGTCCCTGACGGCCCGGGCGTTCATCGACGTCCACACGGGGTTCCCGTCCTTCCTGACGAGCCGTACCTCGAAGTCCCTGATCACACCCTGAGCCTCGAAGGCATCCATAAACTTCTGGCGCTCCCCGGGGTCTGTGTAGCGCTGGGTACCGATATCGATGGTCGCCTCCATGAGCTCTTGGGGTGAGTCATAGCCGAAAAACCTCGCCAGTGCGGGGTTAGCGGACAGGTACTTCCCTTCCGGGGTCGTCTGGAAGATCCCCTCTATGGCATTTTCAAAGAGCGAGCGATATTTCTCCTCACTCTCCCGAAGCGCGGTCTCAGTCTTCTTGTGCGAGGTTGTCTCGTAGGCAAATATGGTCAGGCCCGCTACCTTTCCGTCCGCCGTCAGGACAGGCTGGCAATGATGCTCAAAGCTCCGTGGCCCCCTCGTATCTTCAAAAAAGGCGGGCAGGCCCGTTTCCATGGCCCTGTCGTACCGTTCCTTCCTGTACGATGCCACATCGGGGGGGAAATGGTCATACAGGCAGGTGCCGGCAAGTTTTTCGACCGTTGTGCCCAGCCTCTCGGCCACGACGGTATTCGCCAGGATTATGGTCCCTTCCGTGTCGATGAGGACCACCGTCTCGTGCACGGCATCGAAAAAGGCCCGCATGGCCTTTTCGCTCTCCCGGAGCGCCTCCTCGGCCCTTTTACGTTCCGTGATATTCTCGCCCGAGCTCAGCACGGCAATGATCTTTCCCTCATCGTTCCTGATGACCGTGTTGTGCCACAGGATGGTCAGTTCCTCCCCGTTCTTCGTGACGACCGGGTTCTCGTAGGTCAGGACGTCTGTCTGTTCACACCCTCCCTCCGCCAGTGCCGCGAAGACCTGGTTCAGCTCGTTCTTAAGCCTTTCAGGGGTGCACGTATCAAACCAGCCCTTTCCTATGAGCTCACCGTTCTCATATCCGAGAAGCTTATGCCCGCTGTCGTTGAGCAGGGTGATCCTCCCCCGTGTGTCCAGGGAAACGATGATCTCGGCGGCCACGTTGAGGTATCTCTGCGCGACATCTTTGGTTTCCTTGAGTTCACGGTGGGCCTCGTGCAGCTTGAACGCCATCTTGATCGAGGCATTGAGGACCGTCTCGCCGGAGTCCTTGACGACATAACCGTAGGACGTGATCTTTTCCGTCTTCTCGACGATCTCGGCCTGGGTGTAGCTGGAAAGGAAGAGGACGGGGATATCGTGGTCCTCGAGGATGCGTTCGGCGGTTTCGGTGCCGTCCATCTTTCCCCTCCCGAGGTTTATGTCCATGAGGATGAGGCTGATGCCCGCCGTGGTGCGGACCGTCTCCATGGCCTTCTCCCCGGAATGGGCCATAACGACCGCGTACCCGTATTTCTCGAGGGTCTTCTTCTGTGCGATCGCGATGAGCGCTTCATCCTCCACGAGGAGGATGGTCTTCCTGTTATCCATTACGGCCCTCCTTTCCGGGAAAGGTCAGGGTAAAGGCGGCGCCTCGATCCCTGTCAATCTCGAGGCGTCCGTCCAACTGTTCAGCCAGCGCAATGACCAGCTGCAGTCCGACGGAGCCGGTATGCACGGGGTGGGCAAAATGAATGACGGGTATTTTCGCCGTGACGGCCATAACATACTCGCCGGCGGAGAATTTCCCCGTGTTCGTTGCGTCTTTGTAGTATTTTCTGTTTGTGACACTGTGCGGTTTGAAGGGTTTCAGACCGGAAGCGAAAACCTCTCCTCCCGAATGCACGAGGAAGATATTCGCGTAGATGGGATTCTCTGCGAGGATGTCGCCAAGAAGCCTGTTGCACCGGGGTACGTTCGCCGCCAGTACATCCGGGTTTTTCGCTATGGCGGACAGGAGCTTGCGCGTGGATTCCACCGTGCGCTCGTGTTCCGACGCAACCCCGAGGACTATCATGAAGCGACTTTTCGTGTGCATCCCGGACGAGGGCATCCCGCAGCGCCCGTTCGGAATAGAGGACCACCGCCAGCGCCGGTATCATTGAAATGAGGACCAGCAGGACGAGCTTGACCCGTATGGACCGCATGAATGAAGGTTTTATGACACCCCCCTTGTTTCTCGCGAAGCCGTTTTGGTCGAGTATGAATTTAACTGTTATATATTATTGCAATAAGTATTCCAATAATAATGTACGGATAACCATTAAAGATCATTGACTGTTATTTCTGCGAGGACAAAGTTGTGTTTCACACATGAGACAGTAATGTTTCATGGATACAAAATTCGCACATCACCGGCGCATGAATGAGGCCGCCGGGACGAAGAACAAAAATTGAAGCCTCCCGAAAATGTCTGTTGACAGGAAGTGTTTTGCAGTATATGTAACAGGCAGGGAGGCGCGAGATGAAAAACCGGGTTCTCATTATCGGTAGTGCCGTACTCATTTTCCTCAGCCTCGCATCGATCGGGTTGTGTGCCCGGGGAGGCCACTCGGGCGGCCATCGCGGCGGGGGCCATTCCTATCATGGCGGGGGCCATCACTACCGCGGCGGGGGTTACTACCACGGGGGAGGTCAGTACTACCGCGGGGGACCGGTCCGTGTCTATTACCCGGGGAGGTACTACGGACCCTCCTACTATTACGCGCCGTACTATTACGGGTACCGTGACCCCTATTACCCGTACGTGTATGACGGACCCGTGCCCTACGCCGGGCCGGCACCGCAGGCGTACCTTTTTTTACTGCCGCAACCCGGAAGGGTATTATCCCACCGTCCCGAACTGCCCGGGCGGCTGGACGAGGGCGATTCCCGTCACCCCCCTGACAGGGAACCCGGGACCCCATCAATCCTTCCCGCTCTGTTTTAAATTTGTTCCGGTCTGAAGGTTATCCTGAACTCCGTCCCGTTGTCCCTCACAAGCTCTATGCTTCCTTCGAGCTGTGACACGAGGGTAACGACGAGCTGCATGCCAAGTGATTCAGTTCCGGTAAAATCCATATCACGGGGAAAACCTATGCCGTCATCTTTGACGGCGAACAGGAAGTGTTCCCTGTTTTCGTGGAGGCTGACCGTAATGGTGCCCTTCCTCTCCCCGGAAAAGCCGTGTTTCATGGCATTCGAGACGAGTTCGTTCATGATGAGGCCGAGCGGCATTGCGGTGTCGATATCGAAGGTGATGTCCCCGACGTCGGTCACAAGGGCAATATTCCCGGCGCGGTCCCCGTACGATCGGGCAATGTCTGCGAGGAGGTCCCCCGTGTATTCCCTGAAGTTTATGTGGGCGAGGTCTGACGACCGGTAGAGCCTGTTGTGGACGAGTGACATTGCCTGTACCCTCTTGCGGCAGTCCTCGATGAGGTCTCTCGCCTTCCTGTCTCTGATCGTTTCCGATTGAAGGTTCAGGATGCTCGATACGACCATGAGGTTGTTTTTCACGCGATGGTGGATCTCCTTCAGGAGGATCTCTTTCTCGTGGAGGGAATTCTTTATGTCCTCCTCCGCCTGCTTGCGGCCGGTGATATCGCTGGCCGCACCGAACCATTCGATGATCTCGCCCCTGTCATCCAAAAGAGGGACTGCGCGGGAGAAGACCCAGCCATGGCTGCCGTCCGCCCTGATGACCCGGTGCTCAAACTCAAAGACCCTTTTGCTCCGGATGGCCTCCTTGATGACCGCCGTTACGCGGTCCCGGTCATCAGGATGGATATATTTTGAAAGCCACCCGGCACTCGACTTTTCAGTACCGGGAATGAAGCCCTGGTCATCGAGATAGAGCATTTCCCTCCAATCCGCGGACATGTGATACACGACATCGCTGGTAGCTGTCGTCAGGGCCCGGAAGCGCTCTTCGCTCAGTCGCAATGCGTCCTGTGACGACTTGGCCTCGGTAATGTCTATGAACATGGCAAAGGAGCCGGCAAACCCGCCTTGATCATTGCGGAGCGCCTTGGCTGAAACCAGCGTCCAGAGTACCGAACCGTCTTTTTTCCTGAAACGGCGTTCATATATTTCGTCCTTCCCCGAATGCCGGGCCGTCATGCGGTCCCGGTGAAATTCCATGTCCTCGGGGAAAAAGAAATCCTCGACCTTTTTCCCGGTCATCTCCGAGGGGGTGTGCCCGAGCATGTCGGCCATCGCCTGGTTGACGTACGTCGTCACGTGGTCCCCGTCCATCACCCAGATGCCTTCGTTGGACGTTTCCACCAGGACCCGATAGCGTTCATCGCTTTCCCGCAACGCATCCTCTGCCTGTTTGCGGTCGGAAATATCCTGGCTTGTCCCCTCTATATGAAGGAGGTTGCCTTTTTCATCGTAGACAGGGCGGGCCGTCAGCGACACCCAGAGAACATTTCCGTCTTTGCGGCGGAACCGCGTTTCGAAGTTCCTGATGAAGCCCTGTTCATTCATCAGCCGGAGCGCCTCGTCCCGGTCGGCGGGATCGGCGTAGATCTGGCTGCGTATGTCTGTTACGGTATCGACGAGCTCTTGTGAGGAATCATACCCCAGGATCGTGCACGCGGCGGGGTTGGCCGTGAGAAACCGGCCTTCCGGGGAGGTCCGATAAATGCCTTCGATAGCGTTCTCGAAGATGTCGCGGTATTTTTCCTCGCTCAGCTTGAGGTTTTGTTCTGCAAGCTCCCGCTCTTTTTCCTCGTCCTCAAGGGCCTGGGCCATTTCATCGAAGGCGGCGGCAAGCTGGCCAAGCTCGCTTTCGCTGTGCCTGAGGCCGCTGCGGGCTTTAAGGTTGCCCCGGGCCAGTTCCAGGGATGCGTCGACGAGCCTCGTCAATCTCCGGGTGACGACCATATTTCCAATAAGCCACGCCAGTATGAGGGCAACAAGTACAGCAAGGCACAGAAGGGGGATGTTGATGAAAAACGTTTTTCTGACGCCGGCGAGGACCTTCGCCTCGGGTATGCCGACGCGCATGTAAAGATACGGTGATGGGCTTCCCTTGAGATATATCTTTTTCATAGGCATAAAGACGCCTGATGCCGTCAACCCCCGGGGCGGTGAAAATCCCTTCTTTTCCCCCGGCCGATATGGTCGCGATCATGTCGGGAAGATCGGCGTCCCCCATGTACTTTTCCGGGTAAGGGTATCGGAACAGACGGATATGCTTGTGGTCGGTAATGGCAAATACCGAGCCTTCGGGCAGATGTGTCCCCCAGGAATATGTTCTTGTAGCGGGCGAGGTCGAGGGCAACTGCCAGCACCCCGGGTCAAACGGTCCTTTGCGTCTATGACAGGGTACGCGAGGTGCAGCACGGGCCTTTGCACGACGATGCCCTTTACATATTCCCCCCACAGAGAAATCACGCGACTTCACCGCGTCCTGGAAGAATTTTCGATGACGTACGCTGAAGGCGGGAGAGGGCACTGCGCTGGCATACACCATCCCGTCGGCTCTGGCTGCAACAATGTTGGGCATACAGAGGGTTCTGTTTGAGAAGATCGGCAAGGATCTTGCCGCATCCGGGACCGTTCTGGTTCTGGACCTCAGGCGTTCTGGACAGAGTGGCAAGGAGCGCCCGGGTGCTCTGCACCGCGTTTTCATGGTCTTCCGCCAGGTCGTGCAGGACCCTCGCTGAAGCCTTTTCCGCTTCCCTTTTGTCGTTGAGTTGACGTTCAAACCCCGAATAAAGGATTATCCCGAGTGCCGGCAGGATGGACAGAAGGACCAGTAAAATGAGGTGAGTACGGATCGATTTGAAGAAAGAGAATTTCATGACCCTGTGATATTACCCTTTTCTGGCCGAAAGGCGATACCGTGTAATCGGGCACATCGATGCGGGACAGGCCCTGAGCCTGGTAGAACCTGTTTTTGCCCGATTATTCAACGCACTCCTTCTGCTCTACCTGCCTGTAAACGCAAACAATTGCTTCAATGTTATATTATGGGCCGCAAATGTCAATGATAATCAAGAATTGTGAGGAAAAGACTGCGGGAATCCTAACCTTCATGTGAGACCAAAGTCTTATTGACATCAGGCACGATCTTTGTTTATGTGTTACAGGGAACTTGCCTCCATCTATGCACACGGCTTCAAGGCCCTCGCGCCTCCCCGCAAATATATCCGGGTGGTGAAAGAGAAGCTGGGAACGCCAAAGCGCAAGGCGGCTGTCGCCATTGCCATCCTGGTCTTTTTTCTGCTCCCCGTGCGGCTATCCGTGCAGGCCCCCGCGGAGGTGGCCCCGAGGGACCCTCTCGTCGTCCGCTCGCCCCTCGAAGGGATCATCTTCAAGTTCCGTGTTCGTCCGAACGAAGAGGTGAAAAAAGGGCAGGTCCTGTTCGAGTTCGACAGGACGAACCTCGAGACGCGCCTGCAGGTCGCCTCGAAGGCATACCAGGTCGCGGCCGAGGTATACAGGCAAACGTCACAGATGGCGATCGAGGACGAAAAAGCGCGGTCCTCGATAGAGTCGAGCCAGGGCAAGATGCAGGGGAGGGAAGCCGAGCTTGCGTTTTCCCGGAACCTCTTCGACAAGATAGAGGTGAAGGCGCCCCGCGACGGCATCGCCGTATTCGCGGACGCCAATGACTGGATAGGGAAAAGCGTGTCCGTCGGAGAAAGGATCGTCGTCATCGCCGACCCGGCGAATGTCGAGATGCTCATCTTCCTTCCGGTGGCCGACGCTATCGCGCTTCAGCAGGGGACAAAGGTGACACTCTATCTCACCTCCGATCCGCAGCGGCCGCGGGACGGCCGGCTCACGTACGCCTCGTATAAATCCGAGGTTACCCCGGCGGGCCTTGTCGCGTATCGCCTCAAAGCTGATTTTCTCGCGGACGGGTCGGCTCCGCCCCGCGTCGGATTAACGGGTATCGCAAAGATCTACGGGAAGAGGGTGATACTGGCGTACTATATTTTCCGCCGCCCCCTGACCGCCCTCAGGCAATGGTTAGGCTGGTGAAACCTTTCAATCTCCCCCCTTTGCGGCAGGAACTCGCCATTTACCCCGCGCCGTCCGCGGCCGACGGAAGCCGGACATGGACGCTCCACGATCCCTCGGCAAACAGGTTTTACCAGCTGAACTGGCAGGCCTTCGAGATCCTTTCGCGATGGGACCTCGGCAGGTCCGACCTCGTTGTCGGTGCCCTCGCGCGTGAAACGACCCTCACGGTCACCCATGAAGACATAGCCCACATAGCACTGTTCCTGGAGCAGAGTTACCTGGTCGAAACGAAAGGAAGCATCCGGGCCCTCGCAGGGCTTCGGGCAATGCGTGTTTCCTGGATGATGACGCTGCTCAAGAACTATCTTTTTTTCCGGGTCCCGCTGCTTAAGCCCCAGAAGGTCCTCGATGCATTCGCCAGTCGCGTCACCTTCATGTACAGCCAGTGGTTCCTTACCCTCGCCCTGGCGGCCGCAGTGCTCGCCCTCTATGTCATTTCGCGCCAGTGGGACGTATTCCGCCACTCGCTTGCCATATACAGGACGTGGGAAGGCATCGCCGCAACGGCGGTCGCGGTGTCCATCGCCAAGACGGCGCACGAGTTCGGGCACGCAGTGACCGCGCACAGGTACGGGTGCAAGATCCCGGCGATGGGCATCGTGTTCGTCGTTCTGTTCCCCATGCTCTACACGGACACCAACGAGGTGTGGAAACTTCAGGACAGGCATAAGCGCCTGGCGGTCGGGGCCGCCGGCATGGCGACCGAACTCCTGCTTGCCGTGGCTGCCACCTGGGCCTGGGTGTTCCTGCCTGACGGGGTGCTGCGGTCGGGCGCGTTCGTCCTCGCCACCACGTCATGGGTCATGACGCTTCTTCTGAACGCCAGCCCCTTTCTCCGCTACGACGGCTATTTTATCCTGTCCGACTTCCTGGGGATAGCGAACCTGCATGCACGTTCCTTTGCCTTCGGCAGGTGGTGGCTCCGCGAAATACTTTTCGGGTTCGACGACCCGCCGCCGGAACCCATGCCCGACGCATACCGGAAGTTCCTCATTGTCTTTTCCTATGTCGTTTGGGCCTATCGTTTTTTTATCTTCCTGGGGATCGCCATCCTCGTCTACCGGTATTTTTTCAAAATGCTCGGGATCATCCTTTTTTCAGTCGAGATGTGGTGGTTTATCCTGCAGCCCGTGTATCGCGAGGTGAGAACATGGGTCGACCTTCGTTTCCGCATGAAGCTCAATTACACGATCTTCAGGACGGCGTGCGCCACCCTTGCCTTCATCATCGTCTTCCTCATCCCCTGGTCGGGCCGGATAACGGCACCGGCCATGATGTCTGCGGCACGTGAACAGGGCTTTTATGCCGCGTACCCGTCGGAGGTCGTGGAAGAGCCCGCACAGGGCAGGGGCCGTGTGAGGGCAGGGGATGTGCTGGTGGTCCTTCGCTCGCAGGAGCTCGAATACAAGGTCCGGCAGGCGCGGGTGTCCGAGTCGCAGTCCCGCTGGGACCTGGAACATCAGCCCTTCAACGAGGAAGCGCTCGCCGTGGGCGAGGTCCTGCGGCACAGGTTCGAGGAAACGAAGGCGAACCTTGACGGGTTGGAAAAAGAATGGTTGAAGCTGATGATGCGTGCCCCGTTCGACGGTAATATTTTGACGCGCAACGACGAGATCAGGCCGGGCCTTTTCATCCCGGCGCGCGAGCAGCTCTATGTGCTTGTAGACCCGGCCGAGAACAAGGTCGACGCATTCGTCAACGGCTCCGAGCTCCAGAGGATCGCGATAGGCAACAAAGCCACTTTTATCCCGGACGGCGCCGGTTTCGGGACGTTCACCTGCCGCGTTGCGGCAATCGATAAAGTCAACCTGGCCGCCCTCGAGGAGCCCTCCCTCGCTTCACCGTATTCGGGGCCGATCCCCGCCCAGGCCGATCCAAAGGGCCTTATCCGGCCGCTGCAGCCCGTTTTCCGCGTGCGCCTCGCCTCGTGCGATCCCCCGGGCGTCCCGGCGCTGCGCCTGAAAGGCGTTGCCGGCATAAAAGCCAAGCGAAGAAGCGCCATGGCGGGCTTTCTTCAAAGGATATACGACGTCATCCTCCGCGAAAGTAATTTCTGATAACCATGCGATCCGTTATCCGGTTTGAATTTTATTGATGTATAGCCGGTGTGATGGGAGTGACTGCGAATATAAAACTCGACCACAAAGAGTGTGAGATGATCTGCATGAACAGGTCCCTGCGCCACATGTACATTGCACCCCAAAACATTCCCGCTACCAATGCGGCCCCGATGAGGATGATATTCCCCGAAAATACGTGCACGGCCGCATAGACCCCTGTCGCGATACAATAACCCGGCCATTTTCCGAAGCGGTCCATCAATTTTGATTGGAGAAAACCGCGCCAGAATATCTCTTCGCCGGGCCCGGTGACCAAGAGCAGCAAAAGGAATATCCAAAGATGGTTCGTCCCGTGCCCGAGACCGTAGATGCCGCCTACCTGGCGGCCGGCATTCGAGAAAATAAACGCGGAGAGAATGTTGCCCGCATAGAATATAAAATAGAGTATGACTGCAGAGATCGCCCCGAGCAGAAAAGAGCGCCAGCGCAGTGCGATCACGGGACGCTGCCACCAGAGAGAATATGCGGTCACAATTACCACGGACAGGCCTATCTTGACCCAGAAATTCCCCTGCGGCAGGCCAAAGGTAAAAGCCCAGCAAACGAATGCAAGAACGATTGCGCCGACGACCGCCATTAAAGCACCTTCTCCAGGATGAGGGCAATGATCAGGAGAATGCCGAAAATTGTGTTCAACTGCGCGGTGTTTGCATCGGCTGCTTCCGGCACTTTCTTCATGAATTCCCTGAGCAGTTTGATCGCTTTCGGTAAAGAGATGAGGACCAGGAGCGCCCAGGGGCTCAGGACGCCGATAGCAACGATGAGAGCCGTAAATACGTACGCGGTCACAATGAGCGCCGCATACAGCATGATCGACCGGCGAGGGCCGAGCAATATACTGACAGTTCGTATGCGCTGCCGCGAATCATATGCGATATCCCGAATGTTATTCGCCAGCAGCACAAGCGCCACGAGCACCCCGAACGGGACCGATACGAGGAATACCTTGCCGGACAATACCTGGCGCTGAACGACGTAGGCTCCCTCAAACATCAGGGGGCCCCACATGAGAAAGACGAATATCTCGCCCCAGCCGGAATATTTAAATTTTATCGGCCACCCGGTATAGAAAACACTTGTTGCGACACCGATAAGCCCGATCCACAACACGGTGATCGACCGCATCCCGGAGATGGTGAACCCTATGCCGAGTGTAATGGCCAACAGGATAAACGCTTCAACGAGGAGCTGCCGGGGCGTGAGTAAATTGCCGATCAACGGATGAGGCCTGTAGCGCGCGGTCGGGGAATCCTTTTGGTCTACATTATATCTCGTATCGAAATAATCGTTCAGGACATTCGCAGTTGCGTGAAACGACACTATTCCTATGCAAACGAGGGCAAACCAGAACCAGGAAACGGGGCCCTCCTGGGCAGCGAGGAGCGTACCGATGGAAACCGATATGAGGGACATGGTGAATGACCATGGCCTTGTAGAGATGAAAATATTTTTTACTTTAGCTGATAACGTCATTTGTTCTGTTCACCTTCCACATCAAGTCGAGGATTATTACATCATACGGGTGAAAAAGTAAAGAGCGATGATCGCCTGTGTTAACAGGGGCGCGCGGGCATTATCAGTATGCGCCCCCGGGGTTTTCCTGCCTTCAAAATTATCCGTTCAACAAATGAAAGCAGTGTGATACAATTGGCTCGCTGACACATCGATTCTCCGGTACGAGAGTGGGGGTTATACTGGACCAAAACGCGGTTGACGGCAAAGCGGCATCCGGCGCCGGCAAGGAAGGGCACGGGCGTGTCATCATCTACGGCCTTTCCAATGCCGGGTTCAGGATCATGGAATTCCTCGTCGAGGCGGGGGTGCCTGTCACCGTCGTCGCGCGGGAACATTCGCGGCTTCTCGGGGAGACGAGGTTATCCGGGGTCCTCGTCGTCACGGCCGACACGAACAGCCTCGATACCCTTAACCACCTGGACCTTCGTTCAGCGGGGTCCATCATATTTCCCTCCGAGGATGACCAGTTCAATATACACGCGGCAATGAGGGTCAACGAAATCAATCCCGGCATGAGGATCGTCGTGCGGGTCTTCAACATGAAGTTCGCGGGGGAGCTTGAAAAGAGGATTCCCGGCGTGCGCGCTATCAGCGTGTCGCAGGTCGCGACGCCGAGCTTCGCGGTTTCCGCATTGGTCCGGGATTCCGTTCTGTCGTTCAAAGTCGACAAAGAGACATACACGTTTTACGAGGTGAAAGGCGTGGCCTTGACCGGGGGAAGCGAAAGAAGTGCCGGCGAGGTTGAAGCCGTACACGCTGTCCGGGTAGTCGCTATCGACGGGGCCGCTTGTCCCGGCAGGGACGCGGAAATAGGGAACGACGCGCGGGTCCTGTGCTTCTCATCCTTTGCGGGGGCGAAGACGCTCAACGGCATTAGTCCGCGCAGTCCGGACGAAAGAAGCAACGGGACAAAGAAGAAATTCAGGTTCAGGCCGCACCTTCTCCTGTCGGACAAGGTGCTCTTCTCTACCCTCGTCACTCTCCTGGGCATACTCATTTTCAGCGTCTTCTTCTTCGCCGCAGTCGAGAAACTGAGCTTCATCAATGCCGTTTACTTTGTCGTGACCGTCCTCACAACCGTCGGCTTCGGCGATATCAGCCTGCGCGACTCATCGACCATTTCCAAGATCGTCGGAATCGTCCTCATGCTCTCCGGGGCCATGCTTATGGCCATATTGTTCGCTTTCATCACGGACAGCATGATCAAGAAACGTCTCGAAATGCTGATGGGCAGGCGGAAGATGCACGTCAAGGACCATATCATCCTCTGCGGCCTCGGGGATGTCGGGGCAAGGATACTCGAGAATCTTGTCGAACTCGGGGAGAATGTGGTGGTCGTCGAGAAGAACCCGCAGAACAGGTTCGTCCAGAGACTCAGGAACATGGGCATCCCGTTCATCGTGTCAGACGCCGTGCTGGAGGATTCCCTGGCCCATGCCGGCACAGGGCGCGCGAAAGCGATAATATGCTCCACCGACAACGATCTCACGAACCTCGAGGCCGGGCTGAACGCGGCGGCGACGAACGGCGGCATCAGGACGGTCCTGAGGATCTTCGACGAGGATTTCGCCCGCATGATACGGAAAAATTTTGCGATAGACGACGCCGTCAGTTCCTCCTACATTGCGGCCGCAGCCTTCGCATCGGCGGCATTGAACAGCGATGTCATGAACGCGTTCGACAGTCCTGCGGGAAAGATCTTTATTTCGGGCACCGAGGTTGGTGACGCCGGGGCCTTCGAAACTGTCCTCGAAGGATTGCGGGACAGGGTGCTCATGGTCAAGGGAAGGGAAGGGGGCATCAGGTTCGGACGGGGCCACGCGGCAGTGTACCCGGGCGACACCGTATATTATATCTCCGCGGGAGGAAGATCGGGCAATGCTTGAATTCTTGCGATCCATACCGGGACCAACCTTTCTCTTTCTTTACGTGTGCCTGGCGGCGGCATGCGTCCTTGTCGGCCGGGTGATGATGGGGTCCGACAGCAGCAGGGGCGCGCCCATGCCCAACCTGACGAGGTTCGACCCCGTGACGATATCGTTCCTGAAAGGGGGTTGGAAGGAGGCCGTCAAGACGGCAGTTTTCGATCTCCTGAACAAGGGGCTCGTGGAGATCGAAGGCGAGAAGGACCTGGCCTCCGTCAAGAGGACAGGCCTCAGCGAGCCGGACCGCCTGGCCAGGCTCCAGACATTGAAGCCCGTTCCCCGCTCCGTCTATGATCATGTAAAGATGAAGTTGTATACGAGGAACCTCTTTAAACTTGAGGAGATACGCAAGGACGTGGAAAGACTGTCCCTGTACAATTACCAGGAGCTTGCGCAGAACCGGCTCGTCAAGAACGCATCGGAGGAGAAACAGGGCTGGCTGATCTTCTGGGTCCTTATGATCATTCTTGTCGTGACCGGTGTTTCGAAATTCGTACTCGGTATTTCTTTCGGAAAACCGGTGTTCTTCCTCTTCATGCTGATGGTCTTCTCTTTCGTTCTCGTCCCCCTGATGCTCAAGCCATGGGGCAGGGCCAGCTGGCTCGGCAGACAGTATCTCGCGAAACTGGAAAAACACTTTGACTGGCTGCGAACGAGAAGCGCGCCGGAGGGGATAGACCCGGCCTATGCGGTCGCCATATTCGGCGCGGCCGCCCTGACGGGCACCCCTATGTACGAAGAAATTCATGCCGCCTTCAAGAAATCGTCCTCGGGAAGTGCCTGCGGCGGATGCAGCGGCGGCAGCGGATGCAGCGGCGGCGGTGGCGGATGCGGGGGGTGCGGCGGATGCGGCGGGTAAAAGCGTATCATGACCGCTTAAAGGCGGCCCGGGCGAAAGGCCGTCCGCCGGGTCGCAGAATGCTCCTCCAGTGGCACATAACGGAGCGGTGCAACAACAGGTGCATTCACTGCTACCAGGACCGGGACGGAGCGCAGGAGCTAAACGGCGAACAACTTGTCGCGATAACGGACCAGTTCTGCGACCTGACAGCGGCCGGCAACGGGCCCCCCGGGCACATCAACCTCACGGGTGGGGAGCCTTTTGTACGGGACGACATCTGGGAGCTCCTCGAGGAATTCCATGCCCGCAGGGACGCATTCAGCTTTGCCGTCCTGACAAACGGCAGCTTTCTCGATGCGAAAGCCGCCCGGCGCCTTGCGTCCCTCGGGCCGAGGTTCGTCCAGGTGAGCATCGACGGTGACGAGGCTACCCACGACAGCATACGGGGGCCGGGCGACTTCAAGAGGATCTCCCGCGCGATAGGCCATCTTGGTGACAACGGGACCAGGACGCTGATATCTTTCACGGCTACGCGCCGGAACTACCGGTGCTTCGGCGATGTTGCGAAGCTCGGAATGAAACTCGGCGTGTCGAAGGTCTGGACGGACCGTTTCATCCCCTGCGGCGGCAGTGCGCCGCTCGAGGATGAGGTCCTTTCCCCCGGCGAGGTCCGTGACTTTTTTTCGGCAGTCCTCAAGATTAAAGAGAAGGCCCGAAGGAACCCCATGTGCCGCACTGAGATCGCCATGGACCGGGCCCTGCAGTTCCTCGCGGGAGGGGGCGAGCCCTACCGGTGCGCAGCAGGTGACACGCTGATCACTGTCATGGCCAACGGTGATGTCGTTCCCTGCAGGCGCATGCCCGTCCGCACGGGAAACGTTCTCGACCGGCCCCTTACGGAGATCTACAGGGAAAGCCCCCTTTTCGTTGCGCTGCGGGACAGGAAAAAAGCGGCCCAAGGATGCGGCGGCTGTTTTTACGAACGGTTATGTGGAGGGGGCCTGAGGTGTCTTTCCTATGCGCTCACCGGGGACCCCTTCAGGAAAGACCCGGGCTGCTATGTTGAGGCAGCGGTGACGGCATACGCCCCGGAACCTGCGGGTACCGGGAAGGCCCCGCAGATATTTACGTGAGAGGTTAAGATGAGCAAAGACATAGACCTGTCCGGAACACAATTGGGTACAGAGGAAAAGACCGCGGTCGCATCATTCCTCGAGGATATTCAGAAGATCCCCGGGATATCACTCGAGTCGCTCGTTCTGTACGGAAGCGCCGCGCGTGACGACTACCGTCCCGGGAAGAGCGACATCAATCTTCTCGTTGTCGTCGGGAATGCCGACATCTCAGCCTTGCACTCTCTTCTCGACCCCGTTTTCAAGGGAAGACGGTCGGGCATCGCGCCGCTCTTCCTGACGCCTGACGATATCGCCGCCAGCGTGGATATATTCCCCCTGAAATTCATGGCGATCAGGGACGGCTACCGGGTGCTCTACGGTGAGGATCCCCTTGCGGGCCTGAGCATAGACAGCCAGAACGTCATGGTCCGCTTGAGACAGCGCCTGAGCAACATGCTTCTCAAGATGCGCAGGCACTACATCCTGAACGGGGGGCAGCGGCTCACCGTGATGATGTCTCAGCAGGTAAAGCGCTTTGTCGAAACGCTGGGGTTCCTCCTCGCGGTCACAGGGAACGGCGTGACAGGGCATTCGCAGATCATCGAGGCCTCGGCCCGCGTATTCGGTCTCGACGGGGACGCGCTGAAAGACATATATGCCTTGCGTGATAAGGACGAGGCGCTGCCCGGCGACACGGCGGAAAAGTATTACGGGGCATTCCTTAACGCTCTCAAGAAGGCGTCGGAAGCGGCTGATAAACAGAAGGGATGAAATAGCCTTCGTTTACCCGGCGGATGTTCGAACGGAACATCGGACGTCCCCGCTTTATCTCCTTGTCCCTATCGGATCGTCCTCAATCCTCGTATCTTTCTTCTTACCGCCTTGCGCCTTGTTCTTCGCTGCGTCGGTGTTTGCCGCGGCACCGGCCGCCCCCTGGGTTTTGGGAGGCTGCTGCTTCATTGCCTTGACGGGGGCCCCGGTCGAGACGGGCACCTTTTCCTCCGCCCCAAAAAGCGGCTTCTCTACTACGGGTGCGGCGACAGCAAAGGCCGAAGCGATCAAGAATGCAGCAGCCCCACATGATAATTTTTTCATGGCACCTCCTGACGGGATAACGGTTTGTTTTATACTGCGAGTATGATAACATCGTTTATTGGGACCCTGTCTATAACTTTATCCGGATGGCGTTGCAGCCTTTCGGCCTCTGACAGGGAACACAAAACAATCAAAGGGGAGGTTTTGGAATGAGAAAGCTTGTAGTGATGATGTTGGCAGGTTTATTTCTGTTCGGTCTCGTAGGGACGGGGTTCTGTGCCGGGACCCAGGCCGAAGCGAAGGCCCTCATAGAAAAAGGGGTGGCGTTCTACAAGGCCAACGGCAAGGACAAGGCGTTTGCTGAATTCTCAGACCCGAAAGGGCAGTTTGTGAAAGGCGATCTCTATATCTTTGTCATCGATGCGAAAGGTATGGTCTTTGCCCATGGCGGGAATCCCAAGCTTGTCGGCAAGGACGTGTCGGGGTTGAAAGACGCCGACGGCAAGCTCTTCATGCAGGAGATCATCAAGACCGCAACTGAAAAAGGCACCGGCTGGGTAGACTATAAATGGGCGAATCCGGTGACGAAAAAGACAGACGCGAAAACCACCTACGTTGAAAAAGTCGGTGACTACGTGTTCGGATGCGGCGTTTACAAGGAGTAGGGCCGTCAGCGCGAGATCATTTCATCTGACAACAAAGGAGGCAGCCGGAGACGGTTGCCTTTCTTATTTGGCAGATGTTCGATACGTTTCCCGGACATTTATATTGCATATCGCCGGGATATTGGATATACGAAAGATGTGAAAAGTGACCGTACCGGGCTCATCCGGTCTCTGCGGGGAAGAGCTGAAGGGGAACCCGAAAGGCCTAGTCGATATCTTCGCCGCTCTCGGGAAAGCGGGGATCAAGGCCGGGATGGTTTCCCAGAGCGCATCCGAAATAAACATCGCCTTTCTCGTCGACAACTCCCAGATCGCCATGGCGGTCATCAATTTGCACGATATTCTTATCGGGAAGTCCTGACGTCAAGGAATCTTTCTTGAGCTAATTATCGGCAGACCTTTTAAGCTTTCCCGGCGCGACCGGCAATCTTGCACAGGTGAAATGCGATAATGCAAGACGTGGCCCGGATCCTGATTTCGATGATCCCATCCCGGGATTACCCCTTGCAAATTGAATGAAAGTGCAGGAAAATGTGACGGGCAGGCGACGAAGGCCGGTGCAGCCGCAGCATTGCAGGCTCGGCCTTTTGGCCCGTATCGTGAATCACAACCACAGGAAGATTGAGATGAAAGAACCGTCCCGGACACGCGAGGAAATAGTCGAGGAAATATCACTGCTGAAACAGAGGATCAGTGAACTGGAACAGTCGGAAACGGCGCACGTGAAAACCCTGGAGGCGCTGCAGCGTTCCGAAATGAAGTTCCGCACCCTCTACGATTCTACCAGCGACGCGGTGCTGCTCATGGACCGGGATCACTTTTTCGACTGCAACGGTGCCGCCGTCAGGCTGTTCGGCTGTGCGACACGGGAAGAGTTGTGCGGGATACACCCCGCCGACCTGTCCCCGCCCGTTCAGGCCTGCGGTACCGAATCGAGGGTGTTGGGCGATCGCCACATAGCTATGGCATTGACAACGGGGCCACAGCAATTTGAATGGGCGCATAAGCGGGCAGATACGGGTGAGGTATTTCCATCGGAAGTGTTTTTGAGCCCTATGATCATAGACGGCAGACCTCTCCTGCAAGCCGTCGTCCGCGACATAACCCGGCAAAAACGAATGGAAGAGGCCCTGCTCAAAGAAATAGCGTTCAATTCGACCCTTGTCGAATCGTCCCCGGCTTTTTTCGTAGCGATCAATGCCGATCGTACGGTCAGGCATATGAACGCATCAATGCTCGGGGCCCTTGGATACAACCTGGAGGAAGTGAAGAACAAGGACTATATGAGGCTGGTGCCCGAGAGCGACAGAGAAAGGCTTTCACCGGTTTTCTCCAGACTGATAACCCTGGCGCAGCCTACATTCAACGAGAACAGGGTCCTTACAAGAGACGGAAAAGAGGTCCTGGTGGAATGGCATGGCAGGGCCATAAAAAAACCCGATGGCAGCCCGGATTATTTTTTCGGCGTGGGGACGGACGTTACCGACCGCAGAAGGGCCGAGGCCATGTACCGCTCCATCTTCGACAACGCGCTGGAGGGCATATTCCGGTCATCCCCCGACGGCAGGCTCCTCACCATTAATTCGGCATTTGCCAGGATCAGCGGGTTCGACTCACCGGAAGAGATGATGGGCTCCATAACGGATATCGGGACCCAGAGTTACGTTGACCCGGCCAAAAGGCAGGAGGCCCTTTCCATCCTGGACAGGGAAGGGAAGCTCGACGACTTTGAATTTCAGATATACAGGAAAGACGGAAGCATTGCGTGGGTCTCCACGAACTGCAGGACGGTTTACGACGATCAGGGCAAACCGGCGGTGTACGAAGGCTTCACGGAGGACATAACGGCCCGCAAGCAGGCCGAAGAAGAGCTCTGGGAGAGTAAACAGAAATTCCAGGGCCTGGTCGAGACCGTGTATGACTGGGTCTGGGAGGTTGACCGCGCGGGACGGTATACCTACGTCAGCCCGCAGATCAAACACATACTCGGATATGAACCGGAAGAGGTCCTCGGCAAGACAGCGTTTGATCTCATGGCCCCGGAGGAAGCAAAACGGATGACGGAAGTATTCGCCGTATTCGCAAAGAAAGAGAGACCGTTGGTCGCATTGGAAAATGTCAACGTTCATAAAGACGGACACCTTGTCGTTCTGGAAACGGATGGCCTTCCTTTTTACGATGCCGCCGGAGACCTCAAAGGGTATCGGGGTACCGATCGGGACATTACCGGACGGAAGAAGATGGAGGAGGAATTAAGAGCATCCCGCGAGCACCTTGAACAGCTTGTGGCGGAGCGCACGGCCGAACTTCGCGAGGAAATTGCCAGGAGAGAGGACCGGGAGAACGAATTGTCGGTCAAATCCAAAACCCTCGAAGAGGTCAACACCGCCCTCAGGGTGTTGTTAAAGCAGAGGGAAGAGGACAGGAAAGAGCTCGAAGTCCAGTTCGTGTCGAACATCAGGACAATGATCCTGCCCCATATACGGAAGATAAGAAAAGAGCAGCTAACCCCCCGCCATGAGGCCTATCTCAACGTCGTCGAGGCGAACCTCGCCGAGATACTGTCACCCTTTTTGAACATGATAAAACAGTTTGGCCTGACGCCGAAGGAGACCGAGGTGGTGTCATTCATACGGGAGGGGAAGACGACGAAGGATATAGCACGGTTAATGGGCGTGGCGCCAAGCGCTGTCGATTCCCACAGGGACAACATACGGAAGAAACTTGGCCTGAACAACAAAAAAGCCAACCTTCGCACCCACCTCCTCTCGCTCAAGTGATCTCGCCGGGCGCTTATCGGCGGCTTCGATTTTCGAGTATTCCGACAGAGGTCTATAATGGGTGTTTCCGGGTTGTGTCCACGGTTTAAGTGTGGTAAGACACAAGTAAGTCCATTTTGGAGGGGAGCGGATGAAGGCCAAATACCGGATGCTGGAGCTTATGATCGGGTTCATCTTTTTTCTGGTTCTGATCATGGGCTTATCCGGCGAATGCGCCGCCGCCTCGTCCAAACCGGGCGCGAAGCAAAGTGCGCGCCAGCTGGACATATCCCGTACGCCCTTCACGAAAGACTTCGATCAGATGTTGGAGCGCCGCGTGATCCGGGTGCTCGTGCCGTACAGCCGGTCTCTCTATTTTAACGACAACGGGCACGAGATGGGAATTACCGCCGAGAACGTCCGCGATTTCGAGCGGTGGATCAACAGGAAGTATGCGAAGACGCTGGCCAGGCGCCCGGTCACCGTCCTCATCATCCCCACGACCCGGGACAAACTGCTGCCGGAGGTTGTAAGCGGCCTGGGCGACATTGCCGTGGGCAACCTCACCATGACCGCCGAGCGCCTCAAGACGGTGGATTTTGTCGCGCCGGCCAAACAGCCCGGTATAAGAGAATTGATCGTCACCGGGCCGAAGTCCCCCGCGATCGCCTCCACGGACGACCTTGCCGACAAGACAGTCCACGTCCGGAAGGCATCGAGCTATTATGAGAGCCTCAACGAGCTCAACGCCCGTTTTAAGAAGGAGCGCAAGTCCGCCGTGAAACTGGTACTTGTGCCCGATGCACTGGAAGACGAGGACTTGATGGAGATGGTCAATGCCGGCATTCTCGAGATCATCGTGGTAGATGACTGGAAAGCGAAGATGTGGGCACAGATCCTTCCGAAGATCAAGGTGAACCAGCAGGCGGTTGCCAGGGAAAGCGGCAAGACGGGCTGGGCCATTCGAAAGGGGAGCCCGAAACTGGAAGCGGAGATCCTCGACTTCGCGCAGAACCATCTCCAGAAGCAGGGTCTCGTGGCCATCCGGCTGAAAAAGTACATGTCCCGGGTGAAACAGATAAAAGACCCGACGGGTGCCTCGGAGTGGAAGCGTTTCGAGGAGATCCTTGCTCTCTTCCGGAAGTACGGGCAGCAATACGATTTCGACCCCCTCATGCTGGCAGCGCAGGGCTACCAGGAGTCACAGCTCAACCAGAAGGCAAAGAGCCGCTCGGGGGCCATCGGCGTCATGCAGCTCCTGCCGTCCACCGGCAAGGAATTGAAGGTGGGTGATATCAGCATTACCGAGCCCAACATCCACGCCGGTGCGAAGTACATGGACCGCCTCATGACGAAGTACTTCCCGGATGCCAAATTCACCGGGAACAACCGTACATTGTTTGCCTTTGCGAGCTATAATTGCGGCCCGGGAAAGATCGCGGCGATGCGCAAGGAGGCCGAGCGCCGCGGGTTTGACCCGAACCAGTGGCTCAACAACGTCGAGGTCGTCACAGCCGAAAAGGTCGGTATGGAGACCACAACATATGTACGCAACATCTTCAAGTACTACAGCGCCTACCGGCTCCAACTCGATGCGATAGAAGAGGCGAAGAAGGCTCGCAAACAGGTAGTTCCGCGATAGGCCGGTTCAGAACTTCATCTCCCAATCCTGCCCGTCGGCTCTCCCCGCTTGAAAGTACAGCTTTGCCGACATTGAGCAACTTCTTCAGACCGGTCAACCGTGGAGAGGCGGCTGAGCTGAAGAACAGAGTGTTATTTTCGACGGTGCACAGGACCCCCCCCGGCGACAATTTTCTCGTGTTCTTCGATAAGCAGAAGGAATCCTTTTTGACAAACCGTTCTGAGGTGCTCGTACGAATCCAGAGTGTGGCAAGGTCCTGAAACCTTTTCTGGATATGAGGGACATACATCTGGGCATAGAACAGGTCGAAATCCCTGACATCGTTGCTGATTCGGCAGGTAAATGTCGGATTCTCAACTTTCGTGGTCAGGGGAGTTACAAATCCGGTTACAACTCCGGAATAAAAAGAACGGGAGGCTTTTTTCGGTCCCCCGTTCTCTGTTACCCGTCATTATTACACGTTTAATGAGGAATCATTTCCCTCGTATCCCATGAAGGCGACTGTTTTGTTCAACTATATGCAATACGGGCAGAGCGGAATGGGAGGCAGCCTAAAGAACGAAGAAAGTATCGTCAAGGCAACAAATATTATGCCTGCGGCAGCCGGAATGATAAGAAGGCTGGTTGCTGCCGATCCCGTATGTTTGAGCAGGATGTTCGATGAACCGTTTATTTTCCTTATCCCGTTTTGGACAAATTTCCACTTCATTTTAACGTTCACAATTGCCCCCTTTTGTTAGGATATTTATGGCGCAGGTATTTGTATACTGAGATTCTTTTAATGGCCCGCCGTAACCCATTTCCAGATACCCAACCCGAACACCACATCGATGGCCAGGACTCCCAAGGCGGTAATTACCAGCGATCCCACCATAATAAGGCTTACAACAGCAATATTTACGACTCCTTTCATGTTCAGTAAAAAATTCATATCAATACCCTCCTTTTTGTTTGATTGTGTTAATGACCCGCGAGCCACTTCCATACTCCCCATCCCAGCATTGCATCCATCGCAAGAACTCCCATAAGCAAAATTACTATCGCCGTCGAGCCAACTATAATAGACACTATTGCACTACCTCCGCTTCGCCTCAAAAGATCCATGGCATTCCTCCTTCTCATGCGGTGATTGTTGATCGTATTCATTTCTTGTATCGGTAATGTCTGCTGCTGTAGGTTCGAGAAGAGGTCCTGAATGGAAAATATCGAGAATTCGCTCTAGTTCCGCCCGTTTTATTTCCTGTAGCTCTTACAGAGTACTCGATTGTTCGAAAAGTTGTCTGTAGTTCAAATAGGGGAAATAGACGCAGGTTTAATGAAAAAGAATACTATATTATTATCATTCTTGTGGTCATTCGGGACCCATATAGACATTCGTTTATCGTCAATTAAATGACAATACATATAAAACTCAATTGTTGTGTGACAGATAAAGAAGTCGAATCATAGTATCTTGACGCAACCATTAACACATGTTGCTTTTGTATTTCCCCTATCCTAAAAGGAGATACATCCAAAATTGATACTTCGCAATTTAGTTTATTCATTCGTTTTTAGTTTGCTTTTCCCGATCATACTGCAAGCAATGGATGTCGTAAAGGCCGGGCAAATTCTCAGCCTTGACCAAACCGTCGAAATTGCAATGAGATATAATCCCAGCATTGGCGAATCAGGATATAATGCGCAAGTCGCTGAAAGAAGAGTTGGAAAAACACAATCCGCCTATTATCCTCAGATTGGGCTGTCTTCAGAATATGCACATGTATATCCTGATGCCAAGCCTTCTATGGGCATCAATATTGATGGAAATGGCAACTTGTATTTCCAGGAAGCCTCAAAGAAGGCGAGCGATCAATATATATCGTCATTTTCTCTCAACCAGAACGTCTTCGATTTTGGCAGAACTCCGGCCCGGGTCGATATTTCCAAATACGATGCCCGGGCAGCCCGTGCCAGCGAGATGAATACAAGGATCCAGGTCAAATTCAACGTTCAAAAGGCCTATTTTGATTTATACCTCGCACAAAAAGACCGGAAAGTTGCGCAGGAGGTTGTCGCTCAAGCGAGCCACCACCTCAAGCATGCCACCGGTTTTTACAAGGTTGGCTTAAAGGCCCGTATCGATGTCACCAGGGCGGAGGTTGAATTAGGGGATGCAAGACATCGCCTACTTATTACCGAAAACGCCGTAAGAATTGCCCGGATCAAGCTCAACAATGCCATGGGGTTTTCCTATCTCCCCGAATTTATAATCAAAGAAGACATCGAAATAAATGAATTGTCAGGCCGTGAAGAAGAAGCTATCGAAAAGGCATTAGCGAATCGGCCCGACCTTAAATCTCTTCTGGCGCAGAAAGAAGCGGCCAGGCAAAGCGTCACATTAAAGCAGCGCGAATACTTCCCAAGCATCTCAGGGACTGCGAAATATGGCTGGTATGGCGACAGTTTTTCCTTTAACAACGAGAATTGGATGCTGGGGATAAACATGAATTTCAATATTTTCGATGGTTTTTATAAGAAAAATGATCTCGGTGAAGCGATCGCTCATTTGAATGCTTTAAACGAAAATGAAAATGCATTGCGTAACAATATTGTCAAGGATGTGCAGGAAGCCTTTGTCAATCTGACTCAGGCAAAGGACAGAATAGCCTTGACCAAATTAATGATTTGTCAGGCTTCGGAAAATTACGAAATTGCGTCCAAACGGTATGAACATCAGGTAGGAAATTCAACAGACGTCGTTAATGCGCTCACCGAGTACAGCAAGGCGATGATGTCTCATAATCGGGCAATCTATGATTATAAAATTGCCTATATAGGCCTGGAAAAAGCCGTAGGAAATTAGGAAATGAAATGAAACAATTCTTAACGCAATTTATGAAGGACAAAAAATATAAGGCGATAATTACAAAGATCATCAAGAGGAAAAGAAATCTCTACATAGCGATAGTAGGCTTCATACTATTTGGAAATTTGTCCACATTAGCCGCAATGCATTTATTTACCGCTAAAGATAAACCACACTATATAACCGAATCTATTTCGCGGGGAGGTATTGAAAAGGTAATAACTGCAACCGGAACGTTGAACGCAGTGACAACGGTCAAGGTTGGTGCTCAGGTGACCGGGACTATCAGCAGGATTTTTGTTGACTATAACAGTCCCGTGAAAAAAGGACAGTTATTGGCACAGATAGATCCATCTACGTATGAGGCCCAATTGGAACAGGCCAGAGCAAATCATCTTTCAACCCGGGCCAACATTTCAAAATGTAATGCTGCTCTCCTGGATAGCAAAAGGACCAGGGGTAGATACAAGGAACTATGGTCCCAGGATCTGATTGCGAGACAGGAATTGGATACAGCCGAAACGAATTATGAATCCTGTCTGGCCCAGCTTGATGCTGCACGAGCCCAGGCAGCTCAGGCTATGGGACAGGTGAAGGCCGCCGAGGCTAATCTTCGATATACGCGTATAGTGTCGCCTATAGACGGAACCATTATTTCGAAGAGCATCGATGTCGGCCAAACAGTCGTATCCAGCTTCGTGACACCGAATTTGTTCAGCATTGCCGAAAACCTCGATCAAATGCAGATCGAAGCGAATGTCGATGAGTCCGACATATCCCTGATTGCTCCGGGCCAAAATGTGGATTTTACCGTCGATTCTTACCAAGACACCATATTCCACGGAAAAGTATCCCAGGTCAGGATCGAGCCGATTACGGTGCAGAATGTCGTGACGTATATCGTGGTAATCAAAGTAGACAATAAGGAAAAAAAATTACGACCGGGCATGACGGCGAACGTAAAATTCAAGATTGACAGGTCTGACAATGCTCTTCGAATCCCAAACGCCGCGCTTCGTTTTATTCCTGCGGGCCAGGATATGGCATGGAAGAATTCCGACAGTAAGCCGGGCGTTTGGATTCTGGAAGGAGGGAAATTACAAAGGATCGAGGTTAAAACCGGGCTAAGCGATAATCAATACACTGAGATGAAAAGCGGGGAATTATACGATGGTCAGAGCGTTATAGTTGATGTGGCAAAAAAGAAAAAAGTTTTGGAATTACCGTCGAGATGAAATACTTGAATACGAGGAGGTTGGCTATGAGTTTGACAAAAATAAAGAACCATCTGTTGGCACCGCTGTACCGGGATAAAGGCTCAATTTTAGTAATCCTGTTGGTGGTAGGAATTGTCGTGGGTGTGGCAGCGGTAGTTTCAGGCGTGGTGTTACGGTACTGGTATCCCGAATGGGACCCGATCATTGGTGGATAGGAGATATTTATGAGATTATCGACTATCCTGATAATAGTTGGAGCAGTCCTGATCATCGGATGCACGATGGGTCTTGTTTTTACATTATCACCTGCCTCCGCGCCGGTTATCGCCGCTCAGATCGGCCAATTTCATCCAGCGCTACAGCTCAGTAATGGTGCGATTGTGCAGCAGACTGATGTCCCTTTTCCTTCTGATTGAGTCAGCGCCATTACAATTTGGGGATTGTTCTTGACATATTCCGTGATGAATTCATTAAAGAAATTAAAATGAGATTGTCTACTATCTTGATATTAGTTGGAGCAGTTCTGATCATCGGATGCACAATGGGCCTTGTTTTTTCGCTCTGGCCCGCTGCGGTGCCAGTTCTTGCCGTTTATAATCCGCTCACTGACCCAACTTTGCCTTTAGGGGGCTGGTGATCGAGATATGTTTATAGAAATCAGAAATATAACCAAGATATATCAAATAAACGAAGATGTGCAATTGCGAGCTCTGGATAATGTTTCTTTATCTATCGGGAGATCGGAGTTTATTTCCATTATGGGTCCATCGGGATCAGGCAAAACTACGTTGCTTAACATCATCGGCTTTCTTGATTCTCCTACGGGAGGCCAATACTATCTCTCAGGGAAAGAATTCAGCCACCTGAGCAGAACCGAAAGGGCCAATATTCGCAACCGGCAAATTTCCTTTGTATTTCAGGGTTTTAACCTCTTGCCGCGCACCTCTGCGCTGGATAATGTCGGGATGCCTCTTTTTTATCGGGGTGTTCCCGCTGCCGAGCGGCGGGAAAAAGCCCGGATAGCCCTTGAGGCTGTGGGCCTTGACAGGCGGGAAACTGCCCATCCTAACCAATTGTCTATTGGCCAGCAGCAACGTGTCGCTATTGCACGGGCAATAGCAGCCGGCAACCCTATTCTGCTTGCCGATGAGCCAACAGGTAATCTTGATACAAAGACCAGCCGGGAAATAATGGATATATTCACGCGTCTCAACGAGGAGTCGGGAACGACCATAATACTGGTAACCCATGATGAAAGTGTTGCCGGATATAGCAAGCGGTTAATACGATTTCTGGACGGCGCAATCGTGTTTGACAAGATCCTTGAATCTCGGAAGAAACAAGTCGTTTACGGGATGTGATTTGAATAATTATCTTTGGATATTCCGGACGGCGGTCAAATCATTGTTCGCTAATAAAATGCGTTCGAGTCTGACTATGACCGGTATTGTCATCGGGGTATTTTCAATTGTTCTGATGCTCTCATTCGGGAATTATGTGGGACAGATGATACGGGCCGAATTCTCCAGCCTGGGGAGTAATATTCTTATTGTTATATCGGGCAATTCATCGTCTCGGGGCGCTAAAATGGCAATGGGGACGCAGCCCACGCTTACACTGGGAGATGCCGAGGCCATAAAAAAAGAATGTCCCGCAGTAGCGGATTCTACCCCCATGATGGGAGGTGCGGCCCAGGTTGTATTTGGTAATGTAAATTGGACAACATCCGTTACCGGTTCGGATGTTGGAATCTTTAACATACAGGATTTGAAATTAGAGATCGGCTTGCCATTTACATCCGAAGATGTACGGAATTCAAACAAAGTATGCGTCATAGGAAACACGGTTGCACGAAAACTATTTCCCGGAACGTATCCTGTTAATAAGATAATTCGGATCAACAGGGTCCCTTTCGAAGTTAAGGGCGTGCTGTTTAAAAAGGGTCAATCGTTAACAGCCCAGGACCAGGATGATATGATCTATGTTCCCATAACAACGGCTCAGAAAAAATTATTGGGCAATAGCTTTCCCGGTATGGTGCACTGGGTTATGGTCAAAGCAAAAGGGCACGAGATAATGGATTCTGCCGAAAAAGAAATCAACAATCTCTTGCGTCAGCGGCACAAAACATACAAGCGTGAAAAGGATTTCGATGTCCGGAATCTGGCCAATGTCCTACGTATCATGGATTATATGAGTTATTCCTTGAAAATGATATTCGGTTTCATAGCCGGAATAGCACTCTTGGTTGGTGGAATCGGTATTATGAATATTATGCTGGTTTCGGTAACGGAAAGGACGCGGGAAATAGGCATAAGAATGGCCGCCGGGGCTACCCCGGCAAATATTTGTATTCAATTCTTAATGGAAGCGGCTGTGCTTTCCATGACGGGCGGCATGATGGGAATCTTTTATGGAGTGGTGGGCTGTGCGGCAATATCCAAATTATATGATATGCATGTTGTCACGCATATCTCGGATATAGTTGTCGGATTTGGCTTTGCAGGCGCAACGGGAGCCATATTCGGATTGTATCCGGCATTAAAGGCCTCACGACAAGAGCCGATCGATGCATTGCGATATGAATAATTCCTTTATATTAAATGCGCGCCCGGGAGGGATCGGGCCTCTGACCTTTGGATTCGCTAGGTTTATCGCATATTCCGTTCTCCGTTTAGCTAAGCAGTGGATCAGTTTTCTCTATCTTTTTAAGGCGTCGGTACCACGCGGTAATAAACCCCGTTTGCCCCATAGGAAGGCTGGAACCACGTGTTGCCGCTGAGGTAGTAGGTTGTCCCATTCTTTTTGATCGGAGTGGCGCCTGCCGGCAGCGTGGGATAAATAGCCCCCGCCGCATAGTTTGTCGCCGTGCCTGCCGCGACACCCGCGTTGTAGGCTTTCGTTGTCGCGGCAGCAGTGTTCGCGCTGCCTGCTGCAACTCCCGCATTATAGGCGCTGGTTGTTGCGTCGGCCGTGTTCGAGGATGCGTGAGCCGCACCTACGGCCACGCCGACTACTGCTCCTGCAGCAACTGCACCGGCCGGTGACCAGCCTCCACAATTGTAGCACCCGTTGCCATAGGTATTGACGACAACAGGCGGATGATAGGACGCCGGATAGGCTGCGCCATAGTAAGGGGTCGGTGGCGGAACGGGCGGGCGGTAAGCCGTCGCGCCGGTCGGACTCGTTGCAACTGTCCCGGCGCCGTAGTAATGCGTCGCAGTCGCGCCCGACTGAGTTGTGGCAGTGGTTGAGCCCGAACCGTAGGTATGGGTGGCAGTCGTGCCATAACGGTTTGCAGCAGTTGTCCCTTGTCCCGTTGTGTGCGAGTAACTGCCTCCATAGGCAGATGTCCCGCTCGACGATCCGCCGCTGCCGGAGATAACGTAAAATATTTTTCGCACATTTAAGAGCCATGGCAACCTCGAATCTGGTAGTGTTAAGCACCACACAAAACAAAAACCAGAGGGAGGAAGAACCATGGCCCAGAAAGAGTCTACCACAGAAGGCGGCACGATAATCCAGATTAATGAGGCGCAGATAAAGGACCACCTGGGAGAGATCGTAAGGGGAACGGTGCAGGAGACGCTCAATGCACTTCTCGATGAAGAGGCGTCCCGCCTGTGCAACGCACAGAGGTACGAGCGCACGGAGGAACGCAGGGACACACGGGCGGGCCATTATACCCGAACCCTCCAGACGAAGGCGGGGGAGGTGGACATCAAGATGCCCAAGCTGAGGTCGCTTCCCTTCGAGACCGCGATCATCGAACGGTACAAAAGAAGGGAATCATCCGTGGAAGAGGCCCTCGTCGAGATGTACCTGGCCGGGGTGTCGGTAAGGAGGGTCGAGGACATCACGGAGGCCCTCTGGGGCACGAAGGTGAGCCCCGGCACCGTCTCGAACCTCAACGCAAAGATATACACCACGATCGAGCAGTGGAGATTAAGCCCCATCGAAGGTGAGCATCCCTACGTCTACCTCGACGGGATAGCGCTCAAGAGGACCTGGGGCGGGGAGGTCAGGAGCGTATCGGTCCTTGTAGCGATAGGGGTGAACCGCGAAGGCTACCGGGAGATCCTGGGTGTGGCCGAGGGTGCGCGGGAGGACAAGGACAGCTGGACATCCTTCCTGCGCTACCTCAAAGAGCGCGGGCTCAAGGGTGTGGAGCTCTTCATATCCGACAAGTGCCTGGGCCTCGTCGAGAGTCTCGCCCTGTTCTACCCCGACGCCTCATGGCAGAGGTGCGTTGTCCACTTCTACCGGAACGTGTTCACCGTCGTGCCCAGGGGGAAGATCAAGGAGGTCGTCGCCATGCTCACGGCGATCCATGCCCAGGAGGACAGGAAAGAAGCGCAGAAGAAAGCGGAGGCGGTGGTGAAGAAGCTCAAGGAGATGAAACTCGGCAGGGCCGCGGACATGCTGAACGAGGGGATCCACGAGACGCTCGGCTATTACGGGTTCCCCCGCGAGCACTGGAGGAGGATCAGGACCAACAACCCCCTGGAGCGGATCATGAAGGAGATCAGACGGCGCACACGGGTCGTCGGGTCGTTCCCTGACGGCAGGTCGGCACTCATGCTCGTGGCTGCCCGGCTAAGGCACATAGCGGGAACCAAATGGGGAATGAGCCAGTACCTGAAAATGGACCGGCTTGAGCAGGAGATCATCGAGAGCATTAAGGCATAACCGGATTAGTGGGGTTGCTATGGAAAGTGCGAAAGATTCTTGACACTATCCTGCCGGATGCGTGCCCCCCGTACTCACCCTTTGCACTCCACGAGCCGCCTCCGCCCGAGGCCGTACCGCCGCGCGCCCCGGTACCGCTCCATGAACCCCCGCCGCCCGATGCTGTACCGCCGTAACGCCCGGTATGACTCCATGAACTGCTTGTTCCGGCCGTCCGGCCGCCATAGATGTTAGCATGTGCGAAGGCAAACGCCTGCCCGCACGCGAAGAGCGGTACCAAAAAAATGGCGATAACCGGGATACATTGGTTGACCGCTTTTTTGATATTCATCTGGTATCTCCTTACTTTCCCGGTGTGGCTTTGGGCTTTTCCTTGAATCTGGCAGGGGTAGGAGCGGGAGGGAGTTGAGGATCAGGCCGGGCAAAAGACACGGAAATGGCATCCGCCGGCACAGACGGGGTGAATGTGTCTGCCGGAAGGGTGTCATCGAGTTTCCAGTTTGACAACGTGAGCCCGTGCCGCAGCCGGGACGGATCATCACGGTAGACCGCGCGGACCATGCGCGGCAGCCTGTCTTCCGCTCCTATCCAGATTTGAAGGAAGACGGCATCGTTCGCCAGGGCCACCATATCGGTCGTCACGCCGCCAACCACACGGGACTGCCCGATATAAAACGCGATCCTCAGGCCTTCCGAAAGGTCCTTGTACGGGTCGGCAACAAGGATGTCGGTGAAAGGAAAGTAGATCGAAGCCAGGTCGTAAGCGGCCTGCAGCGCGGCGTCTATTGTGGGAGGGGCCTCGGCCACGGCGATCATCTTTTCCGCGGGTGACAGGGCGGAAATTGCCTTGCCGTCATAGTAGAATTCGGTGGCAGGACCGTCCCCCGGCGTGATTATCCGCAGCTTGTCAGGCCGCTGCATGGCCACCTCGGATCTCGTCGTGTAGACCAATGCGGGGCCGAGAAGGCTCGGGTACTCGTACTCGACGATTGCCGTAAAGCGCACCGTTTTGGCGGTAGCCAGCCGTTCGCACGCTGCTTTGACGATTTCGACCGCCTTCGGCTCTATCTCCAGCCTCGCCGGCGATGATGGCGCATCGACCTGATTTTTTGCAGCTTTCTTACCCTGAGTTGATTTGCCCGGCTGCCCGGCATGAACATGTGCCGCGCATGCAAAGGTAAGCACAATCAGCACCAGCAGGAAAAGCAAACCCCGCCGCCATGCTACACCTGAGATATAATGAGGTTGTTTTTGAGGTCCGCGGAGCCGCATCATGGGATCATTCCGCATTCAAACATTTTCGTGGCGATGGGCACGGACACCCTGTTGAAGAATTCGGCGCGCATCGCCGGGTCGTCCCGCAGCAGCTGTACGAGCCTTTCTTCCCTTTCGGATTTCGCTTTTTGCGAGGCCTTCTCCTGCCACAACTGCTGGCAGGTGGACTGCTGGTATTTCTGGACAACCTTATTCGCCACGTCATCCAGCAGGGGAAACTGCTGGGCCCCGGCAATTGCCGTGAAGACAAAGGTAAATACGATCACAGCTACCACGTTCATGCACACATGTTTCATCATGAGCTCTCCCTCCCTGGTTTAAGGACCCGTATCGGAGTTGTCCTTGGGCCTCTATCCTTAACTCATCGATCGACCCGCACCGGCCGATGTTCCGTAGAAGTCTAGGTGAACGAAAAAATCTCGTCTATGGGACCTTGGTCGTAGATACGTCCTATCCATATTTCCCTGGATCAGCAGCCTGGTTATTGTTTTACCAGTTCTTTGAAAGCCCGTTCCAGGAAGCGGTCGACGACCTTCCATCCCCTTGCTTCAAGGGCCTCCCGGGCGGCACGGTCCACGGGACCCCCAAACCACAGTTCTTTGCCGCGGACACCCCTCATCTTGCGCATCGCCTGCGAGATGTCTCTTTCGCGCTGAAGAAGATTTGCGGTCCATGAAACATTATCGACGGGGAATATCCCGACCATCCGGCCATTTTTTGTTTTGAGGAACACGAGCCGGCTGATCTCGACCATGTGGTCGACGGGTGCTACACGCTTATTGAATAGCGCCATGAGCTGTGCAGTGCCGCGCATATAAATGGCAACCGTTTCCTCGTTTGCCATGGATGCGACATAGATAAAGGCATCACGGCCCTTTATGCCCCGCATGTCGTCCAGTTCACCCACAAGGATCGTCTGCTCGAACGCGTTGTAATGCCTGTTATTCATGTAGGCGTTGATCACCCGGTCCGGGATGCCCATTCCGGAAAGCTTGTCCCTGTTGATCTGTTCAAGGGCGGCCGGGGTATTGTCGCGGACCAGGGAACGGAGGCTGTCGGACGTACTGGTGAGCGACACGACTGTACCGGCGCCCCCGGGTATGGCCGAGAAGGCCGCCTTGACGGTGAGGCTGCCGGCGGTCGCTGTCCAGGCTATCTTGTCAAGCGTGTCCTGGAGCGGTTTATAACTTGAATAGGGGTCGACCTTGAATTCATAGGCAAAGCCCCTCTTGTTCACCGCCTGGCCAAGGGCCGCCTTGGCTATGTTGGGCTGGTCCGGGCTATTGCTGGATATCGCCTGCCCGACGTTGCTGAAAAAACGGCTGATGCCGCTGCCGATATTCTTGACAGTGCCGACAGGGTTCACGACCAGGTCCCGTGCCGTCGCCAATGGTCCGGTGGCAGCATCCTGGGCCGCTTTTACAAAGGTGTCGGTCCCCTGCATTTTTTCCATGGCGTCAAGCGCTTTCAGTTCGTTGATCCTTTTGAGGAGGGACACCGTACTTTCCACGGTGGTCGGGCCGTATTTCGTCTCGAGTTCGTATGTATTGATCAGCCCGTCATTGCTGACTGTTTCTTTAACGGTATAATTTTCGCCCCGGATGAGTCCTTGTGGAAGGATTTCCGATGCCTTCAATGTAAAGGGCGGAGTACGCAGTTCCTGCGAGGAGACCTCGGCATTGAAGAAGACGGAGCAGAGAACGAGGAGCACTGTGATACCGGCGAAAGCGATCATTTTCCTGCAGAACATGTTATTCCTCCTTGAATATTCTCACGACCGGCCGGATCATCAGAAACTGAACGCCAGTCCCAGGACAGGTCCATAAAATGTTTCTTCGAACCTTTCCCGGCTTGTCCCGGCCTTATAATTGACGTAAAGGGCCCGATAACCGATGAGCCCCGTGATATGCTCGTTAAATCGATAGCCAAAAAGGGCCAGTGCATTCCAGGTAAAATCAGATCCCACTCCAAATCCGCCAATATCGCCTCTCAGATTCACGAGGACCTTTTTCGACAGGTCGGCGGTAAAACGGACACCGACAATGGGGTCTACCCACGAACTCGACCTGCCGGGGTTTATCACCGTGCTTGTATCAAGGTCTGTCTTGACCGACCAGTAGCGGGCACCGGCGAGAATGTCAAGCGTCGTCCATTCATCGTTGTTTTCCCCGGTTCGCCATTTGCCTGCCTGGTAGAACCCGCCGCCTTCCACGATCCACTGAGTATACGTCAGGGTAAGGTCTCGCGGGATGGCCGGGAGGTTCGGATCGCGCTGGCGGTTGAAGGTGGAATCGGCCCGTATCCTCGAATACATGGGCTCGAGAAAGAGCCCGAAGTTCTCCTTCTGCGCCTCCATGTGGATCATGAAGGCCCCGTTCAGGTCGCGCCAGATATCGGAAAAAGACGTCCTCGTGTCGACATCATACCCGCCCACCGTGACCGTGCTGTTGATCGAGCTCGCCCACAGAAAGGGCGCTATGGTGAATTTCCATTGGTCCCCCGGCGTTTTTTGAACCGGTGCGGCGGTTGTCTGCCCGTGCACCCATCCCGCAGAAAGCATAAACAGCAGGAAGAACATCATACATAGCGCCTTTCTCATTTTCATGGCATGCCTCCTGTATTAAATAAAATTATGGGGTTTTCTTCTTTCATGCTGAAGTTTGAGCCTCAACCTCATTTGTATTCATTCCATTGTGCCGGGCTTGTAAAGATCTTGATAAGTCCGGCCCTTCCAAGATGGTTGCGCAGTACAGACAGTATGTTGTACCCGAGGAGAGCCCCCGAGAGACAGACCACGTTCGCCCAAACATGGGGCATATTGGCGGATCGGAACACGAAGATAAGAGAGGGAATGAAACCGCCATGGAGACGGCGGCCTTCAAACGATTTTTCCAGGACGATAACGAGGAACACGCCCGCGCTGTAGAGGAGCGTACGGAGAAGGACGTCCCAGATCACGGCTTTATCCCGGGTCCAGTTGCCCACGGGAACATATTCCAGCACGATGACAACTTTCGCCAGGATAAGTGCGCCGAGAATGGCAAGGGAAAGCCCGTGGAACTCTATCCTGTATTCGTCCAGGATAAGGGTCTTGATCAGAACGAGGGAACCGATCCAGGTCAAAAAGTAGACGGCCGCCAATCCGACCTCTTTGATCTCGTTTTTCAGTTTTTGCATCATACTCATTGTTTCGTTCCTATGAAAACCGGAAGGTCATGCCCTTTCCTTCGCTCCTGAAACGGCCCACCAGATAGCATCCAGAAGGGCCTGATCATCGACGGGTTTTCGAAAAAAGGCCACGGCCCCCAACTCTTTTGCGCGTTCCCTGATGCGCACGTCGTCGCTTGCGGAGACAACGATGACGGGCATATCTATCTTTTCCGCCGCCATGACCTGCATAAATTCGAAGCCTGTTATCCCGGGCATACTGATATCCAGGAGAATGCAGGCAGTGCCCTCTTTCCTGTCCGTGCGGAAAAATTCATCAGGGGATGAAAATATCTCGGCCCGGATATTTGCCGACCGCATAAGCCTGCCGAAAGCCTTCCTGACCGACGCATCGTCGTCGATAACATAGACCATGCTTTTTATTCTTCTATCCATTCCTGTCCTTATTTAGGGAGAGGCTTCTCATTTGTATATGTATGATAAATAACGGGAACGCAGTCGTCTATTGGACCTTGGTCGTACACGTGGGGAAAGACGCAGAATCCTGAAGGGTTAGAGGTTGATACCGATGTTACAAAAGGGCAGAACCTTGGGTCCCGGGTCAAGCCCGGGATGACGGCGATGAGCGAGGGGCTGGGCGCCTTTACGCCTTACGCGCTCACGCCTTACGCCTTACGCGCTCACGCCTTACGCCTTACGCGCTCACGCCTTACGCCTTACGGCCCTTTACGGCCATCTATTCAATTGGCTTGATATTTGCCTTGTCGGTAAGACGAACGAGTTCCGCAACAGAGCCCGCGCCAAGCTTTTCCATGATATGGCCCCGATGGACCTTGACGGTCTTTTCGGCGATGTTGAGCTTGAAGGCGATCTGCTTGTTCAGAAAACCGGCGATAATATAGGGGAGAACCTCTTTTTCCCTCGGGGTCAGCCGGTCGGTGAGGCTTTTCACGGTTTCCGATTCAATACGGCTGGCCATGTCCTGCGCATTTTTTTCGAGGGCGCCACGCACGGCGTCCACGAGCTGCTCCTCTTCGAAAGGCTTCGCAAGGAAATCGTACGCCCCTTTTTTCATTGCATCCACACCCATGGGGATATCGCCGTGGCCGGTTATGAAGATGATGGGCATCCGGCAGCCGGTTCTCGTCAATTCGTCCCTGAGGGCAATGCCGCTCAATCCCGGCATTCTGACGTCGAGAATGATGCAGCCGTTCCCGCCGTACACCTCGCGCCCGAGAAACTGTTCCGCCGAAGCGAAGGTCTCTACCGCCAGCCTGTGTGACTTGAGGAGCCTTGAGAGGCTTTTACGTACCGAAGCGTCGTCATCAATAATGAAAATGGTCGGTCCTTCTTCGTTCATGCTCCACCTTCGCGGGAGGGAAGATCGAAATAAAACGTCATCCCCCGGTCCGTATTGTTTTCGGCCCACATATGACCCCCGTGCGCCTCGATGATCGAGCGGCTGAGCGATAAGCCCATTCCCAGCCCGGACCGCTTGGTCGTAAAGAAAGGCTCGAATATCCTGCGGAGGTTCTTCTCTTCTATTCCCGGCCCGGTATCGCTCAGGGCAAGACGGACGCTGTTGCCTTCGCCGGGGCCGGTTCTCAAGGAGATCTTTCTCTCGCCATCCTTATCGAGCATAGATTCGGCGGCATTCATCAGGAGGTTGGTCAGCACCTGCTGGATCTGAACTGCATCGATGTTCACGTCGGGCAGGTCATCCGTCAAGAAAGCTTCGACGGTAATGCCCCGGATAATGGCTTCACTGTTATAGAGGGAAATCACCTGCCGCAGGATATCATTGAGCGGTACAGACACTCTCTCCGTATCCTCGTGTTTTACCATGGAACGTATGCTTCTGATGATCTCCCCGGCCCTTTTGTCGTCGTGCGCTATATCGTTCAGAATATCCCTGAGCTCTTCCTCGGCCAGGTTGCCTGAATCCATAAATCTCAAAGCCGCCCGGGCATTGTTCAGGATAGACGTAAGAGGCTGGTTGAGTTCGTGGGCGAGCGATGCCGTCAGTTCTCCCATGCGGAGGACCCTTTCCATCCTGAGCATTTCCCTGCGTGAATCCAGGGCTTCGGCTTCGATCTTTTTTTGTTCGGTAACATCCTTGATGGTATGGACGATGCGTACAATATTTCCTGTCGGGTCGAGAATCGGGTCGACGGAGATATCGAGCCATTTTTTCCATCTCTCCTCGTAGATCATTCTCTCTTCATGTTTTTTCGTTTCGTTTACCACTTTGACAGGGCAGGACTGATGATCCTTTCCATGCATCAATGCGTGGCAATACTGCCCGATGATCATCTCGGGCGAAATGCCGAGGAACGAGCTGACGGCCTTGTTGGCCTGCAGCACCGTGTGTTCCCGGTCAAGGATCATGACGAGATCGGGGATCGAGTCGAATGTGGCCTGCCATTCCCGCGATGCAGCGGCTATCTTCTCGGCCATCCGCTTTCGTTCGGTGATATCTCTGCCGAACACGGACACACCTAACGCTTTTCCCTCTCTCTTGAGGATCGAGAAAGAGAGAAGCAGCGTCTTGTCGGCGGAGCTTACCCTGTATTCTTCACTGTAGGGCCCGTCCCGAAGGGCCCGTTCGTAGAACGACCGCCATTTCGCGGCAAACGCCGGCGTGAAACTCCCACTCACCAGGTCATCGGGGTTCATGCCCCGCTCGATGGACAAACCGGTCCCCCGGCGGAAATACTCCGCGAGGGCGGTATTGAAGGTCAAAAGCCCGAATCGTTCGCAATCCACCGACCAGATCAGGTCTTCCGTGCTTTCGATGATCGCGGTGATCGTGGACTGGATCTCTTCTGCAGCCGATTCAGTCTCTTTTCGCTCGGTAATATCAAGCGATATGCCCATCAATCGAACGGCTTCACCGTGCGGGCCAAGCTGCCTGCGCCCCCGGGATGAGACCCAGCGTAAGGCGCCGCCGGGACGGACGATGCGGTACTCAACCTGTGTATCCTCGTTCGACATGGCCAGATTGCGCACCACCTCCGATAGACGCGTGCGATCCTCGGGATGTACCGTCGACAGGAAACTATCGAGGCTGACCGGAAGGCCCGGGGGAAAACCGAACAGATCAATGACCTTCGGCGTAACCCAAAAGATCCCGGTATTCAAGTCCAGGATCCATAAACCGGCCCCTGCGGCGGCGGACGCGACACTGAGCCTTTCCTCACTCTCCCGCAGGGCCTGGTTCGAGATCTTTCGGACAAGGGCGTTGGCGAATATTTCTGCCACAAGCTGAAGCTTCGTCATGATGTCCGCGGACCACGGATGATCATCCCGCGTCGTATTGAAGCTCAGGACCCCGACGAAAGGGCTGTTCCCCGTGGACAAGGGGATGGCCAGTGTACTCTTGATGCCGTAATGCTTCCAGGACTCCCGGTCCCGTGATGCTTCGGGAGGCGATCTATCCGCGGATATCGCGACGGTTCTGCCTGCCTTCATTTCACCCAGGCACCAGGGAAAGACAACATCGGCATCCATTCCCGGGGGTACATCAGGCCCCCCGAATGGCCGGTAAATGTGCGTTGGCGTGAGAAATCCCGGTTCGTCTCCGGTCCATTCCCACAGGAGGCCGATATCAAAACCCAGGCGGTCGCATGTCATCTGGATCGCTCCGTCGATAGCGCCATCCACCTCTTCCGGGGGAATATTGACGAAAGTCCGGGATAACTTCTCGAGAATCTCTTCGAAGACCGCATGCTCCGTCAGGGCTTTTTGGACAGAAAGCATGGCGGACCTCCGGCGGACCAGAATTCCGGCGAGCAAGGCTATAATCAAGATCAGAGCGAATATCAGAACGATCATATCTGCCTGTTTCCGAATAGTATATATAAGCTGAAAGGATCTGCCCAGAAGATTATTCACGATAAAATCGGACATCGATCGTGAATGACAATACGGGGTAATATTGTTGCTATTCAGGAATGTTCATGGGTCTCCGATGGTCTATATCACCGGCTGCCGCATTTTCACTTCTTGTCCCGCCATCGGGCATAACGCCGGAGCATTTATCGGGTTTTCTTGATTAAGTCAACTCAAGGAAAACAGCACCAAAAGGAAAGGTTGTTTTTACACTGCGTCTAGAACCCTGCGGACCGCGGATGCCAGTTCATGCCGGGTGAGGGGCTTCATGAGGAATTCCCGGACGCCGAACTGTTCGGCTTTTTCCGCCGATGTCGTCTCCGAGTGACCGGTGCACAGGATGATGGGGATGTCGTTCCTGGTGCGCAGGAGCTCGACGCAGAGGTCCGACCCGGACATCTGCGGCATGGCCTGATCGGTGATGATGAGGTCGAAAAGGGAAGGGTTGGCCGAGAAGATCTCAAGGGCCTGCCTGCCGTCTTTTACGGTGGTCACCGTGTAGCCGAGTCTCGTGAGGGCTTCTCTGCCCCAATCAGCAATGAGGGCCTCATCATCGACAAAAAGGATGTGTTCGTTTCCGCGGACCAGGGAGGCCTGCTTCCCCTCATCTTTGACTGCGTCCCCGGCCCCGGGCAGGAAAACCCTGAACGTCGAGCCCCTTCCCGGCTCGCTCTCCACGGTGATGGCGCCTCCTAAGTCTTTCACTATCCCGTAGACGACCGCGAGTCCCATGCCGGAGCCCTTGCCCACCTCCCGGGTGGTGAAGAAGGGGTCGAAGATCCTTTTCATGACGCCGGGGGCCATGCCCACCCCGGAGTCTTTTATCGTGATCTGGATATATTCCCGCGACACGCGGCCCCAGGTTGTGCCATCCGGCTCAAAATCGATGTTGGACACGGCGATCTCGAGAGAACCCTGCCGGTCCTGGAGGGCGAGCAGGGCGTTCGTCGCGAGGTTCATGACGATCTGCTGGACCTCGACGGGAGCGGCGATGACCGTGTCGCGCGAGGCCGTCATCGAGAGTGTCAGGTCCACGGTGGCGGGAATGGATGCCCGAAGGAGCTTGATCGTCTCCTGCACGATGGGCGACAGGGCGACCGGTATCCTTTCGTAGCTGGCCTTTCTCGAGAAGGCAAGGATCTGCTTGACCAGGTCCCGTGCCCGTATGGCGGATGTCATGACGTTCTGGAGGTTCTTCCCGACCAGCGGCCGGTCGGGCACGTCCTCTATGGCCATCTCGGTAAAACCGATGATGGCGGCCAGGATGTTGTTGAAGTCATGGGCGATGCCCCCCGCGAGGGTACCGATGGCCTCCATCTTGTGGGCCTGGCGGAGCTTTTCTTCGAGCTGCAATTTTTCGGTCACGTCATGGCATATGAATACGGTTACCGAAGTGGCCTCGATAACCGACGCCTGGAGCTGAAGATAGATCGGGGTCCCATCCTTTCTTTTTGACGGGTATATGCCGGTCCACGCCTTGTCCGCCACTATGCGCTTTCTGATGTCCTCGTAGAATGAAGCAGGGACCTCGTCGCTCCTGAACAGGGAGGCATTTTTATTCATCAGTTCCTGCTCCGAGTACCCGGTGATCCTCGTAAAGGCCGGGTTGGCATAGAAGATCGTATAGCCGTGCGCGAGGATAACGCCGTCGAGGGCATTGTTCACCGCCTCGGCGAGATGTTTTATTTCCTCCGTCCTTTCGGTTACGCGCCTCTCCAGTTCGTCACGGGACCTGCGGAGGCCCTCCTCCATCTGCTTGCGCTCGGTAATGTCCCGGAGAACATATCTCTCCCATGAACGTGCTGCCATCGAAACGAACAAAATCCAACTCCATGGGCGGCGTTGGAACCCCGTCCCTTTCGACGGAGCGAACGCGCGCTTTTCCCGTTGCCAGCCTGTCCTTCGGTACGATATCCCATATTGAGCGGCCTACGGCCTCGTCGGGTGAGGTGCATCCGAGGAGGCGGGCGCCGGCAGCATTCACGTAGCGAACGACTCCTTCCCCATGCACCAAAATGCATTCAGGGAAGACCTCGACAAGCCTCCGCCAGTTTTCCTCGCTTGCACGCAGCGCCTGTTCTGCCCGTTTGTGTTCCGTGATATCCACAGCAATGCCGATCTTCTGCTTCACCGAACCGTCCGCATTTCTCAGGAAGGGCCGTTCGCGGGAACGCAGGACACGCCACGACCCGTCCGCGTGTCGTGCGCGGTATTCGTTCTCCAGTATGTCGTTGTCGTTGGCACGTTCGACCTTCGACTGGAAGTCGATCACCGGGGGAAGGTCCTCAGGATGTATGATACGGGCAAACAGCTCACCGCCCAGGGCCTGTACCGCGGCGGGCGAATAACCCAGTATTGATTCTATTGCCTCGCTGATGTAAACATTGCTTCCCGTTTCCATGTCATATACGTACACGATGGCAGGAGAGGTTTTCGCGACGGACGAAAGAAAAAGGTCCTGTTCCCTCAACTGCCGCTCCATCCTCTTATATTCCGTGATATCCTCCACGAACCCTTCGAGGTACGCCGGCTTTCCGGTATCATCGGATACCTGCCGGACGTGAAGGCGGGCCGGCCAAATTTCCCCGGATTTACGGTAATACCGGTTCTCGGTGGTTACCGTCTTCCCTTCCGCAAGGACCTGCTCGAGGATAGAATCTCTGCGCGGGTGGTCGACGTAGATCTGTTCGGAAATACTGTGAATAGCCTCCATAACCTCTTCGGGCGAGTTGTACCCCAGCATCTGCGCCAGGGCGTGGTTGAGATCGATGAACCGGTCGTCGAAGGTTGAATGGAATATTCCCAGTCCGGCTTCCGTAAACAGCCTGCGGTATTTTTCCTCGCTTTCGCGAAGCTTTTCTTCGGTCCGCTTGCGGTTCGTTGTCTCCACCAGGGCGAAGACGAGGCCGGTCACCCCGCCTTGCGTGTCCGTCTCAGGGGTAAGGGTCCAGTCCCAGTAGGTTACCCCCCTCTCCGGTTGGTCGGGGAAGATGAAGGGCTTGTCGCGGGTCTCGAAAGGTTCCCCCGTGTCCCTGACCCGGGCGAATATAGCCTCGATCTCGGGATTCGGATTGAGGGCAAAGTGGTTCTTGCCGATCATTTCGTCGGGCCGGAAACCACAGGTCGAAGCGTAGGCCTCGTTGACCCTGACAAAATTGAATTCCGTGTCAAGGCAGACAAGGTGTACGTTGCGGGTACCGTTCATTACGGACCGGAGCAGGTCACTCTCGCGCCGGACAGTCTCTTCCATCCGCTTCCGCTCGGTGATATCCCGGACAGCACCCCGCAGGATGATCTCATTTTGAACTAGTTCGACATCATACTCAGCTTCCATCCACCGCAGCCCGCCGTCATCGCGCAGTATGCGGTACTCGTCCCTTTGTACTTCAGTGCGGCCGCCGGCCCTCGCCTGTTCGAGCCGCTCCCGCGCGTTCACGGTTACCCGTTCACGATCATCGGGATGGACCGTGCTGAGCCATCGTTCAAAATCTACCGGACTTCCCGGTTCCCAGCCGAAAATGTCATAATGCTGGGGACTCAGGTACGACGTGTCCGTAGTGGCGTTCCACTCAAAGAATCCGATGCGGCCCGCGTCCGATACACGCCGGAGGCGTTCCTCGGACCGCTGAAGCTGAAAGTTCGCCGCTTCCCGTTCGGCATTGCGCCGGCGCAACTCCGCTATCTCATCGAGCAGCTGCTTTTTCGTTTTGGCCTTGTCAGCGATCAATGTCCCGCCTTCCCCCATTTTTAATATTACTATACTTTCAAATACTGAGAGAAAAATAATAAATTAATACTTCCCGGACCGCGTCCTCACGGCCGTTGGACCCCGGGGAAGGGGCGTGACATCTTCTACGGTATTACCTTTCGCTCTCTCCTGTTAGATGTACAAAAACCTCACAGTCACATCCTCCTGGCAAAGGCTATCGTCAGGAGTATCGGGACAATGATGGAGACAAAGCAGGCCTTTGCCGCCATCAACACATAGTCCGGAGGAACGGACAGGCAAATGATCCCGGCGGCCATGAGGCATATCGCCCATACAATAAGTGATATTGCGCCGTACCGGTTAATCCGGTACCAATTCTGATCAGATTCGAGGGCTTTCCGTATCCTGAACCCGTAAGCGGCATTCCGCTTTACCTTTCCCAGGTAAAGAGGAATGGAAACAGCGACCACTGTTAACCCGAGAAGGATGAGTATGATGCACGTTTTCTCATTTATTGTCCACATTGCAACAGGCTCCTGATCCTTTCTTCGCACATTGACTTTGGTTCCTCCGGTACTTTCCGTTTCATGCAGCGTCCTTTGGCATCGGTGACGGGGGCCGGCGAGGGTTGCGTTCCCCGACAGTCTTACACGGTAAAAGTTTGCCCGAAATAAAGGGATGCGGCAAGGAGAAACTATCCCGACCGGCCAGGCAAAGAAACCACTTTTGCGGCGTCAACTCCATAAAACTGTTGACGTAATATTTGAATATATATATCATTTTCTAAACAGATCATTGTGATATATTAACCGGGAAAGGCCTGGTTACATACGCGGGGCGTTTCGTAAAAACGTATATGTGCTCTTTCAGGTGTTTCACACCATGACACCCGGGACCAAACGTATAATAAACCACGGGTTGGTTATAATCGGCCTGGCCATATTGGGACAGATCGTTGGGCCGGAGTTTGATGCTCGCGAAAAGATCAAATATATTCGGAAGGCCATGATAGCGGAAGTCATATGTAAGGATACCGCCGTATCGGGTGGCGGCATTTCGGTGACATATATTGCGTACCCCAGATCAGCAACCAGCGGAGGGATCGATAAAATTAATGCAGAGGTGAACAGGTCATTCAAGAATATTGTTGCCATAAAAGAGGTTCTCGATATGAATGTTCCCGTGAATATCTATTTTGATAGCAATGGTGATCTTTTCGAATTCAGGGACAGCCGGATACTTATGACTGTGATATTCTATTTCTTTTACATCTGTATTGCCGTGATTCATTGGGCTTCCCAGAGGCGTCGGGACCCAAGCCTGCCCAAGCACCGCACCTTCATGCTGACAAAGCAAAATTGACCCTTACGGAAATGTTTTCTTTGAACTCGTAAGATCAAGCACGCCCGGGAGGGATCGAACCTCTAAACTTCGGATTCGGCTTACGAGAAAGAGGGAAATATTGGTCCGATAATCCGGCTACGGATTTTTTCCGCTCTATTTCGATGTGATATGCGCGGGTGATGTCTTTTCTGCTGATCATCGCAGCGATGTTCAGGGAATCTTTGCCGCTGACGACGGGGAGTTCCCGTACGTTTATTTCAGCCATCAGCTTCAGCGCGGTGTTCAGGGTGTCATCCATCGTGACCGAAACGATTCCTGCTGTCGCCAGATCCTTTGCTATCAGGATACGCTGAAGCGAAGCATCCGCCATCGCGCTCCTGAGATCGGTCATGCATAAGATCCCGCATGTCCCGTAATCATACTTAACATGTTATCTGATAATTATGTTAAGTCTGATTACATGGTAGACAGACCGTGTGACAACCGGCAGAAGCCCAAAAAAGACGGAGGATGGTATGCGTCAATGGCCCGAATTCTATTGGCCTCTGTAACGAGATGATCCATAATCGGAATCAGGGAGGTGCGGATGAAAAAATTTGTACTGGTTGTCTTAGCATTAGTGGTAATGGCAATGGCTGCTACAAAGACGATGGCATTTAATCAGGCCGATTTCGACAAAGTAAAAAGGGGTGGCACTTCCTGCCTGAACTGTGACCTGAGCGGGGCATGCCTGGTTGGTTTGAATTTTGGCACCAACAGTATGGCTAATTCAAACCTCAAAGGGGCATCCCTGATGAATGTAAGTTTCCAGAATGCACAGCTTGACAGAGCAGATTTCAGCGGCGCAGCCCTGATGAACGCGAACCTGGCCGGTGCCATGGTTAACCAAACAAAATTTAGGGGGGCTGTTCTGACCGGGGCAAACCTAACAGGTGCTCTCCTGGGTACTGCAGATTTGACTGATGCGGTTTTAACGGGCGCGACATGGACGGACGGAAAAAAGTGCGGTCCGAATTCGATCGGTGTTTGTCGCTAGGAATAATGAAAGGCCCCGGTTCATCCGGGGCTTTTTCTGGCTTTATGCTCGGGACACTGTTGAAGGAGAGAGAGCCTTTTTCTGAGTGTTGCTCTTGAACCCTCGATGTCATTGGCGCGCCCGAGAGGGATCGAACCTCTAACCTTTGGCGGTGATGCAGAATTTCACGAACTCGAAAAGTGACCGGTACCTGAAATGGTAGAGCCTCATGAGGTGTGCCATGTACTCGGCCTGCACCCTCAAGTTCAGCTTGCTCTGCCCTTTTTCCCTGTCCGCAAAAACGATCGGGACCTCCTCAACCCTCTGCCCGGTCTTGACAACGACCTCGAGGACTATCTTCCACCCCACCGGGTCCAGCACCGTTTTGTCGAGGACGGCCTTCCGCACCGCCATGAAACCGCTGGTCGGGTCGGAAAGCTTCGTCACCCCCCTGGCCATAAGCCCCGAAGACCTGCTGATCAGCTTTCGCGACAGCGGCCAGTGGTCGCAGCCCCCGCCGCTCACGTAGCGGCTGCCGACGGTTATATCGCACCTGTCCTCCAGGATCGGCCGCACCATTTCGGGGATCTTTTCGCCGGGGTGGCTCAGATCCGCGTCCATCACGACGACGATGTCGCCCCCGGCAAGTTCAAAACCCTTCATGACCGCGGTTGCCAGCCCCCTCTCGTCCCTGCGGACATGCACCCGCACGGGGTAATCGCGGGCAAGTTCCCGCACCGTTTCCGCCGTTCCGTCCGGTGAATCGTCGTCCACAACGATGACCTCGCCTTCCATGCCGGCCTGTTCCAGGACGTGAAACACCCGCGGCAGGATGAGGCGCAGGTTTTCGGCTTCTCTGTAGGTGGGGATAATCACGGAGATCATCGTTGTTCCTTAACAATTAACACACACAATTTCCCTCCGATGTCAAGCCCCGCGGCGCCAGCAGGGCCATGACAGGCCCCCGGATACGTCCTTCTTTTCTTTGTATGTCCAGCTTGTCAACCTTTGACATAATATGTTACAGAATCGAAATGACCGTCCGGAATATAAGCGCGATCAAAATACAACGTTTTTTGATACCCAGGATTGCTGATATGTTCTTTGCGATCCTCTTTTTGTTTCTGACCATTACTTGCGGGCAAAGGCTCCTAAATGACGGCGACACAGGCTTTCATATCCGGACTGGCGAATATATTATTAAAACGTTCACTATTCCACACCAGGACCTGTTTTCCTTTATTGAACCGCCGCTTTCCTGGACAGCGCATGAGTGGCTTTCCGAGGTCATTATGGCCGCCGTGCACAATCTATCCGGCCTCACGGGTATTGTCGTTTTTTTCGCGGGACTTATCGCACTGGTCTATTACCTGCTGCTCCGGATGCTACATCGGATCAACGGTCGCGTCCTGATCCCGCTGATCCTGGTTATGCTTGCAGCAGCTTCTTCTATGCTGCACTGGCTGGCCCGCCCGCATATTTTCTCACTATTGATGATGGTCGTCTGGTACGACTTGCTGGACCGTTACCAGCACGACGACAGCGGCCCACTCTATTTTTTACCTCCTCTGATGCTTCTCTGGGTCAATTTGCATGGCGGCTTCATCGCAGGCTTTATCCTTCTTGGCCTCTATGGCGCCGGCAATCTTATATTGTCCCGTTTAGGTGAGAAGGCTCTCAGAGAGGCAGCGAAACGAAAATGGCGGTTCATTCTCAAGATCACCGTCCTCTGCATGGCAGCTGCGCTTTGCAACCCATTTGGCTTCGATATCTTCTTCTTCCCTTTCAGATTGGTTTTTGACAGCTACCTCATGGATCATATCGTGGAATGGGCGTCACCGAATTTCCACGATATGGGGGTTTTCCCCTTCAGGGTATTCCTGCTATCTATCCTGGCCCTGCTGGCAATCTCACGCCGAAAGCCAAACATTATTGAACTGGGCCTTCTGCTATTCTTTCTCAATATGGCCCTCTATTCGGAGCGCTATATCGCCTTATTTGCCATCATAGCATCACCTGTAGCAGCTCGTTTGGCGAATGGATATACTGAAAATTTGGGCGGGAGGACAATTGCCTGGCTGCGTTGTCAAGATGTCAAAATTGCGGAAATTGATGGTCGGGCACGCGGCTTTCTATGGCCAATAGCCACAGCTTTGATGGTTTCGTTTCTTCTGGCGCAAAGTGACACTGTGATCACATTTGATAAAACAATAAAGCCTGTGGCAGCGGTTGAATTCCTGAAACGGGAGAGAATACCGGGCAACATGTTCAATAACGACGAATTCGGAGATTATGTCATATATGCAGCCTGGCCTCAATACCGCGTATTTATTGACGGCAGGGTGGATATGTACGGTGCTGACCGGATCAAGGAATACTTCAAGATCAAAAACATCGAGAGAGACTGGGAATCAGTTATGAGAAAATATGACATGAACTGGGTCATTTTTGATGCCGACTCGCCGTTGTCACGCCATTTGCGGCGCTGCAATGGCTGGCGACTGATTTATGACGACAAGGTGGCCAATATTTTTGTCCGCAATATTCCCCTGTATCAACCGCTGATAAATAAATATCCGGTACCGGGATCAACGCTGCGGGAATAGCGAGCGTCAGATTGATTGTGGTGCCCTGGAGGTGCGGGTTTAATGAATGCAGCTGACGATGCCGTCGGATTTCAAATAATTGGCTTGATAGATCAATCGCTTTTCGATTCCCTGATCACATCCTGTATTCCCTCAACGCCCCTCCCTGGTTGGAGAATGAAAGTGATAGCATCCCTTCTGATTCCAGGAGTCAGCGTTCAACCCGTTGGTCTTTTCTCTGACCAATTCGACAAGCTTATCATGCTCGGCCATGCACCACGAATCTTCAAAGGGCGGCGCACTATATGAGCAATAAAGTCAGGAGTTACTTCGTATTTTGTTTCAAGGCATTTGTGCTCTTACCAACTGGTGCCGAGGATTTTGGTGCAGTTTCCCCTAAAGCGTCACCGGTCTTTTTGGGTACATTCTTCTCTGTCTTCCCTTTTATTTCCTTCGATTCGTTCTTTTTCTTAGGAGAATCCATTTTCGTTGCGTCAGCTTTGACCGGGGTATCAGCAGACACAGCAGGATTGCAGGCAAACACAAGGACAATAAATCCCGCGAACAATACGATGAATGTTTTCTTCATAGACGCTCCTCCCTGCCACTCTGAATTTAATTGTGCTCGTTCGATTATATAGAGTCAGTTTTCTTTTTACAATTATAAAATTCAGGACGCGGAATTCGACGGGGAAAGATGAACAGTATTAAGAATTTTCAACTTCTTGACTATGGAACAAATCGGGGAACAAAGAATGCTGGTCCTTTTCGGCTTGGGTATATAATAAGGACTACGTCAAGGACAAAGTCATCAGTCTGCCGGGTATATTGCTGGGTATTTTCGGCGGAGAATGTGAATACTGAGAGTGACATATTGCTTTTATTGGCGCGCCCGAGAGGGATCGAACCTCTAACCTTTGGGTTCGCAGTACACTCTACCAATTCCTATAAAGGCGCTAATATCAATAGATTACAAGCTTTTACAAATGTCTCATCTTTGGATTATGTTGGATTCTGAGAGGTATTTGAGGGGTCATTCGTTACAAAATAGTTACAATCCCTTGCGTGGTTTTACCACAATACTGGTCCATATACGGGTCAAATCCTCCATTTTCTTATCCCGCCCCGAAGGTTACCCTGAACTCCGTCCCGTTGTCCGTGATGAGTTCTATGGTGCCGTCGAGCTGTTCCACGAGGCTGACGACGAGCTGCATCCCTAAGGATTCGGTGGCGGTGAAATCGAGATCTTCCGGGAACCCCGCGCCGTCGTCGCCGACCGTGAGCCGGAAGCTGCCCTCCTGTTCATTGAGGTTGACCGTGATGGTGCCCTTCCTCTCTGCGGGGAAGGCATGTTTCATGGCGTTCGAGACGAGCTCGTTCATGATGAGACCCAGCGGTATGGCGGTCTCGATGTCGAAGGAGATGTCCCCGACGTCGGTCACGAGGGCGATATTTCCCGCGCGGTCTCCGTACGAACTGGCAATGTCCCCAAGGAGGTCCTCCGTGTATTCCCTGAAGCCGATATGTGCGAGATTGGCTGAACGGTAGAGCTTGTTGTGTATGAGGGACATGACCTGTATTCGTCTGCGGCACTCCTCGATGAGGTCCCTGACCTTCTGGTCCCTGATGGTCCCCGACTGGAGGCTTAAGATGCTCGATACGACCATGAGGTTGTTCTTCACCCGGTGGTGGATTTCTTTGAGGAGGGACTCCTTCTCCTTGAGGGAGGCCTTGAGGGTGTTTTCGACCTGTTTGAGCGCGGTTATGTCCATGATAATGCCGACGAGATTAACAAAGGTTCCGCTCTCGTCAGCCTGGCGGCGGCCGCTCAAATATCCCCAGAAACCGGTACCGTCCTTGCGGATGTAATACCGTTCTGTGTTGACGCTGTCCACCTCTCCCCGTATGAGCTGGCGCATCCTTGCGTCACCCGTGGACCGCTGGTCCGGATGGACATGGGACGGATACGAGGAGCCGACGAGCTCATCCAGGGCACAACCGAACATGTCGGCCATCCTCTGGTTAGCGAAGGTGATGATACCGGACGGGTCCACGAGGATAATGCCCGAGGGCGAGGCGTCGAAGATGATGCGGAGGCGCTCCTGTTCGTGAAAGAGTTTCTCCGAAAGAGTCTTCCTGTCCGTGATATCCTCGAATATGCCCATCACCCCGATGACATCTCCCTGCTGGTTGCGGAACGGGACCTTCGTTGTCCATGCCCAGCGCTCTTCACCGGAGCGGACGTACTTCTCCTCGAGGGAGATGGCCTTGCCGGATTCGATAACCTTCCGATCATCCGCCCGGTACCCATCCGCCAGTTCTTTTCGATGGAATTCATAGTCCGTCTTCCCGACTATGTCTTCTATCTCCAGCCCGAGCCCCCGGGCGTAATGCCGGTTGCAGGTGATATACCGGGAAAAGCTGTCCTTTATGAAGACATTCTGTGGCAGGTGTTCGACGAGGGAACGGAACTTTTCCTCACTCCTCCTGAGGGCTTGTTCGGAAGACAAACGTTCCGCTTCTTTTTGCTCCAGGGCCGTCGCCATCCCGTCGAACGCAGCGGCGAGTTGGCCGAATTCGCTTTCGCTATGGTGCAAACCGGTGCGGGCCGATAGGTCGCCATGTCCAAGCTGCGTGGATGCTTCTATGACTCTGTTCATCCTCCGGGTAATAATCGCGCTGCCGAGTACCCAGGACAGCAGCAAAGCGGCGATGAATGCAAACCACAGGAGGGCGATGTTTATGAGGAAATTGCGTTTCATGGAGGCAAGGGCCTCTTTCTCATAGATACCTACGCGCATGACCATGTAGAACGGCTGACCGGGCCCGAGGCGAAACTGTTTAAAGGCGAACAGGCGGGGCACCCCTTCAAACCCGGTGCCTCTGAAGAGACCTTGTTCCTCTTCCCCGGCAAAAGACTTTACATTTTCCTGCAGGGCCTTTGAGCCGATGTACTTTTCGGGATTAGGGTACCGGTAAAGGATCGTGTGGTTATGGTCAGAGATTGCCAGGACGGAGTGTTCAGGCAATTTTGCCATGGCAAAGACATTGCCGTAGCTTGCAAGGTCGACAGCTACCGCGACAAGACCTTTCATGTTTTTGTGCGCATCGAGGACGGGATAAGAAAAGTGGAACACGGAACGCCTCACGATAACGCCTTTCACATACTCTCCGGCCGAGAAGCGTCGTGATTGCATCGTGTCCCGGAAGAATTTCCGGTGTTCCACGCTGAAAGGGGTAAACGGTTTGGCACTGGCAACCAACATTCCCCTATCATTTGCCAGGAAGATGTTCGAGTACAGCGGGTTATCTTTGAGAAGTTTGCCAAACAGCCGGTTGCACGCGGGGAGGTTCAGGTTCTGTACATCGGGGCATCTGGGCGAGGATAGAGAGGAACTGGTGGGTGCTCTCGACCGCATATTCATGGGCGTATGCAAGGCCTGTCAGGACGCGCATGGCATTGCTTTCTGTTTCGCGTATGTCGTGTTGTTTTTGTATTACCCCGTTGTAGACAATGAATGACAAGGGCCGGAAGGACCGCTATCAAAACCAGCAAGATAAGGTGTGGTGCGTATGGATTTGAAAAATGAATATTTCATAGCATCTTAACGGGATTTCCGCCGTTATGCTTTGCGTTGTATTGTGCCTCATGCCCCGGCCCCAAAGGTAACCCTGAACTCCGTCCCGTTGCCCCTTATAAGATCTATGCTCCCGTCGAGTTGTTCCACGAGGGTGACGACGAGCTGCATCCCTAAGGATTCGGTGGCGGTGAAATCGATCCCTTCCGGGAAGCCTACGCCGTTATCCCTGACCGTCAGAAGGAATCTGCCCTCGTGTTCATGGATGTTCACCCTAATGGTACCCTTTCTCTCCCCGGAGAAGGCGTGCTTCATGGCATTCGAGACAAGCTCGTTCATGATGAGCCCGAGCGGTATCGCGGTCTCGATGTCGAATGTGATGTCACCGACGTCCGGTCACGAGAGCGACATCCCCGGGGCGGGTCCCGTAGGAGCGGGCAATGTCTGCGAGGAGCTCCTCGGTGTACCCCTTGAAGCTGACGCGGGAGAGGCTCTCAGAACTATACAGTCTGTTGTGGATGATGGACATGGCATGTATCCTCTGACGGCAGTCCTCAATGAGGTCCTTTGCCTTCCTGTCCATGATCGTATCCGACTGGAGGTTCAAAATGCTCGAGACGACCAGGAGGTTGTTTCTTCACCCGGTGGTGGATCTCTTTTAAGAGGACCTCTTTCTCATGGAGGGAGGATTTGATGTCATCCTCGGCCTGCTTGCGGGCCGGTGATTCTCCTGGTGTGTGCCCATCATCATGAGCGGTCCTGCCGTTGCTCGCCCATGTGATCACCTGCCCCCGGGTCCAGCACCCAGGCCCACTCGCCGCTCTTGTGCCGCATCCGTGCTTCGCACTCATAATAATCCAGATCGCCCCGGAAAATGTCTCTCTAACAGGTCCACCGCTGACCTTAAGATCCTCCGGGTGGCAGAACTTTTCCCAGGTCTCGATGGAAACGGGGAGAGATCTCCTCCAGGGTATAGCCGATGATCTCGGCCCATCGTTCATTGAACACGACTTCCCCGGTTTGCAGATTCCATTCCCATGTCCCCGGTATTGGTTCCTCTCAAGATGCCCTGCGAGACGTTCCTGCTCAAGGCGCAAGGCTTTCTCGGCGCGTTTGCGTTCCGTGATGTCCCCGCCAGAAAGCCTGTATTTTGTCTTCCATGACCCGACCAGCCCTGATCTCGATGTCGATAAGGGTTCCGTCCTTTCGCCGCAGTTTACGTTCGTAACATACAGGCCGACCCGCGAGGGCATCGCTCAGCCGCGGCGGATTTTGTTGAAGCTCTTCCGGCGGGATCAGGTCGGATAATGACATGGCCAGCAGTTCGTTACGGCTGTATCCCAGCATTTCACAGGCACGTGGATTGGCAGCGATGTTCCTGCCCCGGGTGTCGTGAATAACGATGCCGTCCGCAGCAGCCTCGAACAGGGTGCGATACCTTTCCTCGCTCTGCTTGAGATCCGCCTCATACCGGCCCTGCTCGACCAGGTCGGCAGCCTGTCGGGCGAGCAGATCGAGCAGTCGTATCTGGCGGTCGTCCGGCCTGAGCGGCTTTTTGAAATGCGTGGAGAACATGCCGATGATCCTGCCATCCCTGCTCCTGAGCGGGGTCGACTGGACCGCCCTGATGCCGGCCCGCAGCTGGATCTCGAGTGCCGGCGTTCCGACAAAGATCGGGCTCTGCTCCACGTCCGGAACGATGACCCGTTCCTCGTCCTGAAGCGCCGTGCCGCACACCCCCCTCTCCTTCGCTGACCGTCTCCCAGAACGCAAGCCACCAGTCCGGGAGGTTGCGGTGCGCAACGACCCGGAGACGGCCGGTCTCAGGGTCCAACAGCTGGATGTTCCCGAAGTCGGCCGAGGTGATTGCGATCGCGGCATCGACAATCCCGGTGAGCAACTCTGACAGGGTTCCGGGAAGGGCGCTCGACAAACTGAGTTTGTGCAAAACCATCATGGCCTCGAGATCCCGCTGAACTGTCTCCTCCGCATGTTTCCGGTCGTTAATGTCGCGTATGCTCGATCGGTGGCCAAGATGTTTTCCTGCTGAATCGTAGATTTGCTGGTACGATGCAGAGAACCATTTAACCGTGCCGTCTTTACAGCGGACACGAAAATCGACCCCATCGCCAGAGGCTCCCTTAACCGCTTCTGAGAAATCAACAGCAACCCGCTCCCTGTCGGTGTCTTCGATGATGGGCAGAGGGAAATCCTTCATGGCAAGGCATTCTTTTACGCTGTACCCGGTCAAACGCTCGACGGCGGGATTTATCCAGATCAGCCTGCCATCCGGTCCAACCCAGTTTTCCCAGTCGTATGTGTAATCGGCAATTGCGCGGAACGTCTCTTTGCTTTCCCGCAGTTCCTGCTCCCCCTGCTTGAGCCCCGTGGTGTCCGTATGCGCCGATACCATGACCCGTCCGAACTCGGGATGGTCGAACAGGGAGACACGGATATAGCACCAGAAATGCGTCCCGTCCTTCTTTACGTTCTTTATTTCCCCGTGCCATTCCCCTTTTTCGAGAAGCACGTCGACGATCGATATCCTTGTTTCCGTCGGTGTCCTGTCCGTGGGCGCATTCACCCTGTCGACATGCATCCCCGTCATCTCGCCCGGACCGTAGCCGAACATCTTCTCGAATTTCGAGTTCGCCCACTTGATGATGTTGTCCTCGACACCTATCAGGAAGATGCCTTCGCCCACCGTTTCCGTAATGGCCGATTGCAGCTCCAGGGCCTTTTGTGCCTTCTTCCGGTCCGTGATGTTTTGAATGAAGACAAGGAGCTTCTGTTCCCCCGTCAGTATTGTGCTCACCTCGACGTCGATTGTCCGTCCGTCCTTGCAGCGGTGCCTGCTCTCGAAACGGTCGGAGCCCTTTTCAATGACCTTCGCCATGTGCTCCCTGGCCATGTCGGCGTCTTCGACCCGCGTCAAGGTCGGGGATGTACATTGCGAGGAGTTCGTCGCGGCCGTAGCCGGTCATCTGGCAGTAAGCCTCGTTGACGTCCAGGATGCGGCCTTCCGTATCGATGAGCCAGAAGCCGTCGATCGACGGTATTGGTGACGGCGCGGAACTGTTCCGCATTCTGCGTGACCTTCTGGTGCGCCTCGTAGAGTTTGAACGCCATCTTTATCGATGCGTTGAGGACGGTCTCGCCAGAATCCTTGACGACATAGCCGTAGGAGGTGATCCTTTCTGTTTTCTCGACGATCTCGGGCTGTGTGTAGCTGGACAGGAAGAGGACGGGAATGTCGTGGTCCCTGAGGATGACCTCCGCGGCCTCCGTGCCGTCCATCTTCCCCTTCCCGAGGTTGATGTCCATGAGGATGAGGTCGATGCCCGGGGTGGAACGGACCGTCCTCTATGGCCTTCTTCTTCCGGAGTGAGCGGTTACGACCGCATACCCGTACTTCTCGAGGACCTTCTTCTGGGCAACGGCTATAAGGGGCCTCATCCTCTACAAGGAGAATCTTTTTGTGGGACATTGAAAGATTCCTTTCATCTCGATCGTGGGCAGTTGCGCTTTTCGATCACCCGGACCGCAAAGCCGTTGTTTCCATCTTAACAGAGATATAGCCATAATAAAAAGAGCAATAACCATGCCGCACGTAAACATCCTGATAATGCCTCGAAAGTATTACGTATTGTATCCATACACCAAAAGAAATGTGTTTCAATGTTGAGACAGACTGTTTCACCCGGCACGGTCGTCTCGGTGTATCCCGCCTGGCGCATGGAAGAGAGCTGCCCGTCCGATGATGAGAATTAATAAGGATTTACCTCAATCTTCAGAAGATCCTGTCTTCGTCTCAACAGAACCAAAAAACATTCAAAGGGTAGCTATAAGGTAGCACGACAAGGTTGTGAAATTTCAGTGTGGTTTGTAACTTATCGAAGTAAAATGCGCGCCCGAGAGGGATCGAACCTCTAACCTTTGGATTCGTAGTACACTATACCAAATTCTATAAATGCGCTAATATCAACACATTACAGGCTTTTTAAAATTTCTCATCTTTGGGTTATGTTTGGATTCTGAGAGGGTATTTGAGGGGTCGTTAGTTACAAAATAGTTACAACATTGTGGCGAATGCCTGAAAAAGCATTCTTTTTAGAAAAAGGGGGTATAGTCCGGATAAACACAAAGCCCCCCCTACCGGTTATAGCTGTAGTGAACCGTGTGTACGTTGATATCCGGTACTCAGTTGACAATTTCGGAATTATGGGAAAACTCCCATGGTCTCTTCAAAGAGAAATGCCCTGTCCCATTGTAACCAGGACTCAATAGATTAGCCTGTCGAGTTCATTAAAATACTGTTGTGATTGAAAAGTATGCTTTTCGGAACATTCCTTGATCATCCTATTAATGTCGCTGACTATCTCCTCCCTGAGCTTCAAAGTGACTTTCTTTTTTCCCGATATGAAATCGGCACGGGGGTCGTCGTGGGCCAATCTATATCACCAGGATTGCCCCCCTGCCGAGGCTTGCGCCCGTAGATACCTGGATGCCGTCGTTGAGGCAGCTGCCAGGTGGTTTTGAGGCCCGCATACGAGGACAACGGTGATCGTATCAAACGGCGCCCTGAGCAATTCACGCGCCCTGATACCCATTTTCGCGCCCACGATCGAGTGCAGCCCCATGTGATGGTGGAGTTCATTTGTCAGCACCACGGCCTTCCATTCTTCGTGCCCGTGTCTTTGAATGATCCTCGCGACGTACGGCTTCAGCTTGCGGTTGAAATCCGACGGGCGCTCGGGAAACTTTTTGAGGTTGATAAGGCTTCGCGTATCGCTGGCGATGGTGTTCTCATGGGCATTCCCTGATGTCCAGATACCGGGCATGATGATCCAGATAACGAATGAGATCGATGCAAAAAGCAAGGCCTTGGTTTGTGTCATGGCAGGATTCCCCGATTAACGTCTTTTCCAGCTTGGCTTTCTCTTGTCAAAGAAGGCCGCAATGCCCTCACCGACATCTTCGGTGGTGCACAGGCGCGCGAGCGCCGAGGTCACATGCTCGAAGGCCTTATGGTATTCCATGTCGGCGGCGGTATAAAAATGCCTTCTTTGCCGTTTCGATCGCAAGGGGACTCTTGTCGGCCAACTGCTGCGCCCATTCATGAGTCTTGCCGTCCAGTTCGTCATGCTTGACAATGCGGTTGATAAGCCCCATTTGGAGCGCCTCGGCCGCATCTATCATGTCCCCAAAGAAGAGGAGTTCGAGGGCCCTCTTTCTCCCGACGCAGCGCGAGACGGGGATGGCGGGGCCAATGCAATTGAGGCCGACATTGATCGCAGTCAGGCCAAAACGGGCCCTTTCCGACACGATGGCAAGGTCCGCTGCAGCCACAAGTCCCGCCCCTATCGCGGCGGCGATCCCCTGTACCTCGGCGATAACGGGTTTTTTCAGGTCGTTCATGGTGATCATGGCTTTTCCCATCATCCCGATCCATTCCTGGTATTCCATCGCCGTCTTGCCGGGGAATTCACTGACGTCGATCCCGGCACAAAAGGCCTTTCCGGCGCCCTTCAGGATGATCACCCGGACAGCATCCTCATTATCAAGCGTGCGAAGGGGCATGATTGAGCTCTGTCGCCATAAGTGTGGTAAAAGTGTTCATATTGTCAGGGCGGTTGAGGGTGATCGTAGCGATATTATCCCGAACCGTAGTGATGATACTTTGGTAATCCATGCTGTCTCCTTTATCTAAAATCATTTGGTCAGACTGTATATCGCGTAGAGTATAACCTAGTTTATTGTGAATTTATATTCATAATTTTTATTGACAAGAGTTCAATATGAATATATATTCATTTATAGAAGGAGATAACACATATGCCAAGACGAACCTGTAAGAGGCGAATCGGTTTCCAGCCGAAAACGATCTACTTTAAGCCAGCCGGCATTCCTCTCGGGGATATTCGTGAAATCGTGATCGGGCAGGATGAAGTGGAAGCCATGCGGCTGAAAGACCTTCTCGGGTACCCGCAGGAAAAAGCGGCCGCGCAAATGGAGGTCTCCCAGCCTACATTTCATCGTCTCATCAATACGGCCCATCAAAAGATAGCTGATGCCGTGATAAACGGCAAGGCGCTCAGGATCGAAGGGGGAAACGTAGCGTTCCGGGAGGAAATGGTACGCCCCTGCCGATGGCGAAAGGATTGGGGTGAAGGGTGTGCTTCGGCTGAAGCTGTTGCACAGGCCGCCCAATCTCTCTCGGAAGGAACACAAGAAGGAGAATCTATGAAAATAGCGATAACCAGTGCAGATGGCGCGTTCGACGGTATGGTTGACGAGCGCTTTGGACGGGCAAAGAAGATACTTGTCTTTAACCCGGAAACTCAAACACAGGACATATTTGAAAATATCCAAAATATGAATGCAGCCCAGGGGGCCGGTATCCAGACAGCTCAAAATGTTATCAATGCCGGTGCGAAGACGGTCATAAGCGGGCATCTCGGGCCCAACGCCTTCCGTGTCTTGTCGGCAGCAGGCGTCGATGTTTTCACGGCAACGAACATGACCGTCCGGGAAGCTATCGACTCGTACAGGAACGGGAAACTTTCCAAACTCTCCGGTGCCGACGTCGAGGGACACTGGTGAGATTAAAGCCATGGCACAATATCGAGACAATTCGAGGAATGATGATCAGCACAGGGAGGGATCATGAAATACCTGGCTATTGTTTCAATGGTAATAGCTCTGTTGCTCGCGAGCTCAGTGAATGCGCCCAAAGCATATCCAACGGAAATAATACCTTCGGTTGTAACGGCGCAATGGCTGGTGAAAAATAAGGGTACTTCCGGCCTCGTCGTCGTTGATATCAGGAAAGTTGAGGAATACAGGGAAGGTCATATACCCGGGTCCGTTAGCCTGACGTATAATGCCTGGCGAACTATGGAGAAAGGCATTTCATGTCAGCTTCCTCCGAAGGATGATATAGAAGAAAACCTAAGTTCGGTGGGTATTGGGCCGGACAGCATCGTTGTCATTGCCGGCAAGACCGAAACCGACCTTGACCGGGCGCATCCCGCACGGGTCGCATGGACCATGAAATATGCCGGGATATCGACAATCGCAATTCTCGACGGCGGATATGCACGCTGGATTGGCGAAGGAAATCCCGTGGAAAAGGGATGGGTGAAGGCCGCGCCGCGACCTTTTTGCTGCAAATGGAACGAAAAGGTCCTGTGCTCGAAAGACTGCCTGAAGGAAAAAATGCGGCGCGCAGCCATTGTCGATACGAGATTACACAGTTACTTCACCGGTGAAGTGAAGGACCCCGGTGCAGCCAGACAAGGACATATACCGGGAAGCGTGAATCTGCCTTACACCCTCGCTTTTAACAAAGACGGAACGTATGCGGACCGGAAACAAATCGCCGGGCAAGCAGCGAGGGTTGTCGGAACGGACAGAAAAAAAGAGATCGTTCTTTTGTGTTGCACCGGCAAATTCTCACCGACATGGTGGTTCATGTTGAGCGAAGTGCTCGGTTATGAAAAGGTGTCGATCTTCGATGGCTCCATAGAAGAATGGTGTCGAGACCCTTCTGCACCCATTGTGCGGGGAGAATAGCCGGAAGGGTAAAAAGGAGGTATGTATCATGCCAGGTAAAGATGGGACAGGGCCATTGGGAAAAGGGCCTGTGAAGGGGCAGGGCGCCGGTCGCGGTGCAGCCAACGCAGCAGGCGGATCAGGGACCGGACGAGGCCGAATGGGAGGCCGGGGTACGGGAACCCAGGGTGAATGCGAGTGCCCGCAATGCGGAACACGGGCCCCGCATGTGCGGGGTGTCCCCTGCTTTGAACAGGTATGCCCACAATGCGGGACAAAAATGGTGAGGGCGTTATGATCGATGTTTCCGGTATGACCATTACGCTGGCCAGCGGCAAGGGCGGTACAGGGAAAACGACGGTAGCCGTGAACCTTGCCGCGTTTCTTGCCGAAGCCGGCCAAAATGTACAATACCTCGATTGTGACGTCGAGGAGCCAAATGGTCATATCTTTCTCAGACCACAGATCAGAAAAACGGGTGCCGCGAAGGTTATGGTGCCTGTCGTTGACCAAAGCAGATGTACAAGTTGTGGAGAATGCGGGTCGCACTGCGAATTTCACGCCATCGTTAACCTGCCCGGAGATACGCTGATATTTCCCGGTTTGTGCCACGGCTGTGGGTTGTGCACGTCACTGTGCCCGGCAGGCGCCATGACGGAAGGGCAACGCGACATAGGCATTATTGAAGAAGGGACTGCGGCCGGGAATATTGACTTTGTCCACGGCGTATTGAATGTCGGGGAAGCAATGGCCGTGCCGCTTATCAAGAAAGTCAAAGATCGTCATCGTGATGTGTACCTCCAGATACTGGACGCTCCACCGGGAACATCATGCCCGGTTGTAGCCGCTCTCAATGGTTCCGATGCCGTCATCATGGTGACCGAGCCGACGCCGTTTGGTCTGCACGACCTCATAATAGCGATAGATGTTGCAAGGTGGCTCGATATTCCGATCGGGGTCGTCATCAACAGGCACAGCGGGGACTACATTCCCCTGAACACATATCTCGAGGCGAACGATATTCCCGTTTTGGCGGTCATCCCCGAAGATACGGATATCGCCCGCCATTACTCGCGCGGCGACATCATCCTCGAATCTATACCCCGCTACAGGGATATTTATGAATCCCTTGCGGAAGGAGTAATAGCGCTTCTTTCTTCGCGCACTGTCAATGTCCGGGAGGCCCGGTCATGAAAGAAGTTGTCATTGTGAGCGGAAAAGGCGGAACGGGTAAGACATCGGTTGTTGCCTCCCTTGCATATCTCCTGAAGAACAAGGCCCTCGTCGACTGTGACGTGGATGCCGCGAACCTCTCCCTTGTCGTGTCCCCGCGCATTCTCGAGGAAAAAAAGTTTTTTGCGGGGAAAAAAGCAGCGATACTACCCGAAAAGTGCACCACCTGCGGTATTTGCAGGGATGCGTGCCGCTTCGGTGCGATCTCTGACGACTATGTTGTCGATCCGGTATCGTGTGAAGGGTGCGGCGCCTGTCACTATTATTGCCCCGCATCCGCAGTGACATTTACAACGCCGCTCGCCGGGCACTGCTATGTTTGCGATACGGCGACCGGAGAACCCTTTGTCTACGCAGAACTTTTACCCGGAGAGGAGAATTCCGGGAAACTCGTCACGATGGTCAGGACGGAGGCGAAAGAAAAAGCGCTCAGCGCGGGACTGTCAGGGATCCTCATCGACGGCCCGCCGGGTATAGGATGCCCTGTCATAGCGTCCATAACGGGAACATCGCTTGCCGTTATTGTGACCGAACCGACAGCATCCGGGATTCACGACCTGGAAAGGATCGTGCAGCTTACCCGGCATTTCACGATCCCCGCGGCATGCGTCGTAAACAAGAGCGATATCAATCCGGACCATACCGGGACAATCGTAAATTATTGCAGGGAAAATAAAGTATTGGTCTTTGGCGAGATACCCTATGACACGGAGATCTCGGAGGCCCAGCGCCAGGGCAAGGCCATTGTAGAATATGCTCCCGACAGTCCCGCCAGTCATGCGATCGGCGGGATCGCGGAACATATAAAATCTTTTTACAAGGAGTAAAGATATGGCAGAGTGTGGACACACAGCACCGGACAATGAAATGGACGACCTGATCTTACAGCAAAATCTGAGCAGGATAGGAAGAACGCTTATGGTCCTGTCGGGCAAGGGCGGGGTGGGCAAGAGCACGGTCGCGGTAAACCTTGCGCTGAGCCTCGCTGCGCAGGGCCAGAGAGTGGGGCTTCTCGATGTCGACATCCACGGGCCGAGCATACCGAAGATGCTGGGCATCGCCGGCCACAAGGTCGGCGTAAAAGACAACGAGATCATCCCGATCGAGGCGTATCCCAAGCTGCACGTCGTATCCATGGGGCTTCTCATCGAGCATGACGATCAGCCCATAGTATGGCGAGGACCCCTGAAATACAACGTGATCAAACAATTTCTTCAGTATGTCATGTGGGGGGACCTGGATTATCTCGTCATCGACGCTCCTCCCGGGACGGGCGACGAACCCCTTTCCGTGGGACAGCTTATCAAGGAAAGGGCAAGCGCCGTTATCGTGACGACTCCCCAGCAGGTCGCGACGATCGACGTCGCCAAGTGCGTGACGTTCTGCAGCCAGCTCGGACTGCCGGTTGCGGGTATCGTCGAGAACATGAGCGGTTTCATCTGCCCTCATTGCGGCAAGGAGGTCGATATTTTCTCGAAAGGAGGAGGGAAGGAATTAGCGGACAGGATGAACGTCCCGTTCCTGGGCTCCGTACCGCTCGACCCGGAGATCGTGAAAAGCGGCGACAGCGGGGAACCCTATGTCCTTGCATATATAAACACGGATGCCGCAAAACATTTTGAAGCGATAGTGGATAAGATAATATCCAAGTATCCGTCGGAGACTGCGGATATTCCCCGGCCCACGACAAAACCATCGAATGGAGAAAGCTCTGTCATACCCTCCAGTGGCGCGGGCCAGGGGGATATCCCCGTGAAAGGAGATATCATGAAATTTGCAGTACCTACAAACGAAGGCAAGCTGTGCATGCACTTCGGACATTGTGAATCTTTTGCCCTGTACGATGCCGATGAGAACGGCACGATCGTCGGCGAGACATTCGTAACACCCCCGCCCCATGAACCGGGTATCCTGCCGCCATGGCTAGCGCAGCAGGGCGTCAAATTCATAATAGCCGGCGGAATGGGAAGCCGCGCCCAGCAGCTTTTTGCCGAACAGGGTGTCAAGGTTGTAACAGGGGCGCAGGAGGTTGACCCTCGCCAGGCTGTTGTGAATTATTTGCAAGGAACACTCGTCACCGGCGCCAACACATGTGATCATTAATGCGCCAGGTCCATCAGCGGAGCGGATGCATTGTGTCATCCGCTCCGGGAAAGGTTTTTCACTATGAACGAATATACTGAAATTGTCATGGACCATTTCGAGAATCCCCGCAATGTGGGCATCATAAACAACCACGACGGGGTTGGGGAAATTGGCGACCCCAATTGCGGGGATTTCTTGCGGGTCTTCATTAAGGTTGAAGAAAATGTCATCGTCGCAGCGCGCTATCAGATCCGGGGATGCCCTGCTTCGATCGCCTGTGCGAGTGTCATGACAGAACTCGCGATCGGCAGGGACCTCGACGAAGCCATGATGCTTGATGATATGGATATCGTCAAGGCATTGGGAGGGCTTCCCGAGTACAAGATTCATTGCTCGAATCTGGGTGCGACAGGCCTCAAAAAAGCCATAATGAACCATTTGGCGCGGTATATGTCCGGTCCAAAGGCATAATAGACAGTTCCATCATAATTTTTCGTATAGTGATTGCCGTAAAATATCAGATGCGGCGCACCTGCCTGGGAAATGGGGATAATATTTTATGATCATAGGGACGGGCACATGGTAATGAAAAGCAACTTGGTGCCGCTGGGCATCATCCATTCCCCCTATAAAACGAAGGATGAGGCACCCATCCAGGGCATATTCAGGCCCGACATGACAGGTTGGGTCGAGGTGTTCCCGGAATATGCCGAGGGCCTGCAAGACATTGAAAAGTTCTCGCACGTTTACCTTATCTATCTCCTGGACAGGGCCGGACCTGTCGAGATGGTGCGGCCGATGTTGCTCGATGATCTGCCCCACGGCATTTTTGCATCCCGCCATCCCGCCCGGCCCAACTATATTGGGATAAATATCGTCCGGCTAATGAAGAGGGAGGCAAACAGGCTCGAGGTGAAGGGCCTTGATATTATAGATGATACGCCGCTTCTCGATATAAGGCCCTACGTTCCCCGTTTCGATTCGTTCCCCGACGCCGGCGAGGGATGGTTTGCCGGAAAAGAGAATAGACCCAAACCTGCCAGGCGTGAATAGATAACCATTGATATAACGCTGTTCAATGCATATATAGGCTTCATGCGGAATCTGTTGAAAAGGGGAAAGATTAAATGAATGACAGAAAAAAAATAGTCGTGATAGGCGGTTCTGCCGCGGGTCCCAAAGCTGCCGCGCGGGCACGGAGAATGGACGAAGAGGCGGAGATCGTCATTATCCAGAAAGACCCGGACCTCTCCATGGCATCGTGCGGGTATCCCTATTATGTCGGCGGTGTTTTCGACGACAGGAACATGCTTCTTGCCACGCCGACAGGCGTGACGCGGGACCCGAAATTTTACATAAGCGCGAAGGGTATCGTGGCGAAGACCCAGACCGAGGCGGTCCATATAGACAGGCAGGAAAAACGGGTAACATGCCGGGACCTCGTCACGGGAGAGACCGAGGAGGTCGGCTACGACAAGCTCATCCTGGCGACAGGTTCCTCTCCCCGGTATCCCCGGGTTCCCGGAGTCGAACTCTCCGGTATAACGACCCTTCAGTCTATGCGGGATGCCGATTTTTTAAGGCGTGTGCGGGATGAACGCAGGATCAGGAAGGCTGTCATAATCGGCGGCGGCTTGATCGGCATGGAGACGAGCGAGGCGCTCGAGCTCGCCGGGATCGAGATCACGATCGTCGAGCTTCTTCCCCAGCTCCTCACGTTTCTCGACTGGGAGATGGCAAAGCTTGTCGAGAACCATGTGAAGAGCAGAAATGCCAATGTCATTACACAAAATGGACTTGCCGCGTTCCTCGGCGAGGACGGCAGGCTCACCGGGGTCAAGCTCAGCAACGGAACCGAACTTCCCTGTGAATTGGCGGTCGTTGCGATAGGAGTCAGCCCGAATACCATGCTTGCCCGGGATGCAGGAATAGTGATCGGAGAGACGGGCGGTATCGCTGTCGATCGTTACATGCAGACATCTGACCCCGATATATACGCGGTCGGCGACTGCATCGAGGTGACGAACCTTATCACCGGGAAAAAGGTCCTCGCGCCCTACGGTGATCTTGCCAACCTCGAGGGCAGGGTGGCGGGAGAAAACGCAGCGGCAGGCAACCGGGCCAGTTTCCCGGGGACGATCCAGACGGGCATATGCAAGGTCTTCGATTATACGGCCGGATCGACGGGGCTCTCGGAAAAGGCAGCGCGGGACGCGGGATTCATGGATATCGAGACCGTGATAAATGCTAGTCCCGATAAACCCGGCTTCATGCAGGGGAAAATGCTCGTGTCGAAGCTCGTCGTCGAAAGGTCCTCCGGACGTGTGCTGGGCGCCCAATGCGTTGGCCTTGGGGACGTCAGCAAGCAGATCGCTCAATGGGCAATGGCGATCAAGGGGTCCCTGACCATCGATGACATGATCAATGCTGACCTCCCGTATGCCCCTCCGTTCTCATTGGCGATCGATCATGGCATAGCCTCTGCGCATATCATCCAGAATAAAATGCGCGGGTTCATGAAAGGCATCTCGTGTGCGGATGTGAAGAAAAAAATAGACAACAGGGAGAAGGCATTCTTTCTCGATGCACGCGGCCCTGATGAGTACGAACAGATGCGCCTTGGGATAGGCGAGACACTTATCCCTATCGGAATGCTTCGTAAGAGGCTCAACGAGCTTCCGCAGGATAGGGACGCGGAGATAATCTGCTATTGCAAGATATCTCTCCGCGGGTACGAAGCTGCCCGTGTCCTGGAGGCGAACGGCTGGAGGAATGTGAAGGTGATGGAAGGGGGCCTCATGGCCTGGCCTTTCCATCGGGAAAAATAGGATCGATCAATTTCGGCTGTTACTCCGGCCTGGTTTATCTCGATCCCCGGCGGCTCCATACCGGTGTACCATCCTGATTTCTCAGTTTTAAAACCTTATCGCCTTTCTTGATCTCCGCAGCGATTATAGCGGGTTTGTCGTCAAAAGTGACCCGCGAACCGGTTATTTCAACCTTATCACCAACCGTCAATGTAAGGTTCTGCTTTTCAATGTACCAGGATGGTCCCAGCTGAACGGGGATCGATCCCGTGTCAGTCTTCAGGACCAGGTGAATTCCCTGGCTCATGCCTTTACGGGGGGTAAACGGCTCTATTGTTTCGATCTCCCCCTTCAATTTCTCCATGGTGTTCGGATCGTACAGCCTGTTATACGCCGTTCCCGGACCCCAGCCTCCTCCCCCCTTTTTCCCCTGTGCAAAGGACAGGCCGGAAAGAAATAAGAAAATGACGGCCAAAACTATTGTTGAAACTACAAAAAATCTTTTCATGATACGTCACCTCTCTGCTTTTTCTAATTTTAAAGTGTCCGTACCCGATACACAATACGGAACGACCGGATATACCAAAAATTAATCGGGCCATTGGCCCAATTACAACGAAAAGATCCTCAATAGACGCAAGATGCGCCCATGCAGATGAGAGGCACTGTCTATAGGGATATTGTTTAATGCCTGCCGTCTCTTGTAGCCACTACCGCGAATGATTAGATACTCTTATGATGAAGGTCAGTCTCGCAATTGTCTTGATTGCAATGGCAATCTGGAGTTGTGCAGTCTACCGGCCCAACCCGATTTCGCCCGTGAACACGGCGAAGAGTTTCGAGAAACGAGCCCTGGACAATCCCGGCTTGAGGGTCTTCGTGGAACAAAACTTGGGCCATGCCCTTCCATCCTGGCCACCCGCCATGTGGGACCCTTCGATACTCACCCTCGCCTCGCTCTACTATCACCAGGACCTCGCACTCGCGGCAGCGGGTGTCAGGCTCGCCGAAGCAAGGGTCATCACCGCAGGACAGCGTCCTGATCCTCGCGTTGCTGCCGCTGTCGGCCGGGCATTCAACAACCCGCCAAACCCCTGGATACTTTCCATTGTCCCGACAATTCCCATGGAAACGGCCGGCAAGCGTGATCTGCGTGTTCAGGTCGCCGAAAGGTCAGTCGACGCGGCCCGGATCCAGTTTGCGGAAGTTGCGTGGCAGGTCCGTGCCCGGCTCCGCCTCGCGCTTGCAAACCTTCTCATAGCGAAACGAAATGTCGATCTGCTTCGCGCGGAAGAGGAGCTGCGGACACGAATGGCGGAGCTCGTACAACGGCGTTTCGATGTCGGTGAGATCCCGCGACCCGACCTCGACACCGCACTCATCGAGCTCGCTAATGCGAGGCTTGCCATCCATACGGCCGAGGGTCGGCTTGCACAGGCAAGGGTCGATCTTGCCTCCGCTATCGGCGTATCCGTGACGGCCTTTGAAAACATTGAACTCTCCTGGCCGGGATTCGACCATCCTGTTGCAGTCGCCCCCGGCTTCGAGGAGGTTGAGCGGGCTGCCGTGCTCAACCGGCTCGATATAAGGCGTTCCCTTGCCGAGTATGCAGTCTCGGAGGCAACTTTTACAGGTTGGAAATTGCGAAGCAGTACCCGAATATCGACTGGCAGCCGGGCTACAACTTCGACACCGGAACGAACAAATACACCATCGGCGTCTCTCTCACGCTGCCTGTCAGCCGCAACCGGGGACCGATCGCAGAGGCTGAGGCCGGGCGCAAACAGGCCGAGGAGAGGTTCCTCGCGCTCCAGGCACAGGTGATCGGTGAAACGGCAAGGGCTCTCGCCGGATACCGGTCGGCGCTGGTCGAACTCGCCGAAGCCTCAAAAGCCTTGAAACTGGCCAGGGATAAAGAGGTGCTCGCGAAGCGGTCCTTCGAACACGGTGAGAGTGACAGGCTTTCATTGACAGGTAGCGCCCTGCAGACCGTAGTAGCGGCACGGGCGCAATTGACGGCGCTCGACCGTGCTCAGGCGTCTCTTGGCGCCCTCGAAAATGCTGTTCAGAAACCCCTGGAACCCACCTGGCTGGTTCGCGGGCTCCCTTCGTCCGATCAGCCTGCCGCAGACATGCTCAAGGAGCGGCCTTAAATGAACGCAAGAACAAGACGCACACTGTTTGTCATCGTGGTCGCCCCTCGCCGTTGCGGCGCTCGTCTGGGGTTTTCTGCACGGCCGTCATGCACTAAAGACAGAGGCTGAGCGCGAACGTCCCGTCAAGGCGACGGCGAGGGTAAGCACGGCACACGGCGTGATCACGATAAGGATGCCCGCCGAAGAGGCGGCAAAGAACGGGATTGCAGTGTCGGCATTGGAAGTGGCGGTGAGCAGGCAGGAGGTGCGCGGTGCGGCCATCGTGCTGTCCATGCAGGAGTTGAACACCCTGAGGACAAACTATGTCACTGCAAAGGCGCAGTTCGAAAAAGCGCGAAACCTTCTCGCCGTGTCCAATGCAGAATACGAACGGTTGTCGGCCCTTTACAAAGAGGACCGAAATGCCTCCCTCAAGGCACTTGAGGCCGCGGAAGGAACAGCACGCTCCGATCGCGCAACCGTCAACGCCGCACGGAATTCCCTGACGCTCGTGGAGAGCGGTGTGCGCCAGCAATGGGGTCCTGTCGTCGCAGGATGGTTGATCGCCGATTCCTCCCGGTTTCGCAAGCTCGTCGCTCAAGAAGATCTCCTGATTCAGGTGACGCCCCCCGCAGGAGTTGAGGTAACGGCGCCTCAGACCGTTAAACTTGGTTTTGCCGGGAAAGAACATCACTGCGCGGTTGGTGTCCCCTCTTCCCCGTCTCGATCCGCGCATACAGGCGCCGGGCTACCTGTATGCAGCGGAGAATACCCGGGGGTTGATTCCCGGGATGAATCTCGTTGCCTTCTTCCCTTCCGGTCCGCCTGTTAACGGTGTTCTTATCCCCCAATCGAGCGCTGTGTGGTGGCAGGGCAGGGCGTGGGCCTATATTCAAACCGGGCCGGAGGAGTTCGTCCAGCGTATTGTCCCTACCGACTTGCCGGCCGATAACGGGTGGGTCGCAGCAAAAGGGTTTTCCCCGGGAGAGAAGGTCGTCGTGAAGGGGGCACAGCAGCTTTTATCGGAGATGTTCCGCTCCCGGATCCAGGTGGGACACGGAAGGCGAGTGAGAGGCCGGCATGCTCAATAGTATCGTTTGGTTCTCCCTTCACCGCCGGGGCATCGTCCATCGCCCTCGCGTTTGCGCTTCTCGGATATGGCCTTTATACCTTGTCCCACGCCAAATACGATGTATTCCCCGAGTTTGCTCCACCGATGGTGCAGATCCAGACGGAAGCGCCGGGGGCCTCTCGGCGGAGCAGGTGGAACTCCTTGTCACCACGCCCGTTGAAACAACCATCAACGGGGTGCCGGAGATAGAATCCCTTCGCTCCGGCTCCATCCAGGGACTCTCTGTGATAACTATGACCTTCCGGATGGGGACGGACATCTACCGGGCGAGGCAGGTGGTGGCCGAGCGCCTGACCCGCGTGCTCAGCCAATTGCCCCGGGGAGTCAAAGCCCCCCGTCATGACGCCCCTTACATCCTCAACCAGCACCGTCCTGGCCGTAGGCCTCACGTCAGGCACGTTAACGCAGATGGAACTCAGGACCATCGCGGACTGGACAGTGCGTTTGCGCCTGCTCTCCGTTCCGGGCGTCGCCAATGTTGCGGTCTTCGGCGGGGATGTGAAGCAATACCAGGTCCAGGTCGCTACGGAAAGCCTCACGCAATATGCCGTGGCCATGGACGACGTTCTGAACGCGGCCCGCCGTGCCACGGGCGTTGTCGGTGCCGGTTTCATAGATACGGGCAACCAGCGCCTGGGTCCTGCAGGCGGAAGGTCAGGCTCTTACCCCACAAAGGATCGCGGCTACCGTCGTTGCGCAACAGAACGGTGTGAACGTGACCCTGGGGCAACTGGCACACGTCGCCCGAAGCGCCCGCACCCGCTTTTGGTGGCAGCGGCAATCGATGGTAAGCCGGGGGTCATCCTCATGGTCGAGGCCCAGTACGGTGCAAATACCCGGGAGGTGACCGATGCCGTCGAAAAGGCCCTTGGCGGACTTAAGGCCACCCTCGGAACGCAAGGAGTGGAGGTCCGGTCTGACCTCTTTCGCCCCGCCAATTTCATCGAAACCGCGCTTGCCAACATCCGTACGTCTTTGATCATCGGGGCGGTCCTTGTCGTTCTCGTGCTTTTCCTCTTCCTTTTCAATTTCCGCACGGCCGCCATCTCGTGCACGGCCATCCCGCTATCCCTTTCTCATGGCGGTGACCGTAATGGAGCGCCTCGGGTTCACGCTCAACACGATGACCCTCGGCGGGCTTGCCATTGCCATCGGTGAGGTGGTCGACGATGCGGTCATCGATGTGGAGAACATCTTCAGGCGCCTGCAGGAGAACCGCAGAGATCCTCACCCGCGGCCGGCGATCCGCGTCGTCTTCGATGCGTCCATCGAGGTGCGAAGCGCTGTCGTGTACGCCACGTTCATCGTGGCGCTCGTATTCGTTCCGGTCCTCACCATGTCGGGCCTCGCGGGACGGATCTTCGCCCCCCTCGGCATCGCGTACATTCTTTCCATCCTTGCCTCACTGGCCATCGCGCTCACGGTGACGCCGCCACTCTGCTTCATTTTCCTCGGAAGGGGCGGGCTCAAAGACGAGGACCCTCCCCTGATTACGCTTTCTCAAGAAGAGGTACCGTTCTCTTCCTTCTCACGGTGGGCCGGTCACCGCGGGCGATCATTCTTGCCGGCGTCGTTATCACTGTGCTCAGCATGGCGGCGATCCCCTTTTTTCAGCCCAAGTTTTCTGCCGGAACTGAGTGAAGGCCACTTCATCCTTCACGTGTCCGCCGTCCCGGGGACCTCGCTCGGTGAATCGCTCCGCATCGGGACGTTGGTAGCCAGCGCGCTCAAGGGCATCCCCAATATCAGGTCCGTTGCTCAAAGGGTCGGAAGGGCCGAAGCCGAGGCCGACGTCTTCAGCACGAACTCCAGCGAATTCGAGGGTCGATCTCAAGCCGAACCTCACCGAGGGGGAGATCCGAGCGGGCACAGGCAGACATCCAGAAGGCCCTCGGACAATTCGCAGGCGTGAACTTCGCGCTGAAAACCTTCCTCACCGAGCGGATCGAGGAGACACTCTCGGGCTATCGTGCTGACGTTGTGATGAATATCTATGGAAATGACCTGGAACAGCTGGACCGCCAGGCAGGCGAGGCGGCGCGGGATCCTTGCCGGCACGCCCGGGGCAAGGGGCGTTCAGATGCAGTCCCCTCCGGGGGGGCCCCGCAGGTCGCAATCGAACTGCGTCCTTACGACGTGGCACGCTGGGGGTTCGACCCGGTGACGGTCATGGACGCTATGGGGACGGCGTTTCGCGGGACAACGGCGGGCCAGGTGTACGACGGAAACCGCGTCTTCGACGTGACCGTGATCCTTTCTCCGCGGGAGCGGCAGAGCAATTGACGCAGTTGCCGCCCTCCCTCTTCGCGGCCCATCGGGTGCCTACGTTCCGCTCGGCCAGCTTGCGTCTGTGTACGAAACGTCCGGCCGGTCCATGGTCCTGCACGACGGTGCGCGTCGCGTACAAACGATCACCTGCGATGTTTCCGGGGTCCCCGCAGACAAGTTCGTCGATGAAGCCCGAAGGCGCATCGTTTCAAGTGTTGCCTTCCCGCCGGGAAGCTACGTCGACTTCGGCGGCACCGCAGCGGCCGAGGCCAGATCGCGCCGTGATCTGGTCGTCCATTCCGGGTTTGGCCGGGCTAGGGATAATCCTGCTTTTGTCGATCGTGATGATGAATTCCCGGAATCTCCTGCTTGTCCTGGCAAATGTGCCCTTCGCCCTGGTCGGCGGCGTCCTGACCGTATTCGCCATGGGCGGCATGCTGTCTCTCGGTCCTCTCGTGGGGTTCATCACCCTCTTCGGCATCACCCTCAGAAACTCAATAATGTTGATCTCGCACTACGAGCACCTTGTAGTGGTCGAGGGCATGGATTGGGGTATTGACGCGGCCATCCGGGGCGCCTCCGAACGCTTAGCGCCAATCCTCATGACCGCAACCGTGACAGGTCTTGGGCTCCTCCCGCTGGCCATAGGCAGCGGCGCCCCGGGACGAGAGATAGAAGGGCCCATGGCAATCGTCATTCTCGGAGGACTGACGACGTCGACAACTTTAAATCTTCTCATTCTGCCCACCCTGGCATTGAGGTATGGAAGGTTCAGAAAAACCCCGGACGACGAAGCCTGTTGACACCCAGTTGTTGATAGAGATGACTTTGTAGTGGCTCCATATAAACCGGACACCCCGACGACCTGAAAAAAGCATTCTTTTTTGGGAGAGGGGAAGGGGACCTGATTGGCACTGAACTCCCCCTGGGTTCTTTACATGCGGGTTACCTTCCGGATATTTATTTCTGGCGCCCATGGCGCTTATGCTCTGGTGGACAGGATTCCTTTAATTGGTAATAGCGACTGATGTATCGAGCACTTCCTGGATGGCTTTCGCCATCTCCTTTCTATAGATGGGTTTCGTCAGCAATTTCTTGATGCCGTACCTTTTTACTTTTCTGGGGGAGAGGGACTCGCTGTTGTAACCGGTAGCGATCATTAATTTAATTCTGCGCGCATTGTTGCAGTCATTTCCGTGTCGGTAAAGTTAATCTGAAACATTGATGCACTTCAGCTTTTATCAATGTGTGATATACGTCTATGGTAAAGGCCCCGGCAAAACTGGGGTCTTTTTTATTCTGCGAAAGCTTAGTTAATGCGAACGCTTGACTATCAATCGATCGCGAGACTTTGGTCCCACCCCTTTATAGCTGCCAAAGTGGCACACGGCCCCTGGAAACAGGGGGCTTTTTTATTGCCCTAATGTTGGGGAGACTGTTGGGGAAAGAAGGAGTGTTTTCCGGGGCATTGCTTGTAAACCATTGAAAGTATTGGCGCGCCCGAGAGGGATCGAACCTCTAACCTTTGGATTCGTAGTCCAACACTCTATCCAATTGAGCTACGGGCGCACGGTGTGTATTATAGCGGTTTTGGCCTTTCAATTCAATACAGTTTTGTCCCGGTCCTGCGTGGGCACCCGTCTTTCCGAGGTTATGGGCGGCTATTTTCATTGCTTTTTTCCTGTAAACAAGATTAATTCTTTGTGATACACCACACACGCAGTCACTCTCCGCGACAGGAGGCACCGGCTTGGCGAACGGCAGAAGGCTTTCGCAGACTCACCTCATATTTATCGGGATGATCGCAGGATTGATCGTAGGCTTTGCATTTCCCGGGCTCGGGGTCATGCTCGACCCGCTGAGCACCATCTTTATACGCCTCGTAAAAACCATTGTTGTCCCTATTATTTTTGCGACCCTGGTTGTCGGTATCGCAAGTCATTCCGACCTGAAGGCAGTGGGGAGGATGGGGGTCAAGTCTATCGTGTACTTTGAGATCGTCACGACGCTGGCCCTTTTTCTCGGTCTCATTGCCGTCAATATAACGAAGCCCGGGCGCGGGATCGATCTTGGCGGCGCAGGCCCGGTTGCGGGACTCGGTCAGCCGAAGCATATGACGATAAAAGAAATTGTTATCAATATATTTCCCGATAATTTCTTCGATTCCGCCGTGCGGGGCGATGTACTTGAAGTGGTGGTGTTCACCATCATATTCGCGATAGCCTTGAGCCTCATAAAAGAGAAGAAGAAACCGATCATCGAGTTCTGCGAGGCGCTTGCCGAGACAATGTTCAAGTACACGAATATTGTCATGAAGATGGCGCCGATCGGCGTCGGGGCGGCCATTGCGGTCATCGTTGCCAGCAAGGGGATGAATGTCCTTCTCAAACTATGCGTTCTCATCCTGACATTTTACGGGGCGATCATTGTCTTTCTCCTGGCGATACTGCTTCCCGTGGCACTGATCTGCAGGGTGCCGCTCAAGGCGTTCCTGGCGGCGGTCAAGGAGCCGGCAATGATCGCTTTTTCGACATCGAGCTCGGAGGCGGCGCTGCCCAAGGCCATGGAGAACATGGAGGCGCTCGGCGTCCCGCGCCGCGTGGTGTCGTTCGTTATCCCGACGGGCTACAGCTTCAATCTTGACGGCACGACGATATATCTTTCGCTCGCCTCCGTGTTCGCCGCGCAGGCCGCCGGCATCGAGCTCAGCCTCACGCAGCAGCTCATGATGGGTTTCACTCTCATCTTCGCGAGCAAAGGGGCCGCAGGGGTGCCCCGGGCGTCACTCGTCGTTCTTGCAGGGACCCTGGCATCATTCGGCCTTCCCGTGCAGGCCGTCGCTATCATACTGGGCGTCGATACGATCATGGACATGGGACGCACGGCTGTCAACGTCACCGGGAATTGCCTTGCAACGGTTGTCGTGGCGCGATGGGAGGGCGTGTTCGGAAAGAAGGATGAACCCGGTTCAATTGAAGATACGTTTGAGGACGACAATAACATACGGGAGGCCTCGGCATGAGTGACGCATTCAGGAAGGAACATGATCTCCTTGGCGAAAGGGACGTCCCCGCGGATGCATACTACGGGGTGCAGACCCTGCGGGCGACGGAGAACTTTCACATCAGCGGGATCCCCCTTTCAACGTATCCTGTTTTCATAAGGTCCCTGGCATATGTCAAGAAAGCTGCGGCTATGGCGAACAAGGAACTGGGGCTTCTGCCTGCCGGCCTGGCCGATGCCATACGCGATGCCTGTGACGATATACTTGCGGGGAAGTTCCGTGACCAGTTCGTCGTCGACATGATCCAGGGCGGTGCGGGCACATCGACGAACATGAACGCCAACGAGGTCATTGCGAATGTCGCCCTTGAAAAGCTCGGCCATGAAAAAGGGCAATATTCTATCGTACACCCCAACAATCATGTCAATCTGTGCCAGTCGACAAACGATGTCTACCCGACGGCCATCAGGCTGACGCTGATCTTCAAGATCAGGCAGCTTATCGACGCGATGGAATACCTGCGGGCGGCGTTCGAGAAAAAATCGGTCGAATTCTACGACGTGATCAAGATGGGCAGAACCCAACTCCAGGACGCGGTCCCCATGACGCTGGGACAGGAATTTTCCGCATATGCCGTCATGCTCGGCGAGGATATCGAGCGCGTGCGGGAGGCGCAGGAATTGGTCCGCGAGATCAACCTCGGGGCGACCGCCATCGGCACAGGGATCAATGCCCATCCGGATTATGCCCCGCTCGTTGCCCTGAAGCTTAAGGATGTGACAGGCATAGATGTCCTCACGTCACCCAATCTCGTCGAGGCAACACAGGATTCAGGCGTTTACGTGCAGCTATCCGGGGTCCTGAAACGGGTCGCGGTGAAGATGTCGAAGATATGCAACGACCTGAGGCTCCTCGCATCAGGTCCGCGATGCGGGCTCAACGAGATAAGCCTGCCCGCCATGGCACCCGGCTCCACCATTATGCCGGGCAAGGTCAACCCGATCATTCCCGAGGTCGTAAACCAGGTCGCATACCTGGTCATCGGAAATGACGTCACGGTGAGTTTCGCTGCCGAGGCCGGCCAACTGGAGCTCAACGTCATGGAGCCCGTCATCGCCTTTGGCCTTTTCAATTCCCTCGTCGCCCTGCGCCGCGCCTGCCGGACGCTTGCAGATCGCTGCATACGGGGGATAGAGGCGAACCGTGAGAGGTGCAGGGAATATGTCGAGCAGAGCATCGGCCTCGTTACCGCGCTCAATCCTTTTCTCGGCTACGAAAGGTGTACCGAGATAGCGCACGAGGCGCTCGTGAGCAAACGCTCGGTCTATGATATTGTCCTCGAAAAGGGATACATGAAAAAAGAAGAGATAGATACCATCCTGTCGCCGGAAAATATGGTCAAGCCGGGGTGGACGGGGGAACGGTAAAGACGGTTCCACGTTCCAGGTTCTAGGTTCCACGAAAAAGATGGGGCGGGTGTTGCGAAACTCTCTCGGGGGTTTCTCGCCGGTTGTTCCTTGAATTATTCCAGACTTGTGCTAAATAAGTAGTAAAGGGACCTTCCCGGAAGGCTTGTTCATTGATGCGTCACCGGGTTGCACCGCGGCGACAGAATGCCTATCATGAATATACAGGCGAAGGGGCCGGAGATGTGATCCGGGGCCTGTAAAGGAGGAAGATATGGCTACCCTCGATATGAACGATGAAGAGGCAAAATTACTGCTCAATGTGCTCGAAAGATATCATTCCCACCTTGAAGTTGAGGTCAAGCGCACCGACAGGAGAGAATTCCGCGAGGCCCTGAAAGAAAGGGAAAAGAAGTTGACCGAACTGATCGGCAAGGTCAAAGCGATCGGGTAAGGAAGCAAGTCTTCTTAAGGAACGCTGTTTTCGCCGGGTGTCAGGCGGCCGTTTCGTCAACGAGACGCCTGATCGCCTCCATGTATTGCCGGAGCCCCACGAACATAATATCGTTGTGGGTCGCGCCCGGTATCATAAGAAGGTCCTTTCTTGGAGATCCTATATTTTCCATGATCGTCTCCGCCTCGTCGGGGGGAACGAGCGTGTCGTATTCGCCGTGGATGACGAGGACCGGCACGGTGATCGCCCTGAGCATCGTAAGGCACTCCCCGGTGATCGCATCGAGGGACATGTCAGGCGACGCTATGCTGTGGCGGATGATAAGGCTCGATATGCTGGGGAAACCGCTCTCTATGATGAGGCCCCTCACGTCGCTGCCGTGACCGTGGGCTATCTCGAAGGCGGACACGCTGCCGAGCGAGCGCCCCATCACCCAGATATTTTCGTTCAGACCCTTTTCCCTGAGGGCGGACCTGGCAGATTCGAAGACCTTGTGCGCGTCGCGGGACATGTTTGCGACCGTGGGCGTGCCGTTGCTCTTGCCGTAGCCCCGATAATCCGCGACCGCTATATTCAGTTTGTACTTGAAATAGAACAGGGAAAGCTCGTCATAATCACCGACGACCTCACCGTTGCCGTGAAAAAAGAGGACCCAGGGCCATGCGTCATTCTCTTTGTAAAAGCGGCAATGGACGGCCACCGCATCGTCGACCGGGATGAAATGATCGAAGGCATATTTCGGGCACGGGCCCGATTCATTCCGGGGATAAAATACGTACGACAGGACGTCCGGTGTATCGATCTTGCTGTAATCGGGCATGGCGGGCCGCTCCTTTTTTGGCGTTGTATTGTTTGGCATTATTCTATCGGGTCAGTCGTGCGCTTTCAAGGAAATTTGGTTATCAACCCGATAAGCACGAGGCCGTCCCTGAGCAGGGAAAGGGCAAAGATAAAAAGAGCGACGCCGAGAGCCCCCATGATGAACCGGTACACTTTTCCCGCCAGTATCTTTTTCGTCCTGCCCACGAGTACAGCGATCACGATCTTTGACCCGATGAGGCACACGAGAAATGAAACGACAAAAATGATGGCCAATGCCGGGCTTTCCCGGTACGACCTTATTATGACGGGGGACCCGACGGTGATCCAGAAAATATAAGGGTGGGGGCTCAACGCGTTCACGGCGACGCCCCTGCCGATCGATCCGGCCCTGTCGTTGGCGGTGCCTGTTGAAGGGTGCTGTGCGCGGAGTGTCTCCCATCCAAGGTAAAGGACAAAGAGCCCCCCTGCAAGCGATATCGCCCCAAGGACCGCGTTCATCCCCGAAAAACGCGAGACGATGAAAACAGACAGGGCGATGATCGGCGCGTCTGTGATAAGCGGGGCGATAGAGACTTTAATACCTTCACCCGTGCCGTACCGCAACGTCTGGGCGATCACCAGGGCGAGAAGCGGTCCGGGAGAGAAGCCCGCCGACAGCCCGAGGACGGCCGCCGCTGCGATGACCGCGATCATGTCCCTTTCCGTTCGTTTTGGGCCTGTTTGCGCACTTTGTGCAGCAGGAAGGGCGCGGCAGCGAGGAATATGGTCGCAGGATCAACAATGGCCGGTATGAATACCCAGGGCCCGATGGAATTCCGGGCGGTACTGTATGCCATGATGGAAAAGACGATAGACAGGACGAAGATCAGTGATTGCCGTTTCTGTGGCATGCCTTTGCGTTTGCGGATATAGCGGGTTATGCCGATAGCGATGTTCGCCGCCGCGACGAGGCATGAAAGGGCGAAAAAGACAATACCGGCGACAAAGAGAACGGACTGTATCTCAACCTCCAAAGTCAGGGTTTATCAATTCGATCCTGTCGCCTTCACCGACAATGGTCGACGGGTACGTATGGGGATGAACGAAACGGTTGTTCCGTTCCACGATCAGGTTCTTGTCATTTTCCCCGGCCTGTTCTATCAGGTCGGCGACGGTCGTTCCCGGCGGGACCTTTTCCTGCATCCCGTTAAGCGTTATTTTGACACTTTCCATCACCGTCATTGTAGACCAGACAAAAAAGACAGTAAACAGTTAAAAAAATGGTTCAAGGTTCAAGGTTCAAGGTTCAAGGAAAAAAAACAAAAAATAAAAGAAAAAGACGGTTCCAGGTTCCACGTTCCACGTTCCACGAAAGAACAAATGAAAAAAAGAAAAGACGCTGGATCCCGGCAAGCCGGGATGACGGCGGGGTTGTGGTGGGAACATGTAACGGTCTTTTCTTCTTTCTTTGTTTTTTTTCTTGAACTTTGAACCTTGAACTTTGAACCGATTTCTTTACACCCGCCTCTACCCGTCATCCCGGCTTGCCGGGATCCAGCGTCTTTCGGCTTTTTGGTTTTTGCTTTCTTTGCGTGGAACGTGGAAGCGCTGTTCATTTTTGTGGTTCTTGATGTAGAATATTTCGATGATGTTCAGGCAAAGAAACGGGAGGTAGCCATGTCGGTGCTTTTTACACAGAGCTGGGATATAAGCCGGGGGAAGGAGTATGATTATTCCCAGTTCATTATAGAGACGTATCTGCCTGAAATGGCCGATATGGGGCTTGTGCCGGTTGGCGGCTACTATGTCGAGGTCGGTATCGGGCCGCGCATTATAAGCGTCTACAGCGTCAACGAGACCGAAGAGGTGTTGAAGATAATTACCGGCAGGAAGTTCAAGGACCTTCTGCAGGAATTAAAGACAATAATCGTGAATTACCGGGGCGCCGTCCTCGAGCCGACGGGGAACCTGAAGCGGGGGAAATACACCATCCAGAAGGGGGTCTGGAAGCTCAACCAGTATTATGACCTGAGGCCGGGCGTGAAAAAAGAGTATGCCGATTTCGTCATGAACGAGCATATCCCGACCATGCAGAAAATAGGCTATGTCGAAGTGACCGGCGGCTGGAACGTTTCTATCGGGGGGTTCAGGGAGATAATTGCCGAGTTCACCTTCAAGGACGCCATGGACATCGGGCGCCTTCTCATGAACGAGGATTACCGCCGCATCACCCAGAAATTGCGCAACGAGTTCGCCGACAATCACACCACGCGCATCATGCGCAGCACGGAGAGGTTCGACGAACCACGCTGGTTCAAATAAAATCGGGCTAGGGGCAATAGGCGATGGGCGATGGGAAAGACAAAAAGCTGCCCGTTGTATTGGTTACAATCTTGTAGGTGCAATTCAAGACTGTAAAGGTTCTCATCACACCGGACACATAGAGGATATAAGGTAAGGCGGCCAGGCGCCACATTCATCTTTTGGGCATCGGGCCGTCTTTAACCTGTTTCAGTCGTCGTTCCGGGCGTGACCCGGAACCCAAGATTCTATTTTTTCTTAGTTTTTATATGTTTGAAAAACCAAAAAGAAAAACCCTGGGTCCCGGCTCTTACGGCCGGGAAGACGGGAGAGGTTAGGGATTATGCGGAAGGGATTGTCCTGCATGGTCGGAACGTTTACACAGACCAATTAGGGTATTCCCCATCGCCCATCGCCCATTCTTCTTGGTATAGTTATTGCAAAATTTGACGACAATATTCATATAACGTCAAGGTTGGGCAGGGATGATCGTAAACAGGCTGGAAACGGATAAGGTACGGGAATTAAAGGCTGCGTGCGCATGTTTGTTCTCGGAGGCGGCTGCGGATAATGAGACTTTCCTGGATACCCTCGATGTCGACATGGTGAAAAGGGCATACAGGAGGAATGCGCGGGTCCATCATCCTGACATGATCAGGGACGCGGTCGTCAAAGATGTGACATCGGACCGCTTTCTCGCGATACAGAGGTCGTACGAACTCCTCGTCAATTACCTGGAAGGGTTGAGACCGGCGGCGGACATGGCTCTTACCCGGGGAAAGATCATCGCTATCGGCGGCTCGAAGGGGGGTATCGGGAAGAGCGTCATCGCGGCCAATCTCGGCATCTACCTTGCGTCCCTCGGTTTAAGGACGGTGCTCATCGATCTCGACCTCGGGGGGTCCAACCTTCATCTTTACCTGGGATACCGGACGTTGCTGCGCAATTCGATCAACGACTTCCTGAAGAAACGGGTTGATTCGCTCGACGATGTCATGGTGGAGACGCCGCACGGGCCGATACTGATCGGTGGCGATAGTTCGGAACTGGGATCGGCGAACATCGATTTCATGAAAAAAGTGAAGCTCATCAAGGGGATCAATGCTATTGAGGCCGATTGCATCCTGCTCGATCTCGGTGGCGACACGTCGTACAATATCCTCGACTTCTTTTTGCAGGCAGACCACGGCATCGTCGTCACGACCCGTGATTCAGCATCATACATCGGGGCATACCATTTTCTGAAGGCGGCAATATACCGGAAGCTCAACAGGCTTACGGGCATGGAGGCCCGCTCCGGAATGGACCGGAAAGACGCTGCGCTCGAGAAATATATCCATGACGCGACGATGTCGGGCAACGGGTCGAAGACGATCAATGAACTGGTCGCCTCGGTCAGGGAGGAATGTCCTGAGCACCTGGCGGCGATCATGAAGGCGGTCTGGGAATTCAACCCGTGGCTGGTCGTGAACAGGGTCCCGCAGGGCGTCAGGCCGGAAGAGGTGGCGGGTAAGATACAGACCGTTTCGAAAAAATGGCTCGCCCGGGACGTGCAGCTCCTCGGCAGTATCGGCCGCCATGTCGATGTTGAACGCAGCACGATAGACCTCGTCCCCGCAATAACACGCAACCCGAGAGGCGCATTCGCGTCGGAAATAGTAGCGATAGGGGACAAACTCGTAGCACCGTAAAAGACGGTTCCACGTTCCACGTTCCAGGTTCCACGTAACCCTCTCTTCGGACTTTAGGCGTTGAACCCTGAGCTTTGAATAGTTTTTTGGTCTTGAAGCTTGAGTTTCAAAGTCCAGAGCAATGTCTTTTTTCTTTTTCGTGGAACGTGGAACGTGGAACCTGGAACCGTCTTTTTTTGTTGTCTTGACAGACGATCATAAACCGCATTACCTTATTTCACTGGAGGCTCTTGTGAGGATAGGGGCGTTTGAACTGGCAGAACCGGTCCCGAGGCTCAACGAACCATTCGTATTTGCGACCTTAAGGCCCTGGATAGATGTGAACAATGTCGGGAGCATGGTCATCAGGGAGATCGGGAAGCAGTACAACGCGTTCGAGCTCGGAAGGCTCGCGCGGCCGGACCGCTTTTACGACTTTACCCGGTACCGGCCGGTCATAACGATCGAGGACGGCATCAATGAAATGTCGGTCCCCAACACAATGATCTATTATGCCCGGCGTGAAGGGCAAAACGACATTATCCTCCTCGATCTTCTCGAGCCTCATGCGAACTCCCATCTGTACGTCGATTCTGTCCTCAAGGTCCTTGCGAAGCTCGAAGCGAAGAGGTACATACTCCTGGGAAGCATGTACGACGTCGTCCCGCATACCCGGCCTTTACTTGTGAGCGGTTACGGGATGGGTGAGAAAGCCCTGCAGGACGTACGAATGGCGGGGGCTATGCCGATCACCTACCAGGGCCCGTCCACATACGCCAACCTGATCACGAAAAAAGCGGCCGAGGCCGGGATAGACGCGGCTGTTTTCATTGTCTCACTGCCCCAGTACGTCGTGATGGAGGAGGATTATCTCGGAAAAGTGAGGCTCATGGAAGTCCTCAATACACTGTACAACATACCCGTCGATAAAGAGGAGTTCGACAAGGCCCTCAGGCAAAGGCAGGCCGTCACCGAAAAACTGAAAGGGTCGCCCGAGGTAATGAACATCATGTCGGAGCTCGAAGAAAATTACGACATGCGTATTCGATCTATGGAGCAGCAGGGCATATTTCAGCTGGGCTCGGACATGGAAGCCCTGTTCTGGAAATCCCTCGGCGGGGATATAGGCAAAGCGTAGAAAGGCCGTAAGGCGTAAGGCGTAAGGCGTGAGGGTAAGGCGTAAGGAGTAGAGGCGAACCTCACCGCGAAATATACGTTTGCTGCGTATCGGCCGAGCAGGATCTTTCGTATGTTTTTTCCTGTTTTTACGCCTTACGCCCTCACGCCTCACGCCTTACGAATCATCACAGCATTCCCCTATCACCACCGGACTCTTCGTTTATTGGGTCGTCATGCCCCGGGGTGGGGCACTATGCCACACATTATCCGGACAATCTTTCACGTAGCTGAATTATTACCGTTAGTTACCCTCTGGTATCAGTATTGCTTGCTCAAAGAGGGCGATCTGTTCCAGGGAATACTATGTTTGAAAGAAGGATAAGACTTTTCAGGATATTCGGTTTTCAGATCAGTATCGATCCCAGTTGGACGATCCTCGCGATACTGATCGCATGGTCGCTGTCGATGGGCCTCTTTCCGGCACAATACGCGGGCCTGCCGGCGCGCACGTACTGGACCATGGGCATCACCGCGATGCTCGGGCTTTTCTTTTCTATAGTTTTCCACGAACTGTCCCACTCCGTCATAGCGCGCAGGACGGGGACCAGGATCGATGGCATTACGCTCTTCATGTTTGGCGGCGCAGCGGAAATGGGCGAGGATCCCCCCGGGCCGCTCGCCGAATTCACTATGGCCCTCGCGGGCCCCTTATCGAGCGTCATTCTCGGAGGGATCTTTTACGGAACGCTTGTCTTTGCCGTACAGCATGGACCGGTGGCCGGTGTACTGTGGTACCTCGCGGTCATCAACGTCATTCTCGCCCTCTTTAACATGCTGCCGGCATATCCGCTCGACGGGGGCCGTATCCTGCACAGTATTCTCTGGGCCCGCAACAAGGACCTGCGCCGTTCAACCCGTATTGCGTCACGCATCGGAACAGGATTCGCGATACTCATCGTTGCGCTCGGGGTTTTTCAATTCTTTACCGGCAATTTTCTCGGCGGGATGTGGTGGTTCCTCATCGGCATGTTCCTGAGGAGTTCGGCGCGTTCCGCGTACGAACAGCTGCTCATCCGCCAGGCCCTGGAGGGAGAACCGGTAATGCGGTTCATGAGCACGGACCCGATCACGGTCAGGCCGTCCATCCTGGTGAAGGACCTTGTCGATGATTATGTCTATAAATACCATCACAAGATGTTTCCCATCGTGGAGGACTCGGGCCACCTGGTCGGCTGTGTGACGACAAGGGAGGTCAACGAAGTCCCGCGCCAGGAGTGGGACACACGGCACGTGGCCGAAATTTCCAAGCCCTGTTCCCAGGAGACTGTCGTAGGTCCCCAGACCGATGCAATGAAGGCCCTGTCCATCATGACGCGTACCGGTGCGAGCCGCCTCATCGTCGCAACCGGTGATAAGCTCGTCGGCATACTCGCCCTGAAAGACCTGCTCAAATTCCTGTCGCTGAAGGTGGAGATGGAGGAAACGTAAGGCTAACGGCTAACGGCTAACGGCTTCTCTTCACCTGCCAAAAAAATTAAAAAAAGACATCGCCCGGGAAAAATATTTCCCGATACGCGGTATATATAATTCACACTAGTCAACATTTGCGTTGAGGACCACCTCCCCCGCATGAGCCCCTTATGCCATATTGACCGCCCCTTCGTCCGCCTCTTCTGAACCTTGAGTTGTCAGCACTCTTCTTGACTAATGCAGTATATTTCCTGAAAAGTTTTTTCCGTTAGCCGTTAGCCGTATGCCGTACGCCGTTAGCCGTCCGCCGCCTATATCTTCTGCGACTGCGGGCAAAAATACGATGTTCGTCCCGACACCTTGATGCTTTCTATCGGGCCCACGCATCCGGCGAATTTTCGCCTGCTTCTCCGGTAGGGCGTTATCCAGGATTCGGGGAACTTACGGGGGTCCGCCCTGTATTCGATGGCCTTGCGCAGGACGTGCTTTGTCTTGGTAAAGAGCCTCTTCATCATCGGCTCGTCGAGCTGGCTCATCTTGCGGGAGGGATGGATGTTTGACTGGTACATTATCTCGTCCGAATAGACGTTCCCGATACCGGCGATCAGAGACTGGTCCATGAGCGCGGCCTTCACCGTCGATCGCCGGGCGCTTGAAAGCGCTTTTTTGAATGCGGAAAAATCAAGCGACCGGGACATCGCATCGGGCCCCAGGCCGTGCTGCCGTATGTAATCTTCGACACTGCCGATGAGCTCTATGCGCCCGAGCTTCCGCTGGGATGCATATGCGAGGTATCCGCCGCGGGAGAATTTTATAAGGAGACGGTCGTAGGGAGGTTCTTCCGAGCGGTCCTTGAAATACCTGATGTATCCGGTCAGGCCGAAGTGCATCGTAAGCCAGCCGTTCTCCTGAAGGCGGATGAACAGGTGTTTTCCATGCCTGCGGGTCTCTTCGAACGAGTTTTTTCTGAGGGTGTCGGCAAGCCTTTCCGGTGATACCCCTTTCAGGATAGTACTGGTGAGCACCTCGACATCCTCGATGGCCTGGTGAAGTGCGTTGAGATCAATGTATTGTCGAAATATTTCGACGTCGGGCAATTCCGGCATGCAATACCTCCCTGATACAACCCGTTTATTGTTGCGGGTCCTCGAGCCACTCCGGGTTCCGGGCGGTGGTGTCGAAGATGTTTGTTGTCTTGAATACCTCGAAGGCGCCGTGCCGGGCTGCATCCCGGGTCCTTTCGAGGAGGAACTTCCGGTCCGCCTCGGACATCGGTTGAAAATGTTTTACTGCGTCGAGGTCCTGCCTGAGGATCTCCATACTGTCGATACCGGTTATGACGGTAGATACTGGGAGGCTCATTGTGTAGCGCAGGCATTCGACCGGGCTGATCACGCTGCTCTCCAGAATGACACCCGACCCCATTGATTTCATAGCGAGGACCCCGACGTTGTCAGCTGCCAGTTCGGGAAGGACATTGTGCTCGAAGCTTCGGTAATGTGTATCCATCGCATTGAGCGGCATCTGTACGGCATCGAACCGGAAATTATGTTCCCGGGCTGTCTCCAGCATCCTGAGATGGACGTAAGGGTCCTTGTGCCCGGAGAAACCGATAAAGCGGATCTTTCCGGCCTTGCGCGCTTCAACGAGCGCCTCGAGCGCACCGCCTTCCGAAAATACCCTGTCAGGATCTTCCAGCCTGATCACTTCATGGACCTGAAGGAGGTCTATAACGTCTGTCTGGAGGCGGCGAAGAGATTCATCGATCTGGAGGCGAGCGGCCTTTGCGGTCCGGCCGTCCACCTTCGTCATCAGGAAGACCATATCGCGATATCTGCCTTTTAAAGCGCGGCCCATCCGGACCTCGCTCTCGCCGCCGTGGTAGTCCCATGAATTATCCATGAACGTGACGCCGGCGTCTATGGCAGCCCTGATTATCCGGGTGCTGTCTCTTTTTGTTACCGGCGGGCCTATATGGTTGCCGCCCACCCCGATGACGGATACCACTTCTCCGGTCGAACCGAGCACCCGGTAGAGCATATCGCCGCGCTTTATGTCCTTATTCACCACGTACATTCCCGTACCTCGCAGTGCAAGCTGATGGTCTCAGATTGCGTTTCTCTTCACACTATAGGCACGAAAATGCATGTGTCAATTTTGACGACGCGGAAAGCATACCCAAATCTTGCAGTTGCGTTCTTCCCGCCGGCAAAGTACGATATACAATACTATAGTTGCATGATATCGGAGGTGGCCCACATGACCGGAAGGATGCGTGTTTTTATGCTGCTTGTTTTCCTCGCGGTCCCGTTCCTGATGTGCGGGTGCGGGATAGAGGTCCCCGCCGACAAGGCTGCATATGTCGGCGAGTGGCAGTCGCGGGAAATGTACCTTCTTATCACGCAGGATGGTTCCGTGAAATACAAGCGCATCAAGGGCGGCGTGACCAAATCTGTTTCGGGCCCCCTGAAGGCTTTTGACGGCGATAATTTCATTGTCGGCGTGCCAATGATCACGACGACCTTTGTCGTCTCACAGGCACCCCACCTTGAGCAGCAGCAGTGGAAAATGACGGTCGACGGCGTTGTCCTGGTAAAAACCGGGAGTTAGCGGCTGCCGGTATGACTCCGAATTCTTTCCCTATTATTGACAGCACAGCGTAAGGTTGCTTATAATGGCTTACAGGGCGGGTTTTTTAGTTATCCCATGCCATCGCCAATCCCGGTCATGTCACGCCTTGAGGCGGTGTGCCCGGAATGATGAGACTATGATATGGACGACCAAAAGGGTGTTGTAAAACCCAGCGGGGAAGAAACTGTCATAATGAAGGATCACGATAAGCTGACGGGAGGAACTGTTTCACCGGGGGGCACGCCGATGCCGGTCCTTGCATTTTTCACCGCCGTTGGTGCGTTCGCTGTGCGTACGATCGCCAATTTCGGGGCCATGGCGATCTTCTTTTTCCTGGGTTTTATCAATATATTTCGTTCGAAACAGATCTATGAGATAACGAGCCAGACCTACTACATCGGGGCAAAATCATCACTCATCGTGATGCTCGTCGCGTTGTTCACGGGCATGGTGCTCGGTCTCCAACTGTTCTACACGCTTGTCAAGTTCGGTTCCGTCGGGGCCCTCGGCTCGGCGATCTCGTTGTCTCTCATACGGGAACTGGGTCCCGTGCTCACGGCAATAATGATCGCGGCCCGCGCCGGTTCGGCAATGGCGGCTGAGATCGGTATCCTGCGCAACTCCGAGCAGATAGATGCCCTCTATGCAATGGGTGTCGACCCGATACGGTACCTGATCAGCCCCAGGATCGCCGCTTCCATAATCAGCTTCCCTCTGCTTACCTCTTTTTTTGACCTGATAGGGATCATCGGCGGTTATATCACGGGCGTCCTTCTTCTCGGTACGAATGCGGGCACCTACGTTTACCGCGTCCAGTCGGCCCTGGGCTTCGTCGATATACGCGGCGGCTTCATCAAGGCGCTCGTCTTTGGCGCCATCGTTTCATGCGTCTGCTGTTTCCAGGGTTATTACTGCCACATGAGAAAAGACGGGTTCGGCGCCAAATCGGTTGGTCTTGCGACCGTGTCCGCGGTCGTTATTTCGTGTGTGCTGATCCTTGTCTCGGATTACGTCGTCACATCGTTCTTAATGTAGGAAGGGTATGGAAACACCTTTGATAGAGTTCAGGAATGTTACGAAGCGGTTCAACGACAAGACCGTGCTCGACGACATCAATCTGAGAATCTATGAGAACCAGGTCACGACGATCATCGGAAAGAGCGGCACGGGAAAGAGTGTTCTTCTGAAGCACATTATCGGCCTCTTGAAACCGGACGAAGGCTCGATCCTTTTCCAGGGCCAGCCTGTCAGTGAAATGAAGAGGGCCGAATGGGAAAGCCACCGCAGGGAGATAGCGTACCTGTTCCAGAACAACGCCCTTTTCGATTCGATGAACGTCTTTGATAATGTCGCCTTCCCGTTGAAACAGACGATGAAGCTCACGAAGGCGGAAATTGAAAGACGCGTCATGAAGCGCATCGAAGACCTGGAACTCGAAGAGGCGGTCGGAAAGTTCCCCTCGGAGCTTTCGGGGGGCATGCAGAAACGCGTGGCGCTCGCGCGGGCACTCGTAACCGATCCCAAAATAGTCCTCTTTGACGAGCCGACCACAGGCCAGGACCCCATTCGCAAGAACATGATCCTGAGCATGATAATCCATTACAGAAAGAAGTATGGTTTTACCGCTGTCATGATTAGCCATGACATCCCGGACGTGTTTTTTATATCGGACCGGGTGATAATACTCTGGGAAGGGAGCGTCGGTTTTGAAGGGCCGTACGAAGAGGCATTGCGCCTGAAGGTCCCGATGATCGAGGAGTTCTTAAGAAGCCTTGACGGATTTGAGGACCAGCTGACGGGGCTCTTATCGCGGGAGGCCTTCAAGATGCACTACTCGGCGATGCTGGGAAGCTCATCCATGGAGAAGACGTCTGCCGCGCTTTTCAGTGTCCGGCTGAATATTTTGCATGAAGCATTAGGTGCCCAGGCGGCCCTCGAGGTCCTCAAGGTCCTCGGCGAATATACCAATCAGTACTTCAACAATATCGGTAGTTTTTCCGCGCGTCACAGCAGGGATGAGATCCTCACCATCTTCCCGCGGAAGGACCTTGAAGAGGCGCGAAGGCTCGTGGCAGATTTTTCAAACGAACTCGAGAATGGCGTAATAGAACGGATAGAGAAGGTGGCATCGGCAAAGGCGGGGACGGCCTGTTTCGAGATCTATGTGCGTGCGGGGGTTGTGGAAGTCTCTCCTGACGATTCGATAGAACAGATCATAGACAAGGGAAGGGAACGCCAGGAGATCATTTCAATACACCGGTGCGATTTCGGAGGTAACGGGGAATGAAAAAATTTTCAATGGAGACAGCGGTCGGCATCTTCATTGTGGTTGGCCTCATCTGTGTCGGGTATATGACCGTGAAGCTCGGGAAGGTGGAACTCTTCGGCGATACGACCTATCCCCTGTACGCACGGTTCACGTCCGTCGCCGGGTTGAGGGTCGGCAGCGCGGTGGAGGTTTACGGGATCCAGGTCGGGACCGTCACGGGCCTCACCATTGACCATGACAAGCAGATGGGCGTTGTCGGAATGAAGATCAACAAGAACACGATCATCTATGATGACGCCAGTGCGACCATTAAGACCGCCGGGCTTATCGGCGATAAATATGTCAAGGTAGATCCGGGCGGATCGGGTGAGCCCCTCAAGGGGGGCTCATACATAGCCCAGACCTCTATCCCGGCCGATATAGAAGATCTCATTGGCAGGTATGCCTTTGGTGACGTAAAAAAGGATTCGGGTAAAGAAACGAAGTGACCCATGTGAAGGAGGATGCGTTGAAAAGATCATTAGCCGGTTTGATGGTGTTTATCATAATGCTCGCCCCGGTGTGTCTCATTGCCGGGCCGGCAACCGATGCCGTAAAGGCGAATGTAACGGCGGTCCTTGATGTCCTGAAGGACCCGAAACTGAAAGGGCCTTCCGGAAAAAAGGCCAAGGAACAGAAGATAGAGGTCGTCGCCGACAAGATGTTCGATTGGGTCGAGCTTTCAAAGAGGACCCTGGGCCTTAACTGGAACAAATTCACGGTCGACCAGCGCAAGGAGTTTGTCGAGCTTTTCAAGGGCATGCTCAGGGACACCTATATCGACAGGATCACATCATATAACAGTGAACAGGTGAATTTTACGAAAGAGCTGCCCCTCGGGGAGAATGCCGTCGAGGTCCAGACAGTCGTCGTCTCAAGCACCGCCCAGACGCCGATAAATTACAGGGCGATGAAGAAAGGGAATGAATGGAAGGTCTATGATGTCGTGATCGAAGGGGTGAGCCTCGTCAGCAATTATCGCACCCAGTTCAGGGACATCCTTGGAAACAATCCGCCGCAAACGCTTATCGATACATTGCGCAAGAAAAAAGGCGGGAAATAAGTGATGAAAATTTTCGGCGGCGCGATCACCCGGGATAGATCTGTTTTTGTCTTGCCCGCGGTGGCGCTGTTTTTCCTGGTATTCCTTGCGGGTTCAGCGGGAGCGCTCTTCGGGCAGGAGATCGGGTCTGTTTCAATACGCGCTCTCAAGGCGGCGGATGACGCGGCACCTATTGTCGTGGCGGGTCTTGCCGGGAACGATGACCCGGTGAGGTATGCGCAGGAGAAACCGGCCGGCGAGGTGACCCGGCCGGCCGAGCCGAAGCCGGAAGCGCAGGATGCAAAGGCCCCTGCCGGGGGGACCTCTGATGAATACGGGGATGTCACCCCCGAGGAATTAGGCATCGTCCCCCGTGCCGGAAAAACGTCGGACGAATACGGGGATATCGTATCTGACGAGGCTGCAGGCTCGGAAGGGACCGGGGTATATGACCCGATCAGGCCTTTTAACACGGCCATGTATCTTTTTAATGATAAGGTATATTACTGGGCGTGGAAACCTGTCGCCACGGGCTATAAGTATGTCGTGCCCGAAGAGGTCAGGGGAGTTCTTGTCAACTTTTACGACAATCTCAAGGCACCGGTACGTATCATCAACAATCTTTTTCAAGGCGATATCGAACATGTGGGGACCGAGTTCGCCAGCCTGCTCATCAACCTGACCCTGGGAGTCGGGGGATTGAGGAACTGTGCACAGGATTGTTTCGGCATCCAGCGCGATTACGCGGATTTCGGCCAGACACTCGGGAAGTGGGGATTCGGGTATGGCTTTTACGTTGTCCTGCCTTTTCTCGGCCCCTCCGACGTGCGGGATGGCATAGGTCTTCTTTTCGATTGGCCGTTGAGGCCGACATCATATGTGGGCGACAATTTTTTCAATGTATATAACGTCGGCCTCTTCATTCACGAAAGGGTCAACTATACGTCATTCCATCTCGGCGAATACGAGGCGCTCCAAAAAGCCTCTGTCGACCCGTATATTGCGATGCGCGACATTTATATCCAGTACAGGACCAACCTTATCCGCAGCAAAGGATCCGGCGTGCCCACTGCACCATAGGGTTCAGTTTGAATTTTATTTAACGTACAATGATAGAGGCCGGTCAATACACGTAACAGGAGGAGAGGGTATGTCTCTTTTGTTCGCCCAGTACTGGGATATCATAGAGGCGAAAGAGGACGAGTATTCCGGGTACTTCAACGAGACCTATCTTCCGCAGGTTGCGGCGCTCGGTTTTATCCCGGTCGGCGGGTACTATGTCGAGATAGGTTTCGGGCCGCGGACCATTGTTATTTTTTCGTCAGAGAGCCTGGACGAAATCTCGCGCATTATCATGGGACAGGATTTCAGGCGCCTCACGCTCGGCCTCAAGAAATTCGTGACGAACCTGAACAACCTTGTTCTCGAACCGCAGGGCACGATCAAGGCGGGAAAATACCCGGTCCAGAAAAGCGTCTGGAAGTTCAACCAGTATTATGACCTGAAGCCCGAGATGAAAGAAGAATATGAAAAGTTCTTTGTCGATGAGTATGTCCCCCGGATGGAGCAAATAGATTATGTGAAGGTCACCAATTGCTGGAATGTCATACTCGGCGGTTTTTGCGACATCGTCCTGGAATTTACGTTCGACGAACCGGAAGATATCGGCCGGCTGGTAAAGAACGAGGAGTTCCTGAGATATACGGGAAGGCTGAAGCGCGAGTACGCGTCACATTATACGAATCGCGTTTTTCGAAGCACTCAGTGGTTCAGAGAGCCGAAATGGTTCCGGCTCTGAAATGATCACGGACCTTTCGGGTGGTCACCGGCATGTATTCGGTCCCGAACCGCGGCCGAGGTATTCAATACCGGCAAGGGAGTCCCCGAGAAAAGTCAATTTATAAATGAAATCGTTGCTTCCGCAGTTGTAGGTCAAGATGGTTGTCTGGACATTGGACTCCTGGTAAGAACCTCCCCTCCTGTCGCTCCCGTACGAACCCGACGAGACAGACCCGATCACCTTTTCCTCTGCAGGCTGCCCGCAGCGCTGTTTTACCATGAACGTCGAATCACCCAGCTGGATGATCTCCGAACCGCAGCGAAGCATACTCGTACCCATGTAGCTCAGTGCAGGGGAAACCGATACAAGTATAAAGAAGAGTGCCAGAAAAACAGCGGCACATGCCATTGTGGAATGTCGTAGCTTCAAGCCCACCTCCATCAATCTGCGTTGACGATTTGATATATTATTTAAGTTACGGAAAATAATGTCAATTAATTACGAAAAACTGAGATTGAACCGCCTGGTTCGTGCAGGACATCCCGGGCCGTGCTTTCTTTTCAATTTTTGAAAATATTTTAAAAATTTAAAACTTTTTCAAATCGCCGCATCCCTTGGCTCGATCGTATGTGTTTAGTAACTATTTAATATCAAAGGATAATAACTTTTTATACGGTCTGGCACGCCGCTTGCCTTAAGAACGGGCATGAGCAATTCAAAACATTTTAAAAAGGGGTTGGAGATGAAAGATCTGCAGGAAGACAAAATATTTAACGCAGCGTCGGAACTTCTCGACAGGAACGTTGCACTTCGCGGTGATAAAGTGGCCATATTCTGCGGGGAAGAAAAAGTGACGTACAAAACCCTTGAGAAGAACGTCAACAAGTTCGCAAACGTGCTGAAAGCACTTGGCGTGAAGCCGACCGAGCGGGTCATGATCGTTCTTCCCGACACCCCGACATTCATGTACGCATTCCTCGGGAGCATCAAGTACGGCGCATGGCCGGTCGCGGTCAATACCATGCTCCAGGAGAAGGATTATGAATACATGCTGGACAACAGCGACGCCAGGGTCCTCGTGACGGTCCACGACAGCAGCGCTGCGAACGCGAAGGCGACGCAGTTCTGCTACAAACTGCTTGCGGACCACGGCCTCGATACCCTCATGGAGTCCGCGTCCGACAAGGCCGAGGTGTACCCGTCGCGCAAAGAGGACGTCGCATTCTGGCTTTACAGCTCCGGCAGCACCGGCAGGCCGAAAGGCGTTCCCCACAGGCATATCGATATGATCCATTCCGCCGACAATTACGGGACACATGTTATCGGTATGACGGAAAGCGATATATGTTATTCAGTCAGCAAACTTTTCTTTGCATATGGTCTTGGTAACGGTCTCCATATTCCCTTCAGACACGGCGCATCAGTGGTGCTCCTGTCTACCCCTCCGAGTCCCGAAAGTGTGATGGAGACCGTTGCTTCTTTTAAACCGACCGTGTTCTTCGGCGTTCCGACGCAGTACAACTCGGTGTTGAAGAAAATGGATACTACCGGAGCGGGTGCATTCAGTTCCGTCCGTGTATGCGCGTCGGCCGGTGAGGCCCTTCCGCCGGAGATCTTCAACAAATGGAAGGAGCAGACAGGTCTCGAGATCTTGGACGGCATAGGGTCGACCGAAGCCCTCCATATCTTCATCTCGAACACGCCCGGCGATGTCAAACCGGGAGCATCGGGCCGCGTCGTACGCGGTTACGAGGCGAAGATCATCGACGATGAAGGCAACGAGGTGAAAGAAGGAGAGGGCGGACAGCTTATCATCCGCGGTGAGAGCATCACAAGAGGCTACTGGCAGAAACCCGAGACCAATGCGGAGAAATTCACCGATGACGGCTGGTTCAAGACAGGCGACATGTACACGCAGGAAAACGGGTACTTTACATACCAGGGCCGCGGCGACGACATGCTGAAGGTCGGCGGCATCTGGGTATCCCCCGTCGAGATCGAGAACGTTCTCATCCAGCATAAGGCGGTCAATGAGGCAGCGGTAGTCGGCCATGACGTCGAGGGGCTTTCCAAGGCATTCGGTTACGTATCTCTTAATGAGGGTTTTGTCGACCGCTCGGGCAAGGATGAGCTTACGAGCGAGATCCTGAAGTTCGTCAGCGAAAGGCTTCCGAAATACAAATGGCTCCGCGACGTCTATTTCGTCGAAGAGCTTCCGAAGACCGCAACAGGAAAGATCCAGAGGTTCCGGTTGAGAAAATAGAAGTTTGCACGACCAATACGCTATGGAGGGATGATCCATGGACATCACAAGACATGAAAACAGGGAGATGGGCGAAGATCGTGCAGCAGCCATCGAGCTCATGCAATACACGCAGGAAAAGCTCCCGCACTATGGATGGCTTTTCGCCAGGTCCGCCATGAAGGGCGATCCGGGCGCGACTCACGGTGAATGATAAAGGAATATGTTCGGTGCGGTGCCGGGGAAGAAATGGGCTTCTCCGGCACCGCGCACAGTATGCCGGGAAGAGGCGCCCGGTGTCTGAATACATCTCCTTAAACGACTCACGACTTACGCTTTTCAGGGGGGCATTATGAACGAATTTGTCATCAAACGCAGCTTTAAAAGCCCGGTTGCAACAGGAGCTGCCGCTTTCGCCATCTGCTTTATCGCAAGCCTTATCTACTGGCCTGCCTGGGGATCGGTCTCACGATATATCATCCTCTCGCTTGGCGCACCGGGGCTTCAGGCGGTCGATGCGAAAACCGCCGGGAAATTCGTCCAGGTGTTTGCCGAGGCGACCTTCTTCTGGATGATAATCAATGCATGGATATGGCAGACCCTCGTCTTCGGCGGGTATGGCAAATACGCCCTGACGAAGCGCCAGCCCGGCGCCGGCATCTGGTACACGCTTGTCGGCCTTGGCGTCGGACTTGTCGGCTTTTTGATCGTCACCGGCTTCACGGGCATCTGGTGGAAGCCGTTCAGCCTCTCCATCCTTTTTACCCCGCAGAATATCGAGGAAGTCCACCTGGCGATCGAGGGCTGGGAGGCGAGCAATTTTTATGCACTTACCGTTATCCTCGCGAACATCGGGTATGTCGCATTATTCCATAAATGGCCATTCGCCGGGAATATCAAGTCCCCGTGGGACGGTGTGGGTGCGATGTCGCTGAGCTCTTATTTCTGTCTCCTGGCATGGTTTGCCCTGGTCCTTCCGAGCCTTTTAAACCTCAGCATCGGCGGCCATCACATCGTCTCCAAGCCGATGGGCTCCTGGCCCACGTTTGTCGCCTATGCACAATGTTTCATCTGGTGTTTCCTTGTCCCGGCGGAGGGAGGGGAGAATTACCCGATGAAATTCTTTGCGAAGAAACAGCCGCTGATGGGCATTATCGGGCTCGGCATCACCCTTGTCATGAGCTACGGCATGCTGCGCATCCTGCAGGCCGTCATTCATCCGCTCAACCTCATGCCGGGTGTCCCTGCGGACGTCCCTGTCGCGTCCATCGCACTGTCCATCGTTATAGCGACGCTGTTGTGGCACCACGTATTCGACGATTACCCGTCCCAGGACCTGGTGAAGAACCAGGCTGCCCGCATTTTCGTCAGGATCGGCATCTGGATCACGCTGGGCCTCACGCTTGGTTTCATATGGCTCAAGACGTTCCGGTCACTTCCCTTCGGCGCCAATGACCTCGGGTACGGATTTCCGGTCATGGGCATCCTCGCCGGGCAGTTCGTTTTCCTCATGTGCTTTCTTTATTACAACACGTTTTTTGACAAGTGGCCGCTCGTGCGCAGGATCCCCGTGGTCGCCGCAGAACCGGTGTTCGTTGAAAGCGATGCCGGTGAAAGAGAAACCATAGCAACTGAAGCCGGTTAACAGACCGCACTCCATACATCCAGTCCTGCTTTCATCCCGGAACAGGACCGGCACCCCCTTCTAAAAACGGTTCAAGGTTCAAGGTTCAAAGTTCAAGGTTAAAAGATGGTTTCGGGTTCCACGTTCCACGTTCCACGTAAAAAACGTTCACCCGGCGCACCGGCCAAAACATTGCCGTCATCCCGGTGCTTAACACCGGGATCCAAGGTTTTTAAGGTTCTACGTTGTTTTGCTTTTAACCTTGAACTTTGAACCTTGAACTTTGAACCGGTTTTTATTGGAATATCTTCCGTTTCTTCAGGAGCTTTATGGCTTTTTCATCACCGAGCTGGGCGGCCATGCGGTAATCGGCGATGGCGGGCATTGTCATGTCGAGGGCTTCCCGGGATAGCCCGCGGTGGTAATACGCCTCGGCGAGGTCCGGGCTCAATTCAATGGCCTTATCGTAATCCCCGATGGCCTTATCGTACTCACGGAGATTGTGCCAGGCTCGTCCCCGGCTGACATAGGTCTCGGCGTACTCGGGATGAAGCTTGATGAATGTGGTGTAATCATCGATGGCTTCCGTGTTCATCCCAATCGCCGCATAGGCATCGCCCCTGATGACGCGTACCCAGAGAAAGGTGGGTTTCAGTGCTAGGAGGACCGAATAGTCATCTATCGCCTCTTCATATCTTTTCAGCAGGATGAGCGCGGCTCCGCGCCTGCCGTGGAGGATCGGGTTGTGCGGCATAAGGGTGATGGCGCTGTCGTAATCGGCAACCTCGAGCTCATGCTTACCCATGGCCCCGTACACGTGCGCACGGCTCATGTATGACTCCGTCCGCGTCGGCTCAAGCTCGATGGCCTTCGTGTAGTTCTCCGCCGCCCGCTTAAAATCGCCCAGGTCACGCAAAAGGTCGCCGAGGTCAAGGAAGGCATCCAGGAATTCGTAGTCGAGCTCGGTCGCCCGGATGTAATTCTTCAGCGCCAGCTCATTGTTCCCGATATCGCGGCACGCCTCCCCCTTCCTGTGATACGCCCGTGCAAAGTCAGGATTTCGAAATGCCGCCATATTGTATTGTACACAGGTAAAGACGATTAAAACAAGCGCTCTTGGTAAACGGTTCAAGGTTCAAGGTTCAAGGTTAAAAAGCGACAAGCGAAAGCTGGAACGCGGAACGTGGAAGGAAGTTTTTATTTCCCGTCTTTTTCGTTGAACTTTGAACTTTGAACCAGTTTTTCTGCAGCACCTTCCCGTTCGCCATGTCATAAATCCACACATCGACAATATGTATGTGCAGGTAGTAGTACCGGCCGAGATACGTGCCGGAGGCGCCGGGCTGGGGATTTTTGTTTATCTCTTCGTACGAAATGTACGGGGACTGCAGTCTGCCGATCACGAGGAACATGACGTCGGCCTCGGTTTTCCGGAGCTCCTCCTGCGTCATGGGGACAACTGTTGAGATAGAGTCCCTCGTTTCGGCGGGCGATCCGGCCCCGTCGACAGGCACGATCGAATACTCGAGGAATTTTTTCTCCTCGATGACTTTCTTTGCACCGTCCTTGCCCGTAATGAAGTACGAGTTATCGAGCTGAGGCTGGTACCGGACCATGAAGGCCTTCCTGGTGGTCTCGATGCCTTTTTCGAATATAGGGATGAGGCTTAAGCTCACCTCGAGCTTCTTCAGGCCGGCGTCGTACACCTTCTTTGCCGGCGCTATCCTGAATGCGTATATGCTGTCGAAATCGAGAGAACCCATAAGGGGCGCGTGGATATCCCCGGCAATACGCGACCTGTGCTGTGCGGCAGTTTCACCGGGATGCTGCTTCACTATCTCCTGCCGCAGGCGGATGGAATTGCACAGGAGCTCGGCGTTATGCCCCGTATATCCCGGAACAAGCTCCCCGGTGCCGATATTGAACGGCTTCGTATCATACATCGTCGACACGAACGCCGTCCGGGGAGCGACAGGCGGCCTCTGCCCTTTCTCCCTCTTTTCCGGACCGGAACAGGAGAGAAGGACCATGGCGGTACACAAGAAGATCAGGATAAGTTTACTTTTTTTCACACGCCCACCGAGGATTCTTTAGATTGAAACATTGATCTTGCCAACAATCAAACCTTTTTTGGGCGAGCCGGAACTGAAGGGAACACGCTGGGTTTCACCTCTTAAAATTGTGTCGCAACCAATCTTCAATACCGTCATTCCGGCGAAGGCCGGAATCCAGTGCCTCTTTGAAGCTGTCTTCCGGGCGGCACTTGTCAACGGGCGGTTGCCACAGATCAATATATCCCTAAAGAATAAAAGCAAAAACACTGGATTCCGGCCTTCGCCGGAATGACGGAGAGAAACCTGAAACTTGAAACATGAACCGTGACGCCGTTTCTAATTCAATCTCTTCTTAAACCTCAGCGAGCTTGTCGCGACGACGGAAACGCCGAGTATGAAAAGCGCGAGGAACTGCGGCCAGAGTATGGCTATGCCGCTGCCTTTCAGGAAGACGCCGCGGATGATGATGAGAAAATAACGCAGGGGGTTCAGGTATGTGACAAGCTGTACCGCAAGGGGCATATTCTCGATCGGGAACATGAGCCCCGAGAGGAGGATGGCGGGTGCAAAGAAAAGGAAAGATGCCATCATTGCCTGCTGCTGTGTGCGCGAAATGGTCGAGATGAAAAGGCCGAACCCGAGAACGGAGAGAAGGTACACGGCGGTGGCCAGCGACAAAAGAGGTATGGAGCCCCTGATCGGCACCTCGAACCATAGTGTTCCGACCAGCGTGACCAGGAACGTGTCGAAGAACCCGATAGCGGCAAAAGGGATGGTCTTGCCGAGTATGAGCTCGGCGGGCCGTATCGGGGTCACCATGAGCTGCTCCATGGTGCCGATCTCGCGTTCCCGGACGATGGCCATAGCGGTCAGGAGGAGGCAGACGAGAAAGACCATGATCGCTATGACGCCCGGGACATTGTAATTCTTGCTCTTGAGGTCGGCGTTGTACCACGCCCGCGGCTGTACGTCGAGATACCCGCCCTGTGCCCGGTAGGCCGTCTTCATGATGAGGTCCTGGCTGAACTGCATTATGATGCCGCTTGCATACCCTGCTGCAACCTGCGCGGTATTGGAATCTGTCCCGTCGAGAAGCACCTGCAGCGCCGGCCTCCGGCGCGCCTCGAGGTCCGATGTGAACCCGTGGTCGAAGCTCAGCACGACAGTCGCATCGCCCCTGTCGAGTAGTTCCTTGACTTCAGTATCCGACCCGGGGTATGCCACGATCCGGAAGTATCCCGACGACTCGAAGCGCCGCGCTATCTCGCGGGTCACGGACGTCTTGTCGAGATCGTACACTGCCGTCCTGATGTTCGCGACATCCATCGTCACCGCGTAACCGAATACAATGAGCTGCAGGACGGGTGTGACAAAAATGATCGGCTTCATCTTCCTGTCCCGGAAGATCTGTATGAACTCTTTCTTGACCATGTATTTTATGCGGCGCAGCGTGTCTCTCATCGTCAGGTCACCCGCTTCTTGAATTTCTTGACGGCAAGGAAAAATACGACGGCGCCGAACAATGCAAGAAGAGCCATTTCGCCGAGCAGCATCCCGGCCGTGTTCCCCTTGAGAAATATCCCCTTTATGGCGGACACGAAATACCGTGCGGGAATGAGCCGCGTGATCACCTGCAGCGGTATGGGCATATTGAGGATCGAGAACATGAAACCCGACAGGAGAAGGGCAGGGAGGTACGATGTGATAACGGAGATCTGGCTCGATGCCAGCTGGGATTTCGTCGCGATCGATATGAGTATCCCGAGGCTCAAGCCCCCGAACATGAAAAGGGACGAGATAAAAAGGAGGAGGAGGAAACTGCCCTTCAGGGGAACCCCGAAAAGAAAGACGACGATGACGATCGACATGACCGTATCGATGATGCCGATCGCGAAATAGGGTATGAGCTTCCCGACGATGATCTCGGCGGGTTTCACGGGGGTCGAGATGATCTGTTCCATTGTGCCGCGTTCCCATTCGCGGGCAATGGTAAGCGAGGTGAGAAGCGCCGCAATGATCGCCATGATCACGGCGATGAGGCCCGGCACGATAAAGTTGCGCGATTTGAGCTCGGGGTTATACCAGACCCGGGGGCGGACATCGATGACGGGAATTGCGGAGGTGAGCCCCGCCCGCCGGCTTGCCAGTTCGAGCGCCTGGTTCAGGTACCCGAGCGCTATCGTGGCCGTGTTGGAATCGCTGCCGTCGACAATGACCTGCAGGTGCGCCGCCCTTCCGGCCCTGGCATACCGGGTGAAATCCTCGGGGAAAGAGATGGCTACCCTCGCGGACCCTTCGTCAAGAGCGGCGTCAATGCGCTTCGGGTTCCGCACGTATTCCACGATCGTGAAATAACCGGACGCCTCGAGCCCGCGTACCACCTCACGGCTCAAGCTCGACATGTCCCGGTCGTAGACGATCGTCGGGAGCCGGTCCACGTCGACGGTGATCGCGTATCCGAAGATGAACAGGAGCATGACCGGCATGAAGAACGCGAGCGCCAGGCTCAACGGGTCCCTGCGGATCTGTATCGTCTCCTTGCGCGCCATTGCCCACATGCGGTTGAGGTCCATCAGGACACCTCGATCAGGGACACGAACACGTCCTCGAGCGAAGGGCGTATCTGTTCGATATGAGACGCCGTAATATGGGCCGCGTTAAGCAGCGATTCGATGCGGGGGGCCGCCGACGCCGCGTCGTCCACGGTCGCATGGATAACGCTGCCGAAGAGCGCGGCATCGAAACCTTCCTTTCCGAGGACGTCAAGGGCATCTATCACCGGGGAAGCCGAGATCTCGAGGATCTCCTTGTGCATGTACTCTTTTTTCATGATGTCCGGCCGGCCTTCCGCGATGATCTTTCCGCGGTATATAAGCGCGAGGCGGTCGCAATACTCCGCTTCATCGAGGTAGTGGGTCGTAACGAAAACGGTTGTCCCCCGGGACGACAGGTCATATATCAGGTTCCAGAACCGGCGGCGCGATATAGGGTCGACGCCGGACGTCGGCTCGTCGAGGAAGATGATGGGCGGCTCGTGTATGACGGCGCACCCGAGCGCAAGGCGCTGTTTGAAACCGCTCGCCATGGTGCGGGTAATGGCCCCGCGCATATCCGCGATGCCCGCCATGTCGAGCACCCACTCCTTGCGCTCGTTTTTCTTTTCGTCGGGGACGCCGTAGATCCCGCTGAAAAAATCGATATTCTCCTCGATCGTCAGGTCGTCGTACAGGGAGAACTTTTGCGACATGTACCCGATGTTCTTCTTGATCTCCTCGGATTGTGTCATGACGTCGAAGCCGCCGACCGTGCCTTCCCCGCTCGTCGGGAGCAAAAGCCCGCACAGCATCCGGATCGTCGTCGATTTCCCGGCGCCGTTCGGGCCTAAGAACCCGAAGACCTCGCCGCGGCTTACGCTGAGATCGATGTTGTCGACCGCCCTGAATTGGCCGAATGTCCGTGTAAGGCCTTTTACCGTGACAGCGGCATCGTTATTTGAATTATGGCCGGAGGTGTTATCCATGCTGTTCTTCCGGATGTGTCGTCCCTGCACCGATCATCGAAAAGAAGATATCTTCTATCGACGGCGCGATCTCCCGGTATCCCTCGACGCTGCTTTTCTTCTCCGACAAAAACGACATCAGCGCCGGTATGTCGGCACGGTCATTGAGCCCGACATGGAGCCTGTCGCCGTATATGCCGATCCCCGTCACCCTCGGGTCGTCTTTCAGCGTCTGCATGATGGCGCGTGCGTTCCGGGACCACAGCTCGATCATGGGCATGGCGTGGCGCGCCTTGATCGCGCCCGGCGTGTCTTTTTCAAGGAGCCGGCCCTCGTATATGAGGCCGATCTCGGTACACCGTTCCGCCTCGTCGAGATAGGATGTGGAAACGAAAATGGTCACCCCTTCTTTCAGCAATTCGTAGAGTATCTTCCAGAAATCCCTGCGCGAGACGGGATCGACGCCGTTCGTCGGCTCGTCGAGAAAGACGATCTGGGGGGTGTGGATGAGGGCGCATGCGAGGCCGAGCTTTTGCTTCATGCCGCCGGAGAGCTGTCCCGCAAGCCTGTCCGTGAAGGGCTGAAGGTTCGAGAACCCGAGGAGTTTTTCTATGCGCGACGGGCGTTCGTTTTTGGGAACGCTGAATATGTCGGCGTAGAAAACGATATTTTCCATAACGGTGAGGTCCTCGTAGAGGCCAAACCGCTGCGGCATGTAGGCGATCTTTTCCTTGATCTGCTCCGGTTCTTTTTGAATGTGGTGCGAAGCCACCCACGCATCGCCGGATGTCGGCTCCATGACGGCCGTCAAAAGGCGCATAAGCGTCGATTTCCCGGCGCCGTCAGGGCCCACGAGCCCGAATAGCTCCCCCTTGCGGACTTCGAGGGTAATGCCGTCGAGTGCCCTGACCGGCCCGAATTCTTTTGTCAGGGTTTCACAGGTGATGACCGCCGCATCGTTCATCGATCACCTCAGGAAGATCCTGACATCCGCGGGCATGCCGGGCTTTAACTCCTGGTTCTGGTTCTTGACGGTGACCTTAACGCCAAAAACGAGCTTGACGCGTTCCTCCTGCGTCTGGACATTCTTCGGGGTAAACTCGGCATCGGAGGATATGAATGTCACGGTGCCTTCATAATAACGGTTCTTGTACGTGTCCACGGTTATGCGGGCCTTCTGGCCGAGCTTGACGAGGCTCAACTTGTCTTCCTTGACGTAGACCTTCACCCAGGGACGCTCGAGGTCGCCGACGACGAAGATGGCGGCTCCCGGCTGGACGATCTCGCCTAGTTCGACATTCTTGCGGAAGATGATGCCTGTTATCGGCGCAGAGAGTCTCGTGTCCGCGAGCTTATCCTCCGTATTGGCGACTGCTGCCGTAAGCTGCTCGACACGGAACTCGGCCGCCTTGATATCCTCCCGGCGCGGTCCTTCCTCAACGAGGCTTTGCTGCTGTCTTGCGCTTTTGAGCTGTGCGGTCCTCGTCTCGTACGCGCTTTTCGCGGCATCGAAGCGGGAGGCCGATATCGCGCCGTTGTTGTAGAGCATTTCAGCCCGCTCGAAGTCTTTGCGTGCCCGGACAAGTTCTGCCTCCACCGACGCCGATTCGGCGCGGGCCCGGCCTACCTCCTGTTTGCGCGAGCCGGCCTTCAGTTCGGCAAGTTTGACCTTTGCTTCGTCGAGGGCTGCACGGTTCTGGTTGACGAGGGCCTTCACATCGCCGCTCGACAGCTCGGCGAGCAGGTCTCCCTGTTTGACGCGGTCCCCTTCGTCGACGGTGAGCTTCGCTATTTTGCCTGAAACCTTGAACCCGATATTATGTTCGGTCACCTCGACGTTTCCCGACAGCCGCATGGTGCCGTCATCGCGATTGCTGACAAAGCGGATGACGACAATGACCGCTATGATCACGATCACGGCGATGATGATGGCAGGGACGAGTCTCTTCTTCGGGATCATCGTGTTTCCTCCGTCTTGATGGGGATCTTTGTACCATTCCCGGTTGCGGGACCGGTACGGGGGACGCTATCAGGTGCGCCGTTCAAACCGAGAGATTTCTTGAGAGAAGCGACAGCCACATCCCGGTCGAAGATCGCCTGGGCATGGTCGGACCGCGAACGGACAAGGGCCGCCTGGGCATTGATCACATCGGTTGAGGTGTTGTCTCCCGCCTTGTAGCGAAGGTCCTCGATGCGGGCCTGTTCCATCGCGGAAACGACCGCTTTCCCGGAAACCGTCATCCGTTCCTCGGCATTTGAGATCGCCGTCTGCGCGTCCCTCAATTCGCGTGCGATGGTCAGGCGAAGCGCCCGCTCCTCCTCCCGCGCATTCATGAGGGAGTACTGTTCTTTTTCGACCTCGGAGCTTATGCGCCCGAAATCGAACACGGGAAGCATGAGGCGTACGCCCAGCGTCCAGTTCTCCTTGAAGGCGAAGGCATCCCCGGCCCTGCCGCCGTAATCCCCCGATGCATATATGTCAGGCAGGCGCTTGCCCTTTGCCGACGCAACACGCTGCTCGAACATTTTGACCTTGGACACTGCCGCCTTGTAGTCGGGCCGGCTGGAAAGGGCGGCATCGAGGTCCCCCTGCGGGATCTGCGGGACCGCCTTCGAGGCATTATCGAACGCGAGGGACAGCTCGCCCGGGTCTTCCATCCCTATGATGGACTTGAGCAGTTCCCGGGCGCTTGCAATGGCATTCCGGGTCTGTATCCGGCGCTCGGATGCGCCGGCAAGTTCGGTGTCCGCCTTGTACAGGTCGAGCTTGGGGGCCGTGCCCGCCTTGAGGAAAAGTTCGACGTCCTGCCTGTGGGCGCCTAACCCTTTTTCCTGTGCCTCGAATGCGCGCAAAAGGTCCTCGAGCTGCGCCAGCTTGTAATAGACGGCCGTAACATTATAAACAAGCTCGTTTAAATTCTGTGTATGGAAATCCCGGGCCATGGACCGTTTCAGCTCGGCGATGGTAACGCCGCGCACGAGCCGGCCGCCCCTGAAGAGCGGGACCGAAAAGGTCGCGAACCCGTCGTACACATTCTTTTCAAAGTCGGGTATATCGGACGGCAGGAGCGGAAGCCTGTCGATGACGATCGGGGTGAGCGGGTAGGGGTAGCGGTACCTGGTATAACCGCCCGTAACGTCTATGCGCGGCATCATGTCGGCCTGTGCAGACTTGACGCCCTGGTCCTCTATGCTGATGTTCTGTTTCGCGATCTTCAGGGCAGGATTGTGCTTGACCGCGTACTCGATCAGGGCAGGGAGGTCGAACCGGCCGTTCTGTACATTCTGGGCGAGGGCACATACCGGGGCGACAAAAAAAATGGTGAACAGGAAAAGGATCGATCTCGCTTGTTTCATACCTCATCTCCTTGTTCTTCCTTCCGTATCCCGGACAGCGCAGCAACGGAAAAACGGCAGATATGGTCTGCAATATCGTCAATCGTCAGGGACCGCACCTTCTGTTCTCCAAGCAGCCTGCGGTACACCGGCCTGGCGTACAGGAAATAAAGGCACTGGCCGATAATGCTCGACGTGCAGTAGAACACGGCATCGCTCGTGGGGTCCTCGTCGATGATCCTGCCAATGATCGACCCCGCCAGGGCAAACATCGGTCGCGTCGTTTCTTCAAGTATAACATCAAGTGCCGGGGTGGGATCTGTGAACTCCCTGGTCATGAGGCGTCCGAAGCGTGACTCTACGCCGGAGTCGAGTATGCGGTAGAGAAAAGAGCGGATGAACCCTTGAAGGTGCAGTTCGGGAGGGTCGGACAGGGACATTCCGAACTCGCGGGGGTATTTTTCGAAGGCGACATCCTTCCAGTATCGCAGGGTTTCGAGGTACAGGTTGTCCTTGCTCTGGAAGTAGTAATTAATGGAGGCCACGTTTACCCCGGCACGTTTCGATATCTGCCGGATCGTAGCCTGGCGAAAGCCGGTCTCGGAAAATATCTCACCGGCCGCCCAGAGGATACGTTTCCGGGAACTGGTTTTTTCATCCATCGGCAACCCCTTGCCAAACGAGTGTTTAATACATACATTTTAAACAAGAGTTTGATTATGTCAAGAATTTTTTTTCACAATTTCCTTGTGAATAGAGGAACATGCTCTTGTGAAAAAGTTCCTTTGTTATCAAGAGGATGACGATGGTTAACTTCGAAATCATTCATTATTCTGAATAATCAGGGCGTAAATTGTTATTGACAAGAAATTTCGATTCAGTGTTAAATACCACAAGGTTTTGGGGTATATAAGTTCATTGAAAAGCATTGGTAATCGCGACTCACTACGGTGCACGTTCACTATAGTGAATATAATTTCCGGGGCAGTTTTTGACCAGTTCACGCACATATCCGACGTATGGTAAAGGGCTTGCTGCTGCCGGCTGCAAAGGTTGGTTAATCTGAATGGATACGATCAATTTAAGTGAAAAGACTGATTGGGCTTTTATCGAACAGGTAAAAGAGGAAAGCGGCCAGAACCCGTCGCTGTGCTACCAGTGCGGGAACTGTACTGCCGGATGTCCGTACACCCAGTACTTCGACTACCCGGTGACCATGGTGATGCGCCTCCTGCAGGCCGGTCAGAAAGAGACGATCCTCAAATCGAAGGCGATCTGGCTGTGCGCCACGTGTGAAACGTGCACGACCCGGTGCCCGTGCAATGTGGATGTCGCCAACATCATGGACACATTGAGGATCATTGCCCGCAGAGAGGGCAAGGTATCCGAGAAGAACATCCAGCTCTTCTACGATTCCTTCCTGGACTCCATGAAGAAACACGGCAGGATATTCGAGATGGGCATCCTCCTCGGCTACAAGATGAAATCAGGACAGTTTATGGCGGACGCTGAGCTCGGCCCGAAAGTGATGAGCAAGGGCAAGATCAGCCTGTTCTCCAAATCGATAAAAGGCGCAGACAAGGTAGCTCAAATATTTAACAGATTCCAGGAAAAGGCGAAAAAGCATGGCTGAGAAAGAATACGCATATTTCTGTGGTTGTTCGCTGGAAGGTACTGCGAAAGAGTACGATGAATCGATTCGGGCGGTCATGAAGGCCCTCGATGTAGGCCTCGTGGAGCCCGATGACTGGAGCTGCTGCGGATCGACGCCGGCCCACACGGTCGATCACCTGCTCGCCGCCGCTCTTGCGGCACGCAACCTTGCCCTCGTTGAGAAGATGAACCAGGACGTCCTCACGACCCCCTGTCCGTCATGCCTCATGGCTTTCAAGAAAGCACAGCACGGCATGGCCGGCAGTGAAGAGTTCAAGGAAGAGGTCAACAGCCTCCTCGATGAGCCCTACAACTGCGGTGTGGAGTCCAAGTCATCCCTCCAGGTGATCTATGAAGATATCGGGCCTGAGGCCATCGCGGCGAAAGTGACCCATATCATGCCCGATCTCAAGGTCGCGCCGTACTACGGATGCATCCTGTCACGGCCGCCCGAGATCGCAAATTTTGACGATCCCGAGAACCCGGTCTCCATGGACAACCTCCTGAAGGCCGCGGGCATCGAGGTCGCCGACTTCGCTTTCAAGCTGGAGTGCTGCGGCGCAGCCTTCGGCGTCCCCCAGAGGGAGATGGTCAACAGGCTGTCCGGCAAGGTGCTTGAAATGGCGATCGATGCCGGCGCGAACGCGATCGCGGTCGCCTGCCCGCTGTGCCAGCAGAACCTCGATCTTCGACAGGACCAGATCAACAGTGTGACGGGTGCGAAGTACAACATCCCGATCATTTATTTTACCCAGCTTTTGGGCCTCGCTTTTGGTTTATCCCCGAAGGAACTCGGCATGGACAAACTTTTTGTCAGCGCCGACAAGGTCACGAGACGGATAACCAGGGCGGAATTCGACAAGATGAAAGAAGAAGAAGCAGCGGCGAAGAAAGCCCAGAAGGCTGCCAAGAAGCCGGCTGCGGAAGAGACAACTAATTAAGGAGACCTGATCGATGCGGGTTGGAGTATTTATCTGCCATTGTGGAAGCAACATCGCGGGAACCGTTGACGTCGCGAAAGTGGCCGAGGAAGCCCGGAAGATGCCCGGCGTCGCGTACGCGACCGCCTACATGTATACCTGTTCCGAACCGGGACAGAAAGAGATCACGGACGCGATCGAGCAGCACAAGCTCGACAGGATCGTCGTCGCGGCCTGTTCACCCCGTATGCATGAGAATACCTTCCGAAGAACGATCATGAAGGCGGGGCTTAACCGCTATTTCTTCGAGCAGGCGAACATCCGTGAGCACGTGTCCTGGATTGGCCTTGACAAGGAACTCAACACGAACAAGGCGATCGAGGAAGTGGCGATGTCTGTCGCGAAGGTCCAGAGGAACAAAGCTCTCTTTTCTACTTCATTTAAGGTCAACAAGAGGGTTTTGGTCATCGGCGGCGGCGTGGCCGGCATGCAGGCTGCAATTGACTGCGGAGACGGCGGGCTTGAGGTCGTCATGGTCGAGAAGAGCCCGTCCATCGGCGGCATGATGGCGCGCCTCGACAAGACATTCCCGACCGTCGACTGTTCGATCTGTATCCTCGGCCCCAAGATGGTCGACGTGGCGCAGCACGAGAACATCAAGCTGCACGCATACAGCGAGATTGCCGAGATCAAGGGGTACGTCGGAAACTATACGGTAAAGATAAAGAAGAAACCACCCTACGTCGACTGGACGAAGTGCACCGGCTGCGGCCTTTGCATGGAAAAATGCCCGACCAAGAACGCGTATGACCATTTCAACTTCGGCGCCGCGCCGACACGGGCCATCAACATCCCGTTCCCGCAGGCGATCCCGAAGAAGGCAACCATAGACCCGAATTACTGCCGGCAGTTCACGAAAGGCAAGTGCGGTGTCTGCGCAAAAGTGTGCCCCACCGGCGCCATCAATTACGAACAGCAGGAAGAGATAATCACGGAAGAGGTCGGCGCGATCATCACGGCAACCGGCTATGGCCTCATGGGTATAGAGAATTTCAAGGAATACGGCGCAGGCCGGTACCCCGACGTCATCACGGGTATCCAGTACGAGCGTTTCCTGAACGCGTCGGGCCCGACATCCGGCCACATCATCAGGCCGTCGGACCATGAAGAGCCGAAGACGATCGTTTTCGTAGCCTGCGTGGGTTCACGGGACAAATCCCTGGGCGTTCCGTACTGCTCCAACTTCTGCTGCATGTACATCGCCAAGCAGGCGATCTTGACAAAAGACCATATCCCCGATTCCCAGTCGTACGTTTTCTACATGGACGTGCGGGCACCGGGAAAGGGTTATGATGAATTTACCCGCCGCGCCCAGGAAGAATACGGTGCGAAGTACATCCGCGGCAGGGTATCCCGGATCTACCCGAAGGGAAAGAAGATGGTGGTCCGCGGTGCCGACACGATGCTCGGCACGCAGGTCGAGATCGAGGCCGATCTCGTCGTTCTCGGCAATGCCGTCGTAGCGGCCCCGGGCGCAGCCCAGATGGCCGAGAAGCTCCACATCTCCTATGACACCTTCGGATTCTACGTTGAATCACACCCGAAGCTGCGGCCGGTCGAGACGAACACATCAGGCGTCTACCTTGCCGGTGCATGCCAGGGTCCGAAAGACATCCCGGCATCGGTCGGCCAGGGTTCCGCGGCAGCCGCCAAGGTCCTTGCGCTCTTCTCGAAAGATATGCTCGAATCCGACCCGGCGATCGCGAATGTCAATATCAATGCATGCGTCGGCTGTCTGAAGTGCGTTAAGACATGCCCGTTCCAGGCCATTGTCGAAGATACGTTAAGAAGCGGCAAGAAGGTCGCAAAGGTCATTGAAACGGTCTGCGCAGGATGCGGCGTGTGTACGTCCACCTGTCCGTGCGGCGCCATTCAGCTGAACCATTTCACGGATAACCAGCTCTTAGCGGAGGTTAATGTATTATGCCAGAAGTAGCAGGTAAAGAACTGCGGGTCGTTGGATTTCTCTGTAACTGGTGTTCCTACGGCGGGGCCGATACAGCAGGCGTCGGGCGCTTCAAACAGCCCACCGACCTCAGGATCATCAGGGTCCCGTGCTCGGGCCGTGTTGACCCGATGTTTGTGGTGCGCGCGCTCATCACGGGCGCTGACGGCGTCCTCGTTTCCGGGTGCCACCCCAGGGACTGCCACTATACCGACGGGAACTTCTACGCAAGGCGCCGGCTGGAAATGCTCAAAAGGCTCCTGCCGTTCCTGGGCATCGACGACAAGAGATTCCACTATACATGGGTTTCGGCCTCGGAAGGCGCGAGGTGGCAGCAGGTCGTGACGGATTTTACCACGCGGCTCCACACGCTTGGCCCATTGCATAAAAAGTAAGGAGAAGGCACTTTGAGTACTCAGAAACTGAAAGAGATCATTACCAAGGTCTTACCCGATGTTGAGACCGTCATATGCTGGCAGGAAGGTTTCGACAAGCTCAATGTGACGCCGATCTTTATCACGTCCCCTGAGCAGGTCGACAAGGTCGTCTGGAACGCCGCCTGTGCCCAGAACCTCGCAAGCTATCTTCCCTCGCAGAAGAAGAAGGTTGCCGTCGTGGTGAAAGGCTGTGATTCGAGGACCATCGTCCAGTACATGCAGGAAGGCCTTATCGACAGGAACAATGTCGTGATCATCGGGATGCCCTGCAAAGGCATCATCAGCAAGAAGAAGGTCCAGAAGGCCATCAACAACGAAGCGGTCGAAGAGATCACTTTCACGGACGATTCGATAAAGGTCAAGACCCCGTCGGGGGAGAAGACCATTGCCATCAAGGATGTATGTCCGAGCAAGTGCACGACATGCCAGTACCCGACGCCGATAATTGCCGATGAGATGGCAGCGGATGCCGTCCAGTCGGACAAGCCGGCCGACAGCGTCTATGCTGATATAGCAGAACTTGAAGGCAAGACCCTGGAAGAGCGCTGGGCCTACTTTGCAAAAGAGTTCGACAAGTGCATCCGGTGTTACGCCTGCAGGAACGCGTGCCCGATGTGCGTGTGCCAGGACAGCTGCATTGCCGAGACGCGCGACCCGCACTGGATAACCCAGAAGCTTTCCTTCGACGAGAAGCTCATGTTCCACATGATCCACTCTCTGCACCTTGCAGGCCGCTGCGTGGAATGCGGCGAGTGCGAACGCGTGTGCCCGATGGAGATCCCCGTCGCGAAGCTGAAAAAGAAGATAAACAAAGAGATGAAAGAACTCTTTGATTATACACCGGGAGTCAACCCCGAAGATAAACCGCCGATGTTCGTGTTTAACGTTGACGAAGCGAAAATCAAGGAGCATAAACTCTAATGGCTGACAAAGGATACCTACCGAAAGAGAAGATAAAGGAATTCGTCGAGGCACTCGGTAAAGACGCAGCCGTGTACGCTCCGAGCCTCGAAGGGGATACGATCATCTTCCGTCAGTACACACCTGACAAAGAGATCGCCCTTGACAGACCGGCCAACACGCCGCCCAAGGGGGCCATTTATCCTCAGTGCGAGACGCTTTTGACCTTCGAGTTCAAGAAGGACGAGGCGACCCCGCAGAAGATGGATATCGAGCTCAAAACGGACCTCGATTTCCCGAAGGCAGTCGTTTTTGGCGGGCGCCCCTGCGATGCTCGCGGTTTTACGGTCATTGACAGGGTTTTCATCAATCCCGAGGCATCTGACCCGTACTACCAGAAACGACGTGAAAATACGACCATCATCACGAAATGCTGCAACAACGCGTACGCGGGCTGTTTCTGCGTGGGCGTGGGCGGCGGACCGGCATCGAAAGAGGGATCGGACGTCGTGATGACCGAAATTGACGGCGGATACTACATGGAGGCCGTGACAGATAAAGGCAAGGCCGTCATGTCCCTTCCCATGATCCAGGACGGCGCATCATACGAGGCGAAGGCAAAAGAAGCCAACGACAAGGCGACCGGCATGGTGAGAAATCCTTTCGCGGACAAAGGTGACAAGGTCAATGCCGAACTTTTCGACAGCCAGGCCTTCTGGGGACAGGTCATCGATAAATGCGTAAGCTGCGGCGCCTGCACATTCCTGTGCCCGACGTGCTACTGCTTCAACATTACCGACGAGCAGGCGATCATGACCGGCGAACGCATCCGTACCTGGGACTCCTGCATGTTCCAGCATTTCACCCTGGAGACGAGCGGACATAACCCGCGGCCGATCAAGCACAGACGGTTCCGGAACAGGCTGGGCCACAAGTTCTACTATTACCCGGAAAAATACGAAGGGGCCATTGCATGCACCGGTTGCGGAAGATGCATCCGGTACTGCCCGGTTTCGGTCGATATCAGTGAAATAGCGGGCTACCTCAGGGACCCGAAGGCGGATCCCGCGCAGTGGGCCGCAGAAAAAAAAGACGCGAAGAACTAGGAGTGCGTGATGACAGGGAATCATAATCCATACCTTCCTGAACTGGCGACAGTTATCAAGGTTATAGACGAGACGCCAAACATAAAATCCTTCCAGGTCGTGTTCAACGACGCCGAAAAGATGAAGAATTTCACGTTTGAGCCGGGCCAGGTCGGACAGCTCTCCGTTTTCGGCGTGGGTGAATCTACCTTCGTTATCAATTCCCCGCCGACCCGCATGGATTACCTGCAGTTTAGCGTAATGAAGGCCGGTGAGGTTACCACCGCGCTCCACGGAATATATGAAGGCGATGTCATCGGGGTCAGGGCGCCGCTCGGCAACTGGTTCCCGTACGAATTCATGAAGGGCAAGAATATCCTCTTCATCGGCGGCGGTATCGGTCTCGCCCCGCTTCGGACACTTATCCTTTACATGCTCGATAACAGAGCGGATTACAAAGATATAACCATTATCTATGGCTCGAGGACGCCCCCTGACCTGTGCTATAAGGACGAACTGAAAGAATGGGAAGAAAGACCTGACGTGAACCTCATCCTCACTGTAGATAATGAATTTCCCGGATGGGAAAAAAGAACGGGTTTCGTGCCCACCGTTTTGAGGGAAGAGGCCCCGAAACCGGACAACACGATAGCCATCACCTGCGGCCCCCCGATCATGATCAAATTCGTCCTCGAGGGCCTGGCGGAACTGAAGTTCCCGGAAGAGAACATCATCACCACCCTCGAAGCAAGGATGAAATGCGGCATCGGCCTGTGCGGCCGCTGCAACCTCGGCCACAAGTACATCTGTAAAGACGGCCCGGTGTTCTCCCTGAAACAACTGAAAGAGCTTCCATCCGACGATTAAAAAAGCCTCATGAAAAATCAAAGCCAGCCGGTTACGGCTGGCTTTTTTGTCTTTATTCAAATTACATCAATAATATTAAGTCATTGAACACGTATCTTTAATAACTTACATTAACTAAATAGTGCCGCGCAGTATATCGAAGATCTCGTCATTCCGGCTTGCCGGAATCCAGCGTCTTTCACATTTCTTTACTAAAACCTGGCTTGCTCGATCATTGAAATGATTTTTTTAAGACACTGGATTCCGCCGCAAAAGCCGGCGGAATGACGAAGGGTGGGTGACGTGGATGCAGCTTCTAACGGTTAAAAAAACCTTGGATCCCGGTGTCAAGCACCGGGATGACGACGGGAGAGAGGGATGACGACGGGAGAGAGGGATGACGACAGGAGAGTGGGATGACGACAGGAGAGGGACGATGACGGGGACGATGGGGACGGCGAGAGAGATGGATGACGGTCAGGGAGACGGATGACGAGATCGTATTGGGTCTTTTAGCGTGGAACCTGGAACGTGGAACCTGGAACCGTTTTTATTTGATCATCTGGAATTGATCTGAATTGATCCAGTTGATCCGCCAGTGGCCCTCAGGGGCCTTGCGCATGGTGAAGCTCACCTCTGACTTACCCCGCTCGTGGACTTCGGCGGTACCGTTCTTGATGTCTACGGCAAGGGCGAACACCGTGGCCCTGCGGAGGTTTGCGAAAAGCTTGTCGTCGTTAGAGGTCATGAGCAGAGCGGTGAGGGAGTCGCCGATCTGTTTCTTGAGCTGGGGGACGATCTGGCGGACGACGTCTTTACCCGCATCCTGCATCTTCTCATCGAATCGGCCCCGGGGTTTTTTCTTGTCCATCTGGGCGATCGCGTCTTTGGCCATATTGTCGATTATGGCATCGGTATCGAGGTATTTCAGGACTTCGGGCGCATTGCGCTCAACGATCGCCTGTTTCAGCCTGTGGAGGCTGTAATAGGGCGTTGTCCTGAAATAAATATAGCCGGAGATCGATCCAACGGCAATAACGGCGCATACGACGACGGCTATGACGAAGCCTATCCCTGGTTGCGATCTTTTTTGTTCCATGAAATATTTCGGTTTATTCCTGGACGTCCAATCTGATAATGATCCACTGGCCCTGGTCTGTTTTTTCCAGCGTCACCTTTGTCCCTTCGAGGGGCATTGCCGTAGCCACCACCTGGTTTTCCATTACGGTGATAGGCGCCATAATGACCGACCACCCCTTCACGGGTTTAAAAAATGATTTTTCGCTTGGCGAGTTCAGTTCATTGATGAGACGCTGCTTGACCGTTGCGTCGGGTTCCCGGTGCGTGAAACTTTCGGGTAAACCGGGGGCCACCCTTTCGAGGTCGATGTATTGCTGCGTTGCCTCGGCATTCGAGAACAGGACACATTTCTTGAACTGCATCAATGCGTACCGCGGCGTTTTCTTGAAATGCTGGTAACCGAAAACGGCAGCGGCGACGATAATGATAATGACTACCCATCGTCCCACGCTGCCCCTGTTATTATTCAGCAGACTGTGCATAATCCCCCCGATGGTGCACCGAAATATCAGCCGGTTATAATCCCAGTTTATTCCTCAACAATTCACCAAGACTGCCGAGTTTTTCGTCTGACCGTTCCTCTTCTTTAACTTTATCCCTGTACTGGGTGTAACTGTCAAGCTCGATCTTTTCATCGACCTTTGTCCTCGACAAGCTCACACGCCCGCGGGAAGGATCGGTTGCGACAACGACAGCCTGCATGGGAGAACCTACGGGGAACATCTTGCTGTGGTTCGTCCCTTTCAGTGTGCCCATTTCCGAGTTCGGGATAAATCCGGTCAGGCCTTCTTTTATCTTTACAATGATGCCCGATGAAATAACACGCTCGACGTGTGTCTCGAGAAGGGTCCCGATGGCCGGAAGGTCCACCGCTTCGACGGTTATCTTGCGCTCCATGGAAAGGGTCAGGCGCCTCTTTTCTGTGCTGACGTCGACTACCCTGGCCTCAACCTGCTGCCCGGGTTCCAGTATCTCCTTGGGATGGTTTATCCTTCTTCCCGCACCAAGTTTCGATATGGGGATCAGGCCGTCGATGCCCGGTTCAAGGTTGACGAAAGCACCAAAGTTCTCGAGGCGCACCACGACGCCCTGCACGGTCGAATCAACGGGATATTTCTCCGGGACCGAGAGGAACGGGTCGGGGAGTACGGCTTTCAGGCTTAACGTTATACGGTCCCTCGTCCAGTCGATCTCGAGGATCCTCGTCCTGACCTCGTCACCGATCGAGACCTGGTCGGAAGGTTTTGAACCTTTGACCCATGACAGTTCGCTTAAAGGGATAAGGCCGTCGATGCCGCCTATGTCAACAAAAACGCCGAATTTTTGAATGGACCGGACCTTTCCGGCAACCTCCATGCCGACAGCGAGGGTTTCTCTGAGCTTCTCTTTTTCTTTCTCCAGCTCTTTCTCGAGTATGGCCCTGCGGGACAGGATGATGTTGCGTCCCCGTTCCTTATATTCGAGTACCTTAAAGGCGAACGTCTCTCCTATATATGATCCTGTATCCCTGCTTCCCTTGAGGTCCATCTGGGAATAGGGGCAAAAGCAGCGCACTTTGCCCACACGGATCTCGTATCCACCCTTGAGCTCGGATGCGACCTTGCCCGTTACGGGGATGTCTGCATCGAATGCATTCTTAATGCTCTGAAGCGTTATGCTCGGGAAGCTGTGAATGAGGGTGGTAAATTTCCTGGCGCCGTTCTCCACCGTTACAAAATAGGCCTCGAGCTCATCGCCGTCCTTGAGGGTTACCTCGCCTTCCTCGTTAAGGAATTCTTTCCTGTCGATCACTCCTTCGCTTTTCCCGCCCAGGTCAATATAAACAAAGTCCCCAGAGATCCCTGCAACCCTCGTGGTCACTCTCTGTCCGGGTTCCAGTCTCTTGACGGACTGTGTGCTCTGTTCAAAAAGCTGTGCAAAATCTTCTTCGTGACCGCTTTCGTTTGCGCTCCTTTCCTGTGTATTTTCGTGGTCAATTACCTGTTCGTCTGACATCGTCCGGTCTCCTGAAATGTTAGAAAATTTTTTGTTGCAGTAATGTACAATTTCTTTACTGTTATGTAAAGCTATTGTTGGCAGGATTATTGAAAAATTGACAATTCTAAGACCATGGAATAACATATGAAACGATTAAAAACCCATACAGGGCAATCTTCGGAAAGGAGGCGGAATGAATTTGGTTTCCGTAATGAGATCAAGGTATCTTTTGTCAGTGATCATATGCGTGTTCATCCTGACCGCATTTTCGGTCCCGGCACCGGCCCAGACCAAGAATTCGCCCGTGCTGGGACGGGAGAAGATAGGATACGCACTTGGCGCAGGCATAGGCCGGAATGCAAAGAACCTGGACATTGACATAGATCCCGATATGCTCGTCAGGGGTTTTCGCGATGCAACGCGCGGGCAGATCGTTATGTCGGACCAGGACATCAAGGCAGCCCTTGACAGCTATGACAAAGAGGTCATGACGAAGCTCGGTCAGAAGAACAAGAAAGAAGGCGATGCGTTCCTCAAAGAGAACGCTCAGCGCAAAGCCGTACATACTCTTTCAAGCGGACTGCAGTACTGGATCCTCAAGGAGGGAAACGGACGGGTCCCGAAGGCGGACGATATCGTCAAGATCCATTACACGGCACGTTTGCTGGATGGATATGAATTCGAGAATTCCCACTGGAAGAACAGGCCTGTCGATATCCCCGTGAACCAGACCCTCAAGGGGTGGGCGGAAGCTCTCACAAAGATGCCCGCCGGCTCGACATGGCGCCTGTACATTCCCCCCGAACTGGCATACGGTGAAGCCGGCGCCGGCCAGATCATAGGACCCAACGCGGTGCTGATCTGTGATATTGAACTGATAGCGGTGAAGTAAAGGCGTAAGGCGTAAGGCGTAAGGCGTAAGGCGTAAGGCGTAAGGCGTAAGGCGTAAGGCGTAAGGCGTAAGGCGTAAGGCGTAAGGCGTAAGGCGTAAGGCGTAAGGCGTAAGGCGTAAGGCGTAAGGCGTAAGGCGTAAGGCGTAAGGCGTAAGGCGTAAGGCGTCTATCACCCTGTCAAAAGTTTTTTCGTTCAGGCTGCACTGATCAAGAAAAGCGTTGATAGCACAATTGGTGACCGGTGCACTTCACAATCGGGAATGATTATATTTTTTCCGTTAGCCGTTAGCCGTTAGCCGTTAGCCGCCTTACGGCATCCGGAGGATGCACATGAAGGCCATGGTTATCGACAGGATCTGCGATCTGTCACGCGACAAGGAACCGCTGCGGCTCGTCGATATCCCGATCCCTTCGCCACAGCCCGGAGAGGTCCTTCTACGGGTTTCGGCGTGCGGTGTCTGCCATACGGAACTCGATGAGATCGAGGGGAGGACCCCTCCGCCGCGATTTCCCGTCGTTCCGGGCCACCAGGTCATAGGTGTCGTCGAAGCGTGTGCAGAGGGCACAAGCCGCTTTGTTACGGGGGACCGGGTGGGTGTCGCCTGGATAAATTCAGCGTGCGGGACATGCAAGTTTTGCCGGGAGGGTGATGAGAACCTCTGCGACCGGTTCATGGCAACCGGCAGGGATGTGAACGGCGGCTACGCCGAATACATGACCGTGCCCGAGGCTTTCGCGTTCCCGATCCCCGAAACGTTTACCGATAGTGAGGCCGCACCGCTTTTATGCGCGGGCACCATCGGGTACCGTTCACTTCGGCTCGCCGCGATCAAGGATGGGGACAACATCGGGCTTGTCGGTTTCGGCGCCTCGGCGCATCTTGTCATCCAGATGGCACGGCATATGTATCCATCCTCGAAGATCTTTGTCTTCGCGCGCAGCGCGGGCGAACAGGAATTTGCCCGGGAACTCGGGGCCGCCTGGGCAGGGGACACCATCGATACCTCCCCGGAAAAGATTGACAGGGCCATCGATACAACTCCCGTCTGGGGAACGATCGTACACGCCCTCAAGAACCTCGAGCGGGGCGGGCGCCTCGTTATAAATGCGATAAGGAAGGAAGAGATCGACAAAGCTGAATTGCTGGGGCTCTCCTACCCGGAACACCTGTGGCTCGAGAAAGAGATAAAAAGTGTCGCCAATGTGGCGTCGCGGGATGTCCGCGAGTTCCTTGAACTGGCGTCGCGGATGGCTATCCGCCCCGAAGTGGAGACCTTTTCACTTGAGGATTCCAACAGGGCCCTTATCGAGCTTAAGGAACGCAAGATACGCGGGGCCAAGGTTATTAAAATAATCAATTAAAACAGTAATATACATATCTTCCATGCTGAGCTGGATGATATCTATGGTTGTAATATATTAATAATATTAGTAGTTTTAGAATACAAATATTGACAGAAGCCGAAAAAAGTTGATATCGTGTTATATTATTATCCAGTCCACGAATGGCACGGATCCTTATCATAGATGACGACGAGAACTTTTCGGCAATGCTTTCGGGTATGGTCGAACGGGCAGGGCATGACCCGGTCATAGCCGGGACCATACGGGATGGCCTCGAAAAGAATTCCGAAGATTCATATGAGGTCGTGTTTCTCGACGTACATCTGCCTGACGGCAGCGGGCTTGACATCCTGCAGAATATCAAGCAATCCGTATCTTCCCCCGAAATAATCATGATCACCGGTTTCGATGATTCCGGGGCCGCCGAGCTTGCCTTGAAGAATGGGGTTTGGGATTACATCAGGAAACCGTCCTCGATCAAGGACATGCAGCTTGCGCTTACAAGGGCCCTGCAGTACCGGCGTGAGAAAGGGTATCAGAAACCACCTTCAGCGCTCAGGGCCGATGGCATCATCGGGCGAAGCCCGCGCATCACCGCGTGCCTCAACATGGTGGCGAAAGCGGCTCACGGAGAGGCCAACGTGCTCATAACGGGTGAAACGGGGACGGGGAAGGAACTTTTCGCCCTGTCCATTCACAACAACAGTTCCCGAAGCAATAAGAACTTTGTCGTTGTGGATTGTGCCTCGCTTCCTCAAAATCTTGTGGAAAGCACGCTCTTTGGACATGAAAAAGGTTCATTCACCGGCGCCGACAAGGCGCGGGACGGCCTCGTCAAGCAGGCGCACGGCGGGACATTGTTTCTCGATGAAATAGGTGAATTGCCCCTTTCTATTCAGCGGAACTTCTTAAGGGTCCTCCAGATGCGCAGTTTCCGGCCCATTGGCTCCGATACCGAAATATCCAGCGATTTCCGGCTCATCTCAGCCACCAACAGGAATCTCGACAAGATGGTTGAAGACGGGCTTTTCAGGGAGGACCTTCTTTTCCGGGTAAGGACATTTCAGATCGATCTCCCGCCCCTGCGTGAATATCCGGAAGACATCAGGGAACTGCTCATCCATTATGTCTCCCGCCTGTGTGACCAGTACGGTATCGGCAACAAAGGCTTTTCCCCGGAATTCCTTGAAGCCCTGAAAAGCCACGACTGGCCCGGCAATGTCAGGGAATTTATCAGCACCATCGAGAAGTCAATATCGGAAGCCTTCCACCAGCCGACGCTCTATCCCAAACATCTCCCCACGGACATACGGGTCAGGCTCAAGAGATCCGAGTTTGATACGGAGAACGGGAGCGAACCGGCCTACCGGCAGACATATCCCGGCGCCGAGCCTGCGATACCCGATCTCAAGACCTACCGGGAAGAGGCCCTTGCCAATGCCGAGAGGCAATACCTGGAAAGGGTTATCAGGGCATCGAACGGCCAGCTGAAAGAAATATGCCGCCTGTCGGGGCTTTCCCGGCCGCGCCTCTATGCCCTTCTCAAGAAATACAATCTCAGCAGACAAAACATCTGAAACCGTAAAAAGTAAAACGCAAGAAGTATGGACAGAAAGGCGTGTAAAGAGAGGGAAAAGATGTTCACCTGTCTGGGCCGCGCCACTCTTTTTTTCATCTGCAGTGTCTTGCCTGGCAAGATAATTCTTACGTGACAAGACATTATCTTGTCAGACAAGACACTTTTCACGTAAGTCACATTCCGGCTGGTTCTCTTAGTTCCCGAAATCTTAGAGGAAAAACGGACAAAGCCTTCCTCGCGGCCATGGCATGCTTCTTGATATGTCTTTACGCATACAATTGGCATGTTGAAATAGACGTATTTCAGTAAATGAATTGAATATTGGAGCGGAAACGAAATATGTGCCGGAAGATCACGATCCGGTCTCATTGAGACGTAAAGAAGGGAGGAAGCGGGATGCACGTATCCACGGTAAATTTATGGGATCAAAGGAGCCTGCCGGCCTACAGTTTTAATCCGATGATGAGATTGAAGGACCACGATCTCAACAGGATAGTTGAGGAACTTGAGGAAATGCTGCCGGGCATTCTGCCGGAGGGTGTGGAGGTAATTTTTGATCTTGCGGATTCCGAGCTCACGATAACGACAGATCCCCTGAAACTCAAAGGGGCGTTCTTAAACTTTATCAGGAACGCAGGGGATGCGTTGAGGCCCGGAGGTTCCCTTACATTGAAAACGAGCCGTATTCGTTTCGGGAGTGCGGATTGCCCGGCCGCGTATGGGCCCGGAGGGTGCGCCCTCTTCTCTATCACCGACACGGGCACCGGGATGAGCCGGGAGATCAAGGAAAAAATGTTTGAGCCTTACTTTACAACGAAGCAGGGAGCAGACAAAGGACTCGGATGTACGCTTGCCCGGCGGGTTGTGGAGTGTCACAACGGAACGATAAGCGTCGACAGCAACGCGAACAAAGGGACTACGGTGAGGATATACCTTCCGCTCTTAAAAACCAACCGGATGGGGGCAATGCCGATACCGTTGCCGTCGTCTTCGAGAAGGCCTGTAGGGGTACTGGCGCGCGGTCAGATCGGATAAGGGCGGTACGCTTGGAAAGCTTCGCGGGGCAGGGTACACCCTGAACTGCCGCATAACGTTTGCACAAGGAGGTCATGCATGTTTGCTCCAAAGAGGATCCTGGTACCGACTGATTTTTCCGAGTATTCCGACGCAGCCCTGAAGTATGCCATCGACGTCGCGAAGCAGAGTGGAGCGGCAATATACCTCCTGCACGTTGTCGCAGTCGTTCAGGCCTGCGCGGTTGACTATTGTTTCGATCAGGCCACCCTTGGTGAACTTGAGCGTAAAGCAAGTGCTGCCGCGGAGGACATGATGAAGCGCCAGCTCGAATTGTTCCCCGATGCCTCATCCGTCAGCATTACGACCGATGTACGGCCGGGGATCCCGTATGAGGAAATATTGAATGAACAGCAGGCAAGGAATGCCGACCTTATTATCATGTCGTCCCACGGCAGGACCGGGATCTTGAGTCATCTCCTGGGCAGTGTGGCGGAAAAGGTGATGAAGAAGGCGGCATGTCCCGTACTCCTGATACGCCAACCCATTCATGCTGATGGACCGGGAAAATAGAAATGATCCGGGCGATGGGCCGGACCAGAGACGAACACGCGAAGGAGGGAAAGGGAATGAATGTCAGGATCGACGAGGACCTGTGTTCTACATGCGGGTCGTGCACGGAGATCTGCCCCGAGATATTCTTCATGGAAGATGAGAATATCAGGGTCCAGATAGGGGAGAAGCCTGTTCCGCGTCAAAACGAGGAGGCCTGTCGGGAGGCCGCCGAGACATGTCCGATGGAGGCGATAGCAATTGATTAATGATAAATCTACCGCAAGGTCCTTAGGAGGAAGCGAAATAATGAACAGCCTGGGTCCGTTATTTCAATTCGAGGACTGGAAGAAAGAGAAGCATGTTCCGGTGATCGACTGCCCCGACAAGGTCGTTGCCGGAAAGCCTTTCGTCATCAACGTCACGATCGGTAAAGAGATACAGCATCCGAACACGACAGATCACCATATTAAATGGGTCCAGGTCTTTTATAAGCCGGAAAATGACAAATTCTCGTACCAGATAGCCCACTGCGACTTTGCCGCACATGGCGAATCGGCGGCCGGCCCCGACAAGGGGCCCGTCATCACGGACCATACGGTAAGCGTGGCTGTCTCTGTAAAGGACGGGGGAAGAATATATGCCCTGAGCCTCTGTAACATCCACGGACTCTGGGAAAGCGGAAAAGACCTTAAGGTTATTTAGAGCGGGAAAACAGGGGATTCAAGCGGAGCCTGGCTCATACGGCGCAAGAACGCCGCTTCTCGTACAAGGAGACCCCGATGGACGATATAAAACGGATACTTGTAGTAAGCAGATCAACCGAGGATTGCAAGAATGCTTTCCACTACGGCGCAGTCCTCGCGAGGGCCCTTTCCGCCCAGCTATCGATACTTCACCTGGAATACAACCCGTTTGAGAGGATCGGATTTCACTACCTCGCCGGCCTCGCGATCTTCAAGGATGAGTACGAGGCCCGCGTAAGAGAGATAAGGGAAGAACTGCAAAAATGCGTCGCCGATGAAAGAACGACAGGGATGACCATAACGGAGATCATTGAAAAAGGCGAACCCATTGAAGAGATCGTTAAAGTGGTGGAACGGGACAATATCGACCTTATGATCATGGCGGCCCACCCGGAAGGGAGGATCGAACGGGTCATCTACGGCAGAAGCAACCACGAACTCATCAGGAGATTGCCGTGTTCGATATTCTTCGTAAAAGGCGAAGAGATAGTATCCGCGGATGAAGAGACTGATGCCTGACGACGGGAATAACGGAACGCCTTCCGGTATCGACCGGTGGTTCCGGGACGGGGATCGCCGATGATATCGGTCAAAAGAATATACGAGAAGCCGTCACGGAACGATGGTTTCAGGGTGCTGGTCGACAGGCTCTGGCCGCGCGGCCTTAAGAAGGAAAACGCCGGGATCGACCTGTGGTGCAAGGATATTGCACCGAGTGACGCTCTGAGGAAATGGTTCTCGCACGATCCCCGGAAATGGATGGAGTTCAAGAAAAGGTATTTTGCCGAACTTGACGACAGAAGTGGTGCCCTCGACTGCTTGCGCAATGCGGGTGAGGATGTGACATTGCTGTACGGCGCCAAAGACGAGGAGCACAACAACGCCGTTGCCCTGCGGGAATATATTAGGGAAAAGAAGGACGGGGGCAGAACATGAGGCATAGAGAGAACCGTACAAAGGGGAATAGCGCATGCTTCCAATCGCACCGCTCATGATCGAGCACAGGGTCATCGAGAAAATGATCGGCATAATTGAGAATGAATTAGATTGGTGCGATCAGAACGGGAACATCAATATAGGGCTTGTCGACTCTATAATTGATTTTTTACAGAATTATGGCGACAGGTGCCATCATGGAAAGGAAGAAGAGATCCTCTTCCGGGAACTGAGAAAGAAACAAATGTCCAAAGAACACGTGGCCATAATGAATGAGCTGACCCATGAACACCGGCAGTCGAAAGCCAAGGTCCAGGAACTCATTGAGGGACGGGACCGTTTTCTCCAGGGCGACAGGATGGCCCTCCCACAGATCGTCGAATGTCTGAGGTTCTTGAAAGCCCTGTACCCCGCCCATATTGAGCGGGAAGACAGGCTGTTCTTCCAGCCCGTGATGGAGTACTTTTCCGAGCAGGAAAGAGAAGGGATCCTGCAAGAAGAAACCGAGTTTGACAGACATATCATCCATCGCATCTACCGCGACAAGATGGAGAGCGCGCGTAAGTTGCTCTCGTGCGTATAGGCTAAAAGACGGTTCAAGGTTCAAGGTTCAACGCTAAAAGATAAAAACTAAAAAAAGACGGTTCCACGTTCCACCGTTCCACGTTCCACGCTAAGAAGCAGACATTTTTCGTCATCCCGGTGCTTGACACCGGGATCCAGGATTTTGTTTTTCTTTTCCGTCGGACACTGAACTCCGTCTACTTTCTTGTATTCTTTGCCTTTTCGTTGAACCTTGAACCGTCTTTTCGCCTTTTCGTTGAACCTTGAACCTTGAACCTTGAACCGTTTTTTTGCTTTGCATTTTTCAACATATTGCGTTATCTTGTAGCGTATATAACGTCACGGGCCTGAACGACATCGGGCAATGAAACTATGACATTCAAAAAGGTTTCCATCTCCGTAAGCTTTGCCTTGTTCGCCCTCTATGCAGCCCTTATCCTGTCGCTCTTTTATTTCTATGATACCGCGGTCTTTCTGAATACGCTGCGTTCGTCGCGCACGCTTTTTTCAATAAAACTCAGCCTTTTCACGGCTACGACCTCGACTGTTATTGCTGTTATCGTTGCCGTTCCTGCGGCGTATGCGCTGTCGCGGTACCGTTTTTTCGGCAGGCAGCTGATCGATACCATGCTGGAACTGCCGATGATAGTGTCACCCGTTGCACTCGGGGCCATTGTTCTTATCTTCTTCAATACCCCTCCGGGGGCGTTCATCCAGGACCACGGGGTGCAGTTCGTTTTTACCGTGGGAGGTATCTTGCTCGCGCAGTTCATTACGACGGTCGGCATAGCGACGCGGCTTATCAAGGCTGCCATGGACGAGATACCCGCGAGGTATGAAGAGGTTGCGAGGACGCTTGGTGCGTCGCCTGCACGGGCTTTCCTCACCGTGACGCTCCCGCTCTGTCGAAGAGGGATCATTGCATCGTCTATCCTGACGTGGGCAAAGGCCCTCGGCGAGTTCGGCGCGACAATAACCATTGCCGGTTCCATGGCGATGAAAACCGAGACGATACCCATCGCCATATTCATGCGTCTCGCAAGCGCCGATATCGAGGGGACGGTGGTGCTCGTCCTCATACTGATATGTATCGGGCTGGGGATCCTTTACGGGGTGAGGCTTTTGACCGGGAAGGCCCTTCCGGTATGAGATCTCTTTCAGGGAATAACGCGTGCCGAAGATCGAACTGAGGAATATCAGCTGCAAGGCCGTGAAAGACCTGTCGCTTTCGGTCGATGACGGGGAGATCGTCGCCCTTGTCGGGCCGAACGGCTCGGGAAAGACAACACTGCTGAACGTCATGGCCGGATTGACGGAATACCAGGGCGACGTTCTCTTTGACGGCCTGAGCATGAATGGTGTCCCCGCCCACAAGCGCGGGGTGGGGTACCTGTTCCAGGACCTTGCATTATTTCCCCACATGACTGTCGCCGGAAATATCTCGTACGGGCTCAAGATCCACAAATACGAGCCTCACGTCGTCGAAAGGCGGGTGAACGAGCTTCTTGAAGCGCTGCATATAGAAAAACTGAAAGACCGGTTTCCCTATAATCTAAGCGGCGGCGAAAAACAGCGTGTCGCTATAGCACGTGCCATCGCCCCCTTTCAGAAGATCCTGCTCCTTGACGAGCCTACCGCAAATCTCGATGCGCAGGCGGCGAAGTATTTCCGGTCGGAACTGGCGATTTTCTTGAGGCGCCTCGAGGTAACGACCATCTTTGTCATTCACGACCTGCTCGGGGCAGAGGAGATGGCGGACCGCATCGCCATCATGTACCAGGGCAATATCGAGCAGGCAGCGGCCCCGGGGGACATACTGTTCCACCCGCGCACGCATGTCGTGTCTGAATTCATAGGGATGCCCAACATTCTTAACTGCGACGAGTGCACGGTCCTGTCAACGGGCCTTGTCGAGGTCAAGTCAGGGAGCATGCGGATCGTTTTGCCGTACGAAGGGGCAACGATGAGCAAGCTCGCGATATCGCCCCACGACATCTATATTTCGGACAGCAAACCGCCAGGGCCCGCGCTCAACCGTTATACAGGGACGATCAAGGAGATCATCCCTGTCCGGGCCATCGTCAGGGTTATTGTCCAGATCGACGGAAAAGAATTGCTCGCCGAGCTATCCCGCGAGACATTCGATGAAATGAAACTCACGAAAGGCAGCACCGTGCACGTGATCGTGAAATTGAGACGGGTCAGGTACGTAGAGACCTGAAAGAAGGTTCAAGGTTCAAAGTTCAAGGTTCAATGAAAAGGGGCGTATTTTTTAGCCTTGAACTTTGAACCTTGAACCTTTTTATTTAATGAAGGTTTTTAAGGATTCCATATCTTCCCACGCCTCTTTCATTTTTCCCTGGCTGCGCAAAAGATATGACGGGTGGTACGTCGGGAGGAGCGGCGTTCCCCGGAATGTCGTCATCTTTCCCCGTATCCGGGTGATGGGGGCATCCACTTCGAGAAGCGTGTTGTACGCGTGCCGTCCGAGGGTGCAGATCACCTTGGGGCGAATGATGTCGAGCTGCTCAAGGAGGTACTCCTTGCAGCAGGCTATTTCGAGCGGCTCGGGATCGCGGTTGCCGGGCGGGCGGCACTTGAGGACATTGCAGATAAAGACGTCATTCCTCCTGATCCCTATCCGGTCGATGAGCTGATCGAGGAGTTTACCGGCCCTGCCGACGAAGGGGCGGCCCTGGTTGTCCTCTTCCTCTCCCGGTGCTTCCCCGACGAATACTATATCGGCCTTCGGGTTGCCCTCGCCAAAAACGACGGTCTTACGTGTTTGGGCGAGATCGCACCGGATGCAGGCCATCGTCACGGCCTTCAGCCCGTCGAGAGTAGGCCTGTTCTCCTGTGTGCCGATATAGTGTTCGACGCCCATGTTCTTCAATGCGATCATCAAGCCTTTAGCGCGTACGATATTCATAATAAATACGGGTTCAAAGTTCAAAGTTCAAGGTTCAAGGTTGTCATCTAAGACGTCAAAGAAAATCTGCTAACCTGGAACAGAGAACCTTGAACTATTTTTCCAGTCGTTCCGGCACCGTCCTTACCTTCTTTGCCGATTCGAAGGCGTGCGCTGCCTGAAGGATCGGGCCTTCATCGAGTGCTTTTCCGATTATGTGCAGGCCTATCGGAAGGCCCTGCCGGTCGAAGCCGCCGGGGATCGAGACGGCGGGCAGGCCTGCAAGGTTGACCGGTATGGTGAAGATGTCCGACAGGTACATCGTGAGCGGGTCTTCCATGCGTTCGCCGATCTTGAATGCCGTTGTGGGGGAGACAGGGGTGACAATGAGGTCGCACGATGCAAATGCCGCATCAAAATCCTGCCTGATGAGGGTACGCACCTTGCCGGCTTTCCGGTAATATGCATCGTAGTAGCCGGAAGAAAGGACGTATGTCCCGAGGATTATCCTGCGCTTGACCTCCTGTCCGAAACCTTTGCTCCGGGTGTTCTTGTACATGTCGATGATGTCTTTGCCGTCTTCGCGCAGGCCGTACTTCACGCCGTCATACCGCGCGAGGTTGGACGACGCCTCAGCCGTACAGATGATATAATACGTGGCGACCGCGTGCTGCGTGTGGGGCAGGGAGATGTCGACAAGCGTCGCTCCCCGGTCTTTGAGCACCCCGAGGTTTTCTTCGTAATTCTTTTTAACATCATCTTCGATGCCTTCGATGGAGTACTCGGCGGGTATGCCGATCCTGACCCCCTTCAAGTCCCTGCCCAGGAATGAATGGTAGTCGGGAACGGTTTCGGGGATGGACGTCGAGTCCATGGGGTCATGTCCCGCGATGACATTGAGCATGGTGGCGCAATCGCTTACGGTGCGCGAGAACGGGCCTATCTGGTCAAGGGAAGACGCAAACGCGATCAGGCCGTACCGCGACACCCTGCCGTACGTCGGTTTCATCCCGATCACACCGCACAGCCCGGCCGGCTGGCGTATCGAGCCGCCCGTGTCCGTACCCAGCGAAGCAGTGCAGAGCCCGGATGCGACCGCAGCCGCCGAACCGCCGCTCGAACCGCCCGGGATGCATGTCGTGTCCCAGGGATTTCTCGTCGTTTGATATGCGGAATTCTCCGTGGAAGAGCCCATCGCGAATTCGTCCATGTTGAGTTTTCCCAGGTGGACATACCCCGCATCCTTAAGCCTCCTGATGACCGTTGCATCATAGGGAGGAATGAAACCTTTCAATATGTTCGATGCGCACGTTGTCTCGATGCCTTTCGTGCAGAGGATGTCCTTTATCCCGAGCGGAATACCGAGAAGAGGCGCATCTTCCCCGCGCGCGATCTTCTCGTCCGCCTCTTTCGCCATTGTAAGCGCAATCTCTTCAGTCGGCCGCACATAAGCCTTTATTTCATCATCGATACGGCCCATACGCCCCAGGTAATACCCGGTGAGTTCTACGGATGAGATCTCCTTTTTCTTGAGCATCTCCCGTAGTTGTTTTATTGTCAGATGTAATAGATCGTCCACGCAATCTCCTCTGGTAATTGTTCCAAGTTCCAGGTTCCAAGTTCCAGGTTGTATGTTTTTAACCTTGAACCTTGAACCTTGAACCTTGAACCGCTTCTATTCTTGCTCAATTATCGGCGGAACCTTAAAGAACGTGTCGATCCGCGCCGGCGCGTTTGCGACCGATTCTTCTGCTGCGAACGAAGGCCGTACCGCATCGTCCCTCATGACGCAGGCGACAGGCACCGGGTGGCTTGTCGGCTCCACATTATCCGTGTTCAGGCTGTTCAGCGATTCCATGTATTCCAATATCTTGTCGATCTGCCCCGTATACGCATCAACCTCGTTCGCGTCAAGTTGAAGCCTCGCCAGCCGCGCCACGTATTCGACTGTGTCTCTCGTGATCTTCATTTTTCACCTTCGCTTTACGCAGTAACCGTCATTCCGGCGAAGGCCGGAATCCAGGTTTTTTATATTGTGGGTCATTCCGCGTCAAGCCAATGCCTATTGCAAAACCAAAGACACTGGATTCCGGCCTTCGCCGGAATGACGAATGGAATGCGCCTCACGCCTCACGGTCTTTTTTACCCGCACTCCGCTACCGCTTTTATTATATCACCGCGCGTTACGATCCCCACCACTTTATCATTGTCCACTATCGGTATTCTGTTTATGTGTTTCTCTATCATCAGCTTGGCGACGAGTATCGCCGACTCGGTGGGCGGTACCGTGATGACGGTCGCGGTCATGACCTCTGCCACAGACAGCTCGTTTATGGAGCCGGACTTGATGCCTTTGAGTATGTCGCTCTGGGAAATTATTCCGACAAGCTTGCCTTTGTCCACAACGGGCATGCCTGCTATTTTAAATAGTTCAAGCTTATTCAATATAATATTCAGTTTTTCGGATGGGTGGCAGGTTATCACGTTCTTGTTCATGAGCTCCACAACTTTCATCGTTTCCCCCTTAAATATTCTGTCCGAAGAGCAGTGTTTCCTGAATGAATTTCTGCAGGGATTCCACGGATTTCATAGCTCGCCTCAAACGGTCCTGTTCGTCTGTGCCGAGCATGTCGGGCCGCAGAAAATTCGAACTCTTTCCGCCCTCGTCCCTGGAATTCATCTGGTTTATGATCCTGTACCGGACGAATGTAAAGTAGGCATCCGTAAGGGCGTTTTCCATCTCTTTCTTGATAATGTTGCGTTCCCTGAGCAGCGTGATGCGTTTCAGGGTGTTCTTTTCATATATCCCGCTGGCGAGGGCCAACATCCTGACGGACAGGATGAGCGGGGACCAGCCAAGGAGCTTGATGTTGAATCTGTCCTTGTTCTCACCATCCTTTTCAACCTTGAACCCGCCGAAAAATGTCAGCGCGCTGGGCATAAGGACGGCAGACTGAATGAACTCTTTCATGAAGCTTTTGTTGTTTGTCAGGGCCGGAAAGAAATAGCCCAGGAATTCGTCGAGCAGTTTCCCGCTGCCCTTTACGGCACGGGCATCGGTCAGGATTATAATGTCGAGAGGCTCCAAAAGGCCGGTACCGCGCATGAAACGATCGTCGACCCTCTTTCTCCAATCGGTCTTCGACCCGCGCCAGCGTTCATTGACCGGCATGACCCCGCCCTTGCATTTGTCGAACCCGACGTCGTTGAGCCTCTCGGAAGCCTTGTGCGCGAACATTTCGAAATAGGCGTCAACAAGTGTTCCCGGCGGACGGTGCTTCTTGTGCAGTTGTTTCAGTTCGTCGGAAGCGACGGAATCATCCTGGTCTTCGTAGATCAGCATATTGTCCTGGTCTGTGACCAGTGTCTGCTCATCGCGGCCTTCACTGCCGAGGCCCGCCCAGACGTAATCGACAGGAGGCCTTCCCAGGCCTTCTTCGACCATTTCTTTTTCGACGAGCTCCAGCACCCGCACCTCGATCCTGTCGCGTATAATGCGGAACAGGTCGTGGACGTCAACGATCGTGTCCTCTTCGAGGAAGAAATTCTCGACGCCGGCAACTGCGCGCTGATGGCACTCGTTGAGGGTTTCAAAAGATGTCGTGTTGTTGACGATGTCGATCACGAGGCCGTGCAGCTCGGTTTCAAAGACCTCGTAGTCTTTCAGGACCGTCTGCAGCGCGTTGCCGAGCTCGGACAGGAGCCGGTAGCGTTCCTGGCGCAGCAGCGCCTTGTTTTTCATGTCTTCCTGATGCGACGCAATGAAAGATTCGATCAGGGAAAAATTTAACGGCATCGATTACCTCGAAAGGTTTTCAAGGACCCCCTTGCTGACCATTAATTTGTCTTTCTTGGCGGCAAGTTCTGCATACTGGGCCTCGTTCTTCTCGATGACCTCGGGCGGCGCCTTCTGCCTGAATGCCTCGTTGCCCAGTTTCTTCCTGATCTTTTCGCTGTCCTCTTCTATCTTTGCAAGCTCTTTCTGGATCCGGCCGAGCTCTTTCGCCACGTCTATAAGGTCCTTGAGCGGAACGAAGACCTCGATGTTCTTGTAAACGCCAACGGCGCAATTCTCCGGTGACGCGCCGTCGATAAAGGAAAGATGCTCGACCTTTCCGAGTTCCCTGATGTAGTATTCATATTCGCTGAGAAAGCCGGTATCGCTGTTTGCCCGGATAAGGGCCTCGATGCGGACGTTCGGCGCAATGCCCGTCTCACCGCGTATGTTGCGGATCACGTCGACAATGCCCATGATGGTCTCCATCTTCTTCTCGCTCTCGGCATCGATCTCGGCCTCGTCCGCCGCCGGGAACGAGGAGATCATGATGCTCGAGCCGTCGTTGCCGGGAAGCCTCTGGTATATCTCTTCCGTCACAAAGGGAGTGATCGGGTGAAGGAGCTTGAGGATGTCCTGCAGTGTGCTGCAGATAACTCCTTTTGTCACTGCCGTGTCGAACCTGTCCACTTTCCCGTACAGGTTCGGTTTGACAAGTTCCAGGTACCAGTCGCAGTATTCGTGCCAGATAAAGCTGTACAGTGAATTTGCAGCCTCGTTGAAACGGTAGGATGTAATGCTTTCGTGGACCTCTTTCATGACACGCTGAGCGCGCGAGCGTATCCACCTGTCGGGCAGAAACTCCGATCCTTTCCCCGAATGGGCAGGCTTCTCGTCACCGATAAATAACAGCGACAATTTCGAAGCGTTCCAGATCTTATTGATGAAGTTGCGGCAGCCTTCGATGCGCTCTTCCGACAAGAGGACGTCGCGGCCCTGCGCGGCAAGCATTGTCAAGGTGAAGCGGAAGGCGTCAGTCCCGTATTCATCGATGATGATAAGGGGATCGATGACGTTCCCTTTGGATTTGCTCATCTTCTTGCCCTCGGCATCGCGGACAAGGGCGTGGATATAGACGTCTTTGAAGGGGACATCCCCCATGAACTTGAGCCCCATCATGATCATCCGGGCGACCCAGAAAAAGAGGATATCGAACCCTGTTATGAGAAGGGATGTGGGGTAGAATGCCTTGAGGTCCTGCGTGTCGTCGGGCCAGCCGAGTGTCGAGAAGGGCCACAGGCCGGACGAGAACCACGTGTCGAGGACATCCGATTCCTGGCGCAGTGCGCCTTTGCATTTCGGGCACCCGGTAGGGTCGTCGACAGAGACGATCATTTCATTGCACTCGACGCAGTACCAGACAGGGATGCGATGCCCCCACCAGATCTGGCGCGAGATGCACCAGTCCCTGATATTCTCCATCCATTCGAAGTAGACCTTCTCCCACATCTCGGGGATGATACGTACCCTGTGCTCGCGGACCGCCTCGATCGCCGGCTCGGCGAGAGGTTTCATCCTGAGGAACCACTGTTGTGAAAGATAAGGCTCGACCACCGTCTTGCAGCGGTAGCACTTGCCGACGCCCATCGGGTACGGCTCTATCTTTTCGAGGTACCCCTTTTCCTGCAATTCTTCGACGATCTGCCTGCGGCACTCGAACCGGTCCGTTCCCTTGTAGTGGAGCGCGTTCTCGTTCATGTTGCCGTCTTCATCTATGACCACGACCAGTTCCAGGTTGTGCCTTTTCATGATCTCGAAGTCGTTGAGGTCGTGCGCCGGCGTCACTTTCAGTGCCCCGGTCCCGAATTCAATGTCGACATATGAATCCCCGATGACGGGTATCTCCTTGTTGACGATGGGAAGGATCACGTTCTGGCCGACGTACTTGCCGTATCGCGGGTCTTCCGGGTTCACGGCGACCGCCGTGTCGCCGAGCATTGTTTCCGGGCGCGTCGTTGCGACGGTGAGGTAACCTTCTCCCGATGCGAGCGGGTAGTGTATGTAGTAGAGATGCCCCTGGTGTTCCTCGTGCTCTGCTTCGAGATCGGACAGCGCCGTTTTGCATCGCGGGCACCAGTTTATTATGTAATTGTCCCGGTAAACGAGCCCTTCTTTATAGAGCCGCACAAAGACCTCGCGGACGGCGCGTGTCAACCCCTCGTCCATCGTGAAGCGCTCGCGCGACCAGTCGCAGGATGCGCCGAGCCGTTTGAGCTGCTCGATGATCGTGCCTCCCGACTGTTTTTTCCATTGCCAGACGCGCTCGATGAATTTTTCTCTGCCGAGCGCCTCGCGGTCGGTACCTTCCTTTGCAAGCTCGCGCTCGACGACGTTCTGGGTGGCGATGCCGGCATGGTCGGTCCCGGGAAGCCACAGCGAATTGACTCCCTGCATCCGGTAATAGCGGGTAACGATATCCTGCAGGGTATTGTTCAGGGCATGGCCCATATGGAGAGACCCCGTAACGTTCGGGGGAGGGATGACCATGGAAAAATATCCGTTCGCCGTATCGTTCTTGGCGGTAAAATATCCCCTTTCAAGCCAGTATGCATACCACTTTTTCTCGATGCTGTGGGGATCGTAAACCTTGTCCATCATTGTGTGCTCCCTTGCAATGAGCCGATCAATCGTACTTGATGGCCATATTGATGTATAGTGTGCCTTCCTTTATACCGGGATGCTCCAGGGCATCGGCAGGAAGAGTTTTTCGAAAAGACTGAACGCGTACCGGTCAGTCATGCCGGCAATGAAATCACGCACGCATGTGGCCGGGTCATCGTAAAAGTCGTCACGTTCCGTTTCTTTCAGAAAGGCGTCCCGGTCACGGAGGAAGTAATCGTACAGGTCCTCTATGATCTTCGAACACTTGATAAAATCACTGTGCACGATGGGGCTTTCATAAACGTGTGCGTACAGGAAGCTGCGCATCTCGATCATATATGATTCCAGTTCCCTGCCGCATCCGAGCCGCATGTCAGCCGTGCCCAGGGTGCTCGATATAACCCCGCGCACCATTGTGTCGATGCGGTCTGATACCGTGTGGCCGAGGCGGTCGCGCAGGTGCTTCGGGATGTCATCTTCGCGCAACACCTCTCCCCGGATCGCATCATCGATGTCATGGTTGATGTATGCGATGATGTCCGCTATCCGGACGACCTCGGCCTCCCTGGTCAGGGGCCTTTCGTTGTCATCGTTGATCAATATATCGCCTTTGCCCTTCGAATGCTTGACGATACCGTCCCGGACCTCGTGCGTCAGGTTGAGTCCCTGCCCATCCTTCTCCAAGAGGTCGACGACCCTCAGGCTCTGCTCGTAATGCCGGAAGCCCCCGGGATAAAGCCTGTCGAGCACTTCCTCACCTGAGTGGCCGAACGGCGTATGACCAAGGTCATGCCCGAGTGCGATGGCCTCTATAAGGTCCTCATTCAGAGACAGCGCCCTGCCGATCGTCCGGGCAATCTGCGATACCTCGAGCGTATGCGTCATGCGCGTCCGGTAATGGTCCCCTGGTGAGAGGAACACCTGGGTTTTGTATTTAAGCCGCCTGAACGACTTGCTGTGCGTGATCCGGTCGCGGTCATGCTGAAATGCCGGCCGGATGTCGCATTCGGGCTCAAACCGCATTCTGCCGCGCGTGGAAACGCTTTTTTGCGCATACGGCGAGAGTATCTTCTCTTCGCGTTCTTCCAATCGTTCGCGGATGTTCATCGGGCTGTAACCAACTCTGTAATCTAGCATAAAGAGTCAACAATATCAACGACCTGAACTGCGAGTTCAGGTCGTTGATATTCCACGTTCCACGTTCCACGTTCCACGCGAAAAAAAGAAACGTAATTTGGAGTGCATAATTATTCGGTGAATGCCCTAAAACGGGAGACAAAACCCGCCTTTTCATGGAACGTGGAACCTGGAACGTGGAACAGGACTTGTCAAGAACACTGTTCTTGACAAGTCCTGGGTAACAGGCTATAGACAGAATAGGCTCAAATTACCGAAAGACGGAGGTGCGCATGGCGCGCAGGAAAAGAGTGGCCATATTGACAGGCGGCGGGGATGTTCCGGGTCTTAATGTGGCCATAAAGGCCGTTGTTGTGCGTGCAGCAGCCAGCGACATAGACATTATCGGCATCCGCCGGGGGTGGATGGGCCTCTTGCGCGTGAATCCCGAAGACCCGGAGACCGTGCAGCAGTATATCGCTCCCATGACTCTCGAGAAGGTGCGTACTATCGACAGGACCGGGGGGACGATCCTGCACACGTCGCGGACGAATCCCGGAAAGGTGAAGACCGCCGACGTTCCCCCTTTTGTTGCTGATTCGGACAAGGACCCCTTATCTGACGACAAGATGGACTGTACCCGGCACATCCTCGAGGTCCTCGAATTCCTCGAGATCGATGCGATCATCCCCATCGGCGGTGACGATACCCTGAGCTATGCGTCCCGGCTCAACAGGGAAGGGGTTCAGATCGTCGCTATTCCCAAAACGATGGACAACGATGTTTTCGGGACCGATTTCTGCATCGGCTTTTCGACAGCCGTCACGAGGTCGGTGGATGCGATAAACGCCTTAAGGACAACGACCGGTTCCCACGAACGCATCTGTGTTGTCGAGCTCTTCGGCCGCAATTCGGGTGAGACATCCCTCATTGCCGCATACCTGGCCGACGTGGACCGTGCGGTGATATCGGAGGTACCGTTCGATGTCCAGAAACTCGTCGACTACCTTGTCGCGGACCGGGAGAGGAACCCCTCCCATTATGCGATCATGACGATCTCGGAAGGAGCGCACGTTGTCGGGGGAACGGTGACCGAGACAGGCATCGAGGACGCCTACGGCCACAAGAAACTCGGCGGAGTCGGGTTCCTCATTTCGCAGGAGATAAAAGAGCGCAGCGGGGTGGACATCATATACCAGCAGCTCGCATACATGATGCGCTCCGGCGCCCCCGATTCCCTCGACCGGATGGTCGCCGTCTCCTACGGGAGCCTTGCCCTCGATCAGGTTGCCGTGGGCCACAGGGGACGCATGGTCGCCCTGCACAACGGCATCTTCACCACGGTCCCGCTTGACATGGTCATAACAGCCAAGAAGCAGGTCGACGTGACCGCGCTGTACGATGTTGACACATACCGGCCAAAGGTGAGGGATACGCTCGGGAAGCCGATGTTCCTGTATTAAAAAACGTTCTACGTACCGCGTTCTAGGTTCTACGTTAGGCCGGTTTCCGAATGCTGAGATCCAACCCCTTATTCCGACGAAGAGACTGTGTCGCAATTACCCCTATCCGTCACTCCGGCGAAAGCCGGAGTCCAGTGTCTTTGCTGTTGTTTCCAACGCAGAACGTAGAACGCAGAACGTAGAACGATATTTGAGTTTCCCCACCAAAAATGCGATGATATTTTTCGGAAGAGGAGGTTTGTGATGGCGCTTATTGACGATATAAAGAAGAGGACCGAAGAAGGTCTGAAAACACTGAAAGAGACGGCGCAGGACATTGCGTTTAATGTCGAGCGTCAGGCAATGATCGGGAAGAGAAAATACCTCGATGTGACAAAGCTGCAGCGGTCGATACAGAGGGTCAATGCCGAGATAGGTGAGTATGTCTACGACCAGTTCATCTCGGGGAAGACGATCTCGTCGGATGACCCGTTCATCAGGGACAGGATGAGCTCGATCACCCGGATGCGGCTCACGATACGGGATATCGAAGATGAGATAGCGGAGCTCGAGAAAACGAAGATGCAGCGTTAAAAGCAGAAGGTTCAAAGTTCAAAGTTCAAGGTTCAAGGTTCAACCGTTCAACCGTTCAACGTAACAGTCCGGGACTCTACAATGAGTCGTCATTCCCGCGAAGCCGTAATCCCCCACCTATCGTCATTCCCGCGAAGCGGGAATCCAGTGTCTTTGCCTTTTCTTTTCCATGATGTAGATAAACAGGATGCATGTAAAGACGCCGGATTCCGCCGCAAAAGCCGGCGGAATGACGGTGGGTTTTTTTTTATGTTTTTTACGTTGAACTTTGAACGTTGAACTTTGAACCGGTTTTTCTGTTCTGCAGGAGCGTTGTGAGGGTCTTGACCTCGTCCCCGTAGAAGGCGTCAAGAGGGAGGTAGACTTCGGTTCCGCCGGTAAATGTGAGATGGACCCCCTTCTTTGTTTTTCTGTGTTCTTCGAGTTCCGGCCAGTCTTTTTTTAATTCGCTGTAGAGTGAACGCATCACGATATTCTGTTTCGTGAACGAGATCGATACGTCGGGGTTTTTCACTTTTGTTTTTAAAGAGGCGGCCTTCCGTTTTTTCATCTCCGGCCGTGCGATGAAGGTCCAGATCACGAGGAGACCGAAGAAGATGCAGACGATACTGATGAGCGTATTCTGGCCGCCGCTAAGCCCGATGAGCCCGACCATGAGAAAGAAAATGCCGACCGTCGTTACGACGAACCTTTTTATGGGGTTCATCGCCGGTATTTCAGGTTCGGGCGGGTCGGTGAGCTGCTTCAATTGCCCGGACGGATCATGCCGGGAAAAGTCGGAATAGGGGACCTTGAGGGTGAGGACGTCAGCGTCGTTATCTGCGAATTCGATGTCGGGCATAGGTAAAAGATCCCTGGTTCAAGGTTCAAGGTTCCGGGTTCAAGGTTAAAAACAAAAGCCGCCAAAAACGAAGAATACAGCCGGGGTCAAGTCCCGGGTTAAGTTTTTCAACCTTGAACCCGGAACCTTGAACCCGGAACTTTTAAAGGTATTTTGCAATTAAAGCTTCCGCTATCTGAACCGCGTTCAATGCGGCGCCTTTTCTGATGTTGTCTGCAACGACCCACATGTTGAGGCCGTACTTGACCGTGTCGTCTACCCTGATGCGGCCGACGTACGTGGCATCTTTGCCCGCGGCTTCCAGTGCGAGGGGGTAGAGGTTCTTCGACGGGTTGTCGACGACCTTCACGCCCGGCGCCTTGGCGAGGATCTTGCGTGCCATGTCGGGTGTCATTTCGCTCTCGAATTCGATGTTGACGGATTCGGAGTGCCCGTAGAAGACCGGGACCCTGACCGTGGTCGCGGTGACCTGGATGTTGTTGTCTTCCATGATCTTCTTGGTCTCGTTGACCATCTTCATCTCTTCCTTGGTGTAGCCGCTTTCGAGGAAGCTGTCGATGTGCGGCAGGACGTTGAAGGCGATCTGGTGCGGGTACACCTTCTTTTCGATCGGCTTCATGTTGTAGATCGCGAGGACCTGCTCTTCCAGTTCCTTGATCGCTTTCTGCCCGGTCCCGGACACTGCCTGGTAGGTCGAGACGACGACCCTCTTGATCTTTGCGACGTCATACAGGGGCTTTAATGCTACGACCATCTGGATGGTGGAACAGTTGGGGTTGGAGATGATCCCGCGTTTCGTGTGCTGCGCGATGGCGTGCTCGTTGACCTCGGGGACGACGAGGGGGACATCCGGATCCATCCGGAAGGCGCTCGTGTTATCGATGACGACGCATCCGCTTGCCGCCGCTATCGGGGCGAACTTGGTGCTGATCGCTCCGCCGGGCGAAAAGAGGCCGATATCGATATCCTTGAATGAATCCTCTTTCAGTTCCTGTACCTTGACATCCTGACCGTGGAAGCTCATAGTCTTGCCAACGCTCCGCGAGGAAGCGAGAAGTGTCAGGTTCTTGACCGGAAAATTCCGTTCCTCGAGGACTTTGACCATTTCATTGCCGACGGCGCCTGTGGCCCCGGCTACTGCGACGTTGTACTGTTTCATTTTAGCCCTCCAGCTTTTTCTTGAGATGGTTTATCAATCCGCCCTCATTAATGAGTTCCTCCATGAAGGGGGGAATTGGTTTGGCATGAATTTCTTTTCCTCCCGCATGAATAATGCCCTGGGAGATATCAACTTCGATCTCGTCGCCATCTTTCACGAGATCGTAAATGTCTGCTTCGAGGAGCGCGAGGCCCTTGTTGAAAGCGTTGCGGTAGAATATACGTGCGAATGTCTTTGCTATGATGAGTGCGATCCCGAGCCCCGTGATCGCGAGCGGGGCATGTTCACGCGACGAGCCGCACCCGAAGTTTATCCCGGACACAATGATGTCGCCCGGCTGAACTTTTTTCGGAAAATCAGGTGAGAGCGGTTCCATGCAGTGCTGGCTCAAGACCTTCGGGTCCGTGTGCATGAGGTACTGTGCCGGTATGATGATATCGGTATCGATGTGATCGCCGAACTTCCAGACCTTACCTTTGAGTTTCATATTACCTCCTCGGGACGGGTGATCTTGCCCTTGATGGCCGTGGCGGCAGCTACCGCCGGGCCTGCGAGATAGACCTCGCTCTCCGGGTGTCCCATCCTTCCGATAAAATTCCTGTTGGTTGTTGCAACCGCTTTTTCTCCCCGCGCCAGGATGCCCATGTGGCCGCCGAGGCATGGCCCGCACGTAGGAGGCGAAATGATGCATCCCGCATCGAGGAACACCTGGAAGTATCCCCTGCGCATCGCCTCGCCATAGATCGCAGGCGTGGCCGGGATGATGATGCACCGTGTGTGTTTCGCGACCCTTTTTCCTTTCAATATCTCGGCCGCCATTTCGAGGTCTTCCAGCCTGCCGTTCGTGCACGACCCGATGACGACCTGGTCGATCTCCACATTGCCGAGCTCGCCGGCGTCCTTCGCGTTCGACGGCAGCGACGGGCACGCGACGGTAAAGCCCACCTTCGAGACGTCGATCTCGAAGACCTCTTTGTATTGTGCGTCGGCATCGCTTGCGTAGACCGTGTACGGCCGTGTCGCATGCTCCTTCATGAAGGCGATGGTCTTGTCGTCGACGTGGAAGATGCCGTTCTTCCCGCCCGCCTCGATCGCCATGTTCGCAATGGCGAACCGCGAGTCCATCGACAGCGCGTTTATCGCATCGCCCGAGTATTCCATGGCGCTGTACAGTGCGCCGTCAACGCCGATCATGCCGAGGATGTGGAGGATGAGCTCCTTGCCGGTGACCCATTTCTGCCATGTCCCGTAACAGTGGAACTTGATGCTCTCCGGGACCTTGAACCAGATCCGCCCGGTGACCATCCCGTACGTGATGTCGGTCGAGCCCATACCCGTGGAAAATGCGCCGAGCGCGCCGTACGTGCACGTGTGGCTGTCCGCGCCGATGACGACGTCACCCGCCACGACGAGCCCCTTCTCGGGAAGCAGCGCGTGCTCTATCCCGCACTGGCCGCCTTCGAAGAAGTTGACTATGCCGTATTTTTGCGAAAACTCCCGTATCTTCTTGCAGTTCTCCGCAGAGAGAATGTCTTTGTTCGGCGTGAAATGATCGAGCACGAAAACGACCTTCGCAGGGTCGAAGACCTTCTTCGCACCCACTTTTTCAAATTCCTCGAGGGACAACGGTGCGGTTATATCATTCGCCATGGCGAGGTCGATCCTGCAATCGACTATCTCACCGGGCTCGACGTATTCCTTATCGGCATGTGCCGCCAGTATCTTCTCGGTTATTGTCATTCCCATATCGTATTCCCCTTACGCCTTTTTCGATTTCATGTATTCCAGGCGGTTCAGTGCATTGATATACGCCTTCGCGCTCGCCACGATGATGTCCGTGTCCGCCCCTTTGCCGATCGCCTTCAGGCCTTTTTCGGAGAGCTTGACGAAGACCTCGCCCTGCGCGTCCGTGTCCTGCGTGATCGAGTTCACGGCGTATTTCTCCACCTTGCTCGTGGTCTTGACCAGCTTTTTGATGACCTTGAACGTCGCATCGACGGGCCCGTCCCCGACACCGACATCCTGAACGATGTTTCCTTCTATCTCGAGCTTGACCGTCGCGGTCGGCACGATCTTGTTGCCGCAGCTGACGCTGAGATAGACGAGCTTCAAGCGCTCGGCCATCTTGTATATCTCGTCCATGATGATCATCTCGATGTCTTCATCATAGACGTTCTTCTTCATGTCGGACAGCGTCTTGAAACGCTTGAAGGCCTGGTTCAGTTCCTTTTCGTCGAGGATGTACCCAAGGTTCTCGATCCGGTCCCTGAAGGCATGCCGTCCCGAATGCTTGCCGAGGACGAGAGAGCTTTTCGAGATGCCGACAGACTGGGGCGTCATGATCTCGTAGGTCAATTTCGCCTTCAGAAGGCCGTCCTGGTGTATCCCCGATTCGTGGGCAAAGGCGTTCGCGCCGACGATGGCCTTGTTGGGCTGCACGGGGACACCTGTGATCGACGTGATCAGCCTGCTTGTCGGGAATATCTTTTCCGATATGATCCCTGTTTCCGCGTGGAACTTGGTCTTGCGGGTCTTCAGTATCATCGCTATCTCTTCGAGCGACGCGTTGCCGGCGCGCTCGCCGATGCCGTTGATCGTGCACTCCACCTGGCGCGCCCCGTTATGGACGGCCGCAACCGAGTTTGCAACGGCAAGGCCAAGGTCGTTGTGGCAGTGCACGCTGATGATGGCCTTATCTATGTTGGGAACATTCGTTTTCAGGTACCGTATGAGTTCACCGAATTCGTGGGGAACGGCGTATCCGACCGTATCGGGTATGTTCACTGTCGTCGCGCCCGCGTCGATCACCGCTTTCACGACCGCACTCAGGTAATCCCAGTCGCTGCGCGTCGCATCCATGGCAGAGAACTCGACATTGTCCGTGTAACTCTTTGCCCGTTTCGTCGCTTCCACGGCAATGACGAGGATCTCATCCCGCGTTTTCTTGAACTGGTGCTTCAGGTGTATGTCCGAGGTCGAGATGAATGTGTGGATGCGGGGATGGGCCGCGTCCTTGATGGCCTCCCACGCCCTGTCGATGTCCGCATCGTTGGCCCGCGCAAGGCCGGCAACCTGGCAATTCTTCACAAGTTTCGCTATCTGCCGCACGGCGTCAAAGTCCCCTTCAGACGCGATGGGGAACCCCGCCTCGATGATGTCCACGCCGAGGAGCTCGAGCTGCCGCGCCACCCTGAGCTTTTCTTGAGTGTTCATGGTGTTGCCGGGCGATTGCTCGCCATCGCGCAACGTCGTGTCAAAGATAAATACGTGATCTGACATGCTCTTGTCTCCTCCTTTTTTTATTTTCCCGATCACCGTGCGATGAAGGGGCACTGCTATTTTTCAGGTCGAGGCAGTTGGAAGGTTTTTCCGTTGATTCTTTGCTCCCCGACCCGTTTAATCCTCTACGCGAGGCGGACCGGGGCACGCGGGGTGGTCTTCTTGAGAAGGAGCTCCATCAATGTATCCTCGTCCTCGATCCGGGCTTCAATAGCAAGGTAAAAAAGATTGTCCGGAAGTTCCATACCGAGGAGTTTAACCGCATCCTTTTCGGTTGTTACGATACATTCGATATCGCTGATAGATTCAAATTTCTTGATGTCCCTCTGCGTGTACCTGTAATGATCGGGATAGGATGTCTCATGTACTATGTTCGCGCCGATCTGCCTCAAGAGCTGAAAAAACGATTCGTTGTCCCCGAGGCCGGAAAAGGCGGCGATCTTTTTGTTCTTCAGGTAGTTGTAATGCGCGATGACGTTCTGCGTCATGTTGTACAGGTGCACGGGATGATGGCGCACCTGGAACCGCGGTATGCCCCGCGTAAAGTAGAGGGTCGCGCTGTCGGGCTCTGCCTTGCTGACGAGTATCGCATCGCAGGCGCGGACCCGCGAGATAGGGTCGCGATAGGGGCCGAGCGGGAAGAGTTCCTGCCGTGCCAGTGATTCCTTGCCATTCAAGATCAGGATGTCCGCATCCTTCTTGACGTCACGCACCTGGAAACCGTCATCGAGAATGGCGAGATCGATGTTGCAGTGATCTATCCCGCACTCAATGGCGGTCATGCGGTCTTTCCCCACGATCACCGGGATGCGGGTCCTTTTTGCGAGCATGTAGGCCTCGTCCCCCGCCGTTTTCGCAGTATCGTTCTTGACATCGACGGGGAAGGTTCCGCTCTTCGTCCTCAGGTACCCGCGCGTGATGATGCCCGGGTTGAAGCCCTTGTCTTTGAAAGTACGCGACAGGCGCTCGACGACCGGGGTCTTCCCCGTCCCGCCGAGGGTGATATTGCCGACACTGATGACCGGTATGGGCGCGTTCTGTGTTTTCATTATCCCTGTCTTGTACATATACTCCCTGGCCATAAGCGCAATCTGGTAAAAATAGGAAAGGCAGGCGAGCGGAACATAAAGGAGCGACCGTGCAATTTTCGCTTCACCGCTCCACACCCTGACTATGACATCGCGCATAGACAAGTGAAATTTATAGCAGAAATGTCGTTGAAAAGCAATTGTTTAGAAACGGTTCCAGGTTCCACGTTCCACGTTCCACGCGAAAAGCAAAAAGAACGAAAAGATGGTTGTACGTTCGACCTGATAAAAAAGAAACAACAAAGTCAGTTCAGCCGTGAAAAAGCCCAAAGGCCGGGTTTTGCGTGGAACGTGGAACCTGGAACGTGGAACTATTTTTTGATATGGAACAACGGTGCCTGGATATGGATCGACCGGCAGGAGGGGCATTTACCGGGCTTGGTGAGGCGGTCACGTTTTTTGAATACGAAATCGCAACTCCTACAGTACGCAGGGGTCACCTCCAGGTGTTTGTCGGTCTTGCTCAGCGTGCGCTGCAGATGCTCCAGATGATCGCACACGTCCTTTTCCGGTATCTTTATCACCTGGGAGAGGTCTTTAGCGGAGTACGTCCCTTCTTCGAGAAGCGCCGCGATATAATGCCGTATCGTCTCATACCGCTCCGCCGGCTCATTCAAGCGAGTAAATTTCTTCCTCCGTTCCATCACACACCCCGGAAATCGTCATCCCGGTGCTTGACACCGGGATCCAAGGTTTTCCATTTCTTTCGTACTACCTGTCTTTCATATGGCTGAGCCTCTAGGCCACGCAAAAGCCAAAAACCAGGACACAAAGGCAAAGACACTGGATCCCGGTGTCAAGCACCGGGATGACGGCGGGGGGGGACGCGGTCTTTATTATCCCATCGACCTTTAACCGTTCGCCATTCGCCGTAAGCAGTACGCCGTTGCGTTCGTCATTTCAGCGCCAGCGCCACATGCGAGATCCCGTCCGGTTCCCGGGTGACCTTGAACCCGAGCTTCTGGACAACCGTCAGCATCTTGTCGTTTTCCGACAACACGATTCCGTAGATCTCATCGAGCCCTTTGTCCTGGGCGAGGCCGATGAGGACGTCGACCATCTTGTAACCGAGGCCTTTGCCCTGGAAATCGTCGTGAACGACGATGGCGTATTCCGCCTTTCTGCCGTCGGGGTCAACGATAAGCCGCGAGACCGCTATCATCCGCCTTTTGCCGTCCGTATGCGTCTCGGCGATCATTGCCATCTCACGGTCGTAGTCGATGTTGCAGAAGCGCATGAGCATCTCGTGCGTGATCTCTTTGAGAACAGAGAAGAACCTGACCCTCATGGATTCGCGGGAGAGGGTTGTCAACATTTCGTACTCGAGCGGTTCGTCCTCGGGCTTGATCGGCCGGAGCGTGACATCTGTGCCGTCCCTCATGCGCCACGCCGTAACATACCGGGACGGGTAGGGCGTTATAACGAGGTGCGGGTAGAGCGTCTTGTGGTCTACCTGGTCGAGATCGAGGACAATGCGGGCATCGAGGGCCCAGGCATTTCCTTCCGCGATGACCACGGGATTGATGTCGATCTCGCGTATCTCCGGGAAATCCACGATCATGTTCGAGAAGTTGACTATCAATTCCTCGAGGCCCGTCATGTTCGCCGGCTGTTTGCCCCGGAAGCCTTTAAGCGCCTTGTATATCTTTGTATCTTCCATCAGCCGGCGCGCGAGGATCTGGTTGAGCGGCGGCAGCCCGATGCTGACATCCTTGAATATCTCCGTCCCGATGCCCCCCATGCCGAACAGGATGATCGTTCCGAAGTCGTTGTCTTTCTTCGCGCCGACAATAAGCTCCCAGTCGATGTTCTGGACCATCCTCTGGACAGATATGCCGGTTAAGTGCGCCTCGGGCGCCCTGGTCTGCACCGTGCGCATCATGTCAGTATAGGCCTCGGCCAGGTCATACTTGCTGCGTATCCCCGTCTTTATCCCGCCTACGTCGGTTTTGTGGGTTATGTCCGGGGAAACGATCTTGAGGACAACGGGATAGCCGATATCCTCCGCGAAGCGCATCGCCTCCTCGGGATTGTGCGCGAGCTTGGGGATGGTGGTATTTATTCCGTACGTGAGAAGGAATTCCTTCGATTCCGCCTCGGTCAGGATACAGGTGTTCCCGGTTGTGCACCTGTTCTCATTCGATACCCGCTTGATGAACGCCTTGAGGTGGTTCTTTGACGGCCCTTCTGCCAGGCCCAGCTCAGACGGGGTCTCATACAGGAGCGTCAGGTTGCGGCGGTAGTTGTACATGTGGAGGTAAGTCCGGACGGCGTCCTCGGGGCTTTCATAGGTCGGTATATTATTACGCAAGAGCACGGCCCTGCCGCTCTCGACCCAATCGCCCCCCCACCCACGCCGTAATTATCGGTTTCGCCGACTCTTTTGCAAGCCTGACAACGGTCTCTGCGAGGATATCGGGCCGCAGGATGGCCTGGGGAGAATAGATGACGAGTATCCCGTCGACCTTCCGGTCACTCAAGCATGCCTTGATCGCTGCCTCGTAACGGGGGCAGTCGGCGTCTCCCAGGACGTCTATCGGGTTCCCCTTGCTCCAGCAGGCGGGCAGGGTCGCATCGAGATGTCCCCTCGTGTCATCCGAAAGTTCCGCAAGCCGTCCCCCGAGCGCGATAAGGGTGTCCGTCGCCATAACGCCGAAGCCCCCCGCGTTGGTGACGATCGCCAGGTTGCCTCCGCGCGGGAGGTACTTGGAATCGAGGACCGCGGCCGCGTTGAAGAGGTCGGAGAATTCACTGACCCGGATCACGCCGACCCTTTTGAACGCCGCGTCGTAGACCTGGTCGTCACCCGCCATGGACCCCGTATGGGATAGAGCGGCCCGGGCGCTTTCCGTGAACTTTCCCGGCTTGACGACAACGATGGGTTTCGTGCGGGCAAAACCCCTCGCGGAACTCATGAACCTCTTCGCGTTGCCGACCCCCTCCATGTAGAGCATGATGCTGCGCGTCTTGTAATCTTCGCCCAGGTAATCGATGAGGTCCGCAAAATCGATGTCGATCATCGATCCCAATGACGTGAACATGCTGAACCCTATGTGCGCACGGACGGCCCAATCGAGGATCGCACTGCCCAGGGCCCCGCTCTGGGATATAAAGGCGACGTTTCCCGCATCCGGGTTCGCTTTGAGGAACGAGGTATTGAGGCCGACCGTGGGCCGGACCACGCCGATGCAATTGGGACCGATGATCCGCATCCCGTACCTCTTCCGGACCTCCGATATCCGGTCCTCGAGCGCCTGCCCGGCTTCGCCTGTTTCCCTGAAACCCGCCGATATGATAATGAGCCCGGCGACCCCGGCTTCCCCGCACTCCTCTACGATCGCCGGCACCGTTGCCGCAGGCGTCGCTATGACCGCGAGGTCGACCTCCCGGTTGACCGATGCGATATTCGGAAAGCATTCCTGGCCGAAGAGAATATCCCGTTTCGGATTGACGGGAAAGATCTTCCGGTTCCCCGGCCTGATCAAATTCTCCATGACGGACCTGCCGACCGAACCATCCACATCCGACGCCCCGATCAGGGCAACCGTATTCGGATTAAAAAGCGCATTCAAATCCCCGGGCCTCATGTGCACCTCCGATTATAGCCTATTATACTAAGAGATAATGCGTCAGGCAATCAGGGGCAAGAAGCAGGTTCCACGTTCCAGGTTCCACGTTCCACGTTAAGAATTGAACGTTCAACGTTTGACGCTTTCAAATTGAAGCCTAAGCTTGAAGATGGGGTTTTTTAGCGTGGAACGTGGAACCTGGAACGTGGAACCGTCTTTAGTATGACTAAGGTTTCGAGGTGCGACGTGTGCGGAAAGAGGTCGAACGGCGCTATCCGCTCGGGAAAATATCCTTTCGATACGAGACGCTTCATGTCGCGGGCGAGGGTTGCGGGGTTGCACGAAACATAGATGAGGGTTGCGGGCCTGAGCTTCGTTATGATGTCGATCCCCCGGGGCGTTATCCCGCTCCTCGGCGGGTCGACCACGACGAGATCAGGTTTTTTGAACCCCCGGTCAAGAACTATATCTTCCACCTTGCCCGCAATGAAGGTGCAGTTGTCAATGCCGTTGAGCATTGCATTCTCGCGGGCGTTCTCAATGTTCTCCCTTGCCGCGTCGACTCCTGTGACATGATACGCACTGGCGGCAAGCACGAGTTCTATGGGGGCCATGCCGCAGTAAAGGCCAAGGACGTTCCCGTATCGTTTACCCGACGTGAATGCACGTATCCTCTCGTACAGCAATGATGCCCCGGAAGGGTTCGGCTGGAAAAATGACGCGGGATAGACCCGGAATTTCAGGCCGGCGAGATGCTCTTCAATATAGCGGTCCCCGCCCTCATGACGCATCCGGCTGTAATCGATGTACGATCCGGCGCGATCATTGACGGTCCTGTAAAGTCCTGCCATGTCGGGTACCGCCCGTTTCAGGACATAATAGAGTTCGCTGATCGACGGCGGCACCGTTCCTTTTGTTTCGAGGATCGCCATGAAATTGCCGGCGGCCTTCGATTGCCTCAGGATGAGATGACGCAGGGCACCGTTCTTCTTCCTGTCATCATAGGGAAACAGGCCTTCGGAATGCACGTAATCTTCAACTGCTTCGATAATCTTATGCAAAACCGGGCTGAAAATGACGCATCCGGGGACAGGAACGATGGAAGGAGCATCGGTGCCGGCGGATGATGTCACGGAGCGCATGCCCGCCGCAACATGGCCGTTCTCGTTGTCTCCAAAAGAAAGCTCGATCTTGCTTCGGTACCAGAGGGTGTCGGGAGAAGGCGTGATGGGTTCAAATATGCCGGCAGACAGGTCGAGGCCCCCGATCCTTCTCAAGACCTGCCTGAGGTATGAGTCCTTGATCTCGAGCTGCTTCGCGTATGCCATCGACTGCATCGTGCAGCCGCCGCAACGCCCGAAGTGAGGGCAGCCAGGGGCGACCCGATGAGCGGACGGCTCTTCGACGGCGATGAGTTCAGCGTAACCGAACCTTTTTTCCCGTTTTACGATACGTACGGCAACCCTGTCACCCGGCACCGCGCCGGGCACAAAGACCACGAAATTATCGATCTTTGCCACGCCGGCATTACCCGGCATAGCGATATCGGTAATGGTGACGATAGGGTGGCTCATACGGAGGGGTCGTCGAGGGATGCCGACCTTTTCCGGACAGGGAACGAGACCGTAAAAATCGAACCGCCGGAATTAAAGCATTCCTCTTTACCCCGGATAGACGGGCACCGGGAGATGTCTCCGGGACAGACGTCTTTGTCGGTCGGGATATAGATGCAGCGGTTGCTTTCAAATGTTATATCGAACCCGAACCGCAGGGCGTAATACTTCATCCGGAGAAGGTCGAGCCCCTTTCCTCCGGCGCCGAATTCAAGGGGGTGTTTCGACGAGTATAGATCGGTCTCCTTGGCATGATGAAGCCCGTCGAGAAGAAATCTCTTGTTCTCTTCCGTGATGCCGATACCCGTATCTGTTACCGAAAGGGCGATCCTGTCATCTTTCTGGTCGAGGCCTATCCTGATCATCCCGCCATCGGGCGTGTTCTCTATTGCGTTCTTGATGAGTCCTTCGGCGATATCGCGAAGGATCTCGGGATCGATCGATATGAACAGGTTGTGTTCACCGTCGACCCGTATGTCCAGGCTTCTGCGGGGCAATTTATTTTTTATGCGCTCGACGACCGAGACAATGAACGTGTACAGGTCAATGGATTGAAAGAACTGCGTGCTTGTCTCGAAATAATGATCAACCCAGCCGCGCAGCGCGTTCCAGTGTTCCCGGACATCCCTGGGTACCTCGGATAAACTTTCCATTCTCTGCCAGAGCCGGTCGAGGTCGCCCACGAGCATGACTGCCTCGAGTTCCTGCGACAGGCGGAATATCTTGTCCGTTTCCCGGGATATGCCGAGCAGCCGTTGAAGGTTGCGTTCGAGCGATTCCATCAGATCGCGTATTGAGTTGTATTCCGATGTCCGCTCGAGCTTTTTGCGGATCAATTTCAGGCTCCCCTGGATAACGGACAGGGGCGTCCTCAACTCGTGCGAGATATGATTGACCGCCTTCGTTTTTGCGCGGTTCAGGCTCTCCAGGGCGTTGCGGGATTGTATGAGGACTTCTTCGGCATGCTTTCGTTCCGTAACGTCCCTGAGGTAAATGAGGTAGCTCGTCTCGTCCCCGAGCGGGATGTTGGCAGCAGAAACCTCGACGTAAAGGGTCTTCCCGGCCTTTGTAACGGCCTTAAATTCGTAACGCGAGGGAACGGGTTCGCCGCTGAACCTGCGCCGGTTGATGTCGCTTACTTTGGCAACGTCATCGGGATGTATTATGGTCAGGACCGACTGACCGATTATCTCGTCGGGGGAAGAGTACTCAAACATCTCGACAAAACGCCGGTTGACATATTGGTGCTTATTTCCTTTGACGATCGCCACCGCGTCGTTCGAGTGCTCGATGGCTGTACGATAGCGTTCCTCACTCTCATAGAGGGAGAACTCCGCTTTTTTTCTCTCCGTGATGTCGAGCATCGTCCCTTCATAATAGCGGACATTATTATCCTTATCCCGCACTGCCCGTATATTCATCGAGATCCAGTGAATGCTGCCATCTTTACCGTACATCTCCGTCTCGAAATCCGTCACAGGACCGTGTGCGTTGAGCTTGTCTATCAACCTGATCCTGTCTTCGGGATGGACGTAAAGCTGTTTCGATATGTCTGTGATGCCATCGATAAGATCTTGCGGTGAATCATACCCGTGAATACGCGCTAGTGACGGATTCGCGTTGATAAACCGGCCATCGGCGCTCGTCTGGAATATTCCTTCGATCGCCTCCTCAAAGATGCTCCGGTATTTCTCCCCGGACCTCCTTTCATCGGCAAGCCTCTGCCTGCACTCTTCGAGTTCGGCCGTCAATTCTTTTTCCCGTTCGTCCATTGCTTTCTATTATACGGTGCAAGCGTGGGAAGAGTAAAGAAAGACCGTAAGGCGTAGGGCGTACGGCGTACGGCTAACGGAAAAGCGTTAGGGTCTCGATCATGCACGACACTTTTAAGCATTAAAATAAGGTGTCAGTCAGTATCCTCTTCGGTTAGGATTGTTTAGCCACTAAACACAAAAAACGCCGTCATTCCGGCTCGCCGGAATCCAGTGTCTTTTTATGATTGTGTTCGCTTTTGACGCCTTACGCACTCACGCCTTACGCCTTACGAAAACATTGCGGTTTCCGATTTACCTTCGGGAGCGAGTGTTGGTATACTCAAGAAAACTAATTTCGGAGGACTGATGACCGGTGCCGATGTGATCCTTGAGACTGCCGTCGCGAACGGTGTGGATATTTGTTTTGCCAATGCGGGCACGACGGAGATACCCGTGGTCGCAGCGCTTGACAGGCAGCCGGGGATACGGGCGGTGCTCGGTCTGTTCGAGGGGGTGTGCACGGGCGCTGCCGACGGGTACGGGCGTGTGCTTTGCAGGCCTGCGATGGCACTTCTCCACCTGGGGCCCGGCTTTGCCAACGGGATCGCGTGCCTGCACAATGCACGGCGGGCTGAATCACCCGTTGTCAACCTGATCGGCGAACACGCCTCGTGGCACCGCGATGCAGACCCTCCTCTGAACTCGGATATCAGGTCCCTCGCGCGTACAGTGTCAGGGTGGATGAGAGCGAGCCGCCATGCCCGGGGCCTGTCTGCGGATACCGCGGCTGTCATTGCGGCAAGCAAAAGGGGACAGATAGCGAGCCTCATAGTCCCTACAGATTTTCAGGCATCGGCTGACGCCGGTTCCCGCATTGTGAAGAAAGGACCGTCATTCAAAACCGTAGACAGGGCGCTGATCAAAAAGACCGCTGCGGCCCTGTCGGGGGGGAAGAAGACCGCTATGCTTCTCGGGAACCGCGCATTGCGGCGGGACGGGCTTCTCATAGCGCAGAGGATATCCGCCGCAACGGGCTGCGACCTTCTCGCGAATACCTTTCCGGGTTACATCGAAAGAGGAGACGGACTGCCTGTCGTGAAGAGGGTCCCGTACTTCCCGGAAGGGGCCATGGCATTGATGTCGGGCTATGAGTCGGTCATACTCGTCGGGGCGCATGATCCCGTCACTTTCTTCGGATACGAGGGTACGCCAAGCCGGGTCATCCCCCCGGCGACCCGCACGATATCCATACCGGGGACGGGGTATGACGTGATAGCGGTCCTTGAATCCCTCAACGACCTGGTCGGGAGACGGAAAAATACGCCTTCTGCGCCAACGCAAAGCAGGCGGTCGAAACCCGCGGTCCCGGCCGGCATCCTTACGCCCGAAATAGTCTGTTCCACGGTTGCCGCTGTCCTGCCCGAGGGTGCGATCGTCGTTGATGAAGGCATAACGACCACGTTTCCTTTCTATTCCGCTTCCTACGATAGCCCGCCGCACAGCCTTCTGACGATCGCAGGCGGATCGATAGGTTACGGGCTGCCCTGCGCCGCCGGGGCTGCATTTGCCGCCCCCGACAGGCCCGTCGTAAACATCCAGGCGGACGGGAGCGCCATGTACACAGTTCAGGCCCTCTGGACGATGGCGCGGGAAGGTCTCGACGTAACGACCTTGATCTGTAACAACCGCGGTTACAACATCATCGCGGTCGAGCTTGAACGGGCGGGCCTGAAAGATCTCGGGCAGAACGCCCGCCGTCTTGTCGACATCGACCGCCCGGTAATTGACTGGGTATCCCTTTCGCAAAGCCTCGGCGTGCCGGCCGTAAAAGTGGAAGACGCGACCCGGCTCGCAGAGCACATAACACGTTCAATAAAGGAACCGGGACCGCATTTGATTGAAATGAGCGTCAAACCGTAAAAAATGGTTCAAGGTTCAAGGTTCAAAGTTCAAGGCAAAAGATAAAATAATCAGAACTTTTTTCATTGAACCTTGAACCTTGAACTTTGAACTTTTTTTACAGCATTTTCTGAAAATACACTATATCAAACATCTTCCCCCTTTTTTCCCCGGCTTCTTTGAAGCGGCCGCACTCGGTGAAACCGTTGCGGAGATGGAAATTGATGCTTTCCTCATTGAGGGACGACACGTTTGCCAGTACGGTGTGCAACCCCATTTCTTTTCCGAATCGCAGCAGGTAATCGTGGAGGGCTTTCCCGACACCTTTCCCGATAAAATCGTGCCTGACGAAATATGTGACCTCCGCGGTCTTTATAAATGTGGGCATCGGGTTATAGGGACGCAAAAAGCCGAAACCCATGAGGACCTTGTCATCGTTTCGCGCCGTAAGGGCGGGATACCCCGTGGTCATCAAGAAAAGCATATCGAAGAACTCGATCGGCAATTTGGTTTCAGGATATGCAGCGAACGAATTTTCTATGTAGTAATTGAAGATGTCTATGACCTCTGCAGCATCTTCCCTGGCGAGTGCTTCGAGGTAGATCTTCACTTTGCAGCTATCTCCATTTCAGGCATGAGGCCTCGTGGGGCCGCTTCTGCCCGTCATTCATCGTCATCTTCGTCATCGATCCTGTCAGCGCGCGGCGGCCTGGCTTTTTTATCCGGCTTTATCACCTCGCCGGATTCGGCGTCGACCTTCACGATCCAGAAATCTCCCGGGGTGCAGCGGCCTTCGGCTTTACCTTTATATCCGCACGTCCTCTTGATGGCCCAGACCGGCTTGTCCCTGCGCTGGTCGTATTTCAGCTCGTAGGCGTATGTGTCTGTTTCCACGGGATTGTATTGCCGGTATGAATTAGCGATATCCTCAGCCCTCTGCAGGCTGATCTTTATCCGTTCGATCGGAACGGCGGCGCCGCGAAAAGGCGTTTCTTTCGAGACCTGCAATCCCGTCGATGCGCCGGTGACACCCGTCTCGATGAGGCGGACCGTCATGGTCCTTCCCTTGCATGTCTTTGCGGCGGGCGTATGTTCTTCGTCGCCCGCGGCCTGCTGCAGTTTATCGCACCGTACGAATTGGGCCTCCCACGCGGGGGAACGGCCGTTGCGGCCGTCAAAACCGACCACGGGAAGGGACACGATCCTTCGCACCCTTAAATGTGATCCGCCCCATTTCGCGGTCGCTTCACGTGCCTTCGTCCAGAAGTCCTCAAACGTCAGTCCCCTGACGTCCTTACCCGTATGAAGCGGCTTGACCCGTTTTGCCTCTGAAGCATACGGTATAAGAAATAAGCAGATCATGATAAATATGATCGCTGAAAGTTTCGGCCAGACAATGTTTCGCGTAAGGCCGTACGGCGCTACCGCGTTTTTCAGGTCCTGATTGATCACCCCCGGTTCGGCAATCGCGATCATGTTCTCTTTTTCAATGGCCAGAATCCGGTTCATCCTGGCCAGCGACAGGACCACGCCGCCTCGAACAGGAACGGCACCTCCCGCAAGCCCTGTTCCCTGCCCCCGCGGCGTGACGGCAAATCGATGCCTGCCGGCAAGTCGCAGAAGCGTTTGGACCTGTTCGACTGCGGTCGCCTCCACGACAAGTTCCGGTGGAGCAAGAGGAATGATCGTCGTGGCGTCTTTTCCGTAGTCGGCCAGCTTGTCGCGCGCGACAAGGACCGCGCCCGCACCGAGCGTGTTCCGAATTTCTTCAACGATTTCAGGAGTGAGGGATTGATAAGTCGTCATGTCAGACCCTGCGATATTCGAAACCGGGCAGACGAATGCGCGATTCCAAGTAGTGGAGCCCCGCGGTCGCAACCGAAGTCATGACCAGGTAACATACGCCGATGATCAGGAATATCTCCGTATACTTGAAGGAATCCGACGCCAGGATTTTGCCTTCGCCCGTCAACTCGACGCATGTGATCATATAGGCGAGGGACGAATATTTGATGAGGTAGATGATCTCGTTGCCGCAACCGGGTAAAGCGCGTCGTAACGCCTGGGGCAGGATGACGGCGAAGATCATCTGCATCTTGGTGAAGCCGAGGGACTGGGCGGCCAGCATCTGTCCTCTCTTTATGGAAAGGAGCGCACCCCGGATGTACTCCGAATGATAGGCCCCGCTGCACAGGGAGAAACCGAGGACCGAGGCGGTAAACGGCTCCATATATAGGTTCCAGTACGGCAGTCCGAAATACCAGACGAATAACTGAACAACAAGGGGAATACCGCGGAATACCGCAACATACGCATTCGCAAAGAGAGAACCCGCATAGCTTCCGTAGACCCGGAGGATGCCCACGACGACGCCGATGGCCAGACCGCAGAGCGCCGACGGAACAATAAGCTGCACACTGACCAGAAAACCGCGCGTTAAGGCCGGGATAACGTCATGCTGAATATAGATCCACTCTTCCATCAACGGCCCTCCCCGTAAAGGTCCGTTATTTTCGAACAGAACTCCCTGGTGCGGCTGCAATCGGCCGCAGAGAAGATCTTGGCGGGCGGTCCGGACTCGACGATGAGACCATCCTCCATAAAAATGATCTCGTGGGCCAGCGAGCTTGCAAAAGCAATCTGATGCGTCGCCATGATCATGGTCATGCCGCCGCCGACCAGATCGCGGATGACGGCCTGCACCTCGCCGATCAATTCAGGGTCCAGCGCGGAAGTCGGTTCATCGAGCAGCATCACCTTGGGTTCCATGGCCAGGGCGCGGGCAATGGACACCCTCTGCTTCTGCCCCCCGGAAAGCTGAGCCGGATACTTGTCGGCATGGTCCTTGAGGCCTACCCTTTCCAGTTCCGCCATAGCCTTCCGGTGCGCTTCTTCCTTATGTAAGCCTTTGACTTTTTCCAGGGCGATAGCCACGTTGCGCAACGCCGTCAAGTGGTCGAAGAGATTGAAATCCTGAAAAATCATCCCGACCTTCTGCCGGTAGGACTGGAGATCCTTCTTATGGTGGCTCCTGACCTCGGAACCGTCGAGCCAGATCCTCCCCTTTTCCGGCCTGACCAGAAAATTGATACACTGCAGCAGGGTGCTCTTGCCGGCCCCGGATGGCCCGATAAGGATTTTCAGCTCTCCCTGATTGACGGACAGGGACACGCCTTTCAGGATTTCTTTCCGGCCGTAGCGCTTCTCGATATTTTCGCATCTGAGGATCGGACCCGCTTGATCGTTCATGCACGCCTCACAATTCATGATGGGCATAGCCGGGAATACGAACCCTGGTTTCCAGGAGACGCAGACCCTTGATCCCGAGGGAAGTCAGGATCAGAAAGATGACACCGGCTGCGATATAGAGGGGCATATGTTCATAGGTACGGGTCGCCACAAAATGGGTGCGGGCCATGATTTCAGTTACTCCCAGGGCATATGTTACTGCGGAATCCTTCAGGATAATGGAATATTCGTTGGACCAGGCCGGAAT
>CAXXUO010000001.1:0-1414653 GCA_963666485.2 Syntrophorhabdaceae bacterium | reverse complement strand
CGCTCATCCTTATTGCTGTGCAAGCTCAGATAGACCGAGAACGGATCAGCAAGGCCGTTTACCGAAAAAAGGCGGGGGTTGTAGTGCCATACTTCAATCTCGCAACTGTCTTTTTCGGGGAAAGGAAATTCTTCGACGCCTGCGCTTTCCAGTTCCTTCCAATCCCCGGTACTGATCGCATAGACCCGGGGGGAAATATGATCGAGCATGGAATACTGTGACAGGGCAGTCAGACCTGCCTTGACAGTCTTCTCACTGTTCACCATATCCTCCTTCAACCACGTGCGTCTCTTCACCGGACTTCGCATTAAGGGTCGGGCCTTTGCCCATAGCCCACGCTTGTCATTTGAGTAGGATAGCCACTTCTGTCTTCCGGTACGGTCCACTTCAACCAGCGAGACCGCTTCCAGTTCGCCCAGCGACCGGGTCATCGTCATGACCGTATAGCCAAGTATTTCCGACAAAGTTGTGGCCGTGAACCTCTCGTGGACCGCCGTCAACAATAAATAGATCACTATTGCCTGGGTTGCGGGACTCAATAAGTTCTGGGCGCTGCGAACCGTGCGGAAATATTCCCGCAGGTCAATGCCAAGTTCCGGCAGATACATTTGGTTACCGGGAACAACGAAGGGAACCCGTTGCTCGATCAAACGCTTCCGGTTGTACGCGGTGATGGCAGACGTCACATACACGCCTCGCCCGTCCCATGACTGTCTGACATTCGCCATATGCTTGCCTATCACAGCAGGCGTTAATTCTTCACCACCCTTGTCAATCATAAGTACGTACGGCATATTCAAAAGATCAACCTCGTAAAATTCATACAAATTTCGAAGATAGAAGGGCAATTCCTCCGTTTTAGGCCTTGGCCTTGGCCTGGCAATGATCCCAAGGACCTCCTGAATGTAAGCCTCAAAAGCCTCGATAATTTTTTTCACTGATTCTCCTACATTAGTAACATGTAAATTGCACATTAACATATATAATGTTAAAGTGCAATAAAAAGGTTATAAATAGATTTTTTTCGGTGGTGAATATTGATATGCCTCATTAAGCCCAGACGGATTTCTACATTCCCATTCCCGGCGAGAAATAGTAGTCGTCGTTGTCGAGCTGGAGCGCGTCGGGAGATGCGCTGGCGACGTGCACAGGATCCTTATCCGACTCGCTGAACGGACCCGGGTAATAGTTCATCTGATAGGCCTTTTTCGGGCGCAAGAATTTGACACCGCCGTTTTCCGGCTTCGTATTGAGTCGGTCCAGTGGAATATCCATGTATTCAGGCCCCTCTGTGTTGCTGTTTGAACCATAGAGTGTTCCCCTGTTTGACCTGGCATCGTATTCGTCAACAAAACCGGTGTGACCGTATTTCTGGCCTTTTCGCGGACCCCAGACAATGATGTCTCCGGGTTGAACGTTGTTCTTGTCGATTACTTCGAAATAGTCTTCAGCTTTCCTGGATCTCAGCCAGTCGGTGCTAAATCTGTCGCGTTGAGGAAATTCATAGCCGGCGGCCCGCAGAACGGACGAAACCATGCCTGAGCAGTCTATGTCTTTGAGGCCGTCACCGTTCATGTCTCTCGTGCCGTTCCCCCCTGGCTCGTATCCGTATTCGGTGGATTTATAAATTTTCGTTGCGACATCAAGCAAGTTAGTTGGCATGTTTGTCTTCCTTTTCTTTCAGAATTTTCAATTGTTTAAGCATGCGGGCAAAGTCATCGTCGCGGGGATCAATTTCAGTATAGTGTTCAAACATCGAGACCATCGTATCGAGTGAGACGTGCGGGAATATCTCAGGTTCTGTGATTCGCCACCGGTTTCCATCCTTTTTGAGTATGAAGGTTTCTGTTACTTCCTTCTTATCGGGTCTGAACTCGAAAGGAAGGAATTCGCCGAGTTCCCGGTATGTTACCGAGATGTGCGCTTCATCCGGTCCGATACCCAATGGCTTTATGCTGTATCCGGTGATAATAATAGCGACATCAAACCCCGCTTCCTGCCACGTGTAAAGATCCATGATCTCCGGGAACCTGTTACTGGAGATCCGTGCTCCGAGGGAATCTTTTCGGACATATTCCTCGAGAACCTCTTCCGGGGTCGCGGGGTACTCCGCGTCGCTCCGGACAACACGTTCCCTCTTGACGGCAAAAGCTGGTGCGCACGAAATGAGCAGCAGAGAAAATGCCATTATGGTGATGAAATATCGGTTGGCAAAATAAGGGACCATAGTTCCTCCTTGTTTATAGTGGTATTACTTTTCGTTTCTGAAAAAAGTCCCAAAGTATCATCCCTTTGTCACGTACTCCTTGACGACCTTTTTGGGAACATCTTTACCCTGACAATAGGTTGTCACCGGCCTGAGGTATAATGAATACATACGGAAAATCTGCGAAGAAGGGCGACAGGAGGCCTTCCTCACGTATCGGAAGATGAAGGGAGAGACAGGTGCAGAGCACGTTCGATGTGATGATGCGGGCGGTGCCGGATAAGGGAGGGAATAAGTTGCCGGGGGGCGAGGGTGAGATATGGTAAGTGATGGACGAAGACGGCGTGTTGTCGTAGGTGATGTGCATGGGGAACTGGTGGGGCTGGTCGAGGTCCTTGGCAACGCCGGGCTGATCGATGGAGACGGCTCGTGGAAGGGGGGAGATGATGACCTGATTCAAACGGGAGATGTTATCGACCGGGGACCGGCATCCGTCGAGTCGTTCCGGTACCTCCAAAGGCTGCAAAAGGAGGCGGTGATCGCCGGGGGCAGGGTTGTACGGCTGTGCGGGAACCATGAACTGATGCTGCTCCAGGGATATTATGGATACGTGAATTTTGATGGCCCCGAGGGGCTTGCCCATGATTTGAGAGAGGCGATCGTGCGGGGCGATGTGGCTGCTTCTTATACCGATGGGGAAAGGTTGTACACGCACGCAGGGTTGAGGTCGGCCGTCAGGAGCGCAATAGCTGGCGGGGAAGCACGAGCCGGGGCTGGCGGCGTCGACCTGTTCTGGTTGTCGGACAGGATCAACGACATATTTAAGGGTGCTGTTGGGAATGATCTTGCCGAAAATCACCCTATCTTTTACGTAGGCCCTGACAGGGGCGGTGGCGATCCTGTGGGAGGCATATTCTGGTGCGATTGGACGTCGATAAGCCGGTCGGAAGAGGCGTTTACGATCAGGCAGGTGTTCGGTCACACGCCGACAGGCAAGGCCGCGGTGGCGTCGGCACGCGGACTGCGCCTGATCGACATTGATGCGGGGATGTGCCGGGTCTACGGGGGAGAGAGGGTCTATCTCGAAATCACGCCCGGGGGCCGCCTTATCGAGCACAGCAGGATTCATTCGGAATGGGGAGCAACGGAGCTTGAAGGAGAGATGTAGGACTGCAGAAAAAAGGCCTCTCTCGCCCGCTTCGCTCGAGAACGCGGAGGGCACGGAGAACGGCGGAGGAGAAAAGGCCTTGCCGGCTGATCGCGGAGCCGACCACGATCAGCCGGCACTTCCGTCGGCTTCGCCGAGAGAAGAGGAGCGAAATTGTGCTAGTTGCTCGGTAATTCATTTTGGACGGCAACTGGTAGGTATTACCTATCGCCGTAAGGCGATCGAAGATGCCGCGGGAACCTGGTCGGCTCCGGGTTCCCGCGGCCTCCGCAGTTCTCCGCGAACTCTGAGGGCTCGAGCGAGGAACGAGCGGGCGAGAGAGAGGCTTTTTTTGTTTCTGTTTTGCTGGACCGGGCATGCCGGGTGACGGGAGGCGGGGGTTATGGTCAGATACGAATATGAGTGTAATTGCTGCGGGTACAGGGTGAAGACGAGTGGGCCCTGGCCTTATTATGGAGATGGGAGGAAAAGGGCGGTCATCGGAGAACCAGTTGATGGGGTTTCGCGGCCTGTGCATGGGCTTGTCGCGGAGGTGTACTGCCCGGTCTGCGACAAGGAGAAGACGTACATTATTGTGGAGTATGTCCGGCCTCTGCAAACGGTCGATGATATCTGGCTCCGGCCGGGCGCGGCGGGCAGGTTCAGGACCAGGTGCTATACGTGCAAGAATGGCATCTCGCTGGTATTGCCGGAAGGCGAGGTCACGTGCCCTCGATGCAACAAGGGGACGTTCACGCGCTTCTGGTTTGAAGGCGATTCAGGGTGCCTCTATCCCGTGCCCCCGACGAAGACCGCCCTCAGGGTCAGGCAGGGCGGGAAATCCGTCAAGGTGCCGAAACCTGTCGTTGTGATAGATTCGGCGGAGCACATGGGGTACACGTTCAAGAGGTTCAGCAACTGGTTCGCGGGGACGGTGCGCAGGAGACTGCCTACCGGGGATTACACGTTGTCCGGGTTGGAGCAGGAGGTGGCAGTCGAGCGGAAGACCCTCCCGGACCTCGTGAACTCGATCATACAGGAGAGGAAGAGCTTCATAGCGAAATGCGAGAAGCTCGCGGCGTTCAAGAAGAGATGCATCGTCATTGAGGGAAGCATGAGTGCACTGAAGACGCCGTACCAGGAATCGCAGGCCCATCCCAATGCCGTCCTCGGCAGCATTGTGGCGGTACAGGAGCGGTGGGATATCCCGGTCTATTTTCTCGATACGTTCCTCCTCGCAGAGGAATTCGTCGCGAGTATGCTCAGTAAGTACCATGCGCTCTGGTGGCTTGAGACGAACGGTTACGAGAGGTGCATTATAGAGGGGGATATATAGGCTAAAAGGCTTCTCTCGCCCGCTTCGCTCAAGGGCGCGGAGGGCACGGAGAACTGCGAAGGAGAAAAGACTTTGCCGGCTGATCGCGGAGCCGACCACGATCAGCCGGCACTTCCGTCGGCTTCGCCGAGAAAAGAGGAGCGAAGTTGTGCTGGTTGCTCGGTAATTACATTTTGGACGGCAACTGGTAGGTATTACCTATCGCCGTAAGGCGATCGAAGATGCCGCGGGAACCTGGTCGGCTCCGGGTTCCCGCGGCCTCCGCAGTTCTCCGCGAACTCTGAGGGCTCGAGCGAGGAACGAGCGGGCGAGAGAGAGGCTTTTCTTTCGGTTCTCGGGACAAAATCTACCTACAAAAAGTAATATCGCATCAAATGGATATGATGGAAGTTAATAATCTCTCGTCGAAAGTTATAAAGGCGGCGACACATGTGCATAATGAACTCGGGCCGGGGCTGTTGGAGAGTGTATATCAGTCGTGCATGGCTATCGAACTGGGATTGATGGGAATCCGTGTTCAGAAGGAGGCGCCTGTGAAGATCACGTATGGCGGACAGGCTCTCGATGATCTTTTCAAGCTGGACTTATTGGTGGAAGACTGCATTGTGGTCGAACTGAAATCGGTCGAGGAGATAAAGGCGGTCCATAAAAAACAACTTTTGACATATTTGAGACTTGCCAGGAAGAGCTTGGGGCTGTTGATCAATTTCAATGTCCCGTTACTCAGAGAAGGAATCGTCAGAATCATTAACTCCCCGTAGAACAACGGATGTCGTCAGTACAATAAAAAAGGGGGAAGGATACGACTTCTCTCGCCCGCTTCGCTCGAGGACACAGAGGACGCGGAGAACGGCGGAGGAGAAAAGGTTTTGCCGGCTGATCGCGGAGCCGACCCCGATCAGCCGGCACTTCCGTCGGCTTCGCCGAGAAAAGCTGAAGCGTTCCGGAACACAATGTCAGGGCACTCTGCCCTTTCGTTTGGTCGAGCGCTTGTCGTTAAATGGTAGGGGGAGATCCTACAAAACAAGCATACTGGTGGGCTCGTGAAGGGTGGGTGCCGTAACTTCTTCCCAAGAATGGAGGGAGTGATTAAGTTCCCGGTATGGCATAGAGTCGAGGCGGAAGGAGGGAAATATATGGCGACGTTGACAGGGGTACAACTGGCGCAGGGCATTCAGGCTGCGCTTGAGGAGCTGAAGAAAGTGTGTGGAGGGGTCGACGAGAGTGTGGCTTCCCGTGCGCCGGAGGGAAGGTGGTCACCGAAAGAGGTCCTTTCGCATCTCTGGGGACCTGAAAGATCGGGGCGGTTACCAATGTTGCAGGCGTATCTCGACCAGGACACGCCCACGCTGAAGCTTGAACCCGGGAACCCGTATTTCTCCGAAAAGCGGGTCGGGATGACTTTCGCTGAAATGCTCTCGGAGGTCGTGAAGGAGTTTGACGGGATTTCTCAGTTTGCTGCGGGCTTATCAGGTGATCAACTGGACAGGAAGGCGCACATTCCCGCACTCAAAGATTCGCCGCTGGGCGAGTATCCGACACTGGAAAGCTTGATCGCAACATTGGGAGAGTCTCACATGCGGTTTCATGTCAATCATATGCGGGAGATCCTCGAGGGCCTGGGGGTATCCCTGAAATAAGACTGTTTCAGCTGTATACGATCCTATTCTATTGTATCTGCGTACAATATATGACAGTCCTGCGCCTCTGGCATCCTGCGCCTGGCCGCCCTTGCCATAACTATTCTCCCGCAACATTACAATTTTGCAGCATGGCCCGCTAATACGTTATTGAATGACACGCGCGTCGACCTGTAGATTTTTGAGACAAAAATGTATTAAGGTATAATTTCAGCGCAGGTTCATCATAACTTTTATGGAGGGTCGCAATGAAATTGATCGGAAGCATCGCATTATTCGTGCTGTTGTCACTGCTCACGGCCGGTGCCGGGTTTGCCGCGGATGCCAGGGGCTGCGCGGACCATCCGCTGTTCAACCGCATGAGCAACTTTGAGATCTATGAGTGCAAGAAAACATATGACCAGCTGATCATCAAGGTCGATAATGATCCAAAATCCCCGAGAAATCTCAGGCCGGAGGGGGACCTGGCCACGATCAAATATATATACAAGAAACCTGCCAATGTACCGTCGGCGCCAAGCGACCTGCAGGTGATGCGTAATTACCAGAACGCGGCCAGGCAGAAAGGCGGTACGGTCCTCGTTGACAGGCCGGGCTACACCGCGCTGAAATTCACGCGCGAGGGCGGCGGCGCGGTATATGCGGTTGTCACCACGGGCAGCGGGGGCTACCGCCTGTATGTCGATGTGCTGGAAGAAAAGGCCATGAAGCAGGAGATCACGGCGAACCTGATGTGGGAAAAACTGCAGAAGGACGGCTTTATTTCGCTGCAGATCAACTTTGACACAAACAAGGCCACCATCAAGCCCGAGTCGATGCCGCTCGTACAACAGATCATTGACCTGATGAAGAGCCAGCCGAACCTCAGGGTGTCTATCGAAGGCCACACGGACAACCAGGGCACTGCTGCCGCCAATAAGACCCTGTCGCTCAACCGGGCCAGGGCCGTCGCATCGGCTGTTGCCGCGGGCGGCATCCGTGCGGACCGGATGGAAACGGTCGGCTGGGGACAGGAAAAGCCCGTCGCGGATAACCGCACAGAGGACGGCCGGGCCGCCAACCGCCGGGTTGAGCTGGTCAAGAAGTAGAAAGAAATCAACCCCGGGACGTTGTTTCCTTTCCAATAATCATTGCGGGAAAGAACTGCAATTGAGAAAGGGGGAAAGGGAACAACGTCCCTTGCACGATATTTTTACCCGCTTTTTTTGACGATGCTTGTCGCCGTGAACATCGCGCAGGCAATGGGATCACTCAGGCCGGGGAACTGCCTTCTGGTATTCCTTCAATAATCTCTCCATCTCCTGCCGGTAAAGCTCTTGAAACTCCGGGGACTCGTATGTCAATTCCGGATTGTTATGGAGGATGTCGGAGGCGACCTTGTCTCTGAAATCGGACTGACGCTGTTTGTCGCCGGGGTGCATCATTTCCGCTATGTCACGAGGCTTGCCCTTGTTTTTGATCATGTGGGCCAGGGGAATGGCCAGGTACGCGATAAGAACGACGACGGCCAATCCTGTCAGGGTACATATGAATAGTGCCATTGCAACTCCTCATGGTCACACGGTAATAGAAGATATTGCCGGGGGTGTCTTCCGAAATTGACCCGCCTTACTCCCGGGCGTGGGCTTTCTTCGTCAGGTAATACCCGACGGTCAATGCGATAATGATAGCGGCAATACCGATCAGGCTCATGCTGTCCATTTCTTTTACATCGAGGATTATTACCTTGCGGGCAATCGCGATGATAGCGACAGACAGAACGACCTCATAATGAGGCTGGTCCTGCGTTATGTACGTCTTCATGATGCTTTCCAGGAGTTCTATCCCGATCAGGACGAGCATGAAAAGCCCGAATATATCGAGAAGATCGGCGATGCTCAGGAAAAAGAGCGGCGATTTCGCGATGTCCTTGATGATGAGCCAGCCTAGGTCGAGTGTGGCCAACCCCAGCACGACAGCCATCATCACCATCAACGCCTGGATCATTATCTTTTCATATTTTTTCAATATCGTGAACATGTCCGCTTTCCCCGATAGCAAGCTTTACGTCGAGATCAATTTGAAAGTCTTCTCTTAATCATTTTCTCTAAAGGCGGTTTAAATGACAACTATAAAATTAGGGCGTACCGTTTACCGACAACCTGACGATTATTACATAAAAGACGAAAAAGATTATATGGAGCAAGAGTTGTTCAAACCAGGAATGTTTGCCGGAGCGCCGGCCGAGGAAACCCTCGCCTGCTACGGGAAGGGCGATGAAGAGCATGGAAAGCCAGAGTATACCGATGTAAAGGCCGATGAGAGAATATGATGAGGCCGCTTCCCGGGGCGCGATCGCGAGAATGGCGGTCGCGATGAAATAGATGGCGCCGAAGACCCCGCTGGTGACGAGGTGAATTACGAGACCGGTGCCGGCGACCGTGCCGGGCCCGGCTTGTTTTCCTAATGTCCGGAAGAAAAAAGAACCATCGATGACGATGAGGCTCGACGTGAATATGCGGAGTTTGTGGAGGGCATGGGAGATAATGCCCATTATGATGCCGGCGGCTGCACCGGATACAAAGCCTGCAATAACGGCTCGCATAGGACCTCCTTCGTACCTCAGAGAGGGATGAGTTCGGGCGGCAGAAAGACCCGGAAAAAGCCATGGCGCGTGATGAGAACGTTGTGAGGATGCTGAAGTTCTTCGCTTCCCAGGTAACCCAATTTTTCAAGCAGGGGGAAATGGACACTTGCGGCCCTTCCGGCGGACGGGACGACAAAAGTATGCTGCACTTCGAATCGGGTGACTCCGCCCGGGGCCTTGTAGAAGCCGGCTGTGGGGGTTACAAGGAACTCGATCGCCTCCTTCATGTTCCGAAACGGAGCGTAACTATCGGGCTCCGGGACCTCCTGCAATTTAATAGCGATCCCTCCTTCCCATTCACCGTCCGCGCTATAGCCTCCCTGGCTGTTTTCCTGCCCGCCGTTTATCCCGAAAGATATGACGGGCCACGGTATCCCCAACAGTTTCGTCGCGGACGACATGATGCCCGATGTTATGCCGCTGTGGAGAAAGAATACCGCCGTTTTTCCCGTGACCGGGTCGATTATGTACGTCCTTACGTTCAACTGGTCATAATTGAACCGGATGAAGGGAAAGAAGGACGCCCGGACATTCCTGTTGTGGAACATGACGAGGGAAACAAACGCTCTACCCTCGTGCGTCATCGCAAATGTGATATTTTCCGGGACCGCGGGGCGCAGGCGCTCTTCAGGCACCAGGTACGTCACATACGCGACATCCACTATGTCCAGCTTCACTGAAAAAGAGGGTAAGGGAATCATCTGATAGTATTATACCATTCTACTGCCCGATTAAAATTACATGAAGAACGTGAGCGCTCGCTTCACATCCGCACCGTTTCGAAACCGAGGCTGCGTACCTCCCTCGGGTCCCTGATTTTTCTTACACCTTCCGCCTCAAGTTTTTTCAATAAGGCGCCGAAGCCGTCCAGCGCTGTGCCACCCATCTGGTCGGAAATATTGATGAAGACCGTGCCCCCCGTTTTCATCGTGATCGCTATGCTCGAAGCTTCCGAGGAACTGAGCAAAACGGCGCGGCCTGTTGCGCCGACCTGTGCGGCGCCGGCACTGGCGAGCACCATGATCCAGGAGAGGGTAATGAGCCAGCGCGGCGGCCTGAAAATGACCGGCTGGAAGAAATTCATGTCGGAATACCGGAATGACCGCCTTCCCCGGAAGGTTGCGATCTCAAGATCGGCGTCCCGCGCCAGGACCTGGAAACTGGCAAGCCACGTTGAGACATAGAGTGAGTAGATGCCGAGGGGTATGATGGCCCCAAAAAGGAGAAGCAGGGGCCATCCGCGGGTCAGACCCTGCACGGTGCCGCCGACCACGAGGACGGGAAGTGCGATGGGCATGATGGTAAATGCATATCCCGCGAGGTCGCCGAGACATATGCGCCACCGGGTGTACCGCAGGGCGCCGGCCGGTTTTTTTGCGGTCGGAAGGACGAAATAGAAGAGAAGCCCGGCAAGGACCACCCAGAGGCCCATGGTGCGGTAGGGATAGAGAAGATACCGTGGAGGATGGGGATAGCTCGACAAGCCGCTCCCGAAGTGAAAAGACTCATCCGAGTATGTCCGGTAGTCTATCTCGAGATAGCGGGCCCGGGCCTCCCGGCCAAACCTGACCAGGAATCGCGGGCCCCCGGGGCGAAAATAGCCTGCCAGGGCATTGATCGGGCTTTCATCGGGGCGAAAGAAAAGCACCGCCATGGGATGACTGTCCGAAGGCAGCCTCCTTTTCCATTCGTACGATGTCAGCTTGCCTTCGGTCGCGGCAACGACGGATGTGAAAAAAGAACCCCACTGGGGTCCTTCGACATCCACAACGATACGGTCGTCGCGCGCTCGGCGGGCCCTGTCCGCCTCCGCAAGCAGCGAGGACCCGAGGCCGCTGCCTGTATCCCGGGATGCCGCGTCCTCAGCCTTCTTCCCCTCCACCGGCTTGACGATGACGAGCGGTTCGAGCGAGGCATACCAGGCGAGTCCCAAGCCCGTCAGGAAACATGCCAGAAGCACCAGGCGGCGTAACAGTTCGATCATGCGTATGTTTCAGAATAGCCTTCCGGAAAAGAATGTGTCAAGCGCCGTTATACGGTATGTGCGGCATCTACATCACATCACGTTGACTATAATGCTTCCCATTATGGTAAGGATGACATTGGCAAACGCGAAAGGCGCCGCGAAGCCGAGGGTGAGGGTGGAACTCCCGGCTTCTTCCTGAAGCGTGACAAGGGCCGGTGGAATGACCCGAGCGCCCGTCAGGGCGCCAAGGAGCAGTACCGGGTTCATTTTGAGGAGAATCTTTCCGAAGAGAGCCCCCACTGCGATCGGGACCAGGGCAACCGCCACGCCGGCAAGAAAAACATTCAAGCCGCTTGTCTGCAATGCGGCAATCGCCTGTTTTCCCGATGCGAGACCAATACAGGCAATGAAAATATTGAGCCCCAGGTCATTGAGCAGCCATTGGCCGGCATCCGGTATCTGTCCGAAGGTGGGATGGACCGATCGCATCCATCCGGCTATAAGCCCTATGATAACCACCCCGCCTGCCGTGCTCAGGGTCAAGGGCAGCCCCATAACGGGAATGACGATCATCCCGATGAGAGTCCCGATGACGCAGCCTATCCCCACCATCATAAGGTCTGTCGCTGACGTAGGCCGCTCGGCATAGCCCAGGTCCTTGGCAGCCTGTTCCACGGTCTCTTTTGCGCCGACAAGCTGAATCACGTCACATTTTTCTACAACTGTATCCATGGTGATCGGGATCTCGCGGCCCTGTCGCGTTATTCTCCGCAGATAGACGCCGTGCGCTCCTCGTTCACGCGCCAGTACGGCAAGAGATTTCCCGACAAACTGGCGGTTCAGGAGACAGACGTCCAGGGATTCGCCCACAATTTCTACGATGCCTGACACGTCAACTTCATTCCCGATTATATCCGCCGCAACGACGAAGCCTTCATAGTTTCCTGTCATCACCAGGAGATCATCCTTCTGAAGAACACGGCCGGGTTCCGCGCTGTTTACTTCCTCGCCCCGCTTTACTTTTTCGATGCTGACCCTCACGGGAAAGCTCTTTTCTATGTCGCTGATCGTTTTGCCAATGGCGGCCGGCTGCGTCACGCGATAGGCGCGCAGGCCAACCAGGCGCGACCAGAGGAAAAGTTCGGGAGTCTTTGATAGGCTCGACAGGCTTCCCATCTTTTCTTCCAGCTTCCTGGCTTCCCCCTTCAGATCGATCCGGAGAAAACCGGGGAGCATCTTGAAGAATATGATGACACCCACCGTTCCGAATATATAGGTTATTGCGTATGCGACAGCGATGTTGCCGTTCAGGACCGCTTTTGCCTGTTCGGAAAGCGACAGGTGCGCCACCGCCCCCTGGGCCGTGCCGATCACCGCCGACTGCGTCATTGCCCCCGCAAACAATCCCGCTGTTGTGCCCGGATCAAAATGAAAGATCTTTCCCATGACCACGGCAACAACGAGCCCGGCAACGGCAACAACAAGTGTTATCCAGAGGTAGTTGAGGCCTTCTTTCTTGAGCGAGCCAAAAAACTGGGGGCCAACCTGGTAACCGATACAGAACGCGAAAAGCGCGAAACTGATGCTTTTCAGCAGGGCAGGCACCTCGACGGTTATCTGGCCAAGGGCCATGGAAGCGATAAGGACTGACGCCGTCGTGCCGAGCCCGAAGCCCTTTATCGTTATCTTTCCGATCAAGTAACCTATTGCGAGAGCAAGGAACACCAGCAACTCAGGGCTTGCCTGGGCGATCTTGACCATCTCGTCTATCACGGTCATCCTCCGATTTTTATGGGGTTTCCCTAACTATATCATTTTGGGTTGTGATTGAAAAAGAATTTGTTGGGTCCCGCTTTTGACCGTAATCTTAAGCGATTGACAGCCTTAGGGCCCGATGATAGTATGTCGATATTCACGATCAAAATTAGACCGGGGTGCTCATGAACCTGCTCAAGAAGATCTTTGCCAATGAGGTGTTTCCTGCCATCGGTTGTACCGAGCCAATATCCTGTGCCTATACAGCGGCTGCAGCTGCGGAGTGCCTTGCACACCCTGTTGAAAAAATCAAACTCAGTGTCGATCCCGGAACATTTAAAAACGGCGCCGCCGTGACCATTCCCAATAGTGGAGGCCAAAAAGGGAACGCCATCGCCGCGGCCCTCGGAACGGTCATTGGCAAATCCGGGCTGCGGCTCGAGATCCTGAAAGATGTCAGCCCCGAGGTTTTGGAAAGGGCAAGGGAAATACTCAACCACGGCATTCTCGAATATGAATGCAGGGAAGAAGAAAAGGGTTTTCACATTGAAGTGTCCGCTTACGGGGGCGGCTCTCACGTCCGGTGTGTTGTCTCTGAAGGGCACACGAACATTACCAGCCTTGAAAAGGACGGGATATCTATAATTCACACCCATCCCCATGGTGGAACGAAAAAGAAGGATTACCACGATATCATGAGGGGGATGAAGGTCGAGGATGTGATACGGGAAGTCATAAAACTCGACGACTCCGACCGCGCCTACATCCGGCGGGGTATCGAGATGAACATGTCGATAGCCGAAAAAGGCATTACGATGAAAAGGACCGGGTATCAATTGCAGCACATGCATGACCAGGGCATGCTCTCCAACGACCTGTTCTACAGGGTGAAGGTCCGGGTTGCGTCAGCCATAGACGCCCGCATGGGCGGAATGGCGGAACCCGTCATGACGTCGGGCGGATCGGGCAATCAGGGGACCCTGGCCATACTTGGACCGTATCTTGTCGGCATGGACCGGAAGATCGATCCCGACGTTATCGAGGAGAGTGTGGCAATCAGCCATGCGATCAACTCATACATAAAATGCTTTACGGGCGAGCTGTCCGTCCTGTGCGGGTGCGCCATAGCAGCGAGTATTTCGTCGGCCATCGCCGTTGTTTACCAGCAGGCGGGCATCGACATGCAGAAGATAACCTATGCTATTGACAACGTCGTAGGCGACCTCTGCGGAATAATTTGCGACGGTGCCAAGTCGGGGTGTTCCATGAAGATCGTGAGTGGGGCGGACACCGTCATGCGCTCCGCTTTCATGGCGCTCGCCGGTTACGGCCTTTCGGTTGACGAAGGAGTGCTGGGCAGATCTGCTGAGGAGTCGATCCACAATCTCAGCAAGATCTCCCTTGAAGGCATGGGACTCGTGGACCCGACAGTAGTTCATATCATCCAGGATAAGCTGGGGCGAACCGGACGGGCCTGAGGTCCGGTCACTCTAAAGGAGGGGAAATGGCAGTTACAAAGAAGCGTTATTATCGCAAAGCGTTCATACTGTCTCTTTTGTTGCTGGCCGGCATCATGCTGTGTGCAACGCCGTCATTTGCCGGGAAGCCGTTGGGTGCGAAATGTGCCGGGCATTACGAGTGTACTTCCGGGCGCTGCGACAACCGGGCACAGGCAGGCTGCGTTCCGCAGGACGGAACCGGTAAGCCGAATGAATTCTGCACGACCCATCAGCAATGCAGCAGCCAGTTGTGCAGCATCACCCCGGGCAAGATCACAGGCACGTGCGGCGGGAGCAGTAAACCGCTCGGAGCCGCCTGCTCGTCCCATAACGAGTGTGTCTCCCGGCGTTGTGACAACCGGCCGGGTTCAGGCTGCGTTCCGCAGGACGGCACTGGTAACGCGAACGATTTTTGTTCGACGCACCAACAGTGCCGCAGCCAGATGTGCTCGGTCGCTGCCGGCAAAATCGCTGGCAGATGCTCGGCTGCGAGCAGCAAACCACTGGGAACCGCATGCTCATCACACAATGAGTGTGTCTCCCAGCGCTGCGACAACCGGCAGGGGGCGGGATGCGTCGCCCAGGACGGGACCGGTAGGCCGAACGATTTCTGCACGACGCACCAGCAGTGCAGCAGTGGTTATTGCCAGGTCGCGGGCGGGCTCCGCGGAACATGCTCGGCAGGCAACCAGGCGATCGGGAGGCCCTGCCATGCCTCGTCGGAATGCACATCGAAGTACTGCAGCAATGGGACCTGCGCCCAGCCGGGAGCCCCACCGCAGCAGCAGTCGACCGGTTGCCCGGGGCCTAAGAATTTCCCGGGTTATACATATCAGGGACAGCCAAGCTGTGCCGGTGTTATGGGATCATATATGCGGTGCGATGCAAAAGGTTATTTCTGCTGTGCGACATCGAACGGATCACAATCCCCCCGGTGCGGCGGCGCAAACAAATATGAATTCCAGGCTGGCTGCACGGCATGGGGTTCGGGTGGAGGAAGCAACGTAGAGCCAAAGATAGAGAACGGAATATTCTACGGCTGTTATAAAAAGAATTAGGAACCTTCTGAACTTGAAAAAGGCAACCCGCTAAAGGTTGCCTTTTTCATTTTAATATCAGAATATTTAATCGAACCGCAAAAAGGATGGGCTGGACGAGATTACTTCCCTGCTTTGTACTTGAACGAAATATTCAGTCTTACCCGGTAGGCTACCACCTTCCCATTTTCAACCGTTACATCCTGTTTCACCACTTCACCGATGCGAAGGTCCTTGACACTCTTTCCGGCAGTTTCGATGGCCACCTTCGCCGCATCTTCCCATGATTTTTCGCTGGTGCCCACAACCTCGTTGACTACATAAACACTCCCTGCCATAGTAACCTCCTTAGTCTTATTATGTTATTAAAGACCTTATACGTTGTTACTAGCACAAATAATTGGTATGTCAAGCAGCTATATCAGGAGAAGATGGCGTTGCCATAACAGCGGCAGATATTGGAATACAGACTGTGGAGATCAGGGAGAAGAATCGGGCGCACCGGTTTTCTTCTGTTCTTCCTCTTCTTCTTTCTCTTTTTTATGACGTACTGAACCAAGGACCACACCGGTAATGATCACTGCCCACCATAATAGCCAGCCAACCAATAAAACCCCGACAGCTATTGCAATATATAATATTGGCCCTTTCATATTCGTAACGTGGTCATGTTTATTATCTCTCCATTCTTTGGGAATTACAAGAGAACTGGTTGGTTGACTCTCAGGCAGCGATTTCAGGCAATAATTGGTCGATCGCGCAACGACTAGTGTATCTGGAAGTTATCGTTACCTGCCGAAACCGGCCGCATATTTACAGCTGATTCAACGTCGTAATACGAGGTGAAAATTTCATTTTTGGGCCGTTCTTCCGGCAGGACGTAGATAATACCCTGAATGCCGGTGAATATAGGACCGATGATGTCATCAAAAAATTTTACCGGAACCACTATACAACCTAAGGTAACACGTTTGTCGAGTGGTGTCGGGGCCTTCAACCATTTCTGGCGGGACTTTTCTACCCGGTGCACGGACAGCGCGTTTTCATAATCTACCCACAGAATGTCCTTGCCTTTGAGATTGCGGCCCGGCAATGTCACAAAACGGCCCGCAGGAGTGATGCGCTCCCGGGGACGGATCTCCGACAATTTCTTGGCACCGACCCCCGGGATGGATCGATCGCCCTTCATCAGACCGACGAGGACAGGCGTTGCGGCGCGAAGATTCCCGTCGGCGCCAAATACGAAGGCTTTCGCATTAATCTTATCGACAATGATGAATGGCAAAGTAGCGTTGTCGCCCGAATCGACAACCCAGTCCGCCACGCTCCGGGCATCCCCTGATTGCATCTCGCCGTTGAAGTTTGCCCGCCGTGGGCCGGGCTGTATCTGAATGATTTCAGGGCTTGCAGGGTTAATCGATGGGGAACCCTGGACAGTGGCACATTCGGCTGTTATAAGACAAAAACAGATCGCTGTAACAAGAGCAAACCTTTTGGCTTTCATATCCTTCTCGAAGTACGCGTTATTTTTCGCCGGGTGAGTGCAGGCTGTCGTACTGCTCGCAGTTATTTTAGGCAATAAAACGATTAGCACATATCGTGCCGTTTACCGATCCACGGGCGGAAAACGCTGTACAAGCCCAATATTCAATAATATTGAGAAAGTAAGCCCGCGTACATTTCCGTGAAAAATACACAGGATAAGGAGGTTGCAGGAAAAATACTCCATTTCATGCAGGGAAAAGGATACAGTGATTCTTCAATTGTGCCTTCCTATATGTATCAAAATGTTACCGGCACACCGGTTTTGAAGAGGCAAATCGATTGACGTCTCATACCTGTTGCAAGGTTCACCTTTTAATGATAAGGATAAAAGGGTGAAGGGCTTTCCCGGTCCCTTGCCGAAAACAGCGCAACGTGCTACCCGTTCCGGGATCGATTCATCTCTCAAGGAGGAGACAATGACCACGGCAAGAAAATCTGTTGCAGCTATCATCCTGTTGACGTTCTTCTTCACGGCGGGCATTTGCTATGCCGACTCTGCCATTCCCAATTTGGTGGGAACGTGGACGGTAAAATCTCAGGCCGTCCTTATGTTAAAAGGCGATGCCCCGGGCAAATACACCCACTACGCGCAGCAGGTCAATGCGTCAGGCGGCGAAGTAGTGATCACAAAGCAGGATGGCAGGCTCTTGTGGGGAACTTTCACCTCGCCAAAAATGACCGAGAACTTCGTCGCCGCGATCGGTTTTGACAACAAGAGTATATCCCTGGTCGACCAGGACGGCTACATGGATGCGAAGATCCTTGACAACGACACGATCCAGGGTATTTACAGGCACGCAACCCCGGTTGATTCCGTTTTATCCGTGGGAACGTGGTCCAGAAAGAAATAAGAAAAACCCGGCTGCACATTGTTTTAAAAGAACGTCTATCCGATGGTTTTATAGAATCAGCTTAAGACGTGAAACATGATCTCGAGAGGGGAAAGAATGAGACAGGTCAGAATGTTGATCATTGCCTCTATCATATCGGTTCTTTTTGCAGGCACCGTGTTTGCCGCTGATACATCAACCGGTCAGAACAAGAACAGCTACAAAAAAGAACCTTCTTCCCCTGCAAAGAAACCGGATGTTAAACCACGGAAAGATGTTGCAAAACCGGTTGGAAAACAATCGAGCCCTACCGAAACAGTCTCGGGTATCTCGAAGAAACAACATGAAGATGCCCAGAAAATTGTCGACAATACGAAAGATTAACTCCAGTCACCAATTGAGGGTTACTTCACAGTATTTGTGTTCTTACCGCCACCCCCGCGGATAGGTGGTGGCGGTAGCGATACCATCCCCCCGCCGACCCCTAATACCTTATCCGTCTTTTCGGATTCGTAACCTCTTCGTCTTGAAACATGACTGTTTTAGTGGTAATTAGTTACTGAACCCTTGTCGTACCTATTGCTGGATACATGATACTGTCTATGTATTAGAGGACCAATAAGATGGCCGAAATAAAAACCGTCATTTCAGGAGAAGTGACGATGCGAAAAATCGTCGGCGTTGTCACAGCCGATGAGTTGCTGAATGCCGTGCTGGATGCCTATGCAGGCCACATAACGAAAGATGTGGTATGGGATCTCTCAACAGGGTCAGTGGGGCAGCTGACATCTGACGACCTGAGAGCCATTGCTGATCTTGTCCGTACGCATGCGTATACCAGGGTTGGAGGGAAAACGGCAATAGTTGCACCGGCTGACCTGGAATATGGGATTAGCAGAATGCTCAGCACCTTTGGGGAACTCATAGATCTACCGCTTGATACGCAAGTTTTTCGGACGTTATCGGAGGCCGCCAAATGGATAGGAGTGGACAAGCTGCCGACCATTGATGATGTGAATTGAATCAAATCCCGGAAGACCCTGACCGTTTTATCTGATGTTTTCCACTATTACTATCGACACTGAAACAAAAAATCCAAGCACCGTGAAAATACCCGTGAGTTTTCCTCCATGTTCATACGATTCCGGTATCATTGAGTTAGCAAGCATAATCAGAATAGCGCCTCCCGCAAAAGCCTGGATAAATGACAGCCATTGCTCGGATACACCGCTGAACAGGGAGTAACCGCACAGAGTTGCAAATGCGCATATAACTGCAATGATAACCCAGAGAAAAACTATTTTCGCCTTGCTCCAGCCACCCGCCTTCATACCGGTTGTTCCGGCAATGGCCTCCGGCAAATTTGAAATAAAAACGGCAACCAGCATGGCCGGACTTACTGTACCGGCTTCAAATATACCCAATCCGATAACGATAGATTCGGGCACACCATCGAGAATGATCGCCAGTACCATGGGGATTACCAGGCCGGACTCTTTGGATGCCTCAATTTTCATGTGATTCCTGGCGCCCAATTTTACAATCAGCCGCTCGCTGAAATAAAACGTGAGAGCTCCGGCAAAAAGACCAAATGCGGGAAACCCTGTCCCCCTGGCAAGTTTGACTGCTTCAAAGATCAATTCATAGGAAACAGCCGAAAGCAACGTCCCGGCACCAAAAGCCATTATTATCCCGATGGTCCGTTTACTCAAAGAAAATCGGGAAGCAATCAATCCTCCGAGGATCAAAGAGGACGTCGCCAATACACCCCATAAAAATGCATTCAGCATATAATAGTTTCCGTCATCAGGAACATTAGCAGCGAATTACATTTCCGTCAAGGTCGCGCCTTGGGGAATGAAGCCCTTCCGGCTCGTCACGACAGGCGAGGAAGCAAAAAAAGCGACTAGCGTGTCGCCAAGCACTCTCGGCACTACAACGCAACCTTTTGTCCCGGAGGGCTCCAGCGTACCGTCCGCTACTTCTCCGTAATACCTGAAGGGAAGGCTCTACTTCCCGCTATTTGTGCTCTTACCTACAGGTCCCGGTGGTATTGGCCCCGGCGGAACGATCCCCCCGCCGGACCCTAATGCCTTATCTGTCTTCTTGGATGCAGGGTTCCCGGTCGTAGCTTTAACTTCCTTCGATTGGGCTTTTTCCTTATTAACATCTGTCTTCGGTTTATCAATCTTGGCGGGTGCCTGTTTAGATTTATCAACCGGATTATCAGCGGACAGCGCAGGACAGATAAACGTAAGGGCAATGAGCGCTGCGAACAATGCGACGAATGTTTTTTTCATGGGCCTCCTCAAGATACTACCGTGTACTATTCTTCATTTCCGCTTCGTTACGATCTGGCCTCGAAGTTAAATGCTCAATTGCTTTGTCGTATATATTTTTTAGTGGTTCTGCGTATTTAATCGAACCATTTCCTTATAAGTATCCACACCGAATCGAAATAAAAACTGTATTTTTCCCGGGTTCCCGGAATTCATTGTTAATTTTCTACTTCCGTATCCACGTACCCACTCCTACTACGGTATCTGACGTGGATACATGACGGTAAACAACTTCTATTCTGTTTTTACCTATTATCTTGCCATCCACGAACCCATCTTCATCGGCATAATAAAAGCTCTTATTGTCAAGACCGATGACGCCGATGAACTTCTCGGTAGCCCTCAATGACGTAAAGACCCCATGAAAGACTCTCCCTTGCTGCTTGGTCACAACTGCTTCGGCGGTCAGGGTGCTGAACTCGCCGCTGTGGTGCGTCTTCCACGAGTAAGAGCCGCCTTTTAGAAGGACGCCGCCCTCGGTCGTTACAGTCCATGCACCCACCAGATTGGGTATAGTCGAATCTGCGAAACATACTCCCGCTGTGAATAGAAATGTAAATAGAGCGATGCCGATAACAACCTTTTTAGCGGTAATCATTGTCTTCTCCCTTTACTACAGACAGCTATTGCGCTTAGCCTACAACATTATTGAGGGCGTTCTCACTTTACTATTTGCACGCGCCGATTGACCCGTGGCCGCACTTTCGCCCGTCTGTCCATGTTGCGCCAATAAAATTTGCGTCGGTCGGAATGAGGTTGACCTTGGCCCCTTTCAGGTTTGCCCCGCTCAGGAATGCCCCGGTCAGGTTAGTACCGGCCATCAGTGCTTCCTCGAGGTTGGCATCCATCAATACTGCTCCGGTAAGGTCAGCCGTTGAAAGAAACGCTTTAGATAAATTTGTCTTAATTAAGATTGCTCTAGCGAGGTTCGCCCCCATCAGGTTTGCATTAGAAAGATTTACTCCCATTAGATTTGCGCCGTCAAGTTGACAGCCTGCACATTTATTCGTAGTTTTGAGTTTCTCTAAGGCAGCCGGATCGAATGCCATCGTCTGCATAGGGACCAATGCCATTAATATCATTAAAGCGAAAACAACAATTAGAACTTTTTTCACAATTTCCTCCTGTTAAACAAAATTTGACATACAGTCGTAAGATACCCGTTTTGTATCATGTATTCAAGGAGTACATTAGCAGAAAATAAAACCTCACCAGTAAGGGAAAATGATATGAACCTGCGTTATCAAAAATGTTTTTCCGATTTGATATCCAGGTCAACCATTCCGTAACCTCATTTTGATAAATCACCACCGGGTAGGTCATATTTTTTTGTATGTTTTCGTATGATGCCACCCACAACAGTAAAGAAAATTGCCGATAACAGTTTAAAAAGGATAGTTATATCGAGAGTCAATTTGGTTCCTTGCATTAGTAATTGCAAGCCAACCGAAAGCCAATAACATTCCCATAATGGCTGCATTAATTATTTCAGACCTTTTAGCTATAACCCCGGTTATATATCCCGCGCTTACCAGAATTAAAATTATAATAATCCAATAGATATATGCATGTTCTATTTCCGACCATTTTAGTACGACCATTGTCATGAGGACGCCGAGGAGGAAGAACATTGCAACCGTATAAAGAAAACCCGTCAATATTGCCTTGCCACTGACACCATAGTTTGACATAAAGCCCCCTTGGATTGTCTGGCATTTTTAAATACTTGGAGATTTAATTCGAATTCTATTCATCGGCAGCTATGTCAAGCAGTGGCTTAAATAAAGATTGAAAATGGGGCACAGACATTTATCTCTCTCCTTTACGGTCGCTTGCCATGCATAATATTTTCTGAAATTCTATTCTCAGGTTATTGTCTTGTCAATTGTATTAGGAATGTTTTGGCAATCTTTTATAACTCTACTGGCAACGCTTTGGGAAACTTGATAGCGCCAATTTAGCCCCAAAACACTAAATATGGTCGAAAATTGATTGGATTAGAACATCTGGTCGGTTAAACCTGATACACAACCATCCGGTGCAAACCCTCTCCCACAAAGAAATGGCGGAAGTGCATGGGAATCGAACCCACCCGCCAGCTCGTCACCGGCACACTGGTTTTGCAGGGTTGTCTATTGATATCCTTTGGGGGAAATATCGCCACAGCTCATTATCCACTTTTGTCTATGCAAAATGACAATAATGAACGATACATAGTGAATGATATATTTGAGATAATTAATCTACGGAGGTGACAATGAAAAAACTTCTGCTCGCTCTTGTATTGTTCGTGGGATTATTCTCAGCTGGTATCGCTAACGCCTGCCAAGGCAGTTGTTTTTGCACGGCCCAGGGCTGTTGGGGATGCTGCTGGGATGATGAAGATCATTACCTGTTATGGGATGAATAACATCACGCTACCCCCAGTGGAGCATCCGGGGACGTTCTTCAAAAATTAACAATTGAATTAGGAATGGACAGTGAAGGGGTTCTGGTGGGGCTTGCGATGATCGGCTTTTTCGGCAAGCCTCACATTTTATCGAGATATTTTGGGGCTGGAATTCGTCCAGAAGATAGCGACCAAGGCAAGTGCTGCTACGTATCGACTGAGATTCGGCAATAGCGACTTCAGGCTACTCGAGGTTCCGACCACGCCTCCGAAGGGCCCGGTCGGGTCGACCGCGTAACAGGGATTTCGCTATGCACAATCCTTGTACAATTTGATCAAACTGTACAAGGAGGGGTCCTGGTGGGCCTCCTGGTCTGCAATATCAGGATGCCGTAGACCGTTGGCGATAAATAAATGGCGGAAGTGCATGGGAATCGAACGATGTCGACGTGACGATGGAAAAGTTGCGGCAAAGGCAATAGCTTGGAAGGAAACTCGGAATTGAGTTATTTACTTTTTAACGAACGTTCCTGCTGTCCCTCTTTCGCGCCCGATGACCTAAAGTCCCGGAGTGCTATTCTACTAACCATCTGGACCTCCCGCAGAAAGAAGACCAGCCCGGTGATCAGCGCCATCATAGCCGAAAAAAATATGATGCCTACCAGCCATTTGAGAGGCAGGTCCACCAACACCTCCAGGAACAACATGGCAATAACCACGCATACCAGCAACGCCGATACGGTGAATGAAATAATCGCCGCATTTACACAATACCCACGGCGCGCCAATCCGTGAATTTCACGCTCTATCCACTCCGCGGCCATATTTGCGATATCCGGAGATTCAGCGAGCCGGCGGTGGCGGTCAGCAATGCGTCCCAGGCGGCCTACCATCAGGCCGAGAAGGCCGGCGATTCCTGCGAGGAGGAAGGCCGGTGCCAAGGCCAATTGTATCGCGTGGACAATATCCATTTGGCTTCCGGTATTCATGATCCGCCTTCGGGTTTCCTGAACGACAATCGCTGCCTGACGTGTAGTCAACCAGAAGCAGCCGTTTCTTTACCGATAATTACGATAATTTGCGAAAAATAAATAAGAATTGTTGTAATGATACCTGTCCACGGATAACCTTGTCAACTTCAATACTTCGAACATTCTTAAGATCTCTCCATATTCATTCTTTGATACTCTCCGTCGAATTCCCCTGCCATCCGCAGGTCCCCGGAAATACCGATGACGATCACGATGATAGTTGCGCTATTTTATTCGATACGATGTCGCTGGTGCGAGACCAAATCTTTTCAATCGCCTCATCAATCTGGATCAATGTGGATTGGACAAGCCCTTTGTCAAACGCAGACGCTTTCTTGGTCGATACGTTTTTTCAGGAAGCGCCGCCCCGCCAAGTATTGTACGACAAAAACAAATGGGTTTAGCCCCGTGCAGAGACTCAGGCACAATCCAGGCACAATCCGTGCGCCCGTACTTGTAAGCGCTGTTTTTGACGAATGCAGTTTCTACTTGCTTGCCGCGCCTCCAGTCTGATCGCAACGGCGCTTACAGTTATCCTCTTTTGTACTGCATTCTTGTTGCTTATCCTTCGACTGACCGGCCTTCCCCATGCAATTCTTCATCGCTTTGAAGCAGTCTCCATAACAGGCAGCTTCTTTGCTTTTAGCATAAAGAGCACTTCCACCTGACAGAATGAGTGCGGCTGCCACGAAAACTGCCACCACAAAACTCACCAGAATCCTTTTCACCTGCTTACCTCCTTAATGATTTGTTTGCTTCTGGTACAACAATCATAGGCGTTGGAGAAAATCGGGTCAATTCCTTTTTCACCTCAGGTACAATCCAGGCACAATTCGATCAAAAATGGACAGGAAGGGTCCTGGTGGAACTTCTGGCCTTCAATATCAGGATGTTGCGGACCGTTGGCAAAAAAGAAATGGCGGAAGTGCATGGGAATCGAACCCACCCGCCAGCTCGTCACCGGCTCTGATCGATGCCCTGTAGCCGTTGCAAGGTTCGCCTTTTTAATGATATTCTGCGGGAGCATCCGGGGCCCGAGTATGAATGATATGAATGATTTCTGGGAATACATCAAGAGTCTCCTGAGAAAGAAAGACGAGACTCCCCGGGCGACGCCTTATTGGCGGATAGAAAAAAAGGGACCCTTCGCAATTGAACGCATAGTCAAAATCTACCTCCCCGCGTGCGTTTTTATCTTGCTCATCCTCTGGGTTAATCGTGCCAATACCGGCCGGTGGTTGGGCGACATCCTCGGCGAGAACTGGTATTCCAAAGTCATCCCCCTTGTTATTGTCGCTGCAGTATTTATTGGCGAGGAGTTGTCCAGGGGGTACTTCTATTATAAAAAGCACAAATCAGAATCCGAAGGAAAAAACATGGCCGGTTGCCCGGCGGAAAGGACAAACGGTTATCCTGCGCTCAGAGTCGACTCCGGCTGGTCCGTAGGTGAGTGCACTGTCTTCAATGAAGAGCGGGAGATCGCCCGGATAGGCGGATGGTGGCATCGTGCCTGCAATTTTGACCTGGATGGAAATCGGTATGATATCCGGGGTAAAGACGGAATGATCGGTCTCAAACCTTTTCTTCTCGAAAAAGATGGCATCGAGCTGGCAAGAGCCGAGAAAGAAAGCCTGGTGTCCAGTTCGTATACGGTCAAATGTAATGACGGCGAATATTATCTTACATCCGCCCCCTTCTGTCACCTCTTCACTGACACGTACATTATACAGCAAAACGACGAGACGATAGGGATGATCCCGGGCGAGGGATCAGACTTCAGCCTGGGCTGCCTGGTCGATCTTCCCGTCCGAATTGCACTTCCTGTCAGAATATTTATAACCTGGGTCGTGTTGTACGAACTTAGACGCAATCGTGATTAAGGCAAACCGCGTTCCCACCATTTATACGACTATCTTTTTCGCAATTCGTAGACATACTCGGTTACGGACGTCTTTCCTTCGGGAAGCTTCAATCTCTGGACCCTCTTCACGCGGGGCGGGTCGAAGGAGATTATTTCGCCTTTGATCGACATTTCCCCGCCTTTCCCGTAACTATACTCCCCGCGCTGGAGCGCGTATACCAAGGCAACCGGATAGGTATATTCAAAAAACCTCCCGTCGACCTTTACCGGGAGCTTCCCGTAAGTGGGATCAGGGGCTATGTAGTAATTCATAGGCTCAACGGAATAGCCGTTCTTATACAGTGCCCCATCCTTCATTATGAAGACCGGCTGCTTGCGATTCTCGGGGGGCTTGTACCCGTCAAAATCCTCATTGTGCTCGATCTCCCAGTCCGGGCCATCGGCGCCCTTCTGGCTGATCTTGACCCATTGAACACGATTGGTCGTCTCCGCCATCAATTCGTAGACCCTCCTGATCCCTGTTTCCTTCTCCTTTACATATTCGATCTTATTGATGAGCTGCTGTGCGGCCTGTGCATTTTTGCCCCCGGGGGCCACCTGCAGGCAGCGCTTGAGGCTCGTCAACGCATCGTCCAGCCGGCCCAGTCTATTCTGCACCACTCCCATGTGATAGTACGGCTCGGCCCAGGAAGGCGCAGACTGTGCTGCCTTCTGAAATTCCTTTAGCGCGTCCTCGAGGTCGACATTCGTCTTCGCCATCTCCACCGCCGCCTGGCCCCGGTCCATATAGCGGCGCGCATTTTCCGGGACGGTCTGGGCCCAGGCCAGTCCAAGCGTCGTCGCGAGGCAGATCAGCGCGACAATACCGATCAATCGTGTCATGTGCATGTGCAATCCTCCAGGTTCAGGCCAGAATTTTCCTTACGCTTGATAGACCAATGCCCCCGCCGTTTATTGACAGGTCGTGTTGGGGAATTTTCCCTTGCATGTATAGGGAGCGCAGCAAGGGGTTCCATTCAACACACATGTCAGGCCCTGCTCAATGCAATTGGCGCCCTGAACGACGCTTTTGCCAGTATACGAATTATTTGCCGCGATCAGCAGGCGGTCATTTTTCGTATCTTCCAGATTCCCGCTATTTTTTTGCTTGCACCTCTTCTGGCAGCCGCTGACCCCGCGAAAACAATTATCCATGCAGGCCGCCGCCTCTTTGCTGTCTTCCTTGGTCGTTTGCCTGCACATCTTTACGCATGTTTGAAAAGGGCCGTCACAATCGCTTTCGCAATCAGCCCAGCTGATGCCCGACAGCAGAATCAGAAAAACCAGACCACACAGTGCAAATACGGTACTCTTCATTTCTCCACCTCCAAAATAGTCTATACGTCTCTCAAATCTTAACCTGTTTCCCTCTCGTTGCGCCGGAAACAAGTGTTGCGGTCACCCCTGCATCGGGACTCCTTCATCTTTCCTCTTATTGTACATTTGACAAGCTTCGATGGAAAACGTTCCCCCGTCGGCTATCTCTTCGGGTAGGCGCACATCACGTTTTGCTATTTCGTATCACTAGAAAAGTGGATAGTCAAGTGAATCTGTGGCGATCTGGTGTTGTCTATCGTATACATGTGCTTGATCGCCTGGCTTTTTAGGCTTTAGGACAGGTTTATTAATCATTTCCTCTGCAGTTTGGGGATAGCCAGGACAAAGTGAGATCAGGACAAGGATGCATGTTAAGAAAATCGGGGAAACATATTTTTTCATTCGCCATTCAATATGGCATTTTATGTGAATTTGTTTATATGACCATTCTACCAATGACGAGCCTTTTGAAGAGATTATTAGCCGTTCAGGCACAATCTAGGCACAATTTGATCAAAAATGGACAGGGATGGGTTCTGGTGGGCCTTCTGGTCTTCAACGTCAGAATGCTGTAAACCCTTGATATCACTGAAATGGCGGAAGTGCATGGGAATCGAACCCACCCGCCAGCTCGTCACCGGCACACTGGTTTTGAAGACCAGGAGGCCCACCAGGACCCCTCCACTTCCGTTGCTATAGTTTATTGATTACGGTATGTAATGTCAAATAGGGTTTAGATTCGTAAAATGAATTGATATTCCGGGATTAAAAGAAAAGACAAAGACCCTGGATCCCGGCTTTCGCCGGGATGACGGCGGATGGGGTTGGATGACGGCGGATGGGGTTGGATGACGGCGGATGGGGTTGGATGACGGCGGGTGGGGTTGGATGACGGCGGGTGGGGTTGGATGACGGCGGGTGGGGTTGGATGGCGGCGGGTGGGGTTGGATGACTAGCGGATAGGTTTTTCGGATAATGGCGGTTGGGATTTTTTGGATGACGGTGGTTGGGGTTTTTCGGCTTTCGCGGGGATGACGGAGCGTGAAGGATGTGCGGTAAGTGGGATTAGAATAGAAAAGAGAGCGAACCCCGGGCCAAGCCGGGGAAAACGGGGGGTGGTGCGTGGATGGTGATGGGGAATTGTGATTACTCGAAACTGAAATTTCCGTGCTGAAAAAGCTGCTGACAGGCTTCGACCACGGCGGAGTCGTAAAGGGCGCCGCGGTGATCGGTTATTTCTTTCAGGGCGATGTCCATGCCGAGAGCGGGGCGGTAGGGACGGTGTGTGGCCATGGCTTCGACGACATCGGCGACGGCGAGGATACGGGCTTCCATTATGATGGCTTCACTGTGGAGGCCGTAAGGGTAACCGGTACCGTTCATCCTTTCGTGGTGCTGGATCGTGGCGGCGGCGACGGGCCAGGAAAACTCGATGCCTTTGAGAATGTTGTAGCCGGCCTGTGCGTGCGCCTTGATAATGTTGAACTCGAATTCATTGAGGGCGCCCGGTTTGCTCAGGATCTCGGCAGGGACTATGATCTTGCCTATGTCATGGAGAAAACCCATGACTTCTAGCCCGTCGATAAAGTCCTGAGGGAAATTCATCTGCCGGCCTATGGCGCAGGAGAGTTGTGCAACGCGCCTCTGGTGGCCGGCGGTGTAGGGGTCGCGCATCTCTATCGTTGTGGCCAGCGCGCGGACTGTCCCGTCAACCGTCTTGCGCATATTATCGAGGCTTTCCTTGAGGGCATTTTCTGCCTTGCGCCTCTCGGCTACTTCGCCTTCGAGAAACATTGTTTTTTCACGGACCTTTTCCTCTAAGAGGTTATTGAGCTTGCGGAGTTCCTGCTTCGTAATAAGGAGATTGCGGTTTTGCCGGACAAGGTTCTCGTACGTCGAATGGAGAAAATTAAAAACCTTTTGCGGTTGGGCCTCAAAACTGACGAATGCGTCCTCGGTCGACATGGAAATATTCACTGTGCCATTGCCATTTGCAGATACCAGTCCGTTCTGCAGGATCGTGCCCACCATGGAGACAAGGACGTCGGCATTGTACGGTTTTGTCAGGTAATAATCGGCGCCGGCCTCCAGGCCCTTTACTACGTCGGTGATACTCGACAGCAGGGTGAGGAGAATGAAGGGAATGTGCTTGAGTTCCGTGTCACTCTTGACGGTCCGGCACAGCTCGTACCCGTTCATGTGCGGCATTTCCACGTCGCTTATGATAAGGTCGGGCGGGCTCTCATTGATCTTGTACAGGGCGTCCATGCCATTCTCAGCAAGGATCACCTCGTATCCCCTGTCGGAAAAGATCTTCTCGGCGATCCGCGCCTGGCTCTTACTGTCCTCGGTTATGCAAATACGTCTCGTCATAGCTCCAGCCTGATAAGGCATTTCACAGTTATTTTATCGGAAACATGCGGAATAACTTAACGGAATAACTTAATAGAGGAGTGGTTCATCTCGAAGATAAAGACATCCTCTCGCCCGCTTCGCTCAAGCTCACAGAGTTCACAGAGAACTGCAAAGGGAAAAGACTTTGCCGGCTGGTCGCGGAGCCGACCACGACCAGCCGGCACTTTCGTCGGCTTCGCCGAGGAAAAGAAAAAAACAATACAAGGGAATTAATAGTCCAAGCGGTCCATCCTGCCTGAAGGGCAGGATCGAAGATGCCGCCCTGATAGCCGGGTACCCGCCTCCGAGCTTGCTATTGGCGGGTGGCAATGGTAAGGCTCCGGGCTCCCGCGGCCTCCGCCCTTCTCCGCGAACTCTGAGGGCTCGAGAGAGGAGCGAAGCGACGAACGGGCGAGAGGAGGTCTTTACCCTGACCCGAATATTGGATCAGGTCCGGGATGACGACGAGGGGTTGACGAGTGCGCGGCAGTAGTCGCGGAAGTTGTTTACGGCTACGAAGAACTCGCGCATCATGATGACCCAGTAATACTGGCCTTTCGGGGTGAGAGTGAGTTTGCCGGCTTTTTTCGTGAGACCGCCTGCCATGCGGAAGAAGGTGATCTCGGGGAGAAGATAGAGGGAGGCATTTACCCCGTGTTTTTGGGACAGTTCGTCGAGATCGAGGGTGATGCCGAAGAGTTTCATGAGGAAATCATACAGGAGACGCTCCCGGGTCCCGCAGTCCTTCCGGGCGGCGACCGGGAATTTACCGTTGTCGAGATACGCGATATATGCGGGGATGTCAAAGGTGTTCGAATAGACGCTTCCGCCGAGATAGCCTATGGATCCGCTTCCGAGGCCCGCGTATTCATCGTAGTTGACGACGTATTCGTCAATCATCACGTCGCCGCGCGAGAAGCACCAGGCGGTGCTGGGCACGTAGGACTTCCTGAGCCGCTCGGTGATCGTCATGTACATGTCGCGTCCCCTGTCGTAGTCGACCTTGCCCAGTTTCTTTCCCATGATCTTTTCCGTCGAGGTCGAGACCATGAGGGGGTAGAATGTGGCCTGGTCCACGCTAAGCCCGGTGAGAATGTCGAGATCGCGCTCAAGCATGGGCATCGTCTGCGTGGGGAAATTGAAGATCATGTCGACATTGAGGGTGTCGAAATGGCCCATCGTCTCCTTAAGCCGGGCAGTGATCTCTTCACCGCTGCCGTACTTGTGAAAACGTTCGACCGCCTTTAAGATACCGTCATCGAATGTCTGAACCCCGACGGAAAGCCTGTTGATGCCCATCTTTTTGAGTTCTGCGAGATTTGGGGGCGTCAGGTGATTGGGGTTTGTCTCCACAGAGATCTCGCGGATGGGAAAGACGCTTTTCGCCAGCGCGAGGGTCTCCGACAGCTCATCTATGAGAACGGTCGGTGTGCCGCCTCCCACATATATGGCGTTGAAGGTATAGCCGAGGTCTCCATACAGGGAGATCTCTTTGCGCAGAGCCTGAAATAGTCGCGGGCCAGCTGTTCCTTGAAAACGATGCGGTTAAATGAACAATAGGGGCAGAGCTCTTCGCAGAACGGGACGTGCAGGTAAAGAAGACGGGGGATAGCATCGCGCGGCCGCGGCACATCGTACGATTCCCCGGGCGCGAACCTGAGGTAATCCGCATTCTTTTTCCGCGCAATGTTGCATATAAATTTTTCCACCAGCATTTGACTGTACCAGTTTAAGAGCCAACCTCCCCAAAATCAAGCGGAAATTAAATTCTTGACTTGCCCGCAAAACCTCGTTAAAACTTGGGAGTTTTCCGAGGTGTAACATGCGATCCAAATATGTACCCACGTTTCTTTTTATCTGTATCTGCCTTCTCGTAATAACCGGCTGCGAAACCCTCGATCTTGGCCCCGGACCTACCGTGATCATGGGCCCCAAACCGCCGCCCAAACAGAAACAGCAGGACGTCGCATATGAAAAGCAGCGTCTGACTGCACCGGACGAGGAGGCGCCCCTGGCCCCGACACCGCCGTCAGCGACACAGACGGTCCGTGCGGAGAACCTCGACGGCTCACCCGCAGGCCAGAGGACCGCCCTTACCGGTGTCCGGACCAAGCCGGAAATGATATTCACCGGCAAGGTCACGCGGCTCGACATGACATCGCGGACGATAGCCGTGCTGACATCCGATAAGCATCTCGCCTTCGATCTCGTCAGCCCGACGCTCCGGGGGTACGAAAGCGTGAATGATATAAAGGTCGGGGATATCGTGTCCCTGGGTTATATCTCCAATTCAATTGCCATAGCGAAAGGTGGAACCTTCCCCGAGGACCTCAAACCCCAGACCGTGGCTGACGACCTGTCACCTTCGAAGGTCAGCGGCAAACGGTCGAAGCAGAGTGCGGGCAATCGCAACGGCCTTGTCCGGGTGAAATACAAGGTCAACCGGATGTCGTTTGCGGAAGTCGACAATAACAAGGACGGCAAGATCTCGCCGGTTGAACTCGGCACCGTTCTGCCATCGGTCACCATGGAGCAATTCAAACAGTACGACCGCAACGGGGATGGTTTTCTGGATGCTAATGAATATAAGGCGGTAAGGAAGTAGAAGAGGCGGGCGATAGGCGATAGGCAATGGGCGATAGGGTCCGAGTTCTTTTGTTTTTAGCCCATCGCCTATAGCCTATCGCCTATCGCCCGTTTTTATTTGAAATGCTTTTTGAATGTTCTTTCGAGGACTTCTTTTACTTCCAAGCGGAATGCTTCGTAGTCTTTTAGAAATTTTTTTCCTTCCGGGGTGATGTGTGAGCCGCCGCCGGAAACGCCGCCGACCTTGCGTTCGAGAAGGGGGAAGCCGAGGCGCTTTTCCATGGCCTGTATCATGAGCCAGGCCTTGCGGTAGGACATGTTGAGCTCAAGAGCGGCCTTGTGCAGGGAGCCCGTTTCCTCGATCCTTTTCATGACCTGGTAGGGCCCTTCACCGAACGCCTTGCCATCGTTGTCTATCCAGACCTTATAGCCTACCTTCATATACAGCTCCTTGTGCGCCACAGGGACATTTGATTATAGAAACCATTCCGCAACCCTGTCAACATATCGCAACAAAAAACTTGACACCGTTATTCCCATTAGTATATAACAATAGCGGACTTGAACATGACAGTCCTTTAAAAGGCAAATTCTCTCAATCCTTTCTATTGTAAATATGGCCGTCGCGTGTGATCACGGGGCGGCCATATTGCATTTAAGCTTTGTCTCACCGACCGGCGGACGTCTCGTCGGTCTGTCAGCAGCCCGGTTCGCCCGGATGCCCGCAGCAGTTCCGCATCGTCAGGATCTTCTTCATATTGTTGCGGAACAGGAGCCAGATCTTTCTGCCGAGAGGCATATCTGCCTTGAGGTTCGTCAAGAAGGCCCGGGCGTTGGGCCTGCCATGGTCGTGATGATGTTCCGTCAAAGTTATTTCACTCCGATCAGGGGCAGGACCTTATCAACGTGAAAATAGACGACAAAGCGTTTCTCGTTCTTCTGTTCGTCCGGTATTTTGTATGTCGCGCGCCACCTGAACTGGTCTATCTTCGCCGGATCGCTTTCTTCCTTGATCTTCGTGAGGTAGAGGCGCTTGCCGACAAATTCGTTCTCCTTCGCCTCGGCAAATATATATGCGGCATGCGGATTCGACTGGAGATTGGCATGCGTCAGCCTGTCCGTCATGATCCACACCGCTGTATCTTCATCGACAAAATGAGGCCGCGAATAGACCGCCGCGTCCACGATCCCCTTTGAATCCGCTGTCGCCAGGACCCCTCTCCCCTTGGTATTTTCAAAATATTCGCTCAACTTCATAAGTCCCTCCCTTTTTATAGTGTCTGTCTGGTATTATAACAAAGAATCCGAAATTTGTTATAGAATACGATATGAACAGCCTTGAGGACAGGATATTTCCGTTAAGGCAGGGCGAAGCCTCTTCCGGATGCGTTGCCCTGTGGATGAGCCGCGACGAGCGGGTGTCGGACAACTGGGCGCTCATATTCGCGCAGGAGACCGCCCTTCGTGCAGGTCTCCCTCTTGTCGTCGTGTTCACCCTGTCGGATTCTTTTCTCGGTGCGGCCCGCAGGCAGTATGCTTTTATGCTTCATGGGCTCAAAGAGGTCGCTGAAAGATTAAAAGGCCTTGCCATACCTTTCTTCATTCTGTCGGGCAAACCCGGCGATAGCCTGCCCGAGTTCGTTGCGAAGAACGGGATATCATTCCTTGTTACGGATTTCGACCCGCTTCGCATCAAGAAACAATGGAAAGAGGAGGTCGCACGGAAGATCGATATCCCGTTTTACGAGGTCGATGCCCACAACATAGTGCCCTGCAGGCGCGCATCCGGTAAACGGGAATACGGGGCGTACACGATCAGGAAAAAGATCACGAAGCTTCTGCCAATTTTTCTCGATGAAATACCGGCCGTGCAAAAACACCCTTATCGGTCCAGCCTGCAAGGACGTCCGGTTGATCCCGAAGGTCTCTTACGCCAATTGAAAGTCGATGTTTCAGTCCCCGAAGTGCCGGATATTGTCGCGGGCGAGGAAGCGGCACAGGCCAGATTGTCGTCTTTTCTCGATCACCTCGACCGGTACGCGACCGAACGCAATGACCCGACCCGCGACGCCGTGTCGCATCTGTCGCCCTATCTCCATTTCGGGCAGATCTCGGCACAGCGCGTCGCACTCGAGGTGAGAAAATGCCGTGCGGACAGTGCGGCGAAAGATGCGTTCCTAGAGGAGCTTATCGTCCGCCGGGAGCTTTCCGACAATTATTGTCTCTACACCCCGAACTACGATAGCTTCGACGCCTTCCCGGATTGGGCAAAGAAGACGCTCGATGATCACCGCCGCGACAAACGGGCATATCTTTATTCGCGGGATGAACTGGAATCCGCGGCGACACACGATCCGCTGTGGAATGCCGCTCAAACCCGGATGGCCCGGACGGGAACGATGCACGGCTACATGAGGATGTACTGGGCCAAGAAAATACTGGAATGGACACCATCCCCGGAAGAAGCTCTCACTGCGGCGATCTACCTCAATGACCGGTACTTCCTTGACGGGCGGGACCCGAACGGGTACACGGGAATAGCGTGGAGTATAGGGGGGGTTCATGACAGGCCGTGGAGCGAACGAAATGTTTTTGGTAAAATCCGGTTCATGAGTTATAATGGGTGCGCGTCTAAGTTCAATATAAAAAGGTACATAGAGACGTTTTAGCCGATCGGATAACGAAAACAAGAAAGGACCGGTGAATATGCCCGAGAAGAAAAAGATCCCGAGCGTAACGGAAAAAGGTGCTGCCGACGTCGCAAAAAAACTGCGGGCGATGGATGCCGGAGAATCCTTCGCGGTGCTCGCGACAAGCGAAAACGGGAAGCCCTACACATCGCTTATCTCCTTCGCCGTGACGCCTGACCTCACGAAGGTCCTGTTTGCGACGCCGAAGAACACCCGCAAGTTCAAGAACCTCACGGATACGAAAGACGTGGCTATCCTCGTTGACAACCGGTCGAAGAAAAATAAGGGATTCATCGAGACCCAGGCGATAACGATACTCGGGAAGGCGGCGCCCCTCAAGCGCGGCAGGTCGTGGCTGGAGTATGCCGGGATATTTTTGAAAAAACACCCGGACCTCGAAGAATTTATCAATGCGTCGACAACGGCCCTGGTCGTTGTCGATATAACGAGCTGCATCCATGTCGGCAATTTCCAGACAATTACCGTCATGGATTGGAACGAGTAAGGAGACGTAACACATGTGGAACTGGAAACACTTCTATGAAGACGACAATATAAGCGTATTCTGCGACCTCGACCAGATCATCGATACGGAGGCGGACGAAGACGGTCTTTATGCATCACCCGACTGTTATCGTCCCCTGCCCACCCGGTTCGGGGTTTTTGTATCCATCGTGTTGAAGAAAAAAGAGGATGCAGCCCGTTACCTGGAAGAGCGCAAGAAAAGGTCGCTGCCCGTCGCCGGCTACAAGTCGTACAGGTATTCCCTGTGCCTTGCCGAGATAGATCTGAAACAGATGGTCTGCCGGGTCCTGCCCGCCGGGGATTACGATGCGAAGGATAAGGAACTGGGTGAGGCGTGCATCATCACGGAGGCGATGGCCGCACTCCTGCCGGGCATCAGCGATGAGTGGAAGCCGATACGATCGAAGAAATCGCATCCCATGATCCGGGAACTGGCGAAGAAGTTTTTTCCGAAAGAAGAAGGGTGATAGACAATAGGTAACGGGTGATGGCGAAAGATCATAAAGCGGAGGTTATTGGCGGATGATAGAACGATATACGCGCGAGAGAATGGCCGGGGTTTGGACGGACCAGAATAAATACCAGAAGTGGCTCGATATCGAGGTGCTTATCTGCGAGGCTTATACACAGCTCAATGTCATCCCCGCTGACGATATGAAGAATATAAAGGACAAGGCGCAGTTCGAGGTCGCACGCGTCCTCGAGATCGAAGAGCGCACACGTCATGATGTGGTGGCCTTTATCGAAAATGTCGCGGAATATGTCGGACCGTCGTCAAAATATATCCATATGGGCGTGACATCGTCCGATATTCTCGACACCGCGTTCGCATGCCAGCTTGTCGAGGCGGCCGATATCCTCATCGAGGATGTCGCTGCCCTCATGGACGTGCTCAAGGAAAAGGCCTATGCCACAAAGGATATGCCCGCGATCGGCAGGACGCACGGCATTCATGCGGAGCCTGTTACGTTCGGGCTCAAGATAACCCATTTCTACGACGAGATGCGCCGCAACCTCGAGCGCATGAAGGCTGCAAAGGAACGGGTCCGGTACGCAAAGATATCAGGCGCCGTCGGGACGTACGCGCATGTTCCGCCGTTTGTCGAGGAATACGTCTGTAAAAAACTGGGACTCGTGCCGTGCCCGATCTCCTCGCAGATAGTGCCCCGCGACAATTATGCGGAGTTCTTCACGACGCTCGCCATTGTCGGATCGACCATCGAGAAAATGTCCATGGAAGTGAGGAACCTCCAGAGGACGGAGGTCGGGGAAGCGGAAGAATTCTTCAGGAAGGGCCAGACCGGCTCATCCGCGATGCCCCACAAAAGAAATCCCATCGCATCGGAAAACCTGTGCGGGATGGCGCGCCTTCTCCACGGCTACGCCATGTCATCCCTCGAAAACGTCCCGCTCTGGCACGAACGCGACATCAGCCACTCGTCGGTTGAGCGCGTCATCGCCCCCGACGCCACGATCGCACTCGACTACGCTCTCGAGCGCGTCAAGAACGTCTTCAAAAACCTCATCGTGTATCCCGAAAAGATGCAGAAGAACCTCGACATCACGAAGGGCCTGTACCATTCCGAGGCCATACTCATCGCACTTATCAAGAAAGGTCTCACAAGGCAGGACGCATACAAGGTCACGCAGGCCGTCGCGATGCGCTGCTATGAGGGCGGTCTTGATTTCGTGACGGAGTTGAAAAAGGACGCCCCGCTGCGGGAATACCTCAGTGAGAAAGAGATCGAGGAGACGTGCACGAACGAGCACTACTTCAGGCATGTGGATGCGATCTTTAAAAGGGTGTATGGGGGATAGGCTAACGGCTAACGGCTAACGAAAAGACAAAAAAAAATAAGGCCGCCTGATTTCAGGCGGCTTTTTATTTCAACAAAGGCAAAGACACTGGATTCCGGCCTCCGCCGGAATGACGGGGTTGGGGGGGATTCCCGCCTTGGCGGATATGATGGGGTGGAGCGGATCGCGTCTTTCGCGGGAATGACGGGCGGGGGCTGTTTTTCCGTTAGCCGTACGCCGTTAGCCGTACGCCGTAATTTTACTTCGCCGCCCCCACATACTTGATATGCAGATCATAAAGGATCCCGTCAATGAGCCGGTCTTCCTCCGGGGTGAGGTTTCCCATCGTTTTTTCTTTGAGTATCTCAATGATGGTGATGGTCTGCTGGGCGAGCAAGAGATTGATATTGCTTTCGTTCTTTATCGGGTCGGGCAGTTCACCTAAGGATACGAGGGCCGATGTGGACAGTGACAGGAGGAACGTCGAGAAATTGAGCCCGGGGAACTCCGCCTTTTCTGTTGCCGTCGTGCCTACCTCTTCCTGAACCTGCTTCTTTATATCATCCAGTTCGGCCATTGAAAACCCCCTATAAAAGTGTGTCGAGTTTTACCGGCAAGAAGAACAGGCTGTCGTCCCTCTTTACCTGATAGAGAATATAATTCCTTTTTAATCCTTCGATCATGTAGGTGTCAAATTCTTTATTGTTCTTGACGGGATTATTGTTTATCTTGACGATGACATCGCCTTTTTTCAGGCCTGCCTTCGCGGCGATGCTCCCGGCGAAGACCTTGACGACAACCACGCCGTTCTTGTCCCTCAAGCGGTATTTGAGCTTGGGGTAGCCGGCTATGTCCGACACCTTCATGCCGCACAGGACCTGGTCGACCGGCCGGGGTGTATAGTCGCTGATCTCGGCCACGTCGATGTTCACGACATATTTCTTATTGTTGCGAACGAGGCGCAGCTGGAATGTATCCTTCGATGTCGCGGAGCGGATCGCACTCTGGATCTTGAGAGACTCCCGGATCGGGCGCTTGTTGACCTCCGTGATCTTGTCCCCGACGTTGAACCCGTATTTCTCAGCCGGGCTCCCCGGGATGATCCTGCTCACGAGGAGATAGTTCTTTTTCTCTTCCTTCTGACGCTCTATGAAAAGGCCGAGGATGGGGCGGGTCGCCTTGCTTTCGACAAACTCGGAGAGGATCGTCATGACGTCTTCCATGGGGATGGCGAAACCTATCCCTTTGCCCTCACCATAGATCGCCGTGACGATGCCTATTGGCGTGCCACTGAGATCGAGCAGTACACCGCCCGAGTTACCGGGGTTGATTGCGGCATCGGTCTGGATGAGATTCGCGTATATCTTGTTATCGATCCTGAGGTTTCTGCCGAGAGCACTCACCACCCCCAGCGAAACAGAGCTGGAAAGGCCGTAGGGGTTCCCGATCACTATGGCTCTTTCCCCGACGCGGACCTTGCGGGGGGTTATCGTGAGGTGCGGGAAATCGGTCCGGTCCGATACGATCTTCAAAAGCGCGATGTCATACTCGGGATCACTGCCGAGAACATACGCCTCGTATTCTTTGCCATTGATAAATTTTACCCGGATGTTTATTGCGCGGGCGATGAGGTGTTCGTTGGTCACGATGATCCCTTTCGGATCAACGACAACCCCGGAACCGATGTTCTCCACGAGTTCTTCAACCTCGTCCTCGGAGGAGAAATATTTCTTGAAAATGGAGGGAGGCGCCGACTTCTTCTCGTCAGTTTCCGTCTTCAAGACCTCTTCGGTCTTGATGTTGACGATCGCCCTGCCCGCCACCTCGACAACGTCCGCTATCCGGTCATCGGCCTGGCGGCCCGCCTGTGCGTGTATGTCCTGGGAGACGCAGAGGAATGCGCTGATGAAAAAGAGGAAAATAAAGAATGCGCGGGCAATCCCCGCCATTCTGCGGATCATCCTTCCCCGATCCTGCGGCGCTTCTTGATCAGTTTCTTTACGGAATCCAATATGATGTTCGCGATCTCATCCTTGCTCATCCGCGGCACCTGTTTCGTCGTGCCTGACCGGTCGATGATGGTCACCTCGTTCTGCTCGGAACCGAACCCGATCCCTTCCTGGGCAACGTTGTTTGCAATGATGAGATCGAGGTCTTTCCGCTTCAGTTTATCGACGGCATGCTCGATGATGTTCTCCGTCTCCGCCGCGAAACCGACGACGACCCTGTGTCCTTTGACCTGGCACAGCTCGCCGATGATATCGGGGTTCTTTTCGAGCTCGAGCATGACACGGTTGACATCGCCTTTCTTCTTTATCTTCTGGCAGTTCTCGGTCGCACACTTGAAATCGGCCACGGCTGCCGCCTTGATCACCACGCTGCAATCCTTGTAGAACCGCATGACGGCGTCGCGCATTTCAACCGCCGTCACAACGGGGATGACCCTGATATCGTCCCGCGGGACCGGTATCGACGTCGGCCCCGAGATGATCATGACCTCCGCCCCGCGCCTGCGCGCCATCTTGGCGATCGCGTAGCCCATCTTCCCCGACGACCTGTTCGTGATGCACCGCACGGGATCGATATATTCCGTGGTGGGCCCGGCGGTCACGAGGATCCTCTCTGATGTCAGGTCTTTTTCGGTGAAGATCTCCTCGACGCGCTCGACTATTTCCTCGATGCTCGGCAGGCGGCCCTTGCCTTCCGTGCCGCAGGCCAAGTCCCCGCTCGCAGGCTCCATGACCTCATAGCCCGCTTCGCGCAGCCTGACCATGTTCGCCTGGACCATTTTACTCGACCACATCTTGGTGTTCATCGACGGCACGAAAAAGACGGGCACCGTGGTCGCCATGACCATCGTGGTCAGGAAGTCGTCTGCGATGCCGTTCGCTATCTTGCCGATGATATTCGCGGTCGCCGGCGCAATAAGGAGAAGGTCCGCTATGTCTGATAAAGCGATATGGCCTATCTTCGAACCCCTGAAAAGCTCGAACATCTCGTGGATGACCGGGTTGCCCGACAGCGTCTGGAAGGTCAGCGGCGTCACGAACTGCATCGCGTTCTTCGTCATGACGACGTGGACGTTGGCGCCCCGCCTGGTCAGCAGCCTGATAAGTTCCGCCGTCTTGTATGCCGCGATCCCGCCGGTGATCCCGACGATGATCTCCTTGTTGCGAAGTTTGCTGAACTGGGGTTCTATCATTTTAGATGTTGAGGCCGAGTCTCCGGATGAACCGCGTGAAGAGGTTCGCCTTGGGGACAAACACGGGAGAAACGATATTCACCTTGCCGACCGCCTTGTTGTCAAGCTTGACGACAAGCTCTCCGAGTTTCTGCCCTTCCTTGATCTCCCCTTTCACCCTCTCGGGCATGACGATCTCTTTCGTTATTGCACCCTTTTTGTTTATGTCCATCGGGTACAGGAAACTCTTCTCGGCCACTCCTTTCATTTTTCTGTATTTACCGTCAACGAGAAAGACATCCTGCTCTATAACTTCGCCCTTTTTGACGACGCCTATCATTTTATACTGAGCAAATGCCTTTTGCAACTTTTCCATTGTCGACGCGTCGCGTACCTTCCCCGACGGACTGCCCATGACAACGGCTATGAATCGCATGTCGCCCCTTTTTGCCGTGGCGACAATATTGAAGCCGGTCTGGGAATAAAAACCGGTTTTGAGGCCGTCCGTTCCCGAGAATTTCCCGAGCAGTTTATTGGTATTCGTCAGGACAAATTTGCCGTCGCGGAATGAATCCGTCTGTATCGACGTCCACTCGAGGATCTTCGGGCTCTTGAGGAGCTCCCGCGCAAGGATCACAAGGTCGCTGCAGGATGTCAGGTCTTCCTTGTCCCCTTTTGAGGGCGGCAGGCCATGGACTGAGTGAAATTCCGTGTCGTTGAGGCCGAGCGTTTTTGCCTGCGCGTTCATCAGCTTTACCATCTCATCCTTGCTGCCGGCCACATACTCGCTGATCGCGTAGGCCGCGTCATTGGCGGACGCGACCATCATGGCCTTCATCAGCTGCTCGAGCGTGAATGTTTCACCCTCTTTCAGGTAGACCTGGCTTCCCCCGATCTGCGAAGCCTGTTTTGATATCGTGACCTTATCGGTCAATTTTATTGCCCCTGATGCGAGCTTGTCCATAACGACATACGCCACCATCAACTTCGTGATGCTCGCGGGGGCCCGCCGCTCGTGGACGTTCTCACCGTCGATCATCTTGCCCCCGTCCGCCTCCACGACTATAAAAGCCTTGTAAGGCACATCCACCTGCTTCGCCTTTTTGACGGAAGCCTGCGGCTTCTTGCCTGCATTTTTCGTTGGCGCCGCATAGGCGGTGCCGAGAAGGCAGAGTGACACGATGATGAGAGAGACCAAAACTTTTTTCATTAATTCGAGTTCCTTTACTTGCTTAGTTTGTCTACAAAGATCTTTATTATATCTATCGGCAACGGGAAAATGACCGTAGAGTTCTTCTCCGTTGATATCTCGATCAGCGTCTGCAGATAACGCAGCTGGAGCGACATCGGGTTCCTGGCAAGTATATCCGACGCCTCCGCCAGTTTCGATGCCGCCTGGTATTCGCCCTCGGCCCCGATGACCTTCGCCCTTCTTTCCCTTTCCGCTTCCGCCTGGCGGGCAATGGCCCTCTGCATCTCCTGCGGGAGGTCGACGTTCTTTACTTCGACATTGGAAACCTTGATGCCCCACGGCTCGGTATGGGTATCGAGGATCTCCTGCAGCCTTTCGTTCAGCTGTTCCCTGTGTGAAAGCAGGTCGTCAAGCTCCGCCTGCCCGAGGACGCTCCGCAAGGTTGTCTGGGAAAGCTGGCTCGTTGCGTACAGGAAGTTCTCGACGTCGATTATGGCCTTCAGCGGGTCGACAACGCGAAAATACACAACCGCGTTCACCTTTATCGAGACGTTGTCGCGCGTGATGACGTCCTGCGGCGGAATGTCGAGGACGACCGTCCGCAGGCTCACCTTGATCATCCTGTCGATGATCGGGATGAGGATAATAAGCCCGGGGCCTTTTGGCGTACCGAGAACGCGTCCTAACCGGAATATGACGCCCCTCTCGTATTCATTCAGAATCTTGATGGCGCTGAAAAGAAAGAAAATGACGATTATGACAATGAACAGAAACGGAATTGACAAGAAAGCCATGCTCTACCCTCCTTTTTTACGTACCTTCACAACAAGCCTGTCAACAGAGGCTATAACGATCTCGTCACCTTCGTTCAGATCGTCTTCGCTTACAGCGGCCCAGATCTCCCCATGTACATTGACCTTTCCCTTCCCGCCTGCCGTGAATTTCTCGCGGGCAAATCCGGTCTCCCCGACAAGGCCCTCGCGGCCGGTCTTCACCTTAAGAAATTGTGCCCTGACAGCGAAGGAAAGTATACCAAAAACGAACACGGCCGAAATGACCGCGACGAGAACTATGGTTGAAATAGAGATCGACAGGGCGCTTCCGGGAAGGTCTACGAGCATAAGCGACCCTATGACGACAGATATTATGCCGGCGATGCCGAGCGCCCCGTGGCCTCACGATCTTGACCTCCAATATAAAAAATACGATACCGAGCAGGATCAACGCAAGGCCTGCAAAGCTGATCGGTATCGCCTGAAAGGCATACAGCGCAAGGATAAGGCATATGCCGCCAATCACACCGGGAAAAATCGTTCCCGGGCTGTAGAACTCGAAGAGTATACCGTAGATGCCGAGCATCATAAGGATGTATGCGACATTCGGGTCGCTGACATACGCAAGGAAACGAAATTTGAAGGGCATGGCCAGGGCGACCTTCTTCGCGTCCTTCGTGTGCAGGACAACGGTGCCTTTTTTCGTGGAGACGCTCCTGCCGTCGATCTGCCTCAAGAGGTCATCGACGGAGTCGGCAACGACATCTATGACCTTTTTCGCGAGCGCGTCCCTCGCCGGGATCGAGATGCTCTCCGTCACGGCCTTTGCGGCGAAATCGACGCTCCTGCCCCTCTGCGCCGCTATGCTCTTCGCGTAGGCCTCGGCATCCTTCACCACCTTTTTCATCATGACCTCATCGGTCTTTTCCTTCCCTATATTGACCGGATGGGCCGCACCGGCGTTGGTCCCCGGCGCCATGGCGGCCACGTGGGAGGCGAGGAGAATGATCGCCCCCGCCGATGCCGCGCGTGCACCGGACGGCGCCACGTAGACGACGACAGGGACAGAGGAATCCATTATTCCCTTGATGATCTCCCGCATGGAGGAATCGAGCCCTCCCGGGGTGTCGAGCAGGATGACGAGCGCCTCTGCGCCGTCCTTGTCCGCCTTCTTGAGGCAGCTTTCAAGAAAACCGGCGATCGGGGGGTTTATCGCCCCGTTGATGCTGACCGTATAGACATCTTTTGCATGGAGGGTATATGCGGACAGGATGCAGATGACGCATATGAAGGCGATGCAGAGTTTCTTCATTACCCCTCGAAGATCTCCCTGAGCCTCTTTTCAACAGGGGCCGGGACGAAACTGCTGACTGACCCGTGAAATTGCGCCACTTCCTTGATCGTCCGGGAGCTTATGAAAAAATAGTCCTTGCTCGTCATCATGAACAGGGTGTCCATCCCCGGGTTCAACGTCCGGTTGATAGACGCCATCTGGAACTCATACTCAAAATCGCTCATGGCCCTTAAGCCCCTGATGACAAACATCGCGTTCACTTTTTTCACGTAATCGATGAGCAGGCCGTCGAAGCTGTCGATGATGACGTTCTCGTTCCCGTTTATGGACTGCTGGATGAGCTCTTTGCGTTCCTCGAAGCTGAACAACCCTTTCTTCTCTATATTGTACGCTATGGCGATAATGACCTTGTCGAACAGCTCAAGCCCCCGCTGGAGTATATCGAGATGACCGAACGTGACGGGATCAAAGGAACCTGGATAGACAGCGAGCTTTCTTTTCATGGCCTCTCCTTATGCCGGAAGATTGATGTTTCTCACGATGGTAATGACAGTATCCCCGTACTTCCTGGTCTTTTGGCCGGCGAAGCCTTCACAGAAGGCCAACGTGTCATTTTCCCGCCGGGAGTATTCAGCTATAACGGTAGTATCGTGATTGTACAGCGGATGTGCTTCGAGAAGTGTCATGACCTGCATCACGTATCCCATTTCATAAGGAGGATCCATGAAAATAATATCATAAATGCACTTCCTTCCAAAGAGCAAAGGGACGGCATATCTTACATCCATATGGTGGACTTCGCAATATTTATTTAGGCCTGTTTTGTCGAGATTCTTCGCTATGAGACCGGTCATTCTCCTGTCGGCCTCGACGAGGGTTGCCGACGACGCTCCCCTGCTCAATGCCTCGATCGAGAACGAGCCCGATCCGGCGAACAATTCAAGCACACTGAGGCCTTCAATGTCGCCTAACATGTTGAATATGGCCTGCCTGACCTTGGAAGAGGTGTACCGGGCGACCTCATTGGCACGGACCTGTATCGACATCCCGTTCAGTCTGCCGCCGGTGATCCGTATCGTTGACATGGCTACCCGAAAAGAACACCGGCTATGCCGGCGATCTTTTCCACACCCTTTATTTCATGCGGGGCAAGGTAAATGATGGTAATGTTCTTGCCGTCGTAGGTTTTTCTGAGCTCCCCGATGTACTGTTCCTGCATGGCCTTGCGCTGACGGTGGAACTCGCAGTCCGCTTCTTCCACCACGTTGTTGATAACGAGGTTCTCGACGGTGAGGTGATTATCTTCAAGCTCACTGATGACGCGGTTCGTCATCTTCACGCCGAGGGCCTCCGGTATCGTGACGATGAGGTATTTCACCGACCTGCCGTCCCGGATGAATTCGACGATGCGTTCCGACAGTGCCTCCCACCCCGCGATGATCTGCAGGAGCGTCTTCTTCGATTCCTTCAGGCGCACCGTATCCTTGACCTTCTCGATATATCCGTAGATGTTCATGTAGAATTTCGTGGCGGCTTCCATGTGCGAAAGAAAAAGCTCGGGAAGCTTGAGGAGCCGCAGCGTATGCCCCGCCGGCGCCGTGTCCCACACCACGACATCATACGATCCGCCCTCGACGAGCTCCATGATGAAGTTGAGCATATACTCCTCTTCTATGCCCGGCGCGGTGCCGATATATTCGACAAAATCATAATCGACGGCCGCGAACGACGATACGACCTCGTAGATCTCCGGCCCGAAACGCTCCTTCCATCTCTTCAGGACAATGTCTGAGGACACCTCGAGCCCGTACAGCTCGTACGTGTCATGGATGCGCGTCTCGGCATCGCCTATTTCCTTCTCGAAAATGTCCGATAATGAAGGCGCCGGGTCGCTCGTGATGATAAGCACCTTCCGGCCTTCCTTCGCCATCTTGAGGGCTATCGCCGAGGCGCAGGTCGTCTTGCCGACCCCGCCCTTGCCGCCGATCATGATGAGCTTGACGTCCTTTTTATCGATATTGACGAGTGCCATGGAAAAAAGGATAACAGAGAAGTCGGGCAGGTGCAACGATAATGCCGGTCAACCCGACATTCCGGCCATAGCAATTAAGCCTCGTCGTCATCCCGGGCTTGACCCGGGACCCATTCGTATGCAAATGAACCCGCAAAGAGAAAAAAGAAAAACCTTGGGTCCCGGGTCAGGCCCGGGATGACGGAAAATAGGAATCGGAAATGATGGAGATCAAATCGGAAATGATGGAAAAATTATAACCTGGAATCTGGAAGACCGAACGTAGAAACACAGAATGTGGAACGTGGAACCTGGAACTGTTTTTTATCCGTAAAAGAACGTCCACAGCAGGATGAGGGTGAAGAGTATGCCGAGCCACAGGCTCACGTGACCGAATATGGCGGCGAAGATCTTGAGCGAAATGGACGGGTGTTTTATCTTGAGGTCCTCTAACCTGCCTTCTTTTACCAGTCTTTCATATTCGAGGGCCCTCGACCGCCACAATTCTTCCTGCTGGTAACTGCCCGTGAATATGACGGGGTCCATGGGGAACCGGGTGGGGACGAGGTGCGTGTTGAAGAAGTGGACCGTGAATATGAAGAGAGCCGCCAGCAGCGCCTCCTCGGAATGAAGGATGCTCGCGATGTTGAATATCCATCCGGGATAAATGTATGATGCCCACTCGGGTGCCCAGAGGGTAATCCCTGAGCCTCCGATGATCACCATGCCCCAGAAGACTGCGAGGAAGTCGAATTTTTCCCAGTATGTCCACCTGTCAAACTTCGGGTATTCGTCTTTGTTGAAAAACCACCGCACCATCTGCTTGAACTGCCGCCAGTCGTTGGCGTTCGGCACCAGGGAGTCGGGGCCGAAAAGCCTCTCGACCCATCCCTTCCGGGCATTTTTCCCGAGACCCTTCGGGAAGAGGAAGCGAAGCGATCTTCCGATCGTGATAAGGAAGAGAATGATAAGGACAACGGCGGATACCCTGTGGTAGAACCCCGCGTTGAAAGCGCCTCCCATGCCCTTAATGAGCAGCTTCGCCCAGAGGGTGCTGTGATACTTTAAGGGGAAGCCGGTGATGACAAGGCCAAAGAAAGACATGACCAGGAAAACGTGCATGATGCGGTCACGGACCCTGAAGCGTCTGATCTCCTGAACACCCTCTTCGTGGGTAAAGGGGCTCTCAAGCTTTATCCCCATTTCCTCGAGCCTGTGTTTTTCCCAGTATACCTTTCTCCACCACAGGATCGTGTGCGTCCAGTAAAACGTGAATGTCACGAGCAGGAGGGCCGCCATGGCGATAAAACTTATGTAGAGGAGAGGGTACTTTTTTGCGTTCCGGTAATCGGGATGGGCCTTGTACTCGGCGAAGCGCTGATGGATGCCGGCGTGGCACGTCCTGCAGTTCTTCACGAGGTTGCGGGGGTTTAAGATGGACGCCGGGTCCGACGGGGGCAGTATATTATGGTTCGTATGACAGTCGGCGCATCCCGCGACGCTCGTCGGGTAGCCCAGGTCCTCGACCTTGCCGTGATATGTTTCCTCGTAGAATTTGACGATATCAGGGGACAACTTGTTCCGCAGCATCATCTGCCTGTCGGAATGGCAGGACTTGCAGGATTTATTGTAGAACTCCCGCGCCTCCAGGGTTTGCCGCCTGTCGCCATGCGTCCGGTAGGCCTTTATGCCATGCACGCCGTGGCAGTCGCTGCATGCCGCAGAATCGTTGTTTCCGGCCATGACCGCAGCACCGTGCCCCGACATGACATACGTATCACCGGCATGGCACCGCGTGCAGCTGCGTATCACGGCTGTCTTAACATTGTCTTTCAGCGGTTTGAAGGTATGGATATCCGTATGGCAACCGTAGCACGTAAGGCCCGCCTTGACAGAGTGGACGCTCGTTCTGTAGGTCTTCTCTGTTTCCTTATGGCATTGCCCGCACGAGATGAGGGCCGGTTTTTCCTTTTTCAGCACGTGCCTGTCGAGGCCGCCCGAGATCGTGTGGCATGAAATGCACGCGATGTTCCCGTGGGCGGACTCTTTGTGGAGCGTCGTGAATTTCTTGCCATCGTGGCAATCAACACAGCTTACAGCCGCGTTCGCGCTGAAAGCGAGGCCGAAGGTCATAAGGGCGACAAGAAGGGTGCCCAGGAAAAAATCTTTGGCTTGTCGAGCCGCCGTGATCAACCTCATTGCCTTTCGCCTCATTCCAAATTAAAAGGGGCCATTTTGAAGATCAGGTCTTCGTTTGCCCGGGATGCGCCTTTCACGGCGGAATCCTTCGTAAGAAAACCCTTCCTGCTCACGTGACAGATATCGCATGAACGGGTCCGGTCGGTTACCCTTCGTATCTTGTGAACATACGCGGCGCGATAATCCGGCAGGGCATCGTAACGTTCCATTCTGATGCCTGCCTTGACGAAGCTGTCCCGCGTCACCGGTACCTGCCTGAGCGTCGTCAGGACCCTCTTATCAGAGGGGTCAGCCCCGAGGACAAAGCCCGGTTTCGACGTCACGGTTTTCCCGTCGTGGCATCCGGAGCAGGTGCGATATTCGCCGTCGACGTGGCATCCGTAGCAGGTTACCCTGCCATCATGCTTCGTATGGGCAAGCCGGGCAACGCCCTTTTTCTCAGAACCTTTCTTGTGGCAGTCCCTGCAAGCCGGGGTCGACCTCGATTCGCCCATCATCCTGTATGCGTTGCCGTCCCCGTGCACCTGGCCTTTCTTGTGGCATTGCACACAGGACATCCCTTTCTGATAATGAACGTCGGGCGGTCCGCCATATGTACCCGTGTACTCCGGGTAGACCCGCCCGCCATGGCAGACGGCGCAGGTTTTCCCCTCGTCTTTCCTTACGAAGGCGTGTCCCTTTATGAAGCCCGTCCTGATCCCGTCAACCGCAGGGGAACTCACGTGGCAATCGCCGCAGGTCGCGTGGCAGCTCCGGCAGGATTGGCCGAAGACCTTCTCCGTGAAGACCTTTTCTTCTTTCGCGCCGAGCCTCTTCGACATCTTTGTCGTGAAGCCCTGCAGTGACGCGTGAAGCGAATTCTCATAGGGTTTCGTGACATCGTCGTGGCATCTGCCGCACAATTTCAGGTCGGCTGATGGCTTCTTCACGAAGCCCTTATGTGCGTCGTCCTTATCTGTCGCCTTCTCATTCCCTTTATGACAGGGCGTGCAGCCTTCCAGGAGGTGAGGGTCCTTTTCCAGAAGGGCCTTATCGACATAGTATCTTTTGTAATATGTGTCGGCCTTGATCAGGGGATACGGCCCTTGAGGCCCGATGAGCCCCGGGGTCGTGCCCGCTTTTTGTTTGGGCATCTCAACGAGAGATCTCATGATCGATTCATCGGTATGGCAGTCCGTACAGCTTTCTCCCCCCACTATCACCGGGGACAGAACGATAAGCGTCATGATCAAGAGAGCATATTTGATTTTCATGCGACGTACTCATTCCTTACCAGATGCGGGAATAACTGTCAAGGCACGAGGTGGCCGGATCGGCCGGGAATAACGTTTTTTGGGTCCCTGCCGATAAGTATAGTACCAGGCACAGGAAGGTCATAATAATACATGAGTGAAGTACTTTCTCAATCAGATCTCGATGCCCTCTTCGGGGGCGGTGCGCCTCAGAAAGATGAGAGCAGCGGGCTCTCCCAGTCAGACCTCGATGCCCTCTTCGGGGATATAACGTCAGCACAGGGTACCGAGACCGCTGAAACAGGCGGACCACCGGAAACCCCGGGGGGGCTTGATCTCATGCAAACGGGAGAGGAACCCGGCAGGGAAGCTGGTGCCCCGTCTTCCTCGGGCTCTGAGACAATGTCGCAGGACGATATAGATAAACTCTTAGCCGAATTCCTGGGCTGATCATCCGCATTAATTCCGGGTGCGTCACTGTTCTTTTATAAAATCTTCGAATTCTTCGATGAAGTCTTTCTGGCCCTTGATTATCTTTGATTTGGCCGATTCGATATCGAACCATTCGACCCGGTCCGCCTCGGGAAATTCGCCCATTTTTCCCGATCGCGGGGGCCATTCCATGGTAAACGTGTTGCTTTTCATGGCCGAAGGGTCGCCGTCGCCCTCGATGGCCCATGCGTATATGATCTTCCCGCTCGGCTGACGCCTCGGCGTCAGGGCAATAAAGTCCCCTTCCGCCGTGAAACCCGTCTCCTCCTCGAATTCGCGTATGGCGGCAAGGAGTTCATCTTCTCCCGGGTCTATCACGCCTTTGGGCAGACTCCAGGCGCCTTCGTCCTTTTTTGCCCAGAAGGGCCCGCCGGGATGGACAAGCAGAACCTCTACAGCAGTCCCCTTCCGGCGGAACATGAGCAATCCCGCACTTCTTTTTCCTGAGGCAGCTATCATGTCGTGTTGGTGAACCTGATACATTGTAATCAAAACCAAAAAGAGTATCCAGCAGGAAATTGCGAACATAAAAGACACTCTCTCGCCCGCTCGTCGCTTGCGCTCCTCTCTCGAGCTCGCGGAGGCCGCGGAGAAAGGCGGAGGCCGCGGGAGCCCGGAGCCTTACCATTGCCACCCGCCAATAGCAAGCTCGGAGGCGGGTACCCGGCTATCAGGGCGGCATCTTCAATCCTGCCCTTCAGGCAGGATGGACCGCTTGGACCGTTAATTTCCTTGTATTGTTTTTTTCTTTTCCTCGGCGAAGCCGATGAAAGTGCCGGCTGGTCGTGGTCGGCTCCGCGACCAGCCGGCAAAGTCTTTTTCCTTCGCAGTTCTCTGTGACCTCTGTGAGCTTGAGCGAAGCGGGCGAGAGGATGTCTTTAAGACCCGGTTATTTGTTTCTGAGGCTCCAGAAAAAGAAAAAGCTCCCCATTGCGCAGATCGCGAGGGTGAGGATTATCCAGAACGCGTAGGGATGGCCCTGGAAAGGAAAAGCGACGTTCATGGAGAACGCGCTGACAACAAATGTCGGGACCATGATGGCGATCGTGACGAACGTCAGTTTCTTCATGAGAATGTTCAGGTTGTTGTTCACGATAGAAACGCGGGCGTCCATCATGCTCGCGAGAATGTTCGAGTATATCTCCGCCTGCTTGTAGCACTGGGTGTTCTCGATGGTGACGTCATCGAGCAATTCGGTGTCGTCCCGTGTGAATCCGATCCTCTGGGTATAGATCTTCATTTTCTCAATGAGGACCGAGTTGGAATTGATGGCATTCTGGTAATAGACAAGGGATTTTTCGAGTGCAAAAAGGTTCAGTAGGTAGGTGTTCTCCATGGATGTGCTGATCTTATCCGCCAGTTCATCGGAAACCATGTCGATGACCCTTAAGTGCTCGAGGAAACGGAAAATACTGTAACTTACAATCTTCAGCATCGTCTCTGCAAGGCGGTTCACCCGGGAAAATGTCTTGCTGTCGAAGATAGGAAGGTCTTCGGCCATGACGATGATAAGCTTATCCTCGAACAGGAACATTCCCATCGACGATACCAGGAACTCAAAGGCGTGCTCGGCCAGGTAATTTACCGGGGATTTAAGGATTATCGCGATATGGTCCGATTCGATCTCGATACGGGAAAGCTCGTCGGGGTCGAGGGCGGACAGAAGGGTGTGCTCGTCTATCTGGTGATGGTCTATGAGGTGACGCCGTTCACTTTCATCAGGGTTGATGTAGACGGAGATGCGCTCCTTTTCGCCCCTGCCTTCCACGACGCGGGAATCTACGATGCTGTAATTTTTTACCATTCTGCACTACCATTTTTGCCCGGATTGTCTGTCCTTAATCTATCCCATATCGTACTAAAAAGCATCCAAATTCTTAACATTCCGCCATTTTAAGTGTGACGTCCGTCATTGACGGAAATGTCCCGATAGTGTTATAAATCGTCATGCACCTATGGAGGTGAATCGATGAAAAAATGTTTTCTACTCCTGGTAATTTTGTTCGCCGCGACTATGTTCATCACGTCAGGATCCCCTGCGTTCGCGGCGCTGTCGTGCCATGAGAAGTGCGTATCAAATTGCTGCACCGAATCAAAGTGCTCGAACAAGAAGCAATCTGAATGTTATTACAATTGCATGAATTCATGCCGGCCCCCCGAGCAGCCGACCCAGCAGCCTCCTCCCTCATAAAAAAAGCGGTCAGCGCCCCCCCTGCATCCGGGGCGCTGACCTCCCGCATATGTAAAGCCCCCTACTTCTTCTTTATGCTGTAGAATACGCTGTTTCCGCCAAAAATTGCCATCTCACCGAGTTCATCCTCGATCCGCAGAAGTTGATTGTACTTTGCGATCCTCTCGCTGCGCGATGCGGAGCCGGTCTTGATCTGCCCGACATTCGTCGCGACGGCGAGGTCGGCGATGAAAGTGTCCTCCGTCTCACCCGACCTGTGCGAGATAACACAGGTATACCCTGCCCGCTTCGCCATCTCGATCGTCGTCAACGTCTCAGTGACGGTACCGATCTGGTTCAACTTTATCAGGATGCTGTTCGCGATCCCTTTTTCGATGCCTTCGCCGAGGATCATCGGGTTCGTCACAAATATGTCGTCACCGACGATCTGGATACGGGAGCCGCATTTATCGGTGAAAAGCTTCCATCCGTCCCAGTCATTCTGGGCACAACCATCCTCGATCGAGATGATCGGATATTTCCCTATAATGTCCTCGTAGAACGCCACAAGCTGACCGGCATCCCACATATTCCCGTCTATTGCGTATTTACCTTCCCTGTAGAGTTCGCTCGCCGCAACGTCAATGGCGAGGTATATATCCTTTCCGGCCTCGTATCCGGCGCTGCCGATGGCCTTGATCAGGGTTTCGAGGGCCTCGGTCGTCGATTGTATCTGCGGGGCGAATCCCCCTTCGTCGCCGACACCGGTGGAATAGCCCTGGTCTTTCAGTATCCCCTTCAAGGTGTGAAAGACCTCGGCTCCCATGCGAAGGGCCTCGCTGAACGATTCCGCGCCTGCCGGTACGATCATGAATTCCTGAACATCGAGGGAGTTCTGTGCGTGGGCCCCGCCGTTTATGACATTCATCATCGGGACGGGTATCTCGCGGCCGCGTATCCCGCCGATATACTGGTAGAGCGGTACCTCGAGATAATCGGCTGCCGCCCGCGTCACAGCCATGGACACGCCGAGCATTGCATTTGCGCCGAGGGTGCCCTTGTTGTCCGACCCGTCGGTATCGACGAGGACACGGTCGACGTACGCCTGGTCGAGGGCATCGAGGCCTTCGACCTCGGGGGCTATGATGTTGTTCACGTTCTCTACGGCCTTTTGGACGCCCTTGCCCTGGTACCGGTTCGGGTCGCCATCACGGAGCTCCAAGGCCTCTCTTTCGCCTGTCGAAGCCCCCGAGGGCACTATCGCCCGGCCCATTGCACCGCTTTCAAGGACAACCTCGACCTCAACCGTCGGATTTCCCCTGCTGTCCAGCACTTCCCGCGCATAAACGTCGTATATCGTCGACATGAGACCTCCTTTTTTGTCCGGGGATCGGCCTGAAGACGCCGGGCCGATATATGACAGAATACCATAGGAGCAGAGATCCTTCAAATGATCTATGCTGACAGCGTCCGGTAACATATGGAAATCACTAATGATTTTAATTGGAGCGCGCCGGAGGCATTTGTTTCGCCGGGCCTCCATGCTACTATTTTAAAGGAGATTATCCCGAACTCAGACCTGGAGAAAATATGAAGAAGAACCGGATACCGGGCTTTGCGTATTGTGCCCTCCTGATATTTTTCACGGCCCTGGTCGCCGGCTGCGGGCTTCCCTACCCAACCGGAAATGGCCTCCTCACACCACAGGAACATATAAACCTCGGCGTTGCCTATGAAAATCTGCACGATTTTGATGGCGCGGAGAGGGAATACAGGATAGCATCTAGGGAGATGCCCATCGCGTACCTTTACCTGGGCAACGTGTATTTCCAGAGAGGAATGACCGATAAGGCCGAAAAAGCCTACCGCGAGGTGATAGACAAGACGCAGGACCCGAACGCTTATAATAACCTCGCGTGGCTTTATTACTCGGAGGACACCAACCTCGACGAAGCGGAAAGCCTGGCGCAGACGGCCGTTACCATGCAGCCGAAAAACGAGGAATTCAGTGACACACTGACAAAGATACGGGAAAAACGGACGATCAAAGCCGTGAGGCCCGGGCGGGACTGATGAAAAAAGACAATATATTCTTAAAGGTCCCGGCAATCATCCCTGACGAGATATTCGAAACGATCGTTGAAAAAGGGGACGTCAGGATAGAAAGGATCATATCCGACGGGCACACAACCCCCGAGGAAAGCTGGTACGATCAGGCCCATGACGAATGGGTCATCCTCCTCAAGGGCACAGCTGAACTTGTCTTCGAAGATGAAGGCCAGCCCGTCACCCTCAAGCCGGGAGACTACGTCTTCATCCCCGCCTTCACCCGTCACAGGGTAACACGCACAGATGAAAAACAGCCGACGGTGTGGTTGGCAGTGCACATCAAAAAATAGTTCAAGGTTCAAGGTTCAAAGTTCAAAGGAAAAGATAAAAAAACTTCATAAGAAAAGCCGCCATCCTTTCGGAATGGCGGCGTTGGATCGTTTTTAACCTTGAACCTTGAACTTTGAACCTTGAACCGTCTTTTAGACGTACTTCCCCGCAATGTAATTCGACAGGTGCTCGATCAGCATGTCTTTTTCGGAAATGATAGATTTTACGACGTCACCGATCGAAACGAGGCCGATGAACTTATCGTTGTCAAACACGGGGACGTGGCGTATACGTTTCGCCGTGATGAGGACCATGCAGTCCTCGACGCTCGTATCCGGCTTTACCGTAAACATTTTATCGACCGGGGTCATGATCTCTGAGACCTTCGTATCACGGGATGATTTACCCACAAGGATAATTTTACGGGCATAGTCCCTCTCTGAAATGATCCCCTGGACCTTTCCATTGTCACCGATGACCATCAGGGCACCGATCTCTTTTTCACCCATCAACTGCAAGGCATCGAATACGGTATTGTCCGGTTTTACGGACCAGATCTCTTTGCTTTTGTTTTTCAGCATTTCTTGTGCAGTTTTCATATCCAAAGCCCCCTAAAAATTATTTAACCCTTAATACTCAACACTCTGCCTTCCTAAGTATATAAGCAAATCCGGGCGCAGGCAAGGTCATTTTGACGTAAACCGTCAAAAATAGAGGTCCCTCTCCCCGGCCTCGATCTTCGCGAGCCGTTTTTCTATCTCCTTGCGCATCTTCGGGTTCGCTATCTTGTCGAGATGCATGCGTATCACCTCTTCACCTGCCGCTTTGGTCTCGGGCGATGCGTAGTCCACCACAAATTCCTTAAAGGTCAGTATCGCGTTCGGCTGGCAGATATTCTGGATCTCGCCTGTCTTTGCGAGGGCCATGAACCTGTCGCCGGTCCGTCCCTGCCGGTAGCATGCCGTGCAAAAACTGGGAAGGTAACCCGACTTGCAAACACTCAGGAGCATTTCGTCGGTCGTGCGGTTGTCTTCCACCTGGAACTGCCCGTACGTTTTCTTGTCCGGCTTTTCGATGTCCTTGTGGTAGCCGCCGACACCCGTGCAGGAACCCGCGCTGATCTGCGAAATGCCGAGCGCTATGACCTCGTCCCGGTATCCGGCAGGTTCCCGTGTCGACAGTATCATACCGGTGTAGGGAACTGCAAGCCGTATGATGGATACCATCCTCTTGAAATCGTGATCGTTCACCAGGTATGGGAATGTGTCGAAATTGATCCCTTCGGCCGGCCTCATGCGCGGGACAGAGATGGTGTGGCACCCGACCCCGAAGCGCTCCTCGAGGTGGAGCGAATGGTAGAGGAGTCCGAGGACCTCGTATTTGTAGTCGAAAAGGCCGAAAAGGACCCCTAAACCGACATCGTCGATGCCCGCCTGCATCGCACGGTCCATTGCCGTCGTGTGCCAGTCATAATCCTTTTTCGGGCCTGCGGGGTGGCTCTTTTTATATGTCTCGCGGTGGTAGGTCTCCTGGAAAAGGATGTACGTGCCTATCCCCGCCTCTTTGAGCTTGCGATAATCCTCGACCGTCGTCGCGGCGATGTTGACGTTAATGCGCCGGATGCTCCCCGTCGATTCTTTGACGGAATAGATCTTTTTCATGGCCTCGAGGACATAGTCGATCGGGCAATTCTTCGGGTCCTCACCGACTTCCAGGGCGATCCGCTTGTGCCCCATGGCCTCGAGGGCGATGACCTCGCGCTCGATCTCGTCCATCGTAAGGCGTTCCCTCGGTATTGCGTTGTGCCGCCTGTACCCGCAATATGTACAATTGTTGATGCAGTAATTGCTGATATAGAGCGGCGCAAAGAGAACAAGGCGCTGCCCGTATATCTTTTCCTTGACCTCACGGGACGCCTTAAAGAGGGCATGCTCGACATCTCCGTCCGCGGCGTGCAGGAGCACCGCGGTCTCATAGGGGTCAAGGCCCTTTGCCTCACGTCCTTTTTCTATGATGTCGAGCACCTCGGCAACCGAAGCGTTCTTTGCCTTTTCCAGCGTCCGGAATATTTTTGCTTCATCAATAAAATCGGCCCGCTGTACCTCGTCATTTCTCTTCATATGCGGCCTCCGTCACCTAAGTATATTGCGCGTTCTGCGAAATGTAAAGAAACCCCGATGCCCTTATTTTTCGCCATTTTCCAAAACCTCCCGGACCTCGGGGAATGGCCTCAGTGCCCTTTCGAGTATACCCATGACGTGGGCTATAAGGACCCCGTAATTCACGATCGGTATCCCGGCGTGCTGCGCCACCATGATCCGGTGAAGCATTTCCTTCCGGTTTATCATGCATGCCCCGCAATGTATGATGAGCTTGTACTGCGTGAGGTCCTGCGGCAATTCAAGGCCGCTCACCGTCGCGTAATCGAGCGGGCCCCCGACAAGCTGATTCAGCCATCGCGGTATCTTTACCGTTCCAATATCATCTTCCACCCTGTGATGGGTACAGGCCTCCGAAATCAGCACCCTGTCTCCCGGCTCGAGATCATCGATTGCTTTGACGCCTTTTACGAGTGCGGTGAGGTTCCCTTTGTGGCGCGCGAAGAGTATCGAGAAAGACGTCATAGGAACGTCTTTGGGTGTGTCCGCAGCCACCTTGTTGAAGGCCTGGGAATCCGTAACGACGAGGCGCGGCTTGTCTTTCAGCGCGGCGAGCGCACCCTTGAGCTCCCTTTCCTTTACGACGAAAGCCATGGCCTCGTTGTCGAGTATGTCCCGGATCGTCTGGACCTGCGGGAGGATAAGCCTGCCTTTCGGGGCGGCAAGGTCGATCGGGGTGACAAGGACAACGGTGTCACCGGGGCCTATGAGGTCCCCCAAGATCGTCGGGTTCATGAAGTCCTTCGGGGCCTCTTTGATCATCGCCATCTTGAGATCATCGATGCCCTGACGGGTAAGCGCGCTCACCATGATCACGGGACGGCCGGCGCGGCTTAACGCCTCATCCGGAACGTATCCGGGGTGCCGGTCCATTTTATTCACAACGATAACGACGGGTACCTTGTTCTCGGCCGCACGGGCAATGATATCCTCTTCGAATTGCCCGTAACCGGCGACCGGGTCGACGACGAGGAGCATGAGGTCTGTTTTGTTCAGGACGCCGAGCGCCTTTTCTATCCTGAGCCTGCCGAGATCGCCGGTGTCGTCGATGCCCGCCGTGTCGATAATGACGACCGGCCCGATCGGCAGGATCTCCATGGATTTGTAGACAGGGTCCGTCGTGGTTCCCGGGACGTCGGAGACGATCGCAATGTCCTGGCTCGTCAGTGCGTTGATAAGGCTTGACTTACCGGCGTTGCGCCTGCCGAAGATCGCGATGTGGAGGCGGCTGCCCCGCGGTGTCTGGTTAAGCGTGTCTGTCATTTTTTGTTGTCCTGCCTCTTTACCTTGCTTGATCCCGCTATTCCCGGGCGAGTCAGTTCCCGGGATTTGAATATGGACCCGATCTCTTCAGCGGAAAAATACCCTTTTTCAACAGCGATCTCGCCGATCGTCTTACCCTCGGTGCGCGCCACCCGCGATATCTCCGCCGCCGCCTCGTGCCCGATATACGGGGCAAGGGCCGTGGCGAGGCACAGGCTGTCCTCGAGCCATTTCCTGCAGCGCCCTTCATCCGCGGTCACCCCGTCGACGAGCTCCGTCCGGAAGATGGACACGGCATTTATCATGATCTTGAGTTCCGTGAGAAGGTTGAAGGCGATAAGCGGCATGAAGGCGTTGAGCTCGAGCTGCCCCGACGATGCCGCAAGGGTCACCGCGTGGTCGAGGCTCATAACCTGGAAGGCAACGCTCGACGCCATCTCGCTGATGACAGGATTTGCCTTGTCGGGCATGATCGAGGACCCTTCCTGGCGGACGGGCAGGCTGATCTCCGCGAGGCCGCCGCGGGGCCCCAGGGAAAGAAGGCGCAGGTCCGCAGACACCTTGGCGAGGTTGACAGCCGCTGCCTTGATGAGAGCCGAGACCTCGGCGAAGACGTCGGCGTTCTGGGTTATGTCGATCATGTTCTCCGCGCGCGCGATACCAAGCCCGGTAATATCCTGCAGTTCTTCTATGGCGTATGCGATATATTCGCGTCGCGCGTTAAGGCCCGTCCCGACGGCAGTCCCGCCGAGATTCACCTGGCGTAAGCGTTCTTCGACCTTGAAAAGGCGCCACCTGTCCCGGGCGAATGCCTCGGCGTACGCACCGAATTCCTGTCCCAGCATGATCGGAACGGCGTCGCGCATCTCGGTCCGCCCGAGCTTCAGGATGCCTGCGAATTCCTTTTCCTTATTCTGAAATGATCCCTGCAGCCGGGCGATACCCTCGCTTAACGTTATGACGAGCCTCACAGCTGCGACCTTCAGCGCGGTCGGATAGACATCATTGGTCGATTGCGAAAGATTGACATGGTCGAGGGGGTGGACGATGCTGTAATCGCCTTTTTGCCCACCGGTGAGCTCGATGGCCCGGTTGGCAAGCACCTCGTTCATATTCATATTGGTCGAAGTCCCGGCCCCTCCCTGGAAGGCGTCCACGATGAACTGATCGGCTAATGCGCCGCCGGCCACTTCCTTCGCAGCCTGAGCGATCGCATCACCGATGCCGGTGTCGAGAAGCCCCGCGCGCATGTTCGCTCGTGCGCAGGCGAGCTTGACCTCTGCGAGCGCGATGATCATTTCGCCGGGGACACGGAAGGAAGAGACGGCAAAGTTCTTCAAGGCCCTCTGTGTATGGATGCCCCAGTAGGCATCGGCGGGGACATTCATTTCGCCCAGCGCATCCCTTTCAGTCCTGAAATCAGTCATCATGCCCTTCCATTCTTTTAAACCTTAGCACCGAAACAATCCACAAAATTTGACCTGGGTCAAAAACATACGGAATTTTCTGTTGTATGTTAAAAATATAAAGAAGGAGGATTCCATGAGCGAAAACTTTATCGCACTCGACAGGGAAACCCGACCGTTTTGCCTGAAAGACCTGGCTGCATACCAGGACCATTCTGTCGTGAGCCGTGAGATAGTCCGGAAACCTGCCAGCACGATGACGGTATTCGCGTTCGATGAGGGCGAGGGCCTGAGCGAGCATACCGCCCCGTTCGATGCAGCCGTCCTTATCCTTGAAGGCGAGGCGACGATAACGATAGACGGCAAGCCGCACACCGTCAAGGAAGGGGAGATGATCATTATGCCGGCACATAAGCCTCATGCCCTGAAAGCGGTCACGCGTTATAAAATGCTCCTTGTCATGATCAAGTAGCGAAGATCGAAACGCAGCGAGTGGAGATCCGGTAGTGTACAGGTACAGCATCCCTGCGCTTCCGGCATGGACCGCCGGGAGCGCAGGGATTATAAGGCCGCTCTAGATTTTGTTTCGCGGTGTATAGTGGGTATGCAGCAGGTGATGTGATTTCTCACCCAGCGGCGCACCCAGGAATTCTTCGTAGATCTTCGTGATCGACGGGTTCTCGTGGGACTTCCTGTATTTCAGGTGTGCGTCCTCGTTGTACAGGGCCTGTGCCCTCAAGATCCTGATCTCGTTCGTGACCGGGATCGGCTGGCCGCCGCCGCCCACGCACCCGCCGGGACAGGCCATGACTTCGATGAAGTGGTAGTTGGCCTCGCCTGCCTTTATCCTGTCGAGCAGTTTGCGGGCATTGCCAAGACCGTGCGACACGGCAACCCTCACATCTCCCAGGCCTTCGACGGGCACTGTCGCCTCTTTTATCCCTTCAAGCCCGCGCACCGCCGTAAATTCAACATTTTCAAGGACACGGCCGGTCGCTACCTCGTAGGCAGTCCTCAATGCCGCTTCCATAACCCCGCCGGTTGCGCCGAAGATCGTGGCTGCGCCGGTATATTCACCCATAGGGTCATCATACATTTCATCGGGAAGGTTCTCGAAATCAATTCCGGCCTGTTTGATCATTTTCGCAAATTCGCGCGTTGTCAGGACGTAATCGACATCCTTATACCCGCTGTCATACATCTCCGGCCGGTTGCACTCGAACTTCTTCGCCGTACACGGCATGACGGATACGACCACGATATCCTTCGGGTCGACGCCCGCCTTTTTAGCGAAATACGTCTTTGTCAGTGCGCCCAGCATCATGTGCGGTGATTTGCACGTGGAGAGATGGTCGAGCAGTTCCGGGTAGAAATGCTCAATGAACTTGATCCAGCCGGGACTGCAGCTCGTTATCATGGGGAGTGTCCCGCCTTCCTTGACCCGGGTCAACAATTCGGTCCCTTCTTCGAGGATGGTCAGGTCGGCGGCAAAATTGGTATCGAAAACCCGGTCAAAACCGAGCTTCCGGGCGGCTGCGAGCATCTTTCCCGTGACGAGGGTGCCCGGGGGATACCCGAATTCCTCGCCGAGGGCCGCCCTCACCGCGGGCGCATCCTGGATGACGACAAATTTCGTGGGATCGTAAATGGCCGCGAACACGTCATCGATATATTCTTTTTCCGTAATTGCACCAACGGGGCAGACGATCGAGCACTGGCCGCAATTCGTGCATGCGACATCGTTGATGTCGCGGTCAAATGCGGGTTCGACCCGGGTCTCAAAGCCCCTGCCCTGCATGAAAAGGGCGGTTACGGACTGGATATCCTGGCACACGGTCACACACCGCCTGCACAGGATGCATTTATTCTGGTCACGCCGTATGGACGGGGAGGATTCATCGATCCTGCCGGTTGATTGTTCCCCGGTGAACCTGATCTCACGGATGCCGAGTTCATAGGCAAGCGACTGCAGGTCGCAATGGAGGTTCTTTGCACAGCTCAAGCAGTCGAAGGGGTGGTTGGACAGGAGCATTTCGACGGCAAAACGCCGCGCCTTGCGGACCCTGTCTGTGTTCGTATATATTACCTGGCCCTTGGCGACCGGTGATACACAGGCCGCCTGAAGCGTACGGTTCCCCTCGATCTCGACAAGGCAAACCCTGCACGCCCCGATCGCCTGGACCTCGGGCAGGTAGCATAGCGTCGGTATATGGACATTTGCCGATTTGGCCGCGTCAAGAATGCTTATCCCCTCTTCGACCTCCAGCGGACGCCCGTCAATAGTAAGGCTGATCTTCATATAGGCACGCTCCTTAATTTATCCTGTTTACTCGCTTGTCCTCACATAGCAGTGGAGACACCGTTTCGCTTCCTCAACGGCCGCTTTGTTATCATAGCCAAGGACGACCTCGTTGAAGTTCTTGTCGCGTTTCGATACCGGCAGGTGAGGCATTTTCATCCTGCCGATCTCTTTCTGGTATTCCGCCTCATCGTACGATACCGTCATCTGGACGAGTTCATCACGGAATGCGTTCGGTGCTATACCGTCGCCGCCCAGGAACTCATCGATAGCCATGGCGGCATTCTTGCCGTCACCGACCGCCTCGACGACCGTTGCGGGACCCCTGACATTGTCGCCTGCCGCGAATATACCTTCGGCTGCCGTGGCCAGGGTCTTCATATTAACGTCGACTGTTCCGGCTTTGTCCGCCTTCACCCCGTCACCGTTCATCCATGACAGGTCGGGGACCTGGCCGATAGCCGCTATGATCATATCGGCATCGACAACAAAGTCGGACCCGGTGATTGGTTCCGGTCTGCGCCTGCCGCCCGAATCGAACTTGCCGAGCAGCATCCGCATGCAGGAGATCCCTGCCACTTTGCCGTCTTTTTCCACGACTGATTTCGGGGCCACCAGCGTATGGATCTTGATGCCTTCAACTTCCGCCTCGTCGATCTCCTCGATGTAGGCAGGCATGTCCGATCTCTCGCGCCTGTACAGGATCGACACGTCAGCCGCGCCGAGCCTCAAGGCAGCGCGCGCGGCATCGATCGCCACGTTTCCGCCGCCTATCACGACAACCTTTCCTTCTACCTTCATGGTATTACCGAGATTGACATCCCTCAAGAAGGTCACGCCGTCGAGGACGCCTTTCGTCTCCTCACCCGGGACACCGAGTTTCTGTCCCTTGTGCGCCCCTGTTGCGATAAGGACCGCGCTGTAGCCATCCTTGAAAAGCTTCTCGCTCGTTATATCTTTACCAAACACGGTGTTGTACTTGATCTCGATGCCAAGGTCCGTGATGGACTTTATCTCGTTGTTGAGAACATCGCGCGGGAGCCGGTAATCGGGGATACCGACTGCCAGCATTCCGCCTGCGACCGGCAGGGATTCGAAGACGGTCACCCCGTAGCCCTTCAGGGCGAGGAAGTACGCGCCCGCGAGACCGGCCGGGCCTGCGCCGATAACGGCGACCTTCTTGCCCTTCGGCTGCTCTACCTGCGGTTTGTAGCGCGGGTACGAGGCCATGTCCACATCCGCCGCATAGCGCTTCAGTGAACATATCGACACCGGTGCGTCTATCTGGGCCCGGCGGCATTTCGCTTCGCACGGGTGCACGCAGACCCTGCCCAATGTGGCCGGGAACGGGTTCGCTTCCTTGATGACCGCGATGGCCTCTTTCATTTTGCCTTCGCCTATCAGGGTGACATAGCCCCACGCATTCTGGTCGGCGGGGCATGCGTTCTGGCATGGCGCGTCAAACAGGGCACTGCAGACGCCTGCGCGGCAATGCTTGTCCTCGATGTGTTCGAGGTATTCATCTTTGAAGAATTTGAGTGTGGACAGAATGGGGTTCGGCGCCGTCTGGCCGAGGCCGCAGAGCGCTGCATCCTTGATCCTTGTCGCAAGCTCGACGAGGTCATCTATGTCGGTCGGCTTTCCTTCACCATGGGTGATCCTCTTTAAGATCTCGAGCATCCTTTTCGTACCGATACGGCACGGCGGGCACTTGCCGCAGGACTCGTGCTGGATGAAGTCGAGGAAGAACCGGGCAAAGTCGACCATACATGTATCTTCGTCGGCCACGATGAGACCGCCGGAACCGACGATCGCACCAAGCTCCGCGACCGATTCATAATCGACCGGTACGTTCAGGTGCTGTATGGGAATACATCCCCCCGACGGCCCGCCTAACTGTGCGGCTTTATATTTCTTGCCGTCCTTGATGCCGCCGCCTATGTTGAAGACGATGTCGCCGAGCGGTGTGCCCATGGGGACTTCCACGAGGCCCGTGTTGTTGACCGCGCCGGCAAGGGCGAAGACCTTCGTTCCCTTGCTCTTTTCGGTCCCGTACTGGGCGTACCAGGCGGCACCGTTATTGATGATCGCCGCTATGTTGGCGTATGTTTCGACGTTGTTGAGGAGTGTCGGGGCGTTGAAGAGGCCTTTGACGACCGGGAAAGGCGGCCGTGGCCTTGGCTCGCCGCGCTTGCCTTCGATCGATATCATGAGGGCCGTCTCTTCGCCGCAGACGAATGCGCCGGCGCCGATACGGATCTCGAGGTCGAAATTGAACCCCGTCTCCAGGATGTTCTTGCCGAGGAACTTGTATTCCCTGGCCTGCCCGATCGCCCAGTTCAGGCGGTCGATCGCAAGCGGATACTCGGCCCTGACATACACGTAGCCCTGCTGCGCCCCTATCGCGTACGCGGCTATTGCCATCGCCTCGATGACGCTATGCGGGTCGCCTTCGAGAACGCTGCGGTCCATGAAAGCCCCGGGGTCGCCTTCATCGGCGTTGCAGACAACGTATTTCACGTCGCCCGGCGACTGCTGGGCAAATTTCCACTTGAGGCCGGTCGGGAACCCGCCGCCGCCGCGGCCGCGAAGCCCTGATTTCAAGACCTCCTCGACAACATCTTCTCTCGTCATCGAGGTAAGGGCCTTGCCGAGGGCCAGGTAGCCGTCCCGCGCAATGTATTCCTCGATGTTCATCGGGTTGATGACGCCGCAATTGCGCAAGACGATCTTGATCTGGTTCTTGAAGAAGTCGATCTCTTTCATTGAAGGGATCGCCTTTGCCGTCGTCGCTTCCTTATACAACAGGCGGTCGACGATCCGTCCCTTGAGCAGGTGCTCGGTAACGATCTCTTCCGCATCCTCTGGTTTCAGCTTCTGGTAGAGGACGCCTTCGGGATAGACCAGTGCGAGCGGACCCAGATCACATGAACCGATACAGCCTGTCTCGATGACCTTGATCTCATTCTGCAAACCCTGCTCGACGATTTTATTGACAACAGCATCCCTGATCTGGCGGCAGCCGGACGAGACGCATGCAGCTCCTGCACATACCAATATGTGAGCGCGAGATACCTCCATGGTTAACCTTCCTCCTTACTCGTACTTTTTGAGTATATCGACGAGATGCGGCGATTTCACACGCCCATACACATCTTCATTCACCAGCATTGCAGGCGCAAGGCCGCATGCACCGATACAGCGCACAACATCGAGGGAATAGCGGCGGTCCTCGGTCGTCCCGCCCACTTTGATCCCGAGCTCTTTCTGCGCTTTGTCGAGGACTTCCTGGGAACCCCTGACATAGCATGCCGTACCGAGGCATACCTTGACGCTGTTGCGTCCCTGAGGCACGGTGGAGAAGAAATTGTAGAATGTTATGACGCCATAGACCTCATTGAGGGAGACATTCAATCCCTCGGCAACCATTTCCTGCGCACGTCTGGGAAGATAGCCAAACAGGTTCTGCGCCTTGTGGAGAACCATGATAAGGTCTTCCCCTTTCCCCTTGTGCTGGTTTATCACCTCGTCCAGCCGGGGGTAGAGCTCCTCCTCCTGAATCTCGGCGCACTGACATTGTTTTTCTTCCGACATCGTAATTCCTCCCTCAGAGTGACCTGTGTATTTGAGATTAGCCCGGCAGAATTTTGCCGTCTACAGCACTCCGTTTAAAGTAATGTGTATGGAGAAGCTTGTGGGCCTTCTCCGAATTCGGTTTCTCGAGAAACTTTTCGTATACTGCCGTTACTTCGGGGTTCTCATGCGAACGCCGCATCGGCAGGCTCCTGTCCTCTGCGTAGAGGGATTCGCCGCGCCGTGCACGTTTCGCCATGTTGCTGCCCCATGACTGGCCGCCGCCGCCCACACACCCGCCGGGGCACGCCATCATTTCGATGAACTGGTATTCGCACTTGCCGTCTTTCTTCAACTGCTCCTGCACCTTCTCGAGCAGGGCCCTCGCATGGCCGCAACTGTGCGCGACAGCAACCTTGACCTTCGTGCCGTCTATATCCACCTCTGCCTCTTTTATCCCTTTGAGGCCCCTCACGGGCGTGATCTCGACGTTCTCGAGCTCTTTGCCGGTAACGAGAGCATAGGCGCTCCGGACGGCAGCTTCCATAACACCGCCCGTTGCACCGAAGATGGTGGCCGCACCGGTGTATTCACCCAGGATCGGGTCGGCGTGTTCATCGGGCATTTCATTCATATCGATGCCCGCCTCGCGCATCATCCTGCCTATCTCACGGGACGTGAGGACATAGTCGACATCCCGGTACCCGCTGGCGTTCATCTCGGGCCGTAAGCACTCGAACTTTTTCGCCGTACAGGGCATGATCGAAACGGAAACTATTTTTGCGGGGTCAATTCCCTTTTCTTTTGCATAATATGTCTTGGCCAGCGCGCCGAACATCTGCTGCGGCGATTTTGCCGTCGACATATGCGGTATCATGTCGTGGAAGAACGTTTCCATGAACTTTATCCAGCCGGGACTGCAGGACGTGATGAGCGGCAGGTTCTTACCGGAGGTAAGCCTGCTGACGAGCTCCGTCCCTTCTTCCAGGATCGTCAGGTCGGCTGCAAAGTTCGTGTCGAGGACGGCGTCAAAGCCCATCCTCCTTAAAGCCGCATGCATCTTGCCGCTGACGAGCGTTCCGACGGGCATGCCGAACTCTTCGCCGAGCATGACGCGGACCGCGGGGGCTTCCTGCACAACAACAAACTTGTCGGGATCGTGGAGGGCTTCCCAAACCTCTTCCGTTGCGCTTCTTTCATACAGGGCGCCGACAGGGCAATGAACGACACACTGCCCGCAGTTGATGCAGACGCTGTTGCCGAGCCCCGCGTCGAAGGCGGTCGAGATCAAAGTCTCAGACCCCCTGTGATTGACGGCAAGGGCATTGACCGTCTGGATCTTGCTGCAGACCGTGAGGCACCGTCCGCAGAGTATGCACTTGTTCGGGTCCCGTACGATCGACACGCTTGAATGATCGATGGGGTGTTTCTCCCTCAGCGCATCCTTGTAATCGAGTGTATTGAGGCCAACTGTCGATGCAAGCTGCTGCAATTCACAGTTGTTGTTCTTGACGCATGTCAGGCAGCTCGTGTCGTGGTCCGCGAGGATGAGCTCGACGATCTGCCGGCGTGTCGCCTGCAGTCTCGGCGTATGTGTCTTGATCTTGAAACCCTCGCCAACGGGGGTCATACAGGCCCTTTTCAGGCCAGGCAGCCCCTCGATCTCGACGACGCAGACACCGCACTGGCCTCCCGGCGGAAGGTCGGGATGGTTGCACAGCGTCGGTATCGTAAAGCCTGCTTTCTTTGCCGCCCAGAGTATGTTGGTGCCGTCCGGCACCTCTATCTCAACGTTATTTATGGTCGCTTTTATCATAGGTATCAACTGCCTCCTGAGATGTGCTTATGCCTGGGGTATCCGGCCGTACACTTCATCCTTAAAATATTTCAGAGAACTGGAGATCGGGAGGTTCAGGGACTGTCCCAGCGGGCAGAACGACGTATCCCGCATGACCTCCGATATCTTGACCATCTTTTCGATATCCCCGGCCTTTCCCTTGCCGGCGGCGATCCGGTCGATTATCTCGACGAGCTGCTTCGTCCCGAGACGGCAGGGCACGCAGTGGCCGCACGATTCGTGCTTGAAGAAATGAAGCACGCTCTGCAGCATATCGACGATGTCCGTCTGTTCGTCCATGACGAGGATCGCGCCCGAGCCAAGGACCGCTGCGTATTCCCTGAGATTGACGAAATCCATCTGGGCGTCGAGCATCTCGGGCCCTAAGAAGGCACCCGCCGCCCCGCCGCACAGCGCTCCCTTGAACTGCTTGCCGGCCTTTATGCCGCCCGCATATTCATAAATGATGTCGCGGAGCGTCGTGCCCATTTCGGCCTCGATAAGGCCCGGTGTCGCGACGTTCCCGATGATCGTGTAGACCTTCGTGCCGGGACACTTGTCTGTCCCGTATCCCCGGTACCACTCCGCGCCGTTGCGGATGATCTCCGGGACGTTTGCCAGCGTCTCCACGTTGTTGACGACGGTCGGTTTCCCCCAGAGGCCTTCCGTTACCGGGTAAGGCGGCTTGTTGCGGGGATGGCCCCTCTTGCCCTCGAGTGATTCGATGAGGGCGGTCTCCTCGCCGCACACATAGGCGCCGGCGCCCTTCATCACGGCAAGGTCGAAATTGAACCCGCTCTCGAGGATGTTGTCGCCGAGGATGCCGTAGTCCCGTGCCTGCTGGATGGCCTTTTCAAGGCGCTCGATCGAAAGGGCGTACTCGCCGCGGATATAGATAAAGCCTTTCGAGCCGCCGAACGCGTATGCCGCGAGCATCATGCCCTCGATCAGCTTGTGCGGGTCACCTTCAAGGATCAGCCTGTCCTTGAACGTCCCCGGCTCGCCTTCGTCGGCGTTGCAGATGATGTATTTCGGCTGGCCGGGCGCCTTGCTTGCAAAGTCCCATTTCATGCCGGTCGTGAATGCTGCGCCGCCGCGGCCCATGAGCCCCGAGTCTTTGATCTCTTTTATGACACCCGCCGGTTTGAGCTCGGTAAACGCCTTTTCAATGGCCTCGTACCCGCCGGCGGCTATATATTCGTCGATATTTTCAGGGTTGATCACGCCGCTGTTCTTGAGCACGATCCGGGGCTGTTCTTTCAAAAGGCCCGTTTTTTCCTTGCGGATGACCTGCTGCTTCGGCATCTCCGTCATCATGAGCCGCTTGACGGGGCGTCCTTTCAGGAGATGCTCCTCGACGATCTCATGCGCGTCTTCGGGAGTGACGTTGGCATAATACAGCCCTTCCGGGTACACGACGATGACAACGCCCTGCCCCGTGGCACCTATGCTGCCCGTTTCCAGTACGGCTATCTCACCCGAAAGACCCTGCTTGCCGATCTCGTCGACCAGTGCTTTCTCGACAGCCCTGGCTCCCGCCATGACCGTCCCTGCATCAATGCTGATCAGTACGTGGTTTCTTACGAGGTTCATATCTCTTTTCTCCTCTGGTCAAGGATGGTATCGACCTTCTCTGGTGTGAGATTGCCGAACATCTCTTCATTTAGCATCATGGCCGGAGCGACGCCGCACGCACCAAGACAGCTCGTTGTTTCAAGCGTGAATGTACCGTCCTTTGTCGTGCCTCCGACATCGACTTTGAGCGAGGTTTTCAGGTAATCGAGAAGTGACTTGGCCCCCATAAGATGGCACGGCGGGGATTCACACAACCGGATGATATTCTTCCCGCGCGGTTTCAGGCTGAACATGGTGTAAAAACTTGCGACACTGTGTACATAGCTGTAGGGGACATTCAGGTAATCCGCACAGGCTTCGATATCCTCTTTTGCCAGGTATCTCTGCGGGTTCGTATCCTGAAGATCGTGCATGATATAGAGTATGTTGCTCAGGTTTGGTTCAAATTTCTTGAGTATAGCTTCTCTGTCCAAGCCGGCCTCCTTGTTGATTGCTTAGATGGCAAACTCTGAAACGGGCTGCCCGTTGACAACGTGCTCCACAACAACCCTTTTCGCTTTTTCCGGATCCATATTGCCATAGACAACGGCAGGCTTATTTTCTTCGAAAACTTCTACCATCGGTTCCTGTGAAGCCAGGCCCTTTTCGCCTGTCTGCGTGACAATAACATCCGTCAGGTTCCTCTTCCCCACTTCTTCGACGAACGTCTTGAGGACGTCCCGTGCGCCGGCCGCGATCCCGCTCGTGCCCATTCCGACAACGATACGGATCCTGGCCTGTTTCTGCCTCAGTTCGACATCTTTCTGCGCTTTTTCCCTTATTTTTTTCAGCTCTTCAAGATTCATCTCATCGCCTCCTTTTGTGTTAACAATCTATATAAAATCACAGATGTTCGTCAAGATAATTGCTCAAGAATCCAATGACTTCCGGATGATTGAGCGGAATTCCGTCAAGCTCCTTGCGCCACTCGACGGTGTTGAGAACGAAGTCTTTTCCGTCAACTGCATAGCGCAGGTTAAAGTCGATCTCCGGATGGCTCACAATAAGCACAAAAAAGGTGTCCCTGATATTCCCGAGCGGCGGCAGGTCCGGGTGCAGCGCATCGAAGGTTACCCTGATACACGTGCCGACCCCGACCTCGCTCGTTAAGGAAAATGATCCGCCGGTCGTCTCGGCCGTCCCCTTCAGGAGGGGTATCCCGAGCCCGACCTTCCTCCCCTCTTTCGTGGAGAAGAACGGGTCCTGGACCTTCATGGCCGTTTCGGCATCCATGCCGTGACCGTCATCGGAAACTTCAAGCCTCATCATCGACGTCGTATCATCCTTTTCTATAGCTATCAGGATATTTTTTGCCCCGGCCCGTACCGAGTTCGTCACTATATCCATTATGTGCAGCGAAAGATCTTCCATCATGATCGTTCGTTCCCATCAATCCGTTTCAACCCTGTCCCGCGGCCAGCGCCTTCTCTCCTAACGTTTTCAGGGCCTTTTCTATGCCCCTGCAGCCGGGTGCGTCCATCGTCAGATTCGTCCTTCGCCGCCCGATATCGTCCGGGTAATGGGCATCCGAGAACGTCACGAACGGTATGCCCTTCTTCATTATAAAGGGAGCCAACTCTCCTGCCCCGTCGATGTTGCGGACCTCCAGGGCATCGAGCTCTATATGCTCCGGGATGAAACCCAGCTGGCTTATTATGCTGAATGTCGCGCTGTCGATATGGGACGCGATGGCGATCCCGCCATGGGCCTTGATCCAGGACGCGGCATCCTCGACAGATATGTCTGCCGAGTTTATGAGCAGCCTTTCCTCCATCCGGACAATGTTATCCTCCGTGTCGACCACGGCCTGATCTCCCCAGAATTCCGTGTCGTTCGGGACATCCGGCAGAAGGTCATAGACCATCGACTGCAATTCGCGGGCACGGTCATACTCGTCAAAAACGGCAAGGAGATGGATCTCCTCCCGTGTCTGCAATTCCATGCCGCTCAGGACGATGAGCCCGCTGCGCTCGCCCAGTTCTTTCACGTACGGGGCGTTCTCGGTCATGTTATGATCGGTTACCGCTATAATATCGAGCCTCGCTTCCCGCGCCTTCTGCACGATGACCCTGGGCGACATGTCAAGACTTCCGCACGGCGACAGGATCGAATGTATGTGCAGGTCGCAGGCAAAATCAGGCAACCCCCTGGCCTCTCTTCATCTCATTGTATATCATTGCGGACAGCTCGAATGCTGATTGTGCACCCCTCAGCACGGCTATCCCTTCCTCTTTCGCCTTGATCAGGAACGCGTCGTCAAGCCCCAGGCCTCGCGGTATTACTATTGCCGAGACGTCTTTGAGCTTGGCAACGCCGAGAATATTCACGTGACGCTGTATGGTGATCCACACCGCGTCGTCGCCGATATTTGCTATGACATCGGAGAGCAGATCTGACGTGTACCCTGAACCTACCTGCCTGTCGAGATTGATAGTTCCCGTAAGTATCTCGAGACCCAAGGTCCCGGCGAGTTCGTTAACGGTCATCTTCTCCTCCCCCCTTTCCATTCCGGCATCGTATGCCCCCAAATTGCATTTTGCCGCGTTTGGCCGGCCTTAACCCGGCCCGTTCTTTTTTGACCCGTCGCTCATCGACGGCGGGATGATGCGCGCAAGGTCAAGGATCTCCTCCGCGAGGGTCTTCACCTTTTCACGGAGCTTGATCACGCAGTCCGACTCGTAGGCGATACCCCGGATGATATCCTCGGCGAGCGCGCGGCAGCTCGGAGACCCGCAGGCACCGCAATCGAGCCCCGGGAGTTCGTTCGTTATCTGGTCGAGCCGCTCCATCTTCATAAGCGCGCGGGAGACATCCTCGTCAAGGGTCATGATCGCCCTCGGCTCGATGGGTTCCGTTGCGGTGAAGCGGTTGTCCCTGTTCATGGCGGAAAGCTCTTCCTCGCTGAAGTGGCTTCCCCGTGAGCCAAACCGCTTTATGAGGTCCCGAAGCCGTATCCGTCCCACGAACAGGTTCTGAATGTTCAAGGGGCCGCCGACGCATCCGCCGGTGCACGCCTGAAGTTCGACGAAATCGACATCTTTCAATTCGCCCCTTTCGATCTCCTCGAGAAGGCTGATGACATTGTGGATGCCGCTGACCGCAAGCGTCGACCCGGCCGCTATATTGTGCGATTCCCCGGTGACATAGCCCCATGCCATGCCGAGCCGGGTGGCGCGCTGGAGGTTCTCAACGGCCCCGGTCTGGTTCCTGTCGCCCAGGTGCTTAATAATATCCTTATATATAAGGTTGACCCCTATGACGCCATTGACGGCCGAGTTTTTCGTCGTCATGGGATTTCTCATCTCGGTCACCTTCGCGGGGCAGGGCGATATGAAGAACGCGCCTATCTCCTCGTACGGGACGCCGATCCTGCGCGCGGCATCTTCTTTCGCGAGCCGTGCCGCCACTTCCATGGGCGTCAGGAACGGTGCGACCTGCTCGAGGAGTTCGGGGTATTTTATCTGCATGAGCCGCAGCACCGCCGGGCACGCCGAAGAGAATATCGGCCTTTTCCCCTTGTACTGTGCGAGGTACTCATGGACCGCATGGCCCACGATCTCCGCGGCCAGGGCGACCTCGAACACCTCGTCGAACCCTATTCCGGCAAATGCGGCGAGAACATCCTCGATGTTGACCTGTTCCTTAAACTGGCCAAAGAAGGATGGCGCCGGGAGCGCTATGTTGTAATAGTAATCCGACAGCTTGTCGAGCGTATCCGTTACGGCCACTTTTGCGTGGTTGGGACATTCGCGGATGCATTCGCCGCAATCGATGCAGCGCTCCTGCACGATCATCGCCTTGCCGTCACGGACCCTGATCGCCTCTACGGGACAGCGCTTGATGCAGTTCGTGCATCCCTTGCATTTTTCCGTATCAAGGGTGACCGAGTGAAAATACTGTGTCATATATCCTCAACAGCCTTTTTCGTGAAAAAGACCTTTGCCTCGAGGTTTGTGCCGACGCCTACCTTCGATTCTATATACAGGTCGTCCGAGCATTGCTTTATGTTCGACAGCCCCATGCCGGCCCCGAAACCCATTTCCCGGATCTCGTAGGTCGCCGTGGAATAGCCTTCCTTCATCGCCAGATCGATATCCTCGATCCCTGCCCCGATATCCTGCGTCAATATCGTGATGCCTTCGGGGTCCACATGGACGATCAACCTCCCGGAGGTGGCATGAATGGCGACATTCATTGCCGCCTCGTATATGATGATGGCGATCCGCTTGATAACTTCCTGTTTGAGCCCGAGCTGCTGAAGCGTTTTCTTGACGCGGGATGCACATTCTCCGGCAACAAAGAAATCCTTTTCACCAATCTCATATTCAACCGTGATCTTTGGTGTATACGTTAAACTATCAACCATAGGTCAGGTTCCCAGCCGGCTAATACGTGTCCCCCCGTACCCCGTTCTCGTAAAGCCTGCCGCAGCAATCGAACGTGAGAAGCGGCGTCACGAGCAGTGGTATCTTGTTCTGTTCCCCGCTTGTGATAACGGAAGCATCGGGCTTTCGCCCGCCGACGAAGAGGATAGACTTCGCATCCATTACCTGCGCCGTGTGTATCACATGGGCATTTGTCAGGGATGTGATCAGAAGAGAGTGAGGTTTGAGGTACAGGAGCATTTCACTGATGAGGTCACACGCAAAACAAATTCTGACATCGCGCTGGAGACACTCGTCGTCTCCGCACAGTATGTCTGCTTCAAGAAGTTTTTGGACTTCTTTCAACGTCATGAAAGAACCTCACATTAGTCACTATATGGTTGTATTGCGATCCCATCCCGGGAAGATCCCAAACTGATTACAACCATTGACAAACAGGTCAAAGGCCGAAAATGAAATTTCAGCTAAGTTTCGTGCGTTCAGTATAATAAATTTTTAAAACGAAGTCAAAAGGACAGTGAAGAAAATTGCTATTATATCCTAATTAATTGTTGCCCCGGCCCCGCGCCTTCCTCCCGAACGGTATTCCCAGCTTCCTCATACGGTGACGGAGAGTCCCGGGGTTCATGCCGAGGACCTCGGCGGCCCCGCCCGGTCCCTCTATTTTCCCCCCGGCCGTCTCGAGGACACGGCGAATATGGTCCGCTTCGATATCCCTGAGAGCCCCCACCGGCTGGTCACCTCCCGAAACCGGGACGGAACTGCCCCGTGCCGATTTTGAAACCCCCAGGATGCCGTCGAACTTCAACGGTTTTCCATCCGACAGTATGAGCGCCCGCTCCACGGCATTCTCGACCTCCCTGACATTGCCCGGCCAGTCGTACGTCATGAGTGCGTCTATAGCCCCGGGGCCAAGGACGGGAACGGTGTGGCGGACCATCTCACGGCTCTTTTTCCGGATGAAGTGCTGGACGAGTGCGGGAATGTCATTTTTGCGTGTCCGCAAGGGAGGCACCTCGATGGGGAAAACCTTGATGCGGAAATAGAGGTCTCCCCGGAAATCTCCCTGCTCGACCATCCTTTCGAGGTTCCTGTTCGTGGCGGAGATTATCCTGATATCAACCTTGACGGGTTCGGTCCCGCCCACCCGCTCGATCTCCTTTTCCTGCAGGACACGCAGGAGCCTTACCTGGGCATGCGGCGGCAGCTCGCTTATCTCGTCGAGGAATATCGTTCCGCCATGGGCCCGCTCGAAGCGTCCCCTTTTACGTGCCAGGGCACCGGTGAAAGCCCCTTTTTCGTGGCCGAAGAGTTCGCTGTCGATCAGGGACTCCGGTATCGCACCGCAGTTGACCTTGACGAAGGGAGCGTTATACCGGGGCGAGAGGTTGTGGATCGCGTTCGCGATGACCTCTTTTCCCGTTCCCGTTTCGCCGACGAGAAGGACCGGGCTCGACAGGGGTGCGACCTTGCGAACGTCTTCCATGACATCCTTCAGGCCGAAGTCCGCACCGACGATCTCGACGGTGTTCTTGCGCAGCTCGTCGCGCAGGTAGCGGTTATCATCCGCGAGCATATCCTTAAGGTCGATCACCTCGCGAAGCCGCCGGCTGTTGGCAAGCGCGATCGCGGCAGGTTCGTTGACGAGCGACCACAGCCGCACATGGTCTTCCGAATAGCGGCCGGTCCCGGCCGATCTCACACCCAGCGCCCCGATGTACTTCCCGTCGATAATGAGCCTGCCGAGCATCATCGAGCACGGCTCCCACCCGACATTTTTCGCAATCCTGCCCAGGATCGGGTCGTTGAACACATTATCTGCTACCCGGACACGGGGATGGCGGTACGCCTCCTCTATCTCCTGCCTGAGCTCCGGGGGAAGGTGGGTCTTGTCCATCCTTGTAATGCCGCCCGAGGCGTTCGCCGTCGTGACAACGTCTATCGTCCCCAGGGCCGGGTCATACGTAATGAGCTCCAGGTCGTCCGCCGGCATGATGGAACTGACATACAGGAAACAATTCCAGAGCGCCTTTCCCAGGTCGAGGGTCCCGCAGATCCGTAATGTAAGTTCCCGAAAAAATTCATTTTCATCCGCGATCATCGCGTCTCCTTGTCCCTAGTATATTACTATCGTATGCGATAGTATAGGCAAAAACTGACAAATATGCCAGTATTTTCCGTCACATGTGTCAGAAATGTCATCAGATTTCTGTAAGTTATTGAAATTACATGATATAGACCTCTGGCACGCAAAGTGCTTTAGGAAATGAAGAAATGATGGAATGGATAGAGATCATACGCTTAAGGACACAACCCGATGTTGAACCATCTGTTATACGGTGGCTCAAGGATATGATCCGCAGCATGAACGGGACACCCGGACTCGATGAAGCCAGGATATATACACATTCTGCGATCCCTGGCGACATAAGCCTCCATATCATGTGGAACACGGTCCAGGGACTGTTCAAGGAAAGCGAGATCGGCCTGATGGTGGCCGATACCTTAAGAAAATATGGCATTCTCGACCATACTGTCTGGCTCATGGAAACCGTACATGGTGAAAATGCGCGGCAGGTGACGGGATGAATGCCTTTGAATATACGACACCGGGAAGGATATGCGAAGGATTTCGGAATCCCTCGCCTTTCCTTCCCAACCGTGAGTCGAGGGACGTGAAGGAATGCTCGCTCTGATACTGACAATGCTCATTCTCGCGCTCGTTTTCGCCGCTACCACCGGAATATGCTTTTCCCCCTCTTTTCGGCATGCCCGCACACGTTCACGTTCCTACTTCACCCCTCGCCTGCTGGCACACGCTACCACCGTTGCCAGGGAAGGATCCCGAACCGCTTTTTCAGGTCATGTCCCCGACTCACAAAATTTTACCAGCCAAAGCCTCTCAAGAGCTTTGACATACTGACACCATCACCCCCCCCTTATACGTTTTAAAAATTGCCCCCGGTCGCCTCCCGGGGGCAACCCCCTTAAAAGATGGTTCAATGTTCAATGTTCAAGGATAGAAGATGGTCAACGGTAAAAGATGGTTCCACGTTCCGGGTTCCACGTTCCACGATAAAGGCGGTCCACCCCCCCCACCGTCACCCCGGCGAAGGCCGGGGTCCAGTCTTTGTCTTTCAAATTAATTAAAGGGGGTCCGGTTCAAGGTTTCGGGGTGAAGGCGGTTAGAGGGTCAACTGATTCCCCATGAATTGGCTCCTTCAATCCGTGGCTTGGCACCGGGACCCAGGGTACTGTTTTTTCTTTTCGCCTTGAACTTTGAACTTTGAACCTTGAACCGTTTTTTTCATGCTTTTTCCCGAAAGTTTGGGGTATCATTCCTCTGTGAAAAATGTCGATAGGGCGTGGAGGATGGGAAGGAACGTTTCCGTTGATGAGGTCAGGGCGCAGTTGAGGTCAATGGCGGACCCCGACAAGGCGACGGTGCTGCGGAGGTTTTTCAAGACGGGGCCCGGGGAATACGGGGAGGGGGACAAGTTTTTGGGGATCGTGGTGCCGAAACTCCGACGGCTCGCTTCGGCATGTAAAGGTATCGACGAGAACTTTGCCCGTGAATTTCTTCATTCGGAATTCCACGAGGAACGCCTGTTCGCGCTGGTGTGCCTGACCGATATCTACAAAAGGGTCGATGGTCCGGGGCGGGACCGCGTGTACGAGATGTACCTCGCCAATACGCATCGCATCAACAACTGGGACCTCGTGGACATATCGGCACCGAACATTGTGGGGGATTACCTCCACAAAAGGCCGCGCGGCAAGCTCTACGAACTGGCCATATCCGGGAGCCTGTGGGAGAGACGGATCGCGATCGTTGCCACGTTCCACTTTATCCGGCGCAATGATCTTGCCGACACTCTCGAAATTGCCCGGACACTTCTTTCCGACAAGGAGGAACTCATTCATAAAGCAACCGGCTGGATGCTCCGCGAGGCCGGCAAACGGGACCTTTCCGCGTTGCGAACCTTCCTCGGACACCACGCCTCATCCATGCCGAGGACCATGCTCCGATACAGCATTGAGAGATTCACCCCGGACGAGAGAAAATTCTGGTTAAACCAAAAGAGCAAAGACTCTGGACCCCGGCCTTCGCCGGGGTGACGAAAAGAATGCACGCCTTTAGCTTTAGCTGTTGAGTGTCACGACATCGTGGACTAAAAAATGTGCCAGGACATCCTGGACTGAGAGTGCCAGACAATTCTATCCGTCATTCCGGCTTGCCGGAATCCAGCGTCTTTTCCCTCGATCCGTCATTCCCTTGCCGGAATCCAGTGGCGTTTCCCTCTAACCGTCATTCCGGCTTGCCGGAATCCAGTGTCTTTTCAGTTGGTTTTTCTTGCGGTAACTCTCTTTGGAAACCTGCCCATAACTTGTACTGATAGATCAGACGCTGGCAGCCTTATACACAGAAGTATTAACTCTATGAACGTGAACGACGGAAAAACAAAGACACTGGATTCCGGCAAGCCGGAATGACGGCTGGTGTGGCGGTATAATTTTAGTCCACGATATCCTGGCACTCGCCATTTCGCCTTTAGCCTTTAGCCTTTCGCCTTTTCCTTTTCCTTTCGCCTTTTCCGTTAGCCGTACGCCGTTTTTTTTCTTGACTCCCTCCCTCTTATTCGATATATTTTTATCGATATTAATTTATAGATAGATATTTATCTAATATGATGGAGGCCTGATATGCCAAAGGTCGAAGCCACAAAGGAACCGGTGATAAAGGCGATCCCCGAGCCGACGCTCAGGAGGCTGCCGCTTTATTACCAGTATCTGAAAAAGGTACGGGATGAGAAAAAGGGCGACTATATATCCTGCACGCAGATCGGCAATGACCTGAGCGTTCTTCCGATCCAGGTCCGCAAGGACCTCGGCGTTACGGATGCCGTGGGGAAGCCGAAGCTCGGGTACTCTATCGACGAGCTCATTACGATCATCGAGGAGTTCCTCGGATGGAACAACACGAAGGACGCCTACCTTGTCGGGGTCGGGCACCTCGGGACGGCGCTTCTCGGATTTGAGAGGTTCAAGGAGTACGGGCTCAACATAATAGCCGCATTCGATGTCGACAAGGACAAGATCGGGAAGACGATCCACGGCGTCAAGGTGTTCCACATCGGGAAGCTCGACAACATGGTCAAGAGGATGGGCATAAAGATAGGGATCCTCACCGTGCCGTCGACGCCCGCACAGGACCTGACCAACGAAATGGTGCATGCCGGCATCGAGGCCATATGGAACTTTTCGCCGGTAAAGGTCGCCGTACCGGCAGGCATCATCGTCCAGCACGAGAACCTGGCTTCATCTCTCGTTGTGCTTTCGAAGAAACTGACACTGGCAAGAACAACTCAATCGCAGGATGGGGTGAATGATGGAAACAATAAGAAAATTTGAACGTGTATTCGAGATCATCGACCAGAACCAGAGGAGCGCCGCACGGCTCATACCTATCCTTCAGGCGGTACAGGCGGAATACCGGTACCTGCCCGAAGAGATATTGACCTTTGTCGCAACATCGCTCGGCATATCGCCCGCGAGGGTGTTCGGGGTGGCGACATTCTACTCCCTGTTCACCTTGAAACCGAAAGGCAAATATCTTATCCGCGTCTGCAACGGAACGGCGTGCCACGTAAAAGGGTCTATGGGCCTTTACGGTGCCATCGTCAAAAAGCTTGGCCTCAAGGACGGCGAAGACTCGACGTCCGACATGCTCTTCACGGTCGAAACGGTGAACTGCCTCGGAGCCTGCGGGCTCTCCCCCGCAATGGTCGTCAACGAAGAGGTGTACGGGCAGCTGACGCCGCAGAGGGTATCCGACATTATCGACGAGATCGTTCTCAAGGAGGCGCACAATGAATCTGATGCTCACGGGGCTTAATAAAATAGGGACGGACTTTGCCGTCAGGTCACAGGCTGCCACGCGCAGGGTCCTCGTGTGTGCCGGAACGGGATGCCTTGTCAACGGGTCTCTCAAGGTATACGAGGCGTTTGTGAAGGCCATCGAGGAAAGCGGCCTTAACGCGATCGTCGAGCTGAAAAAGGAAGAAGAGGGCATTTTCGTCTCCCGGACGGGGTGCCAGGGGTTCTGCCAGATAGGGCCGCTCGTCACCATACTGCCGGAAGGTATCTTCTATACCCGGGTAAAACCGCTCGACGTCGGCGAAATAGTCGAGAAGACCGTCAAGGGCGGCGACGTCGTCGAGAGGCTCCTCTATGTCGAGCCCGACAGTCAGAGGATGTGCCGCACGAAGGACGATATCCCCTTTTACCGCAGGCAGCACCGGTTCGTGCTTGAGAACTGCGGGGCCATCGACCCCGAGGACATCAACGAATATATAGCTGCCGGCGGGTACCAGCAGGCTGTCCGTGCATACCTCGAAATGACATCCGAAGAGATCTGCGAGCTTATCTTCGCATCAGGCTTGCGCGGGCGCGGCGGCGGAGGTTTCCCCGCGGGCAGAAAATGGGACGTCGCCCGGCGCGAGGTGAACGAGAAGAAATATGTGATATGCAACGGCGACGAGGGTGACCCCGGGGCGTTCATGGACATGGGCATTATGGAAGGCAACCCCCACAGCGTTATAGAGGGCATGGCCATAGCGGCCCGCGCCATCGAGGCCAACGAGGGGTACATATACGTGCGGGCCGAATATCCGCTCGCTGTCAAGAGGCTCCGCAAGGCGATCGACGACGCGTACCGCGTCGGGCTTCTTGGAAAGAACCTCTTCGGGTCCACGCACTCCTTCAACCTGAACATCATGGAAGGCGCCGGCGCCTTTGTCTGCGGCGAAGAAACGGCGCTCATCGCGTCGATCGAAGGCAAGCGCGGGATGCCGTCACCGAAACCGCCTTTTCCGTCGGTCAGCGGCCTGTGGGGGAAACCGACGATAATAAATAACGTCGAGACACTCTCCCAGGTGCCCCTGGTCCTGAAGATCGGCCCGGAAGGATACCGGAAGGTCGGGACGAAGGACTCCCCGGGGACCAAGACGTTCGCGCTGACAGGCCATGTCGCCAATTCGGGCCTTATCGAGATGCCCTTCGGCGCGACCCTGCGCGAGATCATCTACGGCGTCGCCGGCGGCATGACGTCCGACAGCGGCAAGGCGGTGAGCGACGGCTTCAAGGCCGTCCAGATAGGCGGCCCTTCGGGCGGATGCCTGACGCGCGACCACCTCGACCTGCCGATCGATTTCGACTCCCTGAAGACTGTCGGGGCAATGGTCGGCTCGGGCGGGCTCGTCGTCATGAACAAGAACACCTGCATGGTCAGCGTGGCGCGTTTCTTCATGCAGTTCACCCAGCACGAGTCGTGCGGGAAATGCGTCCTGTGCCGCGAGGGTACCAAGCAGATGCTGGCACTGCTCGACGATATCATCGAGGGGCGCGCGACGATGGGGACACTCGACCTGCTCGAGGACCTTGCCGGCGCCGTCCAGAAAGGTTCTCTCTGCGGCCTCGGCAAGACCGCACCGAACCCCGTCCTCTCCACGATGAAGCATTTCCGTGATGAATACATCGCCCACGTCCGGGACAAGAGGTGCCCGACGGGCAAGTGCAAGGCACTCGTGAGACTCGTCGTCGATGAGGAACTCTGCAAGGGCTGTACGCTGTGCGCCGCGAAATGCCCGGTAGGCGCCATCTCGGGCGAAAAAGGCAAACCGCACCGCATCGACGACAAGACCTGCAGAAAATGCTACATCTGCGTTGAAGCATGCAAATTCAAGGCGATCAAAGGAGAATGACCATGACCGGCACTTTCGTCTATATAGATAATAAAGAGATCCCCATCGAAAACGAACAGAACCTCCTCGAGCTGATCAGGAAGGCGCGGATAGACCTTCCCACGTTCTGCTACCATTCGGAGCTCAGCGTCTACGGCGCCTGCCGCCTGTGCATGGTGCAGGTCGACGGCATGGGCCTCGTTCCGGCATGTTCCACCCCGCCGTCTGCGGAGATGAAGGTCAGCACCAACACCGGCGAGATACGCAGGATGCGCAAGATCATTGTCGAACTGTTACTCGCAAACCACAGCCAGAACTGCCCGACGTGCCAGAAAAGCACGACGTGCCAGCTGCAGGCGCTCGCCAAACGGCTCGGCATAACGAAGGTCCGGTTCAAAAACCAGCTCAAGGAAATGCCGGCCGACGAATCATCGCCGTCTATCGTACGCGACCCCAATAAATGCGTGCTGTGCGGCGACTGCGTTCGCATCTGCTCCGAGGTACAGTCCGTCGGCGCCATCGACTTCGCCTACAGGGGCGCCCAGACAGTCGTCATCCCGTCCTTCGGCAAGGCCCTCGACCAGGTCGAGTGCGTGAACTGCGGCCAGTGTGCCCGCATCTGCCCCACCGGTGCGCTCACGCCCAAATCCGAGGTGGATGAGGTATGGAAGGCCATCCATGACCCGGGAAAGGTCGTCGTCGCCCAGGTCGCACCGGCTGTGCGGGTCGCCATCGGCGAGATGTTCGGGCTCCCGCCGGGGACGCTCACGACGGGACAGATCGCTGCGGCCCTGAGGGCCATCGGCTTTGACAAGATATACGACACGTCGTTCACGGCCGACCTTACCGTCCTCGAAGAAAGCAACGAGTTCATCAAGCGCGTGACAGCAGGCGACAGGATCCCGCAGTTCACTTCCTGCTGCCCGGCATGGGTCAAGTTCGTAGAACAGTATTACCCCGAATTCGTCAACCATCTTTCCAGCTGCCGCTCTCCCCAGCAGATGTTCGGGGCGCTGGCAAAAGAGATGCTCGCCAGCGAACTGAAGGTGAAGCGCGAAGACATTGTCGTCGTATCTATCATGCCGTGCACGGCGAAAAAATTCGAGGCGAAGAGGCCCGAATTCGAAAGCGACGGCGTGCGCGACGTCGATCACGTCCTGACGACCCAGGAGTTCGGGCGCATGATCGAAGAAGCCGGCCTGCATTTCAAGGACCTCGGCCCCGAATCATACCACCTCCCCTTCGGTTTCAAAACAGGGGCCGGGGTCATATTCGGCAACTCGGGCGGCGTGAGCGAAGCCGTCCTGCGGTATGCGAGCGAAAAGCTGACCGGGCAGAAGCACGATGCGTACGAATTCATGTCAGTGCGCGGGGACAACGGGATACGCGAGGCAAAGCTTGCGGTAGGAGGCAATGAATTCACACTCGCGATCGTCAGCGGGCTCGGCAACGCCCGGAAGGTCCTCGAAGACATACAGACGGGGAAAGTCCATTATGACCTCGTCGAGGTCATGGCATGCCCGGGCGGGTGTATCGGCGGTGCCGGGCAACCGGTCTTCACCGACCCGGCCGTTAAACGCCAGCGCACGAAGGGACTCTACGAGAGCGACCGGATGCTGGAGCTCCACAAATCGCAAGATAACCCCTACATTACCGAACTCTACGAAAAAGAGCTCGGCGACATAGGCAGCGCAAAGGCACACAAGCTTCTCCACACGAGCTATTCCTCGCGCAAGCGCATCATCGACGAAGACCTGAACATCAGTTCCGGGGTCGAGAAGAGCCTCGATATCAGCGTCTGCTTCGGGACCAGCTGTTTCCTCAAAGGTTCACAAAAGCTGCTGCGCGACATACTCGAGCACATCAATGTCAAAGGGCTTGACGACAGGGTGAATGTTAAGGCATCCTTCTGTTTTGAGAAGTGCGACAAGGGGCCGACGATCAAGGTAGGCAGCAGGATCATCGAAGGCTGCACCACGGACATGGCCATCGAGGCCATCAAACGCGAGGTTTGAACCCCCGTAAGAGGTACCACAGATGTTTGACATATCCAAACCACAGATCGTTTACACGCTGACAGCACGGTGCCGGGACTGCTACAGGTGCCTTCGGGCATGCCCGGTGAAGGCGATCCGCATGCAGAAAGGGCAGGCGTATGTTGACGAGAAGCGCTGCATTGCCTGCGGCACCTGCATTCGCGAATGTCCGCAGCAGGCAAAGACGTTCCGCAACGACATCGATGTTGCCAAGCGCCTCATCGACGAAGGGCATTTCGTGGCGGCAAGTATAGCGCCATCCTTTGCCGCCGTCTTCAACTCATGGCAGCTGTCGCGGCTTCCGTCCGCCCTGCGTGCGCTCGGCATCCGCTATGTGGGACAAACGTCCCACGGCGCCTACCAGATATCCCTTGAATCCCGGCGCCTGGCCGAGGAAATGGCCGAGGGCGGCCCGCATATCGCAACAGCATGCCCGGCCCTCGTCAACTATATCGAGAAATACCAGCCCGAACTGACGGGGCACCTGTTGCCCCTCGTCTCCCCGATGGCGGCACACGCACGCCTCCTCAAGGAAAAGCTCGGACAGGAGATCAAGGTCCTCTTTATCGGGCCGTGCGTGGCAAAAAAATCGGAACTGACACGGCAGGAGGTCAAAGGCATTGTCGACTGCGTTCTCACTTTCAGGGAGTTGAACCAGTGGTTTGCCCAGAAAGGGATCGACCTGTCCATGTGCGAAGAAAGCAATTTTGACGAGAAACCGGTCCATGAGGCGCAGTTGTACCCGCTCCCGGGAGGGCTCATCAAGACAGCCGGACTCGACGACGACGGACTCAACCTCAAGCTCCTCAAGGTCGACAGTATCCAGGGTGTCCGTGAATTGTTGAACGGGATCGGGGAAGGCCCCGACCACGCCATCATCGAGCCTCTTTTCTGCAGCCAGGGATGCATCAACGGGCCCGGCATCGAGCCCGGAAAGAACCTCTTCGAGCGCAGGCGCGATATTATCGAATACAACAGCACGATAGCGCCGGGGACGCCCCCGCCCGAGGCGGCGGACGGCGGTCTTTTCACGGCAGCCTTCGGTACGGCGGAAAGCGGCCCGTCGCCGAAGGACGTAACGGAAGAAGCGATCCAGAAGATCCTTGCCCAGACAGGCAAACAGGACCCCGAGCAACAGCTCAACTGCGGGGCGTGCGGCTATGACAGTTGCCGCGAAAAGGCGATAGCCGTCGCACTCGGCATGGCTGAGCCGGAGATGTGCATACCGTACATGCGCAGACTGGCAGAGAGGCGCACTGACCAGATATTCGGCACAACGCCGAACGGCGTCATCATGCTCGACGACGAGCTCAATATTATCGGGATGAACCCGGCGTTCAAAAAATTCTTCTCGTGCAGCGACGTGATACTGGGTCGCCACATATCGTATCTTATGGACCCGGCGCCCTTCGAGAAGCTGATATCCGGCCAGGAACAGAACCTCGATATCACCATTTTCCACCGTCCCTACAATCTCCTGTGCAGGGAACTTCTCTACATGCTCAAGGACGAGAAACAGATCGTCGGCATCTTTATCAACATAACGAGCCAGCAGGAACACGAAAAGAAATTGAAAGAGATACGGTCCCAGACGGTCGAGCAGGCGCATGAACTCCTCGAGCACCAGATCAAGATGGCACAAAAGATAGCGCAGTTCCTCGGGGAGAGCACCGCGCGCGGCGAGGAACTTGTCAGAAAGCTTATGAGCCTGAGCGAGTCAGATGAAGCCAACCCCCGATGAACCGAGAAAATATGTCGAGACCGTAAATTCGCAGGCGGCGAAAAAGCCGGGCGGGATATGCGGCGACTACATCATAACCGAGCGGACCGCCGAGGCGACGACGACCGTCCTCGCCGACGGTATCGGCACCGGTATCAAGGCGCACGTCGCGGCGGTCATGTGCGCGTCCCGGCTCATGGAGCTCTTGCGCGTGGGGTTCACCCTTCGCGAGGCATGCCAGAAGATCATCGACACCATGCACGCCGCCCGCACGACCGACATTCCTTTTTCCGCGTTTTCCGTCAGCCGTGTTCTCGGCAGCGGCCACGCTACGGTCATGTCGTACGAGATACCTCCGCCTGTCCTCATCAACAACCGGCTGGCGGCATACCTTCCGAAACAGAGGGTCTTCCCGATGGGGCTCGAGATGGTCGGTGAGGTCAACTGCATGCTCGAGTACGGCGACGGGATCGTGATGGTCAGCGATGGCGTGAGCCAGGCGGGCCTCGGCCAGCAATACCGCATGGGATGGGGGATCGAGGGCGCATGCGACTTCATCAACGGCCTCCTCGCGCAGGGGACACGAGTACGGGACATCCCGAAAAAGGTCGTCGGCAAGGTGCGCGACATCTCGGGCACGACCTACGGCGATGACACGAGCTGCAGCCTGCTTCTGTGCCGCGAGGCGCAGGTCCTCAATGTCCTCACCGGTCCCCCGGCAAGAAAAACAAGTGACGAGAAGGTGGTAAAGGAATTTGTCGCTATGCGGGGCATGAGGATAGTCTGCGGGTCTTCAACCTCGGAGCTCGTCGCCCGCAACCTCGGCCGGCCCATCGAGATAAAGACAATGTCCAATGCCTACCACAAGCCGCCTTCCTATTATATAAAAGGCATCGATTACGCGACCGAGGGTGCGATAACGCTCAACCAGGTTTATAATATCCTTGGCGAGCCGCCTGAAAAGCTCGAGCCCGATTCATCGGTATCCGACCTGTACAGGTTCTTCCATGCGGCCGACACGATCAATTTTCTCGTCGGCACTGCGGCGAACACGGGGCATGAGCATATCGTATTCAGGCAGATGGGAATATATCCCCGGGAGGTCATCGTCAAGCTTCTCGCGGAAAAGCTCAAGACGATGGGGAAGCTCATCAACATCATATACGTTTAAAAGGGGCTGAAAAGAACGGTCCGGTGCCGTTCCCCTCACAATCCGAAGGAGGTACCATGACAGCAGGATTACCCGTTGATTTCTTCAATGCAGCCGATTATTTCGTGAACCGCAACATACGCCAGGGGCGCGGTCATAAGACGGCAGTCTATACCGAGTACCGGAATTACACATACAACGATATCCAGAAAATGACCAACAAAACAGCGAACGCGTTTCGCGAGGTGGGGCTGACCGTCGACGACCGGATCATGATGATCATGCTCGACGTCCCCCAGTTCTACGCCGTCTTCTGGGGCGCCATCCAGATCGGGGCCGTTCCGATACCCGTCAACACGATGCTCACCCCCGAGGATTACGAATATTACCTGAACGATTCCCGGGCAAAGGTCCTCGTCATATCCGAGCAGCTCCTGCCGGTCCTTGCGAAGATCAAGGGCGACCTCCTCTACCTGCGCGACCTCATCGTCATATCCGAGGTCCAGGGCGCTCACATACCTTTCAAGCAGAAATACAGGCACGCATCGAGCGTCGTCAAGACGGAGTACACCACGAAGGACGATGTCGGCTTCTGGCTTTACAGTTCCGGCTCGACCGGCTCACCGAAAGGCGCGATCCATTCCCAGTATGATATGGTCGTCACCTCGGAATCCTTTGCACAGGGCGTTCTCGGCATCAACGAGAACGACATCGTCTTTTCCGCGGCGCGCCTTTTCTTCTCGTACGGCCTCGGCAACGGCATGTATTTCCCGATGTCCGTTGGCGCTTCGGCGGTCCTCAATGTCAACGCGCCGAGCCCCGAGAATGTTTTCCGGCATCTGGAAAAGTTCCGCCCGACCATATTCTTCGGCGTCCCGACGCTGTATGGCCAGATGCTTGAATACAAGGCAAAACAGGACAAGGAGGCCGGCCGGGAGGGCAATCCCAACGACCAGCACGAGCTCTCCTCGGTCAGGATATGCGTCTCCGCCGGCGAGGCGCTACCCACCGACATCTTCGAGCGATGGAAAAAAAGGTTCGGGATCGAGATCATTGACGGCATCGGCTCGACGGAAATGCTGCATATTTTCCTGAGCAACCGCCCCGGCGATATAAGGCCGGGCTCAACGGGAAAACCCGTCCCGGGGTATGAGCTCAAGCTTGTCGACGAGAACGGGCAGGAAGTGCCCCGCGGCGAGATCGGCACACTGCACGTGAAAGGCGACAGCGCGGCGCAGCAGTACTGGAGAAAACGTGAAAAGACCAAGATAACGATGCAGGGCGAGTGGGTCAATACCGGTGATAAGTACTATGTTGACGAGGAAGGATACTACTGGTGCGCGGGCCGCGCGGACGACATGCTGAAGGTCGGCGGCATCTGGGTATCCCCCCTGGAAGTCGAAAATACCTTGAGCCAGCACCCTGCCGTATTTGAATGTGCCGTCGTCGGTGCACCGGACGAAAAAGGCCTGACCAAGCCCAAGGCATTCGTCCGCCTGCGGGATGGCTATAAACCTTCCGATACGTTGAAAGAAGAATTAAAGCAATGGGTACTTGAAAGGCAGGCCAAGTTCAAATATCCCCGCTGGATAGAATTCGTCGATGAGCTGCCGAAAAGCTCGACGGGGAAGATACAGAGGTTCAGGTTGAGATAACAGGCAATAGGCGATGGGCTATGGGCGATAGGAGGGCAGTTTCAGTCCCCATTGCCTATTGCCCATTGCCTATTGCCCTTTTTTTCAGCATCATGAAGATCGGCACCAGCGCAATGGCCGCGATGATATGCTTCACGGTGTGGCCGCTTATGATGCCGAGCCGTGAATATACCACAGCATCATACACCTCCGGGATCCGCGAACATCCGTAAAGAACAACGATAAAGAGGAGACAGCCCGCGTGTGTGTAGCGCGGCGGCAGAAGCGCCATTGCCAGCGGTATCGCTACCGTCGGGTAGAACTGCATGAACACGTAAGGCCTCAGGTCCCCCTGGCCCGCCATTTCCGTCGCATGCCAGTAAATGACCGTTGCGAGGCCGATCAGCACGCAGGGGATAAGGGAGACGAGTCCTGCCTTCACTCCTATCCGTTCCGCTATTGTTATGGAAATGAACGCAGCGAAAATGATGGACATGGGGAGCCGGTCCCACATGAGGCTGTCATGTGAGGGTGACAGGTGATACCAGGACGACCCGAGCGCGGTGAGCAGGATACCGGCAAAGAGCACCATATAGGGGATCTTCTCCACAGACCTTTCGAAAACAAACATCCTCGGACGGAAGATCAGTATGCTAAGGCCGGCAACCCCCACAATAAAAAATGCGCCGTTCGATATCACATTGAGAAAATTGGGGATGCCGGACACTGTCCTGGTATCGGCGAATACATGGTATGCCGGCGGCTGCCCGAAGCGGGGGACACAGCACATTGCCGCGATCATAGCGATGGTGATCGAGATCAAAAGCAGGATGCGGGAAAAAACCGGGCGATGGGAAAAGATCTTTTCGCGAATTTTAATCACCTATTGCCTATTGCCTATCGCCTTTCTTATTTTCCACTTCCACCGTAAATGTCACTGTTTTTACCGGGGGGATCCCTTTTTCCCAGGGACGCACATAGTTAAAGACGAGGTTTTCCTTGCCAGCCGACCGAACGGTAAATTCGAAATGCTCCCTGCCTCCTGCACCCGGCAACGGTGATTGGGGGGCTTCGTAACGGTGCGCGTTCAGGGAAACAGTTGTCGTTCTTTCCGGGGCCTGCCAGGAATAGCCGGTTGTCGCATTGGAATCGAGAATTATGACGAACTTGTTTCCGATAGTGACGCGTATTGTCCGGGAAGGATCGGTGAAAGTGCCGACCACCGGAAGATCCGTGGTCTCTAATTGTTCATAAGTCCCCTTATTGCCCGAACATGCAGAAAACAAACAAAGTAACAAGACCACAACAACAATAACCTTCATCTTCATCTCCTGACCTTTTACGCCTCACGCCTTACGCCTTACGGCCTCTATTTCAGCCCCTTCACCTGAACATCCAGCTTCTGAAACCGCTCATCGAAATATTTCTTCGCGATCTCCCGGTCTTTCTCGCGCCGGGCTTGATCAAAACCGGGGAACCCGTAGAGATTGTCGATCATTTTCAAAATGTCCGGGATTATTCTCTGGGCCTTCTCATCCTTCGGTTCAGCGAGAGAGAGTTTTCCCTGGAGCATTACCCATGCGGAGAAAAGGGATGTCCTCTTATCCTGGTATTCCTTGTCGCCAAGGGATGCCCTGGCGTCCGCACGGATGACGGGGGATGTGCTTTCCCAGAGCTTCTTCACGCGTTCACCCGGGGTCCCGTCGGCAGGTACTACGAAACCGCCCGCTTTCTCCACCGGTGGCGGTGTTTTCCCGGCCGGGGACGGGTCCTGCTTCCCGGAATCCCCGCAGCCATATCCCGCGAAAAGAAAAGATGCGATGATCGCGATACAAAGTATATCCTTGCCCCGTACCATTGATCCCTCCTTTGAATTGCGTACAACGTAAAACGCACGATGGAAATAACAGTCGCAGAAAATGGCTGTTTACGTTTTACACTGACGTTCAGAACCGAATATAGCATTACGGGCAATGCAAAGCAATACGGAGCTGCCTCTCATCGTCCGGGGGTAAAAACCATGTAGATTGCAGACACATCAGGCCTCGAGGACCAGCTTTACTTTTGCGTCCTAAGCAGTTCGAAAATGACATAATTCGCTGCGATGAGGCCAAAAATAGAGGGTAATGTGGAGATGCTCGGCAGGGACCGGCGCGCTCTGCCCCGTACGTACGTCCCGGATGTCTCAGATGTTTCGGCGGGACCGTCCCCGCGGGCAGATGCCGGTTTTTCCGTCGAATAGACGACGGGGATGTCTGTCGTTATGTCCCGACTGCGGAGATAACGCCTCAAGGTCCGCGCGAGAGGACATACCTCGGTATTTTTCAGGATGCCGGAACGGACTTGCGCGGGATCGGTCCTTCCGGCGGCGCCGAGCGCCGAGATGACCGGGAGCGAACGCCGGACGCACTGGCTTATGAGCTCCGCCTTGGGGTTCATGCTGTCAATCGCGTCTATCACGAAGTCACACGCATCTCCGAGGAGTTCATCTGCCGTATCCTGGTGAAAAAAAGCATATCGGGCGTCCAGGCGGATGGCCGGGTTGATCTCCTTGAGCCGCGAAGCGGCCGCATCGACCTTTCTCTCTCCTGTATTTGTCGCGAGTGCGATGATCTGCCTGTTGACATCGGTCGGCTTTAAAATGTCGCAATCAATGATCTTAAGGCCCCCTATTCCGGCCCGGCACAGGGCTTCCGCAGCCTGGGAGCCGACCCCTCCCATTCCCACCACGGTCACCGTGCTTCTTTGGAGGCGATCGAACCCTTCATATCCGTACAGCATAATGCTTCGGGAAAAATATGCATCCGGCGTGGTCATTTTATTTTGTTCCCGAAGACATGGCGCGCGTTCAAGGTCGAAAGGCGGCAGACCTCGCTCACCGACATGCCCCTGAGGCCGGCGATCTTTGCAGCCACCTCTGAAGCATGCATAGGTTCCACACGGGAAGCCTCCGTCGTCTGTGTTGCGATCGACGGGGCGTCCGTTTCGATAAGGAACCGGTCATCGGGAACGGCAACTGCGCAGCGATGGTATTTTTTCGCCGTGTCGCGTGTCACGGACCCGGAAAAAGAGATATAACAACCAAGATCGAGGAACTTCTTCATCATCTCGACGCTTCCCGAAAAAGAATGCATAATGGCCGTTATCCGGCCGCGGTATGGTGCGAGCATCCCGTATACCCTCTCATGTGCCTTCCTGCAGTGGACGGCGACGGGCAGCCCATGTCCGGCAGCACGTTCAAGTTGTGCACCGAAAAACTCTTCCTGCCTGTCCCGGGGCGGCATGCCCGGGGACAGGTCGAGCCCCACCTCGCCGAGACATACCGTTTCGGGCATTTTCAGGTAAAGCTCGAGTTCCCGAAGCGCCTCATCGTCGAGAAACCAGGGATGGATACCGAATCCAGGGAAGATGGTGTCCGGGTATAGCCGTGCCAGTTCCGCCGTCCGCGCGAACGATCCCCGGTCGTACGCCGGCACAACGCATCCCGCGATCCCGTTCTTACGCGCACGTTCGAGAACCTCATCGATCGTATCATGAAAGGAGGGGTCGTTCAGGTGGCAATGCGTATCGATGAGTTTTTCCATGGGGTCATTATTTCGTCAAAGCCCTTGCATAGGCGAAGACGGCGCGAACGTAATTGTCGCAGTGGTTGTAGGCGTAGACGGCGCGCCATTTGCCGGCCGAATCGTCTGTCACCCAACCGTGCGACTTCAGGTAATTGGCCACGCTCGCGAGTGCATCCGACATCGTCAGGAGGTCTATGGTACCGTCCCCGTTCCCGTCGACCGCGTAGTTCATGTACGAGGACGGGATGAACTGAGCGATGCCGAACGCGCCGGCCCAGGAACCCCGGATCGAAAAAGGGTCCTTCTGCTGGGCCTTGCACATCTTCAATAATTCTGCGACTTCTTTGCGCGCCCACTCGGTGCGCCTGTTCTCTATGATCGCCATGGTCGCGAGGCTGTTCAATATCGGGTATGCCCCGGTAAATGAACCGAAATTCGTCTCGACACGCAATATGGCGACGATGACCTCTTTCTGGACCCCGTAGGTCTGCTCCACATTTTTCAAGGAAGCCCTGTATTGCGTGAGGATGCCCTTGCCGCGCTTGACCGAGTTCTTTGACAGGAGGCCGAACTTCCTGCTCAGGTAGTTCAGTCCCTTCCCGGTTTTCCCCAGGATCTGGGGATACAGCTGAAAACGGCTGTCAGAAAAAACGTTCGTCAGTTCCTGGGACGTGAATCCCTGCTGTTCGAGACTTGCCCTGAGCGAATTCAAGCCGTCCTGGTAGGCGGGGTCAATGGAAGTTAAGCCCGTTTCGACCTGTGCGAAGATCGATACCAGTATTACCGCCAGTGCTGTGAGGATATATGGAATGTGACGTGATCTCATGCCGGCATCCCCCTTTTTTACTGTGATCTTATCGCCGCAAAACCAAAAAACCTTGAGAATTCACGCTTTTTTTAGAGCTCTTTAAATGCGTCCCCCTGCGAGCTTTGCCAATTCCGAACGAAGGAGCAGGGAATGTGAACTGCCGACCACGCGTGCGATCAGGATGTCTGCAGGAGAAACCTCCCGCCCGTAATACGCAGAGTTCAACGACCCCCGGACCGCTACAACCGCTCCTTCCAGGGAGATTCCCCCGTACAACCCCTTTGAACGGGAAAAGCTTATGATATCGGCACTCAGGTTGGCCGTTGATGCCTCGGCCCCGGCGCCCACCGGCCCGACGGCGATGCCCACATCGGCGCCGAGCTTCACACTGCTGCCGAGCAAGGAATTGACGCCTCGTTCCGTCATCGCGACGAGGACCACCTCCGACGCATCCCCGCCTATCTGGAAGCCAAAACTGGCTTCGCCGATGGTATAAAAAGCAGGTCCCGCCCAATCGCCCTTGTTCTTATCGCGCACAAGAAACACCCCGCTGCCCCCGGAAGCGCCGATAATAAAGGCACCCCTTAATATCTGGGGCGAGATGAAGACGCCCTGCGCAGTTCTCAAGAGCTCCCGCAAGGCCCCCATTTCAGGGGCATTCGCAATTGATTCCAGCGTCATCCGGGCTTTTTCGACGAGATGCCGTGCCTGCGTCGCGTCTTCTGCCGAAACATTGTGCGGGATGAAAATAAGTGAACATAGTATAGCGATCATGCAGATCAGTGCTGAAGATCTCGCACGCATTCCTCTCATGTATGGACCCTCCGACCGTGATTTTCCTACATCGTAAAGAAATACATTTCCCTTGTCAATGCCTGCAAAGCGTTTTATGATAACGTGTCAGCCGCGTCTCCCTTTTTCCCTCTCTTCTTTTCATTTTTCACGGGAAATACCTCTCTATGACAGGCGGATGTATATGCTGCAAGACTATAACAAATATGGAGGCCGTTATGGCACAGGCAAAAGAAGGCGATACGGTAAAGGTCCACTACACAGGGACACTTTCCGACAATACAGAATTTGATTCATCACGCGGGGGGGATCCCCTCGAGTTCACGATCGGGCAGAATATGGTCATACCCGGGTTCGAGAATGGCATCGTGGGGATGAGCGTGGGCGAATCGAAGAAGGTTTCGATCCCGGCTGATGATGCATACGGCCCGTATAACAACGAACTTGTCGCCGTGGTGCCGCGCTCACAGGTGCCGCCGGAGCTCGAACTCGAGGTCGGTATGCCCCTGCAGGTCCGCTCGGCGGAAGGGCAGATCGCCCGGGCTATGGTACGCGACCTTACGGAAACCGAGATCACGCTCGATCTGAACCACCCGCTGGCAGGCCAGGACCTCACCTTCGAGATAGAGCTCGTCGAGATCGCCTGAGAAAAACCTGTCCCCGTCATTGACTTCAATAATCCACTTGGGTTACAAAAATAGTATTGCGGACATTGCACCCGGGGCAATCTTCTCATCCTCAACGGAGGCATCATGCGGGCTAAGGCCAATGACAGGGTAAAGGTCCATTACAAAGGGTCCTTGCGTGACGGGACCATTTTCGATTCGTCAATCGGGAAAGAACCTTTCATCTTTATCATCGGCAGGGGCGCGGTCATCCCGGGCTTCGAAAAAAGCGTCGTCGGCATGCAGGCCGGCGATAAGAAAACCGTCACTATTCAACCGGAAGATGCATACGGGCTGCACCGTGAAGATCTCTGCGCCGTCATCGCGCGGTCGCGCATCCCTGAAAATATCAATCTGCGTCCGGGAACGAAGCTCGACGTACAGTCATCCCGGGGGCCTTCCACCCGGGCCCTCGTTCTGGACGTAACGGAGTCCTTCGTTACGCTCGACCTCAACCATCCCCTCGCGGGGAAAGAGCTCGTTTTCGACCTCGAACTGATCGAAATATTGTCGTAGCATAAAAAAAAGCCCGGGACCTCACCATCCCGGGCTTCTCATAGTCTTTCTATCGGGTTACGCCACGATCTTCTCCACCCTGCAGGCACATACCTTATATTCCGGTATCTTGCAAACAGGATCGAGGCAATCCACCGTCAGTCTGTTCGCGCAGGATTCGTAAAAATGGAAGGGGATAAAGACGACGCCGGGTTTCGACCGGCTGACCACTTTGGCCTTTATCCTGATACTGCCGCGCCGTGTCGACACAGAGACCAACTCACCGTCCGCAATGTTGAGATCGCTCGCATCGTTCGGGTTGACCTCGACAAACCCTTCCGGGGCTGTTTCCTCGAGGACCTTCGAGTTCCGCGACATCGTACCGGTATGGAACTGCGGAAGGACCCGTCCCGTCGTCATGGCAAGCGGGTATTCCCGGTCGGTCTCTTCAAAAGGTGCCGTATATTCTACCGCGGTAAATAAGCCTTTGCCGCGTGAGAAGACGTCCCGGTGGAGAAGCTGGGTCCCCGGGTGCTCCGTTGTCGGGCACGGCCACTGGATAAGCTCCTTTTCGATCCGGGCATAGGTGATGCCTGCGTAGGATGGCGTTACCTTCCTAATCTCGGCGAATATGTCCTTCGCTTCTTCATATTCCCATTTTGCGCCCATCCGGTTGGCGATCTGCATCGTGATCCACCAGTCGTCCCGCACGAGCGGGGCGGGCTCGAGCACCCTGTGCATGGGCTGGACCCGGCGTTCGGTATTCGAAACTGTGCCCTCTTTTTCGAGGAACGCGCACGCAGGAAAAACGACATCGGCGTACTGCGCGGTCTCTGTGAGGAAGATATCCTGAACAACGAGCAGCTCCAGGTGCTCAAGGGCCTCGATGACATGCTGCTGATTGGGGTCCGACATCACGGGATTCTCACCCATGATGTACATAGCCTTTACGTCGCCGGCATGCGCCGCGTTCATCATCTCGACAAGGGTAAGGCCCGGCTTGACCGACATGTCCGTCGCACCCCAGAACCCTTCGAATTTCGCCTTGTTCTCCTCGCTCGCAACGGGCTGATACGCGGGATACGTCGCCGGCAGGGCGCCCATATCGCACGCGCCCTGGACGTTGTTCTGGCCGCGAAGCGGGTTGACCCCGCCGCCGGGAACCCCCATGTTGCCAAGGAGCATCTGGAAGTTCGCTGTTGATTTAACCCCGTTCACACCTGAAACGAACTGCGTTATGCCCATCGAATAATAGAGGGCGAGGGGCTTGAGCGATGCCATCAGGCGTGCCGCGGCGACGATATCATCCGGATTGGCAAGCCCGCATATTTCAGCGACATACTGCGGCGTGTATTTCTCGAGGGCCTTCTTGAGTTCCTCGAAACCCTCCGTCCTGGTGTCGACGAACGTCTTGTCGTACAGGCCTTCCTTGACGATGACGTGCATGAAACCGTTGAGGATAGCAATGTTCGTTCCCGGCCTGATGGGGAAGTAGTAATCGGCAAATTTCGCGAGCTCGATCCTGCGCGGGTCGACCACGACGAGTTTCTTCTTCTTATTCTGGACTTCGTTCTTTATCATTGAGCCAATAACGGGATGGTTCTCGGTCGTGTTCGAGCCGATAACCAGGAAACCTTCCGACAGCGGGACCTCGCGGATCGAGTTTGTCATTGCGCCCGAACCGAAAACTGTCGCCAGACCGGCGACGGTCGAGCTGTGTCAGAGACGCGCGCAATGGTCCACGTTGTTGGTGCCGATGACCCCCCGCATGAACTTCTGCATCAGGTAGTTCTCTTCGTTCGTGCATTTCGCCGATGAGAGGGCGGCTATCGCGTCCGGGCCGTTCTGTTTTTTGACCGCCTTTAACTTGTCGGCCACGAAATCGAGTGCCTCATCCCAGCTGACCTCGACAAACTGACCATCCTTTTTCATCAGCGGGGCTTTCAGCCGGTTCTGCTTCTGTACAAAATCGAACCCGAAACGCCCCTTTATGCACAGGTGCCCCACGTTCGGGCCGTCTTCGCTTCCTATAGTCTTTACGAGGAGGCCTTCCTTGTTCGTGAAAAAATCTATCTTGCACCCGACCCCGCAGTAAATGCAGATACTCGATTCCTTCTTCAGTTCCCAGTTAAGGCCCTTGCCGAGGACCGGCTGGAACGTAAGCGCCCCGGTGGGGCACAGCTGGACGCAGGCGCCGCACTTGACACAGCTCGATTCCCCGATCCTCTTGTCATCGTCGGCGATAAGATGGGTCTGGCTGCCGCGTTCGGTGAAGCCCCAGACATTCTGTACCTGGACTTCCTTGCATGCCCTGATGCACCTGCCACAGAGTATGCAGCGGTTCTCGTTCCTTTTTATGGCATTGCTCGTGACATAGTCGACCTCCCGCGGGTTCCGGGGAAAATCCTCATCAGGCCGTTCGACATTGTACATTTTCACATAGGTCTGAAGCTCGCAATCGCCGTCGGCATCGCAGTAGAGGCAGTTGTGATCCCCTTCCAGGAGCAGAAGGCCGAGGAGCCATTTCCGGATATTGACGAGCGCCTCGTCCTCGGTAACGACGCTCATCCCATCCAGGGCAAATTCGGTACAGGACGTCTTGAGCATCTTCCCGTCGATCCGCACGAGGCATAGCCGGCAGGCGCCGGTCTTGCTGAGCTTCGGATGGTAGCAAAGATGCGGGATATCGATGCCGTTGGCATTGGCCACTTCCATTATCGTCTGGCCGCGTTCGCCTGTCACCTCTTTGCCGTCAATCGTGATCTTTATGGTTTCCATAGAAAAAAATACCCCCCAATAAAAGTAAAAAATTCGATGGTCAGGACCGATTTTGATTTTTATTGTATACCTTTATGACCTGTTTTACCAAAAGAAAAACAAGATTTTTTTGCCGGGCAACAGGCTAACCCATTGATTTTGAATAAAAAAACCAATATGCTTCAATTGGGAATGATATTCCGATATAGTAACCCATCAGCAGGCTGGACAAACCATTCGGCTTTGCGCGTGCACCGGGCAGGGCAAGGTGATCCCGGGGAAGCACCGGATCGTTCTTGACTGGAACCCCGGTATGTGGAACATTTTGTAATAGGCTCGATCATGATATCGCGGATAATGGATTTTCTGCAGAACGGCATCTGGAAGGCCGACCTCCAAAAGTACCCCTCCTTCAAGGCGTGGGCCCTGCGCGTATTGCGAATCGTCATCATGGCCTCCGTCAGGTTTGAAAAGGACGATTGCCAGCGCAGCGCGTCCGTTCTTACCTATTATTCGCTCCTGAACATAGTCCCCCTCTTTGCGGTCCTCTTTGCTATCACCAAGGGCTTCGGTCTCGAAAAGCTCATTGTCCGCCAGATCATGCAGGTGGGCAGGGACCTCAACTGGCAAGGAGACATCACCGCGAGGATCATCGATTTTTCGCGTTCGATGCTTGCAAATGCCAAAGGTGAGGTTATCGTCGGGTTCGGGGCCGTCATTCTTTTCTGGACGGTGATCTCGATATTGAGCCGGATCGAGGAAAGCTTCAACACGATATGGGAGGCGCGTCAGTCCCGGACGATCATCCGGAAATTTACCGACTACCTGTCCATGATCGTGCTGGCCCCTATATTGTTCGCCCTGTGGAGCAGCGTCAACGTGCTCATAGCCGGTGAGGTCACGGGCTTCATACATGATATCGCGTTTTTGGGAGGCCCCATACTGTTTCTCTTGAGGCTCCTTCCCTACGTCTCGATATGCATGCTGCTCGTGCTCCTGTTCCTCGTGATGCCGAACACACGGATCTCGTTCCGTTCTGCGCTCATAGCTGCCATCGTGTCGGGTGTCCTCATCCAGCTCGTGCAATGGGCATATATAAAGTTTCAGATCGGGGTCACGACCCAGAGCGCGATCTACGGAAGCTTCGCGGCTATCCCGCTCTTCCTCGCATACCTCCAGACAAGCTGGCTCATCGTCCTTTTTGGTGCCGAGACGGCCAACGCGGTGGAGAATTACGAAACATACGGGTTTCACCCGGATTTTTCACGGATCGGCGTATCCGGCAGGCGGCTTATCATGCTGCGCATATTCCATCTCCTGGCAATGAGGTTCGAAAACGGACAACACCCCCTGACATCGGGGCAGATCTCGAAGGAGCTCGCCATTCCCGAGCGCTTTGTCAGGCACATCCTTCTCAACCTCGTGGATGTTGACCTTGTGTCGGAGATAACACGGGGTCCGCGCCGGATGTCAACGTATCAGCCTGCCCGGCCGATAAGCGGCACGACGATCAAGGACGTCATCGATGCATATGAAAAGACCGCCCAGGTAGGCGGCCTTCCCATGGATCACAATGACCCGACAGCTCTCTCGCTGCAAAACCTGTTTCAAAACATGGACAGGTCCGCAGCGAACATAAAGATCAAAGATATTTGATCATTTCCTCGATTTCAGCACTTCGTCGCATGTCGGCAGATAGTCCTTTCCGGGAATGGTGACGATATCGGAAGCGATGAGGAAATCATATCCGGCAACCTTCTTCGTCACACCGAAGAACATGGGCAAAGTCGCCTGGTGATCGCATGAACGCACGTCGATCTTGCCGACAGGCGAATTGATGGACAAACCGCTCATCGCATCGATAAATTTTTCGCGGTTTGCCGACTTTGCCTTCTCGTACGCCTTCGCGATGAACTGGCCGGTAATATAGCCGTACAGGGCGGTCGATCTCGGGTACCGCTTGTATGCCTTCTGGAATTTGGCAACGAACGCCTTGTTCTCGGGGGTCGACGGGAAATAGTAATGGTAATTGCTCGTTCCCATTATCCCTTCGGGCGCCTCCATCCCGAGCGGTGCAAGCGCTGCAAGCTCCGTGGCGTTATGCTGGTATGACGGGACCTTCGTGTTGAAGCCCATGGCTTTTATGGTCTTGAGCAGGTTCACGACACCGCTTCCGCCCGAAGCATGGATGACGAAATCCGGCTTCTCCTGGAGCACCGCCGTGAGATAGGGTACAACGTCCGCCTCACCCACCTTTCTCCATGACTGGCCGATGAGCTGCACATCCGGTTTCAGGGCCTTCAGGTTCTTCCATACCGCATCAGCGCATGCGTGGCCAAACTCGTAGTCTTCCCCGGCTATGAAATACCTCTTGTACGGCTTCTTCGCCAGTACGATCGCTGTCGCCTTGCCGATCATGGCCGTGTTCTCATTCATGTTGAAAACGTACCGATGTCCCTTTTCCCCGGTTATCTTCTCGCTCTTCGCATCCGTAACGATGAAGGGGATCTTCTCCTTTTTGGCAAAGTCCGATATGGCAAGGGCGGCCGCGCTGTTCGTCGTGCCGATAATAAGGTCCACGTGCTCCTTCAACACAAGGTCCTTTGCCATCGTGAGCGCAATGTCCGGTTTGAACTTATCGTCCCGGACAACGAATTCGATCTTTCTCCCCAGCACACCGCCTTTCGCATTGACCTCATCGACGGCAAGTTTGAACCCGTCCAGCACGTCCTGCGAATATGTCAGCGCCGGCCCGGTATACGTGTCGACGATGCCGACCTTGATCGGTTCCGCGCCGAAGGACGGCAATACAATGCACAGGACCAAACATACCACTGCCGCGATCAGGGAAATAGTTTTCATGGCTGCCCCCGTTAAGTTTTATTTGATCTGCAAAGAATAGCACAGCAGGATATTTTTGGCAAAACCATAAGTGGCGCGTACAGTGGCGCGGCGCTTGACACCCCCGGCGGCGCTTCGTACTATGTAACGAGGACATCAGCATGATCGACGATATTGCCCTTACAGTCCTTCAAAAAAGATATCTCGCCCGGGACGAGGCAGGGATGCCCTTAGAGACCGTGGAAGATATGTTCCGCCGCGTGGCCGATCACGTTGCCTCGGCGAGCGGGTCCCGCGATGGAGAATCGCACCGCAGGATATCCGACATTTATTTCGAGATGATGAACAGCCTCGAATTTCTGCCGAATTCGCCTGCCCTGATGAACGCCGGCCGCGACCTGGGGCAGCTGGCGGCGTGTTTTGTCCTCCCGGTGGAAGATTCGCTGGATTCCATTTTCGAATCGGTCAAAGAGACGGCAAAGATCCACCAGAGCGGAGGCGGAACGGGTTTCTCCTTCTCCCGCCTGCGGCCGAAAGGCGATGTCGTCCGATCGACAATGGGAGCGGCAAGCGGCCCGGTATCCTTCATCCGGGTGTTCAACATGGCGACGGAGGTCATCAAGCAGGGCGGCACGCGCAGGGGTGCAAACATGGGTATCCTGCGGATCGACCATCCCGACATAGAAGAGTTTATAACCATCAAGAACGACCCGTGTGAACTGGCCAACTTCAACCTGTCCGTTGCAGCTACCGACGAATTTTTCCGATGCTGCCGGGACGACCGGCCTTTTGCACTCGTCAACCCGCGGGACAACGGGACCGTACGGTCGGTGCGGGCCCTCGACCTTCTCGATCTTATCGCGCGGTCCGCCTGGGGTTCGGGCGAGCCGGGCCTTATCTTTATCGATACGATCAACAGGTCCAACCCGACCCCGCAGCTCGGCCGTATCGAGTCCACGAACCCGTGCGGCGAACAGCCGCTTCTTCCCTACGAATCCTGCTGCCTCGGTTCCATAGATGTCTCGAAGATCGTACGGATGGGGCGGATGGATTACGACAGGCTGAAGGTCCTCGTCCATGACGCGGTGCGTTTCCTCGACGACAGTATCGACGCCGGGAAATACCCCATTGATGCTATCCGGGACATGTCCCGGGCGAACCGGAAGATAGGCCTCGGGGTGATGGGTTTCGCACATATGCTCATAAAGAGGGGCATCCCGTACGATTCCGATGAGGCCGTCACCGCCGCGCGTGACCTGATGTATTTCATTAACAGTGAATCGAAGGCCGCCTCCCGGGAACTCGCCGAAGAGCGCGGCGTGTTCCCGAATTACACGGGAAGCACCTGGGAGAAGAAAGATGTCCCCTTGAGGAACGCGACTACGACTACGATAGCCCCGACCGGCACCTTGAGCATCCTCGCAGGGACATCGAGCGGCATCGAACCTGTCTACGACATTGAATATTCCCGGATACTTTTCGGGGGGCTTCGGGTGGATGTGACCGATCACCTGTACAAGGAAATGGACGGCATCCTGGACCCGGACCGCCTGAAAAAACTCTTCAGGCGGGCATACGACGTCGGCCCCGGATGGCATTTAGCGATTCAGAAAGCATTTCAGGACCACGTCGACAACGCCGTCTCGAAGACGGTCAACGTCGCCGCAACAGCAACCCCGGATGATATACGGTCAATCTACTTCAAGGCCTGGGAGATGGGCCTCAAAGGCATCACCGTCTTCCGCGATACAAGCCGTGATTCTCAAGTGCTCTCGTGCCGCACGCAGCAGACGTGCTAAAAGACGGTTCAAGGTTCAAGGTTCAATGTAAAAGACGTCGCTCGGTCGGTAATGTCCCCCATAGACCTGTTAAAAGATGGTTCCACGTTCCAGGTTCCACAGTTCCACGAAAAAGGAGACGCTCTTTGGGCAATATCCCCCTAAAAAAGAGGGAGACAGTATTGCCGTTGTCCTTTTGCTCGCCCCTAGAACCGTCTTTTTCCCCCTTCATTGAACCTCAAATCGCCTTTTGCCTTTTCGTGGAACTGTGGAACCTGGAACGTGGAACCATCTTTTCTTTCCCTTCACTAACCCACGAATATTAAATCGTGAATCGCCTTTTTTGCCTTTCCTTTGAACCTTGAACCTTAAACCTTGAACCATCTTTTCTGTGCTATAATTATTTCAAGAGAACCTAAATTCGGTTAGAGGAGGTTGGACATGCTGAAACCTACCAAGATCCTGGTACCTACCGATTTTTCCCGTTATTCCAATATTGCGCTCAAACAGGCCGCTGATATCGCCGAGGAATACGGGGCTGAACTGCATATACTTCATGTCGTCGAAATGAGGATCCACACGATGTATGAATACGAATTCGCAGGAAAAGAGGCCTCACCGGAAGGCATAAAGGAATTGGAAACAACACGCATCCGGGTCGCGGAAGGCAAGATGATCGAATTCAAAGACCAGATAGGCGCCGGCAGACAGCTGAAGGTCTTTCCCCGGGTCATAAAAGGCGACCCGGTCACGGAAATACTCAAGTATCAAAAGGAAAGAGGGATAGATCTCATCGTGATCTCCTCACTCGGCCACACCGGCCTCGCAGAATACTTCACAGGCTCAGTTGCCCGCAACGTCCTCAAAGGCGCCACCTGCCCCGTTCTGCTTACCAAGGGCTAAGACGCTCCATACCGGTGTATAGCCGTAAAGGGGGGAGCCATGCTGAGGCCTTCGAAGGTCCTCGTGCCGACGGATTTTTCCGAAGCTTCCGACCAGGCCCTGAAACAGGGCATTGATATCGCCCGGCAGTACAATGCTGCACTTCACCTGATCCACGTCATACCACTCGACCTGTCGTATGCCCTGTCGGACTATTCGATACCGATGCAGGCGATCGAGGCATTCGAAAAACAACAGCTGGAGGGCGCTTTCCAGAGCATGAGGGCGCAGGTCGCCCGGTGCCAGGGTTCCGCCGATATCGAGGTAAGCTGCGATATTGCAAAGGGGATCGCCTATGAAGAGATACTCCGGCAACAGAAGGCCGGGGGCTTCGATCTTATCGTTATAGCGTCTCTCGGAAAGAGCGGGCTTGCAAAATATTTTGTCGGTTCCGTGGCGAGAAACGTGCTGAAGAAGGCCCGGTGCCCGGTGCTGCTCACGAGGTAATTGGTAATTGTATATTCTGTGCCACGCCGTCATGCACCAAGAGACCGCTAGCATATAGTGTACGAAAATTATACCCCCTACCCTTCGTCATTCCCGCTTTGAGGCTGTGTCGCAATTCGTTAATGGCATCCAAACAGGGTATATTTTAGATGCCGACGTTACATTGCCGACGTCATCCCGGGCTTGACCCGGGACCCAAGGTTCTGTTTTTACTTATGTTTGTCGTTTTTACTTAATTCTTGAAAAACCGAAAAGAAAAACCTTGGGTCCCGGCTCGGGGGCCGGGATGACGGCGGGGGGGGTAATTGTGACCCAGCCTCAAAGCGGGTATGACGGGGTTTTTAGGCCGCGGCAATGTGTTGGCACTTATCGGGTGATGCTAAGCGGATATCTCAGGAGCCGGTGCGGATCCGCCCCCGTGCGAGCGACGCGAATATGCCGAGAAACGACAGGAAAGCGAATATAAAGAACACGACCCGGATACTGCGGAGAAACTGCTCGTAGTACTGGGGAGCGATCTGGACCTTCCCGATAAAGACCGTAAAGATGAACATCACTATGCCCATGCTGAAGGTCTGGCCGACGACCCGCATTGTCGCCAGTGTCCCTGACGCGACCCCGTAAAACTTCTTGTCCACCGAACTCATGACGGCGTTTGTGTTCGGCGAGACAAAAAGCGCAAAACCGCAGCCGAGGAAGAGAAGGTTGAAGATAATGAGCGAAAGGGGCATATCCCTGCCGATAAACCCGAAGATGATAAGGGCGATCGTAAGCAGGGCCATGCCGCACGATGAAACAATGCGCGGCTCGACCCGGTCCGAGAGCCTGCCTGCATAGCTCGACAGGACGGCCTGCATTGACGGCTGGCAGATCAGTATAAGACCCGCAGCCCGGGGGCTCAACCCTTTCGCGTATTGCAGGTAGAGGCTGATCAGGAATGTAACGGCGAAGGTCGCACTGTAGTTGATCAGCGTCGCGAGGTTGGAGTACAGGAACGCCCTGTTGTTCAGGAAGAGGCGGATCTCGAGGACGGGGTGGGCGCACCTGAGTTCCCAGAGGCAGAAGAGGACAAATCCCGCAACGCCGGCCGCAAGATAAAAGAAGCCGTTCGCTGAAGGCAGCAGCGTCAATCCGTACATCGCGGCAGTAAATGCACCGGCATAAAGGACCGAGCCCGTGATATCGAACCGTTCACCCTTTGCTTCGGCCCATTCTTCCCTGATCTTCCACAGGGTCACAATGACAACGGTCAGCCCGATCACCACATTGACGACGAAAAGGCTCCTCCAGCCGAACGCCGATGTCAGGACGCCCCCGATGAAAGGGCCTGCGGAAAGGCCGATATAGACGGACGTGAGGGTTATCCCGAGGGCCCTGCCCCGCTCATTCACGGGGTAGACGGACGTCACGATGGTTATGCCGGTGCCGAAGATCATGGAACTGCCTATGCCCTGGACCACCCGCCAGACGATGAGCCACGCGCCGGATGTGGCAAAAGCGGCGAGGGCCGAAGAGATGATGCTCAGCACCATCCCCCAGATGAAGGTCCTCTTGCGGCCGTAGATATCGGAGGCCCTTCCCACGGGGACAAGGAATGCCGCGGCAGCAAGAAGATACGCGGTCGCGATCCAGCCAAGCGATATCGCATCCATGGAAAGGTCGGAGCCTATGGCGGGCAGGGCGACGGTGATGGACGAGGCGATAAAAGGCCCAAGGAACGAACTCAGGACAGCGGCGAGGAGAGCATTTCTTTTCAGGCTTGCAGTCTGGTCCATATCGGTTGGTCCGGGAAGAATTACTATAACACAACCCGCGGCGCGCTGTACTATTTTAAGGGATCACTCATCGATATTGTCGGCATCGAGAACGGGGATGCACCGGGTGGGTGACCCGTCATCGCATACGATCAGGGGGTCGTTGCACACGATGGACGCGCGATGGGGCCGACGGTGCTCGCATGTCTCCACCTCGTCATCCCTGCATTCTCCCGCGAGGTATTTAGCACAAATGAACCGAACGATCATACGGCTCATTTTATCATAAAAGGCACTTTTTTTCCGCCCGTCCCGGGCTTATAAGGCGTCAACACGGGGGTCTTCTGCAAAAAGGGTTGACTTTTCCCCGCCTCCTACGCTAAGAAATTTTAGCCGGGCAGTCTAAACGGCAAAGAACGCCGGAAAGGAGATCAAAAAGCATGGGTAAAGGCGACAAACGGACGAAAAGAGGAAAAATATGGCGCGGCTCGACAGGCAAGACACGCCTTAAAAAGAAAAAGATCAAAGTAGAAGAAAAAACAGAGAAATAGTCACATTTCCCCGGGGAACTACCTCGTTCCGAGGGACCCTTCAAAATCCCTGACAATCATTGTGGCCAGATCCGCAAGGGCCCGGCTCATTGCCGACCGGACCGCGGCAGTATCATTGCCTGCGATCGGCGTCGAAAAAGAAATATTCCTGACCGTGACCGGCGCTGCGTCGGCGCCTTTATACAGGGCCCATTGCCCCTTGGTCTCAAGGGTGTTGAACTGCGTAACATCAAAAGCGCTCAAATCGACGGCGATCCTGTAATCCCCTTTGGTCGACCGCATGCCGGTCGATACGACGGCAATCCCTTTCGGTGCCAGGAGATTCCCGATATTTACGGTAACGACCCGCGGGATCTCCCTGTAGAGAACAGCGTCCCTTTCGTCCGCCGAAGAAATATTGGCCAGGCTGATCGTGGATTCCATTATCGTTTTCGCCCGGACAATGTACCCGGGGACCCCGACAGGACCCACGGCAACAACCGGCCTTTCCCCCTGCGTCACAGGCACCGGCGCACTGCCCGGCGGGATCGTATCGAGAAATGAATACCCGGTTCCCACCCCAACCGATGCCGCACACCCCAGGAGGGCCATAGCACATATAAACAAGACCGCGATAACATTCTTTTTCATCTTCCACCTCGCATATTTCTAAGACAATATATGCCCAGTGTGCATTTTCGTCAAAAAAGCTGAAGCCGCTTTCCGGTTTTCAGCTTCTTTAACGTTGAACCTTGAACATTGAACCTTGAACTTATTTAAACTTATGATGGTCCTTATTCTTTTCGTACAGTATCTTGAGCCCCTCGAGCGTCAGGAACTCATCGACGACGTCGATCGTCTCCGAGCCCTTGTAAATGAGGCTTGACAGTCCGCCCGTCGCGATGACGAGGGGATCGGTCCTTACCTCCTGCTTCATCCTCTTGACGATCCCGTCGACAAGGCTGACATACCCGTAGGTGATGCCTGCCTGCATCGCCTGGACCGTGTTCTTGCTGATCAGGGTCTTCGGCTGGACGAGCTCGACGCGCGGGAGCTTGGACGCACGCTCGAAGAGGGCATCGAGGGAGATGAGGATGCCCGGGGCGATGGAGCCGCCGGCATACTCCCCTTTTGGTGTGATGTAGTCGAACGTCGTAGCGGTCCCGAAATCGACGATGATGAGTGCCTTTTTGTATTTTTCATAGCCGGCGACCGCGTTGACGATACGGTCTGCGCCCAGCTCGACGGCATTTTCGTAGAGAACGGGCATGCCGGTCTTGATGCCGGGCTCGACAACGATCGGCATGATGCCGATATACTTCCTGCACACGATCTCGAACGGAATGAGCAGCGGCGGGACAACGCATGATAATATTGCGCTGTGTATCTCATTCAGCCTGATCTTTTCGATGTACAGAAGGCTGTTGAGGAGAATGGCGTATTCATCGACCGTCTTCGTCATGGCGGTCGACAGACGCCAGTGGTTGACGAGCTTGCCTTCATGATAGACGCCAAATACGATGTTGGTGTTTCCGATATCAATGACGAGTAGCATTAGAAGTTCACATCTCCTGCAAGAATTTTTTTCGTGGTGCCGTCTATATCGAGGAGAATGGCGCCATCGCGGTCAATGCCCTGCGCCAGTCCGGCATACATCTCGCCCATCTGGTTGATCTCGAGATATTTGCCCCTGATCTGCGCCTTTTGCTCCCAGATATCACATATGGCCTGCGGGCCATCATTTTTGAAAACCCCGTAATATTGTTCAAGATTGGACAAAAGAATACCACACACACGCGGTCTTTCAAACGTTTTTTTGGTTTCGACGAGAAAAGATGTCGCTTTTGCCCTGATCTCCTTGTCCATGTCTTTCATTTCCATATTCACGTTAAGGCCGATCCCGATCACAACGAAACGCACCATGTCGGCTTCTGTAGAAAGCTCGATGAGCGTTCCCGATATCTTCCTCGGGCCGACCAGGACATCGTTCGGCCATTTGAGACTGGGCTTCAACCCCGTCAGTTGCGCTATCGTGTCCGACACCGCAAGGGAGGACAGGAACGTTATGGGGTAGACGACCGAGGGATGAACGGACGGCCGCAGTATAACGGACAGGTAGATGTTCCTGCCTTCAGGCGACGACCATTTGCGGCCAAGCCTTCCTTTTCCTTTATTCTGGGACTCCGCGACCACGCAGGTGCCCTCGGGTTCACCGCCCATGGCCTGCGCGAACGCGAAACTGTTCGTGGAATCGAGATTATCCTTGTGGATTATCTTTGACCCGATGACGGCTGACGTCCTGAACCGGTCGATCTCCCACGCGTACAGCCTGTCCGGCGTATTGACGAGCCGGTACCCCTTGCCTTTCGATTTATCGATATCATACCCGTAGCGCTCGAGCTGGTTCATGTATTTCCAGACGGCCGTTCTCGATACGCTGAGTTTCCCGGCGATGTGGTCGCCGGATATGAAGCCTCCGGCCCCGCGCAGTTCCTTGAGCACCTCACCGAGATTATCCATTTTCTATCCTGTCATAGTGTGAAAAATACATTGTGAACGATGCCCGTCCCTGCGACAGGGAGCGGATGTCCGTGGAATACCCGAACATGTTCGTGAGCGGGGCGTGTGCCTCGACTATCGTGTACTTGTCCTTCGTCGCTATATTTGCGATCTGGCACCTGCGTGAATTGAGGTCTGCTATGATGTCCCCGAGGAATTCGTTCGGTACCGTGACTGTGAGCGACATGATGGGAACGAGCAGGACCGGCCCCGCCTGCAGGCATGCGTCGCGAAAGGCGTCGTATGCCGCCATCTTGAGGGTAAGACGGGCAAAGTCCGGGTTGTTGAACGTCGCGTTGATAATTTCGACGCGGACGTCCGTTAAGGGGTACCCTTTGAGGACGCCAATGCTTGATGCCTCCGTGACGCCTTCCTCCACCGCGTTCACAAAGGGGAAAACCGGGTTCTCTTCCGTTATCCGGGAGATGATCATAGTGCCTTCGCCCCGTTTGTTGGGCGAGATCTTTAAGGACACCCAGCCCTTGCAGGAGACATTGTTGATCATCTTCTCGAAGGAATGCTCGCAGGATATTTCGTTTTCGATGCTTTCCTTGTAGACGACCTGCGGCTTCCCGACATGGACCTCTACGCCGAATTCTTCCCTGATGCGGTGCATGATCACGTCGAGGTGCAACTCTCCCATGCCGGAAACGATCGTCTGGTAAGCATCCTCGTCCGTCTTCATAACGAACGTCGGGTCTTCCTGTGTTATCCTTTGCAGGGCGAGGATCAGTTTGTCCTGGTCTACGTTACGGGCCGCCTCCACGGCGACGGAGATGACCGGCTGGTAGATCTCGATGGGCTCGAGCAGTATCGGTTTCGACCCGGTCAGCGTCTGGCCGGTCGAGGTCTCCTTGAGGCCGACGATGCCGACGATGGCACCTGCCCGCGCCTCTTCGATCCTGTCCTTGTGATTGGCATGCATCTTATATATGCGTGATATCTTCTCTTTCTTTCCGAGGTTGACGTTATAGACATCACCGCCCACTTTGAGCGAACCGGAATATATCCTGATATATGTAAGCTTCCTGCCCTCTTCCATCACTATCTTGAAGGCAAGCGCGGCAAGATCTTCGTCATCACTCGCCTTGCGTTCTTCCAGTTCATGCGTGACAGGGTTTTCGCCGGTGACCGCCGGTACATCGAGCGGGGAAGGCAGGTAGCGCACAACGGCGTCGAGGAGCGGCTGGATCCCTTTGTTCCTCAATGCGGCACCGCACAGGACGGGGACGCACTTGAGGGCGATCGTGCCCTTCCGCAAAGCGCTGTATATTCTCGACGGCTCGATCTCCAGGCCTTCAAGATAGAGTTCCATCAGTTCGTCATCGAAGAGGGACAGCTTGTCAAAAAGCCTTTCCCTGTACAGGGATGCCTGTTCCCTGTACTCGGCGGGTATGGATATCGTCCGGTACGTCGCGCCGAGGTCCTCGTCTTCCCAGGCAATGGCCTGCATCGTGATAAGGTCGACGACGCCATAAAAACCGTCTTCGCGTCCGAGGGGTATCTGCAGGGGTATCGGGTCAGCACCGAACTTCTCTACGATCATGTCGATGACGCGGAAAAAATCGGACCCGATACGGTCGAGCTTGTTTATAAAGGCGATGCGGGGGACGTGGTATTTGTCCGCCTGGTGCCACACGGTCTCCGTCTGGGGCTCGACGCCGCCGACGCCGCAGAATATCGCGACCATCCCGTCGAGGACCCTCAGGGACCTTTCGACCTCGATCGTGAAGTCGACATGCCCCGGCGTGTCGATGAGCTGGACCTCGTGGTCATCCCAGTAAAGGGTCGTGACGGCGGAGGTGATCGTGATGCCCCGCTCCTGCTCCTGCGGCAGGTAGTCCATCACGGCCGTGCCTTCATGCACCTCGCCTATCTTGTGGGTCCGGCCCGTATAATACAGGACCCGTTCCGTTACCGTCGTCTTGCCGGCATCGATATGGGCTGCGATACCAATGTTCCGAATCTTCGGAAGGCGTGTGTGATGCTTCTTCATTTTCGACCTAATATATAGACCTAAGATGCCTCAAAAGTCAACGAAGAACGCGGAAAGCAAAGGGTTTTTGGCGGCTTGACCTGACGTGAGGGAAATGATTTACTGTTGAAGGCACACGCGGTTCACGGCACATCACAACGAAGGAGACCTACGAACATGACGACCCCCCACATGCTCTATGCGAAGGAAGGGAACATTGCCCGGCTCACCATCAACAGGCCCGATGCACGCAACGCGTTCAGTCCCGACATGATCAGGCTCTGGCGCGAATACCTCGAAGAGGCGAAGAAGGATGACGGGGTTACCGTCGTCGTGGTGACCGGGGCAGGGGACACGTTCTGTTCCGGGGGCGATATCCGGGACATGGCGGAAGGCAAGCTGCGGTCCTGGGACATGAAGCGCTTCCTGTGGGAAGGGGTCCATCGCATAATACTCACCCTCGAGGACCTCGACAAGCCCGTCATTGCGGCAATAAACGGCGCGGCCATGGGAGCGGGAATGGACATGGCGATCATGTGCGATATGCGCGTATGCTCGGACAGGGCAAAGCTCGGCGAATCATACATCCTCATGGGCCTGTGCCCGGGTGACGGCGGTGCGTGGTTCCTGCCCCGGCTCGTCGGTATAGCAAAGGCCCTTGAGCTTTTCCTCACCGCCGATGTCCTCGACGCCGGTCAGGCCCTGTCGCTCGGCATCGTCAACCGTGTCGTCCCTCACGACAAATTGATGGATGAGGCAATGAAGCTCGCCTCACGCATAGCCGGCATGCCCCCTCTCGCCGTACGCATGATGAAACGGGCGGTGTACCAGGGAACAACAAGTACATTACGCGCGCATCTCGATTATATATCGTCCCAGTTGTCCCTGCTTTCCGAGACGGAGGACCATGTCGAGGCGGCAAAGGCGTTCCTGGAGAAAAGAAAACCGGTGTTTAAAGGGAAGTAAAAGACGTTCCACGTTCCACGTTCTACGTTCTACGTTAGAAAAAAGTACATTGTATTCATACCGTCACCCCGGCTTGCCGGGGTCCAGTGTCTTTGTTTTTCATTTGTTGAAAAAACCTAAAGACGCTGTCATTCCGCCGCAAAAGCCGGCGGAATGACGGCGGGGGTATCGCCTGCTTTTTAACGTAGAACGTAGAACGCGGAACGTAGAACGATTCTTAGTACGATAACTGCTTGAGCAGCTCCATCGCCCTTCTTGCCTCTTCTTCGCTGAGGCTTCCGAGGCCGCAGCTTGTTGTGAAGAGGATGCTGTCCGTGTCGGGGACGGTCACGCCCGCGATCTTCTCGATGAAAAGTGCGGCGCGGTCCCGGACGGAGTCGGGTGTCTCGTTCATGACGTCGGGGGATGAGGGGACGACGCCGGGGGCGATCCAGCCGCCGCGCTCAAGGAATTCCTTCAGGTCCTCGGTGAAATAGAAAATGGTGTCGAGGTACGAGAAGGCGTCGTAATTGACGATTTCTATGTCAGACTGAAAAGGGACGGACCAGTCCGTATTCCCGCAGATATGTATGCCGCAGCGCGCCGGGACCCCGTCGATGACCTCGTTGAGCGACGCGATGACATCCTCGCGCGGGATGGATATATATGCCGAACCGAACGAAACCATGTACGGTTCATCACAGAACATGATGATATCGGTACCGGGATACCGTTCCTGTATCGCCCCGGTCATCCATTTCGCCTTCATATTGAGCGCCTTCTTTATGATGTCGTAAAAGGCGAAGTTATAAATGACCGGTTTGTCGTTCTCGTCTTTGAGGCCGAGCCCCATGCTGAAAGGCCCGGTTATCTGGCATTTGATGAACCGGACATCGTCTTCCACTTCTTTGAGCCTGTCGAGGAACCTGTAAAAGCCCGGTGCATATTTTTCGGATATGGCGAACGCCTTTACATTCTCCGCGGCCACATTCTCGTAAAACTCCTCGATGCCCTCCGTCCGCGTCGTGTCCATATATATGGTGTTCTTTTCTTCGTCGCTGACAATGCACGGCACGCCTTCGAGAAATGTCGCATACATGTTCTCGAGCTGGGACCGCTTCGGCAACTGCGGCCAGAAGGGTATCTCCTTGCATGTTGAAAAAATAAGGTCGATCGTTTCGTCGATGCCTGTGAAGGGGAAACTCCCTATGCCCGTTATCATCGTCTCCTCGAGAAAAAGATTAATATGATACAGGCAATTTTTTATCACAGGTGGCCGCGCCAAGTAAAGTGCAAGCAGGCGTTCGTTCTTGTCAACGGGAACGGGAATTGGTATTGTAAAGCAAGGTTCAAAGTTCAAGGTTAGAAACTATAGGGTATTCATTCCGGGTTGGGCAAAATTTAAGCTTTTGTTTTTTAACTTTGAACCTTGAACTTTGAACCTTTAGTTGGGGATTGATGGCATGACAATTTACAACGGGATCTCTGCGGTTGGATTACTGGCTTTTATCGGATTTTTGATCCTCTTCTCCCATTCAAAACGCGGTATCAGTCTTCGCGTCATCATATGGGGGATCGCGCTGCAGGTCCTGTTCGCGCTCTTTGTTTTTCTCGTTCCCTTCGGGTCGAAGTTTTTCCTTGTCCTCAACGATGTCACGATGCAGATCATCGAAGGGGCTTTCGAAGGTATCCGCTTTCTTTTCGGCCCGCTTGCACTCTCTCCCGGACAGCCCGGCTCTATCGGTTTCATCCTCGCGTTTCAGGCGCTGCCGTCGATCATATTCTTTGCGGCGCTTATGGAGCTTTTGTACTATGTCGGGATCATGGAGCGGCTTATCGCCCTGTTTGCCCGGGTATTCGTCAAGGTCATGGGGATAAGCGGGGCCGAGTCGCTGTGCGCGTCCGCCCAGATATTCCTCGGCATCGAATCGAACCTCACGATCCGCCCTTATTTGAAAGAGATGACGCGGTCGGAGCTCATGGTCGTACTGACAACCGGAATGGCGACGATCGCTTCGAGCGTCCTCGGTTTCTACGTCATCATCCTTTCCGGGATCTTCCCCACGGCAGCCGGCCATCTCATCTCCGCATCCATCCTTCTTGCGCCCGCCGCGATCATAGCGTCAAAGATGATCTTCCCGGAGACGGGCACACCCCTTACCCGGGGGAAGATAGTGAAGGTTGAATACGAAAAGGCCGGCAACCCGATCGAGGCGATCATAAACGGATCGATGACCGGGGTAAAGATGGTCGTCGGTATCGCTGCGCTTCTCATCGCATTTATCGGCCTCGTGGCCCTGTTCGACAACGGTCTCGCGTATCTCGGGAAAATAATGGGGTCCGCTTTCGGAAGGCCGGTCGACATTACCCTCAACACTGTCCTCGGCTATGTCTTCTATCCCTTCACGGTCGCGATGGGTGTCCCGCTCGAGGATGCCCCCCAGATCGCAAGGATACTGGGCGAGCGCATCATCATGACCGAGGTCAAGTCCTATCAGGACTTAAGCCTTCTCGTTAAGGCGGGAAAAATAGCCGATCCGCGAAGCGTCTTCATTGCCACATATGCCCTGTGCGGATTCGCGCACATACCGTCCCTTGCGATATTCGTCGGCGGGACATCGACCCTCGTACCCGAGCGGACGAAGGACATCGCCGTCATCGGCCTCTGGGCACTCTTCGCCGCCAACATCGCCTGCTTCATGACCGGCGCACTGGCGGGGATCTTTTATACGGGACAGGGGGGGATACTGATAGGACGGTGATTCGTTCTACGTTCCGCATTCTACGTTCTACGTTAAAAACAAAACACACAGGCTCAGAATCTCTGAAATTGCTGCCGGAATGATGTCGCTGATAGCACATATGCGTCTCTAACGCGGAACGTAGAACGCGGAACGTAGAACGTTATTTACGCTATCTCCGCATCCGGCTCCTTCTTCACCATCATCATGAGTCCCGAGGCGATGACGCCAAGGACGACGGCTACCATGAAGGGGACCAGGAATGAGCCGGTCACGTCGCGGACGTATCCGCCGAACCAGTGGGCGGTGATGGCTCCGAAGGCATAGAACGGGGTGAACGCACCGATGACGGTCCCGATTATCTCCTTCCTGAAATAATCACCGCCGCAGGCGCCGTATAAGGGGAATGTCGACCCGTAAAATATCCCGAAGAGCAGGATGCCCGTGTAGAGAAGGCCCACGTTGCCCTTCGCGAGAATTATCCAGACGATCATTGCGGCTATACAGAGGTTCGAAATGGATATCGTCTTTTTCCGGCCGAGATAATCGGAGAGAAGGGGCAGGGTTAATACGCCTATGACCTGCCCTATCCCGTGCATCGTGGCGAGGAAAGACGCCCGGTCGTAAGGAAAGCCCAGCTCATACCGTGCATAGTCGACCATGAAGGTCGTGACCATATACAGGGTGGCGCCGATGCAAAAATACGAGGCAGCGATCATCCAGAACCTTCTTGCCGACAGGATCTCGCCGTAACATGACTGCTGTTTCGCCGGAGCTGCTGCCGCAACCGGTTCATCCGCCTTTGTGCCCCAGGGTTGGCGTCCCGTATCCTCGGGCCTCGACCGCAGAAGAATAATGTTGATCAGGATTCATGCACAGTGCGGCTGCGCCGAAGATATACCAGGTATAGCGCCAGCTCCAGTGGGAGACGATGACGGGGGTAGAGCTTGCCCGTCGCGGCAAAACCGAGGCCGAACCCTGCCGAGAGGATGCCGAGTGCCATCCCCCGCCTGTGCAGGTCAAACCAGCGCTGGACGAGCGTAATGATGGGTGTCCACATTGCCGCCGCACCGATCCCCACGAAAAGGAACGGGATGGCGGCCCCCCAGAACGACTCAGCGCTTCCCATGAAGATAGTGCCAACGCCGAGGACAAGACCGAAAGCGGGTATCACCACCCGTGCGCCGAGCCGGTCCGTGAGGTACCCGACAAAGGGCGAGAATACGATGTACGCATAAAAATAGGCGTTTGAAGATCTGCCCGCCATCCTTGCGGGTAATACCCATCGTGCGTATCATCTCGGGCAGGATGGTGCCATACCCCAGGCGTATTGCATAATTTATGAAAAGGTTAACGAAACATACGGCAAGAATGACCCAATGCCCAATGGAAAGAACCCTTGCTTCCGACCGCATTGCCTGACATGTTTTAGCCCCCTCACAAGTTTTTCAATACCGCTTAAGGATATGAAAAACAACCCCTTGAATAATTCTAGGATACACGTGCGCCAAATTGCAAGCTGAAGGCGGTCCTTATGTGTATCCGGCGGAGGATGCCTTTACACTTTTCCTGTTTATCATGCTATATTTACCTAAAAGTTCTCATCCGAGGGGGCCATAATGATAATTGGAGAAATACAAAAAACAGGAACGGACAAGATCATTGTTACCGTCAAAGAATTCAAGGGAAAGACATACATAGACGTACGGAATTTTTTTGAGAATGATGAAGGGGAAATGGTCCCGACAAAGAAAGGTGTTTCCCTTACCCCGGAGAATCTCGACGAACTGATACGCCTTTTAACGGAGGCGAAAGCAAAGATTCCCGGTTAATAAAACACCTCGTTATTTTATGCCTTGCCAGATATTTGCCCGTGTTTAAAGTCACCATCGAGAGATCGGCATGGAGTTATTTTCAGACGACACGATACTGAAGGGAAAGAAAGAAAAACCGCTCGCTGACAGGGTACGGCCGCGATCGCTCGACGATGTCGTAGGCCAGGAACACCTCCTGGGAAAAGGCAAGATGCTGCGCACCCTGATAGAGCGGGGCGACATACCGTCGCTCATTTTCTGGGGGCCGAGCGGGGTAGGAAAGACAACGATCGGCTGGCTCATCGGGCGCATCATGAAACTTCCCTACGTGTCGCTTTCCGCGGTATCGATCGGCGTGAAAGAGGTCAAGGAGGTCGTTCAGAAGGCGCGCAATCAGCGGATCATACTTTTCGTGGACGAATTCCACCGCTTCAACAAGCTCCAGCAGGACACGTTCCTGCCACACGTCGAGGACGGCACGATAATCCTGATCGGTGCGACGACCGAAAACCCCTCTTTTGAGATCATCTCACCCCTTTTGTCCCGCATGCGGGTACTGACGCTGAAGCCCCTCGAAGCGCCGGATATTGCCCGGATACTCGATCGGGCCCTCAGTGAGGATGAAGAACTTAAGGCCGCGAAAATATCCATTGACCGGGACACGATCGAGGAGATCGCGTACCTTGCCGACGGCGATGCGCGGCGCGCCCTGAACCTGCTCGAAGTCTGCTTGAAAATGGCCAAAGATGCCCCGGCGGGTGGGCGGGCCATCAACCACGAAACGGTCCAGGAGGCATACCAGAGAAAGACCGCCCGGTATGACAAGACCGGCGAGATGCATTACGACCTTATAAGCGCCCTGCATAAGAGCATCCGCGGCTCGGACCCCGACGCGTCGCTCTACTGGCTCGCCCGCATGATAGAAGGCGGCGAGGACCCCCTTTACATCATGCGGCGCCTTGTCCGCTTCGCCTCGGAGGATGTGGGCAATGCCGACCCCCAGGCGCTCACGCTGACGATCAGTGCCACGGAGGCGTTCAAATTCATCGGTCCCCCCGAAGGTTACCTCGCCCTTGCCCAGGCGGCCGTTTATCTCGCGTTATGCGAGAAAAGCAACGCCGTGTACACGGCATACGGCGCCGCCGCCCGCGACGTAAGGGACCTGCCCGAATATCCCGTCCCGATGCACATCCGCAACGCACCGACAAAGCTCATGGACGAACTCGGCTACGGCGAAGGCTACCTCTACCCCCACGATTATCCCGACGCCATCGTGAAGCAGGCGTACCTTCCTGAAGAACTCCGGGGCAAACAGTACTACCATCCCACGGACAGGGGCATCGAGCGCAAGCTCAAGGCGTTCATGGAAAAGGTACGGCCGTACCATAAATAATAGTTCAAGGTTCAAGGTTCAAGGTTCAAGGTTACAAACACGACAAACTCATCCGGAGAATATGAAAAATTCTTAGCCTGCATAACCTTGAACTTTGAACCTTGAACCCGAACTATTGCCTTGTTTGTTCCCATAAGTTAATATTTCTGTCCTAACTATGGAGATATCGGAAAATAAATTTTTGTCGGTGGTCCGGAAATTCGGGCGGAAAAGTAATAGGGTTGTGAGGGGGATTGGCGACGACGGGGCTGTTGTCGACTTCGATAAGGGTCAATATGTCTTTGTACAGGATGCGATGGTTGAACATATCCATTTTGAATTTTCGTTCATGGACCCCTACTTTGTCGGCAAGAAGGCGCTGTATTCGAACATATCGGACGTTCTCGCCATGGGCGCCCGGCCGGAGTTTTATCTTGTGACAACGGGCATTTCCCCGGGAGTATCGTCAAAAGACATGTCCCGTCTTTACCGGGGAATGGCGCGGGCGGCGGGCGAGTTCGGCATGACGCTTCTCGGCGGCGACACAGTGGCCACGCGGTCGGATCTTTTTATCGATATATCGGTCGTGGGAAGGCTTGCCGGCGGGAAATATTTTGGCAGGGACAAATCCCGCCCGGGCGATCTCATCGCCGTGACCGGCAGTCTCGGGCAGTCCGCGATGGGCCTTGCCATACTGCAGGGCAAGGCCGGCGGGAAAGGCAATAAGGCGTGTGTCGACCGTTTCTTGAGCCCGAGGCCTCCGTACCCCGTGTGGAAGGACCTTGTCAAAAATGATATAACTGATGCGATGATGGATATAAGCGACGGACTTCTCATGGACCTCGCAAGGATGATGGCTGAAAGTAAAAAGCAGGCGCGGATAGACCTCGACAGGGTCCCGATGCCCCGTTATCTGCTCCGGAACAACCTCGAACATCTCGCCCTCACGGGCGGCGAGGATTACCAGCTTCTTTTTACGTTCCCGGAGGAAAAACTGCCCGTGGTTTCCGCGTTGTCGGGGAAGAACGAGGGTATAACGGTCATTGGCCGGGTCGCAAACGGCAAAGGGGTCCGGATCTTTAGCAAAGGGAAAGAAATCGATATGCCGGGCAGGACAGGTTTCGATCACTTCGGGGGGAGATCGTGAGTAAAACAAGGTTTGTGCAGGACATAACCCGCGGTGGGGACGAGGTGAATGACCTTTTTATCGTTACAAAAAAGGGCACATACACGGCCAGGAACGGCTCGCGGTACATGATGATAGGTCTCAAAGACTCCACCGGGTCCATCGAAGGCCGGGTTTGGAAGAATGTCAGTGACTTCGAACGCCTTTTTGAGAAGGGCGACATAGTCTCGGTTCAATCCAAGACGGAAGAATACCAGGGGAAGATACAGCTTCACATCACTTATATCAAAAGGCTCGATAACGAATTCGCCGTGTGCGAGATGGAGCACTTCTACCCCTGCGGCGACAAGCCGAGGACCGTCCTGGAAAAAGAATACGATGAGATCGTTTCGGGCATCCGGAACGAACACCTGAAAAAACTTTTCGACGTCTTTAATAACGACGTGCAACTGAAGGCTAAATTCCTGACCTATCCGGCGTCGACCGGGGTGCATCATGTCTACGTAGGGGGACTTCTCGAACATTGCCTCGCGTGTGCGAAGATGGGCATGGCCATCGCACCGCTCATCGGGGGTGACCGTGATATCATCACGGCCGGGTCGATCTTTCATGACATAGGAAAGACACAGGAACTCGAAATAACACGGGGCTTCAGATTTACCGACCGCGGCCGCCTTCTCGGTCATATAACGCTCGGCGTGATGCTCCTCGAAGACCTGATCGGGCGCGTCGACGGGTTCCCGCAGGAATTGACCGATATCCTCACGCATATTATTATAAGCCATCACGGGCTTGAAGAATGGGGCTCGCCCAAAAAGCCCATGTTCCCCGAGGCCCTTATCGTTCATCACCTCGACAACCTCGATTCGAAAGTGATGGGCGTCAAGGAACACATGCGCGACAATATGGCCGATGACCGCTGGAGTGAATACCATCGCCTGTACGAGGCGAAATTCTTCAAAATAAACTAAAAAGAAGAGCGCTGAAACCGGATGGAAATACGACGCGTTTTTGTCGATAAATTGAAAATAAAGAACGGGATGGTCCTCGTCACGGGCCCCGTGCACAAATATGTTACCGGGGTGCTCAGAAAAGGTCCGGGCGACAGGATCGATATCATAGACGGAAAGGGATACCTCTATCGATCGACCATCCAGAGCATAAAGGGCAAGGAGCTTTTCCTCCAGATCCTTGACGTCGTGCATAATCCGCAGGAAAAGCGGTCCCGGGTCATCCTCTGTGTGAGCCCGATCAAGGGACCGAGGATGGACTGGCTTATCGAAAAGGCAACCGAGCTCGGTGCTGAAAAGATAGTTCCCGTGATATTCAGAAGGACCCTTATAAAGTTCAGCGAGAACGGGGGAGAGAAGATCGACAGGTGGAAGCGGATCTCGATCGAGGCCTCACGCCAGTCGGGGAGGTTCACTATCCCCGAGATCGCCGATCCGACCCCTCTGCGCGGCATTGCCGACCTTATCGGGGATGCGGCGAGACGCGTCGTCCTTTACGAAAAAGAGAGGGATACGACACTGAAGGATGTGTTCGGCACGAAAACGGGGGATGTGACATGCGTGGTCATAGGGCCCGAGGGCGGCATCGAGGAAGAAGAGATCACGTTTCTCAAGGAAAACGGCTTCACCGCATGCACGCTCGGGGAGAATATTCTCCGCGCCGAGACGACGCCGCTCGTGGTCCTTTCGGTCATACTCTACGAATCGGCCCGGCCGTGAACATTGGATGATCGCTGACCGGCCCTGCTACTATAGAAAGGCAAGAACGATATGAACGATAAAGGGAAGGCCGGCTGCGGATGCCTCGTCGCTATCCTTGTTGTCATAATGGTCGCAGTGGGCCTCGGATTCCACCCTGTCAGCCTCAAATTCGTTGCGAAATTCCTGCGGTACGATGACGCGATCGTGGCCGCTGACGCGATCTTCGTCCCGCGATTCCATGAGGACAAGAACGGGGAACTCTACGGCGATGCATTCCGTGAATACTTTGCCGGGAATGGGGCGGCCATATTCGTCGAAAACGACAAGCTCCTCGGAAAGGACATCGGGGCCATCTTACATCAGATGGCACAGGCCCGGGGAGTGAAAGAGAGCATCATCAAAACGGTGGACCCGGGCAACCGCGGTGCGGCGCGGCCATCCGAACTCAAGAAAAAGCTTAAGGCTGCGGGCCTTAAGAAGGTCATTGTCATCGTCCCGGAATACGCTGCCCGGAGATATCACCTGATATATTCCCGGGACACGGGCGGGACCCTGTACATGATAAAGCCCCTCAAAGTCAGTTATTTCAAAAGCGACCGCTGGTGGCGGGACAGTCTTTCGCGGGCTCTCACGGCGCACGAGGTGTACGATTTGTTCACCTTCTATTATGACGAGCTTTTAAAGAAAGACCCGGGCTGATACGTATACCCGAACCCGTGGCACCCGGCAAGGTCACCCGGATGGAGAAAATAAGTACGATCACATGGATGAGATACGTGCATTCATGGCCCTTTCAAGGGTCAAGGGCTTAAACCGCCTCGCAAAACGACTGATCTGCGACGCATACGACGATATTACCGGTATCTTCGATCCGGGCCGCGGCGAAGGAAGACCCGCGCCTGCCGGGATATCCGCCCGGTTTGGCGACTGGAAGGGCATTGACGGGGACCTCGAGGACCTCGACAGGATCGGCGCCCGCGTGATCACGCTGAAGGATGACGATTATCCGCCGCTTTTGAAACACATCCCGGATGCCCCGATAGTGCTGTATGCCAGGGGGGCCTTCAAGCCCGGGCAGGATGCTATCGCCATAGTCGGCTCCCGCAGGGCATCGGCCGAAGGTATGGCTATTTCCGGAAAGATAGGCGACACGTTGTCGTCCGCCGGCATCACCGTTGTCAGCGGCCTTGCGCGAGGCATCGATGCGGCGGCGCACTCCCGGGCGCTTGAGGGGGACGGAAAGACCGTTGCCGTCCTCGGGTGCGGGATAGACACCTGCTACCCGGCCGAGAACAGGGACCTCTTCGAAAAGATCGGGCGGGAAGGTCTTATAATCACCGAGTACGCACCCGGTGAACCACCGCTGCCGCATCATTTTCCCGAGCGCAACCGCATCATAGCGGGTATGTCCCGCGGGGTCCTCGTTGTGGAGGCGACGGCACGGAGCGGCTCTCTCATCACCGCCCGGCTTGCCCTTGAATACGGCAGGGAAGTGATGGCAATGCCCGGAAGCGTGCTCAAGACCGAGCATACCGGCTCCAACAGGCTTATCAAGGACGGGGCCCGCCTTGTCGACTCCGTCGAGGACGTCCTCGCCGCATGTTTTCCGCATGTCAGGCCGGTTGCGCAAAAACCGGTTGAACTGGACAGCGGCGAAAACAAAGTATATTCTCTGATAGGATTTGAAAAGATACATGCAGATGAGGTAATAGAAAGAAGCGGTATGGATACGAAGGATGTTATGGCAGTACTGACGCGCCTCGTGATGAGGGATATCGTAGCGGAAGCGCCGGGCGGCTTCTTCGTGCGCCGATAGAAACATATCCCGGCATTGCCGGGATTTGAGATAAAAGAGGAGAGTTCATGGGAAAATCGTTGCTTGTGGTCGAGTCCCCGACGAAAATGAAGACCCTTTCAAAGTACCTGGGGAAAGATTTCGTTATAAAGGCGACATACGGCCATATCAAGGACCTTCCGAAAAGCAAGCTGGGTGTGGACGTGGACGAAGGGTTCAAGCCCCACTTTCATATCCTGAAGGGAAAATCGAAGGTCGTCGATGAAATAAAGAAGGCGGGCAAGGATGCGGAAAGGATCCTGATAGGGTCGGACCCCGACCGCGAAGGAGAGGCGATCGCCTTTCACGTGGCCGAGGTTATCGGCAAACAGGACCGGATCGAGCGGGTCCTCTTCCACGAGATAACAAAGAAGGGCGTCCTCGACGCAATGAAGACGCCCCTGAAACTGGACATAGCGAAATACAACGCGCAAAAAGCGCGGCGCATTCTCGACCGTCTCGTCGGGTACAAGATAAGCCCCCTCCTGTGGGAGAGGGTAAGCTACGGATTGTCGGCGGGGCGGGTACAATCGGTCGCACTTCGCCTCGTATGCGACCGGGAAACAGAGATCGAGAATTTCGTAAAAGAAGAATACTGGGTCGTGGACGCCCTCCTGGAACTGCCGTCCGGCGAGACATTCAGAGCGACGCTCGACCGCAGGGCCGGTGAAAACAGCGGCCGCAAGACTGGTGAAAAACTGAAAATAACATCGCAGGCCGAAGCCGAGGAAGTAAAAAGATACATAACCGGCAAGGAATTCACGGTCGCCAAAATAGAACACAAGGAAAAGAGCATCTCCCCGCAGCCCGCATTCATCACGAGCCGGCTTCAGCAGGAAGCATCGAGGATGCTGCGCATGTCGCCGAAGCGCACGATGATGCTCGCACAGAGGCTCTATGAGGGCGTCGATATCGGCGATGATGGCTCCGTAGGCCTCATCACCTATATGAGGACCGACTCTGTCCGCGTGTCCATGGAGGCGGTCGGCGAGGCCCGGCAATATATAAAGAATGGCTACCCCGAGAACTACCTTCCGGAAAAACCGAACTTTTTCAGGAACAGAAAATCCGCACAGGATGCACACGAAGCGATTCGCCCGACCTCCGTTTTCTATACACCCGATAAGGTGAAGCGCTATCTCGACAAAGAGCTCTTCGCCCTGTACGACCTCATCTGGAAGCGTTTCGTGTCGTCGCAGATGACCCAGAAAAAAATCGAAACAAAGACAGTTGACGTGGCGGTGGGCGACTACATCTTTGTCGCGAGGGGCAATACCGTGCTATTCGACGGGTTCACGAAGATATACGAAGAGATCGGTGAGGACGAGGAAGCGGTGGCAACCCTTCCCGATGTCAGGAAAGGGCAGGCACTTACCCACAAAGACACCCTGATGGAGCAGCGATTCACGAACCCCCCGCCCCGTTATTCCGAGGCGTCGCTTATCAGGACGCTGGAAAGCAAGGGTATCGGAAGGCCGTCGACATACGCCACGATCGTCAGCACGGTGCAGGAACGCGATTACGTGACCAGGGAAAAAGGCCGGCTCGTGCCCACGCTGCTCGGCAGAACGGTGAACAGGCTTCTTTCCGAATTCTTCCCGACCGTCCTCGACGTCGGTTTCACGGCAAAGATGGAAGTGAGGCTCGACGAGATAGAGGATGGCAAAAAGGACTGGGTACGATCGCTCGAGAAATTCAATTCGTCTTTCGAGGGAGAGCTCCAAAGCGCGCAGCAGCGGATGAAGAGCCTCAAGAAAGAGGAGAAAGAGACCGATATCATCTGCGACACGTGCGGCAAGACAATGCTCCTGAGATGGGGCAAGAGCGGTGAATACCTCGTGTGCTCAGGCAAGCCGGAATGCAAGAACAAGAAAAATGCCAGGACTGAGCCTGACGGAAGAATAACGATCATCGAAAGCGTTTCACATGGCGTCTGCCCGGCGTGCGGCGGGAAGCTCATCGAGAAGAAAGGCCGGTTCGGGCGGTTCCTCGCCTGCAGCAATTACCCGGAATGCAAGCATACCCAGGCCTTTTCACTGGGATTCGCGTGCCCGATGGAGGGATGCACGGGCAAGCTCGTCGAGAAAACGTCGAAAAAGAAGAAGAAGTTCATCAGCTGTTCGGAATATCCCAAATGTTCATTCGCAACAAACAAGGAGCCGGCGGAGGGGGAATGCCCCACATGCGGCGCACCCACCCTTTTCTCGTTCCGGAAGAACCTGTACTGCCTTCGTAAGGACTGCGGATGGAAATCGCGGTAATCGGGGGCGGGCTTGCCGGGGTTGAGGCAGCCCATCAAGTCACCCGGTTGGGGGCCGATGCGGTCCTCTACGAGATGCGGCCCGCCGTCACGACGCCCGCACACAGGAGCGGGCTTTTCGGCGAGCTCGTCTGCAGCAATTCCCTGAAGTCAATGGACCTCGCGAACGCCCACGGGCTCCTCAAGGAGGAGCTGCGCATTCTCGGTTCGGTCGTAATGGAGGCGGCCGGGAAGACGGCGATACCCGGGGGTAAGGCCCTTGTCGTGGACCGGGAACGGTTTGCCGCCGAACTGACACAGAGAACAGAAAATAACCCGCGGATCCGCATCGTTCGTCGGGAAGTGACACGCATCCCCGATGGTGTTGTTATCATCGCATCGGGACCGCTCACGAGCGGCCCTCTCGCCGAAGCAATCAAAGAGTTGACCCATTCCGGAAATCTTTTTTTCTATGATGCTATCTCGCCGATCGTCGACGCGGAAAGCGTAGACCGGGAACACTCCTTTTACGCGTCCCGCTGGAGCAAGGATGAGACGGGGGATTACCTCAATTGCCCGCTCTCGTACGATGAATATGACAGGTTTCACGAGGCCCTCGTTCACGCGGAAAGGATGCACCTCAAGGACTTCGAGAATACCGCCTATTTCGAGGGGTGCCTCCCCGTGGAGGTCCTCGCCGAAAGGGGGAAGAAAACCCTTGCATTCGGGCCTATGAAACCGGTGGGACTCGTCGATCCGCGCGACGGCAGGCGCCCGTACGCCGTCGTACAGCTCAGGAAAGAGAACGCATCGGGAAATATGCTCAATCTCGTCGGCTTCCAGACCAGGATGAAATACCCCGAACAGGACCGCGTCTTCAGGATGGTACCGGCCCTGAAAAATGCCGTTTTCCTGAGGTACGGGAGCATCCACAGGAACACTTACGTCAATGCGCCGCTGTGCCTCAACGAAAGACTTCAGCTCAAGGAAGATAAAAGAATATTTCTCGCCGGCCAGATCACCGGTGTCGAAGGGTACATGGAATCGACACTGATGGGGCTTGTGGCGGGGATCTCGGCTTTTCTTTTCGCGCACGGCCGGGACTTTCGTCCTCCTCCCCCCACCACGAGTTCGGGCGCCCTTATCAGGTACCTGACCACCGAAAACAAGAATTTCCAGCCGATGAATATCAACTTCGGCCTTTTCGAAGGCTATTCCAAGAAGACGAAGGAAATTTCTGTCGAGCGATGCCTTGGGGATATCCGGGCGTGGAAAGACGAGATGGAACTGGAAAAAAATACCCCATCGTGTTAATCTAAAATCCAGACTGGTTAACTACTTCCGGCCTTACATTACATCTGCTTATTCTACGTTGGAGGAATGGTATTATGGCATCTCTTTTTGACACGCTTGCCGACCAGGCGATCGCTTCGCGATCGATCACGGTAAAGGACGCAATCGACCTGTACACGGAAGGACGGAAAGATGTTTTCGGACTTCTGGCCAGGGCGTCGAAGATACGGGAACATTTCAAGGGAAACTCCGTGAACCTCTGCGGCATCATCAACGCAAAATCGGGAGTGTGTCCCGAAAACTGCCGTTTTTGCGCACAGTCGGCCCACTATCACACCGATGCGCCCGTATACCCTCTCGTGTCCGCGCAGGAGATCGCTGAAAGGGGCCGCGCGGCCCTTGACAGCGGTGTGCACATGTTCAGCATCGTCACGAGCGGCACGCGGATCGAAACGGATGACGAGTGGAAGACCATTTACCGTGCGATAGAACTCCTGAATGAAATGGGAATAAAACCCTGCGGCTCCCTCGGGATGCTCGATGAGACAACGGCCCGCAACCTCAAATCGGCAGGTCTCTACCGGTACCATCACAACCTGGAGACGTCCCGCAGCTTTTTCGACAACATCTGCTCGACCCATGAATACAAGGAAGATACCGACACAGTGCGGATAGCCCGGGAAGCCGGGCTCACCGTATGCTCCGGCGGAATAATAGGGCTCGGAGAAAAAATGGAGCACCGTATCGAGATGGCAATGACCTTGCGGGAGCTCAATGTCGATTCCGTTCCCATCAACATCCTGAACGCCATCCCCGGCACCCCGCTTGAAAAAGAACCCTCCCTCACACCGATTGAAATTCTCCTGACCGTGGCACTGTACCGCTTCATTCTCCCCGACAAGGACATTAAACTTTGCGGGGGCAAGGAAAAAAACCTGCGGCAGCTCCTCCCCCTCGCCATGGTCGCCGGATGCAATTCATTGCTGACCGGCAACTACCTCACAACCCTCGGACGAGACACGGCAGCCGACCTCGAAATGATACGCGACCTCGGCATGGTCGCCAGGTTCGAAGGATAAAAGAACATTCTCTCGCCCGTTCGTCGCTAAAGCTCCTCTCTAAAGTTCACGGAGTTCGCGGAGAAAGGCGGAGGCCGCGGGAGCCCGGAGCCGACCAGCCTCCCGCGGCATCTTCGATCCTGCCTTCGGCAGGAGGATCACTTGGACTGTTAATATTCCTTGTATTGTTTTTTTTCTTTTCTTCGGCGAAGCCGACGAAAGTGCCGGCTGGTCGTGGTCGGCTCCGCGACCAGCCGGCAAAGTCTTTCCCCTTCGCAGTTCTCTGTGACCTCTGTGAGCTCGAGCGAAGCGGGCGAGAGAGGTCTTTTTGCTTTATCCGACAGCTTGGCCGAGTTTGAAGATCGGGAGGTACATTGCGATGATGAGGCCGCCGAGGACGACGCCGAGGAAGACCATGATCATGGGCTCCATCATGGCGGTGAGGTTTGTCACCAGGTTGTCAACATCTTCCTCGTAAAAATCGGCGATCTTGTTGAGCATGCTGTCGAGGGCGCCGGTAGACTCTCCGACCTGGACCATCTGGACGACCATCGGGGGAAAGATACCGGCCTGTTCGAGGGGCTCCGCCATGGTCCGGCCTTCACTGATCCGTGCACGCGCAACCATGAGCGCCTCTTCGACGATCTTGTTGCCGGCGACCTTGGCAACGATCAGCATGCTTTCGAGGATGGCGACGCCGCTCATGAGGAGTGTCGCCAGCGTTCTTGTTACGCGGGCAACGGATGCCTTGATGGTGAGGACCCCGAACAGGGGAAGCTTCAGCATGAGACGGTCCATGCTGCGGTGGCCGTTCTCTGTCTTGTAATAATACTTAAAGGCGACGACCAGGCCGACGATAGAACCGATGATGATATACCAGTACGTTTGCATGAACTGGCTCATCTTGATGACGACCACCGTGGGAGTGGGCAGTTCGGCACCCATTTCCTTAAACATCTTTTCGAAAACGGGTATGACGAAAAGAAGCAGGACGATCACGACGACGAGGGCAACGACAATGATCGCGACCGGATAGATCATTGCGCTTTTTACCTTCTTCTTCAGCTTTTCCGATTTTTCAATATAAATGGCAAGCCTCTGGAGGACGTTGTCGAGAAGGCCGCCTTCTTCGCCGGCGACGACGAGGTTGATGAACAGTTCGTCGAAGCATTGCGGATAATCCCTCAATGCATCCGCAAAGCGGGAGCCGCCTTCGATTTTTTCCTTGATATCTTTTACCATGCCCTTGAAGTGCTGGTCTTCGATCTGATTTCCCAGGATATCGAGGGACTGCACGAGCGGGAGCCCCGATGTGATCATGGTTGAAAGCTGGCGGGTGAAGAGCAGGATCTCAAGGTTCTTTATCTTCTTTTTGGGATTGAACTTGAATTCTTTTTCCTTGCTTTCAACAGCATTTCCAAGGATGATCCCGTCTCGTCTCAAGAGAGCGCGCAACTGGTCTACCGATGCGGCCTTCGTGCTGCCCTTCTGCGTTTCGCCTGAAACTGTCTTCCCTTCCCATTGATATTGGGGCATGACTCAATAATACATAATAAAATTTTTTTTGCAAAGAAAAAATTACATTAACGGATGCTTGGGTCGCATAAGTTCCGTCATGCTCTTAAGTTTTGCGTGGTAAGTTTTCAGAATTGTTAATAAATATGGGGGTCCTGCGCCGTACGTAATGCGGTGCAGGACCCCTGAAAGAAGTTCGTTTACTGGCGGATAACGGCGTAGAAGGTCGTGTTATCCCTCTGGATAAGAATCACGATGCCTTCCTTGATATTGGAATTTTTCAAGGCGTTCTTGAATTCGGCGACGCTGCGTACCGGCCTCCTGCCGATCTCCCTGATAACGTCTCCCGAGCGGATGTCCGCATCCTGGGCGGGGGAACCGGGCAAAACATCGGTCACAATGACACCGCGCACATCCTTTTTCAGGTTCAGGTGCTTGGCCACCTCCGGCGTGATATCCTGAACAACGAGCCCGATGTCTTTTTCTACCTCTGTCTTCTTCACCTTGAGCGCTTCATCCTGGAGCTCACCCACGACCACGTCGACTTCCATCTGTTTTTTGTCCCTGATAAGGACGATCTTCGCCTTCTTGCCTATCTCGGTCGCCGCGACAAGCCGGGGCAGGGTGTCGTTGTCTTTGACCTTCTTCCCGTTATACGAGATGATCAGGTCGCCCCTCCTGATGCCGGCCTTTTCCGCAGGGCTGTTTTCCATGACATCCGCAACCAGCGCACCTTCCGACTGTGTTATACCGAAGCTTTTCGCGATCTCGGGGGTTATCTTCTGGATGACTATCCCGAGCCAGCCGCGCGCTACCTTGCCCTTGCTCTTGAGCTGCGCGAGCATGTCCCGTGCAACGTTGATGGGGATGGCGAAACCGATGCCCTGGCCGCCTGAAACGATAGCCGTGTTTATGCCGACCACCTCGCCCTTGAGGTTTAAAAGAGGTCCTCCGCTGTTGCCGGGATTGATCGAGGCGTCCGTCTGGATGAACTCGTCATAAGGCCCCGCACCGATGATCCTGCCTTTTGCGCTCACGATCCCGGCCGTGACCGTATGCTCAAGGCCGAACGGGTTGCCTATCGCAACGACCCAATCCCCCACCTGCAGGTTTTCAGAGTCGCCGAGCACGGCGACCGGCAGGGACTGCCGGACATCGATCTTTATCAGGGCTATATCCGTCTTGGGGTCGCGGCCGATGATCTTTGCGTCATACTCTTTTTCGTCAGACAGTTTTACCTTGATCGTCGATGCCTTCTCGACAACGTGATTGTTCGTCAGTATATAGCCTTCCTTATCGATGATAAAGCCGGAACCAAGGCTCCGCTGCTTGTATTCCCGGCGCGGCCCGTTGTTGAAAAACTTGTCGAAGAAATCGTCGCCAAAAAAGTCCTTGAACGGGTTGTTCGGGCCCACGAAAGGCCCCTGGCCCCCCGGGCCCTTTATGACAGCCGTCGTGCTGATATTGACTATTGAAGGCTTCGCCTGGTTGACAAGACCTGCAAAAGACGGCAGCCCGTTGCCCATCGCCGCCGCGCCCCGTATGTTCTGGGCGACTTCCGGTGCCGGCCGTTTGTCAGTAGCTACCTGCGCCCTGACATATGCGAAACTAATGGCCGCAATGATCAGAATACAAACGGTCACAACAAGTCGTTTGTTCTTCATACAAGAACCTCCATCAAGACATGGGTAATTTTATGATGAAAAGACTTCCCGCCGCGGGCTTCGACTCGACCTCGATGGACCCGTTATGGGCCTCTGCTATCCACTTGCTTATGGAGAGCCCAAGGCCGCTGCCGCTCTCGCGCTTGCGCGACCGGTCCGCACGGTAAAACCTGTCGAAGATGAATTTGATGTCCCCGGACGATATGCCCGGCCCGTCGTCTTTTACGTTTATGCAGGCATAGCCATTCTGCTTATACGAGGACACGGCCACGAACCCGCCGGTATGCCCGTATTTTATGCCGTTCTCCACGACATTCGTGATCATTCTGCGAAGCTTGAGCTCGTCCCCGATTATCCGGATATCCTCCAGGTCCCTCACTATTATTTCCACCCCTTTGTTCTCGCCGAAGATCTTCATATTGAGGCACACATCCGCGAGCAGGTCCCTGAGGTCGACCTTGTCGAGGTTCAAGCGTATGTCCTTCGTCTCCGCCTTCGAGAGCAGGAGCAGGTCATCGATAATGTGGCTCATCCTGTCGATCTCTTCGAGGTTGCTCTCCAGGGATTTCCTGTATTCCTCGTTTGTCCTTTCTTTTCTCAGGGCCAGTTCCGTCTCCCCCTTCAATATCGTGAGCGGGGTTTTCAGTTCGTGCGAGACGTCGATACTGAACTGGTTGATCCTCTGGAAAGAATCCTTGAGGCGCGCGATCATTGCGTTGAATGTTTCGGCGAGACGGCCCAGTTCGTCCTTGCGGCCTTTCAGCTCGATCCTTTCGTCGAGGTTGCTCGACGATATCTTCACGGCCGTCCTGCGTATCTGGTCAACGGGCTTCATGGTCTTCTTCGCCATAAAGTACCCGACGATTATCGTTCCGCCCGTGGCAGTAAATATGCTGACTATCATTATTATAAGGAGGCGCTTCATCGTGTCCTCGAACTCCTCGAGGGACGAACCGACCTGGACGATGCTGGTCACCTTCTTGTTCTCGAGGATCGGCATGGTGATCATGCGCAACCGCGGGCGCGCCGTCTCTATCGTCTCGTAGACGATCTCTCCCCTTAACGCCCTCTCGAGGGTGGTAAAGCTCACGGGCACCGCTTCCGCCTCGAGGTCGTTGAGCCTTGCCCCGATCTTGCCGGACGCGTCGATGATCTGGATGAACTTTCCCTTTGGCTTCTTGCCGAGGGTATTTTCGAGATAGCGCTCAAAATTGCCGAAGAGGCTCTGGCTGTGGGTCTCGGTCATGGACGAGGAAAGCACCTCGGCGATGGATTTTATCTTGGTATCGATGCTTTTCTGAAGGCTGTTCTGGAAGTATGTGTAGACGAAACCGCAAAAGGCAACCAGGATCAATGCGAGGATGCCGCCGTACCAGAGGGTTAATTTCCATTTAATAGGAAGATTAAAGCTTTTCATTATCTTCTTTGAGGACGTAACCCACTCCGCGGACCGTGTGTATGAATTTCCTGTCCGTCAGCAGCTCGATCTTCTTTCGCAAAAAGTTAACGTAGACGTCGACGATGTTCGAAGAATCATCCTGACTTTGCCATGCATACTCGGCCATCTCTTTTCGCGTGAGAGGCCTTTCGCAATTGCGCATCATGTATTCCATGATGAGAAACTCTTTCTCGGTAAGCTCTGTCTCGTTGTCCCCGACCGACAGTCTCCTGTTGTACGGGTTGAGGACCATTTCCCGGTACTCGAGAGTAAGCTGGACTGCCTTGCGGCTCCTGCGCAGGAGCGCACGGATCCGGGCGAGGAGCTCGTCGAAAGAGAAGGGCTTCGTGAGGTAATCGTCGCTGCCGGTATCGAGCCCTTTTATGACGTCTTCCTTCGTGCTCTTGGCGGTGATGATCAGAACGGGCGTCTCGATCCCTTCCTGCCGCATCCTTTTCAGGACCTCGAGCCCGTCTATCTCGGGGATCATGAGATCGAGAAGCACGATGTCGTACTCTTGTGTTTTGATGAGTTCGAGGCCTTTTTTACCATCCTCGGCGACGTCGACGGTGTATCCTTCCTCTTCGAGGCCCCGCATGATAAAATTAGAGACCTTGATCTCATCTTCGACGACAAGTACCTTCATATCGAGAATAATATAGTATAAAATCGGCTGTTGTACAATTTTTCCTTCATTGCCGTCATACCGGGCGATACTGCCGATGCGGCGGTATCTCGTATGCTTAATTTCTTTGACAAAACAAGGGGGATACTATTTAGTATTATGTTCCGGGCCTAATCTTTATCGGCAGCTGGTACAAAATGAAATCCAATCGTATTCAGGGAGGACGGGCACATGACTCTTCTCGAGGCCTACATCATCACCTTCACCGCGAGCTTCTGCAGCCTTGTCATTGAAATGGTGGCGGGACGCATCCTGGCGCCTTTTGTCGGGGTTTCGATCTATACGTGGACAAGCATCATAGGCGTTATCCTGGCGGGCATCAGCGTCGGCGCCTTCATAGGCGGCCAGCTCGTTGACCGGTTCCCAACGCGAAAGACGCTCGGCTGGCTTCTGCTTCTGTCGGGGGTGACGGCCCTCACCATCATTCCCCTCACCCATGCCGTTGCGGCGTACCGGTTCCCCGTCTCACTGATGGCACGCATCTTCATCATTACTTCGATAATTTTCTTTGTGCCGGGCTGTGTTATCGGGACGATCTCCCCGGTCGTCGTCCGGCTGACGCTAAAGAATGTCGAGAATGCCGGCAACACGATAGGCAAGATCTACGCCCTTTCAACCCTGGGCGCTATTATCGGTACGTTCGTGACCGGGTTCTTCCTGATCTCCTGGATGGGAACGCGGACGATCGTTCTCGTGATGGGAATAATCCTGATAGCGGCGGCGCTCCTGTCCGGCTCCCTTTTCCGGAAGAAGGCGAGCATGGCGATCTTTATCGTTGTCGCCGCCGTATGCCTTTTCTTCATCCAGACATATCTTTACAACGTTCCCCTGAGCGGCAAAACCTATTACTATAAGGAAAGCGATTATTACACGATAAAGCTCTCCAAGACCATGAGCTCCGACAAGGAAACAGAACTCGACGCGATGGTCCTCGACAATCTCATCCATTCTTATGTGAACCTCAAGGACCCGACGCACATAGAGTACGAGTACGAGCGGATCTATGCCGACGTGCTCAAATGGAAGTTCGACCCGGATACGCCGTTCAAGAGCCTCACGATCGGGGGCGGGGGCTACACCTTTCCCCGTTACATGGAGGTAATGTATCCGAAATCAAAAATAGATGTCGTTGAGATCGACCCTCACGTGACAAAAGTTGTGTACGACCACCTCGGTCTTCCGAAGAATACGAGGATCGTCACTTACAATACGGACGGCAGGTGGTTCGTCATGAACTGCACGGAAAAATATGATCTCGTCTTTACCGATGCCTACAACGACATTTCGATCCCCTATCATCTCACGACAAAGGAATTTCTCCAGCAGATCAAGGATAGAATGAACCCTGACGCGATCCTCATGTCGAACATTATCGATAATTTTCAGAGGGGACTTTTCCTCCCGTCATACATAAAAACACTGCGTGAAGTTTTCGGGCAGAAGAACGTGTACCTGATCTCCGTGACCCCGAATTTCAGGAATGTCCAGATAAGCACGTTTATCGTTATTGCCGGGAATGGCAATTTCGACATCGCGGGGTTTCAGGCATTCCTGAAGGAAAGCCTTGGCAAGCGTGCGACCTCGGCCGTCGTTCCGGATCAGCTGATGGATGAGTTTATCAACAGGAAGGATGCGATCGTGATCAGGGATGACTACGCCCCGATCGATAACCTCGTTGCCCCGGTGTTCGAAGAGAGGTTCGGGTACAATAGAAAAAGCTGAAAAAGACGGGCTATAGGCGATGGGCGATGGGCGATGGGGCAGCACTGAAAAATTTCCTTGCCCATTGCCTCTTGCCTATCGCCTCCGTTTCATTTACAATGTTGTCAGGCGGGCATAACTCAGCTGGTAGAGTGCAAGCTTCCCAAGCTTGATGCCGCGGGTTCGAGCCCCGTTGCCCGCTCCATTTCTCCATACATGCCTTGACATACAGGGCAGCCTTTAGGTATCCTTGCCGCAGAATGACCTTTAAACGTTCACAACGCATTTTAGAATCGAGGGTGCCTATGAAAAAGATCATATTACTGACTGCGCTTCTAGCGTTCTTAACAACTCTCGCGTGCCTGCCCTCTTCCGTCCGCGGCCAGATGACCGCCGAGGTCCTGCCTCTCAATACCATGGTGACCATAAAAGCGCCTGATGCCCCGCTCAACCGGACGACCGCCCCGAAAAAGCTGTTGTCGCGCTGTTCCTATGAAAGTCAGAAGGTGCCTGATTATGTCAGGGTTGGACGTTTCATAGTGACGCCGGGGCAAGAATATACGCTGTATGATTGCCACCCCGCACCGTCAGACGGGACCAAGATCTGGGTATACCTTGACGGGGATACGCCGCTCACGAATTATACTGCGTCCTACGGCCGGTCGGAGGGCTTCACCCGGACCTTCGTTACACGGGGGCAACAGCCCTGGCCGATACTCCGGAATGAGAACGTCTCGTGCGACCTCATACGGTACAACCTCACGATAGCAGCGCAAAGTGAACACAACAATCTCTATGTGACCTTCGTTTTCAGCAAGCCGGGTGCGTCGACCCGGATCATGCTGAAGACACCGCCGGATTCCGACGATGAAGTTAAGAAATCCGGCAAAAGGGTGAGCGGAAGTATCAAACCTTACCCTTTCCTTTTGACCAACATTCCGGGAGAAACCCAGCCGGCAACGGTCAGCACCGCGACACCCGCTCAGCCGGGAACAACCCCTCAAAAGCCGCAGGGCTCCGCGGTGATCCCCGGTCCATCACCCGGTACCCCCCAAACCCCGAAACCGGACCGGCCGGCGACGGTCCCGCCGAAGTCAGGCACTATCAAAGAAGCGGGCCGGACATCGGCGGACGCGGCGCTCGTCCCCTATAATGCGACCATCGAGGCATATATCGACAGGAACGACTATGATACATTCCGTTTCGACTTTCCCGGCGGTAAAATGAGGGTCGCTTCGCGCGGGAACCTCGATATCGTTGCGGACCTGTGGGATTCCCGCGGGAATATGTTGGCCCGCAGCGGCCAGGACGCCGGGAAGGATTTTTATATCGAGAAAGACCTGCCGGCCGGCACGTATTATATTCAGGTACGATACATGTACCACGCGGGTGAAGGGCCGTATACGCTTATCCTTGGCGACGGGAACGCCGCCTTTCTGAAAGAGGCCAGGCCGGGAAAATGAAGCAATCGGCGCGATCAGAGACCGTACAGTTCGACCCCGGCGCTGCCGCGGGCACACGTGCGCGAAACACCGGGATGCCGGAGAAGAAAGAATTCTCCATAAAGGCAGGCGTCGTGGTCTTCGTCGGGCTCATCGGCATATTCCGTCCCGATGCCCTTGCTGCTTTTTTTACATTCCCGCCGGCAGGGCCCGTCCGGGTCTACCATCTCCTGTGGGCGCTTGCCGTCTTTATACTCATCAAACGCATGATACCCCGGTACAACAAGAAGATATCATCGCGAAAGATCTTTGGAAGGTTCTATATCGAAGCGGACCGCATCACGCCCGTACGCGAAGAACAACTGCGCCGCCTGAAGGCAATGGCAGACCGGGGCGCGCTGAAATCCGCTTTTTACTGGCTTCTCCTCCTCGCCGACATGCTCCTGTGGCGCACTGTCGGCATGTTCAACGACACGTGGATCTACATAACGGTCCTGTTCTTCGTCTTCATGGACCAGTTCTGCGTGAGCGTTGTCTGCCCTTTTAAATTGCTTGCAAAAGGAAAGTGCTGCAGCACGTGCCGGATAAACAACTGGGGTTACATCATGGCGTTCTCGCCGCTCGTCTTCATCCCGTCTTTCTGGACCTGGTCGATACTGGCGGTGTCCATCATCGTTGTCTTCCAGTGGGAATATCTTTACCGGCGGCATCCGCGCAGGTTCTTTGAAACGCATAACGCCGCCCTCATGTGCCGGAATTGCACTGTCGAATGCACCGAAAGGCGAAAATTGCATTGAATATTGACCGTGGATTCCTTACAATGAGAAACATTGGGATTTGGCCCGGTTTAAGAAAACCTTTGTTTTATCAGGAGTTTTGATTGGCCGAACATTATGATGCTCTTATCGTGGGCGGAGGTCCCGCGGGACTTACTGCCGGGTTGTACCTCATGCGCGCGGGCATTTCAACGCTTCTGTGCGAAAAAATGCTTCCCGGCGGGGCGCCCCTGAATACGGAGCGCATCGAGAATTACCCGGGTTTTCCGGAGGGCATCGCGGGCAGGGAACTGATGGACAGGTTCGCGGCGCAGGCAAGGTCATTCGGCCTTCCCATACGGGAATTCGGCGAAGTAAAGGACATAAAAAAGACCGACAACAGGTTTATCGTGAGCCTGGATGACGGTGAGATGACAGCCGAAGGGCTTATTATCGCGAGCGGTTCGGAACCGATAAAACTCGGGATCCCCGGTGAAAGCGAACTTACAGGCCGCGGCATATCCTACTGCGCCACGTGTGACGGAATGTTCTTCAGGGGCCTCGATGTGGCTGTGATCGGCGGAGGTGACTCTGCCATCGAAGAAGCGCTTTCGCTGGCAAATATCGTAAAGAAGGTCTACGTCATCCATCGCCGCGATTCGCTGCGCGCCCAGAAAATACTGCAGGAAAGGGCATTTGGTAATCCCCGGATGGAATTTGTCTGGAACGCCCGCCCCGTGGAGGTCACCGGGACGCGGGAGGTGGAAGGGCTTGTGGTCGAGGACACCGTGACCGGCGGACGCAGGACGATCGCCGTGAACGGCGTGTTCTTCTATGTCGGCTATCAGCCGAACACGGCCTTCCTGGCAGATCTCGTGGACCGCGACCCTACAGGCTACATCATAACCGACGACAGGTGCGCTACCCGAACGCCGGGCCTTTACGCTGCGGGGGATGTCCGAAAGAAGACCCTTCGACAGATCTCGACCGCGGTGGGGGACGGTGCGGTGGCGGCGGTAAGCCTGGAACGGTATATCCTGGAAAGAAAAGGTTAACCTTCCCTTGCACAAAATCCCGCCCATTGCAGGAATCATTCTTCTTCTTGCCCTCGCATTGCCCGCCTTCGCGGCTGAACGCATCGTCCTTGTCCGCGCCGGCGGGACCGATGACACCATGTGGGCCAGCGCAAAAAAATATTTCTCAGGCAAAGGTCTCAGCGTCGCTGCCTACGATCAGCAAAGAACAATAGAAAAACAGGTCGAAACGGCAAACAGGATCAACAAGGAAAAGGCGCGCTTCATGCTCGTTCTCGAGATCGTCGAATCGGACCGCTCCGATGCGTTTGTTGCCGTTACGGATGAAAAAAAGGCCAAAGGATATGTTTTAAACGCCGATGAAGTGCCCGGCACGCATGTTTTGGCTTCCCGGGAACTCGGCTCATCGATAGCCGCTCGTTTCCAGAGGAAGGTAAAGGCCATGCCGCTTTTCATGTTCCTGGGCATGGACCTGCCGGCTGTCTTTGTCAGGCTCGATGTGCCCCGGGAGAGGCCCGAGGAATCCTTTGACAGACTATATGATGGAATGGTGAATTTTACGAAGAAAGAGGGTAAAGATGAGAGAGAACGCAAGACCGAGCGACGAGATCCGTCAACTGAAGATTGAAAAGAGCTTTCTGCGGTACCCCGAAGGCTCGGTCCTTGTCGAAATGGGCGCCACAAAGGTCATCTGCGGCGTGAGCGTCGAAGAAAAAGTTCCGCCATTCTTGAAAAACAGTGGGAAAGGCTGGCTCACGGCCGAATACTCTATGCTCCCCCGGGCGACCCACAACCGGTCCATGCGGGAATCCGTCTCGGGACGCATAGGCGGGCGGACCCACGAGATCCAGCGACTGATAGGCAGGGCCCTGCGCGCAATAGTTAATCTCGACGTTATCGGAGAGAGGACCATCTGGGTCGACTGCGACGTGATCCAGGCCGATGGGGGCACACGCACGGCAAGCATTACGGGCGGATACGTGGCCCTTGTCGAAGCCCTGTGGGGCATGAAGAAGCGCGGCATCATCGAAAAGATACCCCTGCGGGACAGCGTGGCCGCGATCAGCGTCGGGATCGTGAATGGCCAGATCGCCCTCGATCTGTCCTACGAAGAGGACTCGAAGGCAGAGGTTGATATGAACTTCATCATGACCGGGAAGGGGCAACTTATCGAGGTCCAGGGCACAGCGGAGCGCAAACCGTTCACCAAGGAGCAGTTCGACGTCATGTACCAGTATGCGTTAAAAGGCATTCTTGAGATAACACGGCAGCAGAAGGCGACGCTCGGCCCCCTCTTCCCCGCATGAAGGACCTCATTATAGCGACAACGAACAGGGGGAAATTTGCGGAGCTGAAACCCCTTCTCGCCGGCCATTTCAGGCAGGTATATTCCCTCGCCGATTTTCCGGATACCCTGGACGTTGCTGAAGACAGTCCCTATTATGCCGAGAATGCCATGAAAAAGGCCCGCAAGGTCGGCGAACATTTCGGCATGCCCGCCCTCGCCGACGATTCGGGCCTCGAAGTAGCGGCCTTAAACGGCAGGCCCGGCATCTACTCCTCCCGGTACGGGAAGAATGACGATGAACGGATAGAGAGGCTCCTGAAGGAACTCGAAGGCGTTCCCCGGGAAAAAAGGCAGGCAAAGTTCAAGGCCTACGTCGCCCTTTACTTCCCCGGGAAGGACCGGTGCTATGTCTTTTACGGCGAACTCAAAGGGCTCATCGGTCTCGAAAAACACGGCTCCCACGGCTTCGGCTACGATCCCGTTTTTTATTCCCCCGAACTCGGAAAATACCTCGCAGAGATAAGCACGGAAGAAAAGAACCGGTTTAGTCACAGAGGCCGCGCCATGGCCCTGCTCAAGACGTTTGTCGAAACGTTATAAATGGTTCAAGGTTCAAGGTTCAAGGTTCAAAGAAAAAACCAGAAACAGAACCCCCCCCAATTTTTTATTCGGCTTTTTTTAGCGTTGAACATTGAACATTGAACTTTGAACGAGGTTTTTATTTTTGGTCCCAACGAGAATCGAACTCGTGTTTTCGGCGTGAGAGGCCGACGTCCTGGGCCGCTAGACGATGGGACCGCCAAGCATGAATACTATCAGAAAAGGGGCCGGATATCCAGCAGAAAAAAGACAAAACTCTATACATTCATCAGGTTTCCTATTATAATTTGAGTAGCTTAAGCAAGGAGGACATATGTTCGGACTAGGAATGCCGGAACTTATTATAATACTCATCATTGTTGTGCTCATTTTCGGAGCGGGCAGAATATCGGAGATAGGCGGGGCAATAGGGAAAGGCATAAAGGGCTTCAAAAAATCCATAAATGAACCCGATTCTATTGACGTCACGTCTGACCAGAACGAAAAACCGAAGAAACCCATCGAACCTAAGTAGCACCCGCCTGACGCAGTTATGACCGCAGCAATCGCCCCACGATGCAACGCTCACGCAGGGAAGAAATGAAGATCCTCGACGGAAGAGATAAGGCGTCCATCGCCGAAGCCGTCTCGCTTCTTGAGAGGGGCGAGATCGTGGCCTTTCCCACCGAAACCGTATATGGACTGGGTGCAGTGGCATTCGATCCGATGGCCGTTGCAAAAATATTCGAGGTGAAACGCCGGCCCCACTTCGACCCGCTCATTGTCCATCTTGCCGGGGCCGAGGGGCTCGACCGCTATGTCGAGAAAATACCTCCCGAAGCCGAAAGGCTCATGGCGGCCTTCTGGCCCGGTCCGCTCACGATGATCTTCCGGAAACGGCCTGTCATTCCCGACATCGTAACGGCGGGGCTGCCCACCGTGGGGATCAGGGTCCCATCCCACCCGGTAGCGCACGATCTCATCGCGGCGCTCAAGAAACCTGTCGCGGCACCGAGTGCGAACCAGTTCGGGTACATGAGCCCAACACGCGTCCACCATGTCGCGCGATCATTCGCCGAACACGTACCGCTCGTTCTCGACGGCGGCAATGCGCGGCACGGGATCGAATCGACGATCGTGTCGTTCCACGACGACGGGGTAGTCGTTCACCGCCACGGCGCCGTCACGGTTGAAGAGCTCTCGGAGCATGTCCGGGTCATCGAACAGGAAAGGCAATCAGCCGCATGTGAAGCCCCCGGCGAACTGCCCTATCATTATTCTCCCCTGAAACCCCTGCGCCTCGTGAATGGCCCTCACGATATCAGGGACCAGAATTCTTCATACCTGGCATTCACCGAACCCGACCGTGCACTGCCGGTCAAACACGTGAGGGTCCTGTCACGGACCGGCGATCTCAGGGAGGCCGCGTCCAATTTCTTCTCGTTCCTCATCGAACTCGATTCGAATGATATCAATGTGATCTATGCCGAAAAAGTACCGGAAAAAGGCATCGGCCGCGCCGTCATGGAGAGACTGAAAAAAGCCTCAAAGAGGCCCTCGCAGCCCCCGTCGGGCAACCGTTGATAATTTGAAGTATCCGTGATAAGGTATCGCGAACCCAGGAACATGAGATTGTACATAGAAATGGAAACCTTTGAAAATATTGAAAGAATTTAAGTGCACGTTCCGTAGACAGCGGGGGGAATTCATGCGTAATATCAACAAGTTACAAGAGTCTTTATACAATTTGTCAACAGGTTTTCCACAAAAAATGTGGAAAAGTTTTAAAAGTCCTTCATTTTCAGGAATCTGCGTAATACTTCTGTCCTGTTTTATCCTGATCTCGTGTTCATCCATCAAGAACATGACCGGAAAACCCCAGCCGGTGGTGGAAAATTCCCTTATATCCATGAACGAGGACCAGGTCCGCAAGAAGCTGGGCGAACCATCAGTCGTCAGCCTGATGCCCGACAACAAGATCCTCTGGACATACCGTCCGGCCTGGAAGCTCATGCCTGACAACAAAGGCACGGTCTACCTGGAATTCGAGCAGGGGATAGTGACCAAAGTGATCAAGGCGGACAAATGACGACGCTGTGCGAGGCGTGCTCAAAAGAGATCGGATCGGTCGCCTGCCCGCAATGCAAAGAGGAAGTGCTGCGGTTGGGGCACTATTGCTATCTGTGCGGTGCCGGGCTTGCCGTTGCCGAGGTATCCGATACAGAGCCTGCCGGGGAAGAGGACAATGACGATTTCTCCCGGCGGGTCCTGTGCAGCGACGGGTCGTGCATCGGCGTAATAGACGAGAAAGGTGTTTGCAAAGTATGCGGAAAACCGTACGTTCCGGATTCGGACTGATCGCAGTTTCATTTCTTCTGCTTTCGTGTACTACCTATGCTGTATATTCACGAAACCTCCTCGCGGGCAAGGACCTGTTCAACGCAGGTAAATACGAAGAAGCCCGGAAATCTTTTGAGGAGGCGGCAAAGGTCCAGGGCGATGCGGCCGTATTTACCTACCTGGCGGCGACGGCATATAAGAAAGGGCAACTTGAAAATGCACGGACAATGATCGAACAGGCAGAAAAATGCCCTCTCGACAGATTGTCGTACCTGCGCATGTACGGATACAAGGCCCTCATTCTCCTCAGTATAGACAAAGCGGCTGGAATGAAGGCCCTCGACGATTACATCAAACGATACGAGTATGACTATCCTCTTACGTCTATAAACGAAGTAAAAGCGATGGGACGGTCCGGCATCATCGACAAGGCCCGTCTCGAGGCCCTCATCGAAGAAGAGGTCCAATGGTACGAGAAAGAGATGGAGCTTTACATCTATAACAACGTCGGGTTCTATGCCCGGGATTCAAAGGAAAATCGTTAACGGACCCTTTTTTCTTTTAATGGTGGATACTGTATGGGTTTTTTTGAAAAAATAAAGAGCGGGCTCACAAAGACCCGGGACCAGATCAAGACAAAGATCGAATGGATGGTCCAGGGAAAGCCCATAGAAGAAGATGCCTTCGACGAGATAGAGGAGGCATTGATACTTGCCGACGCCGGGCTCCCCACGACCGAGCTTCTTGTCGATGCACTGAAAGACAAATGGAGGCGCGGGTACATCAAGACCATGGAGGACATCAGGTCATCCATGAAGGAAGAAGTCGAGAAGCTGCTTGCCCCGATCGAAGCCCCCATGGCTGTGAACGGCAAAAAGCCATTCGTTATCCTCACGCTCGGCGTCAACGGGGTCGGCAAGACGACAACTATAGCAAAACTAGCCAGCATATACCTTGCCGATAAAAAGAAGGTGCTCCTCGGCGCATGTGATACCTTCCGCGCCGCGGCAATAGAACAGCTCGACGTGTGGGCAAAGCGCCTCAACGTCGAAATGGTGAAGCATGCCGATGGGTCCGACCCCGCAGCGGTGGCCTTTGATGCCGTCAAGGCCGCGAAATCGCGCGGGACCGACATCGTCATCCTCGATACCGCCGGCAGGCTTCATACCAAGTCGAACCTCATGGAAGAGATGAAAAAGATCCATCGCGTCATTTCAAAGGAGGTCGAAAGCGCCCCTCATGAGATCCTTCTCGTCGTCGACGCCACGAACGGCCAGAACGCGATCGCCCAGGCGAAGGCGTTCAACGACGCCGTCGGCATCTCCGGCATCATCATCACAAAACTTGACGGGACCGCCAAGGGCGGCTTCATCCTGCCCATCGCGCACCTTCTGAAAATACCGGTGCGCTACATCGGGGTCGGTGAAAAGATAGACGACCTCATCCCCTTCAGCGCCAAAGACTTCGCCGAAGCAATGTTCGATTAGGAGATGCATCTCACAACTTTTTTGACAGGACCCCGTTTCTTCTTTTCCGTCATTCCGGCTTTCGAGACTTTGTCACAACTACGTCGTCATCCCGGCGAAGGCCGGGATCCAGGGTCTTTTCTTGTTTTTATGATCAATCAAGACCATGGATAATTCAAAATAGTTCTGTTACATGTCAATAATACTATTAAATTACAATAACAACAGAGACACTGGATTCCGGCCTTCGCCGGAATGACGGGGCTGGTAGATTCTGGTATCTTTGCTCGCATCGGGCAGGGGAAAATGATTGCGACACAGTCTCTTCACCCGAATGACGTTGAAGGTTTATCCCGAATCTATTCTATTACCTGTAATTATCGAGATTAATTTCCCCGGTCACGATGCGTTCGAGGGTGGCGGGGTAGAGTTTGTGCTCTTCAATGAGAACGCGGGCGGCGAGGACCTCGGGGGTGTCGCCGGGTTCGACCGGCACGCGCACCTGCGCGATGATGGGCCCACGGTCGTATTCATCGGTCACAAGGTGGATCGTCACGCCCGATTCTGTTTCGCGGGCGGCTATGACGGACTCATGAACGTGAATGCCGTACATCCCTTTTCCTCCGTGCTTCGGCAGAAGGGCCGGATGAATGTTGAGCACCCTCCCTTTAAAATGCGAAAGCGTTTTGGGCCCCAGCTTCTTCATATAGCCGGCAAGCGCAACGATATCGACCTGATGCGCGATGAGGACCTTGAGGATTGCCTGGTCGAGCATATCGGGATCGGGGTATACGTTCCCGCTCAGGTAAAATCCCGGGATGCCCTCCGTCCGTGCCCTTTCAAGCGCTGTCGAATCCGCATTATTGCTGATCACGACAACGGGCCGGGCATGCAGTGTCCCCTTTTTAGCCGCGTCGATTATCGCCTGCATGTTGCTTCCGCCATGGGATGCAAGAAAACCTACGTTCATAGTGCCCCCGATTATCGCCTGAAGATATAGCCTCTCCAGGAATTCTTTTTCACCTCTGTGACCGGCTGGCAGGGAAGGAAAAGGCTCAAGGCCTCCTTTTTCTCACGGCCGATGATCCCGGATATGATAAGGGTGCCGTTCTTTTTCCACAGCGCCTTGATATGCGTCGAATGCAGGGCGAATGTCCGGATGTCGAGATTGGCGAGCACGACATCATACCTTCCGTGCACATCCTTGAGGTCGGCGCAGACAAGCTCGATGCCGGACATGTCGTTGAGCCGGACATTCTTCTGTGCCGAAAGAACGGCGTCGATGTCATTGTCCACCGCGTAGACATATTTCGCGCCCTTGAGACGGGCGTACAGGGACAGAAGGCCGGAGCCGCACCCGAGATCGAGGACCCGCATGCCCGCAAGATCGACGTCCCTGATCATTCTCATCATGAGGCGCGTCGACTCATGGCGTCCGGTCCCGAATGCCATGCCCGGCTCGATCGTAATATAGGAAACGCCCGCACGCTTCGCATTCCACGGCGCCCGGATAACGATATCCTCTATCGATATGGGGCGGAAATATTTGCGGGCCATGTCCGCGTAGTCGCGCCGCGGCTCTTCTGTAACGGTTATCTTCCCGGTCCTGATGCCGCTTGCACGCACCGCGTCGATATATGTTTCCACGTGTTCGGGGTACGCACGCATGATGGTCCGGGTATTTTCTTCGATGATCCACAGGCCCGTCGGGGAATGAACGGTGTATATGTCCTCGGGAAGGAGCTCGCAGGCGCCCGGGTCGATCTCGATATCGACGCGTTTCTCAGTTGCCTGCCTGTCTTTTTCTGAAAGTGATCTTTTCACGCGGGAAGTTCTTCTTACCGAATCGATGTATTCTTAAGCGGCCGCCTCAACGGGAGACGTCTTTCGTCAGGACGCTGCCCATCTGCGACATGTCATAGCCTTCGTGGTCCTTCATGGAGTGCATGAAAAGAGGCTCGTTCAGGAAATCCAAAAAGGCCTTGGTCTGGGCATTGCCGAACCTCTCATACGGTACGACAAGATCGAACCTTTCCTTGAAGAGAGGTACGAAATCGAGATTGAGCATGTGCGCAATGTACCGGATGCCCACGGAGGCATCGGCGCCCCCCCTGACGACAGCGGTGCCGGCCCCTAAGTGTGATTCCGCCTCGCGCTCGTACCCGTTTATCCGGGAGGGGTCTATGCCTGCTTCCATAAGAAGGAAATCAAAGAGCAGCCGCGTGCCCGTCCCTTTTCTCCTGTTGATGAAACGGATGTTGCCCGACGCAAGGTCGGAGATCGACGTTATCCCGGCAGGGTTGCCCCTCGGCACGTAGATCCCCTGCTCGCGGAAGAACAGGTTGATGACCGCATAGTTCTCGCTTTCCAGGTAGCGCCTGATATACGACAGCGTATACGCCTTCTGTTCAACATCGTAAATGTGGACGCACGCGGCGGATGCCACGTGGTCCCTGAGCAGTTCCAGTCCCCGCATGCTCCCCACCGATGCGTAAAAGATGGTGGTGCCCTTCTGGGAGGCATTGAAGAGGTCTATGATCTTCTTAAGGAGCGGGTCGTCGCTCCCCGCGATAAAGATCAGCTTCTCGCGCTGGGTATTCTCCAGGATCCAGTCGTCGATGAGTTCTTTGGCGAAAGATATCTTACCGCCGATCCTGACCGCGGGCAGCCTCGATTCCTGCACGAGACGGTAGATCATTTTCTCGTTTATCCTGAGGTACTTCGACAACTCCTTGGCCGACATGATCTGCATTTCGACATTATAGCGAAAAGATTTCCTATAATCAATCCAAGATACTATAATATTCCGTCGGCTTCCCCGGTATTACACCCCGGAAAGCCATACGTATCGATCATGAAAAGACCGACAGGTTTTGGAGAAAGATTTTACCGGAATATCTCGCGCCCCGCGGAACTTGTATGCTACGAGGTGAAATACAAGGAAACGGACCTTTTCTGCTGCACCGGCCATGATCTTGCCGATGTCATAAAGGACCGTGTCCTGGCGTACAGGTATCAGCTTGAAGAATATATCAGGACCAACCCGTTATTTCAGGACAGCCTGGTACCGATAGGCGATGACCCGGTGGCCCCGCCTGTCGCGCGGGAGATGATCCGGGCCTCCGCCGCGGTGGGGGTCGGCCCGATGGCAACGGTGGCAGGTGCGATCTCTGAATATATAGGACGGGACATCTCGGGCCTCACGCAGGATTTCATCATCGAGAACGGCGGCGATATCTCCTTGAGGACGTCGGTCGAAAGGGTCATCCAGATCCACGCGGGCCGGTCGCCGTTCAGCGGACATATCGGCATCAGGATACCCCCCTCGGCCGAATCACGGGGCGTCTGCACGTCATCGGCCACCGTGGGCCATTCGCTGAGCTTCGGAAAGGCCGACGCGGTCTGCATCCTCGGGCAATCGGCCCTCTTCGCGGACGGACTTGCAACTTACCTCGGTAATATTGTAAAAAAGAAGGACGATATTGCCAGGGCCATAGAAGAAGGTCAGAAATTTCCGGGCATCACGGCAGTGTTGATTATTCTGGGCGATCAGCTTGGGGCGTGGGGCGAGCTCGATATTGTCGAGACGTAAAGCCCTTCAGGTCCGCATGTTTTGCTCACGAAAAGAGCGAGGAACAAATGAAAAAGAGGATCATTCTCCGGTTTAAGAAAGACACGATCGACAAGCCGATCGTCTACAGGCTCTTAAAAGACTATAACCTCGTCTTCAACATCTTAAGAGCGAACATCTCGCCGAAAGCGGAATCCCTCATGGTCATGGAGCTCGAGGGTACGGAAGCAAACTTCAAGAAGGGCATGAAATACCTGAAAAGCCTCAACATCGACACAGAGCCGATGGAGCGCGATATCAACCGGGATGAGGATAAATGCGTCCATTGCGGGGTCTGCACGAGCGTCTGCGCGCCGGAGGCCCTCTACGTCAAGGACAGGCGGTCGATGGCTATCGAATTTGATTATAAACGCTGCGTTGCCTGCGAACTGTGCGTGAAGGTCTGTCCCGTAAAGGCGATGAGCGTCTCCTTCGAGTAAGAAACCCCGATGCGCCGTATATACCTCGACAATAACGCCACGACACCCATCCACCCCGAGGTGGCCGAGGCAATAAAGCCCTTCCTGAACGGCCTCTACGGCAACCCGTCCAGCACGCATTTTGCTGGAAGGGACGTCAAGGCCTCCTACGACGCCGCACGCGCCGGTATCGCCCGCATGATCGGGGCGGCAGGCGATGAGGTCGTGATAACAAGCTGCGGCTCCGAAGCGAACAACCACGCGATCAAGGGGATAGCATATGCCTCTGATACGAAGGGGCATATCATCACATCGACGGTCGAGCATCCCGCTGTCCTCAACGTGTGCCGGTACCTCGAAACACAGGGGTTTTCCGTCACCTATATCCCTGTAGACGGCTTCGGGCTCGTGGACCCCGACGACGTCCGGGACGCCATCCGGAAGGACACGCTCCTTGTCACCATCATGTATGCCAACAACGAGACGGGCACCGTGATGCCGATCAGGGATATCGTCGAGGCGGCCCATGAAAAAGGCGTGCCTGTCCACTCGGACATGGTGCAGGCGCTCGGGAAGATCCCGGTCGACGTGGCCGGCCTCGGTATTGACCTCGCGAGCTTCTCCGGCCACAAGGTCTACGCCCCCAAGGGGGTGGGCGCCCTGTATGTCCGCGAAGGGACCCGGCTCAACAATCTCATCCATGGCGGGCACCAGGAAGCCGGCAGAAGGGCGGGCACCGAGAACGTGATCGGGATAGTCGCTTTCGGCAAGGCCTGCGAGATTGCCGGTTCCCATGCCGAGGAATACCCCCTGAAGCTGGAAACGCTGCGAAAACGTCTTCTCGACGGGATACTCGAGCGCATAGATCACGTCCGGCTGAACGGCCATCCGACCGAGCGCGTCCCCAATACATTGAACCTCAGCTTCGAATTTGTCGAGTCCGAGTCGCTGCTCTTCTCACTCGACAGGAAAGGTATCGCCGTTTCATCCGGATCGGCCTGTTCCTCCGGTTCAGACGAACCCTCCCACGTGCTCCTCGCCATGGGCATCCCCGGTGCAGTCTGCCAGAGCGCCCTTCGCTTCAGTCTCGGATGGGGAAACACCGGCGAAGATATCGACTACGTCCTCGAGGTCCTGCCAAACATCGTCGCCAGGCTGCGCGAGATGTCCCCTCTTTACCGCGCATGACACCCGGTTTTTTTATTTACACCACGGGCTGCAAGGCCAACCAGTGGGACGCCTCCGTCATGGGGGCCAATCTCGAGGAGGAGGGCTTCAAGCCGGCGCCGCACAACGAGGCTTCGCATATCATCGTGAACGGATGCACGGTGACCCGGGGCGCCGTCCGCGATATACGCCGTTTCATCAACCGGCTGAAAAGGGAGAACCCGACGGCCCGGATCATACTGACAGGCTGCCACGCGCAGGTTTATCCCGATGACAATTTCGGTGCCGACCTCATCCTCGGGCAGGCCGAAAAATTCTCGATCGCCGAGTATATGAACTTAAGCGGGCTGTTCGTCTCTCCACGGGACGACCTTCACATGGAAGACATGCCCCGGGACCCGGCACCCCAGGGCAAGACGCGTTTTTTTCTCAAGATCCAGGACGGGTGCGACAGGTACTGCAGCTACTGCATCGTACCTTTCGCGCGCGGCATGCCCCGCTCGCGGCCCTTTGACGAGATACGAAAGGTCATGGAAAGGCTGAGCGCGATCGGGATAGAGGAAGTAGTGCTCACCGGCATCGAGATCTCCGCCTGGCACGACAGCGCACACGGGTACGGGTTCACGGACCTGGTCCGGGCGCTCGACGATCTTCCTTCCCCCCGGCGCATACGGCTGAGTTCCGTTGATCCGCTCATGTTCACGGATGATTTCATCGAGGCCGCCGCAGGATCCCCCAAAATGGCGAAGAGCTTCCATGTCCCGCTTCAGAGCGGAAGCGACAGGATCCTTGAAGCGATGGGGAGGCCCTATCGCTCACGCGACATCCGCGCCCTCCTCGATAAGCTCCTTGGCAGGATACCGGACGCGGGCATCGGGCTTGATGTTATAGCCGGTTTTCCGGGAGAAGATGCCCGGTGTTTCGAGGAAACGAAAGATTTTCTCGATTCCGCCGGCATCTATTATCTCCACGTATTCCCCTTTTCTCCCCGGCCGGGCACCCGTGCCGCATCAATGGAGGGAGTGGTCAGGGAGGAGGAAAAAAAGGCCAGGGTAAAAGAGCTCAAACTGATCGACGCCGCGAAACGGGAAGGGTTTCACCGGCGGTTTGTCGGGAGCGAAGCGGTGATCATACCCGAGGGTAAGCGTTATCACGGCCGGTACATGCGGGGCTATACCGAAAACTATATCCCCGTTCACATCCCGTATGACAGGGCGATGGAGAACAGGCCCACTCCGGTCCACATTGAACGGGTCGAAAAAGGGGTCGTTATCGGCCGGTTGTCTTTTCGGGTCTTTTGATGTACGTTTTATAATCACGATCGTTCTTCTATTACGAGGTTTGCAATGTCCGGAGCGGGAATATTTCTCGTCTATCTTGCCAAGATACTGAACGTGGCCTTCACGGTATACTTCTGGGTCATATTCGCACGGGCCCTTTTCTCGTGGATACGGCCCAATCCGTATAATCCGGTGATCAGGCTGGTTTACCGGCTTGTCGACCCTGTCACGAACCGCATCCGGCGCATGCTGCCCACCCGGCTCGGCATGGTCGATTTCGCACCCTTCCTCCTCATGATCGCCGTTATATTCATCCAGGAATTGATCACACGGCTTTTACTCCAGCTCGCCTTGCGGATCTGATAAGGCCATGAAGGTCGAGATCAAAGTGATACCCAACGCCCGAAAACGCGCGATCACCCGGGACGGTCCCGGTATTACCGTGCGCCTTACATCACAGCCCCTCGAAGGCAGGGCCAATGACGAACTGGTACGGTACCTGTCCGAGCTCCTGAAGGTCAGAAAATCAGCGATAAAGATCGTTCGGGGTGAAAAAGACAGGCGGAAGGTGGTGGAAATACCTATAGACGAGAAGGAATTTGATGCCTTTCTAAAAGATATAGTACGGAGTAAGGAGTAAGGAGTAAGGAGTTAAAAGCGACGCACAATGAAAATTCAGACACTCGGTCTGGCCAAACCGGCTCGCGGATATGTGGGGAAGAAAAATTTGAAGACCCGGGCAAGGTTTTTACTCCTTACTCCTTACTCCTCACTCCTTACGCTAAAAAGAGCAACATTTACAACAGGTTAATTTACTTGACAATAAAACGGTAAACTCTTTATATTATCTATCTTTAAAAAGAAGGCAGCTTTGTTACTACGACTTTCGGAAATTGAAGACACACAGGTCCTGAAGGGGGAGATGGATATTACGCGATTCAAGCAGCTGGGCGACACGGACCTCAAACTGCTGCAGCCGGTGAGCTATGAGCTCACGGTGTCGAAGTTCGACGATACCGTGGCGATAGACGGTCCCGTGCATGTCGCCGCTTCACTGGAATGCGGGCGGTGTCTCGAGGAATTCGACGTCGAGCTCGATCTCACGATGTCCATCAAGCTCGTGCCCGGCACCGCGCTTCCTGATTCGCCCGAGCTCGAGCTCCATGGCGAAGACCTCGATATCTATTATTATGAAGGGGATGAGATAGACATCGACCCGTTCATCTATGAAGAGGTGATGCTCGACATGCCCGTGCGGCCGCTGTGCAGCGAGGCATGTAAAGGCATATGCCCCCAGTGTGGAAAGAACAGGAATAGTGAAAAATGCGATTGTCCCGAGGCGCCCTTGAGCCTTCTCGGGGAAAAGTTGAAATCTTTCTTAAATTAATAAGGAGTCAGAGATGGCCGTACCAAAAAGAAAAACTGCGAAGGCACGACGGGACAAGAGACGTACGCATTATACGGCGTCCCCCGTTGCAGTCGTTGCCTGCCCGAATTGCAAAGAGCCGAAGCTTCCGCACGCGGTCTGCCCGAAATGCGGAATGTACAAAGGAAAACAGTATATAGCGACCGAGGAAGCCTGATAAGGGATGATACGGATTGCCGTTGACGGAATGGGCGGCGATTTTGCCCCCCTTGAGATCGTTAAAGGTGCACAATCAGTTTCCCGCGATGGCCTCGCATCGATAGTTCTTGTCGGCGATGTCGAAAAAATGAAGCCCCACCTGACGGACACGGTCAACCTCGATATGGTCCACACACCCGTCTGCGTGGAAATGAACGAATCCCCGTCCAATGCACTGCGGAAGAAACGCGATTCATCGATGAACCGCGCCTTCGAGCTGCACAAGGCGGGTGAGGTCGACGCAGTGGTATCAGCGGGAAATTCCGGTGCGGCCATGGCGTTCGCCATTTTTACGCTGGGCCGGACCCCGGGGGTTGACAGGCCGGCCATTGCCACGATCCATCCCCGCATCGGGGACGGGGTTTCCATACTTCTCGACGCCGGGGGCACCGTCGACTGCAAACCCACCCATCTCGCCCAGTTCGCCCTGATGGGGAACGCATTTGCCTCTTCCGTCCTGGGGATAGATTCTCCCCGGATCGGGATATTATCCAACGGCGAAGAGGAAACAAAAGGCAACGAGCTGACGCGCGACGCGCATGCCCTGATAAAAGAGTTCGGTCTCAATTATCTCGGCTATGTCGAAGGGACTGACATGTACAACGGCAGGACCGACATCGTGGTGAGCGATGGTTTTGTCGGGAACATCGCACTGAAGATTAGCGAAGGTGTGGCGGACCTGATCTTTGAGTTCTTCAGGAACGGTATCGAAAAAAGCCTGAAGGCAAAGATCGGGTATGTCCTCCTGAAAGACATTTTCAAGGAATTCCAGAAGAAGGCGGATTACTCTGAGACCGGCGGGGCACCGCTTCTCGGCGTTGACGGGGTTTCGATCATTTGCCATGGGAAATCAAATGCAAAGGCCATGCGCAACGCGATCCTCCTCGCGAAGAAATTCGTGGAGAAAGGCCTCAGGGAATCGATAAACGAGACGATGCAGGACCACCAGATGATGCAGAAAGTCAAGGAGAGATAATATATGGATTATTTTTTATCTGAAGATCAAAAAAACATCCAGAAACTGTCGCGCAAGATAGCCGAGGAAAAGATCTTGCCCATCAGGGCCGAGCTCGACGAGAGCCAGCAGTTCCCCTGGGAGATAATGAAGCACTGCGCCCAGGCCGGGCTTTTCGGCGTCAGCATTCCCGAGGAGTACGGGGGAACGGGAGGCGGGACGTTTGAGAACTGCATCGTTGTCGAGGAGCTCAGCAAGGCGTGCCTCGGCGTATCCGTGAGCTATGCCGCCAGCCTTCTCGGCGCGTACCCTATTCTCCTTGGTGCGTCCGAGGAACTGAAAAAGAAATACCTGCCCCTGATAGCGAGCGGTGAAAAGCTGGCCGCGTTCGGCATCACCGAGGCAAATGCCGGCTCCGACGCGCAGGGCATCCGGACCGAGGCGAAAAAGGACGGGGACTATTATATTCTCAACGGTACAAAACAATGGATAACGAACGGCGGCGAGGCCGAGATCTACACCGTGATCGCGATGACGGACCGCAGCAAAGGCGGCCGCGGCGCGACCGCATTTATCCTTGAAAAAGGCATGGATGGCTTCACTTTCGGCAAGAAGGAGAACAAGCTCGGGATCAGGGCATCAGCCACTCGTGAGCTGGTATTTCAGGATTGCAAAGTTCCGAAGGAAAATGTTATAGGTAGAGAAGGTCTGGGCTTTATCCTGACCATGAGGACGTTCGACAGGACGCGCCCGGGTATCGGTGCGCAGGCGGTCGGGGTGGCCCACGCCGCACTCGAGGCAGCCGTACAGTATGCGCGTGAAAGAGAGCAGTTCGAAAAGAAAATAATTTCTTTTCAGGCAATACAGCATATGCTGGCCGACATGGCGATCCAGGTCGAGGCGGCACGGGCATTCGTATATGCAGTGGCGAGGTATATCGACAGCAATCCCAAGGATTTCTCGAAGGTATCTGCCATGAGCAAGGTCTTTCCCAGTGACGTGGCCATGAAGGTCGTCGTCGACGCGATACAGGTCTTCGGCGGCTACGGGTACATGAAAGAGTACCCCGTCGAGAAGATGATGCGCGACGCGAAGATCCTCCAGATATACGAGGGGACGAACCAGATCCAGAGGAACATTATCGGGCTCGAGCTTATCAAGCAATCGGCCCAGAAGAAAAGATCATAACGTGAGATGCTGATCTCGCGAGGAAAATGTTTATTGAAACCGGCGAGTGAGGATGCATGAAAAAAACAGGAATAGTATTTCCGGGACAGGGGTCCCAGTATATCGGCATGGGAAAGGACCTCTACGACAGGTTCGACTACGTCCGCGACCTGTTCGCGGCGGCCGACCGGGTCCTGGGCTCTTCTATCACAAACCTGTGCTTTAACGGGCCCGATGACGAGCTCAGGCAGACGTACAATACCCAGCCGTCCCTTCTTCTCGTAAGTTATGCCGTCTACCAGGTTTTAAAGAAAGAGACCGGGCTTGTACCCGCTCTCGTTGCCGGCCACAGCCTCGGCGAATATACCGCGCTTACGGCAAGCGGGTTCTTCACATTTGAAGAGGCTATCGCGATCACGAGAAAGAGGGGCCTGCTCATGGAAGAGGCCTGCCCGAAGGGAAAAGGCGGGATGGTGGCCCTGATCGGCGCCGACATGGCGAAGATAGAGCCTGTCCTTGCGGAGATATCTCACGATGATTACGTCGCGGTCCCGGCAAACCTCAATTCAGCGGAACAGGTCGTTCTCTCGGGAGACGCCGAAGCCTTGAAAGAGGCGGTCGAAAAACTCAAAGGAACCGGTTACAAGAAGGCCGTCTTCCTCAACGTTTCCGGCCCGTTCCATTCGCCTCTCATGAAGGCGGCGGCGGACCGGCTGAAAACCGAGCTCGCCGGCTTAAGCCATGGCGATCTTGCCGTTCCGGTCGTGTTCAATGTCGATGCGACGCCGGGCAAAGAGAAGGCGGATGTCGACGACAAGCTGTACCGCCAGATGTTCTCCCCTGTTCAGTGGGAGCGTTCGGTCAAGAAAATGGCCGACGAGGGCATCGAGGCCATCCTTGAGGTCGGCCCCCAGAAGGTGCTTTCCAATCTCGTCAAGAGGATCGTCCCGGGTATCGCATGCATAAGCGTGGAAAAATTCGACGATATTGAATCCGCGAAGGGGATCCTTGCATGAACGGAAAAGTTACCATCGTGACCGGCGCAGCCCAGGGGATCGGCAGGTCGATCGCCGAGATGCTCGCCGACAAAGGAAGCGATATAGTTATCTTTGATATAATTGACGGATCCGAAACTGTTGCCGCGATTCAGGGCAAGGGGAGGCGGTGTTCTTTTTATCATGTGGACGTATCCGATTTCCAGGCGGTGGCAGCAGCGATTGACCAGACCGCGAAGGACATGGGAAAGATCGACAATCTCGTGAACAACGCGGGCATCACGATAGATAAGCTCCTCGTCCGGATGAAGGAAGAGGACTGGGACCGGATAATGAGCGTCAATCTCAAGAGCGTCTTCAACTGTACCCGGGCGGTCGTCAAACACATGCTGAGGACCGGCGGGGCGATAGTCAATATCTCTTCGGTCGCGGGCGTTATGGGTAATCCCGGGCAGGCAAACTACGCCGCGAGCAAGGCAGGGATCATCGGGTTTACGAAAAGCGTCGCACGCGAATATGCAGAGCGGTCGATCAGGGTCAACGTTGTCGCGCCCGGGTTCATCCGTACAAAAATGACGGATATCCTGGACGAGAAGATGAAGCAGACCATACACGAGGTGATCCCCTTAAAGCGCCTTGGTGAGCCTGAGGATGTCGCGAAGGTGGTGTATTTCCTGCTTTCGGACTTGAGCAGCTATATTACGGGCGAAGTAATAAACGTAAATGGCGGAATGTATATGTAGTCATTTATTACATCCCGGCGAAAACCAGAAAAAGAAGTGCCGGGGGGAAGTTCAGGAAGTTTCAATAAAACAGGAGGTGGCTTAATGTCGTCAGTAACCGAAAAAGTAAAAAAGATGATTGTGGATCAGCTCGGGGTAAGCGAATCAGAAGTCGTTCCGGAAGCAAAGTTCATCGATGACCTCGGCGCAGATTCTCTCGATATCGTTGAGCTTATCATGGCACTCGAAGACGAGTACAGCATTGAGATCCCGGACGAAGACGCCGAGAAGATGGAAACGGTCGGAGATGCGATAAAATACATAGAAGACCGTCTGGCAGGCAAATAACTTTAAAGAGGTGCCGGTTTGAAAAGAAGGGTTGTCATTACCGGTGTCGGTCTTGTAACGCCCCTGGGCGTAGGCATTGATAATGTCTGGAAACGGATCCTCAACGGGGAATCGGGGATCGCACCGCTGACCAGATTTGACACGACACAACATGAAACGAAGATAGCCGGCGAGGTAAAGGATTTCAAGGCCGATGAATTTATCTCGGTCAAAGAGATCAAGAGGATGGATCTTTTCATCCAGTACGCACTCGCCGCGACGAAGATAGCGATGAACGACTCCGGCCTCGACATGGCGAAAGAGGATGCGGAGCGCGCCGGTGTTGTCGTCGGGACCGGCCTTGGCGGCCTTCCGACGCTCGAAAAATACCACAGCGTGTACCTCGAAAGGGGACCGGGGCGGATATCTCCGTTCTTTATCCCGATGCTGATCGCCAATGAGGCGCCCGGCCATATCGCAATAAACCACGGTATGAAAGGCCCCAACCTTTCGATCGTTACGGCATGTGCCACAGGAGCGCATTCCATAGGGGACGCCATGCGCATCATACAGTACGGTGATGCAGACATAATGGTTGCCGGCGGATGCGAGGCCAATATCACACCGCTGACAGTCGGCGGGTTTAACGCTATGAAGGCGCTTTCCACGAGAAATGACGAGCCCCAGAGGGCTTCGCGCCCCTTCGATAAGGACCGGGACGGGTTCGTTGTCGCCGAGGGGGCCGGTATAGTCATTCTCGAGGAGCTCGAGCGTGCGAAAGCGCGCGGGGCGAAGATATACGCCGAACTGGTCGGCTACGGGTACAACGGGGATGCATATCATATAACAGCACCCTGCCCTGACGGCGACGGTTTTATCCGCTGCATCAACATGGCGCTCAGAGATGCGGGCTTAAACCCCGACTCCGTAAACTACATCAACGCGCACGGCACGTCCACAGACCTCAACGATCAGACGGAGACCCTCGCGGTCAAGAAAGTCTTCGGTGACAGGGCGTACAAGCTTCCCGTCAGTTCCACGAAGTCCATGACGGGCCACCTGCTCGGCGCGGCCGGTGCAATCGAGGCGATCTTCACGACGCTTGCGATCAGGGACCAGGTCTGCCCGCCGACGATCAACTATGAGACACCCGATCCTGACTGCGACCTGGACTATGTCCCGAACCAGGCCCGGAACCACGTGATCGATGTCGCTCTTTCCGATTCTTTTGGATTCGGCGGGACAAACTGTGTCCTGGCCATGAAGAGGTTCAGCGGGTGAAGATAGCCATCGGGTCCGATCATGCGGGCCTGGAATTGAAAGAATACATAAAAAAGCTCCTTGCCGGGGGAGATTATGAGGTCACGGATCACGGGACGCATTCCCCCGAGTCCGTCGACTATCCTGATTACGGTTTCAAGGTCGCTCAAGCTGTCGCGGCGGGGCAGGCCGACCGCGGGATACTCGTCTGCGGCACCGGCATGGGGATGAGCGTTGTTGCGAACAAGGTAAAAGGCGTCCGTGCCGCCCTTGCGTTCGATACCTATACGGCCGTCCAGAGCCGCAAGCACCTCGACGCGAACGTGCTCGTCCTCGGCGAGCGGGTAACGGGAAAAGGTCTCGCCGAAGAGATCGTAAGGTCCTGGCTCTCCGCGGAATTCGAAGGCGGAAGGCACAGCGGCAGGATAGCCAAGATTGATGCCTTTGAAAAAAATAATAATGGATAAGATATGAAACTCGACGGGAAAGATACGAAAATATTCGAGCTGATGAGGCGTGAGCTGGACCGTGAGGAATACAGCCTGATACTGATAGCCTCGGAAAACTATGTCGATGAGGATGTCCTCGCCACACAGGGCTGCGTCCTCACGAACAAGTATGCCGAAGGATATCCATCCAAGCGGTATTACAGCGGGTGCGCCTTTCTCGACGAGATCGAAAGTATTGCCATAGAGCGGGCAAAGAAACTTTTCGGGGCCGACCATGCCAATGTGCAGCCCCATTCCGGATCATCCGCAAACATGGCGGTCTTTTACGCCGTCCTTCAACCCGGCGATACCGTCCTCGGTATGGACATCGCACACGGCGGGCACCTGACGCACGGAGCGCGGCCAAGTTTCTCCGGTAAACAGTACCGTGCCGTTTCGTACCCGGTATCCGCGAAGGACGAAATGCTCGATTATGACGAGATCCGGAGCATCGCCCACAAGGAAAAACCAAAACTGATCATAGCGGGTGCAAGCGCTTATTCCAAGGTGATCGATTTCCAGAAATTCCGGGAGATCGCAGACGAGGTCGGCGCATATTTTATGGCCGATATTGCCCACATTGCAGGCCTTATTGCTGCGGGCCTCCACCCGAGCCCGATCGGGCACGCCCATTTTACGACGACAACAACCCACAAGACGTTGAGAGGCCCGCGCGGCGGGCTTGTCATGTGCGACGCCGACTTTGCCAAGAAGATAGATTCCGCAGTCTTCCCGGGCATCCAGGGCGGGCCGCTTATGCATGTCATCGCGGCAAAGGCCGTTGCACTTCAACAGGCCATGACCGATGATTTCAAGGAATACCAGCGCCAGATCATCAGGAATGCCCAGCACATGGCGAAATGCATGGCCGAGCTCGGATTCAGGATCGTATCGGGCGGAACGGACAACCACCTGTTCCTCGTCGACCTGACCCCCAAGAACGTGACAGGGAACGACGCCCAGGTCGCACTCGAGTTGAGCGGCATCATGGTCAACAAGAACCTTATACCCTTTGATACGCGCAGCCCGAACATCGCGAGCGGCATAAGGATCGGGACGCCGGCCGTCACGACCCGCGGTATGAAAGAAAAAGAAATGGAGATGATCTGCGAGATGATCGACCAGGTCTTGCGGCATCTCGACAACCCATCATTCATGGAAAAAACGCGGCTAAAAGTACGGGAGTTCTGCGCAGCCTTTCCTTTTTATAAACGAATATACGATATATGAGCAATGTCCGCCCTGACTGGGGTCCCTATTTCATGGAGATAGCACGCATCGTTTCCATGAGGTCGACCTGCCTGCGCCGCAACGTCGGGGCCGTCATCGTCAAGAACAAGAGGATCCTCGCGAGCGGGTACAACGGGGCACCGTCGGGCCTCAGGCACTGCGCCGAAGTGACATGCCTCAGGGAAAAGATGAACGTCGCCTCGGGTGAGCGCCATGAACTGTGTCGCGGCCTCCACGCGGAACAGAACGCCATCATCCAGGCCGCATACCACGGCGTCTCCATAAACGGGGCAGAATTATACTGTACTCACCTGCCCTGCTCCATATGCATCAAGATGCTCATCAACGCCGGGATCGGCGAGATATATTACGAAGAAGGCTACCCGGACGACCTGTCCCTCGACATGATAGGGGAATCCAAAATTAAATTAACGAAACTCGATCGAATACCGCACGGTGGACAGTGAACATTAAAAACCAAAACACACCCCTCGTGACTCTTTCTTGTTCCATCCTTACCGTTCGCCCTTTGCCTTTAGCCTTTAGCCGTTTGCCTTTAGCCTTTAGCCGTTCGCCTTTAGCCGTTAGCCGTACGCCGTACGCCGTTCGCCGGGTACTTTTATGAAATGCCCCTTCTGCCAGCATCCTGAAAGCAAGGTCCTTGATTCCCGCATGAGCAAGGAGATGGATACGATACGCCGGCGGCGGGAGTGCCTCAAGTGCGGAAAGCGTTTCACGACGGCGGAACGGCTCGAAGAGGGGTTGCCCCTTGTTGTAAAAAAGGATGGCAGGCGGGAGATCTTCGACCGGGAGAAAATTCTTGGCGGACTTAAAAAAGCGTGCGAGAAAAGACCGATCAGCGTAACAGCCCTGGAAAAGATCGTGTCAAGGATCGAGTACAACCTCCTTGAAAAAGGCGAGCGGGAAATGATTGCCGCGGAAATAGGCGAGATGGTCATGGACGAGCTCAAGAACCTCGACGATATCGCGTATGTCCGCTTCGCTTCCGTTTACAGGCAGTTCCGTGATATAAATGAGTTCATGACGGAGCTCAAAGAGCTCCTTACAAAAAAGAACGAATCGTGACCCTATCGTGAAAGACGAACAATACATGCGCATGGCCCTCTCCCTCGCCCGCAAGGGCATCGGCACGGCATCGCCAAACCCGATGGTAGGTGCCGTCCTGGTGAAGGATGGTACCGTCGTCGGTAAAGGCTATCACAAGAGGGCCGGATCTGCCCATGCAGAGGTCAATGCGCTTGAGGATGCCGGGCAGAAGGCCGCAGCGTCTACACTCTACATCAATCTCGAGCCCTGCGTTCATTACGGCAGAACGCCCCCGTGTGCCGACCAGGTGATAGCGGCGGGGATCAGGCGCGTCTACGTGGCGATGCTCGACCCGAACCCGCTCGTCAACGGCAAAGGCGTGGAGATGCTCCGCAAGGCCGGTATCGACGTCAAGGTCGGCCTGCTCGAGAGCGAGGCGCGGCGCCTGAATGAGGCCTTCATCGGGTCGATGGAAAGGAAAAGACCGTATATAACGATGAAGGCCGCAGTAAGCCTCGACGGCAAGATAGCGACAAAGACATGCGATTCACGCTGGATATCGAACGAAGAATCGAGGCGCCAGGCCAACATTCTGCGGGTTGTCAACGATGGCATACTGGTCGGCATCAACACCGTTATATCGGACAACCCGCTGCTTGTGCCCAGGCTCAAGAATCCGCGCAAGATACCGACCCGGATCATCCTTGACTCGAAGCTCAGGATCCCCCTTGCGTGCGACGTCGTCAAGACATCCGAGAAGTACCGGACATGGATCTTCACGAACGAGGATTCGCGGACGGACAAGGAAACGAGGCTCAAGGCCATGGGCGCGGATGTCATCAGGGTGCCGAAGGACGATTACGGCAGGGTATCGGTAACGCATATCTGCCAGGAACTCTACAAGCGCGACATCATGAGCGTTCTCGTGGAAGGCGGGGGCGAGGTGAACAGCACGCTCCTCCGGGAAGGCCTCGTCGACAAAGTCGTGCTTTTTTACGGGACGATCCTGATAGGAGGCAAATCGGCACTCAACCTCGTCGGCGGGAAGGGGATCGACTTTCTGAAAGACGCCTACAGGATCGACATCGCGACCTTGAAAAGGCTCAAAGACAACATCTACATCGAAGGTTATGTTCACAGGAATCATTGAAGATATAGGGACCATAGCGGCCATTGAAAAGAAGAGCGGCAGCTGGGTCTTCGTCATCCGGACGGCTTTCGAGACCGGCAGCGTCCGGGAGGGTGACAGCGTCTGTGTCGACGGCGTCTGCCTGACAGCGACAAAGATCGGCAACGGGACATTCGGCGCGGATGCCTCCCTCGAAACTCTTCGGCTCACGACCCTCAAGGATAAAGCTGCGGGACAGAAGGTCAACCTCGAGCGCGCAATGTCCGCCGACGGACGGTTTGGAGGCCACATCGTGACAGGCCATGTCGACGGGACCGGGACGATCTCCGACGTGCGCAGCGAGGGTGACTCGGTTCGTATAACTGTCGAGATTTCCTCGGATTTGGCGAGGCAGATCGTGAAGAAAGGGTCGGTCGCCATAGATGGAATAAGCTTGACAGTCAATGATCAAAGTGATAATAAATTCACGATCAATATTATTCCGTACACCGCTTCGCGAACGACACTTCTTGAAAAGAACCAGCGGGATAAAATAAATATTGAGACGGACATTATAGGAAAATACGTGGATAGTTTTCTGAAAAAAAGGGAAGGCAAGAAGCTCGACGTCGATTTTCTTGCCCGCCATGGATTCATAAAAGGAGAGTAGTGATGGCAATCTCGAGCATCGAAGAGGTCCTTCAGGATGTGCGCGAAGGCAAGATGATCATCATAGTCGATGATGAGGACAGGGAAAACGAAGGCGATGTCATGATCGCGTCTGAAAAGGTGACGCCGGAGGCGATCACATTCATGGCCCGTTATGCATGCGGCCTCATATGCCTGTCGCTCACCGAGGACCGGGTCAGGCAGCTCGACCTCCCCCTTATGGTCCAGGACAACACGTCACCGTACAACACCGCGTTCACCGTTTCGATCGAGGCGAAGGAAGGGATAACGACCGGCATTTCCGCGTTCGACAGGGCGAGGACCGTGCAGGTCGCCGCCGACCCGAATTCCACGGCCGACGACATAACGCGCCCGGGGCACATCTTCCCGCTCGCGGCCCGCGAAGGCGGCGTTCTCGTCCGGGTCGGCCATACCGAGGCATCCGTCGACCTCGCCCGGCTCGCGGGGCTCAGGCCGTCCGGCGTCATATGCGAGGTCATGAACGAGGACGGGACGATGGCGCGCCTGCCGGACCTCGAGGTGTTCGCCGAAAAGCACGGCATGAAGATCGTCAGCATTGCCGACCTCATCAAGTACAAAACGCAGAAGGAAAAACTCGTCCGGCGGGTAGCCGAGACACGGATACCGACGCGCTTCGGCGGTGAGTTCACGCTGATCGCCTACGAAAACGACATCGATAAAAAGACACACCTCGCGCTCGTGAAAGGCGACATAGGGCCGGATGATACGGTGCTCGTGCGGGTACATTCCGAGTGTTTTACCGGCGATGTTTTAGGCTCTATGCGGTGCGATTGCGGGGAGCAGCTTCAGAAGGCCATGAGGATGATCGAACATGAGAAAAAAGGCGTTTTCGTGTACATGCGCCAGGAAGGGCGCGGCATAGGGCTCGCCAACAAGCTCAAGGCCTACAACCTCCAGGACTGCGGCCATGATACGGTGGAGGCGAACATAGCGCTCGGATTTCAGCCGGACCTCCGCGATTACGGTATTGGTGCCCAGATCCTCAAGGACCTCGGCATACACAAGATGCGCCTCATGACGAACAACCCGAAGAAGATAAAGGGTCTCGAAGGGTACGGCATCACGGTGGTGGAGCGCGTACCGATCGAAATGACGCCGACGAAGGACAATATAGCGTACCTGACGGCCAAGCAGAAGAAACTTGGTCATATTCTAAATAACATATAAGGGGTGGACATGGTACGAGAGGGCAAGCTCAACGCGAAAGGCTTCAGGTTTGCAATCGTCGTAAGCAGGTTCAACAGCTTCATCACCGACCGGCTTGTGGAAGGCGCGCTCGACGCCCTGAAACGGCATGGTGCCGACGAAAACAAGGTCGACATATACCGGGTCCCCGGGTCTTTCGAGATCCCTCTTGCCGCGAAACTCGTGGCGAGAAAGAAAGACATCGATGCCGTGATATGCCTCGGTGCGGTCATCAAGGGTGCAACCCCCCATTTTCATTACGTCGCATCCGAAGTGACGAAGGGTATCGCCCAGTCGTCCCTTGAACTGGAGAAACCCATAGCTTTCGGGATCATAACGAGCGACAGCATCGAACAGGCCATCGAAAGGGCAGGCACCAAGGCCGGCAACAAGGGATATGATGCGGCCATGTCTGCCATTGAAATGGCCAATCTGATCAAGGAAAACAACTTGTGCGCAGAAGGAAAGCGAGAGAGTTAGCCCTGAGGATGCTTTATCAGGTGGAAACCGCCGGGGAAGATTCCGGGCGTGCCCTCACCAAGTACTGCTCGCTGTTCCCGTACCAGGAAGATATCGTCGAATATGCCCGGTACCTCCTTTCCGGGATAGGCGACCATCAGGAAAAAATTGACGAATTCATACGGCAGGCCTGCGAGCACTGGCGGATAGACCGTATCGCCTACGTGGATAAGAACGTCCTGAGGATAGGGATATTCGAGATGATATTCTCCGGCGACGTCCCCCCCAAGGTCGCCATCGATGAAGCCATAGAAATGGGGAAAAAGTACGGGAGTGAAGACTCTCGCGAATTCATAAACGGCGTGCTGGACCGGATAATGAAGGATCATTATAAAGAAAAGAACGGCTGACGGCGTACGGCTGACGGAAAAGCCTGCTACGATCGCTGGCCGGCTAGAACTGGGATGTTTTTTGCTCTTTATCTTTTTCCGTACGCCGTAAGCCGTACGCCGTACGCCGAGTATTTATGCACATCATCATCGACGGATATAACTACATTCACCGCGTAAACGGCTCGGCGGTCCAGAAGGGGGCTTCTATGGACCTCCTCCAGCGGGATTTCCTCGAAAAATGTGCACGGTATAAGAAAACGCGGCGGGGCCGGATAACCGTTGTCTTCGACGCATACGGGAGTTATTCCCCGGATCGGCATTCCGAGAATTTCCGCGGTATTGACGTTGTGTATTCGAAAGAAGGCGAAACGGCAGATGATGTCATTATCGGATGGGTCCGCAAAAGACCGGCCGGTATCGTCGTCGTGAGCTCGGACCGCGCCATCATCGACGCTGCCAAAGCGAACGGCGTGACCTTCCTGACGCCGATAGCGTTTGCTGAAATGTTATCGTCCCCCGCCCACGAACCCGATGAAGAGGAAGATTATCCCGACACTGCCCGCCCTAAAAAGGGCAATCCCCGTAAACTCCCCAAGAAGATTCGCAAAGCAGTCAAGGGGATCGGCAAATTATAATTTCATTGCCTTCCATATAAACCATTCTCCATCACAGTCATTCCCGCGGAACCCGGAATCCACCACCTGCCGTCATTCCGGCGCAAGCGGGGATCCGCCACCTCCCGTCATTCCCGCGGAAGCGCGAATCCGCCACCTCCCGTCATTCGCGCGGAAGCCGGAATCCACCACCTCCCGTCATTCCGGCGAAAGCCGGAATCCAGTGTCTTTGGTTTTTTAAAACCTTGGATCCCGGTGTCAAGCACCGGGATGACGATGCTGCGGTTCCTGCCGTAATGCCTCGATACTGTTATGCCGCAAATGATGGAGTGGAACTTGACTAGCCATGATTATTAGCCCCGTCATTCCCGCGAAGCGGAATCCGCCACCTCCCGTCATTCCCGCGGAAGCGCGAATCCGCCACCTCCCGTCATTCCCGCGGAAGCGGGAATCCAGTGTCTTTGGTTTTTTTAAACTTTACCCATATCAACGTACCCGGATGAATAAACGTCAAGGCCTGCCCGTTGCCTATTACATTCGAATTGCCTAAATAATTGTAAAGACGCTGGATTCCCGCTTCCGCGGGAATGACGTTGAGGAGACATTTGGTACGTGGAATAGCGGGGGAATTATAAGGACGATAAATCTCCCGGCTACTTCCCCGGCGGTTTTATCCACTCGCCTTCGTTCTTGTAGCCTGCAATGGTCTGGATGATCTTCTTCTTGTTGTCCTGGAATTTTTTCTTCATCCCGCGCAGCCATTCGCGGTGAAGGAGCATGTGCTCGGGAGGGCCTATTATTTCGCTCTCCTCTAACGGAACTACCTTTCCATCCGGGCCTATACCGATAACACCGTGGCAAACGGTACAGATAAAATCTTTTTCGGCAATGCGCATGATCTGGCTGCCGCAGAAGGGACAGCATCTTTCCGGCCTTATAGACTCTGAGGTAAACAGTATCTTTCCCAACCGTTCAGCGAGGGCCAGGTTCTTTTCATTCATGAGGGCCTCGCCGGGAAGGGCGGCTTCCACGAGGAGGCTCGCCTTGACCGACATGCCGAGGAACATCGCGAATGTCTCGAGCATCTGAGGGGCCATCCCGACACGTTCGGGGATGCCGAAGAAATTGAGGAGGATTATCGGCTTGTTGTATGTCTGCTCGAGTATGCTGAAAAAGAGAAAGCCCCGGTCGCATATGCTCTTTATGCTCGCATTGGCCCCGAGATAGTAGACGGGGGACGCAAGAATGACCGCATCGGCTGCAGCGAGGTTATCGAGGAGGAACTGCATGTCATCCTCTTCGGGGCAGGGGTTTCCCATAACGCACCCATAGCACGCCCGGCATGGCCGTATGTCGAGCGACGTCAGCCTGAGGAGCTTTAGCGCGTGCTCACCGGGTATATGACGGGAGATCTCCTTGGTGAACGTCTCGGAATTACCCAGCGTCCGCGGTGACGCGATCAGCCCCAGAACATTTTTCTTTTCCTCACCCATCACCTGTTGCCCATCACCTATTCTTTTTTACTTTCGCATTCTTATTACACACCAATCCCTGAATTGCAAGAAAAAGGTCTGCAATAATGTGACAATATTGATAAATATGCCGTTTGTATGATAAACTAGTGACCTATGTCAAGAACACAGGGACCAACAAACAAAAGTATCGTAGCAGTTCTCGTCATTATCCTTCTCGGGCTTTTTGTCTTCCAGATCTATAACAAGCCCAAGAAAAACCATGAAAATGTACCGTTCAGCGAATTTTCGGAAGCGGTTGCGGCGGATAAAGTGGCATCCGTCATGATGCAGGGAAGGAACATCACCGGAACATACAAGGACGGCAAGGAGTTCAAGACGTTCGCGCCGGAGGACCCCGACCTCGTCAAACGCCTCCGGGAAAAAGGCGTCAGGATCTCCGCCAAGCCGGACGAGGAGTCCGGGATCTGGCAAAATATTTTTATATCGTGGTTTCCCATGCTTCTACTCATCGGCGTCTGGATCTTCTTCATGCGCCAGATGCAGTCGGGAGGCGGGAAGGCCATGGCCTTCGGAAAGAGCAAGGCGCGCCTGTTTACCGGCCGGGAAAACAAGGTCACCTTCCAGGATGTCGCCGGGATCGATGAGGCAAAGGAAGAACTCCAGGAGATCATAGACTTTCTGGTCGACCCCAAGAAATTCACGAAACTCGGCGGGCGCATCCCCAAGGGGGTCCTTCTCGTGGGGCCTCCGGGCACGGGCAAGACGCTTCTCGCGCGGGCCATAGCCGGAGAGGCCAACGTCCCGTTCTTTACCATAAGCGGGTCCGACTTTGTCGAGATGTTCGTCGGCGTCGGTGCATCACGCGTGCGCGATCTTTTCACCCAGGCGAAGAAGAATGCCCCGTGCATCATTTTCATCGATGAGATCGACGCGGTCGGCAGGCATCGCGGCGCGGGCCTGGGCGGCGGCCATGACGAACGGGAGCAGACCCTGAACCAGTTGCTCGTCGAGATGGACGGTTTTGAATCGAACGAAGGCGTTATCGTCATGTCGGCAACGAACAGGCCCGATGTTCTCGATCCTGCGCTTCTGAGACCGGGACGCTTTGACCGGCAGATCGTCGTGTCGATCCCTGACGTCAAGGGACGGGAAGAGATACTGAAGGTGCATACCCGTAAAACCCTTATAGCAGAAAATGTCGAGCTCTCGATCATAGCGCGCGGCACACCGGGCTTCTCCGGGGCCGACCTTGCGAACCTCGTCAATGAGGCGGCCCTCATCGCAGCGCGGCGGGACAAGAAGGCGGTCGAGATGGACGACTTCGAACACGCCAAGGACAAGGTCCTGATGGGGGTCGAGCGGCGCAGCATGATCATCCCCTACGAGGAGCGGCGCCTCACTGCCTATCACGAAGCGGGGCATGCCCTCGTCGCCAAGATGATCCCCGGCACCGACCCGATCCACAAGGTCACGATCATCCCGAGGGGCAGAGCGCTCGGCTTGACCCAGCAGTTGCCCATAGATGAACGCCACACGTATTCCCGGGACTATCTCTTGAACAGCATTTCGATACTCCTCGGCGGGCGCGTCGCGGAAGAGCTCGTCATCGGACAGCTTACGACCGGCTCAGGCAACGATATAGAGAGGGCAACGAAGATCGCCCGGAAAATGGTCTGCGAGTGGGGAATGAGCGATAAGCTCGGCCCCCTCAATTACGGGAAGAACGAAGAGCATATCTTCCTCGGGAGGGAGATCGCCCGCAACCGCGATTTCAGCGAACAGACTGCGCAGGGCATCGATGAGGAGCTCAAGGACCTCGTTGACAGGTGCTACACCCGGGCGAAGAACCTCGTCTCCAAGCACATTGAATCGCTCCACGCCCTTGCGAACGCCCTTCTGGAAAAGGAAGTGCTTGACGGCCAGGAGGTCGATTCCATCATCAGGGTTGCAGATGCCCCGGGACTTCCCGTGTAATAGCCCCATTATAATGGGGATCCTCAATGTCACCCCCGATTCATTCTCGGACGGGGGCCGGCATGTGACCCTTCGCGACGCCGCAGCTCATGCGCAGCGCATGATCGAAGACGGCGCGGACATCATCGATATCGGCGGCGAATCGACACGGCCGCTGGCGGACCCGGTGGATGAAGAGGAAGAGCTCTCGCGGGTCATCCCCGTTATAGAAAAGGTCCGCGATATATCGGACATACCGATCTCCGTCGATACCTATAAGGCATCTGTCGCGCATGAAGCCCTGAGGGCAGGGGCTGACATCATAAATGACATAAGCGGCCTGACATACGACGACAGGATGGCGCACGTCGTAGCCGAGCACGGTGCATACGCGGTTATCATGCATATCAGGGGAACACCGAAGAATATGCAGGAGAACCCTGTTTATGACAACGTTGTTGCCGAGATCATGGCATTTTTACGGCGGCAATCGATCCATGCTGTAAAGGCAGGGGTGGACGAAAGGAAGATCATCGTCGATCCCGGCATCGGCTTTGGAAAGCGCGTTGAAGATAATCTCAGGATCCTCAAGATGCTGAACCTTTTTAAAGAGCTGGGGAAACCGTTGCTTATCGGGACATCGATGAAAAGTTTTATAGGAAAAGTAACCGATTCTCCCCTCGAGGAAAGGGTTGAGGGCACCCTCGCAACCCTCGCCGTCGCCTTCATGAACGGCGCCGATATTTTTCGGGTCCACGATGTAGGCCGGGCACGTAAGGTCCTCACAATGGTCAAGGCGGTCATGGACGCATGATACCCGAGATACGCTGGCAAGACGTAGTCGATATTATCATCGTTGCCTTCATCATATACCGGGTCTTCGTCCTCATCAAGGGAACGCGCGCGATCCAGCTTTTGCTCGGCCTCGTTATCGTCATGTTCGTGTTTGCCCTTGCGAAGCGGTTTGAGCTCTTCACCTTGAGCTGGATATTCAACAGCTTCATAGGGTCCATCGTTTTCGTTGTCATAGTCATCTTCCAGGACGACTTGAGACGTCTCTTGCTCGCACTCGGAAGAAGCCCGTTCTTTCGCAAGATCAGCTATGTTAAAGAGACCATGTTCCTCGACGAGCTTGCCAATGCATGCCTCGTCATGAAAAAGCGCACCATGGGCGCCCTCATTGTCATTGAGCGCGAGGTGGGACTCGAGGAATTCATGGAGGCCGGCGTACGTTTCGACGCCGAGGTGAATGCCGAGCTCGTCGTCAGTATCTTCCAGTTCGCCTCACCGCTTCATGACGGCGCGCTGATAATCCGGGAAGGAAGGATCGTTTCGGCCGGCTGTGTGCTCCCTCTTACAACGGCGGATGAGATCGACAAGAACCTCGGGACGCGCCATCGGGCAGCTATCGGCATTACCGAGGTCACGGACGCCGTCTCGATCGTCGTTTCGGAGGAACGCGGGATAATTTCGTACGCCCAACACGGCCAGCTGCATTCGAATATAAGCACCGACGAGCTGAAAAAAGTGCTGAAAGATGTATTGAGTTAAGGAACGAAGGGGATGCCGCGGTGAAGAACATTATGGAGCGCTATGTGATCAAGGACTGGAAGCTGAAGCTTCTCTCTCTTGCTCTCGCCGTCATGCTCTGGTATGTCGTCTTCCAGATAGGCGAACCGAAGAAGGACCTGACGATCCCGGTCACGGTATCGCATCTGCCCAAAAATATGATGGTAACAAAGATGGACCCGGAGCGGGTCTTCGTGACGGTCAGCGGCCGCGTATCGCTCTTGAAGGACTTAAAGGACCGTGACATCACCGCGGTCATCAATATGGGCGGGACGAAGGAGGGCGAGGCCGTCTTCAATCTTTCCAAGGCAAACATAAATGCCCCCAAGGGCATCGAGATCGTCGACGTGCGGCCGGGCACATTAAGGATCAGTGTCGACAGGGTCCTCGAAAAGAATCTCAAGGTCCTCGTTAAACTCGACAGGAAATGGCGGGGCAGGTACGATATCGCCCAGGTGAGCCCGCAGTATGTGCTTGCCGAAGGACCGCGCAGATATCTCGAAAAAGCGACAACCATCGAGACCCTTCCGGTGAATGGCGACCTGCTGCGCAACGAGGAGAGCGTCGCCGTCGGGTTCAACCTTGATGAGCTTCCCCGGACAAGCGTGAGGCCCGACACGGCCAGGGTACTCCTGAAGAAACGTCCCGGGAAAGAAAGCCCGATATCTGTCGATATAAAGTAACGACCGGTTTATGTATACAATTCTATCGCGGAGGATACACCATGCCTGAATTGATGGTAAATATAGACCACATAGCAACCCTGCGCGAAGCGCGCGGCATACATTATCCCGATCCGGTCTACGCAGCGGGAATAGTGGAAATGACAGGCGCAAAAGGGATCATAATCCACCTGAGGGAAGACCGCAGGCATATAAAGGACCGTGACCTGAAGATGCTGCGCGATGTCGTCAGGACAAAGCTCAACCTCGAGATGGCCGCCACACCCGAGATGACGAAGATCGCCGAGCGGACGAGGCCCGACATGGTCACGCTCGTCCCGGAAAAACGCCAGGAACTCACAACGGAGGGCGGCCTCGACGTCATACGGTCCGCCTCGAAAATAGAGAAGGTGATCAAAGCGGCGAGGAAGCACGGCATCACGGTAAGCCTCTTTGTCGATCCCGACGAATCGCAGATCAAGGCCGCATCGGACATCGGGGCCGATATGATCGAGATACACACGGGTGCCTACGCCGACGCCCGGACAAGCCGGATACGGGAGAAAGAGCTCAAGAAGGTGATACGGGCCGCATCCCTCGGACGGGAGTTCGATCTCGGGGTCAATGCAGGGCACGGACTCCACTACCACAACGTGCGGGACGTTGCCGTCATCCCGGAGATACACGAACTGAGCATCGGTCACAGCATCATCGCCCGCGCCGTATTTGTCGGCCTGGACAGGGCGGTGAGGGATATGATTAAACTAATTAAATAAAAACCGTTCCAGGTTCCACGTTCCAGGTTCCACGCAAAAACCAACCTGGAACGTGGAACCTGGAACGTGGAACGGTTTTTTATGATTGGTATTGATATAGTCGATATCCGGCGGATTGCCGGGATGGTGGAACGGTACGGGGAGAAATTCCTGGAAAAGGTGTTTACGCCTGCGGAGGTAGCATACGCCGGGAAGAAGAAGCGCAAGGAAGAGTCTCTGGCGGGCAGGTTTGCAGCCAAGGAGGCATTTATGAAGGCGTCCGGGCGCCGGCTCGTCTTCAGGGATATCGAGGTGCTCAGCGAATCCGGGAGGCCTTTTATCATGTACCACGGTTTACGCTACGATAACGTGAGCATCTCGCACGAAAAACTATACGCAATAGCAGTAGTAATGCTAAAAGAACAGGTATAAGTCCGGACTTCCGGCTACGTCCGGAACGCAAGACGAACCTAGAACGTAGAACGTAGAACGTAGAACGTTTACAGGGGGCTCATATGAAAGTCCTTTCACCGCAGAGAATGGCACAATACGACAGGTACGCCATCGAAACGTGGGGCATTCCGTCAGCGGTCCTCATGGAAAATGCGGGGCGCAACACGTACCGGCTGATGAAAGAAAAATATCTGAAAGACCGTAAAAGAATTGTCGTTATATGTGGGCGCGGCAACAACGGGGGGGATGGCTTCGTTATCGCCCGGTATGCAATGATCGACGGCTACACGGTGCGGGTCCTCCTCATTGGCGCGCGAAATGACCTGAAAGGCGATGCCGCGCTGAATATGAACCTCTATGCGTCACTGGCGGGAGAGATCGTGGAACTGACGGGCGGTTCCGGGAATCTTGAGATGATCCTGAAACATGCCGATGTCATCGTCGACGCCATCTTTGGAACAGGCCTCTCGAAACCTGTCGGCGGGATAGAGAAAACGATTATAGACGCGGTCAATGCGTCCGGCATGCCCGTCATTTCGGTTGATATCCCTTCGGGTATAGACGGCGCCACCGGGAATGTGCTTGGCAGTGCCATCCGCGCGGAACACACATATACGTACGCCTACCCCAAGATCGGCCAGGTAATGCCGCCCGGATCGGAGCATGCGGGCCGGCTGACCGTTATCGACATCTCCATTCCCTCTTTTGTCGAGGATACGGTAGGCTTCGACGCGGAGGTAGCGGACGGGGGAATGCTGCGGAGGTTCCTCAAGGCGCGCGGCAAAGCGTCGCATAAAGGTTCTTTCGGCCATGCCGTTGTCATCGCGGGTTCTCCCGGAAAGACCGGGGCGGCGCACATGGCTTCGCTCGCAGCGCTCAAGATCGGTGCCGGGCTCGTCACACTCATCGTACCGGCGACATTGAACCCTGTGCTGGAAACAAAGACGACAGAGGTGATGACGTATCCTGTCAGGGATGACGGCAAGGGGTTCTTTGTACCCGGGTCCTTTGACGATATTGCATCTTTTGTCAGCGATAAAGACGTCATCATAGCGGGCCCCGGCCTTTCACAGAACGACGGGGTCGCGGAAGTCGTCCGGAGAATATACACCGAGATCGACAAACCTTTTGTCATCGATGCAGACGGGATCAACGCATTTCAGGGCCACACGGATGTCCTGAAGGGCACGAAACGGCAGACGGTCTTAACTCCCCATCCCGGCGAGATGGCCCGTCTCGTCGGCAGGACACCGAAAGAGGTCAATGCCTCGCGGATCGAAACGGCCCGATCGTTCTCAGACGCATGGGGGGTCGCTATACTCCTCAAGGGCGCGACGAGCGTCCTCGCGGTACCCGGAGGCGGGATGTTCTTGAATCCCACGGGGAACCCGTCGCTTGCCAAGGGAGGCAGCGGCGACATCCTGACCGGTTTTATCGGGGGCCTTGCCTCGCAGGGCTACACCCTCACGGAAAGCACCCTTCTCGGGGCCTATCTCCATGGCTACATGGCCGACACGTGGGTCGAGGACAACTCCGACATGGACCTCCTCGCCTGTGATCTTTTAACCGGGCTCGGCCGCGCGATCGAGGACATCCGCAATGGAACGGATCGAATTTATCTCGAAAGGTCCCTCTGATACAGTCGCTATAGGCGAACGTATCGGCTCCTCCTCGCGGCCCGGACAGGTCTACGCGATCTACGGCAACCTTGGCGCCGGCAAGACGCAGTTCGTCAAGGGCATCGCCCGCGGTCTCGGGGTCCCCGACTGGGAATATGTCGTCAGCCCCACATTCACCCTTATGAACGTATACGAAGGCAGGATGACGTTGTGCCACGTCGACCTGTACCGGCTCGAGAGCGGCCTTTCGGAGCTCGACATCGAAGAATTCCTGGCTGGCGGTATCGTGGCTGTGGAATGGGCGGAAAGGACCTCGTGGTGGGAAGGTGTGATCGACGTACACATAGAAATCACTGGAGAAATGGAGCGAAAAATTGTTATTATCATGCAGGAAAACCAAGGCTGACAGCCGTGAAGACGGCAGAAAAGACCCATTAGTTCCTTGAGTTATCCATATTTTATTCCCGGAGGTTCACCATGCTCGTAGTTCAAAAATATGGAGGCACGTCCGTCAGGGATGTGCAGAGGATCCAAAATGTAGCGAGGCGCGCCATTGATTACAAGAAGCGCGGGATGGATGTCATCGTCGTCGTTTCAGCGATGTCAGGCGAGACAGACCGTCTGCTCAACCTTGCCCAGGAGATTGCGAAGTTTCCCGATTTGCGAGAGACGGACGTCCTTATCTCAACAGGAGAGCAGGTCACATCGGCCCTTCTTGCGATGACCCTCATAGAAATGGGTTACAAGGCGATCTCACTGCTCGCCGACCAGGTGAGGATCGTCAGCGACTCGACCTACGGGTTCGCCCGTATCGCCGATGTAGAAGATGAGGCGGTCCGCGCGAAACTCAAAGAAGGCTATATCGTCATCGTCCCCGGCTTCCAGGGTGTCGATGAGCACGGTTACATAACGACCCTCGGAAGGGGCGGCTCCGACACCACTGCCGTGGCCCTCGCTGCCGGCCTCAAGGCAGATGTCTGCGAAATATACACGGACGTCGACGGCGTCTATACAACAGACCCGAACATATGCGAAAAAGCACGGCGTCTTGACAAGATATCCTACGAGGAGATGCTGGAAATGGCGTCTCTCGGGGCAAAGGTGCTTCAGATCCGTTCGGTTGAACTGGCCCAGAAGTACAATGTCCCGATTCTGGTCAAATCGTCCCTCATCGAAGAGGGGAAAGGAACGCTTGTCTGCAAGGAGGAAAGAGACATGATGGAAAAAGTCGTCATTTCAGGGATCACTTACAATAAAAATGAAGCAAAGATAACGGTCAACAAAGTTCCCGACAAACCGGGAATAGCCTCGAAGATCTTTACGGCACTGAGCGAAGCGAACATCGTGGTCGACATGATCGTACAGAATGTCAGCCATGACGGGTTCAACGATATTACGTTCACGGTCGTGAAAGCCGACGCCAAGAAAGCCTTCAAGATCACGAACGAGATCGGGGAAGCGATCGGCGCGAAGGTCGCCGTCGATGAAGACATGGCAAAGGTGTCTATCGTGGGACTCGGCATGCGCTCCCATTCCGGTGTTGCATCCAAGATGTTCACCATCCTCGCGGCGGAAGGGATAAACATTGAGCTCATCTCCACCTCCGAGATCAAGATATCCTGTGTTATCGAGAGCAAGTACGGCGAACTCGCGGTACGTGCACTCCATAAAAACTTCGGGCTCGACGCAGGTGATGTGACGGAGGAGACTTGAGGGTAGAGTTTTACGACACCACCCTCCGGGATGGGGCCCAGTCAGAGGACATTGCCTTCAGTCTGACCGACAAGCTCCGGATAACGGAAAGGCTTGACGACTTCGGGATACACTATATCGAAGGCGGCTGGCCGGGCTCCAACCCGAAAGACCTGCAGTATTTCAAGGAAGTAAAAAATCTCACGCTTAAAAACGCCCGCATCGTCGCCTTCTCGAGCACGATAAAGGCCAACGCAAAACCGGGGAACGACCCCGTCATGAAGGCTCTGCTCGATGCCGGGACCGACTGCGTCGCCATCGTCGGGAAGAGCTGGGACCTCCATGTACGCGATGCACTGCGGGTCAGCCTCGAAGCCAACCTGAAGATGATCGCGGACACGATCGGCCACCTGAAGCGCCTCGGCAAAACGGTCTTCTTCGATGCGGAGCATTTTTATGACGGGTACAAGCGCAACCCCGACTATGCGCTCGCGGTTCTCGCGTCGGCCGGCGGCGCCGGTGCCGACGTCCTGGTACTCTGTGATACGAACGGGGGCACCATGCCGTTCGAGATCTTCGACATAACCCGCGGCATCGCGAAAACAACAAAAGCGCGGCTCGGGATCCACACCCATAATGATACGGAACTCGCCGTCGCCAACACGCTCATGGCCGTCAGGGCCGGGTGCACCCAGGTCCAGGGCACGATAAACGGCTACGGTGAGCGCTGCGGTAATGCAAACCTCTGCTCCATTATCCCCAACGTGATACTGAAAATGGGGCATACCGGCATCGAAAGGGCGAAGATCGAGCGCTTGAGGGAGCTCAGCCTCTTCGTCGATGAAATGGCAAATTTCATTCCCGACAAGCACCGCCCCTACGTCGGGGAAAGCGCGTTCGCCCATAAGGGCGGCATCCATGTGAGCGCCATTCGGAAGAACCCTGAAACATACGAGCACATACGGCCCGACCTTATCGGGAACTCACAGAGGGTCCTTATCTCGGACCTGTCCGGTGAGGCTTCGATCCGGTACAAGGCAAAGGAATTTAACATAGACATAGAGAAGGACCCGGACCTCGCGAAGGAGATCATCGGCAGGATCAAAGAGATGGAGATGCGCGGATACCAGTTTGAAGGTGCTGAGGGGTCGCTCGAGCTCCTCATCAAGAAAAAGCTCGGTATCCACAGGTCGTATTTTGAATTGATCGGTTTCAGGATCATCGTCGAGAAGAAAGAGCGGTCGCAGCCGGTCACGGAAGCGACGATCCTCGTCAAGGTCGGAGATAAGATAGAGCACACGGCCGCGCTCGGAAAAGGCCCTGTCAACGCACTCGACAATGCCCTGCGGAAATCGCTTCAAAAATTCTACCCCGACCTCAAGACGATGGACCTCGTCGATTACAAGGTCCGCGTGCTTTCAACGCAGGAAGGCACGGGCGCCCCTACCCGCGTTCTCATCGAGTCGAGCGACGGCAAGCACAGCTGGGGAACAGTCGGCGTCTCGGAAAATATCATCGAGGCAAGCTGGCGCGCGCTTGTTGACAGCATCGACTACAAGCTTCTTATTGAAGAGGAGAAAAAGTAGTGAGCAAACTCGTCAACATCATCGATGCGACAAAGGACCTCAATATCCTGAGATCCAAGAAGGATTACAAGGCCCCCTTTGAAGTGGTCGGGACGTACCGGCTTATCGACGATGGCTTAAGGCCCGAGGCGACCGTCATAATCAAGGCAAAAAGAAGGCAGATGCACGAGGCATCGACGGGTGTGGGCCCGGTCGATGCCCTTGCGAACGTCCTCAAGAAATCCCTGTCGTCGATATTCCCCGTGATACAGGGGGTATCGCTTGTCGATTTTTCATCGCGCATCCACGATTCCCGGTCGGGCACAGCAGCAAATGTCGAGGTGAATATCATCTTTTCCGACGGTGAAGACATATGGAGCGTCGTCGCCATGTCGGAAAATATCAATCAGGCCTCGTTCGTTGCTCTTATCGACGGTTTTGAATATGCGATCCTCGCCTCAAAGGGCGGCAGGGGACGGCGCGGCTGAAAGCAGGGCCTTGATGGAACCGCCGAGGACCGTATAATCGTACGGTTTCTCGAAATAACCGTCGACATGTTCTTCGATTATCTTCTGCTTTATCTGCGCATCATGAGTGCCGGTAAGGATGATGACCGGAATTCCCGCGACCCCGGGCACTGCCCTTATCTTCTGAAGGACATGAAGCCCGCCGCCGCCCGGCAGCATGATGTCGAGAATGATAAGGTCCGGTTTTTCCCGGAGGATCGTCTGGATGGCATGATACGCATCGGAGGCGACGACCACCTCGTACCCTTCCTGGGACAGCTGCCGGCTGAGTAATTTCACAATATCGGGATCGTCATCCACGACGAGGACCTTCCCCAGAACGTCCCGAGGTTTTTCCTCATGTACCTGCTCCTCGGGTGTATGCTTCAAGAGCCCGGCTATCGCGCGGCTCACAGTCTCGTACTCAAACGGTTTGGTCAGGTACTCCTGGACGCCGAGCTCTATTATCTGCTTCTTTACGTCCTCGTCGGTAGTGCCCGTTAAGACAACGACGGGGATCGACGCCGTGTCGGGGATAAGCCGTATGTTCTTCAGGGCGTGGACGCCGCCGCCGCCCGGCAGCATAATGTCGAGAATGATAAGGTCCGGTTTTTCCCGCCGGGCGTTCTGTATCGCGCCATATGCATCGACGGCCGTAATGACGCTATAGCCCTCCCCTATAAGACGGAACCTCAGTAATTTGTGTATCTCGGGATCATCGTCGACGATCAGGATCTTTTTCATCAGCTGTCCTCTGTCATATCTTATCGGTATATTTGAAAGTTCGTTTAATCCTCAATGTTAAAATAGATGCAGGGATGAGTCAATCAAAACGAACAATGATATCCTTATCTTGCGGAAAAGATGGAACATTGGGAATGAAAATGCCCCGCTTTACTTGGTCCGCAGTGCTTCGACGATATTCATGTGCGCAGCCCTGACCGCCGGAAGGACACCGCCCATGAATCCCATCATGACGGCGAAGGCCAGGCCCTGCATGGCGATGCCGAACGTCAGGCTGAACCTGAAGGCAAGCTCAGAGAATGTCTGGAAATTGACCGTCGACACGGTCACGAGCTGCATGAACGAAGCGAAGAAGAGCCCTGCCAGCCCGCCGGAAACCCCGAGCAGCAGCGCTTCCATGAGGAAAGCGATCAATATGCTCCTTCGCCTGAACCCGAGGGCCCGTAAGGTCCCGATCTCCCCTACCCGGTTGGCCACGGCTGCGTACATCGTGATCATCGCGCCTATGATCGCGCCCAGGGAAAAGATGAGTGTGAGGGAGATGCCGAGTATGCGCAGGAACTTCGCCATCATCTCGGACTGCTCGAGATAATAGCGCGTCTCCCTTTTCACCTCCTGGGTAAGCCGGGGATTTGTCTCGATCCTTGCTTTCAACGCATCAAATTGCGAGGGGTCGCTCATGCGAAGGATCATCGATGAGAAAACCGGCCGCCTGAAGGCCGGCATGAGCTGCTCGACATCCCCCCAGATCTCGGATGTGAACCCGGTATTCCCCGCGTCGAAGATCCCGACGATCCTCCATTGCCGCATCCCGAAACGCAGCTCGCCTCCCAGGTCCGCACCCTTGAAGCGGCGTGCGACGCTCGAGCCGACAACGACCTCCGAGGAGCCTGCCTTCGGCATTCTTCCCCGCACGAGGGCCACCTGGGGACGCAGGGCAAGGGAGGCCTCGCTTATACCGCGGATGGTCACGTTCGATATTTTCTCCGTGTCCTTCTTGGGAAGCCCGATAAGAACGACCAGTTCGCGTGCGACAAGCGGCTTTCCGTCAGACCCCGTTGCAACGAGCGGGTCCGTTTCTATGATCCCCGCCTGCGCCCTGTCGATCCAGCTCTGCACCTCGGAGCCCGATCCCTTGCGTATGACAACGGCATTATCGTAGGAACCGGTCTCAACGAGGGTCTTCTTAAGGCCCTGCGCAAGCATCAGGATCGTTGTAAAAACAAAGACGACAAGCGCCATGCCTGAAACGGTCAGGATCGTCGTCAGCCTCCTGGTCCAGAGGTTCCGCAGGCTGTATGCGAACGGGACCCCTCTCATTCCAGCATCCTCAGGCCTTCGGCGATCCGCATCCTGAGCGTGCGGTATATCGGCACCAGTGCCGCCAGGATGCCGACAGCCAGTGAAAATACCGCATCGAGCGCGAGCGTTCCGGGGCTTACATGGAACACGGGGAAATACGCCCCCATCGCCTTACCGAAGATCTGCGCCGCGGGATACGTCGCCGCCACCCCGAAGGCGCAGCCCAGCATGGTGATCACGACGGACTCGCCGAGAATGAGCCCCGCGATCCGCCATCCCCCGAAACCCAGTGTCTTGAAGACGGCATATTCATTTGTTCTTTCCCGGACCGACATTGCAACGGTGTTAGCTACAACGGCAAGAATAATGACGATAACAACGAACGATACAAGTTCGATCGCCGTGATAATGGCGTCCGACATGGCCACGAACCCGAGGGTAAAGGCTTTTTCCGTTTCGGTGATGGTCTCGGCATACGAGTTCTTAAAAAGAAAGTCTATGGAGTTGGCTATCGCCGTGGCCCGGGCGGGGTCTTTGATCCCGACCATGTAGAAACCGACCTGGTCGACGCGTGTCGACCCCGCTTTCTTCAAAGATTCGTTCAGGTAATCCCAGTGCAGGACAAACACGGTCTCGTCGGCGTTGGGGTCCCGCCCGCGGTAGATGCCCCGCATGACGAGCTCCCAGTTCCCGGGGAAGATCGTCCCTTTCAGGACGATCGTATCGCCGATCTTCCAGCCGAACCGCCGGGCGAGCTTTCGCCCTGCCACAAAACCCCTGCGGTCGCGCATAAATGCCGTCCTTTGATCATCGGGGATGACGTACTCGCGATACAGGTCGAAATATGTCCGGGCGTCCACGGCAAAATTCGCGAAAAAATTCTTTTCGTCGATATAGATCCCGCCGAACCAGTTGCCCCAGGAAACCTCCGACACGCCGTCGACCTGGCGTATCCTGTCCTTGTATGACAGGGGAAGCGGGAATATTATGGAGACCGCATTGCGGGTTATCAGGCGGTATGCCGACGATGCCTCGACGCCGGCATACCACGCATCGATCACGGTCCTTAAGAGCCCGAAGGCAAGAAGCGCTATCATGATGGAAATGATGGTGAGGCCGGTGCGGAGCTTATGCCGGAAGGCGTTCTTAAAGAGTATCTTGAGAATGTGCATTCGTCAGGACCCCTTTATCAAGGTGTCTCACTACGTGGGCCTTTTTCGCGGCCCGCGGGTCATGGGTGACCATGATGATCGTTTTTTTCGATTCGGTGTTCAGCCGGTCCATGAGGCCCATTATTTCCTCGGCGGACACCCTGTCGAGGTCCCCCGTCGGCTCGTCCGCAACCAGTATGGCCGGGTCGGTCACGATCGCGCGTGCTATGGCGACCCTTTGTTCCTGCCCGCCGGACAATTGCCCGGGATAATGGTCCATCCGGTCCTCGAGCCCTACGACCTTGAGCGCCATCGCGACGTGCTCCCTGCGCTCGGCACGGGAAAGTGATGTCAGGATAAGCGGAAGTTCTACGTTCTCGAAGGCCGTCAACACGGGGATAAGATTGTAGAACTGGAAGATGAAACCAACGTTCAGTGCCCGCCAGTGCGCAAGCTCCGTCTCGGTAAGCTGCGTGACGTCGACACCGCCTATGATGATCGATCCGCTGTCCGGATGGTCGATCCCCGCAATAAGATTGAGAAGCGTGCTCTTCCCCGACCCCGAGGGTCCCATGAGGGCAAGGAATTCGCCTTCGGCAATGTCGAACGAGATATCGGAGAGAACAGGGATGACCTGGTCCCCCCTGTGGTAGGACTTATACAGCTTCGAGATGGATACCATCGCGTCGGGTTCCATCATTCGTTTATTTTTACCCGGGCGCCGTTCGATAAACGTGACGGGGGATTCAAGACGACCTTGTCGCCGGATGATGCGCCGCTTTTTATCTCTATCATGTCGCCGAACGTATCCTTGGTCGTGATCTCCGTCAGGTGGGCGCGCCCCTGCCGGACGACAAACACGTACCGTCTGCCGTTCTTCTCGACCACGGCCTTTCGGTTGACGGCAAGGCGCGCCTTGCGCTCGCCCTCCGATACCTCGCGGGAAAGGAACGCCACCTTGGCGCTCATCTCCGGCAATATCCTGCTGTCGAGGTGGTTGAAATTCACCTTGACCATGACCGTTGCCTTCGTTCTGTCGGCAGTCGGGACGATCATATGGACCGTGCCGTCAAAACGCGTGTCCGGTATGGCATCGAGCTGTATCTGACACGGCTGGCCGACTTTCAGCTTGCCGAGGTTTGATTCGGAAACATCGGCCTCGACCTTGAGGGTTGACATGTCGGCAAGTGTGACAACCGCCGCCTTTGCCGTGGTCGCGGCGCCGATCGGCGTCACGATGTCCCCGATATCGGCATTTTTCGTCAGGACGACGCCGTCAAACGGCGCCCTGATATATGTGTATTCCAGGGACACCTTCGCCTCCCTGACGGCCGCCTCGCGCGCCCGCACCTGGGACTGCGCCCCCGAGACAGCGGCAAGCGCTTTTTTATACCGCGCCTCTGCGGCATCGTAGACGGACCGCGTCGTAAATTCTTTTACAAGCAGGCGCTTCTCCCGCTCGAAATTGACCCGGGCGTCATTGAGTTCCGCAGCGGCCTGGTCGACAGAGGACCGTGCAACGCCGAGGTTCTCCTGCGCCTGCCTCAGGCTGGCCGAGAGATCGGCGTTTTCAAGCCGGGCAAGCACCTGGTCTTTTTTGACCCTGTTGCCTTCTTCGACATATAATTCCTGGAGCCGCGCCGTTATCTTCGAAGCCACCGCCGCCTTTCTCTGGGGGACCACGTAACCGCTTGCGTTGAGAAGTGTAAAGGATTGTGCGGGATAGAATTGCTGCACACTTACGGCATCGACACGCACGGCCGGGGAAAATATCCCCGTGAAAGCAAGGATTACAAGCACGAGGAGCACTGCCCCGGCGGCGATATAAACACCCTTTTTTCGTCTGCCCGGTCTCGTGAAAGCAGCCCGGGATTTGTCGATCTTCAGCTTTGCAAGGTCTTCATCTGGCATGCATGCGTCCGGCGTTCATAAGTAGTAAATGTTAAACGACAGGCCATGTCCTGTCAAGAGCGCCGGGCGCGGCTCAAACGGCGATTATCTTGAAAAAACGGGATTTATAACACATAATACAATATGCCAACACGTCACTGGTATGTCGTCAACACGAAGGCCCGCAACGAGGAGCGTTCGGCAATGAACCTCGCACAGGGGGGCATCGAGGTGCTCGCCCCGAAGCTCCGCTTCCGGCGCTGGAAGGACGGAAAATTCACCGAGATCATCGAACCCATGTTCCCGGGGTACATCTTCGTGAAATTCCACCCTGTAGAAGAATTCCGTCTCGTCAAGTACACGCGCGGTATAAAGACGATCGTTAATTTCAACGGGCGCATCATCCCTTTGAAAGAAGAGCTTATAGATTTCATTAAGGGACGGCTTACAGAGGGTGTGGCGACCGTCGAGCGAAAAACGTTCGAGAAAGGCGAAAAGATCATCATCCAGGAAGGCCCGTTCAAGGGTTTTAGCGGCATCTTCGAAAAAGAGCTCGATGGCAAGGAAAGGATCGCTATCCTTCTCGAAGGTGTTGATTATTGCGCCCGCATGGAGATAGACCGGGAACTGATCGTAAAGGCGTAATAGATCACGGGGTATGCCAATAGAGATCTACGGAAACACCCAGGGACTTAAATCTCTCATCAGACGGCGCCTGATCAATCTTTACAAGAAGCGGCTGGAGCCGAGGGCAGTGATCACCGCCGACCTTGCGCGGCAGATCATGGACATCTCGAAAGAGACATCCCGCCAGGTCGGCCTCATCATCAACCGGCGGGGAATCATCGAGTATGTCATCGTCGGGGACAACCACCGCATCGAGGTCCCGCCGCTGAGCACCGAACGCACCGGCCGCGCAAGGTTTCGGGGTGTGCGCTTCATTCACACGCACCTGAGGGGCGAACTCCTCTCCCGCGAGGATGTGACCGACCTTGCCCTTCTCCAGCTCGACCTCGTCGCCTGCATAACCGAGATGCGCGGGGAGCGAGGAGAGACGATCCATGCCGGGTACCTTGTTCCGGAGAACAAAGGGGGCAAAACCTGGGATTTTATGGAGCCCGTTCCGGTAACGGAGTTTGATGTCGACTTCACCGAATTCATCACGGAGCTTGAAAACGAGTTCGTCAGGGAACGGGGCAAGCTCTTTGTAACGAAAGAGAAGCATGACAGGTGCATGATAATCAGCGTCGTCCTGCCGGGAAAAGAAAAGCATGTCGAGGATTACACGGCTGAAATGAAGGACCTGTGCTATTCAGCCGGCATAACGGTGGTCGATACGATCGTCCAACGGCCGAAGGAGCTTCACCCGCGCTATCTCATCGGCAGGGGCAAGATCGAGGAGATCATTATAAAATGCCAGCAGCTTGGGGCAGATCTTCTCGTTTTTGACGAAGAACTTACACCCGGCCAGATAAAGAACATATCCGGCATCACCGAGTTGAAGGTCATCGACAGAAATCAGCTTATTCTCGATATCTTCGCGAGCAGGGCAAACACGACGGAGTCCAGGATCCAGGTCGAACTGGCGCAGCTGCGCTATATCATGCCGCGCCTCACCGAGAAAAGTACCGCGTTTTCACGGCTCATGGGAGGCATCGGGGGCCGCGGTCCCGGTGAGCAGAAACTCGAAGTGGACCGGCGGCGGGTCCGTGACAGGATATCGTTCCTCGAGAGGCGTCTTACGGAGATCCGGAAGGTCAGGGACAAGAAAAGGGAACGCCGGCGCGCCTCGCTTATTCCCATAGTATCTATCGTCGGCTATACAAATTCGGGCAAATCGACCCTGCTCAACCTCCTCACAAAAAGCAGGGTCGAGGTCGAGGATAAACCGTTCTCAACGCTCAACCCGACGACCCGTATCATGAAATATCCCGAAAGAAAGAGGATAATCCTGACGGACACCGTCGGGTTCATAACGCATCTGCCGGAGGTCCTTTTACGCGCGTTCATGGCAACTCTCGAGGAGCTCGAAGATGCCCACCTGCTCCTTCACCTCGTGGACATAAGCGCCGCCGACTTCGAGGACCGCATCGAATCCGTGGATGGTGTGATCAATTCGCTTGGCCTTGCGCATAAGAAGAGGTTAGTGGTGTTCAACAAGATCGACAAGGTGGACAGGTCGTATATCCCCAACGTCGAGCGGCGCTACAATGCCGTATCCATATCGGCATTCAAGAAAGAAGGGATCGAACGCCTGGTGAAGGCCATTGAAGAGGCTTTGGAGACCATACATCCCATGACCGGGGCTGCGAATTGAAAAATGATGGGTATATGGGTTATGGGTAATAGGCAAGGGGTAGAGGCGATGGGTGACGGGAAAGACGGGGAATAGAGGAAGATAACATGGACGGAGAGAACGGAACGAGCGAAAACAAGGCACAGGGGCGCTACGAGGTGCTCGGGGAACTGACACTTCCTGCGCAGACGGGATCCATAGGTGAATTCGTGGAATTCGCGAGCGGCTATGCCCGGCAGCGCGGGTTTGCCGACAGCAGGATACAAGAGATCGACAAAGTATTGAACGAGGCCCTTCGCAATATCATACAGTTTACCTTTGACAACTCCCCGGGAGAGGTCAGGGTCTCGTGCAACATCGACAAGTTCGGCAAGTTCGTCCTTGCCATCGTCGATTCGGGTAAACCATTCAACATGCTCCTCGAAGACGACCCGTTCATCGGGTCTTTGAATCCCGATCAGGCAGGCCCGAGGCTCAGCACAAAAACTATGAAAAGGTTTTCAAGCAATATCGAATATAAGCGCCTTGAAAATCGCAACCACCTCATAATCACCCTTGCGCGCGACATGAAAAGCGGAAAAGAATGATGCGCCATGATCAACCTCACCGTTAAGCTCTTTGCAACCCTCCAGGTCGGGCGGTTCGACATAAAGGAGGAGCAGTTTCCAGACGGGACAACGGTCGATGATGTCATGCTGAGGCACGGCCTTGCCAAAGAGCAGGTACTTCTGATACTTATCAACGGGCGGCATGCGGATTACGCAACAGTGCTCTCGGATGGAGACACCGTCGCGCTTTTTCCGCCGATCGGGGGAGGTTGAAGACGGTTCCGGGTTCAAGGTTCCGGGTTCAAGGTTCAAGGTTTAAGGTTTAAGGTTTAAAAGCTTCACGGGGGGTGATATGTCAGGTTTTGATGCGGAGAACTATAAGAAAATTGAGCGGGAAGTATACGGTGCAACGGCGGGAAGTTATGAGAAATACGGGAGCCGGAACTTCGAGGCGTATGCGGGGCCACTGCTCAAAGCCGCAGGCTTGACGGCGGGCGAAGAGGTCCTCGATGTGGCATGCGGGCCGGGAATCCCGTCGCTTATGGCGGCGCCGCTTGTCATGCCGGGCGGAACGATAACGGGCCTTGACCTCGCCCCCGGCATGGTGGAGCTGGCACGTGAAAAGGCGCGATCACGCGGTATTCAAAATGCTTCATTCAGGGAAGGAGATGCGGAGAGCCTTCCTTTCCCCGCCGGATCATTTGATGCCGTCCTGTGCAACCATGGGCTCGTCCACACGACGGACCGGGAAAAGGCGCTTCGAGAAATGAATCGCGTGCTGAAGGGCGGCGGGCGGCTTGCGCTGTCCGTGTGGAGCACACCTGACAGGGCGTGCGTCATCGGGATGGTCGCCGGGGCAATCCGCACGATATGGCCTGCGGCCATTGTCCCGGGGGCGCCCATGTGGTTCGATCTCGGGGCGGAAGGGAGCCTTGAACACATTCTCGGTGTAACCGGTTTTTCCGATATCAAGACCGCGAGGTTCACCATCGATATGGATGTTGTGTCTGCCCGGGAATACTGGGAGGCGGTGGTCGGGATAAGCGGGCGGCTGCAGATGCTCCTGAAGAACATTCCCGAAGATGCCGCAAAGCGGATAGAGAGTGCCGTTATGTCCGCAGCGGAGAAATTCCGCTCCGGGGACATCATTAAAATTCCGTGCGAGGAGATAATAGCGACCGCACGGGCGTGATACCCTGTTTTTTGTTTATCCCTCGAGGACGAAGATAATATCCAGGGTTACCCGGAACTTGAGGATCTCCCCTTCCTCTACCTGCGCGTATTGCTCCTTTACGCGCACCCCCGTGATGCCCCGCAATGTTTTCGATGCCCTCTTGAAACCGGTCATGACAGCATCTTCAAAGCTCTTCGTGGAATCGGCGACAATTTCCGTGACCCGTGCAACAGTGCCTTCAGAACGCATCTTCAATCCTCCTTGCGCTATTAGGCTGACCTTCCAACCCATATATACATTAGACCTGCACAAGGAATACAACAATAAGGATATCCCTGATTTCACGCGGCCATTTCCCCTATAATGACTAAGGCAACTCGACATGGATTCCCGCCTGCGCGGGAATGACGGACAGAGAAATGTGTTTAGCCTTTAGCGGTTATATGCAAGATAAACGACTACCATATCGTGAACGATCTGCTCCCGTTACCAGTATCGTCACCCCGGTGTCAAGCACCGGAATGACGGCAGGGGAGGATGGAAAGTTCTAAAGGTACCTAACCACGGGATGATGGCGTTAGTCCTTTATTATGCCATCCCGTTAGCCTTTCGCCTTTCGCCTTTCGCCGTTAGCCTTTCGCCTTTCGCCTTTCCCCTTTCGCCGGTGCGTGCTATAGTCTTTAGGCTATGGCGCACTTTGTCAGGGACCAGTCAAAAGGGCTCTTTATCGGGTTGAGCGGCGGCTTCTTCGGGGGCCTTGCGGGGCTCGGCGGCGGCATCATTATGATCCCGCTCATGACCTGGGTCATGCGCTTAACGCAGCATCAGGCCCATGGGACCAGCCTCGTCGCCATTATCTTCACGAGCCTGATAGGCTCGATAACCTACCTGTGGCTCGGCTCTGCCGACTTTTTAGCAGCAATCATCCTTGCCGGGTCAGCCATTATCACGGCCCGCTTCGGCGCCCTGTACGCTCACTCGCTTCCCGAGAAAAAGCTGAAGAAGGCATTCGGGTGTTTTCTCATAGCGATCTCCCTGCTCCTCGTATCGAAGGGTACCATCCTCAAGCTGTCTTTTCAGGCAGGGCCCGTTCTTCACTACCTGATACTCATCGTCACGGGAACGTTCACCGGCTTTTTGGCCGGCATGATGGGCGTCGGGGGAGGAGGCGTCATGGTGCCGCCGCTGGTCATCTTCATCGGGATGCCCCAGCACCTCGCCCAGGGAACATCGCTTCTCGCCATGCTGCCCGGCAGTGCGGTCGGGGCGTACACCCATTACAGGCTCGGAAATGTAAACAAGGCCATCCTTCTCGGACTTGCCACAGGCGCGGCCGCCGGCTCATACCTCGGCGCATCCCTCGCGCACCACATTCCCGAACTCTACCTGCGAATACTGTTTTCACTGGTTGGAGTGTGGATGGGAATCAAATATGTCAGGTCGTAAACGGCTAACGGCTAACGGCTAACGGCTAACGGCTAACGGCTAAAAGATTTTTTTTCAGAAAAATACCACATATCGGGAAGTATTTAGCTGCCCTAGTCAACATTTGCGTTGACAACCAGTCTCCCGGTTAAGCTCGTTATACTGTAAAGGCAAAGGGGGACGTCCTTAAGAAAGTAAGTAACTTAAAATCACCCGGTCCAGGGATAATAACGGCAGGGCGGTCCGTTTAGTTGTTTGAGGAGTTTCTTACTTTCTTAAGGACGTCCCCCAAATTTTTCCGGAAGGTTTGACAATGAATGAGTGGCAGCTGATATCCCTCTGCGATTGGAGCGTCTTACACTGAAACAATCTTAACCGGAAGACCGTGACTCTTCATTTATGAGTCTGTAGTTGTCAACGCTTATCCTGACCAGTGCAATTTAGCGCGGGCGACATTTTTTTTAAATTTTTTGACGGGTGAAGAGAAGCCTTACGCCTTACGCCTTACGCCTTACGCCTTACGCCTTACGCCTTACGCCTTACGCCTTACGCCTTACGCCTTACGCCTTACGCCTTACGCCTTACGCCTCGTTCAGCTTCACTTCCAGTATCTGCTCGGCCGAAAAATCCTCGAGGCCCATGTAGTATGCGGATGACTGTACGAGGGCCTCAAGGGGAACGAGCCCCACGATTTCACTGCCTATGACCCTTATGCCGTACCGCAGCGCCTCCATCCTTATCAATTCGAGGGCGCGATAAAGGGGCGTCTCCACGTAGTTCGTCATATTCATGGATACCTGCACTATCCCGCGCTTTTTCAGGTTTATCGGTATCGCCCGGCAATAGCGCAGGCCGCCGCTCTGGTGCCGGACCGCTCGGGCGATCGCTCCGGCAATGGCCATGCTGTCGGTATCAAGGTTCACATTGAAGGCAATAAGAGGCATGCGCGCGCCGACCGCAACGGCACCTGCCGTGGGGTGCGGGGATGGATCGCCGTAGTCGGGTGTCCATTGCGGGTCCTTCATTTTTACGGTCAGGCCCTCGAATTCGCCTCTGCGGATATCGGGAAGGCTCCTGCGCCCGGGATGCACCGCGGATTCTTCGTAGAGAAAGACGGGAACACGGGACTTGAGCCAGATCTCTTTTGCGACACTGCGAGATAGCGAAACGGCCTCGGCCATGGTCGTTCCCCCCAACGGCACGAAAGGGATGACGTCGACTGCGCCTATGCGGGGGTGTTCACCCTTGTGCTTCCTGAGGTCGATGATCTTAACGGCCGTATCTACTGCTTTCAGCACGGCATTCTTCAAAGGGGCCGCTTCCCCCGCGGCCGTCACGACCAACCGGTTGTGATCGGGATCCTTATGATGATCCAGCAGGGCAACACCTTTCACATTTTCAAAGCATGCCAGGATCTTCCTGATCGTGACCTGGTTCTTGCCCTCGCTGAAATTCGGGATCGTCTCGATAAGCTTCTTCATCCGGTCATTGTAACTGAATCGAGGATAAAGAGCAAAGTGAAGATGCGGATACGAAAATATATGGTTATTTATTGTTGCAAAAACACCCGATTAGTCACAAAAAGTAATTTTTATAACCAATTATTTTCATTATATTTTTCGCATTTTTTTCCCCGTTGCAAATGTGGGTTTTCGGTGACAGAATGAATATATAAGATACATGATTCAATCCACGTCGAGGTGATCGTATGGAAAAAATAGTGCGTATAAATATGGGCGCCGGAGGCGGCCCGGCATTCGCGGTAAGCCCCCTGGGTGAATTTGCGGGGCTCGGAGGACGGGGCCTTACATCGGCGATGATCGCGGCCGAGGTCCCGCCGACCTGTCATCCCCTGTCGGCGGAAAACAAGCTCGTTATCGCACCGGGGCTTCTCAGCGGGACCCAGGCGGCAATGTCGGGGAGATTGTCCATAGGCTGCAAGAGTCCGCTCACCGGCGGTATCAAGGAATCGAACGCCGGGGGCCAGCCGGCGCAGGTACTTGCACGGCTCGGCTATGCGGCTATCGTTCTCGAGGGCAAACCGGCGGGGGACGATCTCTACAGGATCAGGATAAATAAGGACGGCGTCACGATAGAGGTCGACAACAGCCTTAAGATGCTGGGGAATTATGCGGCCGTTGACAAGATGAGAAAAGAGTTCGGGGATCACATCTCGTGCATTTCGATCGGCCAGGCAGGTGAAATGAGGCTCACCGCCTCCTCGATCGCATGTACGGACATGGAAGGACGGCCCACCCGCCATGCAGGGCGCGGAGGGCCGGGGGCGGTCATGGGGTCGAAACGCGTAAAAATGATCGTGCTCGACGATACGGATATGCCGACACGGCAGCCCAAAGATCCGGAAAAGTTCCGCCAGGCAAACAAGGCATTTATCGAGGGACTGCGTAAACATCCGGTAACCGGCGAGGCATTGCCTGCCTATGGCACGAACGTCCTCACAAACATACTGAATGAGGCCGGTGGGTACCCCACCTACAACTTCAAGGAAGGCCGGTTTGCCGGCGCGGCAAAGATAAGCGGCGAAACAATGGCCGGACTTGAAACCGAGCGGCATGGAGTGCCGACGCACGGCTGCCATCGCGGGTGCGTCATCCGCTGCTCCGGGATATATAACGACAAGGACGGTCACTTCGTCAGCAAACAACCTGAATACGAGACGGTGTGGTCCCACGGCGGACATTGCGGGATCGACGATGTCGATAAGATCGCGATGATGGATTTTATCGAGGATGATACCGGTCTTGACACGATCGATACCGGCGTTGCGATCGGGCTCGCCATGGAGGCAGGGCTCATAAAGTACGGGGATGCCGATGCGGCGATCGAGCTCGTCAAAGAGGTCGGAAAGGGAACGCCGCTCGGCAGGATCATCGGCAGCGGGGCAGCGGTAACGGGCAGGGTCTTCGGGCTCGAACGTGTTCCCGTCGTAAAGGGACAGGCGATCCCCGCCTATGACCCGCGCGCAGTAAAAGGCCTCGGGGTCACATATGCCACAAGCACGATGGGTGCAGACCACACGGCGGGCTATGCCACGGCGACCAATATACTCAAGGTCGGCGGTTTCGTAGATCCCTTGAAGGCCGAAGGGCAGGTCGAGCTTTCCCGCAACCTCCAGGTGGCAACGGCGGCGATCGATTCGACGGGCATGTGTGTCTTTACTGCATTTGCCCTCATGGATATCCCCGAGACATTCACTGCCCTTCTTGACATGCTCAATGCGCTTTACGGCATCGACCTGACACCGGACAGCGTCGTGGAACTTGGCCAGAAGGTACTCAAGATCGAACGTGACTTCAACACCAGGGCCGGTTTTACAAAAGAACAGGACCGCCTGCCGGCGTTCTTCAAAACGCAGAAGGTCGCGCCGCACGATGTGACATTCGATGTACCAGACGAAGACCTCGACAAGGTCTTGAATTTTTAGGGGCTGCCCATATTTTGCCCGGGGAAGGGGGCGCATACCCTTTTCCCTTTTTTTGTTGCCGGAGGAATAATTAAGGATGACCGGACCCTGCGATCCCCCATCTCGCTTCGAAATAGAAAACGACGCAGCAAAACTTTTCACGCTGCTCTTCCAGCAGGGGGTCCGCGTCCGGTGCCTGCCGGGCCTGACGATCGAAGAGATGCTTGTCCATCACCTCGGCATAGCGCGCGAATATCTCGAAAAAAGGCTGAGCACCGTTTTTCTCGATGGCTCGCCGGTTGATGATATAAGTACAGCAAGGATCACGGGCGGTATGACGCTTGCACTGTCGTCGTCGATGCCGGGGCTCGCCGGGGCAACCCTGCGCCGCAAAGGCCCGCTTGCATCGATGCGGCGGTCCATCACCTATCACAATGATGGCGGTCACCCCGGACGGGGGGATGGCGGGTATATCACCGTCAAACTGTTCAACGTTCTTGCCGGGGAGGTGGGGCCTATCCTCCTGAAATATGGCGTATGCGTCGAGGCCTTCCAACTTGCGGAATATATCCGCCTCAACCCCAATAAAGAAGCGCTGCTGAGGGCCCTTGGCAAAAAAGGGGCGCAGGAGGCCGGTGATCTTTTAACGGCACTCGAGGCATGCGGCACGCAAACAGTCGAAATAATAACCGGATAAACGCCGCCCGCCCGAAATACGTCCGTGGAACCGTTCTAAAAAAGCCCTTAAAATCATAAAGTTATGTTTCTATCGCGTTGACTTTGACCGGGGAAAACTTACTTTTCCTTGAGAAACCAGCCTGGCATCACAGAAAAAAGACCGGCCGGAGGCGGGAACCTTGATTTCACTGAGATCCATCACGGTGTTGCTGTGCGCCGCAATACTGGCATGCATCGGATGTGCAGCCGGTCTTCCTGATGTTTCGAGCCTTATCAAGGAAATACCCGCACATCAGACGCCTGCCATAGAAGGGCCCCGCGGCGCGTTGCCGCAGGGGCGCTCCGAAAAGCTTATCTCCGGGCTTGAGAGGGAGGCAGACTCATCCGGCCTCATCCACGACAATGCCTATCTCATGGAAGCGCTGTCCCACCGCAAGCTCACGATCGGGAACAGGGTGACCCTGCTCGTCGACGGCCCTGCCGCGTTCGCGGCAATGCTCAAGGCGATCGGTGATGCAACCGACCACGTCAATATTGAAATTTTCACATTTGAGGAGGACGAAGTCGGCCGGCAGTTTATCGAGGCCCTTCTCAGGAAACAGCAGGAAGGGGTCCAGGTTCATATTATTTATGACAGTGTCGGGTCAAAGAATACACCGGCCTCTTTTTTTCAGCCACTCGTCGACGCGGGGGGTAAGGTCGTTGAATTCAACCCCATCAATCCCGCTAAACTAAAAACCCGGCAGCTCATTACCCACCGCGACCATCGAAAGCTCATCATAGTTGACGGGCGGATAGCGTTTACAGGCGGGATCAACATCAGCGGCGTATATTCCGGGAGTTCGCCGGGGTCGCAAAGGCCCGGGGACAAGACAACCTTCGGGTGGCGCGACACGCACATTATGGTCGAAGGACCTGTGGTCGCCCAATTCCAGTCATTGTTCCTTGACACATGGGCAAAACAGAAAGGTCCACCCATAGAGGATGCCCGGTTTTTCCCCCGGCTTGAGGCCAGGGGCAAGGAACTGGTCATGGTCATCGCCGGCTCGCCCGACGATCCTGACCGCACGACATACGTCATGTACGTGGCGGCCATCATGAAGGCCAAGCATTCGGTGCACCTTACCAATTCATATTTCGTTCCCGACCGCCAGATGATGGAAGCATTGACGGGCGCGGCGAAACGCGGCGTCGATGTCTCGATCGTCCTGCCGGGACTGACCGACGTAACAATGACCCTCTATGCCGCCCAATCACACTATGAGGACCTGCTCGAGTCAGGAGTAAAATTGTACGAGCACCAGGACAGGGTCTTGCACGCCAAGACGGCGGTGATCGACGGGGTATGGTCAACCGTCGGGTCCACGAACCTCGACCTGTGGAGCTTTATCCGCAACGATGAGATCAACGCGATCGTCCTCGGCACGGATTTCGCCGACCAGATGGAAGCGCTCTTCGCAAAGGACAGGGGGAACTGCAAACAGATCCTGGCCGAGGAGTGGTCGCGAAGGCCCCTGTGGAACAGGGTCAGGGAGCTCTTCGCACGCATGATATCTCACTGGCTCTAAACCGCTATTTCATTTTTCCCAGTAATTTTTCGAGAAGATCGGCCTTGCTCAGGGATTCCCCGTTCCCGGTGACCGCGGTGCGGCCCGGCTGCGGGCCGTATTTTTCGTCGAGGCATGCCCTCACACCGCCTGCCTCGATAAAACGGGAAAGCCTGTTGAACGTGTGGATCCCGTTGTTGCGGCCTTCATGGTGCGCGAGTATGTAGAGATTTTCGCGGGCGCGGGTCACCGCCACGTACAGGAGCCTGCGTTCCTCCTCAAGGGCCTCTTCGTCGCGTGTCGTATAGCTCGACGGCAGAACGCCGTCGATCGCCCCGATCAGGAAAACGTTGCGCCATTCAAGGCCCTTGGCCGAGTGGATCGTCGACATAATGAGGGGCCTCTCCCATATCGTGTCATGAAAATCCTTAACACCGCGTTCCGGCGGCTCGATCGCAAGGTCCGCAAGAAAGTCATGGACCGTTTCATAGCGCCCCGATATCTGGGCAAGGGCATCGAGGTCGTTCTTCCTCAGATTATAGTCGAGGTCAAATTTTTCTCGCAGGATAGGCTCGTAGTACCCGATAACTTTAAGGCAGATATCGCCGGGTCCGGCTGAGGCGGCCTCGAGAAGGTCCGCGAGGCGTTGAAGGCCCCTTGAGGCACCCGAGCGGGCGTATTCATCGATAACACGCGTTTTTATTGCATGAAGGTCGGCGCAGGGCGCTATCCCGGCGATCATCTTTTCGGCAGTCTTCGGCCCTACCCCCGGTATCAAAAGCAGGACGCGGCTCCACGCGAGCTCATCCTTCGGGTTGACAAAGAGCTTCAGGTGCGCGAGGAGGTCCCTGACATGTGCCGTCTCATAAAACTTAAGGCCGCCGTACACGGCGAAAGGTATATTGCGCCTGCCGAGCTCGGCCTGGACCGGGATGGTAATGTAGGATGACCTGAACAGGATGCACTGGTGGGACAGTTCCATCCCCTGGTCGTAGCATTGCTTGATCGTATCCACGACCCATGCGGCCTCCTCGTGCGCATCGCGGGAAAAGATCAGGCGTGGTTTTTCCCCGCGGTCTTTTGCGGCGGCCTTCAGGCATTTCTCATATTTGTTCGCCATGGTATCGAGAATGGCATTCCCCACATCGAGAATGGCCTGTGTGCTCCGGTAATTATCCTCCAGCTTGATCACCCGGCATCCCGGGAAACGTGCCGGAAAACTCATTATGTTCTCCCGTGACGTGCCCCTGAATGAATATATTGACTGCGCATCATCACCGACCGCAAGGATGTTGCCGTGGTGCGACGCGAGGGCCAGTGTGATGTCGCCCTGCATTGCGTTCGTGTCCTGGTATTCATCGACCATAATATAGCGGTAGCGGCCGGCAATAGCCGGCCTGATCGCATCGTCCTCGAGAAGGAGCTTGAAATAGAGAAGGAGGTCATCGTAATCGAGGCACTGCGAGGTCACCTTGAATTCGGTGTATTTTCGACGCAGTTCCTGTATCTCATCCGAGAAGGGGAAGAATTCCGGATAATGCCTCTGCAGGACGCCGTCAATCGTTATCTCCTTGTTTGCCGCCATGCTGAGTATCTTCCTGAGCATATCTTTCCGGGGGCGCCTTTTCTGCCGCTCATAGAAGCCGAGGCCCGCCGCGCACCGGTGGATGGCCTCCTGTGCATCTGCCTCGTCATAAATGGTGAACGCGTCAGGAAGACCGAAAAAATCGCTGTATCTCCGCAGCATCTTGTTGGCGAAAGAATGGAAGGTGCCCCCTTCAATACCCTCACAGCGCGGGTCATGCCGTGCGGCACGGCCGGTCATCTCGCGTGCGGCCCGCCGCGTAAAGGTAAGGAGCAGGATCGACTGAGGGTCAACGCCCCTTTCGACAAGGTGCACGACCCTGTATTCGATGACGCGCGTCTTGCCGCTGCCCGCGCCCGCTATGACGAGCACCGGGCCGTCAATCGTCGTTACGGCTTCGTACTGCCTTTCGTTGAGGTGTTCCTTGAGGTCCCCGATGGCCATTTCAGCCTGTAGTATAACCCGAAAAGCAGCCTCGCGTTCAAGCTTCAGGTTTTCATAACAATACCGGAGTGTTACGCCACTCTTCCCGTGAGCGGGCCGGCCTTTCCCCATGATACGCCGATGGCGTAATTCATGCATCGTTCGAATACTTCGTAGGTCATCCCCGGGGCCTTGATCCCGTTCGCCACTTCGAGCGTGTTGCTCCTGTCGAAACGCCGCGTATCGCTGAGATAGGGCCGGTACGGCCCGATCAGCCTGTTGAAGAGCTCTTCGGGCGGATTCAAGTCCGCTTCGCTCGCCCGGCTCCCGTATACGACCTCTATCCCCTGCAGGTTCAGGAATCTGCCGGCGTATGCCGCGAGCTCTTCGGTGCTCCTGGGATCATCATCGGTAATATGATAGATGGTCCCTGGCTTACCCCGCTGAAGTATCCTGTCCATGACGGCGGTGAAATGGTCTACCGGTATAAGGTTCACACGCCCTGTGTTTTCGAGGAGAATACGCAGCGGCAAGCGCAGCGTGCCATTGGCGCCAAGGTGAATGCCGAGGGCCTGCGACCGTGTCCCTGCGTGTTCACGGATATCCGCGAGGTAGATGTCGCGGATCACCTTGAGCGACCGCACATGGTAATAGAGGGCGTTGAAACGGTTCGATCTTCCTGATCTCGAATCGCCGTAAACGATCGAAGGACGGGTGATCGTGTAGGGGATCCCGCAACCCGCGCACTGACGGGAGACCTCTCTTTCGGCCGCCGCTTTCGTTTCCTCGTACACGTTGGAAAACACATGATCGGCAACGGGCACCTCGCGCGGGCGTGATGAAGAATCCCCGGCCACATAGGCGGTACTTATATGATGAAAGAACGGCGAGGCGCAATCTCCGGCGAGGCCAATGATCCCCGACAGGGCACGGACATTCGTATCCACGGAGGACGAGCGGTTCCTCTCGGAGAACCGGGTATCCGATGCACAGTGGATGACAACCGGTCTTGCCGCGCGAATCTCCCGGTAAGCATCCCGGCCAAGGCCAAGTCCCGGCTTGCCAAGGTTGCTTTCGAAGACCTTTACTTGAGGCGACAAGCCCTTGATACGAAACCAGTCAATGAGGTGCAAGATCCTTTCCGCTATCGGCATTCCATCCGACGAACGGCCGACAACAAGAACGCGGCACCCCTTAAGCAGAAGCATGGCCATCAGGTGGCTGCCGAGAAACCCTGTGGCACCGGTTATCATACAGGTTTGATGGTCATGTCCGGCCATGCTCATAAATGCCAGCCTACGCGTAGAGCAGGTTGTCCTTTCTGCAGTACCCTTGCTGAAATATATGTTTGGTCCAGCGCAGCGTGCCCGTGCGCGCCGATATGTCATCAAGGAATGTGCCGGCATCTAAAGCAGCGCCCATAAGCCGGTCCCTTTCGCCGGCGTCCGTCTGGTCAAAGAAATAATCATATTCGAGGATGCACCTTTTGCCCATATCAACGGGTGTGACAAAACCGAAGGCGTTCCCGAGATGGCGTGACCGGGCTATATCTCGCAGCCCGTGCTGTATCTCTTCGATACTTTCATGCGTCATCGGTATGTACATGAGGAAGGGGAAGAAATTCCGCTCACGCCCGATCCGGGAGCTGACCACCCTGAACATATTGAGCCAGACAAGGTCCGTCAGTTCATCGCGCGCATAGACCCTTTCGAACATATCTTTGAGGTCGGGATCGAACAGGGATGCTATCTGCGAGGCGGACGGGGACAGGGCCGTCGAAGCGAGGTCTGTAAAACCCGCCGCATCGAGATAGGAAAACGGCCGATCACTATCGAGGCCGGCAATGAGGTCGACCCATTCCGCCTGGATCATCCGCGGCAGGCCCAGGCTAAGAACCCTGAAAAGCTCCTGGTCGATGACCGGGTGTCCCATTTCCCTGATATTTTTCATTGCATAAGAGTCACCGAGAATGAGGACCGTATATTTTATACCCAGTTTTTCGGCCAGGACCTTTTTCACGTCCCGGGAGACTTCTTGTGAGGGCGACATGAACGATGCCAGATATTCGGCCCCAAGGATGCCTATGGCGAACCCGATGCGCCGTACCGCGCATTCTTTCGAAAAATGTATGGCTTCTTGAAGGGCCCCGAACGGCACGAGGACACCGCTTTCGTCATCGAGCACCGGGTGGAGCTTCACCTTAAGAGAGGAACATATCCCCGGGCTTTGTGCACCGGCCCGGTTATAAGAGAAAAGGTTCGGGGCATCCCTGTCGTTCAGCGTGAAAACGGACCCGTCATTTCCGACGAACTCGGCATTGACATAATTGTCCGCGGATGCGCCGTATGCCGGGGCGAACAGGGAGACTATGCCCATGCACATCATGCTTCCGCACACGAGTGCCGCCGGCTCAGCGACGTTGACCCGGTATCCTCTCTCGAGGGCCTGCTTTTGCAGCTCGAAAGCGGATACGCCCGGACCTATCTTCACCGACCACGAAGTCTCGTCAAAATCGACCGTCGTCATCCTGCTGAAGTCGATCACTGCACCTTCCGTCAACGTAAAGCCCATGAGGTTCGTGCCGGAAGCGCGGGCAGCAAAAGGGACATGCTCCCGGGAAAGCAGCCTTATGACGGCGGATATCTCGTCCGTGCTCCCCGGCATGACGACGAGCCTCGGAAGTATGGTTTCGGCGAACGGCGACGGGTCGTACGCGTACGCCGAGGCAATCGCCCTGTCATTCGTTGCCCACCTCACGCCCACAATGTCCTGTATCTCCTTGAGCAAGCGGTCCCGGGCGGGCCCGATGACCTTCTTTCCCGCGGCGAGGTGGTCCGCTACGAGCGCCTTGAGCGCCGCCATGACCCGCGTCGGCCTCATGCCCGTCACGAATGCGCACTGGTAGTCGCATCTGCCGCACAGATCGCAGCCGTCAGCTATCGCCACGCACTGCCCGGTCACGGGGACTACGCCCTTTACAAGGGCCGCATAGAGGTCCATCCTGCCTTCCGGGTAAAAGCTGACGTAATGGTTTTCGAGGCCTGACGCGCATACTCCCGTCCCCAGGAAATCGATCTTGCACATAGCATAGTGCCTGCAGTTTCGAGCAATTGCAAGCGGATCGTCGGGACAGTTCATCATACCGGCGGGTAACCCCCCCTATATTTTTCCGGTTCGGGCCAGGGAAATCTACGTGACAGGCAGCAGGCGAAAGAAAGGATTTTACCAACCCTGTCGCCTGCCGCCCATTGCCAGTTTTACTGAGGAAAAACTATGGATGATACGTGCTTACGTCAAGTTCAAGGGTGGGAGGATTACACGGATACCGGCCTTTGGCGCCCGAAGACGCAGGCAGGGAAGGCCGCTCATTCGTCGTCGTATGCGTCCTCTTCTACCTGCTGCTCGCACAGTTCGATGTATTCGATGATAGTCTTCGCGGCTTCTTCGGAGAGGACCGAAAACTCCGCACCGACCCTCGTCAGATCGATGAGATGGATAACGTTCCTTATGACGGCGCCCGCGGAAAGGTTCTTCACCCGGGGAATGGTGATGACGAGATCGACCGGGTCCCCGGATTTGAAGCGGGTCACGTACTCGGTCACCATGAACGATATTCCGCCCTGCGAAATATCGACCGGTTCGACATCTATGGTCTCCGAATTGGAGACGAGGACCCTCACGGCAACGGGATGCACCTCGGGCGGCTTCACCCGGACATGCCTGCGCCGTTCTTTTTTCGTTATCGTTTTGGGCATGGCCAGGGTCAGGCGCATACGCCTCTTCGGGGTAATGTCCATGGAGAGCATCGTGGTGCTGAACTTGTAAATCGTAAGATCCCCGGCAAATATGACATCCGCGTGGCCGGTCTCGGGATACTCCCCGGATGTGAGGTTTGTTTCCAGGACAATCTCCGACCCGCATCCCCCGATAACGAGCCCGCAGTCGTTGAGGACTATCGTCCCGTCGATGATGACGCGGGCGGCCAGGTCATCGCGGGATATCTCATCGAGGTACCTGCTCACGTGATGCTTGTCGCGCAGTACGATCAGGCTTTTTTTGTCCGGTGTGGTCATAAATTTATATTTTATTCATTTTCTTCCAATTCGGCGCCATTTACAAGAGGAAAGTGCAATTGACATTTGACGCGCCTTTAACTAGGATTATGAGCATTATATGAACAGACAGTATTTTTGGCTCATTGCCCTCCTATTCCTGGTCTTTCCCGTCGCGGCAACAGGCGCCGGACAGGATAAAAGCGCCGCCATCGACCTGTGCTTCACCCCGGGCGGCACCTGCACGGACAGGATCATAAGTGAGATCAACGCGGCGCGGTCCGAGGTGCTCGTTCAGGCATATTCATTTACTTCTGCTGAAATAGGAAAGGCATTGGTAAATGCGCATAAAAGGGGCGTTAAAGTAGAGGCCATCCTCGACAGGAGCCAGCGCACGGCGAAATATTCATGGGCGACGTTCCTGGCGAACATGAGGATACCCACCTATATAGACAGCCAGCATGCAATAGCACACAACAAGATCATTATTATAGACGGTGCAACGACAATAACCGGTTCCTTCAACTTCACGAAGGCCGCGCAGGACAAGAACGCGGAAAACCTGCTCGTGATCCGGTCAAAGGAGATCGCGAAGGCGTACCGCGAAAACTGGTTCGAGCACCGGAAACATTCTGAAAAATATGAAGCGCGGTACTGAGAAAACCCCTTAGCAATCCGGGTCGTTGCCGGACAGAAAATCGAGATAATCATCCACGACCTGCTCGAACGATCTTTGCAGGGAATCCACGTCCTGACCTTCATAACTGACGAGATCGCGTATGCCTTCCAGTTTCCCGTAAAAAACCCCGTCCGCGTCGCTGTAATTGACCGATCCGAAATAATCCTTATATTTCATCTCTTTCATCGTTTCTCCCGGGCATGGGCCCCGTTTTACAAACTACTGTGAATACAGTATAATCTTGAGCTTTTTAGCATACGGAGGACCGCATGGCAACGATAACAATAGATAACATTATATGCACGGCGCGCGAGGGGAGCACGATCATCGATGCGGCGCGGGAGAACGGGATAGATATACCGACCCTCGGATATGACCCGCGGGTAAGCCCCCCGACGAATGTCGAAATATCCATGGTCGAGGTCCTCGACAGGGGAAGATCGCACATAATATCGGCCACGGGGAGCGTCATCTCCGACGGCATGACGATCGTCACGCGGTCGGAAGCCCTCGAAAGCTTCAGAAAGATCTACCTCCAGGCCCTTTTACGGAACCATTACGGCGATTGCGTCGCACCGTGCGTCACGCGCTGCCCTGCCCATATCGATATCCAGAAGTACCTTTATCACGTCGCAAACGGGAACTTCGTGGAGGCCCTGCGGGTGATCAAGGAGAACAACCCTTTCCCGTCCGTCTGCGGCCGCGTCTGCCCTCATCCCTGCGAAGCCGAATGCCGGAGGAATGCCGTGGATTCGCCGGTCAACATCAACGGGGTGAAAAGGTTCATCGGGGATTTCGATAGCTACCAGGCGGTGGAATACACACCGAGGATCCTCCCGGACACGGGCAAAAGGGTCGCGGTGATCGGTGCGGGGCCCGCCGGGCTTACATGCGCCTATTTTCTGAAATGCCTGGGGCACCGCGTGACCGTCTTTGAAAAACAGGAAGCCGCAGGAGGCATGCTCAGGTGGGGCATCCCGTACTACCGGCTTCCCGAAGATACCCTTGAACGGGAGATACGGGCCATTCTCAACCTGGATATCGATATCCAGTACTGCAAGGAACTGGGCAAGGACTTCACGATCCAGTCTCTCAAAAGGGAGGGCTACGACGCGATATTCCTGGGGATAGGCGCCCAGAAATCATCCCGGATGGCCATACCCGGCGAGGACACCCCGGGTGTCATGACAGGGCTCGATCTTCTCGCACGCTGTGCCCGGAATGAAAGGCCCGACCTCGGGGAGAACGTCGTCGTCTTCGGAGGGGGCAACACCGCCATGGACGCCGCGCGCAGTGCGGTCCGGCTCGGCTCCCGGAACGTTATCGTCGCGTACCGCCGGACACGCAACGAAATGCCGGCTGAAGATATCGAGATAGAGGAGGCGATCGAGGAAGGCGTGAAGATGATGTATCTCACCGCCCCGAAAACGATAAGTCGTGAAAATGGAGCAATATCTCTCGTCTGCATGAAAATGGAGCTCGGCGAGCCCGATGCGAGCGGCAGGCGCCGGCCCGTGCCCGTCGAAAGGGCCGACTTTGCCCTTCCCTGCTCGACCATAATCAGCGCCATAGGCCAGATCGTCGACAACGACTGCATAGCGCGCGATGACCTGACGACAAAACACGGCACGATCGTCGTGACAGGTACCATGGAAACATCCATATCCGGCGTGTTCTCCGGCGGCGACTGTGTGAGCGGGCCGGATATCGCGATAAATGCGATCGGGGCAGGCAAGAAGGCCGCCTACGAGATAGACGAATATCTCCGGACAGGAAAATCCGTTCCCGACATCGAACCGTATAATTGCTCGAAGGGTCGATGGGACGAGATCTCACCGGACGAGTTCAAATCGGTTGCGCCTCTGGAGCGTCATGAGATCCCCCTGATCGACACGGAAACACGGAAAACGGACTTCGAGGAATGTACCCGGACGTGGGATGGCGAAACCGCAATGCAGGAAGCGGCCCGCTGTCTCTCCTGCGGATGCATCGAAAGGTACGGCTGCACCTTGCGGAGCCATGCGAGCGAATACCAGGTGGAACCCGAAAAGCCCGCCACGGCACGGGTCCTGCCGGTAGACGATAATCACCCCTTCATCGTGCGCGACCCCGGCAAATGCATCCTGTGCGGCCTGTGCCTCAAGGTTTGCCGCGAGATGGAAGGGTCGTCCGCACTGTCTTTCTACGAGACGGACAACGTGCTGACAATAGGGCCGAACGATCACCGCCCGCTCGACATGACGGTGTGCGTCGCCTGCGGGCACTGCGCGACGGCATGCCCGACGGGGGCGCTCTCCTTCAAGCCTGTCATACCGACGATCTATCGTGCCCTGCACGATCCCAATGTCATCGTCGTGGCCCAGATCGCCCCGGCCGTCCGTGCGACCTTCGGCCAATACTACGGCCTCGAGCCGAGCACGGTCATGTCGGTCATCTCCGCCGGGCTCAAGGAGGTCGGATTCAATTTCGTGTTCGATACCTGCTGGGCGGCCGACCTTACCATCATGGAAGAAGGTACGGAATTCTTAACCCGCATCGCGGAACAGGGCGTTCTTCCCCAGATCACGTCGTGCTGCCCCGCATGGGTCAATTATTGTGAGAAAATGGCGCCCGACATCCTTCCTCACCTGTCTTCGTGCCGGTCTCCCCAGCAGATGTTCGGTTCTGTCATGAAACACTATTTCGCGCGGCAGATGAAGGTACCTCCCGAGAGACTTTTCTTCGTTTCCATCATGCCCTGTAATGCCAAAAAATATGAAGCGCGCCGTCCCGAGTTCAACCGGGAGGGCATTGCAGACGTCGACGCGGTCCTGACAACGACGGAAGTGATAAGAATGTTCGAAGAGCGGGGAATGGACCCCCGGCTTTTCAACCCCGTCCCCGTCGATGCTTTTTTCGGCAAGGTGAGCGGCGCCGGCATCATTTTCGGAGCATCGGGCGGCGTGGCCGAGGCGGCCTTGAGACTGGCCGCCGAGCGCGTCATGGGCAAGAGGATGGAGGGCTTCACGTATGAACAGGTCCGCGGACTGAACGGCGTCAAGGAAACCACGATCAGCCTGGGCGAGACAAAGGTGCGCCTCGCGGTCGTGAGCGGACTCCAGAATGCCCAGGACCTGATAGACCGGATGCGTGCCGGGGACGCCCCGTATGACCTCATCGAGGTCATGGCGTGCCCGGGAGGGTGCATCAACGGCTCGGGAAACCCGGCACCCAAACTCACGAGCGACCCGGAGGACAGGCTCGAGGTCCTCTACCGGCTTGACGAGATCGCACCCATCAAGAAAAGCCAGGATAACCCGACCATCCAGGCAATCTACACCAATTGGCTCGGGAAGCCCGACGGGACCCTGTCCCACCATAACCTCCATACCACATACCGCCGCCGTTCGATGCGCATTCAGGAGTCCGTCGAAGAATTGCTTCGCGACAATGCGCCCATTGATGTCGGCGTCTGTCTCGGGACAAGCTGCTACCTCAAGGGCTCCTTCCACCTCCTCGAGGGGCTTTCCGCCGAGCTCAAGAAACGCGGACTCCTCGAAAGGTTCAGGATAAAGGCGCGGTTCTGCACTGACCAGTGCGCCGGCGGGCCCAACGTCGTCGTGGGGACGAGCGTCATCAACCAGGTCGACCCCGATGACCCGGTCACATTCGTGGAAACCCACCTCCTGCCCGCCCTGAAAATAATAGAGGGCACATAAGGGGAACGTATGGCAAAACACGCGCACACATTTGTGGAAACGTATGATGGATTCCTCGGTTACGGCATGGACCGGCAGACGGACGAGGACACGATCGAGGTCTATCTCCAGAAATTCTCGGACGACGATCTCATGAAAGTCTTATTGAAGCGCATGTCCGACGGCGAGCTCGCGGAGCTCTTCGAGTTGATAAGCAGGATGCTGAAGGTGCATCTCACCGAACCGGAGTATCATAAATATTTCCTGAAAGATGGCGGGCGATAGGCAATGGGCGATAGGCTATAGGTTAAAGACAGAAGGACGACTGTCTCATCGCGGTTTCCCATTGCCTATTGCCCATAGCCTATCGCCCGATTTTTTCCATTATCTCTTCCGCCAGCTTCTTTGCCTCAGCTTTCGTTAACTCTAGCTTTGATTTCCCGCCGCCGGGATGGGCGGTCGTCAACGTAACACCATCAGATGATGAGACCAGTTCCCATTTGACTCCCGCCGGGAACCTCAGGGGCTCGACGAGGAATTCTTCGGGGCTGAACTGCGCTATCTGGATAAGGACGCCGAACGCGTCCCGGGGATGGATGAAGAGCTCTTTCCAGTCCTCATAATTATCGCTGTAACCGAACGTGGGTATCCCCTTTTCATCGAGGTATTCCTTCGCCTTCACGATATCAAGGGTCTGCAGGCATATGTGATGCACGCCTTCGCGGTCGGCAAGAAACTTATCGAGGAAGCTTCCGGCCGCGGTCGGCGTTATCATCTCGATCCGTGTCAGGTCGCCTGCGGAAAAGACCTGGCCAAGGTACTTCATATCTTCGAGGACAGACCATGAGCAGGGGATAAAGCCGAGGACGCCGCAAAAAAATTGTTTTGCCTTTTCAATATCTTTTACCGCCAGTGAAACATGGTCGATGCGTTCTATCATTTCTCCTCCGTATTATGTGCTCAGGGAACTATGCTATCGTGACCGCGATACCCCGGGCAAGGAAATATTTAACAATACGCTCTCCATGTGCGATAATCCGGTAGTGGAGACAAGGTCCTTGCCGGGGGTGACATTCAGGGAAAGGAGCGTCCGGAGCGGGCCCATCTTCTGCCTTTTCCTCCTGATATTCTTCCTTTCACCTTTTTCCGCCGTATCATCGCCAAAGTCGATACGCATCGTCATGGACAATAATTACCCGCCGTTCACATTCCTCGACTCTACGGGAAAATTACAGGGGATACTGATCGACCAATGGGCCCTGTGGGAGAAAAAGACCGGCATCAGGGCTGAGGTCACCGGCATGGACTGGGGATCGGCCCAGCAGAAGATGGAGGCCGGCCAATACGACGTGATCGACACGTTATTCCATAATGAAAAACGGGCCATGATCTATGATTTCTCCCAACCCTACCAGAACATCGATGTCCCGATCTTTTTCCACGAGAATATTTCAGGCATCAGGGACGTCGCGTCGCTGGCCGGTTTCGCCGTTGCCGTCAAGAAGGGAGACAATGCCATAGATTATCTCAAGCGGCACGGGATCGACACGCTTATCGAATATAACAGTTATGAGGCGATCATCGACGCGGCTAAAGAGCACAGGGCGCTCATTTTCGTTGTCGACAAGCCCCCTGCCCTTTACTTTCTTTATAAGAAAGGCATACACCGTGAATTCAATCATTCAAAACCCCTGTACACGGGATCGTTCCACAGGGCGGTACAAAAGGGGAACACGGCCCTCCTCAAAACGGTAGAAGACGGCTTTGCAGCTATATCGCCGGTGGAATATCACGAGATAGAAGAGCGGTGGTATGGTTCAAAAGAATTCCCCGTCAAATATCTGCGGTGGGTTGCACTGGCGGTTGCCTTTATTGCGGCACTGATACTTTTCCTCATGACCTGGAACCGGGCATTGAGGCGTGCTGTCCGTCGCAAAACGGCAGAGCTCGAGAAAGAGATCCGGATAAGCCAGGAGCGGGCGGATGCCCTCAAGGAAAGCGAGGAGCGCTTTGCATTGTTTCTCGAGCATTGCCCGATCTTCGTTTTCCTCAAAGATGAGAACAACCGTGCGATCGCCGTAAGCAGGAGTTTCGAGAAAATGCTCGGGAGGCCCCTCGACGAGATACTGGGCAGGACATCGGAGGAACTGTTCCCTCCCGATCTTGCACGGAAGATACGCGCCGACGACGAGGACGTGCTCAAGGCGGGGTCTGTAAAAACCCTCGAAGAAGAACTCGGGGGCCGCACGTATATCACGTGCAAGTTCCCCCTGTACCGGCCCGATAAGCCCCCGGTGCTCGGCGGTTTCACGATCGACATAACGGAGAGGATGCAATATGAGGCGGCCCTCAAGAGAAGCGAGCAGCGATACCGGGACCTGGTCGACAACGCCGAGAGCATCATCCTGCGCTTTGACAACACCGGAAAGATCCTCTTCATGAACCCGTTCGGACTTCACCTTTTCGGCTATACCGAGGAGGAGATCCTGGGGAGGAACGTGGTCGGCACCATCGTGCCCGAGACCGAGTCCACGACATCGCGCGATCTCAGCCTTCTCCTCAAGGAGATCGAGGCCGATCCGGACCGGTTCAAGAACAACGAAAATGAGAACATGAAGAAGAACGGGGGAAGGATCTGGGTCTCCTGGACCAATAGGGCGATCTGGAACGAGGCGGGGGAACATGAGGTCCTCAGCATCGGCAACAACATAACGGAAAAGAAGATGCTGGAGAGGCGTCTCTTCCAGGCGCAGAAGATGGAGGCCGTCGGGACCCTTGCCGGGGGGATAGCCCATGATTTCAACAATCTCCTCATGGGGATCATGGGCTATACGTCCGTCATGCTCTTTTCGACCGACCCCTCCGACCCTGATTATGAAAAATTGAAAAGCATCGAGGAGCAGATCAAGAGCGGCGCCGGCCTGACACGGCAGCTCCTCGGATTCGCGCGGGGCGGCAAATACGAGGTGAAACCGGCCGATATCAATGAGATCGTCAATGCGAGCATCGACATGTTCGGCCGCACGCGAAAGGAAATAGCCGTACATAAAAAACTCGGAAAGGACCTCGGCATCGTCGATGTTGACCGCAGCCAGATCGAGCAGGTGTTCCTCAACCTGTTCGTCAACGCGTGGCAGGCCATGCCGGCGGGCGGGAATCTTTTCATCGAGACCGCACTGAAAAGATTCGATGATGCCGGCATCGTCCCCCGCGAAGGAACATACATTGCCATCTCGGTGATCGACACAGGCATCGGGATGGACGAAAAGACCTTAACGCGCATATTCGACCCATTCTTCACAACCAAGGAATCCGGGATGGGATCGGGCCTCGGCCTTGCATCCGTGTACGGCATCATCAAGAACCACCAGGGTGCTATAACGGTGGAAAGCACACCGGGCAAGGGTTCCCGGTTCGATATCTTTCTGCCGGCATCCCAAAATACGCCTTTGGGAGATGAACCGCAGCTGCCCCATGCTGAACCCGGCAGTGGGACCATTCTCATTGTAGAAGACCAGCCTGCCGTCGCTCAAACAGCATGCGAGATGCTCAAGGCGCTCGGATATGCGGTCCATATCGCGGAGAGCGGCATCAAGGCGATCGAACTGTTCAGCGGGTTGAAGGATTCGATCGACCTCGTTATCCTTGACATGATCATGCCGGGAATGAGCGGTGGTGAAACTTACGAGCTCTTGAAGAGGATCAGGCCCGATATAAAGGTGATCCTGTCGAGCGGCTACAGCATCGATGGGCAGGCGGCGCAGATAATGGAGAAAGGGTGCAACGCCTTTCTCCAGAAACCATTTTCAATAAATGAACTGTCGGCAAAGGTCCAGGAAGTCCTGAAAAGGAATTAATTCAATATATTAAAACTGGCGGGGATCTTTCGCTTGCATATCGGGCAGACGGGTTCTATAAGCGTGAAGGTCTTACCGAAAACATCGACGCTTTTGAAAAACACGCCCGGCGCGTCGCAAAGGTCCTTTTCATTGAATATCTTCCCGCATTCGCATACAGGATATTCCTGGCGTATCGTCCTTCCCCTGAATGCCTGGTCAACGTAACGGGAAACCATCTTTTGTTCATCCGTTGTCATAGCTGAATATAATCTCCTTGCCTGTATTTGGCAACCCGTGCGGCGCGTGATCTTACACTTTTTTTGGCCCGTTCCATTTCAAGGAAATAATCGGTATATTCAGGCAAAAACTTAATACATCCTGCCATCCCGAACGGGAGGTAAAGCATCGCCGCGTTTGCTTTCAACGCCGTTTCGGCTTAAAATTGTGCAGAGAATGGAGGCCGTGCCTGGACCATAAGAATAATTGTTATGTCTGCGGGAAAGAGCTCGTGTACCGCCAGGAAGGTGAGGACGCCCTGTGCTTCTACTGCAAGGAGACATACCGTTCGAATGTCTCATGTGAAGCCGGGCATTACGTCTGCGACAGGTGCCACAGCCTCGCAGCAAATGATATTATCGAGCAGTACTGCCTGAAAAGCACGTCGGCGGACCCCGTGGAAATGGCGATCCACCTGATGCACCACCCCCGGGTCAAGATGCACGGGCCGGAGCATCATTTCCTGGTCCCGGCGGTGCTCATTTCTGCCTGCCACAATGTCGCGCATGGCGACCGCGCCGGAAAGGAGGGCGATCTCAGGAAAGCCCGGCAGCGGGCGGAAAAGGTCCCCGGGGGATTTTGCGGTTTCTACGGAGACTGCGGGGCCGCGGTGGGCACCGGGATAGCGGTCAGCGTATTGACGGGTGCGACACCGTTGTCCAGAAAGGAGTGGCGGCTCGCGAACCTCATGACCGCCAAAAGCCTCTTTGCGATCGCCGCCCATGGAGGGCCGAGGTGCTGCAAAAGGAATTCATTCCTCGCTATCCGGGAGGCCGTCTCCTTTCTTCAGGAGTCGCCCGGCATATCGCTTTCCCCGGGCGGGGAACTGCGCTGCGGTTTTCATCACCTGAACAAGGAATGCCTGGCCGAAGAATGCCCGTTTTACGGGAAATGACCCGCCTTCGCGCGCCGGGCTAGCTTTCTTCCAGCCGCCTCGCGGCGACCTTTTGCCTGTCGGCCGGGTAATCGTCAAAAGAGCCGAGCTTGAAGGAGTTGCAGCCCTCGGGCGTGAGGTACATCCCGTATATCTCACCGCCGATATATATCCTCTTATCGACGTCCACCTTTCCCTGCTCTTCACGCTGCCTCTTCATAAGGCCGGGTACGTGGTCGACGAACCTGAACTCGCCTTCCGGCACGGGACAGGGCGGCAAAATGGCAAGCCCGTGCGCCAGCAGTTCGGGCTTGAAGGAACTCGACGAACTGTATGCGAAAGAATGTATCCTGCTATCTTTCTCCGGGATGCCGATATGATAGATGGTAGCTTCCTCCGGGGCGCTGTATTCATTCACCGAATTGAACCAATCGAACAGTTGTGCGAGATTGCCCTGTGAATACTCGTTCAGGTCCAGGATATCGCTGACCGGCATCTGGTTGACGATGCAGAACCACTGTTCCAGAAAACGGGGCGTGCCCGTCGAGGCGATAATTGTCCTCAAATGCGGCATGTATATCGCCCTGGTCGCGAAATAGAGCGGCTCTTTATTGTCCGGGGAGACAATAAGCGTATCGAATGCGACGAGGGCCTGTTTTTCATCGGTGTAGAATATAAGTGATGACATCGTTCACCTCTTTCAAGATGGCCCTGGACATGCGGCGCGTGCCCCTTTCCTTATAAGCGGCCGCCACAGTAATGATTTCAACGGCCGGTCCCGGTGGTTCATTCCTGTGGAAATTTAACCGGAATGTATATATCATATCCCTATCGGACAATTCATCACCAGACAAATGTATCAGAAGACCCAAGGAGGCTTATCATGAGCGGTGTTTTCGGTATAATAGCGAAGAACAATTGCGCGAGCAATCTCCTGTACGGCACCGATTATCATTCTCACATGGGAACGGAATACGGCGGGATGGCGGTGCTCGGGGACAGGTTCCACAGAAGCATCCACGACATACGCAAGTCCCAGTTCAAATCGAAATTTTATGAAGATTTCAAGGAAATGGAGGGCAGTGCGGGCATAGGCGTCATAAGCGACCGCGATGCACAGCCGCTCATTATCTGTTCAAAGTTCGGGACGTTCGCCATAGTCTCCACGGGTATCGTCGAGAACACGAATGAACTGGCCAGGGAGATCCTCTCTACCGGTGAGACCTTCAGCGAAATGTCCGGCGGGGAGATAAATTCTGTCGAGCTCATTGCGAAGCTGATCACGCAGGGGGATACGATACTTGACGGGATCAGGAGGGTATACGACCGGATAGAAGGGTCCGCCTCTATCCTGCTCCTTACAGAAGAGGGGCTTTTTGCAGCCAGGGACAGGCTTGGCCGGACGCCGCTCGTTATCGGTGAGAAAGACGGCGATTACGTGGTGGCCACCGAAGACTGCTCATTTTTAAATCTCGGGTTTCACAAGATGAAAAACTTAGAACCCGGCGAGATCGTCGTAATAGACCGGGACGGTTTCAATACCCTGTCCACCGGGGGAGCGCAGAACCAGATCTGTTCCTTCCTCTGGATATACACCGGCTATCCCGCTTCAAGCTACGAAGGGATAAGCGTCGAGGTCGTCAGGGAACGCTCCGGGAGGTTCCTGGCAAAAAATGACAATGTCGAGGCCGACCTTGTCGCAGGGGTCCCCGATTCAGGGGTAGGCCATGCGATCGGCTATGCGATGGAATCAGGGCTTCCCTACCGCAGGCCTCTTGTGAAGTACACCCCCGGTTACGGAAGGAGCTATACGCCGCCATCGCAGGAAATACGCGACCTTGTCGCGACAATGAAGCTTATCCCCGTGAGGGAGATCATAAAGGGCAACCGGATCGTACTGTGTGAAGACTCGATCGTCCGGGGCACGCAGCTCAAGAATTTCACCGTGGTCAAGCTGTGGGAATCCGGGGCGAAAGAGATCCATGTGCGGCCCGCGTGCCCTCCTCTCATGTTCCACTGCAAGTTCGCCCTGTCGACCCGTTCCATCGATGAGCTCGCAGCCCGGCGCGCCATCAATGCCATAGAAGGGCGGCACGTGGACGATGTCAGCGGTTATCTTGACGAGACATCGGACAAGTACAGGGCCATGGTCGACTGGATCGCCCGCGAGATCAATGTTACCACATTGAAGTATCAAAAAATGGAGGACATGATCGCCGCGATCGGCCTGCCCCGTGAAAAACTCTGCCTGCATTGCTGGATCGGGGAAGGCACGGCCTGCTGCACGTAATATATCCGAAGGCAGCGAGGTGATATGCGGGGAAGCGACCTCTTCCATCGACTTGCCGGCCGGGAGCCCTTTACCGGCCTTCACCCTTCAATAGCCGGGTTCTTTAAGGATTACCTGGCGCGCGAAAAAGCGACCAGGTTTGGCGACCGGTTCGTCATCAACACTCATTTTCCCCCTTATCCAAGCGGGGCCTTTGATCGCCTCGCGGAGCATTTCGGTGCGCTGGGGGACCCCCATAACCGGACACTCTATTCCGTCACCCTCGGTGTTACGAACCGGTGCAACTATCATTGCTGGCACTGCTCAAATGCGGGGCGTGCCCAAAACGACATGTCGTTCGCGGACATTCAAAAGATAGCCCGCGAATTGTCGGACATGGGCAGTGTCATGATAACCCTTTCGGGCGGAGAGCCGCTTTTACGGGATGACCTCGAAGATATCGCGGGGCTTTTCGACAGCTCATCGTGCCTTATGCTCAATACGACGGGGTCCGGCCTGACGGACAGCCGTGCCCGTTCCCTCAAAGATAAAGGCCTCTTCGCCGTCGGTATAAGCCTCGATTCGATGGACCCGGATGAGCACGACAGGATGCGCGGAAAACCCGGCGCCTATGTGACGGCCCTTCAGGCCTTAAGGCGTGCGTCGGATGCCGGGCTCTACCCCTACATCGTGGCGGTCGCCACACGGGACCTCATCAGGCCGGGCTATTTCATGGAATTCCTCGCGTTTGCGGGACGCTCGGGCGCCCGCGAGGTACACCTCCTTGAGCCGTGCGCCACGGGCAGGCTCAAAGGGCATGGCGATGTCGCACTGAAACCTGCCGAGCGCAGGCGCATCGAGGGCTACCAGGCAGAAGCGGCCCGCCGCGATGATCTGCCTGTTCTATCGACCTTCACCTACCTCGAATCCCCCCGGGCTTTCGGGTGCGGCGCCGGCCTTACATACCTTTATATCGACGGATCGGGCGAGGTCTGCCCGTGCAATCTCGTACCGCTCAGTTTCGGCAATGCTGTGAAAGAACCTCTTTCCGTTATCCTCGACAGAATGGGAAAGTTCTTTACGCGGCCGAGGACGTCATGTGCCGGGCATACCATCGCTCGCCATATCCCGCCCGGCCCGATGCCCGTTAAGCGCGAAATATCCGAACAGCTATGCCGGGAGCACCTTCCTCCCGACCGCTCGGTCCCTCTGTTCTTTTCCGTGAAAAAACGGGCCGCCCCGGCCGTGGGAAACCCGGAACTGAAAAACGCATACGACACTATACACAGGGATTACGATGAGTACTGGCTGTCTGAGGCGGGCGGGCCGATACGCAAGCTTGTCCGGGCCATAACGGCGCTGCGTCCATTGCCCGTAAGCGTATTTGAGGCAGGCTGCGGTACGGGGTTTGCGACATCCCTCCTGGCAGGGGAACTGGGGCCTCGTTGCCGCATCGATGCCGCCGACCTGTCACGGGGAATGATCGGCATCGCCAAGGAACGCACTGTCTCGATGGGTTATCGGACGGTGCGTTATCACAGGGGTGATGCGCTTGCCGTAATGGCCCGCCGCGCACCTTTTGATCTCATTTTTTCAAGCTGGGCCCTGGGCTACATACCAATGAACAGTTTTTTTGAGACTGCGCGGGTCTGCCTTAAACGGCCGGGCCGCGTCGCCTTTGTCGTCCACAGGCAGAACTCGCCGAAGAGGGAACTCGGGATCTTCTACAGGCTCGTCGCGGAAAACCCTTCGGTCCTGAAAAAGCGCGTGCACTTCGATTTCCCGCAGGACAAACCACACATCGAGCGGCTGCTGAGAAAAAATTCGTTCATCCCGGAACGCATCACCGGGGGACGCATCGCATTCCGGTGCCGATCGCCCGAAGATGTCCTCGCCCACCTTTTAAGGTCGGGCGCAGGCACGGCGTTTTACGATGCCCTGGACCCGGCTTCCCGGCAGGACATGGAAAAAGCTTTCAAAGAGGAGCTGGCAAGGCAGGCCCGGAACGGTTCGTATGATGTCGTTCACGATTACATTATGTGTGTTGCACGGATCGATAGCGAAAGCGAGGTACACGAAACATGGTGAATATAATTGCTGTCGACATCGGCGGGACGAACAGCCGTTTCGCCCATTTCAGGGTCTCAGGCGCCGGTGAATTATCGTATGTCAAAGGGTTCTGGCTGAAAACGCACAGCGCTTCCTCGCTCAGGGACCTGATCGACAAGGCGCTCGAAAGGGGCGAGCTCCCGATTGAGACGGGCCCGGATGCCATAGTCCTTGCCGTACCCGGGGCCGTCGAGGACAGGACGCGCGCGAAACTGGCGAATGTCCCGTGGGCCGTGGATATTTCGGGCCTTAAGGGCCCCTCGCCGAACGCAAAGATCTTCCTGATAAACGACTTCGTCGCGCAGGCCTTTGCATGCCCCATAGCGAAATATCTGAAGACGCAGACGCTCCAGCCGGGAGTGGCCGAAGGCGGCGCAAACATAGCCGTCATCGGGGCCGGCACCGGGCTCGGCCACTGTGCGCTCGCCGTGACCGACAGGGGAACGTTCGTGCCGTTCCCATCGGAAGCTGGCCACGCTGCATTTCCGTTCTACGGGAAGGTGGAGACCGGGTATCGTGATTATCTGTTCGAAAAGACCGGGGTAGAGTACCCTTACGGCGATGTCGTTGTAAGCGGGCCGGGCCTTGCACACCTCCATTCCTTCCTCACGGGGCGTCATCTCGCTCCCGCTGACGTGGTGGCGGAGATCGGCCCCGATTCACAGACAACCGAGCTTTTCGCGCGGTTCTACGCCCGTGCGGCCCGCAATTATGCCCTTACCGTTGTTGCACTGGGCGGTGTTTATATTGCCGGGGGCGTCGCGATGAGAAACCGTTTCCTGGTGGACAACGAACATTTCCGAAAGGAATTCGGGAATTCGCGGCATTTCGGTGATCTTCTTGCGAATATTCCGGTCACACTGATACTGAGCGAGGACAGCGGTTTGTGGGGAGCAGCACATTATGCAGTCGTAGGCCTTCAAGAAAAGCTGTAAAGGGCCTGGAAACGCTTTTAAGAAGAAACGGTTTGAGATCAACACAACCATAAGGAGATCGAGATGACGAAAAAACTTACAATTCTTTGTATGGCCGTGCTTGTCCTCGCGGCTTTTGTTGCCGGCTGCGGCAAGAGCGCGGAAGAAAAGGCGATCGAAAAATTTGTCCAGCAAAAGAGCGGCGGCAAGGTAAGCGTCGACATGTCGCAGGGCAAGGTGACCGTAAAAGACGGGAACACGACGGTAACATCGGGCGGCAAGGTCGAGGTCCCCGCTTCATTTCCGAAGGATGTCCCGATATATCCCAACACGCAGATCCTCAACGCAATGACGTCAGGTGATATCGTACACCTCACCCTCATCAGCAAGGAAAATATGGAAAAGATCGCCGCGACGTACAAGGAACAAATGAAGCAGCAGGGATGGAAGGAATCCGCGGCATTGACAATGGGGACAACCGTAACGCTGGCGTATGACAAAGACAACCGGCATGCAACGGTCGCGATAAGCAAAATGGATAAGGGAGAGACGGGGATACAGCTGCAAATAGCGCAGAAAAAATAGTTCAAGGTTCAAAGTTCAAGGTTCAATGAAAAAGAGGGTTTTTTAACATTGAACCTTGAACTTTGAACTTATTTTAGTTTTTTTTCTTCTTTTTTTCAGTACGTGCTTCTTTTTCTTGTTCGTATATGTCTTCCGTGAGGGTTGCGACGCGCTCGCGCCAGCGGGGGTCGTTCTTGTTCAGGTCAACCTCTTCATGAAAATCCGAGATGCTGTGATCTAAAAGCCTGTACGGGTTATCCTCTGATTCAATATCGAAGAAAGTGTGCCGCAGCTCGTGCCGGAGTATCTTTATCCTGTCGAGGTCGGTGATATTGTCCCAGCATTTCCTGTCAACGGTGATAATGTAATCGTACCCGCTATGCTGGTCGGCCCCGTCCCGGGTGAGGTGCCGCATAAGGTCATTTGTCTTTATGATCCGGGCAAGAACGACCATTCCCCCGGATTTTCTCTTCTTCAGGTCGAACAGCACCTTTATCTTTGCATTGACGAGCTCGGGAAAGCCCTTGGACCTCACCTCTTTGAGAAGTTCCATAACATGATCGTTCACTTCGTCATACCTCAGTCCCATGGTGCCTCCTCTTTATTTCCGACGCCGAAGATTATCATGAAGGCCGGTGTAAAAGCAAGGCGCTCCAGGGCTCTTGACATACGGGTATTGTAGCCGTTATAAAATTTCGCATCATGAAGCCTGCCACCGGGTCGAGACCATATATGATACGCTTCCTGCGATATTTCCGACGGGGATTCACCGCATGCCTTCTCCTGTGTCTTTCCGCGTGCGCCCTCTATTCCGGGCAGAGCGTGCGCGAAGGCTACATACCGGTTACCGGCGGGAAGATCTGGTACCGCGTGACGGGGTCGGGAAACGCGACCCCCGTTATTCTTCTTCACGGAGGGCCGGGAAGTTCGAGCGATTACTTGAAGCCCCTCGAGGCGCTTTCTGTAGACCGGCCGGTCATCGTCTACGATCAGCTGGGCTGCGGCAGGTCGGATAACCCGAACAATCCCGAACTCTGGCGCATCGAAAGGTTTGTCGAAGAGTTAGGCCAGGTCCGCTCGGCTCTCAAGCTGAAGGAGGTCCACCTGTACGGGCACTCATGGGGCACCATGCTGGCCGTGGATTACATGCTGAAGAAACCCCAAGGGGTAAAGAGCCTCACGCTTGCGAGCCCCTGCCTGAGCGTTGCGCGCTGGACGGACGATGCACGCGAGCTGATTGAAAAACTGCCTTTCACAACACGCCAGGCTATCCGCCGCCACGAACGGGAGGGGACGACGGATTCAAGGGAATATGAGGCGGCGGTCGCCGAATACCTGAAGAATTACCTGTGCCGCTTAAGCCCGTGGCCGGCGGAACTCATGGAGGCATTTGACCGGGCGAACCAGAAGATATACAGGACAATGTGGGGGCCGAGCGAATTCTATCCCACGGGCAACTTAAAGACATACGAACGCGTCGAAAGGCTTCGCGAGATAAAGGTGCCGACACTTTTCACCGCAGGCAGGCATGACGAGGCAACGCCCGCAGCGACCGCCTGGTACCGGTCGCACGTACCCTATTCGGCGCTGCGGATATTTGAACAAAGCTCTCACCTCGCCATGTTCGAGGAGCGGGATGCCTACCTCGAGTGTGTCCGGGAGTTCCTCAAGGCACATGACTGATCCCGCCGACATCTCAAAGATATGCGGTTAATTGCAGTACCATTCCCGGTCCGGCTTCTTTACGAAGAAGCGGACGATGGTACCGCACTGTTTGCATACATCGGCATATAATGCTTCCGTCCCGGTCAAGAGGAATTTTGCCTTGTAGGCGAGGCCTATATCGCCGGCCTCGGCTGTCTGGTTGACCCTGACCCCCTCCGTCATGTTCGTCCCCCCGCAATGAGGACATTTCTTCACGTTTTCCATGCTGTCACCGTAAGTTTAGCATACTAGCAGCGCCATTTCAGTTCCAGGCATTTTAAGGCGGCCATCCCTCCCTGTCATCGTCGTCGTCACCGGGAGGATCGGGGACCATCGCCGCAGGCCCTTCTTTGACAGATCTCGCCGCTGCACGATCGATAACCATGATGCGCCTCTTTTGCAGGGCATGCATTCGGGATACGAGGGAATCTATATTTTCGACAAGTTCCCCCGCTGATATCTTCCCTGTCACATACCCCTCTTTCTGCGACGCGATAAAACCGGCAATGTCCATCACCACGGTCTTCTGTGCAAAAAAAGCGTGATACGCGGTGACGGTCAGAACGGAGCAGGTCATGGAGCACAGAAAAACGAAAAGGAACCCGGCAAGCGCGCGGCCGCGGATCAGGAGCACTGTGCCATTCTCATTTCATTTTCCCCATCACGTGCCAAACTCTCCGCACCTTTTACAAGGATCTTGAGATCGAGGAGTTTTGCGGCCGTCGCTACGTTTGCACCGCCCTTACCGACAAAGAAGCCGCAGTAATGAGGGTCGACCCTGACGATCGCCTCGCGGAGGCTCCGGGAATACAGGACCTGCACGACCTTGTCGATCGGTGCAGGGACGAGTGCGTTGACGATATACTCCTTTATATCGGGACTGTACCGGACGATAGTGATCGTATCTTCTGTAAATTTCCTCACCCCGTCGAGATATTGCAGCGCAATGCCGAGGGGATCGTACCCGCGGAGCCCTTCGATGGACACCTTGGCGAACGCGCTGTTCGCGATCGATGCCGCCCTCCTGACCCGGATCTTCCCATCGCGTATGGCCGGCGCAAGGGCCGCCTCGGCCACGCGGCGAAAAAACTGCGGCGACCTCTGGCTCAGGAAGATCTTGCCGTCGCGTATAGCATATACGGCGGCGGTACATTCCTCCCTCTCTTTATAATTTTTGTACGTTGAACTTTTTGGAAGGTGGCCTACGAGCCCCGTACCCTCGATGAGGGCGAGGTACATGTCCTTGCCCGGCACTTCCCTGATGATGCAGCATGATACGAGACGACCTATCTTGATGACCGACATTGTGCCCCCCTGTTCTGATTTATAAAGGGGTATTACTTTCAAAGATGCAAAAAAGTCCCAAAAGATTTTATTTTTTCATCCCGGGCAGGTATGATATCTGCGAAACTTTTCCTGAGAGCCTCGGGTTGCAGGGAAAATCATGGAGGTGAAAGATGGAATGCACGTTCGAGAAAAATATGGCGGCATGCACCTGTACGTACGAAGGGTGTCTCCGGAGAGGCAAATGCTGCGAATGCGTCGAGTATCATAGAAGCAAGAAGCAGCTCCCCGGCTGCTTCTTTTCAAGGGAAGGTGAAGCGTCGTACGATCGGTCGTTTAAGAAATTCGTTAGTGAAAACCGGTAAAACTGGTTCAAGGTTCAATGAAAAGGCAATCCCGTAAAGGTTCCGCTCTTACAGGATTTAGTTTTTAGCTGAGTTTTTAATCCTTGAACTTTGAACCTTGAACCTTGAACCGTTTTATTCTTCCAGCTGTTCGAGCACCTCTCCCGCTTTCACACGTACTTCTTTGATGCGGTGCCCCATTGCAGCTATCGATATCTTGCGTTTTGCATCTTCCTTCTGGCGGGGCTGCAGATCATTATAAATGGTCAGAAGTTTGTCGAGTGTGCCGTTGCATATATCGATGTCTTTCAGGTCGAGGAAAAGGATGAGGGTCGCCGCGTCGTCGGGGAGGCCGTACTTGGCGACGTATTTCTCGGCCTGCTTCGGAAACGCGTCGGAGCCGTAGGCATTGTGGAGCCGGGCGTACAATTTGTCATGCTCCGGCGTGCCTTTTTCCCCTTTGAACAGCCGGTCGAGGGCGTCCTTCACCCTGCCCTGCTGCCAGCGGTCCTTCGGCGCCTCTTTCTTTTTCCCCGCGCCTTTTTCCTGCCTTCCGTAAAACGTGCTCCTGTCCCTGCGACGGTCAAGTTCGCGCCAGTCGGGCCTTTCATCGTCGTCGTAATCACCCATGCGAGCCTCGGTTTTTTTCTTTTCATTATAATAACAAAATAGGAAAAAGCAAATTTCATCCCGATGCGGCATGGAACTCAATGCCCCTTTTATGGTATTGTTCTCACATCAGATCGAGGAGCATGAATGTTCATATGGTTCTTTCACAGGATAAGCGGAGCGGCGCTTATCGTTCTTATCGGCATCAAGGTGCTCACCGGCTATTTCCTCATGGGGCAGGACAAGAAGCCCGATTGGGCGCTCAGCCTCCACCGCCAGCCTATCGTCGATGTCCTCGTTCTCGTACTGTTCACGTTCCACAGCATGTACGGGATCAGGACCATTGTCATGGACTTCGGGTACAGGAATGAAAAACGGCTGTTCCTCGCCGCCAATATCGCCGCGTCGGCCATATCGGCTTTTTTACTCTACATGTATTTCGTCACAGTATGATAACGCGTACCCATGATGTCATCATAGTCGGGGGCGGCCTTGCAGGGCTTCGCGCCGCCGTGGGACTTTGCGGGAAGTACGATGTCGTGCTCCTGTCCAAGGTCCACCCCTTGAGGTCCCATTCCATCGCCGCCCAGGGCGGCATAAACGCTGCCCTCGGGAACAACCCGGACGCAGCCGACGACTCCTGGGAAAAGCATGCCTTCGACACGGTAAAAGGGAGCGACTACCTCGCAGATCAGGATGCGGTGGAGATCATGTGCAGGGAAGCCCCCGGGATCGTCTACGAGATGGAGCACTGGGGGTGCCCGTTCAGCCGCCTCCCGGACGGCACCATCGCCCAGCGGCCTTTCGGCGGGGCAGGGTACCCGAGAACCTGCTACTCCGCGGACCTGACCGGGCATGTTCTTTTGAACACGCTGTTCGAAAAGGCGGTGAGCCTCGGCGTCACGATATACCCGGAATGGCACGTAACATCCCTTGTGGTTGACGGGAAAACCTGCCATGGCGTCGTCGCCTTCGACCTCATGAACGGGGAGATCGTCTCGCTCGCCGCTAAGGCGACCCTTTTTGCGACCGGGGGTTACGGACGGGTCTATTTCTACTCGACGAACGCACTTATCAATACGGGGAGCGGGATCGGGATGGCATTTCGGGCCGGGGTGCCGCTCAAGGACATGGAATTCGTCCAGTTCCACCCGACCGGGCTTATCGGGACCAACATATTGATGACCGAGGCCTGCCGGGGCGAAGGCGGCTACCTGGTCAATGCGCGGGGTGAACGCTTTATGGAGAAATATGCGCCGAAGGCCATGGAGCTTGCCCCCCGCGACATAGTCTCCCGGAGCATACAGACAGAGATCAACGAAGGCCGTTGCTTCGAGCATCCTCTCGGGAACTACATCCGTCTCGACCTCATGCACCTCGGCGAGAAGAAGATCACCGAAAAATTGCCGGGCATCCGGAAGATATGCATAGATTTTATAGGTATTGACCCCATCAGGGAACCCATCCCCATTATGCCGTGCCAGCATTACTCCATGGGAGGGATCGATACCGACGCCACGTGTGCGACAGAGGTAGGGGGTTTCTTCGCGGCAGGCGAATGTGCCTGCGTCAGCGTCCACGGCGCCAACAGGCTCGGCGGCAATTCGCTTCTCGAGACGATCGTGTTCGGAAAGATAGCCGCGGCGGCCATCGACCGGTACCTGTCGTCTTCCGGCAGAGCACCGGATGACAAGGCCTGTGCGCGTGCCGCGGCGGCCTTGGAGGACAAGGTCCGGGGCCTCGTTGCCGGAGGGAAAGAAAAGACATTTCAGCTCCACGGGGAGCTCGCAAAGGTGATGAGCACGTACGCCGGCATCTTCCGGACAGCGGCAGACGCGCAGAAGGCCCTTGAAGAAATAGCGGCGTTGAAGGTGCGGTACCGGGATGTCGGGACCTCCTCGTCCTCACTTTCAATGAACTATGAACTCATGAACGCCATCGAACTCGATTACATGTTCGACGTGGCCTCGACGATCGCCCGCGGGGCCTTCCTGCGTGAAGAAAGCAGGGGGGCGCATTCACGGACCGATTTTCCAAAAAGGGATGACGAGAAATGGCTCAGGCATTCGATCGCCCGCCTGAATGGCAGCGGGATGCCGGACATATCATACAGGGACGTTGCGATCACCCGTTTCAAGCCAATGGAGAGGACGTATTGATACGGGCCACGGCATACACTTTCAAGATCCTGCGCTACGACAGGAAAAAACCGGGGGACGGAGCGAGGTTCCAGACCTACCGGGTCAGGGTACTGCCCGGGCTGACCATCCTCGCCGTTCTTAACAGGATACGCGACGAGATAGACGGGACGCTTTCATTCCGTTCGTCATGCAGGTCTGCGGTCTGCGGGTCCTGCGCCATGGTCATGAACGGCAGGATAGACCTTGCCTGCAGGACGCAGGCGGCATCGTTCGGGACGGACACGATAATCCTCGAGCCCCTTCCGAACATGGAGATCATAAAGGACCTCGTCGTAGACATGACCCCGTTCTGGACGATGTACGAGAAGATAAGGCCATGGCTTGACCGGTCAGGTCAGGACCCCGAAAAGGAATTGAAACAAAGCGAGGAGGACAGGGCAAAGATCGACCAGTTCGTGAATTGCATCCTGTGCGCATGCTGTTACGGGGCGTGCCCGGTCATATCCCGTGACCCCGAATACTTAGGGCCGGCGGCGCTCGCCAAGCTCGAGAGGTTTGTCCTCGATTCCCGCGATGAACGCCCTGACTCAGCACTCGACGAGATAGACAGCGAGCACGGGGTCTGGGGCTGTGATACAGTCCTTAAGTGCATCGAGGCATGCCCGAAAGATGTGCGGCCGACCGATGCGATAATCGACCTGAGGAAGAAGCTTTTCGTAAAGAGGGCAAAGAAATTGCTGGGTATGCGCGGATGAAACTCAACTATTCACTCATCAGCCGGCGGACATTTCTCAACACGCTCTTCGGCGGGTGGCTTATCGCTGTCCTCTCCGGGGGCATCTACGCCTTCCTCAAGTTCATCTTTCCCGCTGTCGGGAAAGAGCCGGATTTTGTCGTTCTCAACACGGCCGATTTTGTCGACATACCCGGAAACACCGTAAAGACGTTCGCATGGGGCGGCAAACCCGGTTTTTTCCTGAAAAAAGCCGACGGTACGATGCTCGCACTGAAAGGGGTCTGCACGCACATGGAGTGCAACATATCCTACGTGGCGGATGTGCGAAAATTCTATTGCGCGTGCCACAAGGGGTGGTTCGATGACAACGGCAGGAACATCGAGGGCCCCCCTCCGCGGCCTCTCGAATGCTTCGAGATCGTCATGAACGGGCCGAAACTGGTCATAGCGAAAAAAGGGGTGAAGGTTGAACTCCCGAAAGCTTAGTGACTGGATCACCGAGCGCTACGACGTGGATGGCCTGCGCCGGGTCATCCGGGCAAAGTACGTCCCGTCGCACCGCTGGGACATCTCGTATTTTACGGGAGGGATGACCCTCTTCCTTTTTGTCATGCAATTCATGACAGGCATGGGCCTTGCCCTGTACTACATCCCCCATTCCGAATACGCCCACAAGAGCATTGTCGACATTATGACGAAGCTCCCCCTGGGCTGGTTCTTCCGGTCGCTGCACCACTGGGGTGCGCAACTTGCGATAGCCTCGCTGTTCGTTCACTTTTTCGCCAACTTCCTGCTGAAGGCATACCGGAAGCCGCGCGAACTGTTATGGATAACCGGCTTCATCCTGATCACCCTTCTCGTTTTTTTCGGGCTGAGCGGATATTTTCTTGTCTGGGACGAAAGGGCCTTCACGGCGATCCGCGTTGCGACGGGAGGCGCAGGGAACCTTCCGCTCATCGGCCCGGCCATCAAGATATTCCTGCGCGGCGGCTTTGACGTCACGCAGGAGACCCTGACGCGGTTCTATGCCTTTCATGTCAGCGTCCTGCCCATGATAAGCCTTGTCATCATCGGGGTCCACGTGCTGCTCGTCCAGGTCCACGGCATGAGCGTCCCCCTGTCCCAGAAAGACCGGCAGGGAAGACCGCAGCCATTTTTCCCGAATGTTTTTTACAAGGACCTTATCGTCTGGCTCCTGTGCACGGGCGTCGTCGTCACCCTTGCAGTCGTCTTTCCTGCATCGATAGGGACGAAGGCAGACCCGATGGCGCCTGCGCCGGAAAACATAAAACCGGAATGGTACTTCCTCTTCGTCTTCCAGACCTTGAAGCTTTTCCCCGGCGAGATAGCGGGCATGAACGGTGAAACGATCGCTATATCCGCGATCTCCCTTGGCGTCCTGTTCGTCTTCCTGGTGCCGTTCCTGGACAAGAGGTCGTCAGCCGGCAAACCGAGCCCGGTCTTTACATATATTACGGTTTTTTACCTCGTCTATTTCGTGGCAATGACGATCATCGCTTTCTTAAAATAGGTGGACAGGACGATGTGCAGATCATTTACCGTTTTCATCATGCTTATTGTGATACCCGTTGTCTGTTTCGCCGGGCCGACCGTTGTTGAACCGGCAGCCTCCCCGTACGACCGGCATATCCTGTACCAGGCCCTCGTGCTTTTCTGGATTGGCATCGCCGGTCTCATCGTCATTATTCTCATGAAGCTCAAGGAGGCAAAGCGCATACAGGACATGGACTTTCACAAAGACAATGATGATGCGCCTTTCCTTGACTAAGAACTGTCAAACCTATATTATGTTTCAACCGTATGCAATCGACCATCGTGCGCAATTCGCTCATTTCCCGCCACGGGATAGAAGAGCTCCTCGGCCTTCCCCAGGATGACCTCGTATACGTTTCGCTCCTCGAGATACTGACCCGGTTCCAGGATATAAAGCAGTTCGCGAGCGAGATACACACCGAGATCCACCTCATCAAACCCATACTGAAGATACTCGGGTTCTCCTATGAATCGAAACCGAAGTATTTCGACGACCATATCAAGGGACCGGATGCGGCCCTTTTCACGACCGATGCCGAACGCGACCGCACATCGCCCCTGTGGGGGACCCCGGAATATTACGCCAACACGCTCGGGGTGCTTCTTCTCAAGCGGTTCGGCCGCAAACTCGAGGAAGGGGTGAGCGGCTTTTTTCTCGCTTTCGAGAATGGCATCCCCTTATACCAGCTGTTCTATTACCTCAAGAACACGAAAACGCCCTGGGGCATCCTCACCAACGGGAAGCACTGGATGCTGATGAAAAAGCCGCTGTCCTATGAAACGCGTGTTTTTTCGATAGACCTCGAGGAGGCCGTCGAGGTGAACGACAGGGACGCGCTGCGTCTTTTCTGCAATGTCTTTTCACTCAACGGCCTGTCGCAGACCCTCGAAAAAATCTATGAAAACGAAAGGCAGTCCATAATAACGCGTCTCAAGGAGAAACAGGCAGCCCTTCGCACATCCACGGCAGGCTTTCGAAAAAAGACGGACATCTTCCCCCGCATAATCGGGGGGCTTTCGGATATCTTCGGGAATGATGTTTTCGTTTCAACGCGGGATTACCTTGCCGAAAAAGATGTATGGGTACAGGAACGGAAGAGCCCGCCCGACACGGTCGACGATTTCAATATCGCCGACATATCTTCTTTTCTCCTCAGCAAAAAAGGCGGCATTCCCCGTGTCGACCTCGAAAGGGTATTTGCGATGCGCCCGCCCGAGGACCGGACAAAGGACGCGCTCCTGTCGCTCAAGGTCCTCGACATGACGCCCGGCTTCGGCAACCTTTCCCTCGAGATCGTCGAATGCCTGGCATATCTCTCGTTTGTCCTTCCCTACCGGGAAAGGAATGGCTTCATCGCCCAATGGGAGGATGAGAAGAGCCTGAAGTGCTCCATACTCGAAAATGTTCTCTACGGTATCGAGCGTTCTCATATCTCGTTCGATATTCTTCATCATGCTTTAAAGAACCGCCACGGGTGCGACAGCATGAATTATAAGTTAGGCAACCCTCTTATCGGGATGTCACTGTCCGACATCACCCCGCATGCGGCGAAGCAGGACCAGGCGGGCCTCTTCGCCAAAAACCCCCTTGACATCGTGGCAGATGTAAGAAACATGTACCGGCAGTTCGCCTCGCTTTCCGACAGGATCAAGGAAGACGTTGTCATAAAGGGGGAGTTGTCGCAAAAACTGGACGAACACTTGGGCCGTTTGAGGGACATCATGGACCTTATAACAGCCACATATTTTGTTAAGACGATCGATCAGCGGAAGATCCAGGAATGCCTTTCCCTGCTTGACGCCGACAGTGGGCCATGGGACGCGATGACGGCGCGCGACTGGTTCGTGCAGGCAAAGGCCCTCGCAAGGCAGAACGGTTTCTTTCATCTCGAGATAGAATTCCCGTTCCTTATCGACGGAGCGTTCGATTACATATTTGTCCAGCCCTCACAGGGCCTCACGTGGGAAGAGACGGTCCCTGTCGCCGATGCAACAAAGGCGTATATAAAACGGGGGATGACGTACCTGAAGCCCAGCGGCACAATGGTGTTCGTTCTCGACCGCCCCGATCCCGTCCTTATAGCAGAATTGTCCCGTTCAAAGAAATACGAAACATTGGCGGACCAGAATCTCATATTGCTCTCGAAAAGAGCGTAAGGCGTCCCTCACCCCGTCATCCCGGCCGTAAGAGCCGGGATGACGGGGTTGGAGGAATTGGGACACAGTCTCGAAAGTGGGAATGACAACAGGGGAGAGGGCTTACGCCTTACGTTTCAGAAGACCATCGATTTCAGCAGCTTGTACGACTTGAGATCGATATCGATATGATAGTTTAGAAAACCTTCCATCAGTTCCTGCGCCTCGCGCTCGAGCGAGCGCGTTGCGAAACCCGCTTCACTGTTCTTCACCGCGAGGAACCCACGCATTAATCCTTGGGACCATCTCCTGTGGGGTAGAGACCGCGAGCACGGCCCGCATAGTATCCCCCCGCGCTCCCGGGAGAAATAGACCTTTTCATCATCGTGCATGCCGGTCCCGCAAAAGACGCAGGTATCGAAGTTGGGGTGATATCCGAGAACGTCGAGCATTCTCAATTCGCAGCAAAGGATGTCTGAATATTCCGGGTCTTTTGACCGGGCAAAAGCGATGAACTCTTCAAGCGCTGCAAAGAGTCCTGTATGCGGCTCCCTCTCGCGCGTCATGCGGTCGACGAACTCCGTGAAGAACGAGGCGCTGCATATGCGCTTCATGCTCATCTCGATGCCGTTATTGCCCGAGACGAGGTCGGCATTGTCTATACGGACCATCCCCCGGCCGTGCTTGTCAAAATATTCGACCCTGATGCGGTTGAACGGTTCCAGGGTATTGGCAAAGCGCTTCTGGCTTTTCCCCGCTCCTTTCGCTATCGCCGACACTTTCCCCGCGTCCAGCGTAAAAAGGTGGATGATCCGGTCCGACTCACCGTACGCACGCTTCGACAGGACTATCGCTTCATCTTTTCGCAGAGACACCCTTTACGCATCCCTCTTCAGTATATGTCTTGAAATGAAACCGGCTATCGCGTCCGCTTCGTCCCGTCTGAATTTCGGGACGGGCACATCGAGATCGTCATCGGTCGCCACTGCGATATACAGGCGGTCACCCGAGGCGCAAAGGGGGGGCTCGCCGCTTGTGCGCGTATAAACTTCTATCTTCGGGATCTGCGCGGTTTTGAACCCCTCGACGATGATAAGGTCGGCGCCATCGTCCACATAGCGCGATATGATATCCCCCAGCGAATATTCCTCCGGCGTGTCCTTTACCATTGCGAACTGCTCGCGCGACGCAACTATCACGCTGTCGGCCCCTGCCTTTTTATGCCTGTAGGTATCTTTTCCGGGCACATCGAAGTCGAACGGGTGATGGACATGCTTGATCACAGCCACGCGCAGCCCCTGTTTCTTAAAAACAGAGATCACCTTTTCGATGAGGGTGGTCTTGCCGCTATTCGCGCGCCCTGCAAATCCGATAATGGGTATGGTATGTCCGACCGGCATCAGGGGAGACAAAGCTTTTGCATGAAATAGAAATGAAACGCCACGATCACGAGAGAATGGTTGATGCCGCCGTTCGCTATCAATCCCGGTATCTCCTCCGGGGACATGAGCACCACCTCTATGTCCTCGTCAGGATCGAGCGTTTTCTCGGACACCTCGCGCGCATTCTCGATAAGGTACGTATGGCAGAGGTTATTGAATATCGCAGGATTCGGGTTGACGAAACCGAGTGACCGGGCCGGGTCCCCGGCATATCCCGTCTCTTCAAGCAACTCCCTCGTCGCGGCCTCACCGGCATCGTCTTCGTCGACAAGCCCGCCCGGTATTTCCAGGGTTATTTCGCGGGAACCATGCCGGTATTGCCTGATCATGACGATCTTTCCCTCCGGCGTGACCGGTACGACATTTACCCAATCCCGTGTGTCGATCGTGTAGAATCTGCCGACCTTGTTCGTCCTCGGCGACATCGCCATCTCGGATTGTATGCGGAAGACATTGTAGTCTTTATCCACCCTGGATTCCAGGAGTTCCCATTCCTTGATCATAACGTAACAAAATACCACGCGCGGGGAGTCAAATGCAATAAACAAGGCCGGGTATGCATCGCCCGGCCTTGTGTGTGCGCTGCCGTAAAGCCTACGGCGTTATCGTGAGGCTGACCGTGACTGTCGCCTGCGAGCCGTTTTGTGTTGCCACGAATACAAGATTTTTCAGTGCCTCGGTGAGGCATTTCTCGTATGCGTCTTTCGACCGCGTCTTCGTGGTGATCTTCACCGCGCTCACGGTGCCGTCGGCATTCACGGTAATGCTTATCCCGTAAGTAACGGGTGCCGTGATCCCGGTAAAACACCCGGCGATGCTGTCAAGACTGCTCTTGATCACAGTCTCGGCGGATTTTGTCGTGAGCCCGCCCGTCGCAGTGACACGTGCAACCGTTGCCTTCGGTGTTGTTGCGGACTCTTTTGTTCGTACTCCATCCCCGCGCGGTTTTTCCTGCACGGCCATTTCCGCACGCTTGCCTGCATAGTGCGGATACATTCCCGGTGACGGCGGCGCCAGGGCCATCGTTTTCATCATCCCGCCGCCGACAGCGTAATCGGATACGCCATCCGGCATCGGCAGGGGCTGGTTTACCGTCGTCGAGTCGCCCGTCTTCCGAACAACGTTGTCGACGGCAACGAAGGAAGTGTATGCCGTCAGCAGGTTGTATGCGAGCCCGAGGTCCGTGACCTCTTTGATGCGCTTGTCGTTCGAGTGCAGCTTGTTATAGTCGGACAGGAGCATGATGCGGTGGCGCGCCCAGAGGTAGCGCAGCGACAGGTTCTCTTTTGACGGCCTGACGGTGGATACGTTGATGGATTCTGAAAACTTCCCGTTCCCCGAGATGCCGGTAACGGTTATCGTTCCCGACGGCTGCCCTTTCCATTTGCCGAATACGATGACCGGGCGATCGGAAAGCACGTCCGGGATCGCGGGCGGCTCAACATCATACGCGGTAAAACCTTTGAAATTCACCTTCACTTTCGTCAGGACCGGGGATTCTATCATCTGGCGGAACCGCGCCGCCTGGGCCGGGGCGTCCGCGGGCTTCGTAATGACGAACGGCTCCCCCATTCCCACGTGGGCCATGCCTTCTATTATATGGCGGTTGACGGATGTGCCGATACCGAAGGCAAACATATTTGCGTCGCCGAGATTGTTGCGTATAAGGTCGAGAACGTCCTCTTCAACCATGACGTAACCATCGGTTGCCACGATAATGCTGCGCGAGTAATTTTCGAGTTTCGGGATCTTGAGGACGCGGTTCAAGGCCGGCAGCAGTTCCGTTCCTCCGCCGCCCTGCTGACTTTCGATGAGATGGACGGCCTTATCGATATTTTCCTTTGTTGCAGGCAAAGATCTCTCGGCCATGAGCTTTGACCCGCCCGAGAACAGGAGCACGTTGAAGGTGTCCTTCGGCCGGAGGTTCCCTATAAGGTCCCTCAGAAGCTTCTTGGATATTTCAAGCGGGAACCCCCACATGGAGCCGGACACGTCGACCACGAATATATATTCCCTCCCCGGGATCTGGGAAGGCTTCACCGTTTTCGGCGGCTGGACCATGTAGAGGAAGAAATTCTCCTTCTCTCCCTGGAACAGGAGAAGGCCGGATTCAACCTTGTCCCCCGCCAGGCGGTACCGCAGGATATAGTCCCTGTTGCCGCCGCTCTTGTCCGCCGGGTCCAGGGTCACCTTCGCATTTTTCGGGCCTGTGAAGTTCGTATTGACCTTATGCGAGGAGGAAGCGAGGTCTTTGATCGGCATTCCCGCCGCAACGTTCACCGTTATATCAAACGTGTACGGGGGCTTCTCGCCCGCGTGCAGGTACGGGTTCTGCACCCATTTGTCGGAGGGGAGTGCGCCTTCGGCAGGTTTGTTCGAGTAACGGGGGCCCACGACCGTCGGGTAGACAAACTCATATACCTTGTCCACAGGGACAAGGAGTTCCGTATACTTCAGTTCGACACGTATCTCGTCACCGGGCATGATGTTCGCAACGTTCATCTGGAACACGTTGGGCCTTTGCTGCTCGAGCAGCGAGGCGCTTTTGCCCGCCTTTTTCGCGTCCTCGTACTCCTTGCGCGCATCGTCGCGTTTTTTCACCTTCGCCTCGATGACACGCTTGCCAATGACCATCTTCATGCCGTAGACAGCCGCGCGCGTCGATGCGGGGAAGACGTAGACCGCTTCGAGGGTCTTCTTTCCCTCGTTCTTGTAAACCTGCGTCACGGTGACATCCGCGATGACGCCCGAAATGCTGGCAACAGCCGAGGTAGATTTAAGGGGAAGCTGGTCTAAAGCCGGATCATCGCTTTTGACAAAAAAATAGGGCGACAACGTCTTGTCGTCCCTATTTTCCGGTTTTTGCGTGTAAGACAACCCGGGAAGAAGCAGGATCGAAAAAAACACGGCACACAGGACAAAAACAACTGAAGCACGTTTCATCGGTAACCTCCTTGCGGTCTTAATATCCTCATCTCCCGGTTAAGACAATTGACCGATCAAAAAAGTTCCGAAACGCTCAAAGATCACCAGGCGATCTGCCTGCCCATGAGCACGCCCTGGGCCCGGGGACTGTTGAGGCGGGCGGCCGTCTTATAATCCTGCAATGCCTGATCGTTCATATTCTTGGCTTCGTAGGCCTGGGCGCGGTTGAAATAGGCGTCGGCACTGCGGGGGTCGATCGCTATCGCCTTCGAGTAATCGGCAATGGCCTCGTCGTTGCTGCCCTTGAGAGAATAGGCGACGCCGCGGATCAAATACAGTTCGGCATCGGCCGGGGAAAGCTCAATGGCTTTTGTATAGTCGGCTATCGCCTCGTCATTCTTTCCCATCTTCTGGTAGGCATACCCGCGGGAAACGCGCGGCACCGGGTCGTGCGGAGCATACCGGATAGCCTTTGTATAATCCTGTACCGCTGCCTCATAATTTCCCTGCTGAGCATCGAATTCCCCGAACTTTTCGAGGTAGGAAACGTTGCATGCAAAAAGGAACATCACGCATGCACATAAAAGCAACAGACGGCAATGAAAGAAAACTCTGGGCATTTTTCCTGTCGGGGTTGCCATAATTCATCTCCTGTTTTTTAGCGGGATTATAGCACAGTGTAAAAAAATGTTCTACGTTCAAAGCCGAGTATGTTCTGTTAGATTTTTTTAACGTGGAACGTGGAACCGCCTTTATCCTGTCAGTATCGCTTCCATATCCGCTATCTCGTCGTCGAGCGTTTCGAGGTCCTGCAGGAATTTGAACATATCGATATTCGTTATCGCCGGTGCGATGCCTGCGAGGGTACGAAACGCCTCCGTCTCCTCCAGGACGACGCCTGACCTGTTACCGCCGAAACCGTAAAAGCGTATCCGGGCGAGTTCGTCCGCAAGCGCGCACAACGCCACGGACGGGAGTGACTCATCCGGGGACGCGGATATAGTATGGTGAAACCGGGCGACGTCAGCGAGAACGAAAGGGAATTTCCACTTTTCCATGATAATGCCGCCGATCACGTCATGGGATTCGCCGATTATGTTCTTTTCCGCCTCGATCATGGGCACGCATTCATCGTGCGTTATCTGTATGACGATCTTGTAGACATCGTGGGCGAAACGATCGAGAACGACCTTGCCGATGTCATGGAGAAGTCCGCCGAAATATATCGTCTGCCGGTCACCGACCGAAAGCTCCTTGCATAAGGTGCGCGCGATCACGCCCGTCGCAACGGAGTGTTTCCAGAATTCCTGCAGGCTGAATGTCCCGGCATCCCGGGCAGGCTTGAGCGCCTGGTATGCCCCGCATGAAACGCATATCATGCTGATCTCTTTTACCCCGAGCATCTTCACCGCATGATCGACATTCGATACCTTGTTGGCAAGTCTGTAAAAGGCCGAATTTGCCACCTTCAGAACGTTCATGCTCATCGGCGGGTCTTTCGCGATGACCCGCGCGATAGTGCTCATATTCGCATTTTCATCATCGAGGGTCTTTAAAAGTTCAATGATGACCGCGGGGATAGGGGGAATAAAATTTATGACATTCTCGAGTCTTTTTGCGAAATCAGTGATCACGGGGCACCATAGTATTGACCGGGACGCCTTGCTTCCCGTCCTTATACATCTATCATCGGAAAAATATTAAGTTCCTTAAGTTTTTCCCGCCCCGGGGGCAGTCGTGCACCTTTTTTCTTTGCAATCCCCGGTATGGTGCAGTAAAAATTATCAGAAATATCTACTGATGATGATGCGCACACTGACCATAGGAAACTGCCTGGCACGCTTTTTTATGCGGAAAGGAACAAAATCGGCCGACAGGCTGTCTAACACTGAAGAAAAGGGAGCAAGGCCCCTTGTTGATGAGGATTGGCAGTACGTTTCCCTGTGTAAGCAAGGAGAGCCGCAGGCGTTCGAGACCCTGGTCAGGAGGCATCAGAAGAAAATGTTCAACATAGCCTACCGCATGACGGGAAATTACGATGATGCATCGGATATCGTGCAGGAGTCGTTCCTTTCCGCATACAAGGCGATCAAAACCTTCCGGGGCGAGGCAAAATTCTCGACATGGCTGTATGGAATAGTTGTCAACCATTCCCGGAACCGTATGCGGCATACGACCGGAAAGGCATACCACGAACCTGTGAGTCTGGACCAGGACATGTCGCCCGGGCATGACACGCGACCGATCGATCCGGCATCAGGCGATATACCCGTAATCGACCTTATGATCCAGAAGGAAACACAGAAAAAGGTGCAGCAGTGCATCAACGATCTCGAGAAAGACCACAGGGAGGTCCTTGTGCTCAGGGATATCCAGGGTTTTTCGTACGAAGAGATCACCGTGATGCTGGGCCTGCCGGACGGCACCGTTAAATCACGCCTGTCGCGGGCCCGGGGTGCTATCAAGGAAAGTTTCAAGAAAGTTTTTGGTGACCTGCGATGAAATGCACCGAAATTGAAGAGCGGCTGACAGCTTATCTTGAGAATTCCCTTCCGAATGAAGAAAGGGGGGTGATCGAACAGCATTGCGCCGATTGCATCCGTTGCCGTGACGCACTCAAGGACCTCGAGAAGACGAAAGAGATCCTCGAAAATCTCGACGAACTCGAGCCGCCGCCCGGGCTTGCGGAAAAGGTAATGGCAAGGATCACGGAAACAGAGGAGAAGAAAGGCTGGTTTGCGCGCTTCTTCCTGCCATTTCATGTGAAGGTGCCTGTTCAGGCCCTGGCGATGGCGCTCGTTGTCGTTCTTTCGATATACGTGTACAGGTCCACGACCCCGGATGTGCCGGACCTCGCCCGGCTCCAGCCTCCCGTAAAAACTGCGGAAAGCCCTGAAGTCCCTGCGAAAAAAGAGGCCGATACAAAAAAGAAGGTCGATGCGGCGCCGCGTCCGGACGCGCAGGGAACACAGAAGAAAAAAGCAGAAGCCCTCAAGAAACCGGTGCAGTCAGTGCCGGCCGAGGCTGCGAAAACAACGGCCGCTCCCCCGGGAGGGGCGGCATCTGTCAACGAAGCCGATGCTCACCGTATTGCTTCTGCCCCTGGTAAAAAGGATTCGGTTGGTCAGGCCATGACAAAAGAAACCCCGGCGCCGGTCCCGGCACCCGCCGCGATCGGGCCGTACCCGGAAAAGGCGCAGCGGTTCAAGACACGCGGGGCCTCGCCCATGGCGGCACGGGAAGAGAAAGCGGCCGAATATAAAATGGCCGCCCCGGAAACACCACGGGATACACCGTGGCAGATAATCGTCACGTCCGCCGACCCGTCCGACACCGTCCGCAAGACACGCCGCATACTGATCGCGCTCTCAGCGAAAGATGTCCGTGAACGGGCCGAAAACAGTTCCATTATCGTTTCCGGTCTTATCGATCCAAAACGGGTATCCGAGTTGAAGGACAGGATGGCCGAGATCGCATTTATTCAGGAGGTCCGCAAAGGGACCGGCGAATCCGAACCCGGGCCTGTCGAGATCATTGTGCTGAAGGACCCTGCAAGCCGGTAAAGCGATCGAAAAACTATCAGCGACAGCGCACGTCAGCGGATTCACATTGCCCGTCGCGGCATTTTCCCGTGCAGACCATATCCCCGGAGATAAAGAACATGCATGAGGTCTTGTCGGGCAGCGGGCCTTTTTCATTGAGGCATGCGCATTTCTCTACGGGATGCCCGAGGCAGAACCTGCAGTAACCGTTGAAATTGTTCCAGCACGTTTTATCACGCACGCACTGAAATTCTCCCGGTTGACATGCGCGCGTGCTCGCCTCGAGGAACTCGACAACGGGGATAAAATTATATTTCCAGGGATGGGTGTCGACGAGTTTTGCGCTGATGCGGAACATGCTCTTTTCGGATATCACGGCCTCGATGCAATGGCGCGCCCCCATCACATCCTCGGTCTTCACGCATTGCACTCCTGCCATGCCTTTCGGTATCACGAGGGTAACGGCCTTCCGGCAGTCATCCCTCTTGAGGCACGCCTCGGGGACGGCTATGTCTTTCGCTGCGAGTGTGACCGTTCGCCTGACCTGGATGTCCTTCGAGATGTTCAGGGCGCGGGCGGTATACGGACCTTCATGGTCCCAATTCAGCGCGCGGATGATCCCCGTCAATGCACCGGTATTGTCTACCCCGACGGGTGCAGCGTCGGCCTTGAGTTCCCCCGCGCATGCCGTCGCTGCAATGAACAGAACGAAGATACCGATCACGAAGCCACATATTCGCACCATGGTTTGTCCTCCTATTATGCATAGATTAGCATAGTACAATCCCCGAATAAATCACACAGATCGAGCGGCCAAATTTGATTGACGACATTTGAATGGAATTTGTATCGTATAGTTCAGGAGTCGGGGGCGGCTTACGTTGCTTCGTTAAGATCATTGCCGGCTTGTCCTTCATGCAAGGTCCGGCGATCACACGTTGCGCATTATTAAATTTTGTATGCGAAAGAACCAGTATAAAGATCACGGGATGCACTGCCATAGCCCGGGCGCTAAACGAGATCATCTCAGCGTCACTGCATTATCTATCTCGGAAAAAGTCAGATCACGGATACCCCCCGGGCCTGACAGATACGACAAGAACGAAAAGCTGGACGAGATCTACCGGGATTGGTCCCGCGCCGATGGGTCTGCCGGCGACGCGAACTACGACCGGGTGCTCTTCCTGGTATATGAACTTTACAAGCCGAGGATAGTGTCCATAGCAAAGAGTTATCGCAGTTTGAGCCCGGTTTTCGATGACGATGACCTTCTTCAAACCGGGCTTCTCGGGATACTCCAGGCGCTGGTGAAATTTGATCATGCGGAACATATCGCGATGAAATTTTCGACATACCTTGAATGGTCTGTCCGCAATGTCTTTCAGAGGGCGATAGGAAGCGGCGATAAATTCGTCGAGATCTATGATGCTTCTGACCGGTTTATATGCGCCATGGGTTACCAGGATTTCCTCGCGAAGAAAAAAGAGCTGCTTTCACGAGGGTGCACATACACGGTAAAATCGCGCCACTGTTACATCGCCGACGAAAATAACGAGGCCGCCCTTTGTTTGTCGGCGCTATCGCATATGCGTACAACGGATATCTGTGAACACCTGGAGGCGGTATAAAGTGACAGGCAGCAGGCAAACAAGAAATGGGACTTCCCCATGCACCGAAGACATATCCATGGACGGAACGGATGACATAAAGGAGCGCGCGCTCGAGGTCATCGCCTGTTACACAAGGAGCAAGTCGGTCATACGCAAAGAAGTTAAAAAGGAGTTCACGGGCCTGATCAAGACATTCGAAGAAGAGCGCGGCCGCAGGGAAAAGATCATCAAGGAGAAAATGACGGAGATCGAAAACCTTGAGGCGAAGATCGAATCCCTGAACAACACCATGTACGGGCTCAGATCGAGAAGCAAATTGTGGGAACACGAGTGCGCGAGGATATCGGAAGCATATCGCAAAACAGTCATGCTCTATTCAAACCCGGGGCTTGTCGAGGTGCAGCTGCAGGTGATACTGGAATATGCCGGGGCGCTCGCGAGGTTCGTCGGGTCGCACAAGTGGGACGGCGAGACGCTCGACATGGCGCAAAAATTCCGTGAGTCGATACGCGCTAAAATAGACAGCATCGTCCATGAGATCGCCACCAACATCATGGACGATACATCCATTGCATCGGCTCAAAAGAATATTGAAGCCGAGTCGCGATAATAATTAAGAGATCAGAGGCGGGGTTCTTATCTATGGTCCGTTATTTTTCCGGACCACATCCCCCCTTACTTCGCAGCCGGTTTCTTTGCCGCTGCTTTCTTTGCAGCCGGTTTCTTTGCCGCCGGTTTCGCAGGTGCTGCTTTTTTCGCGGGAGCTTTCTTTACGGCCGGTTTTGCCGCTGCCGCTTTAGCAGGTGCTGCTTTTTTCGCGGGAGCTTTCTTTACGGCCGGCGCTGCTTTTGCAGGTGCGGCTTTTTTCGCGGGAGCTTTCGCAGGAGCAGCTTTCTTTGCCGGAGCTTTCTTCACTGCCGGTTTTGCCGCAGCCGGTTTTGCCTTCACAGGCGCCGCTTTTTTGGCCGCAGGTTTTACCGCTTTCTTCGTTTCCGTCTTGACAACTGTTGCTGCTTTGCTTGTTCCGCATTTTCTCGCCATAATTCCCCCTCTTTATTTTTTGTACAGCGCACTCCTGTTAATTTTTAATTGTATATGAATAAAACATTCTGTCAAGAAAGAATATAACAAAAACCTGTTTATTTGGATTTGCCTGCTTGAAAAAAGTGTCGGACCCTGCGTACCGCATTCAAAAAAAATTTGACGAGGACATTCCGGAAAACATAGAGTACGAAAGTCAGTATGATGCTCGTCGAAAAAAGTATGAAAAAGAAACGGTACTGTTCGGAGTGGACTGCGGTTCCCTGCATGGTGAGCATAAGCGTTCCGGGAAGCCGCGCAAAAACATTGATCAGGATAAAGTCAACGACGCGCATGTGCGTCAATCCGAGGAGATAGCATAAGGAATCTTTCGGGAAACCGGGGATGAGGAAGAGAATGAACGAGACATTCACCCCCCGGTGCCGCACGAAATAATTGAATCGATCGATATAATCTTTCTTTACAATTTTTTCTACGAAGCGCAATCCAAGCAAACGCGATATATAGAATGCGACCAGCGACCCGAAAACGAGGCCTATCGTAGAATATAAGGTACCGAGCACGTTGCCGAAGATAAGCCCTCCGACAAACCCGGTGACCTCGCCCGGCACCGGCGCAAACACGACCTGAAGTGCCTGTATCAGGATGAACATGATCGCGGAAAAATGACCGAATGAAAGAATGAACAGCCGCAGTCTTTTGTAGTCAAAGAAGAACCGGTAATACGAAAAGATCTCTTTCCACGCCCCTTGCTGATATGCGTAAAAAATGAGGAAGACCAGGAAAAATGCAAGTACGGCCAGGATCGCCCGCAGAAGATACGAGATCTTTTTCGACTGGATTATTTTCGTTTTGATCAATTCTGCACCGCGACGGTGCGCAGGACTTCATCGACCGTTGTATGCCCTTCCTTAAGGAGGATCAGGCAATATTCTTTCAGGGTTTTCATCCCGTTCCTGACGGCCGCATCACGGATGGCCATTGTATCCGCGCCTTCGGCGATGAGATGCCTGAGTTCCTCGTTGACGACAAGGACCTCGTACACGCCAACTCTTCCTTTATATCCGCCTGAGCAGGCATCACAGCCTTTGCCTTTATATAATTCAATGCCTTCGTCCAAATCGAGGTATTTCAGGATCGTAGGATCAGGGGCATATTTCTCCTTGCATTTGGGGCAGATCCTCCGCACGAGACGCTGGGCGACGATGCCGATCGCGGACGTGGAGATGAGAAAAGGTTCTATGCCCATTTCGGACAGACGCATGAACGTGCTCGCCGCATCGTTGGCATGGAGCGTGGTGAAAACGAGGTGACCGGTAAGCGCTGCCTCGACGGCGATCTTGGCCGTCTCGGTGTCGCGCGTCTCGCCAACGAGGATGATGTCCGGGTCTTGCCGCAAAAAAGCCCGGAGAACGCGGGCGAAGTTGAGCCCGATATCGGAGTTCACCTGCACCTGGTTCACGCCTTCAAGGTCGTATTCAACCGGGTCTTCAACCGTCGAGATATTCACGCCGATATCATTGATCTCAGCGAGGGAACTGTACAGCGTGGTGCTTTTCCCGGACCCGGTGGGGCCCGTAACATAGATTATGCCGTACGGCTTCTTGATCATGTCGCGGACAAGATCGAGCACAGGCAGGTGCGAGATCAATTTATCGAGGCCCATCGTGGTGTTCGTTTTATCCAATATCCTTGTACAGATCTTTTCCCCGAACTTCGTGGGCACCGTAGACACACGGAAGTCGACCGATTTGCTGCCCAGCTTGATCGTGATCCTGCCGTCCTGCGGCATCCGGCGTTCCGTTATGTCGAGTTTCGATATGATCTTTACCCTGCTGATGAGCGGTAGCTGCACCTTCTTGGGAAGCATCATTTCCGCGCGCAGGACACCGTCGATGCGGTACCTGACGCGAAGCCCTTTTTCCATCGGTTCGATATGGATATCGCTGGCCCCTTTTTTCAGGGCCATCGCGATAATATTGTTTGTGAGCCGGATTATCGGCGCGCCTTCAGCTTCGCGCGCAAGGTCGGTAATGCCTTCATCGTCGACGGACCCGTCCTCAAATTCAGCATCCTTCATAAAATCCGACTGGATATGGTCCATCGAATCAAGGAAGTCGTCGAGGTTCACTTCAGGTTTTTCCTCGACCAGTGGCTTTGTTATGATCTTGTATTCACCTTCCATGAAATGTTTGAAATCTTCCTCAGTGACGATCACCTGGTCCAGCGGCACCTTCTTCTTGAATTTGTCCGTCACCAGTTTTGTCGCTTCATCGAGTGCCATGAGATCGTGCGGGTTGACCATGACAAGGGTGAGGCTCCCGTTGCCGTACGACGTGGCGAGCATTTTATATTTCAGGGCTATCGGCTCCGGTATCACGGTGATAAAATCGGGATCGACCTTGAGGTTCTGGAAAGAGACGACGCCCATCGATTTCTGGGTATTCATCTCCTCGATCCGCTCGGCGACGATCTTGTTTATCGATATCGATATGCTGGGATGTTCGAGAAGAAGGGAATCGAAATCACTCTTTTCAAGGACGAAGAGCTCGGTTGCCGCGACCGCGATGACCGTAGCCGAACGGGGCTTGCCCGTGAGAAGCGCCATCTCCCCGAAACACGCCCCCATTCCGAGGGTTGCTATCGTGAGGTCGATGCCGAGGTTCGGTTCTTTTTTTTTGACCTCTACCTGTCCATTTTTGATGATGAACATTGCATCGCCGTTTGCCCCTTCACGGACAATGGCCGTATTGGCGGGATAGACACGTTCCCTGAGCTTCGAGGAAAGCTTTTCCAGCTCGTTGTCCCCGAGGGCACGAAAAAGATCTGTGTTCTTAAGTGATGAAACCCTGTCCAGAACAGCGCTCAATGCAATACCTTCCCGCGTATAAAATAACTTTTATCCAAGGTGTCTGACCATAGCCCCATATTTGGGGACACAACCGGGCCCCCAAGACCCGTCTCGTGGAAATTATAAAGGATAAACGTCAAAATAGTAAGAAAATTTTACCGCCATTGACCTTAAGGGGTTATTCGCTTTCTACTGATGCATGAGGTTCTTGGTCCGTGAAGTCAACGCCTTTATCGCATCCTTGAGCCCGTCTATCGTAAGCTCGTACATGGGGAAGATCTTTCCGATGGTGTCCACGGTATAGTGCCCCCAGAAGTTCCTGTGCGTCGGATTAAGCCAGACAGAATGGGGAAAATGGTCCCGGATCCTGGCAAGCCATTCGAGGCCGGGCTTATCGTTGGTCGAGAAATAATCAATGCAGCCGTTGACATCGAAAAGCTCTGAATACGCCATCCTGGCGTCGCCGACAAGGATCAGCTTGTAATTCTTGTTGAAGAGCGAGAAGAGTTTTTCCGTCGGGACATTCTTATAATTGGCCAAGTCTTCGTAAATGTCCTGGTAGATGCAGTTATGAAAAAAGAAATAGCGGAACTCTTTGAAATGGTTTGCCTGGGTCGCGGCGGAAAAAAGTTTCTCGCACAGCTCGGTATAGGGAAGCATCGACCCGCCGGTGTCCATGAGCAGGATGATCCGCACCGAGTTCTCACGTGAACGGTTGAAAACGAGCTCGATCTCGCCGCCTTCTTTCGCCGTTTTATCGATCGTCTCGTCTATATCCAGCTCTTCCTGGGCCCCTTCGCGCTTCAGTTCACGCAGCTTTTTGAGCGCCATCTTCGTTTGCCTGACATCGAGAATGATGTCATTACGGTAATTCCGGAACCGCCTTTCTGCCGCGACCTTCGACGCCGACTGCATCCACGATTCTCCGCCGGCCCTGATGCCGCCGGGATGGTAACCGTACGCGCCGAACGGGGAATAGCCTCCCGTCCCGACCCATTTATGCCCGCCGTCGTGGCGCTCGTGCTGTTCTTTCAAGCGTTCGCGGAACTGGCGCATCATCTCTTCGAGATCGTGAGTCTTCTTGAATTCCTCGAGCTGTTTCTGGAATTCCATCAGTTCTTCGGGTGACATCTTCGGCAGGCGGTTGAGAGGATTCTCGAGCCATCCCAACACCTTGTCGAGTTCGATGTTCTCCGTCACGATCCCGCCGAAGTATTCGTTGAAGGCCAGATCATAGGCGTCGAAGTATGCCTCGCTCTTGACAAGGAATGCCTTTCCGATGTGATAAAGATGGTTGATGCTCGATTGAAAATGCCCGTTATAGAGCGCCTCTATGAAAGACATGAATTCCTTGATAGATACCGGAACGCCTTTCTTCCGAAGGATATAGAAAAAATCTACGAACATGTGCTGCCTTCCCTCTTCCCGTTACCTTCGCTTGAAACCGAACCCGCCCTGGTTGGATGACACCCGCACAAACCTGTCGGTATCCTGTTCGTTTTTCAAAAGGGTCCCGAGGAACGGGATCTCGTTGTTGATCTTATCGATCTTCACGCCGCCCAGGGCGAGTGCCTTTATCCAGTCGAGCAGCTCGCTTGTCGACGGCCTCTTCTTCAGTCCGTCCATTTCCCTGAGCCAGTAGAATTTCTTCAGCGCTTCTCGGACAAGCTTGTCCTCTATGTCCGGGTAATGCACCTTGATGATCCGCTCCATCATTTCCCCGTCGGGAAATTCAATGTAATAGAAAAGGCACCGTCTCAGGAACGCGTCGGGCAATTCCTTTTCGGAATTGCTCGTTATGATCACGATCGGCCTATGTATGGCCGACACCGTTTCATCGAGCTCGTTGATATGAAATGTCATCTCATCGAGTTCGTTGAGCAGGTCATTGGGGAACTCGATATCCGCCTTGTCGATCTCGTCGATCAGGAGGATCACCTGCTCATCGGTCTGAAACGCCTGGCCGAGCTTCCCCATCTTTATGTACTGCCGTATATCACTGATGTCCTTGTCCTTGAAACGGGCGTCGTTGAGCCGCTGCACGGTATCGTATACGTACAGGCCGTCTTTTGCCTTCGTTGTAGACTTGATATTCCATATGAGAAGCCTCTTGTTGAGCGCACGGGCGATGCTGTGGGCGAGAAGCGTCTTCCCCGTCCCCGGCTCCCCTTTTACAACAAGCGGCTTCTGAAGTACCACGGCCACATTGACGATCTCCATAAGTGCTTTCGATGCGATGTAATCCTCGCTGCCGTGATATCCATGATTTGTGCCTGACATAGTAATGCCTCCTTGCAAAAGTCAAAAAATCCGCTATATTATAAGTGTAAAACCCCGTCATGTCAATGTATATGGCGCAATGGCGCTGTGAGGGACTTTGTGCTCCCCGCAGCAAAATTCAGGTTTCCCTTGACAAAAAATTTGCTTTGCTTTTTAATGTTGGCATGATGAGGATGTTCTCTTTCTTTTTTGGCTTTTTCTTCTTTAGGCGCTTGCACCCGGGCCTACCTTTGTGCTGACACACAAAGGGCCATGGGTGCAAGGAACCCATGGCCCTTTTTTTATGCCATGGGCCGCATACACCCATGGCTTTTTTATTATAAGGAGAGCTTAAATGATCGTATCCCGACAGATCCAAAAATTGATAGCAGACCAGGAAGGCTGGACCCGCAGGATGTTCGAGGAAGGCCTCAAGATCAAGAAACTGTACGGGGAGGAGAACGTCTATGATTTTTCCCTCGGCAACCCCGATACGGAACCGCCCGACATATTACTGAAAACGCTGATGGATGCGCTTGCCAATCCTGTCAAAGGCATGCACAGGTACATGTCGAACAGCGGGTACGAAGAGGTGCGCCAGGACGTTGCCGACTACTTGAGCGAGATATACGGGCTCCCCTTTACCGCCTCACACGTTTTCATGTCGAACGGGGCCGCCGGCGGGCTCAACATTCTGCTGAAGGTCATGCTCAACCGGGGAGACGAGGTGATCGTGCCTACACCCTTCTTCTGGGAATTCCGCAATTACGTGCAGAACCACGGCGGGAAACTGAAGACGGTCAGGTCAAAGGATGATTTCCAGCTCGATGTCGACCGGCTGGCCAATGCCATCACCCCCAAGACACGCGCCATACTCATCAACAGCCCCAACAACCCGACCGGTGCCGTTTATTCCGAGGAAAGCATTTCGGACCTTGTGACGCTCCTTAACAGGAAACGGTCGGAAGGCCAGGATATTTACCTCATTGCGGACGATGCGTACAGGAAACTTGTTTTTGACGACATTAAACTTCCGAACATCTTCAAGGCGTATGACCTCACGTGTTCGATCAATTCGCATTCCAAGGACCTGGCGTTGCCCGGGGAAAGAATAGGGTATCTCGCTATATCACCGCGCCTGCCCGACGCCGAACTTCTTCAGTCGGGGCTCATGATCACGCAGAGGACGCTTGGCTTTGTCAATGCACCGGCCCTGTTCCAGCGCGCCGTGTCCAAATTCCAGCGGACATCGGTGGATATCGGGGAATACCAGCGCAAGCGCGACCTCCTTTACAACGCTCTCGTCGAGGGAGGGTTTGAATGTGTGAAACCCAGGGGTGCTTTCTACATGTTCCCCCGCTCACCCGTCGCCGATGAACTGGATTTCATTCGCAGCCTGCAGCAGGATGAGCGCATCATGGTCGTCCCCGGCAGGGGCTTCGGAAAGAAAGGGTATTTCAGGATCGCGTACTGTGTCCCTATGAGAACGATAGAGAACAGCATCGAAGGGTTCATCAGGATAGGAAAACGTATCATAAAGAGGTGATCACAATGGGTATCTCAAAAGCTATCAGCAAATCCATGAAGGATTCATCATGGATCCGGGCGATGTTCGAGGAAGGCGAGAAAATGAAGAAGACGTACGGCCCGGAGAACATCCTCGACTTTACCCTCGGCAACCCGGATATCGAACCTCCCGAACAGTTGAAGGAGGAGCTGATCAGGATCGTCACCTCCGACACGGCGGGAATGCATCGCTACATGACAAACAGCGGCTACGAGGATGTGCGGGCCGACGTCGCCGAATTCCACGCCTCAAGAACAGGCCTTCCCTTCACGAAAGATCACATTGTCATGACAGTGGGGTCTGCGGGCGGCATGAACGTCGTTTTGAAATCACTGCTTGATCCCGGCAATGAGGTTATCGTCCTGTCCCCGTTTTTCGTCGAGTTTAAATTCTATATAGAAAATCACGGCGGGATAATGAAACTCGTCGAGACCACCGAGGACTTTCACCTCGATATCGGCAAGATCGAAAAAGCTATAACGCGGAAGACCAAGGCGATCATCGTCAATTCGCCAAACAATCCGACCGGTGTCGTATATACCGGGGATGAACTCAAGGAGCTGGCCGCGGTCCTCAACAAACGCCGGGAGAAAGGCCAGAGGATCTTCTTCCTTTCCGACGAAGCGTACCGGAAAATACTCTATGATGGAACAGTCCTCCCCGACGTCTTCAATATATATGACGATACGATCACCATAACATCCCATTCGAAGGACCTCGCCCTGCCGGGCGAGCGGATCGGCTACATAGCGGCATCACCGCGCATCGCCAACTTGAGGCCGCTCATGGATGCGATGATATTCTCGAACAGGATCCTCGGCTTCATCAACGCACCGGCACTCATGCAGCGCCTCGTCGGGAAGTTCCAGAGGAACAGCGTCGATATCATGGAGTACCAGAGAAAACGTGACGTCCTCTACGACATCCTTGTCAAGGCGGGCTTCACCGTCGTCAGGCCGATGGGGGCCTTCTATATTTTTCCCCGCTCCCCCATACCCGATGACGTCGCCTTCGTGAGAGAACTGCAGCGCCATAAGATCCTCGCCGTTCCGGGAGTGGGCTTCGGGACACCGGGACATTTCCGCCTGGCGTACTGTATTCCCATGGACGTTATTGAACGGTCACGGCAGTATTTTATGGAGTTGGGGATAAAAAACGGGCGATAGGCAAGAGGCTATAGGCGATGGGAAAAGCTGCGCAACTGCACCCTATCGCCCATTGCCTGTCCTCATTTAAATATTTCGCAGTTGATATTTTTTTCGAAAAGGGTCGCGAGTTTTTCCCGGCCGACGGCCTGGGCGAAAAGGTCCGGCTCATGCGGGAATATGCCGAGCAGCGGGACTTCGAGGTATTTCCGGAGCATTTCCGGGTTTGTCTCTGACGCTATGTCGTTCTCCCCGGTCATGTCGTTGAGTATGACACCGGAGACTTCGACGCCGATCGACTTCAGGTAACGGCATGACAGGAGCGTATGGTTGATGGTGCCGAGCGTCAGCCGCGAGACAAGGACGACCGGCGCGCCCATGTCAACCATCAGGTCGGAATAAAAATAGCCGTCCCTGACCGGCACCAGTATTCCGCCGGCGCCTTCAACGATCACAACATCATGCCTGTCGCACAGCTTCCTGTATGCGGCCATGACCCGGCCGACATCGATATCGGCGTTTTCCCGCATTGCCGCCGGCTCCGGGGCGAGCGGGGCCTTGAAATTATAAGGGTTTATATCGCGTATCGAATCCTGGCTGCCCGACGCTGCTTTGAGCGACCAGGCATCGCCGGCCATCTCCCCGGCCGATGCATCGCCGCCGCTCTCGAAGGGTTTCATCACCCCGACATCCCGCCCCTTCTTGAGCGAAAGGTAGGCAGCGAGAGAGCATGCAACGGCAGTCTTCCCGACGCCGGTATCGGTTCCCGTGATAAATATGCTTTTCATTATCCTGCTATTGATGCAACGATGATGGCGAGGCCGATGAAGAGCGACGCGACTATTATGGCAAGCGCCAGGTTGTTCTCGTCTGCTATCTTCTTTTCAAAATCCGTGGTGAATGTTGCGCCGACTATCTTGACCGCGATAAGGGAAAGTATGATGAAGACCGCTGCATAAATGAGCATCTCGACAGAGTTGGCCAGCACTTTCCACATAGATCCCTCAAATTTCTTAATTTGAAAGATAATATACCAGATTGTCGAGAGCAGATGTAAAGAAAAGATTCCTGAGCTTCACGTTCTCGTTCGTCCGCACAGGTGCCGGTGAAAAATTGAGGATCCCCTTTATATTCGCCTCGATGAGCTGGTCGGCAACCTTCTGTGCCTCAGCCGGCGGGGTCGCAATAATCCCGATCTCGATGTTGCGTGCCTGCACCACCTCTTTCAAGCGATCAACATGCAGTATTTCTACCGGTTTACCGACCCTTTCGGAGATACGCCCGATCACTGTCTCCGGATAGAGATCGAATGCGGCAACGATCTTGTAGTTCTGTTTCAGGAAATCTTTATAGACAAGCAGGGCGCTTCCCATATTGCCCACGCCGATAACGGCGATGCGCCATTCCCTGTTGATGCCCAGGATCTCTTTTATATGCCGCTTCAGGTCCTTGACGTTGTAGCCCATACCCCGAATGCCGAATTCGCCGAAATATGCAAAATCCTTCCGCACCTGGGCAGCGTTGACGTTGCATATATTCGCTATGACAGCGCTCGATGCAACCTTTTCGTTCTTGCTTTCCAGGTCCGCCATGCACTTGAGATAACTCGAAAGTCTCCGTATCGTTGCTTCCGGGATCTTCAGAAATTTCGCCATTTTCTGTACCTTTTTTACCCTGTTTTCCTTTTGTTTTCCTATATCTAACAATTCCGGGGGTCTTTTGCAAGAGAAAAATTTAACAAGCGTAACATGCCTTTAATTATCAATTAGTTGGCCATGAAAAATGACCAGAGACAGGTGTCCCGTCAGAAGGCTTTCAGGGCCCCGGGCCGTTAGTATAACATCTTAATATGATGAGTATATTCAAGGTGTTAAATGGCATCAGCTCAATGATGCAACCGGCGGGCTGGCCGGAAAGCGAAAATATCGATATTTTGCAGCCACAGGGCAAAAAAGGTCCCGGCCTTAAAAGCGGCCCGGGACCTTGTGATTATTTAAAGATATGAAGGGTCAGAGCCCGAGGACATCTTTCATCGAGTAAATCCCGGAGGGCCGGTTTACCAGCCATTTTGCGGCCAGAAGCGCGCCGCGGGCGAAATTGTCCCGCGACCATGCCTTGTGCGTCAATTCAAGACGTTCACCGATCCCGGCAAAATAAAGGGTATGTTCCCCGACAATGTCGCCGCCGCGGATACTCATAACGCCGATCTCGTCATTTTTCCTCTCTCCGATCATCCCTTCGCGGCCAAAGACCTCGATCCACTGACGAGAACTCTGCCCGGCGACAACGGCGTCCTTTATCCTGAGGGCGGACCCGCTCGGTGCGTCCTTCTTCCAGCGATGGTGCAGTTCGACTATCTCGGCATCGTAGGCGTCCCCTACGATCGATGACACCCTGTACGCAAGATCGAACAGGATGTTCATGCCGATGCTCATGTTGGGAGATATGACCGCCCGGGCCCCTTTCGTCTCGCGTATCGGCCGCATGTGCTCTTCCTTGAGGCCGGTCGTGCCGATGACGTCCGCTATGCCCTTTTCGCTTGCCGCCTTGAAGAATGCGAGGGAAGCCTCCGCCTCCGTGAAATCGACGAGAACATCGGCATTTTCCAGGCCACGGGCAATATCGTCCGTTATAAGCGGAAGTTTTCCCCCCGCGGCATCGAGGGTCTTGCCCGCCATGGGATGCCCCTTTGCCTCGATAAGGCCGGTGATCTCGAGGTCTGCATCGCCGAGGGCAAGGTTCGTTATTGCCCGTCCCATCTTGCCGCACGCGCCTGTTATAGCTATCCTGACCATTGTAGGCACCTTGAGTCCCTTTATTTTTTCTTCGATCTTCCGATGAGGCCGTACTCTTTCATGATGCCTGCCAGGAATTCCCCGTTCTTGTCCGAGATCGGGCATAAAGGAAGCCTGTATTCGCGTGCTATCATGCCCATCCTGTACATCGCCTCCTTGATGGGGATCGGGTTCGTTTCGATGAACAGGTTCTGAAAGAGAGGCATGTACTTCGTATGGAGCCTGATCGCCTTCGCGATGTTCTTTTCGACCATGAAAGCCTTGTAGAGGGCCTTGAGCTCTTTCGGCATGATGTTCGAGAAGACCGATATCACCCCGACCGCCCCGACGCTCATCATGGGCAGGAAAAGGCCGTCGTCCCCGGAGAGTATCGTGAACTTGCCGTTTGTCAGCCGGTATATCTCGGAGACCTGTGTAACCGAGCCTGCCGCTTCCTTAATGGCAACGATGTTTTTCACCTTTGCCAGGCGTGCGACCGTTTCCGGCGCCATGTTCACGCCGGTGCGTCCCGGTATATTGTAGAGAACGACGGGAAGGCCTGTCTTTCTGGCGATTTCCGTAAAATGGCTCACCATGCCTTCCTGGGTCGGCTTGTTATAGTACGGCGTCGTGAGCAGGCATGCATTGGCACCCAGCTTTTTCGCCTTGGCTGTAAGTTCTATCGCCTCTTCGGTACAATTCGATCCCGTACCGGCGATGACAGGGACCTTTCCGCCGGCAAATTTAACGGCAAGCTCGATGACCCTCTCGTGCTCTTCGTAGGAAAGCGTCGGTGCCTCACCGGTCGTGCCGCAGGGGACGATCCCGTCGACCCCGCCCGCTACCTGGAAATCAATAAGCTTTTTCAAAGCCTTCTCGTCAACTTTCCCGTCGCGAAAAGGCGTGACAAGCGCTGTAAAAACACCCTTCAGTTCCATGATATCTCCTTTACAAAAGGGCTTCTTCGTGCAGCAGGCCCTTGTAGATGAATTTTGCGTCGCCTTCGAGGTAAACCTCGTCGTTTATATAGATCTTCAGGATCTCCCCGCCCTTTGTGTGGATATTGACGGGGCTCGTCACGAGTGATTTTTCGGTCAGGATGACGCCCGATGCGACGGCACCCGTCCCGCACGCGTAGGTCTCTCCCTCGACACCCCTCTCGTACGTCCTGATCTTTACATTGGTTTTGTCGAGCACCTGAACGAAATTGACGTTCGTTCCCGCTTTGCCGAAAGCGCTGTGGTAGCGAATCATCCTGCCAAGCTGGTCAACGGCTACCTGGCCAACATCGACGACGAGCAGGACAGCGTGCGGCACCCCGGTATTGACGCTGCTCGCGAAGAACTGCTTATCGTCAAGGTTGAGCGGGTAATCGAGTTTCAGGTCGGCCGGCTTCGTCAGCTGCAGCTTGACCTTCTGCCCGAAGACCTCGGCCTTTATGATGCCGGCTATCGTTTCGAAGGACATCTTTTCACCGGCTATGCCGTTCATGAATGCAAAACGGGCGGCGCAGCGTCCCCCATTGCCGCACATCTCTGCTTCCGAACCATCCGCGTTGAAGAATCTCCAGCGAAAATCGTGCTGCGCCGAGTTTTCGATAAGTATGACCCCATCCGCTCCGACGGAGTGGTGGAACCTGCATATCTTTGCCACGAAGTCCAGAACGTCGGGAACCTGTCATATACCTTGCCGTCCCGGTTGTCGATCATGACAAAATCGTTCCCGCTGGCGCTCATCTTTGAAAATTCCAGTTCGATCACTTTATTCAACCTCCAGAAAAGCCGGTGTCTTCTCTCCCCTCACAAGGTCCTTGAGCGTCTCCCTTTTCCTGACCACGAAAAATTGATCGCCCTTGACGAGGACCTCGGGTGCGCGGCGGCGCGAATTGTAGTTGGACGACATGGCATAACCATAGGCCCCGGCGCTCTTGACGGCAACGAGCTCGCCTTCCTTGAGTCCCGGAAGTTCCCTGTCTTTTGCCAGGAAATCCCCCGATTCGCATATGGGCCCGACAAGGTCCACCACTTTCGCCTTTCTCTTTTTTTGCTCTACCGGGACGATATCGTGATAAGCGTTGTACAGGGATGGCCGCACGAGGTCATTCATCGCCCCGTCCACTATGTAGAATACCTTGCCGGCGGTCTTCTTCACATACAGCATCTTCGTGACGAATATCCCGCTGTTCCCGACGATCACCCGTCCCGGTTCGAGGATAAGCGTGATCCCGATGTCCCCGAGGTTGTCAAACGACGACCCCGGCATAATCCTTCGGGTCCGGGGGGCAGTTCATCTTTGTACGTGATGCCGAGCCCTCCGCCGATATCGAGCATGTCGACCGCCATTCCCTGGCCCCGCAATTCGAGGATCATCCTCTTGAGCGACGTGACTGCCTCGATGAAGGGCCCGAGCTCGAGGATCTGCGAGCCGATGTGGGAAGAGATCCCCACAGGAGCGAGGTATTCCTCGGCCGCTATTTCCCGGTAGATCCGGGCTGCATCCTCCCAGAGGATGCCGAATTTGTTCTTCTTGAGCCCCGTCGTTATGTACGGGTGGGTCTTGGGGTCTATCTCGGGGTTGACCCGGATCGAGACGGGGACCCTTCGCTTCATTTTGCGCGAAAGCTTCCTCAAGGTCTTGAATTCGCTTTCCGACTCCATGTTGATCATCCGGATGCCCGATTCGATCGCGTAACGGAGCTCCTCGGGGCTCTTCCCGACACCTGAATAGACGATCCTGTCGGCAGGGATCCCGGCGTTCAGGGCCCTGAAAAGCTCCCCGCCCGACACGATGTCCGCCCCGCCTCCCGACTGTGCGATGATCTTAAGAAGCGCCCCGTTCGGGTTGGCCTTCAGCGAGTAGCATACGATGTGCGGGATCTGGCTGAATGCCCCGTCAAAGACGTTGAAATGCCGCGCGAACGTCGCATGGCTGTACAGGTAGAAGGGGGTGCCCACCTTCCGTGCGATGGCCTTGACCGGCACATCTTCACAAAACAATTTTCCATCACGGTATTCGAAATAATCCATGGCCTCACTCTTTCAACGTTATGATAGCTTCCTGGGACGGGCTGCTTTCATTGCCGGCCACATCGACGGCCGTGACATGATAGGCAATGAAGCGATGATCAGGAGCGCCCGTATCCGTGAATTTATTTTCCTTGATGGGCGCCGCATTGACCTTGTCGGGCTTTGAACCCGTGATGCGATAGACGTTATATCCGGCAAGGTCTTTTTCCGTATTGGCCTCCCAGGTGAGCGCAATAGCGTTCCCTTTTTTTACGGCCTTCACCAGCATAGGCGGCGCGGGCGGCGTCTTGTCCTTCGGTGTCGCACTTACCTTGGTCCCTTCGCCCTCGACACCCGGCGCGGATGCCTTGACCTGCCTGACCTCATAGAGGTAGGTCTGGCCATTCGTCAACCCGGCATCCATGTAAAGCGGCGTCGGGATAGGCCGCGGATTGAGGGCCAGGACCGGGTACAATCCGTTGTCCCAGCGGTAGATATTGTAGAGAAACCCTTCCCGTTTCGTCCACGACAACTCTACGCGCGCATCGCTTTCCTCGACCTTCACCGGGCCCGGAGGTCCGGGCGGCTGCCTCCAGGTGATGTTGACCGTGTTGGAGGCCTCGCCCTGTGTCCCTTTCTCGGTCACGGGGTAGACCCTGTATGCGTACTCGCTGCCGTCCGTTACATCATCGTCATAGATGTACAGCCTGCCGCCTGCGATCGTATACCCTTTTTTCTCGGCGAGGGTTATCGTCCTTAAGGGCTGAAGGTCTGCAAGGCAGTTGCCGCACCCTTTAACGACCCTGAAAGTTGTGATCTTCACATCCTGCTCGCCGCCCTTCTTTTTCGGTTCGATCTGCGCGGGAGGGGTAAAGGACAAAAAGATCACGCCGTCCTTCTCTTCAGCTTTGAGATCGGCGATAATGCCGGCCTTTGCGACCCTGATCGGCACCGGGCTGCCCTTCTTGCCGCACGATGCAAGGACGAGGACGGCACACAGGGACAGGCAAACAACGTTAAAGACCCAGATATTTCTTTTCCGCATCGATGGCCTTCTTCACCTCGTCGAACGAGGCGCTTCCTTTGGATTTCCGCACGCGCAGGGCGTTGCGCGGCCTGATATATTCAAAAACATCCTTTTCAAACAACGGGGACAGTTTTTTCAATTGATTGAGCGGCATCCTGTCGAGCAGAATACCGGACTCCTCGCACTGGCGCACAGCCTGGCCTGCGATACCATGGGCCTGTCTGAACGGCACACCTTTCACCGTCAGGTATTCCGCCAGTTCGACCGCCGGCATGAAACCTTCTCCGGCCGCCTTTTCCATGGCATTTTTCATGACGGTCAACCCTTCGATGCACAGCGTCATGATGGCGAGCGCATCCCGGGCCGTCGCGAGGGCGTGGAACATCGGCTCCTTATCTTCCTGGAGATCGCGGTTGTACGTATAAGGCAACCCCTTTAAAAGGGTGAAAAGCCCGAAGATATCCCCGAGCACCCTGCCCGTCTTGCCGCGGATAAGCTCGAGCGCGTCCGGGTTCTTTTTGTGCGGCATGAGGCTCGAGCCGGTCGTGAGCTTGTCAGGCAACGCTATGAACGCGTATTCCTGGGTGGCAAAGAGTATCAGGTCTTCCGCCAGGCGGCTTAAATGCGTCATGATCATGGCGGCTGCATAGACGGCGTCCATGATAAAATCCCGGTCCGCGACGGCATCCATGCTGTTCTCCGATAACCGTGCAAATCCGAGTTTTTTCCTGACGAATTCACGGTCAAGGGGGATCGTCGACCCCGCAAGGGCCCCGCTGCCGAGCGGCATGACATCGGCCGTCACAAAGGCCGCCTGAACCCTCGACCGGTCCCTCTTCACGGCATAGTAGTGGGCGAGGAGGTAATGGGCGAATGGCACTACCTGGGCCCGCTGCAAATGGGTGTACCCGGGCATCATGACGGCGAACCCTGATGCAGCCTTCGTCACCATCGCCCTAAGCAGGGCGAGGAGCCGCTCGTCGAGTTCTTCAAGCTCATCCTTGACGAAAAGCCTCATATCGAGGGATATCTGGTCATTCCGGCTCCGGCCGGTGTGGAGCTTCTTGCCTGCCGCGGTCTTTTCGATGAGCCGTGTCTCGATATGCATGTGGATATCTTCGAGCGCGTCGGAGAACCGGAATTCCCCGGACTCGATCTCTTTCTCTATCTCGTCGAGCCCTTTCATGATGGCCTTTTTCTCCGCCTTCGTGAGGATGCCGATCTTTTCCAGCATTTCGGCGTGGGCCTTGCTGCCCTTTATGTCGTGGCGGTAGAGCTTGCGGTCGAAATCTATCGACGCGCTGAACCGCTCGAGCAGCGGGTCCGTCCCTTCTTTGAACCTGCCTCCCCACGGTTTCATGATCTCGCTCCAAACAGGGCCGTACCGACGCGCACCATCGTGGCCCCTTCCTCGATGGCGACCTCAAAATCAGAAGACATTCCCATAGAAAGCTCCTTCATGTCGACCCCGAATTTCCGGTTCATTTCGGTCAGTGTTTCCTTAAGCCTCTTGAAATACAGCCTCGCACCTTCCGGGTCCGCCGTATAGGGCGGCATGGTCATAAGGCCCACGGGCCGTAAATACCTCAACGTACGCGCCTTTTCAACGAGCTTTTCGAGCCCTGCGGCATCCGTCCCGCTTTTCGACAGCTCGCCTGCAATGTTCACCTCGAACAGGACGTCCATCGGCTTCTCAAAACGCTCCAGCCGGTCGAGCATGTCCGGCCGGTCGATAGTATGGATACAGTCGAACAATGCCGGCAGGTACTTGACCTTGTTGCTCTGGACATGTCCTATCATGTGCCAGCGGGCCTTTTCGGGCCCGAGCGCCTCGATCTTCGCCTTCGCTTCCTGTATGTAATTCTCGCCTACATCTCTGACACCGGCCCGTATCGCGTCTGCAACCCGGGAGGCATCAACCGTTTTCGTGACGGCGATCAACGTAACATCTTCTGTGTCGCGCCCGGCTTTCTCGCAGGCCCGCCTTATCCTTTCACGGACAGCTTCAAGGGCATGCGCGATGTCGTTCATGAAAGGACGCCGAGCGAAAGAAGGACCTCCGACACCTCGCAGATAGGCAATCCGACGACGTTCGAGTAGGACCCCTTTATCTCTTTCACCATGTACCCGCCCTTTCCCTGGACGGCGTACGAGCCCGCCTTGTCCAGCGGTTCGGACGTGTTTATGTATTTCATTATTTCCCGGTCGATGAGGTCCTTCATAAAAACCCTGGTCTCGACGGCGTCACGGTAAATGATGTCTTTCGTTATGTTCAGGACGCAGAAACCTGTTATGACCTTGTGCCACTTACCCTTCAAGAGCTGCAGCATCCTGAAGGCATCGGCTTCTCCCGCAGGCTTTCCCAGGATCTTATTCTTGTACACCACGATGGTATCGGCCCCGATGACCCACTTGTCAGGGAAGAGCTTCCCGACCTTGTTCGCTTTTTCGTAGGAGATCCTTAAAGCGAACTCCCGCGGCATCTCGCCTTCCCTCCTCGTCTCGTCTATATCGGGAGGAATTATAGAGAACGGGATGCCGAGCATCCGCAGGATGTCCACGCGGCGCGTGGACTCACTTGCCAGAATGATCGCATTCCCTTCGTTTACCTGGAACATAAAAACCCCTGTCGCTTGAAAACATGCAATCGCTATTGTAGCATAGAAAAATATATGAAATCTCCCATAATTTCAAGTTAAATTCTCCATCCCGCACCGTTCGGGAACGCCTTGAGGGACAGGGGATAGAGGAGGGAACAGGATGCCGCGCATTGTTCAAATAATCACAACCGTAAACGACAGACAGAAGGCTGAAGAGATCGGAAGGCAGCTTGTAGAGGAGAAGCTGGTTGCCTGCTGCCAGGTCGCCGGGCCCATCCGGAGCATATACCGGTGGAAAGGCAACGTCGAAGAGACCGACGAGTGGTACTGTATCATGAAGACGAAGGAAGCCCTCTATCACGTGGCCGAAGCTGTGATACGAAAGCTCCATCCCTATGAAGTACCCGAAATCATTGCTTTATCTGTCCCGAACGCGCTCGATGATTACGCAGCATGGGTGGAGCAGGAGACCGCCTGACGCAGCTCGGCCGGGGCCTGCGTGCCGCACCCGGGGCAATACAGCGCCAATTTGGCTTAATTTAAAGGGTTTTTCTCCTCCAAACTTACCTTGACAATATATGGGGAACCTTCATATAATTAGTGAAATTTTTCATCATTCCTTGGAGGGGTTATGTGGGAAAGTCTAAATCTGAAAGATGTTGTTGCACTCGCTAAGGATCCGTATCCTTCCATCCGCCAATGGGCCAGAGATACAGGAAAGAAAGTAGTTGGGAGTACCATCGCCGATGTTCCCGAAGAGGTCATATACGCCTTTGACCTCCTCCCCGTGACAATTCTTGGTACTCATAAACCCTTAAAGAAGGCCCCGAGCCATCTTCCTGACAATGCCTGTTCACTCGCACGGAGCAACCTCGAACTTGCGTTGAGCTACGAAGGGGACCTTTTCAGTGGTTTCGTTTTGCCGCAGGTCTGCGATACCACGCAGCACCTTTCCGACATATGGCGCATCAACTTCCCTGACAAGTATGTCCACAGCTATCTCGCACCCCGTCAGGCCGACAGGCCGAGCGCGCACTACTGGGTCAAGGAAGAGATCGAACGGCTTATCGAGTCCTTAGAAAAATGGACCGGGAAAAAGCTGAGCAGCGATGCGCTGAACAAATCGATAGCACTGCATAACGAAACAAAGAAGCTCCTTGCCGAGCTTTACGACATCAAGCGCAACAACCCGGGGACCCTGACGAACAAGCAGTTCTTCGCGCTCATGAAGGTTTCCCAGCAGGTCGACAAGGCCGAGTTCAACAAAACATTGAAAGCGGTCAAGGACGGACTGAAGCCGAAGAAAGGTAAAGGTTACACGGATGTCGTCATGGTGGGAATCACCTGCGACCCGCCCGAGGTGTTCGATATTTTCGACGATCTCAAGGTCAACATCATCGGCGACACGCTTGTTACCGGCTCACGCTACCTGCAGGGCGCGGCATCGACGAACGGCGACCCCGTACAGGCCCTGACGGACAGGCACTTCACCCGCGGGTTCTTCTCGCCGATCCATGACAACGTTTACAAGAATTTCGAAGAAGTGAAAAAGCTGTACAACGAGACAAAGGCAAAGGCAGTCATTTACATCCACATCGAATTCTGCGAATCGCAGGAATATGACCTGCCGGACCTGAAAGACATGATCAAGAAGGAAGGCATACCGATGCACGTCCTTGACACCGAATACCAGACAACATCATTGTCTCATGTCCTGACCAGGGCACAGGCATTCTTCGAATCTCTCAAAGGGGGATCATTATGAGCGAAAAGCTGACTTCAAAACAACTATCGAGGAAGATCACCGACGAATACATGGAGGATGCCTTTCATGCCCGCGAGAACGGCAAGCTCGTCGGGTACACGACGGCCATCTCGCCCGTCGAGCTCTTCGTTGCACATGACATCGTTCCCATATATCCCGAGAACCATGCCGTTGCCAACCTGACTGCCAAGAAAGGCGTCGAGCTGTGCTCGGTCGTCGAGAGCATGGGATACACAAACCACCTGTGCGCGTATGCCCGCAGCGACCTCGGGTACCGCAAGACCGGCGTGACCGTTACAAAAGGCATCCCCGATCCGGACCTTTTCCTCGCCTGCAACGCGCAGTGCTTCACGCTGACGAAATGGTTTCAGGTCCTCGCACGCAGGGGCGACCTGCCCGTCTTCGTCTTCGATACGCCGGAGCATATCCTGGACAAGGAAGCGCGCAAGGAAATCGTGAAATACTGTGTTCTCCAGCTCAAAGAGCTCATCAGCTGGCTCGAAAAGGTCACGAAGAGAAAATTCGACTATGACCGGCTGAAAGAGGTCATGAAATACTCCGCCGCCTCGAGCATCCTTTACAAGAAATTCCTCGACATGGCACAGTACAAACCATCGCCGATCAGCATCTTCGACGCCCTCATCGGTATGGCGATCGCCGTCTACCGCCGGGGCACGCAGGAATGCGTCGATTACTACCAGACCCTCTGCGACGAGATCCAGGCAAAGGTCGACCAGGGCATCGGCGTCCTCCCGAGAGACCAGGAAAAATACCGGCTCTACTGGGAGAACCTCCCGGTCTGGTTCAAGTTCAGCGACCATGCGAAATTGCTCGGTTCCTATGGCGGCGTCATCCTGACGTCCCTTTATGTCCATGCCTGGAGCCTCGAGTTCGATCTCAACAAGGACCCGCTGGAAACTCTCGCCGAAAACTACGTTAACCGCTTCTCGAACTCAACGATCGAGGACCGCGCCGACATGGCGATGGACCTTTTCAAGAAATATTCGATGAACAGCATGATCATGTTCATGAACAGAAGCTGCAAGGCCGTGTCCTTCGCCGTTCCGACCCTCAAAGACGTTCTCACGAAGAGGACCGGCATCCCCGCACTCGTTTTCGAGAGCGACATGGGAGACCAGAGATTCTACGCGGAATCCCAGGTACGGACGCGCATCGAAGCCTATTTTGAAACCCTCGACAGGCTCGGCCTGGCGCAAAAGCTGTAATAAACAAATCGTTCAATAAAAAACCCCGGACATCTTGTCCGGGGTTTTTCTTTAGAGTTCAAGGTTCAAGGTTAAAAACAGGAAAATAATTTGGTGATTTTAAATCAATTTCGGTTGAAAGACCGGCCGTACTGTTCTTTTAACTTTGAACCTTGAACTTTGAACCTTGAACCATTTTTTACGGTGCCATGCCTTTCCGTCGTGGATCGAATATGTCACGCAGGCCTTCACCGAGGAGGTTGTAGCCCATCACGGTGAGGAATATTGCGAGGCCGGGATAGACAGAGAGCCACCAGGCGACCTCGATGTTGTCTTTCGCCTGGGTCAGGATGTTGCCCCAGCTCGGGGTCGGGGGCTGAACACCGATACCGAGGAAGGAAAGTGCGGATTCTGTAAGTATTGCGCCGCCTATGCCGAGCGTGGCGACGACATAGACAGGGGTGACCGCGTTCGGCAGGACATGCCGGAAGATGATCCTTAAAGAACCAAAACCCTGCGCTTTCGCGGCCATGACGTATTCCTTGCCTTTGATACTCAGTATCTCCGCCCTGACAAGGCGCGCCGTTCCCATCCAGCTCGTGAGCCCGATAACGACCATGATGTTCCAGATGCTCGGCTCGAGTATCGCAATGACGGCGAGTATCAGGAAAAATGTCGGGAAGCACATCATGAGGTCGACGAAGCGCATGATGACCTCATCGACGATCCCCCCGAAATAGCCCGAGACGGCCCCGAGAATGAGGCCGATGAGGATGGCGATCCCGACGGAAACGAAACCGACGAGAAGCGATATCCGCGTCCCGTACAGGACCCGCGAAAAGACGTCCCTGCCGAGGGTATCCGTTCCGAACGGGTGCGACAGCGTCGGCCCCGACAGGATATTCTTTATGTCCGGCTCGACCGGGTCATGCGGCGCTATGAGCGGGGCGAAAACGGCACAGAAGAACATGGGGACGAGGATAATGAGGCCTATCAGCGCCAGGTGATGTCGAAGGGTCCTTTTCAGAAGGTCTTTCATATCGCTCTCAGCTTACCACAATTCACGTCCCCGTTCCGCAATTTAAAAAGACATTCTCTCGCCCGTTCGTTGCCACCCAACATTAGCAAGCTTGGAAGTTGGGTACCCTGCTATCCTGCCCTTCAGGCAGGATGGACCGCTTCGAGTATTAATTTCCTTGTATTGTTTTTCTTCTTTTCCTCGGCGAAGCCGACGAAAGTGCCGGCTGGTCGTGGTCGGCTCCGCGACCAGCCGGCAAAGTCTTTCCCCTTCGCAGTTCTCTGTGACCTCTGTGAGCTCGAGCGAAGCGGGCGAGAGAGTGTCTTTTATCTTTCAAGCAAGGTCTGATCGCAGAAAAACGCGGCGTGGTTGGAGGTGAAGTAGGGCGGCTGGCGTTTGACGATCTCGCGTACGGCAGGGTGACGCGTAAATACGCGGTCAAGGAAATGGCGCACCTTTTTCCGGTCCCATCCCAAGGGGTGAACGAAATCCGTGTAAAACGAGAGGTCACCGCCGTAGAATGCCTTCTGTTCCAATCCCCGGGCATCGGGACTGTGGCGCGGGAGGTTGAAGACGGCAAGGTTGAGGAAATCGATGCAGTCCGCGTGCTCCGCGGTGAACTCGAGGGTTTTCCCGGCGGACGCCTCGTTTTCCCACGGCGTCCCGAAAAGAAGATAGGCATATGTGCCGATCCCGGCCGCGGAAAGGGCCTTGAGGCCTTTCGAAACATCATTGATATCTATACCTTTGCCCATTGCGTCGAGCACGTCCTGGTCCCCCGATTCAACACCGATCTTGAGCATCGCGCACCCGGACTTTTTGAGCCCGGCACAAAACCCGGGATCGGCAAGCTCTTTCGTCATACGGACAAAACCATACCAGGGACTTCCGGGAGGGTCCTTTATGAGCGCCTTGAGAACGGCGGGGCTGATCGCGTTATCGACAATGTGGATCAATGCCGGGCGTATCTCGCGGGCGAGGCGGCCGATCTCTTTCGCCGCCGCCCGGGGGCCCAGCTGGTAATAGGCATTCCCCTCGGCGGTTTCGGGGCAGAAGCTGCATTTTCCATAATAACATCCGGTCGATGTACTGTACGGCATGATCACGCCGGGGGAAAGATAATCATGGCAGGGGAAAGGGTCGAGGTCGTATGTCGGGCAGATGGTATATTCCCGTTCCGAATGGATGAGGTTGAGCAGGAAGGTCTCTCCCGGCCCGGCGACCACGTGGTCGACAAGGCCGTTGAAATCGACGCTGCGGGACGCGTTGCTCATCCATGACGTTACGAGGGCCCCTCCCAGCACTATTTTCGCCGACGGGAAGTTTGCCCGCACGAAACCTATCGCAGCGAATGTCGTCAGGGCCTGGCTCAAGTACGTCAGTGAGAAGCCGATAAAGGGCGGATTGCCGGCATGTATCGCTTCGCTGAGCCGACCGGAAAAATACCCGTAAAAGGGGTTGTCTTCCGGGTGGCCGGCCGCCTCGAGAAGGTCACCGCTCCTTAAAGGCGAGAGGCGCCGGTCCTCGTAATCCGAGAGGCTGATCCGTGCATCGCCTGATGATGTCCCGGAAAGCAGGCGATTGACATCGTTGACGCATCTCTTGTAGCGGTCGAAAGCGCGGTAGGTCTTTTGGTCCCGAAGTGCGGCAAGGTTGCGCACGACGTTCTTCGCCGCCCGGCGCGACCAGGTGTCTTCCCCGGGCCCCGCGCGGTCAAGGAGCCAGAGCGTCCCCTCGATGTTCATGTCGATCACGCTGCACGTATGACCGGACACTTTGAGGGCGCCGGCGAGCCTGCCTATACCGGCCGGGGCCTCGCATGGCTTTGCAACAGGCGCACTAATAAGGAGCGGACGAGAATTTTGTGCGGATGATTCGAATATCCCCATCAGGACTATTTGATGCTCTCTTCCATTTTTTTCAGGTATTCGTTGTCGGGGTATTCAGTTTTCAGCGCTTTTATCTGGACCCGCGCAAGGTCGTTCAGGTTGTTATCGATGAGAAAGAAGACGTACGAAAGATAGTACGAGATGTCATTCTTCCTTTCTTCATACAGGGCTATCTGACGGGTAAGCTCGCGTGCCTCCTCGGCAGCGGGTATCGAAAAGACACCGCCCGAGATGTTGTTCACCTTTCCCGAATCCACTATCCACCGGTATTCCTGGTTGTACGTGAGTATGTTTGCCGGGACCGCCAGGGAATCTTCACGGGTCTGCCGGCTGAAAAGAACGCTGTCCCCCGATATTATCTTGACCATCACCTGCTTATCCCCGGAGCAGCGGTTATCCCAGTTCAAGGTCGGGGTCGTGGTGATAATGTTTGTATTAACCGGGGAAAGTGCCTTGATGCACGGCTTGGCGCCGCGCACGACAAATCCGCCGATGGACCCCGGGCCCGCCTTTGCCGGTGCGTGCAGGCCTTTCAATTCCGAGACCGACCCCTTCACCGCCGCGACAGACCCGATCTTTGCCACCGCCTCCGAATTGCTCCCGATCTCGTACCCCTTGCTGTCTTTCAGCGAGGCGATGACGACCTTCCCTTTTTCGACCTTTATCCGGTCTCCCTCTTTTACAGCATAAAGAAGGTGCTGGCTTTTATTGAGGACTATCTTCTTCCCGTCCGCACTCGTGAGCTGGGCCGAGCCCTGGATATCGAATATATAGCCGGTCTGGACCGCGGCTTCGAGGCTGCCTGCCATAAAGATGCCGGCAAAGACGGAGCATAGCAGGATGATCAAATGTTTTCTCATATCACTTTCCCCCTGAGATAGTAAAGTCGATATGTACATTACATCACACCACTTTTACTCCACGGTGTAAAGGGAAATGGAATGGTCGATCCCCTTGACGGTGAATTGCCCGGCTTCGATCCAGGATATCCCGTCCCCGGCGACGATGCGCGCATCGTCGCTCACGAGGATCGCGGCCCCGGCCTCTTTCGTGAGGCTTTCTATGCGCGATGCCATGTTGACATGTTCGCCGATGATCGTGAAATCCATTTTCTGCTCCGAGCCGACATTCCCGAGGATGACGTCACCGTAATGTATGCCGATGCCGACCCTGACCTCCCAGTCACCGATAGATTTCCCGAATGCCTTCTCCCGGTTGAGCTGTTCCGTCGCGGCGATTATTTCACGGGCGGCAGCCACAGCGTCGCTCACCGGGTTCGGTCCCGTCATAAAGAACGCCAGCAGTCCGTCGCCGATAAATTTATTGACGAAACCGGCGTTTCTCTGGATGATCCCCGTCAACCGGCCGAAGAAAAAATTGAGGAATTGCACCATCTCCTGCGCGTTCCTCGTGGTGGAAAGCTGCGTGAAGTTGCGGATGTCAAGGAAGAAGATGCATATCCTGCGCTCCTCGCCAGCGAGAAGCGCTGCGCTGTCAGACTCAACGAGCCCGTCGAGGATGCGCCTGTCGACATAGTACCCGAAGACCTTTTCCACTTTTCTTCGTGTTTTTTCTTCTGCAAAGTACCGGTAGGGATAGACCATGATCGCCATCATGATCGGGGCAACGACCTGGGGGAAAAGATGCACGTATTGCCCGTATGAGAACAGAACGAGATCGGCGGCGAAATAAACGGCCATTATCGCGATCAGGCCCACCGATGCATAGAGGGGTTTCACATACGTTATCGCAGCATACGCGGCGGCCGCGAGGAGAACAAGGATGACGATGTGCACGGAAAGCGGGGCTTCCTTGAGCGAAGTACCGGTCAGCATCGTCTCGAGAATGAGGCCGTGGATGAAGGGGCCCGCCATCTTGCCGCCCTTTTGGCCGGGCGCGTTCCTGCCGTCCCGGTACCCCGGGGCGACATCCCGCCCGAGCGGGGTTGCATGGACATCTTCATACCCGCTGATATAACCGAGGATGACGGTCTTCCCGGCAAAAAACTTCTTATCGACCTTTCCCGACATCACGTCATCGAAGTGAAAGAAGGGCAGCTTTGCCGTCATACGGTAATTGACGAAGACAACGCTTCCTGCATACGGTCTGCCTGTTGCGAGAAGGTAGAGTGCTGAAGGGAATGACGGCCGCTCCCCCTGGCCGAAGACCTGCTTCCGGATAATCCCGTCATTCGGGCCGAATGCGCCGTCGGTGAGCGAAGCTTCGGCCATGGTCAGATCCTTTATGAGAGGGCTTACCCCGTAAAAGAAAGGAACGAGGTCCCCATGAACGACCTGCACGATCTTCACGCGCTCGCTGACATTGATGACGGGCTCAAGGACGGACCGGTCGAGCCTCTCCCCGATATCCTCCATGGCCCGGCCGAGCGCGTCGTCGGCGCGCCCTTTCCCGCCTTCGAGGAATACCTGCGCAGCGCTTTTGAGTTTTTCGCTCTGCTTGTGGACGAGGATCACGTCGAGCCCGACGATGCCGGCCTGATACTCGTCCATCCGCTTCAAGAAGCGGCCTATATCGTCATAGATGAAAAGAAGCGGCTTTTCCCGGATTATCGACCGTTCATCGATGCCGACGATCACCGTCTTCCCGCTCACACCGTCATGTCCAAGCCCCATGCGTTCCACAAGACGCACCCGTGCATCGTACGCCTTGCGTTCAAGGGGGCCCTGCAGTCCTGCGGGATAGGCCCCGATGCACACCGCCAGGGCGACTGCGGCGATACAAAGGGTTATAAGAGTGTGCCTGCTGTGTTTGCCCACGTGTTTTCCTATTATACATTACCGTTCACATTATGGTATGACCTTTTTACACAGTAAATGCCGGGGCCGCGGCGGTGTCGGCGGGTACATTTCCGGCGCCGGCATCTTTCCTGCCGGCCCGCGTTATGCTAGAATAGTGAAAATTAACGGTGGAGGGTTCTTTGGACCGTAAAAATATTCTCTGTATAGGTGCGGGTTACGTCGGCGGGCCGACAATGGCGATGATCGCATATAAGTGCCCGCAATACAAAGTTACCGTGGTCGATATAAACCATGAAAAGATCGCCCGCTGGAACTCGGACGATCTGCCCGTGTATGAACCGGGGCTGGACGAGATCATAAAGGAGACACGGGGAAAGAACCTTTTCTTCGAGACCGATATCGAAAAGGGGATCAGGGAATCGAGGATCATCTTCGTCGGCGTCAACACCCCTACCAAGACGTTCGGGGCGGGCGCGGGCAAAGCCGCTGATCTTCAGTACTGGGAAAAGACGGCGCGGCAGATACGCGAGGCGTCCGAGTCGCCAAAGATCGTCGTCGAAAAATGCACGATACCCGTGAAGACAGCCCTGGCTATGGAACGGATCCTGACATCCAAGGACGGCGACATCCGGTTCGACGTCATCTCGAACCCGGAATTTCTCGCGGAAGGCACCGCGATACGCGACCTCGAATTCCCCGACCGCGTCCTGATAGGCTCCCGGGAAACCCCGAACGGGATCGAGGCGCGCAAGGCCATTGTCGATATTTATCTCAACTGGGTGCCGCGTGAAAAGATAATCGAAAGCAACATCTGGAGCAGCGAATTGTCGAAGCTCGTCGCAAACGCGTTCCTCGCGCAGAGGATCTCTTCGATAAACGCGATATCGGCCCTGTGTGAAAAAACGGAAGCCGACGTAGGGGAAGTGTCCCGGGCGATCGGACTCGACAGCAGGCTGGGCAGCAAATTCTTAAATGCCAGCGTTGGCTTCGGCGGCTCCTGCTTCAAGAAAGACATCCTGAACCTCGCCTATATATGCCGCTCGTACGGCCTCGAGGACGTCGCCGACTACTGGGAAAGCGTCGTCGACATCAACGAGTACCAGAAAGAACGGTTCATACTCGGCATCCTGAACGCCATGTTCAACACGATCGCCGGCAAGAGGATATGTCTCTTCGGTTTCGCATTCAAAGCGGATACCGGCGACACGCGCGAAACGCCGGCATACACCATCGCGAGACGGCTCCGCGAGGAGATGGCCGAGATCGTCATAACGGACCCCCAGGCCATCGGCAACGCGAAAACCGACCTTGCCGACGTAGACGGGATAACCTACGAGACAGACCCCTACAGGGCGGCCGCCGGATGCGACGCGATAGCGGTCATGACGGAATGGAAGATATACGCCGCCCTCGACTACCAGCGCATCTACGATTCAATGGCAAAACCGGCATTCATATTTGACGGCAGGAACATACTCGATCATAAGAACCTGCACGACATCGGCTTCAACGTGTACCCGATAGGAAAAAAACCGCTGGTGCATTTTACGTAAGGCGTGAGAGCGTAAGGCGTAAGGCGTTTCCCTTCCATCGTCATCCCGGCGAAGGCCGGGATCCAGAGTCTCTACAACGAAAGTTTCAAGTTTTAGGCAGAGACATTTTCCAGGAAAAAAGAGGAAGACACTGGATTCCGGCGCAAAAGCCGCCGGAATGACGACATCACGCGGACTATAAAAAATTTTGACAGGGTGACAGAGGCCGTTAGCCGTTAGCCGTTAGCCGTTAGCCGTATCAAACAATTCCCCATCCACCATCGTCAGCTTCCTGTCACCTACAGACCCTATTTCCGGGTCGTGGGTCACGAGTATCAGTGTTGCGGAGAGTTTTTTCTGAATGGACAGGATCTGGTCGAGAACTCCCCGGCCTGTCTTGCGGTCGAGGTTGCCTGTCGGCTCGTCGGCGAGTATGACGCTCGGCTCGTTGATGAGGGCGCGGGCGATGGCGACCCTTTGCTGCTCACCGCCGGATAACTCACCCGGCTTGTGACTGGCGCGGTGGGTAAGTTCGACCGTCTCGAGAAAACCCTGGGCCTTTTTGCGCGCCTCGTCGGGCCTGACCTTGCGGATCAAAAGCGGCATCATGATGTTCTCAATGACGTTGAAATCCTGGAGAAGGTGGTAGAACTGGAAGATGAAGCCTATCCGTTCGTTGCGGAACCGGCTCTGCTCATCCTCGCTGAATTTCATTATGTCCTCACCCTGGAAAAGGACTGTGCCTTCCGTGGGGCGGTCAAGGGTCCCGAGGATGTGAAGGAACGTGCTCTTGCCGGCGCCGGACGGGCCCATTATCGTTATGAAGCTGCCCGCGTCGGCGGTAAGGTTCACACCCTTGAGGACCTCGATGACGACGTCGTCCTTCTGGAATGATTTCTTGATCCCTGAGGCCTCGATGATATGATCACTCATAGCGCAGGGTCTCCACGGGGTCTATTTTCGCGGCCTTGTATGACGGGTATATCGTCGCGAGGACGCATATGACCATCGTCACCAGGGCGATCAGAGCGACGTCGATGATACTGATCTTTGCCGGGAGGGTCGTTATGTAATAGACGTCCTCGGGCAGTTTTATAAGCCCGGTGCTCTTGATTATCCAGCACAGGAAGTAGCCGGTGAGCGACCCGAAAAGAGCGCCGACCACGCCTATTGTTATCCCTTCCATCATGAAGATCTTCATGATGCTCCGCTTCTTTGCCCCGATCGACTTGAGTATGGCGATGTCCTTTTTCTTTTCCATGACCGTCATGATGAGCGAGCTGATTATGTTGAAGCTCGCGACGAGGATGATGAGCGCGAGGATGATGAACATCGCGAGCTTCTCGAGCTTTAGCGCGGAGAAAAGGTTGCGGTTCATTTCCATCCATGTCTTGGCAAAATAATCGCGGCCGAGGGCCTTGAGGATCGTCCATTTCATGTCACCGGCCTTGTACTCGTCGACGAGCTTGACCTCTATGCCCGTCGCCCCGATGCCCATTGCGGCCTCGATATCGGGCAGCGGCATGACGACGAGGGTATTGTCGATCTCGTACATGCCCGTCTCAAAGATGCCGCCCACACGTGCCCGCACGGTCTCGGGCATGGAGCCCATCGGGGAGAACCCGCCGAAAGGCACCATGATCGTGAAGCTGTCGCCGAGAAAAAGCCCGAGATGCTTCGCAAGCTCTTTCCCGATCAGGACACTGCCTTTCTGGTTGAGCGAGTTGACCGAACCCTCTTTTACCAGTTTCGCCAGGTACTGCGCATCCTGGGGGTTCATGCCTTTTATTGCGACACCGGACAATTGTTTCCCGTTCTGCACCATTGCCTGGAACGCGGTGAAGGGAAATGCCCGGGAGACGCCGGGTATCTGCTTTATCTTCGATACTATTTCGCCGGGGTTACGGATCTCCCCACCCATGTCCATGACCAGGATGTGGGGGTTTATACCGAGGATGCGCGCCCTGATCTCATCCTGAAAGCCTGTCATGACCGCGATGACGACAATAATGGCCATGACGCCGATCGCGATGCCGACGACGGATATCCAGGTCGTAAAGGAGATGAAGGCCTCTTTTCTTTTCGACCGTAAATAGCGCAGCCCTATAAGAGTCTCGTAATCCATAAGGAGATTAATGTCCTACCATATACGATCGTGGTCGCGCAATAAAGCCGTTCGTGAGACAGCTCTGCAATGCACGTTATAGCCGGTCAGGGACGCAGCAGCGGGAAGAGAATGACCTCCCGTATCGATGCGCTGTCCGTGAGGAGCATCGTCAGCCGGTCGATCCCTATGCCCTGCCCGGCCGTCGGCGGCAGGCCGTATTCCAGTGCGGTGATGTAGTCTTCGTCGAGGGCCGCACCCTCCTCTTTTTCCTTTATCTGCAGCTCGAAACGCCCCAGCTGGTCCTCCGGGTCGTTGAGCTCGTTGAAGCCGTTCGCGATCTCCATACCGGAAATATACAGCTCGAACCGTTCGGTTATCTCCGGGTTCTCCGGGTTCCTCTTCGCGAGGGGCGACACCTCGATCGGGTACTGAGTGATAAATGTAGGCTGTATGAGCTTCTTCTCACAGAGCTCCTCGAATATCTTCGTGATGAGCTTGCCGCGCGATTCCTTGTCCGCGCCCTCTATCTCGAGGTCCTTCGCATAATCTTTCAGCCGCTCGGGATCGTTCAAGGCGCTTAGATCGAAGTTCCCGAATTCGGCCATCGCTTCGGCCATCGTGATCTTTCTCCACGGCGGCGTGAAATCTATCTCCTCTCCGCCGTATGTTACAACGTATGTCCCGAAAAGCTCCTTCACGAGAGACGATACCATGTCCTCGGTCAGCGCCATCAGGTCCTCGTACGTCGCGTACGCCTGGTAATACTCGAGCATCGTGAATTCGGGGTTGTGGCGGACCGATATGCCTTCGTTGCGGAAATTTCGGTTTATCTCGAAGACCCGTTCAAATCCTCCCACGACGAGCCGCTTGAGGTAAAGCTCGGGGGCTATCCTGAGGTACAGGTCCATGCCCATGGCATTGTGATGCGTGACAAACGGCTTGGCCGTCGCCCCGCCGGGTATGACCTGCATCATCGGGGTCTCGACCTCGATGAAGTCCCGTTCGACGAAATAGCGCCGGATATAGTCGATGATCCTCGCGCGCGTCGTGAACACGTCGCGCACCCTGTCGTTCACGATAAGGTCGAGGTACCGCTTGCGGTACCGCTCCTCGACGTCCTTGAGGCCGTGCCATTTCTCGGGGAGCGGCCGCAGGGATTTCGTCAGGAGCTTCATCGTATCGGCAAGCACGGTGAGTTCGCCCGTCTTCGTTTTGAAGACCTTTCCCTCGAGGCCCACGATATCGCATATATCGAACTTCTTGAAAATGTCGTACCCGGGGCTTTTCAGGATATCCTTCCGGACATACGCCTGGATCTTCCCCTTGCGGTCCTGCACGTGGATGAAGGCGCTCTTGCCGAAATCCCTGAATGCCATGATGCGCCCGGCTATTGCGACCCGTTCATCCGTCTTCTCGAGCTCGCCGGCTTCGAGGGCGCCGAACCGTGCCTCGACATCCGCGGTCGTGATATACGGACCGCGGTCCTGCGGGTACGTCTCGATACCCTGCTCCTTCAGGTATTTCTCTTTATCCTTGCGCACGGCATACAGTTCATTTATGGGTTCCATTTTTTCCTCAATGTTCTGGCGGTATATTAACGATATATTTCTATACTTCCACTACGACATCATAATCAAGTGTTTTCAGGACCTTCGCGTCACATATGTCGCCCGTGCGGCAATCCCCGCTTATGAATGCCATGCCGTCGATGTCCGGCGCCTGGAGAAGGATCCTGCCCGTCTTGACGTCCTCGGCGGCATTCTCGACGATGACCTTGACGATCGTTCCTTTGAGCCGGGAAAGCCTCGTGCGCGAGATATCTTTCTGCGCCTCCATGAGCCGTGCGTACCTCTCTTCCTTGACCCTCTTCGGCACCTGTCCTTTAAACTTATACGCGGGCGTACCTTCTTCCCGTGCATACCGGAACGCGCCGAGCATATCGAAAGGGTGGCCTTTCAGGAAGGCGAGAAGCGCCTCGAACTCTGCATCCGTTTCGGAAGGGAAGCCCACGATGATCGATGTCCTCAAGACTGCCTTGGGCAGGCGCTCGCGCATCATCTCCAGGATGTCCTCGAGGTAGGCCTTTGTGTGCCCCCGCCCCATGAGCGTCAGGATCCTGTCCTCGCTGTGCTGGATGGGCACGTCAAGGTACGGGATTATCCGGGGATCGCTGCGCATGATATCGATGAGGTCTTTTGTAATGCCCTTCGGGTGCATGTAAAGAAGCCTCAGGTAAAAATCACGCGGCTCTTCGAGTATCAGGCGGATGAGGCCCGCCAGGCTCTCGCCGCGCGGACTGCCGGCCCCGTAGGACGTGATATCCTGGCCTATCACATTTATTTCGCGATACCCGTTGTCAAGAAGCCAGCGGAACTCGGACGCGATGTCACCGGACGGCCTGCTCGTCAGGCCTCCCCTGATCGACGGTATCGTGCAGTAATTGCACCTGTTGTTGCAGCCTTCCTGTATCTTCAGATAACTGCTCGGGGGCGGCGTCAGCACGCGCCGGGGGAACGTTTCGGAAAAACCGGTATCGCGATAATGGAAACCGGGACGGTCGACAAGTGCCGCAATGTCTGCATAGCATGCCCTGCCGATAAATGAGCGGACCTCGGGCAGGAGCGCGGTGAGGTCCCCGCGATACCTCTCGACAAGGCACCCCGTGACGATGATCTTTTTCCCGCTGTCTTTCGCGGCCTCGAGGATCGTCTCGATCGATTCCCGGGCGGCCTCTGCAATAAATGCACACGTGTTGACAACAACGGTGTCCCCGTCGTCACCCTGAACATGGCCCGCCGCGCACAGCCTCTCGCAGATGTACTCCGACTCAACGAGATTTTTCGGGCACCCGAGGCTAATCATCCTGAATATCATAAACGGCGCATCTCTCCTTGCAATTTTTTGTTTTCCTGCCCGTGCACCCTGCCGAGATGCCGACCCCGTGGCAGAGGAAAAAATCATACTTGAGCGGGTCGGACGGGCTGAATTTTTTAAGGGCCTTCGTGACCTCGCGTGCCGCCCGGAACGAAGGCGCGTTCCCGGTTATCCAGCCCAAGCACTTCCCGATCTTGTAAATGTGGGTATCGAGCGGGACGACGAGATCGGCGGGGTCGATAAAATCCCAGATACCGATGTCGATGTCATCCTTGCGCACCATCCACCGGAGGAACATGTTCCATCTCTTCTGGGCGCCGGCCGAACCGGTACGCGGGAAAAAGAACAGCAGCTTTCGATCATCGGGCACATACATCTTGCGGATGCGCCATATGGCCTTCTGCGTATCGCCGTCATACAGCGTACGGAACATGGCTCCGAGCGTGCCGTGTTCATCGAGGATCCTTTTGAGCACCTCAAAGAGCATGGTGAGGTCATCGGCCTTCTGGAACCGGTAATACAGGCCGGCGAGTGCGTCCCACCGGCCGTTCCTCACAAATCCGGCCGGGTCATTGTCCATCGCAGCGAATAACCGCTCGAGAAAACCCATAAAGAGCCCGATCTTGCCGTACGCGAACTGGGCCGCTATAAAACCGGCTATTTCCCGGTCGCCGTTATTGCTGAAACGGTGAACGAACGACACCGGGTCCCGGTCAAAATCTTCCGGGACCGTATTCCTGTATCTTCCGTAAGCTATATCGAGATGTGCTACCCTGGTCACCTTATTGAGACCTGCCGTCACAGGCCGGAAACGACATAAATGTACACCAAAAAAGCTGTTTTTTCAAATGAGGCCCGGTCCCTCCAATAATATGGTTATAATACCCATATTTTATCCCCAAAAAAAGGTGGAACGCCCGGGCCGTTTTCATGGTACGATCCAAGTGGGTTCTTAGGGGGATCAGGCATGGTAAAAAAGAGATGTCCTCACTGCGGCAAGGAAGTAAGTATCATCCCGTTCGGGACCAGGTTCATCGCGGTCTGCTGCAACCAGATCATTTACGTCGGGCATCAACCATCTTCCGGGGAAAAACAGGACCTTCAGGACACGTCAAAGTGACGGGCAACAAGCGCCCCTGCAACCCATAGCCTGTTACCTGTAACCTAATTCCCCGATTCAGCTTTCCCGCCAACTTTTATTCCGGATCACATCGCATGCCCGGATATGCTAAATTGCCTTAGCGTGATCGCCGTATACGCCTGAAAAGCGAATATGCCCCGTAGCCCGCGATAATACCTACCGCCGTCACGACCGGCACGGCGACGACCGCCAGTGTCGTTACCGCCTTCGCAATACGGACCGCCCGGAAAAAAGTTTCGCTCTTTTTTTTCTCTCTCTGCATTGTACTCTCCCCGTCCCGTTGTTAATTCTTTTTCGGGCGCCGGTCAACCCTCCCCGGACCCGGCGAACAATCTCTTGCATTGTTCCCGGGTCACAAGGACCGTCTGCTCGGCGATCCACCGGGAACCTTCCACAGGCACGCGCAGGTGTTTCCTGAAGAATGTCGTCCACGCGGCGGAAACGAGAGATGCGCCGAGGGCAAGACCGAACGACAGCAGGATCAGCGTTTCCGCGGTTATCCTTTTTTCGTCCCCCATGATCGCAACGGCAATGGCCGTAAACAGGATAGTGCACATGAGAAGAGGCACCCCGACCTTCACAATGATAATGAGATCGATCCTTTCACAGCGCACGCGGTCCCGGGAGACCACAGCATCCCCGTAACGCTTCCGGTAGACCGCGATCATGCCATCCTGCCGCACAAGGACCGTCGGATGCCGGCGCCGCATCGTTTCCCATGCGATCGATACCCCGCCCGCAACGAACAACGATACATATATCTCTATCTCGAAAAGGGCCGGGCGCTTGCCCGACCCGGCAAGCATCAGGATGAGGACCATGATGAGGAAAATTCCCCATATGCCCCACTGAAACCCGAATGTCCCGGTTATCCTGCGGCCCCGGGGAATATGATCAAGCGGTACTTGTGCATGTACGTCCGCGCCGTCCATAGTGCTCAACATATTCTTCATCGTTGAGAGCAGGAAAGTCAACGGCAAACAGGGCGCCTTACTCCACGACGCACACGGCGAGTCCGGCACCCTTGTGGAGGATGGCCGCCGTAAGGCTCCCGGCGACTGTCGGGACCCCCCCGCGGCGCCCCAGTACAAGCGTGCGGTATTTACCTGACTTCGCCTCCTCGACCACCGCATCGGCCACACTCGTGACGTCGCTGCGCATTTTCCCTTCAACCTGCTTCGCGCCAAAAAGATACGTATCTATCAGCACCTTGCCGGCTTTTTCGAAGTGCGGCTCCATGACCTTCTTCTGGTTTTCGAACCACTTATCGATGACACCCTGCCTCTCCTGCCTTTCCTGCGGCGACAATATGTGTCCGTCATCCCAGAATTGAGGTGGAACGCTGGGCACGACATAAAACAGGGTGATCGTCATATCGGTAATCCCCTCAAACTGGGCCCCGACATAATCAACCGCTTTAAAAGCGCTCTCTGAACCGTCAAATGCAACGAGTACGTTCCTGTTGTCCATGGTCCCCTCCCCTGAAAACGTTATTCTCTATAGTAATCTTAGCAGTGAGTTCCAAATAGACAAGGGGAAGCGGGGGCGAGGCGGACCGAAAGTGCCGGCTGATCGTCGCGGGTTAAGGCGACCAGCCGGCGAAATTATTCGTAATTTATGGAAGGTACACGCCGGTACCTATAAAATAATCCGTCCCCGGGATCGGTTCGACGTATCCCAGTTTCGGCATCTGTTCCTTTGTCCCGGGTTTTACCCAGTAAAAATCGACAAGCCCGCCGCCTTTTTTGGCTGCGTCCGCGAGGGCCTGAATGACCAGTTTGCCTTTGGCATCCTTATAATCGAACAGGTTCTTGCCCTGCAGATCTTTCTGCATTGCATGGGCAATATTGACGCATTTCATGTCATACACGTAAAAATAGCCGGAATTATCCGGAAAAAACCGTACAGGATCTATGAATGACCGGACAAGGTTGATGCGGTCCTGCTCATTCTTTACATTCGCAAGGGCACTCCCCAACCCCACCGCAAAACTGTGTGTCATGATCTTTGCCATTTCCTTGTACTGATCGACCGGATCCTGCTTCGCCCTGGTGCCGGCATCTGCAGGAATTGTAAAGCCTGCGAAGAGTGCGAATCCAAAAACCATTGTGAGCACCAGGAAGAAAACGCGTTTACGAGCCACCATAAGAACCTCCTATGCATTGATTATGTAAAACATTCAAATTCTATTTATAACACCGGGCCGGCTTCGCGTAAACAACATTATCCCGGCCCTGTTGCAAAAACGACTGCCCGGGGTAAGGCCTGAAAACATTGATCCCGGGCAGTCGTTTTTGCTTGAAACTTAAACGTGAACCGTAACCTTTAGTTCTCCGATGTCGGGTCCGCGAGCTTTCCCATGAAAAGAACGGTGCCCGTTTCATTGTCGCGGATCATAAAGAAGAAAGGATGGTCGGCGCGAAATACCTCCTCGCGGGGAGGCATCGACTTTGTCACCATTTCAACGGCCGTCGCGGCGGCGGCTTCCGTTCCTTCCTCATTGACCTCGACAAATGCCCTGTGTTTTACCTGACCGATGAAGAGTTCGCCCCGGTGCCAACCCATGCCCGTGAAATCGGCACGCGGCGTAAAGGCGTCCGTCATCCCCATCTTCTGAAGCGGTCCGCCCAGATCGTACTTCGATTCCATCTTGAAGCGCGGAAAATAGACGGATACCTTGCGTTCCGGGATCTTGTCCAGCTTCGCGAGCAGTTGCTTGAGGTCGGCCGCTTTCAATGCGTCCTCGAAACCGGCGAGGCCCTGGGCCTCTTTCGGAAGGACCACGACCATTGAAAGGGATTTTCCTTTATAGGGTAATGAAATGACCTGCAATCCCCCTTCATCGAGAAGCTTGTAATTGTCTTTGCGATGCATAAGAGGGGCCTTCACCTGCCGGCCTGCCGCCGTGGTAAAGACATCGTCCCGGGTGCCGGCCTTGTCGAACTGCACGTCCCACGTACCTTTGAAATATATCGCGTTCAGGATAACGCAGATGGAGTTGGGGGAAAGCTGGTCGAGGATGGACGGGATCTTGCCCTCGGTCTTGCGCTTCACCCACGCATTGATCGCACTGAGATCGCCCCCGAAGATCTCGGCGTTGTAATACGTCCTCAGGGTCTTCAGGTAGGTATCGCTCACCTTGCCTCCCGTGAAGACAAGCGCGTTCGCGATAGTGAGCTTCTGGTCCGACATTTTGACAGACTCGCCAAGCTTCAGGGTTAGGCCCCTGAAAGAGGAGTTGAGCCCCGACTGCTCGAGTTCAAAATGAAGGGTCCCTTTCATTTGCGCCGCTGTCTCCCCACGGGCGCCGGCATATGTCATTGCAAGCGCGGAGGAGATGGAGAACGGCGAGAAGAAGAGGTTCCCCTGCTGCCTTTGCCCGAGCTCCCGGTAAAGATCAACGGCGAGTTCGGTATTCCCCTGCGCGACGCTCTTATGAGATGCCGCGGTGACACCCGCTTCTGACAGGCAAGAAAAACCCATGAAACAGGTCATGATCACTACAGCACATACAACATGCAGCCGGTTCATCTTTTATCTCCTTTCACTTTTATTCCGCAGGCCCTCTGTCTTTGACAAACAGGGACCGGAAAAGTTCCCGCTCACTGGTTTTTGTGACCCATGAAAAGAATTATATCATTATGGTACGGGAAGAAACTCTCGAAGTAATTCAGGCAATCCAAGGACCCGAAGATGGCCGGCGCGACGTGACCGGACCTGTTATCAGTCAATGCTGCGCCATGTCTTTTGTTCCGAATTGTAGGACCGCCTGGCAAACGGCGCTTCAACGACATACGTGAGAGTATAGCTCTTTCCCGACTCCATGCGTAACGTCCGATAGCGGAATTCCGGGGATATCCACGTGTAACGCGCGGCCGGGACCTTCGGCAGGTATGCGGGGACAAGGTCTTTCAAGGTCTCCGGATATGTCCCGTTCTTCTTAAAATACTCGTCGCACGCGGTGATTATGATACTCGCATTTCTTTCCGACATACGGTTATTTGCGGTCTTCGCCCCGAGGACCATCGCAAACGCCGCGAGGTAGATCATCACGTGGAATAACCGTTGTTTCTTCGTATACAGGCCGCGCCTTCCTGTCAGCGCCCAGATGATCGCTGCGGTCGTGGAAAAAAAGGCAAAACTGAACGAGTCCATCAGTATGGCGCCGGCCAGGAACAGGACAGCTCCAATAATGATGTGTCCCCACAGAGGGAGGGGCCTTTTCTCCCGGGGGCCCTTCCTGTGCCGGAAAACCATGAAAAGGATCGCGACAACAGGCACGATAACAGGGAACAAACACCCGATCAATCCCCAGAGGATCACGCCGAGCCCACACTTTTTTGCCCGCATCCCGAGACCGACCGCATTGAGGACCAGTGCGGGAGCTATCAGGAACGCAGGGGCGTTCTCGGCGGAGATAACAAAAACGATGAGCGCCTGGCCCAGGAAGACCAGGAAGACGTCTGTGTAACCTGCCAGCGTTGTAGTTTTAGGGGAATTAGTTTCTTCCAAGATTCACATGGCTCCGGGGCTCATTATATATCAAATAAGGATAAGACTCTATAGCATGTTGACCGGCTCAAGCGGACTTGAGCTTTTTGAGCGCGCACTTCTCGCACCGAAATGAATTCTCGCCGTTGTCTTTCAATTCGCAGCATTTTTCGCCCGGCATACGGTAGCATTTCCCCACATGTCCGCAGTCGGCGCATGTCCCGCGTGGTTTTATCTCCCAGGGGATCGGCACGGCCCCTGATGTGAAAATGAGCTTGTCCACGAAATAGACCATCGCGCCCATCATGGCCTGGCTGATGATCATGGCAAGGTAGACGTTCTCGATCCCGAATATCTCCTTGACCTTGTTGAAAAAGAGCGCGCCCGGTATCGCCAGCACGGTCCAGCGCAGTATATAAAGGATATATTTGATCATCTTTGCTGCCTCCTGACTCATTATAATGCATTAACAGGCTTCTCTGACGATATCAGATATCCGGGAACGACTGCAATACCCTTAAAGGCCCCGCGCACACGACCAAAGGCTTGGAAAATAAGGGCCAAAGGTGTTAATGTATGAGTAAATACGGGCAGGCGGGGTAAAACTATGGACATTCGGGATAAGCGGGTCTTGCTCCATATATGCTGCGCTCCGTGCAGCGTGTACACTATCAGGGAATTTCGCGGCGAGGGTGCCCAGCTCACCGGGTATTTTTATAACCCCAACATCCATCCGTACACCGAATTTTCGAAAAGGCTCGAGACGCTGAACGAATACGCAAAGGTCGTCATGCTTCCCCTTAGTGTGGATGCGTCGTACGATCTCGAGGATTTCTGCCGCGGCGTACTTCCGCTCGGCAGGGACCGGTGCCTTTTCTGCTACCGGTTGCGCCTCGAAAAGACCTTTCAGAAGGCCGTCCGGGAAAAATTCGACGGGGTCTCGACAACCCTTCTTTACAGCAAGTACCAGCGCCATGACGACATACGGGCGATCGGCGACGAACTGGCAGGCGCCTACGGCACTGCCTTTGTCTACCGTGATCTCAGGAAGGGGTGGCAGGAAGGGATCGAGGGATCGAGAAAGCTCAACATGTACCGCCAGCAGTATTGCGGGTGCATATTCAGCGAGAAAGAGCGCTACGAAAGGAAATAATGCCCTCTTTCGGCAAAATGCTCATTCTGACCGGCTTTGTCCTCGTTATCCTCGGGCTCGTCTTCCTCTACGGGCCCCGGATCCCCTGGCTTGGGCGGCTTCCCGGCGATATCTCGATAAAGAAGGACAATTTCACGTTCTATTTTCCCCTCGCCACGAGCATCATTATCAGTATCCTGTTATCGATCCTTTTTTCGATATTCAGGAAATAAGGGGCCTGCATGAACACAGCACCGAAGAAGGCGGTCGTGCTTTTGAGCGGCGGCCTCGATTCCTCGACAACGCTGGCCATTGCGCGAAGCGAAGGGTACGGGTTGTACACGCTCAGCTTCCGCTACGGCCAGAGGCATATGAGGGAGGTCGAGGCAGCGGCAAAGATCGCCCGTTCGATCGGCATCACGAGGCACGTCACCCTCGACATTGACCTCGCCGGCTTCGGCCACTCTGCGCTCACCGACAACATCGATGTTCCCAAAGGAAAAAGTGCATCCGACATATCGAACGAAATTCCCGTCACATACGTGCCCGCGAGGAACACGATATTCCTGTCGTTCGCCCTCGCCTTTGCCGAATCTGTCGATGCCCGGGACATTTTCATCGGCGTCAATGCCGTAGACTACAGCGGCTATCCCGACTGCAGGCCGGAATTTATAGCCGCTTTTGAGCGCCTGGCCAACCTCGCCACAAAAGCCGGCGTCGAAGGACGGTCGTTCACCATCCATGCGCCGCTCATTGCCATGACAAAGGCGCAGATCATCCGGACAGGCATCTCGCTCGGGGTCGATTACTCCCTGACAACGACGTGCTACGATCCCGCGGAAGACGGAAAGGCGTGCGGGTCATGCGAGGCCTGCGTCCTCCGCCTCGAGGGGTTTCGTGAGGCGGGACTCAAAGATCCCGTTGACTATGCATAGCGAGATGTCATAGATGCCATACCGCGTAAAAGAGATATTCTATTCACTCCAGGGCGAAGGCATACATACCGGGCGGCCCGCCGTTTTCGTACGATTCTCGGGGTGCAACCTCGCGTGTCCCTTCTGCGACACGGATTTTTCGGGCACCGACGGTCCGGGCGGGGGTGTATACGACCGGCCTTCCGATATCATCGCCGCCATGAGGGCCTGCCTTTCTTCATTTGAACACGGCGACGGGCCCCGGTTCGCCGTCCTGACCGGGGGCGAGCCGGCACTCCAGTTAGATGCCGCCCTCATCCGGGAACTCCACGGCGACGGCTGGGAGATCGCGGTCGAGACCAACGGGACCCTCCCGATACCTCCCGGCATCGACTGGATAACCGTCAGCCCGAAAGCGGGAAGCAGCCTTGTCGTCACGGCCGGCCATGAACTCAAGCTCCTCTATCCCCAGAGGGGTATCGATCCCGCATCATTTGAATCTCTTGATTTTACGCATTTCATCATCCAACCTGTTGACGATGCAGACGGGCTGGAAAATCTCCGGCGAGCCGTTGCGTATTGCCTCGCGCATCCCCGCTGGCGCCTCGGGGTCCAACTCCATAAATTGATCGGAATAAAATAAGACCGGCTAACGGCAAAACGACCACCATACCGCGTCATCCCGGCCTTGAGCCGGGATGACGAATATTATATAATTGAGGATGACGAATATCAGATCGTTGCAGGGTGAAGAATCGGATCATTGCAGGATGTGAAAAACAGAACCGCGGGTCCTGCCATCTCAATGACGGGGGGGTGGTGGTAGTTTATTATGCCATCAACCCTTAGCCGTCAGCCGTCAGCCGTACGCCGTCAGCCTATTTAATATTGACATTCCGTGCCCTTATAGCTTATATCAAATGGCAAGGCGGTGTAGCTCAGGTGGTCAGAGCATGCGGCTCATATCCGCAGTGTCCGGAGTTCAAATCTCTGCACCGCCATTTTTCTTTCACATCGGGGGAACATATCGTATGAAATATGTCGCAGGGACCTTCGGCAGGACATCATGCTTTCTGTTTTTCGTTGTCGGTATCGTTTTACCTCTCGTTCTCGGCCTTTCGGCTCATGCCGCACCCAAAAAGGAACCGAAACCCGTTCCGCAAAAAGAGTCGGGCGTGATCAACGACGCCAACCTGCAGGCAAGCCAGAAAAAGGTGGATGAACTCCTCAAGAAGAACGACCTGAACGAATCGCTCAGGATAGAGCTCAAGATACACGAATACACGAAAGAGGTCCTCACGACCGTAAAATTTATCAAGGGCCAGTATGAAAAGGCCGTCAACGATCCCTCCATCGCCACCAAGGACAAGGAGCAGCTGTACCTCAAGCTGAAGAGCCTGACCGATCTCATCCCGCGCTATACGGCGGCGTACGAGACAAGCCTCTACTACCTCGGGTACATCTATGCCAAACGCCATGAATCAGAGCGGGCGCGCAAGTATTTGAGCGAATACCTCCAGGCCGTTCCCTTTTCGGCAAGCGAGAATTCAAAATGGATGAAAGCCAAGACCTTCCTTCTCGGGCTGTACAGCCTTGAAGGCGAATTCTAAGTGCAAACGCGGAAAGCCGTTGTACAATTAGTCATAGACAATCTCGGAATATCGAAAAACATCAACAATGTCGTCATAGAGGACACGAACTCGCCCTGGCTCGAAAAAGCCCTGATCAAGCGTAAAAAAGGGTCTCTCGATGTAAAGACGTTTCTCTGGGCCGACAATTCCCACCTCTACGGCCGTATTTACCGGATCTTTCTCTATATCGCCGATGTCCTTGACCCTGCATTCCTGTATGATCCGGGCATCACCCCCGACGAGGAGAAAGAGCCTGCCATCAGGGACCGCTATAACCAGATCTGGAGCCTCTATGTCGACAGCAGGATGGAGCGCCTCGGCATAGAGAGCTTTTTCGACATGAGGCTCAGGAAGAACCTGTTTATCGACCTTGAAAGAAACCTTGGGTGGACCGATGCCGGAGACATCTTCGACAGGCTCTGGTCCCGGCAATCCTTCACATACCCGGAGATCGTCGACCTGAGCTATCACCTCGAAGAGAGGCTTCTTGACCCGAAAAGGGATAAAGCCCCTTCGATCGAGCAGACGCTTGCGCCGTGCCTGCATCACCCGACGGTCGGGAAACACCTGGACGGGCTCAATTCCCCCAAATTATGGGGAATATTGAACGACCTCTTGAGCTTTTCGGCGTATTCCTGCAAGGACGGGGTCATAACACCCTGCCATTACGGGATCGTTTTCGTTTACCGGAACAAGGTGTTTTTCGAATTGATACCTTCGCAGGAGGGAGGGGTCGTCATGACCATGCTCGATCCCCGGACGGAAAGATACGACACCCTCGAGATAACGGAGGATTCAGGGGTCGACGAGATCCAGAAGAAGATCAAGGACCGCTTCACAGTGTTGTCCATGCATGACCGGAACTGACCGCCGGTGATCGTCAGGCGTCCCTGCGGAGCCGCTGCAGGGCAAAGCCGAAAGTATATTCATAGAGATGGAGGCCTTTGCTCACGGCGGTGATCGTTCCGTCCTCTATGCCGATCTCCTGGCACATGTATTCCTTGAGGAGCTGGATCGCCGCGAGATTTGAAGGAAAGCCCGCCCACAGGTCCCAGCTCCGGAAATACAGGACGAAATGCAGCTTTCCGTCGGTCACGCGCGTGTCGATGAGCCTCAGGCATGGCGGGTCTTCTATCGTTATATCGGAGGGCATGCCGATCTCCATGATCGCCTGGTTCGTCCCGAAATTGCCCTTCCTGTAAATGTCGATGACCTCTTCGACGGGATTCACCCCGCAGGCATATTCCCTGCCGTCGATGATCACCTTCGGGTTCGTGAGCCTCTCCCCGTACGTGTACAGTTCGTTCGGGGCTTTTTTGTCCGTCATGAGGTACTGGAGGTATTCCTCGACGTAGTCCATCGATGTCGGGGCAGGAACGCCGAGCTCAGCGGGGATATCGGGGATGATCGGTATGGTCCCCGGGTATTTTATGTGGACCATGGCGAGGTCGAACTCGCGGCGCTTGTTGCCCTCGAACGAGCCTCTGTCGATGACATATTCATGCACCCCTTCATTCTCAAATATACGGTAGATGCACTGGAACCACGCGTCGGGCAGGTCCCGCGCCTCGATGAAGACTGGCCTCATTTTTCCTCCTGGTGTCCCCCGGTTCGTTAACGCTCAATCTTACCAAAAAATTTGAAAAACGGCACCAAAAAGTATTAAATTTAGAGCCGATCTTAAGGAGGACCTACATGTTCGTCAAGCAAATGGAAGTAGGCGGCTTTGCCATTTTTGCCTATATCGTGGCCTGCAAGGAGACCAACGAAGCCCTCGTCATCGACCCGGCGGCGGATTGCAAACGCATCTACGACGAGGCCGTATCGCGGGGATACACGATCAAGTATATTGTCAACACGCATTGCCATATCGACCACATCATGGGTAACCGGAAGATGAAGGACTTGACCGGTGCCGAGATCATCATTCACGAGACCGAGGCGAATGCACTCGTCCATCAGTCCGCCCATTCCTTCCAGATGTTCGGGGGCGAGCCTTCACCGCCGGCTGACAGGACAGTCCGGGACGGGGACGTCATAGCGGTAGGCAACACCTCGCTTGCCGTCATCCACACGCCGGGCCACTCGCCGGGGAGTATATCCCTCTACCACACAGGAATGGTGTTCACAGGCGATACGCTTTTTGTCGGGAGCGTCGGCAGGACGGACCTCGACGGCGGGTCATGGGAGACGCTGCTTGCATCGGTCCAGAAGAAGCTGTTCGCCCTGCCGGATGATACGGTCGTCGCGCCGGGGCATAATTACGGGGATTCCACGCGCAGCACGATAGGCAGGGAAAAGATATACAACCCGTTCGTCGGAAAGAGAGGCGGCTATTAAGAAATTTGTACTCTGTTTTCTCGTTCTTCTGATCGCATGTTCGTGCGGGACAATGCCCCCGCCTAAGAAGACCGAGCCGAAAGTGGCCCTCGTGCTCGGAGGCGGGTCGGCCAAGGGCTTTGCGCATGTCGGCGTCATCCGGGCCCTGGAAAAGGAAAAGATACCGATCCACATGATAGTCGGGACAAGTGTCGGCAGCCTTATCGGCGGCCTCTACGCGGCAAACCCCGACAGCTTCCAGCTTGAATGGGCCGCATTCAAGATCAACCGGGGCGACATACTCGATTATTCCGTCGCATCGTCAAAGATGGGCCCGGTACAGGGGGCAAAACTCGAGTCCTTTGTGGAACAGAATGCAAAGGTCAAAACGGTTGAAGCGACAAAGATACCTTTTTACCCTGTCGCAACCGACCTGAACACGGGCGAGACTGTCACCCTGGAAAAAGGTTCGCTGGCGAGGGCCATCCATGCTTCATCGGCAATCCCCGGCATATTTGTCCCGGTCAGGTTCGGCAACAGGACGCTCGTCGACGGCGGGGTGACAAACAACATCGCGTGTGAGGTAGCTCGTGCGAAAGGCGCCGACGTCATCATTGCGGTCAATCTCCAGAAGGATGTCCGCGACACGGATATAAATTCGGTCATCGACGTCATCGCCCAATCCATAGCCATCATGATGCATGTCAACTCGAAGAGCAAACTGGCCTACGCCGACGTCATACTCGAGCCCGATACGAAGGGAATAACCATGTTCGATTTCACCCAGAAAAAGGCATTGATGGAAGAGGGCATAAAAGCGGCTGAACGGGCCATGCCGAAGATCAAGGCACTGGTCGGAAAATAGGATATCGTCAAATTTAGGCGTTCTTACTGTCTCATGATATGACATTTATGTATCATGTGATACACAAACCCGTCGTGTCCGGTATTTAAAATACCCAAATAAATCAAGCTATTGTCTGATAAGTGCACACTGGCATGGATCTTGCTCTATATATTTACGTACCAAAAAAACGAAGAAAATGGATGAAGCGAATAAATGTTTAGCTTAGCCCCTCACGACGAAGCCCTTCTGAAAATATCTTCGCAGGATAATATCGGCTCTCTTACACATATTCCTGGTGAAGAAAAAAGCAGGAGAAGCTCAAGCTTCTGCAACCCCCCATCGCTCTATAATTTTCGCAGAAGGGCTTCGTCCTCCCCTAAAAATGCCGGGCATCTTTTTCAGGGCCTGGCATGCAAAACATAAGGTGACGTCTCTCGGACGAGACCCTGGCAATCCCCCGGCTGATTCGAAATTAAGGGATTGTCTTTGATGCCGAAATATTATAATAATTGGTTACACGATCTCAATAACAGGGTATGGGGTGTCATCAGGGTAGTCTATGCATTACGGCAAAAGAGGGAGTACCCTCGGTAAAAATCATTTCAAATTTGGTCCTGCCAGCCTGCCATCCAAGGGAAACCATACCGCGCCGCCCCGGGCAGGTGACGCGCCATGAGTGACCGCAGCGCAACGACCCGGCTCGAGGACATCCAGAGAGCCACGATCACCGTTATGTCCTTCCTTAACAAGGACGACGGCATGCCCGATCTCATCAGGAAAATCTGTGAGTTCCTCAAAGGCTGGCTCGCCTGCGACGCGATGGGGATCCGCCTTAAGGACGGCGAGGATTTCCCGTATTATGTATCGCACGGGTTCCCCCAGGATTTCCTCCTTCTCGAGACCTCCCTGTGCGCCCGCGACGACACGGGCGCCCTGCTGCGCGACAGTGACGGAAATGCGTATATCGAATGCATGTGCGGAAATATCATCCTCGGCCGCGTCGACCCTTCCCTGCCTTTCTTTACGCCATACGGCAGCTTCGTCTCCAATTGCACGACCGAGCTGCTTGCATCGACGAGCGACGAAGACCGGCAGACCAGGACGCGGAACCGGTGCAACAGCATGGGCTATGAATCCGTGGGCCTTTTCCCCCTGCGGCTCGGCGGCGTCCCCTTCGGCCTTGTCCAGGTAAACAATCACGCCCGGGATTTTTTTTCACCGGACATCATCGAATTTCTCGAACGGATCACGGACGCGATGGTGATAGGCATAGCACAGAGGCAGGCGAAGGAAAAGCTTGAGATCTCTGAAGATCAGCTGCGCAAAAGCGAAGCGCTCTACCGGACACTCTTCGAGACCACGCTTGAAGGCATAGTGCAGCTTGACCGGGACCATGTGATAACCTTTGTCAATCCCGCGATGACGCAGCTGACCGGCTATTCTCCAGAAGAAATGATCGGGAGAACGCCTGAGATCTTCGTCTTCCCGGATGATATTCCCGGTCTCTCAAACAAGTTGAGAGAGCGCAGAATGGGAAGGTCCGAGATATATGAAGCGAAGATGCGCCACCGGGACGGCCCTGTCGTGTGGTGCATCATATCCTCGAAAAGCCTCATCGATCACGATGGGGCGTTCGCCGGCTCCATAACGGTCTTCACCGACATCACCAAGCGGAAATTATCGGAGGAAAGGGCTGAAATGCTGGCAAGGGCCGTTGAGCAGGAACGGGACAACTTAAGCTCGATGCTCATCTCGACGCCTGTCGCCATGCTTGTGATCGACGACCGGGAGCAGGTCATCTTTGCAAATCCCGCTGCCGAGAACCTTTTCGGGAGATCGATATTCGACCTTAACCGCAAGCGGTTCGGGGATATCATCGCGTGCCCTAACCGGCTTCAAGATCCTGCCGGGTGCGGCAATTCCCCTGAATGCCCCACCTGTCCTTTTTTTTCCGCCATCAAAGAGGCCCTCGTCAGGGCGAATCCCGTCCGTGATAAAGAGGCGATGATATATGACGACAGTAAAGGCGGGATACGCAAAACCTGGTCCATCTTCAGCGTAAGCCCGTTCATTGTGGACAAAAGGAACTGCGCCATCATGGTCATTTACGATATCACGGAGAGAAGGCTCGCCGAATCGCAGATCATGGCGGCCCTGAGGGAGAAAGAGGTGCTGCTCAGGGAGATACACCATCGGGTAAAGAACAACCTCCAGGTGATATCCAGCATGTACAGCCTCCAGGCAGCGCACATCGAGGACGAAAAGGTACACGAGATATTCCGGGAAAGCCAGAATCGCATCCGGTCCATGTCCCTTATACACGACAAGCTGTATCAATCGAAGAACCTGGCGGAGATCAATATCGCCGGCTATATAGCGAGCCTGGTCGGGGACCTGTGCGTGAGCTACGGCGTCGATAATTCCCGACTCAGGATCGAGCATTCGGCGTCGGATATCGAACTTACGCTGGATGCCATAATCCCCTGCGGGCTCATCATAAACGAGCTTGTGTCCAACGCGATAAAACACGCCTTCCCGTCGGGACACGAAGGTTTGATCTCGATACGGTTCACGCGGGATGGCGATGCGTGCATATTGTCCGTGAAAGACAATGGGATAGGGTTCGCCGGCCCGGCTGACAGGTTCGAGGAATATGCCTCAATGGGCCTTCAGCTCGTGCTGATCCTTGTCGATCAGCTTGAAGGCTCGATCGAACTGAAAAAGGACCCGGGGACCGAGTTCGTTATCACATTTAAAGTAAATATGTAAGTACCCTTAAGGTGGCTTAAAGTGATCGAGAAACAGGTAAAGATTCTGATCGTCGAAGATGAGGTTATCGTTGCCAGGGACATCCAGAAGATGCTGCAGACCCTCGGCTACGGGCCGGTATGGACTGCCGTGTCAGGCCGGGCAGCGATCGAGACCGCGAGGCGTGAAATTCCTGATCTCATTCTCATGGATATCAGGCTGAAGGGTCACATCGACGGGATCGAATCCGCGATGATCGTGAAGGACGAAATGGATGTCCCGATTGTATACCTTACGGCGTACGCTGATCAAAAGACCCTGGAGAGGGCGAAGGTGACCGAGCCCTTTGGCTATCTCCTCAAACCATTCAATATTCGCGAACTGCATTCCACTGTGGAAATGGCCCTGTACAAGCACGCGATCGTGAAAAGGCTAAAGGAGAATGAAAGATGGCTGGCAACCACATTGAACAGCATCGGCGACGGGGTCATCGCCTCTGATATCGACGGAAAGGTCGTTCTCATGAACACCATTGCCGAACAATTGACGGGATGGAAGTTCGAAGAGGCCAAGGGAATCCCCGTGTCGCAGGCCTTTCGCATCCTTGCCGGTGACGGCGGGGAGCCCCTCGAGGTCCCGGGGGGTGATGCCGGCGACGGAGGCTTTTCGGTATTCCCCGAAGGCAGCGTTCTCGAAGCATGCGATGGCCACCTGATATCGATCGAGGGCAATATAGACCAAATCAAAGATGAAACAGGAAAAGCGTCCGGTGCTGTCGTTGTCTTCAGGGACGTGACGGACCGGCAGGAAATGGAAAAACAACTGGAATACGCACGCGAGATGAAGGTTTTCGGGCAGATCGCCGCCAACGTGGCGCACGAAGTGCGCAATCCGCTCAACGCCATACTCGCAATAACGGAGGCGCTATTTCAGGATATCGGCGAGGACACGGAATACGGCCCCTACCTTGTTCATATCAAAAGCCAGGTCAACAGGCTCTCACGCCTCATGAAAGACCTGCTCGACCTCGGTAAACCCCTCCAGTCAGCGAGCATCCAGCCGGAATCGATCGAAAATATCTGCAGGAGCACCATCAACCTGTGGAATGAGACAGACGTATCGCATAATTACACGGTGCAGCTTGAATCCTCACCGGCCATCACAGACAAGCTTGTCATGGCGGACAGCGCCCGCCTGCAGCAGGTATTCATCAACCTCCTCGACAATGCCGTCCATCACAGCGAAAAGGGCAGCGACATCAGGATCGCGCTCAATGAACGGCAGGACGGCCATCTGGCCATATCCTTCCACGACACGGGAACGGGCATCGCGCAGCAGAACCTCGACAAGATATTCGAACCATTTTTTACGACGCGCCGGGGAGGAACAGGGCTTGGCCTGAGCATTGTTAAGCATTTCGTGGAATCAATGGGAGGGAACGTTTCGGTGCGCAACAATGACCCGGGGCCCGGATGCACCGTTGAGATCGGTCTTCCCGCCTACAGGGGAGGTTCATTATGAAACCGCTCGTCCTGGTCGTCGACGATGACGATGCCGTTCAGTTTGCCTTCAACCGGTACCTGAGCAAGACGGGTTATGACGTGGAGGTGGCGGCAAGTTTGAGCGAGGCGAGGGAGCTTCTCAATTCCCGGACATTTGACGGTATCCTGCTCGATCTCAATCTTCCCGACGGCAACGGTATAGACTGGATCGCCGAGGCGCGCTCCGAAAGGCCCGATATTGCGCTTATCGTTATAACGGGGTTGGGAGACATACCTACGGCCGTCGAGGCAATGCGCAGGGGGGCGGACCACTTCCTGACAAAACCGGTCGATATGGCCGAACTCGAGGTGTCCCTCAAAAAAGCGATAGAGTTCGGTTCGTTAAGAAGAGACCATCACGTGGCCCAGCGCCTTGCAAAGAAAGGCACGCCATTTTTCGGCACAGGGCCGGAGATGAGCAAGGTCGAGAGGCTCGCCGCTATTGCATGCGACAACGATTCGATCCTCATGATCTCCGGCGAGACAGGGACGGGTAAAGGTGTCCTCGCACGATGGATCCACGAGGGAAGCCGGAGAAGTCAGGCACCCTTCGTCGAGGTCAATTGCTCGGGCCTAAGGGGGGACCTTCTCGCGAGTGAGCTTTTCGGACACACGAAGGGTGCATTTACGTCGGCATCCCAGGACCGCGTGGGCCTCATAGAATATGCCGATAAGGGGACCCTCTTCCTCGACGAGATCGGCGACATGGACCTTTTGGTACAGGCCCAGCTTCTCAAGGTGATCGAGGAGAAGCAATTCCGCCGGTTGGGCGACGTACGGACACGGCAGAGCAATTTCCGCCTCATCTGCGCAACGAACAAGGACCTGGCCGAGGAGACGAGAAAGGGCGCATTCCGGCAGGACCTGTATTACCGGATATTTGTGTTCCCCATCGCCATTCCGCCCTTGCGCTCCCGGGTCCAGGATATTGACGCGATCACCCGGTATTTTCTCGGGCAGATGAACATGGGGCACCTGAAGCTGCCCGCAAGCGTCCGGGAGGAGATGCGCGCCTACCATTGGCCCGGCAACATGAGGGAGATGAAGAACGTCCTCGAACGGGCGGTCCTTCTTTCCGGCGGATCGCTGCTCGGGGCGGAGCATTTCTTTATCGAACCCCAGTTCAAGGCATCGGACAGCCCGCCCCAGGAAGACCGGCTCATAGACGACGCCATACGGCAAAGCGGCGGCAACATGGCCAAGGCAGCCCGGTCGCTCGGGATCTCCCGCGCAACGCTCTATCGAAAAAAAAATAAAGAGCCGAAGTGACCTCTTGTCTCACAGGTGAAACATTTCTGTTTCACCTGAAACATATCAGCTGTGCGCCGAATTAAACTAATCAAATAAAATCCAGATATTACAACGACAAAAATCTCTGGCATATTTCTTGCCCTGTTCTAGTCCGCGACCATGATGATGGTGTTTCCCATGATTGATCTTCAGGTTCACACGGACCATTAAGGGGCTGGCTATGAAAAATATCCTCATTGTTGATGATGAAAGCGACATATTGCTGGGATTCAAGAAATCCCTGGAAAACAAGGAAACAAAGGTCGATATAGCGGAAACGCTCGATCAGGCAAAAGAATTCATCGATCAGAAAGACTATTTTTGCGTCATCACGGACTTAAGGCTCTCGGGCACCATGAAGGAAGGCGGCTTCGAGGTTTTAAAGCTTGTCAGGAAGAGATCGCCGGCCGCCTACGTGATCATCATTACGGGGCACGGCAACGCCTCAACAATGCAGGAGGCCTATGCGCTCGGGGCCAGCGAGTATTTCGAGAAACCGGTATCCGCCAGGATACTGAAAGATTCATTGAACAAGTTCGAGACGCTAAGGGTGGAGAAAATGATCGAGGAGCGGCAGCAGCTTGCAGACGACATGCGGGTCGAGAGTGCAAACGGGACGCGCACCGTCTATTTCACCGGCAGCCTGACGATCGACAAGGCCGCGGCCATCGCCAGGGCCCTCACAGAGATCCTGTCCGGTGCACAAACGGTCATGTTCAATGTCGAGTCCCTGTCAGAGGCGGATGTGGCGGGGCTCCAGGTCTTGTGTGCGGCGCACAGGACCTGTGAACAGCGCAAAATAGCGCTATCACTCGACGGGCACAGATCTGCGGCATTTACAGACAGTGTCAGGGAGTCCGGTTTTTCCCGTCACGCGGGATGCGTGGCGGAGAAGCCGGCAGACTGCCTCTGGTATGACGGCGCTGCGGCAGCAGCGGGGAGATGAGGCCATGACGAAGACTGACAGTAATTACTCTGACGCATACCGGGAAGAGGCCCAGGAACTCCTTGCGGACCTCGAGATCGCCCTTCTCGAACTCGAAGAGAACCCTGATGATATGGACCTGGTGGGCCGCGTTTTCAGGTCCATGCACACTATAAAAGGTTCGGGTGCGATGTTCGGGTTCGATGACATTGCACACTTCACCCACGAGATAGAAACGGTCTTTGACCTGGTGCGTTCCGGGCAGATGCGCGTGTCCTCTCACCTCATCAGCTTAACGCTCAAAGGGCGGGACCAGATAAAAAAAATGCTCGACCCGGCCCCCGGTGACGAGGCCCAGCTTGAGATCGATGCCGGCGAGATCGTTCAAGCCTTCAAGAAGCTCCTGGAAAAAGACGATGAAGAAGCATGTGCACCGGGGTCCCCCGCTGCAGAAAAGCTCCCGGATGGGCCCGGCGAAGCGCCGGGGACGTCGCCTGACCCGGAATCGGCAAGCCTTACATACCGGATCCGCTTCATCCCGGGGGCCGATCTCTTCCGGATCGGGAGCAATCCCCTGCGCATTCTGTCCGAACTTAAAGAACTGGGGGAATGCAGGGTGATAGCCCAGCTCGACAGGGTCCCCTCACTCGATGAGCTCGACGCCGAGTCCTGCTATGCCTATTTCGACGTCATCTTAACGACGGACAGGAGCGTCGATGTCATCAGGGACGTATTCATATTTATCGAGGACAGCGCCGAGATACATATCGATGTCATCGATAACAGGGGTTTCGATGGCGATACGGAATACAAGAAGCTGGGGCAGATCCTGATCGAAAAGGGCGACATCTCGGAGAAAGACCTCCATGATGTGCTGCGGGACAAGAAAATGATCGGCGAAATGCTCGTCGAAAAAGGCCTCGTCTCTCCTGACAAGGTCATGTCGGCCCTGGCGGAGCAAAACCAGGTCAAGATGACACGCCAGGCAGGCCAGGACAAGGAAAGCGCGACGAGCATCCGCGTACCTGCCGAAAAACTGGATATCCTCGTGAACCTTGTCGGTGAACTTGTCACCGTGCAGGCGCGCCTGACGCAGATCGCGTCCGGGACGGAAGACAATGAGTTCATCTCCGTTGCGGAAGAGATCGAAAGGCTTACATCGGAGCTCAGGGACAACACGCTGAACATCAGGATGCTGCCCATCGGCACGACGTTCGGGCGGTTCAAGCGCCTCGTCCGTGACCTGTCCCAGGAACTGGGAAAAGAAATAGAGCTCGTCACGGAAGGCGCCGAGACAGAGCTCGACAAGACGGTCATCGAGAAACTCAACGACCCGCTCGTTCACATCATACGCAACAGCATCGACCACGGCATCGAGACACCGGCCGACAGGCAGGCCGCGGGAAAAGACCGTGCGGGCACCATCAAGCTCTCGGCCATTCACTCGGGCGCCAGTGTCCTCATCACGATAGTCGATGACGGCAAGGGCCTCGACACGCAGGCGATCCGGTCGAAGGCGATCGAAAGAGGGCTTATCGCCCCGAACGCCGAGATGACGGATAAAGAACTCTTCGGGCTTATCTTCATGCCGGGCTTCTCGACAGCCCCAAAGGTGACCAACGTCTCCGGAAGAGGCGTCGGCATGGATGTCGTGAAGAGGTCCATCGATTCGCTGCGCGGGACGATCGAGGTTGAGAGCGCACCGGGCAGGGGGACGTCCGTGACGGTAAGGCTGCCGCTCACGCTCGCCATTATCGAGGGCCTCCTCGTCGGGGTGGGGGATGACCGCTACATACTGCCGCTCTCCATAGTAGAGGAATGCGTTGAGCTCACCCGGGAGGACGTCAGGAGATCGAACGGGCGGAACATGGCCCCGATCCGCGGCGAGCTCGTCCCCTATATAAGGCTTCGCAAGGAATTTGAGATAAACGGTGAGCTGCCGGATATCGAACAGATAGTCGTCACCGGCGTGAACGGTTCGCGGGTCGGGTTCGTCGTCGACAACGTGATCGGTGAACATCAGACCGTTATCAAGAACCTCGGCAAGATATACAAGGATGTCGAGGGGATATCGGGGGCGACGATCTTAGGTGACGGCAACGTGGCCCTCATCGTGGATGCGGGAAAGATAATCCAGTGCGTCGAGATAGACGAAGCCCGGAGAATGGTGCACTAATGGCGTTCACTTTCTTTTTCAGGGACATGCAGATACTCGAGCTCGCGATAAAGCACGTCGTCCCTTTCTCGATGGGCAGAAGCAAGGTCAGGGTCTGGGACGCCGGCTGCGCGATGGGCCCCGAGCCGTACTCACTCGCCATCATGCTTGCCGAGAAGATGGGGTATTTTGCCTTCAAGAACCTCACGATCGTTGCATCGGATATCGACGACCAGGACACGTTCGGCGAAATAATCCGGAAGGGTGTGTACAGCTACGAAGAGCTCCAGAGAGCACCCAGAGACCTGTTCGAGAAGTATTTCAAGCCTGCTGATGAAAAAGGGTTTTACGAGGTGATCGACCCCATCAAGAGAAGCGTCCAGTTCATGAAGCATAACCTGTTGTCGCTCAAGCCCGTGGGCAGCGATTTCACGTTCATCATGTGCAAGAACGTGCTACTTCATTTCCAGCAGAGCGAAAGGATCGAGGTCATCAGGATGTTTCACAATGCCCTGACTGCCGGCGGTTATTTTGCGACCGAGCAGACACAGAAGATGCCGGAAGAGATGCGCCCCCTGTTCGAACACGTCGTCGGAGACGGCCAGATACACAAGAAGAACGGGGCCGTGAAATGAAAGTGCAGCTGCTCAATCCCGACAATACCGTCTATTCCTCAAACGCCTACCTGGCGCTCGGTACGTGGAGCCGGTTGGAGGACGTGAACACGCTCATCGATGTCGGGAGCGACCCTTCGGTCTTCCAGGCGATCGAGCAGGCACCGACTGGCGTGGGGAAAAGGCGCGTGGACCAGGTGATCCTCACGCACAACCACTTCGACCATATGGGGAACCTTCCCGAGATCGTAAGGCTTTACCACCCGAAGGTGTATGCATTCTCCGATGGGCCGCACGTTGACGAGTTGTTGTCCGATGGCCAGTTCATCCATATTGCCGATCGCATGTGCCGTATCATCCACGCGCCGGGACATTCGAGCGATTCTATATGCATCTATTGCGAGGAAGAAGGGGTCCTTTTTTCGGGCGATACATCCCTGCGGATACTGTCGGTCGGCGGGACGTATGCGCCGGAATTCGTCGAGACCCTGGAGCTGCTCAGCAGCCTGAAGATCCGGCACCTGTTCGCAGGCCACGAGCACCCGAGCAATAAAGGAATCACTGATATGATCTCCACGACCTTAAGGAACGTAAAAACCGCACGTTTATTGTGCTTTTAGGAGGTGAGGCATTGCTTACCGGAACCAGGATAAAAGATCTTGAAATAATACAGAAAGGAAGGAGGGTATAGTATGGGCAACAAGGCAAAAGACATTTTTATGGGCGAGCTCAAAACGATGCTCGACAGTCACAAGGCGGGCGATATCGATCATTTCATACCGACAGCCGGCCTTGATGACGAATTCAGGCAGATGGCCGATTACGTGAACCAGGTGACAAAGCTCCACGTGGACAATGCCGTCAGGATCCTCGACGTCGTGGGCAGTTATGCCGAGGGCGACCTTGCAAAATCCCTCGACAGGTTGCCGGGCAAACAGGCGGTGGCCAACGAGAAGCTGGACATGCTCAAGAAGAACCTTCTCGACCTTGTCACCGAGATGACGAACATGAGCAGGCAGCACGACCTCGGCGACATCGATGTCGTCATGGATGTTGCGAAGTTCAAGGGTGAATTCCAGGTGATGGCACGCGGCGTCAACGACATGGTGAACGGCCACATATCGGTAAAGAAGAAAGCCATGGCGTGTGTCGCCGAATTCGCACGGGGCAATTTCGAAGCGGAACTCGAGAAATTCCCCGGCAAGAAGGCATTTATCAACGAAAACCTGGAGAACCTCCGGACCAATCTGAAGGAACTGGTAAAGGATGCCAACATGCTGGCCCAGGCTGCCGTGGAAGGCAAGCTCGCGACCCGCGCCGACGCGTCGAAGCACCAGGGCGACTATCGCAAGATCGTTGAGGGCGTGAACGACACCCTCGACTCCGTCATCGGACCTCTCAACGTCGCGGCCGAGTATGTGGACAGGATCTCGAAGGGCGAGATACCCCAGAAGATCACAGATTCCTACAACGGCGATTTTAACGAGATCAAGAACAACCTCAACAACTGCATCGACGGGCTGCAGGGCCTTGTCGAGGCCGACGCGGTCCTCCACAGGATGACCCTCAACGACCACACCAAATCTGTTGAAGGTGTATACCAGGGAGTTTTCGCGTCGATCGGGAAAGCCGTCAATGAGGTCAAGGATCGCCTTCTCGGCGTGACCCGCCAGATCAACGAGATCGCCCTCGGCGATACAAAGGAGTTGCCCGAGCTGATAAAGGTAGGCAAGAGAAGCGACGAAGACCGCCTTCTCCCCGCCGTTATCGGGTGCATGGAAACGATCGACAACCTCATCAACGACACCGGCATGCTGGCAAAAGCGGCCGTGGAAGGCAAGCTCGCGACCCGCGCGGACGCATCGAGGCACCAGGGTGAATACCAGAAGATCGTTCAGGGCGTCAATGAGACGCTCGATGCGGTCATAGGGCCTCTCAACGTGGCGGCCGAGTACGTGGACCGGATCTCGAAGGGCGAGATACCCCAGAAGATCACGGATGAATATAACGGCGATTTCAATGAAATAAAGAACAACCTCAACAACTGTATCGACGGGCTGCAGGGCCTTGTCGAGGCCGACGCGGTCCTCCACAGGATGACGCTCAACGACCACAGCAAGAGTGTTGAAGGGGTATACCAGGGGGTTTTCGCGTCGATCGGAAAATCGGTCAACGAGGTGAGGGAACGGCTCCGCGGCGTGACCCGCCAGATCAACGAGATCGCCCTCGGCGATACAAAGGAGTTGCCCGAGCTGATAAAGGTAGGCAAGAGAAGCGAAGAAGACCATCTGCTTCCGGCTATCATCGGGTGCCTGGAAACGATCGACAACCTCATCAACGACACAGGCATGCTGGCGAAGGCGGCGGTGGAAGGCAAGCTCGCAACCCGCGCTGACGCGTCGAGGCACCAGGGTGAATACCGGAAGATCGTTGAGGGCGTGAACGACACGCTCGACGCGGTCATCGGGCCTCTCAACGTGGCGGCCGAGTACGTGGACAGGATCTCGAAGGGCGACATCCCGCAGAAGATCACGGACGAGTACAACGGTGATTTCAACGAGATCAAGAACAACCTCAATACCTGCATTGACGCGATATCGACACTTGTCGACCAGACGGGGGTCCTGATAACAGCGGCAACACAGGGTAAGCTCGACGCCCGGGCTGACGCTGACCAGCTCGCCGGCGTGTACAAGAAACTCATGCGGGGATTCAACGAAACCCTCGATGCGGTCATCGGGCCCCTCAACGTGGCGGCGGAGTACGTGGACAGGATCTCGAAGGGCGACATCCCGCAGACGATCAGTGATTCCTACAACGGCGATTTTAACGAAATAAAGAACAACCTGAACAACTGCATCGAAGCGGTGAACCTGCTCGTGGCCGATGCGAATGTACTGGCGATGGCCGCGGTAGAAGGCAAGCTCGCAACCAGGGCCGACGCATCGAAACACCAGGGAGACTTCCGCAAGATCGTCGAGGGCGTCAACGACACGCTCGATGCGGTCATCGGGCCCCTCAACGTGGCGGCGGAGTACGTGGACAGGATCTCGAAGGGCGACATCCCGCAGAGGATCAGCGATTCCTACAACGGCGATTTTAACGAAATAAAGAACAACCTGAACAACTGCATCGACAATATGAACGCCCTCGTGGCCGACGCCAACCTGCTCGTCGAAGCGGCAGTCGCAGGCAAGCTCGCGACAAGGGCCGACGCATCGAAGCACCAGGGCGACTATCGCAAGATCGTCCAGGGCGTCAACGAAACCCTCGACGCGGTTATCGGGCCTCTCAACGTGGCGGCGGAGTACGTGGACAGGATCTCGAAGGGCGACATTCCGCAGAGGATCACTGATGAATACCAGGGTGACTTCAACGAGATCAAGAACAACCTCAATAATTGCATCGATATCATGAACAACCTGCTCACCGAGGCCGGCAAGGTCATCACGGCCGCTGCCGACGGCGAACTCGACAAACGGGCAGATGCCGACCTCTTTATCGGAGGATGGAAGAAGCTCGTCCTCGGCGTCAACGAAATTGTGACCAACATCGTCAACCCGCTCATGGTCACGGCGGATTACGTGGACAAGGTATCGAAGGGCATCATCCCGCCGGAGATCACCGACGTCTACAAGGGACAGTACAACGTTATCAAGAACAACCTCAACGCGGTCGTGAAGATGATGACCGAGCTTCTCCAGCAGACCGACAAGATCATCAAGGCGGCTGCGGACGGTCAGCTCGACCAGAGGGCGAACGCAGACCTCTTCATCGGCGGGTGGAACAAGCTGGTGTCGGGTGTCAACGACACGATCACGAACATCGTCAACCCGCTCATGGTGACGGCGGACTACGTGGAACGGATATCGAAAGGTGATATCCCCGGCAAGATCTCCGATGAGTACAAAGGCCAGTACAACGTTATCAAGAACAACCTCAATGTCCTGATCGACGCGATGAATGAAGTGACAAAGCTCGCACAGGAAATAGCCAACGGCAACCTGACCGTCACGGCCAGGGAAAGGTCCCCCGAGGATGAACTCATGAGGGCTCTCGCCTCCATGGTCGACAAACTGACCGGCGTCGTCAATGACGTCAAGGGCGCGGCCGAAAACGTCGCCTCGGGAAGCCAGGAGATGTCAAGCGGTGCGCAGAAGATGTCCGAAGGCGCATCCACACAGGCGGCATCCGCCGAAGAGGTTTCCTCTTCGATGGAGCAGATGGTTTCAAACATCAAGCAGAACGCCGACAACGCGCAGCAGACCGAGAAGATCGCCCAGAAGACGGCAGGTGATGCGCAGGAAGGCGGAAGGGCCGTCACCGAGACCGTAGCGGCAATGAAGGAGATAGCGAACAAGATCTCGATCATCGAAGAGATCGCACGGCAGACGAACCTCCTGGCGCTCAACGCGGCGATCGAAGCAGCGCGCGCCGGTGAGCACGGCAAAGGATTCGCGGTTGTCGCAACGGAAGTAAGAAAGCTGGCGGAAAGAAGCCAGACGGCTGCAGCCGAGATCAACAAACTGTCTGCAAGCAGCGTCGACGTTGCGGAAAAAGCCGGCGAGATGCTCACACGGATCGTACCGGATATCCAGAAAACGGCGGAGCTTGTCCAGGAGATCAACGCTGCCTGCAACGAGCAGAACTCCGGTGCGGAGCAGATCAACCGGGCCATCCAGCAGCTTGACCAGGTCATCCAGCAGAATGCATCCGCCGCGGAGCAGATCGCGTCAACGACAGAGGAACTTGCCGGGCAATCGAACCAGCTGCTCGACACCATAGCTTTCTTCAGGGTAGAGAACAGCGGTTCCGGCGCACGGAATTTCAATGCCCGCAAGCCCATGCAGCACGCACACGCGGCCCCGAAGGCGATGGCGAAAGCGAAAGCAGAACCGGCAGCGGGGAAGAAAACGAAGAAGGACGGCAGGAACGGCAACGGTCAGTGGTCAGGGTCGGGCATCAACATCGACATGGCTGACAATCTCGACGACGACTTCGAGAGATTCTAAGGAGGCCCTCCATGAGCGTGACCGGCATAACACAGACACGGCAGTACCTGACATTTAAACTGAGCGAGGAGATCTTCGGTCTCGACGTGGCAAATGTCCGCGAGATACTGGAATTCACGACGGTGACCAAGGTCCCGAAGACCCCTGAATTCATGAGAGGGGTGATCAACCTGCGCGGGAGCGTCGTCCCGGTGCTCGACATGCGCCTCAAGTTCGGGCTCAGCCGGACGGAAAGGACCATCAACACATGCATCATCGTGGTCGAGGTGACGTTCGAGAACGAGACGACCATTATAGGCGCGCTTGTCGATTCAGTCCAGGAGGTTTTCGAACTGGAACCTGACCAGATAGAGCCCGCGCCCAAGATCGGAACGCAGCTTAAGACCGAATTCATCAAGGGAATGGGGAAGCGCGACGACGCTTTCATTATCATCCTCAACATCGACAAGGTCTTCTCCACGGAGGATATTGACCTCGTGACGGAACTGAGCGCCGCCCTGGAGGACCGCAAAGACAAGAAGATGGCTGTATAGACAAAAGCGAATTTGTGCCCGCCGCCCTTTTTGGAGGGCGGCGGGCACATGCTAACTGTTTCATAAAAGGCGTGACCGGCATGATCTCAGAGAACATTCCTCAAAGCGGCAGGAAGAAAATATTCGTCGTTGAAGACGAAAAAATAGTAGCCATGGATATCAGGAACAGGCTTGGTATCCTTGGATACCATATCTGCGGAAGCGCGGCGTCCGGCCCGGAGGCGATCGAAAAGATAGATGCCGCGGCACCGGACCTCGTTTTAATGGACATCATGCTCAAGGGGACCATGGACGGGATCGAAACGGCAAACGTCATCAAGAACACCCGTGACATACCGTTCATTTTTCTCACGGCATTCGCAGACGACGTGACGGTGGAGCGGGCGCAAACCGCGGCCCCTTACGGCTACCTGGTGAAGCCCTTCAACGACCAGGAGCTCGATATCGCCATAAAGATCGGCATATATCGCCATGCGATGGACTTGAAGCTCAGGGCATCCGAGGAGCGCTACAGGGCAATGTTCGAGAACACGGGGAACCCCACGGTCATCATCGAACCCGATATGATCGTGTCCCGGGTAAACGGCGAATTTGAACGGGACCTCGGGTACAAAAGGCCCGAGGTGGAGGGTGCCTCATTTTCGGCCTGCCTTGCTTCCGACAAGGATTGCGAGGAAATGAAGAGTTATTTCAAAACCTGCATGGATGACGGCATGGCCTCGCCGAAACAGCTGGAGCTCGCCGTGAGGGTGAGGGACGGCTCCCTGCGGGACATTATCGCGACCATAAACAGGATACCGGGGACAATGCAGTTGATCGCGTCACTGCTTGACGTGACGGAGCGGAAAAAAGCCATGCGGGAAATGCGGCGCGCGAAGGAGATGGCGGAGAGTGCAAGCAGGATGAAGGGTGCGTTCCTTGCGAACATGAGCCACGAGATCAGGACACCGCTCAACGGGATCATCGGGATGAGCGAGCTGCTCTTCGACACTGACCTCACGGACGAACAGGCCGAGTATGCCCGCGATATAGGCGGTTGTGCCAACACCCTGTTGATGCTGATAAACAACATCCTCGATTATTCGAGGATCGAGGCCCAGAAGATCGAACTCGAGGATATAGACTTCAGCCTGGGCAATGTTGTCAGTGAGAGCGTCAACATTCTCTCGGCAAAGGCACGCGGGAAGGACCTCGCCTACGAATACGCCATCGATCCCGGACTTCCGGAAATACTTCGGGGCGATCCGGTCAGGTTAAGGCAGGTATTGCTCAATCTCATCGGGAACGCCATAAAATTCACACGGGAAGGCTCCGTCTCCGTAAGGGTCTCGCGGATCAATGGAAAGGTCTCGCGGGATATGGGCGGGAACGGGAACGGCAAGGTCCCGGTGCTTTTCGCCGTGCAGGATACCGGGATAGGGATCCCGTCAGATAAGCAGGGCATTATTTTCGAGAAATTCACCCAGGCCGACCCCTCGACAACGCGTGAATACGGCGGGACAGGCCTCGGACTGGCCATCGTCAAGGAGCTTGTCCGGATGATGGGGGGCGATGTCTGGGTCGTAAGCGACGGCAGGAACGGGTCGACCTTTAACGTCAGCCTCAGTTTCAATGCACATTCCCTGAATGAAAAGGAGGAAGGGGCTCATGAAAATACTTATTGCCGAGGATGACATCACGAGTGCCAAGATCCTGATGAAGATGCTCTCGGGCTATGGGAAGGTCGACCTGAGCGTTGATGGGATAGAGGCCGTCGAAGCCTTCGAATATGCCCTCAATTCCCGGCAACCCTATGACCTTGTCTGCCTCGACATCATGATGCCGAGGATGGACGGGCAGGAGGTCCTCAAAAAGATCAGGAACATGGAAGAGAGCAGGGGAATAACGGGCCTGAATGGTGTCAAGGTAATGATGACCACGGCCCTCGACGATTTCCGGGACATTATGAGATCATTCAGGGCGCAGTGCGAGAGCTACCTGGTAAAACCGATACACAAGGCGAAACTTGCTGATGAACTGGCGAAACTCGGGTTCCACCCGGCGAAGAGAGCACCTCGCCGGACAATAGTGAGAGCGAACACAGCGCGGGAATGATCCTGATGCCGAAAGATCCATCACGATACCCGGGGGCATGAACAATGCGGTTTCGGTCAATAAGAACCCGGATCGTCGTGCTTGTCCTTATAAGCGCGGTTCCCGGCCTCATCGTCATTGGCCTCCTGGGGATGAAGATTGGCGAATATGTCCGTGCGCAGGCCGAATTCGAGCTGGAAAGGATGGTCCATCTCTTAGGCCACGAGAACGAGACCCTGATCATGGGGATCGAGCAGGTGCTCTCCACACTGTCTCATTCGCCCGGTATCATGCATATCCCCGCCGCCACACACCTTTTGAAAAAGGTCCAGACAGAAAAGAGCGCATATGCGAACATTTACGTCGTCAATTCCGCGGGATCGATAATCGCATCGGCCCTTCCCATCCGCAAGGTCGACCTGAGTGAAAGGAAATACTTTCGGGACGCCATGACGAAGAAGAAATTCTCTGTCGGGGAATTCGTCCTGGGCGCGACATACGGAAGGCCCCGCCTCCACTTTGCATACCCTGTATTAAACAGCCGGGGTGACGCGGTGGGGGTCCTCGTTGCAGCCATCGAGCTTGACACGTATGGCGAGCTGATTTCCATCGCAAAACTCCCCGAAGGTTCGATCATAGCCCTTACCGATCACGCCGGAAAAAGGCTGTACCGTTACCCTGATACTCAAAATTATACCGGCCGGCAGGACCTCGGGAGCATGATGGGCCATATGAGCGGCCCTGCCGCCTCGGGCACCTTCCTGGAGACGGGCGTTGACGGGACAAAACGGTTTTACGCCTACAGGACGTTCACGCTCCCCGCGGAAGACCGGCCTTTTCTCTATATGCGTGTGGGGGTCCCTGTTTCCCAATTGAATACCGTGGCACGCAGGGAATTTATTGCGGGCATCGGGCTTCTCCTGGCATCTTTCCTGGCTATCCTGGTGATCGCATGGGCGTTCAGCAGATTAACTATCGGGAAACGATTCGATATAATGCGGCGGGCATCGCGAAAATTTGGCCTGGGCGACTTCTCAAAGATCGACATACCCCGGGTAGGGGACGAACTCGACGAACTGGCCGTCGTTCTCAACAGTGCCGCCAAACAGCTCGAGCAGAGGGAGCGTGAGAATTACGAGGCAAAAATTGCCCTGCAAAGCTCGCAGGAGACCCTTCAAAGCGTTTTCGACAGCATCAGCGACGCGATATTCATTCACCGGCGTGACGGCAGCATCATCGATGTGAACGACCGGATGCTCGCAATGTACGGGGTAACCCGCGCCGAGGCCGCAGGCCTGTCCATAGTGGAGGATTATTCTGCGCCGGGCATATCCCGCGACGGGTTGACGGCTATCTGGAAGCGCGTCCTGCAGGGCCACGCGCACCATTTTGAATGGCAGGCCCGCCGACCGCACGACGGGTCGCTGTTTGACGTCGAAGTATTTCTGAACCGCATCACGCTGAACGGTGAATATTGCATCCTGGCGACCGCCCGGGACATAACGTCGCGCAAACAGATGGAGGCGGCCCTCGAGAAACAGCGCCTGCTCCTGGAAAGTGTGATAAATGCCCTGCCGGCTCCCCTCTTTTATAAAGACCGCGGGGGCAGGTACCTCTGGTGCAACAAAGCGTATGAAAAAGCTTTCGGGATTTCCCGGGAGGCTGTCGCCGGCAAGACCGTTTTCGACGTCATGCCCCGGGACGTGGCGGAGATAAATACGACGGGAGACGGTGTCGTATTCGACACAGGAGAGCCCTACACATATGAGGTCACGATCCCCTATGCGGACGGGGCCCGGCACAATCTGATGTCGCACAAGGCGCCTTTTTTCGGGAAAAATGGAGAAATTGAAGGATTGGTGGGTGTCATCATGGACATCACCGACTTGAAAAGGTCCGAGGACCGCCTGCGCGATTCGCTCGGTGAAAAAGAGGTCCTTCTCAAGGAGATCCATCACCGGGTCAAGAACAACCTGCAGATCATATCCAGCCTGCTGAGCCTGCAATCGGTGCATATAAAAGACGGTAAGATGCTCGAGATATTCCGGGACAGCCAGTCACGGGTAAGGACGATGGCGCTTGTCCATCAAAAACTGTACCAGTCTGACGACCTGTCCGGGATACATTTCCGTGAATATGCGGCGGAGCTCTTGCGGGACCTGTTCAGGTCCTATGGTGTTATGGCGAATAATATGCAATACACTATTGACTCTGACGAAACATTCCTTGATATTGATACCATGGTCCCCGTCGGTCTCATCATAAGCGAGCTCATTTCCAATGCGATCAAGCACGCGTTTCCGGGCAGGGGGCAGGGCAATGTGTTTGTCGGCTTCAGGTCCGGTGAAAATGGTACGGTCCTGACCGTTGCGGACGATGGAGTGGGCCTGCCCGAGGGCCTTGACATCAGGAACGCCGAATCCCTGGGGCTCAAGCTCGTCATGACGCTTGTGGAACAGCTCGAAGGTGACCTCCATCTCGCCAATAGCAATGGTACGCGTGTTACCATGACAATGCGGGGGGCCTGGCATGAAGAATAAGGAGACGGAAATGATAAGCATTCTCCTGGTTGAAGATGAACGGATCGTGGCGAAGGACATCGAGCGCAGCGTGTCAGGGCTCGGGTACGAGGTTGCCGCGATAGTCCAGACAGGGGCGGCGGCATTTGAAAAGGCCCGGGAGATAAGACCGGACCTCATTCTCATGGATATAAAACTGAAAGGCAAGATCGACGGCATCGAAGCCGCAGCGATGATCAAGGACTATTGTGACGTCCCCATCGTGTACCTCACGGCGTTTGCCGACGACACAACCCTCGAGAGGGCGAAAATAACGGAGCCGTTCGGGTATATCCTCAAGCCTTTCAACGACCGCGAGCTGCACACGACGATCGAGATGGCCGTTTATCGCCACAGGACCGAGAAGCTCCTCAGGCAGAGCGAAAAGAAATACCACACGCTGTTCGAGAACTCCAAGGATTCCATTTTCATCACGGACAAAGCCGGGGCTGTAACAGAATACAACAGGTCCTTCCTCGATACCTTCCTCTACAACGACACCGAGATGACAGGGGTCAGGATCGTCGACCTGTGCCACGATACGGCCGATGCGGACAAGATTATCGACGAGCTCAACCTCAAAGGTTCCGTGAAGGAATTTCCCATGAAGTTGAAAAGGAAGGATGGGAAGGTCCTCGAATGCCTTGTCAATGCCGTGGAATTGAAGGACGCGGACGGCCTGCGCTCCGGCTACCAGGGCAGCGTCCGGGACGTCACGGAAGAGCGGCTCCTCGAGGCGCAGCTTCGGCACACCCAGAAGATCGAGGCTATCGGGACGCTGGCGAGCGGCATATCCCATGACTTTAACAATATCCTCACGACCATTTCCGGCTACGCGGGCCTTCTGAAGCTGAAAATAAGCGACCCGATGCTCAGCATCTATGCCGACAACATATCCAGCGCCTGCGAGAAGGCGACGAACGTGACCAAGGGCCTCCTCGTGTTCTCGAGGAAACAGACCGTTGCCCGGATGCCCGTCGACATCAACGGGATCATACGGAAATTCGAGACATTCTTAGGAAGGCTCCTTCGGGACGACATTGTGCTCGACATCGGGTTCGACGAAGAAAAGCTCGTGGTCCTTGCGAACCAGGACCAGATAGAACAGGTCATCATGAACCTGGCGACAAACGCCCGCGACGCGATGCCGGACGGCGGCACCATACGCATCAGGACGGGCCGCTGTACACTCGATGCGCAAAGTGACGTCTACGCTGAATTTGGCCATTCGGGTAATTTTGTGCTCCTGACCGTATCGGACACGGGCATCGGGATCGACACCTCGATCCGGGAAAAGATATTCGACCCCTTCTTTACCACGAAGGAAGCGGGGAAAGGGACCGGGCTCGGCCTGTCGATCATCTACCGCATCATAAAGCAGCACGGCGGGTTTATAACGTTGAAGAGCGAACCGGGACGAGGAACATCCTTCGAGGTGTATTTCCCCCTGACCGAACCGATAGACCGGGAGGCCTCGATCGCCCGGACGGCTTCACCCCGTGCCGGCAGCGAAAAGATACTCCTTGCCGAAGATGAATCCCTTGTGTGCGATTTCGTCGAGACCGGGCTTAAAAGCCACGGTTATACCGTGATAACCGCGCGTGACGGGGATGAAGCCCTGGAAAAGTTCAGGCAGTACGACGGGGGCTTTTCGCTCGTGATACTCGACGTCGTCATGCCGAAAGCGAACGGGCAGGCCGTTCTCGATAAAATGAAAGGGATAAACCCGGACATCGGTGCCCTGTTCATGAGCGGGCATGACAGGGACTCGCTCGTGAAGGAGTATCTCATCGACGATCAGGCCGGCTACATTCAGAAGCCTTTTACCGTCGAAAAGCTCCTCGCGGAGGTCCGGGCGCTGCTCGACAGATCGGCGCGTCCCGGCGGGGGCTGGCACGCAACGGGAAAGACCTCCGGGGAAAATAATCTGGGTGGGAAAAGAACATGAAAACATTGATAGCCGAGGATGATTTTGTAAGCCGCCTGCTTCTCCAGGAGCTTCTGAAAAAATATGGCCCGGTGCACATGGCATTCAACGGCAAGGAGGCCCTGGAGGCCGTAAAGCTGGCGGAACAATCCGGGGAGCCCTACGATCTCATCTGCCTCGACATCATGATGCCCGAAATGGACGGCCAGCAGGCGCTCAAGGAGATACGGGCCCTGGAAGAGGAAAAAGGGCTCGTCATATCCCGATGGATGAAAATAATCATGACGACCGCCCTCGCCGACAAAGAGAACGTGATCGAAGCCATTCGCGGGAAATGCGATGCTTTTCTCGTGAAGCCGATCCAGAAGACGAAGCTGCTGGAAGAGCTGCGCAGGCTCAACCTGATCTGGTGACGGGAGGCCGGGTTAACGATGCGAATTCTCATTGCTGAAGATGATCTCACTTCCCGGGTATTGCTCGATGCCGTCCTGAGAAAAGCGGGGCACGAGGTGGTGCAGGCAGTCGACGGGCTCGAGGCCTTAGGGATACTGGAAGGGCCTGACGCGCCGAAACTTGCAATACTCGACTGGATGATGCCGAAAATGGACGGGCTCGACATTGTCAGGGCGCTGCGCGCCGATCAGCGCACCAACCCGCCCTACCTCATCATGCTCACCACAAAGACGGAAAAGGCCGACATCATCGAGGGCCTCAGCGCCGGGGCCAACGATTACCTGTCAAAGCCTTTCGATCCGGGCGAATTGAAGGCCAGGATCGAGGTGGGCAGGCGAATGATAGAATTACAGGGCAAACTGGCGGACAACGTGGCAGAGCTCCGTGACGCGCTCGACCACGTGAAGACGCTGCGCGGCATCGTCCCTATCTGCGCGAGCTGTAAAAGGATACGGGATGACCAGGGGTACTGGAAACAGGTGGAGGCGTACGTCAGGGAACATACCGATGCCGAGTTCAGCCACGGCATCTGCCCGGAGTGCGCGGCCAAGCTGTATCCCCAGTTTTACAAGGCACCGGAGGGCCGTGACGACATGCCCCGCCCGGATATGCCTGCCGCACCGCGCGTTGCACCGGCGGGCGGCGGCACGGACAATGAGGACACCCTCCGCACCCTCATCAATGCAACGCATGAGAGCCTTGTGATGGTCGACCGGGACGGGACTGTCCTGCTTTCCAACACGACCGGCGCAGAGCGGCTGGGTAAAAAAGTGGACGAGCTTGTGGGGACCTGTCTCTACGATCATTTTCCGCCTGCCGTCGCGAAACGGAGAAAGGCAGGGGTAGACGCCGTCGCCGCAACAGGTGAAACGGTCTATTTCGAGGATGTCCGGGACGGGAGGAACTTCGAACTCTTTTGCTCGCCGGTGTTTGACGACGACGGGACGGTCTCCCGGATAGTGATCTTCGCCCATGAGACCACGCAGAGAAAACACGCCGAGGATGAAGCACTTGCATGGAAAAAGCGGTACGACCTTGTCGTCGGTTCTTCCGGGCAGATAGTGTACGATATGACCCTGGACGACAAAATGGTAGCCTTCAGCGGGAGCCTCGGGGAGGTTCTCGGGTACGGGCCCAAGGAGATCGCATCGAATTATTTCGAACAGTGGAAAGGCCTGGTCGAACCGGAGGACCTCTCGCGGGTACTCGAGACAATAAACGAGGCCGCGAGAATGAAGAACAGGTTCCAGGTGGAATACGGGATGCGGCACAAGGACGGTCATTACATCACGGTCCTTGACAGGGGGCTCTTCTTCCATGACGATGCCTCCGGGAAGAACAGTGTCATGGGGACCATCCAGGATATCACCGACCGCAAAAGAGCGGAAAATATCATTGCCAGGGCCCTGGAAGAGAAGAACTCCATGTTCCGCGAGCTTCAGCACCGCATCAAGAACAGCCTTTCCATCATTGCGGGCCTCGTATCTTTAGAGATCGGCAACCACGAGGATGAGGAGACACGCTCGGCGCTCAAGTCGGTCAACGACCGGATACGGTCCCTCGGCAACCTGTACCAGTTGTTGTACCAGACGGGGGACTCGCGCAAGGTCAGGCTCGACCGCTACCTCGAAATTATCATCCAATCGATCGCGTCCTCGTACCTGCAGGACAACGACAGGATCGCCGTCCGAAAAGACCTCGACGCTGTCGAAATAGATGTGAAAACAGCGGCACCTCTGGGCCTTATCCTGAACGAGCTTCTCACGAACTCTCTCAAGCATGCCTTCCCCGGAGGCACGGGCGGTGAGGTCGCGGTCGCCCTTTCCTCATCGGGCCCCGCTGTAGTCCTTATGGTTTCAGATAACGGGGCGGGCCTGCCTGACGGCTTCAGCATGGAGAACGCCACAGGCCTCGGCATGCAGATCGTTGGCCTTTTGACCGAACAGCTCGAAGGAAACCTTGACATCGTACGCGGCAAGGGGACCGTTTTTTCGCTCGCAATACAGATAGCCGGGGACAGTGCGTGACGGGGACCGCCCCGCGCCATTCTTAGCCCCGAGGAGGTCCGGGTGGGAGACAGAAAGACCATTCTTCTCGTGGAAGATGAAGCCCTGATCGCCATGTCGCAGAAAAAGGCGCTCGAGAAGTACGGTTATGAGGTCATGACCGTATCGTCCGCGGAAAAAGCCATCCAGGCAGTAAGAAAAGGCCGGCGGCCAGATATTATCCTGATGGATATAAACCTCGGCAAGGGTAAGATGGATGGCACGGAATGTTCCGAGATCATCCTCAGGGAGATCGATGTCCCGGTACTTTTCCTGTCAAGCTATACCCAGGCGGACATCGTAGAAAAAACCGAAAAGATAACATCGTACGGATACGTGGTAAAAGATTCCGGCGAGACGGTCCTCAACGCCTCGATCAAGATGGCGTTCAAGCTGCACGAGGCGCACCGGAAGGTGGCGGAAAGCGAGGCCCGCCACAAGCACATCTCCGGGATGATAGCGGACTACATCTATTCGTGCACAAAATCACCGGGCGGCGAATACGCGATCGACTGGATAGCGGGCGCCACGGAAAAGATAACGGGCTACAGCATAGATGAGATTGTCGCATGGGGATGCTGGAAGCCTATGGTCCACCCGGGTTCCTTTCCTGATTTCCAGCGGAACATCCTGGACCTCAAACCCGGGGAAGCAAGCGACTGCGAGATAAAGATAACAACGAAGACGGGCGGGGAGCGTTGGATACATTCCTCTGCACGGTGTTTCGAAGACGACGGTGCCGGTTTTTATCGGCTCTACGGTACTGTTCATGACATAACCGACCGAAAAGCGTCCGAGGAAAAGATCCTTCGGGCCAAGGATGAATGGGAAAGGACGTTCGACGCGGTCCCGGACCTCATTTCCATAATGGCGCCTGATCATACGATACGGCGCATCAACCGTGCGATGGCGGCAAAACTCGGCACGCTCCCCCCGGATGCCGTCGGCCTCAAATGTTATCAGGTGGTTCACGGGACCGACGCCCCGCCCTCTTTTTGCCCCCACGCAAAACTTATGGCCGATCACCAGGAGCATGTTGCCGAGATTTTTGAGGAAAAGATCGGCGGACATTTTCTCGTAACATGCACTCCGCTTTTTTCCCGGGACGGAGACCTTGCCGGCGGGGTACACGTAGCGCGCGACATCAATGAAACCAAACAGGCCGAAGAGGTCCTGAAAGAATCCGAGGAAAGGTACCGCGTTGCCATAGAATCGTCGAACGACGCCGTCGCAATAGTCCAGGGTTTCACGCACGTTTACGTAAACCCGAGGTTCCTCGATATATTCGGGTATACGAGCCTTGACGAGATAGCCGGCACCGAGCAATATTTGATCGTTCACCCCGACGATCGCGAAAAGGTCGCCGGCTACGCCAGGGCCCGGCAGAAGGGTGAGTTTGTCCCTGCACGATATGAATTCAAGGGGATCCGCAAAGACGGGTCACCCGTTGAAATAGAAGTTTCGGTCAACATGATCACATACATGGGCGCTCCGGCAATTCTTGCGTACCTGCGCGATATAACAGAGAGAAAACACATCATAGATGAACTCGCACGCAACGCGTCCCGCCTGAAAAGGCTTGTCGACATACTGCAGCACCCCTCGGAAAACGTCCAAGAGTTTCTCGACTACGCACTCGAACAGGCGATCAGGCTCACCGGGAGCAAGATCGGTTATATCTACTATTACGACGAGCACCGGCGGGAATTCGTGCTCAACACGTGGTCGAAAGACGTCATGCCCGAATGCGCCGTCGCGAACCCCCAGTCCCGGTACGAACTCGATAAAACGGGTGCCTGGGGCGAGGCGGTCAGGCAGAGAAAGCCGATCGTGCTCAACGATTTTGAGGCAGACCATCCCCTGAAGAAGGGATATCCGGAAGGTCATGTCATGCTCCGCAAATTTATGACCGTCCCGGTATTCAAAGACCTCGAGATCGTCGGCGTCGTCGGGCTCGCCAACAAAGAGGCGGATTACGACGAGACGGATGTCCTCCAGGTATCGCTCCTCATGGAAGCCGTCTGGAAGGTGACCGGAAGGATGCTCGCCGAGGAGACGCTGCGTGAAAGGACGAAGGAATTGCGGTGCATCTACTCGGTGGCGAACTGCATCGAAACATATGACGCCCTCGGGGATATGCTGCAGCACATTGCCGATGCGATCCCGCCGGGATGGTTCTACCCCGAGATGGCATATGCGAGGATCACCGTGGATGACGCGGAATTCAGGACCTCCAATTTCCACGAAACCGAATGGAAGTTAAGCGCACCCGTCATGGCGAGCGGGCAACGGCGGGGGCACATCGAGGTCGGCTATCTCGAGAAAATGCCCGATCACGGCGAAGGACCCTTCCTGAAAGAAGAGGCGGACGTGCTCAAGTCGATATGCGAGCGCATCGGCAAGGTCATCGAACGGAAAGAGGCGGAAAAGAGACGCAGGGACAGCGACGAGCGTGTCCGGATACTTCTTGACTCGACCGCCGAGGCCATTTACGGCATCGATCTCGAGGGAAACTGTACCTTCGCAAACCCGTCATGCGTCAGGACCCTCGGGTACTCGCATCTCGAGGAACTTCTTGGCAGAAATATGCACGACCTGATCCATTACGCGTGGCCCGACGGGCGTCCTATGCCCGTAGAGGATTGCAACATATACCGGGCGTTCCGCCAGGCGAAAGCGGTCACCGTGAACGATGAGGTCCTGTGGCGTAAGGACGGCACCAGCTTTCCCGCCGAGTACTGGTCTTACCCGCAGGTATTTGACGGGAAGGTCGTGGGGGCCGTTATAACCTTCTTCGATATCACCGACCGGAAAAAAGCCGAGCAGGAGATCATTGAGGGCCGGGCCCTTGCAGAGGCGGCAAGCGCGGCAAAGAGCGAGTTCCTTGCAAATATGAGCCACGAGATCCGCACGCCGATGAACGGGGTCATCGGGATGACGGGCCTTTTGCTTGACACGCAGTTGAGCGAAGAGCAGCGCCATTACGCGGAAACCGTCCGGTCAAGCGCCGAGGCGCTTCTCGCCCTTATCAACCAGATCCTCGATTTTTCGAAGATCGAGGCGGGCAAGTTCGAGCTTGAAGAACTGGACTTTGACCTTCGTGCCCTTCTCGACGATTTCAGCGTGATCTTTTCTGCGCAGGCCGCGGAAAAAGGCCTGGAGCTTATCTGTGCGGTATCCCCGGATGTCCCGTCCTTTCTGCGCGGTGATCCCGGACGCCTGCGCCAGGTGCTGACAAATCTCACCGGCAACGCAATAAAATTTACCCACAAGGGCGAGATCGCTATCAGGGCGGCCCTTGTTTCGGAGACAGATAACGATGCGCTCATCCTGTTCTCCATCAAGGATACCGGCATCGGTATCCCGCAGGATAAGCAGGCCATTCTTTTTGAAAAATTTACCCAGGCCGACGCGTCCACAACGCGCAAGTACGGGGGAACGGGGCTCGGGCTTGCCATCTCCCGGGAGCTTGTGGAAATGATGGGCGGGTCCATTACGCTTAAGAGCGACGCCGGCACCGGGTCTGAATTTTCATTCACCGCCCGTTTTGCGAAGCAGCCGGACATAAAACAGGAACATGCGGCGATACCTGTAGAGCTCAAAGACATTCGCGTTCTCGTAGTGGACGACAACCCGACCAACCGCGATGTCATGGGAAACCAGTTACGGGTGTGGGGCATGCGGGTGAGCGAGGCGGGTGACGGCCCGACGGCACTTGAATCACTGCATGCAGCAGCACGAGAAGGCGACCCCGTCCGGATAGCGATCGTTGACATGCAGATGCCCGGCATGGACGGAGCGGCCTTCGCCCGTGCTGTCCGCAGCGACGAAGGGCTCGCCGGGACCAGGATGGTGCTCCTGTCATCGCTCGGCCAGCGCGGGGATGCCCGGAAAATGGAGGAGAGCGGGTTCTCAGGGTACCTGACAAAACCCGCGCGGCAATCCGAACTCATGGGGTGCCTGACCGCTGTGCTGACATCCGTGACAGGCAGCGATGAAAGGCCCCCTATCGTGACGCGGCACCGGGTCCGTGAGATGCGGCGAAGCTCGGTGCGGATCCTCATCGCGGAAGATAATATTACGAACCAGCAGGTCGCAATGGGTATTTTGAAGAAGCTCGGTTTCCATTCCGATGCCGTAGCGAACGGCTCGGAAGCGGTCAGTGCCCTTAAGGCGGTCCCGTACGACCTGGTCTTAATGGACGTACAGATGCCCGAGATGGACGGTTTGGAGGCGACGCGGCGCATACGCGATCCCGAATCCCGGGTACTCAACCCCTCCATACCGATCATCGCGATGACCGCACATGCCATGCAGGGAGACAGGGAACGCTGTCTCGAGGCCGGCATGAATGATTACCTGAGCAAGCCCGTCATCCCGAAAGACCTGGAGAAAGCCATACACAGGTGGGCAAAGACCGGCGATGTCGAAGGGCCTGTCTTTTCGTCGCCGGGCAAAGCTGCCGATAAAAAGGCCGCGGCCCCGGTCTTCGACAGAACGGTAATGGACCGGTTTCTCGGGGACGACCGGGAACTGGCGGCAATTATTGTACGCACCTTTCTGGACGATATGCCCCGTCAGATCTCTACATTGAAAGAGCACGCCGGGGCGGGAGATGCCGTAAGCGCTGAACGCAGCGCCCACACGATAAAAGGCGCCGCGGCGAATATCGGGGCGGAAAGGCTCCGTGCCCTTGCGTATGATATTGAACTCAAGGGCAGGGCAAACGACACACCGGGAGTCCGCGAAAGGTTGCCCGGCCTCGAAGACGCGTTCCGGGAATTGAAAGACGTGCTGGAACGGAACATAGACGACGCACAGCGATCAGGATAAACATTGCATACAACAATAGAACCGGAAACCATTGAACTAGACCTCGCACGGTACATGGCCATTTTCGATAGATCTCCTATTGCCATCGAGTATTATGATGCGGATGGCAGGCTGGAAGTGGCAAACAAGGCCTGCCTCGAGATGTTCGGCGTCGTTCACTCCGGGCAAATAGCGAAATTCAGCCTCTTTGACGACCCGAACATTACCGATGACATGAAAGCCAGACTGAAAAAGGGGGAAACGGTCAGGCGGACATATGATTTTAGTTTCGATCTGGTCAAAAAATATAATTTATACGAGACGACCCGGGAAGGGACCTGCACGCTTGATATCATGGTGGCGCCCCTGGCGATAGGCGACAAGCCGGCCGGTTACGTGGCCCAGATACAGGATGTGACCGAACAATACAGGACTGAGAGATCCCTTGAAGAAAGCGAGAAAAAATACCGCCTGATAGCCGAAACCATCCATGATGTCTTCTGGATGGCAACACCCGGGTTAGACCGCATGATATATGTCAGTCCGGCCTACGAGAAACTGTGGGGCAGGACACCCGAAAGCCTCTACGAATCACCGACCTCTTTCGTTGAGGCCATCCATCCCGAAGACCGGCAGCATTTCCTCGATGAATCTGAGCTTCACAGGTCGAATCTCACACCATGGGTGATCCCGTACCGCGTCATTCGTCCGGATGGCACGGAAATATGGGTCGAAGACAGGGGCTTTCCCGTATTCGATGCGAACGGGTCCGCATATCTCTTCACCGGCACGGTGTCCGACATCACCAATCGCAAGCAAAATGAGGAGAGGGTCCGGTCGCTTCTTTCCGAAAAAGAGATACTTCTCCAGGAGGTGCATCACCGGCTCAAGAACAACATGGTCACGATCATGAGCCTTCTTTCCCTGCAATCCGATACGGTCAAAGACCCCGCGGCCCTGGCGATGCTCGAGGACACGAAAAGCCGCATCCGGAGCATGGCGGTCCTCTACGAAAAATTGTACCGGTCGATGGATTTCAGGGCCATCTCTGCCAGGGAATATCTTCCCGCCCTCGTTAAGGAGATCATAGAGAACTTTGCCAACCGGGAGAGCGTGTCCGTCACGACCGATATTGAGGACATTACCCTCGATGCGAGGGTCCTCTCGGCCGTGGGCATCATTATAAACGAGCTCATCACGAATGCGATGAAGTATGCCTTTGACGGCAGGGAACGGGGAATGATATATGTATCTTTCCTGACAGACGGGGATCAAGCGGCGCTCGTCGTCGAGGACAACGGGACAGGGATGCCCGAGGGCGCAAAGCACGGGTTCGGCATGCAGCTTGTCGAAATGCTGAACGAGCAGCTTGACGGGTCCCTGCGCAGGGAAAGAGGCAATGGCACCCGGTTCATCATGGAATTCAAGCACCGGTAGGCTTGCGCAGGACAGGGCGGGACCGGAGGGCCCCTATGGACGACACAAGCTCCTCGAAAGATAGCGAAAAGAGGCTTCTCCCGGGCGAGGAAAACTTCCGGCTCATTTCCGCAATAGCGGAAACGCTCCTCTCATCCACAGACCCGGAGGCTGCTGTCGCGAGCATCGGCCTGAGGGTAATGGACCACCTCGATTGCCAGGCATTTTTTAACTTCATGGCCGACGAGAATGCCGGGCGCTTAAGGCTCAACGCATGTTCGGGCATTCCCGAAGAAGAGATCGGGAAGATACAGTGGCTCGACTATGGCGCTGCTGTCTGCGGAAGCGTGGCGCGCGAGGGCCGGCGGATAATAGCGGACCACATATGCTCGACAGTGGATGAGCGCACCGAGCTCGTGAAGTCCTACGGAATCAGGGCGTACGCGTGCCATCCCCTGCTCGCCCGGAACGACGATGTCATCGGGACATTGTCCTTCGGGACAAGCACCCGGGACACCTTCAGCGAACATGATCTTTCCTTCATGAAAACGGTTTCGGACCTGATAGCGGAGGCCGTTGCGCGGGCAAAAGCCGAGCAGGCGCTGAAAGACCGGGAACAGGAATTGACCCGCGCGGTCGGCATGCTCAGGCACCATATGGAGAACTCCCCCCTTGCATTTGTCGGGTTCGATCCGGAATACAGGGTCATCCGGTGGTCGACGAAGGCACGGGATATGTTCGGGTGGACCGCCGGCGAGATCCTGGGTAAAAAAATAACGGACATCCGCTGGGTCCATGAAGACGATGCCGAAAGAGTGGCCGCCCTCAGTGCGGATATGTTCCATGGCAGGAAAACCACAAATACCCATATCAACAGGAACTACCGGAAGGACGGTTCGCTGATCGTCTGTGAATGGCACAACTCGGTTCTGCTCGATAACCATGGGGACCTTTTGTCTATATTCTCGTTCGTTCATGACATTACCGAGCAGAAAAAGCTCGAGGCCGATCTGAGCATAAGCGAGCAGCGTTTTCACAAGGCCTTCGAGTATGCCTCCATTGGAAAGGCACTCGTTTCACCGGAAGGGAGCTGGCTCCGTGTGAACCGCGCTGTCTGCGAACTGTTGGGATACACGGAAGAAGAGCTGCTTGCACTGACGTTCCAGGACATAACGCACCCGGACGATCTTGATGCCGATCTTTCGTATGTGGAACAGATGCTTTCCGGCGACATCAAGACATACCAGATGGAAAAAAGGTATTTTCATAAAGACGGGCACATCGTGTGGGTATTGCTGAGCGTTTCCCTGGTACGCGATGACGCGGACCGGCCCGCGTATTTCATATCCCAGATAGAGGATATAACCGAACGCAAGGCGGCCGAAGAAGCACTTGTGACATCTCTGAGGGAAAAAGAGCTCCTTCTCAAGGAGATCCACCACCGTGTGAAGAACAATCTCATGGTCGTGTCGAGCATCCTCAACCTGCAGTCCGGCACGATCCGCGACGTGAAGGCAAAAGAGCTCCTCGACGATTGCCGCAAGCGGATCCATGTCATGTCGATGATCCACAACAAGCTGTACCGCTCCACGGACCTTGCACGCATAAACTTCAGGGAGTACGGGCAGGAACTGCTGGCCGACATATCGCGGTCGTACAACCTCCACGCGGCGGCCATAGACCTCTCCGTTGCGATGGATGACATCCAGTTCAGCATCGATACGGCGATACCGCTGGGGCTCATATTGAACGAATTGTACTCAAATTCCATGAAATATGCCTTTCCCGACGACAGGGAGGGCACGGTCATGATCGGCCTCAAACGGACCGGGGATGAAATTACTTTTATCGTGCGTGACAACGGCATAGGTTTCCCGGAGGATATAGACTTTACCCGTACCGAAACGCTGGGGATGCAGCTTGTCGTGTCCCTGGTGGAACAGCTCGAAGGAACGATCGAGATGTCCCGCGACGGGGGTACGGAATTCAGGATGACCTTCCCGTACGAAAGCTGACGCCGGCCTTAAAGCGCGCACCACCCTGTTCCTGTCTGACTAATCCTTGATTAGATGATTCAGCTGTGATATACCGGAATCGATATAATTTGGCGGAGAGGCAGGGATTTGAACCCTGGGTACAGCTTTCACCGTACACTCGCTTAGCAGGCGAGCACCTTCGGCCTACTCGGTCACCTCTCCGTAAAGATACGGACAAAGTATACTGATTTGCTCGATGAATTGCAATAACATGGCATAACGGGGACCCATGCCAACCAGCCATATACAGCAGATAAGTGAGATCCTGAAAACACGCCACGACGTGCTCAGGCTCACGCGCGAGTTCTTTTACGATCGGGATTATGTCGAGGTCGAGACGGCGAACCTTATGGCAACCGCTCCACCTGACCCGCATATAGACCCGCTCGAGGTGTGGGTATCCGGAAAGGGACCTTATTTTCTCCACACGTCGCCGGAGATGGGGCTCAAGAAATTGCTGCGGGCGGGCCACACGAGGATCTTCGAGATCTGCAAGGTCTGGAGGGTCGAAGACCTCGAAGAGATACACAATACGGAATTCACAATGCTCGAATGGTACCGGGAAGGGTCCTGCACGGATATCATGGCGGAGACGGGCAGCCTTGTCGAACAGGTCGCCCGGCGCCTTGATCTGCCGGACCAGGAAAGGTTCACCACCCCGTTCACGGTATACGAACTCGATCACCTGTTCCTCCGTATCATGGGGTTCGACCCGTTTCCCCTCACAAGGGACGCCCTGTTCACGGCCCTAGACGGCAGGGGCTTCCCGGGGGTCGATGATAAAGATGACTGGAACAGCCTTTTCTTCAAGGCGTTCATCCAGGAGATAGAACCAAAATTAGACCGTGAAAAACCCTTTATTATATACGGCTGGCCTTCATCCATCTCGACAATGGCGAAGAAATTCCGTGACAGGCCGAATATGGTCGAGAGGTTCGAGCTTTACATTGGCGGCCTCGAGATAGCGAACGGCTACACCGAGCTGACCGACCCCGAAGAGCAGCTCATGCGTTTCGAAGAGGACAACCGGATAAGGGCCCGCATGGGGAAAAGGAAATTCCCTCCCGATAAGGCGTTCCTCGATTCCCTCGGATCGATACGGCACGACTGCACCGGCGTCAGCGTCGGCATCGACCGCCTGATCATGGCGCTTCTCGGTAAGAAGAGGATAGATGAGGTGATCGTGGACAGGCTGAAAATATGAAAAAATAAGGTTCAACCGTTCAACCGTTCAACCGTTCAACCGTTCAAAGCAAAAAATACACTTCGTTGCTTCTTAAGTATGATACCGGAATCCAATGTATCTCTTCTTTTATCGTTGAACTGTTGAACGCTTGAACTGTTGAACGGTTTTCCCCATAGCTTATCCCACCTTGATTCTCCACCCTTTCATCCCTATATTAAGTCACATCAAAAAAAGTGAGGTGCGCTATGGGTAGCGAAGACAGGCTCAATGCATTGGAAGCAGCCTTGAACAACGAGGACCGCGAGCGTGATTTTTACCTGAAGAATGCCGCAAGGACGCAAAATTCGGTCGGCCGGGCCATGTTCAACCGTATAGCACAGGACGAGGTGGAACATTATGAAAGACTGAAGAAGCTGCACGAGGAATGGGCAAAAGCGGCAAGGTGGCCCGAAACCGTACCGCTTACGATCAACCAGACCAACGTCCGCGATATCCTGCTTACGACACTCAAAAATGTCGACAGGGCCGAGCCATGCGACCCCAATGACCGGGAGGCTGTCAGGATAGCTGCGGAATTTGAGGAAAAAGGCGTCATTTTTTACAAGGACCTCGCGGCCTCTTCCATCGATGAACGCGAAAAGGCTTTTTTTGAACTTCTTTCGTCCATCGAATACGAACACTACCTTGCGCTTCGGGATGCCGAGGAGTATTTCGAGAACCCTGCAGCCTGGTTCGTCAAGACGGAACATCCCATGTGGGATGGCGGTTGACCCGGGTCTTTCACAAAAACCGGGTTTGATATTTATTTTATAAAAAATACTTGACAAGAATCATTCTTAGGTATTATTCTATATTAGGTGATAGGCGATATTAAATGGATGATGTAAAGCGCAAGACGATGAAGATGACGCCCCAGAGGATAGCGATCATGGAATATCTGGACGGAAATGTGACACACCCGGGAGCGGCCGATATATACGGTGCCCTGAATGAACGGTTTCCGACAATGTCCCTTGCGACGGTATACAATACGATGGAGACTCTGAAAGAGCAGGGAATGGTCATAGAACTTTCGATAGACCCGGTGAAGAAACGGTTTGACCCGAATGTTGAACCGCACCACCACCTGATATGCATCGAGTGCAAGAAAGTCGTGGATATCTTCACAGAATTTCCGGTCGGGCTTACCGAGGGTGAGAAACAGGGCTTTGAGGTGATCGGCAACCGTGTCGATTTTTACGGCATCTGCGGGGAATGCTCGGATGCCGGGAAGAAGAAGAATTGATCATAAACAAGGAGGTTTTTCGTATGGTATGGACATGTTCAATATGTGGATACAAATATGATGAGAAGGCGGAAGGCGTCCCGTTCGAATCGCTTCAGGACGACTGGAATTGCCCGATATGCAACGCCCCGAAAGAGGCGTTCGAAAAATCAGAAGCATAATCCCCCCCACACACCCACTTTTAGTTTTTCAAGTCCCCCAATTCCCTCCCGCAACGGGAGGGTCTCATTTATTCTTCAGTTGACAATATCTCGGTGCGAATAGGAAAATGAGAGAAACGGGAAAATTCAACGCAGATCTGCGAGGGGGGGTTACGCTGGTGTTCGACGGGCCCTATGTCGTCAATACCGATCCTGTATTCGCTGAAATATCGGGTATAAGTTTCTGGTACCACGGGCTTGCCTACGCGCTCGGATTCCTCTGCATTTTCTTATGGCTGATCATCCGGCGGGGATATATCGGGATATCCCCGTCACGGGCCCTCGACCTTTCGCTCATCATCGGTATTCTCGGCTTGCTCGTCGGCCGCGTCTTCGATGTTTTTATCTATGAACGCGGCGTCTTCTCCGGCAGATACCTGGAGATGGCGTCATTCTGGCACGGCGGAATGGCGGTCACGGGGGTTGTGGCAGGGCTGCTGGCAGGATCTCTCGCCTTTTCTTACCTCTACAAGAAGAAATTCCTTACCATCGCCGATGAGGTCATTATCCCGTTCTGTCTCCTGCTCGTCATGGTGCGGGTAGCGAACCACGTGAACGGCGAATTGTACGGCTCGGTCACCAGCGCCTCGTGGGGCTTCAAATATCCCTTTGCGGCCGGCTTCAGGCATCCGGTCGCACTCTACGAAGCACTCAAGGACCTCATTATATTCTTTATTCTTCTCTTCCTTGCGGGAAGCGCCCGGACCGGGCGGGGGCAAACCCTGGGTCAGTTTTTTTTCTGGTCCGGGGTCGGGTCGTTTATGATCGATTATTTCGCATTGTCATCGGGCAGAATATCTTTCAATCCCGGGTCGCGGCTGGTCTTTTATGTCCTTGTCGTCATCCTGGGCCTTCTGATCATCGCCCACGCAGCCCGAAAAGAAAAGAAGAAATACTCGAAGAGGTATTCCGATCTCGGAACAATGCAGTTTGCTCCCATCTCCTTCCGAAAGCGGGGGCCCATGTCGTCGGGCATTGCTCTGCTGAAGATAATACTCTTTGCCGTGATCCTTATCTTCTGCCTGACACTGCCGAGCGGCATGTCCCAGCAGTCTATCAAGGACCCCGGGTCCCGCTCATTAAATCGGACGATCTGATACAAAAATGTCCTTATCGCCCCCATGCCTTTGTGGAAAACCATCCAGATTTGCCTAATTTGATACAAAAACGTCTTTTTATCGGTCTTGACTGGTCGACAAGGCCCTTCGTGGCCTGAATGTCATGCAAAACTGCCCCGGATAACCCCCGAAAACGCTTGACTCGCTTATGTTCTTCTGCTAGGATGCAGAGCAAATCCGAAAGGACACCCTCCCATGAAAAAGCCTCCCAGGATCAAAGGCATCAAGAAAGTGCTCATTATCGGTTCCGGCCCGATCATTATCGGCCAGGCATGTGAATTCGACTACTCGGGGACCCAGGCGTGCAAGGCCCTGCGTGCAGCGGGGTACAAGATCGTCCTTGTAAACTCAAATCCTGCAACGATCATGACGGATCCTGGCATGGCCGACAGGACATACGTGGAGCCCCTTACCATCGAGGTGCTTGAGAAGATCATCGAAAAGGAAAAGCCCCAGGGCCTGCTGCCTAACCTTGGCGGCCAGACAGGCCTTAACCTGGCAGCCGAGCTTTCCCGGAAGGGCATACTTGAGAAACACGGCGTACGCATCATCGGCGTTCAGGCCGATGCGATCGAGCGCGGGGAAGACCGCGACGAGTTCAAAAAGACCATGGCCAAACTGGGCATCCCCATGCCTGAGAGCGCGCTCGCGTATTCCGTGGAAGAGGCCCTCGGCATCGCCGACCGGCTCGGATACCCCGTCGTTATCCGCCCGGCGTACACGATGGGAGGGACCGGCGGCGGCATAGCTTACAACAAGGACGAGCTGAACACGATCGCGAGCCGCGGCATCTCCGCGAGCCTTATCGGGCAGATCCTGATCGAGGAGGCGGTGGTCGGCTGGGAAGAACTGGAACTCGAGGTCGTCCGCGACGCCGAGAACAAGATGATCACCGTGTGCTTTATCGAGAACATCGACCCGATGGGCGTCCACACGGGAGATTCCTTCTGCTGCGCGCCGATGCTCACCATTTCCGAAGAGGTCCAGAAAAAACTGCAGGATTATTCATACCGAATCGTCGAAGCGATACAGGTGATCGGCGGGACGAACATACAGTTTGCCCACGACCCCGGAACCGGGCGCATCGTCGTCATCGAGATCAATCCGAGGACGTCGCGTTCGTCAGCGCTCGCATCCAAGGCGACCGGGTTCCCGATCGCATTTATCTCGGCAAAACTGGCGGGCGGGTACACCCTGAAGGACATACCCTATTACCGCGGATCGGGGCTTGATGAATACGTCCCGTCCGGTGAATACGTCGTCATCAAGTTCGCCCGCTGGGCGTTCGAAAAGTTCAGCGAGGCCGAGGACAAGCTGGGGACCCAGATGAAGGCCGTCGGCGAGGCCATGAGCATCGGCAAGACATATAAGGAAGCTTTCCAGAAGGCGATCCGCTCGCTCGAAACGAAAAGGTACGGTCTTGGCTTCGCAAAGAATTTCAACGAATTGCCTCTCGACGACCTCATGCGTCTTCTCAACGAGCCCTCCTCGGAGCGCCAGTTCATCATGTACGAGGCGCTGCGCAAGGGTGCGACGATCGACGAGCTTTTCGAAAAAACAAAGATAAAGCACTGGTTCATCGGGCAAATGAAGGAGATCCTCGACGTCGAAATGGAGATGCTCAAGCATAAGGGCGGCTCCCTTCCCGACCACCTTCTCGTCAAGGCAAAAGAAGACGGGTTCTCCGACAGGTACCTGTCCATGATCCTCGGCATAGCGGAGCCCGAGATACGGCGCAGGCGCTCCGCGCTCGGAAAGAACGAGACCTGGTGCAGGGTGCCGGTCAGCGGGGCCGATGCGGCCTATTATTACTCGACATACAACGCCCCTGACGAGGTAGCGGTCAGCAAGCGTAAAAAGGTCATGATCCTCGGCGGCGGCCCGAACCGTATCGGCCAGGGCATAGAGTTCGACTATACCTGTGTTCATGCGGCATTCACCCTGCGCGACGAGGGATACGAATCGATCATGGTCAACTGCAACCCGGAGACGGTCTCCACGGATTACGACACATCGGACAAACTTTATTTCGAGCCGCTCACCGTGGAAGACGTCCTGAGCATTTACGAAAAAGAAAAACCGATCGGCGCGATCGTCCAGTTCGGCGGCCAGACGCCCCTCAACCTCGCGCGGCAGCTCGAGGACGCAGGGGTAAAAATACTCGGCACAACGCCCGAGAGTATCGACATAGCCGAAGACCGCAAGCGTTTCAGCCAGATAATCAGGAAGATCGGTATCCCGCAGCCCGAAAGCGGTACGGCGGTCGTGCTGGAGGAGGCCATCGAGGCCGCACGGCGGATCGGGTACCCGCTCATGGTCCGTCCGTCATATGTCCTCGGCGGCCGGGGCATGGAGATCGTCTATGACGACGAAATGCTCAAGTCCTACGTCAACGCCGCCGTCGACATCACCCCCGGCAGGCCGATCCTTATCGACAAATTCCTTGAAAACGCGATCGAGGTCGAGGCTGACGCGATCTCCGACGGCAGGGACGCCTTCGTTCCCTCCATCATGGAGCATATAGAGCTCGCCGGTGTACACTCCGGGGACAGCGCGTGCGCGATACCGCCGAAGACGCTGGCTGAAAAGCACATTAAGACGATCAACGAGTATACGAAGAAACTTGCCATAGAACTCAAAGTTGTCGGCCTTATGAACATTCAGTACGCAATTGCCAGCGATAAGGTCTACATCCTCGAGGCCAATCCCCGGGCAAGCCGGACGGTCCCTCTCGTTTCAAAAGTGACCGGCGTTCAGATGGCACGCATCGCGACCCAGCTCATGCTCGGGAAGAAACTGAAGGACATGCACCTCACCCACAAGGAATACCCGCACGTCGGCGTCAAGGAGGCCGTTTTCCCGTTCAACATGTTCCCGGAAGTTGACCCGACACTCGGCCCCGAGATGAAATCGACCGGCGAGGTGCTTGGAATGGCGAACTCCTTCGGCCTCGCATTCGCCAAATCCCAGGAAGCTGCGGGACAGAGGCTGCCCCGCTCGGGCAACGTCCTTGTGACCGTTGTCGATCACGACAAGGTGGAGATCCTCGACGTCGCGAAACAGCTCGTCAAAATGGGGTTCACCATCATAGCGACCGAAGGCACGCACAAATTCCTTGCCGGGCATGGGGTCAGGAGCAAGCTTGTAAAGAAGGTCCATGAGGGCAGACCGAACATCGTCGACGCCATTCACAACAAAGAGATCCAGCTGGTCATCAACACGCCGTCGGGCAAGAGCAGCAAATACGACGACTCCTACATACGGAAAACGGCCATCAAATACAAAATACCGTACATCACAACCGCAGCTGCGGCAAAGGCAACGGCGGAAGGCATCAAGGCATCCCTCGCAAACAAGGGCGAGATCAGGGTGAAAGCGCTTCAGTCGTATCACAAAGCCATTAAGTAACTTCCAAGCGGAAATATGAGCCTCCGTTTGCCGAAAGGCAGCGGGGGCTTTTTTGTTCGTAAGGCGTGAGGGCGTAAGGCGTAAGGCGTTAAAAGACAAGGACGGCTGATCGACAAAAAACCTGAAAGGCTGCACTGGTCAGGATAAGCGTTGACAACTACAGACTCATAAATGAAGAGTCACGGTCTTCCGGTTAAGATTGTTTCAGTGTAAGACACTCCAATCGCAGAGGGATATCAACTGCCACTCATTCATTGTCAAACCTTCCGGAAAAATGTGAGGGACGTCCTTAAGAAAGTAAGAAACTCCTCAAACAACTAAACGGACCGCCCTGTCGTTATTATCCCCGGACCGGGTGATTTTAAGTTACTTACTTTCTTAAGGACGTCCCCCTTTGCCTTTACAGTATAACGAGCTTAACCGGGAGACTGGTTGTCAACGCAAATGTTGACTAGGGCAGAAAGGCAACCCAGCAGAAGAAGCCTTTAGCCTTTAGCCGTTAGCCGTTAGCCGTCAGCCGTCAGCCGTCAGCCGTTCAAACATTTTCCTTGCCTAACTTTCCCCGCGATGGTAATGCATAGTACATTCAGGAGGTGACAATGCAGCGTTTCGGCCGGTCCGTCTTTTGTCTCTCGTTCTTTTCCCTGGTCTTTTTCCTCGCGGCATCAATAACCGCCGCGGAAACCTATAAGAACCCCGCTACGGGCCTCGTTTTCCCGGACGCGATGGCGGGTATGTCCAAATCAAAGGTGACCGTCTTTGACAGTCCCGAGCTTGGTGTGGGCGTGGCATATAATGCCCCCGGCGCTTCCATGATGGTATTCATCTATAACCTCGGCATGAAAGAGATTCCCACGGATGTTTCCTCTCCTGTTTTTAAAGAGCATCTTGACCGGGCGATCGGCGATATATACCAGGCGGAGAAAATGGGGGCCATACAGAATGTCAAGAGACTGCCCGGCGGTGAGGTAACGACAATGCCGGGAAAACCGGGCCGGAAGGCGCTCGTGGCGTTGTTCACCTTCCGCATGCAGGGAAGGGATATGAACTCGAAATTATATCTGACCCAGTATAAGAACAACTGGGTAAAGCTCCGTTACAGTTATGACGCGGAGATGGGGAATAAAGGCGAGGAGATGTTTCAAACATTTCTCGCAGAGCTCTCGGCAATCCTCGACAAGGGACACGAAAGATAAGGATAGGCATCGTGAGAACATACAGAAAAGAGCTCTGGTTCCATCTCCCTGAAAGGGTCGGTTTCGTCAACATCACCGGCGAGGTGGAGGAGTGTCTGAAGGAAAGTCGAATTACGGAGGGCCTCGTTCTCGTCAACGCCATGCACATAACCGCATCCGTCTTTATCAACGATGATGAGAGCGGCCTTCACCACGACTTCAAGGTCTGGCTTGAAAAACTGGCGCCCCATGAACCCGTGTCCGGTTACCGGCACAACGTCGGTGAAGACAACGCCGACGGCCACCTGAAACGATCGGTCATGGGCCGCGAGGTCGTCGTCGCGATCACGGATGGCCGCCTCGATTTCGGCCCATGGGAGCAGATCTTCTACGGTGAATTCGACGGCCGCCGCAGAAAACGCGTCCTCGTCAAAATAATCGGCGAATAACCTTTAGCCTTTCGCCGACCCACATTCGTTTCGCAGATAGTTGTAAATTTCTTCCAGGTTCTCGAAGAGAGGGTGGTCCTCGTGCTCGTTCCACGGGTTCTTGAGGCCGGCGCGGACGATGCCTGCAGAACGGGCCTTGTCGAGGGTCACCGGGCTGTCATCGATGATCGCCCAGCACCGGTCGAAGAGAACGGACTTGTCGTAGCTCAGATGTATCTCATCGAAGGGAAGGTCGTTCTTCTCGAGCCACCTGCGCGTTGAGGGAAGCGTTTCGCTCTCCCGGTGGCTCGCGATGACGATATAGTATCCCCTCTTCCTGAGCCTTTCCAGAAAAATGCGGGCATCGTTGTATGGCGGGAAATTGTCCTGCTCCATGTGGACATCCCGGATGGCGCGATAGAGCTTTTCGGGGGAAATGAGCCCTTTCCAGAAGCTCCACGAGTGCCACTGCGATGGATCGGGAAAACCCGGGTGTGTATGGTTGAGCCTTTCGTAAAGAACAGGTGCAAAATCCCACAGGGTGTTGTCGATATCGATAATGATCATTCTCATTGGTCGTGTAGTATATCACAGAATTCTACCGTCCTGAAAACTTGGATCAGCAGGTTTTAGGTATTTCCTCTAACCCGGTGCGGACAATTTTTCGCAGGTTACGGTGCGGAAGATAATGCATTGGTCATTAATGCGCATTTCGGGGATATCCGGGCATACAAAAACAATGAAGGGAAGAAAGAATTCTCCCCTTCATTGTTTACGGTTTTCACGTCAATCGCTTATTTTGCCTCTACCGGTTTTTCCTCGGCGGGGGCTGCCTTTTTAGCCTTTTTGGACTTTTTGGCTTTTTTGGGCTTTTTTGCTTTTTTCTCTTTCTTTACCGGTTTTTCCTTCGGTGCATCAACCTTTTCCGGCGGTGTGGCCGGGCTGGCGGGTGTCGCCGGGGTTGCGGCTGCGCCCTTCTTCTCGTCGGCGGCAAAACCTGTCAATGTTAAGGAAAGACCGATTACCAGTGCAAAGAAAAATACCAATGCCTTCTTCATAGTTTTCACCTCCTTTATTTAGTATTGATGTATTAGAAGCATATATATCCTACTGCAAAGATAAATGGTAGGAAAAAATTGAAAAAATTTATAAGGGCGAGCGATATAGGGGACATACGGGCAATTGGACGTTCCAGGTCCGATGATGATAGTAAAACCCCCGACGCCGGCACAACTGTCGGGGCCTTTACTCCTGCGAGGGCTTGAACTTGTTGGTGATGGGCATGCGCCGGTCTTTTCCGAACGCCTTCGGGGTGATCTTTATCCCGGGAGGCGACTGGCGCCTCTTGTATTCGCTTAAGTCGACCATCCTGAGTACCCGGGCGATCTCCGCAGCGGGCATGGTGGGGAAGTCGCGGGTCGTCGGTTCCTTGTCTTCCTCCACGTAGCTCTTCAATATCTGGTCGAGGTGGTCATACGGCGGAAGCGTATCGCTGTCCTTCTGGTCAGCCTTCAATTCCGCGGTGGGCTCCTTCGTGAGGATCCGCTGAGGGATGACCCTGCCCTGCGTGTTGCGCCAGGCGCATATCTCGTACACAATTGTCTTCGGGACATCCTTGATCACGGCAAACCCTCCTGCCATGTCCCCGTAAAGAGTGGCATACCCCACGCTCATTTCCGACTTGTTGCCGGTCGTCAGGACAAGGTACCCGAACTTGTTCGAAAGGGCCATCAGGATATTGCCGCGTATGCGCGCCTGCAGGTTCTCTTCCGTAATATCTTCTTTCATCCCCGCAAAAAGGTTTTTCAGGTTTTCGAGGTAACCTGAGAGGATGACGTCGATCGATATCTCGATCAGCCGCACCCCGAGATTCCCGGCAAGTTCATACGCGTCTTCACGGGATTCGCGCGATGTATATTTCGACGGCATAAAAACGGTCGTGACATTTTCCTTGCCCAACGCGTCGGCAGCCAGCGCAGCGACGAGCGCCGAATCGATTCCGCCCGACAGGCCGATGATGGTCCCTTTGAACCCGTTCTTGCCGACGTAGTCGTGAAGCCCGAGCGTCAACGCACGGTATACCTCTTCGGCAGGATCGAGCCGTACGACGGGATGCGGCCCGACCGGTTTTTTTGGCGTCTTTTTCGCGGAAATCCCGGTAATAACGGTAACAGGCGCGCTATCCGTGCCCGACCTTTTCATGAGCGATCTTTCCTCAATATCGTGCACGAGGAGGTCTTCCACAAATGCCGGGGAACTGGCAGTGATCTTGCCCGATCTGTCCATAACAAAGCTCTGGCCGTCAAAGACTATTTCATCCTGACCGCCGACAAGGTTCGTATAGGCTATCCATGCGTGGTTCTCCCGGACGCGCTTGCGGACGATGTCTTCACGGTCGTATATCTTCCCCATATGATAGGGCGATGCGTTGATATTGAAGATCAGCCCGGCGCCCATCCGGGCCATTTCGGATATCGGCGGGCCCTTGAACCAGGTGTCTTCGCAGATGGCGACCCCGAAGACGACGTCCCCGAACCGGAAAACGCGGGGCCTGTCCCCGGGGATGAAATACCGTTTCTCGTCGAAAACCCCGTAGTTCGGCAGGAACCTTTTGCGGTACACGCCCCGTATCCTGCGCTTATAGATCACCGCAGCCGCGTTGTATATGCCGCGTGCAGACGAGTCGACGAAACCGACAATGGCTGCGGGCCCGTCTATCCGTGCCGCGAGGTCATGTACCGCCTTGATGTTGGCATCGATGAAACTTTTTTTCAGGAGCAGGTCTTCAGGCGGGTACCCGGTAATGACGAGCTCGGGAAAAGCGATGATGTCGACATCATTCTCCCGCGCCCTTTCGGTGCAATCGAGGACCTTCGTGCTGTTGCCGGAAAGATCGCCGACGGTGGCGTTTACCTGTGCAAGGCCGATGCGCACTATCTTCTTCATACGTCCCGTTTTAGCCTTTCATTAAAATGTCCGTGTTTCGGGAAACAGGGTGTACTGTTTTCTGCGGACGCCGAGGATGCCCTTCTTGACGAGCGACGTCATCATGCGGGAAACGGTCTCCCGTGAACACCCGCACGCGTTGGCTATTTCTATCTGGGTGGGCCCTTTTTCTATGATCGTATAATCCTTCATCTTGATCCCGATCCTCTCCCCGACATCGAGAAGATACTTGAGGACGCGGCCCTCGACGTTCAGGAACGCAAGCCACTTTATTCTTTCATCGGCGGCGCGCAGCCTGCCGGCCATCACCTTCAGGATGTTGATAGAGATGGAAGGGTTCTCCATCAGGAGCTTCATAAAATCATTCCTCCTGACGATGAGCAGGTCGCAGACCTCCATCGCGATGACGTTTGCCGAACGCGGCAACTCGTCGATGAGGGCGAGTTCGCCGAAGAAACCGTCCTTGCCGATCACGTCGAGAACATATTCCCGGCCGTCCTCGTCATACAGGCTGATCTTTACCTTGCCGCCCAGGACGATGAAGAGGGCGTTGCCTTCCTCGCCTTCCTGGAAGATAAGCTGGCCCCGGTGATACGTGTTCATGTAGAGTATGCGGGAGATGGTCTCGAGATCGGCGTCCTTAAGATTTGAAAAAAGGTGAACGCTCCGGAGATTGTCCGCGTATCTTTTCATGTATCCGCCCTTTTTCAGGTCATCATACTAATTGCCGATGAATTGTACAACATTTTTGAGAGATTCCCTCACCTTGACGCCCGATATCCCGCCCTGGGCCGTGTTGGGATTGCCCCCGCCCTTGCCGCCGTAGTGCGCCGTGAGATTCTTTATGATCTTTCCGGCACTGTATGTCTTCTGCGCGTCCTTGCTGACCGACGCGACGACGAGCCCCTTGTCGTCCTCACCTTCGGTGCCCACGACGACAATGCAGTCCTTGACGCGGGACCGCACCACGTCTGTCACTTTTCTCAAGTCTTCCGCGCTCGCATTCTCCACAAAGAGGGTGACGACCTTGACGCCGCCGATATCGGGCGCCTCGGCGATAGCCCCGTCGACCCGTCCTGCCACAACGTCCTGCTTGAAATGCATGAGCTCTTTTTCTTTCGACGCCAGATCGTTGAGAAGCGCGTCGACGCGTGACTCGACGCGGTCAAACTCGATATTCGTCTTCCTGGCGATGGACCTCAAGGTCCCCTCGACCCTGCGCTTATAGGCAATGGCCCCCATGCCCGTCGTCGCCTCGATCCTGCGCACACCTGATGCAAGGGAACTTTCGCTCAGGATGTAGAGGCTCCCGATCTGGCCCGTATTGGCAACATGCGTACCGCCGCACAGCTCCCGGGAAAAATCGCCGATCGATATGACGCGGACCGTTTCCCCGTATTTCTCCTCGAACAGCGCCGTCGCACCTTCCCGTATCGCTTCCTCCCGGCTCCTGACGTTGACGATGACCGGAACGCAGTCCATTATCTTTTGATTGACGATATCTTCGACCCTGCGGACCTCTTCCTCTTTCACCGCCTCGAAGTGCGTGAAGTCGAAGCGCATCCGGCCGGGCTCGACCAGCGACCCCGACTGTTTGACGTGGTCCCCGAGGACCTGCCTCAAGGCATACTGGAGCAGGTGTGTCGCCGTATGGTTCCGCGACACCCCCTTCCTTTTTTCTTCATCCACCGCGAGAGAAACGGTGTCGCCGCGGCGCAGCGTACCGGATTCCATGATCACCCTGTGGGCAAAGAGGTCTTCCTTTATCTTGGCGACGCCCGTCACACGCGCTATGGCATTGCCCGCCTGAACCGTGCCGGAGTCGTCGATCTGCCCGCCGCTTTCCGCGTAGAACGGGGTTTTTGTGAGAAAAAGCTCGCCTTCCTCGTCCTCGCCTATCTGCTCGACAATGTCGTTCCCGACAAGGATCGCCTGGACGATACCCTCGTCTACAAACGTTTCGTACCCGGTAAAGACGTTTGACAATCCCTTCTGCAATATTGCCAGGTGCCCTTCGTTCCACTCTTCGCCCTTGATATGTGAGCCCGTTTTCGAGCGCTCCTTCTGTTCGGCAAGCGCCTTCTCGAAGCCGTCCCTGTCGAGGGCAAGCCCGTCCTCGTCGGCCATGTCTGTCGTGATGTCGACCGGGAACCCGTAGGTATCGTACAGCTTGTATACCAGGTCCCCCGGGATGACCTTATCGCCTTTGCTTTTCAGGTCACGGGTAAATTCCTCGTAGAGTTTCATACCCATGCCGAGTGTCTCGGTGAACCTTTCCTCTTCGCCTTTTATGACCCGCATGATGTACGCGTGATTGTTCTTTATGTCCGGGTATGCGTCCTCCATGATATCGACAACGTTCTTCGTCAGCTCATTGAGGAACTCTTTCTGTATGCCGAGTTTTCTCCCGTACCTCAAGGCCCGCCGGATAATCCTCCTCAAGACGTATCCCCTGCCCTCTTTGGACGGGAGGATACCGTCGTTTATGATGAACGTTGCACCGCGGGCGTGGTCCGCGATAACGCGGATGGCGATATCGTTCTTTTCGTTCTCCCCGTACGCGCAGCCTGCTATGTCCTCGATCCGCCTGATGATCGGCACGAAAAGGTCCGTGTCGTAGTTCCCGATCTTGCCCTGCATGACCGAGGTTACGCGCTCGAGCCCCATGCCCGTGTCGATCGACGGCCTCGGCAGCTTCTTCATGGACCCGTCGGCGCTCCTGTCGAATTCCATGAAAACGAGGTTCCATATCTCCAGGTAACGGTCGCAGTCGCAGCCGACAGCACAGGTAGGCTGCCTGCACCCGACGTCGGGGCCGAGGTCGTACAGTATCTCGGAACAGGGTCCGCAGGGGCCTTCGTCGCCCATCGACCAGAAATTGTCCTTCTCACCGAGCCGGACGATCCTGTCGGGATTGACGCCGGTCTGTTTCCAGAGCTCCTCCGCCTCGTTGTCCTCTTCGAACACCGTTATCCACATCTTCGACTGATCGAGGCCCAGCTCTTTCGTCAGGAACTCCCAAGCATAGGCAATCGCGTCCTTCTTGAAATAATCCCCGAAAGAGAAATTTCCCAGCATTTCAAAGAACGTGTGATGGCGCAAGGTCTTGCCGATATTGTCGAGGTCGTTGTGCTTTCCTCCTGCGCGGACGCATTTCTGGCAGGACGTTGCCCTGTTGTACTGTCTCTTCTCGATGCCGAGGAAAAGGTTCTTGAACTGGACCATCCCCGCGTTGACAAAAAGAAGTGTCGGGTCCTTTTCCGGCAGCAAACCCGAGCTGGGAACTATCGTATGGCCGTTCCGTTCAAAATATTCAAGGAACTTGCGTCGTAACTCTCGTGATGTCACTTCTCTCCCTTTCCGATCCCGGCCTCGGCACTGATCCTGCCCTCTATTTCTTTCATGGTCTCGGGATGCGTCTTCATGTATTCCTTGGCGTTTTCCCTTCCCTGGCCTATCCGTGCATCATTATACGAATACCAGGTGCCCGCTTTCTCGACGATGCCCATGTCTACGGCGAGGTCTATGACATCGCCTTCGCGGGATATGCCTTCGCCGAATATGATGTCGAACTCCACTTCCCTGAAGGGAGGTGCCAGTTTATTCTTCACGATCTTGACCCGTGTCCGGTTCCCGACAATTTCCTGGCCGTCCTTGATGGCCGCGATGCGTCTGATGTCGAGGCGCACGGAGGAATAGAACTTGAGGGCGTTCCCGCCCGTCGTGGTCTCGGGATTTCCGAACATGATGCCGATCTTCTGGCGTATCTGGTTGATGAATATGACAGTCGTCATCGATTTGCTCGTGATCGCCGTCAGCTTGCGCAAGGCCTGCGACATGAGGCGCGCCTGGAGGCCCATGTGGGAATCGCCCATTTCACCCTCTATCTCTGCGCGCGGGACAAGCGCCGCCACCGAGTCGACGACAACGACGTCGACCCCGCCGCTGCGCACCAGGATCTCCCCGATCTCCAGGGCCTGTTCGCCGGTGTCCGGCTGTGAAATAAGGAGGTCGTCCGTATTCACGCCGATCCTGCGCGCGTAGCTGACGTCGAGTGCGTGCTCGGCATCGATAAATGCCGCAACTCCGCCTGTCTTCTGTATCTCGCTGACCACCTGGAGTGCAAGCGTCGTCTTGCCCGATGCCTCCGGCCCGAATATCTCGATCACCCGTCCGCGGGGAAGGCCGCCGATGCCGAGCGCGAGGTCGAGCGCAATGGAGCCCGTTGAAACGACGGGGACGGCCTCGAGGGCCTTCTCTCCCAGCTTCATGATCGCGCCTTTCCCGAAGAGACGTTCGATCTGGGACACTGCCATATCGATAGCCTTGCCTTTATTGTTCTCCTCTTTCAAGTCGCTGCCTCCCTTCACTGTCTTCGGGTTCATGTTTCTCCTTTTTTCTATCGTGATGTTCCGCGTTGCCGGCCCGTCTTACGGGTGCGGACCGGCCTTTAAACTTAACTCGAAGATGGGCTCGTATGTTGCGCCCTGACTTCCAAGGATGCTCTTAAAAAGAACTATGCGATCGATTGCGAACCGCGGGCATTCCAGGCGAACGATGTCTCTTTCCAGAATGGGTGCCGGTATTTTCATCCTGCCAAAGGTAATGTGGGGGGTGTACCCCCTCTTTTCTTCCTCGTAACCCAGGACTGTGAGACGGTTCACTATATCATGGTATATCGGACGGATGATGTCAACTCCTTCATCGAGGGTCGCGACAATGACGCGCGGGCGTTTTTTGCCGGGAAATGCGTCGACCTCCTTGAGCGATGCCATGACCCGCTCGTAGGGGCCGCAGCCTTTCAAAACGTCCTTTAGCTCTTCTACCTGCCTGTCTGGTATCTCCCCGAAGAAATAGATCGTTATGTGCTGGCCCTCGGGCTTGACCCAGCGCACGCCGGGCAATCTTTTCGCCATCTGCCGGGACGCCTCGGCCAGGCATGCCTTCACATCCGCCGGTATCTCAAAGGCGAGAAAGCATCTCATAAAGGCCCCGGCATCTCTTCCATTTCGTCCAGCACGAACTTCAGCGCCTCCTCGGCCGTCTGTTTTCGTATCCCGTGGCGCGTGCCGGTAAACAGGAATTTCCTCACCGATGTCTTCCCCTTCCGGGCGACTGCTATGTACACGGTGCCGACGGGCTTGTCCGGCGTTCCGCCTGTCGGCCCGGCGATACCGGTAACGGCGACGGACATGTCCGCAGCCAGCTTTTCGCGGGCCCCCTCGGCCATCGCGCGCGCCGTCTCGCCGCTCACCGCGCCGTACTTCTCGATCAATTCCCCCGGGACGCCGATGAGGCGGCTTTTTGCCGCGTTGCTGTACGTGATGAACCCGCCTTCAAAGCAGGCAGATGCCCCCGATACGCTCGTGATGCGCCCCGCAATGAGCCCGCCCGTGCAGGACTCAGCAGTGCACAGGCTGAGCCCGTGTTTTGCCATCTCGCTGCAGATCTTCCTCTCCGGTTTCATATCAACCTCGTGAAGGCGAGGATGAGGATGCTGGAAAAAATTCCTGCCAGGACATCATCCGCCATGATGCCGCAGGCTCCCGGCAATCTTTCCACCCGGTTTATCGGGAACGGCTTCACGATATCAAAAATGCGGAAGAGGACGAAACCGATAATGACATTCATGAGCGATGCCTTGTGTCCTGCCATGGCCACGCACATCCCCGCAAACTCGTCGATGACGATATGCCCGGGGTCTTTTCCCTCATACCTCTCCCCGTTGATGGAAAGTGTACCGAATATAATGCAGAGGCCGGCAAAATAGAAACTCGTGAAGACCCCGGGGACGAGGTAGATCAGGACGGCTGCAAGGACCGATGCGAATGTGCCGGGCGCGAAAGGAATGTACCCTGTCCAGAAACAGGTATTGAAAACTGACAGGACATTATCGATCGGTCTTCTTTTCACCATAGACGTCTTTTTCGTCGAAGACCTTCGTCCCGACGATCTTCCATTCGTCGGCCCAGGCACGATAGAAACAGCTGAAGTAGCCGGTGTGGCAGGCCGCGACCTTTTGATCGACGAGAAGGAGGATCGTATCATTGTCACAGTCGATACGGATCTCTTTTACGTCCTGCGTGTGGCCGGAGCTCTCGCCTTTCAGCCAGAGTTGCTGCCGTGAACGTGAATAAAAATGCGCTTTTTTTGTCTTTATCGTCAGGTCGAGCGCTTCATTGTTCATGTAGGCGACCATGAGCACTTCCTTCGAGTTCGCATCCTGCACAACCGCGGGCATGAGCCCCTTTTCATCCCATTTCAAGCCTTCCATACCAAGTCCTCGTTTATCTAAAATATACAGGCAGGCTAAAGCCTGACATTCACACCACGTTCACGGAGATATTTCTTCGCGTCGATGACGGTAAATTCCCGGTAGTGGAATATCGACGCGGCAAGCACGGCATCTGCCTTCGCAAGGGCAAGACCATCATACAGGTGCTCGAGTGTGCCCACCCCGCCTGACGCAATGACAGGGATGTTCACCGCCTCGGAAAATCGTCCGGGTGAGCTCGATGTCGAAGCCGATCTTGGTCCCGTCCCGGTCCATGCTTGTGAGCAGTATCTCCCCCGCACCAAGCTCCTCGGCTTTTTTTGCCCAGCCTATCGCGTCGATGCCCGTCGGCTTTCTTCCCCCGTACGTGTAGACCTCGAAGCCATTTCCCGATGCGAGCCGTTTGGCGGTCAATGGCGATGCAGATGCACTGGCTCCCGAAAATGTCGCTCGACTCCCGGATAAATTGAGGGTTTTCGACCGCGGTCGTATTGACGGTGACCTTGTCCGCCCCGGCCCTGAGAATGTCGCGAATGTCGTCGATAGAGCGTATGCCCCCGCCGACGGTAAGCGGCATGAACACCTCGTGTGAGACCCGCTCTACCACATCGATGATGGTCCGTCTTTTTTCGTGAGACGCGGTTATATCGAGGAAGCACAACTCGTCGGCAAGCTGCTCTTCATACGCCTTGGCGTTTTCGACAGGGTCGCCGGCATCTTTGAGCTCGAGGAAATTGGTGCCCTTGACGACCCGTCCCTCCCGGACATCGAGGCAGGGTATTATCCGCTTAGCCAGCATAGGCCATTGCCTCCTCGATGCCGATGAATCCCTCGTAGAAGGCTTTGCCGATTATTGCGGCCCAGACGTCCATTTCCTTGAGTTGCCGTACATCATCAATTTTGGAGACGCCGCCCGATGCTATGAGGGGAAGCGTCGTCATGCCGGAAAGTTTTTTCAAGCCTTCAAGGTCGGGACCGGTAAGCATCCCGTCGCGTTCGATGCTTGTGCACAGGACGGCCATGATGCCGATGCGCCCGGCGTCCTTGAGCAGGGAGGTCACGTCACGGTCCACCGCGCTCTTCCACCCCCTGGCCATGGGTTTGCCGTCAAGAAGATCAAGCCCGAAGACGATATTTTTGAATGCGGAAAGTGTGTCGAAAAATTCCGGGTCTTCGAGGGCCCTTGTGCCGACTATGACCCCGTCGATCCCCATATCGCTGTAATACGTGATGACCTCTTCGCTGCGAATTCCCCCGCCGACCTCCATGTAGCCTTTAACAATGCCGCGGATCTCCCGGATGATGTCCCCGTGGACAGGCATCCCGGTCCTCGCGCCATCGAGGTCGATGATGTGGAAATCCTGCGCCCCCCGCCGGACCATGTCGCGGATCATCGCGGGAGGATCATCGCTGTATACGGTTACCTCGTGAAAATCACCCTTCCTGAGACGAACAGTCTTGCCGCCCATCAGGTCCATTGCGAAAAGCGGTTTCAATGGTCCGTCCCCGGCGTCCCCTTTGCGTCAATTAAGAATCGATCGAGCCCGGCATTAATGCCTTCTTCCGCCAGTTCATCGGCGGTGACCCATTTCCCGCCCCTCTTCAGGAATTTACCCATCGTGAAAAGGTTCTGTGTCAGGGCCTTCTGTTCCTCGGAATACTCGAAGATCTTGCCGAGGACCCCGTCCTTCATGAGGTGCATGTGAAATGCGATGGAGGCAGGCTTCTCTACGGCGAAATTGCCTCCTTTCCTTTCCTCAAAACGGTAGACGAGGACGTGGATGTACGGCTGGCCCGGTTTTGTCCCGTCGGAATAGCCGACATCCCGGTCGGTCAGGGCTGCCTTCAGCTTTTCCTTGACGATTGCCGCAGCGTCCGTATGAATGACACCCGGCATGATCGGGCGGCCGCAGGTCGGGCAGCGGACCGCATTTTCATCCTTGATGCGCTCGACGACCATCCCGAGGTCCCCGAAACTGTACACGGCCGGGACGGCAACGACAAAAGCGAGGGCAGCTGCGAAAAAAAGGGTGAAGAGGATCTTCTTCGGCCTGGATGTGTTCTCAAGCATATATAATTCTATAAAAAAAACCGGTGAAATGAAAGGAAAAAACCGCAGGGGACCCGTATAAAACGGGCTGATCAGATCATGAGGTACTTTCTCTTTACTTCGTCATGCGCCTCGAGTTCTTCCACGGTGCCCTCGAAACGGATCCTGCCGTTGTCGATGACATAGGCGCGGGTGATCATCCTCAATGCCGAGCGCACATTCTGCTCGGACAAAAGGATGCTGATCCCCGCATCCTTGAGTTTCAGGATCTGCTGCTCGAGATCGCGGACGATGAGCGGCGCGAGGCCCTCCGTCGGTTCGTCGAGAAGAAGGAGTTCCGGGCTTCCCATGAGCGCCCGCGCTATCGTGAGCATCTGCTGCTCTCCGCCGCTGAGATGCCCGGAGCGGCGGGACCGTATCTCTTTCAGGGCGGGAAAGATCCCGTATATCCTGTCCTTGTCCCAATCCTTGCTGCGCTGGTGGACTATTTCCAGGTTGTCTTCGACGCTCAGGTCCGCAAAGACCCGCCTGTCGTCCGGGACATACCCTATACCCTGGCGGAAAGACAGAAAAGGTTTCTGGCCTGTTATGTCTTTTCCTTTGAAGGCGATCGTCCCCCGTCTCGGCGGCACGATCCCCATGATGCTCTTCATGGTCGTGCTCTTGCCCGCGCCGTTGCGCCCGAGAAGGCCCACCACCTCGCCTGCTTTCACGGTCAGGGAGATATCGAAGAGAATGTGGCTCAACCCGTAATATGTATTGATCCCGCTCACATCAAGCATACGTCGCTCCCGCCAAGGTAGGCGTCCTGCACCTCCTGGCAACACCTGACCTCATTGCACGTACCCTCGATTACTGTCGTACCGCGGACCATGACCATGATCCTGTCCGAAATGGAAAACACGATCTCCATGTCGTGCTCGCAAAAAAGTATGGTTATCCCGAGTTTCTCCTTGAGCTGCCGGATAAGGTCGATGCACCGGGACGTCTCTTCCGGCGACATGCCCGCCGTGGGCTCGTCAAGTATGAGAAACTCCGGGCTCCCGCCGAGCGCTATGGCTATCTCGAGCACCTTGCGTTCGCCGTGGGACAGGGCGGCACTCGTCGCGTCTCCTACGCCGGTCAGGCCGACATTCTCGAGTATTTTCTCCGTTTCGGCAATGGCAAGTTTCGATGACGGGGTAAACAGGTTCCATGTTTTTTTCTGCCGTGACAGGACGGACACCTGGACATTCTCGAAAACGCTCAGGCGGGGGAACACGGTGACGACCTGGAATGACCGCGACATGCCCCTGCGGCATACCTGGTACGGCTTTAGCCCCGTTATATCCTCCCCTTTGAAAAGGACCTTCCCGCTGTCGGGCCTGATAACGCCGGTTATCAGGTTGAAAAGCGTCGTCTTCCCGGCCCCGTTCGGGCCGATGACCGCCACGACCTCGCCGTCCTTGACGGACAGGCTGGCATCCTTCACGGCCTTGAAGCCTTCGAACGATTTCGATAAAGATGTTACCTCAAGCACGAAAAACCCCTTACAAAGATCATCTCGCCCGCGCCTTCTTTTTCAGGAACCGGTCGAGGTACCCCAGAACGCCGTTCGGCAGGAAAAATATGACGAGCATCATGATGATGCCGAGAACGAGGGCCCAGTATACCGTAAGACTGCTGATATAGGTCCTCAGGAGCACTATGACCGCCGCGCCGACCATCGGGCCCAGAAAGCTGTACCATCCCCCGAGAAGGCACATGATAACGAGCTCCATCGAGAGGGTCCAGAACATCATGTCGGGAAATACGGTGTTGTCGACGACAACGAAGAGCGCCCCCGCGACGCCGCCGAAAAAACCGGCAATGGTCAAAGCGAGGAGCTGTTGAAATCTCACGTTGACCCCGATCATCTCCGACCGGACCGGGTTGTCCCTGATCCCCTGGAGCGCGCTCCCGAAGGGCGATTTGATAATGCGGTACAGGATGAGCATCGATACCGACGTCACGATAAGCGTGAAATAATAGGCACCGTTCGGCGATGAGATGATGTCGGGAAGCGGGACGCCGTGGATCCCGTCATCCCCGCCGGTAAAAGAATACCAGCGGTAGACTATGGCCCAGACAAGCGAGCCGAGTGATATCTGGAGCATCCCGAAATAAAGCTTTGAAAGGCGCACGCATATGATCCCGATAACAAGGCCGAGCAGTGCCGAGACCAGGGGGCCGACGATAAAGCCGAGCCAGGGGGAAAGCCCCGACTTCAGGATCATGAGCGCTGCCCCGTATGCCCCGACCCCGTAGAAAACGGCATGGTGGAACTGGTACACTCCCCCGTACCCGAGGACAAAATTGAGGCTGGTCGCGCACAGGCCCGTAAGCAGGATAATGGCCGCAAGGTAAATGTAGAACCGGTCGAGGAAGAGCGGGAAAAGAAGGAGCAGGACAAAGCCGGCAACGGCCCACAGAGATCTGCTTCGCAAGAATGAACCGGTCATGTCGCGCCCCTCACCATGTCGACTTCAGGATGCCCGTCGGCCTGAAGATAAGGACGACGACCACCGCGAGATACGGAAAGACAATGCCGAACTGGGGCCATACCAGGATGCCCAGCGACTGCGTGAGGCCAAAGATGAGCGCCCCGAGCAGCGCGCCCCAGACATTGCCGAGGCCCCCCATGATCACGATAAGGAAGGCCTCCATGATCAGGGTGTGGTCCATACCCAGCGTAACACTGACCGTCGGGGCAACAAGCACCCCGCCCAGGCCCGCGAGGAGGCACCCGATGACGAAGACGATCGCAAAAATCCAGCTTACGTTGATCCCGACCGCGCCGACCATTTCCCTGTCAACCGCGGCGGCGCGTGATATTTTCCCTATCTTCGTCCTGTTGGTCAGAAGCCACAGCAATATCGCTATAACCGGTCCGGTGACCAGGAGGAAAAAGCTGTAGATCGGAAAAGGCAGGCCCCCGAAAAGGTTGATATAACCCTGGAAAATGGATGGCACGGGAACAGACCGGTACTCCGCACCCCAGATCAATTTCACGAGGTCCCCGAAGACCAGCGACAGGGCGAACGTGAGAAGAAGGAGCATCAAATGTTCACGTTCGTAGAGAAACTGGAAGAGGCCGCGTTCCGCCAAAAAGCTTAAGGCGGCCACCCCGAGCGGTGCCAGGACGAGGGCCGCCCAGAATCCCGCGGTGCCTCCGCCCAAAAGGTGTGAAACTGTATAGGCCATGAAAGCGCCTATCATGTAGAGAGAACCGTGGGCCACATTGGGGATCCTCAAGACCCCCAAAATGAGGCTCAGGCCTGATGATACTATGAACAGGATCACTGTACGTGAAAGCCCGACAAGGATCTGGCTTAAAATGCCCGGGCTTATGAAACCGAGAATATTCTCCATTGATCCGTTGCAGCCCTTATTTCTTGCGCAGCTTCAGGACCTCCTGGCATGACGGGACATAATCCTTGCCCTGGATGGTCTCGATGTTCCCCGCAACGAGGAAATCAAACTTGGGGTCCTTTTTCGTGACGCCGAAATACATCGGGAGCAGGAGCTGGTGGTCGCAGCTGCGGATTTCGAGCGGGCCGACCGGGCTCGGCAGCGTCATGCCGCCAAGCGCATTCACCATTTTTTCCCTGTCGATCTTTCCGGCCTTCTTATAGCCCTCAGCTATAAACTGGGCTGTCATATAACCCGAAAGGGCCCCGATCCTGGGATTGCGGTTATAGGCCTTCTTGAAATCCGCGACAAAGGCCCGGTTCTCCGGGGTATCAGGATAATAGAAGAAGTAGTTCGCCGTCCCGAAGACACCCTCGGGGGCGTTCGGGCCTTGAGGTGCAAGGACCGAAAGCTCGGTCGCCGTATGTTGATAGAACGGGATCTTCTGGCTCAAGCCCGTCGCTTTTGCAGCCTTCTGAAAGTTGACCATGCCCGACCCGCCCGTTGCGACGATGATAAAATCGGGCTTCGCGGCCAGTATCTGCGTTATGTACGGTGTGAAATCGGCCTCGCCGACCTTCCACCAGGTCTCTCCGACCTTCTGCACCGACGGTTTCAATTTCTTGAGGTTGTTCCAGACGGCATCCGCGATCGCGTGGCCGTATTCGTAATCGTCGCCCGCGATCCAGTATTTCACGTACGGTTTTTTCGCAAGCGCGATAGCGGCAGCCCGGCCCGCCATTTCCGTATTTTCATTCATGTTGAAAATGTAGCGGTGGCCCTTCTCGCCGATGATCTTTTCACTTTTCGCGAAGGTAACGAAAAAGGGTACCTTTTCCTTCTTCACGAAGTCCGAGATCGCGAGTGCTGTGGCGCTGTTTATCGTTCCCATCAGGATATCGACCTTTTCCTTCAGGACAAGCTCTTTTGCCATTGCAAGACCGATATCCGGCTTGAATTTCTCGTCACGCGTGGTGAACTCGATCTTTTTGCCCAGGACCCCGCCCTGCGCGTTTATTTTTGCGACGGCCAGCTTGAAACCGTCGAGGACGTCATTGGTAAAGGTCGTGGCAGGCCCCGTATAGGTGTCTACGATCCCCACCTTTATTGTGTCGGCAGCGTGTGAAGAGGAGAAAACGAAAAGCATGGATAAAATGATCATTGATGCTAACAGCAGATTGCGACATCTTTTCATACCAGCACCCCCGGGTTCATTAAAGCATTAATTGACAATTACATACAAATCTTTATTTGTCAACGAATCATGTCCCGCTTGTCTTACGCCGGACCGCCATCCGTGTCTTCATGAAAAACATAATAGAGAATGTCATCCCGCGCCTCGACGAGATGTTTTTTCAAGGCCGCGCCTATCTCTGCCGCGTCCCCTTTTTCGATCATGTCGACCAGCTTTTCATGGCCCTGCATCGATCTTTCGGCAGTTTCAGCCAGGTAGATGCACTGGACCCTGTACCGCAGCATATGACGCCGCATTGTCTGGGTCAACTCGAGGAGCCGCTCGCTTCCGGCAAACCGGGCAATGATGTCGTGGAACTGGGCGTCAAGCTCGGCGTAACCGGTCAGGTTGCCGTTCTCTATGTACTTCTTTTGACTGGCAAGGCTCCTTCGTAATGCCTTTATGAGTTTATCGGGCTGTTTCCTGAGCGCCCATTCTATGGCGAGGCTCTCAATGGCGGTGCGTATCTCGCATATCTGCTCGACTTCTTCCATGTTCATTTCCGTGACAACATAACCGACACGGGGGATGGAAACGACCAGTTTTTCGAGCTCAAGATTGTGGAGCGCTTCTCGCACAGGCGTGCGCGACGTACCTATCTCTTCCGCGATCTTCGCCTCGATGAGCCTTTCCCTGGGGGCTATGGCACCCTTCAGGATCTCTTCGCGTATATGGTGGTAGACTTTTTGGCGGATCGTTTTATCTTTTTTTATTGTCAACTTTTTCATTGACATTGTATACTGTACCCCAGCTGACCATACCGGTCAAGTTTTTTATGAGAGTATCTCTCCCCCATAATCTCTGGAGCACGGAACGGGCCATTTCCCTCGATCTTCCCGAAGGATGGGATGTCAATCTGCTCAGGATGGCGGGCGATGGAAGTCCCGTGGCAGGCCCCGCCGAATACCGCGCGGCTCTTTCAGGCCTCCCCCCGCTCCTTAAAGGCGCCCGGGAGATCTGTGTGCTGTTCGATGATCTCTCGCGCCCGACACGGGCATACGAGATAGTCCCCTATCTCCTTGAGGCCTTCGATGCCTCGGGCATACGCGATGAACAGGTGCGCTTCCTGTGTTCGCTGGGAACGCACTCCCCGCACAATAATTCCGATTTCCGCAAAAAACTCGGCGAGGAGGTCCTCGAGAGGTTCCCGGTTTTCAATCACAATTGCTATGAAAATTGCGATTTCCTCGGGAAGACCTCATTCGGCACCCCGGTCGCCATTAACCGTGAATATATGAGTTGTGATCTCAGGATCGGTATCGGTGCCTTCCTCCCGCACCAGTTCTGCGGTTTCGGGGGGGGATACAAGATCGTGTTCCCGGGGCTCGCCCACATCGATTCGATAACATACCACCATGGCGAGCTGCTTGCGAAGAACATGGAGACCTGCTGGGGGCTCGGCAGGCACGACGGCAATGTGATGCTGGCCGATATACGTGAAGCGGGGAAGATGGCGGCGATCGACTACAAGATCGACGTGTTCGTAAACACTTCGGCCCGTGCTACGGATATTTTCGCCGGGGACCCTGAAGAGCTTTACCCGGATATGATCAGGCGGGCCATATCACATTATTTCACCCCGGCGGAAGGGGAATACGATATCGTTTTCGTGAACACCTTCGGCAAGGGGAATGAGGCTATCATCGCGGCCGCCATAGGGGAGCCTCTCCTTTCGAGCAAAGGGGGCTACATCGTACTTTTGTGCGATATTGAAGAAGGGCAGGTCATCCACTATCTTCTCGGGCGCTTTGGAAAAGACCTGTGGGGAAGGCTGTCGCGAAAGGAACGCACCCTCCACGAAAGGGTGAAAAAGCTGGTCATCCATTCACGCCGCAAGGACCACGCAGGCTCGTACTGGTTCGGGAAAAAGGAAGATATTGTGTGGGCCGGCGACCTTGAGAAGCTCGTCGGGGACCTCGACGAAGAGTACGGGGGCCGCGCCCGGGCCGCAGTCATGTTTGACGGCACCATCCAGATGATCGGCTGATGCGTCCTGTATGAAAAAAGATGTGCGGCTTATCTGCCGTATTTCTTGTATCGGGGCTTCAAATAGTGTATAAATAAGCCACGATGCGCCTGGGCTCACTCCTTGTATTTTTCCTTGCGTTGATCTTCACCCCCCATGTCCTTCCGGCAGTTGAAAATGGCTCCAACGGGGGCATCACGGCAGCGTCCTATATCCTCGTCGAGAAGGACACCTTCCGCGTCATCACGGGAAAAGACTATCACCGACGGCTTCCCCCGGCGAGCACGACCAAGGTCATGACAACAATGATCGCGCTCGAGCGCTTAAGCGGAGAGGAGGCGATCGTTGCCGACAAGAACGTAACGGCCATACCCCGCTCCAAGATGAATCTCGTCCCCGGCAAAAAATACCGGTCCTATGATCTCATGACGGGTACAATGGTGGAATCGGCAAACGATGCAGCGTATACGATCGCCACGTTTATCGCGGGGTCGGAGAGCGCCTTCGCCCGCATCATGACGGAAAGGGCGCGGGACCTCGGGGCGCTCGATACCAATTTTGTCAACGCGTCAGGCCTTCCTTCCGACAATCAATTCTCAAGCTCGTATGATCTCGCCCTCATCTTCCGTCAGGCGCTTACGAACGAGCGGTTCATCGACCTCGTCCAAACCCGGTATTTCACGTTCGAGGACAGCACACGCAAGATCCGGTACAAGAACCATAACAGGCTGCTCTTTTGTTTCGAGCCCGCTATCGGCGGGAAAACGGGATACACCCGCGCAGCACGCCATACGTACGTGGGCGCTTTCGAAAAGAACGGCAAGGTGTACATCCTTGCAATGCTCGGAAGCCGCAGCCTCTGGAAAGACAGCGTCGAGATATTGAAAACGATTTACGACGACGTGCCGACGGAGGAACAGCTCCGCCTCGCAAAGGCTTCACGGGTATCATACTCCTCTACCGTTGCACAGAAGAAAAAATCATCCTCTTCCAAGAAGGTCACAAAGCGCCGCACGGGCAAAACCAATAAAAAATACGCAAAAAAATAAATGAAAAAGTGCTTCACCATTATCGTGATACTTGCCTTTATCGCCACATCCGTACCTGTACAGGCGCTTACCAATGAGGAAGAAATCAAGTACGGCAAAGAGATATACGCCCAGATCTCACAGGCTGTCCCGGTAAATACCGATCCCTACATAACATTCGCCATTAACGATATGCGGTTACGGCTCGAGAGCAAAACGATAATGCCGTTCCCGATGGTTGTTACTGTTATTGATTCCCCCGAGATCAACGCTTTTGCGACCCCAGGGGGCTACGTCTATATCGCATCAGGGCTTATTGCAAACAGTGACAATGAAGAAGAAGTTGCGGGCGTCATGGCCCACGAGTTCTCTCATATCAAGAGAAGACATATTGCCAGGCGTGCCGAAAAGGAGAAATACTTCACTGCAACCATGGTGGCCACCCTGCTGGCGGCCCTCCTTGCCGGCGATGCGGCACGGGGCGCTATCCTCGCATTGGGGATGGGCGGGGCACAGGCAGCCGCATTGAAATATTCGCGCGAAGACGAGGAGGACGCGGACAGGGAAGGTGCTATCCTTGCAAACGACGCAGGGTACGGGGCGCTCGGGACCGCGGACTTTCTCAGGAAGCTTCGGTCCGGCGGGGGCGACAAGCTTTATCCCCAGTACCTGCTCACGCACCCGTACCATGAAAGCCGTATCATAGCGCTCGAATCCACGTGGAAGAGGCAGCCGCCATCGAAAGAAACGACCCTTTTCCCTTACGTGATCGCGCGGGCACGGGCGCTTCAGAATTACAAGGTCTCCGGCCTCGTTGACGATATATGGGTAAAACGCTATGCCCAGAATGGCAATGACCCCGTAGCGGCATACGGGGCGTCGCTTTACTACTCATTTAAAGGGGATTTCGAGAAAGCACTTCAGATAGCACGGTCAAACCCTTCCCCGTACAGGGACCTTTTCCTTGGCGAGATATTGATCTCTGCCAACCGCTTCCCCGAGGCAGTCGAGGTCCTCAAGGATGTTCATGAGAAGGTGGGAAAGTATTATCTCGCACGGGCCTATGAAGGAATGGGCCGTAACGACCTGGCGGTCGCCACGTATACCTCCCTGCTCCCGTACGCGCCGGTCTATCCCGATATATATTACCGCCTGGGAATGGTCCAGGGACGAACAGGGGACGAAGGGGCAGGCCATATGTACCTTGGATTTTATTATATGAGCAAAGGCAACTATATGCTTGCTAAAACCAATTTTGAAAAGGCCGTTTCCCGTTACGGCATCAATTCCCGGCAGGGTGTGGAGATCATGCGCCTTCTTGCCAGCATGGAGCCGAAGAAGAAGTAAGGGCCTTGATCACCCGGGTTATCGCCTCGGGGCTTACGTCATCGCTACCCGTCTTGAGGGAAATGTTCCGTCCGCGCGGGTGCCATACCGCGGGATCGAAATCGGTAAAGACCGTAATTGTCATAAGCCCGCACGCGCCCGCAAGGTGGGCCATTCCGGAGTCATTCGACACAAAGGTGCCGCCCGAGGAAAAGAACTCCTTAACCTTGCCCAGTTCCTCAATCACAACAGTTTCCCCGGGGAAGTCGACATCGGCGGGCCTCAAGACCACCGTGTCAATCCCGTCCCGTTCCAGGCGCTCGCGCACGGCAAGAAAATTTTCCCGCGGCCATTTTCCCTTCGTGAACCCCTTTTCCGGGTACAGGATCACGGGACCCGGACGAGGCTCCCCAAGCCAGGCCGCCTGCGGTCCGATCCCGAACGCCTCAAGCTGCCGCAGCTGGTAATCCTCGATATGCACCGGCTCGTGCGGCGGTGCCGCATCCACCCCGGGGTCCGGGAACGCACCTTCGGGGTACATGTCGATGAATACCAATTCTTCCCGGGAATACGATGCCCAGCGCCCCCTGATACTTCCCTGCCTGTCCTTGCCAATGAAGACGATCCGCCTGAAATCGGGGCCGGTCAACCGTTCCGAAAAGAGATAAAGCCAGTGTCGCGACTCTACCCCGTGGATCTTTGTGAAATACGTGCTGAACAGGTCGAAAAAGCGGCGGTTGCCGAGTCCGGCGAGGCATGTGCCGAAATGCCTTCGCAAGGACAAAAACGCTGATTCGGCGAGACATATATCGCCGAGGCCCCCGAGATGGACAACGAGGACCTCATCACGGCTATCACGCATTCTGGAGGGCCGGCTGCGCAACGGGCAACCCTTCTGCAACATACCTTTTTTGAAGGGTTTTTATCAGGTTGTGGCGCACGATATAAAGGGAACGGGAATCGCTGACCGTGACCGTGACCGAAAAGCCGATGCCTGTCTCATTGTATGCGTTGAACCGTACCGAGGGCTCTTCATCGGCGATGACCCCGGGCATTTCATTTATAACGGCCTTGGTAGCGTCCCGGGTTACTGCCTCGACCCGGTCGAGGTCGGCTGAAGGGTGGACCGACAACTGCACGCTTAAGGCCATCTGCCGGCCCGGAAAATCATAGTTCGTGATGATCACCGATGCGATATGGGCATTCGGCACGATAATAATGTTATGGGCGGGGGAGGTGATCGTGGTCGACCGCCATGTTATATCGGTCACGGTGCCTTCTTCTCCGGAATTGAGCCTGATGTAATCGCCCGGGCGCAGCTGTTTCGATGCGATGATATGGAGACCGGCAAAGAGGTTCGAGAGCGTGTCTTTGAGGGCAAGCGCGACCGCAAGTCCCCCCACGCCGAGGGCCGTGAGCAAAGGAGCGATGGATATCCCGAGATAATTGAGTATGACAAGGATGCCGGCAATAATGATCGTCGCTTTGAAAACCCCGAGAATGATGCCCGTTGCCGGCACGTTGATGTCGGAACGCTGGGCATAACTCTCGAATGCCCTGACAGCAAGGTTGGCGATAGCCACCGTCACGGAAAAAATGAGCAATATGGAGATCGTACGGTCGGTGATGACGACATATCGTCGCGGCAGGTCGGAGAATTCGACAGCAAAATAAAGCCCGATAGCAACGCACCAGAAGATCGAGGGGACCTTGAACGATCCGAGGATGCCAGCCTGCGCCGATGATCCGGAGCGGGCCGTCCACTTTTTCAGGAAATGCACGATGACGCCCCGAACGATCAAAAGTGTTACGATGACGGATGCGGCCACAATGGATGGCACAAAAAGGCTCTTGAGCAGAGGTTCCAGGTTCTTCACAGCCATTATTGTATCGGAAAAGTTTCCCGCGCGAAAGAAGAAATGCATTTGACAGCATGTATATGCTGATATACTATTGTCGAACATCGTATCCGGTGTTCTAACAGTTTTCCGGGAGGGACCGAATGGAAAAAGAACCCTTCACCCGAGACACACCTGCCGCCGAAGGGCGTCGCGGCGACGCGTCCGTCGAGTTATCCCGGGATGCAACAAGGCCCCCCGTGAACAACCATCAGCTCTACCATGTCATTTTCGACCTCGTCCCCGACCCGATGGCCATAACGGACCTCGCGAACGGCCGCCTTATCGATATAAATCAGGCATTTACATCGTGGTCCGGTTATTCCCGGGACGAACTTCTCGGGCACACGACGACAGAGCTGGGTTTCTGGACCGATGACGCAGAGAGGAAAAAGATCCTCGAGCGGCTGCGGGACAAAGGTTTTGCCGCTGATGAGGAACTGACCTTCAAAATAAAGTCCGGCGAGACGAGACGGATCATCTTTTCCGGACGGCTTGTCGAGATCGCCGGCCAGACCTGGTTCCTGTCAGTGGCCCACGATATAACCGAACGGAAGAAAACCGAGGATTCTCTCAGGATCAGCGAGGCCAAATACCGCTCCCTTTTTGAAAACGCCGTGGAGGGTATCTTTCAGACGACACCCGGCGGCAGGTTTATCTCCGTTAACCCGGCGCTCGCCAGGATCTGTGGTTTTGATGCCCCGGACGATCTTATCGGATATTATACGGATATCGGCAGCCAGCATTACGCCGATCCCCGGGCCCGTGACTTTTTCAGGCAGGCGGTCGATGAACGGGGAGTGATCAGCGGGTTCGAGACCGGGTTGTTGAAGAAGGACGGCAGCCGCGTATGGGCGTCGATAAATGCCCGGGCCGTCCGGGACTCGGAAGGCAGCGTCCTCTATTATGAAGGCACCGTCAACGACATTACGGACAGGAAAAACGCGGAAGATGCCCTCAGGGAAATGCGGGGCCTGCTCGAGGTGGCGGTTGAACAATCTCCTTCGGGGATCCTGATCGCCGATGCACCGGACGTAACTATCCGTATCGCCAACACCGCCGCACTATCCATACGCGGAGGAGATTCGCAGAGCCTGACCGATATCGCCATGGAGGAGCATTCGCTGAAATGGAACGCATACCGCTGTGACGGTACGCCGATGCCGCCGGAGGAGCTGCCCCTGTCGAGAGCGATAATGAAAGGTGAAGTATCGCGCAACGAGGAGCTCATTATTCGCCACGAGAACGGGGAGCAGCGCTGGGTCTTCGCGAACGCCGCGCCCGTGCGCGGCCTGGACGGGAACATCCGGGCAGGGATCGTCATTTTTCACGATATAACCGACCGGAAAAAGGCGGAGCAGGTTCTCAGGGAAAAGGACATCTTCCTCGAGGAGATACAGAGAATAGCCCGGCTCGGGGGCTGGAAAGCGAATCCGCATACCGACTACCTTGAATGGACAAGCGGCGTCTATGAGACGCTCGAGATACCCGCCGGTTACACGCCGGGCCTTGGGGAAGGGCTCGAGTTTTACGATCCGGAGTATATTCCTGTCATACAGAAAGAGGTTGCAGAATGCCTCCGCACAGGCAGGCCCTTCAAGGTGGAATGCATGGCCAGGACCTGGGGCGGCGGCAAAATATGGGCAGAAGTACGGGGCCTTGCTCCCGTCATAGAAGGCACGCGTTCCTACGTCATGGGTACATTTCAAAACATTACGGAGCGTAAAAATGCCGAATACGAGATAATGCGGGAACGCGAAAAGCTCAAGACGCTTTCGGACAATGCACCGTTCGGTATGGCGCTCATTGACAGGGCAGGCCGCTTTACCTACATAAATACCCGTTTCGGGGAACTTTTCGGATATGATCTTTCCGAGATCTGTGACGGCAGGTCATGGTTCCGCCTGGCCTACCCCGATCCGGAATACAGGCGTTCAGTTATAGCAACGTGGGTCGAAGACATGAAGGACGCTCTTCCCGGGGAACGGAAGCCCCGGATTTTCACGGTGTCGTGCAAGGACGACCGGCGGAAGATAATCAGCTTCATACCTTCGCTCCTTGCTTCGGGCGATTACCTGATGACCTGTGAAGATATCACCGAATTGAAGAGCCTTGAATCGCAGCTGCTGCAGGCCCAGAAAATGGAGGCGATCGGCACTCTCGCAGGAGGAATAGCCCACGATTTCAACAACATCCTCACAAGTCTCATGGGATATGCGGGCCTCCTGCAAATGAAAATTGAATCTTCGAACCCTCTTCGGCCCTATATCGAGCAAATAATGTTAGCGTCAATCAAGGCGGCCGACCTTACAAAGAACCTGCTTGCCTTTAGTCGTCAGCAGGCCGTGAGCCTTGCTCCTCTCGACATCAACAAGACGATCGAGGATTCAAAAAAGCTTCTCAAGAGGCTTCTCACCGAGGACATAGAGTTGCGCACGTCATTTGCTCAGGATAGTTGCGTCGCCATGGCGGACAGAACGCAGATGGACCAGATACTTTTCAACCTCGCAGCCAACGCGCGCGATGCCATGCCCCGCGGCGGCACACTTGTGATAGAAACGGATACCGTTGAGCTGGACGAAGGGTTCGCGAAGGCTTACGGCTTCGGCAAACCAGGGCCCTACGTGCTGCTCAGGGTATGTGATTCCGGGCAGGGGATGGATAAAGAAACCCGGGAGAAAATATTCGATCCGTTCTTCACGACCAAAGAGATCGGAAAGGGCACCGGGCTCGGCCTTGCGACCGTCTACGGGATCGTGAAACAGCATAACGGGCACATCACGGTGGACAGCGTGCCGGGGCAGGGCACCGTATTTTCCCTCTATCTCCCGGTCGCGGGGAAAACAGCCGGAAAGGAAGGCCCTTCGCCTGCCCCCGCCAGCCGGGGAAATGAGACGATACTCGTTGCAGAGGATGACGACGGGGTAAGGGGCTTTATTCGCGAGGTGCTGGAGCAGTACGGATATACTATCGTCGAGGCAATGGACGGGGACGATGCGGTCGATAAATTCAAAAAATTTCGGCACCCCGACCTCGTCATCCTGGACTCGGTCATGCCGGGAAAGAACGGCAGGGAGGTCCTCAACGAGATAAAGAACGAAGAACCGGGCATCAGGGCGTTATTCATCAGCGGTTATACGAAAGACATCATCCTGGACAAAGGCATAGAAGACAAAGAATATGATTTTCTCCCGAAACCCCTCACCATCGATGCGCTTCTTCAGAAGGTGCGGGATATACTGGACAGATGAAGGGGTTCAAGGTTCAAGGTTCAAAGCAAAACCTTTTTAACCTTGAACCTTGAACTTTTAGAAGCCTATTTCACCGAACTGCATACAGCTTTTCAGCGCATGATATCTTTTTTTTATCTCCGGCATTGTCAGTCTTTTGATCCTGTTGATGCTGAAATCTTCGACGTTGAAGGATGCCATGACGGTACCCATGATGATCGCCTGCTTGACCGTTTCGGATGTGGCCTCACCGACATTGGCAAGGTATCCCATGAAACCGCCGGCAAAAGTATCTCCCGCGCCGGTCGGGTCGAAGACGTCCTCTAACGGGAATGCCGGGGCCAGGAACACCTCGTCACGGTTCATCATGAAAACCCCGTACTCGCCGCGCTTGGCAACTACGCATGTCGGGCCCATTTCGATCAGTTTCCGGGCGCCTTTCAGGAGGTTGTGCTCCTTCGTTATCTCGCGCAGCTCCGCCTCGTTGATGACGAGCATGTCAACCCGCCGTATGACCTCCATGAGCGCATCGAGCTTGTTCTCGATCCAGAAGTTCATCGTGTCAAGAACGAGGGCGACCGGTTTTTTCACCTGGTCGATGACGTAGAGCTGCAGTTCGGGGTCTATGTTGGCCAGGAAAAGAAAATCGGCGGCCCTGTAATCTTCCGGCACTTTGGGCCTGAAGGTCTCAATAACGTTGAGCTCGGTCTTGAGGGTTATGGCCTGGTTGAGGTCATACCCGTACCTGCCCTCCCAGCGAAAGGTCTTGCCGCTGTCCACCTCGATACCGGAGAAGTCCACACTGCGGTCCTTCAGGAACGATATCCCGTCCAGATCAAAGTCGCTGCCGACCGTGGCCACAATCCCCACGTCTGTGAAAAAACTGGCCGCGTTCGTAAAATGCAGCGCCGAGCCTCCCAGGACGTTCTCGGCCTTCCCGAACGGCGTTTCTATCGAGTCATACGCCACGGTCCCTGCGACGCAAAGCTTGATCATGTTCCCATCTCCCATGATGCGAGGTATTTCTTCTGTTCGTCGGTGAGGTCATCAATGGTAACACCGGCCGACGCAAGCTTCAGCGAGGCCACCTGTTCGTCGATCGCCTTGGGAACGGAATACACCTTTTTCTCCAGTTTCTTGGCGTTCTTCCACATATACTCGGAGCAGAGCGCCTGGTTTGCAAAGCTCATGTCCATGACGTCGGACGGGTGGCCTTCCGCGCATGCCAGGTTTACAAGCCTGCCTTCGCCGAGAAGGAATATCTTTTTGCCGTCCTTGAGGGTGTATTCATCAATAAAACCGCGGATCCGCCTTTTCGCCTTTTTCATCTTCTCCAGCGCCTCGATCTGTATCTCAACATTGAAGTGGCCGGAATTGCAGACGATCGCGCCGTCTTTCATTTTCTTGAAATGTTCTTCGCGGATGACATGGATGTCGCCGGTGGTCGTCACGAATATATCGCCCAGGGCCGCCGCCTTCTCCATCTCCATCACCTCGAAGCCGTCCATGTGAGCCTCGAGAGCGCGAAGCGGGTCGACCTCGGTCACGATGACATGGGCGCCGAGCCCTTTTGCCCTCATGGTCACGCCTTTGCCGCACCAGCCGTACCCGGCGAGAACGAACGTGGCCCCTGCGAAGAGGATGTTCGTTGCGCGCAGGATGCCGTCGACCGTGCTCTGGCCTGTGCCGTAGCGGTTGTCGAACATATGTTTTGTCAGTGCGTCATTGACCGCCACCACCGGGAACTGGAGGACGCCCTCGAGCTCCATGCTTTTGAGACGGATGACCCCGGTGGTCGTCTCTTCCATGGACCCGACAACATCGCTCACCAGCGCCTGCCTTTCTTTCTTGCCTAGCTTTTTTACCCATTTTTTTATGACATCGTGCAGACCTTCCGTTCTGTCGAAGGCGATCATATGGAGCGCCCCGACAAGGTCGGCACCGTCGTCCATGGTAATGTTCGGCATGAAGGACAAGGCCTTCATGATATGTTCATAATACTGCTTGTCCGTCTCGCCTTTGATCGAAAAGGTCGGGATGCCGAAATGTTTCACAATTGCCGCCGCGACATCGTCCTGTGTGCTCAAAGGGTTCGATGCGCACAGCACAACGTCCGCCCCTGCGGCCTTCAACGTCTTCACGAGGTTTGCCGTTTCCGTGGTGACATGGAGACAGCATGCGATCCTGACACCTTTCAGCGGTTTCTGCTTTGCGAACCGCTTTGCGATCTGCCGCAGCACCGGCATCCTCCGCTCCGCCCACTCAATACGCTCCAACCCGGCATTCGCCAGTTTCATATCCTTAACATCATAATCAATTTTAGCCATGTATCTATCCCTCCCTTTTCAGGTTTATTTACGCCAACATTTATTGCAGTTTTAAGACCGGAGACCGTTTCCAATCTTTTTTCCGGTTTAAGATTAGAGATGATGGCGAGGCAGCAAAGGGGGCCAAACCGGAGGCGTACTACTGTACGTTGAGGATTTGGGCCCCTGCAGCTAACGAAGTCAGCGCTCTAAGATTAAACCGGACTATATCCCGGCGGCCTTGCGGATCTCCTCTACCATATCCAGTTTTTCCCAGGTAAAGTCCGGATCGTTCCTGCCGAAATGCCCGCCGCATGCTGTCTTTTTATAGATCGGCCTTAACAGGTCGAGTCTCTCGATTATCTTCCTCGGCCTCATATCGAAGAGATCGTTGACTATCTGGGCTATCTTGTCGGGGCTTATCTTCGACGTGCCCTGGGTATCGATCATAACGGACACCGGCTGCGCGACACCGATCGTGTACGCTATCTGCAATTCCAGCCTGTCCGCGAGGCCCGCCGCAACGAGGTTTTTGGCTATGTAGCGCGCCATATAGGATGCGCTCCTGTCGACCTTTGACGGGTCTTTCCCGGAGAAGGCCCCTCCGCCGTGGCTGCCAACGCCGCCGTATGTATCGACTATGATCTTCCGTCCTGTCACGCCGCAGTCGCCTTTCGGGCCCCCGACAACGAACCGGCCTGTCGAGTTGATGAATATCTTCGTCTTCTCGTCCATCAGCTCGGCGGGGATGATCTTCTTGATCACTTCTTCCGTAACCGCTTCCCGCAATTTATCGGTTGCTATGTCCGGGTTGTGCTGGGCCGCTATGACGACCGCATCCACGCGGACAGGCTGCCTGTCGATATATTCGATCGTCACCTGGCTCTTGCCGTCAGGACGAAGATACGGAAGCGTCCCGTCCTTGCGGACATCCGCGAGGCGCCTGATAAGTTTGTGTGCGTACATGATGGACATCGGCATGAATTCCGCCGTTTCGTTGCATGCATACCCGAACATGAGCCCCTGGTCGCCTGCCCCCTGCTCGTGGTCGCCCGTTTCATTGACCCCCATCGCTATGTCGGGGGACTGCTCATCGATCGCCGTGAGTACCGCACAGGTCTCCCAGTCAAAACCCATGGATGAATCGTTATACCCGATCTCCTTGACAGTCTGCCGGACGATGTCCGGGACATTCACATAACTCGACGTCGTGATCTCGCCGCCAACCAGCGCAAGGCCCGTCGTAACATATGTCTCACAGGCCACCCTGGCCTTTGGGTCATCAGCAATTATCGCGTCGAGAACCGCATCCGATATCTGGTCGGAAACCTTGTCCGGGTGACCTTCGGCCACCGATTCGGATGTAAACAAGAACCTGCTCATTCCCATTGTATCTCCTCCTTAACCGCAAATTGGATTGTACAGTTTTATTCCTGGGGCTTGGGATAATCCCCGGGAAACAATTTCATCATTTCGTTTTTCAACAGCAGCTCGGCTTCAGCAGGCGAGTCTTTTTTCATTATCTCGGCAAGCAGCTCCCGGCAATACCCGTGATCAAGGCCGCGTATCGTCTTTTTCGCGCGCGGTATCGCATACGGGTTCATGCTTATCTCGTCAAGGCCGAGGCCGAGCAACACCGGTATGTAGCGCGGCTCCCCTGCCATCTCCCCGCACAGGGCGATCGTTATCTTGGCCGCATGGGCATCATCGACCGTCTTCTTTATCATCTTGAGAACGGCCGGATGGAGCGGCTCGTAGAGATACGAAACATATTCGTTGACCCGGTCTATCGCGAGGGCGTACTGGATGAGGTCGTTTGTCCCTATGCTGAAGAAATCGACCTCCGCAGCGAGCATGTCGCTTATCATGCACGCCGAGGGGACCTCTATCATGATGCCCGTTTTGATGTCCTTGTTATAGGATATGCGCTTGCGCGACAATTCCTCCATGCATTCTTTAATGATCGCCTTGGTCTTACGCACTTCTTCGATGCCGGAGACCATGGGGATGAGAATACGCAAAGGCCCGAACACGCTTGCACGCAGGATCCCCTTGAGCTGGGCCTTGAAAAGGGGGACCTCTTTAATGCACAGCCTTATGGCCCTCAGGCCCATCGCCGGGTTGATCTCCTTGGGCATCTCGATCTCGGAAACGAACTTGTCCCCGCCGATATCGAGGGTCCTGATCGTTATATAGTCGAGGGAGCTTTTCTCGGCGAGCTTCCGGTAGATGTGGTAGTGGTCCATCTCGGTCGGAAGATCATTTCTCTTGGACAGGTATATATACTCCGTCCGGTAAAGCCCGATACCGCTCGCCCCGTATTTTCCGACAATGTCCATCTCGGCGAGAAGCTCGATATTCGCGCCGACCCGCATCTTGAACCCGTCCCGCGTCTCGGCCTTTAACCGGGCGAGGCGCAGGTGTTCTTTTTTGAGGTTGCGCAGATGTACCTGCTTGGCGAGATATTCCTTCTGGACCTCTTTGGCAGGGTTTACAATGACGAGGCCCTCGTCGCCGTCTATGATCACGAGATCGTTGTTCTTTACGAGACTGCTCACGTTGCCGACGCCGACAACGGCGGGTATTTCGAGCGCCCGTGCAACAATGGACGTATGAGACGTCCTGCCCCCGACATCGGTCGCGAAACCGGATATGTTGTTAAGATTAAGCTGGATCGTGTCGGCGGGGGACAGGTCGTGGGCTATAATAATGGACCTGCCCTTGACCGCAGCCCTCTCTATGGGCGATTTCTTTTCAGGGGAAAGGATCCTCGCGAGCCTTTCATAGATATATTTTATATCCTGGCCGCGCTCCCTGAGGTACGGGTCCTCTACTTTGTCAAAGCTGGCGAGAAAACGGAAAACGACAACCTCGAGGGCCCACTCGGCATTTATCAACTCCGATCGGATCACGTCGATGATCGAATTGAAGAAAAACTCATCCTGGAGGATCAGTATGTGCGCATCCAGAATGAAGGCGTGTTTTTTAACGTCTTCGTCCGGAATGGCATCCCTGATCTGGCTTAACTGGTCTATAGCCTCCTCGATGGCCGTTTTTATTCTCGTGATCTCGCGTTCTACGTGGCGTTCCGTTATCGAACGCTTGGGTATCGAAACCTTGCCCCGGTCGATAAGCCGCACTTTCCCGATAGTTATACCGGACGAAACTCCTGTCCCTTTGAGTGTCCTGTTTATAAAAAGTTCTTCTTTCATTCCTCGTTGAATCCGTTGTTGATGAGGCCTCCCAGTTCATCGTAGGCCTTCTCTTCGTCCTCTCCCTCAACCCTGAGCACGATCTTGCTTCCTAGCGGACAGGCCAGCATCAGGAGCCCCATGATGCTCTTCCCGTTTACCTGCATGCCGTCCTTTTCCATGAGCACATTCGACTGGAATTTCGCAGCCAGCTTTACGAATAAGGCCGCTGCCCGCGCGTGGAGGCCAAGCCTGTTCCTGACAGTAAATATGCCTTCGAGCATTCTCCCTAATCCTTCTTCCTTGCTTTCAGGACATCCGTTGCACGGTATATGTTCCTCTGCCCGTACTGCGTTATAAAATCCGCCAGCTCATCGAGCGTTCTTCCCTCGCGGTACGAGACCAGCTTGATGAGCATGGGAAGGTTAACGCCCGCGACCACCTCAACCTTGTCTTCCTCCAGGAACGACAGGCTGATGTTCGAGGGGGTGCCGCCGAACATGTCGGTCAGTATGATAACGCCGTCCCCCGTGTTTGTATTTTTTATGGCTGCCACGACCTTTTCTTTAATTTTTTCCACCTGGTCGTCCGGAAAAATGTCGACCGCAACGAATTGTTCCTGTTTGCCCATGATCAATTCCGTTGCCGCAACCATTTCCCGGCCGAGATTAAAGTGCGCCACCACGACGAGACCGGTCATAAAAGCCTCCCTACCTCTTTTCTATATCCCTGTGAACGGTGGATACACTGTAACCCATGGCATTGAGTTGTTCGCCTATCTCGCCGGCAATAAATACCGACCGGTGTTTTCCGCCCGTACAACCGAAACAAACGGTCAGATAACTTTTGCCTTCCTTCTCAAACAAAGGAATAAGGTACACCAAAAAATCTGAAAGAAAAAGGAAATATTTCTTGAATACTTCCTGAGACTTAATGTATTCGGTCACCTCCCTGTCGAGCCCCGTTTTGTCCCGAAGTTCCTCGACAAAGAAAGGGTTGGGAAGGAACCTCACGTCGAGGACGATGTCCGCCTCCAGAGGAAGCCCGAAGGCATACCCGAAGGACATGAGGTTTATCTTCATCCGCTGTTCCTGGGCGCCGTACCTGTTCAGGACCAGCCGGCGCAGCTCGTGCGGCGTCAGGTGCGTGGTGTCGATAACCTCGTCCGCCATGTTCCTGAGCCATGTCATCAGCTTTTTTTCCTCGGCCAACGCATCCTTGACATTCGAGGAGTTGAAGAGCGGGTGCGACCTGCGCGTCTCGCGAAACCTCCGGACAATACTGTCTTCGGTACTCTCGAGGAAAAGCACCTTCGCTTCGAATTCCTCTTTCGCTTTTCTTACGGCATCCTGGCCGGCCTCGAAAAAATCCCGCAGGCGTACGTCTATGACAAACGCACATCTCTTAATTTTTTCACCCTCGTCCCGGTTGAGCTCCAGGAACTTGGAGAGGAGGACGATCGGAAAATTATCGACGCAAAAAAAACCTATGTCTTCGAGCGCACGCAAGAAAGTTGTCTTGCCTGATCCGGAGATGCCGCTTACTATGAGAACGTCTTTCATTCCGTCAGGCTCTCCCCCATCGATCTCTGCATTCTCTTTTCCAGTTCCACGGCGGTATTTATCCCCTGCCTGCGCAGGATAAAATTCCGGCACGCGAGCTCGATGATCGCCGATACGTTCTTGCCGGAACTGATCGGGATCTTTACAAACGGCAGGTCCACACTGAGGACCCGGTACTTGTCCTCCTTGAGGCCGATACGCTCGCACTCGACAGACGTGTCCCAATCAAAGAGCTCGATGACAAGGTCTATCTTCTTCTTGTCGATCACGGACGACACCCCGAAAAGGTGGCGTATATCGACGATCCCGACCCCGCGTATCTCGAGCAGGCTCTTGATCATCTCCGGCGCTTCGCCGTAAAGATCGATCGCACCGATCTTTTTGACATGGACCGCGTCATCGACCACAAGGCGGTGGCCCCGCATGATGAGCTCCAGTGCGTTCTCGCTTTTCCCGATGCCGGGCCTTCCCATGATGAGGGCGCCGACACCCAGGATATCCATCAATACACCGTGGACGGTCGTTGACGGTGCGAGCTTTTCTTCAAGAAGCTTCGATATCCTTTCAATGAATATGGACGTGACAAGCTTCGTCCTGAGCAAGGGTATCCCCTTTTCTTCGGCCGACACAAGGAAGAACTCGGGGACCTTCAGGTTGCGTGATACGATGAAGCATACCACGTTGTTCCGGCACAGCTCCCGTATAATGCGCTTGCTTTCCGTCTCGGTGAGGGACCTCAGGTAGGATATTTCGATATTTCCCAGTATCTGGACCCTGTGCGGGTGCAGATAGACCATGTGGCCCGTGATAACGAGCCCCAGTTTCTGTATCCTCGGATTGTATATCTTCCGCGTCAGCCCTTTGCTTCCGGCCAGGACCTCGAGTTCCAATCCATAAAGTTCATCATCTACAAGCTGCTGGACCTGAATCCCTTTCATTCGTTCTTCCTGTCAGGAGACCATGCCTGCCTTTGCACAATGCCGGGCCGGCAAATCGACGGGTCCTTTAATATTTTTCGTCCTCTTCAATAATGGCCTGATGGAGCAAACGTGCATCATCGGGCAACTCGAGGAGCCTCTTCCGGAAAGACGGGTCGCGAAGGATCCTCGATATCCGCGAAAGCGCCATGAGGTGAAGGCTTGCCGCGTCCTCCGGGGCGAGGACCAGGAAGAAGATATGGACCTTCTCCCCGTCGGACGCCTCGAAATCCGTCCCTCTATGCGACCGCGCAAAGACACACAGGACCTGACCGGAGGTGTTGAACTTCCCGTGAGGGATCGCCACCCCGTCGCCGATGCCTGTGGACCCGAGTGATTCCCGGTCCATGACGACATTGACCACGGGATCGATGTCATGTATCAGCCCCGCGGTCTTCAACTGTGATGCAAGTTTTGTTACTATTTCCTTTTTGCTGCCGTCTTCTAAATCACAAATAACCGTGGACTCTTTCAGTATTTCACCAAGCCTCAAGGTCCCTTCCCTGCTGTCTCGATAAGGCTGAACTTGCCGTCCTTCCTCTTGTACACGATGCAAACATTGTCGTTTTCCCGTTCGCGGAAGACCATGAACATGTCACCGGACGCTTTGAGCTGCATCACGGCCTCTTCGGGATCCATGGGCTTGGCCTCGATGGTCCGCGACACGATAATGCCCGACCCTTCGGCGCTCGGGGTCAGGATGGCCCGTTTCGATTTATTTTCGCGGTATGCCTTTACCTTGTCCCGGTATTTTGTCAGCCTGCGTTCGAGCTTATCAAGTATCTTATCTATAGCCGCATAGATATCATCCATGACCTCATGCGCATTTATGACCACTCCGTTAATGGTGAACATGACATCGATACGCTGGCGGTACCTTCTTTCGAGCGAAATGACCACGTGTATATCAAGAGGTGTCTCCACGTATTTCTGGAGCCGTGAGAGTTTGTCTTCGACATATCGCCTGATGTCTTCACTGGGGTCGACGTGCCTGAAGCTGGTTGTGATATCCATAATGCCTCCGTTATAAAAAATAAGGTTGGCATGCACCAACCTTCGAGCATACATTAACAGATATGCCGTATCATGTCAATCCAATTCCCCGAAAGTATTACGTAATTTACCAAAGAGCACGTTGGTGCAACCGGACCTTTTTTAAAAATGTGAGATTCCTTTAGTCTATCACCATCCTTTCCCGTGAAGACCGTATGTTCAATATCTCCCTGTATTTGGCGACCGTACGGCGTGCGATGTTTATATCGTACCGGGATTTGAGAATATGGGCTATCTCGTCATCGGTCAAAGGCTTCTTCTTGTCCTCTTTTTTTACGAGCTCCGCTATCAGGTCCATGACGACATTTGTCGATAAGGAATCCCCGTCCCCCGTGTTGATGCTGGTCGGGAAGAAAAATTTCATCTCGTAGACGCCGTGAGGCGTGCTCATGTACTTGCTCGTGGTTATCCTGCTCACGGTCGACTCGTGCACGCCGACATCCTGCGCAACGTCTTTCAATATAAGGGGTTTCAGGGAGCGCAGGCCCTTGTCGAAGAACTCGCGCTGAAAATTGACGATGCTCTGGGCGACCTTGAAAAGCGTGTCCTGCCTTTGCTTGATGCTCTTGATAAACCATTCGGCCTGCTTCATCTTGTTCTTGATGTACCGTTTCGTATCGCCGCTCACCTTGCGGTCCGTGGCAAGCCCCAGGTAATACCGGCTCATCCTGAGTTCCGGCAGGTCATCGTTGTTCAGGACGATCTCATACCCTTCCTCGCCCTTGGCAACGTATACATCGGGAACGACATAGGATATGAATTCGTCGCTGAAGTTCCGCCCGGGCTTGGGATCAAAGGATTTTATCTTTTCAAATACTTCCTTTATCTTTTCGATGGGAAAGCCCGTGGCCTTGGCGATGCCCTTCAGGTTGTTGTGCTGAAAAAGGTCGAAATGGCTCGAAACGACCGTATAGAACACGGGGTCCTTCTGCCCGGAAAGCTCGTACTGTATCAGGACACATTCCTTGAGGTCACGTGCGCCGACCCCTGCCGGTTCCAGTTTCTGCACCTTTTTCAGGACGGACTCGAGGACCTCGACGGCAAAACCCGAATCCCGGGCGATCTCCTCGAGGCTGTATATGAGATACCCGTTGTCATCAATATTGCCTATTATCCACTCGGCAACGATGCGCTCGGTCGGGTCGAAATCAGATAATCCGATCTGCCATCTCAGGTGGTCCCTGAGGTTATAGGTCTTTCTGACCATATTCTCATAATCGGGCGCTTCCTTGTCCTCCACGGGAAAATATTCCTCGGACGGGGAATAGCGGTCCAGCAGTTCCTGCATCTCTTTTTTATCATCCTGTGTCTCTTCCGGCTCGGGCCGGGCCTCTTCGTCGCTGATCTCCAGGATGGGGTTCTCTTTCATTTCGAGCTCTATCGCTTCGACAAGCTCCAGCTTCGACAGCTGCAGGAGCTTGATCGCCTGCTGCAGCTGCTGCGTCAGGACCGGTGAGAGCTTTTGTGTCTGTTTAAGCTCCAACATCGATGTTAAACTCCTCACCAAGATACACTTCGCGCACGATCCTGTCCTGCGCCACGCTTTCCGGCGTGCCCTCGAGAAGCACCTTCCCGGCATTCACCACGTAAGCCCTGTCGCAGATAGGCAGGGATTCCCGGACGTTATGGTCCGACAATAATATCCCGATCCCCCTGTGCTTCAAGCCGTAGATGATCTTCTTCAGGTCGGAGACCGATATGGGGTCGATCCCGGAAAAAGGCTCGTCAAGCAGCATAAAGCGCGGCGACGTCATGAGCGCCCGCGCTATTTCAAGGCGCCGCCGCTCGCCTCCCGACAGGGAATCCGCGTTGTTGTTCGCAAGATGCTCCAGCTTGAAGGACTCGAGGATCTCGATCGCCCGGTGATTTATGAGGTCCGACTCGACACCGAGGAATTCGAGGATCGCCTTGAGATTGTCGATCACCGTCATCTTCTTGAAAACCGAGGGTTCCTGCGGGAGATACGTAATCCCCTTGCGCGCCCGCATGAACATGGGCAGATCGGTAATGTCCTCGTTATCGAGCAGGATCTTCCCGCCGTTCGGCTTGATGAAGCCGATTATCATGTAGAACGACGTCGTTTTCCCGGCCCCGTTCGGGCCGAAAAGCCCGACTATTTCGCCCTGTTCCATGGACATGCTGATCCCGTCCACGACCCTCCTGGCATTGTATGTTTTCAAAAGGCCCTGTGCGGCCAGAGTTGCTTTCGTCAATTCGATTTTCCCTTTTCTATGTGTATCTTCGGCTGCTCTACGGACATTTTCCCATCGTTCGTCGTGTATGTCACACGGACGCCTTTCATTTCCACATTGTCCTTGATGACCCTCGGGGATTGGGTGAACACTATTTTGCCTTCCTTAAAATGATATACTGCCTTTTCACTTTTCGCAACCGTGCCTTTTGTTACAACACGGACATTCCCGTCGGCCTCTATCCGGTCGACCTCGTTGTTCGTGCTGTATATGTGGACAATGTCGCAAACCATGTCAAGGTCTTCCCCCTTCATCATGACCTTGCCTTCGAGAATATATGTGCTTACCTGGAAATAATAGAGCAGGTTGTCCGACCGGAAATCGTATTTTCCCTTTTCAGTCATGATGATCCCGGCCACATCCGAGAGGATCCTGACCGTCTCCTCGTTCGTGTTGGCGAGAAGACCGACGCCTTTCATGTCGATCTTCTTCCCCTTGATATCGACAACGTCCTTTGTTGTTGTCAGGCCATTCTTGAAATCAAAATCCATGTACGGGCTTTTCAGTGTATATTCGCCCTTGTAAAACACCTCGACATTATCGACGCGGCCGGTCTCTTTGTCAGTATCCATCGAACCTTTCGTCCCGGTGAACTCTATTGCGACATCGGGCTTCGGCTTGTAGATCCCTTTCAGGTTCTCGAGTTCGATGAGTGGCCGGTCCAGGTATTTCCGCGCGACCTTCGCAGTCAATTCCCAGTCGACGATGCCGCGCTTCTCGCCCGTATATTTCACGTCCTTGAAAACGATCGCCTTTTTCGTGTCCTTTGCGACAGGAATAGCCTGTTTTTCCGGTTTACTGACGAAAAAGTAGAGCGCGACCACGAGGCTTGCCAGAATAAAGCCGAAGGAGAGATATATGATGATCTTTCGGTTCATAAACTAAGCCATTGGCGATGGGCGATGGGCGATGGGCGATGGGAAAAAATCCGATTGCTTGTTTTTCCCCCATTGCCCATTGCCTGTACCCTATAGCCGTCTTTTTCACACCACCTTTGCCTTCAGCAGGTCGTGAATATGAACGATCCCGACCGGCCGGGCACTGTCGTCATCGACGACGAAAAGGGATGTTATCGAGAATTCCTCCATTTTTTTCAAGGCATGCGCGGCCAGCTCATCGCTGCGGATGACCTTCGGGTTGCGAGTCATGATATCGCCCGCTTTTTTCCCGAGAAGGGAGTCATCGTAGCGCTCGATGGCCCTGCGGAGGTCACCGTCGGTTATGATGCCGGCGAGGCTGCCGTCTTCGTCATGCACCGCCGTGACGCCGAGCCTTTTCGATGTTATCTCCAGGATGGCATCTTTCATGGACGTGGTGACCGAGACCCGGGGGACGGCACTGCCTGTGTGCATTATATCCGCTACCCGGAGGAACAGTTTCCTTCCGAGAGAACCTCCCGGGTGAAGGAACGCGAAGTCCTCGACGTTGAATGCACGCTTTTCCATAACGGAGATGGCAAGGGCATCCCCTAACGCGAGCGTAGCGGTGGTGCTCGACGTCGGCACGACATTGTAGGGGCATGCCTCTTCCACTTTCACCGTCAGGGCAACATTTCCCAATCGCGCAATGGTCGATCCGGCGTCTGACGTTATCGCAATAAGGGGAATACCAAGTCTCTTGATCCAGGGAATGATCTTGAGCACCTCTTCAGTCTCCCCGCTATTGCTCACCATGATGAGGACGTCGCTGCGCTTAAGCATCCCGAGGTCGCCGTGCAGCGAATCGGCAGGATGAACGAACAACGCGGGGGTCCCGGTACTTGACAGGGTGGATGCGATCTTTTTGCAGACGAGCCCCGATTTGCCCATCCCGGTCAACACGACCCGGCCTGTGCATTGATATATGATCTCGGCTGCCTCGCTAAACGCTGAATCGAGCTTTTCCATGACGCCAAGCAGGGCCTCGGCCTCTTTTTTCAGGACATCCTTACCGGTTTTCAGGCTATCCAAAGCGCCTCCTCTATCCTTTTAAGGACCGTGAGGGTCTTTTCCAGGTCGGCTAGCGGCAGTGAATTATCGCCATCACAGAGGGCGTTCTTTGGGTCGGGGTGGACCTCCATAAATATTCCGTCAATACCGATGGCCACTGCGGCCCGCGCAAGGGGCACAATGAAACACGCCTCTCCCCCCGAACGATCCGTCATTGCCGAGGGCTGCTGAACGCTGTGCGTCGCATCGAAGACGACAGGATACCCGAAGTCCCGCATAATGGGGATCGCCCGGAAATCGTTGACAAGCGTATTGTAGCCGAACGATGTCCCGCGCTCGGTAACCACAATATTCGTATTCCCCGTCGATTCGACCTTGCCGATCGCGTGCACGATGTCCCGCGGGGACATGAACTGGCCTTTCTTTATATTGACGGTCCGGCCCGTCTCGCCGCAGGCTGTGAGGATATCGGTCTGCCGGGAAAGAAGTGCGGGCACCTGGAGGACGTCGACGACCCCGGCGGCAATGCGGGCCTCGGCTACCGAATGGACATCGGTCAAGACAGGTATTCCCACCGTTCTTTTCACCTCATCCAGGACCTCGAGCCCCTTGTCTATGCCCGGGCCCCGGAAACCCTTGAGCGATGTCCTGTTCGCCTTGTCGTAGGATGATTTGAATATAAAAGGCACACCAAGCCGCGCCGCGATGCCGGCGATGCCCTGCGCGGTTTCCACGGCGAGGTCGCGGCTCTCTATCACGCACGGGCCCCCGATCAGGACAAAGGGCCGCTTTCCGATCGTAACGCTGCCGATCTTTACTTCTTTTTGCATTTAAGCTTCTCCTGCCGCCGCTTCAGCGAGGCCTTGATGAAATCCCGGAAAAGCGGATGAGGATCAAACGGTTTTGACTTGAACTCAGGGTGGAACTGGCACCCGAGGAACCACGGGTGTCCCTTCATTTCGATTATCTCGACAAGCGTACCGTCCGGCGAGATCCCGGATATGACCATGCCGGCTTTTTCGAGCTGTTCACGGTACTTGATATTGAATTCATACCGGTGGCGGTGGCGCTCCTGCACCATTTCCTTCTCGTATGCCTTGTGCGCCAGCGTGCCGGGAGCCAGCACGCACGGGTACGCGCCGAGCCTCATCGTTCCGCCCTTATCCGAATACTGGTCGCGTGTTTGCACCTGGTTCTCGCGGTCGACAAATTCCTCTATGAGATAGATCAGCGGATGGGGCGTCTTTTCATTGAATTCGCAGCTGTTCGCGTTCTTGCACCCCGCGAGATGGCGCCCGATCTCCACGACGGCGAGCTGCATGCCGAGGCACAACCCGAGAAAAGGTATCTTCTTGTCGCGCGCATGCTCGATCGCATTGATCTTTCCCTCGATCCCGCGATCACCGAAACCGCCGGGGACAAGTATCCCGTCCACGGCGAAAAGGTCCGATGTAATACCTTTTTCTATATCTTCCGAATCGACGTAGCGGATGTTGACCTTGCAGCTGTTCGCGATACCCCCGTGCACAAGCGCTTCGTTGAGGCTCTTATAAGAGTCTTTGAGCTTCACATACTTGCCGACCAGTGCGATATCCACCTCTTTTTTCGGGTGCTTTATCGCATCGCCTATCTCTTCCCATTTCGAGAGGTCCGGCTTCTTTGCCCAGATATTGAGCGACCGCGTGATCTTGTCATCAAGCCCCTCATTGTGGAATGCCACGGGCACGTCATAGATTATCTCGGCGTCCTTGGCCGTGATAACGGCGTCCTTCTCGACGTTGCAGAAGAGGGATATCTTGTCTTTCAGGCCCTGGGACAGCTGTCTCTCGGTCCGGCAAAGCAGGATGTCCGGCTGGATACCGATCCTGCGCAACTCGTTCACGCTGTGCTGGGTCGGCTTCGTCTTCATCTCGTCCGCGGTCTTTATAAAGGGGACGAGCGTTAAATGCACGAACAGGGAATTCTCCTTGCCGAGGTCGTTACGAAGCTGGCGGATCGCCTCGAGGAACGGCAGGCCCTCGATGTCGCCGACGGTCCCGCCGATCTCGACGATGACGACGTCTATGCCCTCGTCAACATCCAGGATCCTGCTCTTTATTTCGTCCGTTATATGGGGAATGACCTGAACGGTCCCGCCAAGATACTCCCCCTTTCTTTCGCGTGAAATTACCGCGTCATACACCTGTCCCGTAGTGAAGTTGCATTTCCGGGAGAAGCTTGCCGTCGTGAAGCGCTCGTAGTGCCCGAGGTCCAGGTCTGTCTCGGCCCCGTCCTCAGTCACGAAAACTTCACCGTGCTGAAACGGGTTCATTGTCCCCGGATCCACATTGATATAAGGATCGAGCTTCTTGATCGTTATGTTGAGCCCCCGCGATTCGAGAAGCGCCCCGATCGATGACGCCGCGATCCCTTTGCCCAGCGAAGAAACAACACCACCCGTAACAAAGATAAATTTTTGTCTCACTTTCCTCCCCCGATAAAGAAGCGTACCATTTCTTCCCCCGTCATTACGTCACCCTGTATGTTCTCGTCATAGTTCTTTCCTGAACCGGTGACGGAACCGCCCTTTTCAAATACCGCAAAGGGCACCGGAACGGCAAAATGTGTTTTCATGGCAATCGGTGTTGCGTGGTCCGTTACTATGAGAAATCTCGTTCCTTCCCCCGTCGCATCGAGAAGAGCCCCTATGATATCGCTGTCTATGCGCTCGATCGCCCGCATCTTTTCGGGAAGGTTCCCATTGTGCGAGGCTTCGTCGGGGGCCTCGACATGAATATATACCACGTCGTGGTCTTCAAGGAGTTTGAGCGCTGCCTGCGCCTTCGCGTTGTAGTCGGTGTCGAGATAACCTGTCGCACCCTTTACGACGGGTGTCGTAAAACCCGCGAGCGCCGATAACCCCCGTATCAGGTCTACGGCGCACACCGCGGCGCCTTTGAGACCGAACTTTGTCCTGTACGGCGGTAAAGATGTTTTGCGGCCCTGGCCCCAGAGCCAGATGCTGTTCGCGGGAAGTTTGCCGGCCTCAATTCTTTTCCGGTTGAGTTCGTGCCCGCCAAGGATATCACGGGAGCGCTCGACAAGGCATTTTACTTTTGGTCCGCCTTCACCGCCCGGAAGGTAGTCTTCGATCGCCTGGCCCGTTATGTCGTGGGGCGGCGTTGTGAGGGCATGCCATTCCCCGCCGCTCCATATCATTATGTGCCGATAGCCGACCCCCGGATAAAAATGCAGGTCTTCAGTTCCCAGGGAATCATTTAAGGCCTGAATAAGGACCGTAGCCTCTTCCGTCGAAATGTGCCCCCCGGAATAATCCCCCATGATCTCGACCCCGTCACGGGAGGCAATATTGACCAGGTTGCACCGGTACGCGACATCATCGGCCCCCATGTGAATGCCCATGCCGAAGGCCTCTATGGACGCCCTGCCTGAATAATATGTGGCCGGGTCATAGCCGAAAAGGGACATTCCCGCCACATCGCTGCCCGGGGGAAACCCGTCGGGTACGGTGTTTACCCTGCCCACGAGCCCTTTTTGCGCGATCATGTCCATATGCGGCTTGCGGGACGCCATGAGCGGTGTTTTGCCTCCGAGCTCATCGAGGGCAAAATCAGCCATGCCGTCGCCGATGATAACGATATATTTCATACCTGTCTGCCGGACGCCGCCGGTCTCACGCCTTTCCTTCCTCTATCCTTATGTGGACACTCTGCCCTTTCGTAAAAGAAGAGTTGTCGATATCCTTCTTCGCCTTCTTGAGGCCGTCTTCCGGTGCGTCATGGGTAACCATGACGATGGGTACGTGCCCGCTGAGCTTCCTGCCCTGCTGGGTCACTGCCGATATGCTTATCTTGTATTTGGCGAGGATGCCCGAAATCTTGGAGAGAACCCCCGGCGTGTCCTTCGCCATGACCCTGAGATAATAGGGCACCGGCGAGCTCTTTGCCTCCCTGTATTTCCCGGAGGCGACAAGCCCCGGCACGGGGGCGGGTGCGCTGCTGCTCAATTTTTTCGCCATATCGACGATATCGCTCACAACGGCGCTTCCCGTCGGCTCGCTTCCGGCACCCCTGCCGTAGAAGAGGTTGGGCCCCACCCTGTCGCCCACGATGTAAACGGCGTTAAAGACCCCGTTGACACTGCTCATCGGATGGGTAAGCGGAAGCATGGCCGGTTCGACCCGAGCTTCGATCCCCGATGCCGACCGCTTGGCGATGGCGAGGAGCTTGATCTTGTAACCTAAGTCCCGGGCGAACCCGATATCCACGGGATCGATGCTCGATATTCCGTGCGTTGTGATATTTTTCATCGTGACGGGCGACGAAAAAGCGAGGCGCACCAGGATGGAGAGTTTGTGGGCTGCGTCGATGCCTTCAACGTCAAACGTCGGGTCCTTCTCGGCGTATCCTTCCTTCTGGGCGTTCTTCAGCGCCTCTCCGAAAGATATTCCTTCATCCGTCATCCGGGACAGGATATAATTGCTCGTCCCGTTGAGTATGCCCAGGATATAGGAGAACCGGTTGCCGACGAGGCCGTCTCGAATGGCCCTGATCACCGGGATGCCGCCGCACACGGATGCCTCGAATCCGATATCGCAGCCCGTCTTCTTCGCCAGCGCGAAGAGTTCCTCGCCTTTTTCCGCAAGCAGGGCCTTGTTGGCTGTAACCACCTGTTTCTTCAGGTTAAGGGCCGCCTTAATGAAATTCCCCGCCGGGTTCATGCCCCCGATAAGCTCGACGACGATATTGACCCTCTCATCCCGGATCAACTCCATCGCGTCCGGGGTAAGGACCGTGCGGTCGATATTTTTTCCTTTAATATTACGGGGGTTTATCTCCGCCACCCGCACAACGCCGAGATCAAGCCCGGTCTTCTTGCGGATAAGAGCAGCATGCTCCGTCAGGATCCGGTACGTACCGGTACCCACTGTTCCCAAGCCTATAATTCCTATTCCGATCATGATCGCCCCGTCCGGCAGTAGGGTCTGCCTTTTTCTTATTCTGCCGATTGATATATTCGGTATCTATTAATGTTGAAAATTACCACATTAGCGCGGATACAATCAACCCCAAACCAAGCAAGAATCATTCCAAAAAGATGGGCGATGCGCAAGGGGCGACAGGCCATGGAGAAAACAGCGTTTCAAACCACTTCAGGCGGTGGTGGGCAAGGGGAAATCGGGTGTTTCTTCGCCTCTTGCCCATCGCCTCTTGCCCATCTCCCGCTTTTACAATTTATATCCAAACTTCCGGAGCATCTCCTTCCGCGCTTTTTTGTCCTCATCTTTTTCTATCCCGGCCGGCCTCGATCCGTCTACAACACCCATGATGCCGCGCCCCTGGTCGGTTTCGGCGATGATGATGTCAAGGGGGTTTGCGGTTGCACAGAACACCTGGCACACCTCCTGGCAGGCCTTTACGGCGTTGAGGACATTGATGGGGAAGCCGTCACGCAGGAAAATAACGAATGTGTGCCCGCACGCCAGATCGAAGGAGGTATCGGCGGCGAGTTTGGCGAGGGCTTCGTCGTTCCCTTCATAACGCGTAAGGCACGGCCCGCTCGCCTCGGAAAAGGCAACTCCGAACTTGAGCGACGGCGCGGACCCGACGAGGATTTCGTACAGGTCCTCGACGGTCTTTATGAAATGGGACTGCCCGATAACCACATTGAGCCCTTCCGGGACATCGATCTTTACAGTCTTAAGCTCCATTAATGCCTCCTTTCAAATTTAACGGTCAATCACACAACAATGACTACCATTCGTGAAACCCGCCGGATGTCGTCATCCCGGTGCTTGACACCGGGATGACGGCGGTGGTGTATTTTGCATATAAGCTTTACCGGGTATTTTGTTCAAAGGGCCTCTCTTTCCTGAAATCCGGCACGAAAAGCGGGGCGCTTTCAAGCTCCTGGATGAAAACATTCTCGAAACCATTGTCTATGAGATATGCAATGACGCTGTCGTACTCGTCCTGCCTGATCCTCCGTGCGAGTATCGGGTAATCCCCGGAGCGATGGAGGGGAAGATACTGCGACATAAGGCCAATCCACGTTGACCTGCCCAGGTTCTCGCCTATCCATTCGAAGACCTGCCTCGAGCCGGCAAGCCCTCCCGGAAGGACAAGGTGGCGGACAATAATGCCTTTTTTTGCAATAGTATCTTCGACGACGAGGTCCCCGACCTGCCGTTTCATCTCCAGGATCGCAGCGCGGGCAGCTTCCGGATACGGGGCATTGTCGGGCGCATCTGAAAGCCGGGAGGCGATAAGGCCGCTTGAATACTTGAAATCGGGAAGGTAGATATCGATAAGCCCCTCGAGGGACGCGAGCGTCTCGACATCATCGTAGGCGTTCGTGTTGTAGACAAAGGGCAGCCCGATGCCCCTTCGTTTTGCCTCGGCGATGGCAGGCGCGATGAAAGGTACATAGGATGTGGGGCTCACAAGGTTGATATTGTGGCATCCCGCCGAGCGCAGGGAAAAGAATATCGACACCAGGTCCTCGATAGAGGCAGGTTTCCCGATGCCGTCATGACTTATCTGGTGGTTCTGGCAGAATACGCAGCGCAGGTTGCAGAACGAAAAGAATATATTCCCGGACCCTTTCGTCCCGGTTATGGGCGGTTCCTCCCCGAAATGAGGGCCGAAATGCGCTATCCGGAGCTCGCTGCCGGCCCCGCAAAAACCCGTTTCGCCCGCGGCCCGGTCGGCGCCGCACCTGCGCGGGCACAGCCTGCAGGGGGTTAGCATGGAAAGGTAGGGTTGCATCGGAATAGTATAACAGAAACGGGGTAGTGGGTGATAGGTAATGGGAAAAACCGGCCTGAGCGCACCTATTACCCATTACCTGTCACCTGGTCGGCACCGGCCGACCTACAATCCCAAGAATTGGATCATGAGTCCGCAGGTAAGGATGGTAAGGCCGGCGATCGCGTGGGTATAGCGCTCGGCCCTGGCCAGAATTTTGAGACTCAGGCCCGATCTCATAAGCAGCACCGCCGCCATCATAGTGGCTATCGTCACGATGCCGAACGTGGCGCTGACCATGATGACACCCGCATAGCTCTTCTGGGCCGCCGGGTAAATGAGCAGGGGTATCAGTGGTTCGCAGGGCCCGAAGACGAAGACGATGAAAAGGACCCACGGCGTGATGGTCTTCCCTTCCCGTTCGTGGATATGGACATGCCCGCCATGGTGTGTATGCTCGTGTTCGTGTACTGTCTCGCCATCATGGATGTGGGTGTGTTTATGCGGTTTATTGAGAATTGCCTGCCGTATTCCCCATGCACTGTATGCTATACCGAAGGCGATGAGCATCCAGGCAGCGACCGTCCCGCGCGATGACTCGATGAATTCCAGCCTCTCGACGGCGATACCGAGGACCACCCCGATAAGCCCGAGGACCACCGAGCTCAGTATATGGCCCAGCCCGCACAGAAAGGTTATCCACGCCGTTTTTGCCGTCGACCACTTCCGGGACCACGAAAGCATGACGAACGGCACGTAATGGTCCGGCCCGAAAAGGGTGTGGAAGAACCCGATAGACACGGCTGCGATCAACAATGTGGATACGTCGGGTGACATTTAAATGCCTCTTAGTTCATTATAGGATGTTAGGGGAAAAATAGCTACGGCTTACGGCTTACGGCTTACGGCAAAAATCCAAAAGACAAAAAAACAAGCTGAAATTCTTGCTCTTTCATTTTTTTCTTTCGGGAGAGGCTCGCCTTTCCGTTAGCCGTACGCCGTACGCCGCTCATATTCCCACCCTCACCATTTTCGCCCCCAGCGTTTTCACGATATCGTGCGGGTCCATCGCTATGAGGTAGCCGCGCCTGCCGCCGTTTATATAGATCTTCGGCAGGTCGAGGATCGTTTCCTCCATGTACACGGGCATCTCTTTACGCGTGCCGAACGGGGACGTCCCCCCTATCATGTAACCGGAATGTTTCTGGGGATTCGCGGACGGGGTGATCTTTTTGACCCCCATGACGCGGGCCAGTTCCTTCGTCGACACCTCTTTGTCGCCGTGCATGAGGACGATGACCGGCCGGCCCGTCTCATCCTCCATAACAAGCGTCTTTATGACCATGTGTTCGTCAACATGATACTGCTTTGCAAACGTAGACGTCCCACCCTTTTCGACGTACTGGTATGGATGCTCGGTAAACTCTATTTTTTTCTCTCTGAGAAATCTTACGGCTGGTGTTACGTGGGATTTTTCTTTCGCCATTTCTTTAGCCCGTTCACCGCCAGATAATTTTCCTTATTATGTTTTTAGCGTTGAACATTGAACTTTGAACTTTGACCTATCCTTCCAATATCTCTTTCACGCTCAAATTAACGAACTTTTCCCCCATCCTCATCCGTACCGCCGGCGAGGCGATCACCCGGGTGGGACCGTCCTTTTTGACAGGCCCCTTGCCCGGATAAAATCCGTCCCACACCCTGCTCGCATGATCTGTTATCTTTGCATATCCCTTTTCTGTCGCAGAGATGCCTGCCACATCGAGAAGCAGGTTTGGCCGGGGGTTGCCGATCCCGAACGGGCCTATCCTTTCCAAAAGCTCCATGGTCCCGGTCGTCAGCTCATCGAGGGCTGCCGCGGTATCGATATGGACCTCGCGCGTCCGGGGGACGATGGGGCCCTCCACGGACCTTTCGAACGCCTCGGCAAAAAGCTCGACGTTCTCTTCGGCAACGGAAAGTCCGCACGCGTATTTATGGCCCCCGTATTTAAGAAGCAACGGGGAGAGGGAACATATCGTCTCGAAGAGGTCCATGCCGTCGCCGCCGCGGCCCGAGCCTTTCCATACCCCTTTGACCTTTGTCATGACAATGGACGGCTTTCCGAACTGCTCGGTCAATTTCTGTGCGACAATACCGAGAACACCCGACTGCTCCTGCCATTTTTCATCGAACACGACGATCGTCTTCCTGCCTGCGAGCCCGTTGACAGAAATATCGCGCACGATCTGATCGTGTATCTTTTTTTCCCGGCCCTGCCGGTCGCTGTTCGCTCTCTGGAGCGCAGCGAGGAGTGGAAGGGCTGCGGCATCATCGGGGGAAACGAGAAAATGGAAGGACGGGTCGGGCCTCGAGACGCGGCCCGCTGCATTGATGCGCGGCACGATGATAAAACCGAGGGCAAACTCGTTTACCAGGCCTTTTGATATTATCCTGTTGCCGAGCATTGATCTCAGCCAGGCCCGCGGGGTCTCGTTCATCACTTCCATGCCGTGCCGCACCAGGATCCTGTTGTCGCCGACGAGCGGCACCATGTCCCCGACCGTTCCCACGGTAACAAGGTCAAGCTCCTTTTTCAGGTTTATATGCTTCGATATTAATCCTTTTTTGTGCAGGGTCCTCCGAAGTCCCATGAGGAAAAAGAAGGTCACCCCGCACGCCGCGAGATCGCGTGTGGGAAATATCGAATCCTTGCGTTTCGGGTTTATGACGGCATGCGCCGGCGGGAGATCGGACCCGATCTCGTGGTGGTCTATGACGACGGTATCGATGCCAAGGTCTCTCGCGCGGGCGATCTCTTCGACGTTTGAAGAGCCGCAGTCCAGCGACACGAGAAGCCCGACCCCCTCCTCGTGAAGACCCTCGATCCTCTCGGCATGGAGCCCGTAGCCCTCCTCGCGTGTCGGTATGTGAACAACAGGGGTGATCCCGAGGTCTTTCAGAAAATTATAGGCGAGGGCAAGGCTCGAGATCCCGTCTGCGTCGTAATCCCCCCAGATGCAGATCTTTTCTCCTTTGATGACAGCATCGACAAGGCGCATGATGCCTTTTTCCATGTCGGGAAGGTCGAACGGGTCCGACAGGTCGCCAAGCCGCGGCCTTAAAAAAATTGATGCCTCGTCGGGGGTCGTTATCCCCCGGGCAACGAGTATGCGCGCGATGATATCCGGGACGCCGAGGGAACCCGTTATGTCAGCGGCTTTGCGGGCGGCATCTGCGGACGGTACGCTGAACCGGCGTGACCCGTTCCCGTCAGCCATGGGTAATTCCCGTTACAGCCTCTACGCCTGCACAATCATTTTCATCAAGCCATGCATCGAGGCCGGCGATGATCTTCGGCATGGCAAAAGGATCGACGAACGTGGCGGTGCCAACCTGTACCGCCCTCGCCCCTGCCATCAGGAATTCGAGGGCGTCGCCCGCATCCATGATGCCCCCCACACCTATGATGGGGACCGGGATCTCCCTGTAGCAATCATACACGGCCCTCAACGCGATGGGCTTCAGGATGGGCCCCGAAAGGCCGCCCTTGAGCGGCATAGATTTCAACTTCGTATCGATGATCGCGGCGGGCATCGTGTTGATGAGCGTGAGCCCGTCCGCCCCGCCTTCATACGCCGCCCGGGCTATCTCGACGATGTTCTTCACCTCGGCGGTGAGCTTCGCTATGACGGGGACCGGCGTGATCTTTTTAACCGCGTTGACGATAGCGTGAACGGCCGGGGCGTCCTTCCCGAAGCTTATCCCCCCCTTCTTGATATTGGGGCAGGAAAGGTTCATCTCGAGGGCCACGATGAGGTCATGGGAGGGAATCTTCCTTGCGCAGGAGATATATTCGTCTTCGGTGAACCCGAAGAAGTTCACGATCACGGGCATGTTCCTCTCGACGAAGAACGGGAAATAGTGGGAAAAGAAACGGTCGACACCGACATTCTGGAGCCCTATGGAATTTATCATCCCGTAACGCTCCTCCCAGACACGGGGGGTTTTGTTGCCATGATGGGGTTTTTCCGACAGGCCTTTCGTGACGTAGGCGCCCATGGTATCGATATTCCACAGCGCTTCTATCTCGACGCCGTAACCGAGCGTGCCCGACGCGTTCATAACCGGGTTCTTGAGGGCCTTGCCCAGGAGGTTTACAGTGAGAGTTCCCATAGATCGAATACCGGCCCTTCTTTACACACCCTTTTGAAGGGGTTTATCTCATCTTTCGTTTCGGCCACGCACCCGAAACAGAGCCCGAGCCCGCACGCCATCCTCTCTTCGATCGAGACCTGGCATGGTACCCTGCCGGCCTCAAGGACATCTTTAACGCCAAGGATCATCCCCTTCGGGCCGCAGGTAAATACGGTCGGGTTCTGTGAACGGTACGACGCGACATGGTCACTGAACAGGGAAACGACATTGCCGTGATATCCACACGAGCCGTCGAGCGTCGCGGTCAGGACCTTAACACCTTTGAGGTCCGCAAGGAGCTTTAGCTCCGCCTCGCCATTGACCCCCATGAATAAAACCGCCCTTTTGCCAAGTGCCTTAAGAAGCATCCGCACCCCGGCGTAGCCGATGCCCCCCGCTATGACAAGGCAGGGTCCCGCGGCCGGCGGATAAAACCCCCGGCCGAGCGGCCCGAGCACCATAACGGGGTCCTTCTTTTGTGCGCGGCTCAACGCATCCGTGCCCTTGCCGACCACGCGGTACATGATCGTCACCATGGTGCCGCGGGCATCATAAATGCTGAACGGCCTGCGAAGGAATATCTCGCGGTCCGGCACCTTGAGCATGACGAACTGGCCCGGGGTGACCTCTCCGAGGGGTCTTGCGAGCCGTACGGTCAGGCGATGATAGCCCGGGACCAGGGCGCTGTTCGCTGTTATTATTCCCGGTATATCATCCATTTGGCACCTTTAGGGAAGCTCTTGCTTCGACGGGATTCTAACTCGTAAGGGGCGCGCATGGCAATTTCTTTTTGCGTAAAATTCGGCTAACGGCTAACGGCTAACGGCTAACGGCTAACGGCTAACGGCTAACGGCTAACGGCTAACGGCTAACGGCTAACGGCTAACGGCTAACGGCTAACGCAAAAACAATACCATGACTATCGCATCCTCATTCGTTTCGGTATAATACCCCTTGCGCTTACCGATCCGCTTGAAGCCGAGCCTTTCATAAAGGGCCTGCGCGGGGAAATTGGTTTCCCTGACCTCAAGGAAGCATTCCTCGATCGAATCGGCGCGCGCCTGTGCGAGGACCCTCTCCATCATATCGAGGGCGATCCCCTGGCGCCGGCGGGCAGGGTCCACGGCAATATTCATAATGTGCATCTCGAGACCGGCCCGGTAAAGCACGATATAGCCTGTGATCCGGCGGTCCTCGAGCATGACGTAATTACGGGCAACGGACGATTCCAGGGTTTGCGAGAACATGCCCCGGGTCCAGGGCGACACGAAGGAACGCTCTTCGATCTCCATGACGGCGTGAACGTCGTCACCGGTCATTGTGCGCATGCGCCGCTCCGGGGAGACGCCCATCACGCCGGGCCGTCCGTATCGACACGCTGCAGATCTTCAGCCGTATTGATGTTCAGAAAGACGAGGTCGCCGCCGGGATTGCGGAAGCACGGGTCATCCCTGATCACGTTCATCGTTACGTACGGGAACACGCCCGATATCTTGAGCTTGTTGAGCCCTATCAAGCGCAAAAAATGGGCAAGGCATGACCTGTTGTAGACGGCGTGCAGGGGTTCAAAATATTCCCCGATCATCGGGATCACGATGTCTGCATCTCCCGGGGCATCGACCAGGCGCTTAATTGCGTCCCGGGTGAGGAAGGGCATATCGCAGGCGACGACAAAAACCCGCGGCTTATTGACATTAAGAAGGGCGGTCGCTATACCGATCATCGGGGTCTGGACCGGCAGGATGTCCTCGATGACGGGCGCATCGATGCCGTCAAGCGAACCGTGCATGGACGAGACGATTATGACATCATCGAAGACCTCTTTCACGGAGTCGAAAACGGTCCCGATCAAGGTGTGGCCCTGGAATTGAGCCGTTGCCTTGTCCCGCCCCATGCGGAGGCTCCGTCCGCCGGCAAGTATCGCGCACGCAGTGTCCATGCAAAATACCTATCATCTTTCGGTCATAATAGCAAAAGCGCCCGGTCCGGGCGGTTAAGGACAATATTGGAAATTATTTGAACATTTCGTGAAAAAGGCCGTTTTTCCGGCTGTTCGGCATTTTGTTCATTATCTGGGGTACAAACTCTCTTAAAGGTCAATAATTTTCGCATCTTAATTGTAAAATTTTTCACTTGACATTGGCTGTCCTGATGACATAAGATGCGGGTATTATATAACCGGGGTAAAGGTACAATCACAAGTTACACTAGGAGGAGCAATGGGAGCCATACTATGGATTGCTGAGAAACTCAGCAAATTGATGAGCGTCATTGCTGGGGCAGCCCTTACGTTTATTATGCTGCTCACAGTGTCCGACGTTTTCCTGCGCTACTTCTTCGACCGGCCTATTATCGGAACCTTTGAGATAGTTGGTTTGGGCGGGGCGGTAGCCATCGGTTTCGCCCTTCCCATCACGTCATGGATGAGGGGCCACATCTTCGTTGATTTTTTCGTGGTGAAGTTCAACAAAGTGGGGCAGGGCATCATCAATATCATCACCCGCCTCATAAGCATCGGTCTTTTCTATCTTATCGGTCACAATTTGATCAAGTACGGGTATGACCTCTACAAATCCGGCGAGGTTTCGCTGACCCGGCAGATACCCTTCTATCCCGTCGCGTACGGGATGGCGATATGCAGCTTCATTCTGTGCCTCGTCCTGATCTGTGACATCATCAAGATCTTCGGAGGTCAATATGAGTGATCCTATTACCGTTGGAATTATTGGACTACTAGTCGTTCTTGTTATGTTCCTTACCGGCATCGAGCTGGGATTTGCCATGGTCCTCATGGGCTTTCTCGGTTTTGGATACCTCATTTCCTTCGACGCTGCGTTTAACCTGCTGGCGAAGGACATGTATGATGTTTTAAACTCGTACAGCTTTACCGTTATCCCGCTCTTCGTTCTCATGGGGCAGGTAGCATACAATTCGGGCATAGCGAAACGGCTTTTTGAAGCGGCCCACAAATTTATCGGTCATATCCCCGGCGGCCTTGCCATGGCCACCGTCGGCGGCGCAACGATATTTAAGGCAATCTGCGGTTCATCCCCTGCAACATCTGCAACATTTGCCGCCGTCGCCGTCCCGGAGATGGACCGGTTCGGATATGACAAACGCCTCTCGACAGGCATCGTCGCCACCGTCGGTACGCTGGGCATCCTGCTTCCTCCCAGTGTAACCCTCATTCTCTACGGCATTATCACCGACCAGTCGATCGGCCGGCTCTTCCTCGCCGGCATCATCCCGGGCCTCATCATAGCCGCTCTTTTCATCGCCGTCATTTACGGCTGGTGCAAGATGAACCCTGCCATCGGTCCCAAGAGCCCGAAGTCTACATGGAAGGAAAGATTTAAAACCATACCGGAAGTTATCATGGTCATGGTTATTTTCTGCCTCGTCATTGGCGGTATCCTCGGCGGCGTGTTCACCCCCACCGAAGCAGGCAGTGTCGGTACTTTTCTTGTTCTCGTCATGACGTTTGTCATGCGCGATCTCAACATTAAAGGATATATAAAGTCGGTTGCCGAGTCGATCAGGACCGCGACGATGGTCTTGATGCTTATAGCCGGCTCAACGGTGCTTGGCCACTTCATCGCGGTCACGACGATCCCCATGGTTGCAGCCGACTGGATCGTCAGCCTCAACATGCCGTCCTGGGTCATCATCGTTTTCATCGCGCTCATCTATCTTATCGGCGGATCATTCATCGATGACCTCGCTTTTATGATCCTGGCCACGCCGATCTTCTACCCGGCCATCCTCAAACTCGGCTACGACCCGATGTGGTTCGGTATCCTCATCGGCATCACAGTCATGCTCGGCGTCGTCCTTCCCCCGATGGCCATCTGCGTGTTCGTCGTAAAACAGATCACCAAGACGCCCTTCAGCGTCATTTACAACGGCGTCTACCCCTTCCTCATCAGCATCGTCGTCGGCGGCATCCTGGTCTTCCTTTTCCCCGCACTCTCGACCTGGCTGCCCCACTGGCTGATGCCCGGCTAATCAGCTAACCTGACAGCACAAACCCCGCCTCATATGAGGCGGGGTTTTTTAATGCCGTAAGGCGCGAGTCGTAAGGCGTAAGGAGTTGAAGCAAAGCTCCTCTCGCACGCAATCCACAGCGTCATTCCGCCGGCCTTTGCGGCGGAATCCAGCGTCTTTACTTACCCATTACTCGAATGGCATAGGTCACGATAATGCTTAAAATGGCACGATACCAAAGAGGCAAAGACGCTGGATTCCGGCAAGCCGGAATGACGACTGGTGGTAGATCATGGGACCTTTATATGCCCTGGTTTTTGTTTCCCATAATAAAATCGAACCTGTCCATGATCGCGGGGCTTAACGAACCCTGCCTGGTGGTGATGATACATCGGAATTTTTAACGTAGAACGTAGATTGGTCTTGTCGGGCAACAAAAAAAGGGGTCCGCACCGTAATGTGCGGACCCCTTTCAACGTACAGTTATTTACTATGCGATGCTTTTCAGTTTTTCCTGAAGGTTCTTGGTGAATTCTTTTTCGGTGTCTTTCGCCTTTGCCCTCATGATCCTGTCGCCGAACATGGCGAGCTTGCCGACGATGTTGACGTCGGTCTTGTAGCTGACCTCGACCTCGCCGTTGCCTTTGTCCTTCAGGTCAACGACGGTCTTGTTCTTGAAGTGACCGAGCTTGGTCATGTCTTCGCCTTCGCCTTCGATCTCCATGTGGGTCGGCCTGTCGACAACGGTCAGCTTGTTGACAAATTTCAGCCTGGCTTTGATGGGGCCGACTTTCTGCTTCACGATGCACTCGTATGACGTATCATCGATAATGTTCACTGATTCCGCACCCGGGAGGCAGGTGAGGATCGTGTCGGGTTTCAGCAGGAAATCGAAAAGCTTATCGATAGGTGCTTTTAAAGTAAATCCGCCCTCTATTAGCATGGATATTCCTCCTTGTTGAATTTTTTAGGGGCCCCGGTATACGGGGCCCCTGGATCTTATAATTTGTCCTGCGCCTTTTCAATGAGATCGGACAGGATCTCGTAGCTTTTGTTTCCGGGCTCCGTCGTCTGTGCGAGAAGGAGCTCTATGTATGAGTGACCCTGTGATTCGATCCATGCCCGGTGTGCCTTGTCGCCGGTGCCAAACATATGGCGTGCGACCTGCTTGCTGTTCGGCCATTCTTTTTTACATGCTGGACATTTAAAGCTCACGGTAAACCTCCTTGGTTATCTTGAATAATAATTACTTCTGGGCTTCCTTCTTTTCCCTTAAGGCCTTGAGGACCCTTTCCGGGGTGATCGGGAGCTCTTTCATCTGAATGCCCATTGCGTTGTATATCGCGTTGCCGAGTGCGGCTGCCGTCGGGTTGGTGAGGCCTTCGCCGGCTTCCTTTGCACCGTACGGGCCCTCGGGCTCGAACGTGTCGATCTCGATGATCCCTGCTTCCGGCATTTCCGGGGCCTTGATGACCTTGTAGTCAACGAGGTTCGGGTTCATGAGCTTGCCGTCTTCCATCGGCATGTCTTCGAGGTATGCATAGCCGAGCGCCATGGATGCTGCGCCTTCGAGCTGCCCGATGAGGCCGAGCTGGTTGATCGGCTGGCCGCAGTCGTGAGCGGTCATAACCTCGTGGATCTTGATCTTGCCGGTTTCCGGATCGACTTCGGCGTCAACCGCCTGCATCATGTAGCTGTATGCGGGGGAAATCATGCCTTTGCGGTGCGGTGTGTAGTAGCCGCGGCCCATGATCCTCTGGCCGTCTTTCGCCCTCAAGGCCTTCTTGACGAGGTCTACGTAGGGAAGGCCGCGTTCCGGACGGGCGACGATGTGGACCCAGCGGTCCTTGATGTCGAGGTCGTAAACGATGTTGATGCCCATTTCAGCATAGGCAAATTCGAGAAGCTGTTTCTTTGCGTCTTCGCAGGCCATCTTGACCGCGTTCCCTGCCATGAGTGTCTGGCGGGAGCCCCATGCGCCGAGGTCGGCCGGGCAGTGTGCGGTGTCGCCTGAATGGACCCTGATGTCCTCAACTTTAACTCCGAGGGTCTCGGCGGCGATGATCGCCATGGTCGTGTTGGAACCCTGGCCGATATCCTGGCAGCCGACATGCAGTTCGCACGTTCCGTCGACGTTTATCGTGATGACGGCTGAAGAGAATGAATACGGTGAATCGAACCAGTTGAAGATGCCGCCTGACATAAAGCCACAGGAGGAGATGCCGATGCCCCTGTTGGCCGGCAGTTTGCCTTTTGATTTGACCCATTTTTCGATCTCGTTGATGCACTGCTCGAGACCGCAGCTCGCGATGAATGCCTGGCCCGGGACTTCGTAGCCTTCGGTATGGCCGTTCTTGCGCCTTACTTCAAACGGGTCGAGGCCGAGGTCGGCGCATATCCAGTCGATCTGCTGCTCGGAGCAGAACATGGCCTGGGGGGCGCCGAAACCACGCATGGATGTGGAAGGAAGGGTGTTCGTGTAGACGCGGTAACCGTCGTAGCGATACCCTCTCCATTTATACGGGAATGAATGGAAGAAACCGGACAGGTAAAGCGCTGTCGCGCCCATGCCTGTGTAGGCGCCGCCGTTCGAGAACATGCGGGATTCACGGGCACAGAAGGTACCGTCTTTTTTGATACCGGTGCGGACATAGTAGAACATCGGGGTCCGTCTCTTGGAGGCGATGAAATCTTCCTCACGGGTGAAGACGACCTTGACCGGCTTGAAGAGCTTCATGGACATAACGGCGCTGCAGAACATCGCCGCATCGAGCTCGAACTTGCCGCCGAAGCCGCCGCCGACGTACGGGGCGAGAACGCGGACATCGCCTTCGCGAAGCCCGAGGACGCCCGCAAGAAGGCCCTGGGTGTAATATGCTGACTGTGTCGATGCCCAGCAGGTGAGTTTGCCTTCGGGCGTAAAGCTTGACACGGCCGCGCGCGTTTCCATGCACATGTGGGCCTGGCCGGAACACTTGAACCAGTCCTCACGGATATAATCGGCTTCGTCGAATGCCTCATCGACATCGCCCCACTCGATGTGGCGGGTGACGTTGACGTTTCTCTCGACGCCTTCATGGATCGTCGGGGCTTCTTTCTTGATGGCTTCCAGCGGCTCGTACACGGCGGGAAGGACTTCGTAATCAACTTCGATAAGGTCAAGGGCCGCTTCCGCGATCTCTTCGGTCACTGCGGCGACTGCTGCTACCGGCTCGCCGATGTAGCGGACTTTTTCCAGGGGAAGGACCTGCTCGTCGCAGAGCTCTTCGTACCGTCTCCAGATACCCTGTTTGATGCCGAGCGTATCTTTGCCGGTCACAACGATCTTAACGCCGGGAAGCGCCAGTGCTGCCGAGGCATCGATATTTTTTATCTTTGCGTGGGGGTGCGGGCTGCGGAGGATCTTTCCATAGAGCATACCGGGAAGCTTCACGTCAAAGGTGTACGTGGCCCGGCCTGTTACCTTCGCAACGCCATCTATATTGTGAACATGTGTATTGATGACATTATATTTCGCGTGACTCATATCACTCCTCCTTATATTTGCCTGATGTAACAGCCTCAATGGCCCTGACGATGCTGTTATACCCTGTGCACCTGCAGACGTTGCCTTCGATGCTCTCTTTTATCTGGTCTTTTGTCGGGTTTTTCGCTTCTTCTATGAAAGCGGTCGCTGACATCAGCATGCCCGGGGTGCAAAAGCCGCACTGGAAGGAGCCGTGATCGAGGAATGACCTCTGGATCGGGCTCAGCTTGCCGTCCTTCTCCAGGCCTTCGACCGTCGTGACGTCCATGCCTTCACACTGGATCGCGAGGACCGAGCATGATTTTACGGAAGCGCCGTTGACATTGACCGTGCATGCGCCGCACGAGACGGTCTCGCAGCCCCGTTTTGTTCCCGTGAAACCGAGGTGATCCCTGATGACCTCGGCAAGCAATGTCTTGGGATGTATAAAGACTTCGTATTCGTCACCGTTAACTTTGAAACGCAGTACCTGTTTTTCCATCTCTTTCCTCCTTACGCCTTCTGGGCCTGTTCAAAGGCCTTCTTCAGCATCCGTTTGGTAAGGACGCCAAGGACATGCCGCCTGTGTTCCTCGGATGCGTGGATATCTGCAACCGGGGCGCATTCCTCTGAAGCGATCGCGCCGGCCTCTGCGAAGAGGGCGTCGTCGAGCTTCTTGCCTTTCAGCAGGTCTTCTGCCTTCGTTACGCGAAGGGGAATGGGCCCTGCGTTGCCGAGGACGATGCGGGCATCTTTACAGGTGCCGTCAGCATTCAGCGTCACGGATGCTGCTGCTGCAACGATACCCATGTCGCTGTCCAGGAGGTTGAATTTCTGGTAGGCACAGCCGAATTTCGGCTCCGGCGTCGGAACGTGCACTTCCAGGACCAGGTCGCCGTGTTCCATCTGGGTTTCGAAGTAATCAACAAAGAACTCGTCGAGCGGGACCACTTTTTCTCCGCCCGAGTTGCCGAATTTGATCTCTGCTTTGAGTGCGATGAGCACGGGGCCGGGGTCGCCTGCGGGATCGGCATGGGCGAGGTTCCCGCCTATCGTTCCCCAGTTGCGGGTCTGGATCGATGCCAGTTTCTCTTCCATCGCGACGAGGACCGGGTATTTCTTTTCGATAATGTCCGATTTCTCGATCTCGCGGTGCGTTGTGGTGGCGCCGATCCTCAGGCCGTCCTTCTCGTCGAACTTGATGTAGCTCAGTTCCTTGACGTGCTTGATGTCGAGGAGGTATTCGGGAGCAACCATGCCCTGCCTCATGACGATCAACAGGGACTGGCCGCCGCAGATGACCTTGCAATCATCATGTTCCGCGTACATCGCAAGCGCTTCTTTCAGGCTTGCAGGCTTCAGGTAATGAAAATCGTTGATCATATTCCTCTCCTTTCTATTGTTTCTTTTCTTAAACCCTTAACGTGATCGTCTACAGTAGTTAGCGTTTCAGCGCAGCAAATTCCTTCTCTATCGCATATTCCTCAAAATTGTTTATACACTGCGAGCCGACCTCTATTGTTTCGGGTATACCGAACGTTTTGTCAGGTTCCTTTTCTTTTTCCAGTTCCTTCATCTGACGGATGCGGTCCGGATCGAAGGAGCTGCCTTTGTAAGCGGCGGAATAGCAAAGATAGAAATGGCGGCCGCGATAGATCGCACATTCTGTACAGGCGGTATGGGAAATGGGGCAGAGAATTTTGTGTTTCGCCACAGGTGAACACCTCTATAAAAATGAAAAAATGCCCTGAAAAGCATTGTGTTGCACATTATTGCGGATATTTGAGCGAAAGTCAAGCTTAATTTTTTACCATAATAAACGTTAACGTATAGCATTTAATATTGCAGGGTTTTTTTTGACCTATTTCGTTCGTCATCATGAACAGCCCCGTGTTTTTTTGCAATTCTGTTGACAAAGCCGATCCCGTTTACATAAAATTGAGAAAATATTACTCTCAGGAGGGGTTTATGAAACGGTTTTTCGGGGTAAAATCTTTGCTTGTTGTTGTTTTCTTTGCGGCTACCTGTCTCGCTTTCTTCCCGGTAATGGCCTCGGCGGCAGAGAAGGTCATTACGCTCAACTATTCGAACTTCTTCCCGGCACCGCACAAGAACAGCGTGCTTGCCCAGCAGTACTGCAAGGAGATCGAGAAGAGATCGGGCGGTAAAGTGAAGATAACATACTTTCCTGGCGGGACGTTGACGCCTGCGGCACAGACCTATGATAACGTTGTGAAAGGTATCGCGGACATCGGCGAGAGCTGCTTCGCCTATACCCGCGGCAAATTCCCGATGATGGAAACTCTCGACCTTCCTCTCGGCTACAAATCCGGCGTTGCAGCCACAAATCTCGCAACCGCCTTTTACGAAAAGTACCAGCCGAAAGAGCTTTCCGAAGTTAAAGTGCTCTGGCTCCATGCACATGGCCCCGGCATTCTCCACACCAAGAAACCCGTCAGCAAACTCGAGGACGTCAAGGGCATGAAGATTCGCGCAACCGGCCTTGCCGCGAAAGTCGTCCAGGCACTCGGCGGAGCTCCTGTTGGAACAACGATGCCTGAGACCTACGATGCACTCCGCACCGGTGTCGCCGACGGCGCAATGGCACCCGTTGAATCCCTCCAGGGATGGAAATGGGGCGAAGTTGTTAAGTCCACAACCCAGAATTTCGGTTCAGCTTACACGACCGCGATGTTTATCGTAATGAACAAGGCCAAATGGGCCTCGCTTCCTCCGGACATCCAGAAGATCTTCACCGACGTCAGCAAAGAATATACAGCGAAACAGGGTAAGGTTTGGGATGAGATAGACAAGGAAGGTTATGCATACTCAAAGGCCAGGGGCAACAAGGTCATCGCGCTCTCGGCTGCCGAGGATGCACGCTGGGCAAAAGCGGTCAAGCCTCTTCTCGACGAACAGGAAAAGACCCTGAAGAGCAAGGGCCTTCCCACCGACGCAGTGAAATGGGCAGTTGATAATCTGAAGAAGCAGTAACCCTAAAGGATAATAAAAAAGGCTCCCAAATTGGGAGCCTTTTTTATTTCGTAAAACGCAAGACGCGAAACGCAAGAGGAAAAGGCGCTGGAGTTTCCGGGCTTTTATATTTCCCGTCTTGCGTTTTACGGTCTCTTCGCGATATCCAAAAAATTCTGCAGCAGCTTGAGGCCGACCGCCTGGCTTTTCTCCGGATGGAACTGGCAGGCAAAGACGTTGCCCGTTTCAATCGAGGATGCGAATGAGGTCCCGTAATCCGTTGTCGTCGCGATGACATCAGGATCGGAGGGTGCACAATAATATGAGTGCACGAAATAGAAGAAATCCCCCGATCGTATCCCCGCGAACATCGGGCTCTCTTTTTTCAGGGTCACGCTGTTCCACCCCATATGGGGGACTTTGAGTTCTCCGGTGAAGCGCGGAACGGTGCCCTTTATGATGCCGAGTCCCGGCACGCCCGGCGCCTCTTCGCCGGACTCAAAAAGTATCTGCATGCCGAGGCATATGCCAAGGTATCGCTTCCCGTCCCGGATATGGTCCTTTATCGCGCTCCCAAGGCCCCTTTTCTCTATGTTCTCCATGCACATCCCGAACGCCCCGACGCCCGGCAGAACGATGACCGGCGCATCCCGGACGACATCCGGGTCTGATGAAATGACAATATCGGCATTGAGCCGCGAGAACGCGTTGAGAACGCTCTTCAAGTTGCCCATGCCATAATCGATAACGACTATCATCTATAGTACACCCTTGGTGCTGAGGACGCCCTCGATCCTTTCATCTTTTTCCACGGCATTTTTCAGGGCACGGGCAAAGGCCTTGAAAATTGCCTCGACTTTGTGATGCAGGTTGCTCCCATACAAAAGGTTGATGTGGAGAGCAATTTTAGCTTCGTTGGCAAACGCCTGGAGGAATTCCTTCACGACATCGACATCGAACCCGCCGGTACTCCCTTTCAGTTTTCCCTTGAGAACGAATGCGGACCGCCCGGAGATATCGATCGCGGCCATGCACAACGCCTCATCCATGGGGACCGTCGCACTTCCGTACCGCTTTATCCCCTCCATCGTGCCCAGGGCGTCGCGGAACGCCTTGCCCATGGCAATGCCGATATCTTCAACCGTATGGTGATTGTCTACATCAGTGTCGCCTTTCGCGGAGAGCTTCAGGTCGAAAAGGCCGTGTTTTGCGAAGAGGTCGAGCATATGGTCAAAAAAAGGTATCCCGGTTGCAATTGTGTATTTACCGGAGCCGTCCAGTTCCCAGGACACCGAAATTGATGTTTCGTTCGTCTTTCGTTTCACCGATGCCGTTCTCGCCATGTTCCCTCCGTTAAGGGATGACCTTGCTCAAGGGGTATTCGACGATCCCCTGGGCGCCGGCCCGTTTGAGGTCGGGGATTATGTCCCGGACCACCTTCTCGTCAATGATGACCTCGATGGCAACCCACTTGTCGTCGGACAGGTTGGACACCGTCGGGGTGTGGAGCGAGGGGAGGATCTGGCTCACCTTTTCCAGTTTGTTCCGCGGGACGTTCATCTTGAGCCCCACCTTCTCCTCCGCGAGCAGCGCCCCCTTGAGAAGGATCACGATGTTCTCCATCTTCCTTCTCTTCCAGGGGTCTTTCCATGCATTTTTATTCGCAATGAGGACCGTCTCGGATTCGAGGATGGTCTCCACGATCCTCAGATTGTTCGCTACAAGGGAGGCGCCGGTCTCGGTGACCTCGATGATGGCGTCTGCCAGGAGCGGCGGCTTTACCTCGGTCGCGCCCCACGAAAACTCGACGCTTGCCTCGATCCCCTGTTTTTTCAGGTAACGTTTTGTAAAGCCAACAAGCTCCGTGGCGATCTTTTTGCCTTGAAGGTCTTTGACCTTTTTGATCGGGGAATTGTTCGGGACCGCAACGACCCATTTCACTCCGCGGAACCCCACCTTCCCGTATCTCAATCGCACCAGCTCGACAACCTTCGCATCCTGCTCCATGACCCAGTCGAGCCCGGTTATGCCCATGTCAAGAATGCCGTTCTCCACGTAGCGCGCCATCTCCTGCGCGCGGATCACGAGGCCTTCCATCTCACTGTCGTCAATCACCGGGACATATGATCGATCCTGGAGCTTGATCGTGTACCCGGCATTCTTGAACAGCCTGAATGTCGATTCCTGCAGGCTTCCCTTCGGCAAGCCGATCTTCAGCTTCATTGTTAGAGCTCCTTTCGTGCCTTTATCGCATCGCCGTGTGCGGGCAATCCTTCCACCCGCGCGAGCCTTTCGGCCCTGTCGCCGTATTTCTGTATGAATTTCCGGTCTATTTTAACAACAACCTTCCTTTTTGTAAATCGGTCGACGGAAAGTCCGGCGCTGAAACGCCCCGCTCCCGCGGTCGGAAGGACATGGTTTGTCCCGATATAGTAATCCCCCATCGCGACGGGGGTATAGGGACCGACATAAATGACGCCGGGATACAGAATAGAGGGCAGGCAGGATTCGTCCCCGATAAGCTCCATGTGTTCCGGCGCGATGACATTGATCGCGTCCGCGGCGCGCTGCAGTTCCGTGTAGTGCACCAGGTAGCCGTTCGCCTCGATCGCCCGCTTGATGGTCTCTTTCCGTGCCGCTGTGCCCAGAAGGCCTTCCATGTTCCGTTTCACGTCCTCAAGGTGGGCAAGCGACGGGGAGAATATTCCCACGGATGCCATCTCGTCATGCTCCGCCTGCGAGAAAAGGTCGAGTGCGGCAAGGCGCGGATCTGCTGCCCCGGTACACAAAATAACGAGTTCGCTCGGCCCGGCAAGCATGTCGATCCCGACCGTTCCGTACACATCCCTTTTTGCCTCTTCGACGTAGGCGTTGCCGGGGCCGACGATCATGTCCACTTTCGGGACGGACCCGGTGCCGTACGCGAACGCGAAGACCGCCTGCGCGCCCCCGATCCGGTAGATATCGGCAAGCCCAAGGAGTTTCGCTGCTGCTGCAACATAGTCATTGATCTTCCCGTTGTGCCCGGGTGTCGCCACGCATATCTTTTTCACCCCGGCGATCCGGGCGGGCACCGCGCCCATTATGAGCGAGGACGGGTATGATGCCGTTCCGCCCGGCACATAGACCATCGCCGCCTCGACAGGGACGTGTTCCTCGGCAACGCGAAGTCCTTCGCTTTTATATATACGCTTCTTCGGCTTCTGGCCTTTGTGGTAGGAAGCGACGTTCTTTATCATCCCCTTGAGGATCGCAACGTCTTTCCGCGGGACCCGCGCTGCGGCGCTGTCGATCTCCATGGCCGAGAGCTTGACCGGGTAGTCCCTGTCCCAGTGGTCCCAGGTCTTCGAGAAGTCTATTATCGCCCTGTCCCCGCGTGCGATTATCTCTTTCTTTATCCTGGCAACGGACGCGCGGACGTCACTTTTTTTGCCTTCCCTGCCCGTCTTTACGAAGGATATGAGGCCGTCGTACTCTTTTTCAAGCTCCCATATTTTCATCTTTCACCCTTTCGATCTTCGCGCCGAGCTTTTTCAGCTTTTCCTCGATATGCTCGTATCCCCGGTCAATGTGGTAGATGCGGGAGACCTCCGTCGTACCGTACGCCGAGAGCCCCGCGATAATGAGCGAGGCGCTCGCCCTCAGGTCCGTCGCCATCACCTTTGCGCCCGATATGGATTCCACCCCGTGGACTATGGCGGTGTTCCCGACCACTCGTATGTCCGCACCCATCCGGCGGAGCTCGGCCGCGTGCATCATCCGGTTCTCGAAGATCGTCTCCGTGATCGCGCTCACACCCCGGGATGTCGCCATGGCGGCCATGAGCTGCGCCTGCATGTCCGTCGGGAACCCCGGATAGGGAAGCGTCTTTATATCGACGGCCATCGGCCGTTTCTTCGACATTGAGGCCTTCACCGTCTTTCCCTCGGCCGTGATCTCCATGCCGGTCTCTTTCAGCTTGTCTATGACCGCCTTGATATGTTCCGGCACACAGTTCTCGAGCACGATGTTGCCCCGCGTCATGCCGCACGCCGCGAGGAAGGTGGATGCCTCGATCCTGTCCTCGATGACGTCCCACGAGCAGGGGACAAGCTCCTTTACTCCCGTGATGCGGATGACGGGCGTACCCTCGCCGTCGATGCGCGCACCCATCTTCTTGAGCATCCGGGCCAGATCGACAACCTCCGGTTCCCGCGCCGCGTTCTCTATGACCGTCTCTCCCTTCGCAAAAACCGAGGCCATGAGGAGGTTCTCGGTGCCGCCGACGGTCACCGTGTCAAAAACGATGCGCGCGCCTTTCAGCTTTTTTGCTGTGACGTCCACGTAGCCTTCGCGGATCGCCACGTCGCATCCCAGGGCCGAAAGTCCTTTCAGGTGAAGGTCGATGGGCCTCTCGCCTATCGCACATCCCCCGGGATAGGACACGGTCGCCTTCTTGAGACCGCCTATCAGTGCGCCGAGCACGAGCACGGATGCCCGCATCTTTTTGACGAGCTCGTACGGGGCGACATGGTTATCGACCTTCTTTGTATCGACAGCGATCGTGTGCTCGTCCTGCCACGTACAGCGCGCGCCGAGGAGATCGAGCAGGTTCATCATGGTCGTCACGTCCATGAGCCGCGGCACGTTTCCGATGGTATAAGCACCCTCTTGTAGCAATGTGGCGGCGAGGGCCGGCAGGACCGCGTTTTTCGACCCGCTTATCCACACCTTTCCCTTTAACCTCTCACCGCCTTCTATCACAAATTTATCCATAGCCGGCGACCACCCTTTCCTTGTTCGCATAGTCATTTATGATCCGGACGCCAAGGCCGGTCCCTTCGAGCAGGGCCCCGAGTTTAAGGGCCTGGTCCGCGGAGCCTATCTCGAGGAGAATGTCTCCTTCAGGCTTAAGGCGTCCCGGCAGAGAAGCTATTAGCCTGCGGTAAACGTCAAGGCCGTCTTCGCCCCCGTCGAGCGCAAGAAGGGGCTCGAAATCCCGGACGTCGGGCATCAGCTGCGCCACCTCCGCGCTCGTAACATAAGGGAGATTGGCGAGGATCATGTCAAAGTGTATATCGGGCCGCAAGGCCTCGAAAAGATCAGAGCAGACGAATTCCGTCAGGTGGCTGACGCCGAGCGACCGCGCGTTTTCCTGTGCTGTCCGGACGGCATCGAACGATATGTCGACGCACACGACCCGGCTTTTCGTTTCTTTGGCAACTATCGCGCCTATGGCGCCCGAGCCGCACCCCATGTCCAGGACCGCGAGGTCTTTTCTGCCGGAGAGCCGCCGGAGGGCCTCTTCGACAAGGACCTCCGTTTCGGGACGGGGTATCAGGACGCTGTTATTGACCGTGAAGGTCTCGGAAAAAAATTCGCGACTGCCCGTGATATATGCGAGCGGTTTGCCGGACATTCTTTCGTTCAGGCATCTTTCAAGGACCTTGAGGTCCCTGCCTTCGATCTCTGCATCCAGGTTCGCGTAGACGCGTTCGGCGGTAAGATTGCAGGCATAACAGAGCGCTGCGATGCAGTCGGTCCTGGATAGACCCGTCTGTCCTGTAATGACTTGCCTGATCTTCACTAATTTATCCTTTTTTCAGCGCTTCCGAACGGAAATGTGCGTTTACCGGGCCGGTCATCTCTTCGATGTTTCCGTTGAGGATGTCCTGCAGCTTATACAGGGTAAGCCCGATCCTGTGGTCGGTGACGCGGCCCTGAGGGAAGTTGTAGGTCCTGATGCGTTCGCTGCGTTCGCCGGTCCCTACCTGCTTGCGGCGCTCGTCGGAGATCTCCTGCTCCTTCTCTCCTTCCAGTTTCTCTTTGAGGCGGGCCCTCAAAACGCGCATCGCCTTGGCTTTGTTCTTGTGCTGGGATTTTTCGTCCTGGCAGGTCACGACCATGCCGGTCGGGATATGGGTTATCCGGACAGCCGAGTCCGTGGTGTTGACGTGCTGTCCGCCCGGCCCGCTCGACCGGAAGAGATCGATCCTGAGCTCGTCCGGATTTATGCTTATCTCCAGCTCCTCAGGCTCAGGAAGGACCGCAACGGTGATCGTCGACGTATGTATCCTCCCCTGGGCCTCCGTCTCGGGTACGCGCTGCACCCTGTGGACGCCGCTCTCGTAGCGCAGGGTGTTGTAGGCGTCTTTTCCTTCGATAACAACGATCACTTCCTTGAACCCGCCGAGGTCCGACGGGCTCGAGCTCATGATCTCCGTTTTCCAGCGCATTCTCTCCGCAAACTTCATGTAGGACGCGAAGAGGTCCCGTGCAAAAAGGGCGGCCTCTTCCCCTCCCGTGCCCGCCCTGATCTCCAGGAACATGCTTTTCGCCTGTTTTTCGGTCTTTCTCAGGAGGGTTTCGGCAAGGTCGTTCTCAATCCTCGCCATTTCCTTCTCAAGGCTGCCGAGCTCCTCGCGTGCGAGGTCCTTCATCTCCTCGTCCGCTTCGTGCTTTAAAAGCTCCGAGGTTTTGTCGTGCTCCGCCTTCGCCTCTTTCCATTCACGGTACGAGTCAACGACCTCTTTGAGGTCGGTCCGCTCCTTGGCGAGTTTTTTATACTCCTCCATGTTGGAAAGGGCTTCGGGCTTCATCATTTCCGCTTCGATGTCGTCAAAGCGCTTTTCGAGCTCTACAAGCTTTCCGAACATTACTTCTGTTTTTTACCGTATTTCCTTTCGAACTTCTCGACCTGGCCTGCTGAATCAAGACGTTTTTCCTTGCCGGTGAAGATAGGGTGGCATTTAGCACAGATTTCAACCGTTATCTTGTCTTTCACCGAAAGGGTCTCGAACGTGTAGCCGCAGGCACATTTCACCGTGGCCTTTTTCAGTTCGGGATGAATTCCTTTTTTCATTATCCTTATCCTCCTTTGCTCATCGAATAGAGAAAGTCTTTATTAGAATCCGTATCGGCCAATTTTTCAAGGAGAAATTCCATGGCCTCGACAGTGTTCATTGGCTGAAGCACTTTTCTGAGCAGCCAGATGCGCTGCAGATCGGCGCTCTGGAGAAGCAGCTCTTCCTTCCTGGTCCCTGATTTATTTATATCTATCGCGGGGAATATCCTCTTCTCCGCCAGTTTCCTGTCGAGGTAGATCTCGCAGTTGCCCGTTCCCTTGAACTCTTCGAAAATGACCTCGTCCATCCTCGAACCGGTGTCGATGAGGGCCGTCGCGATTATCGTGAGGCTCCCGCCCTCTTCGATGTTCTTGGCTGCGCCGAAGAACCGCCTTGGCTTCTGCATTGCGGATGCGTCGATACCGCCCGACAGGATCTTGCCGCTCGAGGGTACGACCGTATTGTATGCGCGGGCGAGACGGGTGATCGAGTCGAGCAGGATGACGACGTCCTTTTTGTGCTCGACAAGGCGTTTCGCCTTTTCGATGACGATCTCGGCGACCTGGACGTGGCGCGTTGCCGGCTCGTCGAACGTCGAGCTGATGACCTCTCCTTTTACGGATCGCATCATGTCCGTAACTTCCTCGGGCCTCTCGTCGATCAGAAGGACGATAAGATATATTTCCTTATGGTTTTTCGTCAGGCTGTTGGCGATGGACTGGAGCAGCATCGTCTTGCCCGTCCTCGGCGGCGCCACGATGAGGCCCCTCTGGCCCTTGCCGATCGGCGTGAAGAGGTCCATGACCCTCGTTGACAGGTTGTCGTGGGTGGTCTCCAGTTTGGCCCGCTCGTTGGGATAGATGGGGGTCAGGTTGTCGAATATGATCTTGTCGCGTACGACGCTCGGGTCGTCAAAATTTATCGATTCGACCTTGAGAAGGGCGAAATATTTTTCGTTGTCCTTGGGGGGACGTATCTGCCCGGACGTTGTGTCACCCGTGCGCAGGCCGAACTTTTTTATCTGTGACGGTGAAACGTATATATCGTCCGGTCCGGGGAGATAGTTCGAATCGGTGGACCTTAAGAATCCAAAGCCTTCGGAGAGTATTTCGAGGACCCCTTCGCCGTATACGTTCTCGTTCTTGTCCACGTATGCCTGCAGGATGGAGAATATGAGCTCCTGTTTTCGTAAGCCCGAGGCATTCTCGATGTTGAGATCGCGGGCGATCTGTGTCAGTTCCCCGATCTTTTTGCTTTTCAGGTCGTTGAGGTGCATTGCCTTTTTACCTCCCATTCGTTAATCCTCTCCATGAGTTTGTCGATTTCCCGATCAAGATCTTCCCTGGTTCCATTGTTAAGAAGCACGTAATCGGCCACTTTTTCCTTTTCACCAAGCGGTATCTGGTGGGATATTCTTTTTTCAATGTCGTCTGCTTCCATGCCCCGCATGACAAGCCTTTTACGGATAATGTCCATGTCCGCGCTGACGACGACGGTCTTGTCGAGCTCCTTGTAAAGCCCGGTCTCGAAAAGGAGCGGACCGTCGACGATGGCAGCCTGCTTCCCGTCTTTTTCAAGGCCCCGGATGGTTCTCCACATGTGTTCAATGATCCGGGGGTGCGTTATTGCCTCGAGCTTCTTCAGCTTGTCCTTGTCCGCGAAGACCGTGTCGCGCACCTTCTCGATGACTACCGTGCCGTTCTTAACGAAACCGGGACCGAATGCCCGCGTGATGTCATCGTGGACATCGCTGAAGGTGAGGACCTCTTTGGCAACGGCATCAAGGTCGACGACGGGCACCCCTCTTTCTTTCAGGGCCTGCGATACCGTCGATTTTCCGCTGCCAATGATCCCCGTTATCCCGATCGTTGTCATATATCGAGGTTCCTGACGCTCAGGGCATTGTCTTCGATAAACGTCCTGCGCGTCTCTATGTTGTTTCCCATGAGAACGGTGAAGACCTGGTCGGCGGCCACGGCGTCTTCGATGGTCACCTTGACGAGCTTCCTTTTTTCCGGGTTCATCGTGGTGTCCCAGAGCTGCTCCGCGTTCATCTCGCCGAGGCCTTTATACCTCTGTATGTTGACGCCTTCCTTGCCTTTGTCCATTATGTACCGCAAGAAGTTGTCCGGGCTTAGCGCAACGGGCGGTTTGTTCCCGTCCGTCACCCGCACGCCTTCCTCGTAAAAATTCCTCACGTCAACGTATGCCCTGTATGCTTCCCTGTAATCCCCGGCCGCGCAAAGCTCATACTGTATGCGGATGGTCCTCGATCCCTTGCCGTTCTGGACCTCGATCTCGACGTAAAAGAGGTTGTGTTCCCGGTCCCGGGTGAGTTTGCATGCGTATCCGCGGGAGTTAAGGTGTGCCATGAGTTCTTCGAGCTTCGCGGATTCCTGGAAATCCTCCCTCTTAACGACGTCAAAGCGCATGAAAACGAGTGGTATTTCCCGGTCTATCCCGTCTATAAGGGAGTTGCGCAGGAAATTCTCGACGATCTTGATCTTTTCGACCCTTTCGGCGAGCTCGACGCCTTCCTGGGTGGAGCCGTTCACGGCACACCGCGTCTTTTCCATTCCCCTTTGTGTGATCGCCCGTTCAAATTCGTCCTCATCCTTGGCGTATATTTCCTTGCCCCCGGATTTTATCTTGTACAGCGGGGGCTGGGCTATGAAGAGGTGCCCTTCGGCGAGGAGATCGGGCATCTGCCGGTAGAAAAAGGTAAGGAGAAGCGTCCGTATGTGTGACCCGTCGACGTCGGCATCTGTCATGATGATGACCTTATGGTAGCGCAATCGTCCTTTGCTTTCGGGCCCTATGCCGACCGCCAGATAAATGGAGCGGATCTCCTGATTGGTCAGGATCTTTTCCTGCCGCGATTTTTCGACATTCAAGATCTTTCCCTTTAAAGGAAGTATCGCCTGTGTTTTCCTGTTCCGCCCCTGTTTGGCGGAACCGCCGGCCGAATCGCCCTCGACGATGTAAAGCTCGCACTGCACGGGGTCGCTTTCCTGGCAGTCCGCAAGTTTCCCGGGAAGAACGCCGCTCTCGATAAGGCTCTTGCTTTTTACGAGATCTTTCGCCTTTTTCGCCGCCTCGCGGGCCCGGCGGGCCTCCAGCGCCTTTCCGACGATCGCCTTGGCTATGTGGGGATTGAGCTCAAGATATTCGGCGATCTTTTCGTTGAGCAGGGATTCAACAAGGCCCTTCACTTCGCTGTTGCCCAGCTTGGTCTTCGTCTGCCCCTCGAACTGCGGGTTCTGGATCTTGATGTTTATGACAGCAACAAGGCCCTCTTTAATGTCGTCGCCGGACAGGTTTTCTTTTATCTTGCCCTGCATGTTTGCCTGGATGAACCCGTTGACACACCGTGTAAGGGCGCTTCGGAAACCGGCCACATGCGTGCCGCCTTCCTTTGTATTCACATTGTTGACGAAGCTCTGGATGTTCTCGTTGTACCCGTCGTTGTACTGAAGCGCGACTTCGAGCACTTCGAGGGCCTGTTTCGCGTTCGCGACAAATATCGGTTCGTCAAAGAGGACCGTTTTGCTTGCATTGAGATATTTCACAAAGGACCTGATGCCGCCTTCGTGCTTGAAATCCTGTTTTCTGCCCTTTCTTTCGTCATTGAGAATAATATGAATACCGTTGTTGAGAAAGGATATCTCCCTCATACGGTGGGCGAGGGTATCATAGCTGTACTCTACGGTTTCAAAGATCGATCCGTCAGCCTTGAACTTCACCTTTGTGCCGGTGCTCTCCGTATCACCAATAATAGAGAGGTCATTCATCCTGTTGCCCTGCTCGTAGCGCTGAAAGTAGACCTTTCCGTCCCTCTTGACCTCGATCTCCAGGTATTCGGACAGCGCGTTGACGACCGACAGGCCGACACCGTGAAGGCCCGCGGAATAACGGTAGGTATCTTTATCGAACTTGCCCCCGGCATGGAGCTTCGTCAAAACGACCTCAAGAGCTGACATGTTCTCTTCGGCATGCATGGCAACGGGTATTCCGCGGCCGTTATCCTCCACCGTTACGCTGTTATCCCGGTGTATCGTCACCGCGATCCTGTTGCAGTACCCTTCTAAAGCTTCATCGACACTGTTGTCGACGAGCTCATAAATGAGGTGGTGCAAACCTTCAACATTTGTATTTCCAATGTACATCGACGGGACCTTCCTGACTGCATCAAGGCCGCCGAGTATCTTTATACTTTCCGCTCCGTATTCACCCATCGTTATATCCTTATTGGCATTACAATATTCTTATATCCTTCCACTTCTTTGGAGTGGAACAGCACGGCACCATATGCTTTCGGTGCAGCTATCATCAGCTGGTCTGTGGTTATGTGCACCACGAGGTCCAGGAGAAATTTCACGTTGAAATTCATGGTGGACGGCTCGCCTTCGTATTTTATCGCGATCACCTCTTTTGCCCGGCCGATGTCCGATTCGGCCTCTATCGTCATGGAATCGCCGGCGAACGTGACCTTTACGGGCTCCGACCTCCCGATGATCGATGAAACCTTCTTGAGGCCCTTGAAAAATGCTTCTCTCTCCACCTCGGCTATATTCGTATTGCCTGCAGGCAGCACATTTTCATAATCAGGGAAATTTCCCTCTATTATCCGCGAAATGATCTTCATTTTTTCCGTACTGAACTGGACATGCTTCTCATCGAGCACGATGCGAACGTCATCACTCTCCTCAATGACCCTCTCGACCTCACTCACAGAGCGTTTCGGGATCGTCATGCCCGGGAAAGCTTTCAGGCCGTCGATCTCCTTCTGATAGAGTGCCATCCTGAAACCATCCGTGCCGACAACCGACACTTTTCCATCCTGGCCCCTCATATACATGCCCGTGAGTATATACCTGGTCTCGTCAACCGACACGGCAAATTCCACCTTGTCTATCATCTCGAGAAGTATGCTGCCCGGGACCACGAATTCTTCCTTCCCTGATATTTCCTTTGTTTCCGGAAACTCTTCGGGGTCCTGAAGGCTCAGCGATATTTCCGTCATCTTCTGTTTTATTGTCATCACGTTGTCTTCAAAGATGAACTCTATCTCTTCATTGTCGAGTTCTTTCAAAATTTCGAGAAATTTACGTCCATGTACAACAACCTTTTTTTCATTCTCCGTCGGGAAGTCTATGTACGTAATGGCGCTGACCTCAAGATCGGTTGAATATACTGTTGTTCTCTCCTTGCCAAAATCTATGAGTATGTTGGAAAGGATGGGCATAAGTGACCTTTTTTCGGTAATGGAGACTATCTTGGAGATAGGCTGGAGGATTGTATTTTTCTCTAATACTATTTTCATTTTTTAACTCCTCATAACAATAAGCGCTGTTAAAATGTTGAAAATCTCATATATTACCGAAAACATTAGATAAAAAGAAAAAATGGACTGTTAAAAAGATTCGTGAATTGTTGAACTATGTTGATTTTAATTTCTTGACGATCTTTTCAACAGTACTTTTCAACTCCTTTTTAACACTTAATTCACTTTCTATCTTGCGTATGGAATGGAGGACGGTGGCATGGTCCTTCCCTCCAAATTTTTCACCGATGCTTACCAGGGATGAATCGGTCATCTTCCTCGCGAGATACATCGCGACCTGCCTCGGGTACATGATGGAACGGATGCGCTTGCTCGAGCGTATGTCCGTAAGTGTGATCGCGAAGTGAGAACATACCTCTTTGAGCACCATGTCAATGGTGATCTCCTTGTTCTTTTCCTTGATGACATGGCTCATGATCTGCCTGACGAGGTCTGTTGTGATCGGTGTCTGGTTGAGCGAGGCGTAGGCCCCGACACGGATCAGTGTTCCTTCAAGGGACCGGATGGAGTCCTCTGAATTTGTCGCTATAAAGAACGCGACATCGAGAGGCAGGTCTATCTTTTCCTGTTCAGCTTTTTTATTAAGGATAGCCACTTTCGTTTCGATATCCGGGGTTTGTATGTCGGCAACAAGCCCCCACTCGAAACGCGATTTCAAGCGTTCTTCAAAATTTTCGATATCACGGGGGAATTTGTCGCTCGTCACGACGATCTGCTTCATATTCTCATAGAGTGTATTAAATGTGTGGAAGAATTCAGCCTGCGTCCGCTCTTTACCGGCGATGAATTGGATGTCGTCGATCAGGATGATGTCCATCTTCCGGAACCTGTTCCGGAAATCGTCCATTTTCTCGAAGCGTATCGAGTTGATCAGTTCGTTCGTAAATGTTTCCGCCGTAATGTAACAGATGCGCTCGGGGTTTATGGTCCCGTGCTTGACAAGGAAATTGCCCACCGCGTTCAAAAGGTGGGTCTTGCCAAGGCCGACACCCCCGTAGATAAATAACGGGTTGTACGTTTTGCCCGGGTTCGTCGACACGGCGAGGCACGCGGCATTCGCGAACTGGTTGCTCGAGCCGACAACGAAATTCTCGAATGTGTACCGGGGATTGAACTGGCTGTAGTTTATGTTCTTTTTTATGACAACCCTTTTCTTTTCCTCGGCAATCTTCTCATCCCTTTTCAGCACGTACTCGATCTTGACGTCTTCCTTCACCGTTTCCTTAAGCAGCTGGGAAATGATCGACCCGAAGTTCTCGGTGACCCAGTCCCGGAAGAACGCGTTGGGAACACCTATCCGGCACGTCGAGTTCTCGAGCTCGACGAACGTGAGCGGTTCGATCCAGGTTTTGAAGCTATCTTCGCTGACAAGCGAAGCAATCTTCGGCTTTATTTGGGATAAGATATCAGACATGGCGCGGATTTTTTCAACAACTTTTCAACATATGTGGAAAATTAGTAAGTACCCCGGAGGTTAGAATAAGTTCATAATTTAACTGAGAAGCTTGTCAACAGTGTTGTGCCGGGTAACGTATAGCTTATTCTACAGGACAATTTTTCCCAAGTCAACAGTTTTAATCCGGTGCCGCCCCGGCACGCGCCTTAACCGCCGACTTGCCGGAAAATCTTTAAATTCCGTGCCCCTGACCACAATCCGGGCCCGCCCTTTCGCCTAGTAAATGATACACCTGAAGCCCGTGAGGTACCGGCGCCAGTAGGGCAGGTTCAACGAGTCGACCGCAACGCCGCGCGACTTGGATGCATGGACAAAATCGGAATTGTTTACCATGATCCCTATGTGATCATCGTTCTTTATCTTGAAAAGCACGAGGTCCCCCGGCTGGACGTTGTCGCGCGGTATCTCCGCCCCGAAACGCCCTTGCAGGTCTGCCGTAAGGGGCACGGAAATGCCGGCCTGCCGGTAACTGTAATAAACAAGGCCGCTGCAGTCAAAATAATCGGGCCCCTTGTTGCCGAGCCTGTATTTCTTGCCCTGCTGGGCAAGCGCGGCCTGGACAACATTGCTGCGCGCACCCTCGGGCAGGGAATCGTAGATCTTGATCTTTTTCGGCGCACACGACGGCAGGAGGAAAAGAAGGGACAAACCGAGAAGCATCAAAAGCCGTGATGCCGGGATGATCATGGTCCGACCCCCAGGAGGTGTTTTGCTTCGTGCAGTTCCTTGATATACCGGGTGCGGCCGGGAAAATTCACCGCGCCCCCGTTGATGTTGAAGCCGATGGGCAGGCGGACCTCTTCGAACATTCCCCGATCACCCTCGCCGTCACCGATCGCCGAGGCCTCATCGAATGCAATACCGAAGTCGCGGAGCATTGTCCGGACGATCCTTCCCTTCATATCGTAATCGACGTTTATCCGTATCTCGCCCGAAAGTTCACCCCGCGAGACAAGGAGGTCATTCGCGAACGTGTGGTCAATGCCGAGTTCGTGCTTTACCTTTTCGACCAGGAATGACAGGCCCGTCGAAACGATGACGGTAATGACGCCCGCCCCCTTCAGGGACCGGACGAGTTCGCGTGCGCCCGGCTGATAGGGTATTTCCTCGAGGATCGGCAGGACCGAGCCAACGTTCATGCCCCTCCACAGGAGTGCGTCACGCCGGCAGAACTCGTGGTAGTCGATCGTCCCCTGCCGGAAAAGCTCCTGGTATTCATCCGCGTTCTCTGTCCAGAGACCGAGCCGCCGATGCAGGTACTCCCAGCTGCTCTTGACCGTTGTAAGCGTGCCATCACAGTCGAGGAAGACTATTTTGACGGGCATGGGTCTTATATAACACCCTGCTTAAAAAAAAGCTATCCATTAACCGCGGGTAATGGACTATAATACTAGCTCGGACGGGACAAGGTTTTGGAGCGAAATAACGATGATGATCATGAGGCGCCCGATTGGGATGAGAGATACCGGACCGGATTTTACGACGGGCTTGGCGGCCCCCACGACCTTGTCGTCACGTTTGCCCATCTTCTCGAAGGCAAGCACGTTCTCGATATAGCGATGGGCAGGGGAAGGGATGCGCTGTATCTCGCGTCCCGGGGCGTTAAGATGACCGGCCTCGAATTCTCCTCCGAGGCGATCAGGCTGGCCCGGGAAGAAGCCCGGCTCAACGCGCTTCCTCTTGATATCGTGAGAGCGGACGCAGGCTCCCCTCCCTTCAGGAAAGGCGCCTTCGACGGTATCATCATATTTTTCTTCCTTTTACGCGAGATAGCGCCGGACATTACAGAAATGCTTAAGCCAGGTGGTATACTTATATATGAGACCTTTCTGAAGCGGCAGAACGAAGTGGACCGGCCCCGGAACCCGGCCTTTCTTCTCGACGACGGGGAGCTCTTAAGGCTTTTTCCCCGGTTAAAGCCCATCCACTACGAAGAGGGGGCGCATGACCGCTCGGGCAAGACGAGGGTCACGGCACAGCTTGTAGCGAGAAAGATATGATATTCGAATGGAACCCGGAGAGGCCGAAGAAAAAGACGACAGAACTCATTATCAGTACGCTCGAGGAGGGCAGCATCATTGCATATCCCACCGATACGTATTACGGTATCGGGTGCGATCTTTTCAACATAAAGTCCATCCGGAAGCTGTACGCGATGAAACGCCTCGACGAGAAAAGCCGGTTGAGCATAATCTGCAGAAACTTGAAGGACATAAGCTCCTATGCCGTTCTGACGGATTTTTCGTTCGATATCGTCAAATGGTACCTTCCCGGCCCCTTCACCTTCGTCCTGAAGGCGCGGAAGATAATACCGAAGCTTCTCATGACGGACAGGAAAGAGGTCGGGGTGAGGATACCGGCAAACCCCGTGCCCGTGGGCATCGTGAACCTTTTCGGCCGGCCGATCATCAACACCAGTGCCCGGATCGCCGGGGAGGATGTCATCGCCGACCCTAAGCAGATCGAAAAGACGTTTGGCAAGAACATTTCATTGATCGTAGACGGAGGCATCCTGGGCGGTTTGCCGTCCACGGTCGTCAGGCTTGCGGACGATACGGTCGAGATCCTGCGGCAAGGCAAGGGGACCCTGTCGGACCGGCTTTCGCGTTAAGGGGGTTGTATTCGATGGAACAGGCACACGCAGGGACCTGCAACGGGGAGATCATACGAAGCTATTCCGATCTCAAGGTCCACACCGAGGTGGGCGCCATAATCCAGCACCATTCCGAGAACAAGGAGGATATCAGGCAGGTCGTGCGGGACGCCATCCCCTGGGGCGAGGGGATAAAGGACGTCCTCGACCTCGGCTGCGGGTACGGGTGGTTCGAGGAGGTGATGCCGGCGGGCCTCGACACGATAGGCGGCATAGATTGCCTCGGGGAGAACGAAGGCCCGTTCCTCAGGGCGGCGAGGCCAAAGGCCGGCGAGGTGTTTTTCTTCAAGATGATGCTTCCCGCTCCGACCGGGCTTTCCGCTGCGCGGTTCGACCTGGTCGTTTCCCTCTACTCGCTGTATTTCTTCCCGGGCCTTCTTCCGGAGATAGCGCGCCTCTTGCGGCCCGGCGGGCTTTTCCTCGCCCTCACGCACAGCGCCTCGATGCTCGAGGAGGGGCAGCATTACTTTGATTTCAGGAACTTAAGGAAAGTGATAGAACATTTTTCCGCGGAGAACGGGTACGACATCCTGCGCCCCTATTTCAGGGACGTCCGGCATATCGACTACCCGAACGCACTCATCTTTCATCGGGGGGACGAGGGTTCGCTGGCAAAGTACATCGACTTCAAAAAGGAATTCATCGAGAAAGACGTCGATCCCCGGATCGTGCGGGAGAAGATGATCGCGGAACTCGGCAGAAAAGGGGAGCTTAAGTTCAACAAGAACGACCGGATATTCCTGGCGCGAACATGAAGATAAAAGTGTACTGCAACCATTGCGGGGAACCTCTCAGCACCGACTTTCTCGAGGGAAAGCACCGGCAGGTCTGTACGGCATGCAGCACGATATATTATGAGAACCCCCTGCCGGTAGCCTCCGTCGTCCTCGCCAACCAGAAGCGCGAGATCCTCCTCGTGCGCCGGGCCAAAGAGCCGTTCAAGGACATGTGGTGCTGCCCGATCGGTTTTGCGGAGACCGGCGAGAGCATCGAGGATGCCGCATTGCGGGAGCTCAAGGAGGAAGCGGGGGTTGACGGGAAGATAGTCCAGCTTCTCGACGTCGGGTCGCACATCAACCCGATGTACGGGGAGCTGCTCATCGTTACATTCGAAGTTGAAAAAACGGGAGGCGTCGAGAGGGCGGGGGATGACGCCTGGGATGCCCGGTACTTCCCGGTCATGAACCTTCCGAAACTTGCGTTCGATTCCCAGGAAAAGGCGATCGCCAGGTTCGTAGAGCTCAAAAAAGAGCTCTGGAGCATACACGATTCCTTCGAGACCTTCGTCGAAAGCACGGTCAAGGACAAAATAGGCTACCCGGTGGTCCTCCTGTCCGACCAGCTTGCCCAGGCGGTGGAGGACAACTCGGCGAAGATCGTAGAGCTCTGGCTCGACGACATAACGACAAACCCGTCCACACGCTCGTACAGGTCAGTGAGCAGAAACGACCTGCGTGAGCGGGCGATGGTCATCATGGGGCAATTCGGCGCCTGGCTGAGAAAAGAAAAGAGCGAAAGCGAATTTACGGCATTTTACCGGAGCCTCGGGCGAGACCGCAAAGAGGGCGACGTTCCCCTGGAGGAGGCGATCAGCTCGCTGTCCCTTCTCAAGAAACACGTGTGGATGTTCACGTATTCTTTTGGTGTCTGGGAAAAGGCGGTTGACATATACCGCATGTTCGAACTGGGGGAGCGCCTGGTCTATTTTTTTGACAGGGCGGCATACCATACGGCCGTCGGATACCGAAAAGGCAATCTGTAGGCCGCGTGAGGGGATGCGCGCCTTGACTTGGCGATCGCTCATGGGATACCATTTTATGAGCAAGGCACATGGGAGGATGAGGAATGAACAAGACATTCAAGATCGCAGTCGTCACGGCGCTTATCGTTCTCTTCGCCGCCGTCCTGTTTCAGCTCGTATATGCCCAAAAAAAGCCGCCTGAACCCCTGGTGCTGAAGCTCGAGGGCGGGAAATTCCCGCCGGTGACATTTTCGCATTCCGTCCATACGGAAAAAACCAAAGTAGACTGCGCCGTTTGTCATCACAAAGACAAAGACCCGAAACAACCCGGCTCGTGCATGCCCTGCCACGACCGCACTGACGTCAAGAACGGGGCGCCCCCGATAAAGGATGCCTATCACAAGAATTGCATTGAATGTCACAAGGAATCCCTTGCGAAGAACGTGAACGCGCCCACGAAGTGCAATGAGTGCCACAAAAAACAGTAAAGCGGACGGGCGGCCGACCCCCGCGATCTCCCGCGTCTTCCGTTTTCTTGTTTCCGTTCGCCTCGCGATCATCGTCCTTGCCCTCATAGCGGCGACATCGATCGCGGGAAGCCTCGTGCAGCAAGGGGCTTCCGAAGAGGAATACCTTTCGCATTACTCGGAGAGAACGTACCACTTCATCAAGCTTTTCGGTCTGGACGATGCGTATCACTCCCCGTGGTTCTATCTTCTCCTCGGCGTATTTGCGCTGAACCTTTTCCTGTGCACCATTCAAAGGCTGAAAAGATCGGTGGCCCCGGCCCGCAGGCAATCCTATGACCTTAAGGGGCTTGTCTCATCGGGTTTCGGTTTCATTGCGGCCCCCGGCAGCAAGGAAGAGGTCGTCCGCAGGATACCCTCCTCGTACAGGAGGGTGCAGGTATCGGAAGGGACCGATCTTTTCGAGAAGGGGCGGATCTCCCGCCTGGGGGTTGTCGTCATCCACACGAGCGTTCTTTTGATACTCGCAGGGGGGCTTATCGGGAACATCTCGGGATTTAAGGCGTATATTGCGCTCAAGCCCGGGGACGAGGCGCAGGCGGCCGTGTCCCGGAAGCCGGGTCAATCCGCGGTAGTGCTCGGTTTTACCGTAAGGTGCACCGACTTCAGGATGAGCCTTTACCCGTCCGGCCAGCCAAAGGAATACGCAAGCGATGTCGAGATACTGGACAATAAAGGAGATATCGTCAAGCGGGGCCGGATACGGGTGAACGAGCCGCTCTCCTATAAGGGCATATATTTTTACCAGTCAAGCTACGGCCGGTCGAACACCTATACGTTCACACAGGACGGGAAGACCTTCAAGCTCGGGGACGGCGAGGTGGCCCGGGATGCAAAAGTGCCGTTCATGGTCGTCAGGTATGCGGAGGATGTCCACAATTTCGGGCCCGGGGTGATGGTGGCATACATGGATTCGGATGAACCGAAGACCCTGTGGTTCCTGAGCAATGTCGAAAAAATGAGATCGCACATGGTGAAGGGCTCGCGCATATCTCTCGAGAAAATGAGCGGACAGTATTACACGGGGCTCGAGGTCGCACGCGACCCGGGGGTGCCGGTCGTACTGTGCGGCTTCATGCTGATGCTCGTCGGGCTTTATATCAATTTTTTCACCTCGCATCGAAGGATATATGTGGCCGATGGCCCGGATGGGCTGATCGTGGCCGGAGCGGCCTCGCGGAACAGGGAGAGTTTCAAGGCGGAAATTGAAAAACTTAAGGGAGGCCCGGCATGATCACCGATCATACCCTGCTCGGATTGGCGACGATCTTGTATCTCGGGCTCTTCTTTGTCCACATCCTCTATTTCGTGTGGAAGAAAAAAGCCCTGCTTGAGGCCGTCCAGTATGTCCTCTACGCTGCCGTCATCATTCAAACGGCAGGGATCCTGGTGCGGTGGGCACTCTCCTACCGGCTCGGGATAGGCCACGTCCCGCTCTCGAATTATTATGAGTCCCTCATATTTTTCTCCTGGTGCATATCCGTTTTTGTCATTGGCATGCGCAAAAGACGGCTCTATCCCGTGATCACATGCATATCCGGGGTGATCTCGCTTTTGCTCATGGCATACGCGTCGCTGGCGCCGGGCGTGGAAAGAGGGATCCAGCCCCTGATACCTGCACTGCAGAGCAACTGGCTCCACATTCATGTCATAACATGCTTCCTCGGATATGCCGCGTTTGCGGTTTCCTTTATATGCGGCGCACTCTATTTCTTCGGCCCCGGCAGAATCGTGCCGGCCCGCGAGAGCCTCGAGGACGTCAATTACAGGAGCATTATTATTGGCTTTTCCATGCTGACATCTGGTATACTTACCGGAGCCGTATGGGCCCATTTTGCATGGGGATCATACTGGAGCTGGGACCCGAAGGAAACCTGGTCGCTTATAACGTGGATCATTTACGCCCTTGTTCTTCACCTGCGGTTTGCGGGGGGCTTGAAGGGCAGGCGGATCGCGATATTGTCGATCGTAGGGTTCGCGAGCGTTATCATGACCTACTTCGGGGTCAATTTCTTTCTGGCAGGACTGCACAGTTACGCGACATGACACGAAAAAGACCTAAAAGCCTCGTATTTTTCGGTAACGGAATAAACTGCGAGCACGAAACGGCATACGCGAACAGGCTCGCCGGTTTTGAGCCGGACCTGATCCACATAAACGAGTTCGCCGGGGACCCGCAGAGGATCCACGCCTACAGCTTCATAAACTTCCCGGGCGGGTTCCTCGACGGTGACGACCTGGGTTCCGCGAAGGCGCAGAGCGTCAAATGGAGGCACCAGAAGGTGGCCGGGACGGACAGGCGTCTCATAGACGAGCTCGTGAAGTTCATCGACGACGGAAAGATCATCATCGGCATCTGCAACGGCTTCCAGCTTTTGATCAAGACGGGGCTCCTGCCGGCGATCGGGAAAAACTACGGGCTGCAGACAGCCACACTTACCGCGAACGACTCGGGGCGGTTCGAGGACCGCTGGACGTACCTTAAGGCAAATCCATTTTCTCATTGCATATTTACGTATGATATGGATAAAATTTATCTTCCTGTCCGGCATGGTGAGGGTAAGTGCGTTGTCGATGCAACAGAAACCCTTTCATCGATGAGGGCAAAGGGCAACATAGTCCTGCAATACGCCGATAGCGCGGGGGCTGTAACGGCGGCATACCCGGATAACCCGAACGGGTCCGTTGATTCGATAGCGGCCCTGTGTGATGATACAGGGAGGATCTTCGGTCTGATGCCGCACCCGGAGGCGTATGTCCGCCGTGTCCAGCATCCCCGGTGGACGCGGGAAAAGGTTGACGAAGAGTCAGACGGGCTGAAGATATTCAAGAATGCCTGTAAATATATTTTAGAAAGTTAACGGGAGGGGCCTCGAATGAATAAAATGGACATAATCAATAAGCTTGCGACAGATATAAACGTGAACCAGAAGATAGCGAAGATAGCCGTCGATACCATAATCGACAGCATAAAGAAGGCCATCATAAACAACGAACGTGTCGAGATCCGCGGATTCGGGAGCTTTACCTTGAGGGAATACAAGGCCTACAGAGGCCGCAACCCGAAGAGCGGCGAAACGGTACAGGTCGAACCCAAACGGCTCCCCTATTTCAAGGTCGGAAAAGAATTGAAAGAAATGGTGTGGAAGGACGACGTCTAGAAGACACCCCAGTACGGGCTTAACTCTTTCTTGACATCTTTTACACGGCTCACCATGGCGCGGCACGGCTCGCGCCTTTTCTCATACATGAACGCGGGCGAACCCTTCATCATGGTGACGACCGCCATGACGCTGCGGGCAAGACCGGGGGGGTCGTAGCCGCCCTCGAGCGCGAACAGGGCCCGGGAATCGCAGCAGTGTGCCGCGGCATCCAGGATGATCCGGGTAATTTCCGAAAAGCCTGCTTCCGTGACGGACATGCCGCCGAGGGGGTCATCGCAATATATGTCGAATCCTGCCGATACGAGTATTATGTCCGGGCTGTAAAGGCGGGCTATCGGCACCAGGATCTCCTGAAACGCGAAGACGTAATCGTCGTCGTTCATCCCGTAGTCCATCGGAACATTGATCGTATACCCCTTGCCCTCGCCTTCGCCCGTCTCTTCATACCAGCCCGTCCCGGGATAGTACGGGAACTGGTGCGTTGAAAAATAGAGGACGGAGGCGTCGGAATAAAAGCTTCTCTGCGTGCCGTTCCCGTGGTGGAGGTCGAAATCGGCTATCAAGATTCTCTCAAGGCCCCACCGGGCCTGAAGGTAACGGGCGGCGACCGCTATGTTGTTGAATATGCAGAAACCCATGGACCGGGCCTTCTCGGCGTGGTGGCCCGGCGGCCGTACAAGGGCGAATCCGTTCGTCACCTCCCGCGACATGAGGGAATCGGCGAGGCTTAAGCACCCCCCGGCCGCGAAGCGGGCGGCATCATATGTCCGGGGACATGCTCCGGTGTCGGGGTCGAGGGAAACGAATTTCCCGCGGGTCCCTGCGATCCTCTCGATGTACGAGGGGTCGTGGATGCGCGATAATTCTTCGTGGCTCGCCGGCCGCGGCTTGATGTACACGATACCGTCCGTATCAACGGACGGCAGCATCGCGTATATGTGGCTGAGCCGTGCGGGGCTCTCGGGGTGATATTCCCCGCAGATGTGCTCGAGATAGACGGGGTCTTTTACAATTCCCGTGGTCATTTTCCATCCCTTTTATAAAGCTTATTTAAGTTTTACGTGAGATTCGGCCTTTCGGCAACGAAAAAATAGCCGCTGAAAGCGCCTTGCACCGGTGCGCGGCCTTCAGGAAGCCGTGCGCCTGTCGCACAGATAGCAGCTTCCCCAGGACTGTTTCGCCTGTTTTTTCATCTCGGAGGCCACCTCCGTCATCTGGCCGAAGTGGGTAAAGGGCCTGCTCCTGTTCGTCGCTATGCCTATGGAAAGTGCGGTGATCGGGAATTTTCGCGTATTTCCCTGGCGATCTAAGGTCTCGATATAACCGGCGTCGCGGTCGGTCCGGTCATAGAGGGTCGGTATGATCTTGTCGAACGCCTGTATGATGTCGGAGGATGTCTGCTCCACGGCATCGACGGAGGTTATGAATACGAAATCATCCCCGCCGATATGGCCGACGAAGCATGTCTGCGGCTCCTTGCTCTTCACTATATTGAGAATGAGCCTGCCCGTTATCCGGATGATCTCGTCCCCCCGGGTGAAGCCGTAATGGTCATTGAAAGGCTTGAAATGATCGAGATCGGCATACGCCAGCGCGAAGATCTCGCCGGACTCGATCTGGGCCTGGATGTGCCGGCTGATCGATATGTTGCCGGGAAGCTTCGTTAACGGATTGACGTCGACGATCCTCTCGGACCTCAGTATGGCAAGGGAGATCCGGGCCGCACCGTCAGTCTCGATATCGCCCCTTTTCAGGTAATCATCGACAAAGAACGTGCCCGAGACCGGAACACCGGCGCTGGTGTCGACGACAAGGAGAATGGGAAGCTGGTAAAAGATAGGGTCGGTCTTGAGATTATTCAGGATCTCGAGGGAATACGCATCATTTTCCGGCGTATCGAGGATGATCAGGTTTGGCGGGGAATTGTAAATGTAATCTATCGCCGACCGGATACTGCGGAAAATGAAGACACCATACGTGCGCGCCAGCAGCTGGTCCAATATCTCGGAAAGGACAACGTCCTGCGATATTATGACAATCGTCTTGCCGGTGCTCATAACTCAAGGTCTTCCGTCATGTTCAGGGACTCTTCAGCTTCCTGGAATATTTCGGCGAGGTCCGTCTCGCCTAAGGACAGAAGATCAAAGGCGGCCTCTTCTACCGGCACGAGAGAGTTGTCCCCGGGGAAGCCATATCCCCGGGCCCGGACCATAATGTCCGCCAGGTGAACGATGGAGGATTCCAGCGGCGTGTTTTTCGTGAGCCGGGGCTTGTGGTGATACTCGATCACATCGATAAGGGAGGGCGGGAAGCGCCACTTGCGGGCCATCCAGCTCCCGACGCTCGAATGCGTTGTGTTGAAGTGGTTCTTTTCCGAGACATAGATGGTAAGATTGTCCCGCTTCGATTCGGCGAGGGCCTTCTGGTATTCATCGGGGAACTGCAGGACGAGGAAAACCTTGCCTATATCGTGAAGCAGGCCGTCGACGGAGAGCTCGTCAGGTTCTTTATGTCCCTTTTTTACGGCTATTATCCGGGAAAAGATAGCGCACCCGATCGAGTGCTCCCAGAGCCCTATCATGGTCTTTTGCATGAGGTCAAAAACGGATACGCCGAGAAGGAGTCCTTTGACAACGGTGAGGCCGAGGAGTATCACGGCCTGGTTCACCGACGAGATGCGCCCGGGAAAACCATACACCGGCGAATTGACCATGCGCAGGACCTTGGTCGTGAGCGCCGGGTCGCCCGCAATGAAATTGCTTATCTCGTTGAGCGATACCTTCGGGTTCTCGATCACGGCAAGCAGCCTGTTGAGCACTTTCGGGATCGTGGGAAGTGCCGTCACATTCTCGATCTTTTCCCGGACCTGCCTTACGTCCATGTTAAGCATAGAGGGTCTCGATATGCCGTATCAGGGCTTTTCTGATGGTGTCCATGTTCGGGCTATCGCCGGCGCGTTGAAAACGGTCCTCGATCTCGGCGATCAGCTCCTCCCGGGGCCTTTGCGGCTTGGTGCTTCCCTGAACATAGACCGCATCGACGTCCATGTTCTTTATCCTGTCGATCAATTCGGCGGTCAGCTCCGTGTTCTCCCCGAGCAGGACCATGCCGTTAGCATTTACGACCGATCTGGCCGTTATCATTCCGGGCTCGAGTCCGGAGGGGCTCAGTCTGGGCACAAAGACCTCCTTAAGATTAATAATCGGACAAAATGAAAAAAACATTACAGGAGCACGCAGAAAATGGTCAGGCTTTCTTGAGCCAGGCCTCGAGCATGTCACAGCCGTCTTTCAGGTTCTCGAGGGTGTTGGCATAGGAGAAGCGCACGTGCGAGGATGCCCCGTGCGCACCAAAATCGTAGCCGGGAGTTATGGCCACCTTCGCTTCGGCAAGCGCCCTCTCAACAAAGATCATGCTGTCCATCCCGAAGTTTTCGATCCCCGCATAGATGTAAAACGCGCCGTCGGGAACGCGGGGGATGGTGAAGCCAAGGTCTCTCAGGCGGGGGACAAGAAAGTCCCGTCTTTGCTTGTACAGCGACCGCATGCGTGCGAGCTCGGCGGTGTCATCGAAGGCCTTGAGGGCGGCCCACTGGGAGACGGAGGGCGGGGCTATGAAGAGGTTCTGCGCGAGCTTCTGGACGGGGCGCACAAGGTCCGCGGGAACGATCATCCAGCCGAGGCGCCAGCCCGTCATGGCGTAGGCCTTGGAGAAACCGCTTACGATTATGATATCGTCAGCGATACAGGCGCTGGAGGCAAATTGAACGTCATAGGTAAGGCCGGAGTAGATCTCATCGACGATAAGTGCGCCGCCGGCAGGGGCAAGCCGGGCGTGAAGGGAAGCGATGCTTTCGGGCCGGTAGACGGCCCCGGTTGGATTGGACGGGTTGGCGATGATAAGGACATCAGGAGGTGCGGCCGCATCGAAATGATCGGGCGGTATCTCGTAATTCTTATCGGCCGAGACGGGGACGGGTTCTATCGTACAGTCCGTCAGCGAGGCAATGTTCCTGTAGCATGGATAGCCGGGGTCAGCAAGGGCAAGGGTCCGCCCGGGTTCCAAAAGTGCCGTAAAGAGAAGGGTAAACGCACCGGAAGAGCCGTTTGTGATTATGACGCGGTCAGGCGGGATAACGGCCTGGCAGGAGGCGGCGTAGCTGTCGGAAATTGCCTGCCGCAGCTCGGGAATACCGAGGCTGTGCGTGTAGAATGTTTTGCCTTCGCTCAGGGCCTCTATTGCCGCTGCCTTTATGGGGCCGGGGGTCTCAAAGCCGGGCTCGCCGACCTCCATATGAACTATCCTGTGGCCCTGAAGCTCCATCATGGAGGCTTTTTCGAGGAGCTCCATCACGTAAAATGGGGGTATCCGGTCCGCGCGTTTAGATATTTCCATGGGCACCTTGTCCTGAAAGGCTATGGAACTCTATCAAAATCGGAACGGACGTGTCAATGAGGCCGGCCCCGGTACCCGCGAAAAACATTGACAACCGGGGGGATATCTCTTCATAATGGAAAAGTCCCGGGGGGATCGGCCGCATGATCCAGTCCTTGGCAACTCCTCGGAGTTATTGGGGAAAAAGTGGTAGAAACGTGCCAGGTCTTTTCGGGCGCGCAAAATTGCCGATATTATAATGACGGGTGGAGATATGATAGTCAGACATTTTAACGATCCTGAAGTACTACGGACGCAATACAGGGCGCATGGGGGTGCGGATGCGTGGATGATCCTGACGAGCCGGGTTATGGAAGGGATCGAGTTCCTTGCATACGCGACGCTGCAGCCGGGCAAGGTCATAGAGGAACATATCGACCCCGTGGAGGAGATATACCATATTTACAGGGGCGCCGGGCATATGAAGGTGGGTGACGAGGTCCGCGAAGTGAAAGAAGGGGACTCCGTGTGGATACCCGCGGGCGAGCCTCATGCCCTGGAGAACCGGACCGGCGAGGTGACCATGGTCCTCGTCATAGCGGCATACCCGTTCATGAGATGGGCCAGGAAAGCAAATGAAAATCAGGCCGGGAACGAACATTAACATAGTCATCAATGTCGATCATATGAGGGAAACGATCGACGTCGGCAATTCGGTCGTCCACGAGGTAAGGGATGATGTCCTGATCGCGGCGCAGACCGATCCCCCCATATCGCGCACGCGCCTGGGGCAGGAGATATTCGTCACCTTTCTCGACAGGTCGGGCAGAGAGATGACGCGCATGGGGTTTCCGGCGGTGATCGCAGGGTTTATCTCCGATTACGAACTCAACCCCTCTGTCACCGTCCAGGCCCTGGCCTTGCGGCAGGCAGGGGACGCCGAGGAGTATAACCTGAGAATGTTCTTCAGGCTGGAGCCCCCGGGAAGCTGCGGACTTACAATCTCCATCCGCGGCAAGCCGGTCAACCTGATCGATGTATCTATCGGGGGAGCACGGTTCAGTTACGAGAGATCGCAGGCGCTCAACACGGGCGATGACGTCACGTTGACGATCGTGATGGATTCAACGGCATATTCGGTCAAGGGCCGGGTCTTGCGGGTGTGGGAACCGGAAAACGACAGGATACGGAAGACGATCGCCATGGCCTCCGTTCAGTTTGCTGACATGGAAGTTCAGGTCAAGAACATTCTTGCGCGAAAGATCCGGGACATTGAAAGGGAAATGCGCTACAAGGATACGGAACTGGCGCGGTAAGCGGATCAAGATATTTCTAACATATCGTAATCACTGATAAAAGACAGAAATGTTGCACGTGAAACAGTAAAAAACAGGCAACAGGTGCGGGGTTATGGGTAATAGGAAAAACCCGTCCCCGACCCATAACCCAGAAATTATTATCCATTACCCCTCGTCTCCGTATTCTTCCAGGTACCGTTCGATATACGCCGTTAATTTCTTGTTCGACGGGTAGATCCCGAAATGACCCTCGCAAAGGATGTCGGCGTTGAGGGACAGGAGCAGTTTCATCGAATTTGTCCAGTCCTTCATGTTGGCGCCGAAGTCTGCGAGGAAGGGTCCGTGTATGTCCTGGCCGAAGAGGACGCGCTTCCCGGACTTGTCGATATAGGCCGAGATCGAACCGGGCGTGTGCCCGGGGGTATGGAGGAGGGTCAATTCATGAGGGCCTACGGAAAGCGTGTGTTGCTGTCCTGAGAATTTGACATCGATGGAGAGGGGCTGAAATTTCACCCCATACCAGTATGCGGCGGTCATGCGCTGGTCCCCGTTCTCGAGGGGAGCGGCATCCAGGCTGTGCATGACGAGCTTTGCGCCGTATTTTTGCTGGAGGGCGGCCGCCCCGCCGACGTGATCGATGTGGCAGTGTGTGAGGACGATCGTGGAAAGAGGGACGGATTTGAAACCGAGCCTGTCGATGTTGGCGGTGATGGCGTTGACGCTTGAACCTGCGCCCGCGTCCATCAGGAGGAGTTCGCCCCCGAGGTTCAAAAGGTAGACGCAGCAATCCTTTGCATCCGTAATGTCGGAGCTGCCTATCAGGTAAATTCCATCGTGGATTTCCTTGGTTCCCATGTCGTTCTCCTTTTGATAAGAATCCCAAAATAGAAGAAATGAAACGTGAGAGAGCGTTTTTTGAAACAGGTTTCGCGACTCCAGGTTTGTTAAACTTCTTACGTCTCCCGTTTTACGGCTGACGAGGTATAAAATAGATTACGCGAAAGATCCGCAGGATACAAGGGTCGAGTCGCAATGCTCCGTTATTATGGAGGGTTCACAACGTGGGTGCGATGGGATGCGCGCCGGGTAGGCAAGATGGCCGAGGCATCCTTGACAGTAAGGCAAACTCGTTGTAATATCAAGGGAAAAAGGGAGGACAGCATGAAGATAAAATGGTACGGGCATTCTGCCTTTCTTATAAGGACGGAAAGCGGGACGAGGATCATTATTGACCCGTATCAGTCGGGTGCATTCGGGGGAGCGCTTGCGTACGGGAAGATAGCGGAAGAGGCCGACATCGTGCTGTCAAGCCATGACCACGATGATCATAATTATGTGGGGGACATTAAAGGAGAGTTTAGATTGATCAAAACGCCGGGCGATCACAAGGAGGCGGGGGTGTTCGTGCAGGGCATACCCACCTTCCATGACCAGTCAGGCGGAAAAGAGCGGGGACAGAATATCATTTTCGTCATAGAGGCGGATGGTCTGCGCATAGCCCATCTGGGGGACTTAGGTCACGTTCTGGAGAAAGACGTTCTGGAAAAAATAGGTCGGGTCGACGTACTGCTCGCGCCTGTGGGCGGTTTTTATACGATCGATCCCGCAGAAGCAACGAAGGTCGCCAGCGATGTCGGGCCTGTCGTTATGATCCCGATGCACTTCAAGACGGAGAAGTGTGATTTTCCCATTGCCCCTGTAAGCGAGTTTACCAGCGGCAAGGCGGGCGTTAAGGAGGCGGGGTCCGACGAGATCGAGGTCACGCGGGCCAACATCGGTTCGCTCGGGCAGATCCTCGTTCTGCGCCATGCCCTGTGAGGAAAGGGGTGCCATGCTAAGGACGCTTTTTTCGGAGCAGGATATCGCAAGCGCGGTGAAGGACCTCGGTCGACGTATCGAGAATGATTTCCCGGACGGGGAGGAGATCCTTTTCGTGTGCCTGCTCAAGGGATCCTTCATGTTCACGTCCGACCTGGTTCGGCGGGTGAAAAACCCGTCCCGGATCGATTTCATGCGTGTCTCCTCGTACGGGAACCAGATGACAACGCGGGGGAATGTCGAGATCATTAAGGACCTGGAGGAAGACATTGAGAACAAGAACGTCATAATCGTCGAAGATATAATCGATTCCGGCCTGACGCTGACGAGGGTCAAGGAAATGCTGCTTACCCGCAACCCGAAGGCCTTGAAGATCTGTGCGTTGATCGACAAGAGGTGCCGGCGGGAAGTTCAGATCGAAGGGGATTATGTCGGATTTACAATTGAAGACGGTTTCGTGGTGGGTTATGGGATCGATTACGCGGAGTACCACAGGAATCGTCCGGATATTTGCGTGGTGGTGGAGGAAAATGAAGGTTAAGCAGTTAAAAAACCGGTTGATCGTTTGTATTTTTCTGGTCGTTATTTTCGGGATTATCGGCGGCGACGCAATGGCGCAACCGGGGGAACCCGAGGGATTTAGCGGCTATGCGTGGGGCACGCCGATGGAGCAGATGGGTGCCCTGACGTATGTGGGACGGGACGAGACGGGCGATATGCTCTATGAAAAGCCTTTGGCTGCGGCACACTTTGGCCGGGCAAGACTTGCCGGGATTGCGTATGGGTTCAAGAACGGGCGCCTTGCGCTGGTTACCCTCAAGGTAGATTCAATGCTGCAGTACCTGCTTTTGAAGGACGAGGCCATGAAGCGCTATGGAAATGGCGAGCAGGTCCCGGGAGAAAGGTATAGCTACACCTGGAATGCCGGAAACACGCGCATAACATTACTCGGCCGCTTCACCGAGTCTTGAACGGGGTCTCGGGGGGAAGGGTCCCTTTCCCTGAGACCGGCGAACTGAACAAGGGAGGAAGGAATGCAGGTACTGGTACTTTATTTTTCACGATCGGGCAATACGAAGAAACTTGCCGACGCCATCGCCGAGGGTGTGCGGTCCGCCGGTGGTGTTGAGGCGGTCCTGAAAAGCACGGACGAGGTCGCCAAGGAAGATTTTCTTAATTCGGAAGGCGTAATAGCGGGTTCACCGGTCTATTTTGGCGGTATGGCGTCGCAACTTAAGGACGTTTTTGACCGCTTTGTCACGGTACGGCAGAAAATGGGCGACAAGATAGGCGCCGCGTTTACTACGTCGGGCGATCAGTCCGGCGGCAAGGAAACAACGATGTTCTCGATCATCCAGGCCCTCATGATTTACGGCATGATCATCGTGGGGGACCCGCTTGATGCTACCGGCCATTACGGTGTATCCTGTACGGGTACACCAGACGATAAAACACTGGGAAATGCACGGAAACTCGGGGCGAGAGTTGCGGCACTGGCCAAGAAACTAAAAGCCTGAGAAAATGTTTCACGTGCAACATCCGGCCGGGAAATCCCGGCACGGCGTGGCTGCAGGCAACCCGGGAAAGGACCCGCCAGGTATCCCTATATTATGAAGACAAAATCTAAGATCAAGTCAGCAAAACGGCCTGTCGGTATGGACCTCGCCGACAAGGTGGAAGCCGTCAAACAGGCGGCCGCACTTCTTGAAGCATCGATCGAGGAATTCAAGTCCGTCGAAAAAGCCCTGGAATATAGCGAGGCAAAATACAGGCTTCTCGTGCGTCATTCTTCGGATGGCGTCTTCCTGTTCAACCCGACGACATTAAAACTACTCGAAGCCAACACCAGTTTCCTGCAGATGATGGGGTACACGGAGAAGGAAATAACCGGGGTCACCCTCCCGGACATCATCGCGATGAACGAAAGGGACATTATCGAGAACATCACCCACGTTCTCCGCCATTCGGAACCGGTCTCGGGTTTGCGCCAGTACCGGCGGAAGGATGGTTCGCTGACCGATGTCGAGATCACATCGTCGCTTATCCGTTATAAAGGTGAGCAATTCATCATGGTAAATGTCCGGGACGTGACGGAACGCCTGCGGGCCCAACATGAACTGGAAAGCCAGGCGGCAACGCTCCGTGACCAGGCAGAGATCATCGACATAGCCGAGGATGCGATCATGGTCCGGGATATGAAAGACCGCATAATATTCTGGAACAAGGGGGCCGAGCAGAAGTTCGGCTATGCGAACAAGGAGGCCCTGGGACGCCCCATAGAAATGCTGCTGAGAACGGAGTACCCTGAAAGCCTGTCGAGCATCACGAAGTCCTTCCTTGCAGACGGAAAATGGGAAGGCGAGCTGATTCACAGGAAAAAAGACGGAGGCGAAATAATAGTCGATAGCAAGTGGAAATTGCGGACAGATAAAAAGGGAAACCCTGTCGCCATTCTCCAGATTGATAATGATATTACCCAGCGCAAGATGGCGGAGAACATCCTGCAAAAATCCAAGGAAGAACTGGAGCGGCGGGTCGTCGAGCGGACGAGCGAACTCCTCAAGGCCAATTCGCGCCTTGTGCAGGAGCTCAAGCGCCGCCAGCAGGTTGAGGAGATGCTCAGGAGGGGCGCCGAGAGGTATAAGAACCTGTTCGAGAATTCCCCGATGGGCATTTACCGCACGAACCCTGAGGGCAAGATCCTCATGGCAAACCCCACCCTGATACGGATGATGGGCTTTTCATCGTTTGATGAATTTTACGCGGTCAAATCATTCAGAAAAAGCTGCGAGCCGACGTATCTCGGCAAGAAGATCAAGGACAAGCTGGAACGCGATGGTCGCGTCCGCGGCTTAGAGGCCAAATGGAGGATCGGTTCGAACGGAACGGTCATGCATGTCAGGGAAAATGCGCGCGCCATCCGCGACGCCGAGGGTAAGACGATCTACTATGAAGGTACGGTGGAAGATATAACAGAGAGCAAGCAGGCAGAAAAGAAAATTGAGCAATATCAAACCCAGCTCCGCTCGCTTGCATCCGAATTGACACTGGCCGAGGAACGCGAGAGACGAAGAATTGCCTCCCTGCTGCACGACCATATCGGCCAACTCCATGCCACCGCAAAGATGAAGCTCGGATTGATAGAGAGCACCATTTCAGATGTATCCGCGCAGAGGGAGTTAAACGAAATACGGGAGCTTATCGGGCAGGCCATTCATTACGGAAGAACGCTCACGTTCGAGTTGAGTCCGCCCATCCTGTACGACCTCGGTCTCGAGGCCGCGCTGGAATGGCTTACGGAACAGGTCGAGGAGCAGAACGCGATTGCCCGGGAATTCGTAAGCGACAACCTGCCGAAACCGATTAGCGATGATATACGGGTCGTTCTCTTTACCGCCGTCCGAGAATTGCTCGTCAACGTCGTAAAACATTCAGGAGCAAAAAAAGTGAAGCTTACGATACGGCGTATCGAGGATAATATCTCAATACATGTAGCGGATGACGGAACCGGCTTCAATGCATCGAAAAAAAGCTACCACCTGGCCGAAGCGCGCGGCTATGGCCTGTTCAGCATTCGGGAAAGGCTTCATTCCCTGGGCGGCCACATGGACGTCCGTTCAGGTGTAGGCAGGGGAACGCGCATCATACTGCAGGCACCGCTTAAACGCGAGGGAGGCATTCGTTGAAAACAAAGATAGTCATTGCCGACGACCACAAGATCATGCGCGAAGGCCTCAAGGCCCTCATTGAAAAGCAGCCCGACATGGAAGTGGCCGCCGAGGCCCAGGACGGGCTGAGCGTGACAAAGCTCGCCCGCAAGCTGACGCCCCAGGTCATCATTATGGATATCGGCATGCCTGAAATGAACGGTATCGATGCGACCCGCCAGATCATCTCGGAGAACAAGGAGATAAAGATAATAGCGCTTTCCATGCATTCCGACCGCAGGTTTGTGCTCGAAATGCTCAAAGCGGGCGCCTCCGGCTATCTTCTCAAGGACAGCGCCTTTGAGGAGCTCGTCAACGCAGTCCACACCGTGATGTCCGGCCAATCGTACTTGAGTCCCCGGATAACCGATATTGTCGTCAAGGAATACCTCTATAACCTCCCCAAAAGTGAATCAACCGTATTCACGGTCCTTACCGGCCGGGAACGCGAGGTCCTCCAGCTTCTTGCGGAGGGCAAAAGCACGAAGCAGATAGCCGCCACACTGAACCTCAGCGTGAAGACGGTCGAAACCCACCGACAGCAGATCATGGATAAGCTGGAGATCCGCACCGTGGCGGAACTTACCAAATATGCTATCAGGGAAGGGTTGACGTCTTTGTAAGGCTAAAGGCTAAAGGCTAAAGGCTAAAGGCTAAAGGCTAAAGGCTAAAGGCTAAAGGCTAAAGGCTAAAGGCTAAAGGCTAAAAAACATTTCCGTTTTTCATCGCAACTCTAACTAATTCGAAGGATTCAAACTATAATCACGAATAAATACATATGGTTAGGATCATCACGTCGTTCCCTCTGAATACCTTTAGCCTTTTGCCTTTAGCCTTTAGCCTCCCCCCATATCAGGGATTTCCCCCCTCTAATTCAGGGAAATCCCGATTTCCTGCTTCAGGCGAACCGGCTATATTAGATACAAGCACAAGAGGAGGATGGGTCACGATGGCCGGGTTTTTAGCCGCAGCAAACATAACAGGCGCAGCCGATTTCATCGGTGCATACTTGAGCGGCGGGTTCATTGTCGACTTTTGCACAGTCATCATGGCCAATCTCATCCTGTCGGGCGATAACGCCATTGTCATTGCCCTCGCCACCCGTTCCCTTTCGCAAAAAAGGCGGATCCAGGGGATCGTCTTCGGTACGATCGCGGCAATACTCGTCCGGGTCCTTTTGACCTACTGCGCGGCCATGCTTCTTGCGGTACCGTACATGAAGCTTATAGGCGGCGCCTTAATACTGGGTATCGCTGTCAAACTGCTCTTGGACAACGGTCCGGAACAGGAGGAGAAGGCGGCGTCCGGCGGATTCTGGAAAGTGATCGGCATGATGGTGCTTGCAGACCTTGCCATGAGCGGCGACAACGTGATCGCAGTTGCAGGGGCGAGCAAGGGCAACCCGGCACTTCTTTTTCTGGGCCTTGCCCTGAGCCTGCCGATCGTTGCTTTCGGCAGCGGGCTGATATCGAGGCTCATGGGCCGGTTCCCGGTCATTACGTATATAGGCTCGGGCATCCTCGGAAAGGTCGCGGCAGAGATGATCCTTGCCGACCCCTTTACCCTGAGGATGATGCACGCGCCGGGAGCGTTCACCCGGTACTCGGTCCAGATCATTCTTGTCGTCGGTGTCGTCGGGGCAGGCATGATCTGGTATAGAATGCGGCATGCGAAGGAAAGGCCGGCAGCTACTGCATCCAGCCCGTTTTCCGTATCGGGATGGGATTTACAGTAAAAGGAACGGAAGCAGATTTCCTTATATAAATAATAGTTGCTTGTATGTATCTGAAGATCCGGGATGATGACGGGGAGAAGGGGGAAATGAGAGCAGCGGCTAAAGTGAATTCAAGCCATTTCCCGGAAATCAGCAGACAGTGGGGGCAACCCCCTCATACATAAGCGACTACTCAAGATACCCCGACGGAGGTCGGCATCGACCATCCTTTCCCTGCCCTTGGTACTAAGGTGTTGGCCTCCGCCGCGGTAGAAAAAAACTACAAGACGTAACAAAAAAGACCGATATGTTCGGTCTTTTTTGCTGCATATATTTTGGCGCATCAGATGTTTCCGGTTTAAACTCACTGCGCCTTACGACTGACGTCTTACGGCCTTTATTTAAACCATCGATATAAAAAGAACCACGCGATCTTGCTGTATTCTCCGACGACCTTCCGAATGGCGGGCCCATTAAAAAACCAGAGGCTCTCTACCTGTTTTTCGAAACGCGTCGGGACAAATGTCATTCGGTAGTCACCGCCCGTAAAAACCCTGCCGGCAATGAGCCTGATGCGCCTCATGTGGTAAGGCGAACTGACAAAGATGGCCGACGTCAGGCCGTTCCTGTCCATAAGCTTTTTCGCCTCGAGGACCTCGATATGGGTATCTTCATATACGACCGGGTAATGGGCGGGCCGGGAGGGGATACCGTTGCGGGATGATCGATCGAGCCCGGGCGCCTTTACAAGCCTGCCATAGGCCGGGATGAGCAGGTAATCCGCATATCCGTCACGAATGAGACGGACCGCCTCGGCCCGTCTTTCCTTGTATTCGTTGCCGAGGAACAGGATGACCGCCTCGGCTTTCTGCGGCTTTTCAGAATAAACGAGGTACACGGGGGCCCGGACGAAAAGGAGCGCAAGGACGATGAGTACGGCGATGGCCGCAGCGAAGGCTTTCATTTATCTGTCCGCGCCGGCCTTCGAGGAGAGTTTTTGTTCCCACTTCCAGGCCGTCTCGATAATGAACGGCAGGTCGTCGTGGAGCGCTGTCCAGCCGGTAAGCCTCTTTAAGCGGGAGCTGTCGGCGACGAGCTCCGGCGGGTCTCCCGGCCGGCGATCGGCCATTTCCACGGGGAAATTGCCCCCCGTCACCTCTTTGGCCACGCTTATGACATCCAGGACGGAAAAGCCGTGGCCGTAGCCGCAGTTCAGGATATCCGATTCGCCGGTTTGCCTGAGATACATGAGGGCCAGGAGGTGGGCCGAACTCAGGTCTGCAACATGGATGTAGTCCCTGATACACGTCCCGTCGGGCGTGGGGTAGTCGGTGCCGAACACGGAAAGTTTGTCCTGCACCCCCTTTGCCGTCCTGAGCGCCCGGGTGATGAGGTGGGTGGCGTGGCGGTAAGCCTGGCCGATCTCGCAATCCGGGTCTGCTCCGGCGACATTGAAATAACGCAATGCTATATATTTCAGGTCCTTGCTGGCGGCAATGTCTTGAAGGACCTTTTCAACCATCACCTTTGTCATTCCGTAGGGATTGATGGGTTTAAGCGGTGCAGTTTCGTCCACGGGACTCATGCCGGGCACCCCGTAGGTTGCCGCCGTCGAGGAGTAGATGAAATATTCCGTGCCGGTCTGCGCCATCGCCTCGAGCAGATTTATGCTGTTTACCACGTTATTCCTGTAATACATCAGGGGTTCGCGGGTTGATTCCTCCACCTGGATGGACGCGGCGAAATGCATGACCGCATCCGGCTGGTAGTTTTTCAGGGTGTCTTCGAGCAGCGGGCGGTCGCCAAGGTCGCCCCGCACCAGGGTGCCGCTTAAGACCGCCCACTCATGGCCGGTTGAAAGGTTGTCGTATACAAGGACAGTATGGCCGTGCTGGCCGAGAAGTTTTACGACGTGGCTGCCTATGTAGCCGGCGCCGCCGGTAACAAATATCTTCATATATGACGCCTCCGCGTGACATTCGCTAAACACGGCACGAGCCGTTTGTCCGGGAATTTTGGGGTCCCTGTTTGTACGAGCGGCCAAGGAGTCCGTACTGGCCGCCTTTTAAGTATACCACAATTCGCGGGCCGGAGTATCACCCAACGGTCGGTAATACGCGCGTTTTCACACGAGAAATGCACGATATGTCCCGGGTGCTGGGCCGCGTAATACCGCATAAATTCAGGTAATCATAGGTCAGGCATCCATAAGCGCCGCTTTTCAATATGAAACTTATATGTTATACTCTTGTATCGCAATAGTGTGCGATAGAAACAGTTTCAAGGGGGATACATGAAAAAAGATGTAACAATTTGTTTCAGGACCAACGAAGAATTGAAGCATACTCTCGAAAAGATAGCGGAGGTGGAACGTAGATCACTTTCGTCGATCATCGAAAACATGCTTCACGGCCAGATCAAGGACAAAGTAGAACTTAAGGGAACAAAAAAAGAGAGAAGGCGGTATCACCGTAAAGACGTATCGTTGCCGGCTTTCGTCTACAAACAGGAAGCAAAGGAATCGACCCTTCAGACGGGCATTGTCATCAGCATTTCGCTCGGGGGCCTGAGGATATCCATACCGCAGGACTATGAAGTGGTCAACGACGCCGAATTCGATACTATCTTCAGCATACCGAACGAGAAGGCGCCCGTTAAAATGCGGTGTGCCATCAAGAGAATAGTAGAAGGCGGCGATTCAAACAAGGAGCTGGGCGCCGACTTCATTGACGGCGATTTCCCGAGTTACCAGAAACTCCACAGATATCTGTCGTAAAAAACGGTTCAAGGTTCAAAGTTCCGGGTTCAACGTTCAGGCTGAGACAAGATTTGTCTCAGCCTGTTTTTTTGCGCCTCATAATGCCTTTTCCCGGAGCTTGAAGCTATTTTTCTTTCGCGTACCGTTTCAGCCGGTTCAGGTCGTCTTCTGTAAAGCCCTCCCATGCGTATGGAAAGATCGCGTTGTTCTGATAGATGGCGTCCTCGTCGACGGGGAACCTGGCGATGTCTTTGAACTGGTCGAACATGGGGGTGTGGGGGATGGGCGTGTATTCGGCGATATACGGCGTTACACCGAGGGACCTGACATAGTCTATCGCCGCCCCGACATCACGCCATGATTGGCGGGGCAGGCCGGCAAGGATATAGACCATGATCTGGCTCCGGCTGTACCCGGCCTCTTTGAGACACTGTACGGCGCGCTCGAAAATGGCGCCCGTCACCTTGCCGCCCGTTGATGATTGTACGAGGGGATCGATCGATTCGAGGCCGATACGCACCTCGCGAAACCCGGCCCCGACGAAGAGTTCCGCTATCTCGCTGTCGATAAATGCGGCATTCACCGCATTGGGATTGTAGATGCGGACAGGGAAAGACAGCCCGGAGATTTTTGCTAAAAGAGGTTTTGCAAAATTCTCACTCGCGTACAAGAAGCTGTCATCATAGATGACAAACCTGTCGACCCCCCTGTCATGCCAGTGAATGATCTCGCTCAGTACCGACGCCGGGCTGCGGCGCACCATTTTCCCCCACATGTAGGACGTTGCGCAATACGTGCAGCGAAATGCGCAGCCAAGCGATGTCAAAAGGGGCACGAAAGGGATGCTCCCGAGGAGGTCATGCGCAGGATAGGGCAATATGTCGAGATCATCGAATAAAGGCTTAAACGACAGGGGATACCCCAACTCCTCCTCGATGAACCGGTAAAACAACCCGATATCAGTCGACGGGACAATGAGGTCGGCCTCGGGGAAATTCGAGACGGCCTCGTTATAGCAGAGCGTGGGGTATATCCCTCCGACGACTATCTTCGCCCGGGGGAAGGTCCGGCGGACCATCCGGGAAACCTCCGCCGCCCCCGTGTACCAGTACGTCATTATAGACGTGATGAGCACCAGATCGGGCTCTTCGCGCCCGGCAAGGATGCGTTCAAATTCACCGGGTGACATGCCGTATCTCCTGAACGGTTTCGAGACATGCCGGAGGGCCTCGGGTTTCGGGACCTTCTCCTTGACAAATGGGCCCCGGCCATCGGGTTTTCGCTTGCCTTCGTTTACCGTCAGGCAATCGATGACCTCGACGTGAAACCCATTCTGTCTTAATATTGACGATATAGAGAGAAGGCCGAGCGGGCTCGACCAGAAATTGTAGGCGGCGAAATCATACATGTAGGGATTGACGGCAAGAACGCGCGGGACACCCATCGGATCAGGCCCTTACCGCTTTCTTGCTTTGCCTGCCTGCCAGGAAAAGAAAAGCGAACACGAGGCCGAAGATGAAGCCGCCGACATGCGCGTACCATGCTATGCCGTCCACATTGGCGTAGAGGAACTGCATGAAGAACCAGGCGGTCAGGAGCAGCACGGCCGGGATATCGACGATCTTAATGAATATAATGATGATAAGGAGGGTTTTGATGCGGGCATACGGGTAACAGACGAGGTACGCGCCGAGTATCCCGGAGACCGCCCCGCTCGCCCCTATCATGGGCACTTCGGACGACGGGTCGTAAAATAGCTGGAAGAGGGCGGCGCATATCCCCGATACGATGTAAAAAAAGAAGAAACCCGTGTGACCGAGCCTATCCTCGATATTGTTCCCGAATATCCAAAGGTAGAGCATGTTGCCGATAATATGGAGAAACCCCCCGTGGATGAACATGGATGTGAAGATCGTCATGACATTATAGGGAAGGAGGTCGTGCCGCGTGACGAACGATGCGATGAATTCTTTCGGCACGAGACCGAAATATGTATACAGCAATGCACCGGCCGAAGCGTGAAGTATGAGGTGCTGCCATACGAAAATAATGATATTTACAAAGATAAACCCCAGGGTTATAATGGGAAATGTGCGGGTCGGGATATTGTCTTTTAACGGTATCATTCAATTAAATTCTTTATCACGCAACAATAAACATGTCAAAAAACGAGCACCTGGAGCAAATATATGCCTGAATTGAGAAAAGACCCCATCATTGACAGATGGGTTATCATTTCGACGGAAAGAGGCAAAAGGCCTGTCTTTTTCGTCGAAGAGGCGCCTCCCGCAAAGGTGGCGGTGTGCCCCCTGTGCCCCGGGAATGAAAGCATGACCCCGCCGGAGGTTTACGCGATCCGGACACCGGGGGGAATACCCGGATCGGACTGGTCGCTCAGGGTCGTTCCCAACAAGTTTCCCGCTCTTCGCATCGAAGGCACCCTTGACCGCGAAGGTTTCGGCATCTATGACAAGATGAACGGCATCGGCGCCCACGAAGTCATCGTGGAGACGCCGAACCACGGGGAGACCCTGTCGGATATGCCCGTCAACCGGGTACAGAACGTGTTTATCGCATACAGGGAGCGGATACACGATCTTATGCGCGATACTCGATTTAAATATATAATGGTGTTCAAGAACAACGGCTCGGTTGCGGGAGCGTCCCTCGACCATGCCCATTCGCAGCTTATTGCCCTCCCGATCGTACCGAGACGGGTCTCGGAAGAGATTGGCGGGGGACTTGCGTACCACAAATACAAAGAGAGATGCATCTTCTGCGATATCATTACCCAGGAAAGGGAGGAAGGAAAACGTATCGTTTATGAGAACGAACGATATATAGCGATATCTCCCTACGCATCACGGTTCCCTTTCGAAACGTGGATCCTGCCCAAACAGCATGGGGCGGTATTTTCGGAACATGACCCGTCCGACAATTATTATTCTCTCGCAGAGACGCTTTCGGTGATCCTCAAAAAGTATGTCAAGCTTCTCAACACCCCGCCATACAATTATATTGTCCATACGGCGCCGGCCGTCAATGTCGGCATGGAGCATTATCACTGGCATATCGAGATCATTCCGCGACTGACGAAGATGGCCGGGTTCGAGTGGGGGACCGGTTTTTACATCAACCCGACACCGCCCGAAGAAGCTACGGCGTATCTCAAAGAAACCCAGATATAAGAAGGGGGTATTAATGAAGATATTGATTGCGTCTCCCGAGATATTTCCCTTTGTGAAAACAGGGGGCCTTGCGGACGTGACCGGTGCATTGCCGAAGGCCCTTCGGGACCTGGGGATAGATGTCCGGGTCGTCCTGCCCAAGCATAAAGGCATAGAGGAGCTTGGCTTCCCGATGCGGTACGGCAACCACCGGATCTCCTGCCAGGTGTCCCAGTCCTTTGTGGATGCCGAGATCGTTCAGAGCGAATACGACGGGATAACCGCATATCTTGTCGAGAAGGACGAATATTATTACAGGGATTACCTGTACAGTACGCCGGACGGCGATTACCTCGACAATGCGGAACGGTTCATCTTTTTTGCGAAGAGCATCCTGGAAATGATCAAGGTCACCGGTTTTGTACCGGATGTGCTCCACTGTAACGACTGGGAGACATCGCTCGCCCCCGTGTTCCTGAAAACACTGTACAAGGATGACCCCGAACTCGCAAAGATAGCGACGCTCCTTACGATCCACAACCTCGGGTACCAGGGGATATTCTGGCATTACGACATGCACCTTTTGAATATAGGGTGGGAATACTTCACTCCCGAGTCTCTCGAATTCTTCGGCCATATCAACTTCCTGAAAGGCGGCATCGTCTTTTCGGATATTTTAAACACGGTCAGCAAGCAATACAGCAAGGAGATCCAGACGCCGGAATTCGGCTGCGGCCTTGACGGCATCCTGACAACCCGGCGGGAGGACCTTTTCGGGATAGTCAACGGGATCGACTACAATGACTGGAACCCTGAAACGGATAAATTCATTCCCGCCAAATTCAGCGCCGGCGACACGGCGAACAAGGCGGCATGCAAGAAGGCCCTCCAGCAGGCGTTCGATCTTCCCGCAGACCCCAATGTCCCTCTTGCGGCAACAATATCGCGTCTTGCGGACCAGAAAGGGTTCGATCTGATATCGGATGCAATGGAAGAAATGGCCGCGCTCGGCATGCAGTACGCCATCCTGGGAACAGGAGAGCGGAAATATCATGATCTCCTGACACAGCTCGCGAAGAAATACCCCGGGAAATTCTCGGTGAAGATAGCGTACGACAACGCGCTCGCCCACCTCATAGAGGCCGGCAGCGATCTTTTCCTTATGCCGTCACAGTACGAGCCGTGCGGGCTCAACCAGCTTTACAGCCTGAAATACGGCACGGTACCCGTCGTCCGGGGGGTCGGGGGCCTCGAAGACACGATCATCGACTACACACGTTCACCGCAAACGGGAACGGGTTTCAAATTTTACGAATACACGAAAGAGGCAATGCTCGATGCCATCGACCGCGCGCTGGCCCTGTACAAGGATAAAAAAGCCTGGGCGGACCTCGTCGCGCGGTGCATGAAAGAAGATTTCTCCTGGGGAAAGTCGGCTCGTGAATATGTAGAACTTTACAAAAAAGCGATAGCCAGGCATGAATCAAGCTGAACTGATCGGCAAGATCATTGAGATCTCGCATTCGAACCTTGATCTCACGGCCCGGGTCAACGCGATACTCAACATCATTTCGCAGGACCTCGGCTTTGAAGATGTCATGGTCTATACTTTTGACAAGGATAAACGGCTGACATGCCGGTATTCGAATCAAAAAAGCATACTGTTCGGGATATTAAGCCACTATCGCTGCCACATCGGGGAAGGGATCGTCGGGAGCGTCGCTCAGCGCCGGTCCCCTCAGTTCTTTACCATAAAAGATATATCGCCGAGATTCGGATGCCTGTTCTATCCTGAACTCGACGACCATCTCGACAAGTTCAGGACCTTTTCTTTCCTGCCGCTTTCGGATGACAGCTACCTGTTCGGCGTCATAGTCCTGTGCTCGTACAGCCATGATTTTATCCAGGAACAGGAGAAGGTCCTCCTGTCCGTCATTGCCCGTGAGCTGGGGGGCATACTGCGCTCCTTCGAGCTTATCCTGTCGTCAAAAAAACGGATAAGCGAGCTGGCAATGCTCTCTGAGCTCGGAAAGATACTCACGTCCAATGTCGGTCCGCACGAGCTGTTGAAAAGCATCGCCCTTATCATCGCCAAATCGCTCTCCGCCTCATTCGTTTCGGTAAAGCTCGAGTATCCGCTCCTTAAGCTCGAGACGCAGCGCTTTACGTACGGGGTAATCAACCCCGAGGCGCAGGAGTACGTCGACCAGCTCGAAAGATCGGCCATGAAACTGCTTCGGCCTGTCTCGCTGCGCAACGGCGCCCACGAACAGTTCGACAACCCGCCCGCATACTCCCTCTATTCGGCGCCGATCCTTTCCAAGAACCGGGTCCTCGGCACTATCACCCTGTGTGGCGACAATACGGAACAGCAGGCGAGCATAGAGGAAAACGGCCAGTATATAATCAATACCATTTCAAACTACATCTCGAGCGGGCTCGAGAACACGCTCCTTAACTCCCGGCTCAGAAATGTGGTACGGGAGCTTACCGATGCCCAGAAAAGGCTGATCGAACAGGAAAAGTTCCGCAGCCTCGGTGAAATGACCGCGAATATCGCCCACGAGATCAAGAACCCCCTCGTGATCATAGGCGGTTTTACGAAACGGCTCGCGAAGAAGATGCAGAACGATCATACCGAGAACCGCTATATAAACATAATCCTCAACGAGGTCGGGCGGCTCGAGACGATCCTGAACGAGATATTGCACTATGTGAAGGAGAGCCAGCCTTTTGAGGAATCGTGCAGGCTCCAGGATTTCCTCGAGGACGTCCTGTACATACTCTCATCAGACCCGGCCTGGGAATCGATAACCATCGTCAAGGATTTCGACCAGGAGTTAGAGCCGGTTTCCTGCGACAGCCAGCAGCTGAAACAGGTCTTCATCAACCTCCTGATGAACGCCTTCGAGGCAATGCACGGCACAGGAACGATATCCGTCAAGGTGCGCAAGGTCATGCACGAAGGACTGCCCTTTGCCGCGGCATCCATCACCGACACCGGGGGCGGGATCGATCCGGCCATAATTGACAATATATTCAACCCGTTCTTCACGACGAAAGAGCGCGGGACAGGGCTTGGCCTCGCGATATCGAACAAGATAGTCACGAACCATAAAGGGCACATTGAAGTAGAGAATGTTGCCGGGAAAGGGGTTACATTTATTGTGTATCTCCCTATGAAAAATATTATGCTGCAAGAGGAGCTTACATGAAAAGAAAGATACTCGTTGTCGATGATGAGGAGAATATCAGGCTCTTGTTCAAGGAAGAACTCGAGGAAGAGGGCTACGAGGTGGACACCGCATCAAACGGCCTCGAAGCCCTGGAAAAGGTCAAGGCCGCTTCGTTTGACATCATTGTTCTTGATATAAAGATGCCGGTCATGGACGGCATCCAGGCCTTGAACGCGATAAAGAACATGAACAAGGACCAGCCGGTGATCCTGTGTTCCGCTTACGGGGAGTTCAAGCAGGACCTGTCGAGCTGGGTTTCCGACGGTTATGTCGTGAAATCCGCGGACACGCGCGAGCTGAAAGAGACGATCAAGGAAATCATCGGCCCGTGATATGCCATAAATACCTTGCCATAGAGGCCGGTTATGGACTATGATTATGGCAAATTGGGGGTGTAGCTCAGCGGGAGAGCACCTCGTTCGCAACGAGGGGGTCAGGGGTTCAATCCCCCTCACCTCCACCATTTCGAAGCATGCCACACCGCATATTCCTTCCGGGCGCACCTTAAGCCGCCAGCAGATCATTGGATATACCCGGTTAACATGAGCCTTTATACCAAAATACTTCTCTTCTTTATCACCCTGATAATACTTCTCTCCATCGTCACGACATATTCGGGGATCCGGTCCATAGACCAGATCGCCGTCAACGAACTGGATAAAGGGCTCAACTCCGACATCAATCTTTTTTCTTTTGCCGTGGACCGTGAATTCTACCATGTGGAATCCCGCATGGAGCTTTTTTCCCAGCGGAACGTTCTTCAGGAGGCAGTTGCCCGGCGGGACATAAAGAAGGTCCGGGAATTGCTTATGGAGCGCCTTAGGGCAGAGAACATCGACATTATCCAGATAACGGACAGGAAAATGAGGCCTGTCGTCACGGTGACGAGAGATACGGTCTATGACCCTGTGGTCCCGCCCGTTGCTGACGACAGGGCCGTTTCCCGGGGATTCGTATCGGTTTTTTCCGGCAACCAGCATTTTGCCGCCATGTACGTGTCCATGCCCCTCAAGTCCCGTAACGCGATTTTGAATGAGTTCTTTATCCTGGACAACAGGAATTCCCTTATAAAAAATTTAAGCGACCTCCTGTCGCAAAAACGTGAAGAGCCGGTGTACGTTTCGATATTCAAGAACGACACGAGGGTCTTCAGCACCATTTTTTCCGTTACGGGCGAAGAGACCCAGAAACTGCCGGAATATATCACGCTGCCGCTCTACCGGGAAAAAAGGACATACATCGGCAAGACGCCCATCGGCAGCGCGCAATATTATACGATCTACAAGCCTTCGCCTTATAATACCGACAGGTCCGTGAAGTGGTCCTACGGCATCGCCGTGAGCGAAAATATATTCCTTCCTTTCAAGAAGAGGCTGCTTTTTGTCTTCATCACGATATCGATCCTTGCGACGTCTGCGGTCATTATCATCACGTTCTTGATAACGCGGGGCATCAGGCCTTCGCTCAAGGCCATCCTCAACGCATGCTGGCATATCGAAAGAGGCGAGACCGATTCCCGCATCGATGAGAGCAGGATACATATGCGGGAATTCGGGCTCGTTGCCTCATCGATAAACAAGATGTCTGCGGCCGTTCAGGAACGCACCGCAACGATCAATGACAATATGCAGAAGATAAGCGCCATCAATGCGGAGCTCGAGGAAAAGACGGCGACGATACGCGAGGACCGCATGCGGTTCTTGTCAATACTCGAAACGCTGGACGAAGGCGTTATCGCTGTTGACCGGGACGGGATGATCATCTATTGCAACGGGGCTGCGGCAAGAATAATGGGTAAGGACCCCTCGGATGTGATCGGGAGCAGCTATCAGGACGCATTCCCTTCGCTTCGGATAGCGGGGAATGAACACACGGCAGTCCACGAATTTGTCATCGGCAGGAAGGACCACGACGAACCCTTGTATCTGAAAGTGTTCTCGGCACCGTGGTCGCTCGAGAACGCGCCGCCGGGGCACATCCTTGTATTGCAGGATATCTCGACGGAAAAGAAAATAGAGGAGTTCAAGGCGGATTTTGTCTCCTCGGTAAATCACGATATAAAATCTTTCCTGGTCCCGGTATCAGGGTTCCTCAAGCGCATATTGCAGGGGAAATATGGTACGGTTGAAGGCGGCCTCAGGGAAAGGCTTGCAAATATAGATGAAAACGTGACGAAAATTCAGCATCTCGTCGAGAACTACCTCAACGTTTCCCGGATAGAATCGGGAAAGATCGAATTCGCGATCCGTCCTGTCGACATAAATGAGATAATTCGCGAGATCGTGAACCTGTATCCCCGTGTGAAGTTTTCAGAAGACGGGTACCTGCTTGCCCTGGCGGACAGGGATTACATCGAGAGGGTCATGATCAACCTTCTTGTCAATGCCCTCAAATTTTCGCCCGATGATGCCGAGGTGACCGTGAATACGCGCGTGGAGGGCCCCATGGTGGTGGTCTCGGTCGCCGACCGCGGGGTTGGCATACCCCAAAAAGAGATACCCCTTATATTTCAAAGATATAACAGGGGCACGCTGGGAACGAGAAAAGAAGGGACCGGCCTTGGCCTTTTTATAGTAAAGTCGGTCATCGAGAGCCACGGCGGTGCCATATGGGTTGACAGCACCCCGGGAAAGGGCAGCACCTTCTCGTTCTCACTGCCGCTTTTTCAGGGCGAGGTATAACACAAAAATAAACGCGTAATAATTTGACATTTATTCTCGTGTTACCTTATAATCACACGATGCGAAAGATAATTCTGATTTTGTTAGCCCTGTCACTCGTTTCCTGCAGTTACATGCCTTTCGGCAAGAAAAAGGATGAAGACCCATCGAAGACCGCCGGCAAGAGCGATTCTCCGACCGCAAAAAGATCGTCCCGTGCCGATGCTGAAGAAACAAAAGAGCCGCAGTTAGGTGACATAAAGGTCATCGACGGTGTCGAGTATATTTATGTCCGTAACCGCAAATACATGCTCACCCCCTATGAACCGGCCTACGTGTGGATACGGAAGGACCAGTACAGCCCGGGCATCGGGGAGGCGCTTTCTTTCAGTGTCGGCGGAAGCGCACCGAGCAAGAAGGAACGGGAAGAGCTCGAAAAAAGGATAGCCAAGCTTGAAGAAGAGATGAAAAAGAAAGGCATTCAGCCGGGCAACGTCTATCCTACCCAGATGGGCTATATTCCCGTCGGATTAGGTTACATGCCGGGGCTGATATCCTTTGAATACCCGTCGCCGAAAATGAAACGGCGGATCATTGTCCTGCCCGTGATAGACAATACCAACTACAAATCCGAAGGCCTGGGAGAACTTGCCACGAAGCGCATCATCTCGCGGCTTGAAAGCACGGGAACGGTCATATGCGTCGACCCGAACACGCTGAACATCAGGGGTTCATATCTTGATGCTGCAAACGGGCGAAAGATGAACGCCGATTTTGGAATACAGGCCATCCTCAAGACGACACTTTCCGATGTATATACGAGCTCCTCGAGGATAGAGGGCAAGGAAGAAAAAGAGACATCCTTTGCAATGTCGAAGCTGGCCATCGATATTTTCAACACGGAAACAGGCCAGACGATGAAACAGCTTTCAGGCAGGAACCCGATATCGTTATCACGCGAGAAAGGCGACCTCAGCTCCGAGAAGGCGAAGATCAAGGCGATCGACCTTGCTATTGAAATGATAGCCGAGGACATCCTCAAGACGGTCCTTTCCCTGGATTGGCATTCGAGGATCGCATCCGTGGACGGGACGAAGGTATACATAAACGCAGGGAGGCTCTCGGGCCTGGAAAAAGGAAAACTGCTCGAGGTTTATGCCCCGGGTGAAGAGGTCATCGATCCGAAGACGAAGCAGCCCCTCGGGCGGAAAAAAGGTGCCTTCAAAGGCGAGCTTCAGGTGGAAGAGCTCTTCGGTGTGGATGCCAGCTGGGCAAAAACGAACAAGGGCGGGAGTTTTTTATCGACCGACCTGGTTTATGTGAAATAAAAATAGGCTAACGGCTAACGGCTAACGGCTAACGGCTAAAGGCTAAAGGCTAAAGGCTAAAGGAAAAAACGGGGCCGCGAAATTCGCGGCCCTTTTTAATTGCCATCCTCGCATGTTTTGTCACTTCCTTTTCGGGCACGATCATCATTCCCCGTCATTCCCGCGAAGCGGGAATCTAGTGTCTTTGTTTTTTTCGCTTCTTAAAGACGCAGGATGATAACGTAAAATATTTTTCGCACATTTAAGAGCCATGGCAACCTCGAATCTGGTAGTGTTAAGCACCACACAAAACAAAAACCAGAGGGAGGAAGAACCATGGCCCAGAAAGAGTCTACCACAGAAGGCGGCACGATAATCCAGATTAATGAGGCGCAGATAAAGGACCACCTGGGAGAGATCGTAAGGGGAACGGTGCAGGAGACGCTCAATGCACTTCTCGATGAAGAGGCGTCCCGCCTGTGCAACGCACAGAGGTACGAGCGCACGGAGGAACGCAGGGACACACGGGCGGGCCATTATACCCGAACCCTCCAGACGAAGGCGGGGGAGGTGGACATCAAGATGCCCAAGCTGAGGTCGCTTCCCTTCGAGACCGCGATCATCGAACGGTACAAAAGAAGGGAATCATCCGTGGAAGAGGCCCTCGTCGAGATGTACCTGGCCGGGGTGTCGGTAAGGAGGGTCGAGGACATCACGGAGGCCCTCTGGGGCACGAAGGTGAGCCCCGGCACCGTCTCGAACCTCAACGCAAAGATATACACCACGATCGAGCAGTGGAGATTAAGCCCCATCGAAGGTGAGCATCCCTACGTCTACCTCGACGGGATAGCGCTCAAGAGGACCTGGGGCGGGGAGGTCAGGAGCGTATCGGTCCTTGTAGCGATAGGGGTGAACCGCGAAGGCTACCGGGAGATCCTGGGTGTGGCCGAGGGTGCGCGGGAGGACAAGGACAGCTGGACATCCTTCCTGCGCTACCTCAAAGAGCGCGGGCTCAAGGGTGTGGAGCTCTTCATATCCGACAAGTGCCTGGGCCTCGTCGAGAGTCTCGCCCTGTTCTACCCCGACGCCTCATGGCAGAGGTGCGTTGTCCACTTCTACCGGAACGTGTTCACCGTCGTGCCCAGGGGGAAGATCAAGGAGGTCGTCGCCATGCTCACGGCGATCCATGCCCAGGAGGACAGGAAAGAAGCGCAGAAGAAAGCGGAGGCGGTGGTGAAGAAGCTCAAGGAGATGAAACTCGGCAGGGCCGCGGACATGCTGAACGAGGGGATCCACGAGACGCTCGGCTATTACGGGTTCCCCCGCGAGCACTGGAGGAGGATCAGGACCAACAACCCCCTGGAGCGGATCATGAAGGAGATCAGACGGCGCACACGGGTCGTCGGGTCGTTCCCTGACGGCAGGTCGGCACTCATGCTCGTGGCTGCCCGGCTAAGGCACATAGCGGGAACCAAATGGGGAATGAGCCAGTACCTGAAAATGGACCGGCTTGAGCAGGAGATCATCGAGAGCATTAAGGCATAACCGGATTAGTGGGGTTGCTATGGAAAGTGCGAAAGATTCTTGACACTATCCGCAGGATTCCGGAGCAAAAGCCGGAGAAATGTCAAAAATATGGGAAGAACCAGTGGTTATTTTACGAGGGGCAAGACCGACTTGAACTCCGCTGTACCGGCTTGAACGAGTATCTCGTAGATGAACATCTCGGTGGACGTGATGATGACGCCGGCGTCGCGCATCCGTGCCAGGGCAACGGACTTATTGGCGGGGGTGCGTGATGAAACGGCGTCGGATATAACATGCACCGGCCGGTCGGCAATTATCGACAGGGCGGTCTGGGCAACACAAATGTGTGCTTCGGCGCCAGCGAGGATGATCGTTCTTTTTCCCGTTCGAGCCACCATGTCCGAGAACGCGGGGTTCAGGAAACAGTTGAAATGCACCTTTTCAATGGCACCGAAATCAGCTGCCAATTCCCGTACGGCAGAAAGGGTCGGCCCCAATTTTTGCTGCTCGGTGAAAATGACGGGTATCCCCGTTATGGCGCAAAATTGCACAAGCGTTGCGGTATTCCGGATAACCTCGTCCCTGTCATGAATAACAGGCATGAGTTTTTCCTGCACGTCAATGACAACGAGGACGCAATCATCTCTTCCCGTAAGGTGAGGGAATTTGTTGACAGGCGGCATGTGTTCTCCTCTTTCTATGGGGTATCATTACCGTTTACACAGACAATTGACCATAAATATAGTACAAGTCGGCATGTTTTTGGGGAAAATTATCCCGACCGGGAAATGTGAAGCAAAGATAATGGCTGGCCTGTCGGGACCGTAACATTCGACGAAACCTTTCGAGCGGAAAAATAAGAATTTAAAACAGCCTTATCACGTGTACTTCCGCCTCTTCGGTCTGGGCATAGGGGCCGAAGAGCAGCCCGTCGGGGATTCCCTGGACGCGGACGTAGTACGACATCCCGGGCTCAAGCTTGTTCTGGATAGCCCACGCGGTGAACTCGTCATCGCCGAGCTGGATCTTGAGCCCTTTCTGGGCATATTCGAGGACGGCCCTTTCGGGGACGCCGTTCGAAGGCCCCACGCCATGAAAATCGATCTCGGCGCCATGCACGCCGAACATCGCACCCTGCCATTCGATCGAGGACGGTCCTGCCTCAAGCCACAGGCCGATGCCGGGAAGGCCGTGAACGTTGAGATGATAGTCTTTATCGATCTTTTTCACCGGTGTATTGGCAAGGGAAACCGCCTTTACCCCGAGGGAGGCATTGGAAAGAGGAATGGTTTCTGCGCCTTTAAGCAGGGTAGGCAGCTCGAATCCCGCGGGAAGATCGGCTGAAGGTGCGAATATGACCGGGAAAGATTCGCCCTTGGATGCATAGACCTTCATGGCAAGAAGAGAAAGGCCGTATGCAACAGATGCTTTTTTCAGGTCCTCGCCTTCTCCGGCGATGAGCCACAGGGCAGTATCCGCCTTAAGGAGCTCCTCGGCTGCTGCCTGCCAGGCCATATTCTTGATATCGTCCACCCAGAAATGTCCGTCAGCGGCGAGCCCGTACTTCTTGAGCGACCCCATAAGCCCGGCTATTTTGGCCTCGTCCTTCGCAAGAGCCGTGATCCAAACCCTTTTACCCATTTTTCCCTCCGGAAATTTCAGACATCCTGATATAAAACACTATACAAATCTCATGTTCAAAGTCAATTCCTCGTTTGCCCCCGTTCCCCGGGCCCATTACCCATTCCCCCGTCCTTCTATTCCCAGACCGCCATGTTGCAATGGGTGCATATTTCCCGGAAGGATCTTTCGATCGCGTCAACGTGACTTTCGGAGAGCCACACGTCCCGCAACGAATTGTTCGCCAGGTCCCCGAACGCGTAGTCAAAACGGTAATCGTTGCAGCACAATATGCCCTTCCCGAGGGCATTGACGTGGAGCCAGCCGTAGTGACGGCCGTCGATACCCGTGAAGGTGTTGGCGCATCCGACGACCGCAGTCTTCCCGGAGCGTTTGCTCTCGATCTCCTCCCGGTTGGAAAGGACACCCTTGTCGTGGAGCGCCCCGGCCCTGTCGGAAAGGGTATCGATTATGCGGACATTGACCGACGGGAACATGCGCCGTGCGATGGCAGCCTGCCTGTCGGCTTCTTTCCTGTCCGGTTCGTTGAGCTGGATGGACACGCCACCCAGTTTTTTTGCCGCATATTCAATGTTTTCCATGGTGCGGTAAAATGCAGCACGCTTCGAGGAAAGCTTCGCGCCATTCTCCCCGATCGTGTTCCCTATCCACCTGTCCCGCTCAAACGCGCTTATGTTGATGCACACCTGCCCGCCGACGACATCATCGTATTTGGCCAGGAGATCTGCCTTTTTCTTGGTGAGGGCGATCCCGTTGGTGAGGACCATGCTCCTTAAGCCGTATCGCCTCAGCACTTCGAACATCTCTGCAAGGTGCCGGTAAAGAAGGATCTCGTTGTAATGCGCCGTGTAAATAAAGTTGAACCCGGGGGCGACGAGCCCACCGTTGTCCCTCTCCCGGCACAGGTCGGCAATTATCTTCTCGAAGAGCCCGATCGGCATGTGCCGCCGCGCATCAGGGGGCTGCGGGTCGTATCGTACGGGGCAGAACCAGCACCTGGCGTTACAGTAGGAAAAGGGATCGACCTGGGCGGTCCCTATCCTGCCCGACGAGAGCTTTGCCCGTATAGCCGGCCGGCCCGGCAAGGGCGGCGGCGCGCCCGGGGTTCTGACGGTGCGGTTCTTGAAATCAACCCCCGCCGCCAACTCGTACTCTTTGAGCGACCTTTCCGGCCCGAGGCCGTAAGGCCCAAGGTCGGGGACCTCCCCGGTACCCATGAGCAGGCTTCGCATGCGGTTCTTTGCCCTGACGGACCTGTCCCCCCAGTCGCCGTGGTCGTCCCAGTGCTTACGGTCGGGCTTGCGCAGGTAATAGTGATAAACGATGGGATAGTGGCAGTGGTAGATGTCGTAGCCGTACGTATAGGCCCTGACCGCATAGGATATCTCTTCACCCTCGAAGTAAAGGTCGGGATCGATGATGACGTCCCGGTAAAGGTCGCCTATGCTGAAGAGAAAGGCAGCTGATATCGAATATCCGGGGCTGAAGCGTTCCCGGGGCGGATGGGAGACGATCGACGCTTTCAGCTGTATGGAGCCCGCCTCATTGAAGGGGCCCAGCTTGTAGGTCAGGTAACGCTGCGGCAGGTTCTGGTCATCTTCGGGGTCGTAAGAGGGCATGAGGTTCGAGATGATAACCTTCGGGTTCCCCTTTTGCTGAAGGTCCCGTATGCCGTCTGTGCAGATAAGGTCCCAGCCGTGAACAAACCGCATATGGCTGTCTATCTGCAGGACGTAGTCCTCGCCGTCGAAGAGCTTCTGCGCCTCGTGGCGCGCCCAGCAGGCGCCCCGTGACCGGCGGTAGTCCGTCTCGATGACCCGCGCCCGGGAGTTGTAGAGGTACTCGGAGAACTCATGATTGTCGTGCTGCCAGTGGATCCCGAGGAAGACCCTCTCCGGGTGGGCCGCCTTGGCGAGACAGTCCGTGATGGTCCGGTCCAGCTCATTGTCGCGGTAACTGGCTATACTGACGAAAATGCTTTCCATTTACCCCAGGACGAGAACGGTCACCTGGCTCGGGGCAAGGCTGACGCCGGGGGCGTTCATGGAGAGCCCGTTATGTCCCGTGATGCTCGTCATCCTCTGCGCGGGGGTGCCGCCTTTGAGGACGAGGAAGCTTCCGAGGATGAACTCGGTAGGGCCCATGACAAGCCCTGAGGCGACGCCCAGGTTTACCCCTGCGTTGTCACCGTTGCTCAATGTGCCCATGGACATCTGGTTAAGCGAGGGCATGCCGTCGCAAAGGACTGTCAGGGCGGTCGTCGCGGGGTTCGTAGTCGCCCCCGTGGATATGTTCGGGTAGGGGATGGGTATTGGGCCTACCGGTGTCGGCGTAAGGCAGACGTCGGGGAAACCGAGGTTCATCCCTCCCGCCATTGTGTTCTGGAACATTTTCTTCCTCCTTGCTAGCCGAGATGGATCTGCTCGGCGTCGATCTTCACGTGCCCCTCGGCGATGTGCATCGTGTTCTTCGTGTGCATCGTGAGAGTGCCATCGACGATCATCCGTGTCGAGGCCGACTGCACCTCCTCGTGTTCCTCTACGTACCGGTAAGTGTTCGTGAACCTCTGCACTGCCCGCCGGACGATGGTATCGAGGGAATCGGCGACGACCCGTATCCGGGCGATGTTATTCTCCACCAGGTTCCCGAAAAAGGAGCTCTTTTCCAGGGTGACGCGCCCCTCCTCGGCTGTAAGCTCGAATTCTTTCGAGGCGAGGGATATGGCTTCGTCGCTCCTGATGGACATGGCGCCGTCACGCACGGTCAGGCTTACGTCGCCGTCGAAGGCGAGCTCCGTCTTCCCCCGGGCCCCTTCCTGCCTCTCGAGGATTGACAATATGTAGCAGGGGCCGCTGCCGTCCAGGGAAAGGAGGACCACGTCGCCGGCCTCGGGCGCGACCAGGCAGCTCACAGCGACGGAGGCATCGAAGACCCCCCGGTCGCAGGTGACGGCGAAACCGCTCCCCGAACGTCCGGCCACGAGGCCGTACTCGAGGACAGGCTGGAGAATTTCAACTTGTTGTGCTGCCGCTTTCATTGTAACCTCCCGACAATAAACTATAAAAACCCATTCTATTTAAATACAACGCACAGCATCAGTGAGATCACCCCTCTGCCTCTGCCAGATCGGGATCAGTGCCGTAGGCGGAGCTTCGCGAAGATTTGTCCCAGATCGCATGCTCCTCGATGGCCCGGTGCATTTTTGCCCTCGTCAGGGTGGCAGACGTGAAGTCCGCCGCCGTCAGATCGGCGTGGGAGAAATCGGCAAAGGTCGCATTGACGTCGACGAACTTCGCCCCCCGGCAGAAGGCCTTCGTGAAAAGCGCCTGCTCACAGTTGCATTCCGAGAGGTCGGCGAGGTTCAGATTCGCCTCCTCGAAACAGGACTGGACCAAATAGGACCCTTTGAGGCTCACGCCGGAGAGGTTCGTCCCCATGAAGACCGAGCGCTCGCCCTTGACCTTTTCCAGGACCGCCCCCGTCATGTCGGCATTCATGAAGTTTGACTGGGCGATCTCGGCATTGGTGAAATCGCACCCCTTCATGTCCGCCCCTCCCGCCTGGGCCATGATGAAGGTCGCGCCCCGGAAATCCTGTCCCGTCAGGGAGCAGCCCCTGAGGAAGGTCTTGAATATCCGTGCCCCCTTGAAGGTCGCCCCCGTCAGGTCCGTCTCCACGAAAATGGACTTGAAGAGGTTCGCCCCCTTAAGGTTCGCCCCCTTCATGGACGACTTGTGAATGACCGCCCGGGAGACGTCGGCGCCGGAAAGGTCCGCGCCGTCAAACCTGGCGTTGTCCATAACGGCCTGGGTCAGGTCCGCTCCCGTGAGTATGGCCCCGGAGAGGTCGGAGCCGTTGAGGACCGCCTTCCTGAGGTTCGCCCGGGAGAGTATGGCGCCGGAGAGGTTCATGCGCATCCATATGGCCCCTTCCAGGTTCCCGCCGTCCATATTGGCCCCTTCGAAGGCACACCCCGTGAAGCCGGTGCGAATGATCTTCGTGCCCCTGAGGTCCGCCCCTTTGAAGGAAACGCCCTCGAAACGGGCACCCGACAGGTCCTCTCCGGCGAGGTTCATCCCGGAAAGGTCCACATTCTCTATCGTGTCGTCCCGCGCTATGGCTTCAAAGAGTTCTTCCCGCGTCATGTCGTCACTTCCGCCCCTTATCGTCACTTCCGTCCTTCGGCGGCTCCGGCAGCAGATCCTCGCGCTTGTGGAGTTTGGTCATCTTCAGGTTCGCCTCATCGAGTTTCGTCTCCCCGACCCCGGTGCGGTAGAATTCCGCCCCGTAAAGGTTTGCCCGCTTAAGATCGGTCCGCACAAGCTTTGACTTCCTCAAGGATCCCTGGAAAAGGTTTATCTCCTCGAGGTTGGAGTCGCTCAGATTCGATTTGGTGAGCCGGGCCTGTTTCGCCGTGATCCCCGATAAATTCGATCCGGAAAGGTCGCATCCCTCGACAAGGGCCCGCTCGATGGTGGCGCCGCGGAAGTCTCCGCCCGAAAGATCGGACTTCATCCAGCTCGACCTCTCGGCGCGCGTACCGGTAAAATCGCTTTCCGTCATCGCGGATCCCTGTAATATCCTGGAGTTGTGCATGTCAGCCCCGGAGAGGTCGACCTTCGTGCCTTTGGATTCGATGAATGCCGCCTCGCGCAGGGTGGACTTTGAAAGTTTGGCCTCGTCGATCGTCGCCTTGAGAAAGACCGCCTTCGTGAGGTCGGCCCCGGTGAAATCGGCGCCGGATATATCCGCGCTGAGAAGATAGATCTGGGACGACGTGGAATCCACGGCCCGGACTTTCTTCAGGGTGGCCTTTTCGAGGAGGGTCCTCACGATGGTCGCCCCCGTCAGGTTCGCCCCCGTCAGGTCCGCCTCTGACATCATGGATCCCGTCATGTCGGCGCGGGACATGTCGGCCCCGGGAAATTTCGCCTTTTGGAATATTCCCGTTACCATCTTTGCCCCCCGCAGGGATGATTTCGTGAAGTCGGCCTCCGTCGCGAGCGCCCCCGACATATCTGAACCATCGAGCACAGCGTCCGCGAAGTTCGTTTTTTGAAGGTTCGCCTTCCTGAGGTCCGCTCCCGTGAGGTCGAGACGGGAGAGGTCCGCCCCCGCCATGTTCCTGCCCGAGAGGGAAAGGCCCTTCGTGTGGCGCTCCACCACCTCTTCGCGAGTGAGGGGTTTCAAAGGATCAGGGTCCTCGGGGTCGATACCGGCCCTGGCAAGGAGCTTCTTTGCCCAGTCCGGGGTGCCCGCGGCGATCTTCGCGTCGTCAGCCGCGAGACGCTTTATCCCCTCGTCGTAGAGCTTCGCCGAATCGCCGAGTATCTTCTGCCCCGACCGTTCCGCCTCGGCAATCTTCTTTTCGATCTCGGAGCTCATAGTGCCCTGTTTCGTGAGCTTCTCCCGTATTAGCTGAAAATTCTTGGTGAATTTCTCCTGGGCAAAGACGTAGGGGTTCTTCCCCTCGGGTACCTTGGGGGGCTCCTTGGCCATCATTTTGTCCAGGCTTATATTCTTTTTCGCCAATTCCTTCCGGAGAAGGTCCATGGTCTCCTTCTCCTTGGCGGCCATGAGATCGAGCTTTGGCTGTATCCGGGCCATAAGCTCGTCCTTCACCCCCTTGATGAGCCCCTTGACGTCGATGACGGGGATGAGGGCGGCGAGTGCCCCCGGTTCCGATACGTCCACTTCCTTCGGTTTCGTTTCGGCGGGAGGCGCCACGGCCGGTTTCAAGGCGTCGGCTATCCATTGCCATATGTCGACCCCGGCCTTTTTCGCCTCGAAAAGGTTCCGTCCCTTTGGCAGCGCGAGGGGCTCCGCGGTCCCGGCGAGCTTTTTCCAGGGCTGCATATCGGCGGTCCGGGCACTCCCCTTCGTACCGGGGTAGACGGCGACGAGGAACTGGGGGGTCTTCTTGAGGGCTTTCTTCGGGTCTCCGTCTGCCGGTGCCGACGGATCTCTCATGGCCGCGAAGGCACAGAAGTCGCCCAGCTCCTGGCGGGCGAGAAGGGCCTCGAGCTCATCGTTGAAACGGACGAAGGGTTTCCCCTCCCCGGCGCCGAGTACCATCGCGTTCCCCTTCGACCCTTCGACGGGAACGTCACCGCTTCCGTCAAGGGACGCCTGAGCGAGCGATGCCGGTGAGGCGGCGGCCCCGGCGGTTTCAAATATAGGCCTCACCGTGATCGTGTCTATCAAGGCCCCGGCGAAGCGGGGTATCACGAGACCGGCGGGTATCACGAGGGTATCGGCGTCCGCGGCATCCTTGCCCGGCTTAAGCGCCCAGGCTTCCCTTTCGAAGCGGGCCTCCTGCCTGTTCAGCCCGACCCATGCCCGCTTGAGCGTATAGGGCCGAAGTCCTAACGAGCGAAAAGCCGCCATCATCGCGGGGTCCTGCAGCAGTTCTTCCCGGCACTTCTCGATGAAGCGCATCCCCGAATCCTGCCAGAGATCCCGGGGCTTCTCCTTGTACATGTCGACAATGGCATCGACATCCATGGCGCCCGGGTTCACCTTCGAGAAGGCGCTGTTGTCGTATATTTCATGGAGCGTGTCCCTGAGTTCCTTCATGTTCTCTGCGTTTTTCTTCGCGATGTCCTCGAGCATGACCGGCACGGCGGAAAGCTTCGTCTTCGCCTCCTCGAGGCTCTTCGCGGCTGCGGCGAACCCGCTCGTATCGATCTTCATCATGTGGCCGAACTGAGACTTTGCCGCCAGTATCCTCTTTTCGCTGTCGGCGAGGAGCTGCTTGTGCTTGTCAATGAGGGCAAGGGAGTCCCCCACCACCTCGACGGGCGTCCGGGCAGCCTTCGGCGCTTTGCCAAGGTGTGCCGCTATTTCGTCCTTGATCTGAACAGGCAGGTCCATGAGGGTATCTGCGGCGGCGGAAAGCTTCTTCTTCGCCTCTTCCATTTGGGCCGAGATATCGGGGGTCAGGGCCCGGTTTATCTGTTTTGTGAACTGCTCGTGGTACTTCTCGATGGTGCCGGGGTGCTGCTCGCCGACCCGCTCGCTCACGACGTAGAGGTGGGCTATGTCGAGGGCCTCGTCATCCTTGACCTCAGCTGTCCCCCGGGATATGGCGATTCCCTTTTTCGCGTGGGGAAAGAGCCAGACGGTGTCGATGTGGGTGAGGACCTCCTTGAAGAGGGTTTCTCCTTCCGGTTTTGCTGCATCGGCGAGCTGATTGACGAAGAACCGGTGCCTGATCCCGGGAAGGCGGGATTCGACGAGGGGCTCCTTCGGGTGCATCCCGGCGACAGAGAAGGATTCTGTACCGGCAAAGAAGTCTTCGATCTGCTGGTCCTCGGGCGCTGCATTGAAGTATGTCCAGTTCATGTCATCGGGGTAAAAGGGCCAGCGCTCCTGAAACCATGTATTGTCATATGTCCCCAGCTTCTTCGCCCGCTGGGGCCACGTGTAATCAAGGGGGGCTAAGCCCGCCGGTTCGGGGTGGTCGGAAGGCGAACCGACGAGATGGCGCGGGTCCTCGACGTTCGGGAGCGGGTGCGACTGTGCACCGGAGGAGGTCGTGACGGGCGCCGCGCCCCTGCCCAGGGGATTCCTGTCGAAACCGCCGCCTCCGAACGCCCGGTCGTAGGTGAGGGGCATATCGACGAAAGGATCCGGCTCGGTTATGCTGAATCGCGCCCCGCCGGCCTTCCTCCAGTAGCGGTTCCCGAAGACGTAGAGGTGCTTCTCGATGGGACCGAGGCGCACGCTTACCTGTGAAGCGCCGCGGGGCTCCCCGTCGGGCGAAAAGCACCTGCCCCAGACAAGCAGCTCACCCTTCGGCTTGGGCATGGCCATGTCGAGGACGGCGTCCTTGCCGAGCTCTCCCTGTACGAAGGGCCACATCTCCTTTTCGGCAAGGGGGTTGACGGGGTCCGTGAAGTCGAAGTAGGTCATGACCGTTATGGCAAGGTAATACCTGTTCATAAGGCCGAAGTAGTTGAGGAGGAGGCAGTGTTCCGATTCCTTGATAACTCTCATATCATCCCTGTACCTGGGTCGCCGCCTGATCGACCAGGGTCGCGCCGTTCCTGATCTGTGTGCCGGCAAGCTGCGCAGCCTGGCCGCTCTGCCGGATCGTATTTCCCGTTGTCTGAAGCTCTGCGCCGGCACTGACCAAACCGTCGCCGACGGTCACAAGGTGGTTGCCCATCGACTCTATCTGGTTTGCCTGGGCTGTGACAGTCTGCATGTTGGTCTTCACGGAGTTCGCGGTGGTCGTGATGCGCCGCTCCTCCGCCGCGACCCGGTTTATCTGGGCGTTTACATCTCCCTCCGCGGTGTGGACCTGATCTTCGCAGGCCCGGACCAGCTGGCCCTTCACCTTGCTTTCCGTCCCGAGGAAATGCCACCAGGTCCTGACCGCCGTCGACCAGCTCGCGTAAGTCTCCCAGTTGTCAGCATTAACATTCACGTGAAAATTCCGTATATTAAAGATTTCGGGAAACTGGACCTCCAGCTTGCCGCCCAGGCACATGTCGACGAGGTATCCCACCGTGAACCACCCGCGGAAGCCGCATACGATGGATGTGATCAAGCCCAGGATCACCTCGTTCTTGAACCCGACGGTCATATCGAGGGCCCCGTCGGTCTGCTCCTTGATCCCTTCGACACCGGGGAAAATGTTGAACCCGGCATAATCTGAAGGGGGGTCGTTCGGCGCCCCGACACGGATGAAGCTCTTCTGGTTCGGGGAGTGCATGAGGATCCTCTCCGTCCCCTCCTTGTCCTCGATGTGGATCTTGTTCCCCCCGGCTGTGGTGATCGCCGACATGGTCTCGTTGTTCGCGTTGACCGGGCTCGGGTGCTCCGGGTTCGGCACCGCCGACTGTATGATCGGCCTGTCCGGGTCCCCCTCTATGAAGGTCAGCAGGACCTCCGTCCCCTTGTGGAGGGGGAAGTGCATCCCGTGGTCTCCCCCCGCGTAGGGCTGTGCCATCCGTACGGGGGCGGAGGCCTTCCCGTCCTTCCTTCCCGACGTGTCGAAGGGGACGATGACCGTGTACCTTCCCTGGCTGTCGAGCTCCGCGTACTGCCCGGACCCCGCCGCGTCGACCTTCGCCGTCAGCGTCCCCGGGATCCGGGGCTTTTGGGACTTCTGCTCAGGCCGGAACTGGACGGTGGACACGATGGAGGAGAAGGAGTTCCTGTACCACACCCCTCTCTGTTCGTCCCCCGCGGTGATGCCCGCGATAAGGTACCCCGTCTGGTTCCCCTCGTGGCTCACCCCGGTGACGAGGTAGGACTGGTTGAAGTTCTTCCGGTAGTGGTCTTTCAGCGTGAAGGTGTACCCCGGCTCCATGTAGGGGACAGACCCCTCGCCCTCGAAGACCTCCTTCCTGCTGAGGAGCGCCTCGGCCTTGATCTTCGCTATCCTCGTCCCCTCCTCGGGCGTCCTGATGTGGTCCCCGTAGGAGTAGACCTGGCCCCGCCCCTTCGCGTCCACGTCCGCGTTCCCCGACACGTCGAGGGAGGGCTTGCGGTAGTTGTAGTCCTTTAAAAGCACGCTCTGGGGCGTTAAGTTCATCCTGCAGTGGAAGGACCGGACGATCTCCCTCTCGTGGCCCGTCTCGAGCCCCGAAGGGGGAGAGTAGGTGAGGTTCATCCCCTGGGTGAGCGGCACATGGGATATCTGGGTATCGGTGAAGATAACCTTCTCCCCCTGGTCCGTCTGCTCGAAGAAGTAGTAGATCCCCTCCCTCTCACACCACCGGGAGATGAAGTTAAGGTGGCTCTCTCCGTACTGGCAGACGTACTCGATGGGGTCGTAGGAGCCCTGAAGCCGCATCTCGAAGTCCGCACCCGTGAGTCCCCCGTCCTTCAAACACCCCTCGATGATCTCCGGGACCGACTTGTCGAGGAAGACCTGGTTGTGCTGCGTGAAGGAGAGCCATGTCAGTCTCGGTACGAGGTGGGCCCGGTAAAAGGCGAGCTTGTCCACCTCGTGAAGCTGCTCGAAGGACAGAAGGATGCCGCGCCAGGAGACGTCGTCCCCCTCCGACCGGTGGACCGTGAGCCGTGCAGGGTTCTCCATCACCGCCTGGAGGTCTATCTCCAGGTTGTCCGACACGAGGGTGACCTCGAAGGTGTAGCACTCGGACAGGCCCTCCGACCCGGCGAACCTCACAACACCGAACGTGTCCGGGGGCAGGGCATCGGAGGAGAAAGAGAACTTTGTGGTGGTGAGGTAGTTCATGGCTTTTCAGTTCCTTTTGCGCTAGTTGCGCAGCAAAAGCCCTCCCGCCTGCGTGAGATTGGCCGAGGCGTCGGTGACGGAGAGTCCCGCATTCTCGACGGCGGCCCCAAGGGTTTCGGTGTTCTGCAGCGCGTTCGACATATGGTCGCCTGCGGTATCCAGGTGCGCGCCCATGCTGTTGATCTCCTGGATCGAATCGCGGATGTTGTTTCCCGTCGTTACCAGGGTTTGCGCGTGGGCCTGCGTGTTCTGCAGGGCCGTGTCGATCCTCTGGACGTTGTTGTCGATCGTCTGTGTCCTGAGCTGCGTTTGATTCCCCACGGCCTGGGTCCGCTGGACGGTCAGGTCCCGTTCGTGAACGAGCAGTTCGTTCCGCTCAACGGCGAGGTCCTGGCGGATCCCCGCAGACACAATGCCCCGGACCGCCGTGTACAGGTTGTCAATACCGTCCTCGTGATGGCCGTTCTTCAGGGCCCAGGAGTCGGGCGCCTGGAGGTTCACCCTTCCCCCGAGCACGCCATCGACGGCGGCAAGGAGGGTGAACCACATGCGGAACCCGGCAACGGTGGACGTGGACTCGCCCAGTATTAAGGAAAACTCCCACTTCGTTTCGATGTCGAGGAGCCCCTGGGTGCTCTCGGCAATCCCGCCAAAGACGGGAGGGGCGTTCCATTCATCGCCGTCGGCGTACTCCTTCCACTGGTCCTTGTAGTCGCTCCACCAGGAGGGGTCGTTCGGCGCCCCGACACGGATGAAGCTCTTCTGGTTCGGGGAGTGCATGAGGATCCTCTCCGTCCCCTCCTTGTCCTCGATGTGGATCTTGTTCCCCCCGGCTGTGGTGATCGCCGACATGGTCTCGTTGTTCGCGTTGACCGGGCTCGGGTGCTCCGGGTTCGGCACCGCCGACTGTATGATCGGCCTGTCCGGGTCCCCCTCTATGAAGGTCAGCAGGACCTCCGTCCCCTTGTGGAGGGGGAAGTGCATCCCGTGGTCTCCCCCCGCGTAGGGCTGTGCCATCCGTACGGGGGCGGAGGCCTTCCCGTCCTTCCTTCCCGACGTGTCGAAGGGGACGATGACCGTGTACCTTCCCTGGCTGTCGAGCTCCGCGTACTGCCCGGACCCCGCCGCGTCGACCTTCGCCGTCAGCGTCCCCGGGATCCGGGGCTTTTGGGACTTCTGCTCAGGCCGGAACTGGACGGTGGACACGATGGAGGAGAAGGAGTTCCTGTACCACACCCCTCTCTGTTCGTCCCCCGCGGTGATGCCCGCGATAAGGTACCCCGTCTGGTTCCCCTCGTGGCTCACCCCGGTGACGAGGTAGGACTGGTTGAAGTTCTTCCGGTAGTGGTCTTTCAGCGTGAAGGTGTACCCCGGCTCCATGTAGGGGACAGACCCCTCGCCCTCGAAGACCTCCTTCCTGCTGAGGAGCGCCTCGGCCTTGATCTTCGCTATCCTCGTCCCCTCCTCGGGCGTCCTGATGTGGTCCCCGTAGGAGTAGACCTGGCCCCGCCCCTTCGCGTCCACGTCCGCGTTCCCCGACACGTCGAGGGAGGGCTTGCGGTAGTTGTAGTCCTTTAAAAGCACGCTCTGGGGCGTTAAGTTCATCCTGCAGTGGAAGGACCGGACGATCTCCCTCTCGTGGCCCGTCTCGAGCCCCGAAGGGGGAGAGTAGGTGAGGTTCATCCCCTGGGTGAGCGGCACATGGGATATCTGGGTATCGGTGAAGATAACCTTCTCCCCCTGGTCCGTCTGCTCGAAGAAGTAGTAGATCCCCTCCCTCTCACACCACCGGGAGATGAAGTTAAGGTGGCTCTCTCCGTACTGGCAGACGTACTCGATGGGGTCGTAGGAGCCCTGAAGCCGCATCTCGAAGTCCGCACCCGTGAGTCCCCCGTCCTTCAAACACCCCTCGATGATCTCCGGGACCGACTTGTCGAGGAAGACCTGGTTGTGCTGCGTGAAGGAGAGCCATGTCAGTCTCGGTACGAGGTGGGCCCGGTAAAAGGCGAGCTTGTCCACCTCGTGAAGCTGCTCGAAGGACAGAAGGATGCCGCGCCAGGAGACGTCGTCCCCCTCCGACCGGTGGACCGTGAGCCGTGCAGGGTTCTCCATCACCGCCTGGAGGTCTATCTCCAGGTTGTCCGACACGAGGGTGACCTCGAAGGTGTAGCACTCGGACAGGCCCTCCGACCCGGCGAACCTCACAACACCGAACGTGTCCGGGGGCAGGGCATCGGAGGAGAAAGAGAACTTTGTGGTGGTGAGGTAGTTCATCACTGGCCCTCGAATATGACGCCGGCATTATGCAGCCCCACGGCCGCCACCTCGACCTGTTGGGTGTTGGTTTGATTGAGCCGAACGCCCTCGTCCCTCATGATCGTGCCCGAGCCCCGTATTCTTTGCCCCGCCGTCTGCATCTGGTTTGCCCGCCGTCTGCATCTGGTTGCCCATGGCATGGAGGGCATCAACGGTCGACTGGACGACCTGCCCTTCCGTTTGCACCACATTCTCGAGGGCCTGGGTATGGTTGCCGAGGGCGACGACGTTTTGACCGGCCGTCTGGGAAGACCGGTCAAGAGCATCCAGCCTGTCGGCGTAGACGTGGGTCAGGGCCCCGCGGATGTTCTGGAGCTTGTCGGTATAGCGGGTCTGGATACCGTGCTGGACCGTTTGTATCTCGTTGGCCTCGAGGTGGTCCTTCTCCACCACCTGTTTGAAGTTGTGGAGAAACCTGTGTTTCGGGACCTGGACCTCGCAGACACCTGCGAGGGCGGCGTTGACGGCGAGAACGAGGGCCCATTCGTTTCTGAGTCCCAGGATGGCCTCTATGGACTCGCCGATCACGATTTCATTCTCCGTGGCGGCGCGGATATCAAAGAAACCTTTAGTTTTTTTGGCAATTCCCCAGTTCCCCCAGTCCTCGGGCCCCGGCTTCGACTCTTCGGTGGTTGGCTCCGCCGTCGTGACCGTCGGTGTCGGAGTGACAGTCTGGGTCGGTGTCGGAGTGACAGTCTGGGTCGGTGTCGGGGTAACCGTCTCCGTAGGCGTCACGGTCTGTGTTGGCGTGACAGTTTGGGTCTCCGTAGGTGTAACGGTTTGAGTAGGCGTAACAGTCTCAGTAGGCGTAACAGTCTCAGTCTGGGTGGGCGTCACCGTCTCCGTAGGTGTAACGGTTTGAGTAGGCGTAACAGTCTCAGTCTGGGTCGGCGTCACCGTCTGTGTTTGCGTTGGCGTAACCGTCTCTGTAGGCGTAACGGTCTGCGTCGGAGTGACCGTCTCCGTAGGCGTCACGGTCTGCGTCGGTGTCACCGTCTCCGTCGGAGTGACGGTTTGAGTAGGCGTAACGGTCTCAGTCTGGGTCGGCGTAACGGTTTGCGTCGGAGTGACCGTCTCTGTCTGCGTAGGGGTTACTGTTTGCGTCGGAGTGACCGTCTCCGTAGGCGTAACGGTTTGAGTAGGCGTAACGGTCTCAGTCTGGGTCGGCGTCACCGTCTCTGTTTGCGTTGGCGTAACCGTCTCTGTCTGCGTAGGCGTAACAGTCTGGGTCGGCGTAACAGTCTCAGTAGGCGTAACAGTCTCAGTCTGGGTGGGCGTCACCGTCTCCGTAGGTGTAACGGTTTGAGTAGGCGTAACGGTCTCAGTCTGGGTCGGCGTAACGGTTTGCGTCGGAGTGACCGTCTCTGTCTGCGTAGGGGTTACTGTTTGCGTCGGAGTGACCGTCTCCGTAGGCGTAACGGTTTGAGTAGGCGTAACGGTTTGAGTAGGCGTAACGGTCTCAGTCTGGGTCGGCGTCACCGTCTCTGTTTGCGTTGGCGTAACCGTCTCTGTCTGCGTAGGCGTAACAGTCTGGGTCGGCGTAACAGTCTCAGTAGGCGTAACAGTCTCAGTCTGGGTGGGCGTCACCGTCTCCGTAGGTGTAACGGTTTGAGTAGGCGTAACAGTCTCAGTCTGGGTCGGCGTCACCGTCTGTGTTTGCGTTGGCGTAACCGTCTCTGTCTGCGTAGGCGTAACAGTCTGGGTCGGCGTCACCGTCTCCGTAGGCGTCACCGTCTGCGTAGGCGTCACCGTCTCCGTCGGAGTGACGGTTTGAGTAGGCGTAACGGTCTCAGTCTGGGTCGGCGTCACCGTCTGTGTTTGCGTTGGCGTCACCGTCTCTGTCTGCGTAGGCGTAACAGTCTGGGTCGGCGTCACCGTCTCCGTAGGCGTCACCGTCTGCGTTGGCGTCACCGTCTCCGTCGGTGTGACGGTTTGAGTAGGCGTAACGGTCTCAGTCTGCGTCGGTGTCACGGTCTGCGTCGGAGTGACCGTCTCCGTAGGCGTAACAGTCTGCGTCGGTGTCACCGTCTCCGTCGGAGTGACCGTTTCCGTAGGAGTAACAGTCTGAGTGGGCGTCACCGTCTGCGTCGGCGTGACGGTTTGAGTTTCCGTAGGAGTAGCGGTTTGAGTCTGCGTCGGTGTAACAGTTTGCGTGGGAGTTACGGTCTGGGTAACAGTAACAGTTTCCGTCGGTGTCGGCGGGGTGTCGTCACCCCCATCTCCGCCGCTGGTCGCGGCAGCCCCGGCGGCAGCCCCTGCAGCTCCGTAAACGCCGGAAGGTCTCGAGTCGTCAAGGGGAACGAACCCGGCCTTGCGGTCGTCGTCATCCTCCTGGGTCTCTTCTTCGGTCGGGGTCTGTGTTGGAGGCGGTTCATCGTCGAGGGAGGGGTCGTTGTGCGCACCTATTCTGTAAAAGGTGTTCTGTTTCGGCGTGTGGAGAAGGATGCGTTCAGAGCCCTCCCGGTCTTCTATGTGTATCTTGTTGCCGCTTGCCGTTGTTATCATCGACTTGGTCTCGTTGTTCGCGTTGACCGGGCTCGGGTGCTCCGGGTTCGGCACCGCCGACTGTATGATCGGCCTGTCCGGGTCCCCCTCTATGAAGGTCAGCAGGACCTCCGTCCCCTTGTGGAGGGGGAAGTGCATCCCGTGGTCTCCCCCCGCGTAGGGCTGTGCCATCCGTACGGGGGCGGAGGCCTTCCCGTCCTTCCTTCCCGACGTGTCGAAGGGGACGATGACCGTGTACCTTCCCTGGCTGTCGAGCTCCGCGTACTGCCCGGACCCCGCCGCGTCGACCTTCGCCGTCAGCGTCCCCGGGATCCGGGGCTTTTGGGACTTCTGCTCAGGCCGGAACTGGACGGTGGACACGATGGAGGAGAAGGAGTTCCTGTACCACACCCCTCTCTGTTCGTCCCCCGCGGTGATGCCCGCGATAAGGTACCCCGTCTGGTTCCCCTCGTGGCTCACCCCGGTGACGAGGTAGGACTGGTTGAAGTTCTTCCGGTAGTGGTCTTTCAGCGTGAAGGTGTACCCCGGCTCCATGTAGGGGACAGACCCCTCGCCCTCGAAGACCTCCTTCCTGCTGAGGAGCGCCTCGGCCTTGATCTTCGCTATCCTCGTCCCCTCCTCGGGCGTCCTGATGTGGTCCCCGTAGGAGTAGACCTGGCCCCGCCCCTTCGCGTCCACGTCCGCGTTCCCCGACACGTCGAGGGAGGGCTTGCGGTAGTTGTAGTCCTTTAAAAGCACGCTCTGGGGCGTTAAGTTCATCCTGCAGTGGAAGGACCGGACGATCTCCCTCTCGTGGCCCGTCTCGAGCCCCGAAGGGGGAGAGTAGGTGAGGTTCATCCCCTGGGTGAGCGGCACATGGGATATCTGGGTATCGGTGAAGATAACCTTCTCCCCCTGGTCCGTCTGCTCGAAGAAGTAGTAGATCCCCTCCCTCTCACACCACCGGGAGATGAAGTTAAGGTGGCTCTCTCCGTACTGGCAGACGTACTCGATGGGGTCGTAGGAGCCCTGAAGCCGCATCTCGAAGTCCGCACCCGTGAGTCCCCCGTCCTTCAAACACCCCTCGATGATCTCCGGGACCGACTTGTCGAGGAAGACCTGGTTGTGCTGCGTGAAGGAGAGCCATGTCAGTCTCGGTACGAGGTGGGCCCGGTAAAAGGCGAGCTTGTCCACCTCGTGAAGCTGCTCGAAGGACAGAAGGATGCCGCGCCAGGAGACGTCGTCCCCCTCCGACCGGTGGACCGTGAGCCGTGCAGGGTTCTCCATCACCGCCTGGAGGTCTATCTCCAGGTTGTCCGACACGAGGGTGACCTCGAAGGTGTAGCACTCGGACAGGCCCTCCGACCCGGCGAACCTCACAACACCGAACGTGTCCGGGGGCAGGGCATCGGAGGAGAAAGAGAACTTTGTGGTGGTGAGGTAGTTCATCACTGGCCGTTACTTTATTTCCGTTTCCTTGTACGTGATTATCTTCGGCGCATCACCCCAGTTCGTATCGACGAGGTCCATGGTGACCTGGCATTTACTGGTGAGCTTTTTGCCTGAACGGGTCTTTGTCGTCGAGCGCACGGTCGCCTCCGCCCTGTAATGGCCTGTGTTATAATCAAAACCGACCGCGACGGAATCGACCGTACTCGTGAAGGAATCGACCTGGCTTGCCCATTTTGCGTACCAGTCCTGGAATTGCGCCCAGGAATTGACCTTCTTCTTGTCCGCCATTTCCATGGAAAGGCCCGTTTCGGCGATATATTCCAGGAGATTGGCGACATTCGCCTTTTCGTCGAACAGGGCGAACCATTTGTAAACGATGCTTTTTATCTCGTTGTCGGGGAAGCGCCGGACCGCAGGGGCAGTCGGCCGCAGGTCTTCGCGCGGTGGGGTATATGCGTAGATAATTGTCGCCTTATCCGATGCGGGGATAACCCCGTACGGTACATTTGAAGGAACGACGAACGCGCCGCCCGCAGAGATCTGCTTCGTTTCCTTGCCGACGGTCACCATGGCGCTTCCCGCCACGATGTACCCGACGGTATCATTGAACCGGTGGCCCGTCGTAATGTTCCCGGTCAGGCCCGATTTCTGCGATTCGACGATCTCCAGCGTGAGCCGGTCATTGAAGAACGCCTTCCGGCGTGTCGAGCCGTCGACATCTGTCCAGGATGCATCATCCCCGGGGAATATGCCGGGCTTGACCTTCTTTATGGGGTCATGGTCCTTGTAATCCCTCTTTAGCTCGGGAGGTTTTGGAGCGGGTTTTGCTGTCTTCCCGCCGCCGCAGCCGGATACGAAAAGGGCCATGCAGACGGCGATACACGCTACCAGGCGAATGTGAATGATATCCTCCTTGTACCGCTTAAGATCGTCGCCGGAGGGGTAAGGCTTATTGTGAATATCAGCCTTCCCTCATTCATCGATGCGCTGACGGACAGGTCCCCCGGTTGAGTTCCGCCCGTGAGGCGAAAGAAAGTCTCAAAAGCCCGGGTCAACCAGGATGCGGCATCATCCTCAAGTATTGACGCCCCGGTCTCTTCGCGCAAGCGGATGAGAAACCCGGTCAGGCGGGAGAAGAACATCTGGAAGGCAAGCGCCTCCCCCGATATGGCCCGGGCCGAGGGAAGGAAGGCCATGTCCTTCATGGCGGCCCCGGTGAGCGGCATGAGGCCGATATCGCCAAGCTGGCGCACCCTGTCGACAGAGAACACCGCCGCAGTGGAACCCTCTGTGCCGTCCTCGAATCTGTGGAGGGCGAGGCCCTCGAGACGCACATTCTGCACATCGACAAGGCGCGACGGCCATCCGGAAAGCGCTAGACTCTGAGCGGCAAGCGCACCGACTGCATAGACCGGATGGACCCATGGCGGGGACCCTTCCTCAAAGCTGACACCACGGACACCTGAATCCTTTTCATACGCCTGCCGGGTGCCGAGTTCGTTGCAGGCGGCAGCGAGCCAGTTCGCGCGCGGGTCCTTGCGCAGTTTCGACCATTGTGCGTAAACGGGGTTGTCCTCTATGTAATGAGCGAGCATCGGCAGGTGATGTATCTCGTTCCAGTCTTTCAGGCCGAGAAAGCCGGCCGAAGCGTTGACGACTGCGGGGACGATGAGGTTTTGGGCCAAGGATGCCGCCTCTTCGAGCAATTCCATACTGACGGGGGAATTGTCGAAGACAAAGTCGACGAGCATAAGGTCGGGCGGGTCATTCTCCAGCACTTCTCCAAGTTCTCTCAGGGCGTCGACGAGCCCGTCCCGGGGCGTGTTCACGATCGCGAGGCGCGTCTCTTTCGTACCGCCGGCAGGCCCCTGCTTTGTGATGAGCTCGATACCGCGCCAGGCGGCCTCGAGCTCCCGGAAAGATCCATCTGAAAAGATCGCCGTCATGACGCCGGCGATGAGCCTCTCGATCTGGACCGATAAGGCCCGGGAGCCTTCCATGGCGCCGTGACTGACAGTGCCCGAACTTCCTTCGGAGGCAACCATGGACAGGATGTTGTCGACAGTGCCCGACTGTGACCTGGCCGCTGCGGGGGGGATTGTGAGGTCAAGGGGCAGTTCGGGCCACTTCTCACCGATGGCCGCGGCTACGTTCTCCGGCGGCATGCCTGCCGACCGTGTGATCACATCCCGTGCATCACCGAGGTCTTTCAGGTATGCGACCTGGCCCATCATGCCCTGCGGCGTGAAGTCCTTCATCTTTTCGGGCGATATCCCGACACCGCCGGCCGGGCATATCTCTTTCACAACCGGTATCCATACCGCCGGGCGGAGTGCTGACAGGCTTTCATTCACGGTATCGACCGGGAGGATCTTCACGCGCTGCGGCCCGTCCGGGATTGGCGCGAAAGACCCGACGACCAGGATCGTAAAAGGTTTATACGGTATGTCCATGAGGGCCCCTCCTCACCGGCATCGCTGTCATATTATTGTCCGAACTTGAACGTGAAGGCCCCGGTGTCATCCACATCGAGATTCACGGTGGCGGGCATGCCGCCCTCGCTCATATGGCCGAGTATCTCCTGGGCCAGACGCGGCAGTATGTTCCCGCTCAATATGTACTCTATGTTGCGTGCACCGGTCTCAACCTCGGTGCAGCGCTGGGCGATCTGGTCGGCCACCGCAGGGGTGTACGACATGCGCATCCGGTTGTTGGCCATGAGCGTCTCTGCGACCTTCCCGAGCTTCAGCTCGACGATCATCCGCATCGCGTCCTTGCCGAGGTCGAAGTAGGGGACGATCGACATGCGCGCGAGGAGCGCGGGCTTGAAATGGGCTGACAGTATCGGGCGTATCGCGCTTGTCAGAACGTCAGCGGACGGACGGTCATCGGCGGATGTCATCTCGTGAATGACGTCGGATGCGAGGTTGCTTGTCAAAATAATGATGGTGTTGCGGAAATTTATCTCTTTTCCCTCGCCATCCGTGAGCATTCCCTTGTCGAACACCTGGTAGAAAAGGTTCATGACGTCCGTATGCGCCTTTTCACACTCGTCGAGCAGGACGACGCTATAGGGTTTCTGGCGCACGGCCTCGGTCAGCATGCCGCCTTCCCCGTACCCGACGTAGCCCGGCGGGGAACCGATGAGGCGGCTCACCGTGTGGCCTTCTTGGAATTCACTCATATTGATCGTGACCACGTGGCGCTCGCTGCCGAACAGAAGGTCGGCGAGGACGAGGCCTGTTTCCGTCTTCCCGACGCCGCTTGGGCCGACGAAAAGAAAGACGCCCATCGGCTGGCTCGGGTTCTTGATGCCGGCCTTAGAGGCCCGGATCGCTTCGGCAAGGGTCGACATTGCGAACTCCTGGCCCTTGATCCGCTCCTTGAGCCGGTCTTCAAGCTCAATGATCGTTTTTGCCTCATCCTTGAGGACCTTGCCGAGCGGTATCCCGGTCCAGTCCGACACCACCTGGGCGACGACGTCCGGATCGACCTCGATCTGGATGTTGGGGGTATCACCCTGGATGGCCTTGAGGCCCGCCGTTGCTTCTTCGAGTTCCTTGAAGAGCTCGTCGCGCTCCCCGTTATCTTTTGCGGCGGCATTTATCTTCTGGCGTATCTCGACGACCTTTGCCGCGGCTTCCTTTTCCTTGAGCCACAGCTCTCTCAACTCGTCTGATTCTTTGATGAGCTTTTCTTTTTTCGCAACGACTTCCCGGTACGCCTCCTCGTCGACGGTGACCTTGTTGTCCCTGTCGCGGTCGATCGCCGATATCTCGCGGTCGCACGCCTGGATCGACCGCTCCAGGTCCTCGAGGCGGGCCGGTTTCGCGGTCAGGTTGATCTTCACGCGGGCACAGCTCGTATCGAGAAGGTCTATCGCCTTGTCCGGCAGGAACCGTCCCGTTATGTAACGGTCGGAAAGCTCCGCGGAGGCAACCGCCGCATCATCGCGCACGACCACGTTATGCGCTTTTTCATAGCTTGCCTTGAGGCCCCGCAGCATGAGGACAGTCGAATCGACCGCCGGTTCATCGAGCTTCACGAGCTGAAAACGCCGTGCAAGCGCGGGGTCTTTTTCGAAGTATTTCTTATATTCCGTCCAGGTCGTGGCCGCGATCGTACGCAGTTCACCCCGGGCGAGGGCCGGTTTCAGGAGATTTGCCGCATCCGATCCGCCGGCGGTCCCGCCGGCGCCGATGAGCGTGTGCGCCTCGTCGATAAATAAAATGATCGGCCTTTCCGATGCCTTGATATCGTTGATGACCCCTTTCAGGCGGTTCTCAAATTCTCCTTTCATGCCCGCACCCGCCTCAAGCAGGCCCATGTCAAGGCCGATGAGGGAAACATTCTTGAGCATGTCCGGGACATCGCCTTCCGTTATGCGAAGCGCCATACCTTCGACGACAGCCGTTTTGCCGACACCCGGCTCGCCGACACAGATCGGGTTGTTTTTCCTGCGCCTCCCGAGAATGTCTATCATCTGGCGTATTTCTGAATCCCGCCCGAAGACCGGGTCGATCTCACCGCGGGCCGCCTTGTCCGTAAAATCGGCGCAGTATTTGTCGATAAATGTCCCGCCCTGGCTGCCCGGAGCTTCGTCTCCCGCAGCTTCCTTCACCTGCGTCCGGTCTATTTCAATGGATCCCTTGGTTACGGTCCAGAAATCGTTGGCGAGGGCGTCCCTGCTGATCGATTTTATGAGGTCCGCGTATCGCCCGGACGCGAAGAAGGTCGGCTTGGAAAGAAATGCGAGGAGTATGGCCCCGGAACGGACCTTTCTTTCTTCGAGATCGATCGAAGAGATAAGCCAGGCATCCTGGATCAACTCGAGAAGCAGTGGCGAAAAAACAGGCTTTGCGGCATTGCCGGTCTTGAAATCTTCGAGGGTCGCCTCGACGGCCCGGGCTATCTTTGCGGAATCCGCATTGAGCCGTGCAAATGCCAGGGGCCAGTCGCTGTTGGGATTTTCGAGGAGCTTTGCGATGAGGTGCTCTATCGTTATCTCGTAATGGGTCCTCGAGACGCACAGGCCGGCAGCGGACTGCATTGCCGCCGCGCTGTAATCGTTGAGCCTCATCAAAAGCGATTTGATATCCACTGTCAGCATTTCCGTCTCCTTTATTTAATATCCTGATGCGAGCCTGACCCGATTTTCGGGATACCCCGAATCGCTTCCAAGCCACGTGTTCCATCCCAGCCGGCAGCAGTCGGCATGCCCGAGGTTGATCGGGTTGATCTCGGCCTCATGCACCTCGATCTCCACGTCCCAATCGAGGGGCTGATCGAGATAATATTCGACAAAGTTACCGATGAGGGCAAAAGGTTCGCCGCCGGGCAGCAGCTCCTGTAATTTCTTCTCCGCCAGCGGCCCCGCATGTATGCGGAATTTTCCCGTGGCATCCGCTACAAATGCACCGATCGATGCATCTTCACCCAGGCGATGCCCCCTTCTGCCGAGAATGCACCGCTGGTCGGCCGGTATTTCGACCTGTGCGGGGATGCATTGTTCGATGTCTATGGTGGGCTCGGAAATGACGTCGCTGATCAATGCACGCAGCCCTTCCGCGGACCGGGGCATCTGGGTGGCAATCCCGATATACCGCAAAAGCTGCGTGGGATAGCGAACGCTTTGGCGTATTTTCTCCGTTCCAAACCCGAGAAGGCAGAAAAGCCGCTCGAGCAGGTCATCGCGGCGGCTCTCGACAAGGCTGTAAACAAAGCTGTATTTTGCCCAGCATTTAAAGAAAAGCACGTATGCGGGTGAATTTATGATGTCAAGGAAATCCCGGGAAATGCTTTTGTCCTCGGACGCTTCGTCGAGGAGGTCCTCGGTATAGAAGGTGGGCAGGGGCGACGACGCCCCGTAAAGGCCGAGGAAAGTAGCGGTTATGAAATATTTATCAGGATCGGTCGCCTTTTGTTCTATGGAAATGATATCCGTTCCGGGAAAATCGAGCGAAAGCTGCGGGTGCACGCGTATCTTGCGTCGCATGACCCCTTCGAATTCATCGCCCTGCACGCGCAGGTAATAACCAAGGAGCCTGATCGCCTGTATGAATGAGTACGATGAGCTGTTCTTGAGGATGTCTTCTCTTACGCCAGGCATCGCGTCCCCATCCGGTGCGGCCAGGTAAAGGCCTCGCCCGTCGTTATCTCTTTCAGGTTCATGTGCGTGAAGCTGTGCATCGCACTGTATGCCCCGAAGAAATGATCGAGCACGTTGACAAAAAGAAGAAGGTTGCCCATGCTCGCGAAATAGTCCCGGTTGGCGGAAAGGCCGACGTCCTGTCCCTGGACCATGTTTCCCCTGACAAGACGGCGCGTCGCTGTGAGCGAAAGATCGGTTATTCCCTCGATCTCACGCAAATTTGCCGATATCCGGGCCCTGTCCCTGCCTTCTTCGAGCACGTACAGCGTGAGGAGTTCCTTCAGGTTGCCGGCATTCGCGATGGACAGGAAATTGAGCGTGAGATGGGACAGGAACTTCCACAGGACGTTCCGGCCGTGGGGCGGCTCGATATAATAGCTCGGCGGGATGACGTTCCCGAATGTCAGAAGGGCCGGTGAATCGGACGTTTCGACACGGATATCCCCGAATTGAAGTTTTTCCGGAAGCTGTCCGTTCGTGCACGTGATAGATATCGATAACGTCTGGGCCTTGGGTTCCGGTCCTTTCGTGTCGTACGGAAAAGCCAGGTACACGTCGATGGAGTCATCGACAGGCGAGCGGTAGCGCATCATCTGGTAGGTCGCTTCGGCGGACTCGAGTGTCCTGAAAAGGTCGAGTGGCAGGTACGTCGTCTTCTCGACGCTGCCCCGGCTGTACCCGACCACCTCGGTAACGCCGTAGACGTGATAATGATCGTGCTCCTTTGCAGCGGGCCTTACGCGTATCCTGCCTTCCCTGTGGTCGAGGATGACGGGTTCGGCCTCCATGGGGAAAAGGTTGATGACCGGGGTGCAGAAGAGGACGAAATTGTCTGCCGTGACCGGTGGAATGTGGATCGATGATGGTTCGAACTCGAAGATGACCTCGAACCGGGACCCCGACCCCCGGTCCCGCCACCTTTCCCAGCCGGTAAGGTTGAGGAAGAGGAATTTGGCCGGCATGATAAAATATTCCTGGAGGAGCCGGTACCCGTAAAAGGATTGCGCCGGGAAAGGGAAAAGTGAATTGTTTGGTTCAAAACCCGTCGGCACCATGCACTCGGGGGGAAGCACGCAGTCGCTGCCGCCTTCCAGGGGGTGCAGCACGATCCTTTTGAGGTAGCGCGTCAACAATGAGAAGACATCGGCCCCCTGTGAATACGTGCCGCCATTGAGGAAAGACACTCCCTTCGGGTTCCAGCGGTCAAGGCCCGGCCCCGTGAGTTCGAGCGTCAATTTCATAGACTCCGGCTGCCCCGTGCTCTTTGACCGGCTATCGAGCGAAACGACGTGCAGGGGGTGTGTTTCCACATCGAAACATGTCCGGAACGTGCACGGCGTGCCGTCGACCGGCAAGGAGTTGAGCGATGTGCCTGCCGGGACGGTGACGCTTTCGATCAGGCCCGGTTTCGGCCTGAAGGCAACGATGGAAAGGGACGGGATCGGTTTCATGTAGTGCGGAAAGATCACGTCCATCAGGCTGTGGATGAGCTGCGGGAACTCGTCGTCCAGTTTTTGCTGGAGAAGGCCATTGAGAAAGGCCACGCCTTCGAGGAGCCGCTCGACGTCAGGGTCGGGCTTCGGCCCGCTCAACATCGGTGCGGCTATCGGGTGCGTCTTCGAGAACTCGGCTGCAAGCTCCCGAAGGTTTTGCAGTTCCTCCTGGTAGTATTTATTAAACACTACGTTCCCTCGTCATGCTATTTCTCGACCCTGACCTTCCCTTCGGAGCTTATCACCGTTTCAAGCTCGACGATGGATTTTTCGTCCCTTCCATGGATGATCTCGGTCTGGAGTTTGAAGCGCAGGGACAAAAGGTCATTCTTGTCGGGCTCATAGACCACCTGGGCCCCGTGAAGCCTCGGCTCGTATTTCAGGATCATATTCCGTATGATCTCGGAGACCCCCTTCGCCTGCTCATCGATCCCGAGACCCTGGTAATTCGTAAAATCGGGCATACCGTAGTCTTCGGCGATGGGGACGCTTCCCTGGCGCGTGTTCATGACCCTTTGAAGATGATTGATGATCGAATTGACGATATAAGACAGGTCGTCGACAGCCTTTATGCTGTCCTTTCGCTCGAGGTTCCGGATTCTCTGGGTCAGTCGCTCTTCATACATTGGTGTCTATACAGGGCCCGCAGGGTATAAGGCAGGAGCCGGAGGTTGAACCGGCGCCTGCCTCCCTTAAAATCCTCATAAATGGAATCCTGCGATCTTCCCCGATCAGGAGCCGACCGGTTTTTTCCAGGAATCCTCGGCCTCTATTCCGTCAGGCACATACGTCCAGATTATCGTCTCGTACGTGAAAAGAATATCCTGCATATGTTTATAAGGCCTGTTCTTTTCAACGAAAGTCTCCGGATACCACTCACGCGCTGACACGATAATGGCTTCCTGGAGCTTGACCGTGAAGTATTTCTCTTCCTGTCCTTTTTCGTTGATCCTGTACTGCTGGAGCTCGACATCCATATGTTCGCCGGTGCAGCATGCCTGAAAGATCTTGGGAGTATGTTTGCCTATATTGGTGATCACCTCAAGAGGCTTGTGGATCCGCTGCCCGGTCGCCAGGCCCGTGTGGGTGTCCCTCGGTATCTCTACCGTGTGGTCGAGGGCGTAGCACAGGATCGTGTTCTCGCGTCCCTGCTGCGTACAGTCCCCCTGGATGTCCCCCTGGCTTTTTGCCTTGATGGTCATGTAACACGTCATTGCCATTTCAAATCACTCCTTGATGAAAGCTTTACCCTCTGATCCTTATCTGTTATGCCGAGACAGGCTTTGTCCAGGAATCCTGGGCCTCGATGCCATCCGGTACATATGTCCAGATTATCGTCTCGTACGTGAAAAGGATATCTTCCATGTGTTTGTACGGCTTGTTTTCCTCAACAAATGTTTCCGGGTACCACTCGCGGGATTCGACGATGATGGCGTTCTGAAGCTTGACCGTGAAGTATTTCTCTTCCTGTCCTTTTTCGTTGATCCTGTACTGCTGGAGCTCGACATCCATATGTTCGCCGGTACAGCATGCCTGAAAGATCTTGGGCGTGTGCTTGCCAATGTGCGTCGTAACCTGGAACGGTTTATGGATGCGCTGGCCCGTCGCGAGGCCCGTGTGCGGGTCCCTCGGTATCTCTACCGTGTGGTCGAGGGCATAGCACAGGATCGTGTTCTCGCGACCCTGCTGTGTACAGTCACCCTGGATGTCCCCCTGGTTCTTTGCCTTGATAGTCATGTAACAGGTCATTGCCATAGAAATCCCTCCTTTTTCTAGTGAACACCTAGACTACTCTTATTCCTTGTCCAGCTTTCCAACGAGAGAAAGCGTGAAGGAAGCCCCCATGTACTTAAAGTGAGGCTGCACAGACATGTTTACCCTGTACCAGCCGGGCTCGCCCTCGACGTCGGACACCTGTATGCTTGCCTTCCTTAAGGGCCGGCGCGAGCGGACGCCCGGGGACGGGTTGTCCTGGTCGGCGACATACTGCCGGATCCAGTTGTTGAGCTCTGTTTCCAGATCGCCCCGTTCCTTCCATGTCCCGATGTTCTCACGCTGAATGACCTTGATGTAATGGGCGAGGCGGCTGACGATGAACGTGTACGGCAGCTGCGTGCCGAGCTTGTAGTTGAGCTCTGCCTGTTTGCCCTCCGGGGTATTGGCGAACACCTTCGGCTTCTGGGTCGAGTTCGCGGAGAAAAATGCCGCGTTGTCGCTTCCCTTTCTCATGGTGAGGGCCATGAAGCCTTCTTCGGCCAGCTCGAATTCCCTGCGCTCGGAGATGAGCACTTCCGTCGGGATCTTTGTCTGGAGCTCTCCCATGGCCTCATACTGGTAGACGGGAAGGTCTTCGACCGCTCCGCCGCCTTGCGGGCCGATTATATTCGCACACCACCTGTACTTTGCAAAGCTGTCGGTTATCCTCGATGCGAATGCGAATGCGGCATTGCCCCAGAGGAAACTGCCGTCGCCGCCGGACGTTTCTTCTTTGTAATTGAAGCTTTTCACAGGTTTTGTGTCGGGGCCGTACGGTATCCTGAGGAGAAAATGGGGCAGTGCAAGGGCGACATTACGTGAGTCCTCGGATTCCCGGAACGACTGCCACTTGATGTACTGGGGCATCTCGAAGATGGACTTGAGGTCTTTCAGGTTCGGAAGGCCCGTGAAGCTGTCTATCCCGAAGAACTGCGCCCCCGCAGCGGCCACGAACGGTGCGTGCGACATCGTGGCGACGCTCGCAAGGTTCTGGAGGAGCTTGATATCGGGGGCGGACGGGCCGAACTCGTAATTGCCGACCATCAACCCGTACGGTTTGCCGCCAAACTGGCCGTATTCCTGGGTATACGCGAGTTTATAAAGGCCGCTCTTCGTTATCTCCGGCGCGTCCTCGAAATCATCGAGAAGGTCCGTCTTGTTGACGTTCATGACCTCGACCTTGATATTTTCCCGGAAATCCGTCCGGTCGACAAGAAATTTCAGGGATGTCCAGGCGGATTCCAGCTGCTGGAATTCCTTGTTATGGAGGATCACGTCCACCTGGCTTGACAATTTCTGGTCAAGGTTGGCGATCATCTCATCGACCGCGGATGCGGTTACACGGACCTCTTTTCCGGGCTTGAGCATTTCGTCGATGAATGCCTGAAGCCCCTGCTTCGTGATCGAATACGCCTCTTCAGTTGGTTTCAGGCGGGTTGCGGCAACGATCTCGTCGAGAAGCGAGGTTTGCCCCTCGGCCTGCTGCACCTTTTTTTCTTTCTGTTCTTCAGCCAATTTCCACCCCCTATCCTTCTATCCCGAGTTCTTTTAAAAGGCGCGCCTTGACCTCTTCGTCTTTGACGATGTCCTGTATCTTCTTTCTGAATTCAGGGATATTCCCGAGTGGTCCCTTGAGGGCCTTGAGTGCGTCCCTGAGCTCCATGAGCTTTTTGAGCTCCGGCACCTTCTGGATTATCGTGTCCGGCTCGAAGTCCTTCATCTTCTTGAAATCGAGATTGAGGCTCATCTGTGCATCGGGCTCGTCGGACAGCTTGTTCTCGACGACCGTCTCGAGGCGCACGTTGTGGGCCGAGAGGACATCGTTGAAGTTGTCCTTGTCGATATTGACAGGCTGGCGGTCCTCAACGCTCCGAGAATCCTGCTGGAGTGTGAAATCGCCCATAACGAGGACCTTCAGTGGAAGCTCGATCTCTTCTTTCGCATCGCCTGTTGCCGGCCGGTAAATGATATTGACGCGTTCTTTTGGTGCAACGGAACCTTCCTTTGCCATATTTCACCCTCCTTTGCCAGGATCAGAATTTTTACACAATAAATTGGGATCCACACACCCCGATTCGACAATTATATGTCAAATCACTGCAAATAAAAACAAAAGTAACACAAACCGGCAAAAATTTTATAGCTACGCGTACTCCATCGCTTTGACCGGGTCAAGGAGGCTCAAGCGCCGGAATATATCGTGGCCTAAGTCTTTGAACTCGCCGTTGCCGTCGGCCGATGTCAGCCCGGCAAGAATAATGTCATATGCCTCGGCTGCAAGCGCCGGTTCCCAGTCATTCAGGTGATACGTGTCTATGATCGCGACTATCTCACGAAAATACGGCCAGGCAAGCTTGTTCTGGTTGTTTTCCCGGAGGAACCGGCAAAACCTCACCTGCCGTATAAATCTTTCGCGCACCGACGGCGCCCGCGTCAGGGCATCGCGAAGCTGCCCCACTGCGCCCGCAATGTTCCCCGAATCGGCGAGCGATTTTGCGGCAGCCATGTCGGCCTCTATCCGGGCCACGATCGCGTCCCCGGCCTGTGCAGAAGAGTCCCCCTGCTCTTTGCGGATGTCGGCGAGCCACTGCCGCGTCGCCTGGTCCGCCAGCGGGGTCCCGTCGGCGAAGGTGAGCTTCTCGATCCCGGAGAGCCGATCGACATAGACGCTCGTGAGCCCTTCGATCTCCCTGGCTATGGCCTTGTGCCCCAAATGTCCGAGCGCCTCGCATATATAGCGTGACAGGTCGATCCAGAAGAGGTACTGGGTTATGCGCGACTCGCACGCGGCGAGGAGGTCTTTCCAGCTGGCCGCCTCGTGCATATTCTTGAGCAGGTCGCGTATCTCCTCTTCCGGAGGTTCCATCATAGTCCTGCCGCCATGGCTGGGAGGCGGCCCCGCTATCGTCGTCCACGATATGGTCCTGTTTATGCGAAAATAGAGTGCATCGGGCGGGTCCTTCTGCATAAGAAGGTCCGAGACCGACCTCAACGTGTCGAGGGCATGTTTTATGAGCGGCTCAGGGTCGTCACCGGACGGGACAAGCTGAACGGGGGGCGCAGGCCTCTGAGCCGCCGGTGCCGCCTGTGGTGCAGCGGGTGCCGGTTTAGCATCTGCAGGCGGCACAGGTGCGGGTGCCGCGGGGGCCTCAGGTGCCGCAGCTTTTTCTTCGATCGGGATAAGGGCCGAGCCCACGATCGACATGAGCGGTCCGACGGCGGGGGCCTCGTCGACGTTCTCACTGAAGAACCGATCGATAGCGTCGAGGTCTCCATAGAGCCCGTCTATATCTTCCTGTTTCCATTGCTCGGGCTTGAGTTCGCGGATCTGCTCGGATGTCTTCTGGATCCACCAGTCTATTGCGTTCAGGCGTCCGCGCATGCGCTTTTTTGTGGGAAAAAGATCTTCCCAGTATGTCGTGAGCATGTCGCGCCAGACGTGGACCCCGGACGCGAACCCCTTCAGCCCGTTGTTCTTGATGAGGGCGATGGAAAGATAGCTTGCGACGAGCAGGTCTTTTGAATAATTGGCGAGTATATCCGCCGAGAGATCGAGGACCTTTTTCCAATCGATGCCCCCCGATGCGGAGGGCGATGACATCCTGTCTATCTCGGCGGATAGTTTTTCGAACTGCTCCTCAGAGCGTATATCCGTGCCCGCGGGTTTGCTTCCGGGTATCGGGGCCGCTCCTAATTGAGTGATGTCCATCCTTTAACCTTTTCGGGGCCGCCTATTTGAACGTGCATTCCGTGACAACGGACGGCGCCTTTTTGGAGCTCTTGCTCAAGCCCGTTATCACGGGCTGTGCGTTGTCGATCTTATACCGCACCTTGATCCACTTGATGCCTGCCTTCGAGAGCCCTTCCTTCTTGTCCGGGAAATCCGCCGCCTTGAATGTTTTTGCGCCCGAGGAGAATTCGGTCAAGAACGTGGCGAAGGCAGTCTTGCCTTTGTATATCTTTGTCAGGGTAAATTCGGGGAAAGTGATCTTGAGCACCGTGTCCCCGCACTTTTCCGGCGACCACAGGAAGGACTTTGAATCGGGATAGTTGTAGTTCCTTAACATTGCCGTCCCGTCCGAGCATTGCAAAGACAGTGTATTGCCCGTCGGCCTCACCGTTGCGTCCGCGTTGACCTCGATCGGAATGGTCGACATTGAAACGAGATGGTCCGACTGGAACTCGACCGGCGCTGTCGGGATAGCATTGATGAATTTCAGGAAATCCGGTTTGAACGGGACCGAACGCGCGAAGATCGTATTCTGGTATGCGACCCGCGGGGCGTATCCGAGCTTTGCCTCGGAAAGGAAAGGTTTTGCCGTTGTTTCCCGGTACTTGATAACGACCCCGTCGGTCTTGTCGAACAGGGCCTTCAACGTCTTTTCTTTGGGCACGCCGTCCATTTTATTGACGACGTCGCCTTCCCACCTGTCTTGCAGCGAGCATGATGTTTTCCCGACACCGTAATCGATGAGATAGTTGAGCGGGCCGCCGACCAAAGACCATATGATCTCGGCGTTGCCGTAATCATCTTCCTTCATCATGTTCTCGAGGGCGAGATACTGGGTGTAGGCCAGGTTGAACGGCGATTTGTCCTCCGCGAGGGCGGCCTGGCCGGAAAAAAGGTCGGACACCATGCGAAACGCGGTATCACCCGATGATGCGATAGGGGCAAGCTGCGTTAAGTCTTTCATGTACTCGGTATATACCTTCGCGCGGGACGGGCGCTGCTCCGAGATCTTCCTTGTGCGCGGATCGGCCTTCTGGATCTGCTGCTGCCCTTTGGTCTCGACCTTTTTGATCTCCCGCGTTATTCTGCTCCTTACGGTCTCGCTCTTTTTATCCTTGACATCCCCTGCATCTGACAATCTTTCTATATTGACAAGCTCAGCCGGAAGCCCTGTCCATTTCGGGGGCTGCGCCTTCGGGTCAGACTGTACGGTCTCGGTACTTAAGCGGAGGATAAGCTTCCAGTACGGGTTGTGGTCGGTCGCCATCAGCGATGCCATGTTCCGGCGCGCGGTCTCCGTCTGGAATGCATCGGCCCCTTTATGAAAGTTGGCGGCAAAGTCGAACCACGCCTTGTAGTATTCGTCCTGGTACCATGCCCAGAACGAAGGCACCAGTGTTTCGAGGGATTTCGCAAGCCTGGCGTTTTTGAGGAGATTGCTGAGAAAATCGGATACATGTTTCTGGCCCGTCTTCGTGTAGCATCCCGGGACCATGACCGCATCGTCATGCTCGCCCACCTCTGCGGTTCCCCAGAACTCGGCCAGCTTCACGTCAGGGGCATCGGGTATCGACTTGCGGACAAGCCAGTCGAGGGATTTGTGGCGCATGACCAGGGTGATGAGCGCCGCCTCGAGCAATTCCCTGCTGCGCTGAAGCTCGGCTTTGTTCGTGTGCCACCTGAGATAGTCCCTGTAAATGTTCCCGAATAGCTGAGCCGCCTCGAACGGGAGGGTGTGGTAGTAGAGGTCAATGGCCTCGGCGGAGGCCTTGCCGAAATCCTTTACGTCGGGCAGTTTACCCTTGTCGACAAGGCCGCTGACGAGGCTGAGCCGCAAAACGATATAGTCTGCGTACACGGCGATCTTGTCCGGGTCCGTATCCGGATCGACCTTGTCGAGGTTGGCCGACAGACCTTTATCAAAATTCCAGAGAAACCCCTTGTTGACGAATGTGGAGAAATATTCCTTCGCCCTTTTTTCAGCAATACGTGACTGGTTAAGGGCGAAGCCGGGGAAGAACCAGCGGGAGTTGTTCCTTTCCAGTTCTTCGATCTCCAGCCGGTACTTTTCGATCGTGAGCAGGTTTGTGGACGTCTCGCCGGGCAGCGACGGCAGCCTCCGGAAAACATCGGTAAAATCCCGCAGGGTGTGCAGGTTGTGGGCGAACGAGAACGTGAGGAGCCCGATCAGGGCCGCACAAAGAAGAAGCCACGATGTAAAACCGAGGCTGCGCGTGACGCGGCGCCACCGCAAGAAATCGTGGGTATGGGTATACAGGGACCTGTCGCCGGGAAGGACCCGGGAAAAAATGTCCCTGAGGAACATGCCTTTTTCGACAGCCACCGCTGCCGCAGCCTCCGGGGCGAACCCGGCATGCTCGAGAAATTCCGATAACGGCGCGCCCTCCTGCTTGCCGCTCGAGAAGAACACGCCGCGCAGAAGGGGTGTCTCCTGGTACGGGTTGTCCCCGAAGACCGACCGCATGAGATCGACAAGGCCCGATTTGAGCCTCAAGAATTCTTCGCGGAAAACGATCATGCCCGGCTTCAAGACCTGCCGGCCCCTTACAATCTTTAAGACCATCTCTCCTATGCGTTCCGACACGCTTTCGAAGGCATCGTCAAGAAACATGTCCCAGTGGGCCCTGGTGTTCCTGTTCAGGTAGCCCATGGCCTGGGTCGTGTCCTCGGGGCTTAATTCACCAAATATCTCGTTGAACCCGTAGACCTTGTCCATCTTTGTAACGAGAATATAGACGGGAAAGCGGGCCCCGACGACACGCATGAGCTGGTCTATCCTCTTGCGCATGTTCTGGCCGTCTTCCCTGAGGGCGTTCCGGTCGGTTGCGAGGAGCTTGTCCGCCGATATCGTGGCTATGACGCCGTTGATCGGTTCCCGGCGCCGGTACTTCGACAGCAGGGAGAGGAAGCGTTCCCATTCCTCTTTGTCGGGGACCTCGTCGAGGGGTATCGTGTAGCGCCCGGCGGTGTCGAGGACTATTGAGTTTTCGAAAAACCACCAGTCAACATTGAGGGTCGCCGATATGGTGGCGGCCTTGTCGGGATACGCGACAGGGGATTCAAGCCGGGAATTCCTGATCGCGGTGGTCTTGCCCGAGCCCGATTCCCCGATAACGAGGAACCACGGCAGGGCGTACAGGGGATTTCCGCGCTTCTTGAGCGTCGATCTCTTGAGAAGTCCGATCGACTCCTTCCAGTTGTCCTGGAGGTCCTGCAGTTCCCGCCGCTCGTGAAGCGGGGCACCCTTGATCACGCTTTCGTCGAGCTGGACAACGCGCTCGACAAACTTCTTTTCCCTGCGGCGCAGGAGATATTTCCGCAAGAAAAGGATACCGACAAGAATGCCGATTATGCCGGCAAATATCGCCCCGGCGACCCAGAGCGGGTAATCGTTCCTGAGAACGAACCAGATGTCGGCGGCGGCCAGGGCCGCGAGGATGAGAACAACAAGCAGTATTTTCAGTATCTTCTTCAGCATGATCTTTAACTCAAGTCCCTATGGCCCCCGCTACTGGAAATACATGGCGAGGATGCCATTGAGTATGTTGCTGTAAAAATAATAGAGGCCAAAAAATATGATGAGCGGTATAAGCCCGGTTATTGCCACGTACAGGAACAACCCGGAGATGCCTTTTCGCCCCTCCTTGCGGTCCGCCCCGTACGCTTCCGGGAACATGAAGAGGTCGTCCCGTCCGTTGGCGCGCTGTCTCATCAGAGACTGGTTCTGTTTCGTGATCTCTTCGAGGTCCGTTGAATCCTCGGTCCTGAAGTATGTCCCTTTGAAGCCCATTGCGAGGCACCAGTCGTAAACCTCGCGAACGTCTTCCCTGCCGGGGTCGAGACCGGCCAGGTGCTCGAAGAACTCGGCCCCCGCATTCGTGGTATTAAAGAAACGATGCTGCAGCTGGTTGACCTGCCATGCATCTTTCCCGGCCCACGCACTGCACAGGATCATCTCGTCTATATAAGCCGAAACGGCGAACTTCGCTTCGTCCCAATCCCTGTCGGGCACTTCGAGCCTCGACCTCAAACTGCCTGCGCGGCCCAAGAGGTCCTCATAGCGGGCGTTTGCCTCATCATAGGTGTGGTCGGCCGTTGAACCCTTACCGGCGATATATACGGTATAGGCCAAAAGTTCCGAGAAGCAGTCGATGAGTTTCATATTCCCCGCATCATGGTTTGAGGATGGCGAGTTCTATCGCCGTGTCCTCGGGGGCATCCGGCCAGTACACGGCCATCATGCCGTTCTTGAGAATGTCGTGCCAGTAACGGTTCGTCCGGTCTATTTCGAAGCAGAGCATGTCCGGTTTTTTTGGCAGGCCGGGGGGCGTATCCAGCCGCAGTATAAGCGGGATTCCCGGCAACGCACGCGTGATCAGGGTGGGGACATCCTCCTCGGAGCCCGCCTTTACTATATGGTGCACCATATCGATTATTTGCTGCTGATCACCGGCAGATTTGATAATGAAGTAAAAAACGTTCCGGCTGTCGAGGAGCTCCCCGGGTATGCGGCCCCGGAAATAATTCTCCTGTCTCGTGAAGTGGATAATGTTCTCCATTCCCAGGATCATCGACGCTATGATCTCCTCGATAAGGAGCTCGACCTGGGAATAGCAATAATTCAGGTTCTCGTGATCATACCGGGGGACGAGCTCCGTGCCGTTCGTGAGCCTTCCTAAAGCATCGACGCGGTCGGTGAACGACGACAGTTCCCCGGCAAATTGCCGCAAGAGGCCATACCCGGTCCAGGGATGAATGGTGGAAACCTCGGTAAAATGTTCGAAGAGCGGGACGTACCGGTTCAGCGTGTTCAGGGCAAGGAAGAAATTGAGGTATGCTGCCTGCAGGTCTGCGGTCTGAAAACCCCGGGGGTTTTTGTACTCTTCGAGAATGCGGCAGCGTGACAGTACAAGCTCTTTAATATTGCGCATGACCTTGAGAAGCGCATCTGCCGAAGAAATGGTCAACGACGGCGCGACGAAATCGCGTGACAGCACCACGTCCTGGCCATTGAACGTGAGTATTGCGAGCGGCATAAGGTGATAATCGGCGGCGTCGGGTATCTCGCTTTCCCAGAAGAACCTCAGGAGGTAGTGAAGGAATTTGACGTCTGCGGTCGCGTCGCCCTGGTAAAGGTCTTTCACGGTGTCCCCCTCCGCGCCGAAGCGGGCCCGCCCGTCGGGTGCTGACTCATCGAGGACATTTTTCCCGCCCCGGTCCCACCGGCGCAGGCCGATGTATACCTTGAACGGCCGTTCCATATTGGTCCAGGCGTCCTTGAACGAGCGACCCTTGATGACTGCATTCTCGGCGGTTTTGACCCAGGTACCGTCCTGGAACAGGAATTGACCGTCCGAGATCGTAAAGACCATCTCGCGCAGCGCCCCTTCGTCGACCGTGTGCCCGCAGGACCCGTAAAAAAAGGGTTGGAGATATTCCCTTAAGGGCGCGAGGGACGACTGGTGGTAGAGGTCGGTCTGCTGGAAATGCTGAGATTGAAGGAATAATCCCTGGTACCAGAATACGGGTCTTGTCGGCTGACTCATGGGCTCGGCACCTCCTGTATGCTGCTCGGGCCAAAATAAAGGTTCATACCGAGAAGTCCCATCCTGGCCTGGTTTGTCTTGAAAAAAGTCCCTTTCGTTTCTATAAGGACCGGCAGCTCCCAGCTGCGGGTCACCTGGCCGGGCGTGAGATCGTAATACCCGGCGACGATGCTCACCCATTTTGCGTTCTCATAGCGGTCAAGCTCGACCTGGTTCACCTCGCCCGGCTCGATAAAGAACCGGTCGACGGAGAGCACGCTCTGGTCCGGTTTTTCTGCGGCAAGCAGGGTGGCAAGGCCTGCGGCATCCTTTATATTACTGTTGAACCATTTCATATCGGTTACCTGGTAGACAACGAGCATGAGGGTGTGAGGCTTGTCCTCGTACCGGTTGAGATTTTCGTCTGCGCGGTACTGGATCTGGATCGCCTTTGCCGCATAAGGCCGGGAAGGGTTGATCCCGAGGTTCGCAAGTTTTTCATTCTGCTCCGGCTGAGGCCCGCTTTTTGCTATCGGGGCAGGCTGGGGTGCCGGCTGTGAGCCCGCGTCCTGGCTCCCCGACTGTGCCTTGTTGCTGGAGGAGCAGGATAAAGAGGAGGCGATGAATGCCGCGAGGATGATGGAAAGCGCAAGAAAGGCGGGCCGCAGAAAAACAGCTTTCTGAAGCCTGCCGCGCACATGGTTTGCACCCGAAGTATCATGAGCATTCATCCGGAGTCTACCCCATAAACCCACCCGATAAACTACCTGATAAAAACCGATCATTTGCCTGTTTACAGTAACATATGAAACAAAACAGACATTTTTGTTTAGATAATATTTGGATGTTCATATAAAGTCAAGCGGAAAGACGATTCGCAACGCCTCCCCGGCAAACTTCCGTATTTCACGACAGAAATATCGTCAAAGTGCCGCACCTTTTCTCGTGGCACTATATTTGCTATCCTATTTTGTCATGACCATAGACCAGGATAAGAGCTCGCGTACACTTACGTCGGTCATGCGCCTTTTGTGCGGAGGCTCGTTCATGATAGGCCGCGACCTCACGATCGAATGGGTAGGCTCCGTCAGCCGCCGCTGGTCAGGAGGCAGGGAGGCGGAAGACTTAAGGGGCAAGCACTGCTATGCGGCCATTATGAGAAGGCGCAGGCCCTGCCCGAATTGCCCCGTCGTGCGCGCGTATGCAACGGGGAAGACGGAGCAGCTCGAGATCAAGGTGGGCAATGACCGTTTCGACGCAGAATACTATATGCTCACGGCGTCACCCGTACGCGAACCCGGCGGGCGCAGCTCCGAAGGGGTCATCGAGGTGATACGGGATGTGACAGCCTTCCGCAGGACCGAGGAGGACCTGAAGGAACTTGGTGAATTCAATTACGAGATCATCGAGAACGCGCCGGTCGCCATCTTTACCATTAATAAGAAGGGCGAATTCTCGAGCGTCAATCCGGCGCTCGCGACCCTTGCCGGGTTCGATACCGTGGCCAGGGCAAAGGAGAAGCTGATCGGTTTCAACTGGATAAAGAACCCGTTTACCAAGAAGTGCGGCATGGCGCAGCATATAAAGGACGGGCTCAAGGGCAGGCCGTTCCAGCTGTGGGACTTCCCGTTCATCAATTACTGGGGCGTCCCGCAATATATCTATTTCAAAGGCGTTCCTATCAAGGACAAGGACGGCAAGGTGGAAAGGCTCCTGTGCATCATCGAGGAGACCACGGACCGCGTAAAAGCAAACGAACAGCTTATGCAGGAAGCCAAGATGTCCATTGTGGGGCGATTGACGACGGGGATAGCACACGAGCTCAACAATCCGCTGGCGACGATAACAGCCAATGCGGAGCTTGCCCTCGATTCCCTTGAAAACCTGGAGGGAGCAGAGCTCACGAAGCGGGACATCGAGGAGTTCAAAGAGCACCTCAGGACCATCGAGGAACAGGCCTTCCGCTGCACGCGAACGATCAAGGCCCTTCTCGATGTTACGCGGAAAAAGGAGCTCGGGAAGACGAGCATCGATGTGAATGAGCTCCTTGACGAGATACTGGATCACATAAACTTTCAGAAGCTCCCCGTCCGTTTTATAGAGGACGTCCCGGTACACCTGCCCAAGGTCAGGGGCGATTTCGATGCGATGCGCCAGGTCTTCCTGAATATCGTCATGAATGCCGTGGACGCGGTGGAAGGGACAGCCGATGCTTCGGTCTGGATCAAGGCACGGGAGGCATCCGGCAATGCCCTGGAGGTCACGATCGAGGACAACGGCCCGGGGATCCCTGAAAATATCCGCAGCCTTATCTTCGAGCCTTTTTTTACGACCAAGGGAATAAAAAAAGGTACCGGCCTGGGCTTGACGCTGTGCTATGATTTCCTTCAGAGGATGGGAGGCTCGATCGAGGTCGGCCCGCGCTTCGGCGGAGGGTGTACGTTCAAGGTCGTGCTGCCCCGTTATACCAGGCAGGTGAAAGGAGCATAAGTGGTCCGCGTCCTGATCATTGATGACGAGGAACAGCTCGTCGAGGCTTTCAGGAAAAAGCTCTCGCGCGACGGGCTCTCTGTGACGTCCGCGTTTACAGCCCGGGAAGCATTGACCATCATGAAGAAGCATACATTCGACGTATGCGTCCTCGATATAAGGCTCCCGGATATGGACGGCGTAGAGCTCCTGAAATCCATAAAAAAGAACGAGCCCAACCTCGAGATCATCATGCTCACAGGCCATGCCTCCGTGGATACGGCGATCCAGTCGATGAAGCTCGGCGCCTACGATTACCTCAGCAAGCCCTGTAAATTGACGGAACTTTCCAACGTTATCCAAAAAGCGTATGAGAAGAAATCCCTCAAGGAACGCACCATCGTTCTCGAGCAGCAGCTCCAGAGGGTCGAGACGCACGATTCCTTTGTCGGTTCCAGTGAACCGGTGGACGAGGTCAGAAGGCTTATCCGGCTCGTTGCGCCGTCGGACGTGCCGGTCCTCGTCCTGGGGGAGACGGGGACGGGCAAGGAGCTTGTCGCCCGGGCGATCCACGCCATGAGCCCCCGCTCGGCGAATCAGTTCGTTGCGGTCAATTCGAGCGCACTCCAGGAATCACTTCTCGAAAGCGAGCTCTTCGGCTATAAGAAGGGGGCCTTCACCGGGGCGCAATCCGACAAGATCGGCCTTCTCGAGCTGGCGGACAAAGGGACATTCTTCATCGACGAGATCGGTGACATGGGCATGGCGATACAGGCAAAATTCTTGCGGACGCTCGAGACGGGCATATTCCGGCGCTTAGGTGATACCCGCGAATCGAAGGTTGACGTCAGGTTCATATTTGCAACGAACAAATCGCTCGAAAACGAGGTGAAGGAGAAGAGATTCCGCAAGGACCTTTTCTTTCGCCTCAACACTTTTATTATAACCCTCCCCCCGCTTCGGGAGCGCAGGGATGACATCCCGCTTCTGGCCGATTATTTTCTCGGAAAATTCTCGCGGGGGGCCGCAAAAAAGCTCCTGTCCCGGGAGGTCATGGATGTCCTGAAAAGCTATCGCTGGCCCGGCAACGTCCGCGAGCTTGCGAACGTCATGGAGCGCGCGGTCCTTTTGTCCGCGGCCCGCGATACGATCCTGTCGGAAGACATGCCCCGGGGCATGATGGAGGACAGGATGCCGGAGAGGGACCTCGACGGGCTCAGCCTTTCGGCCGATGAACTCACCTTGCAGCGCATAGAACAGGAGCATATCGAGCGGGTCCTCACCCTTGCAAAGGGCAATAAAAGCAAGGCGGCCAGAATGCTCGGGATCTCGCGGCGCAAACTCTATCTCAAAACGACAGGGAACAGCAATAAAGAATAAACAGTACGGCCAACCACATCCGAGACCCATCTGAAAAATGTCTGTGCAGTTTTACCGGTTCATGTAAATAAGCAACCATATCGCAAACTGTGCCAATGCGTCATCCCGGTGCTTGACACCGGGATCCAAGGTTTTTTTTCTTCCTTGATTGTCTGATCTAAATGGTGCAGAAACAGGGGTTGCACAAACCTGAGATGGAAAAGCAAAGACAAAGACACTGGATCCCGGTGTCAAGCACCGGGATGACGGGGGTGGTAGTTTTTTTGATTGGTCTTTTTTTGCACACCCGTGTATCATTTATGCACAACCCGTACAGTGAATGCCGGATAGCACCTTGAATTAGAGGGCATTATATAGCTGAACGCAAATGGCATTAAAATTGCTTTTTTGGTTCACATAAAAAATATTCAAGGGGGTTTGCATGAAACGGTTTCTGGTCGGTGTGCTTGTAATCTGTCTGGTCGCAGCATTTTGCCTCGTGTCGGTTCCCGCAAATGCGCAGGTAAAACTTCGCTTCTCGACGTTCTTCCCCGTCAGTCATCCCAACGCCCAGCTCACGGCGGATTGGTGCAAGGAAGTTGAAAAGAGGACGCACGGCAAGGTAAAGGTCCAGCACTTCCCCGGTGCGACACTGACCTCGCCGCAGCAGACGTATGACAGCATACTCTCGGGTGTTGTCGATGTCGGCAACTGCGTGCTCGGGTACACGATGGGCAAGTTCCCGCTTTCCGAGATACTCGACTACCCTCTCGGCTATCCGAGCGGGATCGTGGCGACGAGGCTCGCGAACGAATTTTACAAACAGTTCAAGCCGAAAGAATTCGACGATGTCAAGGTCATGTTCTTTCACGCTCAGGGCCCGGGCATCCTCCACACGAGAAAGCCGGTCAAGAACCTCGAAGACCTGAAAGGCATGAAGATAAGGACGTTCGGTTCAAACGCGAAGATGATGTCGATACTCGGCGCCGCACCTGTGGCCATGCCGATGGGCGATGCGTACGATGCCCTGTCGAAAGGCGTGGCTGACGGCCTCCTTTGCGGATATGAAGCATTGAAGGGCTGGAAGCTGGGAGAGGTCATCAAGTCCACGACCGAGAACTACGGGACGGCTTATACAGCCACGTTCGTTATCGCAATGAACAAGGCAAAATGGAACAGCATCCCTCCCGATGCCCAGAAGATAATCGAAGAGATCAACCAGGAATTCATCGAAAAACAGGGCAAGCTCTGGGACAAGATGGACCAGGACGGCAAAGAGTTCTCCGTAAAGAGGGGAAACCAGGTGATCAAGCTTTCCGCGGAAGAGAACGCGAAATGGGTGGCGAAGATCGAGCCCCTGTTCAGTGAATACGTCAAGAAAGCCAAAGAGAAGAACCTCCCCGGCGACAAGGCCCTGAAATTCGTCCGGGACTACATCAAAAAGAACACGAAATAGCCCCCATATAATACGCTGCCGGGGTTCTTCCTGTTCCCCGGCAGCGGCTCCCAAAGGAGGGTCACATGGACGGCATTATCGGGGGGATCAAGAAATTCTCAGGCTGGATGAATGGGCTCGCGGGCATCGTATTGTTCCTCATGATGATGCTCACCGTGGTTGACGTGGGCCTGAGGATATTCTGGAAACCCATCACCGGGACGTATGAGCTTGTCGCCATGGCCGGGGCCGTGGTCATCGGGTTTGCCATCCCGCAGACATCGTGGGACAACGCCCATATATTTGTCGATTTCCTGATCGAGAACAGGTCGCGCGCGGTAAAGATAGCCTTCGGGTGCTTCAATCGGCTCATGGGTATAATCCTGTTCGTTCTGCTCGGCTGGTACCTGTTCATGAAGGCGAACCACCTTTACAGGAGCGGGGACGTGTCCCTGACGCTCCAGATGCCGTATTACCCCGTAGCGTACGGGTTGGCATTCTGCGCGTTCGTGCAGGCGCTGGTGCTTCTGCTCAATATCGCTATCTTATTCAAGAGTGGTGACAACAATGGATGAAATAACTGTCGGGATCGTAGCGGTCATCATTCTTATGGGGCTTTTCCTTACCGGGCTCGAGCTTGCCTTTGCCATGGCAATTATGGGCGTCGCCGGTTATGCTTACGTGGTCGGGCCCGGGCAGGCGCTTGCCATGCTCGCGAACGACTTTTACGATTCACTGGAGTCGTATGGTCTCACGGTCGTTCCGCTCTTCGTGCTGATGGGGCAGATAGCCTTCAACGCAGGCATCGCAAAGCGCCTCTACGACAGCGCGCACAAATTCCTGGGCCATATCCCCGGGGGCCTCGCCATGGCGACCGTCGCCGGGGCAACGGTGTTCAAGGCCCTGTGCGGTTCCATCGTCGCGACGAGCGCGACGTTCGCAAGCGTTGCCGTCCCCGAGATGGACAGGTACAATTACAGCAAGAAACTTTCGACCGGGATCGTGGCGACGGTGGGCACGCTGGGCGTTCTTATCCCGCCAAGCGTCACCCTTATCCTTCTCGGGCTCATCACGCAGCAGTCGATCGGGAAGCTTTTCATGGCGGGACTGATCCCGGGCCTCATGATATCGTTCTTCTTTGCCCTTGTCATATTCGGCTGGGCACGGATAAACCCGACGATCGGGCCGAAGAGCGAGAAGTACACGTGGCCCGTCCGTATCAAGACCCTTCCCGACGTGATGTGGCCGCTCATCATCTTCCTCATCATCATCGGGGGGCTGATGAAAGGCTTCTTCACCCCGACCGAGGCCGGGTCGATCGGTACCTTTGCCGTACTCGTTCTGTGCATCGTGAAGCGCGACATCGGGTTCAGCGGCATTCGCAAGTCAATTACGGAAGCGCTGAGGACCTCGTGCATGGTCCTTGTGATCGTGGCCTCGTCGACCGTTCTCGGCCACTTCATCGCGGTCACGAACATTCCGAACGAGGTCGCACAGTGGGTTATAAACCTGCCGCTCAACCGCCACATCATCATGTCCCTGATATTCATCATCTACCTGATCGGCGGCTCTTTCATCGACGACCTCGCCTTCATGATCCTGGCGACGCCGATATTCTATCCGGCAATAGTCGGCATGGGGTACGACCCGATCTGGGCATGCATCATGATAGCGCTCACGGTCTGCGTGGGCTCCGTCATCCCGCCGGTCGCGATGTGCGTGTTCGTCGTAAAGAACATCACGAAGGTCCCGATGAACATCATCTACCAGGGCGTCTATCCGTTTCTCATATCGCTCATACTGTGCGTCATTCTTCTGTTCATCTTCCCCCAGCTGACGCTGTATCTGCCGGGGGTATTCATGAAATGAGAAAAGACCGTAAGGCGTGAGGCGTAAGGGGTAAAAGCAAAAAAACTCCACGACTTCCGGCTTTCGGTCTCGAGATGCGAACTCAGCAATTCTTATCTAATTTTTAACGCCTTACGCCTTACGTTTTTTATCAAGGAGGAACTTTTACAATGGGATCGAACAATGAATTCCAGACGGTGAGGACGCTTATCGAGCGCAATGCGGCGCTGTATCCGGCAAAGATGGCGATGAAAGAATTTGAGACGGGCAGGAACTGCACGTTTGCCGAACTCAAGGAGCGGGCCGTCAAGATCGGCAGCGCGCTTTTCGCGCTCGGTGCGAGAAAGGGCGACAGGGTCGGCATTATGAGCCAGAACAGCTTCGAGTACATCGAGCTGACATTGGCCGTAAGCGCGGCGGGATTTATATTTGTTCCTGTTAATTTCCGCCTGGCAGGCAGGGAAATGGCAGGGGTCCTGTCCGATGCGGAGCCCTGCGTTCTGTTCGTCGACGACCAGTACGTCGCTACCGCACAGGAGATAAAAGGTGACATACCCTCTGTCCGGGAATGGGTCCATATCGGGCCCGCGTCGAAAAAACCGGAAGGCTGGCACGCGTACGAGGAATTGATACGGGGTGCCGGGCCGGATGGCTGGAAAGAGCCGGTTTTTGATGATAACCTTGCGCAGCTCATGTACACGAGCGGGACGACCGGCGCACCGAAAGGCGTGATGCAGACCCATCTCAATATGTACCACTGCGGCCGTACCTGCGCATTCAATAACCGTGTCGAAACGGACGATATCGGCTTCACCATATGCCCGATGTATCACGTCACGGCATCGACGTCATTTTTTGGTCCCTTCTACAGGGGGGCATCGAGCGTGCTCTTCCAGAAGTTCGACCCTGAGGGCCTGTTCAAGGCGGCGCATGAGGACAGGATCGTTGCGGGAATGCTTGCGACGCCTATGGTGCGCATGCTGCTCGATGTATGGCCGTCACTGAAAGACCGGTACGACGTGTCGAGCATGAACAAGCTCTGGTTCGCGGGGGCGGGGATCATCCCGACCGTCTACAAGCAGTTCATCGACACGTTCGGGTGCATCCTCGGCGAGCACCACGGCACGACGGAAACGACCGGGGTGACGGCCAACCTCTCGGCGGCAGACATCGCACGGGAACTGACCGATGACAACCTCAGGGTACTCGAGTCGTGCGGCAGGGACGCATATGACTGCGAGGTCCGGATCGTCGACGACAATGACAACCCCGTCACGCCCCCCGGTGAAGGCGAGATGAAGGTGCGGGGGCTCGGCACATCCGCCGGCTACTGGCGCAAAGAGGAGCAGACACGGAAGTCTTTCCGGAACGGGTGGTTCTACACCGAAGATATCTGCCATATCGATGCGAAGGGGTTCGTCTATATTATCGACCGCAAGAAGGACATGATCATCACGGGCGGCGAGAACGTCTATCCCGCGGAGATCGAAAAGGTCGTGAACGAGCACCCGGCCGTGCGCGAGTCGTCGGCGATAGGTGTCCCGCATCCCGTGTGGGGCGAGGCGATCGCCGCTATAGTTGTGCTGAATGACGGGGCCGAACTCGACGCCGCAGGCCTCATCCAGTATTGCAAGGGCAAGATAGCCGGGTACAAGGTGCCGAAGATCGTCCATTTCATCGCCGAGATGCCCCGGAACCCGGCCGGCAAGATATCGAAACCGGAGCTCAGAAAACAGTTCGGGTCGGCGTGACCCGAAGGAAGATTCAGTCCAAATACAGCCTGGAGGGATGCCAGCATGGAATTGACAGCGGAACAGAGGGATATTGTAAATGCCGCACGCGAATTTGCCGAGAAAGAGTTCACGGACAGGGCGAAGGAATTTGACGAGAAAGAGGAATTCGACCCGTCCATTGTAAAAAGGGCCGCCGAGAACGGCTTCATCGGTGTCTTCATTAAAGAAGAATATGGCGGCGCCGGCCTTGGTTTCCTCGAACACTCGCTTATTACCGAGCAAATGTGGAGGGTCGATCCCGGCTGCGGCCAGAACATCTGCTCCGCCAGTTTCGGCACCGAGATGATACAGGCATTCGGCACCGAGGAACAGAAGAATCTCTACCTGCCGAAGATAATCTCCGGCGAAGCACTGATCGGGACGGCGATAACCGAGCCCGACGCGGGCAGCGACGTGACGCTCGTGAAGACCCGTGCCGAGAAGAAGGGGGACCGCTACGTGATCAACGGTTCCAAGATGTTTATCACCAACGGGTGCACCGCGAAGTACCTCCTCGTCTATGCCGTCACAAACCCCGAGGTCAAGGATATCCATAAACGGTGCAGCATCATCCTTCTCGACACGGCGACGGCCGGGTTCGCCGCCACGAAGATACATGGCAAGATGGGCATACGGGCGTCGAACACTGCGGAGATCTCGTTTGCCGATGTCGAAGTCCCTGTCGAAAACCTTATCGGACAGGAAGGCCGCGGGTTCTATCAGCTCATGGATTTCTTCAACATGACGCGCAATCACGTTGCGGCGCAGGGCGTCGGCGTCGCGCAGGGCGCCCTCGAGATGGCAATATCGCATGTTAAGAAAAGGAAGGCGTTCGGCGGGACCCTATCGAAGCTCCAGGGGGTCCAGTTCAAGATAGCCGAGATGGCGACGCGCATCGAGGCGGCAAGGGCCCTGTACTGGCGCGCCGCGTACCTGCTCGATAACGGCAGGCTCGACCCGGCCCTTGTCTCCATGGCAAAATGGTTTGCCGGCGAGACCGCGGTCTATGTCGCCAACGAATCACTCCAGCTCCATGGCGGATACGGCTACATCGCCGAGTACGACATCCAGAGATTCTACCGTGACGCCAAGATCATCGAGATCTATGAAGGGTCGAAAGAGGTCGAAAAGGCGGTCATCGCAAGCGAGCTTCTCAGAAGAACCTTTTGAAAAATTGAAGAATATCCCGGATATCCGGGAATATCCCCATCGTATCCCCAGGAGACATTGTTTCCTGGGGATACACTTTTGACCGTAAGGTCCCAGCCCCCCGGAAAACAAGTAAAACCGCCATTCCGCGATCGAAACGCGCCGACACACACACTGTTCCCGGAAAATGCGCAGTTGTCCCGTTCCCGGAGGCATATGTTTAACATCCTGAAATCATTCAATAATAGAATATGGCATCAAAATTGCCCTACGTTTCCCGCAATTCACCTTTTGAAGGAGGGTATTATGGGAGGAGAAAAAAGGTTTGAAACGATACGGACCCTGATCGACAGGAATGCCATGCTTTGGCCGGATAGGGTCGCCATGAAAGAGGTCGAGGGCCACGGCGAATATACGTATAAGAACTTGAAGGAAAGGGTCAACCGTATGGGCAACGCCCTCCACGCGTTGGGCGCACGCAAGGGCGACCGGGTGGCCATCCTCAGCCAGAACAGCTTTGAATACATCGAAACCGCCTTGAGCGTCCCGAATGCAGGACTGATATATGTCGTCTGCAATTTCAGGCTCGCACCGCCCGAGATCGCCGCGGTGCTCTCGGATGCCGAACCCTCGATCCTGATCGTCCAGGAAGGGTTTGCGAAGATCGCACAGGGCATCCTGCCCAATATCCCGTCGGTGCAGAAGGTGATCTACTTCGGCACACCGGCCAACAGGCCCGAAGGATGGTTCGATTATGAAGAGCTCATCGAGCATTCTTCTTCCGCGGATGTTGCGGTCGATGTTTTCGAGGACGACATCGCCATGCTCATGTACACGAGCGGAACGACCGGGCTCCCGAAAGGGGTCATGCAGACCCATGGCAATTTTTACCATGCGGGCCGCGTGTGTTCGAAGAACAACGACCTGACCATGGACGACCGCGTTTTCATCGTCTGCCCCATGTACCATATCACCGCACATTACACGTTCTTTGGAAGCATATACACGGCAGCCCCGGCCTATATCTTCGCGCGCTGGGATGTCGACCTGTTCCTTTCGATGACCGAAAAATTCAAGCTGACGGCGGGCATGTTCGCGACCCCTATGGTTATGATGATGCTGGATTCACCCAATATCGATAAATGGGATGTGTCGAGCTGGAGGACCCTGTGGTTCGCGGGTGCGGGCATCATCCCGGCCGTGTACGGGAAATTCATCGAAAAATTCGGCAATATCCTCGGCGAACATCACGGGACGACGGAATCGACCGGCGTCACGACGAACCTGTCCGTTCGCGACATCAAGGAGGCTTACGAGAGGGGCGATAAGAAGGTCCTCGAATCATGCGGCCGCGCAAGCTACGACATGGAGATCCTGGTTGTCGACGAGGCGGGCAATCAGGTCGGCCCCGGCGGCGTCGGCGAGATGATCATACGCGGGCCCGGGATGTCGCTTGGCTACTGGCACAAGAAAGAGGCGACGGAGAAGGCGTTCAAGGGCGAGTGGTTCCACACGGAAGACGTCTGCTCGATCGACGAATTTGGCTTCATACGGGTCATCGACCGCCTGAAGGACATGATCATAACGGGCGGCGAGAACGTCTACCCGGCCGAGGTGGAAAAGGTCCTTCATACGAATGACAACGTGAAGGAGTCGTGTGTCATCGGTGTCCCGCACCCGACCTGGGGCGAGGCGGTTGCGGCCATCGTCGTCCTCAACAGCGGCGCCGAGATCGAACCGGCGGACATAACGCAGTATTGCAAGGGCAAGATCGCCGGGTACAAGGTGCCCAAGGTGGTCCATTTCGTTCCCGAACTGCCGAGAAACGCGGCCGGGAAGATCCTGAAGAGGGAACTGCGCGAACAGTTTGGCAGCGCGCAGGCATAATAACAAAATAATAAGGGGGCTTATTATGGCGCAGCAGTCGGAACAGCAGTGGGCGGGGGCAAATGCACTGGGAATGTGCGCATTTGCCATGATAACGATGATATTGTGGTTATACTTCCTGGGGCTGATACCCAAGGAGAACACGGCGATACTGTTTGCGATATGTTTTTCGGGAGGCATTGCACAGATCATAGCGGGGATCATCGAACTGCGCCGGGGTATCGGCGTGAGGGGCAATCTCCTTGCGGCGATGGGGTGCCTCTTCATGCTTGTCCCGGGACTGTCCTTTCTCATGACGGTCCTGAAGCTCGGCATACCCGTTCCCATCCTGGGATACGTTTTCATGCTGCTCGGGACATTTATGGGCATATGGGGCCTCGGGTTCCTGCGTGCCCCGAAATTTGTCTTCTGCATCTCACCGCTTGGTGTTGTCATTCTTTTTACGATCGGCTTCATAGACCTCGGCTACCACGGCCTCAAACCGCTGGCGGCGTGGACGTGTTTCATGGCCATGCTGTGGGCGTTGTGGATGCTGGCTCATTCCCTGGGTGAATTTGTTGGAGTCAAGGTGCCTGTGGGTAAACCGGTTTCGGTGCCCAAGATGGCGGTGGCCCCGGCCCCGGCCGCAGCCTCGGTTGCGGGGGCAAGCAGGTAGTGCCGGCGATAGGAAACTAAAAGTTTAATAAGGAGAGATATCGATGGAACTGACCTCGGAACAAAAGGATATTAAACAGGCTGCGCGGGAATTTGCCGAAGGGGAATTCAAGGAAAGGGCGAAGGAATTCGACGAAAAGGAAGAATTCGATCTTTCGATATGGAAAAAGGCATGCGAAAACGGGTTTGTCGGCACCTTCATCAAGGAGGAATACGGCGGGCACGGTCTCGGCTTCTTTGACCATTCCCTGATCGCCGAGGAATTCTGGCGTGTTGACCCGGGTTGCGGTCAGGCCGTCCTTTCGACCACGTTTGGTTCCGAGATGATACAGGCATTCGGTTCTGAAGAGCTGAAGAAAAAATATCTGCCCCCGCTCGTCAGCGGGAATGCGATCATGGGTTTCGGGATCACCGAACCGGATGCGGGGAGCGATGCCGCCGGCATAAAGACCAAAGCGGAACGCAAAAATGGCAGCTGGGTCATCAACGGGTCGAAGATGTTCATCACGAACGGCTGTCTTGCCGACTATCTTCTCGTGCTGTGCCTGACGGACCCGGACAACCCGAACGTCCACAAGAGGCACAGCGCCATACTTGTCGACGCAAAACAGCCGGGATTCCAGGCCACGAAGATACACGGGAAGATGGGCATCCGGGCCTCGAATACAGCGGAGATCAGCCTCGTCGACGTGGAAGCGCCCGTTGAAAACCTGGTCGGCGAGCCGGGCAACGGCTTTAAACAGCTCATGGATTTTTTCAACAAGACGAGGAACCACGTTGCGGCACAGGGCGTCGGCGTCGCACAGGGGGCGATGGAGCTCGCCATCAATCATGTAAAGAAACGCAAGGCCTTCGGCGGGACACTGGCCCGTCTCCAGGGCATTCAGTTCGTGATAGCGGAAATGGCGACGCGGATCGAAGCGGCCCGCGGGCTTTACTGGCGCGCGGCATACACGGTCGACAACGGCCGCCCGGACCCCGCGCTTATCTCGATGGCGAAATGGAACGCCGGCGATACGGCGGTCGAGGTCGTCAACAAGGCCCTTCAGCTTCACGGAGGCTACGGCTACATAGCGGAATATGACATTCAGCGGTTTTACCGGGACGCCAAGATCGTCGAGATATACGAAGGGTCGAAAGAGGTCGAAAAAGCGATAATCGGCTCGGAACTTCTCAAGCGCGCGTAGGCAGGTCAGGTTCTCACATCCCGGAAACCTGGCCGATCATACATAACCCTCAACCCGGGCGCATGTCCGGGTTGAGGGTATTTTTTTGTCAGTACGTCACGAGTGCATTGTGATGGAAAAGGAGGTAATATTTCCCGCCGGGAAGTGTGACATCCTTTTTCCCTTTCCCGGTTTCTATATGTTTCAGGCTGCCGTCGTAGATCCTCCAAGTCCCATCGGGCGTATCGGGGTTGATGCCGATGAGCTTCGGGCCGCCGGACATATCGACAAAGCGCCATTCTGCGGTGCCGTCCGGGGCCGCGATGATACTGTTCCTCCCCGCCTTGAGTTTACCTGCCCCGTCACGGGGACGGAAAAGAAAGCTGCCGATACGCAGCCATTCCTGGCCGCCGCGTTTCTCGATAACGACGTCGTTCAAATCCCTTCCCTTGATCTGGGGAATGACGAGCCTCATCCCGGCGCGCGTACCGGAGAGGAACGGGTCAACAGCCTGGGCGCCGCCGTACAAAAGCAAATTGGCGATGTGTAAAAGACCTGTCGAGGGTTCGAGCCACCCCTCGGATGAGGGATTGTCGTTCGCGAGGAGCCATTCGCGGTCAAGCCGCCCCTTCCATACGGTCGGCACGGGCCGCGATTCAGACACCTTCTGGGCTATGATCTCGTTGTCCTGGTAATGGCCGTATCCCGCAACGGACCGGGACACGAGATAGTGCCGGCCGTCGCCGGAGATGAACGAGAAAGACCGTAAAGGCTCCTCCGCGCGCGAAAATCGATCTCCCGCACGCATCCTCAGCCCGGCCTGCCAGGTTTTCCATGTTCGGGTCCCGGCGTCGTACTGTGAGACATCCAGGGTGTGGCCGGGGCCCCTGCGAACGCGCATCAATCCCCCGCTATTGGCATAGTAACCGCTGAAATGCTTCAGCTGCACGACGGAAACAGGTTTAACGGGGAGTACCTTTGCGCTGAGCTTCGCGGGCAGGGACGCGATCCTTCCCTTTTCCTTGAGCGCGTTGAGCATGACCCTTTCAGCGAGCACCACCGCATGATCAGAGCCGAAATTGCCCGAGGCGCCGACCACGAACACTGCCAGTTTTTCATCGGGCGCGATGGTCAGTATGGATTTTGTATAGGGGATGGCGCCCCCCTTCTGCCATGCCGTGACGCCCACCGCGCCAAGCCCCGGCTGGTGCACCGTGTCCCAGCCAAGCCCGTAGCTGACCATGTCGGATTTCACGGGGTTGAAACTTTTGAGGGTCTGGTCTTCCGCCATATTCGCAACGGAATTTTCCGAGAGGACCCGCACGCTGCCGAGCTTTCCTCTCCCGATGAACATCCCGGCGAGTCTCGCCATATCGGAGGGTGTCGAATAGAGCCCCCCGGAGCCAAGCACATTTATGAAAAGGAACGGCAGTTCCTTGCCGTCCTTGTCATAACGCCTGGCGAAGCTGCCGTCGGGGACGCGGTCGAGCGCATACCGGCTGTTATGCATCTGAAGAGGTGCCAGGATCTCGTCCTCAACGAACCGGGCGTAGTCTTTGCCGGTCACGGCCTCGACGAGCTGCTCAGCGACCGTGTACCCGTCATTGCAGTAGACGCTGAGGTAGCCGGGCGGGTGCTTGAGCCGCTCGTACGCAAGCGTTTCCAGCACCTGTGAGGAATACTTATGTTTGAGGGGAGATGTCGTGAACCCGTTGCGCCAGTCGGTTCCGGGAAAGCCCGACGAATGGTTGAGGAGCATCCTGACGGTGATCTTTTTATATTCCGGGGAGACCATACGGAAAGATCTGATGTATGTGACTACCGGCTCATCGAGGCGGACCTTCCCCTGGTCGACGAGTTTCATGACGGCAATGGCCGCGATCATTTTGCTGGTCGAGCCTATCGCATACAACGTCTCCTTGGTCGGTGCGGCCTTGGCCGTTTTATCGGCGAGGCCGAATTGCCCGGCCCAGACCAGCCTGTCGTCTTCAATGAGGGCGAGAGAGATCGACGATGCCCCGGTCTTCTCTATCGTTTCTTCGGCGGCGGAACGCGCGTCCGAGATCGTCTCGCCGTAATCTGGCGGTAAGGAAGCTGCGGGGGTTGGGCAAAGCAAGGGCCCGGCAATGCAGGCCATCGCGCAGAAAAGAATAAGACAGGGTCCCGACAATCTTTTGCGTGCTACCGGCATCTTCTCATCCCCCTTAATTTTCTTAAGTATCAGGATCTTCAAGGTTTATGCTCGAGTATAGAATATGGCCTGAAGAGCGGTCAATGATTAACCTTGACTAGTTTCGGGAAATTATTGGAAAATGCTTTCAACGATAACAGGCACAGGAGGAACTATGGGCAAGAAGATAACGGGTGTCGTTCTTGGCGTAACAGGTATCGTTCTCGCGGTCGGCACAGCCGGTGCCGTACCCGCTGCGCAGACCGGCGTTGAGCAGGCAGCGGCCGGCAGGAACGTCATGACCGCGGACGCGACGTCTCAGCCGAAGGTGAAACAGGGCGCTGCCGGGACCAACGTCAGGATTAACGACGCTTCCCGAGGAGCCGCATCGGCAACCGACGTAAAAGTAAAGAAAGGCGCCACCCCGTCCACACCGACGAAGTCTGAGCTTGGAAGCAAGGTCAATCCCTCGGTAAAACAGGGGTCAACGCCGGGCGGCCAGGCAGGCACGGCCCTCGCCGGGAAGGCGACGCAGGGAGCAAACCCCAAGGTAAAATCAGGCGCTGAGTCGGGTGGCGCCGCGGCGCAGGAAGTCATAAAGCGATAACCGGCTGCATAAAATATCAGGACTAATTCAGATACGGTGCAGGAGGAGCTATGGGCAGAAAAATAAGCGGTGTCATTCTCGCCGTGACGGGAGCGGTTCTTGCAGTCGGTTCAGCCGGGGCGGCACCCGTGGAAGGGGTGCAAGGCCAGATAGCCGGCGGGAAAAATGTGAAGACCGCGGACGCGGCAACGCAGCCCACGGTGAAGAAAGGTGCTGCTGCCAATGTTAAGGCAGGCGCCACACCGGGAGGGACTGTTTCCGGTTCATCGGCATCCGGCGTGAAAGTCAAGACAGGGGCCACCCCGTCCGCGCCGGCAAAGGAGACTCTCGACAGCCGGACCGCTCCCCGGGTAAAACAGGGGTCGACGCCGGGCGCCAGTGTCGCAACCGAGGCTGCTGTGGTTATTCCACCGAGAACAGTGTTGGACCCTAAATTTAAGCTGCGGGCGGCAACGGGGGGCGCGGGCGTTTAGGGGCCCGAGACACAGGGCGTCATTTGCGTTCGAATAATAAATTCCTATGAAGGTTTCCCTCGTTTCGATGCCGTGGTGCGATTTCGGCATGCCGTCTTCCGCGCTCGGTGCCCTGTCCGCTTATATCCGCACCCGGATACCCCGCATAGAGCTCACCTGTCATTCGGAACATCTCGAGATATTCAGGCGGGTCGGTGCCGACATCTATATGGTCTTTCGGAACAACAGTGTCCTCGGCGAAAGCATATACCTGTCGACGCTTTTCCCGGAACACCGTGAAGCGGTAAAACGGGCATTTATTGAGCGGGCCGTTGCCGAGGAAGGCAAAGAGCCGCCCGCGCCGAAGTTCGGCCAATCCTGGAACGAATTCTTTGACAGGGTTCGCGAAGAACTGGTGGAGCACCGGGATGCGCTGGCCGCGGCCCTCGCCGGGGAGAGTGTCGTGGGACTCACGACGAGCCTGTATCAGGAATTTTCCAGTCTCTCCGTTGCCCGGCGTATAAAGGAGGTGTCCCCGGGCGTCCGAATTGTGCTCGGCGGCTCTGCGGTGAGCGGGGACCGCGGCCGCGCGGTGCTGAAAAACTTCGATTATGTCGATTATATTGTCGAGGGCGAAGGAGAGATCCCCTTCGAACATCTTCTTACTGCCTTAAGCGAAGAACATGACCCGGATCCGGGAGTGCCCGGGATAATGACCCGGGAGAACACGGGCATTCCGGCCGTTACCTGCCCGGAGGTTCCCGACCTCGATTCCCTGCCCATCCCCGATTATGACGAATATGCCAAAAAGGCCGACAGCCTGAGCATTATCTGGAACATCCCGGTCGAGGGGTCGCGCGGGTGTTGGTGGGATAGGACAGCGCGGACGGGCAACCCCCTTGACCGCTGCTATTTCTGCAATTTCGGAGGGCGCGCCTACCGGGACAAGTCGCCTGCGCGGATCGCCCGCGAGGTTGGGGCCCTGGCCCGCCGCTACCGGAATGTCCGCATCGTATTTTGTGAGAATGCAGTTCGGCCCCGGGGCATCCGGGAACTGGCGGCGGCCTTGAAACGGCGCCGCGGCGAATTCTCGATATTTACAAGCTTGAGGGCCAATACCACGGCGCGGGATGTTTTGGGTCTCTATGAAGCAGGAATGGTGCGGTGTGAGTGCGGCATTGAAGGCTTGTCGAACAGCTACCTGTCGCGTCTTAACAAGGGCACCACGGTCATACGCAACCTGCAGGTCTTAAGGACCTGTCATGAACTCGGTATATGGAACAACACGAACCTGATCATAAATTTCCCCGGGGCGACGGCGGACGAAGTGGAAGAAACGGCAGCCGCTATTCGCGATTATGCCTGTGCCTATTATCCTCCCCCACGCACTGTTTCCTTTCAACTTTCCCCCGGATGTGCGGTGGACATCTTCCGGGAAAAATACGGGATCAAGAACGTCCGTAATCTTGAAGACTACCGGTGCGGCCTGCCGCCCCAAGCGGCGGACGAACTCATTCTGCCGGATAGAAGCTGGGATGCCCCGAACCCGGTGGATTGGAGTCCTGTAGAACAGGCCTGTTCCGACTGGCGGGAGCTCCACGAGACGTTGAGGAAGGACGACCGGTTTCCTGTGCCGCATCCCCTGTATTACCACGATGGCGGGAATTTTCTCGAGATTGTCGACAGGCGCGACGGGTGCCGGACCATAATGCTGCCGGGACCGTGGCGGGCAGTCTACCTCTTTTGCATGGAAATACGTACACAAGACCGGATCGCGGAGCGATTCCCGGCTTCGGTGCCGCCGGCCGCAGAGATCCTGGAATGGCTTGTCGCCGAGAAGCTCATGTACCGCGAAAAACGGTTGCACCTGTCCCTGGCCACAGCCCTGACCCCGGGGCTTGCCGTGCGCAGGATGAAGGGCAAAAAGTGATCCCTACCCGTCTTTCTTTATCCTGCTGTACAGTTTTTTCCTGCTGATGCCAAGGAGGCGGGCCGCCTCCGATTTGTTGCCGCTGACAGATGCAAGGACGTTACGGATGTGCTCGTCCTCCATGCTCGTGAGGTCAACCGCGGTCGAAGGCGCGGGAAGGTTGAAAGGCAAAGACCCGGACGGGATATCCTTGACCAGGTTTTCCGGGAAATCATCCGAAATTATCTCCGCACGTTTCCCGCTGATCAAAACGGACCTTTCGATGACGTTGACGAGTTCCCGTACATTTCCCGGCCAGCCGTATGCCATGAAGACATCGAAGGCCCGGGAAGCGAGACGTTTCCTTTCACCCGGTGTGCTGAACTTTTCGAGAAAGTAACTGACAAGGAGCGGGATGTCCTCTTTCTTGTCGCGCAGGGCCGGCAGGGTGATGATGAACGTGTTTATCCTGAAGAAGAGATCGTTCCGGAATTTCTTCTCCTCGATCTCCTCCTTGAGGTCTTTGTTCGTGGCAAAAATGAACCGGACATCCACCTTCGTTTCCTTCGTGTCGCCGAGCTTCATGAACGATCCCGTCTCGAGGACGCGTAAGAGCTTCGCCTGTATCGCGAGCCCCATGTCCCCTATCTCGTCGATGAACAGGGTCCCGTTATTGGCAATATCGAGAAGGCCCAGCTTGTCCGACTGTGCCCCGGTGAATGCCCCTTTCTTGTAGCCGAAAAGCTCGCTTTCGAGGATCGTCTCCTGCAGCGCGCTCGAATTGATGGCGACAAAGGGGTTCGAAGCGCGCGGGCTCTGGTCGTGAATGGCGCGCGCGGCGACCTCCTTTCCTGTCCCGGTCTCGCCCTGGATCAGGACCGGGGTGTTCGAGGGGGCGACGATCGATATCAATTCCTTGACCTTCTTCATTGCCTTGCTTTCGCCGACGAAGTTGTCGTGGACCGCGACCCGCATGAGGTGTTCCTTCAGGACGAGGTTGTTCTCGGCGAGGGCCTTTTTTTCTGCAGCCTTCGCTATGATCGCCGCGAGCTCGGATATTTTGCAGGGCTTTGTCAGGTAATCGTACGCACCGAGCTTCATAGAGCGGATGGCCGTGTCGACCGATGCAAAACCGGTCAGCATAATGATCTCGAGCGCCGGCTCGGCCTGCTTCATTTTTAAAAGGAGGTTCACGCCATCGAGATCAGGCAGCCTTATATCAACGACTGCGACATCGAATGATTCTTTCTTGAGCGCTGCGAGGGCATCCGCGGCGTTGAACACGCCGGACACCTTCATTCCTTCCTTCGTGAGCTGCATGATGAAAGCCTCGACAAGTTTCGACTCATCGTCGACGATCAATACACTGATCATACGTCTATCTCCCGCCGCCGCTTACGGGCAGCCTCACGTTGAACGTCGTGCCCGACCCCGGCTCGCTTTTTACGCTGATGCTCCCGTTCATGCTCTTCAAGAATTCGAACGACAGGGACAGCCCGAGCCCTATCCCTTTCTCGGTCTCTTTTGTCGTGAAGAACGGCTCGAATATCTTTTCGAGGATGGTGGGCGGTATCCCGATCCCGTTGTCGGCCACCTCGATGTTGAGCGCACCGTTCTCAAGGTACGTTCTGACCCATACCGTTGCGTCCATCCTTCCTTCTACCGCATCCATCGCATTGTGTACCAGGTTGACGACGACCTGGCGCAGGGCGCTCAAGTCCGCCCGGGCCATCGGCAGGGAGGGCATGAGCTCGCTCATGACGACGATCCCCCGCGCATCGAAATTGACCGAATCGAGGATGATGGCGATGAGGTTGTTGACGTCGACGTCGGTCATCTCGAGGCCGTCCTTGCGCGAAAGGCTCAAAAGGTCATTGATGACATTCTTGCACCGGAACGCCTGCTGCTGGATGATGTCGAGGCAGTAGGCAAGCTGTCCCGCATCGAGGGGAGAATCGCACGCGTTCCTCCACGTCTGTACCATGTCCGTCGCTATCTCGGCGAAGGCGACGAGCGTCGCCAGCGGGTTGTTGAGCTCGTGGGCGGCCCCTGCGGCGAGCCTTCCGATGGCGGATATCTTTGTGTCCTGCATGAGCTTTGCGCGCGTCTTCACCCGGTCCGTTGTTTCCTCGATGATGCACAAGAGGCCGTCGATAGCGCCGGTGCGGCTTCTCAGCGGTACGCCCTTGAAATCCATGTAGATGCTCCGGTCGCCCCTGTACGTCATAAAAGGAAAATCCCAGAGCTGGAAAGGTTCTCCCTTGAGGCCTTTCCTGATATGTTTCGCAAGCCCCGATTTTATCGTAAAAGCGTTGGTGAGCCAGTTGAAACCGAGAAGTTTCTTTTCCGCTTTCTCCCCGAGGCCTGAGAGTTCCGCAAGCGCGGGATTGACGCTCGTGAACCGGCCCTTTTTGTCGAGCGTGAAGATGGCAACGGGCGCATGTTCTATGATGGCCTGGTTGAATTCATTGAGGGTCCGTAATTTGTCGGCAGCTTTTTTCTGCTCGGTTATATCTTCTATCGTCCCTTCGTAATATCTCGTGGATCCGTCGGGTTCCCGCACTGCGCGGGCATTCATGACGACCCACAGTATGTCGCCGTTCTTCTTGTAGAGCTGGCACTCGAAACCCCTCGCGATCCCTTCACGCTCTATGGTGTCGATGAAGATCTGGCGATGGTCCGGGTTGACATAGTGCTGGTTTTTCAGGTCGGAAATGGATGCGATATATTCCTCGGGCGACCTGTAGCCGAGCATTGTCGCGAGCGCAGGGTTCGACGCGATCATCTTTCCGTCCACCGTCGTCTGAAAGATCCCTTCTATGGCATTCTCAAAAATGCCGCGGTAGAGCTGCTCGGCCTCTTTCAACATGCGGTCGGCCTGCTTTTTCCTGGTTATATCGAGAAGCGTCCCTATGACTGCGGACCTGCCCTTGTAGACGGTGGCATATCCGTACGCCTCTATATCGATGATACCCCCGTCCTTCCTGGCGCCCCTGAACTCGTAGTGGATCGATGTGAGTTTGCCGGCTATCCTTCGATTGATGTTCGCGTCGACGATAGGCCAGTCTTCCGAATAGACCAGGTGTTCAGGGCCCATCCGGTCGATTATCTCATCGACCGAATAACCGAAGATCTGGCCCAACCTTTCATTGGTATACCGGAACAGCTTATCCTGGATCAGGTAAATACCAACAAGCGATTTTTCGGCGAGGTCCCTGAAAAGATGATGGATTTCCTGCCCTTTACCGGGCCCGGGCTTGACGCTGGCACGTTTTGATGGCATTTCGCAAGAGTATACCACTATATCGTATCAAAAGGATACACTTGTCACCAAAATAGACATATAATATAGGGTAATAATTTCCGGATGACTATGGTAACATCTGGTAATAATTTGGCATTCAGGGAAGCGATCCTGTGGTATCCTCATTGCATATTACAGGGAAGCCATGAATCCAGCAAAATATAGCAAAGAAGCGGGGGTCGGAAATAATGCCTGAACAGACTGCTACACGGGCTTTAACGTGCATCCAGTGCGGCAAATGCACGGGAGGATGCCCCGAATCCGGGAAGACGCCTTTCAATGTCAGGATGCTCGTACGAAAGACCCAGTTCAAATCGGATGTCGAAGAGTCGATTCCCTGGTACTGTACATCGTGCGGGGCATGTACACTCAGGTGTCCCCGGGACGTGAAACCCTCCGAGGTCGTCATAGAGCTCCGGTCAAAATTCGTCGAGGACGGCGATATACCGCTGGCGTTGCAGAAGGCGCTCGAAAACACCTTCGTTCAGAAGAACCCGTGGGGCCGCTCGCGCAACAAACGCGGAGAGTGGCTCGAAAAGCTCGATTTCGAGGTTCCGCATGTAAGCGAAACCGAAAGCAAAAGGCTCCTTTTCGTCTGCTGTATCCAGGCCTACGATCCCCGGTGCATGGTGATCCCCGTTAACGTCGCGCGGCTGTTGAAGGCCGGCGGGATGGAGTTCGGCATACTGGGCGAGGAGGAGGCCTGCTGCGGGAACGAGATACGCAGGATCGGAGAGTCCGGGCTTTTCGAAGAACTCCAGGAAGAAAACCTCGGAACGTTCAAGGAATACGGTGTGCGGGAGATCGTGGCCCTGTCGCCTCACTGTATGAACGCGCTGAAGAAGGAATACGGCGATACGGGCATAAAGGTCGTCCATTACACCGAGGTGCTTGCGAAGATGGTCGAAGAGGGGACGCTGAAATTCCCCGGGTCTTTTGAGAAAAAGGTTATCTATCACGACCCGTGTTTTCTCGGCAAGCAGAACGGCATCTTCGATGAGCCGCGGGCCATACTGAAGGCGGTGCCGGGCCTGGAACTTCTCGAATTTTCCCGTTCGCGCGAGACGTCGCTGTGCTGTGAAGGCGGTGGCGGCAGGATGTTCTTCGAGGTCGAAAGCGTCTATCAGCGCAACGCAGAGGTCCGGGTGATCGACGCGGGGAAGCGGGGGGCGGAGATCATAGCCGCCGCGTGCCCCTTCTGCGTCATGACGCTCGAGGACCCGGCCACGGAGAAAGGACTCGTTGTAAAAGAGCTGTCAGAAATCTTGATGGAGGTCATATAAGATGAATATCCTTGTGTTTACGAAAAGGGTTGCTGCAACCCAGGAAGAGGAACTGAGGATCAAGGATGAGGGCGCCGCCGTCGATCTCTCCAAGGTGCCGTTCAAGATCAACGACTGGGATAATTATTCGATCGAGGAGGCGGTGCGGATCGTCGAGAAGACGGGCGGGACAGTGACCGCGATAGCGATAGGCGACGCCGAGTCGGACGAGGTCTTGAGGCGGGCCATCGCGATGGGCGCGAAAGACGGTTTCCTGGTCAATTCGGAGACCATTTTTCACGATCCCGGCGTCAGAAGCAGGCTCATCCAGAATTTTATCCAGAAGGAAAACATACCTTTCGATGTCATCTTCACCGGCGTCCAGTCGGAAGACGACCAGTTCGGCTGCGTCGGCGGGATCTTGGGGGCGGTCCTCGGCCTGCCGTATTCCTCGATGGTCATCGGCATAGACGCGGTCGAGAAGGACCACATGGTCATCCGGCGGGAGCTCGAAGGCGGCCTGCAGGAACGGGTAAAGATAGCGGTCCCGTGCGTGCTCTCGATACAGAGCGGCATCAACGAGCCGCGGTACGTCTCCATCATGGGTATCCGCAAGGCGAGCAAGGTCGAGAGGAAGGTTTTCCCGGCCTCGGGCTACGCGCCTGACGCAGCCGCAGGGATCGAGGTCGTGCGGTGGACCTACCCGGAGAAGAAGGGCGGTGCGACGATGCTCACCGGCGAGCTCGATTCCGTGTGCGGCCAGCTCCTCGGCATACTCAAGGAGAAGGGGGTGTTCCAGTGAGTTACGCATTGATAATAGCTGAAGTGCGGCGCGGAGTGTTTGAAGAGAGGAACCTCGATTCGGCGGGCATTGCTGCCCTTCTCGGGAAGGAGTCGGTCATGCTGCTCCCCGACGGGGCGTACCAGGCCGGGAACATAGCGGATACCGTCGTGAAGGTCAAGGTCGCCGAAGAGGTGTTCCTGAACCCGCTTAACCTGAAAAATATACTGGGCCAGGTCTTTGCCGCCCGCGGCAACCCGGACCTCATCATATTCACCCACTCCTCCTTTGGGATGGAGTCTGCGGCATATACGGCGGGCGCCTTCGGGTTCCCGGTCGTGACCGATGTCAGCGGATACAATAAGGAAACGGGAGTTTTCCTGAAAAGCTACTACTCCGACAAGATCTTCGGCGAGTTCAAGGCGAACGGCGGGCCCGTCGTCATAAGCGTCCGCAGCGGGAGCTTCAAGGAATTCGCCGCGGACAAGGCGGCGAAGGCCGAGGAGATGGAGGGCACAGCCCCCGTCGACAACAGGGTCTTCGTCGAGTACGTCGAAGAAGAGAAAGGGGACATCGATATCACGAAGGCGGATTTCCTCCTCTCCGTCGGCAGGGGCATCGGCAACAAGGACGAGATCCCCGCGTACGAGGACCTCGCCGGCAAGCTCAAAGCCGTGCTTTCGGGATCGCGCCCGGTCATCGACAAGATGTGGCTCCCGAAGCCCAGGCAGGTCGGGACGTCGGGAAAGACGGTCAAGCCGAAGGTCTATCTCGCGATGGGCATATCCGGTGCGTTCCAGCACATTGCCGGAATGAAGGACTCCGAGTGCATCATAGCGGTCAACAAGGATACGGAGGCCCCGATCTTCCAGTACGCGCATTTCGGGATCATAGCGGATATCCATAAGGTCCGGGACAAACTGAAAGAGATCGTAGGTTAATGGACAACAGCGATAAAAACGTGCTTGTTGTGGGCGGAGGGATAGGCGGGATAACCGCCGCCCTCGAGCTCGCCTCATGCGGCATCAATGTGACGATGGTGGAGTCGGGCCCGTCGATCGGCGGCAGGATGATCCAGCTCGACAAGACCTTCCCGACGCTCGACTGCTCGACATGCACCCTCTCGCCGAAAATGGTCGAGGTTTCCCTCAATCACAAGATCGACCTCATGAGCGTGTCCCATATAACACACATGACACGCAAGGGGCCGGGGTTCCTGGTCGGCATTAAGAAGAACCCCCGCTATGTCGAGGCAAAGAAATGCACGGCGTGCGGCAGCTGTTCCGAGGCCTGCGTCATGAAAGGCAGGATACCGCACGAGTTCAATATGCTCCTCGGGAAGCGGGCAGCCATTTACATGCCCTTTCCCCAGGCCATCCCCCAGAAATACCTCGTCGACCCGGAGAGGTGCCTCTTCGTGTCCCGGGGCAAGTGCAAGAAGGCCTGCGTCGAGGCGTGCGACACGGGAGCCATCAATTTCGACGATAAGGGCGAAGAACTGGAGATGTACTTTGACAGCATTGTCCTGGCCCCCGGCTTCGATGTCTACGATCCGACCGAAAAACAGGAGCTCGGCTACGGGACGCTCCCCGGCGTCGTGACAGGCCTCGAATTCGAGAGGATCTGCTCGGTGACAGGGCCGACGGGGGGCGATATACTTCTTAACGGGAAACAGCCGAAGCGGTTTTATTTCATCCAGTGCGTCGGCTCACGCGACCGCCTAAGCGGAGCGCGATACTGCTCCCGGGTCTGCTGCATGTACACGGCGAAGCATGCCTCCATCGTGAAGGACCGGATAAAGGACGCCGAGGTCTACGTGTCCTATATCGATGTCCGGGCATATGGAAAGGGCTACGACGAGTTCTACAAGACGACCCAGGAGAACGGGGCCCTCTATATCCGGGGCATCCCCGGAGAGGTTACCCAGGGTGACGACTGCCTTTTGGTTCGCGTCGAGGATATGCTGACGGGCGAGATGCGCGAGGTCGAGACCGACATGGTCATCCTTGCGACAGGCGTGCGGCCGCGCAAATCGACTATCGAATTGTGCGACCTGTTAGCGGTCGAGCGCGACGAATACGGGTTTATCAAGGTCGATGCCGTGACGCCGTCCGAGACGAATGTCGAGGGCATCTTCGTGTGCGGCATGGGTTCGGGCCCGAAGGACGTCCCCGACACCGTGGCCTCGGGAGGCGAAGCCGCGTCGCGGTGCATGGAATACATTGTCGAAGGGACCGGTTCATGAAAACAGGGATATTTATCTGCCATTGCGGGCACAACATCAAGCACACGGTCGACGTTGCCGGGTTGAGCGAGTATTTCAAAAAATACCCGCAGGTCACCGTTTCGGAGGACTACCCGTTCCTGTGCTCCGAGCCCGGGCAGAACATGATCACGGACAGCATCGAAAAGAACGGCCTCGACCGGGTCATTGTCGCGTCGTGCGCCCCGTCGCTCCACGGCGAGCTCTTCAAGGACCTCCTGAGGAAGAAGGATGTGAACCCGTTCCTCCTGCGCCGCGTCAGCATCCGGGAACACTGCAGCTGGGTCGGCGACGACATGGAGGAGAACACCGAGAAGGCGAAGCGCCTCATCCTGTCGGGCCTCTACGGCGCCGCGCACTACATACCCCTCGAAGAAAAGCAGGTCGAGGTCAATAAGTCCGCGCTCGTTCTCGGAGGCGGGGTATCGGGCTTAAGCGCCGCACTCTTTCTCTCGAAGATGGGCATGGATGTCTACCTTGTCGAGGAGGCAGCCGAGCTCGGCGGCCACGTCCGGGAGCTCAAAAGCGTCTGGCCATCCCGGAAGAATGGAGCGGACATAATTGCCGGTATGGAAAAGGAGCTCAGGGGCCGGGATAATGTTGCGATATTCACTTCCTCGAAGCTGACAAATTTCGAAGGCTTCTTCGGCAACTACCAGGCGACGATCGATACGCCGAACGGCGAGAAGAAGATCATGGCGGGGGGCGTCGTCGTTGCGATCGGCTTTACTCCCTTCGATCCCAACATAAAGCCGGAGCTCGGCTACGGCAGGGACCCGCGCATCGTGACGACGCTCGATCTCGAGAAGACGGGCGACAGTCTGCAACTTCCCGACAATCCCCGGGTAGCGATCCTGCATTGCGTGGGCTCGCGCGACGAGCAGATCGGCAGGCCCTACTGTTCGCGCATCTGCTGCATCAATGCGCTCCGGGCGGCGGAAGGCGTCAAGGAAAAATTTAAAGATTCATACGTGGAATCTTTTTACATGGATATGCGCGCCCATCCGCGGGGCGGCGAGGAGTTTTTCGAGGACACGCAGGAAAAAGGCGTCCTCTTCACACGTGCCAACATAGCGGAGATCATCCCGGAGGAGCAGGGCATCGTGCTCCGCGGGGAAGACACCCTTCTCGGCGAGGTGTTCGAGCGTGAGTTCGACCTCGTCGTCCTGTCTATCGGCATGTCGTTCCCGCAGACGTCGCGGGACATCGCGAGCCTTCTCAAGATCTCCCTGGACAAGGACAAGTTCTTCCTCGAGGCGCACATCAAGCTGCGTCCCTTCGATACGGCCGTGAAAGGCATCTTCATCGCGGGGTCGTGCTCGGGGCCGAAGGACGTCGAGGAATCGATAAACCACGGCAGGGCATCCGCCCTCAAGCTTTACGGTTTCTTGAACCTGGGCTACGCGTTCGTCGACCCGTTCATCTCGATCGTCGATCCGAAGCGCTGCAGCGGGTGCCGGATGTGCGAGCAGGCCTGCGTGGCGAAGGCAATAAAGTACGACGAGGAAAAACATGTCGTCCACGTCGAAGAAGCGGCATGCATGGGCTGCGGGCTGTGCAACGCGACGTGCCCGTCGTCCGCGGTCAGTCTCAAGGGTTACGTGGACACGATCATCGGGGACGAGATAAGCGCCCTCCTGGAGGCGATGTGAATAAACCGGCAGAGGTACAATGATGGAACAGAATATCGAAAAGAACCCTGAGATCGTCGGCTTCGCCTGTTCGTTCTGCACGTTCAAGGCGTCCGAGATGGCGGGAAGCCTGAGGATGAAATACCCCGACGGCGTCAAGCTCGTCCAGGTCCCCTGTTCGAGCAGGGTCGACCCGGCCTTTGTGCTCAAGGCCATATTCGAAGGAGCCGACGGGGTTTTCGTTGCCGGGTGCCACCCGGGAGACTGCCATTTCATAAAGGGGAACTATTTCACCCGCAGGAAGATAGCGGCGCTCAAAGAGGAGCTCGCGGCGTTCGGCATGAAGGACAAGCTCCGCCTCTTCTGGGTGAGCGCTGCCGAGGCCCGGCGCTTCGTCGAGAAGGTCACGGAAATGTACAACGACATAAAGGAAAAGAAAAATGGTCGGTAAGAAGATCACGAACGGTCAGATCGAAGGTGCCCTGAACAAGCTATTGAGCGGTGGCGACTACCTCGTCATGGGTTTCGAAAAGGACGGGGAGACGATACGCCACCGGGTTTTCAAGGACAAGCTCGAGAACATGTCGGTCACGAACCATATCTTTGCCTTGAATGGCGGGCTTTACTTGAGAAGGCTTTTTTCGAAAGGGGCAAAAATAGTCCTCGTGCTGCGGCCATGCGAGATCCGTTCCTATGTCGAGCTCGTGAAATTGACCCAGGTCGAATCGGAAAATATCATAGCCGTTTCCGTCGACTGCCTGGGGACGATCTCATCGAAGGAAAACGATGTGCCGGTTGACGGCGATATCGACGTCCTCGGACAGGATGCCGGCAGGGCGCGCTTCGCCTGCACGAATTGCCGCGAGCGAAGAGGGGTTGTCGGCGATGCGGGTTTGCGGCGCGATGCAAGCGGGCAATTCTGGGCCATGCCGTACACGGAAAAAGGCGGGACATTTCTTTCCCTCATCGAGGGCGCCGAAGAGGACGTGCCGGCGCAGATGGCCATCGCACCTGCGGCAGACAAACGGATCTTTGAGGTCGATATGGCCGAGTTCCAGAAGGATTTTTCCAAGTGCATCATGTGCATGAACTGCCGGGACATGTGCCCGGTCTGCTATTGCGTGGATTGCGTCTTCAACGGGGACGACTATCTGCCGAAAGGCGATGCACTCTTCAATAAGATATTCCGCTCCGGCTCGACGGAGATGCCGCGCGGCAAGGAGCTGTTTCATTTGATCCGGATGTACCACGTGTCCCAGACATGCGTCGGGTGCGGCGCCTGCGAAGAGGCATGTCCGCAGGGCATCCCGCTCACGAAATACTTCAAGGGGATATCGGAAAGGCTGCAGGGGGTATTCTCGTACATGTCCGGTCGCAGCGCCGAAGAACCGCTGCCATTCGTTACATTCAACGAGGATGAATTGAAAGATGCCGAAGACTGATCATGCCATAGAATTGACCGATTACAAGAGGCAGGATTTTTCCGTGTGCCTGGGATGCAAGATCTGCGCGTCGGTCTGCTCGGTCAACGATATAGCGGGCGACACAAATCCGCAGGAGATGCTCCAGAGGATATTTCTCGGCAAGGACATATCGGCCGACGAACCGCTGGTAAAATCCTGCACGGGATGCTACCGGTGCACGGGGGCGTGCCCGTGGGAGATCCGGATACCGGACGTCATCCGGGCGATCCGCCACGAATTGAAGATGGAATCGCCGTTCGAGAAGGCGTTCAAGGGGTCGGTCTCGCTCTTCGGCAGGGTGTACGAGCCGTACGTCCTCCTGAAGGCCGTCCCGTTCCTCTTGAAGGGCGGATATATTCAGCATATGACGCGGTGGATGGAGTACATGGGATTCCACCTGCCGCACAAGGTAAAAAGGACCTGAGATGGAATACGGATATTATCCCGGCTGTTCGCTTACCGGATCGGCACACAGGCTCGATAAGGGCATTAAACTTATATTCGCCAGGGCGGGGCACACCATGAAAGAGATCCCGGATTGGAATTGCTGCGGCGCATTCGAGTACGGCGACCGAAAGGAACTGCTCAGTTTCTCGAAGAAAAATCTCGACAAGGCACGGGGGCATTGTCACGACATCGTTGCGCCATGCCCGGCATGCTACAAGAACCTCAAAGAAGCAGATGAAGCGTACGAGTTCGGCGTCGTTCACCCGCTCGATATCTTTGACGAGTCTTTTTTCGCCTGGATGAAGCAGGCAAGGGACTTGAAAGGCCAGGTCTTCACCCCCTATTACGGGTGCATCCTGTTGCGCCCGAAAGAGACCGCGATCCGCAACAAGACCATCATGGAAGAGACGATCGCCCGGTTCGGCGGCGAGGTCGCGGGCGAGGCGGCGAAGGACCGCTGCTGCGGCGGGAACCAGATATTTATCGATAAATCGGTCACCGAAAAGCTTTCCCGCATCATACTCGAAAAGTCGGCAGGGACACTTGTCGTGTTCTGCCCCCTGTGCCACATGGCGCTGAAAACCTTTTCGGGGGAGCGGAAGGTCATATACTTTACTGACCTCCTTCTGCACATCATGGGAGAGAAGAGCGCATTATGAACGTTCTGATCATAGGCGGCGGCATAAGCGGCATCTCGGCGGCAAAGGTCGTGCTCAAGGAAGGCCACAACGCGGTTGTGCTTGAGAACACGCCGGAGCTCGGCGGGACAATGGCGCGCATCGCCAATTGCAGGATAGGTTTCAAGACATTTTACGACGAGATAAAAGACGATCCGCGGCTTCGTGTCATCAGGGACACCTCGATAACAGATGTGAAAAAGAGTGGAGCTGAGTTTGCCGTAACGCTGACAAACGGCGAGTCATTGAACATAGACAGGGTCATCGTGGCCGCCGGCCTTTCACCCTACGATCCGGTTGAATACAAGGGGAAGAGGGTCATGACGAGCCTCGAGTACGACCAGAAGATCGACCAGCGCAACGGTGAATTGCCGGAAGATTTCGACAAGGTCGGATTTTTCCTCTGCGTCGGGTCGCGCTCGAAGGAGTACCCTCTCTGTTCGTCCGTCTGCTGCTCGTACACGATACGCGAGGTCAAGTGGACGCTCCAGCGCGCGAAACCCGAGATAGCCGTCTTTTACAACGACTTACGACTGTTCGGGCAGGAATTTTACCTCCAGAAGATCTTTCAGGATTCCGGCGTCCGGTTCGTCCGGGCCAATTCCCGTTATTTCGAAGAGGATGAAACGGGCGTGACCGTCCGCTACTTCGTCGACGGGCAATTGAAAGAAGAGCGGTTCAATTACGTCGTTCTTGCGATAGCCCTGCGCCCGAACCCGGGCATGAAGGACCTTGCCGCACTGTTCGGTTTCTCTGTAAACGAATACGGCTTTGCCGCGGAAGGGTCGCCGCTTGCCACGGACGCAGAGGGTGTTTTCGCCTGCGGCGGGGCACTGGAGCCTATGAATATCAAGGATTCGATCCTGACAGGTTTCGGGGCGGGGGTCCTTGCAGTCAAGGATGCCGAAACCCTCATTACCGAAGCCCGGGATAGGGGACTTCTCAAAGATGAAGAGCCTCCGGAGATACACATGCCGGACCGTGACCTTGCATCCTGCGCGTTCTACCTCGGAACTGACGATCCCGGCGACGCGATGTTCTACGAGTACATGTCGGCACGGTTCGTCGAGGCAGCCCGCGCGTTGAAACAGGCGGGAAAGACGGTGTACATCGTCACGAAGAACATCGTCATGCCGTCGTATGATGAGGTGACCCTGGAAAAAGCCCGGCGCGAAGGGATCATCGTGATCAATCTCGAAGAGGGCCAGGCCTTTGCCGCCGGCAATGGAAACTTTTCCATCACGGGCGGGGGGAAAGACCTTTCCTTCGATGTGGACCACGTCGTTTATTTCAACGATTACACGGATAGTTTCGCAGGCCGTGAATTCCTTTCTGTGTACCGTTCCGAGCCCCAGCTGCGCTGGAACCCCACGCGCTGGAGCCGCAAGAAATACCATGTCGGCTTCCTGCGCCATCCGCGCGATAAACGCTGGAAAGCGCGGGAGGTCTTGGGCGCCGTCGGCGAGATCATCCTCGACCGGGAAGAGGAACGGCTGTACCCGACCCTGGAAGAGGAGCGCTGCAGCGGATGCGGCTCCTGCAAGGACGCCTGCCCGCAGAAGGCAATAGACATGACGATCGTCGACACCCAGGTCTCGGTCTTCGGCCCCATAATGAACACCGGCGTCCCGAAGGCGCACATAGACCAGGATGCATGCGTCGCGTGCGGGCTGTGCGCATCGACCTGCCCGTCGGACGTCATAAAGCTCCCGGAGCAGAAGATACCGGAGTGTACGGTGACAGGTAATAGGTAATGGGCCACAGGTAATAGCTGTTGTGTGTCACGACGTCGTAGACTCTTTTTTGTGCCAGGACATCCTGGACTGAGAGTGTCAGACAATTCTATTGTCATTCCGGCTTGCCGGAATCCAGTGTCCTTTCCCTCCATCCGTCATTCCGGCTTGCCGGAATCCAGTGTCCTTTCCCTCCATCCGTCATTCCGGCTTGCCGGAATCCAGTGGCTTTTCCCTCTAACCGTCATTCCCTTGCCGGAATCCAGCGTCTTTTCCCTCTAACCGTCATTCCGGCTTGCCGGAATCCAGCGTCTTTTCAGTTGGTTTTTCTTGCGGTAACTCTCTTTGGAAACCTGCACATAACTTGTACTGATAGATCAGACGCCGGCGGCCCTATACACGGAAGTATTAACTCTATGAACGTGAATGACGGAAAAACAAAGACGCTGGATTCCGGCAAGCCGGAATGACGGCTGGTGTGGTGTGGTGGTATAATTTTAGTCCACGATGTCCTGACACATTTTTAGTCCACGATGTCCTGGCACTTACCAAATAGGCATGAGGAAAATCCCCGTCGCCTGCAGTCCGTAACTCCTCAAACTCACACATCAATAATAAAACTTAAAAATGAAAGTTGTCCCATGGGCAACTCCTTGATAAGAAACGGATCATAGTGTGTAAAAGTTCATGAAATATGAAAAATATTTCACGAAATATCTTGACATGGAATCGGCTGGAATTTACAATTATTCGCATGACGACCCAGATACTCAGCAGGCAAAGGCTCAGCAACCAGATCTACGATATCCTGAAAGACATGATCGCCGATTACCGTTTCAACCCCGGTGCCAGGATCAATGTCGAACAGATCGCCAAGGAAGTGGGCGCTTCGCGGACGCCCGTGTGGGAAGCTGTCCACCGGTTGATCCAGGAAGGGCTCCTCGAAAATATCCCGAACCGGGGCGTCTTCATGGTCACCCTGAAACCCGAGAAGGCCATAGAGCTCTACGAGGTGAGGGACGCCCTGGAGGGCCTTGCCGCGCGGCTTGCCGCCGCAAGCATCGATGCAAAGATACTGAAGAAGATGAAGAAATCTATCGAAGAGCAGGAAAAGGCCGTTCAGAACGAAGATCTTGTCAGTTACTCGCAGCTTGACTACGAATTTCACGCGCTCGTCTACGAGGCCAGCCGCAACAAGACACTCCAGGAGATGCTTCATGCGGTCAAGAACAAGATGCGGCCCATAGCACTGCATATAAGCCCCGCCCTCGCCGATCTCTACAGCGACCACGTCGACATATACGAGGCCCTCAAGGACCGCGAGCCGCACCGGACCGAGGCCGCTTTCAACCGGCACAACTCCCGCATGATCGAGCTCATTGAAAAGAGCGTCGGATCGGACGCGTGGAAGGAGGTCGGTGAAGATAAAGGCAAGGACAAGAGAAAGGGTTAGGCATATCAACACTTTGAAAGGAGGAACTGTGATGTCCAGGAACATGAAGGTATTTTCAATTATTTTTCTCGTCGGCTTTTTCATGACTGGTTTCGTCGGCCTTTCGACGACCGGCGCGTACGCGCAGGACAAGGTCAGGATCGGCCTCATTTTCGGCCTCACCGGCGCCGCTTCCCCCATCGGCCCTGTACAGCTTGACGGCGCAAAGCTGGCCATAAAGGAGATAAATGCGAAAGGCGGTGTAAACCTCGGCGCGAAGAAGGTCCCCATCGAATTTTTCGTGAAGGATGACGAGTCGAAACCCGATGTTGCCATACGGCGCTTCCGGGAGCTCATCGACGAGAACAAGGTCAACGCCGTTGTCGGCCAGACCTTCGCGCCCATTTCGGCTGCGCTCAACAAGGAAGTGAAGAAGACAAGCATAGCCTACTTCCCTGTCAATGTCGTTGCGGTCACCATGTTCGATAAGAAGGAAATGGCGGAAACGACATTTGCCATTCACGGCAGCGCCTATTCGATCGGCTACGCCGGCGCTTCCTACATAGTGGACAAACTGAAACTCAAGAAGATCGTTTTCTTCGGTCCCGCGTACGCCTTTGGCCGTGACCAGTGGGCTGGGGCGAAGGATGCCTTCGACGCGAGAAAGGTGCAGGTCGAATACTTCGAATCGCCTGTCGGCACGAGCGATTACACATCGTACCTGCTCAAGATCAAGGAGAAGAAACCGGACATCGTCATGCTCGCGCACTGGGGTGTCGACGCGATCAACGTTCTGAAACAGACGTATGAAGTCGGCCTCAAGAAGAATTCGAAGATATGGTTCAACTGGATGACGAACGCATTCGGCAGCGGCGTGCCGCCGGAAGCCCTGGAAGGCGTCTACTCGCTCATGTCCTGGTATTATGACATGAAAGGCTTCCAGGATGCGGCGATCGTGAAGGCGTCAGATGCCTTTACGAAGAAGTTTCAGGCGGAATACAAGTATCCCCCGGACCCGTACTCTGCAATGGCGTACGAAGGGGTGATGGAAGCGGTCCGCGGCATGGAGCTTGCCAAATCGCTCGACGGCAAGGCAATTTCGAAGGCCCTCATGGCCAACCCGACCTTCGATTCAATGAAGGGCAAGGGGACCTGGCGGGCCGACCACGAGCCCCTTTTCAAATACGGCGCTTACGTGACGCTCGGTAAAGGCGCCAAAGAACGCAAGAATCCCAAGTGGGACCTTGTGAAGATCATCGGCGCTTACACGGGCGAGGATTATCTCCCCAACCTGAAGTCGCTCGGATATTAGATGTGCATGGTGAGGGAAGGGGCCGTCGCAGTGACCGCCCCTTCCCTCGATACGATGTTTTGCGGGAGTCCGGGATGTCAACGAACCCAATAATAGAGACGAAAAAAGCGACAATACGGTTCAACAGTCTTACGGCGGTGGACGGCGTCGATTTCCACATGCAGGAGGGAGAGGCCGTCGGCGTGATAGGCCCGAACGGAGCCGGGAAGACGACCTTCTTCAACCTGCTGACAGGGCTCTATCAGCCGACCGAAGGCAGGATATTCTTCCACGGCCGCGATATAACCAGCGTCCCGCCGCACAAGCGGGTGACGATGGGCATTATACGGACCTTTCAGCTGGTCTCCGTATTCGATTCCCTTCCCGTCATAGACAACCTGGTGTTGTCGACGATCAGGTTCGGCGAGTATCACGCGTCCAAGTGGAAATTCTTCTTCACGGATATCCGCAAGGACCGCATCATGGCGGGCTGCCGCGAGAAGCTCGAGATCATGGGGATCGCGGACAAGGCTCCGCTTATGACCTCGGAGCTTTCCTATGGTGACAAGCGCAAACTCGAGATAGCCGTCGCTCTGTCGCTCGATCCGAAGATACTCCTTCTCGACGAACCGTTCGCGGGCCTGTCCGACCACGAGATAACGGAGGTCTCGACCATAATCAAAAAGGTGAAGGAGAAAATTTCCCTCGTTATAATCGAGCACAAGATATCGCGGATCGTCGACATGGTGGGGCGGCTGTGCGTCCTGGCCGAAGGCCGGCTTATCGCAGACGGCGAACCGGGCTGCGTGCTGGGCGACCCCGCAGTCAGGGAGGTTTACTGGGGCAAGGAGGAGGGGCTGACATGCTCAGTGTGAAAAATATCGATGTCGCTTACGGTCACGCCCTCGTTCTTCACGACATCTCCCTTGAGCTCCAGGCGGGCAGTATGGATTTTATAGCGGGACGCAACGGGGCGGGCAAGACCACGTTCCTCAAGTCCATAGCAGGCTTTATGAAACCCGTGAGGGGGAGCATCAGCTTCCTGGGACGGGACCTGAAAGACCTTCCCCCGGAAAAGGTGGCCCTGCAGGGAATACGTTACGTTTTCCAGGACAAAAGGGTCTTCTCGCACCTCACCGTCAAGGAAAACCTCGAGCTGGCGGCGTACCCGGTCAAGGAAAAGGTTTCCACGGCCGTCGAGAAGATCATGAGCATTTACCCGAAAATGGAGAAATTCTTAAACCTCAGGGCCGGGTCCTTGAGCGGCGGCCAGAGGCAGATACTGCTCATCGGCCGGGCGCTTGTCGGCGACCCGAAACTGCTCCTTATCGACGAACCGACGGAAGGGCTTGCCGCAGGCACCATCAACGATATAATGAACGTCCTTTCGATGATGAAGGGCAAGATCTCCCTGATCATCGTGGAGCAGAACCTCTCCGTTGTCGGGATGCTGGCGGACAGGGTCCATATCATGCGGGAAGGCAAGATCGTGCAGGAATTTACGGACAAGGCGGATATCGGGGACAAGACGAAACTGGAGGAGTACCTGTAATTTTTGAATTCCCTGCGGGGGGCGTTTTGGCTCCCGGATGTGATGCAGAAACGAATATAAAAACAGGAGGCAAGACCATGGCAGCAAAAAAAAGTATAAAGATCGACGCCAAGAAGACGGCAATCGTCCTTATCGAACCGCAGTATGACTTCCTGAAGCCCGGCGGTTCGATGTACCAGTTCATCGCGGACCAGCTCGAGAAGCGCAACGTCATCGGGAACCTCGTGGAACTCGTCAACAAGGCGCGGCCGAAGATCAAGAAGATCATGTATATACCTTTCGAGGCCTTTGAACCCGGTTTCCCCGAGATCGACAAGAAGGGCCCCGGCATGGGCGGCTTGAGAGGGCTCGAGATCGACATGCCGACAGGCTGGAAGCTCCACGGGAAGAAAGTGGCGGGCGCCTGGGTAGCGGGAACACCCGGCCCGGAGATCATCCCCGAGCTCACCCCGCAGAAGGGCGATATCATAATCCGCGGCAAGAAGACCCTCGACGCCTTCTGGTCGACCGCCCTCGATTACACGCTCCGCGTCAACATGATCGAGCACGTGGCGATCGTGGGGTTCCACACCAACTGGTGCGTGGAATCGACGGCCCGCTCCGCCTACGATCACGGCTACCGGGTCATCGTCATCGGCGACTGCACAGGTACCGATACCGACGAGGAACAGAAATACGCTGAAAAATGGATCTTCCCCAAGATCGGTCATGTCATGGGCTACAAGGAATTTCTCAAGAGTCTCGTTTGATCGATCCGATAACACCGCCCCCTTGCCGCTTGCGAGACACGGTAAGGGGGCGCTTAAAAGAGAGGCTTAAAGGCCATGCAAACAGTTGATGCTGCATTCAAAAAAGGGAATATCTGGCAGCGCCTGGATATCCCTCTCATAGCCGCCGGGTTCCTCGTCATACTGCCGCTTCTCGGCATAAACAGGACGACCGATTTTGCCATCTTCTGCATCTACGTCCTGGGCTTCAATCTCCTTTACGGGTTCATGGGCCGGCTCTCTTTCGGCCACCCGCTCTTTCTGGGTACCGGCGCATACGCCGTGACCCTCTTTTCGGAACACATCGCCCACAACCCGCTTCTCGCGATCCTTGCGGCCATAGCGGCGGGGGCCCTCGTCGGGGTCATCTTAGGGCCCATCATTGTCAGGACGACGGGAGCCTGTTTTGCCCTCATCAACCTCGCTTTCTGCCAGGTGGGCTACTTCCTCGTGCTCGTCGCTTTTTCGAAGGTAACGGGCGGCGAGGACGGCATGTCGGCGTACTTTGCGAAGCTCTCTTTTCCCAATTTTGGCAGCAAAGGGGTCGTTTTCGGGTTCGTTCTCTTCTGCCTGCTCCTTGTCTACTTCTTTTTGAAGAAGTTCACCATGTCACCGTACGGGGTCCTGATACGATCCATCAAGGAGAACGAAACCCGGGTGAAATTTCTCGGCTATAACACCTTTCTCTATAAATGGGTGACTTTTATACTTTCGACGGCGATCTCGGCCTTTGCGGGTGCCCTGTCGATCATCAATTACGGCTACGTGACGCCGAGCTTTATCGATCCCGGCCGGGCAGTGGAGGTCATCTTTGCGGCACTGATCGGCGGCTCCGGGAGCCTGTACGGCTCCATCGTGGGAGGGGTCGTTTACATGGCCATCAGCAACTATCTTGCCTCTTACATACCCAGATGGGAGATGTTCCTCGGGTTCGCCCTCCTTGTCGTCGTTTTCAGGTTCCGGGCGGGCGTGTGGGGATTTCTTGTCGGGCTCGTAAGTAAGAGGCGCGACGCGCTGGCGAGGTAAGGACAATGATAAACACGATCGCATACGGATTGACCATCGGGGCCATCCTTTACATTATCAGCATAGGGCTGTCGCTCACATTCGGGACGATGCGGATAGTCAACTTCGCGCACGGGTTCGTGTACACGATCGGCGCATACCTCCTCGTCACGTCACTGCCCTTTGTCAGGAACAACTTCTTCCTCGGTGCCGTGATCGCGGTGGCGGCGGTCATCCCCATCAGCTACGTTATCGAGCGCTTCGTCATCCGCAAGCTGTACGGGGTCTCCATCGACTATGCCATTATCGCCACGTATGCCGTTGTCCTCATCGGCGTCGACATCATCAAGTGGATCTGGGGCGCGTCCCCCATTCCCCTTTCCGACCCGATCGGCAAGGACATAGACATCTTTTCGGTGACCCTGCCGATGTACCGCGTTCTTATCATTGTCCTGGCACTCGTGATCTTTGGCGCGCTCACCGTTTTTTTCAAGAAGACGGTGATCGGGAAGATCGTCACCGCTTCTCTCGAGGACAAGGATGCCGTGAAGAGCCTCGGCATCAATGTTGACAAGTATTTTTCGATCGTTTTCGTCATAGGCAGCTGCCTCGCCGCCCTTGGCGGCGTGCTGTATGCGCCTATTACATCCGTCCATCCCTATATGGGAATGATGGTGCTCCTCATCAGCTTCGCCGTGGTCCTCGTCGGGGGCCTCGGCAACATCAAGGGCACTTTCGTCTCCGCTTTTGTCCTCGGCCTCGTCATGGCAATAACGGGCAGGTACTGGGGACCCGCCGCGGAGACCATGGTCTTTGTCGTTATGGGCATTGTCCTTATCTTCAAACCCGTTGAGGTGTGACAGTGCAATGCCCTTCCCCCACCCACATCCATCTTCACACCCCCAATTCCCCGCGCGGTCCCGGAAACCCCCAATCCGCGGCCGCCGGGGCCCTCATCTCGCTCCATGCCGGGTCAAAAGCGTCCTCTTTCCTGCGAAAACATATATGCATCGGGACAAAGCATGACGCCCGCTGAACGAAAACAGGCGATACGTGACATTTTCGAGGCCGGCATCCGCGCGGTCGAGCCCGGCGGGTCGGTACGCGGGTTCATGCCCCATATCGTGAGTATCTGCCGTGAAAGCGGTTTGAAGGAAGTCATCCTGGCAAGTTTCGGCAAAGCGGCCGTCCCGATGGCGAAAACCGCGGTCGAAGAGATATCCCGCGAAATACCGGTCAGGGGGATCGTCCTTACAAAGTACGGGCACGTGAAGAGCGAGGTGTTTCCGCCGTCTATCAGGGTGTTCGAGGCAGGCCATCCCGTTCCGGATGCGGCGGGCGTCGATGCGGCCCGCGAGATCGTTCAGCTTTTCCGTGAAGCCGGTGAGGGATCTCTCGTTCTGACCCTGATATCAGGAGGGGGGTCGGCCCTGCTTGCACTGCCGGCGGACGGCATATCGCTCGCAGAGAAACAGGCCGTGACGGGCCTCCTTCTCAAGGCAGGCGCCACGATCGATGAGCTCAATACCGTGCGCAAGCACATCTCCGGTGTAAAGGGTGGTCAGCTCGCTCAAGCCGCATATCCGGCCCGCGTCATATCCCTGATACTCTCCGATGTCATTGGGGACCGCCTCGATGTGATAGCATCCGGGCCGACCGCGCCCGACCCGGCAACGTATGAAGGCGCGATCGGTGTCCTCAAGAAATACGGCCTTATGGAAAAGGTGCCTGCCGGCGTTCTCACACGCCTCAATGCCGGTGCCTCGGGGACGATACCCGAAACGCCGAAGAAAGATGACCCTGTTTTCGCTCATGTGGAGAACATAATAATCGCGAACAACCAAAAGGCGACGGCAGCCGCGCAGCAAAAGGCGCTGGAACTCGGTTTCATTCCTGTTGCCCCGGCAAACAATATCGCGGGCGAGGCGCGTGTGATCGCCGGGCGCTTCGCCTCGGCTGCAATTTCGACGCTGAAGCGGCTTCAGGTCCCCGGCAGGCAGGGCATGTGCTTTATCTACGGGGGCGAAACGACGGTCACCGTCAAAGGCGACGGGGTAGGCGGACGGAACACGGAAATGGCCCTCGCGTTTGCACAGGAGATCACCGGGACCGACGGGATAACGTTCCTGTCAGGCGGGACCGACGGGACCGACGGCCCGACCGACGCGGCGGGCGCACTCGTCGACGGGAACACGATACCGGAAGCCCGGGCGCACGGCCTCGATCCGGAAGAATACCTCGGCCGGAACGACTCCTATAATTTCTTCAAAAAAGCCGGCGGCCTCGTCATGACAGGGCCGACGGGAACGAATGTCATGGACCTCTACATCGCACTCATCGAACCGAGCTGAAAAAAGAAAAAAAGGTTCCACGTTCCACGTTCCACGCTTCATGCGGTGTCATCCAAGAATTGGTGACTTGACAGCGATAGCAGGCGTTCTTATTGAATGTGAAGGAAATAAGAACGAGGGGTGTTGCATGGCTGAAAAAAGAGAGTTTATCTGCAGGGTGTGCGGTGTCACGTACAGCGCGATACCGGGAGAGGAAGAACCGCCCGAGTGCCCGGAATGCGCGAAATCGGAGAAGAAAAAGCTCGAAGATGCGAGCATTGTCACGGATACAAGTTCAAAGCCGTGCTAGGCACGGCTTTGATTCAAAGTTCAAGGTTCAAAGTTCAAGGTGAAAAACCGGGTGTCATTTTAACGGGCGGAATTTGGGCAGGGTCACGTCCGGGGTGACGTCGTCGAAGGTGACCTCTACCGGCATGCCGATCTTTATGTCGTCGTTCGGGCAGTCGACTATGTTGGTCATCATCCGGGGGCCCTCTTCGAGTTCCACGAGCGCGAGGTTGTACGGGACGACATCCTTGAAGCCCGCTGCGGGGAGAAGGCAGATCGTGAACGAATAGACGGTGCCTCGGCCGCTCGCCTTCACCCACTCGACATCGAAAGAGAAACATGAAGGGCAGAAATCGCGGGGATAAAAGTAGTGTTGCCCGCATGCACGGCATGTGCGGAGGAGCAGTTCGTGCGACCTCGCGGCCTCCCAGTAGGGCTTCGTCTCGTTGTTTATGAATGGCAATGGTTTTTTATATTCAGTCGTCATGGCTTATTCCACCCCCAGGATGACGGTACCGCTCGATGCGAGGTTGCCGCCCACGCCGTTGCAGAGCGCAAGCTTCGCATTGGCAACCTGCCGTTCGCCGCATTCCCCGCGAAGCTGGGATGCACCTTCTATGAGGAGGAAGATGCCGAACATCCCCGTGTGAAGACATGACAGGCCGCCTCCTCCGGTATTGGCCGGCGTGGCCCCTCCCGGTGCGAGCCGCCCTGACGCGACGAACGGGCCTCCTTCACCCTTTGCGCAGAACCCGAGGTCTTCAAGCTGCAAAAGGACCGTGATCGTAAATGAATCGTACAACTGCAGCACGTCGATATCCGACGGGGAGACGCCCGCCATGGAGAGGGCCCTGGCGCCCGAGATCTTTGCCGGCGAGACGGTAAGGTCAGGCATCCCGCTGATGCTTCTATGGGTGTGCGCCTCGCCGGTGCCGAGGACCCACACGGGTTTCTTTCTGAGGTTCTTCGCGCGTTCCGCCGACGTTATAATGACGGCCCCGCCCCCGTCGCTGACAAGGCAGCAATCCAGAAGGCGCAGGGGCGTCGACAGCATGGGGGACGCGAGAACGTCCTCGACGGTGAGCGGGTCGCGCATCGACGCGAGGGGGTTCAGGGCCGCCCATTTGCGCGCCGCGACGGCTATCTCGGCGAGCTGTTCGCTCGTCGTCCCGTACTGGTACATGTGCCGCTGCGCAGCAAGGGCATACGTGGGGATGGGCACCCACTGGCCGTACGGGACCTCGAACTGTTCCTCCGTTTCGTGGGGGTTGCCGGTCGTGAAGCTCCTGTTTATGCGTCTCTTGCGATCGGAAAGCGGTGTTTCGGCATAACATATCAGGGCCGTTTCGCACAGACCTGCCGATATTGCCGCGACTGCGTGCTCGACGTGGAACTCGAACGCCGAGCCGCCGGGCAGTGTGTTGTCCGAGTAAACCGGCTGAATGCCGAGGTACTCGGCGACCATGATCGACTCCATCGTGATCCATCCTGCCGAGAAAAGTCCGTCTATATCGCTTTTCTTCAGGCCCGCGTCGTCGAGCGCGCGCTGGGTCGCCTGAGTTATGAGCTGGAGAAATGTTTTATCAGGGGTATGCCCCAGGTCGGACAGCCCGACCCCCACAATAGCCGCTTTCCGTGTCAATGAACCCATATCTGTCATGCCTCCGGTCTTTTTTGATCCCGGTGCTCCCGGAACGTCAATACGTGCACTAATATTAAACTATGAGGCGGGCCGAAATCCACAGCGAACTGCCGGGCTGACTCACATCATTTTCAGGACGTCTTTCGTTATCTTCTGTATCTCCGTAACGGCGAGAAAAGAATCTTTCAATAATTGCTTCTGCCGGGTGTTCATGTCCGAAGGGTTGACGTTGTTGCTGAAGTCCCGCCCTTCGTCGAGGTTCAGCAGGTTGTTCTGGATCTTGAGCCCGAGGAACGTCTCGAAGGCCTGGATGATGAACTCGCAGCGGTCCGGAGGCAGTATCCCCTTTTCTCTCAGCCCGTTCAACCGTTCAAGGGTGTTTGCCTCGGTCACCCCGGCGTGATAGGCGAGCAGTTTCACGCAGGTCGTCAGCGGAAGGAGCCCGTTTACCTTTATGTTGACAGTGTTCTTGTATTTCCCGTTCTTTTCGACGACGAAGTTCTTGAAAAAACCAAGGGGCACCGGGATGTCGATGATGGGTTGCGCGAGCAGGCGCAAGGCGGCCGGGTTGCGCCCGAACTCATCCGCGACGTGCCTCCTGAGCGTGCTGTCGAGCAATTCGCTCCCGTAGACTGCCCGGAAATCGAGGAAGGTGTATATGTCTATCAGGTCCTCTCCTTTTTCGGTGCCCGTCTTTATCCAGTGTTTCGTTTTGGCCATCCAGGACGTGAGGTCCCCGAAATAGCGGGGGTTCGTGGCCATGATATTCCCCTTGCACAGCGGAAACCCGCACTGGTTCAGATTATTGACGACAGTGTCCGCCAGGGACTCAAAATATTTTTGTATCCGGGCCGGATCTTGACCTGAGGCTGCGGGATCGAAAACGAGGGCATTATCCTGGTCCGTAAGAAGTGTCTGTTCCTTCCTGCCTTCGCTGCCGAGGCCCAGCCATGCATACGGTACAGGCGGCGCGCCGAGCATCTCTTCGGACAGCCGGATCGTCCTTTTTACAATCCGGTCGTTCAGCTCACTCACGATCTTGCAGGCATGCGAGGGGAGCGCGCCATCCGATACAAGGACCCTCAGGACGTTCTCGACATCCTGTCTCAACAGGTTGAGATCGCCGGGGGACTGCGCCTCTTCGATGCTCCGTATGAGCGACAGCGCCTCCCGTCCCCTGAATTTCAACAGGTCGAGGCTTGTCAACACACCCAGGGCCTTGCCCGACTCCACCACGACGAGGCTTTCCCTGCCCTGCTTCATCATCTGGTGCAGGGCGTCGAAGAAATAATGTTCGCCGTCGATGACTGCCGGGTCCCTCCTCACGATGGGGCCGACCGTGTGCGTACGTGCCTCGCCCCGGAGGATTGATGCCTCGACGAGCTCTTCGAGGCCTAAGGTCCCGAGAACGCCGCCATCCGCATCAAGGACCACCGCGGTGCGGGACCCGCTTCCGGTCAGCCGTCCGGCTGCCTCTTCCAGCGTGTTTCCGGGGGACAGGAAGAATTGCCCCGGAGAGAGGAGGTCTTTCACCCGCTTCGTGTAGAGGAACGGCTCGGTTTGGGTCATAGTCCCGGTGCCCGTTGCAAGAAGCTTCGTAAAAACCCTCTTCGACTGGCGAATGATCAGGCCGTTGAAATACGTGACGAAATCCGGGTGCGACCCAACCATCCCGGCGAAGGGGCCCTTGTCCTGAACAAGGCAGAGGGTCTGCTCGACCGCGGTCACCGTCGACGGGTTCGCCCCGTCGGACAGAAGTGCCGTCACCCCGCAAAAATCGCCTTCGCCTAAGAAGCCAATGATCTTCTCCTCGCGGTCTTTCTCCATGAAGATCTTTGCCAACCCGTTCTTGACGATATAAAAACGCTGGTCCGTGGTCCCTTCCTTCTGTATCATTTCGCCCGGGTCGAACCTTTTCCATTCCATGGTTTCGCTTATCCCGGCCAGTTCGCCCGGGTCAAGCCCACAAAAGGGGTCGATCGTCTCGAGGAAAGCGGCCTTGTCGGAAAAGCCCTCGGAATCGAGGTCGGATTGAAGAGTGAGGGCCTCTTCAAGCTCGCCGTCTTTCACCGCCCCCATCTCGACAAGGATCGTGCCGATAGGTTTAGCACTGCCGGCCTGTATCTTCAGCGCCTTCTCGATATGTTCCTCTTCTATGCAGCCCTGCTTTTTCAGGATGTCGCAAACCTTCACGCTGTCTCCTCCTGCTGAATTTTCCCATTAAATCGTTAAAACCTTCAACACTATTCTTGGCCCGCTCCAACTGCGCCGCAACCGTGCTGCGCCGCGGGAGGCCTGCAGGATATCATTGGGTGACAACCAAAACGATATGGCTTAAAGTACCGGGGCAGGTAGAGCGGACGGAGGTGCCGCTGAGGAAGCTATTCGGAAAACCGTAAGGGGTAAGGGGTAAAAGCAAAAAACTCCACGACTTCTGTCTTTCGGTCTCGAGATGCGAAATCAGCGATTCTTATCCAATTTTTGACGCCTTACGCCTTACGCTCTTACGCCTTACGAAAAAAAGGCCCTGGGGACAGGGCCTTTTTCGATGTACGGTATCTTAGGCGCGCGGTGTGAGAAGTGAGGCGAATGATGAAAGCTCGCGGGACATTCTCTTGAGAGAGTCGGTCATGTCGATGTAAAGGTAGGATGCCTGGGGCATGCATACGCCGCTGATAAGACGGTTCTGATGGATAGAATCAAATTCGTTGATAAGGTTTGTGACCTTGTCGAGGTTGGCGTCGATCTGTTTCCTGAGAACGGGGTTTCGTGTCGCACAGTAATCCTTCACATCGACAAATTCGGCGGCGACGGCGACCATGAGCTGCCTGATCTCGTCGAGGGCCTTGTCGGTAAAGAGGATATTGGATTCGACTTTTATTTCCATTTTGTCGACAAGATTGTCAAGGGCAAGGGCGATGCGCTGGAAATGGGGAAGTGCGGCGATGAACATCTGCTCGGCCGCGTTCTTTTCCTTGTCCTCGATTATTTTTTCCACGCCCGGCAGGGTCGCTATGAGAGAGTCACGGAACTTTGTCCTGCTCTCTTTCAGGAGATTCAGCTTCTGGCCCATAAAACCTTTATATATATCGTGCAATACAGGTACCGTGTCTTCGAAAAGCTTACAGATCCGTTCGGTTATTTCTCGTTCGTCCATGAGCCGTCTCTCCCCTCGTTATTATATTTGATTCCCTGTTTTTTTATATATCACACGAAAAGGCAATTGTTCAATAATTGCCGGTATTCCATCGCTATTTTTCGCCATTCTCTCAAAAAACATCAGTTTTGGGGATTTTGAAGCCGTTGGTGCTCGTCGCGTTTCATCTTCAGGTAGTCCTGCCGTTCAACCTCGTGCAGCTGCCGCGTGTATTTTTCCGTGGCGTCGAACCACCGGGTGAGCCTGCGGTTGAGCTGCTGGTCAGCGGGGAGGTACGTGGAGTTCAAAAAGGCCTCGATCGCCAGGTAGTAACGCATCGTATTGCGCTCGACGACTCCCCGTAAGCCACGAATATAGCGGGGATCGGCGGCGGGGGGATTGTCGAGCCGGGTGAAACCCACCTTGTCCCTCCCTATGGTGGCAAGGTAGACCTTCATCGCCGTACGGGCCGCGAGGCCATAGCCGAGCGAATACGACAGGTGAAGGAAGCTGCGATTTTCGTCAAGGCCCACCATTCTGACCATGATGAGATAATCTCTTGTACTGAGGGGCCCGGCGTCGGACTTAAGCTCTATGCGCATATACCCGGTACCGGGCGTGGTCTCGTTCCGGTAGGTGAACTCCATGTCCCAGGCATCCTCCAGCGGCTGCTCATTTTTCTTCCCGATCTTGGTGAGAAGCGTTTTACCGGTCTTGCCGTTGGTTGCCCGGCAGTATTTTGTGTTGGGATGGAGCATCATTATCTGGCACAGGCTGGCCGGCCCCTTCTCGGGGTCGCTCAGGGCCTTGCTTGCATCCGAAACGGGATAGTCGAGGACCGCATATACGTCCCCCCTGATCGAATAGTCAAGCTCAACGGAATTGAGGTACAGCTGGCGGTTGAACTGATTATTCTCGAGATGCGGCTTGAGTATGGTAAATTTCTGGCGCAGATTTTCAACTTCATCGGTTGCCCGGGCCGATGTGCAGAAAAGACAGGATAATATGCCAAATAACGCCAGCACAAAACCGGCATACCGCAGGAATATGCTTAAAGCGGCTTTGCCGCATGGCGTCTGATTTTTATGCATAGAGATATCTCCTCGCAAACCCTCTAACATTGCCGTAATACCGGCGGGCCCTGTCAGCCGGACACAATATCTTAGCATAATTTGACCCGGTTTAGACAGGTGTCCTGCGATGCCCTCACAGAAGAAACGATGTGAGTGCTGCAAGCAGAAGACCGGGATATTCTTGACGGATCACCGATTCGGATATAGGCTTGCAGTAATGGATCTCGAGCATCTTCTCAGGAAACATCGCGATGCAATAATCGAAGCCTGGGTGGCCAGGATCCCCACGCTGAGCGAAAGATATTCGCAGCGCCCCGTTGAGGAGTTGCGGGGCAATGTAACGCAGGCAACCGATGCAACCTTTTCTTTTGTCATTGAAAATGACCGGTCCAATATGGACATTTTTATCGAAAGGTTCACCGCAATGCGCCTTGACGTCGGCTTTACCCTGTCAGAGGTACAGGCCGCATGGGAACTCTACAGGACCGTTACCGTCCCCATCCTGCTCAAGGAGCTCGATCCTCCTTTGGTCCGGGAGTCGCTTGAAAAACTGAACGAGTGCCTGTCATACTCGATCAGCAAGTTCAGCGAGCATTTTGAGGCGCTCCATGAAAAAATGATCAGGGACCATGCGCGGGAACTCGAAGAAACGGTCGAGAAGAGGACGTGCGAACTGGCCGAATCGGAGGCAAAGTACCGGACGCTCATCGAGGACATCAACGACGGGTACTTCGTCAGCCGCAAGGGCCGGGTGATCTTCGCAAACAAGGCGTTCTGCGACATGCACGGGTACACGGTCGAGGAGGTTATGGGCCGCCCGTACATGGATTTCGTGGCCTCCGAGTCCCGGCCGGACCTGGCGAAGATCTACGAAGAGCGGATGACCGGGCATGCCCCGGACCAGTATGTTTACATGAGGCTCTGCAAGGACGGATCGAAACTGTATTCCGAGAACAAGGTGAAGTCCATCATATACGAGGGCACGCCGGCGACCGCCGGCATCTGCAGGGATGTCACGGAAAGAATAGAGCTCGAAAAGCACCGGCTGAGGCTCGTCGAACTTGAGAACGAAAGGAAGACCATCGCGCTGACAACGCTGCGCCAGCTCATGGTCACCCTGTCTCATTATCTTCTCAACGCGAATACGGTGATCGGCGGGATGGCACGGCGCAGCCAGCGGGCCGGGTCCGAGGAGGACAGGAAGGCCGCGCTCGACACGATCAGGAAGCAGGCGGCAAAGACCGAGGGGATCATCGAGGCGCTGAAAAAGGTCAGCGAGATCCGGACCACGGAATATACCCGTGAAAGCCAGATCCTGATGATGGACCTCACGAAAGAGATCGAAGAGATCCTGACCGCTGCAGAAAAAAAAGAGATGCAGGAATAACCCGTGATGTTATAGAGGCAGGCGGGCCTCGGACACCTTCTGTCATAGCGACATTCCTCCCGTTTCCCAGCGTAAGACCTCATTTATGCGCCTTGAAAATATGGGACCACAGACCTATATATCTCTTAGGCTGAGAACGGTATCCTTGCGGCGTTTTTCAGGCTTTTCAAGGAAACGACAAAGGAGGGAAACATGGACATCGTGAAAAAGGCCATCTTCCTGGGCCTGGGTGCTATCGTCATGACACAGGAAAAGGCCGAGGCGCTTGTCGACGAACTTATCAAAAAGGGCGAGGTTGCCAGCACGGAGCGATACAAGGCCGTCGATAAATTGCTCAAGGAAGCGGACAGGCAGCAGAAAGAATTTCAGGACAGGGTGAACGAGACCGTCCGGAAGACCATTGCGGGCATGGGCCTGCCGACGAAAAGCGACTGGGATGACATGAGTGAGACGCTGAAAAGGATCGAGGCGCGCCTTGCCGCGACGGAAAAGACGGGAACAGGCGCATAGAACGTGCCTTTCAAAAAACGGGACCTCAGGCGATACAGCCACATAGCGTCTGTCCTTGCCCGCCATGGTTTCCACGAATTTCTCGATCGGCTCAAGGCACGATACCACGGCGTGCCCCGCCGCAGGTTCGCCAGGGAAACCCGGGCCCGGGGGGTTTTGTCGGCCCCGGAGAGGCTGCGCCTCGTCTTCGAGGAACTGGGCCCGACGTTCATTAAGTTCGGGCAGGTCCTGAGCAGCCGCCCTGATATCATACCGCCCGAATATATCCAGGAATTATCCAAACTGCAGGATGACGTCCCGGAATTCCCCTTTGAGGACGCCAAAAAATTGATCGAGTCGCAACTCAAGCGTCCGGTGTCGGACATTTTCCTCTCCCTTGACGAAAAACCCCGTGCCGCGGCGTCTCTTGCCCAGGTGCACAGGGCGAAGCTGCCGTCGGGCGAGGATGTGGCCGTCAAGGTCCAGCGCATAGGGGTCGACAAGGTCATTGAAAACGACATCCATATACTTCGCGAATTTGCGAGTCTCGTGGAGCGGCGGATCCCGGAGAGCAGGCTTTATGAGCCCTCAGGGCTCGTAGATGAATTTGCCCGGACAATACGGCACGAGCTCGATTTTGTCAGGGAAGGACAGAATATCGACCGTTTCCGGAAGTTTTTTTCCGGCACTCCCATCGTATACATTCCGAAAGTATACTGGGAACTCACAACGCCGAAGGTTTTGACGATCGAATACATCGACGGCATCAAGATAACGGATGTCGCCCGCCTCGACGCGGCGGGCCTCGACAGAAAAGCCATTGCCGTAAACGGGGCAAATATTACGCTGAAAGAGGTGTTCGAGCTCCGCTTCTTTCATGCAGACCCCCATCCCGGCAACATCTTCGTGTGCGAGAACAACGTGATAGCACCCGTCGATTTCGGGATGACCGGAACGATCGAGGAAGACGTCGCTGACCGGATGAGCGGCATATTTCTCTCGCTGCTGCAGAAGGACGTAGACGGTCTTGTAAAGAACCTGCGCACGCTTGGCGTGGCGGAAGATGTCGAAGATGTCCGGAGCTTCAAGATCGACGTGCGTGACATTATCGAGCGCTATTACGGGTTGCCGCTCAACAAGATCGAGATCGGGGACGTGATCAGGGAGCTTATGGGCATTGTTCAAAGGTACAGGCTCCGCCTTCCCCGCAATTTTGCCATGATAGGCAAAGCCCTGATGATCACCGAAGGCGTCGGCAGGACGCTTTACCCCGATCTCAACATACTGGAGATCGCACGGCCGTACGCCCGCCGCCTGCTCTGGAAGAGGTATGATCCCCTGCGCCAGTTGAACGAAATGAGGAAGACGGGGGCGGAGGCCCTCGATTTCCTCAAGGGCCTGCCGATGGACCTCAAGGAGATCTTCGCCATAATCCGCAAGGGGAAATTTACGATGTTGTTCGAGCACCGGGGGCTTGAGCTTCTCGTCGACGAGCTCGACAGGTCAAGCAACCGTATCAGTTTCGCCGTGGTCATTGCGGCGCTTATCGTCGGTTCATCCCTCATATTCCAGACGCGGGTCGGCCCCACTTTCTTCGATTACCCCATCATCGGTCTTGTCGGTTTCCTCCTCGCCAGCATCCTCGGTGTATGGCTCATTATAGGGATAATGCGGTCGAAAAGGCTCTAATAGAGCACCCATCATTACTATTAGGGGAAAGTCATTTATTTGATTGAAATACATACTGAATAAGGACTAATTTTGTAATCCAATGTTATTTGTTGTAAAAACCACTTGTAGAAACATCACCCATTTGTTAGATTGGTACTACATTAAAAATCCAAAAGGAGGCTGGAATGAAGAAGGGGTTTATTGCAGCACTGTTCGTACTTGCACTGGTAATGCTGGTTGCACTGCCGGCATCGGCCGAGAAAACGCTTTTTATTAAGAACACGACCACCGCATCCGCAAAGGTGTATATAGCTTTCGGTGCAGACTCGCAGGTCAACATGAAGAACATAGGTTTTCCCTGCACATTCTTCAATGAAGAACCGAGGGGCCTGAACTGCGGTTTCGATCTTCCCGCCGGCCAGCAGAAACAGATAGGCCAGAAAGGCCAGATCATCGGATTGAGCGTTGGCTTCAACAAGGCACCCGGTTGCGGTGTGACCCTTGGAGAGGTCTTCCTGAACAAGTCGGGCCCCGGGGCTGAAGCTGTAGATATCAGCGTCGTCGACGGATTCAACGAAAAGATCGCTATCCAGTACGACAACACCGGCAACAAGAGCGCCTCCTTCAAAATCGGACCGCCATGCGGGCTGAAGGGCAACCAGAAGGTCCTCGGCGTTTTCCCGAATGGATGCAGCGATTGCTGGAGAATGGTCGGCGTCAGGCAGTGCGGGCCGTACCCGACGGACCAGTGCCACGCGGCTGGACCGAAGCCGTTGTGCCAGATCAACTTTGGCGCCAACCAGAAGGACGGCAATGTAACAATAATGATCGTCCCGCAGACGGAAAAATGCACACCCCAGCCGTAAGCATACGATAACGGTAATTAGAAAGGGTGGAATTGAAAAATATTCCACCCTTTTTTTGCATAGATTTTTGTGATACAATGGCTGACCATTGCGGCCAGGCCGCAGGAAAATTTAGGAAAGGAGGTGACAGTATGAAGAAGATCATGGTGATAGCAGTCTGTGTATTTGCATTGTCTTTAATCGCACCGGGCCTCGACGCATTGCTGGGGAGCAAATCCTCACAGGCCGGCGCCGAGATCAGGTCGGAGACAAAGAAGCAGCAGGATGAGGCCTATCAGAAGGGCAAGGCCCGCTCCCAGGGCTACCAGAAGGGAAAGGGCGGCAAGCCCAGCGATGACGGGTATAAAGATATGGACGATACCCAGCGCGAGGCCTACAAGAAAGGCTACAAAGACGGCCAGAAGTAAGGATCTCGATCGGCCATGCCTCATCCTCGTTATACAGAGTGGGGCATGGTCTTTTATTACCCGTTATGTTTAACATGAAAGGCACAGGAGATGAGCAGATGAAGATCACATGGTGTGCAGTGCTCGTAATGGTTGTATTTCTTGCAGGTGTTCCCGTATCAGGACAGGCCGATCAGCAGAAATTGACGGATAGCGACAAGCGCGCCCTGACGTCCCCGTCAAAGCCCCGTCCTGACGACAGCACGCTGAAACCGGGCGAAACCGTACCGAAGGAGACGCCGGTCAGCCAGCCGAAGAAACCGAAAGGCAGCGGGTATATCCGGTAACCGGCCGGGGTCCGCAGCGCGTTGACGGGCTGCCTCGAAGACAGGCCTCCCGCACGCCGTCCCGGTTGCTTTGGTGCCGGGATCGAGGATCGATGCAGGCATCTTCCGCAACTCGCCGCACCGCCTTGATAAATCTTCTGCCGTTTGCTACACTCATTTTGCAAGCCGGTCTTTTACCGCAATCGGACGCACAGATATTAAAATAGAGCCTTACGATACGCCGCGCTGCACATGTTGGGGCGAGGCACATTCAGGGTCCGGGGATAACGGAACATGACCAGAGATGAGATCCTGTTAAGCCGTAATGACAAAGGCATCCTCGAGAACCTCGACCTTTCCGGGAAGGACCTTTCCGGCCTCGACCTTTCCGGCATGATCTTCGAGAAATGCGTTTTCGTATCTGCCATCCTGAAAAATACCGACCTGTCCCGCTGCGTCTTTTATAGCGCCGACTTCACCGAGGCGGACCTCGAAGCGGCGCGGTTCGTGGAAGCACAGCTTGATGGCGCCGTTCTGGGCAAGGCGCATGCAGCAAAGGCGGTCCTCAGGGATTGCGCCCTGCGCGGAGCAGATCTGCGCGAAGCGACCCTTGCCAGGGCCGATCTGTCAGGTGCGGACCTTGCGCGTGCCGATCTGTCAGGCGCGGACCTCAGTGGGGCCGTCCTTTTCAAGGCATCCCTCGAGCAGACAAGGCTTACCGGCGTGAAGTGGCCGGAAGCAGACCTGACCCGGGCAAACATGCCTCGTGCGCAGCTTGATAAAACAATTTTCGACAAAGTAAAGATGGAAAGAGCGTATCTCGGCGAGGCGAGCCTGAAACAGGCGGTTTTCCAGGATTGCAGCCTTTTCCTCACCAACCTGGAAAAGGCGGACCTGACAGGCGCCAATCTCGCGGGCTGCGATCTGCCTCAGGCCGACCTTTCTTTTGCCCGGCTCGACAGGGCAGTCTTTGAAAGGGCAAAGGGCCAGGCGGCCCGCTTCAACGGCGCGAGCGCTCAAGGGGCAAATTTCCGGTACAGTTCATTCCCCATGGCCGCTTTCTCGGATGCTGTGCTTGTGCAGTGCGATTTCCGCTTCTCGGACCTTGGGCGCGCCATGATGGAGCGGTCCGACCTTTCTCAAGGGACGTTGGCGTCTGCCAACCTGACATATGCCGACCTGTCCCATGCCAATCTTGACGGAACGGATATGAGCAATACGAAACTCACGGATGCGAACCTGCACAGGATCAGGGAGACAAATACCCAATGGAACGGGGCAAACCGCAGGGACGCAAAGGGCACCGATATCGACCTTGCCGCGGCCGAGGATTGGCGGCCGCCGGTATAGTTGTGCAATGTAAGCGGCAGGACACCGACAAGGAGGAAGATCGATGAAATCCGCGGCGAGAGCGTTAACGAGCGATCTTTGCACGATCATCACGGGTAAAGCAGGGAAAGAGGACCAAGGAATTTTTACTGTTGTCACGCCGGCCGGTCTTATCGGGGCACAGCGCGCTGCGGGCTGTATCTTGCGGCCCGAGGAGGGTGATCTCGTGCTCGTGGCCCAGGGAGATTCGGGCGGCGCGTACATACTGAGCGTTCTCGAGCGGGCGGGTAATTGCGCGGCTATCCTCGATGTGGCCGGGGACATGACGGTCAGGTCGTCCGGCCGGACCAGTGTCGGGGGAAAAGATGTTGCCGTCGAGGCGGACGAAAAGGCGTGGATCTCATCGCCGTCCTTTTCTCTCAAAACCGGCGAAGGAAACATCGAAGCGGGCACCCTGTCGCTCCTGGGGAAGGCCGCCCGTGTCGAGGTGGAACGGGTGCGCACGGTCCTCGGTTCCCTCGACTCATCCGTGGGGCGCGTCATGGAGAACATTCGCCGCCGTTACAGCCGCATCGAAGAATTTGCAGACGAGCGCTACGGGCGGCTTCGGTGCCTTGTCCGCGACGCCCTGTCGTTGAAGGGCCGCAGCGTGAAGATCGATGCCAAAGAAAGGGTGGCGATCGACGGCGAACGGATCGATATCGGATAGGGGGGATAACGTGGAGGAGATGCGCGAGAGATTGTTCAGTTTCACGTCCGATGCACTGCCGCCCGGGACATTCGAGGTTGTCGGGTTTACGGGCACAGAGGGCCTATCACGGCTCTACGACTTCGATATCCTTGTTGTTTCCGATGTTCTCGATATTTCACTGGAGAGCGTCATCAGGGAGACGGCACACCTGACGATCCACCGCCACGAGGGGAAGAACGCCGTGTTCCATGGACTGCCTGTCGAATTCGAGCAGCTCCATGCCGTGAACAATGTCGGTTTCTACCGGGTCCGGCTAGTTCCCCGGCTATGGCGCCTGTCGCTTATCCGGAATAACCAGGTGATCATGGACAAGCCGCTCATCGGTTTCCTGACCGACATATTGAACGACGGAGGGCTGTCTTCCCTTGATTTCGAGTTCCGGCTGCAGGGCAAGTATTATCCCCGGCAATACATTTGCCAGTATGCAGAAACGCACCTCGATTTTCTGTCCCGCTGGCTCGAGCGGGAGGGGATCTACTATTTTTTCGAACAGGGCGAAGACAGGGAAAAGGTCATATTTACCAATACCGCCATTGCCCATACGGATCATCCGCTAGGAAAAACATTGCAGTATCATCCCGTCTCGGGCCTTGCTGAAAGCCACAGCGACGAGGTGATCTGTAATTTCGCCTGCCGGCAGAGGCTTTCTCCCGGGAAGGTTTTTGTCAAGGAATACAACGACTTACGTCCTTCCCTCAATGTCAGTGGATCATCGTCGATTTCCGAGACGGGTTTCGGCCAGGTTTATTATTATCATGAGAATTTCAGGATTCCCGAAGAAGGTGAGCGCCTGGCAAAGATCAGGGCAGAATCCCTCGCGTGCCAGGAGAAGGTTTTCCACGGGGACAGTTTTGTGCCTTATCTTGCGCCGGGGTTCACGTTCGGTCTCCAGGGCCATTTTCGCAGCGATTATAACCGTGATTTTAACACAATAGATGTCCGTCACGAGGGGAACCAGACCAGCTTCCTGACAGCGGGCCTGCAGACTGCCCTGTCAGATCGGGAAAGGACCGCATTTTACCGTAACGAGTTCAGCGCGATCGCGTCCGACGTGCAGTTCCGCGCGGAGCGAACAACACCATGGCCGAAGATATCGGGCACAATTTCGGCGCGGGTCGATGCATCGGGCAGCGGGAAATACGCGGAACTCGACGCTTTCGGCAGGTACCGCGTCGTTCTTCCTTTCGACCTGGCGGGTCACCCCGAAGGAAAGGCGTCGGCATGGGTGAGGATGGCCCAACCCTATGCGGGGGCGAACCACGGCATGCATTTCCCCTTGCACAAGGGGACGGAAGTGCTCCTGACGTTCATAGACGGCGACCCGGACAGGCCGATCATTGCCGGGGCCGTTCCTAACGCCGAAAGCCTGAGCGTCGTCAGGGCGGGCAATGCGAAGATGGGCGGCTTTGCCACCGCGGCCGGCAATTGCCTCCATGCCGACGACACGGAAGGTTCGGAGGGCTTTTTCATGCGGCTCGGCGGAAAAGGCGACGACGCCGGGATCGCCCTGACACGGAACTCACCATCATGTTTTACGAATTACAGCACTGCAAACCTTAACCTGATAAAAGGCGGGATCGCAACCGGGGTGGCCGGGATCGGGAACCTCTGGAAATTGTTCCAAAACAATACATTTACGGGTTTTCCCCTCTACCAGGTAATAGTGGATTCGATTCAGGACCTTGTGCTCGGGCGCGGCATACCGCTTGTTGACGCGAAATACCAGACAGACGCAGCGAACGTGCAGGCGGACATGCAGAAGACGGAAATTGCCATGATACAGGACCTGGCTAATCAGGATAAGGCTAAGTATGAGAAAGATGGCGGGCACCTTCTGGACGACCAGAAAAAGCTCGCAGACGACCAGAACAAGATCCATATAGCTCAAATGACAGAAATGTTCGGTACGGTCGGTATGCTGGTCATCCAGATATTGAGCGGTCTTTATCTCACAAAAGTCTTAAAGGATGCGCTGGCAGGCGCAGTCCCCGCGGGAACGGCGGGCAGATGGGTTGAAATAGTGAAACAGGATGGTTTCAGGGTTTCCAGCGCCAAGGTCCCGATATGGGGTACCGGTGTCGCAGTCCAGCAGAAACAGCTGTTCGGCAACCCGGCTATCAGTCTGATCTGTGATACGGGACCGGTCATGACTTACAGCAAAGAGGATACACATATCGTCTCCAATGAAAGCATTAATATTGTGGCGATGGGCAGGGGAAGCCGGAAGGGCCTTACCATGCAGGCTTCGAGCGGGGATGTGAACATTATTGACGAGGATTCCACGGGAAAAATTAAACTGAACCACTTATTGACAGGCCCGATGCAGGCCGTTAAGAATGCTTCTTTAGAAATGGGCAGAGACTCGGTGATCATCGAAAAGAACGACACATACCGTAACCTGAAGTCCACGCTGCGTTGCATGAATGATGTCGCGCAACTGTCCTTCCATGGCGGCGGGGCGGCCATGCTGAACAACGCAGGGGCGACGATAAAAAGCATGGATTCGGACCAGGCGAAATCCAGTGTGACCGTCAGCGAAAATAATGTAATTATTCAGAACAAAGCCGGGGCCGACACGGGAAGCGCTACGGTCCAGGCGACCGGCATCACGTTAAGTGTGGGCGGGTGCACGATAACCATGTCAAAAACGGATGGCATAAAGATAGATCCGGGCGATCTGCCCCTGAAGTTCAAGACCAATCTCGTATTGCAGCCGAATGGCCAGATAACGGTAGGATAATAATGAGCGGGCCCTCGCATGAAGATCGTAAAAGAAGATAACCTTGCAGTTGTAAAAAGAGCATATGTCCATGGGGGCGTCCCGATCCTTATCGTCGCGCCGATGGTCGGTTTCTCGCTTTTCGAGAAGGGGCTGATCGCGGATGAGAAGTCTTTCTGGAAGGCGGCCCAGGTCCTCCTTGAGAAGAACGATTTCCTTGAGGGCGGTATTTTCCCCAAGCCGACGGGCGAGGTACTGCTGCGGGCGCGCTGTTACCCCCCGGGCGGGAAGCCTGTCCCTGCCTGCCCGGTGTCGTTCCGGGTAGGCGCTATACAGAAAAGCCTGTATGTTTTCGGGGACCGTCATTGGATAGGTACGGCGGGCATGTATACGGGGATATCGAACCCTGTTCCTTTTACAGAAATGGACATCTCCTGGGAAAACGCATTTGGCGGACCGGGCACATCAAACCTGGAGGGAAAAGGAATCTCGAAATGCGCGGACGGATCGGGCCATTCCTATGTCCCCCTTCCGAACATCGAGGACCCGCACGACCTCGTGTGCGTTCCGGGCAAGGTATACAGGCCCCGGAGCTTTGATTATGCAGGGTCACAGGGGACCGGGCTTTTGGACCACTGGAGGAAATTCGCGGGGACCTTCGACGAGGATTGGCTTGTCCACAACTGGCCCTATCTCCCGAAGGATTTCAACGTGCAGGCACTGCACGCGGCCCAGGAAGACCAGCGGCTGAAAGAAGGGTACTTCCGGGGAGATGAGCCGATCGTTCTCGAGAATATGCATCCCACGGAACCGGTGATTCGGGCAGCCCTGCCCGGAATCCGCATGCGCCTTTTTACGAGGAGCATCAAATTGGACCTGCCTGTTTTCGAGGAGCACCAGCCATGCCTTGACAAGATCTGGTTATTCCCTCATCTCGGCAAAGGTATCGCGATCTGGCACGCCATGATAACCGTTGGCAATGAAGACGCCGATAATGTAACTCATCTCGTCGTGTATAAGGAACGCCTGGATGAACCGGGACGGCCGGCGTCTTTTTATGAGGCCATGACGCGTGAAGAAGGGCAGGATAAGGTCGCCGAGGTTTTTGCCGCGGCGAAAGAGGAAACACGTGAGATCCCTGATACTCCGAAGGATGTTATGCCGCCCGGGCCCGGGGTTGTGACAGACCTTGAATCGGTCAGGATCCAGCAGCTGCTTAAGGAAACGGAAACAGAGGTCGCTGAAAAACAGGCCGAATTGAACGATCTCTTGAAAAAGATGGGGATCGATCCGGCAAAACTGCCGCAGCCCGCACCCGAAGAGGCGCCCGCCCGGGGAGCGTTAGAACATACCAGTCTGGAGGAGATGCTCAAGGTGCAGGAAGCCCAGACGGCACAGGCAGAAAAAGAGCTCAAGGATATATTGACAAAGATGGGGATAGACCCGGCGAAGATGCCGGAAGTCCCGGAGCCGCCGCCGGTAAAGTCACCTGCTGAGCTCCTGAATGTCATGAAGATCGCCGGTCTTGAAGGCACCGAGGTGTTCCAGATGGTCGCCGGCCTGGGCGCGACACTCGCCTCTCTCGAGAAAGAAGAGGCCGAACTGGTCGCAGCGCTGAACGAACGGGCCGAGGCAGAGGCCCCAAAGGAGCCCCCGGCGGAAGAAATCGCACCCGAGAGTGCGCCTTCAGTATTTACCCGCGAGGACGTGCTCTCCCGGTACGCCGCGGGGGCTGACCTGTCCGGGCTCGATCTGACCGGCCTCGACCTCTCGGGTTGTTCACTCGCCGGCGCCCGGATGCATCGCACGACCCTGGAAAGGGCCAATCTGTCCGGCAGCGATCTGTCCGGTGCGGACCTGACCGATGCGGTCCTGTCGCTCGCCGATTGCACCGGTGTGAAAATGACGGCCTCGAACCTCGAGGGTGCTTCTGCGGCGGGTATCAACGCGCAAAAAGCGGACATGACAGGCGCCAGCCTGGCCCGGTCCGACTTGAGCAGCGCGGACCTCTCGGGATCGTCGCTGGCGAATACCAACACACAGGAAACCATTTTCAGGGGAACGGTCTTGAGGGGGTGTTCCTTTACGGGGTCGTCCGGGGATGCCGCGGATCTTGCCGGTGCCGACCTCGGTGGAGCTGTTCTGTCAGGATGTTCACTTACGAGGCCCGATTTCAGCGGCGCCTGCCTCGACAAAGCGGATTGCAGCAAGGCAAACATGCCGGGCGCTTCATTTCATGGAACGCATGCGGAACGCGCCAATTTCTCGGGTTCGAACCTCACCGGGTCACGTTCGGCCAGCGGGTCGCATTTCAAAGACGCCGACTTTCAGGAGGCGAAGCTGGGGAAGGCAAGCTTCCAGCAATGCATTTTCGAGAACTGTTCTTTTTCAAGATCGGACCTCGATAGTGCCCTGTTCATGAAATGCCGCCTGAATGGCAGCGTTTTTTACCAGGCGTCGGCGCGGCACGCACGGTTCGATCGCTCGGACCTGACCGGCGCCAGGATGGTCGCGATGAACCTGTTCCAGGGTTCACTCCATAAGGCCGTTCTCAACAGGTGCGACCTGGAAGGGTCCAACCTGTTCGGTGTCGATCTCTACAAGGCTTTTTTCCGGGACACGGACCTCAGGGTCACAAACCTCAAGAGGACGCTTCTCGAAAAGACGAAGCCCGTCCGGCTGTAGGAGACTGGCGGGCAAAGGAGGAAAATATCATGTTTGTGTGTACTGTGGCCGACGGAAAAGCTTCGGGGTTTCCGGACGCGTGTTACACTCCCGCAGGTACCGCTGTTGTTACCGTCCCTTATCAGAACATGGCACTCCTTAACCAGGCGGATGGGAGTACCGTCGCACAAAAGGTGTTTATCGACGGGGCGAAGGCGATGAACCTCAAGACCACGATAAAGCAGAGCATTATGAATGAGGCGGGTACCCAGGGAGGCGTCGTGTCAGCCAAGAACAGGGGGCCGGCAAGCTTCCAGCAGGGTAGCCAGGTCCTTTTCATTGAGGGGGCGGCAGCTGTCATGATGGGAAGCCCCACCGGCCAGAACGGCAATCCGTTCAATACTCTGGGGACGGTGACGGTCCCGAGCCAGACTATATTCATGTGCAAGAGTTAAAAAGGTAGTTTACCGAAAGTATCCGGTATTACCTGTCTTGCCGCCATTTCCCGCCCCGCTTCCCTTGTCTGTAGCCATTTCCCGCATTACGCTTACTTCACGGGTCTGTACCGGTATCTGGGAAGGAGGGAAATTGCTATGGAGTCTATGATAGACAGGCGGAAGCTGCTGAAGGCCTCTGCCGTTGTCCTCGCGTCGCTCGCCGCGGGCCGGACCGTTTTTTCTGCTGAGGTGGTGCAGGAAGAGAACGAAGAGGTCAATCCCGCAGAAGACCTGATGCGCGAGCACGGGGTGCTGCGAAGGATACTTCTCATCTACCGGGACCTTATCGGGAATCTCGACGCCTCGAAAGAGGTATCCTGGGCCGCGCTTGCCGAGGCGGCAGGCATTGTCCGTACGTTCGTCGAGGACTACCATGAAAAGCTGGAGGAGCACTACGTGTTCCCTGCAATGCGCAAGGCCGGGAAGCTGGCCGGTCTCGTCAATGTCCTTGTCGAGCAGCACCGGGCGGGACGGCGGCTCACCGACGAGATCATCCGGATAGCGAAGAGACAGGGCAGGCAGCAGGACGACGCGAGGCGGGCCTCAACAGCGCTCAACCAGTTTATAAGGATGTATGAGCCTCATGCCGCACGGGAGGACACCGTTCTTTTTCCCGAATTGCACGCCGTATGGCGGATGAAAGAATTCGCGAGAATGGGGGACGTGTTCGAGAAGGAGGAGGACCGCCTGTTCGGTGAACAGGGATTCGAAAAAATGGTGGAGAGGGTGGCCGCTATCGAGAGGCGGCTGAGTATATATGACCTGAGCACCTTCACTCCCGGGCAGTAGCGGCCGCGACGTGAAAAATTAAGTGGAACGGCAATCCTTCCCTTCTTATAATTTATAGTAAAGGCCGTTCGCTGTGAGGATGCTCTTGGAGCCGAATGAGCCAGGGAGGGTAAGACGATGAAACGCGCGCGATTAAAATTGCTGATAATCTCCGTGATACTGATGGCATTGATAGGGGCCTCCCTCGACCATCCCGTTATTTTTGCCCAGGGGAATGAGCAGGTAGTCAGGATCAATGCCGAGAGGTGGATCTTCAAGCCCAACACCGTGACGATCAAGGTCGGGGTACCGACGGTGCTGGAGCTTTATTCGAAGGACGTCGTACACGGGTTCAGCTGCCCGGACCTGGGGATACGTACTGATATCCCGCCCCGCAAGGTCACGACGGTCCGCTTCACGCCGAAGAAGACGGGTACGTTCATCTTCCGTTGTGATGTTCCCTGCGGGAGCGGCCACGACCGGATGGCAGGGACGATCACGGTGGTGCAATAGCGCAGCCACATTTTATCTACCATTCGTCCGGACAATCCGGTATATTTTCCTCGGCGTCCCGCGGCCCGGTGCGGGGCGATGAAAAGAGGAAAGATACGTGAGAGTCATTCTCAATGCCCTTCCGCCGGCACGCACAGACACCCCTTCTGCACCCCTGTCCATACTCAAGGCGTTCCTGCTTCACCATGGTGTGGCCGCCGGGATCATCTACTGGAACCTGCTTCTCGACGGGGTTGTGCCGGGCCTTGAAAGGGATTCCGATGCCACCCATCTCGATCTTTTGCCGTATCTTTACCTCATCGCCGGAAAATACAATGACGCTATAGCCCAGGCCAAAGCCAACGCGTATGTGAAATCCGAGCTGCCATTCCGCGATATTCTCAACGATTCGAGCGATTACCTTGCCGGGGCCGAAAAGATCATCGATGAGGCCGTGGCCAGGGAATTCGCGCCTTATGCCGGGGAGGACCGTCTCCTTTTCGGCATGTCATGTAAATATGAGCAATGGATACCGGGCATGGTGCTCGCCGGGTATATAAAAAAATATTTCCCCGGGTCCCGAATCGTCCTCGGCGGGTTTCGCGACCGGGACAGGGCCCGGTCGGTCATGTGCGTGTGCAGCGATTTTGACTTCGCTATCTGGGGTGAAGGCGAATATCCGCTTCTCGAATTATGCCGGGTGCTTGATGCGGAACTGCCTGACCTTTCTCAGGTACCGCGGCTCCTGTACCGCGACCGGGGCGAGATCCTGTCGTCCGGTATCACGACAGGCGATTTTTTCGATATGAACAGCGGGATGATCCCCGATTATGATGACTATTTTGCCTGCCGGGAGGCGCTTGGAAAAACGGATGTCCCCGCAGTCCTTCCTGTCGAATCGTCGAGGGGATGCACGTGGAGGGCCTGCAGGTTCTGCGTCTATTCCGACGGGTACAAGACCCGGAAAAAAGATGCGGGTGTCCTGACCGAAGAGATCGCCCATCTGCTGAAAAAATACGGTACGCCCTATTTCGCGTTCATGGACAACGACATCGCGGCCAATGACCCCGGAAGGCTCGGGGAGATCTTAGATGGCCTGGTACCGTTAAGGCAGGAGAGTGGCGCCGAGTTCATTGCCGAGGTCATTCACAAAGACCTGGCGCCGGAGCTTATGGAAAAATTTCCCCGGGCCGGTTTTGGCCGGCTGCATTTCGGCTATGAATCTCTGTCCGACAGTTTACTGAAAAAGATGCGGAAAAAGACCGGTTTTTCGGACAATATTTGTTTCGTCAAGCATGCCCGTAAATTCGACATACGGCTCCCGTCAGCGAACATAATCTGCGGTACGGTGGGTGAGGATGACATTGACATCCTCGAGTGCATCGACAACCTCCATTTTCTCCGGTTCTATTACGACAGGGACCTGTTCCGGCACAACGTTATCCCGTTGAGAATAGCCGGCAACTCGGACTTTTTCGGGATGCTCGACAGGGAACAATTGAGGAGGTTCGATGAGAACGAGACCTATCACCTGCTGCCCGGCCCGATAAAAAACGTCGTTGACCGGTTCACCCTTTTTGATTTTTCCGCACCGTCCAATAATCTCTGGAAATTATTTTCAAAGATCAACGATTTCTACTACGAGCATGCGTACACGTACGCCGTGTCGCGCGAAGGCGGGCGCCTGGTCTACAGGGAGTATTTCGATTCGCAGCCCGTCGTCCAGCTGGAAATAGGAGAGCTCGGGCACCATATCCTCAGGGAAACAAACTCGCGGGTGACAGACCCGAAGGACCTTGTCCGGTCGTGCAAAAGCTGGAAGGACGGGATCGATGAATCGTACGTGTTCGGCGCCCTCGATCTTCTCAGGGAAAAGCACCTCGTCTATTTCGACGATGCCTATCGATCAATTATTTCCGTAATCGATACGGAGAGCGGTCCCGGGACCTTGTGATCACCGTAATACGCTTCCGGGCCGCCATCATGGAATTTTCCATTCAAGAATAGGATGCTGCGTGGTACAATTGGCTCGTTGCCGGACCATTACATCATATTGCCGGAGATGGTATGAAAAGCAAGGTCATCATCGTCAAAACGATCGGGGTGGCAGTAAGCGTTACCCTTGCCGCAATTTTCGTGCATGCCTACAGCATCATGCAGGCGAACTGGCTCCAGTATGGTTTAAAGCTGGATGTCACGGCCCTGCCATATCCGGCCATGTTTTTCCATGCCTGCTCTCTCCTGGGTTATATATTGCCGGCAGCGGCACTCGCGACGTTATTCATAAAGAACCCTCCACGGGACGAAGGCCTGCCGGGTGCCGATGCGGCGTTATGGTCCATCGGCATCGTGGCCCTGGCATGGGCGTTTGCCTGCGTTCTTGCCTGGCAGCTTCCCCTGTATTATCCCGTCGCAAACATCCGCTGACCGGGTAATCCGGGAAGCACGCCGCCGCGAATTCTTATACAGGTCAGGATAAAAAAAGAGGGTGCAGGATTCGGTTTTTCAGGGGTTTGATCTCCTGCACCCCGGAGCAATGAGAAATGTCTCTTTAATGGGCTGTTCTTAAGCCCTTATGACAGGGAACTCAATGAAGAAACTGGTCCCCCCTTCGCGAACACAGTAATGTGACGTTTTCGCCGGGTCGCACAGGGCAAGATCGCCGGGGCATGCGTCCTCTTCGCCCGGTATCCCGGGACAGCGTTTACTCTTGACCCTTAAACCGAAACCGAACTGCTGGCCGTACGTTTTCAGGCGAAAGAGGTTGAGCCCCTTCCCCCCCGCGGCGAACTCGTAGGGCCTTTTCGAGGAGTAAACGTCCGTCGCCTCAGCGTGGTAGAGGCCGTCGAAAATGAACTGCAGGTTATCGTCCCGTATGCCGACCCCGGTGTCCTTGATCTCGATGGTGATCTTTGCCGCTTCCTTTTTTATCGATATCCGGATGGACCCTCCGTCAGGGGTATTCTCGATGGCATTTTTCAGGATACCGTCAAGGGTGTCCTTGAGGACCTCCGGGATTATCTCGACCCAGTGGCTCCTGCCGTTATGTATCTCAAATTGTATCCGCCGCCTGGGGCCTAGAAGCCTCGCCCTGTTCACGGCCGCCTGTATGTTTTTGAGGAGCTCGACGCGTCTTCGGGAGACCGGCACGCCGGGCAGCTGCCCGAGCATCCACGCCTTGACCTCGTACCAGTGGGAAAGGACGGCGGGCGGTATTCCCGTAAAGTCCTCGACCCGCCTCCAGAGCCGCTCGAGATCGCCGAGCGCAATCCCGCTTTCAAGTTCATGTGTGACCGTGACGATCTTTTCGGCCTCCTGATGCATGGCAAGAAGGCGCTGGAGGTTGCCTTCCATGTATTCGATAAGGGGATCGAACGACGTATCGTTATATTTCGTGCCCAACCTCTTCTTCAGGATGCGCAGACTTCCCTGCGTCACCGCGAGCGGCGTCTTGAGCTCATGGGAGAGATGGTCGAGGGCCTTGTTCTTGACCCGGTTCAGTCGTTCCAGTTCCTGGCGCGACCTCTCCATCGCGTCGAACCGCGCCTTCTGCAGCTGTGCCATCTCAATGAACACGGCGGCGTAATTATTGAACGTCTGGAGGAAGACCTCATCTTCTTTGGTAAAAAACCCTTTTTTCTTGTTGAGGAGCTGAACGACCCCGATGGGTTTCCTGAGGCGGTTGTAAAAGGTTGTCGAAAGAAGGGTCTTCGTCTTGTAGCCGGTCAGGGAATCCACCTCCCTGTTGAAGCGGTCGTCACGGTACGCGTTGCGCAGGTTGATGGTCTCACCCGTCGTGAAGCAGTGTCCCGCGATGCCGCTGTCGACGGGAATCCTGATCTGCCTGTTCCCCATACCGAGGGCGACGGTCGTAAAAAGCTCGTGCGCCGCCTCGTCGTAGAGAAAGACGCTGTACCGGTCGGCCCCCAGGGCATCGCACGCCTTCGTCCCGATCTGGACGAGGATGGCGTCGATAAGGAGGTCAAGGGCGATGATATTGCCGAGTTCCACGAGGGAAAAAAGACGCCGGTACTGTTTATTCATTTGATCGAGTACGCGCGATGCGTGCTCGGTGATGCGTAAACCTCTATCCATCTCGCTTGTCATATGTGTTCCCTATACCATGGGCTGGTCTATTTCGCAACGCCTGCGGCTGCCCCCGAGAAGGTCCCGGCCCCGACATTGACTGTCCCGGCCGCAGCCCCCCGGAAGGTCGTCGACCCGTTGAAACCGCCCGCCCCGTTCGTGATCGTAGCGCCCCACTTGTTCGCTACCGCGTCGAAGGCCTTGAAGTTGAAATTGGCGTTCAAGCCTCCTCCCGATATCGCCACAGTCGTATTGGAGGCAGGCGCCGTTCCCGTCCAGTTGCCCATCTGTGATGTCCCTGTGGCCCAGAGCTGCGCCGGTCCTCCCGCGTTCGTGGCAAAGAACCTCGTATTGTTCATCGCGACGTTCACGGTCCCCGCTCCATAGTTCGTGGAGCCCGTGAGGTTCACGTTCCCCACCTGTACGCAGGGTATGTTGAGCGCCTGGAGCTTCGTCGCCTCGGTCACCGTCATCGCAAGGAACTTGTCGACGTGGAAGGTGGTGCCGGCTGCCGTCACCTGGAAGGTGAGAGTATTCGGGTCGTACGTCCCGATGACGTCTCCTATGTTGACCCATGCTGTGCCCGTCCCCGACCAGTCGGCCACGTACCCGCGAAGCGTGCCCTCGAGCTTGTTCCCCGTCCACACTGTCCCCGCCATCTCCGTTCCGTTGATGGATTTGAGGGGGGAATAGAAGTGTTCGAAGGAAAGGGACCAGTCATTTGATGTCGTCCCCGCGTACGTGCCGGACCCCACGGCCTTGAAGACGCCCCAGCCCTGCCCGTTGATCATCATCCTCTCCCTCTCGTAGTAGGAGGTTAAAAGCGTCCCGCCGCCGCCGAAGGCTCCGGTGTTGAGAAGCGGCGTGCCGTTCACGTAGGAGCGGGTGTTGATATTGGAAAGGAGGTTGTCGGGCGTAAACCCTATGGCGCTCGACACGATCTCGACCGGGGCGTTGAGGGTACCGTCGAGCTTGAGCATCGATATGCCCGGATAGGCGTTCCCCGAAAGGGAGCCGATGATAAGACCCGCGCTGCCGTCGTCTTTCACATAGATCGACGCCCACTTCGCCTTCGCGGTGTTGTCGTTTGCCTTGTAGCCGGCGAGGTAGCCTGCGTACGCGTTGGCCGGCGAGTCGTACGTCGTGTTCAGGCTTGTCCTGAAATTATAGCTGTTCATTGCCTGTCCCCAGATGAAAGACGCGGGTGTTGTCGGGCTGTACGTGCCGATCATCGTGACGGGCGTCGTTCCCCCGCTAAAGAGGGAGCTAGTGCTGCCGATGTAGGCAGTCAGGGTACCATCACTGGTGCGGGTCTGGGCGTCGATGGAATAGACGGATACAGTGGCGGAACTATAGTTCGTCACATATGCAAATCTCCCTGTAGGATCGACGGCGACCAAAAAGGGCATGTCTCCCGTTGCCACCGTCGTCCCTGCCGTGAGTGCACCCGTCGTCTGGTTGATCGTGTACATAGAGACCGTGTTGGACATCTCGTTTGTCACGTACGCAAACCTCCCTGTAGGATCGACGGCAACAGCACGGGGTATGTCTCCCGTCGCCACCGTCGTCCCTGCCGTGAGTGCACCCGTCGTCTGGTTGATCGTGTACATAGAGACCGTGTTGGAGCTATTGTTTGTCACGTACACAAATCTCCCTGTAGGATCGACGGTAATACCCAACGGGTAGATACCCGTCGCCACCGTCGTCCCTGCCGTGAGTGCACCCGTCGTCTGGTTGATCGTGTAGACGGAGACGGTGTCGGCTTCCCGGTTTGTCACATACGCGAACTTGCCCGTGGGATCGACGGCAACGGTTGAAGGACCGTTTCCCGTTGCCACCGTCGTCCCTGCCGTGAGTGCACCCGTCGTCTGGTTGATCGTGTACATGGAGACCGTGCTGGAACCGTAGTTTGCCACGTACGCGAACCTCCCCGTGGGATCGACGGCAACACTCTGCGGGCTAGTTCCCGTCGCCACCGTCGTCCCTGCCGTGAGTGCACCCGTCGTCTGGTTGACCGTGTACATGGAGACCGTGTTGGAGGTATTGTTTGCCACGTACGCAAACCTCCCTGTAGGATCGACGGTAATATCCAACGGGTTAGTTCCCGTCGCCACCGCCGTCCCTGCCGTCAGTGCACCCGTCGTCTGGTTGATCGTGTACATGGAGACCGTGCTGGAACCGTAGTTTGCCACGTACGCGAACTTGCCCGTGGGGTCGACGGCAACGGAGAAAGGAGCGTTCACCGCCGCTACCGCCGCCCCCGCCGTCAGAGATCCCGTCGTCTGAAGGTTGTACCGCGTGGCATTGACATCGCTCACCGCGGCAAGCGGTGTTCCCTGCCATGATCCAACTGAAGCTGTCTGCCAGGCCGTATCATAGGTTCCGAGGAGATTGCCGCTCAAAGTACCCAGGCGCGTCTTCGATATGTACGTTCCGGCGAGGGTCGCCGTTATGGTGTTCCCCGACCATGTCCCTGAGCCGAGATCTGCAAGCCAGTACCCGGTGTCGGGCTGCATCCCCGCGCCGTTCGAATACTTCCCGAATGGGGTGCTTGCGCCTCCCAGGACAGCTGTCATCGTCGACCCCGAGGAGGGCGTCATGAATGTGCCATAGGTCATGAGGCTATAGACACCCCAGGGCTGGGCATTCGTCCCGTCCACGATGGACAGGGTCTTGAAATATTTGCCTGCGCTGTATGTATCCCTGAACCATCCCCCCGTTCCAATAGTTCCTGCAGTCACAATATTCCCAACGCCTTCAAATGTTTTCCCGGTAAGGTCAACCGGCGCTATGCCTACTTCTGCGGCTGTCGCCATCTGGGTCGGATAGGCACCTCCCGTCATGGAGAACATCGATATGCCGGCATATGCCGTCCCGGAGAGGTTGCCCGTTAAATACCCCGCGTTGCCCAACGGGTCTATGTAGAGGGCGACCATCTTTGCCGCCATGTTGGTGCCGCTCGTGATGCCTGTGAGGTAACCTTTATAGGCGCCGCCGTCATACGTCGTCGTGTTGCCCGCCGTGTAGTTGTAGCTGGCCACGTTCGTTGTGAAGAGGCGGGCCGAGGTTGTTGTCCCGCTCTGCGTACCGATGGCGGTGAGCGTTGCAGGTGTCCCTGAAGTCGCTGTCCAGAGAGATGCCGTCGTGCCCGTGTAGGCGGCGATGCTGCCGTCCGCCGTTTGGATCACGGGATCGATCGTAAAGAGGGAGACGGTGTTGGAGCCCTGGTTTGCCACGTACGTGAACCTTCCCGTGCGGTCCACGATGATGCCGCTGGGGGTGGTCCCCGCCGCGATCGTTGTGAGCGCCGTGAGCGCCCCCGTCGTTTGGTCGATCGCGTAGACCGAAATGGTGTTGGAGGTGTTGTTTGTGACGTACGCGAACCGCCCCGTGGGATCGACGGTCACGGCGACAGGCATTGTCCCCGCCGCCACCGCTGTCCCCGCCGTGAGCGCCCCCGTCACCTGGTCGATCGTGTAGACGGAAACAGTGTTGGAGTTCCCGTTAGCAACGTAGGCGAACCGTCCCGCCCTATCGACGGTGATGGTGTAGGGGCCGCTTCCCGCCGCCACCGCTGTCCCCGCCGTCAGCGCCCCCGTCACCTGGTCGATCGTGTAGACAGAGACATCCGCGGAATTGTAGTTCGTCACATAGGCGAACCTCCCCGTGGGATCGACGATGATGCCCCAGGGGGTTGTCCCCGCCGCCACCGCTGTCCCCGCCGTGAGCGCCCCCGTCACCTGGTTGATCGTGTAGACGGAAACGGTGTTGCCGCCGTTGTTTGTGACGTAGGCGAACCTCCCCGTCGGGTCGACGATGACGTTGCGCGGCCCGCCCCCTGCCGCCACCGTGTCCCCCGCCGTTAGCGCCCCCGTCAGGTGGTCGATCGTGTAGATAGAAACGGTGTTGGAGTTCAGGTTCGTGACGTACGCGAACCGCCCCGTGGGATCGACGGCGACGCGCGTCGGCTGGCTTCCTGCCGCCACCGCCGTCCCGGCCGTCAACTCACCCGTCAGCTGATTGATCGTGTAAACCGAGACCGTGTTGGAGTTCTGGTTCGGAACGTACGCGAACCTCCCGGTGGGATCGATGGTGACGCTGCGTGGCGTGCTCCCCGCCGCCACGTCCGTCCCCGCCGTGAGCAGTCCCGTATTCTGGAGGCCATACCGGGTGGCACTGACGTCGTTAACCGCTGTCAACGGTGTTCCCTGCCAGGTACCCAGAGAGGATATCTGCCAGGCCGTGTCGCGGGTCCCGAGGACGTTGCCCGAGATAGAGCCGAGGCGCGTTTTTGATATGTATGTGCCGGTGAGGGTCGTGGTTACGGTGTCTCCTGACCACACGCCTCCCGTCATGTTTGCGAGCCAGTAGCCCGTGTCCGGCTGTGTGGCGGCACCGTCGAAGTATTTGCCGAAGGGAGTGTTGCCCCCTCCCGCGGTTGCCGAAAGCATCATCCCCGTGGACGGGGTCATGAATGTGCCATAGGTGAGGAAACTGTAGATACCCCAGGGTTGGGCGGTGGTGCCGTCCGCGATGGAAAGGGTCTTGAAATACTTGCCGGCACTGTAGGTGTCCTTGAGGGTCCCCCCTATCCCGATCGTGCCGGAGAGGGAGATGCTCCCCGTGCCTTCGTACGTTTTTGCGTCAAGATCAACAGGTGCTATACCAAGGGCGGCCACGACCTGGGTGGGGTAGGCGCCCCCTGACATCTGGAACATGGATATGTCCGGATATGTCGTCCCGGTGAGGTTGCCTGCCAGGTATCCCGCGTTGCCGGCAGCGTCTATGTAGAGGGCAATGAGCTTCGCCGCCATGGCGGTGCCGCTCGTGATGCCTGTGAGGAAGCCTTTATAAGCGCCGCCGTCATATGTCGTCGTATTGCCGGCAGTGTGATTGTAGCTGCCGATGTTTGTCGTGAATGTGTGGGGGGAGGTCGTCGTGCCGCCGGTCGTGCCTATGACGGTTATTCCCGCGGGTGCCGCCTGGGTCGCGGTCCAGAGGGTAGCGGTCGTGCCCATGTAGGCGGCCATCGTCCCGTCCGCCGTCCGGGTGACGGGGGCGACGGAAAAGACGGCGGCCAGGTCGCCGGTTTGTGTGCAGTAAGCGAACCGTCCCGTGGGATCGATGGCGACGGATGAACCCGATCCGGTCAGGGCCATTATCGAAACTGCTGTCAGTGCCCCTGTTCCCTGGTCGATAACGTAGATCGAGATGTTGTTCGAGCCTTCGCTCGCCACGTAGACGAACTTGCCCGTCGGGTCAATGGTGACGGAACGGGGGTTTGCCCCGGTTGACACCGTTGTGACCGGCGTAAGTGCGCCCCCCGCGGAGTTGATCGTGTAGACGGAGACGGTGTTGGAGGTAAAATTAGCCACGTAGGCGAACCTCCCCGTGGGGTCGACGGCGACGGAGTACGGCGCGGTTCCCGTGGCGGTGGACATTCCCGCCGTCAGCGCCCCCGTCATCGGGTTTATCATGTATACAGAGACAGAGTTGGAGGTTTCGTTCGCCACGTAAACGAACCGTCCCGTCGGATCGACGGCCACTGAACGGGGGTGGATCTCTGCCGGGAGTGATCCTCCCGCCGTCAGCCACCCCGTCGTCGTGTTGATCGTGTACCAGGTGACGCTGGCGGAGCCGTAGTTCGCCGCGTACAGGAACTTCCCGCCGGGGGCGACCGCAACGGAGAAAGGATTCGTCGCCGATCCTGTCCCGGCAGCCGTCAGCGCCCCCGTCACCTGGTCGATCGTGTATGCGGAAACCGTGTTTCCGCCCCCGTTGGCCACGTAAACGAACTTGCCCGTCGGATCGACCGCAACGGAATAAGGATTGGTCCCGGCAGCGACCGTAGTACCCCCCGTGAGTTCCCCTGTCGCCTGGTTGACGGTGTAGACGGAAACATCGTTGGAATTCCAGTTTGCCACGTAGGCGAACCTGCCCGTAGGATCGATGGCTACGGATTGGGGGCTGCTGCCCGTATTTGCCCCCGGCCCTGCCGTGAGAAGCCCCGTGTTCTGAAGGGTGTAACGGGTAGCGCTGACGTCGTTGACCGCCTTCAGCGGCGTTCCCATCCACGTGCCCAGGGAACTCATCTGCCACGCCGTGCCGTAGGCCCCGATGACATTGCCCGAGATAGAGCCGAGGCGCGTCTTCGATATGTAGGTCCCCGCGAGGGTGGCCGTTATGGTGCTCCCCGACCACGTGCCCGAGCTCAAGGTCCCGAGCCAGTAAGCGGTGTCGGGCTGCGCGGCGCCGTTAGAATACTCGCCGAAGGGGGTGTTCCCTCCGCCCAGGGTCGCCGAAAACGTCGTTCCCCACGAGGGAGTCATAAACGTGCCGTATGTCATAAAGCTGTAGATGCCCCAGGGTTGTGCGTCCGTCCCGTTCACGATGGAAAGGGTCTTGAAGTACTTGCCCGCACTGTAGGTGTCCTTGAACGTTCCCCCGGTCCCCATCATGCCGGTATCGATCGCGCCTTTAAGGGAGATGTTTCCGGTGCCCTCGTAGGTTTTCGCGTCGAGATTGACGGGCGCAATGCCTATCGCGGCAGCCATCTGCGTGGGGTAGGCGCTCCCCGTCATGGAGAACATCGAAATGTCGGCGTATGCCGTCCCCGTGAGGCTGCCTGTCAGGTAACCCGCGTTTCCCGACGGGTCTATGTAGAGGGCAATGACCTTCGCCGCCAGGGTCGTACCGTTACTGATCCCTGCCATGTAGCCCTTGTATGCCCCGCCGTCATACGTGGTCGTGTTGCCTGCCGTGTAGTTGTAGCTGCCCACGTTCGTCGTGAACAGGTGGGGTGAGGTCGTCGTCCCGCTGTGGGTACCTATGGCGGTGACCGGTGCCGGCGCCCCTGAAGTAGCCGTCCAGAGGGATGCCGTCGTGCCCATGTAGGCGGTCATCGTCCCGTCCGCCGTCCGGGTGACGGGGGCGACGGTGTAGGCAGAAACGGTGGCGGAACCATAATTCGCCACATAGGCGAACCTGCCCATGGGGTCAACTGCAACGGAATAGGGGTTGGTTCCCGTCGCAACCGTCCCTCCCGCCGTGAGCGCCCCCGTTGTCTGGTCGATGGCGTAAACGGAGACGGTGTTGGAGCCGGCATTGGCCACATAGGCCAGTTTCCCCATGGGGTCAACTGCAACGGAATAGGGGTTGGTCCCCGTCGCAACCGTCCCTCCCGCCGTGAGCGCCCCCGTCATCTGGTTGATGGTATAAACCGAGACGGTGGCGGAACCATAATTCGCCACATAGGCGAACCTGCCCGTCGGGTCGACGGTGACCGAACTGGGAGTCGTTCCCGTCGCAACCGCCGTCCCCGCCATCAGCGCCCCCGTTATCTGATTGATCGTGTAAACCGAGACGGTGTTGGAGTTGCGATTCGTAACATAGGCAAACTTACCCGTCGGGTCGACGGCGACATAGTATGGGACACTCCCCGTCGCAACCGCCGTCCCCGCCATCAGCGCCCCCGTCACCTGGTTGATCGTGTAGACGGATACGGTATCGGAGCTCTCATTCGCCACATAGGCGAACTTGCCCGTGGGGTCGACAGCAACGGAATAGGGGTTGGCCCCCGTCGCAACCGTCCCTCCGGCCGTCAGCGCCCCCGTCACCTGGTTGATCGTGTAAACTGAGACTGTGTTGGAATTGAAATTCGTAACATAGGCGAACTTGCCCGTGGGGTCAACGGCGACATAGTATGGGACGCTCCCCGTCGCAACAGCCGTCCCTGCAGTGAGCGCCCCGGTTGTTTGGTTGATAGTATAAACCGAGACGGTGTTGGAATTGGCGTTCGCCACATAGGCGAACTTGCCCGTGGGGTCAATTGCAGCGGTGTAGGGGCCCGTCCCCGTCGCAACCGCGGCCCCCGCGGTGAGGAGGCCGGTGTTCTGAAGGGTGTACCGCGTGGCACTGGTGTCGCTCACCGCTGTCAGCGGCGTCCCCAGCCAGGTGCCGATGGACGTCATCTGCCAGGCCGTGTCGTACGTCCCGAGGACACCGCCGTTCAAGACGCCGAGCCGCGTCTTCGATATGTAGGTACCCGTGAGGGTCGCCGTTATGATGTTCCCGGACCATGTGCCCGTCATGGAGCCGCGCCAGTACCCGGTATCGGGCTGGAGCGCCGTTCCATCATAGTACTTCCCGAAGGGCGTGTTCCCCCCGCCTAGGTTGGCCGTCACCGACGTACCCGAAGAAGGGGTGAGGAACGTCCCGTACGTCATGAGGCTGTAAATGCCCCAGGGCAGGGCGGTGGTGCCGTCTGCTATGGAGAGGGTCTTGAAGGACTTCCCCGTCGTGTATATATCGTTGAACCGCCCCCCGGTCCCTATCGTCCCCGAGGTGGCAACGCTGCCTGTCTGCTCGGTGGCCGCCGTGTCAAGGTTGGCGGGCGCTATGCCGATCGCTGCCGCCACCTGTGTCGTGTAGGCGCCCCCTGACATCTGGAACATGAATATGTCGGGGTATGCCGTCCCGGAGAGGTTGCCCGTCAAATACCCCGCGTTCCCCGACGGGTCTATGTAGAGGGCGACCATCTGCGCCGCCAGGCCGGCGTTGTTGCTTATCCCTGCCATGTAGCCCTTGTAGGCCCCGCCGTCATACGTCGTCGTGTTGCCCGCCGTGTAGTTGTAGCTGCCCACGTTTGTCGTGAACGTACGCTGCGCTGTCGTCGTCCCGCCGTGGGTGCCGATGGCCGTCACTGTGGCCGGGCTGCCTGAGGTTGCCGTCCAGAGGGACGCCGTTGTGCCCAGGTAGGCGGTCATGGTGCCGTCTGCGGTCCTTGTGAGGGCAGCGATGGAATAGACGGAGACGTTGCCGGAAGCCTGATTTGCCACATAGACGAACCTTCCCGTGGGATCGACGGCTATGGAAAAGGGGTTTAACCCTGCCCCGATCGACCCGGCCGCTGTCAGGGCACCCGTCGCCTGATCAATCGTATAGACGGCTACGGTGTCGGAGCTGCTATTCGCCACATAGACGAACTTCCCCGTGGGATCGACGGCGACGGAACGAGGGTCTGAAGTGGTCGCCGCTGCCGTCCCTGCCGTCAGCGCCCCGGTTATCGGGTTGATCGTATAGACGGAGACAGTCTTGGAATTCCAGTTCCCCACATAGACGAACCTTCCCGTGGGATCGACTGTGACGCAAACAGGACCGCTTCCTGTCGCCGCTGCCGTCCCTGCCGTCAGCGCCCCGGTCGTCTGGTTGATCGTATAGACGGAGACGGTATTGGAGCTGGCATTGGCCACGTAAGCGAACTTACCCGTAGGGTCCACGGCGACGGAATAGGGGTTGGCTCCTGCCGCCACCGCCGTCCCTGCCGTCAGCGCCCCGGTCGTCTGGTTGATCGTATAGACGGAGACCGTATTGGAGCCATAATTCGCCACGTAAGCGAACCGCCCCGTGGGGTCGACAGCAACGGAATTGGGGTCGGTCCCTGTCGCCGCTGCCGTCCCTGCCGTCAGCGCCCCGGTCGTCTGGTTGATCGTATAGACGGAGACGGTGTAGGAACTCATATTCGCCACATAGGCGAACCTTCCCGTAGGGTCAACGGCAACAGAATCCGGTTGTACTCCCGTCGCCACTGCCGTCCCTGCCGTCAGCGCCCCGGTTGTCTGGTTGATCGTATAGACGGAGATGGTGCTGGCAAGTCGATTTGCCACATAGGCGAACTTCCCTGTCGGATCGACGGCAACGGAACGAGGTTGTGACCCCGCCGCCACCGCCGCCCCTGCCGTGAGTGTTCCCGTATTCTGGAGCGAATAGCGGGTAGTGTTTACCGCGTTCACCGCCGTGAGCGGGTTCGCCGTCAGGTTGCTCCCCGAGTCACTTAAGGTGTATGTCGTGGCGCCATGGGAACCCGTGATGATCCCTGTGCCGCCGCCTAAGGTCGTTCCCGTTATGTACGAGAAACTGGACGAGCCCGTCATCACGTTGCCGGCGTAGGTGCCGGTGCCCTGCGAGAGCCAGTAGCCCGTGTTGGCGGACGAGAGGTCGGTCATGGTGCCGCCCGAGGTGGTCTGCCAGGACGATGACGAGGGGCCCGTATAGGCTCCCGTCATTGAGATGAGCCAGCTGCCCCATGGCTGGGTGGGGATCTCGGCAACATCCCCCGTCGCGGAACCGCTCAAGACACTGCCCGTACCGTAGGTGTTGCCGAGGAGCGAGTACCGGTTGAGCGTGAACATGATGTCGGATGGCTGGGACACGTTCCCCGCGGCGTCGATCGCCTTGAAGGACAGGGTGTGGCTGCCGGCGGAGACGTTCGCGGTGAAGGAGGTCCCCGTCACGGTCGTGTAGCCCCCCGCGTCGATGGCGTACGCGGTGTCCGTCGCCTCGCCCGTCGTTGTATTTACCGTGAGGTTGGCCGTCGCGCCCGCGGTGGGGGCGGACGACTTCGTGAACGTGCCTATGACAGGCGCCGTGTAATCCGTTATCCAGGAGTATGTCTGTGCGGTCACGTTCCCCGCCGCGTCGACCCCCCGCACCGTGAGGTCCTGCTTCCCCTCGGGAAGGCCGGCAAGGGTGATTGTCCCGGCGGTCGGCGTCCAGGTCGCCCCCCCGTCCGTGCTGTACGAATAGGAGGCGCCCGCGTCCATGCCGGCAAGGGTGACGGTGGCGGTGTTTAGCTTCGTCGACCCTGTGGGGACACCGGCAACGGTGACAGCAACGGGCCCCGTGTAGTCGGTCGTCCAGCTGTACGTCTGCGTGGCGGAGACGTTGCCCGCGGCGTCGATGCCCCTGACGCTCAAGCTGTGGGCCCCCTCGGCAAGGCCGGCAAGAGAAAGGCTCGAACCGGCAGAGGCCCAGGTGCTGCCCCCGTCCATGCTGTACTGGTAGGTGACGGCGGTGGCATCCGTCGCCGAGAACCCGAATGCGGCCGCGGAAGAGTTGGTCAGCAAGGCGGGTTTCGTCAGGATGGATACGACGGGGCTCGTGAGGTCTATCGTCCAGGAGGCGCTGCCCGTTGCCGTGCGCCCGTACGTGTCCGTCGCCCTGACGATGAGTGTGCGGTTCCCCTCGGCGAGCCCGCTTACGGTGACCGTCGAGCCCGTGAAGGGGATGAAGGAGGACCCCCCGTCGAGGCTGTAGGAGAAGGTCGACGCCTCGCTTGCTGTGACGGAGAAGGTCGCCGAGGTGCTGGCAGTGACCTCAGGCACGCCGGTTATGATGACAAGAAGCGGGGTGAGCGCCACTTCCGTGATGGGTATCGTGGGTAAAGTCGTTACCTGGACCCCGGCTATCGTGTTCTGCCCGATGGTGGTCGATGTCGGGGAGGTTGTCTGGGCAAGCGGCGTGCTCATCACGGCGAAGGGGCTTTCGGGCGTGGTGATCCCGACCCCGCCCGCGGACCCGACCGAGACCGTGGTATAGCCGCCTTGCGTCGTGGTCGAGGTGCCCGTTGCTGTCCCCGTCGTCCCTGATGTACCGTCAGGGCCGGACGTCGTCCCCGATGTCGTTGTCGTGCCTGTCCCGGAGGACGAGGTGGTCGTCCCGCCCGTCGTCCCTGTGCCGGACGGCGGTGTCGTCCCTCCCGAACCCGGACCTGTACCGCCCGGCTGTCCCGGCGGCGTCACGGTGACGGTCTTCACGATCTGGGTCGTCTCTATGGGGGATGCCTTCCTCGGGGGGGTCGGCGGTGCGAGCGGTGCATGGACGAAGGATATCTCGCCCTTCACGATGGTGACCCGCGTGCCTGAAGGGTCTGCGGGGTTATACTGATACCCCTTGCCGTCGATAAAGAGGGTCGTCGTGACGGAGCGTATGAAGGAGACGACCATGTTGGAGCCTCTCACCCCTGCCGTGGCGTTCGGGGTGTGGACCTCGAACTTGTTCCCCTCGGTGAACTGGGACACCTTCTGGATGAAGGTCTTGCCCGTGATGACCTGGACGTGGCCCGTCGCGAGCCGGATCACGTTGTTCGTCTTTGTGCTGTCCGAGGAGTAGTCCTTGATCTCGACCCTCGATGCGGGCCCTATCCGGATAATGCCGCCATCGAAGAAGGTGATCTCCACCTTCCCGTCGCTCTTGACCCGAAAGATGTCCCCGATATCGACGGTCGTCCCCGTCTTGACAGGGGTGAGCGCCTTCGTCCCGACCTTTAGGACATCAGCCCGCCCCTCCGTCGAGCTTACCTTGCCGACAAGGGCGCCGTGGGCGAAGGAGGCAAGGACAAAGAAAAGACCAAGGAAGACAATAACCGGCAGGGTTGTTCTCTTATGCATGGGCATCTCCTTAGAACCGGTACTCGATGCCTAAAGAGGCGATCGAGCGGTCAAAGTCGTACGTGCTGATGTTGCAGTGGTCTCTCGTGTAGGAGTACTGGGCGTTGAGGTCGACGTTCTTCCCAAGGGAATAGATGAACGTGATGGCGGTATTGTAGACTTCGTCCCTTCTCTTTATGTTGAATATCGTGTTCTCGTTCTTGTAGTTGACGAACGCCGCCTCGGCGCTCACCTGGGCCTTGAGCTTCTCCATGAGCGGGTAGACGAGGCTCATGCCGAACTTGTTCTCCAAATACGACCAGTTCTGCCCGTCCGTCGACATGTCCGTGTACGTGTATCGTACTGCAAAGAGGGCGGCCCCGTCCTTGAAGAAGTGCGTCCAGCCGAGTGCCCCCGAGTTCGAGTACCCGTTGCGGTTCTCGTTCGGGTCCCTCGGCGCCGTGCTCTCCGTCGTGTAGGAGTATTTGTTGTCCATGAACCCGTAGGCGACCTCCAGGATATTCCTGTCGTTCAGCATGTACCTTAACGTCGGGGAGGCGCCGCCGGAGAGGAGGTACTTCGTGTTGCAGAACCACCAGTTCGTGCTCTGCGTCATGTCCGTGCCGATGTCCCTCTGGAGGTTCACGTACCTGCCCGCGAAGGGTAAGAGGAAGGAGAAGCGCCCCCATGTGTAGCCCGGGGTGATCGATAATGCCTGCTGGGCGATGTTGTAGTCGTCCCGCCTGAAGTACCGGTCCGTGTAGAGGGAGTACTGGACGGACAGCGAATAGGGCGTCTTAAAGGAGAAGGGGGCGATGTAGGTGGCCCCGAGCGTGAGGTTGAGCGCCGTGTCCTCCTTGCCGGTAACAGCGGAGGCGAGATTCTGGTTGTCGAATATCGTCCCCGAGTTCGGCTGGGCGTTGACGTTCGAGTCGTACTTGAAGCCGAACCCGATCGAGAACCTGAAGGGCCGCTCAGCGTCGAGCTTCTCGGTGAGCGTCCTCTCGTAGTCCTTCGCGTAGTTCGCGAGGTCGCTCTTCGGGTCCAGGGTGATAAGGCTCGAGAAGATCTTCTTCGACTCGGCGAGGTTCCCGAGCTTCGCCTGGGCGAGCGCTATCTGGAAGTCAGCCGCCTGGGCGGTGGACGGGTCCGCCTCCTTCGCCTTCTGGAAGGCCGTGATGGCGTCCGCCGTCTTCTCCTCCCTCAGGAGGATGAGGCCCTTTAAGAACTGGACCTTGCCGGGGAAGACATTGTCCCTCTCCCCCACCTCGATCCACTTCTTCGCCTCGTGCGTCTCCCCCGTGATGTAGAGGGCATCGATGAGCTCGGGCAGGGCCTCCCTGATGGGGGGAGACAGGGTGACAGCGTCCCTTAAGTTGGAGACGGCGTCCTTGTACTCGCCTAATGACTTGTAGGTGATCCCGAGGAGGTAGGCTGCGCTCGTCGATGCGGGGTCGAGCCTCCTCGCCTCTTTGAACTCGACGAGGGCCTCGTCGTAGTTCTCCTCCTTGAGCTCCTTGAGGCCGCGGTCAAGGGGGGAGGGAGGGGATTGGGCGAAACTGATAAAGGAAAAGGAGAGAGAGCAGAAAATCAGCAAAGGAATAACGAACCTTACCAAAATTAACGCCTTTCGGCCCAAGTCCGGAAGATGAGAAACAAGGGTGTACGTGCACGTTGCCGTACTTGACCATATTTAATTTTTACCTTTTATAATATTGAAAACTTACACAATTCCCATCCAATCAAATGTTACAAAAAACCACAAAAAAAATAAATGCGGATTTTTTGAGGCAAAACTATGGTGAAGAACACCGCACTATCGGTTAGACGTGCAGACGAGGCACGTGCGGTGCCCGGGACATCCCGGAATAAGGTTTCCGTGGAGAGGACCGTGCCTTTTACGCGGGTTTCTTCTTTATTGCGTTGTAGAGCCGCTCCGAGGTTATCGGCAGTTCATCTATCCTGACACCTGTCGCATCATAGATCGCGTTGAGAATGGCGGGGATGGTCGGCATGATCGCGCCTTCCCCGACCTCCTTTGCCCCGAAGGGACCATTCGGCTCGTTGCTTTCTATTATGATGGTTTTAACGTTCGGCATGTCGAGTGCCGTCGGGATACGGTACTCTCCGAGGGATGCATTGACGACCCGACCCCTCTTGTCAAATTTGACCTCTTCAAAAAGGGCCTCTCCCAAGCCCATGGAGAGCGACCCCTGCATCTGTCCCTCGACATTCGTCCTGTTGATCGCAAAACCGCAATCATGGGCATCTGTCATGGAATCGACCGTAAGCTTGCCGGTCTCCATGTCGACGGTTATCTCGACGACCTGGGCTGAGCAGCCGTATGCCGGTGAGGTGCCCACCGCTGCCCCTTTGTACTTTCCGCCCAGCTCACCCGGTTTGTATGCCCCGTTTCCGATGATGACGCCGCGCAGGAGAAAGGCCGTACGCGCCGCTTCCTTAAATGTCAGTTCCCCTTCGGGCAGATCGAGTTCAAAACCCCGGTGTTCCTTGATGTAATTCGACCGCAGGGAGGAAAAATCGGGTGTTTTGCCGGAAAAGACGATCCTGCCGTCCCGGATGTTCATGTCGGCAACGGGTACACGAAGCCGCTCCGATAGCGCCTCGAGAATTTGCCTTTTCATGTCCTCAGCCGCGGCCTTTACGGCATGGCCCGACATGAGCGTCTGGCGCGACGAATACGCACCGAGGTCGACGCCGAAATCGGTATCGCCCGAATGGACGACGACATCTTCAAGCCTGACGCCGAGCGCCTCGGCAGCTATCTGACCGAGGATCGTGTCCGACCCCTGCCCGATCTCGGCCGCCGCCGTGTACAGATTCACCGTTCCTCCATCCTCGGAAAGCCGTACGGTTGCCGTCGAATGGAATGTCTCCGAGCGGTAGATCGGGTACCCGGCACCGGACACGAAGAAGCCGCAGGCCACCCCGATCCCCTTGCCTTTCGGGAGCTTCCCTTTCTTTTCAGTCCAGCCCGAGCCGTCACGCACCGCCTCGAGGCATTCCTTCATGCCGAGGCTCGACATGTTGAAGTCGTTGCACGTGACGTCGCCGGTCTTCATGATGTTCTTGAGCCGGAATTCGACGGGGTCCATGTTGAGTTCCGCGGCGATGGTGTCGAGCTGCTGCTCCCAGGCGGCGCGGGCGGCCACGCCCCCGTGCCCCCTCTGGGCGCCGCACGCGGGCTTGTTCGTGTAGATGCGATACCCGTCATATTGCATGTGGGCGATCTTGTACGGCGCGCCGAGGAGCGAGCCCGCGTAATATATCGTCGCGATGCCGAAGCTCGAATAGGCCCCGCCGTCGAGGTAGCACGTGTTCTTCAGGGCGACGATCGTGCCGTCTTTTTTGACGCCCGTCGTCAGTTCGTGGAAGAACTGGTGGCGCGCCCGGGAATGGAGGAACACCTGCTCGCGCGAGAAGACCATTTTTACGGGCCTGCCGGTGCGCATCGATAGAAGCGACGACGCGAGTTCAATGGTGTTCACCGCCGCCTTGGGACCGAAGCCGCCCCCGACGTACGGTTTTATGACCCGGACCTTCCCGATAGGGATGCCGAGGACCATGGAAAGACTGCGCTGGACATAGTGGACCGACTGGGTCGACGAACGCAGCGTCAGGTTGCCGTTCAGGTCGAAGTGGGCAATGCATGCCTGGGGCTCGAGAAACCCGCCGTCCTGCCTCTTGTTGACGAACCTGTCCGTGCGCACGATATCGCATTCCTTTATGGCTTCCTCGAAATTGCCGAACGCCTGGTGGACCTCCGCGCTTATATTTCCGGGATAGTCGTCGTGAATGGCGATCGCCCCGTCGCGCATGGCCGACTCGATGTCAAGGTAGGCAGGGAGCGGCTCGTATTCGACCTCGATAAGCGACAGTGCCTCGATGGCGGTCTCCAGGTCTTCGGCTGCGACCGCCGCTATCTCGTCCCCCGCGTACCGGGCTTTGTCGATACAGAAGATCGTTTCATCGTAACGCGCCGGGCTCACCCCGTAGTGTACCGGCGGCGCCTCTTTTGCCGTCACCACATCCCGGACCCCGGGGAGCTTCCGTGCCTTCGATGCATCGACTTTGACGATCTTTGCGTGTGCGTGGGGACTCTGGAGGACCGCCCCGTAGAGCATGTTCGGCAGGGAAAGGTCTGCCGTGTACCGGGCCTCGCCTGTCGCCTTGGCCGTGGCATCGACCCGGGGGATCCGTGTATTGATCACGTTGTACGCCTTCATGGTGGTCTCTCCTTATCGTCCCTTCTTCATGACTTTCGCGGCTTCCCGGACGGCCTCGACGATCTTCTGGTACCCCGTGCAGCGGCACAGGTTGCCGGACAGCGCCTCGCGTATATCGCGCTCAGTCGGTTCCGGTTTGTTGTCAAGAAGGCTCTTTGCTGTGAGCACCATGCCGGGGGTGCAAAAACCGCACTGGATTGCCCCGAGGTCGACGAAAGCCCTCTGGATGGGATGTAATCCCCCCTCCGCGGCGACACCTTCGATGGTCGTGATCACACTGCCGGACGCCTGCACGGCGAGGATCAGGCAGGAATTGACCGGTTTGCCGTCCATGATGACCGTGCACGCACCGCAGTCACCCACGCCGCAACCCTCTTTTGTGCCGAGAAACCCGAGGTCGTCGCGCAGCGCCTGCGTTAATGTCCTGTTGGGAGCTGCGGCCAGTTCATATTCTCTTCCGTTTACGTTGAGGGTTATCAGTTTTTTCACCGGGCACCTCCCGCTTTTTTCCCGCGCGCCCCGGCGGCAGCCATGCGAAGCGCTCTCTTCGTCAATATTTCCACCATGTCCCGGCGGTAGGCGGCCCCGCCGCGGATATCGTCGATGGGGATTGCGTCATCCATGGCCCGCTTTGCCGCCTCGGCAAAAAGTTTTTCCGCAGGCTTCTCGCCCAGGAGGAATTTCTCCGCGGCAACAGCATGAACGGCCTTCGGCGCAACCGCGCTGAGCACAACGCGGGCGTCCTTTATCACGCCGCCGGGATTATCGAGCGTGATCCGCGCAGCGACTGCCACGATAGCGATCTCGAGGGCCGCCCGGTGCCCGAGCTTCATATAGTCCGTGCCCGTAAAAGGGGGCAATCCGGGGACCAGTATCTTTGTCAGGACCTCGTCGTCGTTCATCACGGTGCTGCCGGGGCCCTTAAAAAACCCGTCGAGGGCGATCGTTCTTTTCTTTCCCGCGCTCTTGAGCTCGACCTTTGCCCCGAGCACCATGAGGGCAGGCGGCAGGTCGGCGGCGGGCCGGGCGGTCACGATATTGCCGCCCGCTGTCGCGCGGTTCCGTATGAGCGGCGAGCCGAGTGACGCCGCAGCCCTGCCGATAACAGCCATCGCGCCGGCGAATGTTCCGGAAGCAGCGAGCTCCGATACGGTGGCATGGGAGCCGATCTCGATGCCGGCCGCCTTCGTGTCCACCGCGCGTAACAGGTCTATCCGCCTGAGGCTGACAAGGAGCCGGGGAGAGACGATGCCTTTTTTCATATTGACGATGAGGTCGGTCCCCCCGGCGATGACCTTCGCCTTCCCCTTGAGCTCTGAAAATATCTGAAGCGCCTCCTTAAGGTTCTTTGGCTCCTCGTAATCAAATTTCGGCAGCAGCAGCATCAAAACCTCCTTATGGCCCTCGAGGCAACGGGCTTTCCGGTAAACAGCCTGCCCGGTCGGACGCCTCTATATCATCTTTCGATCATGCTTCAATGTCGCACAGATCACATACGTTGAGCTCGAGCATCCGGATGCTCGCGAGGATGCGTTTCGTGTTGCGCCTTACCGCTTCCACGTCGCCCGCCGCATCGAGGAGTTCCTCGGCCGTCTGTCTCAAAACCCTGATCTTTGTATCCATCTCTTTTATGTCACCGTGCGTGGTCATTGTCATTCACCCGTATATTCTTCATCTCTTTTTCCCCGAAGTCAAACCCGGAACCCAAATTTAATGCCCCTTCCGCAGGTCTTTGAAGCGTTTCGCCTTGACCTCGTAGCGCGGGACGGTGCCGAACGGCTGGACGGTTATCTTGAAGCCAAGGTTCACCTTGAGGCGTAACTGGTCCTTGAGACGGGCAAGCACCTCGTCTTTTCTGCCCTCGAAACCCGGCTGCATCTCTATTTCAAGGTGGATCTCGTCTATGTCCCCCTTTTTGCTGACAGTCACCTGGTAATCATTGCCGATCTCCGCGATGTCCCGGACAACTTCCTCTATCGCCGTGGGAGCGAGAAGGACACCCTTGACCTTCGTGATGTCGTCGACCCTGCCCACCACACCGCCATCTATCATTCTGAAGGTCCTGCCGCAGTCACATGCATGATCCGCCCACCGGATAACGTCCTTGGCATCGAAGCGTATGCAGGGTTTTGCCAGCCTGTCAAACGCGGTGATCACCATTTTCCCGTTCCTGCCGGGTCCTTCGATGATCTCGCCCGTTTCGACATCCTCTATCTCGACGAGGAAAAAGGCGTCATTGACGTGCAGGCCGCCCGGTTGCGCGAGGCACTCGTAACTCCAGGCCCCTATTTCCGTCGCGCCGACATGGTCGTAGACCTTCGCGCCCCAGGCCTCCTCCATCCGTCTTTTTGTCGTGACGATGCTGGCCCCCGGCTCGCCCGCGCACGTGATCCTGCGTATGGAGAGGTCCCGCGCGGGATCGATGCCCATCTTGCGTGCCGTGTCCGCCATCCCGAGCACATAGGTGGGCGTCGCCATGAAGGCGGTGCACCTGAGTTCCTGCATCTTGAGGATCCGTGCCTCCGTGTCGAGGATGCCGCCCGGAACGACCTCGCAGCCTACTTTTTCGGCGGCGTAATGTCCCGCCCAGAAAGCCACGAAGATATTGTAGCCGAAGGGGAGGAAGACCCTCTCCGTTGCCCGGTACCCTTGCGCATACAGGATATACGACCAGCATTCCGCCCACCACTCCCAATCCTGCCAGGTGTCGGCCTGGTAAACGGGTACGCCTGTCGTCCCGCTTGTCTGCCGGAACTCGGTGACCTCATCGAGGGGGACGCTGAGTATATCGCCGTAAGGAAAGGGCGGGTTTTCCTGGACCTTTCTCAACATGCCCTTGTCCGTCTTCGGCATTTTTTTGATGTCCTCGAACGACCTGATATCGCCCGGCTCCATCCCTGCGTCGCTGTAGAGTCTTTTGTAGAACGGGGAATTATCGTACGCCCAGGATACGATCCTTTTGAACTTTCTGAACTGCAATTCCCGAAGCTTTTCCCGCGGCAGCGTTTCGAGCGCAGGGTTCCAGTATGCCCGTATATTCTCAGCCATGGTCAGGGTATCCTCCCGGATGGTCTTTTTTGTCCGCGCAGCTCTTTTTGTAAACGGCCCGCTGCAGGCTTGCCCTTCCGCACGTTTCAGGAGGGGCGTGCTAAAGGGGCCGGCAGCGCGCCTCGTCCGGCTATTTCTGGTTCGCCTTCAGGAAGTCGAGGCAAAAGTTCAATGCCTCCTGGCCCGGCAGGCCTTTTGCCTGCAGTTCCGTGACATACTCGTTGATGACAGGCCGTACCTGCTTCGCCCACCTCGCGTCTTCTTCCTTCGTGAGCTTTATGAACTTGTTCTTGCGCTGTACCATGAATTCCCGGCCTTCCTTGTCTATCTCATCCCACTGTTTTCCCTGCTTTTCGATCCACTCTTCGTTTATCGTTTCAATGATCTTCTGTACATCCGGCGGCAGGGAGTTCCATTTCTGCTTGTTCATGACGACGAAGAAAGAGGTGCTGTACGCGGAACCATAGTTTTCAATGGTATAGTTGACAACCTCCCCGATCTTCCAGCCCTTCATGGCCTCCATCGGGTTTAAAATGCCCTGGACTATACCCGTGCGGAGCGCCTCGTAGGAATCGGTCTGAGGCATCGCCACGGGAGCTGCGCCGAGCGCGGAGACAACCTTTGCACTGAAGCCCGTGGAGCGGATCTTCATCCCTTTGAGATCTTCCAGGGTATGGACGGGTTTCTTGGTGAAGAGTATACCCGGCCCGTGGGCGTGAAGATACAGCACCTTGACCTGGTTGAATTCTTTCGGCTGAAACTTTTGATAGTAGGCATTTATCAGTTTCGTTGCCACGTACCCGCTCTTATACCCGAGGGGCAGGTCGATGACCTCCGTCAGGGGAAATCTTCCCTTTGTATAGCCGAGGACGCTCTCACCAATGTCCGCGATGCCGTTCACAACGCTGTCGTAGGTCTGCCCGGCGGGCGTGAGGACGGCCCCGGGGTAATAGGTGACCTTGACACGGCCCTTTGTCCTTTTCTCGACCTCTTTGCACCACTGGTCCATAATGATGCTGTTCTTGTGCGATGCCGGGAAGAAGTTAGAGAACGTAAGGGAGATCACCTTTTCCTGGGCGAAAGGCACGGAAGGAAACATGGTAAGAACGAAGACCAGACACACGACGCCAACACCATACCAACAAAAACCCCTCTTCATAATGGAACCCCCTCAATATTGTATATGCCCTTGTATCAAGGATACAAACGACACCTGTTCATTGCCGGTTCTGTCTATACATCAGAGGTCTTTTTTTCAGGAGTTCAGCGTATCAAACGGCGCGTCAACATCCACTTTTTCAGGTTATGGTATTGGTATAATGTTTATACGATGAAATGTTTTTGTCAAAGAAAAACGGTTCATGGCATCCTCGCCGGGACGTGCAGGGACCGTTCGCGGCCCTTGTCAGTTCCAACGTGCGGCTCACCGGGAAGGTCGTGGAGGCGGGCCTTCATGACGAAGCCGCCCAATTCGGCAGGGACCTTAGCCCGTCTCGTCCATGATCAAGGTGCACCGAAAAAAGAGGCCATGCTCTTTTTCAATTCGGCAAAGCGCTCCTGCAATTGGGGCATCAGCCTCATGACAGCATCGAGGTTTCCGGCTCCGCATTCCGTCTCCATCCGGAACGCCGTTTCCCTCACCCGTTCGCCTCCCACGTTGGCGGACGCGCCCTTGATCGTGTGGGCGATGCGCCTGGCGACCGCCTCGTCGCCAGCCTCGATACCTGCCTTAAGGGCCTCGATCTGAGAGGGTATATCCTCCAGGAACCCCTGGGCAATAGTCCCGACCAGCTCCTCGTCATCCATGAGCCGCGTAAACATTCCCTCTTTGTCCCAGACGGGCACGCCGGGCGCGGGAACCTCGGCGGCCTGCTCCTGCGGGCCCCCGTCTTTCCTGTCATCGGCTGCAGGCAGCCATTTATCGAGCACACCGGCCAATGTTTTCGGCGCCACAGGCTTGGTCACGTAGTCATCCATCCCCGCGTCGAGGCACTTTTCCCTGTCGCCGGCCATGGCATGAGCGGTCATGGCGATGACGGGAACGGCGTGGTTCCGAACGTGCGACTCAGGGTCGCGTATGAGCCGCGCGGCCTCGAGACCGTCCATCTCGGGCATCTGCACGTCCATCAGGACGAGGTCGTAGGGAATGGCCTCGAGGGCCTTGAGCGCCTCCGCCCCGTTGGCGACGGCATCGACCCTGAAGCCCAGTTTTTTGAGGATCGCCATGGCCACCTGCTGGTTTGTTATGTTGTCCTCGGCGAGGAGGATGCGGGTGGCCCCCCTGTGCATCTCACGGACCGAGTGGCGCGTGACGAGCGGCCGGGCCTCGCGGGGAAGGTCGACTCCCCCCAGAACTGCCGAGAGGCAATCGAGGAGCTCTTTTCGCCGCAGCGGTTTTGTCAGGTAGCCGGAGAATCCCGCCCCGGCCATCTTCTTTGCGTCACCCCGCTGGGCAAGGGAAGAAAAGAGAACGAGGCGCGTTTGGGCGGTAGCCTCATCGGCTTTGATGGCCCGCGCCAGCGCAATACCGTCCATGCCGGGCATTTGCATGTCTATGACCGCTATCCGGAAAGGATCACCCGCTTCCCGCGCCCGGTGGATCATCTGAAGGGCCGAGGGGCCGTCATGTGCCTCTTCTCCCCGTGCGTTCAGCGACGCAAGCTGGGTAATGACCAGTTCGCGGTTCACGGCCGAGTCGTCCACAACGAGGATGCGTACGTTGCCGAGACCGGCGAAATCTGCTGGTTCGATTCGGGCGTCCTCGGCACGTTTGCCCATACGGACCGTGAACCAGAATTCCGAGCCCGTGCCCTCCTCGCTGATGACGCCGATCTCACCCCCCATCATCCCGGCCAGCTGCCGGGATATGGCGAGCCCGAGCCCCGTGCCGCCGTACCTGCGCGTCGTCGATGCGTCCACCTGGGTGAACTTGTGAAAGAGATGCCCCTGCTTCTCTGGAGAGATCCCGATGCCCGTATCCCTGACGGAGAAACGGATCACCGCCTCATCGCCCTCTTCGGACACCAGGGCGGCCCGCACGATAACCTCGCCATGCTGGGTGAATTTGATGGCATTACCGGACAGGTTCGTGAGTACCTGTCGTAAGCGCCCGGGGTCCCCCCGCAGAAGGGTCGGTACGTCAGGCTCCGCGACACTGGTGAACTCGAGGCCCTTTTCGTGGGCGTGGGCGGACATCAGTGTGCCGAAGTCCTCAAGAAGGGCGCGCAGGTCGAAATCGAGGGTCTCGAGGTCGAGCTTCCCCGCCTCGATCTTGGAAAAATCGAGGATGTCGTTGATGAGCGTGAGAAGTGATTCCCCGCTCGACCGCACCGTTTCCGCATAGTGGCGCTGCGTGGGCGTCAGTTCCGTGTCGAGCAGAAGCCCCGTCATGCCGATGACCCCGTTCATCGGGGTGCGTATCTCGTGACTCATGTTGGCGAGGAACTCGCTCTTGGCCATGTTGGCAGCCTCGGCCAGTTCTTTTCCCCTGATTATTTCCTCCTCGGCCATTTTGCGGTCCGTTATGTCCCAGTTCGTCCCGATCATGTGAAGGGGCCGGCCCGATGCGTCGCGCTGGACCACGGCGAGCGCGCGTATGTTATGGACGGTATCGTCAGGCCAGAGCACGCGGAACTCCGTGTCGAAGTTTTTCGTGCCCTGCAGTGCAAGCTGTATCTCTTCGTCGCCCCGGCGGCGGTCCTCGGGGTGCACCCCCGCCTGCCATGCCTCGTAAGCACCGCCGAACTGTGCGCTTGTTATCCCGTAGAGGCGGAACATCTGGTCATCCCAGACGAGTGTGTTGTTCACAACGTCATAGTCCCATATGCCGACGCCTCCGGCCTGGGTTGCCAGTGACAGTCTTTCGGACACCTTTTTCAGTGCCTCCCCGGCACGCTTGCGTTCCGTGATGTCGAGTGCCGTACCGAGAAAGCCCGTGACCAGCCCCGCCGCGTCGCGCACGGGGGTCACGGCCAGGTTCACGGTCACATGTGAACCGTCCTTGCGGACGTAGGTCCACTCGCCCTCTTCGTGCCCGTCCCGCCGGGACCTGGCACCGAAAACATCGAAGCCTTCGATACGCCCTCCGAATTCCTCGCTGAGCGCCCTGCCGCGCGCCTCTATCTCCGATTCGAGATGGATGAGCGCCGGGGTCTGTTTGCCGACCATCTCCGCTGCCGTGTAGCCCAGCATACGCTCGGCACCGGTGTTCCAGTTCGTGATGAGACCGTGCGTGTCCGTGGCGATAATGGCGACCTGGGTCGCAGCGGCCAGAACGTTTTCCAGTTCGCGGCGGGCCTGGGCGATCGCTTCTTCCGCCCTTTTCTGCTCGGTTATGTCGCGGAGGATCCCGACGGCGCACCATTCGCCGCCGATCAGGATGGCTGAAAGAGAAAGGGAGACGGCGATCTCCTGTCCGTCCTTGCGCCGGGCGGCAAGCTCGACGGTCTTGCCGACGGCATTGCCCTGGCCGGTTTGTACGAACCTGGCGAACGCGGCGCGATGGGCTTCGAGGAATCTCTCCGGTGCGAACAGATCATGGAGGTTTCGGCCGATCGCTTCTTCAGACGAGTAGCCGAGGATCGACGCGGCCGCGGGATTCCAATAGGTGACGGCGCCCCGCGAATTGAGCATGATAATGGCGTCCTGCGCCGCATCGGTGATGGCGCGCACCCGGGATTCGCTTTCCCGCAGGGTTTCCTCCGCGTGCTTGCGGTTCGTGATGTCCCGTGACACACCGATGAGGCCGGCCGCGGAACCGCTCTTATTGAAAAACGGTGTCTTGGTCGTTTCGACCACCACGTTCCTGCCGTCCGTCATGGCGATCTCTTCTTCGTTGGTGCGGGACTTTCCCTCCTCCATCGCTTCGCGGTCCCTTTGGCGGAACGATTCGGCCAGTTCATGGTTGCCGAAAAGGTCTAAATCCGTTCTGCCGACCACATCAGACCGTTCCCGGCCGATGAAATCGACTGAAAAGGAGCGGTTGCACCCCAGGTACACACCGTTCTGGTCCTTATAAAAGATCAGGTCGGGGACCGCGTCGATCATGTCCTGCATAAACTGTTTCTCTTCGGCCACGCGCGCCCTCATCCTTCTTAAGGCGATGTAGTGCCACAAGAGTCCGATCACGACGATCACGGCAATGACGGCGCCCGCCAATTCCATCTCGCGCATGCTGATGATGTCCTTTTCTTCGGAAAGCCATTTCTCGTACGCGGCCTTGGCCTCCCGGCTGCCCTTGTACCGGCGTATTGCCTGGTTGAGCCGCTCGTTCAGCATCGGGTCATCCCTGCGCGTGGCGATTGCCCGCTTGGTCTCCATGGCTGGAGGCTGTACCACCTCGATGCGGTTTTCAAGGTTCGCCGCGCGGGCATAGTGGACCAGGTTCTCGGCGGAGAGAAAGATGACATCGACGCGCCCGGCCAGGAGTTCGAGCAGGGCTTCGTGCATGCCCTCATAAGGGACGGGCACGAGCTCTGGCTTTTCCTTTTTCAGATATGTCTGCGGGCTTCCCCCTTTCACAACGCCTACCCTCGTTCCCACGGGTATCGGGAAAGCCTGTTTGAACCCTTTGCGGATCACGTAGTTGATAGGGGTTGCGTCGAGAGGTTCGGTGAACAGGAAACGCTCGGTATTCTTCGGGTTCAGGCTGCGCAGCGGGATGGCGTCGGCCCGCCCGTCTTCCAGCATCTGTTCGATGTCCTCCCACGGTTTGCCAAAGACAAAGGTGACGCTGAGCCCGGCCTCCCGGGCGATGCCCTCCATGATATCCACGGCAAGGCCGGCCGCCTTCCCGCTCCCGGGGTCCTTGAAATAGGTTGGGGGGTAGTCGGGCGGGATCACGGCAACGAGCGGGTCGCCGGGGCCGTACGTGCGGGCCGGATAGCAGGGGCCGGCCAGCAACAACGCAAGAATGAAAACAAAAGCCATCAGGGCACAAACATGTCTTTTCCGGGAATATCTCCCTCTCCTCACTCTTGTGTGCACGGCCATATCTCCCACCTTGCGCCCCATCCTTATTGTTTTGGCCATGGGGCCTCTATCCTGCCCCCGGTCCCCTTGACTTTTTCACTATCGCAGACCTCTGCCGGTCCCCGGGGACGTAAGATCATCTTCTGAACAAGGACGAACTGGCACATCCGCATCACAGGGACTTTTTATGTTATCGCACATTATGCCGCCGGATTTATGATTATTTGGTGTAATTGAGAGAATATGCCTCGGGTCACGCAGCGACGATAGGGGATGAGGCGAGAGGCGGACCCCGGATTTATGACCAATGCAATTGAATAGGGATGTTGTGAAAAGATTTCATCGAAGACTCTCGGCGATCGGTCAGCTTCTCCCGTCCCCCCTGTATTGTTATCTTCGCTGCCGCGCTATCGGTGTCTGACGCGTAAAATGCGTCAATGCAAGACGTGACCCCAAGCATCATCCTGGCGTTTTCATTGTCCCTCACGGTTCTCCCAGGTACACGAACGCCCCCCAGAAGAAGGGGTTCGTGGTGCCGTATCTCTTCTTCACCTCCGCGAGCTCGGCGAGGACCGCCTGCCTGAGTGCTTCGGGCCTCTTCATCTTCTTCACGAACACGTTCGTGTAGAAGCTCACCATGAGCTCTTTCGTCTCTTTATCCGGGACGCTCCACAGGGACATGACGAGGCCCTTCGTCCCCGCCTGGGTGAAGGCACGCCGCAACCCGAAGACCCCCTCGCCGCTCTTTATGTCCCCGAGGCCCGTTTCGCACGCGGACAGGACAACGACGTCGGTGCCATGGAGTCTCAAGGACAGGATCTTCTCTGCCGTTACGATCCCTTCGTCGCTCCCCGTCTTCATGGACCTGTTCGCACCGGCAAGGACGATCCCCGACCTCACGAGCGGGTTCTCATAGCGGGCCGCGCCTTTCTCATCGAGGAGGTCCTGGTCGGTCATGAAGAAGCCGTGAGTGGCGAGGTGGAGGACCTTCGGGTCCTTCTGCCTCATGAGGACCTCTTCCAGGGCGTCCCTGCCGGTATAGAGGGACGTGTCCTTCTGCCCCAGGAGAGAGACTATGGACTCGACCTCCTCCTTCGTACCGGGTAGGGGAACGAATTCTTTCGATGACATGTCCCGGGAGCGTGTGGCGACGGAGCGCGTGCCCGGCCCGATGCCGAGCTTCCTGAGGGAGTCCTTCTGTCCCGTCTCGTCCAGGTCGTAGTCGGGGTCGCCAATGACGAGGGGTTTTGACGGCACACCCTTCACCATGCCGAAGCCGAGGAGGTCCCTGCCGCTTCCCAGGTAGTTGAAGGTGTAATCCTCGATGAGATACGTACCATCGGGACCCTGCAGCACCTCGAAGGGGATGAGGTTCAAGTTGCCGTCGGGTGATATGTAGATGTCCTTCACGTCCTTGAGGTTGCTCCTGATAGGAGAGAAGACGCGGTCGTAGAGCCTCCGGGAGACGCGGGACGCCCCCTGTCCCCGGGGGTCCGCCTGGTAGTTGGCGACGTTTTTCTTGAACTCGCCGACGAGGCGGTCTATTTCACCCGCGTCGCCGAGTTCCACGAGAGAGACGTCGCCGGGCCTGCCCGAGGGGAGGATATAGGCGAAGTAGCGGGGAGAAAGCCATACCTTCTCATTCCCCTTTGCCATGAAGTTGTAGATGGGGAGCTTCACGAAGTCGACGAGGGCACTGCCCCGGGGCAAGGCCGCGGCCGCCTGCTTCGTGTCCGCTTTCCCGACCTTCCGTGTCTTCGCGAAGGCGCTGCTCATCCTGCTCAGTTCCGCCTCGAGTTTCTCCTTCCGCGCCTCGAGCTCGTTTATCCGCTTCCTGTACGTGTCCACCCCGTCCTTGCCGGGGCCGGAGAAGGTGAGCTTCGAGAGCTGCCCCCGCACCCGTGCGAGTTCCTGCGCCTTCTCAACCACCTTCGGGTCGCCGGAGAGGGCCAGTGCGTCCTGGAAGCGTCTCTGGGCCTCGAGGACGATGCCCTTGCGCTGGAGCCAGACGGTGAGAGACATGCCGGCAGCCTCTTTGTTGCCCTTCATATTCTGACTGACAAGGGTCAGGAAACCGTAAATATTGCCTTCCACTGTCGCGAGGAACTTCATCTTCTGGTCTTCCGACGTGAACCCCATGACCTGGTCGATGAGCTTGGCATCTATATCCTGGGCGCGGAGCATAAGGGAGAAGGCATCGCCGGGCCTGCCGGTGGCTGCATCGAGTGTGGCGAGGTTATTGAGAGAGGTCGCCGTATCGGGGTGGTCGGGCCCGAGGGCCTTCTCATGGATCGCGAGGGAACGCCTGTACAGGGGTTCGGCCTTCGCGTAGTCTCCCATGGCACGGTAGAGTTCCCCCAGGTTGTTGAGCGTGGTGGCCGTGTCAGGGTGGTCGGGCCCGAAGGTCTTCTCGTGGATCGCTACGGAACGTTTGAAAAGCGGTTCTGCCTTCGCGTAACCACCCGTCGTTTTGTACAGCAGGCCCAGGTTGTTGAGGGACTGGGCCGTGTCAGGGTGGTCGGGCCCGAGCACCTTCTCCTTGATCTCCAGAGAGCGCCTGTACAGGGGTTCGGCCTTCACGTAATCACCCATGGCGCGGTAGAGACCCGCAAGGTTGTTGAGTGACTGGGCCGTGTCGGGGTGGTCGGGGCCGAGCGTCTTTTCGAAGATCACGAGGGACTGCCTCAACAGGGGTTCGGCCTTCACGTAATCACCCATCGTTCTGTACAGCAGCCCCAGGTTGTTGAGGGACTGGGCGTAATCGGGGTGTCCCGGGCCGAGCGCCTTCTCGCGGATCGCGAGCGAACGCTTGAGGAGCGGTTCGGCCTTCACGTAATCACCCATCGTGTCGTACAGCAGCCCCAGGTTGTTGAGCGTCGTCGCGGTGCCGGGGTGGTCGGGGCCGAGGGACCTCTCCTTGATCGCGAGGGATTGCTTCAGGAGGGTTTCGGCCTTCGCGTAGTCTCCCATGGCACGGTAAAGTTCAGCGAGGTTGTTAAGCGTCGTCGCGGTGCCCGGGTGCTTAGGGCCCAGGGCCTTCTCGCGGATTGCGAGGGAGCGCCTGTAGAGCGGTTCCGCCTTCGCGTAATCACCCATCGTATCATAGAGCAGGCCCAGGTCATTGAGGGTTGTGGCCGTGTCGGGGTGATCGGGACCGAAGAGGCGCTCCCGGGCGGCAAGCACTTTCTCGGCTACGCGCACGGCTTCCGCATAACGCCCTTCCTGGTACAACTGCATGTACTGGTTGACGAGCTTGTCTGCGTCGTCGGCAGACTGTGCCGGGGCGAGAGACGGAGCAAGAAGAACGGAAAGAAGTACGATAAAAGTCGCCAGGGTGAAACCCCGGTTCCCGGTCCCTTTCATACAACCCTCCTTATGTCGGTGTTCCTGCCCCGGACTTTCCCCAATCCCAACACATTCTTCCCCCCCCTGGTCCGGGAATGATGGTTTTAGCTTGAAACCTGGAACCTGGAACCATTTTTTTTACGGTTCCCCCAGGTACACGAACGCCCCCCAGAAGAAGGGGTTCGTGGTGCCGTATCTCTTCTTCACCTCCGCGAGCTCGGCGAGGACCGCCTGCCTGAGTGCTTCGGGCCTCTTCATCTTCTTCACGAACACGTTCGTGTAGAAGCTCACCATGAGCTCTTTCGTCTCTTTATCCGGGACGCTCCACAGGGACATGACGAGGCCCTTCGTCCCCGCCTGGGTGAAGGCACGCCGCAACCCGAAGACCCCCTCGCCGCTCTTTATGTCCCCGAGGCCCGTTTCGCACGCGGACAGGACAACGACGTCGGTGCCATGGAGTCTCAAGGACAGGATCTTCTCTGCCGTTACGATCCCTTCGTCGCTCCCCGTCTTCATGGACCTGTTCGCACCGGCAAGGACGATCCCCGACCTCACGAGCGGGTTCTCATAGCGGGCCGCGCCTTTCTCATCGAGGAGGTCCTGGTCGGTCATGAAGAAGCCGTGAGTGGCGAGGTGGAGGACCTTCGGGTCCTTCTGCCTCATGAGGACCTCTTCCAGGGCGTCCCTGCCGGTATAGAGGGACGTGTCCTTCTGCCCCAGGAGAGAGACTATGGACTCGACCTCCTCCTTCGTACCGGGTAGGGGAACGAATTCTTTCGATGACATGTCCCGGGAGCGTGTGGCGACGGAGCGCGTGCCCGGCCCGATGCCGAGCTTCCTGAGGGAGTCCTTCTGTCCCGTCTCGTCCAGGTCGTAGTCGGGGTCGCCAATGACGAGGGGTTTTGACGGCACACCCTTCACCATGCCGAAGCCGAGGAGGTCCCTGCCGCTTCCCAGGTAGTTGAAGGTGTAATCCTCTATCAAGTGTTTACCATCAGGGCCCTTCAATATTTCGAAGGGGATGAGGTTCAGGTTCCCGTCGGGGGATATGTAGATCTCCTTCACGTCCTTGAGGTCCTTCCCGACGGGGGCGAAGACGATGTCGTGGAGCCTTCTCGAAATGCGCGAGGAGTCCCTTCCGCGCGGGTCGGCCTCGTAGTTGGTTATCGCCTTCCTCAGATCCGCTACGAGGCGGTCTATCTCGCCTGCGTCGCCCAGGTCGACGAGGGAGACGCTGTCAGGCTTCCCCGCGGGGAGGACGAAGGCATAATAGCGGGCAGGGAGCCACTTTGCCTCTCTGCCCTTCGCGGCGAAGTTGAAGATGGGGAGCTTGACGAAGTCGAGGAGGGCACTGCCCCGGGGGAGCGGGGAAGCGACCTGCTTCGTGTCCGCCTTGCCTACCTTCTTTGTCTTCGCGAAGGCGTCACTCATTCTGCTCAACTCCGCCTCGAGCCGCTCCTTCTGTTCCTCGAGCTCCTTTATCTTCTTCCTGTATGCTTCCGCGCCCTCCTTCCCCGGGCCGGAGAAGGTGAGCTTCGACAGCTGTCCCCGTATCCGGGCCAGTTCCTGCGCCTTCTCCATCACCTTCGGGTCGTCGGAGATGGCCAGGGCGTCCTGGAAGCGCTTCTGTGCCTCGAGGACGACGCCCTTGCGCTGGAGCCAGACGGTAAGGGCCTTGCCGGTCGCGCCCTTGTCCTGCGTGAAATGGAGAGCGATGAGGCTGAGAAAGGTATGCAGGTTTCCCTCCTTCGTCGCGAGGAACTTCATTTTCCGGTCTTCCGACGTGAACCCCATGACCTGGTCTATAAGCCCCGCGTCTATGCCTTGGGCACGGAGCATGAGGGGAAAGGAATCGTTGTACCTGCCTGTTGCGGCATGAAGCACACCGAGGTTGCTGAGGGATTGAGCAGTTTCGGGGTGGTGGCGGCCGAGGGCCTTCTCCTTGATCGCCAGGGACCGCATGTACAGGGGTTCGGCCTTCGTGTGATCGCTCAGGGCGCTGTAAAGCTCCCCCAGGTTGCCGAGGATGATTCCCGTATCGGGATGTTCCACGCCAAGTTTATTCTCGTAGATGGCGAGGGATCGTTCGTAGAGGTACTTCGACTTCGTGTAGTCCCCTCTGGCCCTGTAAAATTCTGCCAGATTATTGAGGGCGGCCGCGGTGTAGCGATGTTCGGGACCGAGGACCTTCTCCCGAATCGCCAGGGAGCGCATGTAGAGTTGTTCGGCCCGGGCATAATCACCCATCGTTTCGTAGAGACCGGCCAGGAGATTGAGCGACACCGCAGTGTCGAGATGGTCGGGACCGAGGACCTTCTCCCGGATGTCCAATGAACGCTTACAGAGTGATTCGGCCCGGGCATAATCACCCATCGTTTCATACAGGCTGGCCATATTGTTGAGGCATGCCGCCGTATTCGGGTGCTCCGGGCCCAGGGTCTTCTCGTAGATGGCGAGGGCACGCAAACAAGAACTCTCTGCCATTACGTAATTTCCCATGTCTCTGTAAAGCATGGCCAGGTTGTTGAGGGAAATGGCCGTATTCGGGTGCTCCGGGCCCAGGGTCTTCTCGTGGATGGCGATAGTGCGCTTATAAAGGGGTTCGGCCCGGGCATAGTCAGCCATGCTATCGTACAGGACCGCCAGGCTGTGGAGGGCACCCACCATATTCGGGTGCTCCGGGCCCGGGGCCTTCTCGTAAATGGCGATGGCACGCTTAAAGAGGAGTTCGGCCTTCGCATACTCGCCGGTGTTGTCGTAGAGTCTGCCGAGGTTGATGTTTACGACCGCAGTGTCAGGATGGTCCGGGCCGAAGATCTTCTCCCGGATGGACAGGGAACGTTTACAGAGCGATATGGCCCGGGCGTAATCACCCATCATTTCGTAGAGCACGGCCAGGAAATTAAGTGAGACCGCGGTGTCGCGATGCTCCGGGCCCAGGGTCGTCTTCTGGATGGACATGACCTTTTCGGCGATGGGTATGGCTTCCTGGTAACGGCCTTCCCTGTAAAGGCGAGTGTACTGATCAATGAGTGCGGTCACGTCATCGGGAGGCTGGGCATGTGACGGCACGGGAAAAAAGAGGGAAAGAAAGAGGATCGCGGCTGCCACACAGGAAATCTTGCCCGCTGGTCTTTTCATGTGATCAAAACACCAGCCAGGAAACCACCTTCCCATCCCGTATCCGGAAGGCGACGCCCTGTTCCTTGCAGGCAATGCTTCTTCCGCCCGTTATGGCCTCAACCTCGCAAGACCTGCCATGAAGAGTGAGGACCTGCTCCTCCCCGGAGCCTGCCCTCACGTTGCGGGACGTCTTTTCCTGCGACCCCTCCCCGGCAACGATGAGCATCACGCCCCCATCCTGGGACACGACCATGAGATCGTTCGCATACCTCTCGATTATAAAGGGGTCCTCTTCGAGGCTGATCTTCTGTGACGATACGGGTTTGCCGTAGGACGCCGCCGTTTCCCTGGCATCCGCCCCCGCTTTCAGCCCCCCGATACCTTCCCGCACCGGCGCCTTGTCCGTCTTCGAGGCCAGGGCCCCGGTAACGCCCATTATGCGGCGGACTGCCTCGGCACGGGGCCCTGACGGCCCCAATAGCAGGTACATGTCCCAGTACTTCTTTTCCTCGGCCCCGTTCTTCTCCTCCCGGGCGATCCTCCCCAGGTTGAAAAGAGGGGCGTCATAACCGGGATCGGCCTTCTGCGCGGCGAGGAGGTTCTCTTTGGCCTTCCCGGGGTTTTCGGCGATGAAGAAGGCGACGCCGAGGTTATTGAGGGTTTCCTTGTTCCCCGGGGAAATCCTGAGGGCGTCCTTGAACATGGCGATGGCCTTGTATGGTTCTTCTTTCAAGACATAGGCGCACCCCAGGTTGTTGTACGACAGGTAGTACGACGGATCGAGGGAGATCGCCTTTTCGTAGTTCTCGATCGCTTTTGCCAGGTGTTCTTTGAAAAGCGCCTCCGGCGTCGGCGCAGCCTTCCCGCGCAGCCTGATGGCGCTCGCGAGGGTGGTGGGGTCAAGGGAAATGGACAACTGGAAGGGGAGGGGGTCCTTGTCCCCTTTCCAGGTACGGTACTGTTTCAGCGCCATCTGGTGATGGCAGGCGGCCGCGTTGTGGTACACCTCCCTGCCCGGGAAGTACCGCAGGAACTCCTCGAAGGCGAGAAGCGCCCGGCGGTAGTCCCCGGCCTGGTAGAAAAGGACGCCGAGGTTGAAGACCTCGACCTTTTCGAGGACCTGGCGCAGGCGCGCCTTGACCGTTTCAGCCCTCTGGGCCGGGGCCGGGTGGGTGCCGGCCTGCTTTAAGCCCTTGATGCTGCCCGGGTCCATCGACCGCGCAACGTACTCGAAAAAATTGACCTTGTTGTCCCCGGTGACGATCGATGCCGTGTCATACCCTGCCAGCGACGCATAGATGATGCCGTGCTCGTCCGCCTGGAGCTCTTTGGCAAGGACATTTTCCGTGGAACCGGCGATGGCCTTGACCTCGTTGAGGACAGCCGCCCGCCCCGCGTCCTTCCCCTCGGAGATCTCGACGGCCTGGAAGAACTTCATGTGCCAGAAATCATCCTTGAGCTGATGGGCTATCTCGTGGCCAAGGATGAAAGCCAGGCGGTCGTCACCGTACTTCGGGTCCTTGTAGCATATGTCGAGCACCTTCTTTGAAATGATGACCCCGCCGTCGGGGATGGCAATGGCGAGCGGCACGTACGCGGCCTCGCTCTTGACGATCAAAAGGCGCGGCGTGACGCCCGGCCTTCTGCCCGCGGCGCTGAGCACCCGGGTGAAGATTTCGTGGGCCTTCTTCGCGCGTGCGTCGTCTTCCGGTTTGAGCTCGTCGAAATTCTTCTGCCAGTATTCGAGACGGTCCTTGGGGTTCCCGGCGGCACCCGCGATCACCGGGACCATGACCATGATCAGTGCGGCAATGGCCGTTACCGTGAGGCATGAACGGATCGTTTTCATTCTACACCCGCCGTTCTTTTACCTGCTGCAAAGTCTACCCGAGCGTGGTCTGTATCTTCTTGACCATCTTCACGACCGTATCGGTATCCCTGTCGGTGATGTCGTTCTTCAGGGATATCTGGCGGATCGTCTCCAGGGATTCGATGACGCCCTTCGGCGCGTCCATCCTTTTCATCTCCTTGACAAAGTATTCGATCCTTTCCGTCTGTTTCAGGAGCGCCTTGTTCCCGGCGGAGGCGGCAAGGCCGAGGTCGACGAGCCACGTCCCCGTTCTGAAGAGGGTGAGCTTGTCGGGGTTCTGGCCCTTCGCGTAGTCTTCGAAAAATGGCTGGAAGAGGGACAGGAAATCGAGAAGGGTCGCCGTGTCGAGCTTCTTCAGTTCCACGAGGTTCCTCGTCTTGCTCACGTAATTGTAAAGGGAAGGGGGCACCTGGAGGTTGATGAACTCTTTTTCGATCGATCCGAGCCTCTTTGCGCAGGCGTCATACTGGCCGCCTTTCAAATAGGCTATCGCCTCCGAGTACAAGGCACCGATGATCATGAACTTTGCCTCGTCAGATTTTTCGGCGAAACCGAACGCGGCGTTGGGGTCGCCGATCACGGAATTCTGCTTTGCCAGGACGCCGAGGGCCCCGTCGGTCCCGATCGCCGACTGGAAACGGGTGGAATCGAAATCGCCCGAGCCCGGCATCGCCCCCGGGCTATAACCGGCGGGGCGTTGCCCCTGGGAGAAACCGGGCGGGGCCATAAGGAAAAGCGCCGCCAGGACGAGCGCGCTCAAGAGGACTATCTTCGGGGAATGTATGCTCATGATATGACCTCCTTTGTTTACCATATTATCTTCCTGATGTTCAGGCCGAAGTTGGCCGGTTTTGGGTCGTAATTGACAACGATGACGCCAACCTGCCGGGGGAAATCATTGGAGAAGATGAGGGCGTCCGCGCCCACGGAGCGCTCGTCCCCGCACGCGACCAGCTTGCCCTGGGCATCTATGACCGAAAGCGCAAGGTCACGTCCCGGCGAGGTGAGGATAAGCATGATGTCCTCCAGCTGGAAGAGTTCGACCACGTAGACAGTGGTGCCCGGCTTATTGCCGGCCGCCGCCGGCACCTGCCCGTTGACCGCCTTGATCTCCTTCGAGATCTGAAGCATCTCCTCGGCCTTCACGGGGAACGCCTTGGACAACGGTATTACCCGGTCATACTTGGGGTTGGAAAGGAGGGTCTTGACCTTGTTGATGGGTATGGCGTTGTTGAACCCCGTGAGCTGTCCGTGGGCAAGGGCCACCGAGGCGTTGACGCCGATGACCTGGGCACCCCTGTAGAGCGCACCGCCGCTGTTGCCGGGAGCTATCTGGGCCGTGTGCCTTATGACCTGGGCGCTCGATCTGCCATCCTTGACCACCTGGCTGACCTGCCCCTCGGTGATGTTGATGCCCATCCCCAGCGGGTTCCCGACCGCCATGACCCTGTCCCGCGCCTCGATCCTGTCGGAGTCGCCGAGGGCCGCGGAGGGAAACTGCCTCTGCCCGGAGATCTTCATGACGGCAATGTCTTCGTCCGCGTTATAGACCTTGATGTTGGCGATCTCGTATGCAGAACCGTCGGGAAACTTCGCCGTCCCCTTCAGGGCCTTCGATGCGACGTGATAATTTGTCACGATCGTCCCGTCGTTCCTGACGACAAAGCCGCTTCCGTTCCATTTGGCCGGGGCGATCTCGAGGCCGGCGCAGTTGGGCTCATTCTTCTGGTTCAGCCTCATCCCCCCGGTGAACATAAAACCTTCCATCAGGAGCGCGGTGTTGCGCATCTCGAGGTCCCTGTTCGACGGGAAGTCGTCCGCCGCGGGCCCCGGCTTGGCCTTGCGTGCCTGGGCGAAGCAGTCGGAGGAAACCGTGAATACCAAGATAAGGACGGCGCAGAACATTACAACAAAGATCCTGTTCCTCATGGGGACCCTCCCTCATAGTTATAGAGAAACGTGTTGATCGTTATAACAGCGGCCCTGTTTTTCTCACCCGGCGTCCCCGCCCCTTCTGTTGAGTGTGTGCCGGGGCCCGTCTTGTTCCCGTTTTGTAAGAATTCTGCTGTTGATAAGAACCGGATGCCTGCAGAGCACAGAAACGTATCCTAAAGCATTGTATCACCGGCACCGGGAAATACAATCCTCTTTTTCTCCGGTCACCGCGGCTGTCCGTGCAGGTGCAGAGCAAACTTTTCTGTTTCTTGATCGGTCTCAGGGTGCGTAAGAAGCGAAAAGATATCTATCAGCGGCGTGCGGGCCGGGGGCAGAAATGCACCGGCACTCTCCGGTCCCGGCCTGCACGCTGGAGGAGGTACATTGCCTCAGTTTTGTTGAGGCGCTACATCTATCTCTCTCTTTGTTTCCGGGGCCTTCTTTCCGTGCGCCTCGTCAAGTTTTTGCCGCAATCTCTCGGCCCAGTAATCGAAAGCATCCTTCGTGTAGGACCACGTCGTATAGGCCTTGAAGTACTGGCCAAAACCATGGACTATTGCACCGCCCGGCCCTTTCTTCAGGTCCACGTCATATTTTTTCGGGTAATAACGGTCGACAAAGGCCGCGACCTGCTCATTCGTTGCACCATCGAGGAATTCCGCCTCGATCGATGTGCGGCCGACGTAAAAATTGCTTCCCGGTCCGCCTTTGGCTACGGCGCTCGTACCGAGGTCCGCAAACGTAAGATAGGGAACGACAAGCGTCACGACGCTGACCGAAGGCTTGTTGGGTATGATGTCCGTCAAGGCGGCCCGTATTCTCAATACCCCCGGCCCGGGCTCCTTCACGATCGGGTAGCTCTTCCCGACCTGCTTGGTTATGGATTCCGCGAAATAATCGGCGAGAGCCTTCAGTTCGGTGGGATCTATGCCCTTGTACTCGGCCTGGTCATGATAAAAAAAGGTGAGCCGTTCAATAAGGATCTTGTCGTAGGCCTTGAAATCAAACCCGGGTTTACGCCAGCTCATCGCCTCGCTGCTGTCGGGCGCGGGCGCAAGCTTGGTATAGTCGCTCAGGAAGCCGGAATACTTATAACCCGCCAGGCGCTTGCTCTCAACGGCCGGCTTTGCAGGATCGGGCTTTGCGGGGTCCGTCGCCGGCGTGGTGGGCGCTGCGGCGTCCTTGGGGGCTGCTGTAACGGGTGCCGCCTCCCCGGGAGGAGCCTGCGGTCCCGGGACATCCGCAGATAACGCATATCCCCAGGAAAGAAGAAGGATACCTGCAATCAGCGCACCCAGCAGCGTCTTGTTTTTTATCTTGTTCATGGATTCCCCCCTCGGGTCGAAAAAATTATACCCCTGATTATCGGTGCCAGGGATCGATCAACGGTGATGCCGGTTAAACCCCGTGATCCTGTCCGTGCAGTGTATCATTATCGTCGCCATTCTCTCAATCCTAATCGTGGGGTCAGGTCTTGCAATACAATATTTTGATGGCTGGTGATTTTTTAAACTGTCCCGGTATGGTGTACAACCTTTCATCCGGAAAATGTATGAATGCAAGGCCCGGCCCCGGCATCCCGAGACAACACCTTAGCGTCCGACGTTCAGAAATCTCTGGACCCGGTTGGCGGCGTTTGCCGCGATGTTGTTGTAATAGAGCGCGTAGTCATAGATGTGATAGACGCCTGCGGTGAAGACAGAATTTGTCTGGAATGCTGCCGGGTCGACCGTACGGCAAAGCACCACGCTCGTCGTCGAGGAGGGGTCGATCTGACTGGTAGCCGGGTTGATCGGGGTGACCTCGGCGTCGGCGAAGTTCATGACGCTTGGCTTAGCCGGGAGCACGACCTCCCCGCCCGGTTTCAGGAGCAAAGACCCGAGGTTCTGGCCGGCCGCTGCCGGGCTTTGTGTCCTCGTCCACGTGATCGGGTTGATTGCCATGGCCCCGGGAAAGACGACGGGATTTTTTCCCGCGAACTTAGGCCCCTGCGTGTTGTACGAAATGACGACCCCCGTATCGTCGGGGCCGAGCGCAAACTTCACATGCGGGTTTTGATCGAAGAAATCCTGCGTGAAGGACCATCCGATCGCGTATGCGGCGATCATCCGGGCATATACCGGGGGATTGTCTCTCATATAGTTTTTCAACAGCAGTGCTACCGCCACCGAACCCTGGGAATGACCCGCCAGTATAAAAGGACGGCCGCGGTTATAATTGCGGATATAGTAGTCGAATGCCGCGGTCACGTCGGCTCCCGGGATGCCTCCAACGACAGTGTACACAGCGTCAATAGTCGGCAGGCTCAACGCATAGCTGGCGTCTGCCTGCCTGTAGTAAGGCGCGTAAATATTCCCTGTGGCCGCAAAGGCGGTCGCTTGATCGCCGAGGGCTTCTTGTGCGCCTGCAACCATGTTCGCGTCGTCGATCGTACCGATAACAGGACCGTTCGGGCCCGCGACGTATCCGGTGGGGTAAACGTAGAAGACATCGACCGCTTTATCGGCAGAAGAGGGCAGCGCCAGCCAGTTCTTGGAATTCGAATAATCGATATCCGAAACAACGGCGCGAGCGGCTGCACCACCCGAACAAACGCCTGTGAATCCTGCAAAAGTCAGACAGAGAAAAAGCGTAAAAAGCACGGCGGCAGCAATCTGTTTTTTCAATGTGCAAGCTCCCCTATTTTATTTTGACGGCCGGACTGGCTCAATTTCACCGTTTGCGCACCGGCCCAACGGGACACCCCTCTACGGCACGGTTGCGATCTTTGCCGCCATCTCGGGACTCAATTGTTTCACGAGTTCCGCGTTGTAGGCACCGCTCGGCAGGTAGGGCAGCGGGGGGCCTCCGGTGAATATCTCATCGGCCGCCACTGCGTACGAACGGGACCGCGCAGCCGGGCTCCCCGGCGTCACGGACGGGTCGACGTTGGTGGCAAAGATGGAAATCGTGTTGTCGCTGTTGCGAACTATCTCGAAAAGGCGAAATTGCTGGGGGAAGTCCCTCAGTGACGATGTCTCCACTTCCCAGAACCCCAGTTCGGGGTGATTAACGGGGTCTTTCGGCGGAAACGCGGTGACCGTGTTGTAGTGGCGATGCCCCGCGATCCACAGTATGAGGTTCGAATAGGTGCGGAGCTTGTCGATCAGCGTATTCTCCGGGGGAGACGACGCTGTGTCCCACAGGTTCTTGTCAACCCCGATGGGCACGTGGGCCGCGACGATCATGAGCATGCCGTCGGACTGGCCCCTGTCGAGTTCTTTCACCAGCCAGTCATAACGTTCCTGATCGAGGGACCCCGAGGCGCCGTTGGCGTTCTTTCCGAACGTGCCGTCATCCTTTTCCGTGTCGTCGAGGACAATGATCCTGAGAGGAAGGCCCGCTTTCGGTTCGAAGGTGTAGCAGGCAAATCCTGTCTTGACGCTATCCTGAGGAAACCCGTGTCCCACGGGACGGGACGTGGTATTGAAGAAGCTGGCCAGCCAATCCTTTCGTCCAAGCCACCGGCGGTCGGGGTTGGCGGCTATCGTGGGGGGAGTTGAAAAGCCGGCCTCGGGCCCGGCGAATATCACCTTCTGAAAATCAGTGGAGCTGTCGATGACACCCATGTAGAAACCGCGGTGATCGAGGTTCGGGTCCGTGAGGACATTTCCTACGTTGAGCACGTTCCCGCTCACTATGGCCTGTTTGATCCGCTCGTTGGGCGGGTACATACCACCCCAAAAATGGTCATGGTTGCCGAGGACCTGGTACCACGGGATCGACGCATCGAGCCCCGCCGCCTTGTAGGGCCGGGTATAGTCAACGGTTGAGGCGGATTTGGGATTTGAATTCGGGTTGACGGGCCGGCCGTCGATGACGTCGATGTACCATCTGAGCTCGATGTTGTGGCCGTTGTTGATGGCATCACCGAGGAATATGCCGAAGTCAAAGGCCTGTTTCTTGTGAAGGGCGTTCACCGTCTGGACCGCCGCATCGAGGACGTGGGTGGTATACGGGATAACGGCCGAATACGCGGCCTGCATGCCCGGTATTGGCTTCAGGCCGAAGTAAATGGCCTGGGCCGGGGACTGTACGTCCGTTATGTGTACGTCCGACATGGCGAAGTAGCGAAGAAGCAACGAACCCTTTCCGGCCCGCACGCCTTTGTATGCGGCCGGCATGAGATCGAGCCTCCTGTCATAGCGAAGGCCCTGCCCCATCTGCCATGCGCCGTAGCCATACGTGGAGTAGGACGCGACGTCATTCGGGGGCACTTTCTGCGTGTTCGGGGCAAGGGGAACGGCAGTGACGGTGCCGTCGAGAGTGGTGCGAACAGGAGTGCTCACGGGATAGGTCGGCTGCCCGGGCGCCGGCCCCGCGGCAAGAAGGACGTTCGTCCATCCGAGGACCAGCATCAGCAGAACACTTAAACCGCCTGTGATACCAAGCTTCAACAAAATGTTGCGTGATTTCATATATCGTCTCCTCTCATAACGAATCCCGGGTTTTACACGCCCCACCACCATTTGGCACCGTCTTCGGTGGATGCCCTTCTGCTCGATGGCAGGGGCGTTGACGTCTGATCCCGTGGACAGATGTCACGCTTATTATCGGCCGGGGAGGATGGACTATTAAGTTTGTGGAGTTGCAGGTGAGCAAATGACAAGATTAAAGGGAAGCACCGTCGGCACCATACCAGTCTATTCCCCGGTGCCAAGTACCCTGCGGATTGCCGCTGCTAATTCCTGACGGGTGAGTGGTTTCATCAGAAATTCCCGGATGCCTATTTGTTGGGCTATCTCCGGAGTTATCGTTTCACTGTGGCCGGTGCACAGGATGATGGGGATATCGTGCCTGATGCGAAGGAGCTTGACGCAGAGGTCGGACCCGGACATCCGGGGCATGGCGTGATCGGTGATGACGAGGTCGAACAGGGAGGGGTCGGCGGAAAAAAGCTTCAAGGCTTTCGCACCCGTACCCGCCACGGTGACCACGTAACCAAGTCTCTCGAGAGACTCTTTGCCCGATTCGCAAAGCAGTTTTTCATCATCGACAAACAGCACCCGTTCATTATCCCCGGGTTGCAAGGCTTGCTCTATTTTTTCTTCGATCTCCCTATTCGCCTTGGGCAGAAGGACCCTGAATGTGGAACCTCTCCCCGGTGTACTCTCGACGGTGATCATGCCGCCTAGATCTTTCACAATCCCGTAGACCATCGCGAGGCCCATGCCGGACCCCTTTCCCGCCTGGCGGGTCGTGAAGAAGGGTTCGAAGACTCTCTTCATGACGCCGGGCGGCATACCCATGCCGGTGTCTCTCACTGTGATCTGGAGGTACTCCCGGGATGCTCGATCGAGGGTCGCGGCGTCGGGCTCGAAGTCGGTATTCGTAAGAGTGATCGCAAGGGAGCCCTTTCGGTTCTCCATGGCAAGCAGGGCGTTGGTAGCGAGATTCATAATGATCTGCTGGACCTCGACAGGCGAGGCGATGACTGTGCCGGGGGTGGCGTTTACCGAGAGTGATACGTCAATCGTGGCGGGAATCGAGGACCGAAGGAGCCTGACTGTCTCCTCTACGACGGGCGAGAGCTTGATAGGTCCCCTCTCAGAACTCGTCTTCCTCGAGAACGCGAGAATCTGTTTGACCAGGTCCCGCCCCCGTATGGCTGATGTCATGATGTTCTTCAGGTTCCTCTCGACGAGAGGAAGATCGGGTACGTCCTCGATGACCATTTCGGTAAATCCGATAATGGCGGCGAGCATGTTATTGAAGTCGTGGGCAATGCCTCCGGCGAGGGTGCCGATTGCTTCCATTTTATGAGCCTGGCGTAGTTCTTCCTCAATTTTCCAGCGTTCCTCAGTTTCCTTCTTAAGTGTGTCGTAGGCTGAAACCAATTCGGCCGTGCGCTCTTGCACTCTAAGCTCAAGCTCATCCCTGGATTTTCGCAATTCCTCTTCGGCCCTCTTCCGGTCGGTAATGTCCATATTGAGCCCGAATACTCGAATTGGTTTTCCATCTGTAGCGTAATTCGCCCCGCCCCGGCAATGCACCCATCTCGTTTCTCCATCGGGCCGTATAATGCGAAACTCGAAGTCGAATGTTTTGTGTTGGGTCACTGCCTCGTCCCGTTGCTGTTCTATCATTTTGATATCATCCGGGTGAACATGTTTTTCAAAATCCTGGTTATTCTGAACGCTCCCCGATGTTAGCCCATAGATTCTTTCAAGCTCGGATGTCCATTGCACTTCGTCATCAAGTGTGTCCCATTGCCAGACGCCAATGTGTCCAATTTTCTGAGCTTGACTCAAATTTTCTTCGCTTTGGCGTAGCTCCTCCATCATCAGTTTTTGCTCGGTAATGTCCCGGGCGAGCCCGATGATGCCGACGATGTTGCCGTACTCGTCACGGAAAGGAGCCTTCGTGGAGAGATAGATGCGGTTGCCTTCGGGCAAAAACACCGTTTCCTCCACAGTTTCCATGCGGCCCGATTCGATGATGCGCCTGTCGTTCTCCATAATGGCGCGGCCCGTGGCCGGGTCATCATAGGACTCCTCGTCCGTCTTGCCGAGGCAGGCCTCCGGTGGCTTGCCGATGATGGCGAATGTCGCCGGGTTGGCCAGCAGTAGTCGACTGTCGCGGTCCTTCAGGAATATGGCATCGGGACTATTGTCCAGCACCGCTCGCAGCCGCGCTTCGCTCTCACGTAGCGCCTGCTCCACCTGCCTGCGTTCGGTTACATCAATCCCGACAGCAAGGAATTCCAGGAGTTTTCCCTTCTTGTCATAAATGCCGCTGTTGGTCCATTCGAGCCAGGCGCGTTCACCCGACTTCTTTATGTTCTCATTAGTATTAGTATGATAGCGGTCCGGCTCGGCAACGATCTTTTCAACCATGCCTGCAAGATCTCGTCCCGTGGATTCTCTTTCCGGAATGATCGTCCCCACAGCGGGCTGTCCGAGGATTTCATCAGCCGGGTACCCAAAAAATGTCTGGGCATGATCGTTGATGAATGTAATCCGGCCTTCAAGATCTATGCGGAGGATAATGGCAGTCGTGTTTTCAACGAGTTGGCGGTACCTTTTCTCGCTCTCCTGTAATTTTTCTTCTGCTTTTTTGCGTTCTGTGATATCACGGAGGATGACCTGAACGCATTGCCTGCCGCCATAGAGGATCGGCGTGCCCCGTATCTCGCCCATGAAGGTACTGCCATCGAAGCGAACAAATTCATACTCCATGGGTGGTGTCGTCATTCCGCTCGCCTCATCGGAGCGGACGCGGGCTTTTGCCGCTGCCAGCCGGTCCTTTGGTATAATATCCCATATTGAGCGGCCTATAACATCGTCGGGAGAGTCGCACCCGAGAAGATGAGCACCGGCAGGATTTACATAGTGAATGACCCCTTTCCCGTGCACCAGAATACATTCAGGGAAAACCTCGACAAGACTGCGCCAGTTCTTCTCGCTTTCATGAACTGTTTCCTCCGCCAGTTTACGCTCAGTTATATCGATGCACGTGCCGACCATTCGAACCGGGTTGCCCGCATCGTTATAAATACCGCGACCCAGGGCGCTGATCCAGCGAATCTCGCCGTCCGGGCGGATGATGCGGTATTCATTTGACATTAACGTGTGTTCCTTCAGCGCGCCCTCTACCCGGGATTCTGCCCCCTGTCGGTCCTCGGGGTGAAGGACGCTCCGCCATAGATCGAGGGAAACGTTTGAGTTGCCCGGGTCCTGACCAAAAAGGCGGAACATCTCGGGCGTCACCTCGGCGGAGCCGGTCACGATGTCCCAGTCCCAGATTCCTATCCCGGCCATCTTTTGAGCCAGTTCAAGGCGCTCGTTCGTACGGGACAAGGACCGCTCGGTCTGTTTAATCTTCCGGTGCGCCTCATGCAATTTTAACGTCATCCTGATCGAGGCATCGAGGGCGGTCTCGCCCGAGTCCTTAACGATGTAACCGTAGGATGCAACCTTTTCGGTCCTCTCGATCATTTCGGGCTGGGCGTAGCTCGACAGAAAAAGGATAGGGATGTCGTGGTCTTCGAGGATAGCCTCTGCCGCTTCGATCCCGTCCATCCTCCCGCGGCCGAGGTTGATATCCATAAGGATGATGTCAATGTCCGGCGTAGATCGGACCCTTTTGACGGCCTTCTTTCCGGAGTGGACGGCAGTAACCGAGTACCCGTATTTCTTGAGCACCTTCTTCTGCGCAGAAGCTATAATGGCCTCGTCTTCAACGATGAGGATCTTTGTTTTTTTGGGAGTTATCGATGTGTTGTCAATTTCCGGTATCACCAAATTCGATTATAGCTATTATTAGTATTCCTGCACAACGTTTTATTTTTTATATGGCATAAGCTGGTTCTGTGGATCCAGAGCCTGTGTGGATGTAACAGAAATCTTCCCGAAACGTTTACGAGTTGAGAAGACGACTTTTTAAGGTTGAATGAATACTTTAGAGTGAAATATCACCGGGCTTTTACGGATCTGTTTGAAGGTTGATTTCTTAGCCTGTACAGATTACGTGTTTACGGAAAAAGGTATGTGGAGCGGATTTTTAGAACAGGGCCGAATCAACATCAGTCCGTCGAGACCGGGCGAATAGTATCGTTTGGTAAGTTCCTTTTCATCCTTTGCAGATGGATGATCTTCGCCAGTCCAGCCAACAAACCCATATATTTTATCTTCTTTAGGAACTATGAGGGGGTTGTTTTCGAAGAATTTTACCACTTTCTTGGACATTTCGGGAATGAAGAAAAAGACCCGTGGCTTTGGTGGGTTAACCGGATAAAACGTTGCCCCCCATTCTCTTTTCGTCTTATGAACCCCATCATTGAAGAAAGGCTTGCTTGGCCCTAAATCGACTTTTGAGATGCCGTGCTCCGAAGCATATTTGAGAGTAAAATAATACTCAGCGGATAAAGCCCCTCTCTTAAGATATTCTTCATTCCCATGCCGGATCCCGGCACTATGCATAAACAATGTATTATCTTGAATGGCACATAAACCGCCGGCAACCGTTTTACCCGCTTCTTTGATCAAGACGACAAAGCCGCCATCAAGAAAGAAATCCTTCGCCTGGTCGTAAGAACCCAATTCGGAAAGGTCTCCAAACCTTTTTTGAATATGGGGCTTATGCATCTCATAATAAAAGAAATCAAAGTCTTTGAGGTCATTTGAAAACCGGCATGAAAACATGGGATCCTTATCCATTCGATCTGAAAACTTTCTTTTCCTGGTGTGAAACCGCTTCTTCGTCTCTTTCCAATCGCCGGATGTATCGACAAATGAGGGGATGGACCAGTGGGTCCCAAGATGCGCCAGTTTCTCAAATTCGGACATATATTCCCGGGGAGGGACAGCCAGGCACATGTCGATAGAATCAGAGTAATCTTGAAGAACTGTTTTGAAACGCGGGATCCAAATATTCCCCGTCTTTAATGAGACCGCGGCTCCTTCGTACATCCGGGGAAGCATATAACTTTTAAAATTAACGTTATCTATGAAGAGACAGCGGAAAGCCTCCTCCGTATACTTAAGTTTACCTTCAACCAACGCTGTGTGGCTAAAATACCTCGATATCGTCGGATATGCCTTAAGTCTTAATTTCTTCATGAAGCCCATATTGAATAGCCCTTTTTCCCGTTCGAACCCCTTAAGAGAACCGGTAACTTGCAACCCTTGTATCCCATAAATTAATGTTTACCCGGGCATGACGCAAGCGCCTTACAATATATTTTAACGTTATCAAGGAACAACGCGCCCTGTCTGTAACGAAATAAGTTTTTCCTTTGTAGTACTTTCCAGTGGCACCCTGTGCCAACTATTAGTCAATACAATTAGTGTACTGAGCCGCCAGTCATTTTCCCCGAATGAAATTTAAAATATGATTTTGGTAAAGCGTAAATATTTTTGGAACAATCCTTCCTTGCATTCGTTATATTAAAGAAATGGAACTAACCGAGCTTGAAGTCATAATGCAATTCAAGCAGGGTGACAGGTCTGTATTTGAAGACTTAGTACGCAAATACCAGGACAGAATATACAACCTGTGCCTGTATATGCTGGGATATCCCCGTGATGCCGAAGATGCAGCTCAGGATACCTTTGTGAAGGCATATAAGGCACTCAATGGTTATAAACCCGACTTCGAGTTCTATACATGGCTGTACCGTATTGCAGTAAATACCTGTCGTGATTACAGGAAGAAAGGTAAAGCCTCTGTACCTTCCGAATATCTAGAAGATATAGCGTCTCCCGAGCCTTCGCCAGAGCATATCTATCAATCAAAAGAAACAGCAAAGCTCATCCAGGCCTCCCTCACCAGGCTACCCGAGAAACTCCGGGCAGCAATCATTTTAAGGGAACTGGAGGGGCTTTCTTATGAAGAGATCGCACGAACCCTGCATACCTCTGTTGGAACGGTAAAGTCCCGTATATCGAGGGCCAGAGGGGAGCTGCGCCGCATTTTATACAAGAAAATCTAGGTGCAATATTTTTTTTGAACAAAACGGAATTTGAATCGTTTAATTCATTGGAGGAAGAAAACAATGAACTGTTCACAGATAAGGAAGATGATTTCCCCCTATGTGGACGATGAATTAAGACCGGCGGACAGGAAAATCCTTTTGTCGCACGCCGAAGAATGTGATCTGTGCCGGCAGGAGCTCACGGATGCCGAACGTGTCCATCACCTATTCATCAGGGCAGAACGTTATGAGGCGCCCTACGGGTTCACACAACGCGTCATAGCACGAGTGGCCGAAGCGGATTCACACCTTCCCTGGCTTGTACGTGCCTCCAGGGCTGAGCCATTCTTTGCTTACGCGGCGAAGGCGACCTTTGCCCTCATAGTTGTGGCCGTCGGCATTATATCGGGCCGCGCGTTGGTGGCCGATAGGACCGTCGAAAGGCAGGCAGCGGTGCAAGATTCCTTCTCGCTGGACCTTTTTCAGGCAACGCCGCCCGGATCGATCACTGGAATTTATGCCTCCCTTCTGAGAGGTGACCAATGAGGACCGGCACCTTAAAGTACATACTGCTTGTTTCCCTTCTTCTGAATTTGTCACTGCTCGGAGCGGCGGCGTACTCCCATTTCAAACCGCCATGGTACCGTCCCTCGTTTACCGCGGGCCATCTTCCGAGCCGCGCGGAGTGCAATAGAAGAAGCAATCATCTTTTCCAGGAGCTGTCCCTGAAACCCGAACAGGTAAAAATATTTCAGGGGAAAGCCGATCAATTCCATACACTCATAGATCAAAAACGACAGGAAATTGATCAACTGCGAAATAAACTGATCGGACAGATGTCGACAGACCTGCAGGATAATCGGGCAATTGAGGCGACGATAGTTCAGATCAATAAAAGACAGGAAGAAATGCAGAAAATGGTGGTCGCTCATATGCTCGAGTTCAAATCGATGCTCACCCCGGAACAGCAGAAGAAATTCATGAAGCTGATAGAGGGTGCAATGACTATGCGCCGTGAAGGGCCATGCCCGTGACAATATCCGGTCTTTTTTAAAAATAGGTAGGTAAAGAGTGAGTAAAACCGTTTTTATCGGCACTTTGGTGCTGGTCATTTTCTGCTTCGTTTACGGTGCTATTGCTGCAGGCATCCCGAAAGTCGAAGTGCTCTATATGAATCACCCACCCATGCAGCCGACCATAAAACAGCTCAAGGACACACTTTCCAGGTACGACGGGAAAATAAAGGTGTCCTGGTATGATATCGACAGTACAGAGGGCAAGAATTTCATGAAAGCTAAAGGCCTGCACGAACACATGCCGCTCGTTATCTGGATAGACGGGAGCTACAGCGCCAACCTGCCCCAGGGTCCGGTAAAGCTCACGGGTTTCCCCATAGGGTCAGGCCCGCCTCCGTTTCAAGGGAAATGGACCATCAAGGATCTCGAAACGGCGCTTAACCAAGCGGTCACTCGGAAATAAACAGGAGGTCTCACATGACACGAGCAGGGATTGAGGAAATGATAACGAAGATAACGGCACGCCTGAGCATTGTCGCCTTCTTCATCATGGCCTTTGAGATCATGATAATGATAAGCCCCTTCGCCTTCTTCTTTTATTCCGTATTCAACCCCATATTCCATTTTCTCGACAGCTTCGCAGCGACCCGGTGGCTCACGGCGTTTTTTCTGCCCCATATGATCCTTCCCCCGACATTGTTCCTGAAAACGGTCCGCGTCCTTGGCTCCGTTTTTTTCGTGGCGGGTTCCGTTGTCTTTTTTGCCTGTGCACTCCAGGTATACCTGGGGAAGATATTCAAGTGGGGCATAGCGTCCAGGGGCCTCTATTCCATCATACGACACCCGCAATACACTGCCCTCGGGGTGTGGGGAGTGGGCATGAGCGTACTCTGGCCGCGTTTTATCGTTCTCGCGAGCCTTTCGATCATGTTCATTCTGTACTATTTCCTCGCCAAGGATGAAGAAAAAAGGATGCTCAACCAGTTCGGCGCTTCCTACCAGGACTACATGAACAGGACCGGCATGTTCGTTCCTGTGTGGCTGGAGAAACGAGTTTCCTTTGCCCCGAAGACATCACTGCGATATGTGGTCGTCCCCGTCTCGATAATCATTATCGTGGTTGGCGGTGGTTTTCTGCTCAGGGAAATAACGCTCAACTCTCTGCCCTTTGAATCCCGGGGAAACCTTACCCTTGTGCCCATATTGCCAGAGGACCAGGGGGCGAGCGGCATGGCAATCACCGGCATATTAAAGCAGAACGGTGGAGCGGACGTGGGCATGTCTCCCGATAAAGACTATCTCGGTTATCTTATGCCCGCCGATTACATCATGCAAGGGATGATCGCTGACACAGGGACGGAATTTCACCTGTATAAAAAGCACCACACCGTGGCCATGATCAACGAATGGGTCCTCCATCCTTTCGAGCACCTCCGGGCATCGCCCTCTCTTCATATGGCCAAAATGTTTAAGGTCGACCCTGCAGTCGCACGAAAGCACCACTGCCCGATAGCCGAAAAGGGTATCGACACGGACTGCAACACCTGCAGTTACCGGAGGGTGGCCGTGGTAGAAATCGAGCACTCCGGGGGACGCGCCGCCGGCAGTCACCTCCTGGCAGTGAACACGGTGAGGACCCCCGTCAGTTTCGTCGACATTAACGTGAAAACAGGTGACATCGTCAATATAGTTAAGGTGAAGAAAGCAACGGCGTGGGAGAATGTTCCTACGCCGGCGATCTAATACAACCTTGTGGAGGTGCACTAAATATAACTGAATGGAACCGTATACATTACAGAGAGAGTGCGATGTTAGGGCTAAAAGTTCTCTAAAGACGCTTTTCTGGGCATTTCTGCGGCTCGGGGTGACCTCTTTCGGCGGCCCGGCTATGGTGGCCTATATCAAAGAACTCGCCGTCTCTCGAAAGCGGTGGTTGAGCGAGCCTGAATTCAAAAACGGCATTGTCCTTGCCCAGTCGATCCCCGGGGCCACCGCAATGCAGGTAGCGGCATATGTGGGGCTCAGGATACAGGGAATACGAGGCGCATTGGCGTCTTATATCGGCTTCGGCCTGCCGGCTTTTCTTATCATGCTGGCTTTCTCGGTCTTGTTCTCCAAATTCAGAAACATTCCCTTGGTGGCTTCAGCATTCAACGGGCTTCAGGTTATCGTCGTTGCAATCACCTTTAATGCTGTTTTGGGCTTTGGTAAAAGCCTTAAGAGGGATCTGACAAACCTGCTGTTTGTCCTTGCCTCGACGGCGCTTTTCTGGTCCGGTATCAGCCCCTTTTGGGTCATTCTCATAAGTGCCCTGGCCGGGATCCTGTTCATGAGGGCAGAACCATCCCCTGAAATTTCTGGAACTCATTGTACAAAAAATACCTGGTTCCACAAAGGTATCTGGATCTTGCTCGGGACCTTCCTTGCCGGGCTCATCGCCCTTTACTTCGCCAATGACAGGCTGTTTGAACTTGCTACAGTCATGGTCCAAATAGATGCCTTTGCTTTTGGCGGCGGTTTTTCATCCCTTCCCCTTATGCTCCAGAAGGTCGTCAATGTCCACGGCTGGATGAGCAATAAGACTTTTATGGACGGGATTGCGTTGGGTCAGATCACACCGGGGCCAATTATCATCACCGCAACTTTCGTAGGGTATTTATTACAAGGCTTTCCGGGTGCAGTCATCGCCAGTATAGCCATATTCACGCCCTCCTTCCTTATCCTGGTCCTTGTCGACCCTCTCTTTAACCGGTTCAGGACGTCGCCTTATTTCATAAAGGCGATGGAAGGGGTCTTTGCCTGCTTTGTAGGTTTATTACTATTTGTCGGGGTCAAATTCTTTCGGGATGTATCATGGGACATAACCAGGGCATCTCTGGCATTAGCGGTCATGATAGCCCTTCTACGAAAAATTGATATTCTCTATATAGTACTTGCGGGCACCGTACTATCCGTGGCCTTGCTGTGATTATACCGGGATAGGCAGATGCTCCTTAAAGGCTTTTATCAAGGCCCTGGTCAACTCTATCCGCCCCGCTTTGCCGGACACGAACATGTCAAGTTTTGGGAGTTCATTCCTGCACATGCTCCAAAGTCTGGTTCCTTATATCGTCGATAGTTTTATTAATGCGTATCAAAGATTTTCGATCTCTATGGCTCCAGCTGGTACTTCTCCTCATCCTCCGGAAAACCGACAGACCCGAAAAGCTCACGCTTGGTTACTCCAAGTACCTCCGTGAGGATCGAGGGCGGAACAGCCTCTTTGGACAGGGCCTCGATCTTCTGCTTCAGTTCGGCGACCTTCTGAGGATTCGTGTCAGCGACGTTTGTCTTCTCCGACGGGTCTTTGGCGATATTGAAGAGCTCTATGCTGGATGGGAGGGTTGCCTGCCACACCAGCTTCCAATCGCCATCGCGCAGCGCGGCCCGAAAAGGCTCAATGTCGTACACGACCTCCTTGCGGGGGGAAGGTGCGCCGTCGGCGATAGCAGACCATACATCCATACCGTCCAGGGGTTTATTTTTGTCGAGCCGGGCCCGGGCAAGCTTGGCGAGCGTCGGGTACATATCGGTAATGTGGATCATCTGGGTGGTCCTGTCGCCCGGTGTTATGCGGCCCGGCCAGCTGGCAAAGGCGACTACTCGCGTACCGCCCTCGTACAGCATTCCCTTCCCGTCGCGGTAGGGGCCATTATCGGCGGGGATGGTGCTTTTCGACATGTCCACTTCCCCGGTGAACTTCGCGGAGCGTGGGCCTCCATTATCACTCTGGAATATGATCAGCGTATTATTGAGCATGTTCCTTTTTTCTAACGCACGTACCACCTTGCCGATCTCGTCGTCCATGCACGTGATCATCGCGGCGTAAGCGCGGCGGCTCGGGTCGGCAATGCTGCGGTATTTATCGAGGTACTCCCGGGGCGCCTGGTAGGGCGCATGGGGAGCGGTAAAGGCCAGGTAGAGAAAGAAAGGCTTCGCCTCATCGTATGTATTTACCAGCCTGACAGCGTCTTTCCCGAGCAATTGCGTCACATAGCCTTTCTCCACGAGGGGCCTGTTGTTCTTGAACCAGTCCCTCTTCCCGTGGGCGGCATGGGTAAAGTAATCGATCTCACCGAGCAGGGGCCCGTACTGGTAATCGAACCCGCGCTGACGGGGCCAGTATTTACGGTCGGCGTGCCCGAGATGCCATTTCCCGACGATCGCCGTCGTGTAGCCGGCCTCCTTCAAAGCCTGCGGCAGCAGCCATTCGTCCGTAGGCACTCCGTATTTCCCCGCTGAAGGAATGACCAGGGTCTGCAGGCCGTAGCGATGGGGATATCGGCCGGTCAAAAGCCCTGCGCGCGAAGGTGTGCTCATTGGCTGTGCGTAGAATTGTTCCAGGCGGGCGCCGTTCTTTGCCAGCCGGTCAAGGTTCGGTGTTTTGATGTCCGAACCGTGGAACCCGACGTCCTTCCACCCCAGGTCGTCTGCGACAATGTAGAGAATGTTGGGCCTCGGGTCGCGTTCATGGCGAGGTGCGGTCTGCACAGGTTTTGGCTCATGCGTGGCAGCTTCCGTCCCCGTGACTGTTCCGGTGATAGTCCCGCCGGTCAGGAGTGCGCCCACAGTCGTCCATATGCAAGTTTGGGTGGCCCTGGCATTTCGCTTCACGTTCCCTCCTTGAATTCCGGTATCTTAACCTGACCGTTTCTCGTTGATGAAGTATAGCAAACTATACTACGTTGTAAATGAGAATATAATTTCCGCAGTGCCCGGCGAACATAATTCGTTTTCCCCCGGGCTGCCCTGGAGTATACTATACCCGTCGCAGGTCCCGGTGCGAAGGCCCGGCAGTCTTTCGGCGGCAATGTGAGAAGATCATGTCTGGAAATGGTCCGCTAAAAGGTATACATATCATCGCGAAACCGATAGGGCCGTTGTGCAATCTCAATTGCGAATATTGCTTCTACCTGGAGAAAAAGGCCCTCTTCCCCGGCGTGGAACAGTACCGGATGCCGGATGACGTCCTTCGGGCTTTCATCGCGGGCTACATCTCATCACAGCCAACGCCGGTCGTCGAATTCGTCTGGCAGGGCGGTGAACCGACCCTGCTCGGAATTGACTTCTTCAGGCGTGTCCTCGCATTGCAGAGGCCCTTTATCGGAACAAAGTCTATTGTCAATTCGCTCCAAACGAACGGGACGCTTCTCAATGATGAATGGTGTGCATTTCTGAAACAGCACAATTTCATGGTTGGGATCAGCATTGACGGCCCGCAGGAGGTCCACGACCGGTACCGGCGGGACCGCGGCGGAAACGGCTCGTTCAACGCGGCGATGAGGGGCCTGAGATTACTGCAGAAACATGGGGTTGAATATAATGTCCTTGCGTGCGTCGCCCGGGAGACCGCGATGAACCCTCTCGAGACCTACCGGTTCTTCAAGGAGCAGGGAGTCGAGTTCATCCAATTTTCCCCGGTGGTAGAGCGCACGGCGGATGCCTTGAGCAAAGAGCAGGGCTTGAGGCTCGCCGGGCCCGCCGATCTGAAAAAGGTGCAGGATGGCGCCGAGGTCGCGCAATGGTCCGTAATGCCCGAAGATTGGGGCGATTTCCTCATTTCACTCTACGAGGAATGGGTCCGCAATGACGTGGGGCGGATCTTTGTCATGAACTTCGAATGGGCCCTGAATGCCTGGATAGGCAATCCCTCGCCCGTATGCGTACACGCCGAAACCTGCGGCCATTCCCTGGTAATAGAGCACAACGGGGACGTATACGCGTGCGATCACTGCGTGTATCCGCAATACAAGCTTGGTAATATACGTACGGATACCGTCGCCGGTATGTTGGAAACATCACAGAGGTCCGGTTTCGGGACCGGCAAGCAAACGCTCCTTCCGCGCTGGTGCAGTGAATGTGACGTATTGCGCGCCTGTCGGGGCGGATGCCCGAAACACCGTTTCGGGATCTCATACTACGATGAACCGGGACTTCACCACCTGTGTGAAGGATACAAAAAATTCTTCCTCCATATCAGGAAATACTGCCGCGTCATGGCCCAACTGCTTGAAAACGGCCTTCCTGCATCCCTTGTTATGGATGCCGTGAAAGGCCCGCTCGTCATAAAGAAGAGGACGTGAACCCCTATTGGTTAACCCGCTGAATTCTACGTTCGCCTGATTACCGCGCCATCAGCGCGAACACGCCCCAACCCAGGTATTCGCGCGTGTAAGCGGCGTAGCGTTCGGGTTCCGAGGTCAGTTGGGCTCGAACATCTTTCGCCAACTCGTCGTCAGGATTGGCTTCAAGCCATCGGCGCATAGTGAGCCACTTGGCGGCCTCGTATCTGTCCCAGCTGTCCTGGTCTGCCAATATCATTTCCACAACGTCGTAGCCGAGATGGCCGAAAGAAGCGAGAAGTTTTGGAAGCGGGAGATAGTCGGAGATTGAGCCGGCAAGACACCCCCTGGCAACATCTTCCGTCGGCGGTAACTGCCGCCAGTAAGGTTCGCCGATCAGGATGATCCCCCCGGGGCGGAGGCTCCGGGCCAGAAGTTCTATGGTACCGGCGGCTCCCCCACCAATCCACGTTGCCCCAAGACAGGCTGCCACACCGACTTTCTCTTCAGAAACGAAGCCGGCGGCGTCCCCATGGATGAACGTGACGTGATCGGCAACACCGAGGTTTTCAGCCCGAAGTTTCGCTTGCTCGGTGAACAGCTGGCTCATGTCGATGCCGGTGCCGATGATCCCATAATCGCGTGCCCAGGTGCACAGCATCTCTCCCGAACCGCTGCCGAGGTCGAGCACCCGGGTTCCCGTTTCGAGGCGCAGCGCCGCGCCGAGAGTGGCGAGTTTTTCGGGTGTGAACGGGTCATGGATGCGGTGTGCACTTTCGGTGACGTTGAAGATCCGGGGAATATCCAATGCAGAAAACCTCCTTACGTGTCTGAATAGATTCGGTCACCACCTGGCATTTAATATATCTGGCGGGTATTTTCCAACTTATCGTTATCTTTATACTCTTTTCCAAAAGGAATCAAAAGGGAAAATGCGAGAAGACGGGGATCTTCCGGAGAGAGTCACAACCGGAACGCTACAAGGACATTGCCGGGATCACCGGGGAAGGGTGGGTTTCTTCAGGCGTCATCCGGGATACCCGAGCGTCTATTATTGATACCGGACCGACCCGGGTAGTAGATGGCGATCTCGTAAAATAATGTCCGCTTGCTGACCCCGTCTCGCCGCAGACGGCAATCAGGCAAGATCGAACCGGTCAAGGTTCATGACTTTGTTCCAGACCGCTACAAAGTCGTGCACAAACTTCTCCCGGCAGTCCTCGCAAGCGTAGACTTCCGCCAGGGACCGCAGTTGGGAGTTCGAGCCGAATATCAGGTCGACACGCGTGCCCGTCCATTTTAGTTCCCCTGTTTTACGGTCATATCCTTCGAACATATCATTGTCCCCGGTTGCCTTCCACATCGTACCCATGTCGAGCAGATTTACGAAGAAGTCATTGGTGAGCGCCTCGGGCCTTTTTGTGAAGACACCGTGCCGCGATCCGTTGAAATTGGCCTTCAGGACGCGCATGCCGCCGAGAAGAACAGTCATTTCCGGTGCGGTCAGTCTCAGCAGTTGCGCCTTGTCAACCAGCAGCTCCTCGGACGGGATGGCATATCGCGCTTTCTGGTAGTTGCGGAAGGCATCAGCCTTTGGTTCCATAACAGCGAAGGATGCCGTGTCGGTTTGCTCCTGCGAGGCGTCCATGCGTCCCGGGGTAAACGGGACCGTTACATCGTAACCGGCATTCTTTGCCGCTTGTTCTACGCCGGCGCATCCGCCGAGGACGATCATGTCGGCCAGAGATACCTTTTTGCCGTCAGCATTGTTGCTATTGAATTTTTCCTGAATGGCTTCCAGGACCTTGAGCACCTTCGCAAGCCGGACCGGCTCGTTGACCTCCCAATCCTTCTGCGGTGCGAGGCGAATGCGGGCGCCATTGGCACCGCCGCGTTTATCGGAGCCGCGGAAGGTTGACGCCGATGCAAAAGCGGTCGAAACCAGCTCCGGCACGGACAATCCCGATGCCCGGATTGCAGCCTTGAGTGACGCAATATCATTTTCATCGATCAGCTTATGATCGACAGCAGGGATCGGGTCCTGCCAGATGAGCTCTTCGGCCGGGACCTCCGGGCCGAGATAACGTGAGCGCGGGCCCATGTCACGGTGGGTCAGCTTGAACCAGGCACGCGCGAACGCTTCAGCAAACTCGTCGGGGTTCTCCATGAACCGCCTTGAGATCTTTTCATATACAGGGTCAAACCGCAGAGAAAGATCGGTCGTCAGCATGGCCGGCCCAATGCGCTTTGACGGGTCGTGCGCATCCGGCACGGTGCCGGCTCCTGCGCCGCCCTTCGGCGTCCACTGATGTGCACCTGCGGGGCTCTTCGTAAGTTCCCATTCGAAGCCGAACAGGTTCCGGAAGAAATTACTGCTCCACGTCGTGGGCGTACTGGTCCAGGTGACCTCAAGGCCGCTCGTGATCGTATCGCGGCCTTTGCCCGTGCCGAAGCTGCACTTCCAGCCGAGGCCCTGCTCCTCAATGCCGGCCGCCTCGGGCTCAGGCCCGACATGTTTCGCATCACCGGCGCCGTGGGTCTTGCCGAAGGTGTGGCCGCCCGCGATAAGGGCTACCGTCTCTTCGTCGTTCATAGCCATACGTGCGAAGGTTTCACGGATGTCCTTTGCCGCAGCTATCGGGTCCGGATTGCCGTTCGGGCCTTCCGGATTCACATAGATGAGGCCCATCTGAACGGCGGCCAGGGGATTTTCAAGTTCCCGTTCACCCGTATAGCGTTTGTCGCCGAGCCATTCGCTTTCCGAACCCCAGTAAACATCCTTTTCCGGTTCCCAGATGTCCTCGCGCCCGCCGCCGAAACCGAACGTCTTGAAACCCATCGATTCCAGGGCAACGTTGCCGGCAAGGACAATGAGGTCCGCCCAGGAGATCTTCCGGCCGTACTTCTGCTTGATCGGCCAGATAAGCCGCCGTGCTTTGTCGAGGTTGCCGTTGTCGGGCCAGCTGTTAAGCGGAGCGAACCTCTGGCTTCCGCGCCCCGCACCGCCCCGCCCGTCGCCAATCCGGTACGTACCGGCGCTGTGCCACGCCATGCGAATGAACAGAGGTCCATAGTGACCGAAGTCTGCCGGCCACCATTCCTGGGATTGTTTCATCAGTTCCCGGAGGTCATTTTTCACTGCCGCCAGATCGAGGCTCTTGAACTCCCTGGCATAGTTGAAATCTTCTCCCATCGGGCTGCATCCTGACGAATTCTGGTGAAGGATATCGAGCCTTAACTGTTCCGGCCACCAATCCCGGTTCGTCATGCCGCTGAAGGTTTTGATTGTTTCAGCCCTATCGCTTACCAGTGACTTTCCTTCCTCATTCATGGCCTTCCTCCTTTTCTTATTGCTCGCCGCCCGTTTCAGTCAGGAATGATTCCTGATTATGACGAAAAAATTTTTGTACTTCGTTAAAGGTTACCGCTCAGGATCGTTCCTCTCCTCCTTGGCTGGTACCGGAAGAGCACTCCGAGCATATCCCGTAAAATTCCATCCTGCTGTCCACAACCTGGAATCCCGTACGTTTCCGGATCTTTCCGCGGTCGGCAGATTCGGAAGACGTATAATCAGTTATTCTACCACACCTATTACAAATCAGATTGATATGGTCTTCCAGATCCAACTCGTACCTGTTCTCTTTTCTGTCAAATTGCAGTGTTTTTATCAGGCGCAGCCGGGACAATTCTTTCAGTGTCGCGTACGTTGTCGACAGACTGAGTTTCGGGCTGTTCTTTCTGGCTTCCTTATATATCTGCATGACGCTCGGATGCAGATATCCTGATTTCTCAACGGCATCTATGATGGCGATTCTCTGCGGAGTCACCTTCAATCCCGTCTCGCGCAGTCTTTGAATGTACGATTCGTTTCTCATAAATAATCAGGAATCATTCCGAAATAATCTAACAATTTCTTCATGGTTCGTCAACCGGTATAAAAGCCGCTATAAACCCTTCATCGTTGTGCCCGATTCGAGAGTGACCGTCCTGTGATATCGGTTTAATGCGAGAGAGGGGGCTTGAACCCCTATGATTTAGCCACAAGAATGAGAAGTTTTACCCGGTTACCTGGACCTCACAAATTCAATATCGAACGTCTGCTTCTCCACGGCCTGAAAGTATTTTCCCTTCAGACGGTCGGGGCCCGGATCATAGTGCAGCGTGTAGATCGAACCGGGATAATTAATATCGCGCAACTCAACCCGGACGGTGATCTTGCCTTTCTTTATGTCCGCCCGGGCACGGTAGACGTTAATCGGCCGGGGGTTAAAATAAGCCGCGGAAATTGTTCCGTCCTTTTTTACGTCCCTCAGTTCGAGAATGTATCCCCCGTCCGGCCGGACCCAGCGCCCTTCGATGACCTTGAGCTCTTTTTGTGCAAAAGACGGTCCTCCGGCTTGTGATGGCTCAGCTGACACCGCGTCTGCCGAATACCCGGCTATTCCTGTCATGCAGAGCATGGCTAAAAGAAGCAGCGCAATAATTGTCTTGTACTCGCGCGCGATATTGCCGCCCCCGGTTTGCATTTGCGTTATGATATTTCTTGAAATCAATTTAGATCCTTATTCTTGTTCGGCCCATCAAGGACATCGTGCTATCAGGGCTGCACCTCAGGGTCACCCGGCCGCCAGGTCTTTTTAAACCATGGCTCGAGCGGCCCGTAAAGCCTGAGAATGATACTATAGCCCTTACCGGGCATGGTCTGGATCCAGTTCCCTTCCTGGCCGGCCGGTGGTTTAGGTCCGAGCCAAACGGTGACTCCGCCATCGGGATTCTTCCGGATGGCGGACATATTGCTGTCGATGCCTGCTTTTTTCTGGTCTGTGGGCAGAAGCGAACGGGTCTGATTGTCATAGACCGTAAGAGCCCAAAAGTCTTTCGCCGGGATCGGTCCCGGCAGAGTAATTTTGTACGTACGGCCGCCATCCAGGTAATTCCCCGTCGAGTCGCGGAATACTCCTGCGTAGGCAGAGCCTGTGCCCGGTTTCGCTTCGCTCATGGCAGGCGTGATACCCGTGGCGAAATAGAAGAACATTGTCCGAGCGTCAAGAAGTCGCTCTGCTCCTTCGATGAACTTGTAGCTGCCGCCCACAAAGGGTGTTATCCATTGCCGGTCGGGATAGATGAAGGTCCGCGGATCACGCGGGGCGAAAACGTCGGCGCGCGCTATTGCGTTCGCTACAGCAGCCGATTCCGTCAGGATCTTTTTCATCCGGGCGTCCGGCGCGAATGCTTGCCCTTTGCGGATGCCGATCGATGCGTACAGGCCCACCGATTCCGGATCCACCCAATCGGCGGGTTCGTTCTGCACGACCGCGTTCAACTCCTCATAGAAGCTGAAGTCATTGGCGCTGATCGTGTTGAATTTGACGCCTGAAAAATTGACGAACGCAGTTGCCGGCGGCTTGACGGCCTGGGACAGGGGGAACAGGGCGGCTTTTGCCTTGACACCCGCCACCGCCGCGGCGACATTGCCCTTTTCAACGAATGCGCGATAAAAGATGATCAAACGGTTGGTGGCCGGTCGGGCGATGTGGTAGCCTTTTTTGGGCAAGGGTCCCTTGTAACCGGGCGGCACGAATAAGTAATCTCCGCCTGCCCCCTTGTCCGGGCCTGTCAATCCTACGTCTGTTACCCAGCCGAAATTTGCGTCATCGACGGGGCCCAGGACCCGCGGCGGCACCCGCAGCACCATCGGCCCGTCCTTCAGGTTCATACACGCCATGACGTAGACGGTGGTGGTGTTGGGTGTCAAAAACAGCGAACGGGCATCGAGAAGGTCTTCCGTTATACCGATACCCTGGTTCGTCTTGATACCCGCTTCTTCAAAACCCTTGCATGCTGCATAAACGGATGTTGCCGATATACCCTTCAAAAACGCCTCGACACTGCGGTTAAAATCAATCTGGTCATAGGCCAGCCGGACGGTCGCGGGATCGGGGGCGCCGTCCTTGAAACGCAGCGTGCCAATGCGCGTTTCGACCGTATCGGGCGTCGTGATCTTCGCCGGGACGCTGGGTGAATATTTTGGTGAAGCGGATGGTAACCTGCTTTCTTGTGCGCCAATTCCGGTCGGTGCAGTTAAGATCATCGTAAGCAAAACGAAATAAACCAGGCATTGGCAAAATATCTTCATGAGCCGCCCCCTCTTTTTTTTGAAATTCTTACTACGGCGATAACCAGGGTGTCAATAGGACATTGGTCTTATAAAACTTGGGCAGAAGGCCTCGGATAATTAAAGACGACGGGCCAATGACCTACCCTTCTTCATCCATAGCATCCTCGGGAATCTTCGGTTCTTTGTGCGGTAAAAGATGCGTAGGCAGAAATGCATGGCCGGCTATTAATGTGGGTATGACGGCACTTCCGATAACAGCGGCAACAAGGAAAGAGTATTGCCCCTGCGTCACGATGCCGTGAGAATACCCGTATATTGCCGAGATCGTCCCGAAGGTCAGACCTGTTGACATGAGAAGCGTATAATACCACCGTTCATTATTTTTTTTCCGGAACCCGGCGATAACGGGATAAAGACCGATGGTCTTCGTAGCTACTTTACCGCCCAGCAATAGTAGAAAAAGAGCGGGTGCGGCTACAAGGGCATTTAAAGAAACAAGGGTCCCGGCACGCAGAAAGTAGAATGGTGTCAAAAGGCCGATCGTCAGTGTTCGCAGCCGGCGGATCCAGAGGGTGTCTCTTGCGGCGCCGCCCGCCATGACCATACCCATGATGTACGCGGGAAGCACAGCCTCACTGCCGGACCACAGGGCGAGGCCGCCGAGGCCAAAAAGGATGAGCATGACCCATTTGGTCCTGATGGCAGCCGTGCGATGAGCGTAAACACGGGTTATGAGGTCTGTTATCTTTGGCAATATCCCGAGCACCAACACACAAACGGAGACAAAAATGAGAGTCCGAAAAGTGAATGGCGCAAAAATGAGACCTAAGGCTATAACGGTTCCCAGGTCATTGATAAAACAGGCACCGAGGATGCCTTTGCCGAAACTTGTTTTATTCAATCCCGTCTCAAGCATAACTGCATAAACCACCGCCATCGAGGTAGTCGACAACGCTATGCCGCATAACCAGCTCGCCTGCGCATTCCACTTCAATCCGTAATAAGCCAGCGCCGTGCAGCCGAGAAAAGGTGCAAGGAATCCGACGAGGCCAACGACCGTAACTTCTTTCATTTTTGTTCGCATTACCCTTGGGTCCAGTTCGGCTCCCGCCAGGAAAGTTAACAATATCGCTCCTGATGATGCCAGGAAGCGCAACCAGTCGAGATTCGAGCCCAGGGCCTCCTGTTTGCCGGTCCACACCGCGACTGCCGCCGCCACCACTCCGAGGCATATCTCGATTAACGCGATAGAAATCCGCAAATGATACGCAATTGCCGCCGAAAAGACCGCCATGCCAAGCCAGACCGCGGCCACAAAAAAATGTTGTTCCATACGTGTATCCTTTATCGAAGGCCTGAACCGGGCAAAGATCCAGGCCTGAAATGAAAATTGCTGAGTTCGCCGCGGAACTGAAAGGCATGAACAAGCAATTAAAGTTTCTCAATAACGGCAATGTTTTCCCCAAGGGCCCTTATCAGATCCTTGATCCGCTCCGTCTGCCCTGTTTTGCCGGACACCAGCGCATCGATCGTTGAAAGTTCATTCTGCACATATTCCAATGCCTGTTTCTTTATCTCGTCTATGGTTCTATTAATGCGGACTTCCCACTGATAGGCGAGACGGGACAGATGCACGTCTGTGACGCGGGCGATCTGCTTCAGAAAATGCTTCTCGAAAACACGGCGGAATATGAACATGGGAAACAGAAACCAGAGTGTATCGAAGTGGAAATCGAAGGTCTTCGTAAATTGGACGTCGGGATGGGCCGGTTCGGATACTTCAATGATCCAGTTGACGCTGTTCGGCGCAATCCCGAGCACTTTTTCGATGTTCTTGTCAAGAAGGGTCCTGAAGAGTTCAACGGACCGGGATATGCTGCTGTGTGCTTTTCTGAGGGTCCCAAAGAAATGCTTGTAATCTGCCCTCGATATATGGTCCATCTCCTCAACCATATTCTCCATGAGCCATTCTTCGTACTGGCGGGTGATCCTCCAGAGGTTGCCTTTCCACCGGGGCATTTCAGAGGACAGTCTGACAGTCAGCTTCTGGACAAGTTTCATCCTGTGGGTAGCGGTAAGATAGCCGGCGACGAACTCCCTCGTTTTTTCCTTGTTCTCTCTCGCCACGAGAGAAAGCTCTGTCTGCATCAATTCAAAGTTAACCCGTTCATCGAGAATGATCCTCTTCAGGTCCTCGCGGTCTTTGTCTTCCGTTTCGGATACCCTGAGGGCAATGGCGAGATAGCTCACGCATTGCCGTGCAAGTGAACGGACCTTATGGTGGAGAATCCCTCTGAATTCCGTGTCGCGGTTCCGGGACAGGTCAAGGAATAATTCATTCAGGGCGGGCTTATAGAGCTCCGTATCTTTCAGCGTCGAATAGAGGAGTGTCGGGAAGTCCTTGCCGAATTCGTGTTTCAGTGAGTCCCTGAAGAATGCGATAACCTCTTCCTGCTGTTCCCGGGAAAGAAGGTCCACTTTCGTAAGGAGCAGAACAACCCTGGGAGTAAATTCCATGAGTTCCCTGATCAGGTTCAGGTCGTTTTCCGCAAGCGGCCTATCGGAGCTGATAGCAATGATGGCGGCCCCGACCTCGGGCAGCCATTCTTCTGAGATCGCGGTATTGTATTTAAAAATGCTCCCCAATCCCGGGGTGTCGACGAAACGAAGCCCGGCGTAAGGTTCAAGGGAAGGCAGTTCGATATCGACCACATCGACATTCTTCTCGTTGGCCCTGTTTTTTGCCTCGGAGATATATTCCTCAATCTCCGAAAAGCCAACCTCGGACTCCTTCCCGTCGTAATAGGTGACGATAGACCTCTGCCGGGGCCCATAGCTCAGACGGGTGATAACAGTGGTCACGGGGATCGCTCTCACGGGAAGGACCGGGACCCCGATGAGGCTATTGACAAACGAGCTTTTCCCCGCCTTGAACTGACCGAGTATGGCGACGTCAATGACGGGGTTTTCGACAGACACCACCTCGCATGCCGCGATCTGGCGCCCGAGAGATACAATATTGAATTCTGTGGATATGTGCCTGATGGTCTGCAGGATCGAGCCGATCGAAGTCTGGACCGTCTCGGAAGCAGCGTTGGCTATAGGATCTTTCAACATGCTCCTCCCATAAATTGTCCCCGTAAACAACAAGCGTACAGGAGATCTGATACAGGTAGGAGTCATTAGCCAGGGCAGGCGGTTAAAAGGCGGACCCCATCGCCACCCAGAGATTACCATATTATCGGCATGAAACGAAAAGGAAAACACCGGGTACGATGAGAAGCTGCGGGCCATTGTTATTATTGAATGCGAGAGAGGGGACTTGAACCCCTATGGTGTAACCCGCTGGATCCTAAGTTCAAAACAGCGGATTCGAGAATAATCAGTTATATCAATGAAGTATGATCTATATCAGCAGGTTGCCCGGCGTCACGATGTTTGGATTATGTTGGATTTTGAGAGGTATTTGAGGGGTCATTAGTTACAAAATAGTTACACTTCAACAGTCACGGAACGCAGCACTATACCTCTTCAGGAGTTTGTAAAGTAATGTTTAATTGATGATTCCGGCCGCGATTTCGTTGTTCGCCGTTGACGGGCGATCAACACTTTCACCTACTAATAAATAGCTGATTGGAACCAGGCAGGGACGGATTGCCAATAGTAACAGGCTGCCCCTTGATTGCAACGACTGTTATCCCCCGTCTCCACCCAGCACCCTCCTGATGGCGGATGCCAGTTCGTTCCTCCTGAGGGGCTTCATGAGGAATTCCCGGATACCCATCTCCCTGGCCTTCTCCGGCGATACCGTCTCCGAGTGACCGGTGCACAGGATGATAGGGATGTCGCCCCTGATACGCAGGAGCTTAGCGCAGAGGTCCGAGCCGGCCATCCGCGGCATGGCCTGATCGGTGATGACGAGGTCGAACCGGGAGGGGTCGGCCGAGAAGGTCTGGAGGGCCTTTGTGCTGTCAGTTGCAGTCGTTACTTTATACCCCAGTCTCTCCAGTGTCTCTTTACCCCAGTCAACGAGCAGGGGTTCGTCGTCGACGAAGAGGACCCGTTCGTTCCCCCGGGGCAGTTCCACCCGTTCCACCTGTTCTTTGGCCTTTGCCTTCACCTTCGGCAGGAAGGCCCGGAAGGTGGAGCCCTTGCCCGGTTCGCTCTCAACGGCGATCGTGCCGCCCAGGTCGTTCACGATCCCATAGACTACCGCGAGGCCCATGCCGGAGCCCTTGCCCACCTCCCGGGTGGTGAAGAAGGGTTCGAAGATACGTTTCATCACCTCGGGGGTCATACCCGCGCCGGTGTCCTTCACCATGATCTGGAGGTACTCCCGGGACGCCTGGTCGAGGGTAAAGGCGTCGGGTTCGAAGTCGGTGTCGGAAAGGGCGATCACGAGAGAGCCCTTGCGGTCCTCCAGGGCAAGGACAGCATTGGTGGCGAGGTTCATGACGATCTGCTGGACCTCGACGGGGGTGGCGGTCACCGTGTCGGAGGTGGCACCGGCGGAAAACTTCATGTCGATCGTGGCAGGGACCGAGGCCCTAAGGAGCTTGACCGTCTCTTCCACGACGGGGGTAAGGGCGATGGGTGACCTCTCGTAGCCCGTCTTGCGGGAAAAGGCAAGGATCTGCTTCACGAGTTCCCGTGCCCGCGTGGCCGAGGTCATGACGTTTTGGAGGTTCCTCTCTACCAGGGGGCGGTCGGGCACGTCCTCTATGGCCATCTCGGTGAAGCCGATGATGGCGGCAAGGATGTTGTTGAAGTCGTGGGCTATGCCTCCCGCGAGGGTGCCGATGGCCTCCATCTTGTGGGCCTGGCGGAGGGATTCTTCCGCCTGTTTCGCTGCCGTGATGTCGAGGTTTATCCGCATAATAGCGATCGGGTTCCCTGCCTCGTCCCTCTGGAAAACCCACCGGCTGAGAATGCTCAAGGTCCGGCCGTCTTTCGTGGTATGCTCCAGTTCGCCTTCCCACGTATTTTGATCCAGGAGGATGCTGTTTAGATCATTAAAGGACGGGAGGGACCTGGTCTTGAGGAGTTCATAGATAACCGAGCCCTCAACCTCATCAGGCGTCCAGCCGTATATCTTTTCCGCGCCCCGGTTCCAGAAGATGATCCGGCCCTCCATATCCGTTACAATGATGGCGTCGTGTGCGAGGTCGAGCAGTTCCGCCCGATGCCTGAGTTCCGCGGTGCGTTCTAAGACCTGCGCCTCGAATTCGTCGCGAGATGTTCGCAGTTCTTCCTCTATGCGCTTGCGTTCGGTGATATCGATGCAGATACCGATCATGCGTTCGGGTTTCCCGGTATCACTGTAAAACGTGTCACCGAGCGCAGCTAGCCAACGCTCCTCGCCGTCGGACCTTGTAATCCGGTACTCATTCTCGAGCCGTATATGTTCATCAATGGCTTTTTGTATCTTTTTCATGGCAGGTTCCCGGTCTTCAGGATGCACTACTTTTAACCATGTGTCGAAGGACGGTTCGGCAGCGGGAGACAGGCCGATCAACGAAAAAAACTGTTCCGACCACTCCAGTTTTCCCGTCTGCATGTCCCAGTCCCACAAGCCTGCATTAGCGGCCGCCTGGGCGATCCTCGTTTGTTCGTGAGACGATCGCAGTGCACTCTCCATACGCTTGCGGTCGGTGATATCCAGTGCGGTGAATGTTACGCCGATCGACAGATCGGAGGGATCCAGTGCGCCGGAACTCAGAAGCACGTCGATAACGGTTCCATCCTTTCGCCGCCAACGGGTCTCTACCGAACCCGTTCCCCGATTGGCGATCTGCCGGTATTTTTCTGTCCCAACAAAGTCGAAGTCCTCGTCGGAAGGGTAAAGAAGCCTTGCGCTCTGCCCGATCAATTCTTCCTTGGAATAGCCTGTCATCCTGCACAAAAGATCGTTCGCCTCCATAATGACCCGGTTGATCACGAGGCCGATGCCTACGGGCGCCGCGCGGAATATGCTCTTTAGCCTTGCTTCGCTTCCGAGCATTTCCTGATCAACGGGCTTCCGTTTAGCCGGTAGCAACGGTTTCCCATTTTTCGGCACCCTCTTCATTGTGAACACCTTATACATTATACCGGGAAACAAGAACTGCGACAACTCGATCAAAATTGCCCCAATACGTGAAGGATTAACACTATCAGCGTTACCGGGCCTGCCATATCATGATGGTTATTCCAGGAGACGATGGGGAGCCGAATATCCCTGACCAGCTTCCTTCCTTTTAGAACGACAAGGAAGCCAATCAAAGAATATGAGGGCAACACTGCGGGCTGCGCATATTTGCAAGGCGTGTATTCAGCGGCATCCGCTGTTCGGTAAATGCAAGGGCGAAACACGATGAGGTTGAATTTCAGGACAGATCCCTGGTCTTCCCAGAATAGTCAAGGAATAGTCAAGGGACGTTCCCAACAAACCAGGTTAAAAAGCCATTTTGTTTTTTTGGCAATCGCCGAAAGACCGAAGGTCTAAAGACGTGGACAAAAGGGGTAAGACCTTGATATTACTTGAATGCGAGAGAGGGGACTTGAACCCCTATGGTGTAACCCGCTGGATCCTAAGTCCAGTGCGTCTGCCAGTTCCGCCACTCTCGCATGCGATATTTTACAGGGGTTTTCAGGGAACTGTCAAACCCTTCGGCCTTCGACCGGGAAGTTGAGGGGGGTTATCGATGGCGGGCTCCCGGGGCATGGCGTAGATCGTTCGATGGGTTTGCGGGTTCCTCGAGTTCGTTCACCTTGGCCAGGCGGCGGCGGTGGCGCTCCCCATTCTTGAAGCGCGCCGCGAGGAATGTCAATGTCAGGTCGAGGGCAAGGGCGTACCCGAGGACGCGGCCGCCGAGACATATGATGTTCATGTCGTCGTCTTCCACCCCCTGGTGGGCGGAAAAACAGTCGGTTATGAGGGCCGCCCGGACCCCCGCGACCTTATTGGCGGCAATTGAGGCCCCGACGCCGCTCCCGCAGACGGCAATACCCCGCGTTATTTTGCCCTTCGCTACAGCCCGGGCGAGCGGTATGACAAAATCGGGGTAATCATCTTCCCGGACAAACGCGAACGCCCCGAAATCTTCTATCTGATATCCCGCCTTGCCGAGGTCTTTGGCCAACTTCATCTTCAATTCAAACCCGCCGTGGTCCGAAGCTATGCCGATACGCATCGTTTCCCTCCCGTTCCTTACGGCCCGATCATTTTTTGTATGATGCTGACCAGGGGGGCCGGATAGATCCCCAGCCAGACAAGGATGACTGACAGTGCCGCGATAAGGACGCGGCCGGTCCGCGGCGAGGGCCTCAACTTCAGCGCGTCTATTTCGCCGGCATCAGGCCGGAGGAACATGGTCGTTATGACGCGGACGTAATAAAAAAGCCCGATAACGCTGTTTACCGCGAGGACGATGACGAGCAACCAAAGGCCGGACGCCACACCCGCCGCAAAGATATAAAGCTTCCCGATAAGGCCGATCGTCAGGGGCATTCCTGCGAGCGCGAGGAGCATGAGGGCGAAGGCCGCGGCCAGCCAGGGCCTCGCGAAGAAAAGGCCGGCATAGGCGGGAAGGGCATCTGCGTCATTGTCTTTGTCCGCCATGAGCGTGACGACCCCGAAGGCGCCGATGGTCATCACAAAATACGCGGCGAGATAAAAAGCGATCGACGTCGTGCGCATGCTGCTTACGGAGAGAAAGGCCACGAGGAGATAGCCGAACTGGGCGATAGAGGAATAGGCGAGGAGGCGCTTCACGTTATTCTGGAAAAGGGCGAGGAAATTCCCCGTGAACATCGTGACCGCCGCGATGACGCTGAATATGATAAAGAGAGGTCCGCCCTCAGGAACGGTTGTGACCGGAAAGAACCTGACAAGAACGGTGAAAACAGCGCCTTTGGACACAGTCGCAATGAACGCCGCCACCGGCACGGGCGCGCCCTCGTACACATCCGGGGCCCACATATGGAAAGGGACGAGGGCGAGCTTGAAGCCGATGCCCACGATGACCATCACGGTCCCGGCAATGAGCGCCGGGTCGGCGGCAAGGCCGGATATTCTCGCGGCCAGGGCGGAAAATTCCATGGTGCCCGTGCGGCCGTAGGTCAGGGCCATCCCGAACAGGAGGAATGCCGTGGAAACAGAGGACAATACGAGGTATTTGATACCCGCCTCCAGGTGCCCGGGCGTGGCGTGAAGGTAGGCGACAAGGACATAGAGGGACAGGCTTAAAATTTCGAGCCCGAGAAAGAAAGATATGAAATGGCTGCTCGCGGCAAGCACCATGGCCCCCAGCGTTGCCGAGAGAAAAAGAACGTAATATTCCCCGGAACGCGCCGCGTGCATCGTGAGGTAATCGTATGACAGGATCGCAAGCGCAAGCGACGCGGCGACGATGAGGCCGATAAAGAAGAGGCCCAGGCCGTCTATGACAAGAAGCTGCCCGACCCGGTGCACGGGCAGCGCTTTCGTCATGGCGAGGCACGTCGAAACGAAAGAGAGCACCAAGCCGCACGCCGTTATGATAAAGGCGCCGGCCCTGCCTCTCTTGAGAGCGGCCGCGACCATAACGAGGACCGCGGTAAAGGCTATTACAAGAAAGGGCATGATCGGAATAAGGTCACGGCCTCGCATTGTGCCCTCCCGGTACTTCCCCGCCGCCTGTCCGTGTTCCTCGCTCCACCAGATCTCTATCCGGTATGCCGGCGTTGTGCCGGGAAGGCGCGCTCCACTCCGTGGGGGGCCTCAAGCTGTTGAGGCCCTGCGCGGCAGCCCTGATCACACTTTGCGGGAAAAGGCCGATCCAGATGAGGAGCCCGACCGCCACGCCCAGGGGCAGCATTTCCCGTACCGAGAGGTCCGCCATGTCCCACGCGGTGCGCCGGGGGCCGAAAGCCAGCTGCCAGAGCATCCACAATGCGTAGACCGTCGCGAGAATAAACCCGGAAGCCGCAATGGCTGTCGCGGCGATGCTTGCGCGGTAGCTCCCCAGGAGCACAAGGAACTCCCCCAGGAAATTCCCCAGCCCCGGCAACCCGAGGGCCGCAAGGGCGAAGACAAGCCACATCCCGCTCATACGGGGGACCTTCGTCCAGAGGCCCCCCATGCGGGAAAGCTCGCGTGTGTGGATCCTTTCCTGGAGAGCTCCGGCGAGCATGAACAGGGCCCCGGTCCCTATGCCGTGGCATATGATCTGGATGACCGCGCCCTGTAAGGCAAGGACATTCCATGCCGAGACCCCGAGGAGCACAAAGCCCATGTGGCTCACGCTCGTATAGGCGATGAGCCGCTTGAGGTCGGTCTGCGAGAAAGACATCACCGCGCCGTACAGGATGCCGGCAACGGCGAGCACCATGCCGTAAGGGGCAAGCCCGGACGCAGCATCCGGAAAGAGCGGAACGGCGAAGCGGATGAGCCCGTACGCCCCGGTTTTCAGTAAAAGACCGGCAAGGATAATGCTGCCGCCCGTGGGAGCATGCGTGTGCGCCTCCGGGAGCCACGCGTGAAACGGCACGGCGGGCAGCTTGACGAGAAAGGCCGCGAGGAAACCGAACAGGAGGAGGGTCGCGGTCGTGCCGTTCATGGATGTCCCGATAAGGTCCGCATAGTCGAAGGACAACGCCCCCGCTGCATGCTTATGGGCAAAAGCGAGGCCGAGGATGGACACAAGCATGAAGAGCCCGCCGAACTGGGTGAAGATAAGGAACTTGACCGCGGCATAGACCCGCCTCTCGTGTCCCCACGATAAGATCAGGAAGAACATCGGGACCAGCATGAGCTCCCAGAAAAAGTAGAAGAGAAAGAGGTCGACGGCGAGAAAGACCCCGATGACCCCGACAAGGGTCAGGAGGAGGTTGAAATGAAAAAAGCCGGCGCTCTCCTTTATCTCCGTCCATGATGCAATGACGGCCATCGAGCCGACGAGGGCGGTGAGCAGGACGAAAAGGAGGCTCATCCCGTCGGCGGCGAGGTGAAAGCTTATCCCCAGCTGGGGGAACCAGGAGGCCCTGGTTTCGAGAAGCCACCCTCCCGGGGCGGGCGAATGAGGAACGTCCTGGTATCCGGCGAAAAGGGTGACTGTAATAACAAGTTCGGCAACCATGGCCAGGAGCGCAACCCATCGCGCACCCGCACCGGTGCGAAAACCGAAGGCCAGGCACAAAAGGGCCGCGACAAGGGGTATGATCAAAAGGCATACGAGTATCATAAGAGTATCACCAAGCCTATGAACACGACGGCGCCGAAGGCTATGGCCGCGGCATACCAGCGCAGGTTGCCCGTCTGCGTCGAGCGCACAATACCGTGCGCGGCGCCGCAGAAAAGCTCGACCGCTCGATAGAAAAGATCGAAGACATCCCTGCGGCCCCGCCTCGCAAGGTAAACGAAGGGCCGGACGACCAGGGTGTCGTACAGCAGATCGAAACCCCATCCCGCCGAGAGGCACCTGTGGATGATCTTTCCCGCCCCGGCATGTATCATGCTTTGTACGTTATCCCGGTTCCTCACGAAAAGGGTGTAAGCGGTATAGATCCCCCCGAACGATGCGAGGACCGACAATACAATGAAAATGACGGACCTGCCGGCCCCGGTCACAACGGGCAGGGCCTCGGGTATGGCAGACCGGATAAAGTCCGTAAAGATCGTGACATTGCCCAGGAAGCGCGGTGTTTCGATATATCCCCCTATGATGGACAGGACCGCGAGGGATATGACGGCTATCCCGGCCGCACGGCTCTTGATCGCCTTGACCGGCCGGGTTGACGCGCCAAAGAAAACGATGAACAGAAGCCGGAAACTGTAGGCGGCCGTGAGAAAACTGCCGATCATGCCGGCGACGAAGAGGTGCAGGCCCCCCGCCGGATATAGCCATGCATCGAGAAGGACGAGGTCCTTGCTGAAGAAACCGCCGGTGACCAGGGGGATTGCAGACAGTGACGCGCACCCTATGAGAAAACTCCAGAAAACAAGGGGGAGTTTTTTTCTCAACCCGCCCATGTTGAATATGTCGTGCTCGTCATCCAGGGCCTTGATCACAAGCCCGGCGCAAAGAAATAAAAGGGCCTTGAAAAACGCGTGGGTCACGAAATGAAAGATGGACGCGGCCCATGCGCCGACGCCCAGGGCAAGGAACATGTAGCCGACCTGGCTCATCGTCGAGTAGGCGAGGACGCGTTTTATATCCCTCTGGGCCTGGGCGCTCGACCCCCCGATCAACACGGTAACGGCCCCTATGATGGCAATGGCGTAGTGCACCGGCGGCGCCATCGTGAAGAAGGTGTGTGTACGGGCGATAAGGTACACGCCGGCGGTGACCATGGTCGACGCGTGTATCAGCGCGCTCGTGGGCGTCGGGCCCGCCATGGCGTCGGGGAGCCAGGTCTGGAGCGGCACCTGGGCGGACTTTGCCAGTGCCCCTCCTAATAGGAGCGCCGCCGCGGCGTTCGCCATGACAGAGCCGATGAGCCATTTCTCCGGCACCTGCGCCAATGCCTCCTGGATGTTCAGGGTGCCGAGGTCGTAAAAGATGAGGAAGAGGCCGACCGCAAGAGCGGCATCACCGATGCGTGTCACGATGAATGCCTTGACGGCGGCCCGCACGTTCTCTTCCTCCTTGTACCAGAACCCGATGAGAAGGTAGCTGCAAAGCCCGACCCCCTCCCAGCCGAGGTAGAGAAGGAGAAAATTATCGGCAAGCACCAGGACGAGCATGAACCCGACAAAGAGGTCCATGTAGGCGAAGAATCTCCCGAACCCGTCATCCTCCGCCATGAAATACGTCGAATACAGGAGGATGAAGAAACTCACCCAGGTTATGACAAGGACCATCACGATCGAGAGCGGGTCGAGGTACAGGGCGACGGCCGGGTTGAAACTGCCCGTATGCATCCATGTCCACAACCTCTCGACGTACGCTGACCCGTTGGGCGGGGACGCAATGAACCGCACCGCCACGATGGTCGCCGCCGCGGCCGAGCCCGCAACCGTTCCCGCACCCACGAGGGCTTTCAGCCCGTGCGGCAGTCTCGCTCCGCCAAGAACAAGAAATGCGAAGCCCAAAAAAGGAAAAGCGGGGACCAGCCACAGCATCTCTAACATAACGTATTCACCGTCTACCCCTTCATCCCGGCCGCACGGCCGGTGTCGAGGGTCTTGTGCATATCGTAAAACCTCAAGAGGAGGGCGAGCCCTATCGCCACCTCGGCGGCCGCGACGGCGAGGATAAGGATGAACATGACCTGTCCGTCGGCCGCGCCCCACTTGGCGCCGGCGGCAACGAAGGCGAGACCCGCCGCATTCAGCATGATCTCCAGCGAGAGAAGAATGAAGATCAGGTTGCGGCGCATGAGGACCCCGGTCAGGCCGATCGCGAAGATAAGTCCCGCGAGTGCCATAGTGTAGTTAAGGAGCGCGTCATTCATGGCCATCCTCCTCCTTGCGGGGCGCCGACCCCAGCCGGTGCGCCAGGTGATAGGCCCCGACGAGCCCGGCAAGAAGCACCATCGACGCCAGCTCGACCGCGAGCGCGTAGGGACCGAAAAGGCTGATGCTTACCTTTTTCGGCCCGACCATGGCGAGGGGATATGCGCCGTGGGGCGCCGTCCACAAAACGTAGATGATCTCGACGATAAGGATAAGGGCCAGCGCGGCGGGTCCGAGGAAGGCCCCGCTCCTGAAAAGACCCTTTTCCTCGTACCATATGCCTTTTACGTTGAGCATCATGACCACGAAGACGAAAAGGACCATGATCGCGCCGGCATAGATGATGACCTCAAGCACCGCCGCGAAGGGCGCTCCCAGCAGAAAGAAAACGAACCCGAGCCCGATGAACGAGACAACGAGGTACAAAAGCGCGTGGACCGCATTGCGCTGAAAGATGGCGATACCCGCCGATACGGCGGCCACCGCGCCTGCAATGAAAAACAGTACGTTCATAAAAGCCTCATATGCCTCGTGATCACGCATTGTTTCATGGTAAAAGGGTCCTCACGTCCACCGGCGGTAATTCCTCGTCGCCTTCGCCTTTTCCCTTGCCTTTTACGGCCAGCCCCGCAACCCGGTAAAAATCGTAATCCGGGTATTTCCCCGGCCCGTCGATGAGCAGGTCTTCCTTTTCGTAGACGAGGTTCGGCCGCTCGTATTCGCTCATTTCAAAGTCCGTGGTAAGTTGGATCGCCAGGGTAGGGCACGCCTCTTCACAAAACCCGCAAAAGATGCAGCGCGAGAAATTTATCCGGAAAAATTCCGGGTACCGCCTGCCGTCTTCGTCCTCGGCAGCCTGGAGCGAGATGCAGTCGACCGGGCATGCAACCGAACACAGGTAGCAGGCGACGCACCTTTCTTTGCCGTCCGGACTGCGGGAAAGGATGATGCGGCCCCTCCACCGGGGAGGGATGCGCCTTTTCTCCTCGGGGTAAAGGACCGTTTCCCGCCTCCTGAAGGTGTGAAGGAAGATAAGCCATAACGCTTTCATAATGCTCAGCATAGGTTCCCCTTATCCCGTTGCCAGGATAATGCCTCCCGTGACGACAAGGTTGAGAATTGCCAGCGGCAGCATGATCTTCCAGCCCAGCGCCATGAGCCGGTCGTAACGCGGCCGCGGCAGGGAAGCGCGCAGGAGGATGAACCCGCAGGTAAACACGAAGGTCTTGATGATGAACCAGGCAAGGGGAGGTAACACCGGTCCCAGCCAGCCGCCGAAGAAGAAGGTGGTTATGAGCGACGATATGAGGATTATGTTGAGGTACTCACCCACGTAGAACATCCCGAACTTGAGTCCCGAATACTCGGTATGGTACCCGGCCACGAGTTCATTCTCCGCTTCCGGGAGGTCGAACGGCAGCCTGTGCGTGAGGGCTATCCCGGCTATCACGAACACGACAAGGCCGGGGAGCTGGGGTATGCAGAACCACATCGTCCTTTGCGCCTCGACGATGTCGCGGATCGTGAAAGAACCGGTCAGCGCCACGACACCCATGAGGGACAGCCCCATAAAGACCTCGTAGCTGACCATCTGCGCCGCCGCCCTCAAAGCGCCCAGCAGGGAATACCTGCTGCCCGACGACCAGCCGGCGAGTACGGGGCTGTACGCATTGAGGGCTATCATGGACACAAAGAAAAGGAGGTCGATGTTCAAACTGGCGACCGAAATGCCCGGCGCAAACGAGACGATCGCAAATGCGCTGAGGACCGCCGCCATGATGATCGCGGGCGAGATGATAAAGACGGCCCTGTCGGCGAACGGGGGGACCCAGTCCTCCTTCATGGTCATCTTGATCATATCGGCTATGACCTGCCCGAGCCCGAAAGGGCCCACCCGGTTCGGGCCGTACCTGTCCTGCCACAGGGCGAGCAGCCTGCGCTCGAGCCAGATAAGCCACGCAGAGGCGACGAGAAGGACGAGGAGGATGGCCAGTGGCGTGATGAAGGAAGACAGGCTCACGCTCATGGCGCCACCTTTTTGATATCGATCTTTCCGCCTTTCATTCCCGCACCCGTTCCGGGCAGCCCGGAAGGAACCCCTGCAACGCCCTCGGGAAGGGCGGTTCGAAGGGCAACCCGGCCCCGCCATTGCCCGTCGATCTCGACCTCGTCGCCGTCTGACAGGTTGAGGCGCGCGGCGTCGCGAGGGTTGAGCGCCACGTACGCACCGCACGCCCGGCCTGCGACCGGCGGCGAGAACATGCTTAACTCCTCGGAGCCGAAAATGTGATAGAGCGGGACCGGTACGAGCGACCCCGAGGGAACGAATGCTTCGGGAATGCTGTGCCTGTACCCCGGCCCTTTACCCCTGTCAGGTTCGATGACCCGGCATCCCGGATCGCCCCCCGCAAGATGGCCGCCCACCTCGGACTGGAACTTGTTCAGGGCCTGGACCGAATTCCACCGCGGCGCCCAGAAGCGCGGGATGAGCGATGAAGGAGGCCTGCCGCCGTACCCCTCCATGGAGAAAGCGAACGGGGAGTCGGGATCATCGGGCGGCCTCGGCTCGTGGACCGTGACATCGGCGTGCATGGACGTGCGGGCGCTCACCCGGTGCGTCTCGCGGGGGACCTTGAGGCCGTGTATCCGGAAGTCCGCCGGGGGCGCACTATCCATCACAGGCTTCAGTTCGGGGAAATCGCCCGCAATGGCGGCTATGATGTCGTCAAGGCGGCGCCACGATGCGCCGGAGGGGTCCCCCCTCGCTGCCCGTGCGTCGCGCATCCACTGCCACGAAGGCCTTATGCCACCCGCAGGGACGAATACCTGAAAAAAACGCTGGGCCCGCCCCTCGCTGTTGACAAGGGTCCCCGTAGTCTCCGCGAATGTTCCCACGGGGAGGATGAGGTCGGCAAAGGGTGCCGTGCCGTGCACGAGGTGATCGAGAAGGACGACGTGCTTGCACGCATCGAGGCATGCTGTCAGCCGGTCCCTGTCCGTTCTGCGGAAGAGGTCATTCTCCAGTACGACCATCGTGTCCGCATCGCCCCTCTCCACCGCGGCAAGAGCGTCGTCCACGGCCCGGGAGGTTATAAGGGCGAGGCCGAGGCTGTTGCATTCGGGGACGGCGAAAGAAAGCCGGGTATTCCCGTTGTTCTTCCCGAGGGCCCAGGCGATATTGGCCGCGGCATCGATAACGGATGCGTTTCCTGTCCCGGGACCCGAGATTATGAGCGGGTCCTGCGCCCGTCCCAGGGACTCGGCGATCGTGCGGGCAATATCCATGCTGTCGCTGTCCATGCCCGCCGCTTCCGGGCTGTCCCCGTCGAGAAGATGGGCCACGGCGAAACCGAGCCGGGCAATGTCATCGGGTGCGCCCCTGAACACCCGTTCCGCGCTTTCGTCGAGCCAGGTTTCGTGGGCAGCGGCGAGGAAGAACGGCCCTTTTGCCTGCTGGAGGGCCTCGCGGGCGGCCCTGTCCTCCCAGCGGGGGATATGAAGCGCATCCGCCCGCGCCATCGGCTCGTTCCGGCACGCCTGGAGTATATCGAGGGCAAGTACCGGGGCCGTATTTGCCACATCTTCCCCCAGGATGAAGATGGCATCGCAGGATGCGACCTCGCCGAGAGGCACGGAGGGCACGGGACCGTTCTGCATAATGTCTATCTGCCGCTTGACGAGGGTAAACTCTTCCCCGGCCATGCCCGCAAAAAACTGTTCCGAACCGACCAGGGCGCGCAGGGCAAAATTGGCCTCAAGTGACGCCCGGGGCGAACCAATGCCGACAACACGGCCCTTGTGCGAAAGGATATCGGAAAAAAGCGCGCGTGCCTCCTCGCTTCCCAACGGCTTGAGGGGTTCGGCGCGACCGTCCCTCACCAATGGCCGGCGGACCCTGGAGGGGCTGTTCACGAATTCGTAACCGTAGCGGCCTCGGTCGCACAGGAAATACCCGTTGACGCTGTCATTGAAGCGGTTGCGTATGCGCCGCAATTGACCGCTTCTCTCGCCGGGGATGATATTGCACCCCAGGCCGCAGTGGACGCACACGGACGGCGCGGTCGCGAGGTCCCATTTGCGGACGAAATGCCCCTTTTCCGTCTTGTCGGTGAACACGCCGGTCGGGCATATCTCGACGAGATTGCCGGAAAAGACGTTCTGAAGGACCCCGTCCTCGTGGCGGCCGAAATAGACGCTGTCATGGGTCCCGAAGACATCGAGATCGCGGCCGTGCGCATAATCGCGGTAGAAGCGCACGCAGCGGTAGCATTGGATGCACCGGTTCATCTCGTGATTGACGAAGGGGCCCAGGTCCTGGTTCCGGTATGTCCGCTTCCTGAACCGGGTCCTCCTGTACGTGTGGCCCGTCATGACGGTCATGTCCTGGAGGTGGCATTCGCCGCCTTCGTCGCAGACAGGGCAATCGTGGGGATGGTTGAGCATCAGCCATTCGATGTTCCGGGCCCGGAACGTCCGCACATCGGGGTCTTCGATGGAGATGATCATTCCGTCTGTCACCGGCGTCATGCAGGACATGATGATCCTGCCTCGCGTGTCCTTATCGTCCCGGAAGAGCTTGACCGCGCACTGGCGGCATGCGCCGACGGACTCGAGGGCCGGGTGCCAGCAGAAATAGGGCACGTTGAACCCCAACGAGAGGCAGGCCCTAAGCAGGCTCTGCCCCGCTGTCACGGAATACGGGCTGCCGTCGATATGGATCGTCGCCGTGGTCATTTGTACGGGCAGCGCCCCTCCTCGATATGCCGCTCAAAATCGGCGCGGAAGAACTTCAGAGCGCTCTGCAGCGGCTCCATGGCCCCCGGTGCGTGAACACAGAAGGTGTTCCCCGGGCGCAGGAGCCTCGTCATCTCTTCGAGTATCTCTATGTCCTCGTGACGCCCCTGCCCGTCCTCGATCGCCTTGAGCATTTTTTCCACCCAGGGCAGGCCCTCCCGGCACGGCGTGCACCACCCGCACGATTCACGCGAGAAGAACCGTTCGAGGTTGTGGACCATGCCGACGGGGCAGGTCCTGTCGTCGAGAATGATCATGGTCCCCGTCCCGAGGCGGCTGCCCGCCTTCTGAACGGAGTCGAAATCCATCGTGGTGTCAAGGTGCTCCTCCAGCAGGAAATCTGTGGATGCCCCGCCCGGTATGATGCCCTTGAGCGTGAAGCCCTCTTTCATCCCGCCCGCGTGGTCATACAGGAGCTCACGCATTGTGATGCCCATGGGGAGCTCCCACGCCCCGGGGTTTTTCACCTTGCCGCTCACGGCGTACATCTTCGTGCCGCCGTCTGCACACAGGCTCAACCCCTTGTACCAGTCGGCGCCGTTCCTGATTATGTGGGGCACGTTCGACAGGGTCTCGGCGTTGTTGACGACCGCAGGCCTCCCCCACAGTCCGCATACCTGCGGGAAAGGCGGCCTGCCCCTCGGTATGGGCCGTTTTCCCTCGATCGAATTGAGGAGCGCGGTCTCTTCGCCGCAGATATACCGCCCGGCGCTGATATGGAGGTTTATGTCGAAGCTGTATCCCGAATTGAGGATGTCGCGTCCCAGGTACCCCGCCCCGTATGCCTCTTCGATCGCTCTTTTCAATCTTTGCGCGGACCTTCCGTATGCCCACCGCAAAAAGACATAGCCCCGGTCCGCCTGCGTGGCATACCCTGCGATGATAAGCCCCTCGATGAGCTGATGGGGGTTCCCCTCCATGAGGAGCCTGTCCTTGAATGCACCCGGCTCCATCTCGTCCGAATTGGAGATGACGTACCGGTGCGGGGAAGAACCGTCGTCGGGCGGCACGGCGCTCCATTTCATCCCGGTCGGAAACCCCGCCCCGCCCCTGCCGCGAAGGTTGGAGGCCTTGACCTCCTCGATCACACCGGCGGGGGACATTTTTTGAAGCGCCTTGCGCAAGGCTTCGTAGCCGCCGGAACGTTCATATTCCTGTATGCCGAGCGGCCCGCCGTCGCTTGACATCGCCCGGGTGAGGGGTTTTTCGCTGCTTCTTTTTTCCGCGTCCGTCATCCGTGTTCCTTCAATATCTCGTCTATCTTTTCCGTGTCGAGGTCGCCGTAAAGAGTACCGTCGATCATCATCGCCGGCGCGTGGTCGCAGGCGCCTATGCAGCTTACGGGAAGGAGCGTGAACGCGCCGTCTTCGGTCGTCTCTCCCGGGTCGATACCGAGGCGCTGTCTCAGGTGATCGAGGATATTTTCGTAGCCCATGACGTAGCAGGTCACGCCGTCGCAGACGTAGATCACGTGCCTGCCGACGGGCTTCCGGAAAATGAATGAATAGAACGTGGCGAGGCTGTCGAGTTCCTCCGCCGTCATGCCGAGGACCGCCGCGACATCGCGCAAGGACTCGTCGGAAACATAGCCGTGATGTGCCTGCACGACCATCAAAGCGTCTATGGCGATAGCCCGGGAATCTTCCGCATTCCGGAGTTCTTTCAGGATCGCTGTTCTTTCTTCTTCGCTCAACATAGTGTCCCCATCCTCCACGGCTCAGCGGTCGACATCGGCAAGCACGTAATCGATGCTGCCTAGTATCGCGATGAGGTCTGCAAGCATACGTCCCTCAGTCAGGAAAGGCACCGCCTGCAAGTGCGGAAAGGACGGCGTCCGGATCCGTGTCCGGTACGACATCGCACCGCCGTCGCTTACCAGGTAAAACGTATTGTTCCCCTTTGCGCTTTCCGTCCCGAATGCCGCCTCCCCGGCCGGTATCACGGGCCCCCAGCTCACGCCCAGGAAGTGGTGTATCAGGGTTTCGATATCACACAGGGTCCTGTCCTTGCGCGGCGGGGTTGCGAGGGGATGGTCGGACTTGTACGGACCGTCCGGCATGTTTTCGAGGCATTGTTCTATGATCCTGAGGCTCTGGCGCATCTCCTCGGCGCGGATGACGGCGCGGCAATAGCAGTCGCCGTCGGGCATGGTGGGGACGTCGAACGTGAATTGGTCATATCCCGAATACGGGCGCTTCTTCCTTAAATCCCATGCGAGGCCGCATGCCCTTAGGTTCGGCCCGGTCACTCCCCTGTCGACGGCCTCGTCTACGCTGAGGATTCCGATGCCTTTCGTACGACCCTTGAAAATGCGGTTCTTCAGGACGAGGCTGTCGTATTCCTTCAGCCGGCGGGGCATAAAGGAGATGAAGTCCCGTACGAGTCCGTCCCAACCCTTCGGGAGGTCCTGCGCCACGCCTCCTATACGGAACCATTCCGGGTGCATGCGCCCGCCGCAGATGGCCTCGATGATGTGGAAGACGCGCTCCCTGTCGTTGAACATGAAGAACACCGGCGACATGGCGCCTGTGTCCTGCGAGAACGTGCCGTAGTAGACGAGATGACTCGAGATCCTGAAAAGCTCCGCGACCATGATGCGAATCACCTTTGCCTTGTCGGGCACTTCGATCCCGGCGAGGGCCTCCACGGCGAGCACATACGGGAAATTGTTGAGCGGCCCCGCAAGATAGTCGATGCGGTCCGTGTAGGGGATGTAGGTGTGCCACGACTGGCGCTCCCCCATTTTTTCGGCGCCGCGATGATGAAAGCCGATCTCCGGGGTGGCGTTCATGATCACCTCGCCGTCGAGTTCCAGGATCATCCTCAAGAGGCCGTGCGTTCCCGGATGGTGCGGCCCCATGTTGAGGAACATGACATCTCCGGCGCCGTCGGGCCTCAAACGCAGCGCGTCCTCTTCCCTTTCGGCCTTGTCGTCGGGCAGGGAAAACGGTCCCATGTCCGTTGCCCGGGCCGGGTGGTCCTTGCGAAGAGGGTGGCCGGTCCACGTGAGCGGCATCAGGATGCGCCGCAGGTCCGGGTGACCGTCGAAGCGGATCCCGAACATGTCAAAGGCCTCGCGCTCGTACCAGTTGGCCGACTGCCAGATGCCGGTGATGCTCGGGGCGTGCGGGTCATCGCCCGTGAGCGGCACCTTGATCCGCACGTCACTGTTCCGCTCATGGGAGAGCAGGTGATAGACGAGCGTGAATGCCGCGTCCGGCTGGCCGTGCCTGTTCTCCCTTACGCGCTCGTCGATGGCGGTGAGGTCATAGAGCATCCGGTAGGGCCCGGCCGCATCCCGTTTTAAGTATGTGAGGACGTCTTTCAGCCGGTCAATGTCCACCCAGGCGGTAGGGATGCCGTCCCGGGTCGGCTGCCGCCCTATGATGGCCTCGCCGAAGCGGTCGTGCAGTTCTTCTCCAACATCCCTGCTTTCCGGGGTATCAGCGATATTCATATCACCTCATCGGGGGAGGGAAACACGGTTGCCTTTTGCCGCTGCGGCCTTTTCAGGTCCCGCATCGACGGCTTTTCAACCCGGCCCGCATCCCGGGGGCCTGCGGCCCACGTCAGGGGGCGCCTCTGCCCCGCGATCATCCGCTGCAGGAGAAGAAGGCCTTCCATAAATGCATCAGGGCTTGGGGGACAGCCCGGTACGTACACGTCCACGGGCAGTATCCTGTCAACCCCCTGGACCACGCTGTAGATGTCGTACATCCCGCCCGAGTTTGCGCATGATCCCATCGATATGACCCACCGCGGCTCCATCATCTGGTCGTACAGCCTCCTGATGACGGGCGCGACCTTGATGAAGACGGTGCCCGCAACGATCATCAGGTCGGCCTCACGGGGCGACGCGCGGATGACCTCGGCTCCGAAGCGCGCAATGTCGTACCGGCTCGTGAGGCTCACCGCCATTTCGACATAGCAGCACGAAAGCCCGAAGTTGAACGGCCATATCGAATTCTTCCTGCCCCAGGCAACGAGGTCCTCGAGCCGCGAAAGGACGATATTTTTGCTGACAGCTTCTTCCAGGGAGCCCGCTGTCGCAACACCCGGTGAGGGATCTTTCCGCAGAAAGTTTTTCATGGCACGCTCTCTAGATTCGGGTTAAAGCCCGGGCCTTATGCTTCCCGTTCGTCCAATCGAGCGCCCCGCGCTTCCAGAGGTACGCAAGAGCGATCATGAGAACGAGGACAAAGACCAGGAATGTGATGTATCCGGACAGCCCCAGCTCCCTGACCGACAGCGCCCAGGCGAACATGAAGAGCGCCTCGGCGTCGAAGATGACGAAAAACATGGCAACGAGATAATACTTTACGTGGAAGCGCAATTGAGGCGCGGCCGTGAGGGGCATCCCGGATTCGTACGGCTCGTCCGTCACGCGGCCTTTATGTCTCTCGCCGAGAAAGAACGACACGGCTATCATGGCCGCGACGACGGCTGCCACGCAGCAAAAGAAGAAAATGAGAGGCCAAAAAAAAGAAGTTTCAGATTCCACGAGCGCCCTCTTGAATTTTTTGAAAAAAAACCGGCACCGATCACCGCCGGCCACCGGCCGCCCCATCGCCCGGCCTATGAAAGACGCTAATGCACCTCATGATTACCGTCAACCGGCGATACCCCGGGCCGTCCGCAACCCTGCCATTGTGGCGTATTCACGGACGCGGGCGTACCGGCGCCCTTGAAACTCCAAAGACGCCGACATAGGTTGCATTGAGCAGGACGGCCGCTGCACCGTCGTCGTAATAAGGGGGTTTTATTTTGGCGAAGTTGCGTACTATGAGAAAACGAAAAGAACCGTTATTGAGGATCGGCTATGTCGGGCTCGGGAAAATGGGGCTCAACATGGTGGAGAGGCTTCTCAAGAAAGGATACGGCGTTGTCGCCTTCGACACGCACGAAGACTCCGTACGGAGGGCCTCCGAACTCGGCGCCGAGCCCGCGGCATCGCTCAGGCAGCTCGTAAGCTTGCTTGCCGCCCCCCGTCTCATCTGGATCATGGTGCCCCATGAAGCCGTGGACAGCGTCCTCAAAGAGACAACGGCCTGGCTCGACCCCGGCGACACGATCGTCGACGGCGGGAATTCGCACCACAAGGAATCCATACGCCGCTCGGACGACCTCGAAAAGGCCGGGATCGGTTTCATCGACGCGGGGGTAAGCGGCGGGCCTGCCGGCGCGCTCGAAGGTTCGTGCATCATGGTGGGCGGCAGAAAGGACCTCTTCGACAGGTACGAACGGCTCTTTCGGGACCTTTCCGTACCCCGGGGGTACGCATACGTGGGCACCCGCGGAGCGGGGCATTTCGTGAAGATGGTCCACAACGCGATCGAATACGGGATGATGCAGGCCCTTGCGGAAGGCTTTGCGGTGATGAAGGCCTCTGAGTTCGATCTCGATCTCACCCGGATAGCCGGTCTTTACGATCATGGCAGTGTTATCGCGTCACGGCTCGTGGGATGGCTCGAGAAAGCCTACCGGGAACACGGGGAGGAGCTCGACGCGATCTCCGGGTCTGTCGCCCAGAGCGGGGAGGGCCTGTGGACGGTCGAAGCCGCCCGGGAACTCAAGGTCGAGACACCGGTCATGGAAGACGCGGTCAATTTCAGGAAGAGGTCCGAGGGACATCCCACCTATACGGGGCAGATACTCTCTGCGCTCCGAAACCAGTTTGGACAACACGATGTTTTCAAAAAATAGACGCCGGGGGAGTGAGCATGAATGACAGACCAGGCAGGGAATATCTCGAAAAACTGGCCAGGCTGATCCGTTACTACATCCTCGCATCGACGACGAAAGCGGGTTCGGGGCATCCTACGTCGTCGCTGTCGGCCGCGGACCTGATGGCAGGCCTCCTTTTCGGCGGGACATTCCGGTTCGACGCCCCCCATCCGGCAAACCCGAACAACGACCGGATCATCTTTTCGAAAGGCCATGCATCCCCCTTGTTCTACGCCATGTGGGCTGCCGCCGGCCAGGTGTCCTTCGACGAACTCATGACCTTAAGGCAATTCGGGAGCCGCCTCGAAGGCCACCCGGTCGTTTCGTTTCCCTACACCGAGGCGTCGACGGGGTCGCTGGGCCAGGGGCTCCCCATTGGCCTCGGAATGGCGCTCAACGCAAAATACATCGATAAGCTGCCCTACAGGACCTACGTTCTCCTGGGGGACAGCGAGATGACCGAAGGGTCCCAGTGGGAGGCCATCCAGGTCGCGGCGCATTACAAGCTCAACAACCTCATCGGGATCATCGACGTCAACCGCCTGGGCCAGCGCGGGGAGACCATGTACGGGCATGACCTCAAGGCCTACGAGGAGCGGATAGCGCCATTCGGCTGGGACACCATCCTGATAGACGGCCACAACCCGGATGAGATCGCGGGGGCATATGAGAAAGCCCGTTCGTCGACGGACAGGCCGGTAATGATAATCGCACGGACCATCAAGGGGAAAGGCGTTTCCTTTCTCGAGGATAAAAATGGCTGGCACGGAAAGGCTTTGAACGAGGAACAGTTCGAGAAGGCGATGGTCGAACTGGGAGATGTGGACAGGTCGATCGTGGGGCAAATAGAGCCCCCGGATGATGTGAAGCCCGAGGCGGCCCCCGCCCGGAACATTGATCAGCCCGCCTATGACCCCGAAACCCCGGTGGCCACCCGTAAAGCGTACGGAAACGCCCTCAAGCGCATCGCCGCCGGATTTCCGAATATTGTGGCGCTCGACGGCGAGGTCAGCAATTCCACGTACTCGGAGATCTATCAGGAGGCATATCCCGCGCGCTTCTTCGAGATGTATATCGCGGAGCAGAACATGATGGGCGCGGCGGCGGGACTTGCAGCCCGCGGGAAGATCCCGTTCGTCTCCACCTTTGCCACCTTCCTCACGCGATGCTTTGACCAGGTGAGGATGAACGCGTATTCGAAAAGCAATATCAAGATCGCCGGGTCGCACGCCGGCGTATCCATAGGGCAGGACGGCCCGTCCCAGATGGGCCTTGAAGATGTCGCCATGTTCCGGACTTTGCTTGACGGGGTGGTCCTTTATCCCTGCGATGCCATTTCCACGGAAAGGCTTGTCGAGCAGGCGGCTGCCCACAAGGGGGCTGTCTATATCCGCACGACCAGGATGAACACCCCGATCCTTTACAAGAGCGATGACGAGTTTGCCATAGGGGGAAGCAGGGTCCTGCGCATACACACGAGGGACCGCGCCACGATCGTCGCGGCCGGCGCCACGGTCTTCGAGGCCCTCGCCGCGTACGACGCGTTGAAGAAGGAAGATATCATGGTCCGCGTCATAGATCTTTACAGCATCAAGCCCATCGATATCGTAACCCTTCGCGAGACGGCCGGGGAGACGAAGGTGATCATTACCGTGGAGGACCATTTCGCCGAAGGCGGACTGGGCGAGGCGGTCAGGACGGCTGTGGACGGCGCGGCGCCCGTTCATGTCCTTGCGGTGAGAAAGGTGCCGGTGAGCGGTAAGCCTGAAGAATTGCTCGACTACGAAGAGATCTCCCGGGATGCCATTATCCGGAAGGTAAAGGGGGTTATATGAGGCCCGCCGGAATGAAAACAAGGATCTTCATAGACGGAGGCAACCCGGACGAGACGAGGGAGATCATAGATCTCCTCGGTTTCCTCGACGGCCAGACGACGAACCCGACGCTCCTTTCGAAAAACCCGGAGGCCCGGGAAAGACTGAGCGAGGGTGAGAAATTTTGCCGGTCCGAGCTCCTGACGTTCTACAAGAAGGTGGTGCAGGAGTTGTCGGCGATGATGCCCGCGGGTTCGATATCCGTCGAGGTCTATGCGGTCCCGTCAACGCAGGCGAAGGACATGCTCGCGCAGGGGAAAGAGATGTTCTCGTGGATCCCCAACGCCCACGTGAAGTTCCCGACGTCGCGAGAAGGGCTCGCCGCGGCAAGCGAGGCCCTGAAGGCGGGCCTGAGGATCAACATGACGCTCTGTTTCTCGCAAAGCCAGGCAGCTGCCGTCTATGCCGCGACGCGAGGGGCAGGAAAGGGTAACGTCTATGTCTCCCCGTTCATCGGCCGCCTCGACGACCGGGGCGAGAACGGGATGGATGTCATTGCCAACATCCTGAAAATGTACCGCTCAGGCGACGGGCACGTGGAGGTCCTGACCGCCAGCGTCCGTTCGTACGACCACCTCATGTACGCGCTCAAGCTCGGCTCCGACATTATCACCGCCCCGTACGCCATCCTCAAGGAATGGGGACAGAAAGGCCTTCCACTGCCCGCGGACGATTACGTGTACAATACGCGGGACTTGAAGCCCATCCCCTACCGGGAGATCGACCTTGCGAAGCCGTGGGAGGATTACGATATTGCCCACGATCTGACGACAAAGGGAATGGAAAAATTCTCTTCGGATTGGAATTCGCTGATCACGGGATAGGAAGGGCAAAGATGGGTGCGGAGACAAAGGAGCAGGACGAGATCTACAGCCGCTTTCTCCAGGTGTGCGACATCCCGCGGGAATTGGTGCACGTAAAGCCGTTCACGATGGTCATTTTCGGAGGGGCCGGGGACCTGACGCGGCGGAAGCTCCTGCCGTCCCTGTTCAAGCTCTACGTGAAAAATGAACTGCCGGCAGATTTTTCCATACTCGTTTTCGACAGGCTCCAGATGGACCTCGACGCATATTGCGACATGATGCAGAAGTCGTTCGAGACACTGAGGAACGAGGTCCCCGACGAAAAGGAATGGGGCCGTTTTCTGCGTCATATCCGGTACTTTTCCGGGCGCTTCGAGGAAGATGCCACGTACGACAGGCTTGACGAAGAGGTAAAGGGAATGCACGGCCGGGGGCCGGATGGTGAAAGGCAGATCGTGTACTACATGGCCGTGCCGCCGGAAGCCGCGCCGCTCATCATCGCGAAGCTCAAAGCACACAGCCTGTGCAAGTATCTGCGCAGCATCCGGATCGTCATGGAGAAGCCTTTCGGGCGGGACCACGATTCGGCCGCGGAACTCAACAAGGTCCTTACCGACGCCTTTGATGAACGCCAGATCTACAGGATCGACCACTACCTTGCCCGGGACCCGGTCCAGAACATCATTTTCTTCCATTTTTCGAACACCATCTTCGAAGAGGTGTGGAACCGTCACTTTGTCGACAACGTGCAGATAACGGTCGCCGAAGACATTGGCATCGGCCACAGGGGCGTCTTCTACGAGCATGCCGGCGTCGTGCGCGACATCATTCAAAACCATATGATGCAGCTTCTCGGGCTCATCGCCATGGACCCTCCCATCGGCTTCGACGCCAATTTCATCCGGGACGAGAAGCTCAAGGTCATGCGCTCCATCCGGCCGATGGACGAGTCGTACATCGACAATTTCACGGTAAAGGGCCAGTACGGGCCCGGTGTCGTCGCGGGGGAGCCCGTGCCGGGCTACAGGCAGGAGGCGGACGTCTCGGGGAGTTCCGACCAGGCGACATTTTTTGCGGCGAAGCTTTACATCGACAACCTGCGCTGGGCGGGCGTACCTTTCTTTATCAGGACCGGCAAGCGGATGCCGACCCTGGCGACCGAGATATGCATCGAGCTGAAACGCCTTCCCTTGCGGCTCTTCGGCCGGACGTGCGACGCACTCACGCCGAACGTCCTGAGGTTGACGATACAGCCGGACGAGAAGATCTCCCTGGGCTTCGGCGTGAAATACCCGTTTGCGACCAACCAGATCTATTACGTGAATATGGTCTTCAGTTATGCCGACACCTTCAAGGTCAAGCTGCGCGAGCCCTATGAGCGGCTTCTCGTCGATGTCCTGAAGGGCGATCTCACGCTTTTCGTACGGGAGGATGAGATCGAGGCGATGTGGACGGTCGTCGATCCCATCATCAGGCGATGGGAAACGCAAAAGCCGCCCGATTTCCCGAACTACGCGGCAGGGACATGGGGCCCGCCCGCTGCCGCAACCCTCCTCGAAAGAGAGGGCTGTACCTGGAACACGGCATGACGGGACCTTCGGCGCGGGCGATCCTGGCGGGCCCCAAGGCGAATGAGCGGCAGATCATCGTTTTCGAGACGGAAGGGCGATGTGCGGATTTTGTTGTCTCCCTCTGGCGCGAAATATGTAAGGAAACACTTGAGGCCAGGCCGTTCGTGAATGTTGCCCTTTCCGGAGGGAGATCGCCCGTCGGGGTCTACAGGGCGCTTGCAAAGCAGAAGGATCTGCCCTGGGGTAAGGTGCATATCTTCATGGTCGACGAACGCTTCGTCCCCCACGATGATGAGGACAGCAATTTCGGCATGGCCCTCAAGGCCCTCCTCGATCATGTGCCGATCCCGGCGGTGAATATCCACCCGATCGAAACGAAACTCAAAGGGCCGGACAGAGCCGCCCAAGACTACGAAAAAAAGCTTTCGCAGCATTTTAACTTGAAAAAGGGGGAATTGCCCCGGTTCGACATCGTGATGCTCGGCCTTGGGGAAGACGGACACACCGCGTCGATCTTTCCGGGAAGTCCCGTCGCGGATGATGCCGGGAACAGGGTGTGGCCGGTTTTCGCAAAAGGTCATGGTTACGATCGGGTCACGTTGACCATGCCGGTGATAAATAACGCGCGGCATATTTTCATCCTCGTCCTGGGTCACAACAAAGCGGCGATCCTCAGAAAGATAGTGGATGACAGAGACAGGGCACTGCCCGCATCACATGTACGACCGACCCATGGCCAACTCCTTGTGATCGCCGACCGGGACGCTGCCGGTTCTCTCGCTCACGGTTCTTACAGTGAAGGGCAGACAAAGATGGGATACAGCCATGGATGAATCCCCTGAACAGCTTTCGGTATGGTGGAAACGATCGGTCCTGCTCACGGTGGCCGTTTGCTTCGCGGTCCTGATATGGGTCACGACGCGGTCATATACGAATGAGCCCCCGATCCCCGAAAAGGTGATCGACGCATCCGGGCAGGTCCTCTTCACGGGCGATACCATCCTTTCCGGGCAGGAGGTCTTTCTCAAGAACGCCCTCATGCAGAACGGCAGCATCTGGGGCCACGGCGCCTACCTCGGACCGGATTTTTCCGCGGATTATCTCCACACGCTTTCGATGGCTGCAGCAGACGGCATATCGCGGCAGAGATTCGGCCGCGGCTTTTCTGAGCTTCGGGACGATGAACGCGCGGCCGTCATTGCTCTCACGGCCCGTCTGCTCAAAGAAAACCGTTACGATGCAAAAACGGGGACGCTCCTGTTCACCCCGGCCGAGGCGTTTTCCTACGAAAACCAGAAGGTAAAATGGAAGAATTATTTCACGGCAAAACTGCAAAACAGGGGCCTTGCGCACGAGGCCGTGGCGGACCCCGGCGAGATCGGGAAGCTCACCGCGTTTTTTGCATGGACCGCCTGGGTGTCCGTCGCGAACCGGCCCGGCACGAATTACTCGTATACGAATAATTTTCCCTACGAACCCATGGCGGGCAACAGGCCGACCGCCGAGACCATCCTGTGGAGCGCGCTCAGCCTTATTACCCTTCTGGCGGGGACGGCGGCGGTCCTGTTCACGTTCGGAAAGTTCGGGTATCTCGGCTGGAAAGGCAGAAAAGAACATATACATCCGAGGATGCTTCCCGGCGCGCCGACCGGTACGCAGCTGGCCACGATAAAATACTTCGCGGTCGCCGCACTGCTCTTTTTCGTGCAGGTGAACGTCGGCGCCGCAACGGCCCATTTCCGCGCCGATCCCGCGAGCTTTTATGGCCTCGACCTCTCTGCCCTTTTCCCGAGCAACCTGACCCGGACGTGGCACATACAGCTTGCCGTCCTGTGGATCACGACGGCGTGGGTCGCGGGAGGCCTCTTTCTCGCCTCTTCCTTGGGGACGGGCACCCTGAAAAGGCAAAAATTGGGTATCGACATTCTCTTCTGGGCTCTCGTGCTTGTTGTCCTCGGCAGCCTCCTGGGTGAAATGGCCGGCATCCGGAACATGCTCGGGCGGGCTTGGTACTGGTTCGGCCACCAGGGCTGGGAATACCTCGACCTCGGCCGGGGATGGCAGGTGCTGCTCATAGCGGGCCTCGTTCTCTGGATAGCCCTGATCATCAGGGAGGCCGCGGGATCTTTGAAAGACCCGGAAAATAAAGAGATCACCCGGCTCTTCCTCCTGACGACGGCGGCTATCCCTCTTTTTTACCTGCCCGCCCTTTTCTTCACCGGCAGGAGCAATTTCACGGTCGTCGACAACTGGCGTTTCTGGATCATACACCTGTGGGTGGAAGGCTTTTTCGAGCTGTCCGCCACAACGATGGTCGCCGTCCTGTTCTACCGGCTCGACATGATCGCGCGCCAGACGGCGCTCAGGATCATCTACCTCGACGCGATCCTTTTTCTGGGCGCAGGCATCGTCGGGACGGGGCACCACTGGTACTGGACCGGGCAGACGAATTTCAACCTCGCGCTTTCCGCGATGTTCTCGGCAGGGGAGGTCGTACCGCTCACTCTCATGACGCTCGATGCATGGGACTTTGTAAAATTGAGCCGGGGGAAGTGCGAGATCTGCGGGAGGGAGATCCGGATACCGCACCGCTGGACCTTCTATTTCCTGATGTCGGTCGGCTTCTGGAATTTCGTCGGCGCGGGGATATTCGGTTTTCTCATCAACCTGCCTGTCATAAGCTACTTCGAGGTGGGCACGGTGCTGACGCCGAACCATGCCCACACGGCCCTTATGGGCGTTTTCGGCATGCTCGGCGTCTCGTTCATCGTCTTCGCGCTCAGGCAGGTTTCGACGGATGCGCTGTGGGAGCGTGTGGAAAAGTACATCAGGGTATCGTTTTTCGGCTTGAACATCGGCCTTGCCCTCATGGTCATCATGAACCTCTTTCCCGAGGGCGTGATCCAGTTTCTCGACGTCCTCGACAACGGGTACTGGCACGCACGGAGCGCGGCGTTCCAGGAACAGCCCGTTATCCATTTCCTCGAGTGGCTCCGAATGCCCGCGGACCTCATCTTCATCTTCCTCGGGGTACTGCCGCTCGCAATTGCCGCAGTGATCGCTTACGCGGGTATCCGCCGCGCGCGTCCCGAAGAAGTGTCATGAAACCGTGGTATGCAGTTCATCTATACCGGTCAAAATGTACTTATAGTTCATTTTCGATTGTCAATCACGGAAGATCTGGTGAGGCCAGTGTTACCTTCTCTTTCCCGGCGGCGTACACGACACGGTTGCGGCCCCCGGCCTTGGCCCGGTAGAGTGCTTCGTCTGCGGCCGCGATCAGTTCGTCTATTGAACGCTCTTCAGTGAATCGCGCGACCCCCATGCTTATCGTCACGGAAATGCTTCCCGCCTGTGTCTTGAATTGGGTGCCGGCGATGACCGACCTCAAACGCTCGAACAGGTGATTGTCCTCGATCCCGCCCGGGTCCGGGGCGACTATCAGGAATTCCTCCCCGCCATAGCGTCCGACCATATCGTAGTCGCGTACATTGGATTGCAGGGTCCGGACCAGTTCCTTCAGCACGTCGTCACCGGCCAGGTGGCCGTGTTCGTCGTTTATTTGTTTGAAGAGATCGATGTCGCAGAGGCAGACACTGAACGAGGACGTTTTGCGCTGGCCGCGGGAGAATTCATGCGAGAGTGCTTCATATATGGCCCGGCGGTTGAGCGCGCCCGTCAGGCTGTCATGCGTGGCCTCGTGGGCAAGCACCTCCCTCATCCTGTTGAGTTCCTCCTGGAGGTCCAGCATCCTCTGCGCCACGCCGATGCGCGCCTCCAGTTCGGCGATCCTGTATGGTTTTATCAGGTAATCGTTGGCGCCGGCGTTCAGCCCGGTGACAATGCTGTCCACGTCGTCTTTCGCGGTCAGCAATATCACGTAGGGCGGATCGGTCGTCGGTATCTGCCGCACGCGCCGGCAGATCTCGATCCCTTCAATGTCCGGCATCATCCAGTCAAGGACGACGAGCCGCGGCGCATCGGGCTTTTGCAGTTCGTCCCATGCTTCCTTGCCGCCCGGCGCCTCGACCACGTCATGCCCCATTTTCTTTAACACGGCAACCAGCATCAACCGGGACGTCAGATCGTCTTCAGCCGCAAGTATTCTCACAAAAATCTCCGTTTCGCCATGCCAGGACCCAAAGACATTATACGCGGCGACGCCGCAGGGCACAAACCATATCGTGCCTTCGGGCCAACAAAGGCCCTTATAGACCTATTATCGCAACGGGGCCCGGATACCTTAGGGCGAACAAGCAGTTGCAAAGGAAATCGTTTTCCTGATATATACGATAAACACCATGGCGGTCAGCTTAACGTACGGACGCCTGCGGGGTCGACCATGAAAAACGGCCAGTCAGATATTTCACTTACCCTCAAGACGGATGTCAAATTCCTTCCCCTTGCCGTTTCCTTTGCCGAGTCGTCCGGCCGTATATTCGGCCTCGATGAAAAGGATGCGCTGAAGCTCAGCCTCGCATCCGAAGAGCTGTTCGCATATCTCTGCAGGATGACCGGGGAGCCGGCACCGGTCAGGCTCACCATGACGGGCGGATATTACTATGCCCGGCTCGAGATCGCTTTTGAGGGGATCGATTTCGATCCGCGCGCCTTCAATCTCACCGCCGACGTGTCACCCGACGAAGAGGGGATGGAGGAGATGGGGCTCGTCATCGCCGCGCGGTCTGTGGACAGCATGTCTATCTTCCACAATCCCATCGAGGGCACCGGGTTTATACTGATCAAGGAAAAGACCTACCCGGAGGGGGAGCCATGGGAGGGCCCGGACGAGCCGGTTTCGGGCGGCCTGACATACGGCGTGCCCGGCCCGGAGGACTTAAAGCTGCTGGCACGGTCCATCGCCGGCCGATACGATCCTTTCGTGTACCTGCCGGATTTCCGCTATCCCGGCAAGGTCGTGGACATGGTGGCAAGCGGGGAGTTCAGCGCTATAACCGCAATGGACAAAAGGGAAAGGATCGCCGGGGGGATGCTCTGGCGTTATGCGGAAACATCGATGATCGAGTGCTATGGCCCCTACGTCTTTGTCGAGGACGGCAGGAAGGATGTCGGCGAGCGGCTCGTTGCCGGTGTTATCTCCGCGGTCGCCCGGTCGGAGGCGGTCTTCCTCATGAACCGGTACGCCACGGAAGACCTCCCTGACGGCTATTTTGAAGAGCTCGGCACTGTCGATTTTGTCCACAACGGCGAAAAGAGGCCGTGGCGCTTTCTTTTCCGCCAGCTCAAGGAAGACCCGGGATGCAAGGTGTACGCGCATGCAGGAATGGAAGAGTTCCTGAGGGCCGAGTACAGGCGGCACTTTCTTGCCCGCGAGATCATCCCCGTGCGCAACGAGGGGGAGCGGCAAAATCCCCACTCCGTTTTCGGAACGACCTTCCTGTCCAACCAGGACCTCGTTATGCTCTCACCCCTGTGGGACGGTGCGGATGCCGGGGAGAACCTCAGGCGGCACGTCGACGTCCTGCGCGCCGAGGGCATAGAAAATATTGTGCTGACAATTGACCTCGGCCACGGCTGGCAGGCGCGGCTGTACCCGGTCATCGAAGCCGCCGGTTTCAAGGCGTCGCTTCTCATGCCGTATCGGGGCAAGGCCGACGTGGTCTTTTTCACGCTGAGAGGTTAGGCACGCCGTGTTCGATGTCCCTTTAAACAGGCTCGTCCCGGAATATATAAAGAAATTCGAACCGTACATACCCAGTAAACCCGACCCCGAACTCATGAAGCTCTACAATGTCGGCCACCTCTGGCGGCTGAACAACAACGAGAACCCGCTCGGCCCCCCTCACGGCTCGGCGAAGATCATCGAGAGGTTCCCGCCGGGCAGGGCAAGCCTCTATCCCAGCGGCGACTCCTACTACCTGCGCATGAAGCTCGCCGAGAGGTTCGGCCTCGACCCGGACCAGATCATATTCGGCAACGGGGCGAACGAGGCGATCGCCTTCGTGATCAAGGCCTTCTGCCAGGAGGGGGACAACATCGTCACTGCGGACAAGACCTTTGCCGTTTACGAGTGGGTTGCCGAGTTCTCCGGTTTCGAGGCGAGGCTCGTGCCGCTCAAGGATTTCGGTTTCGACGACGACGGGATGCTGGGCTTAAGGGACGAGCGGACAAAGATACTCTTTGTCTGCAACCCCAACAACCCCACGGGGACCTACTGGGACGAAAAAAGACTGAGGAGATTTCTCGACACCGTCGCGGGGCGGCAGATCGTGGTCGTCGATGAGGCCTACTGCGAGTTCGTGGAGGCGCCCGACTACCCGGACGGCATGAAGCTCCTCAAGGAATACCCCAACCTCGTGACATTCAGGACGTTCTCGAAGATGTACGGCCTTGCGGGGCTTCGCATAGGCTACCTTGCAGGGAGCCGGGACGTCGTCGACGTCATACGGCGCACCTGCATCGTCTACTCGGTGAACACCGTTGCCCAGGACGCCGCGCTCGCGGCCATCGGGGACGACGAGCACGTCTCGAGGACGCGCCGGCACGTGAAAGACGAAAAGGCGTACCTCGTGCGGGAACTCGGCAGCCTCGGACTCGAGACGCAGGCGGGAGAGGGCTGCTACGTCATGGTGAAGCTTCCTTTCAGCGACACACTGGCATACAGGCAGCTCATGTCGCAAGGGGTGATGATCCGGACGATGACGGGTTTCAGGTTCCCCAACTGGATACGCGTGAGCGTCGGTGTCCACGAGGCGATGGAGGCATTCATAGACGGCCTTGCGGGGATAGTGCGTGAGCGGGGGACGGCTTAAGGGTGAAAGATAGCGGAAAAAAATTGCCCGGCGGGCCCCGTTTTGACGCCATGTCAAAGGTGACAGGCAGGGAAAAATACGCCGCTGATCATTATTCCGCGAATTTCCTCTGGGCCGGCGCGAAACGGGCCCTTGTTCCGCATGCCCGCCTCGGGGCGGTCCATACCGAAGCCGCCCTTGCCGTCCCGGGTGTCAAACGCGTGCTCACGTACCGGGACGTCACCGGGAAGAACAGGGTCGGGCTCATAAAGAACGACCAGCCGGTCCTTGTCGACGGCACGGTGCGCCACGCGGGCGATGCCGTCGCGCTCGTTCTTGCCGAAGACAGGGCGGCCCTCGCCGCCGCCCTCGAACGGATCACGTTCGACCACGAACCGCTCCCCGGGGTCTTCGATGTCGAAGAGGCGCTGAGAAGCGACGCGCCAAAGGTCCACGAAGACAGCGAGGAGGGGAACCTCTTACGGTATGTCACGATAAGGGCAGGAGACGCCGATACGGCGTTGCGTGAAAGCGACGTGGTTGTCGAGGGGGTTTTCGAGACCCCCCGCCAGGAGCACGCCTATCTCGAGACGGAGGCCGGGTGGGCCTGTGTCGACGACCGCGGGGTGCTCACCATCATCGCGTCGACACAGACGCCGTACAGGGACAGGATCGAGATAGCACACGCGCTGGGGCTCGAAATGGAGAAGGTCCGGGTCAAGGCCCCGTACCTCGGCGGGGCGTTCGGCGGCAAGGACGGTATTACGGTGCAGTGCCTGCTGGGGGTCGCCGCCCTCAACGCGGGAGGTGTACCCGTCAAAATGTGGTGGGAGAGGTCCGAAAGCTTCCTCGCCAGCGTCAAGAGGCTGCCCGCCCGGATGTACTACCGGCTGGGAGCAAAAAAGGACGGCACGCTGCACGGCCTTGCCAGCAGGCTCTATTATGACGCGGGCGCGTATGCGGGGTTGAGCGGCGAGATCATGGCCATGGGGACGGAACACGCAGGGTCGGCCTACCGTATCCCGAATGTCAGTGTCGAAGGGCGCTGCGTTTACACGAACAACCCTCTCGGCGGGCCGTTCCGCGGCTTCGGCGTGCCGCAGGTGACCTTTGCGATGGAACAGGCCGTGGACATGATCGCCGAAAAGCTTTCCCTGGACCCGCTCGAGGTCCGCCGCAGGAACGCGCTCAAGGCCGGGGACGTGAACTGCCTGGGCGTCGAGCTCAAGTATTCCACGGGAATAGGCGAGTGCATCGGCAAGCTCATAGAGCATCCCTTCTGGAAGGAAAGGCACGCATGGAAGAACGCGGCACCAAAGGGGAAGAAGCGCGGGACCGGCGTGGGATGCATGGGCCACGCCATCGGCTATCCCGCGTTCGTTCCCGACCAGGCCAACGCCATGCTGGAGCTGAAGACGGACGGATGCGTTCGCCTTTATTCGAGCCTGCCCGACATGGGACAGGGGAACGCGAGCACCTATCTCAGGATCGCCTCCGGCATACTCGACCAGGACCCCGGCTCGATGGAACTCGTGCAGCCTGATACCGATCACGGTCTCCCGTCAGGTTCATCATCTGCGAGCCGCACGACCTATACCTTCGGGAACGCTGTCATCAATGCAGCCGAGGGCCTCAAGGAAACGATCCTCCGGTGCGCCGCCGGGATTTTCGGCCCAGCCGGGGCCGGTGAACTTGTTCTTCTTCCGGGAAGGGTGCGGGATGCGGCATCGGGGAGGGAAGTACCGCTTTCCGATATAGCCCGGCTCCTCGGTAACGATGAGCGCTCCTGCAAAGGTTTCTTCAGGACCCCGTATGATGAGAGCACGATCGAAAAATTCTATCTCGGTGCCCACGTCCTGTTCTCCTACGGCGCACACCTGGCGAGGATCGAGGTCGACACCCTGACGGGGGCTGTCGAGGTCAGGGATTACATTGCCGTCACGGATGCGGGGACGGTCATCGACCGGGCGGTCTACGACCAGCAGGTGCAGGGCTCGGTGGCCCAGGGTATAGGTTATGCACTGACAGAGGAGTACACGGCGCCGGGCGGCATGCACGCGGCCCAAAGCCTCTCCACGTACATCACTCCGACGTCGCTCGACCTGCCCGACGTCACGTCCGTGCCGGTCGAACCCTACGAGGAGACCGGGCCCTTTGGCATGAAGGGGATCGGTGAGGTCGTGATAAGCGGCTGCCTTCCCGCCATATCCAACGCTTTGCATGATGCCTGCGGTGTGCGGGCCGCACGGGCCCCGTTGACACCGGAAAGGGTGCTGTCCCTGATCGCGGGTAAAGGGGGCGGGGGATGAAACAGAAGATATCCTTTGTCCTTAACGGGTCTCCGGCGCAGATCGAGACAGACCCGGCGCGCAGGGTCCTCGATGTGCTGCGGGAAGATATCGGCCTGACGGGCACGAAGGAAGGCTGCGGACAGGGCGAGTGCGGCGCGTGTTCGATCATCGTGGACGGCGTCGTGAAGCTGTCATGCCTGATGACAGCGGCGCAGCTCGAGGGAAGGCAGGCCGTCACCATCGAGGGTATCGCCGCGGGCGGCGTGCTCCATCCCGTTCAACAGGCATTCATCGAGTACGGGGCCGTGCAGTGCGGTTTCTGCACCCCGGGCATGGTCGTCAGCGCGGTCAATTTCCTCGATGGCAACCCTGCACCGACGCGTGAACAGGTCCGCGAGGCGTTAAGCGGCAACCTGTGCCGCTGTACCGGGTATCAGAAGATCGTCGACGCCGTGGAAGGAGCTGCGAAGAAGATGCGGGAAGGGGGAGAGGATGGGTAAGGTCTTTCTTCCGGCATCACTGCATGAGGTTTTTGACGCACTGTCGGATGAACCCCGGGCCGCCCTCTATGCAGGGGGTACCGATATTTTGGCGAAATCCCCCCCGGGGAAGATCAATGACAGGCCGCTCGTTTGTCTCGAAAGGATAGCAGAATTAAAGGGTGTCGGTGATCCCGGCGACGAGGTCCGGATCGGGGCATGCACGACACACGCCGAAATTATCTCGAACCGGCTCATCGGTGAATATTTCCCTCTTCTGAAACGTGCGGCTGCTCACGTGGGTTCCCCGGCCATCCGGAACATGGGGACGATAGGCGGGAACATATGCACGGCATCGCCTGCGGGAGATACGCTGCCGCCGCTGTATATCTATGATGCGGAGGTTGAATTGCGTAAAGGCGACCTCGTGCGCCGCCTGCCCGTGGGCAGTTTCATACGGGGCCCCGGCCTGACGATGCTGGATACGGGAGAGGTGCTCAGTGCCGTCTGCATACGGAAAGGTCACGGTTTCACGGTGAGCCATTTTGAAAAAGCGGGACAGCGAAGGGCAATGGCCATCAGCGTTGCGAGCTTCGCCTTCGCTGCGGCCTTTCACGAAGACGGGACCGTCAAAAAAGCCCGCTGTGCGTTTGGAAGTGTTGCACCAACGGTCTTCACCCTGAAGGCACTCGACGATCATTTTGCCGGCAGGCCTATCGACGGGCCGACCTTGACCGGGGCGGCGGCACTCGTTCGCGACGGCGTCCTGCCGATCAGCGACGTGAGGGCGTCGAAAGAGTACCGGAGGATGGTGGCGGGCAATCTCCTCATGCGCCTCGAAAACACGCTCAAGGCCATCCGGTGACGGACCGGGGCCCTTCCATCTATACCCGTGAGTTTATCCTCCTTAATGTAGTCCTCGGCTCAGCCGCGGCGGTCATGGCCCTTTTCTTCCAGTTCCACGATCACCTTCGCATGCTCGGCATCGATCCGCGGTGGTACGGATTCCTTCTCGGTGCCGATTCGATCACGGGCATTGTGCTGCAGCCGTTCCTGAGCCCCTATCTTCACGGGGGAAATGCGAAAAAGGCGTGCGCCGCCGGCATCTCGGTGATGGCGGTATCGCTTTTGCTCTACAGTTTCGCCATGACTCCCCTTACCATCGCCTGTGTCCGCATTATCCATGGAACGGGCTTTGTCGTCCTCATCGCCGCCGTGATGGCCCTTTTTGCCTCGCATATCCCGCCCGAGAAGAGCGGCGAGTCGATCGGCATCATCTCCATCACGAGGCTCATTCCGTACGCCCTCATCCCGCCTGCCGTCGTCTACCTGACCGGGGGGTCTTTCGGGTTTGCATCCATATGCACCATCGTGGCCGGCATCGTGATCCTTTTCCTGGTGCCGCTTCTCTTTGTGCGGCCGCTGCCCGAAGACAGGGGAGGGCCCGAAAAAGGCGCAGGGCTGAAGGGGTTGGCGGAGGACGTAAGGTCCGGCCCCGTGATGAAGCTTCTTGCCGTCAACGTCATATTCTACAGCGCATACACGTTATTATTCTTTTTCTTCAAAGACTTCGGCACGCAGCGCGGTATGCGGAACCCGGGCTATTTCTTCACGGTCGCCATGGTGGCCATGATCATCGTCAGGCTTGCCGGAAGCCGGTATTTCGACAGGATGAACAAGGCACGGGTCTGTGCGTTCTCAATGGGTATCCTGGCAATATGTCACGCCGCCATCCTTGTTTCACGGGGCCCGGCTGCATTCCTGTGCCTGGCGGCCGCGTTCGGGGTCCTCTGGGGCGTGGGCATACCGCTCTTGTTTGCCCTCGTCTTCGATATCTCTGAACCCCGCTTCAGGGGGCTTAACCTGAATCTGTCGCTGGTCATGATGCAGGCCGGCTTCTTCGTGGGCCCCCTCGCGGGCGGATTCATCCTCGCCCGGTGGGGATACGGGCCGCTCTTTATTTTCTGCGGTTTGCTCAACGCCTTCGGGGCGGTCATGCTGGCCCTGCCGCCCCGTTTTCGGGCCATTTCCCATTGACGGGATCTGTGCCCGTGATGTACAAGAAAGTGGGTAAGGAGGGAAAATGGTGGACCCCTATATCGTTGATATCAAACCCGACGAGCGGATAACCGTCGGCATTTTTCAGCCGGGCGACGCCGCGGACGTCGGGGAGCTTTTTCGCAGCGTCTACGGCGATGACTATCCTGTCAAGCTGGTGTATGAACCGGAGGAACTCGTGGAGGCCTTCAGGAACGGGGAGAACGTACCCACCGTCGCCCGCTCCTCGAAGGGAGGGATCGTGGGATACGTGAGCCTCTTCAGGTCTGCGCCGAGTAAAAAGGTCTACGAGGGCGGGCAGGGACTCGTGCGCGCCGACTACCGCAATCACGGGATCGCACAGGTAATGAACCGTTATTTCGCGGAAGTAGCCGCGCCGCAGTATGACGCGGACGCCGTCTTTGGCGAGGCGGTCTGCAATCACCCCTACATGCAGAAGGCCTGGTCCAACGAGGGGGCGATCGAGACGGCCCTCGAGATCGACCTCATGCCGGCTGAGGCCTACGCCAGGGAAGGCAGCGCCACGGGCCGGGTGGCGTCCCTGCACATGACCCGGATGTACCGTCCCCTGGACCACATTGTCTATGCACCCGAACGGTATGAAGAAGCGATCCGGTTCATGTATGACGGTTTCGATAGCGGCGCGACTGTGGCACAGGCAGAAAGTGCATCTCCGGGAAGCGCGGGAACTTCCATCGAAAGCCACCTCTTTGAATTTGCCTCGGTGGCGCGCCTTACCGTCTTTAACGCCGGGACGGATTTTGCGGATATATTCGAACATCACGAGGAAGAGGCCCTCGGCAAGGGCATGATCGTCATCCAGGTGTGGCTCAACCTTGCCTGGCCGTGGATCGGGCAATTGACCGAGTATCTCAGGGGCCGGGGATATTTCTTCGGGGGCGTCCTGCCCCGGTGGTTCGGCACGGATGGCCTCCTGATGCAGAAGGTCGCCGTCAGGCCCAACTGGGAAGGCATCCGGCTTTACTCGGAGAAGGCGGAAAAGATATGCGGCATCATCCGGGACGATCACCGCGGGGCGGTTGTCACCTCCTGAAGAATGTTCGCGGGAAATAAAGCGGGATATAACGGAATGCCGTTTGAAAGGTATACATGGAAACGGGAATTGAAGAGGGGCCCGATATCAAGTTGCGGATCATCCCGGTCGGGCCTGTAGAGCCGGGTATCATCGAAATATTAAAACGGGATATCGGTCAGGCCCTCCCGGCCGATGTCCGGTCGGGCGATGTCATCGAGCCGCCCCGTGAAGCCTTTGATGCCGGGCGCGCCCAATATTCCGCCGAGGCCATACTGAATGCCCTTGCGGAACAGGAAGCGGACCCCCGGGAACATGTCCTCGGCGTTATCGACTTCGACCTCTATATTCCCGATCTGACCTTTGTCTTCGGGGCGGCGCTCGGAAGGGCTGCGCTCGTCTCGATCACGCGTTTAAGACAGGAATTTTACGGTCTCGATGCGGACAGGGGCCTTTTTACCAGGCGGGTGCTGACAGAGGCCGTGCACGAGGCTGTCCATTCATACCGAATGAAACATTGCTTCGATCCCGGGTGCGTCATGTCCTTTTCCCGCACGATCGATGATACGGACAAAAAGGGCTTTGAGCTTTGCGATAGTTGTCGGGCGACGCTATCGCGCCTCTCAAAGCCCCTCTTGGAGATTTCAGAGGACGACCCCCGGCTGGCCCCGTCCCTCAACATCATGCTTTAGATCCTGTTTACAGGGTCTTCAGCGGCAGGCCGGCGTCTGTGATCAGTTCCCCGATCCCGTCGTCATAAATGTATTTCTGGAAGCATTCCACGGTCTCCATGGCATCACGTATCTGCATGTGCGTATGCCGGTCAAGGAGCGACGGGCGGACCCATCCGCCGGTGTCGCCGGACCTGCCGTAATGGGCCAGCAGGTGGTCCATCAGGGATTCATAGGCCTCCGCCAGCGCGCTTTCCATCTCGGCCGATATGAACCGCCTCATCCTGAGCAGGAATATGCATTTCAAGGCGTCATGCTCCGCGATGCCTTTCGATGCCGCAAAGGCGCGTACGGATGCGATCAGGGGATCGAGCCCGTGGGTCTTTATGTTGAACCGGCCGGCATTCTTTCCTTCTTTCTCGGTCCGGAAATGGCCGAGCAACCCGAGGGCGGTGGGCGTGAACACAGCCCAGCGCAGTGCATCGGATATGGCCCCTCCCTGTGCTATTGTGTCTTCTTCGGTCTCTTCGAAGATCTGGCCCCCGGTTAACAGGAGGCCGTTTGCTGTCATAGCCGTTTCCATATTTCACCTGCCTTACGTGCGGACTGCCTGGTATTTTTTCCGAAGCATGAGAGAGCTGAAAGTGCCTATCGCCGAAACGACCGCACAGAGCAGGAATGCGTTCGTGAACGATCCGGTGAGGTCCTTGATCCATCCGCCGACAGCCGGGCCGAATGCCTGGCCGATGCCGAAGAAGAGGGTGATAAAGCCCAGGGCGGCAGGTGCAAGCTTGCCGCCGACCGCATCCCCGGCCGCAGCCGCCATGATCACCGGGACGGCAAAGGCGGTGATGCCGAACAGCGACGCCGAGACGTAAAAACCAACGCTGCCCCGGGAGAAGACGATGATGAAGTAGGCTGCCGTGAGTGTCATATAGGCGAGGAACGAGCCGTAGCGCCGCCCCACGAAATCGGAGATGCCGCCCCAGAAGACGCCGCAGAAGATGCTGACGAAACCGAGGAACGCGAATATCTGGCCCGCCCGCGCCGCCCCGATGCCGATCTCTTTATTGAGATAGGCGACAATGAACGTCAGGTAAATAATGTAAGAAAACCCGTACATCATGTAAACGGTGCCGAGCTTCCAGAGCTCCGAGTTCCCGACGACATTCTTGAATGCGGAGAACATGTTCGGGGCGGGTTCTTTTTTGGCCTCCTCTTCGCCGCCGTCCATGATGGGCGCGCCGTATAAGGCAAGCCCTTTTTCACGCGGGTGGTCGCGCAGGAGAAAATAACAGGCGAGGGAGAGGACCGTCGCGATTGCGCCCATGAGGAACCATGCGTATCTCCATCCCTGGACCCCGTACTTTCCGAGAAAGAAGGGAAGGATAATGCCGGAGAGGGAAAGGCCCATTCCGACCCCCATCGTGACGATGCCCGTTGCGAGGCCCCTTTTCTTGGCGGCGAACCACGCGGCGGGCAGGGCCATGATGGGGACGAAGGCGCCGCCGTTCCCGAGGCCGGTGATAAGCCGGGTCGCAAAGGCATAGACAAATGAATTCGTAAATCCCGTGAGGAAGATGCTGATACCGAGTATGATGAGTGATGCGAAGACCACCCTTCGTACGCCGAAGCGGGCTGCAAGGAACCCGCCGACAATGGAAAGCGACAGGTACCCGATAAAATTCCCCGTCCCGATGAGGCCAAGCTGTGTGTAGCTGAAGTGAAGGCCGTCCCTCATGGCGGGAAGCAGTACGGAATACGACATCCTTCCGAAGCCATGGGCAAGCAAGACAACAAGTGTTCCGGTAAGCGCAATGATCCACGCGTAATGCATAATAACCCCCTGTGATCCCGAATATTTTTTAGCCCGCTCATGTGCCGTCCATCCCGGTGATTCGAAGGCGGCCGCGCCACACCCAATGTGGCGCATAAGCGGAAACATACTACCTAAATACCCCGAAAACAGGCTGGCTTTGCTAACAGAAAAATTATAGATGACTGACAGAATGAGCTGGTATAAAAATGATAGCAACTAATAGCGTACTGGTAGCTTCTCTCCCGGGAGGAAAGCCCTGACCTCAAGGACAACGGGCGGGCAAAGGTGATGTAAATATTGAAGTATCAGATGTTTATTATCAGCTGTCGAAGGAGGAGATGAGGTATGCGCTCAGGTTGACCTTCATATTATTCAGCCCCAGCTTGTTCCTGATCTTCTGCCTGTGGAGATTGATCGCGCTTTCAGAGACGCCGAGCAGCTGCGCGATCTCCTTGGCGGTCTTGCCCTCCCGTATGAGATGGGCGACCCTGAGTTCGGTAGGGGTGAAATAAACGTCGATAGACGTCATCTTCCGTGTAAAAGGCGAAATGATGTTCCTCAGGTTGGTTTCGAGCACATTCATATAGGATCTTTGCTGCGGGTCGAGCTTGTGCCGCTTGAGCTTGTCCACGTACGGCAGTATGAGCTCGCGGACATTCTGGAGTACAAGCTCTTCCAGTTCCTCCCGGTCCTTTTCCCTTTGCTTGAGCAGGACCCTCAGGGCCGCGTTGACATCCTCGAGGTCTTTCGATTTCTTTCGTGCCTCTTCCTCGAAAAGCTTCCTGACCGTAATGTCGCGGATGATGCATTGGATCAGGTGCTCCCCGGCGAGGTCGAAACCGTTGAGGCTCACCTCCGCATCGAAAAAAGTGCCTTCGGAGCGGTAAAAACGCCATTCGAAGAACTGAAAATTGCCGTTCAGCGCCGCGTTTATCTTTTGCGCCGCAGACTCCTGGGAGTCGGACCCGTCGCCCTGCGTGCGCGGCGAGAACATGAAAAGCTTCTGGCCGATCATCTGCTTCTTTGTCCGGCCGAACATCTCCCAGGCCTTCGTATTGCAATCGATGCAGGAATCGTCTTTCATCAGCAGGATGGCATCGTTTGACGATTCGAAAAGTATCTTGTACTTCAACTCCTCCCACTTGAGGGCCTTTTCCGCTTCCTTGCGCTGTGATATGTCACGGACGAAACCCCACATCTGCAGCGGTTTCCCCTTTTCGTCGCGGTCGAGGTGGGCCCGTACCTCGATGGGGAATACCGTGCCGTCCTTTTTGATATACTCCTTTTCGAACACGTCGGAATATCCCCGGCTCAAGACCTGGCTCTCTATGACCCGGTCCTGGCGCGCGTGCCATTTTTTCGGCGTTATGTCCGGGTATTTCAACTCGAGGAGCTCCTCCCGCGTATAGCCCGACATCGCGCAAAACGCGGGGTTGATGTCTATGAACTTCTTGTCCATGCCGACGAGGGTGAATCCGTCGGGCAGTTTTTCGAACAGCCCCCGGTATTTCTTCTCCGACCTTTCGAGGGCGTCCCGGAACGCCTTGCGCTCACTGACATCGATCAGGGTCCCGATGATCGCGGACCGTCCCTGGTATGTCGTCTGGGCACTGTACACCTCGACGTTCCTTACGTGCCCCCCTCTGGCGACAAGCCGGAATTCAGCATACGTGCAGTCCAGCTCGCCCGACAGCCGGCGGCGCATGTTCTCGTCCACGAGCGGCCAGTCCTCGGGAAGGACGATGTCCCTCGGCCCGATCTTCCCCGCCATCTGCTCCACGGTGTAACCCGCGATCTGGGCGAACCTCCGGTTCACGTACGGGAAGACGTCGTCCTGTATCAGGTAGATGCCCACCGTCGCCTTCTCGGCAAGGTCGCGGAACTTGCTTTCCGATTCGCGGAACTGTTCCTCCCGTTCCGCGGCGTTGTGCTCGAGCCTCCTCGCGTATACCGACAGATCTGTTTCCTGCAGGAGTTGGCGATAATCGCTGTATGCCCGGCATACGCGGCTCAATGCGGAATTCAGGCGCTCTATGGCCTGAATAGCGATATCCTTCTCGAGCCGGGCGACCATGAGCGGCATGACGAGCGAGCGGAACATCTCGAAGGCCCTGTAGGCATCCGATGCGGGAAGTTGTGACCGGAAACCCGTCTTTGCCAGTTCGCGGATGAGCGGATCGATCACCGGGGCGTCGTCGTTGATAATGAATGCGAGGAAGGCGTCGGCCGCCTGTTCGATGGTATAGGAAGCATTTTCTTTGAACAGGGCGGAAAAAGTACCGTTCTTTTCGGCCTCAAGCACGCCCGTCCATTCACGGGTGATGGATTCCCTGCTTTCCTTCAAAACATTGCTGATCTGTGTCGTGACCATAACTCTCAGATCTCTTCGCCACGGTGAAGAACGTCTATCTCCTGCTAAAGACAAAAAGGGGAGTAATACTCCTGGCAGTTCCGGTCGTCTGTGGCAATGAAGCTTTTTCGTTATACCGCGGGAATATTGTCCTGTATAACAGTCGGGAATTTCAAGATAAAAATTCATAGGGCGCAGGAAGCCGGATATAAGCCCTTGATAATGACAGGTGCCGGACAAATTAATCAAAAATTAACATTACCATTTTACAATTACCGGGAAAGGCAGGGCGGATCCCGGTTTTACAAATTGTGCGGATGAGGTAATATCACAGTATGCCCCATGAACTGATCGCTGTTGTCGACGATGAGCCGGATATACTGGAGCTCGTTTCGATACACCTCAAGAAAGCCAATTTCCGTGTCCGCGGATTTACCGAAGCGGAATCTTTCTATCGGTCCCTGGGAAAAGAGGCACCCGACCTCGTCATACTCGACCTCATGCTGCCCGACATTGACGGCCTGCAGGTATGCAAATACCTTCGGGGGAACGAAAGGTTCGCATCGATCCCCATCATTATGCTGACCGCGAAAGCGGAGGAGATCGACAAGGTGATCGGTCTTGAACTGGGAGCGGACGATTATGTGACGAAGCCTTTCTCGACGCGGGAACTGGTCGCCCGTGTCCGGGCAGTGTTGCGGCGACGTATCCGGGCTGATGTGGACGCCGGGAGATTAATGGTCGGCGATGTCGCCATAGACATCGAAAGGCGCGAGGTCCGCGTGAAAGGAAGGCCGGTCGACCTTACACCCTCGGAGTTCAAGATACTGCATTTGCTGGCGACGAGGCAGGGGCGCATTCAGACCCGGGACCAGATATTGAATTATCTCTGGGGCGACGAAAAGTTCGTGATCGACCGGACGGTGGACGTCCACATCAGGCACCTGCGCGAGAAGCTCGGAGAGGCCTCTCATATAATAAAGAATGTCCGCGGGGCAGGTTACAGGATAGATGATGAAACGGTCGATATTCCTTAAGATATTCGGAAGCTATGTCCTGCTGATCGTCGCCCTTTCCGGTCTTACGGTCCTCTTCTCGTCCTACCTCATACGGCACTACCAGATGGAATACACCGGCCAGGAATTAGAGGAGACCGCCTCGGTCATCAAGGGCCTTCTGAATGAGGCCCCTACCGACAGGCCGATCGACGAAACGATCAAGGCCCTTGGCAGACAGGTCACTACCCGGATCACGGTCGTCGACCCCGACGGCAGGGTTATCGCCGATTCCCGGGAAGACCCGAAACGGATGGAGAATCACCGGACGCGGACGGAGATCGCGCAGGCCCTCGAGGGACAAACGGGAAAATACCTGCGCCTGAGCGATACCCTCGGGCGGGAGATGCTGTATATCGCTATACCCGTATACAAAGGCAATACGGTCCACTATGTTATCCGGACCAGCAAATTCCTCAGAGATATCAAGGTTGTTTCGGGAAGGCTCAACACAAGGATCGCGCTGACGGCCGTAATCGTCCTCGCCATCGCTCTTATCGCGGCGTTTTTGTTCGCCCGGACCATATCCCGGCCGGTGAAGGAATTGACTGACGCCATCCGGCGCGTTGCCGGACACGATTTCAGTACCCGGGTCCTCTTAAAGACGAGGGATGAGCTTAAACAGGTCGCGGACAGTTTTAACGCGATGACGGATGAGATGCAGGGCCTTTTTGCCGAACTTACCCGCCAAACAGAGGAGCTCAACAGCATCATATCGTCGCTGCAGGAAGGCCTGCTCGTCCTTGATAGCGAGGAGCGGGTTGTCCTGACGAATAAAAGCCTGGTGAACGTTGTCGGCCGCGCGATCGATACAGGGAAGACATTCTGGGAAGAGGTCCGGGAGCCCGCGATCAACGACCTGATAAAAGCGGTACGCAGCGAACAGCACAATGTGAATCGGGAGATTGCTGTAAATGACAGGGTCTTCCTGTGCAGCGCATCCTTCCTCAGGGCAAAAGCCGGTATCGTCCTTGTTTTTCACGATATCACCGAAACAAGGCGGCTCGAAAAGATCAAGAGCGATTTTGTCCTCAATGTCTCGCACGAGCTTCGCACGCCCCTGACATCTATAAAAGGATATGCCGAAACCATAGATGAAAGCTCGATCACCGATGAGAACAGGCGTTACCTGGAGGTCATAAAACGCAATACGGACCGGCTTATCAATATTGTCGGCGACCTTTTGACGCTTGCGAAGCTTGAGGAAAAAGAATTTCTGGCTACTACGGAACCCGTCGACATGGCGCAGCTTCTCGAGAGGGTCCTCCGGATCTTTGACAACCAGGCCCGGGAAAAAGGATTCTCCATAAAGGTCAAGGCCGGGGAGGATGTGCCGCCTGTTATGGGTGACGCCTTCAAACTCGAACAGGTTTTTATCAACCTCCTGGACAACGCGATCAAATACACGGAAGCAGGGGAGATCACGATCGAGATCAATGCCGTGCGGGACAATGTGATCGTCGCGGTGAGAGACACCGGTCCGGGCATACCCGCCGGGCATTTGCCTCGCATCTTCGAGCGTTTCTACGTGGTCGATAAATCACGGACCAAAAAAATGGGCGGGACCGGTCTCGGGCTCTCTATCGTCAAGCATATTGTCCTTTTACATGAGGGAACGGTCAATGTCGAGAGTACCCTCGGCAAGGGGTCCACTTTTATCGTGTCGCTGCCTGCTGCACGCCCTGATTCGCAATCTTAATCATTTCTTAACGGAATAATCCTTCAAATTTAACAGGTGTCAGTAATTATATTGCAGTAAGGTCCTGTTAAGGAGGAAATCATGAATTTCAGGCTATTGCGAAATATCGTAACAATTTTTGCTATCATTATCTTTGCTCTTACAGGCTATGTACGGGCTGCCGATATGGAGCTCCTCGGTGCGGGCGCCACATTTCCCCAGCCGCTGTATTCCAAGATGTTCGACGCGTATTACCAGCAGTACAAGGTAAAGGTCAACTACCAGGGCATCGGCTCCGGTGGCGGCATCAACCAGCTCATAAAGAAAACCGTAGATTTTGGCGGGACAGATGCGTACATGACAGAGAAAGAGCTTCAGTCCGCCGGCGCACCCGTTCTGCACATCCCGACATGCCTCGGCGCGGTTGTCCTGGCGTACAACCTTCCCGGCAATCCGCGGCTCAACCTCACTTCGGACATAATTGCAGGGATCTTTCTCGGGACGATAACGAAATGGAACGACCCGAAGATCACAGCGGTAAACCCGAAGACCGCTCTTCCCAACCTCGCCATAAGCCCCGTCCACAGGGCGGATTCGAGCGGCACCACGTTCATCTTCACCGAGTACCTCGCCAAAACGAGCGATCCGTGGAAAGAAAAGATGGGCCTCGGGAAATCGGTGAACTGGCCGGCGGGCTCTATCGGCCAGAAGGGGAACCCGGGTGTGGCCGGGTACGTCAAGCAGACCCCGGGGGCGATCGGCTATGTCGAGCTCCTCTACGCGGTCCAGAACAAGATGCCGTACGGCAATGTCAAGAACAAGGCGGGAAAATTCATCGAGCCCAGCCTCAAGTCTGTAACGGCAGCGGCGAACGTCGCGATACCGGATGATACGAACAAGTCCCTTACGAACACGGATGCCGCGGCCGGGTACCCGATCAGCAGTTTTACCTGGCTTATCTTTTACAAGGAACAGAATTACGGCGGCAAGACGAAAGAGCGCGCGGAAGCACTCGCAAAGCTCCTTATGTGGATGGTGGGGAACGGCCAGAGATACCTCGAACCGCTCCAGTACGCCCCGCTGTCGAAGGAAGCCTCGGAAAAATCCGTGAAGCTTATCCGCTCGATGACCTATAACGGCGCGCCGCTGTTGAAATAGAATGCACCAGGCCGCGGGGGAACGGAAAACTTTCCCGGTCCCCCTTCATTATTCAGGGCATATGACACGACCGACACCCCATATAGACCGCTCCGAAAGAACGTTCACCGTCGTCCTCGCAATAAGCGGCGGCCTTATCGTGCTTCTCCTTATCGGGATAATGGTGACGCTTTTTTTCAACTCCATTCCTGCGATCCGTGAATTCGGCGCCGGTTTCTTTATTGGGAAGACATGGAACGCGGCAACGGAGACGTTCGGTGCGCTTCCGTTCCTCGCCGGGACGCTCCTGACGTCATTCCTGGCGCTCTTGATATCCGTGCCGTTCTCGCTGGCTATAGCGCTCTTTCTCGGCGAGTATTACAGGAACGGCGCCGTTTCGGCCTTTCTGCGGAGTGCCGTCGAGGTGCTGGCGGGCATCCCGTCGGTCATATACGGGTTATGGGGGCTATTCCTGCTTATGCCGGCCGTACGGTATATCGAGACAAAACTTGGCGTCGCACCCCAGGGCGTCGGGATTCTGACATCGTCGCTCATCCTTGCGATCATGATCATCCCGTTTGCTGCCTCGATCGGCAGGGAGGTCATCACGTTCGTTCCGGCCGATCTCAAGGAGGCGGCCTATTCGCTTGGGGCGACGCGTTTCGAAGTGGTGAAGAATATCGTCGTTCCCTATGCACGGTCGGGGATCATTGCCGGGATCCTTCTTTCGCTGGGACGGGCCATAGGAGAGACGATGGCGGTCACGATGCTCATCGGAAACAGCAATTTTCTCCCGACAAGCATATTCAGCCCCGCCAACACAATGGCAAGCGTCATAGCGAACGAATTTGCCGAGGCGACAGGGATAACGTCGGCGTCACTGATATACCTGGCCCTGGTCCTGTTCTTTGTCACGATGATCGTCAACATGGCCGGGACATGGGTGATCCAGAAGCTTACCGTCGAATCATCGCGCGAGGTGACCTGATGCGTGACAACGTCCGGGCGCGCCTCGCAAAAGAAAAGATATTCAAGGGCCTCGTCTGCCTTTTTGCCTTCTTGTCGCTGCTGCCCCTGTTTCTTATCCTCTATTACATAACAAGGAACGGGATCGCGGTCATCAACTGGGAATTCCTGACAAGCCTGCCGCGCCCGACGGGAGAGACGGGCGGGGGCATCTTCAACGCGATCGTGGGGACGCTGATGCTCATTGTCCTGTCGAGCGCCCTGTCGATACCCTGCGGCATAGCGGCCGGCATTTACCTTGCCGAGCACCAGGCCGGCAAGCTCGGCAATGCGATACGCCTGAGTGTCGTCGTCCTCCAGGGGACGCCGTCGATAGTCATAGGGATCATCGCGTACCTGTGGATCGTCGGCCCGCTCAAGACATTCTCGGCCTTCTCGGGCGGCATCGCCCTTGCCGTCATGATGCTCCCCGTCATTGTCAAGACGACGGAAGAGACCTTGAAGCTCGTCCCGTACCACTTGAAGGAAGCCTCCCTGGCGCTCGGGGTGCCCTATTACAGGACAATGCTCAAGGTCATACTCCCGTCCGGCATGAGCGGCATCCTGACCGGCATCCTGCTGAGCGTAGCCAGGATCACGGGAGAGACGGCGCCGCTCCTCTTTACGGCCTTCGGCAACCAGTTCATGAACATGAATATCTTCAAGCCGATCGATTCGCTCCCGTACCGGATCTTCTATTACGCAATGAGTCCGTACCCCGAATGGCATTCTTTTGCCTGGGGTGCTTCATTCATCCTGGTTGTTCTGACGCTTTCTTTAAATATGGTTGCGCGAGGTATATCTGCAAAATGGAAAATACAGTACTGACCGTCAAGGATTTCAGTGCAAGTTTTGGGGACCATCAAATTCTCCATAACATTAACCTGACGATCGAAAAGAATATCGTCGCGGCACTAATGGGTCCTTCGGGCTGCGGCAAGACGACGCTCATACGATGCGTCAACAGGATGCACGAGCTCATTCCCGGCGCTGCGGTGTCGGGAAAAATGTTCCTCATGAACGAGGACATCTATGACATGCAGCCTATAATCCTCAGGCGGAAGGTCGGCATGGTGTTCCAGAAACCGAACCCGTTCCCGACGATGAGCATCTATGACAATGTCGTTGCGGGGTATAAGCTGAACGGCATCAAGCTTCCCAAATCGGAGATGGACGGGATTGTCGAGAGATCGCTCAAGAATGCGGCGCTCTGGGGCGAGGTCAAGGACAACCTCCACCGCAAGGGAACCTTCCTTTCCGGGGGTCAGCAGCAGCGCCTCTGTATTGCGCGGGCGCTCGCCATGAACCCGGAGATAATCCTGTTCGACGAACCCACGTCTGCACTTGACCCGAAATCGACCGCGCAGATCGAAGACCTCTTTGTCGAGCTCAAGAAGACCGTGACCATGCTCCTCGTTACCCACAACATCGCACAGGCCGCCCGTGTGTCGGACGTAACCGCCTTTATATACCTGGGAGAGCTTGTGGAATTCGGGACGACGGAGAAGATGTTCACCGTACCGAAAGATAAACGCACAGAAGAATACCTGACAGGTAAATTTGGTTAGGAGGAAGGATGCTGCAGGACAGGATAAAAGAGCTCAAGAAAGAGATCGTCGAATACGGCGTACTGATCGAAGAAATGATCATGAAGAGCATCGCGGGCCTGTGGGCACGGGAACAAGAGCCGCTCAAGGAGGTCATAGACGTTCTGGAGCCGGCCACGAACGACCGTGAGATCAGGCTGGACGAACTGTGCACAACGACGATAGCCCAGTTCGAGCCGCGGGCACGGGCCCTGAGGATCGTGCTCATGGTGTTCAAAATGAACAGCGATCTCGAGCGCATGGGGGACCATATTGCCAATATTGCCGACAGCGGGCTCTTCCTCGTTTCCCACGCCCCGGTGAAGCCTCTCGTGGACATCCCCCGCATGGCGTCGGAAACTATCCGGAGCGTCAATGATGCCATTACGTCCTTCATCGACGAAGATGCGCGCCTGGCCCAGGAGGTGTGCGAGAAGGACCACATTATCGATGCGCTCCACGACCAGATCTTCCGGGAACTGGTCACCTTCATGACATCCGACGCGACAACCATCGAGCGGTCGTTGCACCTCATCAGGATAGCCAATAACCTGGAAAGGATCGCGGACCTCTCGACGAATATCTGCGAAGACGTTATATTTATGGTTGAAGGCAGGGTGATCAAACATCATTTTGAAGAACGGGACGAGCCCACATAAACGGCAAATGAATAAAATAAAAGTATTATTCGTATGCGTCCACAACAGCGCCAGGAGCCAGATGGCCGAGGCGTTCCTCAATCATATAGCCGGTGACCGCTTTCAGGCCGAAAGCGCGGGAATGGAACCCGGCGTCCTTAATCCTCTCGCGGTCGAGGTGATGAACGAGGCGGGGATAGACATATCCCGGAACACGACGAAAAGCGTTTTTGAAAAATACCGGGACGGCGAACTGTTCTCGTATGTCATCACCGTCTGTGCCGAAGCCGAGACCTGTCCGTTATTCCCCGGCCTCAGGACGGAAACCCTGCACTGGCATTTTGAAGACCCCGGGTCGTTCACGGGTACAGATGAGGAAAAACTCGCAAAGACGCGCCGGGTCCGTGATGCCATAAAAGAAAAAGTACGGGAATTCATAGAAGATACGGTACCGGGAGCACCCTGAAGATCATTTCATGCATCATTGCCGGAAAACGTAGCGCCTGTTCTCGACGGACGTTTGCGGCGGGACGCGCCTCTTCTCAAAAAGATCGTAGCCCTGCTTGAGATCGCCCCAGAATTCCCTCCACTCGCTTTTCGCCGTCTTCTTGAGTTTTTCGCCTGTCATGCGGAAGGGAAATATATGCACCATGATGGATCCCTGCCCGTTCCTGAACGCCCCGTCGGCGAGCGCGTATATCTCTTCTATAGCAGGGTCGGTCATGGCGAAGCATCCGACGGATACACAGTCGCCATGTATCATGATCGCGCTCCCCGTCCGGCCATGGGCCCTGTCGTACGCGTTCGGGTAGCCGATGTTGAGAGCAAGATGATATTTGCTTACCGGGTTCAACCTCTCGGGCGTAACGGCATAGAACCCTTCGGGCGCCTTCCAGTCACCTTCCTTTGTCTTGGGGCCGAGCCCGCCAATCCCGTACGTGCAGACCGGGTATATCTTGAAAAGGTGAAATGACCTTCCTTTCTTCACCCAGACCTCGAGCTCTTTCGATTCTTTCAAGATCCTTATAAAAACAGGTGACCCGTATGTCAGGCCCTTTTCCTTCAATTGCGATTCAAGCCCCGGCCTCACCTCATTGACGGCCTTGACCGACCGCGCGCTCGACGGTACCTGCGCAAAAACAACGGACGGGCCCATGATGAGAAGCAGAAGAATGAGCAGCCGTTCAAAGAGCCTGATTTCTTGTTGCCTCATGCCGGGAATGATATCACAACGGTAAATTGCTTGCACATAATTCAAGGACGCTGTTTTTGCCTTGAACCTTGAACCTTGAAAGAACTAAACCCGCTTGCCGGGTTTAGTTCTGCAACCCTCCTTTTGCCGAATCCCACGTCAGGACCCTTACCGTACCATCCTTATTCTTGCAGTCGGGGGACGAAGCATGGGCAATGAAGAACTCCGGGTTTGCAAAGGCCACGATCACCTCGACATCGGGGTCATGCTTGAAATCACTTATAGCGAGCTGCGACGCATACAGGGAATTGCGGGCGCGGTATTCCTTCTGGTATCGGTCCAGGTTCTGAAGGGTCGCCTTCATCCGGTTGCAGGGTGTCTGCTGAACGTATTTCGGGAACACGATCGCGCCGGTCAGAAAAAGGGCCGCGATCACGATCATGAGATCGGTATTGCCCCCTCCCCCGAAACCGTGATGCCCGGTACCGAACGATATCACGAGTGCCGCGAGCCACAGGACCCCGAGGATAATGAACACCCAGGCGGGATAGCCGAAAAAGTACGTCAATAACGCCGTGATCCCGCCCGCTATGATGCTGTAGATAAGTCCCATAAGAGCACCCCTCCCGCATTTTTTGCACAGGGAATGTATAAAGTCAAGGCCGTTATGCCCTGGAAGAGACTGCTGCCCGCGCCGCCGGAAGGCGACAGGCCATCTTTCCCAATTGTGAGACCCCCGTTTTAGCCTTGCAAAAAATGACGGCGCCATGTAATTGTTAATTACCGGAATGCACATGAAAGACAATTATCCTCTTGCTCCTTATCGAACATTGATCCTGTGTGTGGTGATCGCCATCTTCATCCCTCTCATGACGCCCGCCGCAGGCCGTGCCCAGACGATGCAGTCCGACGCGGCGTCCTGGGAGGAGATGATAAAAAGGGAAAAGATCGCCATCAATTCCCTTTCCACCAATGTAAAGACATATATCGCCGCACAGCCCGAACGAATGGGCAAGATACACGAGAAGACGCAGCAGCTCAACCAGGAATTGCTGAGATTGTCCATCATGTACAATATGGTCGAGGCCAACCCGGTAGAGATGCGCGATACCCTGCGCCAGATGATAATACTGGAGGAACAGGCAACGACCATGGTCTCCCCGATAAACGAAGAGCACAAGGCGATCATGGACCTCAAAAAAACATTGGCGGGACATCAGGTCGAGTATGAAAACCTGTCCCGGCAGGATTCCCTGCAGGAAGCCCGCAAGGCCGCCGCCGATCATGCGGCCGATATTAAAAAGGCGGTCGCACTTTTGAGCACCGCCGCAGAAATTATCGACATAATTCCCAATGCCGTCGAAGAGTTCAGCGTCAGGCTGGAATCGAAAAAGAAATCAGTGGAGAACGACCTCAGGGCCGCCTGGAAAAAATATTATCTTTTTCCGCAGACCTCCACTTTTTTTGCATCAAACACATGGAAGACCCTGCGGGAGGTCGTGGTGAATATGTCCGGTTTCTGGGACTACTGGCTGATCCCGTATATCCAGAACGGCGGCGTTATCGGCAGGACCCTGGGGAGGACCTCCCTGTATGCGGCCGGGATGATCGGGCTTTTCCTGGCGATCTTCTTCCGCATCCGGCGAAAATATCCCTCGGTCCCGGCCCGGAGGTTCCTCGTTTTCGGGATCTATACGTCCATCGGCCTGCCGCTTATGGTGCTCGGCACAACGACAGGCATGGGGATCCTGGCCCCGGTCAGTTTTATCGCCGAGATAGTACTTGCCGCGGGGCTCGTCAGTCTCGGCTGGAATCTCCGGAGAATTTTCGCCGCCGGCCCGATATACCGGCACAACCCGCTGTGGCCCGTATGGTTGATGTTTGCAGCGGGTACAACGGTTGAGGTCTGCCATACGCCCACCATCATTTATTCGCTTCCCATGGTTCTTATATTCATGATCTCCGGCGCCTGGTCTTTCTTCATGAAAAAAGGCGAGCAGAATGACCTGGACAAAAGCCTGTTCCTGGTCAATTTCTGGTTTTCGATCGTATTCATCGCCCTCGCCCTTCTGGGATGGTGCGCCATTGCATTGCTGGCGGCAACTGCCTGGTTTGCTGTCGCCGTCAATGTCGAGCTATGGTCGGGCCTTGCCGGATGGATGAGGAAACTGATCGAGGCCGGCAAGGAAAATATGACAACGGCCCGCAGGCTTGCCATCGGCGTTGTTTTCCCCATGATCTTCCTTGGTCTCTTTTCAGTCTCTGTCGTGTGGATCATCCTCTACATCGGGGGCACCCCTCTTCGTGACGATATCATGCGCTGGCACCTGAATATAGGTTACCTCTCCCTGAACGTCCCGATGCTGGTCGTCATCATCGCGATCGTCGTCATCACCCGGTCCCTGGTCATTGCAGTAAACGCATTGATAACCTTCATCGCAGCACGGCTCGGCTCGGGCGGGCTCCTCCAGGAAGGCGTCATCAAATCCCTTCACGCCATTGCGTCGTACGTTACCTGGTCCCTTTCGATACTGGTCTCATTGAAGCTTATCGGGGTCAGCGTAACGCATCTCGCCATTGTCGCCGGCGGATTATCGATCGGTGCCGGGTTCGGCCTGCAGGAGCTTATCAAGAACTTTTTCAGCGGGCTCATACTGCTTTTCGGAAGGTCCATCCATCCGGGCGATGAAATTCAGCTTGAAAATATCCGCGGTACGGTCATCAGGGTAAATATCCGCAACACGATCATGCAGACGAACGACGATTCCACCATATTCATCCCGAACTCGGACCTGATAAATAAGAACATCGTCAACTGGACGTACAGGGACCCCAAGGGCCGGGCCGAGATCGCCGTGGCGGTGGCATACGGTTCAAATACGGAACTGGTGAGGGATATCCTGATCCGGTGTGCCGATTCAAACCCCGCCGTCCTGAAAGATCCCGAGCCCTATGTCCTTTTCTGGGATTTCGGGGACAACGCCCTCGCGTTCCGCCTGCGGTACTGGATACGGCGGCCTGTTCAGATGAGGGACAAAACAGCGTCAGCCATCCGCTTCGAAGTGGAGAAGGCGTTCAGGGAAAATAATATCGAAATGGCCTATCCCCAGCAGGATATCCACATCCGCAGCGCCGAGGGGCTCGAGCCATACCTCAAATCATAAAGCCGCCCGGTCTTCGGGGATGACGGAAATGCCCGGCTGCAGCCGAAAGAAAAACAGTTGACACGGATCGTGAAGGAACGTAGTTTGAAATGTACAACGCCCGGTTCTTTGGCCCGGCATAAAAAGGAGGCGCGGAAATGAGTCACACAGCGAGAATAGCATTGTTTTTACCCGCACTGACCGGATGTTTCGTCCTGGTCCTGGGATGCGTACTGCCGGTACAAGCCCAGGTCATCTCAAAGAACCTCGGGGTCATGGTGTACCCCGCGAAAGGGCAGTCAGGAGATGTCCAGGCGAAGGACGAAACGGACTGCTACAAATGGTCCCAGCAGCAGACAGGCATAGCCGATCCGGCGGCACCGCCGAAACAGCAGCAGCCGGCAGGCCCTGACGGCTCGCGCGTGAAGGGTGCTGCCCGGGGCGCCATGCGGGGCGCCGTGGTGGGTGAGGTCGCGAACGACGACGCGGGCAAAGGTGCCGGTGTCGGCGCAGCAGCCGGCGCGGTAAGAGGAAAACAGCAAAGCCGTAAAGCGCAGGCGCAGCAGCAGCAAAGCGCAGCAGCCGGTCAGAAACAGACGTTCAACAAAGCCTTTACCGCCTGCATGGAGGGAAGGGGATATTCGGTGAAGTAAAAATCGTAAGGCGTAAGGCGTGAGGGCGTAAGGCGTCAAAAAGTAACAGAAAATAAACTCATCACAACACGATATAAAAAAGCCGGGATTCCTCCCGGCTTTTATTTTTGGTTATTCGAGTTTCTAACGCCTTACGCCTTACGCGTTCATTTTAGTGTCCGCCGCCGCTCAATACATCCGGTACTGACATTGTATCGATCGAGGCACCTTTCGGCAGGTTGAAGACGGAATCGGCAGGCGTGCCTTTCTTTATATTCTTGTATTCGATGCTCCATTTCCCGTTGGCATTTGCCACCTTTATCGGGAAACGAAGATCGGTCGCTACCCACTGGTAGTATGTGCTCGTGTTCTTTCCCTGTTTGACCGAAACCTCGTATTTTTTAACGGCATAGCCGTCGATCTTCTCGGCACCCAGCTCTTTCCTGCTTACCTCGCCCGGTATCTTCTCTGTGGTCCAGAGGTTTACGGCCGGCGTGATCTTCGCTTCAACATATGTGTTTTCGGCGCCATTTACCTGCCATAATACACCCTTATCTCCCCTCACGATATTGTAGATAGGCGTATTTCCTTTGTCCGCACGAACCTTGTTGCCGTTCATGTAAAGCTTTCCCTTGCTCGTGATCTTTCCTTCTTTTGTGATCATGTCCGCTGTAAGGTCCGCCGCCGACGCGTACGAAAGCATTACCATCACGAATACGAAAATGATTCCTGACATTACCAAACACCTTTTCATTACAACTCCTCCTGTTTTTTTGTGTATCGATAAAGCCCGTCCCGGGCCTTATGCCCGTCCTTTATTTGCATTGACCCAGCGACCCGACGGCGCACATTTTGCCGTCGGTCCATTTGGCCTGGTCGAAATACGCTTTTGCAAAGTTTGCTTTCGTGACGTTTGCTCCTTTAAAGTTGGCCTCGTTGAAGTTCGCTCCGCTGCAATTGGCCCCTGAAAGATTGGCCCCCGACAGGTTGGCGCTCTGCAGGATCGCCCCTGAAAGATTCGCCCCTGAAAGATTCGCCCCCGACAGGTCGGCATAGGTCAAGTCCGCGCCTGTCAGATTCGCCCCCGACAGGTCACACTTCTTACAGGCGTTGCTCGCTTTGAATGTCTTGAGCTGTTTTTCGTCAAAACCGTACGAAAACGTCGCGACCGCGAGGAAACATACCGCAACAACAAGTCCGATCATGGCCCAATGTGTTTTTCTTTCCATCGTCTTTCCCTCCCCTTTTTTTAGATACCCCAACAAAAAAGCCGCACCCCGGAGAACTCACTCCAGGTGGCGGCCCGACCATCCTAACATCGCCTCCAGGGACCTGCATGTGTCCCTGAACCCGTTTTACATATTCAGTTGTAATGCGCCGTTTCTCAAGGTCCTCCCAACAAAAAAGCCGCACCCCGGAGAACTCACTCCAGGTGGCGGCCCGACCATCCTAACATCGCCTCCAGGGACCTGCATGTGTCCCTGAACCCGTTTTACATATTCAGTTGTAATGAACAGCCTTTAAAAAATCACCAACAAAAAAGCCGCATCCCGGAGAACTCACTCCAGGTGGCGGCCCGACCATCCTAACATCGCCTCCAGGGACCTACATGTGTCCCTGAACCCAAAAAACTAGCACTACATCTAAACTAATTATCGTAGGATGTGATCTCTATGTCAAGATGTTTTGAGCAAAAATAAAGATTCGCTCACATTGAGCTAATAATATCAGCTAGTTGCAACTGCTCGTTTCAAAAGGTCAATTTTCAGGTCTTGAAAGTACCTGTCACGTTCGTGAATATGCCGGGCAACGCGGGAATTTACCGGCGGGTTTTCCTTTACAATTTTCCCGGCGCATTGGTACAATCGAAAAAAAATCGCCAGGGGGTGCTTCATGCGCTGTGAAAATTGTGGCAACGAAAGTCCCGAAGGATCAAAGTTCTGCATAAAATGCGGGAAAGAATTAATGGCGCCGGAATCTGCGCACGCCCACTGTCCCCACTGCAACACGGAGGTAGCCCCGGGGACGATGTTCTGCCCGGACTGCGGCAAATCGATCGGGGCACCCGAAGGCGATGTCGGTACCGAGGGCGGGGCACGATATGAACCGCTGCCTCCCCTGTCCGACCCGCAGGCCGGTTCCTACACCTCGAACATTGCGCTCGACGTCGTTCTTTCCGTGGTCACCTGCGGCATTTATTATTTCTTCTGGCAGGCACGGCAGTTCAGGGCGGTGAACCACCTCCTCGGGCAGGACAGGTACAAGTTCGGGATGTGGTTCATCCTTACCCTTGTCACCTGCGGCCTTTACAATATTTATTATGAGTATCTTCTCGCGCAGGGGATTGCGGAGGCACAGGAAAAACACGGCAGGCCGAAATCGAAGGACCTTCCCGTGCTGAGCCTTATCCTGACCATAATCGGCTTGAATGTCGTGGCGGACGCGCTCCAACAGAATGAAATAAACAAGTTCTTCGGAAAATAACATATGCAGCACTACCTGATCCCCAGGAAGATGGCGCTTATATGTGCCGCCGTTTTCCTGCTTCTCATTGTTGTGAACACGACGGGAATGGTGCGTATCGACAGGTTAGCGGGCGCCATTCCCGTTTTTTGCCCCTTTAAAGTGATTACGGGCGTTGAGTGTCCCGGGTGCGGCATGACCCGCGCCATGACGAGCCTCATAACAGGAAACCCCGGCAACGCGCTCCTTTACAACCCCTTCTGTTTCTTTCTCCTCTTCGTCCTGGCGCTCAGCATAGTGCCCGTGCGTTGGTTCAAACCGGTCCGCACCCGGCTTGAGCATGCGCTGCCTGTTTTCTACGCGGCATCCCTGTCTCTTGTCATAACGTTCTGGGTATTCGATCGCCTCCTCCCGCATCTGCACTAAAAAATGTTCAAGGTTCAAGGTTCAAAGTTCAATGTAAAGACAAGACCCCCCTTAACCGGCGCGATACCCGTATTAACGTACCGAGTTTTTATAGAATACGGGTTTTTAGCCTTGAACTTTGAACCTTGAACTTTGAACCTTTTCAGTTCGGCGGTATCTCCGGCAGATAATCTTGCCTTATTCTTGTCAGGCTGCGGAAGATGTTCTTTTTTACGTTGCGGTTGTGCTTTCTCAGGTCGCCGACAATGCTTTTTACAAGGGCGCGCTTCGATGTGTCCCCGTGCGGGCAGGCGGATGCGGCGACGGGCAGGTGAAGGAGGTTTGCGATGCGTGCGAGCTCGTGCTCTTCGACATACGCAAGGGGGCGTATGATCGCGAGTTCGCCTTCGAACATCTCCTGATAGGGCATCATGGTCCCGATCTCACCCTGAAAGAAAAGATTCAGGAGCATGGTTTCGATGATGTCGTCCATGTGATGGGCGAAGACGATCTTGTTCGCTTTTATCCTGCCCGCAAGGTCAAAGATGGCCTTGCGGCGGTTCCAGCTGCACCAGAAACAGTCGAAATTGTCTTTCTGTTCCTGCCAGGCATCGGGGGGCGGGACTATCGTGTAAGCGACCCCTTCTTTTTCAAAGTGCGACCGGAGCGTATCGGTATTCACCCAGGGAAACCCCATGTCCACGTGGCAGGCGATCAGCTCGTACCGGATAGGGACGAATTTAAGGCGCTCCTGCATGATCCTCAAGAGACAGAGGCTGTCCTTTCCGCCGGAGACCGCCATGATGAGCTTGTCCCCGTCTGCGATCATCTTGTAATCCCAGATGGCTTTGCCTGTCTTTTTTGTAATGAAATATAACGGGCCGCGAATGTTCATGCGACCGATTCCGCGAGCTCCTTCGCCTTCTCGATATACTGATGTGCGACACCGCCTTGAGGCTGGCATCCGGGGGCGTTGACCGCCCCGGCATATGCGATGCCGAGCAGGTCGAACGTCTTCGTGAACATGTCGATCGCCGGCTGGCATGAATCAATGTTCTCATCCCCGAACGTCGTGAGGGTTATGGCCTTCTTGCCTTTAACGCGGGACGCGAAATTCTCGTCCATGAAGGCGATCGACCTGTCCATGGCGAGCTTCAACTGCCCCGACGGGCCGAACCAGTATATGGGCGTGGCATAAACGATAAGATCGGATTCCATGATGTACTTGCGGACATCCTTCATATCATCCTGGATCTTGCAGACCCCGCCGGGCAGGCAGACGTAGCATCCCTGGCACGGCCGGATGTTCATGTCATTGAGGTAGAGCGTCCTGACGCCCCAGCCCTTGTCTCTCAATGTGGCGATCACCGTGCGGGCGAGTTCCGCCGTGTTTCCCATCTTTCTCGGGCTTCCAAAAAGGACCACCGCATTCTTCATGTTAAGCCTCCTCATAGTATCGTGGATGCCTCATTATAACGAAAAAAACGCCCGAGTTCCATGTTCCGGGCTTAAGGACCGGCATTTTATGCCGGGAGGACCTTTCACTGTAGTATCAATTCGCTCCGGATAATATCATCCCTCCCCGTCTGAAGGCTTGTGTTGATGTGATACAATGGTTATAATGTCGTAAGTTCCGCCGGCAGGATTGCCCGTATTTCACCGGCATTCGGAGACCGGGGGGTCGCAAGGCAAGGGGAGGGATATCGAATGAACACGATATGGCTGGGTATTATTACCCTGGCAGTAGTGATACTGGTCATTTACATCATCTATCTCATAGTCGGGCTCAAGAGGACACTGGCGACGGTGAATGCGTTCATAGCGTCGACCGAGGAGACTCTGAAACCCACCCTCCAGGAGGTCCAGATGACCCTGCAGAGCATCCGGAGGATAACGGACGATGTGGGCGAGGTAACCGACAGCCTCAAGGATGTCTCAAGCTCGGTCAAGCGTGTTGGCGAGAACATAGAACAGGCAAGTCAGGCGGTAAGGAGTGCGGCCACGTCATCCATCAGTGAAACGCGGGGGATCACAGCCGGTATCAGGGCGGGCGTTGAGTATTTTGTGAAGAATGCCTGGCCCGGGCGCGGCGTAGAGCGATAAAAAACAGGAGGTAACGTAATGGGACAGCAGGATAGCGGTTATGGTGCAGGCGCAGTTCTCCTTTCTTTTTTCATCGGCGGGATCATCGGCGCCGGTGTTGCCCTTCTCACCACACCCAAGACCGGCCCGGAAACCCGGAAGATGATCAGGGATTTCGCCGAGGACACACGGGATAAGGCAGAGGATTATGTCCACCAGGTCACGGACAAGGCGTCCGAGTATGTGGGCCAGGTCAAGGACAAGGCGTCCGGGTACGTGGAAAAGGGAAAAGAGTTTCTGGATAAAGAGAAAAATATCATCTCGCGAGCGGTTGAAGCGGGCAAAGAGGCATACGATAGAGAAAAACAGGGCTAGAAATACAGGAAACTTATTCTGACTTTTTCACGAGGGCTGTCTCCCTGAGGCGGGAGGCAGCCCTGTGCTTATCGGGGTGGAGTTGGCCAGGGAAAACAGGTTTTACAGCATTGTTCTCATCGTTATACTGATCATACTCGGATATTTCTCGTATCAGATCATACGCCCTTTCCTGTCACCGATCATGTGGGCGATCGTTCTTTCCCTTGTCTTCTATCCCGTATACGCATTTATCCTGAAATACGTGAAGTCCAAGGTCATATCGTCGCTTGTGACCCTTCTCATGATCGTTGCCATTCTCATAGGCCCGTTTTCCTATTTCGCCTATGTTCTGAGCCAGGAACTGATCAACCTCGTGAGCCACTTTCAGGATCAGAACGGGAACATCGGCTTTGTCCAGACATTCTTATCGCATCCGCTCGTCAAATCGACGGTCCAGAAGATCTTGAATGCCGTCCACATGACGGAACAGGAGCTCTACAAAGCTATCTCAACGAGCCTCATCAATGTAGCGAAGGAATCAACGGGGTTGATCAGGTCAGGTTTTGGCAATGTACTTACCGTCGGGATTCATTTTGTGCTCATGCTGTTCTCGATCTTTTTCTTTCTCGAAGACGGCCCCGTGTTCATAGAGAAGCTTGAAAGCTTCATGCCTTTTTCGCGCAGGCAGCGGGAGAGGCTCCTCCAGCAAACAAAAGATATTGTCGTGTCTACCATTTACGGCGGCGTCGTCGTCGGGATGGCGCAGGGCCTGATAGGGGGCACCGCCTTCGCAATACTCGGCATTCACTCGCCGGTGTTCTGGGGCCTTGCCATGTTTGTCGCGTCGTTTGTCCCCGTGGTCGGCACATTTATCATCTGGGGCCCTGCGACGATCTACCTCCTGTTCCAGACGCAGTATTTGAAAGCGGTCATCCTTCTCATCGTGGGAGTTGTCATAATAGCGGGGATCGACAACGTCCTGAGGCCCCTGATCGTCAGGGGCAAAATAAAGATGCCCACGATAGCTATCTTTTTTGCCATTCTCGGGGGCATTCAGGCCTTCGGGTTCATCGGCCTGATCCTCGGCCCCCTGATCCTTGCGCTTTTCCTGTCCGTCTTTGAGATATTCCGTTATTCCGAGGCGGAACGGAGCCGCGCCACTCAGGAACAATCACCCCACGAAAAGATTGACGTAAAAGAATAAAAAACTCTCTCGCCCGCTTCGCTCGAGCTCACAGAGAGCACAGAGAACTGCGAAGAGAAAAGACTTTGCCGGCTGGTCGCGGAGCCGACCACGACCAGCCGGCACTTTCGTCGGCTTCGCCGAGGAAAAGAAAAAAAACAATGCAAGGAAATTAACAATCCGCCTTTCTCCGAGAACTCTGCGGGCTCTAGAGAGGAGCGCAAGCGACGAACGGGCGAGAGGATATCTCCTAGGGTTGGTCGTCTTTGAACAGTGTTTCGATATGGGATTTCAGGATGTCGCGGAGGCGGTCATCATCGGACCCGTATATCTCGCGGTACAGGTCCTGCCCGATCATGGTCAGCCCGTCGATCATGTCAGGGTCAAAATGGGTGCCCCGGCCTTTTTGCATTATATCCATGGCCTCATCGTAAGAGAGGGCGCGCTTATAGGGGCGTACGCTCGTCAGTGCGTCAAAGACATCTGCGACCGCGAATATCCGGGCATTGATCGGGATGTCGTATTTTTTCAATCCTGTCGCGTATCCCGTACCATCGAACTTTTCGTGATGATGGAGCACGACGTCGAGGCAATCACTGAGCCAGGGGTAACCGCCGATGATATCGGAACCGTGCCGGACATGGCCTTTCATGATCTGGAACTCCCTTTCCGTCAGCCGGCCTTCTTTGAGAAGGATCCTGTCACTTATGCCAATTTTGCCAACGTCATGAAGAAATGCGCCTTTTACAAGGCTCCTGAGATAGTTTTCCGGGTGGCCCGTGGTCTGCCCCAGTTTATAGGCATAGAAGGTCACCCGGTAATTGTGCGCTATCGTGTCGTGGTCCCTTTTGGCTATGGCACTGCCGAGAACTTCGAGCACGCCGATGTTCGCCTGCTTTAAGGCCTTCGAGGCCTCCTCGAGCAATGCTTTCTGATGTCTTAAGTCATCGATGAGGGTCTCGAGCCTTTCCTCGCGGGCCTCGACCATGACCATCATCATGCCGAAGGCCTCGGCAAGGTCGGCTATGTCCGCCGGGTATTTTCCGGCCTTCGTTAGTTCGAATAACTTGCCCGCCCCCTCGTAATCGCCCCGTGCTATCTCTTTCGCTGCTTTGGCGAGATATTCAAGGAGCCCTTTGAGATCATCCCCGTCTTTCATAGATCAGCCTACGCGTATTATGGAACAGGCGATAGGCGATAGGCAAGAGGCGATAGGAAAAACTTTATTAATCGGTCCGGCGATGGCCGATAGGCAAGGGGCGATCGGAAAAAGTTTATTAATCGGTACGGTCATAGGCGATGGGCGATAGGAGGGTTCGGGTTATATTATAAATAAGTGGGGGGCTTATTTTTCCAGTTCTTTGAGTATTTTCCCCTCGCCCCTCGCCTATTGCCCATCGCCCGCATCTATGAAACACTGCGGGTCTTCCCCCAGGAAATCGCTTCTTCCCTGCCACAGGGAATGTGCGTATGCGATCGCCCTGCATCCCCTGCATCCCGCCCAGCGGCTGCACATTGAGCACTTGCCCTTGTATGCGGTTTTGTCGCGGAGTGCATTGAGGACATCCGAATTTGCCCAGACCTCACGAAGCGAATCCTTCAGGAGGTTGCCGATTGGTATGCCCAGCCTCCGGCAGGGCGTCAATGTCCCGTCGGGAAGGACCGTGATGCCGGATATGCCGGCCGCGCATCCGCCTAAGGGAAAATCACCGGGATCCGTCACTGTGCTTCCGACGTTAAGCTGCGATGCGAGAGGGTCCCCGGTGACGATCTCGAGACCGGGTATGTGACGGGACAGGACCTGCTCGTAGATTGACCGGACCTCCTCCGGCCCCAGCATCTTGTCGACCAGGTTCAATCCGCGCCCGTACGGGACGAGCCGCGAAAACCCGAGCCTCTGCACGCCGGTGGCAGCAGCGAGCGCTATCATGTCCGGGAAATACCCGGCATTGATCCGGGAGAGGGTCACATTGAACGTGACAATGATGCCCGCATCAAGGAGGCGGCGCGCACCGTCGATGGCCGACGCGAAACTGCCCCTGCCGCGGATCAGGTCGTGTATGTCTTCGGGGCCTTCGAGGCTTACCTGCACCCCCTTGACGGGAATCGAGGCAAGCATGCGCGATGTATCTTTGTCGATCAGGATCCCGTTCGTCAAAAGAAAGATCGCAAAGCCGTGTTCCGATATAACGTGAAGGACCTCCTTGAGATCTGCCCTTAAAAGCGGTTCACCGCCGGTCACGTTAAAACTGGGTGAGAATGGCACGCCATAGATCCCGGACCACGTGTCTATCGTATCCGCAATGTTCTTGACCGCCCCGGTAATTTCCGTAAGCGACATTTCCGGGGGCGCCGCGCCTTCCTGGTAGCAGTGGGCGCAAGAGAGGTTGCACCGCTCGGTCAGGTGCATCTGGATGAAAAAATCGAACTTTTCCAATTCTTCGGTCATGAATGCATCCTTTTCGCGTGTCGCCCGGTACGGGTCATGGGGGAAAGATCTCAAATGAACAGGCAGCCCGATCTGTAAGATCGATACAGGCTGCCTGTTTTCAATTCGCGTTGCAGACCTGCAACGTCTAACCCTTTCAGGACTTTCATTTGTGGCATTTCCTGGTGCTGTCCTTTGCAAGCGCTTCCTTGATGCCGCGCCAGAACATGGCTTCCTTCTTCAGCATCCTTGCATCATCCACTTTTTTCATAGATCATCACCTCCTCATATGCATACTGCCGGTACACGTAAATATAATTTAAGTATAACACCGGTTTGAGAAGCGTCAACCGGGGTAAAAATAGTTCAAGGTTCAAGGTTCAAAGTTCAAGGGAAAAACAAAAGAAAAAAATTGATGGGAATCTTTATAGACAACGTCTTCAGTTAACAAAAATTGTTCTTTGAAAAATCTATTTTAACGGGCACTTTTCTTTGAATTTAACCGTTTCTATTTTTTTCACTGAACCTTGAACCTTGAACCTTGAACCGTCTTTTAGAGCGTGCGTTTCCCGTGCGCCAGGAGTTCAAGGGTGGTGGGATCGAGCAGCGTTATTTTCCTGCCGTGCACGTCTATCAGGCCCTGGCCTGCCATCTTTGCCATGATCCTCGACAGTGTCTCGGGTATCGTGCCAAGAAGGCTGGCGAGCTGACCTTTCGAAATGCCAAGGGCCACCTGCGAATATGTCGAAGAGCCGTCATGCTTCGCCAGGAACAGGAGGTACGCGGCCAGTCTCTGGGGGACCTCTTTCAGGGACAGGTCTTCTATGAGGCGGGTAAAATATTTGAGCCGGTGCGAGAGGATCGCCAGCATGTTCATCGCTATGGATGGGTCGTTGCCGATCAGTTGGCGAAAGGCGTTGCGGGACAGGAACATGACCTCGCTTTTTTCGATCGCCTCGGCATATGCGGGAAATTTCGTTTCGGAGAAGAGCGCCACCTCCGCAAAAGGTTCGCCCGGCTCGATAATGTGGAGGATCTGCTCTTTGCCTTCCAGAGAGAGCTTATATATCTTGAGCCTCCCGGAGAGCAGGATGTAGAACCCGGAAGCCGGTTCGCCTTCCGAAAAGATGATCTGGGACGGAGAGTACAGCTTCCTGGGGAAGGCCTCGCCCATCAGGTCAAGCTGTTTCTCAGACAGCCCCCGGAACAGGGGGACCATTGCCAGTGTTTCTTTTTTTGCCATGCTTCTATATCAGTTGCATATTGGTACTAAAAAAACAAGTTCAAGGTTCAAGGTTCAAAGAAAAAGACAAAAAACGGCCGCAGTAACGGAGGGGTCTTTTTTTTCTTTGAACCTTGAACTTTGAACCTTGAACTATCTTTCTTCAGTATTGCGCGCAAATATGGTATTAATTTACTCACACGAGTTGAAAATATGGTCCCTTAAGGGGTGAATATGCAGAAACCGAAGGTCCTGGTGCTTCTCGGAAGCGACAGCGATATCAAGATCATGGAAGACGGCCTGAAATTCCTGGCAAAGGCACAGATACCGTACGTGATCGATATATCGTCCGCGCACCGCAACCCGGAAAAGACCGTCAGGTATGCGAAAAATGCGCGCAGGCAGGGGATAGAGGTCATTATCGCCGTCGCCGGCATGGCGGCGCATCTTCCCGGTGTGATCGCATCCCATACCACGCTGCCGGTCATCGGGGTCCCTGCGTCGAGCGGGATGCTCAAGGGTAAGGACGCGCTCTATTCGATAGTGCAGATGCCCCCCGGGGTACCGGTTGCGTCCGTCGGCATAGACGCCGGAAAAAATGCCGCGATACTTGCAAGCCAGATACTTTCCATCAAGTATGAGGACATCGCGGCTTCCCTTGCACGGCTGAAAAAAGACCTCAAACGGGAAAATGAACAAAAGTCGGCGAACATGAGAAAAAAATTGGGTACCTGATCAATCAATCATTCGAGGTGATCTTCCATGTTTAATGCAATAACCGATGTACCGGGGATCAAGGTCGGGCATGCCTCGGACTTTAACGGCATGACCGGCTGTACGGTCATACTCTGCGAAGAAGGGGCCGTTGCCGGTATCGACGTGCGCGGAAGCGCGGCCGGTACGCGGCAGGTCGATGCCTTGAGCCCGGGCCATATTGTGGACCGCATTCACGCGATCGTCCTGTCGGGAGGCAGTTCGTTCGGCCTCGACGCCGCCTCGGGGGTATCGAAATACCTCGAGGAAAAAGGGGTCGGGTTCGACGTGGGGATCACGCGCGTGCCCATAGTACCGACCGCGGTCATATTCGACCTTCTTTTCGGGGACCACACGGTCCGTCCTACGTCACAGATGGGGTATGCGGCATGCCTGAACGCGCAGGAAGAAGTACCGGAAGGCTCCGTCGGCGCCGGGGTCGGTGCGGTCATCGGAAAACTTTTCGAGACGTCACGCGCGATGAAGGGCGGGCTGGGAACGTGCAGCGTCGCCATGCCCGACGGGCTCCGGGTCGGCGCCCTCGTCACCGTCAACGCCTTCGGGGACATCATCGACAACATAACGGGCAGGATAATCGCGGGCCTGAGAAAATCCGAGGACAGCATGGAATTCGCGAATACCGCCAATTCCCTCAAGCAGGGGATCGTGAAGCAAAAGTTTGCCCTCGTCAATACGACCCTCGGCGTGGTGGCGACAAATGCCAAATTCGCGAAGAGGGATATTACGAAGGTTGCCCAGATGGCCCAGGCCGGGCTTATAAAGACGATCAGTCCCGTTCACACCACGTTTGACGGGGACCTTGTTTTTGCCCTGTCGCTCGGCGATATCGAAGCCGATATCAACAAGGTCGGGGTACTTGCCGAATTCGTCGTCGCCGAGGCGATCAAAAGGGCAATAAAAAAGGCCGATGGTTTTGGCCTCGTACCGGCATTCAAGGACATTCATAAAGGCTGGAAAGCCGGTTAAGAAGCAGGACGGGGATCATTGTTTTATGGAGCAGGGAATGGAAGATTACAAGAAAATAGCCGATATAATAAAAGAAAAGAAATACCTGGTAGCTTTTACGGGTGCCGGGATATCCGTCGATGCCGGCATCCCGGCCTTTCGCGGCGGGCAGGGGCTCTGGGAAAAATACGACCCGATGGAGTATGCCCAGATATCAGCCTTTATGCGGCATCCGGAAAAGGTGTGGATCATGCTGCGGGACATGGCATCCGTCGTTTTTTCGTCCGCGCCGTCGCCGGCCCATAAGGCCCTTGCCAGTCTCGAAAAAATGGGCTACCTCAAGGCGGTCATCACGCAGAATGTCGACGGCCTGCACCAGGAGGCCGGCAACACCAACGTGATCGAATATCACGGGAACCACCGCTGGCTCGTGTGCATGGATTGCCAGAAAAGGCTTCCCTTCACTCCTGAATCGGCCGCAGTGCATCCCTATCCCCGGTGTGAGACATGCGGAAAGGCCCTGAAACCCGACGTGGTATTTTTTGGCGAGGGGATCCCGATGTCGGAAATGATGCGCGCGAATGACGAGGCGGACAGGTGCAGGGTAATGCTTATCATAGGCACGTCAGGCGTGGTCTACCCGGCGGCCGACATACCCTACCAGGCAAAATCGAACGGGGCGGTCATAATAGAGATCAATGTTGAAAAAACGCCCTTTACATCCTCGATCACCGATCATTTTCTCAAGGGGACCGCATCGGAGATCCTGCCGCATGTGTTACAATTCTTGTAAGGTATCTCATGAAGGAAGGGCCTGAAAGGTTTTAGAAAATGAATAACACACAGGACGGCGCACGAAAAAAAGCTGCGATAACCGGCGATGTTTTTTTCGTCGTCATGGCGGGAGGCCGGGGGGAACGTTTCTGGCCGCTCAGCACCGAGGCCGTCCCGAAGCCTTTCATCAGCCTCGTCGGGAAGAAGACCCTCATCGAATTGACCGTCGAAAGGGCAAAAAGGATGGTCCCGATCGACCATATATTCATCGTCCTGGGAAAGGTGCACCTCCCCGTCGCCCGTACCTGCCTGCCTGATATACCCCCGGAGAATTTCATAATCGAGCCGGTCGAACGCGACACCGCGCCGTGCATCAGCCTGGCGGCGACCATAGTGACGTCCAAAAACCCGGATGCCGTCATGGTCGTTCTGCCGTCCGATCATTTCGTGCCCGATGAAAAGAACTTCCTGGCCCTGCTGAAAAAGGCAATACGAGCGGCCCAAAGCCGCGATGATCTCATCACGATCGGCATAACCCCCACGAGGCCCGAGACTGGATACGGGTATATCAAGAGAGGTGCGCCCGTTGCGCTGCCGCACGGGACGGAGTGTTTCGAGGTCGACCGGTACGTCGAAAAGCCAAAGATCGCCAGGGCCCGGCGGTACATCAGGGAAGGCGTCTATTACTGGAATGCCGGGATCTTTGTCTGGCGGGCCCGGGTGTTCCTTGATTCCCTTAAGGCCCATATGCCCGGCCTGCACGAGGGGATCATGGCCTACCGGAAAGCCGCCCGGTCAGGTATGCCCGGGAAGGCACATGCTATTTTCGCCGGCCTCGAAAAGATCTCGATCGATTACGGCCTGATGGAAAAAGCAGGCAACGTGCTTGTCATGCCGGCCACATTTTCATGGGATGACATCGGGACCTTCAGTGCTCTTCGCAGGGTCCTTCCAACCGACAGAGACGGCAACATCGTGAAGGACGGCGCCGTGGTTATCGACACCTCGAACTCCGTCATAATTTCCGGCGACACACCGGTCGCGGTTATCGGCTTGTCCGATATCGTCGTCGTGGCGTGCCGCAACGGCATCCTCGTGTGTGATGGAAAAAGGGGCCAGGACGTCCGCCGCATCAAACAGTTAGTTTCAGAAAAAAGCCGGGAAAAATAGCGCAATATCCGGCAGCGTAAGGCTCCGCCCTTTCCACCTGAAAAAGATCTGTGCCCTTTCGGGACTTTTTAGCCTCGCGAAAAGTAATATGAAGGATCAGCATAAATTATCGGGGAGAGGTTTACCTGTGATAGCGCGAATTCCTACTGCCACCCTGTATGGTATCGACGGGATCAAGATCGATGTCGAAGTGGACATCGCTCATGGTCTCCCTGCATTCAACATGGTAGGACTGCCGGAGGCGTCCGTGAAGGAAAGCAAGGAACGCGTCCGCTCGGCGATCAGGAATGCCGGCTTCGAATTCCCGGGGGACAGGATAACGGTCAACCTGGCCCCGGCGGATGTCCGGAAAGAAGGGTCGTCATTCGACCTTCCCATAGCGGTGGGCATCCTTGCGGCGATGAGGGCGATCAGCGCCGGGCCGCTCGGCGATCACCTCATGGTCGGCGAGCTTTCCCTGGACGGGCGCATAAAAGGCGTCCGCGGGATACTGCCCATGACCATGCTGGGCCAGAAGGAAAAGATCGGGTCCATAATCGTTCCGTCGGAAAACGGCAGAGAGGCCTCGATAGTACGCGACATAAACGTTCTGGGGTCAGACCACCTGCTCGAGGTTTTCCACTATTTCCGGGGTGACGGAAACTTAAAAAGATTTCCCGCCGGCGAGGTCGGGGAATGTGGGCACCCCGGGGCGGAAGACCTTGATTTTTCGGATATAAAAGGCCAGGAGCAGGCGAAAAGGGCGCTCGAGATCGCCGCGGCAGGCGCCCATAATATCATCATGGTCGGGCCGCCCGGTTCCGGAAAGACGATGCTGGCGAGGCGGCTGCCGTCCATTCTGCCGCGGCCGGGATATGCGGAGGCCGTGGAGACAACAAAGATCCACAGCATCGCGGGCCTTTTGGGCCCCGGGCAGTCGCTCATTGCGGACCGCCCTTTCAGGGCCCCGCATCACAGCATATCCGATGCCGGCCTTATCGGCGGCGGGAGCATACCGAGGCCCGGCGAGGTGAGCCTTGCCCATAACGGCGTCCTCTTCCTCGACGAGTTCCCCGAATTCCAGCGGCACGTGATCGATGCGCTGCGCCAGCCGATCGAAGAGGGCCACGTCACGATATCCCGGGTCAGCCACGCGGTAAATTTCCCTGCCCGGTTCATGCTCGTCGCTGCGATGAACCCGTGCCCGTGCGGTTACCTGGGCGATCCGAAGCACGCCTGTTCATGCGGCGCGGCGCAGATCTACAAGTACCGCTCCCGCATCTCGGGGCCGCTGCTCGATAGGATCGATATCCACATCGAGGTCCCGCCGGTCGATATCCGCGACCTTGCCGGCGCAGGGAACGAGGAGCCTTCGCGTATCATCAATGAAAGGATAACAAGGGCCCGGGATATACAAGGCAAGCGCTTCTCCGGGAGAAGGATATACGCGAACGCCCAGATGTCCGTGAGGGACATCCGTAAATATTGTCCTCATGATGACGGCGCAGAAAAGATGCTCATAGCCGCCGTGGAAAAATGGGCCCTGTCGCCGCGCGCCTACCATCGTGTCCTGAAAGTCGCCCGCACCATATCCGATCTCGAGGGAAGCGTTGCGATACACCAGCACCACATCGCCGAGGCGCTCAGGTACCGCGCACTCGACAGGCGTCTTGCCTAAGCCCCGTACATTTGAGTATCGAGCACCCGGCGTACGATATATGCCAGTTCCTGCACCATAAGCGGTTTCATGAGGAACTCGCGGATACCGACAGCTTTCGCCTTTTCCGGGGAGACCATCTCGCTGTAACCCGTACAGAGTATGACGGGGAGATCACGCCTCATTCTGAGCATTTTCTCCGCCAGTCTCATCCCTGTGATGTCCGGCATGACATGGTCCGTAATGACAAGGTCGAAGCAGCGAGGATCGTTCTTGAATTTTCTCCATCCGTCAGGTCCGCTTTCGGCAGTGGTTACCGTGTATCCCAGCCGTTTGAGGGTTTCTGACGTGGCTTCCACCACGAGAGGTTCATCATCCACCACGAGGATGGATTCTTTCCCCCGCGGGAGCGTCCAGCTTTGAACGGGTTCCTCTTTCGTTTCCCCCCGGGACGCCGGCAGAAATACGCTGAAAACCGACCCTTTACCCGGTCTGCTCGACACCGTTATCGCACCTTCGTGGGCCTTGACGATACCGAAGGCGACCGCAAGCCCCATTCCTGTCCCTTTCCCCGGGCCCTTGGTAGTGAAGAATGGTTCGAATATCCGCTGGCGAACATCGTCCCCGATCCCTGTCCCCGTGTCGGCGATCCTTATCTTCAGGTATCTGCCGGCCTCCATGTCTTTCTCAGGAAGGCGGTCCCCGTCCTCGAAGGTAGTTTCTGTCAACCGGATCGCCAGTATACCGCCGTGCTCCATCGCATGCGCGGCATTGGTGGCCAGGTTCATAACGACCTGCTGTACCTGGGACGGGTTTGCGACGGCCGCGTCCCGATCGGTACGGATAGTGAGGATGATGCGAATAGTGCTCGGCATAGAGCCCCGAAGCATTTTTACGGTATCCTTCAAAAGGGGTATGATGTGAATGATCTCCCTCGGTTCCTCGTTCTTCCGGGTAAATGTGAGTATCTGCCGCACCAGGTCCCGGGACCGCTCGGATGCCTTGAGGATCTGCTTGAGGAAATGCCGGGGAGGCCCCGTCACGTCGTCGAGGGCAAGTTCGGCATTTCCAATGATGACTGCGAGCATATTATTGAAATCGTGGGCGATACCTCCGGCAAGGTTCCCGACTGCCTCCATCTTTTGTGTCTGGAGAAGCTGTTCCTCGGCCACGTGCCGCTGTTTGATCTCCGCCAGCAGCCGGTTGTACGCCTTCTGCAATTCCTCGGTCCGTTCTTCGACGCGCCGTTCCAGTTCGTATTGGGACCGGCGCAGGTCATCCTCCATCCGTTTGCGCTCCGTGATGTCCCGCACGATGACCTGCGTGGCAGGTCTTCCCCGGTACGTGATGAGGCCGACGTTGAGTTCGGTTTGCACCGGTGCCCCGTCGCCGCGTTTCAGGAGCGCTTCATATATCGATGGAAACTTTTCTCCGGCCAGCCGTCTTCGGTGCCTTTCGGTCACCTTTTCGACATCTGCGGAATCTATATAGTCGGCTATAAAGGACCCCGTGATCTCTTCCACCGTAGTGCCGAGCAGGTCCGCCATGCGGGGGTTGACATACTCCATGACCGCGTCCTGTACCAGGATGATCCCGTCATCGGCCTGTTCCACGAGGGTCCGGTATTTTTGTTCACTTTCCCGCAATTTTTCTTCGGCCGCCTTACGGTCGGTAATATCCATCCCCGAGGCGATCGTATAATGGCTGCCATGGACCGAAACATCATCCGCCGAGAGAAGCAGATTGACCGGTTTCCCGGATTTGGCCCGCCCGGTAAACTCGTAATTCCTGATAGTGCCGCGCTCGTTCAGCATGTCGAGGACCGCCGAGCGATCTGCCGGATCATAGTACAGATTTAACTTTAACGCCGTGGTGCCTATGACCTCTTCGCGCGTATACCCGAATGTCCTCAGGAAGCTTTCATTGACGTCGATAATTGACATGGTATCCCGGTCGATGATCATGGCCGCAGCCGAGTTCTGGTAGAACGCCTTCATAAAAGGTTCAGCAGATAATGTCCGTGCCTGAGACCGATCTTTCTGTGTCATCATCACCTTGCACCAGGGATATTTGTCTTTGCGCTGCAACCTCGAAGCCCGGTTAACATGCCCGTTCGTGTTCATAAAATTATAACAGAAATTTTAAGTACGATAGTGCGATGATCGGTCGGGTCCTGCGTCGTGCGTTGCTATTAAACGCTGTGCGGCTGGCATGATCATGCGGCTAAATAATATTTTTGGATTTTGGCGGAAACAGGGGCCCATCCCGGTCCGAAGGACGGCGATCGTGCAAGACGTCAGGCGCGTTGCCGGATAAAAAGCTGACACAAGCCCTCAAAAGACGGTATAATTATGGCCCGGCGGGATATCGAACCATCCGGGTTTTGTTCGTACAATAAAGGGAGAATGCGATGTATATTTCAGTTATCGGGCCGGCGCGGTCGGGAAAGACGACGCTTTTTCAGGCATTGAGCGGTGTTGAAAGTGCGCGGGGCTTCTCGGACGGCGACAATATCGTATTGATCGACGTACCGGACCCGCGCGTCGACGAGCTTGCCGCAATATTCAAACCAAAGAAAACCACGTACGCGCGGATCGAGCTTGCCGATACGGTGGCGATCGGTGAAGGGAACATAAAAGACTCAACAGTAAATGCAAAGACGCTCCAGAAGATGCGCTCGAGCGACGCCTTCATACTGGTCCTCAATGATTTCGACGGCGATGAAGGAGCTGACGTGAAGCGTGAATTCCAGGACCTGATGAACGAATTTATCCTTGCCGATATGATCCAGATAGAGGGGCGGATCGAGAGGATCAGGAGGCAGGGCGGCAAGAAGGAGAATACCGCGCTGCAGCAGGAGATCGAGCTTCTCGACCGGCTGCTGGCGCATGTCGGGGACGGCAAAGCGCTCAAAACGCTTGAGCTTGGCCCGAACGACGAGAAGGCGGTGCGCGGTTTCCGCTTCCTCTCGCAGAAGCCGATGATGATCGCGGTAAACCGGCCGGAAGGTACGGTCGCCGAAGATGAAGGGCGCGCCGAAGAGCTTGACGGATATCCCGTGCTGTACGTCTGCGCAACCCTCGAGCAGGAGCTTGCGATGATGGCGGACGATGAGCGCGCGGCGTTCATGGAGGAGTTCAGCCTGAAGGAATCCATCAGGGGGAGAATGATCCGGCTCGCCTTCGACACGCTCGGCCTCATCTCGTTCCTCACGGTCGGCGACGACGAATGCCGGGCATGGCCCGTGCGCAGGGGCGTCACCGCGCAGGAGGCCGCCGGTGCGATACATACGGACCTCTCGGCCCGGTTTATCCGGGCAGAGGTGGTTTCCTACGCGGATTTTATGAAATACGGCGGGATGAATGAATGCAAGAAGGCCGGCGTCTGGCGCCTCGAAGGAAAGACGTATATCGTGCAGGACGGGGATATAATGTCGATACGGGCGGGCGCGTAAAAGGCTCGCAAGACGCAAGACGTAAAACGTGAGATGCGGATGGATCAGAAATCTTTAACTTTTCGCGTCTCGCGTTTTACGACCCTGAAGGAGGCACACTATGGCATTGGATCCGGGCATAGGCTACAAGGTCACGGCCACGGTCGTTGAATCGAGAGGAACGTGCAGCGCAGGGCATAAGGCGGGTGACGCCTTCGAGATAAGCTGCCACGATTCCGGAGGTCTGTGCGGTTTCTTCTATCACTCTATTTTCCCCGACCTCCAGACCTTTCAGTTCGGCGGCAACCTCCCCTGGTGGGACGGCGATACGATCCGCGTCCAATGCGCCGACACGTCTAACCTCGTAACGCTGGAACTGAATAGAAAAGCCAGGTAATGGGTAATGGGTAATGGAGAAACGATGAAAATCGTATCACCCATTACCCATCAACCTGTACCTTAAATATTCGGTGAACCCAAAAAACCTTTTTCTTTTTCCCTGTTTCCCATTACCCCTTGCCCATTACCCCTTACCCGCCTTTTCAGTATACTGTATACAGTGTCCCGTACGGCCCCTCTTGCCTACTGTGTAACGTCAATAGTTTCCATGATATACAACTTTTTTCAAATTTTTTCTTGACAGTACTTTGTGCCTTCTTTAATAATGAGTGTACATGGGGGCATTTTTCGGGGAACGATTGGAAGCCAGTACTACCGCCATCTCACAACTGATAAAATTTCACGATACCTGCTCGAACGGATCACGGCGCGACTGATTTATTCGTAACGCCACATTAGTGGCATAGGAGAGATCCATGCCCGAACAAATTTCAAAGATTCTCGGGAAGCATGGCCGCGGTCCCGACGAGTTGATCCCGATCCTACAGGATGTTCAGGCGGTCTTCGGGTATATCGGGGAAGATAACGTAAAAGCTATTTCCCGGTACCTTCGCATTTCAGAAAACCAGATCTACGGTGTTTCATCATTCTATGCGCAGTTCCGTTTCACGGAACCGGGGCGCCACGGCATCAAGGTATGTCTCGGGACAGCGTGCCATGTCAGGGGCGGCGGCACACTGCTCGACAGCCTTGAACACAGCCTGGGCATTCACTGCGGGGAGACAACTGAGGACCAGCGTTTCGACGTCGATCGCGTCGCATGCCTCGGGTGCTGTGCATTGTCCCCCGTCGTGCAGATCGATCGTGATATTTACAGCAGGATGACGGTCAATAAACTGACGGAGTTATTGAAAAATTATGAATAAACTCGCTAAGAAGATCGATTCGGCAAAGAGTAAATGGGAGAAGCTCAACGACAACAAGGAGCCCATCGTTTACGTAGGTGCCGCATCCTGCGGCCGTGCTGCCGGGGCTCTCGACCTCAAGGAAGGCGTCAAGACCTTTCTTGATGAAAACAAGAAAACCGCCCGCATTATCGAGGTAGGGTGCATCGGGCCGTGCTATCTTGAACCGCTCATTGACATCAAGATGCCCGGTCAGCCTCGCGTCAGCTACAACAACGTCAATGCCAAGATGCTGGGGATGATCCTGAAGTCCCATTTCATCGACGGCGTGCCCCACAAGAAACTCGCCCTCGGGCATTTCGGCAGCGATGGTTTTGAAGGCATCCCGAAATTCTTCGATCTCCCCATGCTGAAACCCCAGGTCCGCATCGTGCTGCGCAACTGCGGCTTTATCGATCCCGAAGAGATCGACCAGTACCTCGCTGTCGACGGGTACCAGGGTTTCATGAAAGCACTAAAAACAACCCCCGAGGACGTCATCGCCGTCGTACGGCAGGCCGGCCTGAGAGGCCGCGGCGGCGCCGGGTTCCCGACCTTCAGGAAATGGACGGTCTGCAGGGAATCGCCGGGTGAACAGAAATATCTCATCTGCAACGCCGATGAAGGTGACCCCGGTGCATTCATGAACAGGTCGCTCATCGAATCCGACCCGCATGCCGTCCTTGAAGGCATGCTCATCGCCGGGTACGCGATCGGTGCGAGCAAGGGCATCGTGTATATCCGCGCGGAGTATCCGCTCGCGATCGACCGGCTCAAACGGGCGATCGGCCAGATGCGCGAGTACGGGCTCCTCGGCAAGAATATCCTTGGCTCCGACTTCAGTTTCGAGATCAAGATCAAGGAGGGCGCCGGCGCGTTTGTCTGCGGTGAGGAAACAGCGCTCATCGGTTCCATAGAAGGCAAGCGCGGCATGCCGAAATCACGCCCGCCATTCCCCGCTATATCGGGCCTTTTCCAGTCGCCGACGATCATCAACAACGTCGAGACACTGGGCACGCTCCCGAACATCTTAAGGAACGGCCCGGAATGGTACAACCGTTTCGGTAAAGAAGGCAATCGCGGCACAAAGACATTCTCCCTCGTCGGCAAGATCCGCCGGCCGGGGCTCATCGAGGTCCAGCTCGGCACGACGCTGCGCGAGATCATCTTCGACATCGGCGGCGGGGTGCAGAAGCCATTCAAGGCCATCCAGACGGGCGGACCGTCAGGGGGCTGCCTCTCAGAGGAATTCCTCGACCTCACGGTCGATTACGAATCACTTGCAAGCGCGGGCTCGATCATGGGCTCGGGCGGCCTCATCGTCATGGATGAGGACACGTGCATCGTTGACCTGGCGAAGTATTTTCTCGATTTCACGCAGAAAGAGTCCTGCGGGAAATGCGTGCCCTGCCGGGTCGGTACGAGGCACATTCTCGAGATACTCCAGAGGATCACGGACGGGGAAGGAACTCCCGACGATCTTCTTGCATTGAGAACCTTAGGCGACACGATCAAGAAAGGCGCCCTGTGCGGCCTCGGCCAGACGGCGCCGAACCCGGTCCTGACCACGTTGCGGTATTTCCGGAACGAGTACCTGGAGCACATCAAGGACCACAGGTGCCGGGCGACGGTATGTAAACCGCTCATCGAATACCGTGTCATCAAGGAAAAATGCACCGGGTGCCAGTCGTGCGTCCGGGTCTGCCCGACAGGGGCAATTACCGGTCCGAGGTCCGAGCCTCACAATCTCGACGCCTCAAAATGCATAAAGTGCCGATCTTGCTATGAGGTTTGCCGTTACGAAGCTATCGCGGGCGACGCCATCGTGATCAGAACAGCGGAGAAACAATCATGACCAAGGAGAAAAAGGTTTCCATAACGATCGATAACAGGAAAGTGGAGGCGAAGGCTGGCTTGACCATTCTCCAGGCGGCGCGCGAGGCCGGGGTCGACATACCGTCCCTGTGCGCGCTGGAGCACCTGCCTTCGTACGGCGCATGCAGGCTGTGCGTCGTGGAGGTCGACGGCATCAGGGGCTTCCCGACGTCATGCACGACGCCGGTAGAGGAAGGCATGGTGATAAGGACTGACACCGCGGAGGTAAGGACGCTCCGCCAGGAGGTCTTGAAGCTCCTCTTGAGCGAGCATCCGGCAAGCTGCCTCTTCTGCGGGGAGCAGGACGACTGCAAGGAGTTCCAGGGAACGATCCGCAAGGTCGGCGTCACGACGGGCTGCCGCTACTGCCCGAACGACGCGCTCTGTGAGCTTCAGGATATAACGCAAAAAGTCGGTCTCACAGAGACATCGTACCCCGTCTATTACAGGAATTTCCCCGTCGAAAAAGAGGATCCGTTCTACGACAGGGATTATAACCTCTGCATACTGTGCGGGCGGTGCGTCCGGGTATGCAACGAAATTCGCCTCAATGGAACATTGAGCTTTAAACAGCGCGGCAAGCAGACAACGATCGGGCCCGCATTTGCACGGACACATCTCGAGGCGGGCTGCGAGTTTTGCGGCGCCTGCGTTGCCGTGTGCCCCACGGGTGCACTTTCCGCGAAGGTAAGCAAATGGTCGGGAAAGCCGGACGAGATCATCGAGTCGACATGTCCGTACTGCCCAACCGGGTGTACGCTCGACCTGAAAGTAAAGGACGGTGAGGTCGTCGACGTCAGCGCCGATTACGACTCACCGACAGAACACGGCCTGATATGCGTCAAGGGGCGCTTCGCCATACCGGAATACGTGCTGAGCCCGGACAGGCTGGCGGCACCGACCGTTCTCGGGCCGGAAGGATACGATCTTATCGACTGGAACGGCGCCCTCGATAAGGCGGCAGAAAAGATCAAGGAAGCGGGGTCAAAGGGAGCGTGCGTTGTGGTCTCCCCTGATCTCTCGAATGAGGACCTTTTTGCGGCCCAGAAATTTGCACGCGAGGTGGTAGGGACAGAGGCCATTCTCTCTTCGGTCATGTATGACCTGGGAAGCGACCTCAGGGCCTTCGTGGACCTTGCACTTACGTCCGAACCGATCGATTCCGTGGAGAATGCGAAAGGCATCCTCTCGATCGGGCTTGACACGACCTACGGTTTCACACCGCTCGGTATTGCGGTCAAGAAGGCCTCCCGTAAAGACGCGACGCTCGTCACGATCGACAGCGGGGATTGCAACCTCGATTTCCTGGCGGAACACGGGTTCCAATCGAATCCCGAGGGCTGGCCGGACTTCCTTGACAATATAGTGAAGTCAATGTCAGGCAACGGCAAGAAGGCCAAGGTGCCGGCGTCCTTCTTCAAGAAAGGCGAACGCAATATAGCGATCATCGGACCCGGCGCGATATTTTCGAAAAAACGCAAAGAGATATTAGACCGTGTTCTTTCCATGAGAAACGACCTGGGGTGGAAGGTCATTGTCTGCCATCCCTACACGAACCTGCTTGGCATGCTCGCCATGGGTGCATTCCCGGGGCTCATGCCCGGCAGTATAAAATCCGACGGGGTGTTGAAGATGAAAGACCCGGCGTCGGTCGTCGACCTGAAAGCGAAACGGAAGGTCGGATATTTTATCGGTGAGGCGCCGGGTGGCGGCTTACCTCAGTGCGATTACATCATTTACCAGAATGCGCTTCCGGCGCCGGAAGGCGTGAAGCCGAACCTGAACCTGCCTGCTGCACTCTTCACCGAGGCCCCGGGGACGACGATCAGCTTCGAGGGCAAGATACTCTCCTACAATAAGGCATCGGAGCCATATGCCGATGCGAAGGCGGACTGGTGGATCGTAAACGGCATAGCGGGAAAGGTCAAGAAAGGCGCATTCAAATTCGGTTCGCTGGCAGCGATACAATCGGAGATCAAGAAGGCTGTTCCCGGCTTTTCGGGAAAGGACAAAACGGTCCCGAGGAAGAAGGTAGTCATGGAAGGCAAGGCCGCCGAGAAGCCCGCATCCCGCAAGGCTACGGCAGAGGGCCCGGCGTCTTTCCGTGGTGTGCCCCTTCACGATAACGTCGCCGGTATGAAGGCGATAGAAGAAAGGAGGCATAAGTGAATAAAGTTATTGAACGGTCCATGATCGTTCCCAATATGCATGTCCTTGTGCTGGACGCGCCGGAGATCGCGACCAAGGTAAGGCCCGGGCAGTTCGTCATCGTCCGGGGCGCCGAGGAAGGTGAGCGTATACCGCTCTCGATAGCCGACTATGACCCCGAGAAAGGCACGATCACCATCGTGTTCATGGAGGTCGGCGCCTCGACATCGGTGCTCGCGGGACTCAACGCGGGCGATGAGGTGCTCACATGCGTCGGGCCGCTGGGGAACGAAACGCACATTGATACATTCGGGAATGTCCTGCTTGTCGGCGGATGCTACGGGATCGGAAGTCTGTACCCCGTCGCAAAGGCGTTGAAGGCAAAAGGGAACAAGGTATCGATCGTCCTCGAAGCCAGGAGTTCGTACCTCATCTACTGGCTCGATAAGTATATTCCGATCGCGGAAAAGATATACACCATCACCCGTGACGGCAGCCTGGGAACGAAGGGCCATATAAGCCGCCTGCCGGATGTTATCCACGGCATGCGGGAGAAGCCCGACAGGATCATCGTCAACGGGTGTACATATCTTATGGCGCATACGTCGGAGGTCACAAAAGACCTTGCCATACCGACCGTGGTCAACTTGAACCCGATCATGATCGACGGCACGGGAATGTGCGGCGTATGCCGGGTAACCGTCGGCGGGAAGATGAAATTCGCCTGTGTCGACGGCCCGGAATTCAACGGACACGACATTGACTGGAAGGAATTTCTCGCGCGCAGGAAGGCGTATATGAGGGAGGAAACACTGTTCTTCCGCAAGAGCGACGCCACTTTCGCGCATAAAGAAGGGAAGTGTGCCTGGCATGAATGACGAGAAAACTCAGGAAAAAGCAAGCAAGATAGATCTCAACCGGAGAGCGATGCCCCACCAGTCTCCGAAGATCAGGCGAAATAATTTCGAGGAAGTGGCGCTCGGTTATACCAAGGAACTTGCGCAGGCGGAGGCCTCGCGCTGCCTGCAGTGCAAAAAGCCGAGATGCCAGACAGGGTGTCCTGTCGGGATCGATATCCCCGCTTTCATCGCCTGTGTCAAGAAAGGAGATTTTTCGGCGGGTATAAAAAAGCTCAAAGAAAAGAACTGTCTTCCAGCCATCTCCGGCAGGGTGTGTCCGCAGGAGTCACAGTGCGAGTCAAAATGCATCCTGCTCAACAAGGGCGGCGAGATAGCGATCGGCCGTATCGAGCGTTTTCTTGCCGACTGGGAAGCGGCACAGGGGAAGATCGACCTTCCTGAGAAGGCGCCGCCGACCGGAAAGAAGGTTGCCATCGTCGGGTCGGGACCAGCCGGACTTACAGTCGCGGGCGACCTCATCATGCTCGGCCACGAGGTGACGATCTTCGAGGCGCTTCATAAGGCGGGAGGCGTGCTCGTGTACGGCATCCCGGAATTCAGGCTTCCGAAGGCGATCGTCGCGCGGGAGCTGGATTATCTGAAGGCCCTTGGCGTCAAGGTGTTTACCGACTTCGTTGTCGGGAAGACCCGGTCGATAGACGAACTCCTTGAAGAGTTCGACGCTGTTTTCGTTGGAACAGGCGCGGGGCTTCCCTGGTTCATGGACATCCCCGGGGAAAACTTAAACGGTGTGTATTCGGCCAACGAATACCTGACCCGTATGAACCTGATGAAAGGCTACCAGGCGCCGAAAGCAGCGACGCCGGTAAAAAGGCATGTGAAGGTTGCGGTCGTCGGCGGCGGGAACGTCGCGATGGATTCGGCGCGGACTGCTGTGCGCATGGGTGCCGCCGAGTCGCACATCGTGTACAGGCGCTCCCACAAGGAACTGCCGGCACGTGCCGAGGAAGCGGAGAATGCCGAGGAAGAGGGCGTGATCTTCGACGTGCTCACCCTGCCTCTCGCATACATTGGTGACGAGAATGGGTGGGTTAAGGAGATCGAATGCCTCAAAATGGAACTTGGTGAGCCGGATGCGTCCGGGCGGCGCTCACCGGTCGAGATTCCCGGTTCCAATTTCCGGATGCCGGTAGATGCCGTTGTGGTCGCGATCGGGAACAGCCCGAACCCGCTGGTCCCGGCGACGACACCCGGACTCGACACAACGAAGAGAGGAACACTTGTCGCTGACCAGGAAACGGGCAAGACAACGCGTGATAAAGTATGGGCGGGGGGTGACATCGTGACAGGCGCCGCAACCGTTATTCTTGCAATGGGTGCAGGGAGAAAAGCGGCGACGGCGATCCACGAATACCTGACCACAGGCAAGCAGTAAAGCTTTGGCCGTTTAAACCGCTTGAACGTGGTTTGTGTACGATCAAGGGGGGCTTGAAATAACGCAATAGGTTTACGCGTTCAAGCGGTTTGACGGTTCTGAAAGATCGTAAGGCGTAAAGCGTAAGGCGTGAGGCGTAAAAACCGAGCGCCTTTTTTTCGCTCTCGTCGTCATCCCGGCGAAGGCCGGGATCCAGTGTCTTTGTGATTTTCTCGCCCCGCCATTTATCCCTTTCACGGTATAATGTAAAGAATGAAATAATTGTAAAGGAGGGTGTCATGGAACGTATATTTATCGAAACGAAGCCCGACGAGATCGGCTATAACCCGTTCAAACTCATAGGCGTCGACTGGATGCTGATAACCGCGGGCACGAAAGAGTCCTACAATACCATGACGGGGGCCTGGGGCGGTCTCGGGGTCATGTGGGACAGGCGCATCGCCCTGTGCGTCGTCCGGCCGAACCGCTATACATATGAGTTCATCGAAAAAGCGGAATATTTTTCATTGAGCTTCTTCGAGGAGGAATACCGTGACGCCCTGACATACTGCGGAACGCATTCGGGACGGGACGTCAACAAGGCCGCCGAGGCCCGTCTAACACCCGTCTTTGGCGAGGACACCATCTACTTCGCCGAAGCCCGGCTCGTCCTCGAGTGCCGAAAGATATATTACCAGGACATAACCCCGGCCAATTTCCTCTCCCCCGACATAGACGGTTTTTATCCCAAGAAAGATTATCATCGTATGTATATCGGGGAAATATTCCGGTGTCTAACGAGATAGAAGGCTGTCGCGAATTTGAAGCGCGAAACCTGCAGTCCGCCCCGCCGTCATTTCCCGCGAAGAGACTGTGCCGTAATCCCCCGCAGCCCCTATCCAAGCTGGTATATTATGCCTGCCAGTACAAAACCCCCGCCGTCATCCCGGGCTTGACCCGGGACCCAAGGTTTGGTTTTTATTATTGTTTCTGGCGTCAAAGTTTTTAAATGGTTCAAGAAGAAAAACCTTGGGTCCCGGCTCGGAGGCCGGGATGACGGACTTGGATGATTGCGACAATCGGAGGCGAAAATTAAGACAAAAATCGCGGCGTTCGAAAAGTGCCCTCCGCGTATTCTCTTGACATTTTCAGATTACCATCTTATAATTGCGAGATAATGAAACTAAGAAATCACGAAACAATAGGAGTGAGACATGGCTGATCAGGAAATGGAGATCTTTGAGATGCAGGCGGATGTGTGCCTCGCGCTTGCCAACCCGAGGCGGCTCCAAATACTGAACCTTCTTAAGGAGGGCGAGAGATCGGTGTCGTCTATGCTGGATGCGATCGCTATAAACAAGGCCAACATGTCGCAGCACCTTTCCGTGCTGAAACAGAAGGGGCTCGTCCTCACCCGCCGCGAAGGGACGACGATCTATTACAGGCTTGCAAGCCCGCGGATCAGCGAGGCATGCTCGATCATGCGCGACGTTCTCAGGGAGACGCTTAAGGAAAAGGAACGCATCGCACAGCGCATGCGGGCCAATGCATCGGATAACGCTTGAAGAGGTATGTATGAACGGAACAGCAGAAAATATCATCAAGCCGGTGCAGATCTCGGCAAAAGAGGAGCTTAAGAGTGCTCACCGGTCCCGGTTCGTAAAACAGGCTATATTCGGTTCAGTATTCATTGCCCTTGTCATAGCCGGGTGGTTCTACTCCCTGATCGGTTATTTTATCCCCCTGTGCATGGTGGCGGGTGTCGGGCTCGCGGCGTTCCGCGGACGCACGTGGTGCAACTGGATGTGTCCCCGCGGGTCTTTCGCAGATACCTATATGAAGGCAATAAGCCCCGGAAAGAATATCCCGCGGGCTTTGCGTGCGGTCCCGGTCCGGCTCGGCGTCATCGCCTTTCTCATGGCCATGCTCACGTTCCAGATCGTTCGCCTCTGGCCGGACGGGTATGCGATCGGCCGGTTCTTCATTGTTCTGCTCACCATCACGACGGTCATCGGGATATTTCTGGCCCTCTTCCTCCACCAGCGGACCTGGTGCTCGATCTGCCCGATAGGCAGCCTCTCGAGCTGGGTCGGTGCGAACCGCCGCCCGCTTAAGATGGATCGCGAGTCCTGCGTGAGCTGCGGGCTTTGCGCGAAAAACTGCCCCATGCAGCTTAGCCCCAATGCACTGAAAGAAGAGCCGGCAATGGAATACAAGGGCGATTGCCTGAAATGCGGCCTGTGCGTCAAAGGATGCCCCAAACAGGCGCTGAACTTTTAAAAAGATATCCTCTCGCCCGCTTCGCTCGAGCTCGCAGAGAACACAGAGAACTGCGAAGAGAAAAAGACTTTGCCGGCTGGTCGCGGAGCCGACCACGACCAGCCGGCACTTTCGTCGGCTTCGCCGAGGAAAAGAAAAAAACAATCTTTCTCCGCGAACTCTGTGAACTCGAGAGAGGAGCGCAAGCGACGAACGGGCGAGAGAATTGCTTTCTTACGCATTTGCTACAGATGCAGCGACGTCTTAGTAGCGGGAATTAAACGCGAAAAATTCCTTGTAAAGCTTTTCACATGCTCATTGACAAAGCACTTACTTTACTGTAAGATTTGTGGTAATTTATTAAATTTCCTGTGTATTTGAATGAATACCGTCCGCGAACTGATGACAGAGAAATGCCGGGCCGGTTCCCGGGTAGAGGTGAACAACCGTAAATGCCGCAGGTGCTTTTACTGCGTCCAGCTTTGCCCGGCGAAGGCGATCAAACTCGAGAAGGAATCGATACGGATCATCCCCGAAAGGTGCATCCTGTGCGGCAACTGCATTACCGGGTGCCCGCACCGGGCAATGACATACCAGAGCGATGCAGCGGTCGTCAGGGCACTGATAGATTCCAATGAAGAAGTCGTGGCCTGTCTCGACCCGTCTTTCCCGGCATTCCTGGAGCTTGTGTCTCCCGGCGGCTTCAGTTACGCCCTGAAGGCTTTAGGGTTTAAAGAGGTCTGGGAAGGCTCCGCGGGTGCCGAGCTCATAGCGCGACCCTACCGGAAACTTCTTGCCGGGGGTATAACAGAACCCGTCATATCGTCTTTTTGTCCCGTTATCGTCATGTATATCGAGAAATATCTCCCGCAGCTCATCGGCAACATCGCACCGATCGTCTCCCCCATGGTAGCGGCGGGCAGGATGATAAAGAAGGTAAAAGGCCCCGGGTGCAAGGTCGTGTACATAGGGCCGTGCCTTGCCCGCATGGGGGAGCTGGATTCCGAAGACGTAGCGGACGCTATCGACCATGTCATTACCTTCCGTGATGTCCGGCTCATGTTCGCGGAGGCGGGGATCAACCCGAGGAACATCGCGGAAGCCACGTTCGACGGGCCCGGATCTGCTCTTGGAAGGATCACCCCTGTTATCGGGGGCCTCAATCGAAGTCTTGGCCACAGCTTTGACGTCCTCGTCGGCGAGGTCAGCGTTGCATACGGGCGCAGGCGGGCTATCGGGGCATTGAACCAGCTTGCCATAGGGTCGATACAGGCAAGGTTCCTTGATCTTGTGTTCTGTGACGGCTGTGTTGACGGCCCGTTCATCGAGCGGGAAATGGGCGTTCTCGGCAGGCGGCAGATCGTGTCGCGCTACGCGAATGCCGGGTTCCACCCGACGACTGCCGGGATGCTGCAGAAGATCCAGAGAGATTTTGCGGACGTAAAGGTTTCACGTGTGTATGCTGCCGGCGTTGAAAAACTTCCCGACCCGACGGAGAATGAGATCCGCAATGTACTGAAAAAGATAAACAAGCTGCCTCCGCACAACAACCTCGACTGCCGCGCATGCGGCTACAAGACGTGCCGCGAAAAAGCGGTTGCCGTCGTCCAGGGCATATCCGAAGCGGAGTATTGCCTCCCGTATCTCCTTGAGGAGTCGAAGGGCATATACCAGCAGCTCGAAAGATCGCACAAGCAGCTCCAGCAGTCGCTCCAGGAACTTGAACAGGCGCAGTTTCAGCTGATACGGACGGAAAAACTGGCCGCCCTTGGTCAGCTTGCGGCGGGCGTTGCACATGAGATCAACAATCCCCTCGGCACGATAACAATCTATGCGCATATCCTCAAGCGCTCTCTCGAGCCGGGCGACCCGAGGGCAGAGGATATCGACCTCATCATCAGCGAGGCGGCACGGACGAAAGAAATAGTCCAGGGACTCCTCTCTTTTGCGCGCGAGACCAAGCTCAAACCGGGTGAAACGAACATAAACGATCTCCTCGAGGAGACAATGGGCCTCATCGTCAACCAGGTCCTTTTTCAGAACATCAAGATCAAAAAGGTCCTGCAGCCGGACATGCCGGTGCTCTTCGGCGATGCGACCCAGCTGAAGCAGGTCTTTCTCAATATCGTTCTCAATGCAGCGCAGGCAATGGCGGGAAAAGGTTCTCTCACCATCACGACGTCCCATGAGGCGGGTGTCGTGACGGTCAGGATTAAAGATACAGGACCGGGCATACCGCCCGAAAATATCGGGAAGCTGTTCAATCCCTTCTTCACAACGAAGGAGAAAGGCACCGGCCTTGGCCTTGCCATCTCGTACGGCATCGTCGAGAGGCATTCCGGCAAGATCGATGTGGAAACGGAATTAGGAAAGGGGAGCACCTTCGTCATAAGTCTTCCCGTTGATGGTAAAGCGATTGGAATTACGGCACAGGCTAATGGATTAGCGGCAAATCAAAATATAAATACAGGGAGAAGGAATTATGGCAAAAAGAATTCTAATCATTGATGATGACGTCGATTTCGTTGATCTCAACAAGGCAGTCCTTGAAAACAACGGCTTCGAGGTCGAAACGGCATTCTCCGCCCGCGAGGGAATGGACAAGGTTCAGTTCGACGCGCCGAACCTGATACTTCTTGACCTTATGCTGGAGAAACACGATACCGGTTTCAGCTTCGCGAAATCGATAAAGTCGGACCCGCGCTACAAAGACATCCCGATCCTCATGATCTCCGCGGTCGCAAGCGAGACGGGATATGAATTTTCGCAGGATCAGGACGGTTACTGGATGAAAACCGATGGTTTCGTTCCAAAACCGGTGGAGCCGGATGTACTCGTGCAGAAGATAAACGCGCTTCTCGACAAGTAGTAAGAACACATCCACGGAAAGGCAATGGCGGAACCCGTCACTATACTGGTTGTTGACGACGAAAAAGGCATCCGTGAGGGATGCCGCAGGATCCTTTCATCGGAAGGGTATACCGTCGATACAGCCGAAAATGGCAAACTTGGGCTGGATAAGGTAAAGGAGAATTCCTACGACCTCGTCCTTGTCGATCTCATGATGCCTGTCATGGGCGGACTTGAGATGATGGAACAGGTGAGGCAGATAGATGCGGACATCGTTCTCGTCGTGATCACGGGTTTCGCAACCGTCGAAACAGCAGTGGACGCCATGAAGCACGGCGCCTACGACTACATACCGAAACCGTTCAACCCCGATCAGCTCCTGGCGGTCATAAACAGGGGCCTCGACAAGAGACGGCTGACCATAGAGAAAGAAAAGCTTCGCGAAGAGAGAGACCAGAGGCTTCTCGAGGTGGCGAGCGAGAAATCGAAGCTCCACACGATCGTCAACTCGATGGCTGACGGCATCCTCGTCATCAACCGCGAACGCCAGCTTGCCCTGTGGAACCCGGCCGTCCTGAAAATGTTCAACGTAACGGGCAAGGTTGATTCCGGCATCGGCATGGATTACCGGAAGGCACTGCGGCAAAAAGACCTTGTGGAAGTGATCGACAAGGCGTTCTCACCCGATTTTTCCCAGTATACGATAATCTCCGAGGAGGTTGTTCTCACGGGAGAGACGTCGAAGACCCTGATGGTCATTGTAGCGGGGGTGCGTGATGAAAAAGGCGAGAACCTGGGTGTCGTCTGCACGTTCCGCGATATCTCCGAACTCAAGGAGGTAGAAGAAGTAAAATCCCAGTTCGTGAGGATGGTGGCGCATGAGATACGGGCTCCGCTGGGGGCCATCGAAGGATATCTCAACGCGTATCTCACGGGCGTCGCGGGGACGGACCCGCAATTCAACAGGCAGATGCTGGAGCGGGCAAAGCTCAGGTCCCATTCACTTATGGACCTCGTCAATGATCTCCTGCTCTTTGCAAAATTGGAATCGAAGAAAGTGGTAAGGAAGAAAGAATTTCTCGACATGACGGAGATAATCGAGAGCACGGTTGACCTGTTCAAGGTCCAGGGCTCGACCAAGGATATCTCTTTCAGCGTTGACATCCCGGAGAAGTTGCCCCTCATAGAGGCCGACCGGGCCGAGATGGAGCAGCTTCTGACCAATCTCGTGTCGAATGCCATGAAGTACAACGTGAAGAATGGCAAGGTCATGGTGAGTGCGGTCCCGGACGGGCCTTATCTCTCCATAAAAGTGAGCGATACCGGCATCGGTATCGACGAAGAATCCCTTCCCTGCATTTTTGATGAATTCTATCGCGTGTCGGGACCGAGCACGCGGTATACGACAGGTACCGGCCTGGGACTGTCGATCGTCAAGAGGATCGTGGAATCTCATTTCGGGGAAATATCGGCTGCCAGTGAGGTCGAGAAAGGAACAACCTTTACCGTGAGGCTACCTTTGAAACAGGTGAACGAAAAGTAACCTTTTTGATAGAATTAAACTTTTTAATAAAGGAGACGTTATGGCTACCAAGAAAGCAGCAAAAGTAAACCAGATCATGGAGAAGAAGATTCTTGCTCCGTCTATTACCATGTACAAACTGTACGTTCCCGACATCGCGAAGAAGGTCAAGGCCGGGCAGTTCGTCGTCGTCCGCGGCGACGATATGGCCGAGCGCATCCCTCTTACCGTTGCGGATTATGATGTGAAAAAAGGAACGATCACGATCATCTTCCAGGAAGTCGGGACATCCACCCAGAAACTCGCAAAGTTTGAAGCCGGCCAGGCACTTCTCGACGTCGTCGGCCCCCTGGGCAAACCGAGCCACATCGAGAAATACGGCACGGTCATCTGCGTCGGCGGCGGCGTCGGCGTCGCACCGGTGCTCCCGATCGCAAAGGCGCTGTTCGAGGCAGGCAATGAGGTCATCTCGATCATCGGCGCCCGCAACCAGGGCATGCTGATCCTCGAGGACGAGATGAAGAAGGTGAGCACCACCTTGCATGTGACGACCGATGACGGCTCGTACGGGACCCACGGTTTTGTCACCGACGTCCTGAAGAAGGTCATCGAAGAACGCGGCAAAGAGAATATAGCCGAAGTTGTCGGCATCGGCCCGGTCATCATGATGAAGGCCGTAGCCGAAGTTACCCGGCCGTACGGCATCCATACCATCGCCAGCCTGAACACCATTATGGTCGACGGTACCGGCATGTGCGGCTGCTGCCGTGCCACGATCGGCGGCGAGACAAAATTTGTCTGCGTCGACGGCCCGGAATTTGACGCTCACCAGGTAGATTTCCCGGAACTCGTCCTCCGCCAGAAGATGTACAACAGGGAAGAGCGGCGCGCACTGTGGGACCACAAGTGCAAGATCGAAGCGCAGGAAAAGGCTGTCAAAAAGGCGCGTAAACGCGTGAAGATGCCGGAACAGGCCCCGAAGATGAGGATGCAGAACTTCTCCGAAGTCGCCCTCGGATATACACGGGAGAACGCGATGATGGAAGCGCAGCGCTGCCTCGGCTGCAAGAAGCCGCCGTGCGTCGACGGCTGCCCCGTCAACGTCCAGATCCCGCAGTTCATCGCGAAGATCAAGGAAGGCGACTTCATGGGCGCCATCCATGCTATTAAAGAAACAAACAGCCTTCCGGCAGTCTGCGGCAGGGTCTGTCCCCAGGAATCACAGTGCGAATCCAAGTGCATCCTCGGCAAGAAATCAGAGCCGGTCGCGATCGGCCGTCTCGAGCGTTTTGCCGCTGACTATGAGCTCGGCCTCGGCGATGTCCGCGTCCCGACGCTCCCGAAGAAGTCAGGCAAGAAAGTGGCCATCATCGGCGCCGGCCCTGCCGGTCTCACCGTTGCAGGCGAGCTGACCAAGAAAGGCCACGAGTGCCATATTTATGAAGCGCTCCACAAAGCGGGCGGCGTTCTCGTTTACGGTATCCCCGAGTTCCGTCTTCCGAAAGCGATCGTACAGCGCGAAGTTGACTACCTCGAAAAAATGGGCGCAAAGGTCCATGTCGACGCCATCGTCGGCCAGACCGTGACCCTCGACGAGCTTTTCAAACAGGGTTTTGACGCGGCATTCATCGGGACAGGCGCAGGCCTCCCGTACTTCCTCAACATCCCGGGCGAGAACTTGAACGGTGTTTATTCCGCCAACGAGTTCCTTACCCGTGCAAACCTCATGAAAGCATACCTCTTCCCTGAATACGACACACCGATCAGGGTTGGCTCGAAAGTCGCCGTTATCGGCGGGGGCAATGTCGCCATGGACTCCGCAAGGGTCTCGAAACGGCTCGGCGCAGACGTTTACCTCGTCTACCGCAGAAGCGCGGAAGAAATGCCGGCGCGTGCGGAAGAAGCACACCACGCACGGGAAGAAGAGATCGATTTCAGGCTGCTGACAAACCCGATCAGGGTCGTCGGCGATGACAACGGCTGGGTCAAGGGACTCGAATGCGTCCAGATGGAGCTCGGAGAACCCGACGCATCCGGCAGGCGCAGACCGGTTGAGATCAAGGGCTCCAATTTCGTCCTCGATGTCGACGTCGTCATCGTTGCCATCGGCCAGGGCCCGAACCCGATCCTCACATCAACCACCCCGGACCTCGAACTGAGGAAATCCGGCAACATCGTGGCAGATGAGGAAACAGGGCAGACAAGCCGCAAGGGTGTTTTCGCCGGCGGCGACATCGTAACGGGCGCAGCCACAGTTATTCTCGCCATGGGCGCAGGCCGTAAAGCCGCAAAAGCCATCGACGAGTACCTCCAGTCAAAGTAAACAAACACTGACCAACGAAGGCGGGGCGCACATGCCCCGCCTTTTATTTTTTTGGTAATTCGCCTGAAACGTGAAACTTCTCCCCCGCCCGGAAGCACGATGTTGACATATTTGCTATACTTGCTATAAGAGGTATCGGCCGGACCACGAGACCGCTCTTATCACTCCTGCATCTGGAATCGCCCGTTGCATCGATAGGGATGATGAGACAACTGAACCGGAACAGCTCTAACGAAAGTTCGTATTTCTCCCGATCATCGCATCCCGTCATCGCGATCCTTTCTGCTGCGAATCGAAAAATATTCATGTCCGTAAAAGGACTTTCCAGGATGTAACGTTTACCAAGGGGGGCGTCGTGCGTGATGTGATCCAGAAGATCGTTGCAACGGAGAACCAGGCAAAGCGCATCGTAGAAGAAGCAAAGGCGGAGTCTGACCGCATCCTGGCAGAGGCCCGAAAACAGGCCCAGGACATCAGTATGAAAGCTTACATGGATGCGGGCAGGGAGGCCCAGGACATCATAAGCCATGCAGCGCAGGCGGCAGACGAGCAAAAGCAGGAAAGCCTTGCGAAGGCTGCCGAAGCGATGGAACGGGAAATACTATTGGACGAAGCCCTGAGGCAGAAGATGGTCGAAGAGATCATCGGGCACGTATGCGGGCGTTCCTAAGACCCGGGAAGGAGCCGAATTGAGCAACCTCGAATACCTGACAGCCCGGCTGCACGGCAGGCGCAGCAGATTGGCGGAAGGTGACAGGCTCGACGCCTTGAGCCGCATCCGCACCGTTGAGGAATATGCACGGACCCTCTTTCCCGAGAAGGACTTTCAGGGTATCGCGGAACTTCAGCGGCAGCTGGTTGAAGATCTCGTCCGCGAATTGTCGCTCATAAAGGCACAACTCTCACACACACAGGCACACCTCGTCGAGTGGATGCCTGTCCGCTTCGAGGCCGAGAACCTCAAGGTGCTCCTGAGGGCGTCTATTACGAAGGTAAACCCGGAGGATGCCGCGGCACACCTTGTCGCAGTCCCGGGGTTTAAATCTGCACAGGTGCACGCTCTCGCCGTCGCGGGTTCCGTGATGGATTTTCTTCACTTGCTCGAGACGGGCCCTATAAGGAGGAGCCTCGACAAGGCGGTCCGGGAGCACGGGGAAGATGCGCGGCCCTTCTTTTTCGAGGCGGCGATCGACCGCGGATATCTCACCGAACTCGTGGCGCGGTACAAGGCCCTGTCGAGCAGCGACCGCGAAGATGTGGGAAATCTGATACGCAACGAGGCGGATATCTTTCACCTCACCCTGATGCTGCGCGGCCGGTTCAACTACGGGCTTTCCTCGGACCAGCTTTTATCCATGCACGTGCCGGGGGGAGCGATCGGATATTTTACTTTTTCCGATATGCTGAACGACCCCGATCCTTTGACTGCCGTGAACCGCGTCGTGATGCGCGTACTCGATCCCCTTCCCTTCGAAGGGGGGCAGTCGGAGGTGTCGATCCCGGTAACGGTCCTTGAGCGGCTCGCATGGCATCGCTACCTGCGCATAGCCAGAACGACGTTCCGGAAAAGCCACATGGGATTTGGCGCCGTCGTGGCGCATGTGGCGATCCGGCGTATCGAGATCGCAAACCTGATAACCATTTCCGAAGGCATCCGCGCCGAAATGGACCCCGATGCGATACGGATACGGACCGTCCCGCGGTCCGACATAGAAGGTGCACATGTTTAGAGCGACACCCATGGTGCACGTCAGCGCCGTCATCCTCGAACGGGACGAGCGGAAAGTGCTCGAGGCCCTGGGGAGCCTCGGTGCGGTGCAGCTGACCCGCAGCCGGGACGTCAGGGAGATATCTTTTGCGAACCATGATGCGGAGCAGAGGATAACAGAGTACGACCGCCTTCGCCTCCGTGTCGACGAGGTCATCCGCCTGCTCGAGATTCCGCCCGCCGACCCGGCTTTACAGCTCGAGCCGATGGCCATCGACGACATCGAAAGCCGGTTGCAGGTGATGGAAGGCCACCTCACGGAACTTGTCGATCTGCGCAGGGCTTACAAGCAGCGCCAGCGGGAAAACAGCATACTGTGTCAGCAGGTCGAAGGTTACCGCAGCCTCGACATCCCGCTCGACGGGCTCGACTCATTCTCCTTTCTGCATTTTGTCACGGGCACGGTCCCGGCCGAGCATATCGAAGAGGTGCGCGCAGGGATCGGCCCGGATACGGCGCTCATTACCCTGCCCGCCCAGAAAGGCCGCTATCCCCTTATCGCCATGACAACACGGGCCCAATCCGCGGCCCTCGACGATATTCTCCAGAAGGCCGGTTTCCAGAAAGACATTCTCCCCGTGCAGAACGGCGCCACGCTCGACTCCCTGTGCCGGGAAAAAGAGAGCGAACACGATCGGCTCGACGAGCAGCTCGAGCGTCTTGGCGTCAGGATACGTCAGCTCGCCGAGGAGTTCACGCCGGAACTGTATCGCATGGAAGCGACCATGGAGGCGGAGCTGGGTATCGCGCGGGCGCAGCTGAGCTTGGGACGCACGGATGCCGCCGTCTTTATCTCCGGGTGGGTGCCGGGCCACAGGTCTGAGGACATCACCGGGACGTTGAACGAGATAACGGGGGGGCATTGCGTGATCGAGGTGACAGCGCCCGGCAGACAGGACGAGGTGCCCACCCTTCTCGACCACTCGAGCCTGATGCGTCCTTTCGGCATGCTCATGTCGTCATACGGGGTGCCCAATTACCGCGAGTTCGAACCGACGCTGTTCGTCGCCATCAGTTATGTCCTCATGTTCGGGATCATGTTCGGCGATGCCGGACAGGGGGCGGTGCTTCTCGGGTTTGGCATCTATGCGCTGCTCAAGGGGAAAACTGAAAAGGTGCGCGACGCCGGGGTGCTGCTCATCTCGTGCGCTTCGTCGAGCATCATCTTCGGTATTATCTACGGGAGCGTCTTCGGGCTCGAGTATTTCAAGCACCATGCCATCTGGCACGACCCGCTCGAAGGGGACCCGATGGGGCTGATGTACGGCGCGATCGCCGTCGGGATCGCAATGATCAGCCTGGGATTGATATTGAACATTATCAATCGTTTCCGGCAGGGCGATATCATCGGCGGCTTTTTTGACAAGTTCGGTGTAGCGGGCATCCTCTTCTACTGGGGCGTTCTTTCCATGATCATCTTCTCGAAATTTTTCGAATCGCTGGGATTGATGAAGACGGCGATGATCGTGTTCCTCGGCGTCCCTATCCTCGCATGGATAATGAAAGAGCCGCTCGAATATTTCCTTCGCCCGTCACACGGCGATGACAGTGAGCATACGTTTGCGAACGCAATAACGGAATCCTTTGTCGGTGCATTCGAGGGGTGCCTGAGCTACCTCGCCAACACCATCAGTTTCGTCCGTCTCGGCGCGTATGCCATGAGCCACGCGGCGCTTCTCGTCGCTGCGTTCATGCTTGCCGAACAGGTCAAGCACCTTGCCGGGGGTACGATCTGGAATGTTATCGTCATCATTCTCGGCAACCTCGTCGCCATCGTGCTCGAGGGGATCATCGCCTCCGTGCAGGCGGCCCGTCTCGAGTATTACGAGTTCTTCGGGAAGTTCTTTTCGGGCAACGGCCAGGCGTTCGAACCTTTTCGCCTGACAGGAAAATCAAGGCTGAAACCGTCCTGATCCTTAAAGGACGATAGAGCCGGTCACGGGCCGGCAAGGGGAGGTGTCATATGAGGAAGTTGCTCCAATGGTTCGTTGGTGCCGTTCTCGTCCTGATCACATTGTGTCTGCCGGCCTTTGCCGCCGGAGAGGCGGCGCAGGATGCGGGTAGTGTTCAGACAGCGGCACGGACCATCGGCCTCGCTCTCGCAGCGGCCGTCGCCGTGGGCTTGAGCATCCTCGGGGCCGGGTATGCGGTTGCGAAGATAGGGTCCGCGGCGCTGGGTGCCGCCGTCGAGAAGCCCGAGCTGCTCACGCGAAGCATCCTGTTCGTCGCACTCGCCGAGGGGCTCGCAGTCCTTGGTTTCGCTATTGCGATGATGCTCTTGCAGAAGATCTAGGGGGACCGGGTGAGATTTTTCTGCATAGCGGACGAGGACACGCTGCGCGGCTTCAGGCTGGCGGGGGTTGACGGCCGGGCCGTCGCGACAGTCGAGGAGTCCCGCCAGGCCGTTGAGGATGCACTGCGGATGCCCGACTGCGGCATCATCATCATCACGAGCCCTGCAGCCGACATGGCCCGAGGCATCGTTGACTCTATCCGGCTCGAGCAGGACCGTCCGCTTATCATCGAGATACCGGGGCCTAAGGGTAAGCCGGCCGAATCGAAGGGCTTGAGGGGCTTTGTCCAGGAGGCCGTCGGTATTCGGCTTGAGCCAAAGTGAGGGACCATACATGAGTGTGACTGACCCTGAATCTTCAGAAGCGCTGTGCAACGAGATTCTTGCGGGCGCCGGGCGCGAACGCGACGATGTCGTGCAATGCGCGACGCGCGACGCCGGGGACATCCTGCAGAAGGCCCATGCCGGGGCGGATAGCGCCCGCCAGAAGCGCATCGACGAGGCACGGGCCGAAGGTGACCGGTTGCGGGACATTACCCTTGCATCCGCGTCCGTCGAGGCGCGCAGGTTGAGGCTCGAGCGTATCGAAAGCCTTCTCGAGTCGGTCCGGGCTGACGTCAGCCAGAAACTGTCTGCGCTCCGATCTGACGGCAGTTACAGTGGAATTGTCGTCGACCTCGCCGCATCGGCGATCAAGGAAATGGCCGGAGAGAATTTCACTGTCCGCCTGTCCGAGGAGGACCGCGCGGTCCTCGGTGCCGATATTGGAAGGCAGATCGCTGCGAAGGCGGGACGTCCCGAGGGGAATATCAAGGTCCTGTTCGAGCCGATGGTTCACGGGGGCGGGCCGGTCGTAGAGGACGCCACCGGCAGCCAGGTGTGGGACAACCGCTTCCCGGCGCGCTTGGAGAGGCTCTGGCCGCAATTCAGGCGCCTCATTGCAGAGAAGATGTTCCCCGATATGAAAGCCGGGGGCTAAAGGAGGTACCGCGTGACCACTGTCGACAAAAACGGAGGGCCCCTCGCAACCCGTATCAGCGGGCCCATCATTACCGCGAAAGGAATGAGTGCGGCCCAGATGTACGAGGTCGTTCAGGTCGGCTCCCTGGGCCTCGTCGGTGAGGTTGTGCGGGTCATCGGGGACCTCGCGACGATACAGGTCTACGAAGATACGACCATGCTGAAGCCGGGGGCCGAGGTGGAATGCACGGGTGCACCTCTTTCGGTTTGGCTCGGCCCGGGGCTCCTGGGAAATATTTACGACGGGATTCAGCGTCCCCTTCCCGGCATCGAGGCAAAAAGCGGCGCCTGGATACGGCGCGGCGAAAAGGTCGACGCGCTCGACACCGAAAAAAAATGGACCTTTGAACCGCTCGTCAGTGCGGGGACGGACGTGACCGGCGGGCAGATCATCGGGCAGGTTGCCGAGACGCCCCTCGTCATGCATCGCATCATGGTACCGCCCGACATATCCGGGACTCTCCGGTCCATTGTCGGCAAGGGTGACTATACCCTGGCGGAGCCCATCGCCGTCGTCGAAACTTCGGCAGGCCCGCGCGACGTCATGATGATGCAGCGCTGGCCTGTGAGGGTCCCGCGGCCGATCCGCGAGCGCTTGAGGATCGCGGAGCCGCTCATTACCGGGCAGCGTATCATCGATACCTTCTTCCCTATCGGCAAGGGAGGCGCGGCAGCCATACCCGGCGGGTTCGGCACGGGCAAAACGATAACCCAGCACCAGCTTGCGAAATGGTCCGACGCGCAGATCATCGTCTTTATCGGATGCGGCGAGCGCGGGAACGAGATGACGGAGGTGCTCCGGGAGTTCCCGGAACTCGAGGACCCGCGGTCCGGCCGCCCGCTCATGGAGCGGACGATCCTCATCGCGAACACGTCCAACATGCCGGTCGCCGCCCGCGAGGTCTCCATTTACACGGGGATCACGCTGGCCGAGTATTACCGCGACATGGGCCTTTCCGTCGCGGTATTCGCGGACTCCACGAGCCGCTGGGCGGAGGCCTTGAGGGAACTTGCGGCGCGGCTCGAAGAGATGCCCGCCGAGGAAGGGTTCCCGGCATCGCTCCCGACGCGGCTTGCCCAGTTCTATGAACGGGGCGGTGCCGTGACGACGCTTGCGGGAGACCGCGGCTCGGTGAGCATCGTCGGGGCGGTCAGTCCCCCCGGCGGCGATTTCTCGGAACCCGTCACACAGCACACCCGCCGGTTCATCCGGTGTTTCTGGGCTCTCGATACGGGGCTCGCCAATGCGAGACATTATCCTTCCATTCACTGGCTGCAGTCCTATTCGGAATATTCCGAGGACGTCAAGAGCTGGTGGGAACAGGGCGCGTGCGATTGGGAAAATTTGAGGACCGAGGCATTGACCCTGCTTCAGCGGGAAGAGCGCCTCCAGCAGATCGTGAAACTGGTCGGCCCCGATGTCCTGCCGGACAACCAGAAACTGATCCTGTTCGTCGCCGAGATAATAAAGGACGGGTTTCTCGCGCAGAGCGCATTCGATACGAACGATGCCTACTGCTCCCCGGAAAAACAGGTCGCCCTGCTGAGGATAATGCTCAACCTTTACCACAGGGGCCGCGACCTCATCCAGGAGGGCGTGCCGCTCGCGATGGTCCGCGGCATGGAGTGCATCTCGGAGGTGCTGCGGGCGAAGTCGGCGCTCAGCAACAAGGAAATGGACAAACTGGCTGATATCGACAGGAGGCTCAACGAAGAGGCGGACAAGATGTCACAACAATACGTAAAGGGGACGTCCTGCTATGGATAATCTATTTGCCGGGATCGAGGATAGAGGTCTGCAATATGTCGGCGCCTCACGCATCGAGGGGCCGCTCGTCGTTGTCGAAAATGTCCGGGATGTCGGTTTCGACGAGGTGGTCGAGATACTCGACCCCGCCGGGAACACGCGCTTAGGGCGCGTTCTCGACGTCTCCGGGTCCCATACCGTCGTCCAGGTGCTCGAAGGGACGACGGGCCTTGCCACGAAAAGCCTGAAGACGCGGTTTTTGGGCGAGAGTTTCCGCCTTCCCGTGTCACGGAGGATGCTCGGGCGCGTGTTCGACGGTCTCGGCCGCCCGGCAGACGGCGGGCCGCCGCCCCTGTCCGCTGACCGCCGCGATGTGAACGGCATGCCGATCAACCCGTTCGCGCGGCGGTATCCCCGTGAGTTCATCCAGACGGGCTTATCCGCCATCGACGGCATGAACGCGCTCGTGCGCGGCCAGAAACTCCCGGTCTTCTCGGGGAACGGCCTGCCGCACGACAGGGTTTCGGCCCAGATCATCCGGCAGGCGCGGCTCCTTGACGAAGAGGTCGAGTTCTCCATCGTCTTCGCAGCCATGGGCATAAAACACGACGTCGCCGAATTCTTTATCCGCAACTTCCGGGAATCGGGTGCTCTGGCACGAGCGGTCATGATCTTTTCCCTGGCGGACGCCCCGAGCGTCGAACGCCTCCTGACGCCCCGGGTTGCCCTCACGCTCGCCGAACACCTGGCATTCGACTGCGGCCAGCACGTCCTGGTTCTCCTCACGGACATGACAAACTACTGTGAGAGTCTGCGCGAGGTCGGCACGGCGCGCGGCGAGATCCCCGGGCGCAAGGGATATCCGGGCTATCTTTACTCGGACCTCGCGAGCCTGTACGAGCGGGCGGGGCGTATCGAGGGGTCCCCGGGGTCCATCACGCAGATGGCGATCCTCACAATGCCCGCGGACGATATCAGTCATCCCGTGCCTGACCTGACGGGGTATATCACGGAAGGGCAGATCGTCCTCGACCGTGACCTGTTCCAGCGCGGCATCTATCCCCCGATCGCCGGTCTGCCGAGCCTCTCGCGGCTCATGAAGGACGGGGTGGGCAAAGGCTTCACACGCGAAGACCACCCGATCCTGGCAAGCCAGCTCTTCGCCTGTTACGCGTACGTAAAGAGGGTCCGGGGCCTTGCAGACGTCATCGGTGAAGAGGAATTGAGCCCTCTCGACAAGCAGTACCTGAAGTTCGGCGAGGCGTTCGAGATGGAGTTCCTGAATCAGGGCGAGTACGAGAACCGCACGATCGAGACGACGCTCGAGCTCGGATGGGACGCACTGTCCGTCCTGCCGCAGGAAGAGCTCCACCGTGTCAGCGATGAGCTCCTGAAGAAGCATTACCGGGCCAAACGGGAGACGACGGAGCAGGCGGCCGCGGGATAAGGGAAGACGTATATGGCGAAACTCAACGTTGCACCGACGAAATCAAATCTCCTGAACCTCGAGAGGCAGCTCGATTTTGCCCAGGAGGGGTACGACCTTCTCGAGCAGAAGCGGCAGATCCTCATATTTGAGCTCATGAGCCGCCTTAACCGGGCGGAGGAAGCGGAAAAACGGGTGGCCGAGGCGCTGCGGCAGGCCTTCGAGGCACTCAGGGAGGCGACGCTCGACATCGGCTCTGAGGCGATCGACCGGGCGACACTCGGCGTTTCAATGAAGCACGATATAGAAATGACCGATGACCGGCTGATGGGCATGGGCGTGCCCAGGGTGAGCGTCAGGGCCGAGCCGATGGGCGTTCGGTTCGGCGTCGGGGGAACGTCATCGAACACGGATATCACCATGGCCAAATTCGTCGACGTCCTGCCGCTTCTCGCCGACCTTGCGGAACTCGAGAACGCGGTCATGCGCCTCGCACGGGAATTGCGCCGCACCCAAAGGCGAACGAACGCCCTTTCCAAGATATTCATACCTCAGTACCAGGAAACGATCGAATACATCACGGGCTCCCTGGAAGAAAGGGAGCGCGAATCGCTCATCATTCTGAAGATGATCCGCGACAGGCTGGCAACGTAATCGTAAGGCGTAAGGCGTAAGGCGTAAGGCGTAAGGCGTAAGGCTTCTACCCCCTTGCAAAGGTTCTCATCTGTCAGGACACGTTGAGAAAATTAAATGGGGTGACCGGCGGCACATTCTCTTGGGTCGGGGTTGTTTAACTTAACTTCAATCGTCTTCCCGGGCTTGACCCGGGACCCAAGGTTTGGTTTTTATAATTTTGTTCATTTTATCGTTGCGGAAAAATGAAAGGCAAAACCTTGGGTCCCGGCTCTTACGGCCGGGAAGACGGTAGATGGAGGTTTCGGAAAGGCTGGGGACTGTACTGCAAGATCTGAACCTCTACACCCCTGTCGTCATTCCCGCGCAAGCGGGAATCCAGTGTCTTTGACCCAAGATTTCTTTCAAATACTACCCGTAGTTTTCGTATATTGATAGAATTCATTTCCCGTAGCATATTTCTGCAGATAAAAGAGGACTTATGCGAAATATCGATAATGAGATAATAAGTTCCTGACGGGAGCCAAAGAAAAAAATGCACTGACAAGACCTGGCCTCGAGTCGGTTATCTCGCGTAAAAGCGCGAAGAAGCTTGCCGCACTCGGCGGATCGGAAAAGACACTTAAAAACATTCCGCGAAGGAGAAGCCGGTAGTAGCGACCCATCTTAAATGTAAATCCAAACCCTGAACCGATGCTTCCTCGTGGAACGTGGGACCTGGAACGTGGAACCGGTTTTTATTTCAGTTTAAATTCCACCCTGCTTTCTTTCATCTTTTCCTTCTTCGGCGGGGTTATCGTTTTTGAATCGACGACGAAGAGGCGGCCCGCTTCGATCTGGCCGGATTTCAGGATCTGCTCCATCACTCTTGACGCCCTGCGGCGGGCGAGGGCATGGAGGTCGTCCTCGGCCACGACTGTATTTGTCAGCATGAGCTTTTCCATCTCGGGAACAGGGATGCTTTTCTCGAGGCCGATCACGTTCCTGGGCTTGGCGAATTTTTCCGCCTTGTAGGCAAGGCGCAGGTATTTTTCGTATTCCTTCGGGTCTACCTGTACATCGTCCACGTCTATCGATTCTTTGCTTTTCTTCATGAGGTCTTTCAGTTTTTGGGCCCGCACTTTCTTCTGGACGAGGTATTGCTTGAGACCTTCCCGGTCGCGCTCTTTATCGACGTATCCCTGGATCTCCATCTTGAGGTCGGTTTTCTCGGCGAGTATCTTGTTTATGACAGAGACCTTTTTCATGGCGGCGTCGTTAAGCGTGGACTTTCCGTAATCGAACTCGATATAGTCGAGGTCCTCGCCGCCCCCGAACATGGACCCGATGAGGGCAAAGGGCGCAGTGGCCGCCTTTGTGAGGATGTTGACGATGATCTTGAGAACGATGCGCCAGACGCTGAACTGCGGGTCATCGAGACTGCCCGTGACGGGGAGGTCAAGCTTGATCTGGCCCTTCCTGTCCTTGAGAAGTGCAACCGCAAGGCGCACGGGCAATTTCGTCGCGTCGGGTGATTCGACGCGTTCCCCGAATGTCAGCTGGTCGATGAACACGGTGTTCTTCGAATCGAGCTTGCGGTTCTCGATCAGGTACTGGACGTCGAACGAAAGCTTTCCTTTATCCACGGTGTAGCCGGCATATTTGCCGGAATAGGGGCTCGTCGGCGTCAGGTCCATGTCCTTGAAGCTTGCCTTGAGGTCAACATAGAGGTCCTTGCTGAGCGGGTTTATCTTTCCCGTGATCTCGAGAGGGGCTGTGTTGTCGAGCGCCCCGCGCAGTTCCACATCCGCCGTCGAATTCGCTTTGGAGGAAAGACCGGAAATGCGGCCCCCGATATTATCCAGTTTCGTCGCAAACGCAGGCCGGACAGAATCGTCCCGGAACCTGATGGTCCCCCCCTGGAGGGTGATAGCGTCGATCTTTATCGGTACATCTTCTTCTTTCGCGGGTGCAGTTTTCCCTTCTGCAGGTTGTGTGGGTTTTTGGGTTTCCTTTTCCGTCGCGGCAGTATCCCTGGCCATGATGTTCTGTATGTTCACGGTCTTGTCTGGCCGCACGGCAATGTTCGCGTAAAAGTCGGTGAGCGAAACGCCGGTTGCCGCAACGGCGGTCGGATTGAGGTCAAGGTCGAGGTGCCGGACGTGCAGGGACTTAAACTTGAGGAGGCTGTCCGCCGTCTCCTTATCGACCGATGCCAGGTTCGTTATGGACGTGGTCCCCTTGTACTGTATCCTGAGACCTTTCTTTTCCTCTTTTACGGTCACATCGCCCATCGCCGCCGCAGCCCCGCTCACAACGGATATCCGTACCCTGTCCGTAAAATACGGTTCGAATGGTCGTATATCTATGCCTTTCGCATCGACCTTTGCATTCACGGCAAGCGGGTCGACGACGAGTTTTCCCGTGATCTTCGCGGAACCTTTCTTGTTTATGACCGTGGATACCTCGAATGTGCCCGCCGAGTCCCTGGCAAGAGATATCTTTTCGCCCTTTATCTCCAGCTTCTCAAGGAGTATCTTTGCCGGGTCTTTCAGAGAGGCGTCGGAATATGTGATCTTTCCTTCTTTGAGCTCCAGGGCATCGATGACGAGTTGAAGGGGTTGCGGCGCGGTCTTCTTGCCGGCCCCCTCCTTTTTGGCAAGGCTTCCCGCCTCTTTTTCCTTTTTGTCCGTCTTGCCCTCCTCCGGGATGAGCTTTATCACATTGAGGTCGCCGTTCTTTGCACGGACAACGTTCAATTCAGGTCTTTCCAGGGATACCCGGGAAAGCTCGATTTTCTTTACAAGAGGCTCGATCGAGCGGGATGTCACGTTCAGGGCCGGAAGATCGATCACTTTCTGGCCGCGCGCGTCATTGACGACGAGGTTCGATATCGAGAGGTCGCCTTTCAGGGTGAGCGAAGGCGTACGGTCTTTGTATTGCCGGAAAGACAGCTGCATCTTCGTGTCAAGCGATCCGGACGGCATCGTAAAATGTATCTTCAGGGGAATGTATGCCAGGTAATACGGGATATCGACATTTCTAAAATCGATATCGAAGTTCGTTTCGAGCGAATCGTCAAAAGGCCTGGTGATGCCCCGTATGACATAGGGGTCGTCGTTGATCTTTAACGTGAGCACCGGTTCAACGTTCTTTTTCTCATATTTATGGAGATTTGACAGAAGGGGGACTGTAAGGTGAAGTTCCCGCACCGTGTGCTTCTTTTTCACGGGGCCGTCCCAGAAATCGGCGCTTCCGTTTGTTATCGAAATGGAGCGCAGAGAGAAATTCGTCGTATCTTTTATCCTCCCTTTCTCCACGTCATGTGCCTTCTTGGCTTCAAGCAGGTCCGAGAAATTGTATGTTGTATCGTCCTTCCGGATGATGTTCACGTAGGGGTCTTTCAGGGAGATGTCGTGCAGGGTGACAATGCCCCGGATGATCGAGAGCCCGAGACTGGCCCTGATCTCACCCACGGAGACAAATTTTCCCGTCCCGCCGCGTTCGGCGATCTCGATCCCCTTAACGCGTACGGTGAGAGTGTAAGGATTCACGCTGATCTTGCCGATCGTCACGGGTCTTTCAAGTGCCGCGGACAGTTTCTTTACAAGGATCGATTTCATGACGGGCGGAGCGATGAAAAAGCCGCACACGGTAAACAGGGCCAGTGCGACAAGGAACCAGAAGGCGATCTTTTTGTAACGTTTCATAAACTCCCCCCTTATAAGATTCATAACACCTTGAATGAGGAACCGCCACATTTTTATTCGGTGATATATACCGGCGATCGCCTGTCGGGCGCGGTCTCGCGTATCCTTGAATAATTGCGCGGAATACCCCTATACTAGGTGGATGAAGGTCCTCCTGGTCCAGCCTCCCGTGGAAGATTTTTACGATACCTCAATCAGGACGTATCCCCTCGGCCTTGCATACATAGCGGCCAGGATCGAAGGCATATGCGATGTTTCCATCCTTGATCTCAGGACAGGATTTAAAGGGCGGGCCATAAAAAATGATTTTCCCGAACTCGACGGCTTTTACCGCAATGACAGGAAAACCCCTTTTTCGCTCTTCACCCGGTATTCGCGCTACGGCATGGGCACGTACGAAATAGGCGACGTCATCCGCCGCGAAAGCCCGGACATTATCGGGATATCATCGTCCTTCGCGGCCTATTCCCGGGAGGCGGCGCAGATAGCGGCGATAGCGAAGCAGATCGATCCGCGTGTTGTCGCGGTCATGGGCGGGACCCATCCCACGCTTTTCCCCGGGCGCGTCCTCGGCGACCCGAATGTCGATTACGTGGTCCGCGGGGAAGGAGAAACCCCCTTCTTTGAACTCATCCGGCACCTTTCTTCAGGCAAGGCCCCCGGGAGCGCACCCCGAGGCCTCTCGTTTCGCCGGAACGGGCAGCATTGTATCGGTGACGTGTATGTCGAAGACGATATAGACCTGCTCCCCGCACGCCACCTCCTGCCTGCGGATAAATACCGCATCGGAAGAAAACCGTACACGTTCCTTCTCACGTCGCGGGGCTGTCCTTTCAGCTGCGGATTTTGTGGAAAGCCCCCGGTCCCCTATCGCAGACGCACACTAAAGAGCATTGAAAGGGAGACGGATGAGATTGGCGGGATGGGCATTAAGGCCGTCGATTTCGAGGACGATATGCTGACCCTTGATATTGCCTTCTTTCAGGGCGTGCTCGACATAATGAAGGGGCGGGACCTCACGCTATCTGCAATGAACGGCCTCTACAGCCAGACCCTGGACATCGATACGCTGAAGAAGATGCACGAGGCCGGCTTTTCGCGCCTGAATTTCTCCCTGGTCGATACGTCGCACGATGTCAACGCGGCGCAACGGCGCGCATATCCGGCCAATTTCTTGAACCTCCTCGATTGGCTCGAAGAGTCGCCGTTCACGATCGAGGTGCATTTCATCATAGGCCTTCCGGGACAGGCACCCGCCGATATCATCGATACGCTGACGTTTCTCATGGGAAAACGCGTCCTGCCCGGTCCGAGCATCTACTATCCGGCGCCCGGCAGTTCGCTCTTTAACAGCCTATCCGGCGGGTCCATCCCCGAATTCCGCTATTGCCGCTCCAGCGTCATGTGTGAAACGAACCCCGTTTTCACCCGGAAGATGACATATACATTCATGAAGCTCGCCCGGTTCGTAAACCTGCTCAAATCGCTCATCGACGAGACACCGGGAGCATCGTGCATGGCGGACCTTGCGGGAGCGGCGCGCATGAAAAAGGACGTGCGGAGCCGGTACATCTTCGAAACCCTCCTCAAAGAAAAACGTTTCCTTGCATTCGATGCCGGGACCCATGATTTTGTGGAGGAACTACAGGACACGAAAATTGTTGCGGCGTTTTTTGAAGCCATGCGGGGCAGGACAATAAAAGGCTTCAGGACGCACAACAGGATACGAATGTCGTGAAAGCGGGTCAGGTACCGGTATCATCAGGGCCCGGTGAATCGTGCCCCACCCGTATCCTGAGGATCAGGTTGGCAAGGATCAGTGCCGCCGTAAGAAAGGCAGCATGTATGAGAAGCCTCATCCCTTCGCCGGCGTCATCGGGGGTCGTCAGATACGCGGTAAAGAATCCCGCTGCGATCCAGGCGGCGAACCAGAAAACCCTCAGGAGAAGATACCGGTTAAGGGTCCCGACCCGTTCCTTCTGATCTTCGGCGGCTTGCTGCAAGGCTTCGAGATCGAGAGACTTTTCGCCTTCATCGGCCGGGGTATCGAACTCGTATTCTTCGTCTTCGGCCCCGTCGGACCGTTCCCGGTAATCCGACAGGGACATCGAGGGCAACTGTTCGACCAGGGGGATCTCGCAGTACCGGCAGACATCGGCCGGGTCCTTATATTTCGTTCGGCAGCGGGGACAGTACATCATAATTACGTTCCAGGTTCCACAGTTCCACGTTCCACGCGGGGTGATGTTAGACTGAACGTGAACGTTGAAGGTGCAACATTCTCTATAAAACTTTACCATTAATCAAGGGGATCTTGTATCGACAATATTGTCGTATTGTGAAAGTCCTATCGACACATTTTGCCTCGCTGAGGGAGACATTTTTGGTAGATCCCTGTAAATTCAGATACATACCGACACCTTTGCGTTGGTACAGAGATTGCTCATAACACTGTATGACGAAAGATCGGGGGATTGTATGAAACGAGCATATTTCTTTATGGCAGGTTTTCTGGCCGTGCTTGTGCTGGGCTCGATGGTCCCTGCCCGGGCAGCCGATCCCGATACCCTCTACGTCCGGTATATCGAGGGGACAGTGAGCCTTTCTGAGGCGGGTTCCCCGCAGGCCATGGACGCTGTTGTCAATACGCCGCTTATCGAAGGCGATTCCCTGGTAACAGGCCCCAACGGCAAAGCAGAACTCTTTTTGAAAGATGGAAGCATTGTCCGGATCGGGAGGAACTCGGTTTCAAGAATAACCGGGATAAATGAAAAGGGCATACAATTCAATGTGCAGCCGGGCACGGCATATGTCGTTTCCCGTGGATCGCGGGAGGTCCCTATATTTTTCGAGATTCCCGGGGCATCCCTCGATATCTCATCGCCCTCGACGGTCAGGATAGACGCTTATTCGAACGGGATAAACGAGATATCCGTCTTGAAAGGCAGTATATTTGTCTCCGATCGTTCGGGAAGGATGCTCATCCGCCAGGGCGAGCGCCTCGTGTTCAAACCGGACGGGACAATGCCCGCCGTTGCCGCCCTGCGTGCCCCGGACGAATGGATGCAGTGGAATGCGAGCAGGGATGCGGCGCTGGTCGCGGGTGCCGCCGGGGGCGACAGCTACGCCTACCTGCCGGAGGAACTCAGGACATACTCGCCTGACCTTGACGCAAACGGTCAGTGGATCTACACACCTGAGTATGAATATGTCTGGGTGCCGACCGTAATAGCGGTGGGTGCCTGGTCCCCGTACCGCTACGGCCGGTGGGCCTGGATAGGCGGCAATTATGTATGGATAGGCTACGAGCCGTGGGGTTACGTGCCGTACCATTACGGACGCTGGGTACACTACGGCCGTGCCGGCTGGTGCTGGGTGCCGCCGAGGCACCGTGATGTACGGTGGGAACCTGCACACGTGGCATGGATCCACTCATCACGGCAGATCGGCTGGGTGCCGCTCGCTCCCGGCGAACGGTATGACCGCCGCTCGGCCCCCGTAATCCGCCAGACGAACGTTTTCAATGTTACGAACAATAACATCACGATAGAAAGATCTGCCGCCGCTGCGAGGACAAGCTACAGGAATGCCGCGGTTGCGAACTCGATGGTTGCGGTCGAACGCGACCGTATGCTCAGCCAGAATGTCACAGCGGCGAATAAAGGGGCCGTAACGCTGAGAAAGGTCAGCCTGCCTGCGGGCGTCACTCCCGCACATGCCCCGGCGCGCGGTCCGGCTATGCAAACGCCACCTGCCGCACAGGCTTCCCGGGCGGGCCTGGTGAGTACAACGGGGCAAAAGGACCTCACGGCACATGGCACAAGTGTCCCGCAGGCCGGCGCGGTCCGGCCGGAGGTCACGACGCGGCCAATACCGGGCACGGCATTGAGCTCCCGTATTGAAAATGCCCGCAACGCGAATCAAAAAGACATTCGGTCCCCTCAGGCGGTGCTGCCGACGCCTGATGCACGCAGGGAAATGGCGCCATCCCCTGCGCCGGCGGTCGCGCCAGTTGGTCGAACAGTCTCCTCCCCGCCGCCGGCAACTCCCCTGCGTCAGCCGGAAGCAAATAAGACAGCGGCAAGGCCGATGCCCGCGCGGGACCCTGCGGACCATCCCCGGGCCGCGAATCCGCCGTCGCCAAATAGTATTACCATGGGAAGGCCGGGCAGCCAGGACAATCCGACATCAGCCCGCACATCGCCTGTCCGGCCTCCCGCAAAAGAGCCTCAGCAGGCTGTGAGGGCCATTACCGTAAACCCGGCGCCTTCATCCAACCGGGCCTACCCGTCATATACAGAGAAACGGCCGGCCCCTGTTGCTGCGGCGCCCGCTTCGGCGCCGGTCAACCCCGCCCGGCAGCCAGTTTCATTTAACCAGCCGGTGAAGAACACCTCACCGCAGGCGGCGCTGCAACGCCAGGCATCAACGCCGGCACCGCAACGCCAGGCATCAACGCCGGCACCGGCGAGGATTGCTCCCCCCCGGCCCGCCGCCCCAGGCCGCTTCATTCAAACCCACCCCGGCTCCTTCTCCAAAGAACGATCAGAAGGCCGGGCCGGATAAAAATAGCAAGCCCCATGCCTGATTCGGGAAGGCTTTTCATAAGGGGGAAAAATGGGGTATTATTCAGTCTTAAGGGGTGATAGAATGGACGGCAGAAATATGGGTATACGACTTATCATGGCCTTTTTCCTTACCATGATTGCCTCTGTGCCGCTTACGGCGGCACCTTCGGTGCCTGTCTACATCAACGCGGTCGAAGGGAATGTCGAGTACATCCCGGCCGCGTCGCAGAAGGTTACCCGGGCAAAGGCTCAAAAGCCGGTCGTACAGGGGGATACGATTGCCGTCGCCGGCCCCGGGAATGCGGAGATCTTGATTCAGGACGGAAGTCTCATCCGGATAACCGACGGAAGCCGCCTGAAGATCCTGGCGGTCGAGCAGAATGCGGTACAATTTTTCCTGGAGAGCGGCAAGGCATACGTCAAATGCTCCGGCCTCAGTGGCCACCCCATTTTCCTGGGCACCCCGACAGCACAGTTCGATGGATATGACCGGTCGGTATACCGCGCGGATATCACACCGCTCGGCGATACGGAGGTTTCCGTGTATTCCGGGCAATTGTACGTGGCCCAGCCGAAAGGCAGAATGACGATCGCAGCAGGGACACGCCTCATCATGAAAAAGGACGGAGAAACACCCGTTTATACGACGAACCGGCCCCCTGATGCCTGGGATGCGTGGAACAGGAAAAAAGATGGAAGCGATCCGGGGATGGCGAACCCGCCGCCGGGGGCGGCAGGTGCTGTCAGTCCCGCCCCGCCGCCAACAGGGCCGCCGGCAGCAGGATACGCGCCGGTCGTTGTCGATCCGGGCTACGTTTATGCGGCCCCCGCGCCCTACTGGTGGTACCCGTATTATTATCCCTGGGGATACCGCCCGTATCCATGGCGCTGGTACGGGTACGGCCCGTATTACCGGGGATGGTACGGCGCACGGCCATGGTATGGGCCCCGGTATTACGGCTACCGGGGGCGGCCGTACGGTCCCGGCCCTTATCGCGGCCGGCGCTAGGCAAGCGGAATACGTTGAAAAAATAAGCTTTTTCTGTTATTGTATCGGTGTTCGGTCAGGTATATACCCATTGCCGGAGAGCCGTTAAATAATGGAAGATTTTTTTGGTTTCACCCTCGCGAATCTCGAAGAGCGCATAGGTGCTCTCGGCAAGGAAAAATACCGCGCCCGCCAGCTTTTTCGCTGGGTCTATAACCTGGGAAACCTCGATTTCAATGAAATGACAAACATCCCGAAAGGGTTGCGCACCGTCTTTTCGGAGATGTTCTCACTCGAACTTTTGCCGATAGCCGGCGAATTCCCCTCAGGTGACGGTTCGGTCAAGCTCGCCTTTACGGCCCGCGACGGCGAGACGATCGAAAGCGTCATCATGCCGGAAAAAAATCGGATGACACTGTGTGTTTCAACCCAGATCGGCTGCCGTATGGGATGCAGATTTTGCGTTACCGGCAAGATAGGCTTTCGACGCAACCTGAATGCAGGCGAGATCGTGGGGCAGCTCGTATCGGTACGGGAATACCTGAAGAATAAAGACAAACCGCCTGTGACCAATATCGTTTTTATGGGTATGGGCGAGCCGTTGGATAATGGTGAGAACGTACTCGCTGCGCTTGACATTCTCAAGGACCAGAACGGGCTCGATCTCTCATACCGCAAGATCACACTCTCGTCCGTCGGCCTCGTCGACGGGCTCAGGATGCTCGACCCGAAATCCGCGGTCATCGCCATTTCGCTCAATGCGGCGGACGACGATACCAGGTCGATGCTCATGCCCATCAACAGGCTGTATACCCTTGAAAAACTCATGGACTTCTGCAGGAATTTCAAGGGGACAAAAAGGACCCGGATCACGTTCGAGTATATCCTGATCAAGGGGGTCAATGATTCCCCGGCCGATGCCCGGCGTCTCGCGGACCTGCTGAAGGACGTGAAATGCAAGATCAACCTGATACCCTACAACCCTTCCCCCTATACAGACTACGAAAGACCCGATCGGGACGTTATTGACAGGTTCCACCAGTATCTCCTCGACAGGTATTTTACCGTTATCATCCGGGAATCGCGCGGCCAGGACATCTCTGCTGCGTGCGGACAGCTCGGGATGAGCTACCTCGATGGGGCCCCGCCAACACGCACATCTTCTTCCTCCAAGAAAAGACCATCCGCATCCGAGGTGCCATCATGAACCGCTTGAACGGCAAACTTCCCGTGTACAAAACATCCTTCTTTATGAGCCCGAACAGGCCGGACGGGCTTCAGCTGGAGATGTTCTACGAGGACGGCATCGTTCTGTGCGATCTTTTCGTCGATAATCGCTTCGAAGGCTATTCGGATGTCATTCACGGGGGCATGATCTTCGGGATCCTCGATACCATGGTGTGGTACGTGATATTCATGCGTTCAAAAAAAATAGCGATGACCCGCAAGGTCGAGATGGAATTCATGAAGCCCGTCATGTGCAGCACCCACTACCGTGCCGTGGGTAAGCTCATCAGGATCGAGGAAAAAAACATATACGCGACGGCCTGGATCGAAGACGACTCCGGGGAGGTTTATTCTCAGATACACGTGACATTCCGGGAAGGGAAAAATTTTGACGTTACCGCCTTCATAGACCGCTTCGATTTTTCGAACACCACGCCAGCGATCAGGGATTATTTCCTGTCGATCCTCGACACCGAATAGCTGGAAACATCACTCTTGCCGTCATTCCGGCGAAGGCCGGAATCCAGTGTCTTTGTCTGTGGCTCTCTTCTATAATATTAATAACATGCAATAAGCGCATCCTAAACTACACATTGTTTTGATCAATTACAGAAACGCCAAAGACCCTGGATCCCGGCTTGCGCCGGGATGACGACGGGGGGGGATGCTTGACAAATCAAAAATGCCTGCTATATTTACTCTAGTGCTATTCTGACCCGAGCTAAAAGACGCTGCCGGACCGGCACTGAAAAAACCGGCAGTGAAAACGGGGCTGGTTGACCGGGACCAGCAGTACATGCGAGGTACAGGAATAGCCTCTCAAAGGCCTTGGACAGTCGCTCCGGGTGAGAACATTTACCCGTCTGACAACGACCCGTTCAAGGCTTCTTTTATGTCTCGATCTTATGTCTTGATGGTTACCGACGCTTCTTTATTGAACGGGTTCGTCCGCAGCGCAAGCGAATAAAGGAAGGGGTAGTTGGACTTCAAGAACTGCATGTATACGAGCCATTCCCCGACAATGTAGTGATACGCCCGCTTGATATCCCCCGCGAGATGATTGCTGTCCGCCCACGGGATGTTCTCGAAATCCTGGCGATAGGCGAGTTCTTCGGTAAGATGGAAGACTGCCCGCAAGAGGTCGGTGAAGGACTGGTGTTCAAGGAGCACGGGGTTCTCGAGGAGGCGCACGAGAAAATCGCGGCGTTGCATGAGGAAAGCTTTCAGCACAGGGAAATCGACATGTTCGATCTTCGCCCCGTAATCATGTGTCCCCGCGTCCCTGATCGCCTTTTGAAAATCCTTTTCGGTCCAGTTGGCGGTCACGATAAGTCCGGGCCGGATGGAGTCGAACTCGGGATCATACCGGGAAAATATGCGCATAAGTTCTATACCGACCTCGCTGAAGAATACGCCGATCACCATGTTGAGCTTCTGCATCCGGCTTTCCTCTTCCCGCTTTGCGAGCATCATTTCGGTAACCTCGGCAATAACACCGAGAAACGTACTGACACCCAGGACGATGATCGCAATGGCGAGGCCCTTGCCGGGGCCGGTCGCAGGTGTGACGTCACCATACCCGACCGTCGCCATTGTGACAATGACAAAATAGAGTGAATCGATAAGCGATTTCTTTTCGATGTACATGAAGCCCACCGTCCCGAAAACCATGACGATGAAAAAGACGGTGAGAAAGAGCTTCAGGCGGGTAGGGACTTTTTGCACGGTTCAATTGTATAAAAAATCAGGTGCTTAGGCAAGCGGTTATAAAAATCGTTCTACGTTCTACGTTCTACGTTCTACGTTAAAGACAAGAAAACTCTCGTTTTTTTCAACGTAGAACGTAGAACCTAGAACGTAGAACCGTTCTTTAGCAATTCGCGGACTATCTGCTGGTCCGGGTCGGGGAAGGTGTATTTGGTCAGGTCTTCAGGCTTGACCCACGCTATCTCGTCGTGGTCAGTGAGGGTGACGTTGCCCGATACCCAGGCAGAACGATATGCGTAGAGAAGGACTGCGGCCTGGCAGTTTATCGCGTGCTTTCGCGATGAAATGAGGTCGCCCACGGAGATCGTTATCCCCAGCTGCTCAAGAATTGCGCGTTTCAGGCATTCCTCGAGAGTTTCATTGTCCATGAGCTTTCCCCCGGGGAACTCCCAGTAATATCCCATGTACGCGCGTTTTCTGCGGGCGATCAGGACCCGGCCGTCCTTTTCAATGACCGCAGCCGCAACAGGCAGATAATCGGGATCGTGCATCGCCGTATCGTAACATAAATAACGTTCCGGGTTCTACATTCACCCGCCGTCATTCCCGCCCACATTTCGTCATTCCCGCCCAGCGGGAATCCAGCGTCTTTGTCTTTTATCTTTTATACCTTCTTATGTACAAGGTTGCCAGCGGCCGATCTACCGCCACAAGGAGCACGCACGTTTCGGGATTAGGCAAAAAACCAACGGGAAAGACACTGGATTCCCGCTTTGCGGGAATGACGGCGGGTTTTGTTAGAACCGTATTTTACCGTATACTCCATCATACCCGGGTTCTATGGATATATCGCCGGTTCGGATCCGGGCGATCGCGTCGGCTGTGTCCGGGTAGCCGGCGTCGGAGACAGTCGCCACCGGGACGTTAAGGAGGATGTTTAATTCGTTTCCCAGTTTCTCGAGAAGGTCAAAATAGATCTTGCCGACCTTCTTCGTCCCTACGCCCATCCCGAGGGTCTGTGCAATTATGGTCTTCAGGGCGACAAGCGAATGGTAGGGTTTTGCATTCCCGGGCCTTTCATCCTGACCCCGGTCGGCAAGTTCGAGTACCCGGCCCAGGACGCCGAGCGTCATCTTTTTGCCGCAGACGGGACAGCGGTCACTGCCTCTTCCCTTGGTCTCTTCGGGGGACATCCTGATCTTGCAGGGCCTGTGTCCGTCATAATGGTACTTTCCTTCCTCGGGGAAGAATTCTATCGTTCCCCCGAAACCCTCCCTCGTGGCGATCGCCTGCGCCATGGCCCTGAACGAGACCGCGGTATCGAAAATATTGGCCTCCCTGCCCAGTTTTTCCGGCGAGTGCGCGTCCGAGTTTGAGATAAGGGTCAGCCGGTCAAGAGACGATACGCGCCAGTTCATCGGCGGGTCGGAGGAGAGCCCTGTCTCGACGGCGTGGATGTGGCCGGTGAGGTCTTCGAAGCATTCTTCCAGCGAATTGAAGCCTGACGCGGAGCCCAAAACGGAAAAATGGGGGGTCCAGACGTGTGCCGGGACAAAGAGGGCGCCGGGACATTCCTCGGTTACCATTTTGAGTAAGTGCCGGGCGTCCATACCGAGGATGGGCCTTCCGTCGGATGCTATGTTGCCGATCTTTGCGAGCCTCTTCTGGAGCCGCAAAGGGCCTTCCATGTCATCAAAGAAGACCATGCAATGGACCTTGCGCGTCTTGCCGTGCTTCGAATAGATGCAGCTTATCTCGGCAGTCAGTATGAAATATGTATCGGACGCGCATGACGGGGGGACCGGGGTATTATCCCGCAATTCTTCACGAAGGGTAAAAAGTCCCTTGCCGGTAAAGTCGAGCTTCCGGCCGAGTTCCTTAAGCCACCCGGGGTGTATCGCGTCCCCCGTCCCGACCACGGTGATCCCTTTGAGCTGCGCCCACCGCGCAATCATTTCCGGTGTCATGTCCCGGCTCGTCGCGATGGAATAGTGGGAATGTGTGTGGAGGTCGGCGAGGAACATTAGAAGACCGTAAGGAGCAAGGAGCAAGGAGCAAGGAGTGAACCGCAGACCGTACGCCGTACGCCGTACGCCGTAAGCCGTTTACATTTCGCGAAGGATATTAACATGTCAGAAACCGTGTAATTGTACCACAAAGGCTATGCGGGCGGCGATTGTATTATATTGCAAAGGTGCGAGATTACGGTTATTATTTTCATCAGGTTTACCTGATTGTGACCCGATGTCCCGCAATCCGACCCATCGTCAAGACCCGGAGGTGATCGAGAATGGACCTTCAGCCTCGATGTTACGATAAAATTGTGCAGTTGATCGAGAAAGGCGTCGTCATGACGAGCCCGCTCACGATCGATATCGGTGATGAGGTCGATATCGATCGCATATCGGGCGACGGCGTCAGGATCTATCCGGGCTCGAGGATATACGGCGCGAACACGGTCATATCGTCGGGTGCTCAGATAGGGTACGAGGGTCCCGCAACCATAGATAATTGCCAGCTCGGCCGCGCCGTGGAGCTCAAAGGGGGATTCTTCAGCGGGTCCGTATTCCTCGAGAAGTCATCGATGGGCTTGGGCGCGCATGTGCGGGAAGGGTGCATACTCGAGGAGGAAGCGAGCGGCGCGCATTGCGTCGGGATCAAGCAGACGATACTGTTCCCTTTTGTTACACTCGGGAGCCTCATAAATTTCTGCGACTGCCTGATGGCGGGCGGGACGAGCAGGAAGGACCACAGCGAGGTAGGCAGCTCGTATATCCATTTCAATTTCACGCCGGACGGCGACAAGACCACGCCGTCACTGATCGGGGATGTCCCCCGCGGCGTCATGCTCAACCAGCCTGCGATATTTCTCGGCGGCCAGGGAGGCATGGTGGGCCCTGTCCGGATGGGGTACGGGAACGTGGTCTCGGCAAATTCGGTGATCAGGAACGATTACCTCGCCGAGAACAAGCTCATCATCGGGAAAACGCACACGGCAATGGTCATGGACATCAAGCGGCACGACTATCCGAATATAAGCCGGATCGTCGAGAACAATATCGTGTATATCGCGAACCTGAAGGCACTCGAAGAATGGTACAGCCACGTGAGGCGCCCGTTTCTCGAACGCGGGGAGTTCGGTGATCTCATCTATTCCGGGCTCATCGAAAAAATCGGGCTTGCCCGGGATGAGCGCTTAAAGCGCCTCGAGATGCTCGCCGAAAAGGCCGTCGCATCTTCGGCAAAAAGATCGGCCGGGAAGCAGGAGTTCTACGAGAGATTCGCCGGGATACGGTCCCTTTTCAGCTCGGGGCTTGATGACGGCGCCATTAATGCCAGCCGCGATGCCTTCCTGTCCCTCTTTTCGGGCACAACACATAAGACACTTCCCTATGTAGCGGCGATCAAGGGCCTCGATAAAGCGGCATGCGATGCCGGGACAAACTGGCTGCAAGGCATCGTCGATGAGTATTGCGCAAGGGTACGCGCCATCACGCCGTCGCTCGCTATTTTCAGATAGGCGCCCGCCGTACGAAGGTGGCATGAACGCTGCCGTTTTTGGTATAATAGGGATACCATAGAAGATAAACGGGGTTGAATGATGGGAAAACTTTTTGGAACGGACGGGGTGCGCGGCGAGGCCAACCGCTATCCCATGAATGCCGAGATCGCCTTCGCGATCGGGCAGGCGATGGTCTATATCCTCAAAAAAACACACGATCGCCCGAGGGTGGTGATCGGGAAAGATACGCGCATTTCAGGCTATATGCTTGAAGGCGCCCTCGAGTCGGGCATCACGTCCATGGGCGGGAACCCGTACATGCTCGGCGTCCTCCCGACGCCGGGTATCGCCTTTATCGCTCACAGCATGCGGGCGGACGCGGGCATCGTCATCTCCGCATCGCACAACCCGTACCAGGACAACGGGATCAAGATCTTCTCCGGCAACGGGTTCAAGCTGTCCGACGAGCAGGAAGAAGCGATCGAGGAACTGATGATGAGCAATACCCTGCACAAGCTCGTACCGCCCGTTCACGACATGGGACAGGCGTTCCGCCTCGACGACGTGCACGGCCGCTATATTGTCTTTCTCAAGAACAGCTTCCCGCGGGACCTTTCGATCGAGGGCATGAAGATAGTCATAGACGCCTCGAACGGCGCCACGTACAAGGTCGCCCCCGAGACGTTCTGGGAACTCGGCGCCGATATCGACGTTATCCACAACAACCCGAACGGCATCAACATAAACGACAGATGCGGCTCACAGCATACGCAGGACCTGAAAGAAAAGGTGCTTGCAACGGGCGCGTCGATCGGGCTCGCCTTCGACGGCGACGGGGACCGGCTTATCGCCATTGACGAAAAAGGCAGGGAGATAACAGGGGACCGGATCCTCTTCATCTGCGCGAAAATGCTGGCCGACGGGGGCAGACTGAAGAACAATATGGTTGTCGGCACGGTCATGAGCAATCTCGGCCTTCGCGTCGCGTGCTCAAAACATGGTTATGCGTATCACGCGGCAAAGGTCGGAGACCGGTACGTGCTCGAGGACATGCTGCGGCTTGGCGGGGTCATCGGGGGTGAGGAGTCGGGCCACATGATATTCCTCGACCACCACACGACGGGGGACGGGATAATAACGGCACTGCAGCTCGTCGCCTGCATGGTCAGGTCCGGCAAGCGCCTGTCGGAGCTCGCCGACCTCATGGACATATATCCCCAGAAATTGATAAACGTGAATGTCAGGCGAAAACCCGACATCAAGACCCTGCCGGACGTGATGGCGGTCATCGAGCGCATCGAGAGCGAGCTTGGCGAAGACGGCCGCGTTCTCGTCCGTTATTCCGGTACGCAGAACATGTGCCGGGTCATGGTCGAAGGCCCGACAAACGAGGTCACCGAGAGCCATTGCGCCGAGATCGCCGGGGTCATACAAACTATCCTCGGTTCGTAGAAGCAAACAGGCTGGGGAATACCAAAGAAGAATGCCCGGTATCGAAAATGAAATAGTCGGCTTCGTGCGTGCCCGCGGACCGTCGATGGGGTCCGAGATCGTACGGGAGACAGACGCCGACCCGCTTGACATCTGGAAAACGTGCCTTATGTCCTCCGGGCTTCATGTCCGGCCGGTCGGCTCACGGTATATGAGGCTCGATCGCCACGTCGACGGATATGCCCGCCTTTCCCCTTCGATCCTACGGGAATTCCTCACCTATTCGGTTGTGTTTGCACAGGGCGCAGAGGCTGCCGCGGATGAGAAGTGCCGCACGCTCCTTGATCGCATCCATGATATAAGCAGGCGAAAGTTTGACCTTTCCCGTCAGATGGCCGGGGAGATCATCGGGGAGTTTGACCCCGGGCATCGCTTCGACGACGCACTCTGTTTCATCATCGCGGGCGACATCGTCTACAACATGGCCCACGACGTGCCGAGGCCCGAGCACAGCACGGGAAAGCTCGTCAGGGGCTCGGACATCGATCTCGTTATCGTCGTGCCGGATGATTTTCCGGACAATGAAATAGAGAGGCTCGACGCTATAGTCTATGCCAGGAAGTACAGGATGCTGAAAGATCCCGGGATCAACGAAGAGGTCGATTACAAGATCAAGAAGATGGGAAGGATAAGGGAGCAGTGCGCTTTCGACACCTTTCCGAGCATGGTCGCGATCAAGATCCTTGACGAAGGGCGGCTCCTCGGGGGAAGCGAAGACCTGTTCGGGGCCGTGAAGTCGATACTCGACGAACACGGGCTTCCCCAAAGGCTCAAAGACCTCGAAAAGAACGCGATATCATTCAGGAGGCGGGCCGAGGAGCTAATATTGAGTGATAGTATCGATGAAAAAATGATAAAAGATATGCACCTCTTCTATTCGACGGAAGAATACGAAGAGTTCGAATGAGCGAGGACGGGTGGAATCCATGAATGACGCGTTGATCGGAATAGACGTTGGCGGGACATATACAGACGGGGTCCTCTTCAGTGAAGGATCGGTCGTGCACAGCGTGAAGCACAGGACGGACGAGGATGATCTCGAAGCGACCTTGCTTCTCATTCTCGACGACCTCCTTGCACACAGGCAGGCAAAGGATATCAGGAGAATAGTGCTCAGCACGACCCTCGTGACGAACCTGCTCGCCACCGGGAGGGGGGAGCGAACAGCCCTCATTCTCCTGCCGGGGAAAGGCCTGCCCGAATCGGCATATGACATCAGTCCTGACACGTACTTTCTCAAGGGTTGGATCGATTTCAGGGGCAGGCAGATAGAGGCGCCCGATCCCAAAGAAATGGAGGACGCGTTAAAAAAGATCCACGCGTCCGGGATCGAACGGGTCGCGATCGCGGGAAAGTTCTCGAACCGCAACGACGCACACGAGAAGGCCCTGAAAAACATGGCCGAATCCCTCTATCCCCACATGGACGTCTGCACGAGCAACGAGATCTCGGGACGGCTCAATTTTCCCCGGCGCGCCGTGACGTGTTATTACACGGCGATGACCATCCGCCAGTGGAACCTCTTTGCAGACGATATGGAGGCCGCGATCATGGCGCGCGTGCCGCATTGCGAGCTTCACATATTGAAGGCGGACGGCGGGACGACGACGCTCGCGGCAAGCCGCAAGCGTCCCTGCGAAACCGTTTTTTCCGGCCCCGCGGCAAGCACGATGGGAACACTGGCATTGAGCCGTGAAGAGCTCAACGCCGTTTCGATAGACATCGGCGGGACAACATCCGACATAAGCCTTCTTATCGAGGGGCAGCCGCTTTATGCCTCGCGCGGGGCGCTTATCGCCGGGCACCTGACACATGTCAACTCGTTCGCCGTAAGCTCCATACCTCTCGGCGGGGACAGCACGGTGCATGTGAAGGATGGACAACTCGAAATAGGCCCGATGAGGCTCGGCCCCGCAGCCTGTCTTGGCGGCGAGGCCCCGACAGTGACCGATGCCTTCAATATCATAAGCAGCCTGGGCCTCGGGAATCCGCAAGCCTCGCACGCGGCGTTAAGCCCCGTGGCCGATGCTTTGAAAATGCCGATCGATACACTTTGCCGCACCGTCGCCGATGAGGTCGCCCGGAGGCTTGAACAGAGCATCGAGGACATGTTCAGACAGTGGGAGGACGAACCGGCGTACAAGGTGTGGGAGGTCGTTCATAAAAGGGAGTTCCACCTGCACCAGGTGATCGGGATCGGCGCGGCCGCACCGGCCATCGTGCCGATGCTTGCCGAACGCATGAAGGTCCCGCATTTTCTCCACCGCCTGTCGCCCGTGGCCAATGCCCTCGGCGCAGCGGTTGCGCGGCCGACGCTTGCCGTCGAGGTCCATATCGATACGGGGCGGGAAACATATTCTGGTTCGCCGGGGGGCTTAAGCGGAAAGGTGAACAAGCGCAACTACCAGCTCAAGGATGCCAGGGAGTTGGCGCTCGGCTGTCTTAAACAGGTATGCGAAGACCGCGGCCTCAGCGATTACGCAGACGATGCCCAGATATACAGCGAGGAGCAGTTCAACGTGATCCGGGGCTGGGAGCAGGAAGGGAAGCTGTTTGATGTAGGGATCCAGATATCTCCCGGGTTTATCCATGAATTCAAGGGGGTGGAGAATTGAAAACGACAGGTCTGATATTTTTCCCCGCCTTTGACTGGGCCATTAGTCCGACGCACCCCGAAAGGGAAGAGAGGCTCCTCTATACGCGCGACCAGCTTTTCGAGGAAGGCATCATGGACATGCCGGAAATAACGGAGTACCATCCCCGGCTCGCGACGCCCAAAGACGTGTCGCGCATCCATTTCTGCGTTCCCGACATCGAAAGCCGCGTCACGACCGCGCACATGGTGTCGGCGGGCTGCGCCCTCGTTATGGCCGATGCGTACATGAAAAAAGAGATCAAGAATGCCTTCGCCATCATTCGTCCGCCGGGACATCATGCCATGACGGTCGTTCACGGAAACCGGGGGTTTTGCGACATAAACAACGAAGCGGTCATGGTCGAGTACCTGCGCCGCACGTACGGCGTCAAGCGTCTCGCCATCGTGGACACGGACGTGCACCACGGGGACGGGACGCAGGAGATATTCTGGCACGATCCCGACGTTCTCTTCATTTCGTTCCACCAGGACGGCCGGACGCTCTACCCGGGATCAGGATTTGTCGACGAGCTCGGAGGCCCGCTCGCGTACGGGACGACGATCAACATACCGATGGCGCCCAGGACCACGGATGAGGGCATTCATTACATAATAGACAACCTGGTCCTGCCGATACTTGACGAGTTCAAGCCGGAGATCATCATAAACTCCGCCGGACAGGACAACCATTACAGTGACCCGCTCGCAAACATGAGCTTCACCGCGCAGGGCTACGCGGTCCTCAACCAGAAGCTCAAGCCCGATATTGCCGTGCTCGAAGGCGGCTACTCCATAGAGACCGCGTTGCCCTATGTCAACATGGGGATCATCATGGCCATGGCCGGAATAGATTTCTCGAACCTCAAGGAGCCGGACTATGACCCCTCACGGTTCAAGGAATCCCCGAAAAACTGGACATATATCAAATCCCTCGTCGACCACCAGCTAACCGCCTTTCGCGGCGGGCCTGCGGTGGTAGAAAAGAACCGGAAAGAGGGCCGTGAATTCTGGGGCATGTCGCGGAGCATCTTTTACGATACGGAATATCTGCAGGAAGAGCAGAGGCTTGACTTGCGGATGTGCCCTACCTGCTGCGGATTCCGCCGCATATCATCCGGCTGTGCGCACAAGAGCGGCCGTAACTACTCCGTTGACTGCATCGCGATACCCGCCGCCTGCTGCCCGGACTGCGTATCGCGCGCCCTCGCCGAGTACGACGCGCTGAAGAAAAAGAGAAACGGTGATCACATCTACCTCCAGGACCGCGTACACGACGACTACCGGATATTCGAGTCGAGAACGGGGGAAGAGACGGTCATTTAAAGATCGTAAGGCGTAAGGCGTAAAGGGATTTCCCTGTTGTCTTCCCGCGAAGAGACGGTGTCGCAATTCCTCCAACCCCGTCATCCCTTCGCTCTCTCCGTCATCCCGGCCTCCGAGCCGGGACCCAAGGTTTTTCTTTTGTTCCTTTTAGCAACGACCAAATGAGAAAAGAATCAAAAAAACAAAACCTTGGGTCCCGGGTCAAGCCCGGGATGACGGCGGGTGTAATGAAAATCGAGGGGGACGTCCTTAAGAAAGTAAGAAAAGGAAAATCGAGGGGGACGTCCTTAAGAAAGTAAGAAAAGTCAAAATATTTAGAGTCGGTCATAGGGTAATTATCACGGAATTGATTATCCGGTAGTTGGGCAAGAGGCTTAAATTGATCGAGGGATAAAGTTACTTACTTTCTTAAGGACGTCCCCCTACTCCTCGTCCCCCTACTCCTACAGACTCATAAATGAAGAGTCACGGTCTTCCGGTTAAGATTGTTTCAGTGTAAGACACTCCAATCGCAGAGGGATATCAACTGCCACTCATTCATTGTCAAACCTTCCGGAAAAATGTGAGGGACGTCCTTAAGAAAGTAAGAAACTCCTCAAACAACTAAACGGACCGCCCTGTCGTTATTATCCCCGGACCGGGTAATCTTAAGTTACTTACTTTCTTAAGGACGTCCCCTTTGCCTCGTCCCCTTTGCCTTTACAGTTTAACGAGCTTAACCGGGAGACTGGTTGTCAACGCAAATGTTGACTATGGCACCCGACTCAATACTTCCCGATACCTGAAATAACAAAAACACCGTCATTCCGGTTTGCCGGAATCCAGTGTCTTTGTCTTTTAACGCCTTACGCCTTACGCTCTCACGCCCTACGGTTTTTCAGGGAACTTTTTCTTTTATCGCTTGTCCTACTAAGAAAAAACATGGAGGACACAACAATGAAAAGGATCCTGAGCGCAGCAGTTCTTCTGGCAACCCTCGTCTCCACCGGTTTCTGTTACGCGGCTGAAACTGTGAAAACCACACCCAAGGAGTACTATAAGTATGCGGGGACGGCGGCAGACCCCGGGTACCAGGACTATATAGCGAGGAGCAACAAGGCATCGCAGAAGAATGACTCCGGCACTACCGCGGCTGATCGGGAAAAGATGAAAGACCGCGCCTCCCATTCCCCCAAAGTTTCCTATCCCATGATCAACCATAAAGGAACGTACGGGCAGGCGAAATAGATAAAAAAACGGTTCCACGTTCCACGTTCCACGTTCCACGAGAAAGAAGCCTGAAATAATCTTATTGTTGCGAAACGCGCTATACGATTTTTTAAGGTGTTTTTTTAAGGTTTTTTCGTGGAACGTGGAACCTGGAACGTGGAACAATTGACAATTTCGTCAGTTTTCCCGATAATTATGAACGGCTTGAGCGCCGAAAAGAAATGATGGGAAAAGATAGACATATGCGTAAGATAATGAAGTCGAACAAAATGGAGAATATCTGCTACGAGATCCGCGGGCCGCTCCTCAAGGAAGCGAAGCGGCTCGAAGACGAGGGATATACCATAATAAAGCTCAACAGCGGCAATCCTCCCATTTTCGGCCTCAATGCGCCGGATGAGATAATCCACGATATAGTGCTTAACATACGGTCGGCGCAGGCGTACGGCGATTCGAAAGGGCTTTTCGCGGCCCGGAAGGCAATTATGCAGCAATGCCAGCTGAAGGGCATCGAGGGCGTCGAGATCGAGGACATCTACATTGGCAACGGCGTGTCCGAGATGATCGTCATGGCCATGCAGGGGCTTTTGAACAACGGGGACGAAATGCTCGTGCCGACACCGGACTATCCCCTGTGGACGGCGGCGGTGACGCTCTCGGGCGGCAAGGCGGTCCATTATATCTGTGACGAGGAATCGGACTGGGTCCCGGACGTCAAGGACATGGAATCGAAGATCTCGCGCCGGACGCGGGGCATAGTGCTCATCAACCCGAACAACCCGACCGGCGCCGTGTACCCGCTCGAGGTCCTCGAGAAGATCATGAAGATGGCCGTCGAGCACGATCTCATCGTTTTTGCCGACGAGATATACGACCAGATCCTTTACGACGATGCAAAGCATTACCCCTTCGCCTCGTTGACCAATGAGCTTTTTATCGTGACGTTCAACGGGCTTTCCAAGTCCCACCGCATCCCCGGCATGCGCGCGGGGTGGATGATCGTCAGCGGGAAAAAGGGCCATGCGAAGGACTACATCGAGGAAGGTCTCGACATATTGTCGAACATGAGGCTGTGCGGGAACATGCCCGGCCAGCTCGCCATCCAGACGGCACTCGGTGGATACCAGAGCTTACGGCAGATGATCAACCCAGGCGGGCGTCTCTATGAACAGAGAAAGGCGGCTTATGAAGGTTTTACCGCGATACCCGGCATCACGAGCGTGAAACCGATGGGTACCCTCTACCTGTTTCCGAAGATCGATACGAAGATGTACAACATTCATGACGATCAAAAATTCCTTCTTGATTTCCTGAGGGAGAAAAAGGTCCTGATGGTGCAGGGGTCCGGTTTCAACTGGCCTCACCCCGACCACTTCCGCGTCGTCTTCCTGCCGACCGTCGAGGAGATCAAGTCCGTGGCGGAGAGGATGGCGGATTTTCTGAAAGAGTACAGGCAATAAAGACGGTTCAAGGTTCAAAGTTCAAGGTTCAAAGTTAAAAGAAGTCCTATGGCACCGCTTTGAACTATTCTTCCCCACCGAAAATATCAACTATTTTCCTGACGAGGGCCGGTAGTGACGGATCGCGGGCGCCCATGACGATGACGCAGTCGCCGGGCCGGGCGCTCGAACTTATTTTTTCAACGAGCTCATCCCGGTCTTTGACGGCTTCGGCGTGGAATGGGACTTTTCCGAGTCCATCGATGATGTCCTGAGAGGATATGTCTTTTTGCGCGGTGCCGCCAGCGTAGTAAATGGGCAGAAGGTAGAGTTCATCGCCGGGGCGGAATATTTTCTGAAACGACGCGATGTATTCGTCCTTGAGAAACCGTGTCGGACCGAAACCGTGGGGCTGATAGGCGGCGATGAGCCGGTCTGCTGTGCCGTGCGCCGCGGTAATGGCGGCCGCGATCTTGGCCGGGTTGTGGGCGAAGTCGTCGATAACTGTTACGCCGCTTTTCGTGTGAACTATCGTGAACCTGCGCGCGACCCCGGCGAAATTCCCGACAGCGCGCGCAAGGGCGTCGCCGCCGCACCCGAGGTGCTCGCACACGCACAGGGCCGCCTTGAGGTTCTCGAGGCTATGTTCCCCGGGAACGGGCAGGCGGTATTCGATGCCGCAGCGCGTGAGGCTCACCGATAAAGGATGGAGGTCTTCCCGGTCGGGGTGCCATGCCGCGGCCCTGTTCCTGCCGAAACGGACAGTTGCCGGAAGGTTCGCGAGTATCGGGTCGTCATTGTTCGTTGCTGTCCACGACGACCGTTCGATAAGGCCGGCGAAAAGGGAGGTGATCTCCTCTATCGTCTTGTGGTCCTTCGAGACGTTGAGTATCACCGATATGTCCGGCGAGTATTTCGCAAGGGTCCCGTCGCTTTCATCGGCCTCGACAACAAGCAGGTCAGACCCTCCCGAATAGGCGTTCCCGATAAGGCCTCCCGCCTCGAGCCTGATGAGGGGCGCCCCGCTGATGAGCGACGGGGACATGCCGCAGGCATCGAGGCATTCGAATATCATGGCGGTGACCGTCGATTTCCCGCTCGTTCCCGCGACGGCAACGGTCCTCTTCGATGCTATTATGCCCGCGAGAAGGTCCGAGCGGTGAATTATCGGGATACCGCGGCTGCGTGCGGCGGCGATGTCGGGGTTTGTTTCCTCGATCGCCGTCGATATGCACAGGGCATCCGTGCCCTCCGTCACCCCGGACCCGTCCTGGTGAGCGATCACGCAGCCGAGGAGCTTCAGGCTTTCCATCATTTCCTGTGTATCGGGGCTCGCGAGAAGACGGTCGGACCCGGAAACCTCTATCCCGCAGAACCTCAAGTACTGGGCAAGCGCGCTCATCCCGGTCCCGAAGATGCCGGTAAAATGGACGTTCTTCAGGGGATATCCGTTGATCACGAGGGGCGGAGGGTCTATGTAAAGGACCGTGCCCTCCGGGACGAGATCGAACAACGAGACAATGTCCGCGTTGCGAAGGCATATGCATCCGTTGGAAAACGGCGTGCCGACATCGTTCTCCCGGTTCGTTCCGTGTATGTAGACATACCGCTCGTACGTATCGACACCAGGTCCGCGGTTTATGCCCGGTTCAAGCCCTTCAAGACGAAGGATGCGGGTCAGTATGATGTTCTCTTCGTCCGACGTGTGGTCCCAGTCTACCCCGGTGTCCTCGCGGTCCCTGAAAATACGGCCCTCGGGCGCATCGGCGCCTATCTTCTCGCATACCCGGTGGACTCCCGGCGGCGTCTTCAGTGAATCTTCCCTGATGCCCACCCCGAGTCGCGACGTTGACGCCGCGTAGACCCCGGTCACCGTCTTCCCGGCACACACGTACAGTTTTTGTTCCCCGATAGATGCCACGAGGTATGGATCATCGGGACCGGCGAGGTGCGGCCTTATTTTCCCGTATATCCGGTTGAGCAGTATGCTTTCCATGCGTGCCTTTCAGAACGTTGTTTGCGCAAGCACTTATTCATTACCTTGCTCATCGAAGGATTTCAAGAAAATTGCAGCAAAAAAGCTCCGCTCGCAACAACAGGCGGGGCATGCAGATTTATTTTGATGCCTTTTCTGTAATGTGATATATGTCACATCATGAACCGCGGCACCGTTGTAGAATATCGCGAAATGATTGCCTCGCGACAAACTACAGGCAAGGCCAAAAGGAGGTACCCATGAAAAGAATGGTATTTTTCGCAACACTCGGAGTAGTTGTTATGTGCATCATCTCGGTTGCCCTGGCCGGCGATGTGAAGGCGCCATCTGCGAGGGGGCCGCAATGGGACGGTTGGAACCCCCGGAACAACGAAGATATGGGCAGTCCCGCATTCAAAGGTGTGTCCAGTCAGACAATGGTCCTGCTCTATGGCTTCCGCGGGGCCCTCGTTTATGAACCGAACGGGAACCGGGCTGAAAGGCTGAGGATGGTCACCATCACACGCAGCAAAGTTGAAGGGTATGTGAACCAGGTCAACAACAAGCTCGCCCTCGCAGCCGGCCTTCACGAAGTGGCCGTCTACGATTTCAGCAAGCATAAATGGTTCGTTCTCGAAAAAGTTACACCCGACGACTCCACGGGGGCCTTGAAAGAGAATTTTATTCTCACCCCGGACTATGCGCGGGTGAAACAGTTGGGCGGGCCGTTCTACAAGTACACGACGGCAACCGGCTGGCAGAAACAGTAATAAGGGAAAATTGACAAAAAAGGCAGGTAGGGCGCTTAAGACCGCTTCGCCTGCCTTTTTTTCGTTCCGGTACTGTGCTAAAAGATAAGAAAGTGAGGAGTAAGGAGATATAAAAAGGGTTCGGAGGGTGTTTAAAAAGGAGAGATCATGAGAAGATCGGTTTTAGTGGTTGCGGCGCTGCTGCTGGTCATCCCGATGGGGATTGCGTTTGCTCAATCGTTTCACGACAAAGCGGATGCGGATAAGAACGGGGTCATTACGGGGACGGAAATGCGAAAAGCGCTCGACGAGAGGTATAAGAGCGAGGACGCGGATAAAGACGGAAAATTGACCCATGATGAATATGTGTCGGCGCGGCATAAAAATTTCGACGATGCGGACATCAACAAGGACGGTTCGGTTACGGTCGAAGAATGGGCGATCTACTGGTGCGGGACGGACAAGGATGCAGGCAATGTAAAAAAACCGGTAAAAATGGGGAAGAAGAAATCGCGTTCCAAACTCATGGATGCAAATAAAGACGGAAAATTGGGCAAGGATGAATGTGTCCTGTTCTGGTCGGGCCGTTTCGTTGATCTCGACGGCGACAAGAACGGGAGGCTTTCCCGGGAAGAATATATCGACAGAATGAAGGAAATGGCGAAAACGATGGATGTAAACGGTGACGGGGTCATCACCATCGAAGAGTATTACGTGTCCTGGGTGGGAAAGGATGATGCGAAAGCATCGCGCAAGCCGGCTGCCAAACAGCAGAAGGCACCCGCTAAATAACGCTTCACGTTATTTCTTCAGCCGATACCTAAAGAAGGGCCTGCAGGCTTGACATGGCCTCCGGGGAGATCCAGTTCGTGTCCTTGAGCGCGCTGAAGTCCGTTCCATAGAGAAGTTCCAGTACTTCATCATACGTCGGGGGCACATGAGGCAATACAGAGGATGAGGCCCGCGTCGAGAGATCGACCTTTTCTTCCACCGGCCTCGCCTGTTCTTTTTTGCCCGCCGCCTTTCCCTCGCGCGCAAGCTTCGCCTGCCTCAAGAGGTCGCCGCCCTGTGAAATGGTGTTTGTCTTCATCGTCCCTCCCTGCGTAATAAACGTCTATTAAAGCACAAAAATCTATATTTGTAAACTTTGTATAACAGAAATCAGGCCGACACTGGCAGTGCAAGGCCCGCCGACCTTCTCCAGGAGGTCGTGCACCTGCATTCCCCGTCTATGTAGTAAAGCCGGTTGCAGAAATCCCTGAATTCGCAATCTTTTCCTTCCGCGAGGACCGCATGCGATCCGTGCGGAAACACGAACCCCTCATATTTCTCGAGGTGGTCGCGGCGCAGTGCGCGGCGTTGTTTTTTTTCAGTCACCGCCGGGGACAATTCTGAAGTAATTTTCCGGCCCATCTTCCCTCCCAATGTGTGTCATACATTGAATAGCAAAATTCATGCCGGGTTGCGGATGTAACAATTTCAATACATTACAGGGCAGCAAGACCGGTCGTTCGCTCCGAATCGACCTCATTCTTGACAGCCAGCTGTTGTCAGTCTTGACACCCGGCCGGTGTAAAAAGACCCGTTCCACGTTCCACGTTCCACGGAAGAGACGGACCGAAACGCAACGCCCCGATCACAAACGGTTAATGATTGGACCATTTTATAGTCCAAGCGAAATCCTTTAGCGTGGAACGTGGAACCTGGAACGTGGAACCGTTTTTTATCTGTTTCCACGGAAGAGACGGACCGAAACGCAACGGCCCGATCACAAACGCCTAATGATCGGACCATTTACAGTCCAAGCGAAGTCCTTTAGCGTGGAACCTGGAACCTGGAACCGTTTTTTATCTGTTTCCACGGAAGAGACGGACCGAAACGCAACGCCCCGATCACAAACGGTTAATGATTGGACCATTTTATAGTCCAAGCGAAATCCTTTAGCGTGGAACGTGGAACCTGGAACGTGGAACCGTTTTGTTATCTGTGCCCCTCTGCCCTGTACGGACCGGCGACCGCGTGGCGTCCGCGCGGTCCCTGGTCCCGGTCCCAGCGCCGGGATTTTTCCCACTCTTTCCAGTGTTTCTTCATCTGGCCGTGCGTCACTTTGTAATGCCCTGGAGGTACCTGGCGATAATCGGCTGGAAGCCGCAGGATTGGGGTAGGCGTGTGATCATTATCGATGTACCTCCAGGGTCCTTTATATGAATATGCCCTGAACCAGTGACCTTCATGGGGGCGCCACCAGGCGCCCTGGTAGAAGAAAAGTCCGGCCGGAACTTCGGGTGCGTAATACACGTAGTAGGGGCCCGGCATAACAGTCATGGGGGGCGGACCGGCTACGACCACCGGGGGCGGGGGTGCGAAAACCCCGATAGAGACGTTTACCTCGGCGGTCGCCGGTCCCGTCCACAACACGCCAGCGCACAGGGATAAAAAGAGGGCACAGATGACCGCACTCAAGCGGAACGGGTTATTTTTTCTTGATATCATCGTAGATCAATCCCCCGACAGCACCGACACCGGCCCCTATGGCCGTTCCCATCAAAATGCTCCCCCCCGTCAGGACCGTCAGGGCTGCTCCGCCCCCGGCACCGATGGCTCCTCCGCTTAAGGCCCTTTGCTGCGTTGTCGACATGCTCGAACATCCGGTAATCATGGTTGCCAGTACTATCAGCGCTGTAATCATCCTGAGTGTTTTCATGACATGCCTCCTTCCGGCATTACGCTTTCTTATATACAATATGCATGCCAGATATTTATCTTGTTGATATCATTGGACATTAAGGAAAGAGCACACGGGCGTGTGTATGACTTTTCATACAGTTGTTATACTCATCTGACGTGGGGTGATTTTCCTAAGATATTGAAAATATGGAAGAACAATAAGTGTATCGAAAACTATACACTATTTCTTGAATGTTTCCGGTTTAAGATCATATTTCTTGAGAAGAGTGTAGAAATCCGCCCGGTACTTCCCTGCAAGAGAGGCCGCCTTGCTCACATTGCCCTTTGCCATCTCGAGTACCCAGCTGACATATTCGCGCTCAAAGTCTTCTTTTGCTTCCCTGTATGACTTGGGGGAAAGGGAAGCCTTTTCTTTCCGGGGGAGGATACATTCTTCAGTGATGAGGTCCATGCGGCTCGTGACGACGGCATACTCGACCGCATTTTCCAACTCCCGCACATTGCCGGGCCAATCGTACAGCATCAGTTTCTGGAGGGCCATAGGCATGAACCCTTTTATGTCCTTGTTCATTTTTTCGGATGCCTTCTTAAGGAAATGCTCGGCGAGCGGGATGATGTCTTCCTTTCTCTCGCGCAATGGCGGGACGTAGACCGGGATGACGTGTATCCTGTAATAGAGGTCCTCGCGAAAAGACCCGTTCTTCACTTCCTCTTCGAGGTCCTTGTTCGTGGCGACGATGAGACGGACGTCGACCTCGCAGGGTTTTTCGCTCCCCAGGGGGTAAAATTGCTGGTCCTGCAGGACCCTCAGGAGCTTTGCCTGCAGGGAAAGCGGCATATCGCCGATCTCGTCGAGCAAGAGGGTGCCGCCGTCCGTCTGGGCAAAAAGGCCCCGCGAACTCCGGATCGCACCGGTAAACGCCCCTTTTTCATAGCCAAAAAGCTCGCTTTCCAGGAGGGCCTCGGGTATCGCCGCACAGTTGATCGCGGTGAATACCCGGTCTTTCCGGGAGCTTGCAAAATGAAGCGCTTTTGCGACAACCTCTTTTCCCGTTCCGCTCTCGCCGTGGACGTAGACCGTCGAATCCGTTGCGGCCACACGTGCAACGAGACTGAGAACGGACTTCATCCGCGGGCTGTTGGCGATGATATTGGAAAAAGTGTATCGTTCCTCCAGTATCCCCTCCAGTCTTTTGACCTCATGGTGGAGCCTGCTGTTGTCCAGCGCACGCTCGATGTGCATAATGAGGATATCCGGATCGAAAGGTTTCTCCAGGTAATTGAAAGCACCCATACGGATCGCGTCGACGGCGCTCTTGACGCTCGAGTGCGCGGTAAGGATGATGACGGGCACCTCGGGGTTGATCTGGTGGATCTCGCCCATAAGGGTTATGCCGTCCGTGTCGGGAAGCTTAAGATCGACGACCGCAAGGTCGAAGACCGCGTTCCTGATAGCATCAAGGGCTGCTGCGCCATCTTTTACCGTGGCGACCTCGTAATCCGATGCCGTGAGTGTCATGCCAAGTAATTCCAGGAGATTTCGGTCGTCATCGACGACAAGGAGTTTTCCGCGGGACATGCACCACTATAATCAAACGGACCTCATTTTTCAATTGAAAATAGGCACGAAGAAAGACAAACTATCGCCGACCTTTAAGGCAGTGTTATGTTACTGTGAGGGAAAGCGGATGAGACCTGAAGCATGCGGCATTGACACGGTATTGTTTGATTTCGGCGGCGTTCTTGCGGAGGAGGGATTTGCAAAAGGGCTCCACGCGATCGCGCGCAAGAACGGGCTTAACGAAGAAGAATTTTTTCAACGTGCCCGGGAACTCATCTACAGCACCGGGTATCTTGTGGGAAGGTCAGACGAGGCCGCGTACTGGCAGACGATACGCGAGAAGCTGGGCGCCAGGGGGAACGACAACGACCTTAAGAACGAGATCCTCTCACGGTTTATCCTGCGTTCCTTCATGTTCGACATCGTATCCAAACTGAAGGATGCCGGTTGCAAGGTCGCCATCCTGAGCGACCAGACCAACTGGCTCGACGAGCTCGATGCCCGGCTCGGTTTCTTCGCATCGTTCGATGCGGTTTACAACAGTTATCATCTTGGAAAGAGCAAGGCCGAGGTATCCCAATTTACCGATATCGTGACCCGGATGAATGACAGGCCGGAACGGGCGCTTTTTATCGACGACGACGAGGCCCACTGTGCACGGGCGCGTGCGGCCGGCCTTCAGGCAATACGGTATGCCGGCCGTGATCGGTTCCTCAAAGAATTTTCCCGGTATTGCCGGTTCTGATCGACCCGACACCCCTGAAAAAGAAAGCCGGGGAAGCTGTGCCTTTTCGGGTCACGCTTTCCCGGCTTATAAGACGTACGATCAGGTATGGCTATTTCGAAGCCTGCTCGAGGGCGACTGCCACCGCGACGGTGGCACCGACCATGGGGTTGTTCCCCATGCCGAGGAAGCCCATCATCTCGACGTGTGCGGGGACCGATGATGATCCGGCGAACTGGGCGTCAGAATGCATCCGTCCCATCGTGTCCGTCATGCCGTAGGATGCAGGCCCGGCTGCCATGTTGTCGGGGTGCAGCGTCCTGCCCGTGCCTCCACCGGAAGCGACGGAAAAGTATTTCCTGCCGGCTTCGACGCATTCTTTTTTATACGTGCCGGCGACGGGATGCTGGAACCGTGTCGGGTTCGTGGAGTTGCCGGTGATCGAGACATCGACCTTCTCGTACTGCATGATCGCGACGCCTTCACGGACGTCGTCGGCGCCGTAGCACCTGACGGCTCCGCGGTCGCCTTGTGAGTACTCTTTCTCCTCAACGATCTCGAGCTTTCCGGAGAGGTAATCGAAGCGGGTCTTCACGTACGTGAACCCGTTGATCCGCGAGATGATCTGCGCGGCGTCCTTTCCGAGCCCGTTCAGGATGACCTTGAGAGGCTCCTTGCGGACCTTGTTCGCCGACTTTGCAATGCCGATAGCGCCTTCTGCGGCCGCGAAAGACTCATGGCCCGCAAGGAACGCGAAGCATTTGGTGTTTTCCCTCAAGAGCATCGCGGCGAGGTTGCCGTGCCCCAGGCCGACCTTCCTGTCGTCCGCGACGGAACCGGGCAGGCAGAACGACTGCAGCCCTTCGCCGATGGCCTCGGCCGCGTCGGCCGCCTTCGTACACCCTTTCTTGATCGCGATGGCGGCGCCGACCACGTAGGCCCACCCGGCATTCTCGAAGCAGATCGGCTGTGTCTCCTTGGCTATCTTGTACGGGTCTATCCCCTTTGCATCGCATATCTGTTTTGCTTCCTCTACCGAGGCGATGCCATATTTCTTCAATGTTTCGTTTATCTGGCCGATCCTTCTGTCGTAGTTTTCAAATAGTGCCATATCGCGCCTCCTTATTCGTGTCTCGGGTCGATGAGCTTGACCGCGTCTTCGACGCGCCCGTATTTCCCGGACGCCTTCTTGAGCGCTTCGTTCGCATCCATGCCCTGCGCGATCATTTCCATCATCCGGCCGAGGCTGACAAATTCGTAGCCGATGATCTCACTGTTGCCATCGAGGGCCACTTTCGTTATGTACCCTTCCGCCATTTCGAGATACCGGGGCCCCTTTGCGCGCGTCCCGTACATCGTTGCGACCTGGCTGCGCAGCCCTTTGCCGAGATCTTCAAGCCCGGCACCGATCGCAAGGCCGCCCTCCGAAAATGCGGACTGGCTCCTGCCGTAGACGATCTGGAGGAACAGCTCCCGCATCGCCGTGTTTATGGCGTCGCACACGAGGTCCGTGTTGAGCGCCTCGAGTATCGTTTTCCCGGGCAGTATCTCTGCGGACATCGCGGCCGAATGGGTCATTCCCGAGCACCCGATGGCCTCGACCAGCGCCTCCTCGATGATGCCGTCCTTCACATTGAGGCTCAGCTTGCACGCACCCTGCTGCGGCGCGCACCAGCCGACGCCGTGGGTAAAGGCGTTGATCTCTTTTATCTCTTTTACCTGCGTCCACTTGCCTTCCTGCGGGATCGCCGCGGGGCCGTGGTCCGCTCCCTTCGTTACCGGGCACATGTTTTGAACCTCATGAGAATAGATCATACGTCATTCCTCCTGTGATGATTTACGAACTATGCTGAATTCGGTTATTTTTCTCACTTGATCGCTCTTTTCAGACGGGGAAAAATACTCTCGTTTTCGCACCTGACCGGAAAAAACGCCATTTTATGTTCGACGATCGGCCTTGCGATAATTCTACGATATTGGAAACGTAAAATCCAATTTAACGGCCGAGAAGGCGGTCCGCTATTTTTTTAAGGAGTGGTTTTGTTATCTCGACCGTGAGGTACAGGTCCCCGGGCCCGAGTCCTTTGAGGCGGATCACCTTTCCCTCGGTCACCCCCGGGGGAACGGTTATGATGACCTCGCGGGACTGCGTCTTGTCCGTGTACGCGATCTTGCCGCCTCTTCCCGCCTGCTCAGGGGTGAGCTTCAGCACGTCGTACCGGTCGCCTTCCCGGGGGCCGTCAATACCGGTCAATTTCCTGAAAGCGTATCCGGCCAGCTTCCCTAAGACCCCTGACAGCATGCCGCCGCCCTTCCGGCCAATAGACGTTGTCCCGGGGCCGCCCATCCGCCCGGTAAAGACAAACCCCCGGCCGAAGACATTCCCCTGCCTGAACTCGAAGGTCCGGTACCCGGGGCCGTAAGCCTCCCTGAATATGTCCTCAAAATTCCTGAAGCCGAACATCCGTGAAAATTCGTCGAACACCTGGTTGATGTCCGAATCCCGGAATATGTCATTCTCCGAGTGGCCCTGCCGGAACCTGTCATACGCCGTATTGCCGTATGTCTGCCTGAGATTGTCATATTGCCGCCTCTTGCCCGGGTCGGACAGGACGGCGTACGCCTCGTTTATGCTTTTCATCTTCTCGACCGCCGCCGCATCGTCGGGGTTCTTGTCCGGATGGTACTGAAAGGCGAGCCTGCGGTAGGTTTCCTTTATTTCCTTTTCCGACGCGCCGGGGTCTATTTCCAGTGTTTCGTAATAATCTTTCTGATACACAGTTCCACCTTAAGAAAATTTAAGACAGCATACTGTAATTTGACGAGCGGGGCAACAAACACATCCCCCGTGCCGCCCCGGCGCAGAGGTTGGGTCACAATTCCCTGCTGATCGTCCGGACGGTCACGTTTATATGCTCCGGAATATTGCACTCTCAGTCGTCCCTGCGCACTCGCCGTCATCCCTTCGCACCCCGCCGTCATCCCTTCGCTCTCGCCGTCATCCCTTCGCTCTCGCCGTCATCCCGGCCTCCGAGCCGGGACCCAAGGTTTTGTTTTTTATGATTCTTTTCTCATGTGGTCGTTGCTAAAAGGAATTGCACTCGCCGTCATCCCGGCCTCCGAGCCGGGACCCAAGGTTTTGTTTTTTTATGATTCTTTTCTGATGTGGTCGTTGCTAAAAGGAATTGCACTCTCCGTCATCCCGGCCTCCGAGCCGGGACCCAAGGTTTTGTTTTTTATGATTCTTTTCTCATGTGGTCGTTGCTAAAAGGAACAAAAGAAAAACCTTGGGTCCCGGCTCGGAGGCCGGGATGACGGCGAGAGCGAAGGGATGACGGCGAGAGCGAAGGGATGACGGCGAGAGCGAAGGGATGACGGCGGGGTGCGAAGGGATGACGGCGAGTGCGAAGGGATGACGGGGTCGGAGGAATTGTGACACAGTCTCTTCGCCGGAATGACGATGGGGTAGATATTCGCGGTTTTCGTGGGTATGACGGGGGAAGGGCAAGGCGGGAACGAGCACAGTTTCGAGGATTGTAAACGGAACGACTGACTTGCTCTTAATGTTCGAGCGACCTGCGGATGGCGTCTGCCAGTTCAGCCCTGGCGAGGGGCTTCATGAGGAACTCGCGGACACCGATCTCTTTTGCTTTTTCGGCCGACACGGATTCGCTGTGGCCTGTGCAGAGGATGACCGGGATGTCGGGACGTATCGCGAGGACCTTTTTCGCAAAGTTGATGCCGGTTATTCCGGGCATGGTCTGGTCGGCGATGACGAGGTCAAAGGCATCCGGGTCCCGGGAAAATGTCTCCAATGCCTCCGCACTGTCCGTCAGGGCGGTGACCTTGTACCCGAGCCTGTCGAGGGCAGTCCTGCCCCATTCCACAATGAGCTCCTCGTCATCGACGAAGAGGACCCTTTCCGAGCCGTGCTGAACGGGTGCTGCGTCGTGACGCTCTTCTTTCCCTTTGACATGCGCTACCGGGAGGAAGACCCGGAATGTCGAACCTTCGCCCGGTTCGCTTTCGACGGTGATCGCCCCGCCCATGCCCTTGACGATCCCGAACACGACGGCGAGTCCCATGCCGGTCCCTTTGCCCATCTCTTTTGTCGTAAAGAAAGGCTCGAAGATGCGCTGCATCAGGTCGGGCGTCATACCGATCCCCGTGTCTTCCACGGTGATCTGAACGTATTCGCCCGGTTCGACATCGTCCATTACGGGTGCATCGGGCTCGAATACGATATTGTTCACCCCGATCCTGATGACTCCGCCGGTGTCGCGCATTGCGGCCGAGGCATTCGTAACGAGGTTCATGAGGATTTGTTGGAACCTTGCAGGAGATGCCAGGACCACGTCCTTTGCAGCCTTCAGGTTAAGTTCGATCTCGATCGTCTTGGGCAGGGATGCACGCAGGAGCTCTATCGTCTCGCGGGTGATCGGTGATATATGCAGAGGCTCTTTTGCCAGGTCCGTCTTGCGGGAAAATGCCAGGATCTGCCGCACGAGGTCCGCGCCGCGCGATGCCGCGGTCAAGATCTTCTGTGTCTGCCTGCGGTTCCTGCTGTCGGGCGGGAGGTCTTCCTCGACCATTTCGGTAAAGCCGATGATGGCGGCGAGGATATTGTTGAAATCGTGGGCGATGCCGCCGGCAAGGGTCCCTATGGCCTCCATCTTCTGGGCCTGCCGGACCTCGTCCTCGAGCTTTTTCCTCTGCGTAATATCATTCCCGACACACAGAAGCCCGGTGAAGCGGCCTTCGGCATCATACAGCACGCGGATCGACCATGAGACCCAGATCTTCTCGCCGCTGCGGCGAATGTGTTCCATCTCCCTTTCCCGGTATTGATCCGGGTGCTCCGCAATATGTTCGATAAATGACGTGACCCGGCCCTGATCAATAACCTCCGGGGAAATCACTGTCCCGATGAGCCCGCGTGTAAACAATTCCTCGGAGTCATAGCCGAGAATGTTGCGGCCGTATGCGTTGAGAAAAGTGACCCGCCCCTGGTCGTCGAGACCGACGATGATACTGTTCACGCTCTCGATAAGGTCACGATATTGTTTTTCCCTGTCCTTCAAAGCATCTTCCGCCTTCTTCCGGGCGGTGATGTCAATTATGGCTACCCTGATAAGGTTTTTTACGCTTTCGATCCCTTCTGCCGGGGAACTTTCCAGCTGTACCCAGAATGGTTTGCCCCCCGTTTTATTCAGCATGAGCTCGATCGACCTTTTGTGCCTGTCTTCGAGTACCTGCATGACATGGCGGAGGTACTCCTTCTTGTCGTTATTCTGAACAAAATAGAAAAAAGGTGCCCCTACGAGATCGTCCCTCCTTCTTCCGAGCAGCCCCGCAGCCGTGAGGTTTGCCTCCAGGATGATATGGTCCTTGAGCGTCACGTATCCTATGGGAGCGAAGTCGTAAAGATCGACGAATTTCTGCCGCCCTTCCTCGATGACCTGCTGGGCCCTTCTGAGCTCCTCGTTCTGCATCTCGAGCTCGGTCTGGTGCAGGCGGAGGTCCTCGACAAGTTTTTTCACATTTTCGAGGGAAACGGTCGCGGATGCCGCAGGATCGTGGAGGAGTTTTTCGATACGGTCGTCCGGCCTGGTTTTTTTACCCATTATGCATACTCACGGTGTCCATCATCCGGGTCACGCATCATTACCGCCACATTGCTGCACGTCCGTTACATCATTCATCGCCACGAGGATGAGCGGGTCCCTCATGGAGCCGGCGGGTTTTATCCTCCGCGCGTTGACGAGAAGCGCCCGGTGGCCGATCGTCGGGAAATCCGCTTCGATCCGGAAATCTTCCACGGGTTTGTCGGTCCTGATGACATTGAATAAGAGGTCGGCAAAAACAGGGATGTCCCATTCATGGCGCCCCGAGGTTCTTTATTACCCCGGCCCTCTGTCTCCTGGTGCGTGACTTTAAAGAATTCGAGGAATTTCCTGTTCGCCATCACGACCCTCAGATTGTTTGTCGAGCACGAGAAAAGGCTCCTGCACAACCTCGACAGTATGTTCAATAAATTTCTGCCTTTCCTGCATGACCTGTTTCAATTCGGTTATGTTGGTAAATGTCATGACCACCCCGTCGATGACATTGTCGAGCGTGCGGTACGGGACGATGTGCATGACGTACCAGCTGTCGTCTTTCGCCTGGACGTCCACGTCGAAAGCACGCAGCGTGTCAATGACGCCGCGCGCCTTTTCCGTGAGGTCCGGGTAATCTATCTTCATCGTGACGTCGCCTATCGGCCGGCCGACATCGGACGGGATGAGGTTGACGATGTGGGAGGCCTCCGTGTTGAACCTCTTTATGCGCAGGTCGTTGTCGAGGAATATCATGGCAATTTCCGTCGAATCGAGGAGGTTCTTCATGTCGCTCTCGCTTTGCGAGAGCTGCTCGATCTTGGACCTCAACTCGCTGTTCACGGTCGTCAGCTCTTCATTGACGGATTGGAGCTCTTCCTTGGAGGTCTCGAGCTCCTCGTTGGTGGACTGCAGTTCCTCATTGCTCGACTGCAGTTCCTCATTGGCCGATTTCAATTCCTCATTCGCCGCCTGCGCCTCTTCGGCGGCCGCCTGGAGGCTCTCCCGGGTATAGGCCAGTTCTTTTTCGAGTTCGGCGAGCCGGTCCCTGTCAATGTTGAGCTGTTCCCCGTCCTCTGATGTGACCTTCTCCTTCGGTGCGGCCGGCTGGAAGGTGAAGATGAAAAGAGGTTCTTCATCCTCCGCCCGGAAGATGGGGATGATCGAAAGGTCTACCAGCTCCGTGTCCCCGTTCGTCTTTACCTTGACATTCCTGTACACGGCTTTCTGTCGATGGGTGGCTGCGGCCGTAAGGGCTGACCACATGGAAAAGCGCAGGCCCTCGCGGGTCATCTGCCCGATATTGAGCGCCGGGCGACCCGGGGACGGGGTGAGAAACTTGGCCGTGTTCCCGTATATGAAGACGATGTCCCCTTTTTCATTGACAATGACGGCAGGGGGGGCGAATGTCTCCAGGAGCGCGAGGTGCACGGTATCCTCGATATTGAACTTCCTTGCCGGGGGCGCGATCGGTGCGGCCGTTCGTCCCTGTTCCGGCGGCCATGCGGGAAGGGCCGTGTTGATAAACGCCCGTGTTCCGGTATCGGGCTTGGATTGGAAGAATTTCCATTTCTTGTCGATCATGCGGAAGATATCCGTCCGGTTGCCGACACTTTCGGATGAGCCGAGGAACAGTACGCCGCCGGTCCTGAGGCTGTAATGAAAAATACCGATGAGTTTGCCCTGGAGCTCCGGTTCCATGTATATGAGGACATTCCGGCACGATACGATGTCGAGGCGGGTGAAAGGGGCGTCCTTGACGAGGTCCTGGGTCGCAAAGATAATGGATTCCCTTATATCCTTTCGCACGCGGTACCCTGCCGACCCCTTTTCAAAGTACTTGGCCAGGCGGCCCTCCGGTACATCGAGGGCTATATTTGCGGGGAAAAGGCCCGTGCGGGCCCTGGCTATGGATGCGTCGTCAATATCGGTGGCAAACATCTGGATCTTGTAGTCTTTGCCCGTTTCTTCGGCGAATTCCTTAAGGAGGATGGCCAGCGAATATGCCTCTTCGCCCGTCGCGCACCCGGGGACCCAGGCCCGTATCGTGTAATCGTCCGGTGCATTGCCCAGCAGGGCAGGCAGGATCGTTTTCTTCAGGGCATCGAAAGCTTCAGGCTCCCGGAAGAAGCTCGTCACGGTTATGAGAAGCTCCTTGAAAAGATGGTCTATCTCGTCCGGGTGTGTCCGCAGGAAGAGGACATATTCGTCGATAGACTGCACACTGTTGAAAGCCATCCGGCGGCGAATGCGCCGGTTCATGGTATTTTTCTTATAATGGGAAAAATCGTGCCCCTGTTTTTGCGCGCAGGACTGAAAGGACCTTCTGGACCTCCGTCGCATCGGGTGAGGCCTGGTCTTCGGGCACCTCGGCCCGGCCTTCCCCGAAAAGTTCCGCAAGCTGGGAAGCTATGTCTGTGATCGTCAGGATATAGTCAGCAGCCCCGGTCTGTATCGCACTTTCAGGCATACCGTTGTACCGGGCGTCCGCAGGGTCCTGGACAAAAACAACGCCTCCCGCGGCACGGATCGCGCGCACCCCGAGTGCTCCGTCCGTGCCCGTCCCCGACATGATGATCGCGATCGCCCCGTCACCCTGGTCGTCGGCAAGTGATCGCAGAAAATAATCGATAGGCATGCGGATGGTGACCGAACCCCCCGGCTTGGTGAGGTGCAGCCTGCCCTGGCTGATCGAAAGCTCACGATTGGGCGGGATGACATAAACATTTTCCGGCTCGACAACGATATTGTCCCGCGCTTCGTTCACCTGCATTTTTGTAAATCGGCCGATGAGTTCCGACATCATGCTCACATGTTTGGGATCGAGATGCGAGATCACGACGAAAGCCGCGTTGACAGTCCCCGGAAGGCTCTTGAAAAATGCCTCGAATGCCTCAAGTCCGCCCGCCGACCCGCCGATGGCAACGATGGGGAAAGGCTTTCCCTGAGCGGCACTGCTGCGGTCGGTTTTCTTTGTCGGTGACTTGACCTTCCTTGGTATCATTTTCCCGGTCCCGGGAAGCTTTTTTGTCGCCATGGGTGCCATCCTCTTGTATCTCTAATTTTTATGGCATTTTATAAATTATAATATAGGTGAAAAAGAAAAACATAACGGAATTGAAGGGGCCGAGCACTAATTACCGGTAATTTCAGGGTAATAATCTCTATAAGGGAAGATAGAACAGTGAGCGTAACCGAAGAGTGCCGCAGATTCCCGCCATGACAATATCAAAAAAATCCGGCTTGAACAAGGCGGGGCAGATGGGCCGGCAGCCCTCAAGAGGATGGGGAAATCTACGTCCTTGTTGCGTTGCCGATGGTTGACAGGGCTACATCGGCCCGTGTCAGGTCGGCGCTCGTGAAGTCGGCCCGTGTCAGGTCGGCGCTCGTGAAGTCGGCCCGTGTCAGGACGGCGTCTGTAAGGTCCGCCCGTGTCAGGATGGCACCGGTGAAATTTGCGCGCGTGAGTTTCGCGCCGTTGAGCCTCGCGCCCGTCAGGTCCGCATGTGCGAAGGATGCGCGATAGAGGTTGGCCCCGTAAAACTCCGCATCGGTCAACGCTGCATGATCGAGGTTGGCCCCGATAAAGTTGGTGCGGGAAAGGTCAGTGCCGGTAAGGTCAGCCCCGCAAAGCCGCGCGAAGGTGAAGCCGGCCCCGCAAAGCCGCGTGCCCGACAGGTCCATCCCGGTGAGGTCCATGCCGGAGAGATCGGCGCGCTCCCCGTCAGGTTCGCCTTTTATCCATTGTTCGTGCCTGAACAGTATTATTTCCAGGTCTTCCTCTCGTATTCTCGTCATGTCCATCCCGGCCTCGTCTCCGTTACATCAGGTTATGCTGCGTATATCAAGCTTAAACCGGGGCGGTCTGTACAGCAATCGGGATATTCCTGATTTTTAAGGGGTATTTCCCTGAGGTACGCGCGACCCGGCCTTCATTCACGCCCGTTTTGCCCCTGTCAGGCGAGTCGCAAAGTATGAGTTTGATACCTGTATACGACCGATATCTTCCCTATATTGTCAGAGGTGGTATGAGCTGATAAAACAGTATGTAACATATACCTGCCAAGGACGATCAGGGCATGAGAGAGGCAACGATGCATACAAACAATACTATAAGGAGAAACAGTCATGTCAGGTAATATTTCTTATTGTTTGGCGCTTCATGAGGACGACAGACCATGCGGCACGGACCGGACGGAAAGCGACCGGAAGCTCTCCCTGGCGGCACCCTTCGTTCCCGATACCCCGGGGCCGGCGGCCGGGGCACAGGGCGACAACCTGTTCTGCCACATTCACCCGTGCACCTTCCTCGAACTGAGATTTACCGATCGCTACGAAACATATTGGGAATGTCCCGACTGCGAAAAAGAGGCATATGTAAAGAAAATTCACGGCCAATTTCGCGAGATGGGGAGCACCACGGCTAACAGCAGCATAAGCGGCAGATGGTTCGCAGAACAAGGGACGGGAGTGCTGTTCCTGTCTACGGGGGGGTAGGTAAATGTTCTCGTCCCATCCGTGCGGGCGCCAGCAGGCAACACGTACCAGGCCCGCAGCCGCAGGAAGACCCCGGGCCCGGTGCTCCTCTTCGCATAGCTCATAATCCCTGACAAACAAGCCCCATAACACTCCTCCTTCTCAAAGGCCGCTCGAAAGAGCGGCTTTTGACCTTAAGGGGCCAAACGGGAATTTTCTCCGCGGCATCACGTTTCAATGTTGAAAAAAAAAGAAACAATGTGGGATTATAGCAGGGGGAAACATGAACGAAAGGAGAATCACGTGAAGCCCCTGATCGCCTCCGTCATCATGGTGCTTCTTTGCTGGTCAACCGGGTTCACCGCCGGGGAATGGATCACAGACAGCAAGGGAAAATGCAAGGTGTGGAACATCAACCCCCAGCCGAACGAGACCGTCGTATGGTCCGGCGCCTGTGTCGACGGGTACGCGTCCGGAACGGGAACGAACGCATGGTACCAGGACGGCAAGGAAATGGAGCGCTTTGACGGTACGATGTTCAAGGGAAGGCCCCACGGCAAAGGCGCCGTGACCTGGGCGAACGGGGCGAGGTATGAAGGCGATTTCGTGTACGGCAAGCCCCACGGCAAGGGGACGTACACCTGGGCGAACGGCGGCAGGTACGACGGCGGCTTTGTCGATGGCGAGCGCACGGGTAAAGGGACCTTCAGGCTCGCCAACGGCGACGTCTATGAAGGGGATTTCGTAAGCGACATGCGCACGGGCAAAGGGGTCTACACCTGGGCGAACGGGAACCAGTATTCGGGCGATTTCCTCGACAACAGGCTTCATGGCAAGGGAACACTGACCTTCGCCAACGGCGATGTCTACGAAGGCGACTTCACAGCCGACAGGCGTACGGGCAGCGGGACGTACACCTGGATAAACGGCAACAGGTACACGGGGAAGTTTGTCGACGGCAGGCGCACCGGCAAGGGAACATTCACCTGCCGCAACGGATTGCACTTTAGCGGGGCCTTCAGGAACGGGAAGCCCGTCGGTTTTACCATCGACTGCGACCGCGCCGACGAACAGTCGCTGTGAGATACTCCCCGCAAACTGAAAGCACAGAGCCACTCTCGCACTATCGATCCTCCGGAACTCAAAAATGTTTCAAAAATCTATTTACTTGGGATAAAATTTGTCGAAAATAATAATGAGAAGAAGCGGAGAAACCAGCGCCGTGCCGGCGCCTGTCAGACGATAGATCGTGATTTAAGGTAAATGGATCGGTTAATAGACACAAAGCATGGGGAGATGAAGCAGGCTTTGTCGCTGCGCACATTCCTGACCCGGCTCATCTGGTTGAGCATCGTGCCCCTGGTAATACTGGCAATTTTCCTCGGGACCCATCGTATTGCACGATTGAAAGTGCGGATAGACGAACAGGCGTCCGGTCAGGCTATGACCGCGATGACCGTTGTAGATCAGGAACTCCAGGGGCAAATAGCCGCTTTGCAGGCCCTCGCGGCATCGCCCCTGCTTGACGACCGGTCACGGCTGAAGGAATTCTATCGTGAAGCCCAGGGTTTCCGGGAAAGCTTTGGCTCCCATTTAGTACTTGCTGATACTGATACACAAATGCTCCTCAACACACGGCTGCCATTCGGTGCGGACCTGCCCCGGCTGCCGAGGCCACGCGGCCACGCAGCCGCGCCGGCAGTGCTTCAAACAGGCAAACCGGCGGTGGGGGACATGTTCATGGGGCCGATAGCGAAGGTGCCCTTGACAACGGTGGTAGTGCCCGTTTTCCGCAGGGGGCATTTGCAGTTTCTCCTTGTAAGCGCAATGGATATGCGACTCTTTGAGCGGCGTCTTGCAAAGGTAGCGATACCGCCCGGATGGTCACTCACGCTGCTCGATGGCAAGAATGAACCGATGGCGGGCGCAGGTTCGGCTGGCAAAGCATACACGCATGACAACCGGCACGGCGCGAAAAGATTCACGGCACAGTCCGGTCTTTCTTACTGGTCGATCGTTCTCGATATTACTCCCGGCACATACTACTCTTCGGTAATATCCGCTATCGCGGCACTGCTGGCGGTTATATTTCTTGCTGCAGTGGTGAGCGTCGTTGTCGGGAGAATGTTCAGCCGGCGCCTGGGGCGCTCGGTTGCGTCCCTTGCCGAGCCTGAGACCCCGGATGCATCGCATCCTCTCATCGCTGAAGTGGAGACGGTACGCACTATGTTAAGCGAGAGTGCCGCCAAATTCCAGTTCGTTTTTGAATTGGCCAATGTCGGGAAATCAGTCACCCTTCTGTCCGGCGAGATCAATACCAACAAGGCATTCCGCGATATGCTGGGTTACAGCCCGGAAGAATTGAAAAATAAAAAATGGCAGGACCTGACCCCTCCTGAAGAGGTTGATGTCATCCAGAAGCACCTTGACCTTCTTCTTAAAGGCGAAAAAGATGCGACCAGGTTCTACAAGAGATATATCCGCAAGGATGGCTCTCACATATGGGCCGATGTCTATGTCGCTATGTATTACGATACAGAGCATAGACCCCGCTTTTTCATAACGACCGTCAGCGATATTACAGAGCAGGTTAAGGCGCACGAGGCCGTGATATCCGAGAAGAACAAATTGATCACCATTCTCAATGCGATGCCCTACGGCATCTACATCTCCAACCCCGACTGCGGTATTGAATACACCAATCCGGCCATCGAAAAGGAGTTCGGGCCGGTCAACGGGCGCACATGCTACTCCTATTTCCATGACCGGGATGAAGCGTGTCCCTGGTGCAAGAGAGACGAGGTCTTCTTCGGGAGGTCGGTCCGGTGGGAATGGTATTCCATGAAAACCGGCAGGACCTATGATCTTTTTGATGCGCCGGTCTTCAATCAGGACGGGACTATCTCAAAACTCGAGATCTTTATAGATATAACCGATCGCAAAAGATCGGAGGAGCAGATCAGGGCCTCTCTTAAGGAAAAAGATGTCCTGCTGAAGGAGATACAGCACAGGGTAAAGAATAACCTCTTCACCATTGCGAGCATTCTCAGGCTCCAGCTGGACCGCATAACCGACAAGGATGCACGTGATGTCTTCCTGACAAGTATCAACCGTATCAACGCGTTGACACAGATACACACGAGGCTCTATGGATCGGACGATTTTTCGCGCATAGCCCTCAAGGAATATGTGGAAGAGCTTGTTCGTCAGATCGCCCGCTCCCACATGTTCCCCCCGGAGAATATCCAGGCAGATATAAAAGACGTAACCATCGACATCACCGCCGCGATCCCCCTCGGCCTTATCATCAACGAACTGGTAACGAACTCTTTAAAGCACGCCTTCGCTGGCGGCGGAGAAGGCGTGATAAGCGTATCGGTGACCGAAGAGAATACCCATAAAATACTGACCATTGCCGACAACGGTATTGGTATTTCCCAAACCACCCGCCCCGAAACCCCCGAAGGCCTTGGCCTTCAGCTCGTCGCCATGCTGGCCGAACAGCTCAGCGCCGAGATGCATGTCGAACACCGGGAAGGAACGAGATTCGTCCTGCGTTTTGAGGGGTAGGAGCATAAAAAGGCATAACAAAAAGCCGGGGACGTCCTTAAGAAAGTAAGAAACTTTTGAGCCCAGTAGCCCAGGGGGACGTCCTTAAGAGTAGCCCAGGGGGACGTCCTTAAGAGTAGCCCAGGGGGACGTCCTTAAGAAAGTAAGAAACCCCCACACCCACTGATTTCGCTGTTCCTTAAATCGTCTCCCTTCTTCATTCTTTTCCAATCCGATCCCATTTTGGCCCGAAAAAAGTAATATGCATAAAAGGCAGGAAAATAAATTCCAGAATAGAGGTGATTATGCCGCGACAGCCCCGTCTTGATGCTACAGGAGCGCTCCATCATGTAATGATCCGTGGAATTGCAGGAACAAGCATCTTTCTCGATAATACGGATAGAACAGATTTCACAAAACGACTAGCAGTTCTTATTCCGGAAACAGGAACGGTCTGCTATGCATGGGTTCTTTTGTCGAATCATGCGCATTTATTACTTCGTACGGGGGATGTACCTTTGGCTACCTTTATGGGTCGGCTTCTCACGGGTTATGCGGCGAGTTTTAATCGGCGGCATGCTCGCAGAGGACATCTTTTTCGGAACCGTTATCGCTCGATCATTTGTCAGGAGGAGCCCTACCTGAAAGAACTGGTGCGGTACATTCATCTTAATCCGCTCAGGGCAGGGATTGTTCCAGAATATCGAGATCTCGCATTGTTTCCCTGGTCAGGGCACGCAACTATTCTTGGTAATCTAAAAGTTACCTGGCAGGACATCGAGTATATTCTCGACTTATTTGGTGCTCAAAATAAACCACGGATCGCATATGACAAATTTATCGAATCAGGTGTCGATCAAGGCCATCGACCTGATCTAGTCACCGGGGGATGGGCCCGAACTGCCGGGGTCTGGCACGAGGACGGGAGGTTACACCCGGAAGGATTCCTAAAGGATGACAGACGTATCATGGGGGACGAATCATTTGTCCGGGATTTGCTCGCCCGGGCAGAAGAAAAAATGAACCGGCGATACGAATTGATACAGTCGGGCTTGGACATTATGGGTATAGAGAAAAGAATATGTGACATTTATGGGATATCGCCTGCGGATATTAATACACGCAGAAGATACAAGAAAATTACTGAGGCGAGAAGCGTATTTTGCTTTTTCGCAGTGACGGAGCTTGGCGCCTCTTTGAAAGTCCTTGCTGAACGTTTTGAAGTTTCCTCGCCTGCCATTGTTCTCGCCGTGAAAAGGGGTAGGATTGTAGTCGAAATGAAAGGCTTAAAGCTTTTCTGAAAGCAACTACTTACTTTCTTAAGGACGTCCCCTAACAGATTTTATTGCTATTTTCAGGGCTTCGGGATAGACTCCGGGAGATAAGAACTTCGCATCTGAATGTCAGGCTCAAACACACTGTTAAGAAGGAGGTAAAACGATGCTTCAAGACGGAGACAAAGGAGTGATCCTTCAACGGGACAAGGAAACGTATGCGGTCGCACCGCACATACCCTGCGGTGTTGTAAGCCCTGCCGCGCTGAGGAAGATCGCCGATGTGGCGGAGAAATATAAGGCAGCGGCCCTGAAAGTGACGAGCGCGGCACGTATTGCGATCGTCGGCCTGAAGGAGGACGAGGTCGATGCCGTGTGGAAGGACCTGGAAATGACGCCGGGGGCCGCAGTCGGGCTCTGTATCAGGAGCATAAAGGCGTGCCCCGGTACGACCTTCTGCAAAAGAGGGGTGCTTGACAGCCTCGGCATGGGGTTTAAGCTCGATGAAAAGTATCACGGCTTCGAAACCCCGAGCAAGTTCAAGATCGGTGTGAGCGGATGCCCGAACCAGTGTGCCGAGACTTGTATCAAGGATATCGGTCTTGTCGGGTCAAAAAGCGGCTGGAGGCTGTTCGTCGGCGGAAGCGGCGGGGCGAAGCCGCGGCTCGCACAGGAACTCACACGCGACCTTTCAGATGAAGACGCCATGGCCATGATCGACAAGGTCATAGCCGTTTACAAGGAAAAATGCACGGCAAAACAGCGTATAGGCGCATTTATCGATCAGCTGGGTTTTGAGGAGTTCAAAAAACTAGTCTTATAAAACGGGAAGCCGGAAAATTCAAACGGGACTGAGAATCCCGCTTTCCAATTTTTGCGCAACAAAAAAAGGTTACGAAATCACGGTTTCGTAACCTTTTCATTCCGATGGTGGAGTGGAAGGGGATACAAAGACATCTCCGGGAATAGGGGATCGGCACTAATGCCTTTCGTGAAATTCTTGATGTTCGCCTTCCCTGTGATATTGACCATCCCTGTAATATCCATGATAGTGACCATCAAGAGGATAATTGTAGTAGAGATAAGGGGGATAATAATAATAGCCGCGATAATACGGATAACCATCGTCGTAATAGTAAGGGGCTACCACGCACGACGCGGTAAGCAAGGTAGAGATGATAAACAATGCGCCCAGGATTATTTTCATTTTGCACCTCCAGATATCCTAAATAACAACGTAGGCCTGTTTTCGCCTGTGTCAACGGATATGCGCAATTAACCGGTATCCGGGTTAATATCTTTAGTGCTCCTTTCCGAATATTATTCCTTGATATAAGGAACGCGAGAAGGAAGCGAGATGGAAGGCAGGAAATATGGCGGGTGATTATTCTATAGACGCATCAAAAAAAGAGGCCACCGAAAAGATGGCCTAAAGTGTTGAAAGAATTGGTGGAGCTGAAGGGGATCGAACCCTCGACCTCTTGACTGCCAGTCAAGCACTCTCCCAGCTGAGCTACAGCCCCATGAGTCTAGAGTTATAACAGCCCGGAATTGAATTGTCAATGTTTTGGTATTCCTCATGGTGTTGCTGATTGTTGCAAATACAGGGAAAAATTATTACCATGTGGAAGTTGTCTCATTCCATCCCGGAGGTGAAAGATGAGGTCCATGATTTATGTGCTGGCGGCAATCATGTTGTGCGTCCTGGCAACGGGTGCTTATTGCCAGACTGCCCAACCGGGCGCGCAGATCAAACTGCCGGAGCCGAAATATGACGGGACGGTCTCTGTCGAGAAGGCGCTGAAGGAGAGGCGCACGGTCAGGGTATATAAAGATAGCCCCCTTTCCATGAGCGATGTGTCGCAGATACTGTGGGCGGCCCAGGGTATCACCGAGCCGAAGCGCGGCTTGAGGACCGCGCCGTCTGCGCGTGCCCAGTACTTTCTGACGGTATATTTCTTCGCGGGCAACGTAACGGGGATTAACCCCGGGATGTACCGCTATGTCCCGGCGGGCCATGTTCTCGAACCTGTCGCCGGCGGGGACATGAAAGAGAAACTGTACAAGGCGGCGGGACAGGCGCCGATCCAGAAGGCGCCCGCAGCGCTTGTCATAGCCGGGGCAAAGGACCGGGCCAAGAACGAGGGCTGGATGTACCTCGAGGCGGGCCATGCGGCGCAGAATGTCTACCTCGAGGGGGTATCCCTCGGCATCGGCACGGTCACTATGGCGGGCTTCGATGCGGACGCCGTGGGCAAGGCGATAGGGCTGCCGGCAGGCGAGAAGGTCCTTTATGTAATGCCGCTCGGCAAGAAATAGATTATACTGTGGTCCCGGTGGGGGGCTGCCGGGTTTAAACGAAAACACGCGAGGGAATAATGCTGCTTTACCTTGTTCGCCATGGAGAGGCGAAACCGGAAGAGGAAGACCCCGGGCGCGGGCTCACGGACCGCGGAATGAAAGATGCCCGCAGGGTCGGTGAATTCCTCTCTTTTATGGGCACCGAGCTCGATACGGTCATGCACAGCACGAAAAAAAGGGCATGCGAGACCGCTCAGGCCATAACGGAATCATTGAAACCGAAGAAAGAACTCCGCGAGGAGGCGGGGCTTGCCCCGAACGATGACCCGGCGGCCTGGGTCGCAAGGATCAACGCGATGGATGAGAACACCGCGATCGTGGGCCACCTGCCGTTCCTTGATAGGCTCCTTGGCCTCCTGGTGCTGGGCGATGCGAACCGGAGGATCGTTGACCTCAAACCGGTGAGCGCGGTTTGCCTGAAACAGGCGGGCGGCGGCAGATGGATCATTGAATGGGCGATAAATCCCGGGGTCATCTGGTGAGCTGGGTAGTTATCTCGCTCATCTTTTGCGCCGGTGTTGTCGTCGGCGGTTTCGTCTTCTCGCTGATAATCGCCGCGCGCGCCCGGTCGCGGCAGGCCGAGCTCGAGACGCGGGCAGGGTCGGCCGAGGCCGTGACGGGCGAGCTCAGGCTGCAGTGCCAGCAAAGCCAGGAAGAGCTTAACCGCTGCCGTGAAGCGCTCGCTGCGGAGCGGGACACGAGGATACAGGCGATCACGCAATGCGAAGCCGCTGACAGGCGCCTCAAGGAGGAGATGGAGAACTTCGAGGCGATCCGGAAAGAACTCAGCGAAACGTTCAAGGCCCTCTCCCACGATGCACTCGCTCACAATACAGACCAGTTCAAGGTGTACGCCGAGGATTTCATGCGGCTTGCCGGGGAAAAATTGAAATCCCAGGGTGTCGAGGGGCGCAAAGAGCTCGAAACGAAAAAAGAGCTCATCGACAAGAACATCGAATCCATTGGCAAGACGCTGCAGGAGGTCCAGCGGCGTATAGAAGACGTGGGCAAGGTAAGCGGCGAGAAGATCGCCGAGGTCACGACGCTCATCCGCAAGCACGAGGATGTCACGTCGAAGCTGAAAGATACGACGGAGCACCTGGGGCGCGCGCTCGCAAGCTCGAAGAAGCGGGGCGAATGGGGCGAACGCATGGCCGAGGACATCATCCGCCTTGTCGGTATGGTGGAGGGCGTGAACTATATCAAGCAAAAGACCCTCGAGAATGCGCCCGGCAGGCCGGACTATACGTTCCTGCTGCCGAACGACCTCAGGGTCAATATGGACGTCAAGTTCCCGCTCGACAATTTCACGCATTACCTCGACGCGGAGAACGACAACGACAGGAAGCGCTACCGCGATGAACTGATCAGGAACACGAAGATCATGATCCGCCAGGTGACATCCCGCGAATATATCAACCCCGCCGAGAATACGGTCGATTACGTCATCATGTTCATTCCCAACGAGCAGGTCTACGGCTTCATCCAGGAATCGGATGCGACCCTCATGGATGAGGCGTTGAGGCAAAAGGTCATCCTGTGCTCGCCGTTCACCCTGTACGCGGTGCTCGCTATTATCCGCCAGACCATCGAGAACTTTGCCCTCGAGAGGACCGCCTCCGAGATACTGAAGCTCCTCGCGGAATTCTCGAAACAATGGAAGGCGTACAAGGATAAATTCAAGGTGATGGGCGACCGGATCGACGCGGCAAAAAAGGAGTATGATACACTGACCACGACGCGGACGAATATGCTCGAGCGTCCCCTGAAGAAGATCGACGAATTGAGTGCGGCCGAGGCCTTACCCATCGAGGCCGGGAGTATTGAGCCGGGTGAAACCTGAAAGGCCGGGATTGCCAGTAATACGAGCCGGTTGAAGGGCCTCACGATAAGGAGGGAGCATGGAAGAAGAGAACCGTTTACGCATTGTCCTGAAACAGCTGATCCAGAACAATGAATACCTGGCCGAGAATTACCGCAAGTGGGCCCGGGTCGCTGCCACGGGCGGTCTCGACACCGTATCCCGGGATATAGATGAGGCGGGCCAGCTGATACAGATCGCGACCCTGAAATTAAAGGGCGCCCTGACGTCTATTGAAGAGTGATCGTCACCGGGTCACGCGTGCGCGCCCCGGTCATTGTCCTGAAATTCCCCCGAAAAATACCGAATTCGATATATCCTGAACTGCCGGTGAGGCAGGTCATGTCTCCTTCGAAATAACTGCGGCTGAGCGACGTGAATGAAAGCTCGTTGACGCTTATCCGGTAGGGAGCACCTTTCACGTATGACGCAAACTCTTCGCTGCGTATGTTCGTTATCGCGTTGCCAAAGTGATCGAACCGGGCGATATCCCCGGTCATCTTCTCCGCCGTTATAACGGGATGAATGTCGTCAAGCACGACGGGGTCCGCTATCGCCGCCCCCAGCGAGGACGGCGCTGTTCCCCGGGACAGATGCCCACCCACGGGGCTGAATATATCCCGTCCGTGAAACGTGGCGCTTATTTCCTTGCGCATAAGGTCCCGGTTCTCTATCACGCGGACCTCGGATGCTTCAGTTGCGACCAGAGAAAATACACCGTTGTCCGGCCCCACAAAAAAATGCCCGCCGCTGGCGACGACGATCGGGCGCCTCGAGCTGCCTACCGTGGGATCGACAACGACGATGTGGACGGTGCCTGCGGGGAAATAATGCCAGTAATCGTGGACGGTGAACGCTGCTTCCCGTATATCCTGCGGATCGATCTCGTGGGTAATGTCGACGATCCGGGCTTCGGGGTTCACACCGAGGATGACCCCCTTCATTATCCCGACGTACGGGTCACTGGTGCCGAAATCGGTGCACAGCGTTATAATGCCCATCGTTTTCGCCGGCTAAAAAAGCATGCTGATATATTTCTTGAACGGTTTCTGGATGATGCCTTTTTCCGTTATGAAGCCGCTTATGTTCTTAGACGGTGTGACGTCGAAGGCATAATAACGGGCAGGGGCATCCTTCACGGTCAACAGCCTGTCGTCGAGATATTTGACCTCGCGCGCGCTGCGCTCTTCGATCGGGATCCTGCTGCCCGACTCGATCGACGCATCGAAGGTCGAGACCGGCGCGGCGATGTAGAATGGGATCTTGAACTCCCGTGCGGCAAGGGAAATCATGAATGTCCCGACCTTGTTCGCCGTGTCGCCGTTGAGCGCGATCCTGTCGGCGCCGGTAATGACCTTTGTGACCATCCTGTTGGAGCACAAAAGCCCCGCATGGTTCTCGGGTACGAGCTCGACGGGGATCCCTTCCTGCATCAGCTCCCAGACAGTAAGGCGCGACCCCTGCATATAGGGCCGTGTCTCCGTGGCGATGACCTTGATCTTCTTGCCCGCCTCGTGCGCTGCGCGCAGCACACCGAGGGCTGTCCCGTACCCGCCCGTTGCAAGCGCTCCGGCGTTGCAGTGAGTGAGGATGGTGTCGCCGTTCTCGATGAGCTCCGCTCCGTAGAGGGAGAGCATCCGATTATTCTCTATGTCTTCGACGTGGATCGCGAGGGCCTCGCCCAGGAGGTCCTCGACAAGGTCGGTGTCACCGGCATAGCGCCTGAACGCGTCCCGCATCTTCTCGAGGGCCCAGAAGAGGTTTACCGCCGTGGGACGCGTATCTCCCAGCTTTTTCGCGATGCGTTCAATATCGGCGGACGCGACGGATCTCCCGGCTTTTGTACGTTCCCTCACCCCTAGAACGAGGCCGTAGGCCGCAACGATGCCGAGTAGTGGTGCGCCCCGGACAGTCATGTTGTTTATGGCCGTGATGACATCGGAGAGGCCTGTACATTTGACATACTTCTTTTTGAACGGCAGCTCCCGCTGGTCGAGGAGATAAAGGATACCGTTTTTCCAGTAAATGTGGTCGGTCATGTAAACCTCCGTAAGGCGTGAGGGCGTAAGGCGTTAAAAAATACCCGATAAAAACATCTTTTACTATTCTAACGCTATTTTGTCTTGAACGTCTTTTATATTTAATCTATTTTGTTTACGCCTTACGCCTTACGCCTTACGCCTTACGCCTTACGCCTTACGCCTTACGCCTTACGCCTTACGCCTTACGCCTTACGATTTCAATTTCCTCAAAAGTATCTCATTCAGCAGTGCCGGGTTCGCCTTTCCTTTTGTTTCCTTCATTGCCTGTCCGACGAAGAACCCGATGAGCTTTTCTTTTCCGGCCTTGAAATCGGCGACCTCTTTCGGTGACCGGGCAAGTATCGCGTCGATTATCTGCTCTATGGCGCCCTCATCAGAGATCTGCAGGAGGCCTTTTTCCTTCACGTATTGCGCGGGCGAGGTCCCCGTACGGTATATTTCGGGGAATATCTCTTTTGCGATCTTGTTGCTGATCGTCCCGTTCTTTATCAGGGTGAGCAACTCCGCGAGGTGCGCGGGCTTGACGGGTGAGTCCTTGGGAGATATGCTGCCGTCCTTCAATTCCCGCAGGAGTTCCGTCATGATGAAATTGCTGACCGTCTTCGGTTCGGGGAATACCTTGAGGACATCCTCGAAATACGCCGCGAGTTCCCTGTCGGATGCCAGGATCTCCACGTCGTACCGGGGAAGGCCGTAGTCCGTTATAAAGCGTTCCATTTTTTCGGTCGGCAGTTCGGGAAGGGTGCTCTGTACGGCATCGATCCACGCGTCGTCGACAGTCACCGGAAGAAGGTCCGGTTCCGGGAAGTACCGGTAATCGTGCGCCTCTTCTTTGCCGCGCATCGAGTAGGTGACGCCCTGATCGGCATTGAACAGCCGCGTCTCCTGGACGACGGTCCCGCCCTTTTTTATAAGGGCTATCTGGCGTTCGATCTCGTAGTCAAGAGACCTTTCAATGAACCGGAAGGAGTTCAGGTTCTTGAGTTCGGCCCTCGTGCCGAAGGCCTCGTCACCTTTTTTGCGCACCGAAACGTTCGCGTCGCACCGGAAACTTCCTTCCTCCATGTTGCCGTCGCATATCTCGAGGTACATAAGGATATCACGGAGCGCCTTGAGGTACGCTGTCGCCTCGGCGGGCGTCCTTAAGTCGGGCTCGCTGACGATCTCGAGCAGCGGTGTTGAAGAGCGGTTGTAGTCGACCATGCTGTAGCTGCTCGTCTCGATCGTTCGTTCGTGGACGAGTTTTCCGGCATCCTCTTCCATGTGTATTCTGAGGATGCGGATGCGCTTTGCCTGGCCGTCGACCTCGATATCGAGCCAGCCGTGGTTGCAGATCGGTTCTTCGTACTGCGATATCTGGTATCCCTTCGGAAGGTCAGGATAGAAATAGTTCTTGCGTGCGAACACGCTCTTATGGCTTATCGAGCAGTGAAGGGCAAGCCCGAGCTTGATCGCAAATTCAACAACTTTCTTGTTGAGCACAGGCAGCGCCCCCGGAAGGCCCATGCAGGTCGGGCACGTGTGGCTGTTCGGCTCCGCCCCGAACTCGGTCGAGCAGCCGCAGAAGATCTTGCTCTGTGTCAAAAGATGCGCATGGACCTCGAGGCCCATCACGCCTTCATAATCACCATAATCCACGCTACACCTCGTTGAATGCGCTTAAATTGCTGAAGAAACAAGGAAAATATACACCAGGTGGATGGTGGTTTGCAATAAAGGCACTGAACTTGTTCCACGTTCCACGTTCCACGTTCCACGGGGAAATGCGGCATCAAGGGAACTTGGCCCACGCTCCGGGTTCCACGTGTAAATGGCGCATTATTTAGATAGAAGATGTTCATACATAGACAATTCTATCATCATTCCATCCCACCCCCCGTCATCGTCATCCCGTCCCCCACCGTCGTCATCACGCCCCCCCACCGTCGTCATCCCGGCGAAAGCCGGGATCCAGTGTCTTTCTTGTCTTTGTTTTTTATTAAGGGGGAAAACCGCAATATGCAGCACGGGAAAATATTCCAATGCCCCGCCGGATGTGATAAGAGATTACTACAGTACACAATGATGCGGGGGAGGACATATGGATCCAAAAGTGGTCAATATGGTCAAAGACACGCAATCCACGTTTAAGAGACTCGCGAAATGGATCTTTATCATCATCGCTTTCATTATCGTTGTCTCCATAGTCAATCCCTTTGTGATCGTCGGGCCCGGTGAGCGCGGGATCGTGCTGACGTTCGGCGCGGTCCAGAAGACCGTATTCAGCGAGGGCCTTCACCTGAGGATCCCCGTCGTGCAAAAGGTCATAAAGGTGGATGTCAGGGTCCACAAGTCGCAGACTGACGCCGAATCGGTGTCGAAGGACCTCCAGGACACGCACTCCACGATAGCCGTCAACTATCATATCATCCCGGACCAGGCAAGCTGGGTGTACCAGAACATCGGGCTTCAATATAAAGAGCGCATTATCGACCCGGCGGTCCAGGAGGTCGTCAAGGCGATAACGGCGAAGTACACGGCGGTGGAGCTCATCACCCAGCGTGAACGCGTGCGGTCCGAGATAAAAGAGCTCCTGAAAAGCCGCCTTATCGGGTACAATATCAACGTCGACGACTTTTCGATCGTCAATTTTAAATTTTCCCAGCAGTTCACGCAGGCGATCGAGTCGAAGCAGACCGCGGAGCAGTTTGCGTTGAAGGCCCAGCGCGACCTCGAGCGCATCAAAATAGAAGCGGAGCAGAAGGTAACGCAGGCGAAGGCGGAAGCCGAGGCGCTTCGCCTCCAGAAAGCGAACATAACCGTGGAGCTCGTAAAGCTCAGGCAAATAGAGGCGTCGATGAAGGCGATAGAGAAATGGGACGGTCATCTCCCAAAGGTTACGGGAAGTTCCGTGCCGTTTATCGATGTGAAGAGTCTTGAAAAGGAAAAATAAGAAGAAGAAAAAGCCGGGCGGATTCTTCCGGTTCATCGTATATCTGTTCATTATCGGCATCCTGTGCGTAGCAGGCTTCGGTGCATTCTACCTCGTTTACCCCGACGTAGCGAAACTCAAGAAACAGAACCCGGGCAAGACCTCTTTCATGCAATACCGCGAGGCGGAATACCGTGCAAAAGGCAAGAACATAAAGATCCAGCAAAGATGGGTCCCTTTGGGGTCCATATCCCCGTACCTCATGAAGGCCGTGCTCATCGCGGAGGATGACAAGTTCTGGAAACACCACGGTTTCGACAAAGAGGCCATTCAGAAGGCATTTGAAAAGAACCTGGAATCAGGGAAGTTCAAACTGGGCGGCAGCACGATAAGCCAGCAGCTGACAAAGAACCTCTATCTCACCCCCGCCAAGAACCCGGTCCGCAAGCTCAAAGAGGCCATAATCACATGGCGCATGGAAAAAACGCTGACAAAGCGGCGGATACTGGAGCTTTACCTGAACGTGGTCGAATGGGGAGATGGCATATTTGGCGCCGAGGCTGCGGCACGCAGGCATTTCGGCAAGTCGGCAGCAGCGCTCACGGCCGAAGAGGCCGCGAAGTTGGCAGCCGCACTGCCCAACCCGCGCCGCTACCGTGTAGACGGCACATCACAGTACGTAGAGCGCCGCGCAAAGATCATATACGCCATCATGGCAAAGCGCGGAATTGTCGTTCCGGAATACGAGGAAGTCGTGAAAACTCCCCCCGAAGAATTAATTGAGGCACCCGTTCCCGTCAAGAGTGAACCCGAAAATGTGCAGCCCGCGAAAGAAACCCCCGTTCCAGATCAGGGAGAACCAAAGTAAATATCGACCTTTCGCCTTTAGCCTTTAGCCGTACGCCTTTAGCCGTACGCCGTTAGCCGTACGCCGTTAGCCGTCCCTACATAGGCACATCATCCTCACGCACGAAATCGTCATCGAATGACCGGGATGGGCCTGAACCCCTGCGCTCTTCCTGCTGATAGCTCTGGTTCTGTCCCTGTCCCTGGCCTGTCGGGAACATTTTCATATCGGAAGCGACGATCTCGTACGCCCGTCTCTTGATGCCGTCTTTCCCGTCATACTCCCGGGACTGTATCCTGCCTTCTATGTATACGAGAGATCCCTTTTTCAGGTATTGACCGGCGATCTCCGCAAGCTTACGCCATACAACGATGTTGTGCCACTCAGTGCGCTCCTGCCTGACGCCGGACCGATCGTTGTACCTTTCCGACGTGGCCATGGTAAATGACGCGGACGGGGCGTGCCATCCGCCGTATACCGCACCTCGGGATCTTTGCCGAGGCGGCCGACAAGTAATACCTTGTTAAGATTAGACATTTTTTATCCCCCTTGGGTTAATCGCAGAAAAAATTAATGCTCAATCGTATAGTATGGAAAGGTAAAAGTCAATGACCGTTATAATACCTATTTTTTACGCGTAACGAGTCCATATTTTGATGATTTTACTTCACCACCACTCTTTTTTTGAACGTTTCAAATAAGTGCTTTTTAGAGATATGCCCACGGATGAAATCCCACGGGAAGACCTCGTCGGGAGACCGTTCCCGCAGGGCGTAGAAATTCAGGTTGACGGAGCTTTCCCGGACGATCCTGTTCAAGCTTTCACCGTGCGCCAGGCGGATTATCACGTCGGATATGCGCCTGTCGCCGCGGGAGAGGACTGCCTGGAGGAAGCTGAACTTTACCGAATCGTGTGTGAACACCGTGTTGTCTATCTTCCGGAACGCGGTGCGCAGGCGTGCCAGCTTTAGCTTGAGCCCATCCATGTCTTCCATGGGTGCCCACTGGAACGGGGTTGCCGCCTTGGGGACCAGCGGGCTCACATGGATCGTGATATTCCCGAGCGATCCACGCGGGGCCCCATGCTGTATCATGATGTGGCGGACTTTTTTGACGAGTTCCGGTATCGCATCGATGTCGCCCAGGGTTTTCCCCGGGGATTGCCGATCATGAAATACAGCTTGAGATTAAAGGACCTCAACTCCATGATTGCCCCGATGCGGGAGAGGATCTCGTCATCGGTTATTTTCTTGCCGAGAAATGCCCGAAGCTGCTCCGTACCCGCTTCGATCCCGAATGTGAGGGTTTTGATATCGTCTTTGAGAAGTCCGATCAGTTCTATCGGGACCTCGTCGAGGCGAAGTGACGGCAGGTGTACTCTGATACCTTCTTTGCGGAAGCTCTCGACGATCTCGACGATCCGGGGGTGGAACGACATCCCCCCGCCAATGATCCCCACGTCCCGGGTATCGCCGATCGTCGGCCGGATGTCCTCGGTCCGGAACCTGTACAGGTTGCCCGATGAGGCAAAATGAGCACCAGCGACGGGCATCCCCCGGGTTCCCTCGATAAGGGGCCATATCGCCGAACTCTGTGCCTGACGAGATGACCGCGGATGAACCGAGCGCGTCTCCGGAATAATGCTCGACCTTTACCGAAAAGCCTGGTGGTTCGAAGCCTGCGACCCGGCCGTCCTCCCGGTACTGTACGGAAAGGCTGGCCGGACGATACACAAAGGGGAGACCCTCAAAACCGGCAATGACATCCTCTCTGCCGGACGTCTGGGATGCCATGAATTGGTCCATGAATTGCGGCAGGGTTGCCTCGATATCGCCCAATAACATGAGATCGAAAAACGGTGCGACCGGCTCGGGATTGGCCATGACGCAGACGCCGCCGCCGGCGACGAGCGGGGAATGCTCGCCGCGGTCCTTCGCAAACGGGAGCAGGGAAGATCTCTCCAGGATTGAAACAATATTGGGATAGTCGAGCTCGAACGAAAGGGTGAAAAAAACAAGGGCAAACTCTGCAAGCGGCCGGGAGTTTTCTACGGACACAAGGGGCATATCGTCTTCGTAAAAGAACCTCTCGCATACAACATCGTCGCGTTCGTTGAGCATCCCGTACAGGATGTGAACGGCGAGGTTGGACATCCCGACGTGGTACGAATTCGGAAAGACCACGGCGACCGGAACCCTTCCGCCCCACTTCTTCCGGACGGTGCCTTTTTCCTCAGCGAGGTATCCCGTCCAACCGGAACTCTCCCTGCCTTTGCGCTTCTGCGACATACGTAACTACGATAACATAAAACGGAAAACGAAGGTAGGTATGAAACCGGCCTTCCGGATCATATCAAAGATAATGGCGAGGCAGCGACGAGGTGCGCGACGCAGGCGTACGTCCGTACGTCGAGGAGTGCAACGAGGAGCTAACGAAGCCAGTGCTTTGATATGATCCGGAAGAGGTGGGGGGCGGCGGGACGAGAGCATATCACCGCCCCCCTGTTCAGGAGGTTATTGCAGGTCCATGCCGAAGCGGTGCCGTAAACTGCGTCTCCAACCCGGATGAGGCTGGTATCGGGCGGGATCATCTTCGATATGAATGTATAAGCGCAACATTTAATCTGCCTGTTTTCTGAGGAATGTCGGTATATCATAGCGATCGTCGTCGATATCGATCGTATCGCTCTTCTGCCTGATTTCCTTGTAGTCGACCTTGTAATCGATGGCGACCTTCTTCTTCATAAAAGACGGCATACTGCCATCATCGAAGAGCCTGTCCTTCAGGAAAAGCTCGGTCGTGTCGTCGTCTATGGCGGCCCGTTCCTCGAAACCGGTCGCGATGACGGTGATCCTGATCATATCCTGCATGGACGGGTCGTAGACAAGGCCCCAGATGATCTTCGCGTCTTCGTGGGCCTGTTCCTGGATAAGCGTCGATGCTTCGCTGACCTCCATCAGTGTCATGTCGGTGTTGCCGGTGACGTTGATGAGAACGCCGCGGGCGCCATGGATGGAGATATCTTCGAGAAGCGGGCTCGAGATCGCTTTCTGTGCCGCGTCGCGCGCCCTCGACTCTCCCTGTGCCTCGCCAATGCCCATGATGGCCATTCCCCGCTCGCTCATGATCGTCTTGACATCGGCGAAATCCACGACGACATGGCCGGACCCGATGATGAGGTCGGAAATGGAACGCACCGCGTTGAGGAGGACCTCGTCGGCTTTGAGAAATGCCTCCATGATCGTCATGTGTTTTCCACCGACCGAGAGCAGTCTCTGGTTGGGGATCGTAATGAGCGAGTCAACCCGTGACTTGAGCTGGGTGACGCCGTTTTCCGACTGGGTCATCCTGTCCTTCCCCTCGAAGGCGAAAGGCTTCGTCGTGATCGCGACCGTGAGCGCCCCGACCTCGCGCGCTATCTCCGCTATGACCGGTGACGCCCCTGTCCCCGTTCCCCCGCCAAGCCCGCAGGTGATGAAGACCATGTGCGCGCCCTTGAGGTGGTCCTTTATCTTGTCGACATCCTCGAGCGCGGCCTTTTTGCCTACCTCGGGATTCGCACCGGCACCGAGCCCCTCGGTCAGCTTCGTCCCGATCTGTATCTTGACCGGTGCCTTGCATGTGCTGAGCGACTTGATATCCGTGTTAACCGCGATGAACTCAACACCCTGGATCCCCGCTTCGACCATGTTGTTGAGTGCATTGCAGCCCCCTCCACCTACCCCCACGACAATCAATTTTGCTGAAAAACCGTTGCTCTCGTCCATGTAGAACATTCCACTCACCTCGCACCTCCTAGAATATTTCTTTAAACCAGTCTTTCATCTTCGTGAGCAGCCGCTGGTTGCTGAACAACTTCCTCATCGAGCGCGCAGCGTCAAACCCGCGTTTTTTCCCTCGTCCTTCCTTGAAACCGAACAGCAAGAGCCCGACAGCCGTTGCATATGCCGGGTTGTTGACGACGTCGATAAGCCCGCCGACCCCGATCGGGTCGCCTTTTCGGGCCGGCAGGTTGAATATGTTCTCCGCCATTTCCGGCAGCCCGTCGAGGTTCGAGCATCCGCCCGTCAGGACAACGCCTGATGCAAGCAGCTTCTCGAGGCCCGACTTCTTGATCTCATCGTAAATAAGTGAGGACACCTCTTCGACCCGGGGCTCTATGATGTCCGCCAGGGTCTTTCTCTGGAGGGTCCTGGGTTTCCTGCCGCCGACGCTCGGAACCTCTATCGTCTCATTCTGGCCGACGAGGCTCGCCATAGCGCAGCCGTATTTTTTCTTGATCTTCTCGGCGTCGTCGATCGGCGTCCTCAGGCCGATCGCTATGTCGTTCGTGATATTGTTGCCGCCGAACGGCAGGACGGATGTGTGCTTTATTGCCCCGTTCGCATAGACGGCGATGTCGCTCGTTCCGCCCCCTATGTCGACGACGGCCACGCCTATCTCCTTTTCCTCCGGTGTCAGGACGGCTTCCGCCGACGCGAGCTGGCAGAGTATCACGTCGTCGACATTGAGCCCGGCAAGTTTGCAGCATTTGATGATGTTCTGGGCTGACGAGATGCTCCCGGTCACGATGTGTACCTTCACTTCGAGTCTGACCCCTGTTATGCCCACGGGGTCGCGTATCCCGTCCTGGTCATCGACGATAAATTCCTGCGGGATGACATGGATCAGTTCCCGGTCGGCGGGTATGGCGACCGCCTTTGCGGCGTCGATCGCACGATCGATGTCATCGGGACGGACCTCGCGGTCCTTGACCGCCACAACGCCATTGCTGTTGAAGCTCTTGATGTGGGCCCCGCCGATGCCGGCAAGGCATGAATCGATCTTGATGCCGGCCATGAGCTCCGCTTCTTCGACGGCCTTCTTGATCGAGTTGACGGTGCTGTCCATGTTGACGACGACGCCTTTGCGCAGGCCGGTGGAAGGATGCGATCCTATGCCGATGATGTTGACCTTGTCTTCCGCCGCCTTTCCGACGACAACGCAGATCTTCGTTGTTCCGATATCGAGACCTACAAGCAGCTGTTCCTCTTCCTTCACCCGCCTCACCCCTTCTTTTCCTGGATTATGGCGCCTTTTTCAAAGCGCGCGTCGATGCATTTTATGAGAAGGCCGCGTTTGCTCGCGTCCTTAAGGACAGTCATGGCCCGTTTAAGCCGGGTCTTGTGGTCTTCCTTGCCGAGTATGATCTCGACGCCGTCATTGAAGCCGAACATTATAAGATTCCCGTTGACGTAAGATACTTCCGAAAGCTGACCTTTCTTGATTATCCCGTCCGCGATAAAACTGTTTGTCTCGTGAAAGACGCTCTTGGCATCAGACTTTTCGCGGGTATTGATAATGTAGAGCCCCCTGACGTCGTCCTTTCCCAGTGAGCGGTACGCTTCGCCTGCCTCGTCGAGGACGAGGACCGCGCCGTCGTTTGCGACCCAGAGGGCGGACGGCTTCTTCTCCTTCACGTCGATGACGAGCGAGAACGGGTAGACCCGCTTTACGCTGACCTCTTTGACGAAGGGGTGCGCGGTAAGGGTTTCCTGCATCTTCTCGAGGTCCACCTTGAAGATGTTCTGCGTGACGTACGGCTGGATCTTCGCGACCGTTTCCTTGTCACCGAGCTGGCTCAAGCCGTTCACCTTTATGTTCTGCAGGAAAAAGAGCGGCTCCTCCCGGGAGAACAAATAGGCGATCGACAGCATGGAGAGTATGCAGACCGGCCCGATGAACAGAAAGTAGAGAAACTTCTTCATATCTTCAGCGAAGCTCCTGAAAGTATCTCGTCGATAAGCTCGTCAAATGTCTTTCCTTCGTATGCCCATGCCTTGGGGACGAGCGATGTCTCCGTCATGCCGGGGGAGGTGTTGATATCGATCACGTAGGGGACCTCTTCCTTGATAAGCATATCGATCCGTACGCACCCGGTAAGGTCGAACCGGCGGCTCACATCGAGCGCGATGGCCTGCGCCTTTCTGGCGATCGTCCGGGATATCCGGGCGGGGACGATGTATTCCGTCATCCCTTTTGTGTACTTTGCCTCGAAATCATAGAAACCGGACAGCGGCCGCACCTCGATGACGGGCAGGGCCCTTCCGTTGATGACGGCAACCGTGATCTCCTGGCCGGCTATAAATTCTTCGACAACTACTTTCCTGTCGTACCTGAGCGCGAGTTCCATGGCTGCCGGTATATCCTTTCTTTTCTGGACGAGCGATATCCCTATCGTCGATCCTTCGTTTGCGGGTTTCACGACGAAGGGCGGTTTGAAGGTGATACGATCACCCGCACCCGCGACGGCATATTTCGGGGTGGGGATGTGCGATGCCTCAAGGATGAATTTCATGATCGCCTTGTCCATTGCCGCGGACGAACCCATCACGCCGGGGCCGGTGTACGGTATTCCCATGAGCTCGAGGAGTCCCTGTACCGTACCGTCCTCGCCCCATCTTCCATGGAGCACGATAAAAGCCGCCTCGATCTTCTGTTTTTTTAGCTTATCGATAAGTTTTTTCTCGGCGTCGATCGCGACCGCGTTGTATCCGAGCCGGATAAGGGCATCGAAAACGGCCTTTCCGCTTCTCAGCGATATCTCCCTTTCCGATGACCTGCCGCCGAAGAGGACCCCTATCTTTATCGTTTTCAAAGTTTCCTTATCCATTAAATCCCCACAACTCAACTTCTTCCTCCAGTGTGACACCGAACCTGGCCAGGACCTCATCCTTTATCTTTTTGATAAGGGCGGCTATGTCCCGGGCCCGGGCATGTCCCATGTTGATGATGAAATTCGTATGCTTGTCCGAGACGCATGCGTCGCCTATCCGGTACCCGCGCAGGCCCGCCTCTTCGACGAACCACCATGCCGATTGTCCATTGACACCCTTGAATACGGACCCCGCCGAAGGGTAGTCCATGGGGTGTCTCAACTTCCTTTCCCGGTAGACGTAGTCCATGTCCCTTTCGAGTTGGGCCCTGTCGGCATTTTTCAGCTGAAATCGCCCGCTGATGACGCATTCGGACTGCTTTACGAGGGATGCGCGGTATCCGAAATCACCCGGCGCAGTCTCTTTTTCGATCACCTGGCCCCGGCCGTCAAGGACCGCGATGCCTGTCAGTGTGTCCGATATTGATTGGCCGAAGCTTCCCGCGTTCATCCTGATGCCGCCGCCGACGCTCCCGGGTATCCAGTACAGTTTCTCGAGCCCTCCGAGGCCGCGCCGCGCACATTCACGGATGAAGCGCTTGAGCGAAAAGCCGCCGCCGACCTCCGCGATGGCCCCATCCGGTGTTTTGGTGAAATGAAGCCTCGCCATCCTGCTTAGCCGTATAAGCGCGTCGCCGATGCCGTCATCGCTGACGATGATATTCGTCCCGTTGCCGAGGAACCGGTACGGGATGCCCGAATCGCGAAGACGGCGCACCATTGCCTGCAGGTCCGCCCTGTCGGCCGGGTAGAGGAGCATCCTCGCCGGTCCGCCGACCCGCATCGATGTGTACCGTTTCATGGGCACGTCTTTCAATACCGCTCCTTTTATTTCTTTCCAGTCCATGCGCTTCTTAAACGTTCGTCTATCCTGTACAGGTCCCCGGCGCCGAGGGTTATTACGACGTCCCCCGGTTTAGCGTTTTCCAGTACCCTGTCGATCACATCATCCCGCGTCGGGGCGAAGATCACATTCTTATGCCCGCTCGCGCGTAACTTTTCGGCGAGCGCCGATCCGCTGATCCCTTTGATAGGGTCTTCCGATGCCGCGTATATCTCGGTAATGATGAGGACGTCGGCTTCGTTGAAGGACGTGGCGAATTCATCCATGAGCCCCTGGGTCCGCGTGTAGCGGTGGGGCTGGAATGCGACGATGATCCGGCCCTTCCACATCTTCCGCATGGCGCTCAAGGTCGCTTTGATCTCCGTCGGGTGGTGCCCGTAATCGTCTATGAGCTTGATATCGCCGTCGTACTTTATCTCCAGCCTGCGATGGATGCCGGAGAAATTCTTGAGGGCCTCCTGTATGGTGTAAAACGGTATGTCGAGTTCGATCGCCACGCCGCAGGCGGCAAGGGCGTTCACGACATTGTGCGCCCCGGCGAGGTTAAGCTCGATCTCACCCAGGTCGTACCCTTTGTATATCACCCTGAACTTTGTTACGAACCCCTTGTACGAGATATTGTCCGCCCTGAGATCGGCCTGCTTCGACAAGCCGTAGGTCATGTAGCGCCGCTTGAGCGAGGGTATGAGGCCCTGGATGTTCGGGTTGTCGATGCAAAGGATGTTCACCCCGTAGAAAGGCACCTTGTTCAGGAATGCGAGGAACGCCGCCTTGATCTCGTTTATGTCTTTGTAAAAATCGAGGTGCTCGAGGTCGATGTTCGTCGCAACAGCGATCGTGGGGAAGAGAAGCAGGAACGTGCCGTCGCTTTCGTCGGCCTCGGCGACGAGGTACTTGCTATCCCCGAGCTTCGCGTTGCTGCCGAGGCTGTTCAAGCGCCCGCCGATGACGCAGGTCGGGTCAAGGCCGGCCTGGCCCAGGATCGAGGAAACGAGGGACGTTGTCGTCGTCTTTCCGTGCGCCCCCGCGACAGCGATCGAATATTTCATACGCATGAGCTCGGCGAGCATCTCGGCGCGCTGGATGACGGGAATGAAGAGCTCACGTGCCTTTTTTACCTCGGGATTGTCGGGTCTCACCGCTGACGAAACGACGACGACGTCGGAATCGACGATGTTCTCCTCCCGGTGGCCCTGGAAGATGACCGCGCCGAGGGATGCGAGCCTCTCCGTTATATCCGTCTGGCGGACATCGGACCCTGTCACCTTGAAGCCGAGGTTGATGAGGACCTCGGCGATGCCGCTCATCCCAATGCCGCCTATGCCCACGAAGTGGACGCGTTCGATCTTATGAAAGACCATGTTCTATTCCTCCGATGATGCGTAATGCGGCATTGTCCACGAATATCTTTCCCAGGTTCTCGCCCATTTTCTTGATGAGCTCTCTATCTTTCATGAGCTGCCGGATCAAGCCGAACAGCAATTCACCCGTTGCTTCGTCATTGTTGACAAGATGGCATCCGCCCTTTTCTTCCACGTATGCCGCGTTCTGCCACTGGTGATTGCCGGCCGAGTACGGATACGGTATCAGTATCGCCGCCTTCCGGAAAAAGGCGAGTTCGAAGATCGTCGTTGCGCCTGCGCGTGCTATCACCACATCGGAAAGCGCGTAATATTTTTCCATCTCGTTCGTGAAGGCGAAGACCTCATGCGGGACGCGGACCTTGGAATACGCGTCACGTATCCGGTCGAGATCATCCGGCCCGGTCTGGTGATAGACGACGACATTGTGATGCTCCGCGAGGTGGGGCAGGAGCGACACGACGGCATCGTTGATGCTTTTTGCCCCCCGCGAGCCCCCGAAGACAAAGATGCCGAACGACTCCGGATCCTTGATCCCCTCGATCTTCTTCAATTTCTGGCGGAGCGGGTTGCCGGTATGCACGGCGCTTCCGTGCGGCAGTTTCGCGGCCGTGGCGTCGAAGCTCACAAAAACCGTCCGGGTTATGCGCGACAATAATTTGTTTGCAAGCCCGGGCTCGACATTCTGTTCATGGATGAAGCAGGGGATCCCGCGCATTCTCCCCGCAATGATGACGGGCACCGAGGTAAACCCGCCCATGCCGAGTATGGCGTCCGGTCTTTCCTGTTTCAATATCTTAAGGCACATGAAGACGCCTTTGATGATCCGAAGGAGCGTTACTGCCTTGTGTACCACCGAGCGTCCCAGGAATTGATGGGCCTCGATAAGGTGGAGTTTAAACCCGGCATTGGGGATGATCGATTTCTCGAGGCCGTAGGGCGTCCCGATAAATACGGCGCTGTTGCCGCCCCCTTGAGCGATCAAGGATTCCGCCACGGCTATCCCCGGAAAGATATGCCCTCCTGTTCCGCCGGCGCTGATCACGAGCTTCATGCCCGCCCTCCTTCCGTCTTCATCATCATCGTTCCCGCGAGCGGGACGACGATGGCAAGGAAAAGGACCGGCTGATAGAGGAGCCCTGCCTGCAGCTTCATTCCGACGACGAGCAGGATATCCACTGCCACATAGAGGAAACCGAAGAAAGGCAGCATATTCGTGAAGCTGCCTTTCTTCATGATCGTCGCAAAACTGATAGCGAGAAGCGCGAAGGACGTCCCGAGGAGCATGTACTTGTTGATCTCCGAAAGGCCCGTGAGGCCGCTTCCCAGGATTCCCGTCTTCTGACGGTAGATCATGAAGCATGCCACGAGGGTATACGCGGCGATAAAGGCAATGACGCGGTACCTTCCCAGGATGAAGAGGAACAGCATGAGGGCGAGCGCGAACGAGATCAGGTATACGAGGTTCCCCGTGATATAGAGATTGAAGCCGGACGAGAAGAAAAGGATGGACAGCGCGGTCACTTCCTTGAAAAAGTCCTGGTCCTTGTTCTCTATGCCTATGAGGTAGAAGGCGAAGCCGTAGAAGGAAACAAAGACGATCGCCATTTTTGCGGCATCCGGTATCGTGACCTTCGGGTAGAAGAACAGGAGGACGGTTATGGCGAAAGAGATGATAATGAGAGGGTACTTCATCGCCTCGATCCCGCGCCGGGGGATCAGCGAGATGCCGAAGCCCGCCGCGGCGCCCGCAAGTATGATGGCGACGCGCATGAGCGAGAATTCGCGGAAAAAGCTGTATACGAGGATAAGGGACACTATGGCTATTCCTATCTTTTTCACAGCGACTCCACTATTCTCCTGAATGTATTTCCCCGCTCCTTGTAGCTCGTGAACATGTCGAAGCTGCTGCACATCGGCGACAGGAGGACGGTGTCCCCTGCCGATGCCTGCGAAAAGGCTGCATACACGGCGGACGTCATATCGCTTTCCCCGTACGTCGGGGCGATATCGAAAAGCTCCGCGGCGATCCGGTCCTTTGCCTCGCCGATAAGAATAATGGCCTTTATGCGCGCACTCATATCGCGTATCGCTTTGTAGCTTCCGCCCTTGTCCTTGCCGCCGGCGATCAGGATGACGTTCCTGTCGAAGCCTTCGAGGGCCCTCTTTGTGGCATCGACGTTCGTGGCCTTCGAATCATTGTAAAAGGCAACATCCCGTACGGTGCGCACGAATTCGACCCGGTGGGGGAGCCCGCGGAATCTCCGCAAACAACTTTCAATGACCGCATCGTCTATTCCGTGAATGCGGGCCGTAAGAATGGCGGCGAGGATGTTCTCCGTGTTATGGACGCCGACGAGAGGCGAGATGTCCCGCCGGAAGGACGATTCCTTGCCGTCGAACCTCACATAGAGCCTGCCGTCCTTCGCGAATGCCCCCTCGCGGACCTCATCTGTCGCAGAGAACGTGAACGCGCGCGGCGTGCCTTTCATCGGGACATCGAGCCCGGACCGTACGATGGCATTGTCCGTACTTGCCTGGTTATCGAAGATGCGGTATTTCGCGGCTTTGTATTCCTCGTAGCTACGGTAGCGGTCGAGGTGGTCTTCGGTGATGTTGAGGAGCAGGGCGGTTGACGGCCTGAAGCCCTCGATCGTTTCGAGCTGAAAGCTGCTCACCTCCACGATAACGGCCGGGCAACGTGTGCCGTCCGCCACGTAGTTGATGAGAGGGTTGCCGATGTTCCCCCCGACGAAGCAGGGCCCGAGCCCCTTCGAAAATATCTCACCGATGAGGGTTGTCGTCGTTGTCTTTCCATTTGTTCCCGTGATCGCTATTATCGGGTCTTTCACAAAGGATGAGGCAAGTTCCATCTCGCCGATGACCCTGACGCCGGCCTTTTTGGCCTCCCGGATGACGGGCAGCTCCGTATCGACGCCGGGGCTCAGGACAATGAGTGGATAGGAGGTGAAATCGGCTTGCCGGTGCGGGCCGAAATGGCCGGTATATGCGATCCCTTCAAGCGCCGAAAGGGCGTTGCCGAGCTCATTTTCACTCTTTTCGTCGGCGATACCGATCGTCTTCCCGAGCCGGGAAAGGAACCTGGCAACGGCTATTCCCGATGTGCCAAGTCCGACGATAAGTATGCGATCAGGTATGTCCATTTTACCTCAACTTCAGTGTGCTCATGGCAATAAGTCCGAGGATCACCGAGATGATCCAGAACCGGACAACGATCTTTTCCTCGTTCCACCCTTTCAGCTCGAAATGGTGGTGGATGGGCGCCATCCTGAAAACCCTCTTCCCCCGGAGTTTGAAAGAATAGACCTGGATGATGACGGACAACGTCTCGAGGACGAATATCCCGCCTGCGATAACGAGGAGGAACTCCTGCTTGATGATGACGGCGATGGTCGCGAGTGCGGCGCCGAGCGAAAGTGAGCCCGTATCGCCCATGAAAAGCTCCGCCGGGTGGGCATTGTACCAGAGGAACCCGATGCCGGCCCCGAGCATCGCGCCGCACAGGACGGTGAGCTCCCCGGCGCCCTTTACGAAAAATATCTGGAGGTATTGCGAGAATATCGCATTTCCAACGAGATAGCAGAATACCATGAACGTCGTGCAGACGGTGAGGACCGGGCCGATCGCCAGGCCGTCAAGCCCGTCGGTCAGGTTCACCGCGTTCGAGGTCCCCGCGATCATAAAGATGCACAGGGCGATGTAGAAGACCCCGAGATCAGGGAGAAGGGTCTTGAAGAACGGTATGGTCAGCTGCGTGACGAAGCCGTACTTAAAGAAGATCATCGCACCGATCATGGCCGCAAAGAGAAGCTGGAGCGACAGCTTCGTCCGCCCCGTTATGCCTTTCCCGTTTACCCCGCGGAGTTTCTGCACATCGTCCATGAACCCAATGAAGCCGAACGACACGAGGGAGAAGATGACGACCCATATATAGTAATTGGTGAGGTCCGCCCACAGGAGCGTTGGTATGACGGTCGCGATGAGGATCACGAACCCGCCCATGGTCGGGGTTTCTTTCTTTGCCTCGTGGCGGTCCGGGACATCTTCGCGCTTGCCGCTGCGGATCTTCCATTCGTGGAATTTCCGGATAACGTAGGGTGTCAGGATAAAACTGATGATGAGGGCCGACAGGATCCCGAGGACCGCCCTGAACGTAATATAGCGAAAGACGTTGAACGCGCCGATCTTTCCGTGGAGCTGATAGAGCAGGTAGTACAGCATTACTTCAGGGCCTCCACTATTTCCTCCATCTTAAATGCCCGCGACCCTTTGACGAGGACCGTGTCGCCGGTCTTAAGTTCCCCTCTCAGGTATTCGACGAGCTGTTCCTTGTTGTTGAAGTGCACGGCTTTCCCGTTGCCGAGCTCGGAGTATGTGTCGCCGGTCTCCTCGCCGAAAAGGACAATAAGGCCGATATCTTTCATCTTGTTGAGGAACCTGCCTATTTCCCCGTGGTAGAAGACGCTTTCTTTGCCGAGTTCCTTCATCCCGCCAAGCACGACCACCTTCCTGCCGTCGGACGGGAGATCGCTCAAGGTGTGTATGGCCCACTCCACGGAAGACGGGTTCGCGTTGTACGTATCGTCTATGATGACGAACCCGCGGGAACTCCTGATCGGCTGAAGCCGTTTGTCATACGACGTGAACTCTTCGATGGCCTCTGCGATCAATCCATGGTCGACCCCCATAACGGAAGCGCACGTCGCGGCGGCAAGCAGGTCATAGTGGTTGTGCCGCCCGAGAAGAGACGTTCTCGCCTCGATCGTCCCGGCCGGGGAGATTATGGATATGACCGCGCCTTCCCAGCCGAGGTCGCGTATCACGCGCAAGCGGTAGTGCGCGTCATTTTCGATGCCGAACGTTATCGCCTTGTGGCCCGTTTGCCGGTACCGCCCGGCAATGCCGGGATCGTCGATGTTGACAAGGATCTTCCCGTGGGGCCTCGTGTACCGGAAGAGGTCGAGCTTTTCTTCGAGTACCCCCTCAAGCGATTCCAGCCCCTCGAGATGCGACGGGTTGACGTTCGTGATAAGCGAGATGTCGGGATCGGTGGCGATGGCGAGTTTTTTTATCTCACCGGGCATATTTGTTCCCAGCTCCATGATGCATGCCCCGGGTTCTCCCGCGATTGCGAGGATGGCGAGAGGTACACCGATCAGGTTGTTGAGGTTCTTCTCGTTATAGTGTACGTCGAACTTCTTTTTCAGCATTCCTGCGAGGATCTCTTTGGTTGTGGTCTTGCCGTTGCTGCCCGTTATGCAGATGAATTTCGCCGCGATGCTGTCGCGTTTGAAGCGTGCGATGTCGAGCAGGGCCTGGTTCGTGTCCTCGACAAGGATGACCGTTCCGGGCACATCGGCAAGGGGCGCCGGGTAGTCGTTCCTGCAGAGCGTTCCGCCGTGGGAGATCTTCAGCGCCTGTTCGATGAACGAATGGCCGTCGAAGGTCTTGCCGACGATGGGAATGAAGAGCTCGCCTTCACCGATCGCGCGGGAGTCGGTGGAGATGCCGGTAAAGGCGTCCCGCGTTCTTTTCAGGACCGTTCCCTTCACCGCCGTGATGATGTCTTCAAGTCGCCACATGGAAACACTCCTCGACAACCTCACGATCACTGAAATGCAGTATGGTGTCGCCCACGATCTGGTAATCCTCATGTCCCTTGCCCGCCACGAGCACGACGTCATCGGGCCGTGCCGTGCGAATGCTCTCGAAGATGGCCTCCCTCCTGTCTTCGATGATCCTGTACCGTTTTCCCTCGACCCCCCGCGCGATGTCCGCGATGATCCTAGCAGGGTCCTCATTCCGCGGATTGTCCGATGTGATGATCACCTCATCCGCGAGCCGGGAAGCAAGCGCGCCCATGATGGGCCGTTTCGCCGCGTCCCTGTTTCCTCCGCATCCGAAAACGGCGATAAGCTTTCCCTTCTTGAGACCTCCGAGAAGCGAAAGCACGTTCTTGATGGCGTCCGGGGTATGCGCATAATCCACGAAGACCGAAATGCCCCTGTCGTTTGCAACCCGTTCCAATCTTCCCGGAACGCCCTTTACACGCTCGATACCCTCTTTGATGGCGCGGTGCGGTATGCCCGCTGCATAACCTGACAGTGCTGCGGCAAGGATGTTGGAGGCATTGAACATGCCGATTAAAGGTGTGACGATGGGGATCTTCTTCCCCGGAAGGCTTATGGTGAGTGTCAGGCCATCGATGCTTTCGGAGTACTCCGAAAGGCAGGCGTCGGCAAAGCCCCGCGTGCTGTAAGAGAGCATTGTTACAGGCGCGGTTATAATGAAGTCCCTGATAGCGGGATCATCAATATTCATCACGGCGTATCTCTTCTTTTTCCTGCTCCGTGCGAGATAGTCCTCGAAAAGAAGCCTCTTGGCAGCCCCGTAATTCTCGAAAGTGCCATGGTAATCCAGGTGGTCGTGCGTGAGGTTCGTGAACACCGCGACATCGAAGTCGATGCCTTCGACCCGTCTCTGGTCGAGGGCATGGGACGACACCTCCATGATCACGTGGTTTACGCCTGAGGCGGCCATGTCGCTCAGGAGGCCGTTCATTTCACTTGCGCCGGGGGTGGTGTTTGCCGCTTTGAACGTTTTCCCTGCATAACGGTATGAGATCGTCCCGATCACCCCGGGTTCTTTTCCGGCCGAGCGCAGGACGGACTCTATGAGGTACGTTATTGTCGTCTTGCCGTTTGTCCCGGTTATCCCGGTGATATGGACCCGGCGCGACGGGTGATGATAAAAGTTCGACGCCGCCTGACCGAGCGCTTTCATGACATCCCCGACATGGATGATGCAGCCGAAGGGCTCGTTTATCTCTCCATCCGTCACGACGGCGCTCGCGCCGCGTTTGAAGGCGTCTTCTATGTATGCGTTGCTCGAGCGCGTCACGAAGAAGAGGGAACCCTGCGTGACATCGCGCGAATCTTTCGTAATACCTGTTATTTCAAGGGAGGTATTGCCGCGGATGCTTATCGTGTCTACCCCTTTTATTATGCTGCCAAGTTTCACTTTTGGTATGACCTCCCATACAGAACGCACCGGGTCTCTTTTTCAACTCTTTCCTTTGGTTTGGGGAACTGGTCGACAACGATGCCCGAACCGTGGATCTTGACCTCGGCCTTCGGCGATATCCTGTCGAGGGCCGCTTTCATGGACAATCCCGTGAGGTCCGGCATGGAAAAGGCGGAACTTGCCCCCGCGTTCTCCGGTGTTTTTTCATTCCGGACCGCATTGATCTGGTACCCGTTATTTTTTCTTGAGACTTCAAAACCGCCAGAGGCATAAGGCATGAGGGAAGCGAAGCCTTCACCGACATACTGATCGTACATACTAACAAGCAATTTCCGGTCAATACTGTAACCGATTCCGGTGATAGTATCAACAGACAGGGATTTATCGGGGACCTTCACACCCTGTTTTGTGAGAAAGACCTCGATATTCTTTTTGCCGATGATGCGCGATAAGGCCTTGAGGCCTTCCTTGTCCCTGTCTTTCAATATGTCCATGGGTTTCTTCAGGTAGACCGAAGACGAATCCTCGTCATTCTTCTGAACGACGACCATGCCGTCTTTTTCGAGGAGATTTTCGCGTATGGCAAAAGCGATGATGGGGACGGCGATGAGGAATGCGGGCTCTAAACCGGTGCTGCTATCTGCGACCAGGGCCTTTTTCTGGGGGACCGGGTCCGGTTTCGGCTGCGGCGCGGCGACGCTCAAGCTCCGGGGTGCCTTTGCGGCGAGCTTCCCCGACGTCCTCTTCATGGAGAACCGGTCCTGAACATTGAACGCAATCCCTGCATACATGAGCCCTATGAGTGTGCATACAATGAAGGCTTTCCTGATCGCCTGTTTGTTCATTTCAAGACGAGAACCTCTTCATCCTTTGGTTTTGTCAAACCCAGCCTTTCTTTCGCCTTCAGGGCGAGGAGCCGCGACTGCGTAACGCCTGCCATGTCGGAGGCCAGTTTCTGGTGCGTCTCCCTCATCTGGCGCTCGAGCGTCAGCGTCTCGATAAGGTCCTGCCGTGCCCGGCTGTGGGCATTGACGAGCAGGCAGCTTACAATGATGACAAAAGCTATCATGACTCCCAGAAAGAGAATGGGCCGGACGCCGTCGAACAGCTTGTCGCCCGATGTGTCTATATATATCTTTCTCGATCTGTACATCATGATGCACCCCCCACTGATTTTTTCTCTGCGATGCGCAGTTTGGCGCTGCGCGACCGCGGGTTGGAACGGACCTCGTCGCGGCCCGGCCTCAAGGGCTTGCGGGTCACGACTGCCAGGGCGTCATCGTTGCGAAAACGCTCCTTGACGATCCGGTCTTCAAGGGAATGAAACGTTATGACGCCTATTCTGGACCCGGGCGACAGAAGCTCGAGGGCCGCATCGAGCCCGTTCACCACGCTTTTCAGTTCGTCGTTGACGGCTATCCTTAAAGCCTGGAAAGATTTCGTGGCAGGATGGGTCTTCCCGGTCCGTTTCTTTACCGATGCGATGATCCCGGCGAGCTGCCTGCCTGTCCGTATACGGTCTTTTTTCCGGGCATCGAAGATGGCCTTCGCTATTTTGCGCGATTGCCACTCTTCCCCGTATTCGTAGAGGATCCGGGCGATCTCTTCCTGGCGATATGAATTAACGATGTGATATGCAGTGAGGTCCTGTCCCCGGTCCATCCTCATATCGAGTTCCTCGTCGTCGTTAAAGCTGAATCCCCTGCCGCTTTCCAATTGATAGCTGGAAATACCAAGATCAAAGAGGGCACCGTCAATAGATTTCACCCCTGCACTGTGGAGCAAACCCTTCATGTCCCCGAAGTTGCCTCTCAGTAAAGTTACCCGGTCGCTATATGCTCTGAGTACGTCCCGCGCCCGCTCTAAGGCTTCCTGATCTCTATCAATACCTATTAGGTGTAATTTACTGTTCCTGCTCAGCAATCCGAGGGCGTGTCCCGCACCCCCGAGAGTTGCGTCGACGAATGTGCCGCTTGTGTTGCTGATCAGGTTTTCAAGTACTTCCTGGAAAAGAACCGGGATATGTCCGGCGTCACTCAAAGACCGAGTTCCGATACGATAGTGGCTATCTGATCGGGATCGGCAGTGGCTGTCCGAACCAGTTCTTCCCATTTTTCTTTTGCCCAGACCTCTATTTTCTTTCCCACGCCGACTATGACGACATTTTTCTGGATATGCGCGTCGGTCTTGAGCGCCTGGGGAATAAGGATCCTTCCCAGCTTGTCAAAAGTGCACTCGGTGGCACCGGAAAAGAAATAGCGCAGAAAAGCCCTCTGCTCTTTGCTCATCGACCCGGAGGCCGAGATCTTATCCTGGATATAAAGCCATTCCTGGTAGGGATACGCCACAACGCAGCCGTCGAGAATAGTGAGGATGAGCCGGGAGTCGGCGCTTGAGGAAAGGGCTTCCCTGAACCTCGCCGGGACGCTCACCCTGCTTTTATCATCGATGGAATATTCGTATCTCCCTATGAACAATCTCCCACCTTTTTACACCTTTTACCACTTTAGTCAGTTATACTTGTTAGTCAAGGATCTTGTCAAGGATTTTTTCCTGATTTTATCGATATTTCCGGCGGTGGTAAGGATTTGGGGGGCAAGCCGGATACTGACACAAATCTGTTGATAATTTATCCTGCTTTAGGTAGTCTTTTACTCCAATTTACAAAACCGGAGCATGAATGAAAGTACCGATCACCAGGGAAGGCTACGAAGCATTAAAGAAAGAGCACGAGAATATGCTGAGCGTCAAACGCCCGCAGATCTTGAAAGCTATCGAAGAGGCGCGGGAACACGGGGACCTTTCCGAAAATGCGGAATACGACGCCGCCCGTGAAGAGTTCCAGTTCCTTCAGCAAAGGGTCGCCGAGATCGAGGAGCAGCTTAGGAACTCCGAGATCGTCGATGCGAAAAAAAGGGATGGCGAGACCGTGGAGTTCGGCTGTACCGTGCACCTCGTAAACCTTGACACCGATGAAGAGTCCCTGTACCGCATCGTCGGGCCCTACGAATCCGACATCAAGAAAAGCACCATATCTATCACATCCCCCTTAGGCCGCGCCCTCATGGGCAAGACCGTTGGTGATGAAGTAAACTTCAACGCGCCGGGCGGGAAGAGGACGTACGAAATAGTGAAAGTGGATTAAAAAACGGTTCAAGGTTCAAAGTTCAAAGTTCAAAGTTAAAAAAGAACTAAAAAAGATGCCCGGAACCGGGCATCTTTTTTTACCTTGAACCTTGAACCTTGAACCTTGAACCTTGAACCTTGAACCTTGAACCTTGAACCTTGAACCGTTTTTGGCATTATATGCCAAAAGCGACATGCATAACTTCATCCAAACTCGTAATCCCTTTTTCGACTTTTCGTAATCCTGATTCAAAAAGCGTCTTCATCCCCAGCTCGCGGGCACGCTTGTGCATGTCACGGTAGGAGACGTTATGGGTGATGAACGTTTTCAGCTCTTCGGATGTGGACATCACCTCGGCGACGAGGGTCCTGCCGCGGTATCCCGTGTTGTTGCAGGCGGGACATCCTTTCGGGCGATAGATGACATCGGTGTTCAGTTTCGCCATGCCGAGTTCTTTCTTTTCGGGGGTGTAGGCTTCCTTGCACTCGGGACAGAGCTTCCGCACGAGTCTTTGGCCGACGACGGCAAGGAGCGTCGGCGCGAGAAGGTAGGGCTCGACGCCGATATCGATGAGCCGGGTCACAGCGGACGGGGCGTCATTCGTGTGGAGCGTCGAGAGGACAAGGTGGCCGGTAAGGGCTGACCGCACGCATATCTCGGCCGTTTCGAGGTCCCGCACCTCGCCGACAAGCATGATGTCGGGGTCCTGCCGGAGGAATGCCCGCAGCGACGAGGCGAACGTCAGGCCGATCTCGGGTTTCACCTGCACCTGGTTGATCCCCTCAAGCCTGTATTCGACCGGGTCTTCGACCGTCACGATGTTCTTCTCGGTCGATTTGATCTCCTGCAGGATCGCATACAGTGTCGTTGATTTTCCGCTGCCTGTCGGCCCCGTAAGAAATACAAGGCCATACGGGCTGAAGATCGCTTTCTTCAGTTTCTCGAGATCGTCCTCCTCGAAGCCCATCTGTGCGAGGTCGAAGACAACCCCTGTCCGGTCGAGGATGCGCATGACCACTTTTTCCCCGTATATGGTGGGAATGACCGATATCCTGAGGTCGATCGTCCGGTCATGGATCTTCACCATGAACGTACCGTCCTGGGGAAGGCGTTTCTCGGAAATATCGAGGCGGGACAATATCTTGATCCTCGAGACGATGGGCAGGTGCATGTGTTTCGGCGGTGCCGACATTTCATAGAGCTTCCCGTCGATCCGGTACCTGAGCGAAATATGGTTTTCGAAAGGCTCCAGGTGGATGTCCGATGCGCGTTTATCGATCGCCTGCCAGAGCATGAGATCCACAAGCTTGATGACCGGTGCAGCCTTCGCCCGCGCCATCATGCCTTCAACGCCCGCCGTCTCGTCGACGATCGACGGGGACTGCAATTCGATGCTGTTTATCGCGTGATTGTCGCGGTGGTATTTCCGGGATACGGCGCCCGCATCATAGAAGCCCTCTATCGCCCGTAGGATGTCGGACCGGGTAGCGACGACAGGCTTCACCTGGCACCCGGTTATCTTCTTGAGCTCATCGATCAGCATAACATCCAGGGGATTGAACATTATGCAGGTGAAGATGTTGTCCTTCCGGGAGACCGGAAAGATAAAATTCCTCAGGGCGAACTGTTTCGGTATAAGCCTTTTGAGTTCCTGGTCTTCGGCGGCGGGCTGCAGGGCACCGTTCTGTGAAGACAGAAGCGGAATGCCGAACTCCTCGGACAGGGAGAACGCCACATCATCTTCCGCGATCAGCCCCTTGTTCACGAGGATCTCGCTCAGGTACCCGCCGCTTACCGCCTGGATCTCGAGTGCCTTGTCGAGTTGTTCCTGCGCGATCAGCCTCTGGTCGAGAAGAAAAGCGGCCAGCCTGCCATCCGGTGAATCGTTTGTCGTTTTCGTCATGCACCTATTTTAAAAAGAAAAGGAAAATAAATACAACAAATAAGAAGGTTCAAGGTTCAAGGTTCAAAGTTCAAGGCAAAAAACCGATATCACGACGCATTTTGAAAGCAGTTCCCTGGTTTTTGCCTTGAACTTTGAACTTTGAACCTTGAACCAGTTTTTATGCTATAATCGCGAATCATGCCACGCATCATCACGGGTTTCGTCTGTTGCACAATACTTTGTTTTTTATTTGCAGGGTATGGAGAAACTTGCACCATCTGGGCCTCAGCCGGCGATATCGTCGCGGGCAAAGGGGTGATCGTCGGAAAGAACCGGGACAATTCATCGCCGCTGCATACGAGACTGGGTCTTGTCTTCCCGGCCAAGGGCTTTCGTTTCCTCGGCGTCCTCGATATCGAGGCCGACGGGTACGTCGTGGCGGCCGTGAATGAAAAGGGTCTTGTCGTCGTCAATGCGTCGGCGAACAGCGTCCAGCGCAGCAAGAGACATGTCGCAGTCGAGGATTTCACGCAAAGGATCCTCGAGAACTTCGATTCCGTGGATTCGCTGGACAAGCAGAGGGACATTTTCCGGAAGACCCATCCGGCACTTTATATAATAGCCGATTCTACCCGGATCATGTCCGTCGAAGTGGCACCGCGCGGCCAGGTCGCGATCACGGTAAAGGACAATGGGGCTGTCGCCTTTACGAATCATTACACATCCGAGAGCCTTGCCGGCGCCAACGAAAAGATCAGCCGCGAAAGCACGCTGCGCCTCAAGAGGATCAACCAGTTGATCGCCTCCCTCAACCGGGAGCACACCCTCGATGATTATATTGCCATGAGCCGCGACCGCAATTCGGGCGGCCCGGGCCCGGTGATGAGGGACCCCCGCAAAGGATCGAGCATCCGGACCCTCGCGACGTGGGTGATACGATTGGAGCCCGGGTCGGCACCCGTAGTGTACGCGCAGATATTCAACGAGGGAAAGCAGCCCGAGACATTTACGGCAAGGCTGGATAAAAGCTTCTGGGAAAATAGGGGAAAGTAAAAGAACGGCGTACGCCTTTCTTTTAAAACTTTTGCGTGCTTACCTGGTCGGTCTTCTTGAATTTGCTCCTGAAATAATCGACGACGCGGTCCGTGAAGCCGGTCCCGCCGGACGAATTGCCCGATGATGACGAGGAGGACTTCTGCAGTTTGCCGAGACTGACATCTTCGGCAACACCCGACTCTTCCTTGATGAGCTTTTCGATCTTCTGCCAGTCGACCTTATCGGACATGCCCTTTGCGTCAATCAGTTTTGCCGTGTACGTTTTCAGAGATTTATGTTTTCTGTAAATGTCCGTTCGTATTTCGACAAATGTCCTGCCGTCCTCGGTCAGGGCGACCTTGACAGGTTCATATATTATTTCCCCGGGCATGTTGACCTCGACAAGAGGGAACAACTGCTCGATATGCTCGCGGAGCATCCGGATGCACCCGTGGCTCATGTAGCGATACACGCTCCCCGGCCATATCGTCTCATGGATAAGGACAGCCGGAAGCGATGTTTTTATGGCATATTTACCCAGCGGGTTCTTCGGTCCCGGCGGGACGGATTCCTCGACGGGTTTTCCCTTCAAGGCGTATTCTATCTGGATCGACTCCGGGACATACCACGTGGGGTCCTTCCGTTTACTCACGATCTTGAACTTGCCTTCCGGGGTCTTCCAGTCGCTGTACTCGTTCTTGAAGATCGCGCCGAGGCCGACGGGCAGGGCCAGCAATTGCTTGTCCCGGAAGAAATACAGGGTCCGGTCGGGGATGTTCACGATGATGCCGTTATCCATGGTACGGGGCACGATCCTGCGGGTATTGAGCTTGAGGACCGTTCCTTCTACGAGGGGGTCCTTTTCGTTGAGCCCGTTGTTTTTTGCAATGGTTTTCCAGTACACTCCATACTTGGCGCCGACCCGGTAAAGGTTTTCTCCCTTACCCACGGTATGCGTGACGTCGCCGCCAATGATCGTGTCCGCCGAGGCATGGGCAGCGATAAGGATGCACACAAGAAAAAACGCTGTTTTAATTAATGATTTCATTCGTATAACAGGAGCTAATTCTATTATACATCCCGGCAATTGACAACAGAAAAAGTGAAAAAACAGGCGGGCGGATGAATTTTTCTTGAAAGAGGCCAAAGGTCCGTGCGTTAATTTTACAATGGCACGTGCTGATACCGAATATTCCGGCGATTTTTACATGCTCGGGATCATTCACCGTGACGAACGCAACCCGGCTATCCTGCGCGCATGGCTCGAAAAGCTGCGGCCCGACGTGATCACGGTCGAAATATCCCGGTATGCCATAGATTTCAGGCGCCTGGCCGGCAATATGTACCGCGAAAAGCTCCATAACATGTGCGGCAATAGCGATCCCGTGCAGTGCGGCCGCAGCATCGCCGCCATCAATTCGTTCATCGACATGCCGAAAGAGTTCACGATCGCCGACGAGTATTGCCGGCGCAACAATATACAGGTCTACCCGGTCGATATGGACCTGTTTTCCCTCCTGAAGCTCAACAAGATCGATGAGTTGACCGACGGGAAGAATATCATGGGCCCCCTGGCCGACGATGCCGCGCGCGGGGAATCCGGGAAAATCCTCGCGGACCTGTATTTCCACAAGGGCGTGGCCGCTTTTCGCTATGATGAAGAAATGGCGATACGGGACAATTTTATGTGCCACAGGATCGACATTCTCAGAAAAAGATACAGGGGAGGGCGATTCCTTCATATCGCCGGCTGGCAGCATTTGAGAGACCCTCTCTCCCTGTACGAGGCATTTCAGCCTGTAAAGATCTTCCCCTATGATTAAGCTTTTCGTTTTCGACCTCGGGAATGTCATTCTTCCCTTTGAACATCACCAGATAGCCGATAAGCTCTACGAGACGTCGCTCGTCAAGGACCGCTGCTCACCGGGTGATATCTTCAACTTCCTGTTCGATCATAGCAAGGGGTTCATCAACGATTATGAAACGGGCCGAATGACGACAGCGGAATTTATTGAAAAGATCAGGCATAAATACAGGCTCGATGTGGAGCCCGATGAATTCAAAGATATCTGGAACCAGATCTTCGAGGAAGACCCGGCAGTCACCGAGATCATACGGTACCTGAAGGACAGGGGGTATCCGATCTATCTCCTGAGCAATACGAACGAAATGCATTTCTCCTATATAATGGAGAGATATCCGATAATCCACCATCTCGATGAGTGGATACTGTCGTTCGAAGTGGGCGCAAAGAAACCTCACCGGCGGATATATGACATGATATTTGAAAAGAAGGCGCTGGAGCGGCATGAAGTACTCTATATAGATGATATCCCTGAATACATCCGTGCCGCCTCCGAGTACGGCATTCCCGGCATCGTATTCAGGGAGGCGGCGGATATATGGAAAGTGATAAACGAAAATTGTATATAGGACAGGCAATGGGCGAGAGGCAATAGGCAATGGGGAAAAATAAAAAAGAGTCGCCCATCGCCCATCGCCCATCGCCCATCGCCTGTTTTTCGGAGGAATTATTCTTCATTTCCCCAACATAGACCCCGTTATCTTCTCGATCGGTCCGTTTGCGATGCGATGGTACGGTTTAATGTACATCCTCGGGTTTTTTGCCTCCTATGGGCTGACGATCTACCAGTTGCGCAAGGGGCCGAGGCCGGGGATAACGAAAGAGGCGATCGACGACCTCTTCTTCTACCTTATTATAGGCCTTATCGTCGGGGCGAGGCTGGGGTATGCCTTTTTCTACAATTTCAGCTTTTATATCGCGAACCCCCTCGAGGTATTCATGGTCTGGCATGGCGGCATGTCCTTCCACGGAGGTTTAGGGGGCGCATTAATTGCCGGAGTTATCGTCATTATCAGGAAAGATCTCCCCTTCCGCGCCACGGCCGACCTCATCATCCCGACGGCGCCGATCGGTATCTGCCTCGGCAGGCTCGGCAATTTCATAAACGGCGAATTATTCGGTAAACCGTCATCAGTCCCCTGGGCGATGATATTCCCGCACGGCGGGCCTTTGCCCCGGCACCCATCTCAATTGTACGAGGCGTTCTTCGAAGGCATCCTTCTCTTCGTTATCCTCTGGTTCTATAAGGATAAAAAGAAGAGGAACGGCGATGTTTTCGCGATGTTCCTCATACTTTATGGATTCTTTCGGACGTTTTGTGAATTTTTCCGGCTGCCCGACGCCCAGCTCGGCTACGTTCTCGGCCCTTTGAGTATGGGACAGGTCTTGAGCCTGATCATGGCCATCATCGGGCTGGTCCTTAAGTTCTGGTTGTTTCCGTATCTTGAAAAACGGAAATGCTAGAAGACGTTCTACGTTCTACGTTAAAAACTTCTCATTAGTAATCGTGATAAACGTAGAACGCGGAACGTAGAACGGTCTTTACAATAACTCTACCGCCCCCGTATCAATACTATAATATGCCGGGACGACGGCTATTTTGCCTTCCTCGACCATCTTTGAGAGAATAGGCTTTGAAGAAGAGATGGTTGCGGCAACGAGCTTCGCGTTTTCCCTGATGGCATTATCGACAAGGTCTCCCGATCCCGCTTTCGCCTTTTCCACAGCGGGTATTATAAGCTGCACGATGCTTCCTATATGGCCGTGCGCTTCGCCGCCGCCCGCTGCTGCCGTGACCGCCCCGCACTTTGCGTGACCGAGGACGACGACGAGCCGCGTCCCGAGGTGATCAGCGGCGTATTCGATACTTCCGAGCGCCGTGTCATCGACGATATTTCCCGCGAGCCTGATAACGAAAAGGTCGCCGATCCCCTGGTCGAAGAGGATCTCGGGAGGGATGCGGGAATCGGAGCATCCGACAATTATGGCAAATGGTTTCTGGCCACCTTTGACCTCGTCCCTGCGGTCCTTGTCCTGGTTGGGGTGCGCCGGTTTCATGGCGACAAACCGTTTGTTGCCGTCGATAAGGTTTTGAAGTGCCTGCTTGATTGCCGGATCGTTGATCATGGTTGGATATCCCTCCGTTTTGATGTTTTAGTCATGATAATCCATTTAGTAATATTCGGCAATCTTAAACCGAACTTTAGCCATGGCCGATGAAGCCTCCAGTATTGTGAAAAGATTAACAAAATTTTATTGACATCGCTCCATAGCCCGTTTAAAATAATCTGTTCAATAAGCTAAATACGGGTAGCTTAAGCTGAATACGGACAGCTTCATTCCAAAATCAATAAGGAGGTTATGTTATGGCAGACGTATCAGATGACACCAGGCTGTATCCCCCATCAAAGGAATTTGTCGACCAGGCGTATGTAAAGAGCCGCGACGAATACGAAAAAATGTGGAAACAGTCGATCCAGGATCCCGAAACATTCTGGGGCGGAGTAGCGAAAGAGCTGAGCTGGTTCAAACCCTGGCTGAAGGTCAACAGGGAAGACTTTGCGAAAGGCGAAGTGGAGTGGTTCATAGGCGGAAAAACCAACATCGCATACAACTGTCTCGATGCCCAGGTTGAGAAGGGCAAGGGCGACAAAGTCGCTATCCTTTTCCAGGGCGAGCCGGAAGATGATGTCGTAAAACTGACCTACAAAGAAATGCTTTCCATGGTATCGAAGTTTGCGAACGTCCTGAAAAAGAAAGGCGTCCGCAAGGGTGACAGGGTCGCCATTTATCTCCCGATGATCTGGCAGCTGCCCGTCGTCATGCTCGCATGCGCAAGGATAGGCGCGGTCCACACGATCGTTTTCGGCGGTTTCTCCGCTGAGGCGCTCCGCGACAGGATCATCGACGCCGGCGCAAAACTGCTCATCACGACGAACGGTTACTGGCGTTCAGGCAAGACCGTGAGCTCCAAGGCAAGCGCCGACACAGCATGTGACCTTTGCCTCGCGCAGGGCCACACGGTTGACAAAGTCGTCGTCGTCAAGAGGCTCGACAAGTTCGACGTCCCGATGAAAGCGGGCCGCGACACCTGGTTTGAGGAAGAACTGGCAGCGGCAGACATCACCGACGACTGCCCTGCAGAGCAGATGGATGCGGAAGATCCCCTGTTCATCCTCTATACCTCCGGTTCAACAGGCAAGCCGAAGGGTGTTCTTCACACCGTCGGCGGCTACATGGTCTATGCATATTCAACATTCAAATACATCTTTGATTACAAAGATAAAGACGTTTTCTTCTGCACCGCCGACATCGGCTGGGTAACCGGTCACAGCTACATCGTGTACGGACCGCTTTGCAACGGCGCAACCTCGATCGTCTTTGAATCAGTCCCGACATTCCCGAATCCCGATAGGTTCTGGCAGATCGTCGAGAAATTCAAGGTCAGCATCTTCTACACCGCCCCGACAGCCATCCGCGCCCTCATGAAAGAAGGCGAAAAGTGGCCCCAGGGCAGGAACCTGTCCTCACTGAGACTTCTTGGTTCAGTCGGCGAGCCGATCAACCCGGAAGCATGGCTCTGGTATCACAAGTACATCGGCTCCGAAAAGTGCCCGATCGCAGATACCTGGTGGCAGACAGAGACAGGCGGCATCCTCATCACCTCTCTTCCTGGCGCATGGCCGGGAAAACCGGGCTACGCAACCCTTCCGTTCTTTGGCGTTGACGCCCGCGCACTCCAGTCACGTTCAGACGCATCCAAACCCGCAGAAGATGCACCGATGAACGAGCAGGGCGAGCTTTGCATCGGCCGTTCATGGCCGGGCATGATGAGGGGCGTTTTCGGCGAGCCGGAAAGGTTCTTCAACACATATTTCGTCCAGCAGCCGGGATTCTACTTCTCCGGTGACGGCGCATTAAAGGATGAGAACGGCTACTTCAGGCTTATGGGACGTATTGACGACGTCGTCAACGTATCCGGCCACAGGATGGGAACAGCAGAAGTCGAAGCAGCTCTCAACTCCTTCAATACAGCAGTTGCGGAATCGGCCGTTGTCGGCTTCCCGCACGAAGTCAAGGGCGAAGACCTCTATGCCTACATCATTCTGAAGACAGGCGTCGAGGGAAGCGATGCTCTCAAGAAAGAGCTCGTTGCCCACGTAAGAAAAGAGATCGGCCCCATCGCATCACCGGGCAAGATCCAGTTTGTCCCCGGTCTGCCGAAGACCCGTTCCGGCAAGATCATGAGAAGGATCCTGAGAAAGGTCGCCTCCGGCGAGCTCGATCAGCTTGGCGATACCACGACACTTGCCGATCCGTCAGTTGTTGACGATATCGTAAAAGGCCGTCAGTAAGACCAGGATTTAAGCGGTAATTCGAGCCCCCGGGAATCCCGGGGGCTCTTTTTTGTGAGGGCGCATGTCAACGGAAAATAAGGAATTGTACCGGCTGAGCAGTACGGAAGACTACCACAGGCAGGACCTTGAATCGCTCGGGTGGGAGCTTACCGTCAGCAATTCGCTGTATCCCGAAAATACGCCCATCCGAAAGGTCCTTAAGAAAAACGCGTCGTACGGAGACCTTCTCTTCCATTTCCTCTGTGCCTCGGTCCCGCTCTCGCAGATGAAAAACGTCCTGGAGGTCGGCGGCGGGTACGGCTACCTGATGAAAGACCTTCTTAAGAACAATCCGGGGATACGGCCGACCATGCTCGACATTTCTCCGGCCCTGCTGAAAAAACAGGAGGAAACACTGGCCGGCCACGATGTTGTATATCATCTCAATGATGCGCTTGAGATGGAGCCAGCATTTTTTGCGCCGTTCGAGTTCGTCATTTTCAATGAGAACCTGGGGGATTTCCCGGTACTGGCGGAGGTCGACCCGGCCATCCTCGACGTGGACCGCGCCGTCGGGCCTGACAAGACCGTCGCCCTCGTCCGTGATTTCTTCGATGTGTATGGCCTCGACAGGCCGTCCACGGCCTTCAACCTGAATATCGGTGCGATGCGGATGCTCGAGAAGGTCTGCGGGGCGGGGGTGTCGAATATCTTTATCGGGGAGCACAGCTGCGAATGGCGTATGCCTCCTGATATAAAGCCGTATTTTGCGGCATCGGCCACCGGTGACCCGCGAAGGATCCGCCTGAAGGGGCACGACGAATATACAATTAAATTCTCCTGTCTGGAGGCGATAGCGCGCCACCATGGCTTTCAGGTAAAACGCGGCCCGTTTGCCGATTTCATCGTTCCCGATATCAATGATTACGTAAAGGCGGTCCTTCAGTCGCGCGGCCTCTACAGTGATTCCGAGGAGATCATCTGCCAGTTCATCGGCGACATCTACGAATACGAATATCTTCTGATAAGCAAGCAATAACAGGGGCTTCGCGGCCACAGACGCCCGACACCCTGACCGGGGCGCCTCGTAACCATCGACACGGTCATATCCCCGCCCGCCCTGGTCCCGCAGTTGTGAAAAAAAATATTTTAACTTTTTATACTATAATATCCAATACTTGCAAATATTTAGATCCAAGGAAACCCTTCAAAAGCTATTTTTTGCGATTTTTTGAAGCCGCACGATGCCGGGAAAACACTCTTTTTTCCTTTGGCCGCGCCAAAAAAGTCTTGACATTAAAAGAAGTAATCGGCTAATATAGCAAACGTTTTTGCGCAAGTGATGACCTATGTCCCTTGATGCTGAGGGATTATTTTTTTGGAGGGATTAATGCCTACTATTAACCAATTAGTGAGGCTTGGGAGAGAAGCCGTCAAAAAGAAGAGCTCGTCTCCCGCCTTGACAAACTGCCCGCAGAAGCGCGGAGTTTGCGTAAGGGTCTATACGACGACACCGAAAAAACCTAACTCGGCATTACGGAAGGTTGCCCGTGTCAGGCTCACGAACAGTGTCGAAGTGACGACATACATTCCCGGTATCGGCCACAACCTGCAGGAACACTCTGTTGTCCTGATCAGGGGCGGCAGGGTCAAAGACTTACCGGGCGTCAGGTATCACATCATCAGGGGCTCTCTCGACGCCAGCGGCGTTGCGAACAGGAAGAAGAGCCGGTCCAAGTATGGGGCAAAGAAACCGAAACAGTAAGAGTGAGGGAGCATAAGAAATGCCACGCAAAGGACACATATCCAAAAGGGAAAAAACGGCCGATCCGAAGTATAACGACATGATGGTGCAGAGACTCATCAATTGTGTCATGCTCGACGGCAAGAAGAGCATAGCGTCCGGTATCGTGTACGGAGCGATAGATCTCATTCAGGAAAGAGTCAAAGAAGAAGGTCTCAAGGTTTTCCACAAGGCCCTCGACAACATCAAGCCGGAGATCGAAGTCAAGGCGAGACGTGTCGGCGGGGCTACCTACCAGGTACCTGTAGAAGTCAGGCTCAACAGAAAACTTTCCCTCGGCATTCGGTGGCTTATCCGCTATTCGCGGGCGCGTTCTGAAAAGACGATGATGGAGAGGCTGGCGGGCGAATTGATCGACGCTTACAACAACAAGGGAAGCGCGGTCAAGAAGAGGGAAGATACGCACAAGATGGCCGAGGCCAACAAGGCGTTCGCCCACTACAGGTGGTAACAGGTTTACAATGAACAATCGAGTACGAAATGTGGGGATCATGGCGCATATCGATGCAGGGAAGACGACTGCAACGGAAAGGATCCTCTTTTATACAGGCGTCAACAACAGGATAGGCGAAGTTGATGACGGCGCGGCAACGATGGATTGGATGGAGCAGGAAAAGGAGCGGGGGATCACGATAACATCCGCCGCTACGACATGCTTCTGGCGCGACCACCGCATCAATATCATCGATACCCCGGGCCACATAGATTTCACGATCGAGGTCGGCAGGTCCCTGCGCGTCCTCGACGGCGCTGTCGCGCTCTTCTCGGGCGTTGAAGGCGTCGAGCCCCAGTCCGAAACGGTCTGGCGCCAGGCGGACCGGTACGGCGTCCCCCGCATAGGCTTCATCAATAAGATGGACCGGCCGGGCGCTGACTTCGATAAATGCACCGCGATGATGCGGGACATCCTCAAGGCAAATCCGCTCGCGCTCCAGATACCGGTCAAGAACGGCGACGAGTTTATCGGCGTCGTCGATATCATTAAACAGACAATGAACAGGTACGATAAGGACCATCTCGGCCTTGACTGCGCGGATGAAGAGGTCCCCGAAGAATATAAAGCCCGGGTTGAAGAGCTCAGGGTAGCCATGTTCGAAACGCTGTCCGAGATCGACGATGAGCTTATGGCAAAGTATCTCGACGGCGAAGAAATAACCAGGATGGAAATAGAGGCGATCATCAGGAAAGGCACGCTGGAGGGGACAATCCTTCCGGTCCTGTGCGGGAGCGCATTCAAGAATAAAGGCATCCAGCCGCTTCTCGATGCGATCGTGGATTACCTGCCCTCGCCGGATGATGTATCCCCGTACCAGTGCTGGACGAGCGGCGGCGAAGAGCTCAGCCTCAACGGCACTGCCGACGAACCCATGAGCGCGCTGGTATTCAAGATAATGACCGATCCTTTCGTCGGCCACTTAAGCTACGTGCGCGTTTACTCGGGCGAGATCAATGCAGGCGACGTCGTCACCAATACGTCACGGGACAAAACCGAAAGGGTTGGCAGGATAATCCGCCTGCACGCGAATAAACGTGAAGATGTGAAAAAGGTCAGGGCAGGCGACATCTGCGCGATCGTCGGTTTGAAGGGCGCCGTTACAGGCGATACCCTTTCATCCGCGGGCCACGACGTTGTCTTCGAGACCATCGAGATCCCGACACCTGTTCTATCGTGCGCCATAACACCGAAAAAGAAAGACGACCTGAAAAAAATGTGGCTCGTCTTCAATAAGTATACTGTCGAAGATCCCTCCTTGACCGTCAAGCTCGATAGCGAAACGGGCGAGGTCATATTGTCCGGAATGGGCGAGCTCCATTTGGAGATCATCATGGACCGCGCGAAGAGGGAGCACAACCTCGACATGGTCACATCGCCGCCGCAGGTCGCCTATCGCGAAACGATAACGAGGCATGCATCTTCGGTCGGCAAATATATCAAGCAGTCCGGCGGCCGCGGTCAGTACGGCCACGTTGTCATTAATATCGAACCCCATGACGGCGCCGATTTCATCTTTGAGAACAAGATCATCGGCGGCGCAATCCCGAGGGAATATATCAGCAGCGTCGAAACAGGGATCCGGGAAGCCCTCGAAAAAGGCATCTACCTCGGTTATCCCCTGATCAACGTAAAGGTCGAGCTTGTAGACGGGTCATACCACGATGTCGATTCTTCGGAACTCGCATTCAAGATGGCCGGTTCCATCGCGGTGAAAGAGGCCGTCCACCGGGCGAACCCTGTCGTCCTCGAACCTATCATGAAGGTTGACATCCATTCACCCCAGGAGGCGATGGGTGCCGTGATCGGTGATGCCACGTCCCGGAGGGGAAGGGTCCTCGAGGTCGATGAAAGGAACGGTTTCAAGCACATCCTCGCACACATCCCGCTCGACGAGATGTTCGGCTACACCACGCAGCTTCGCTCGCTGACTCAGGGACGCGGGTATTCAAGTATGGAATTTTTCCATTACCACCCCGTGCCCTCGAACATATTAGAGAATTTAAAAAGAAAAGATAAATTTGCAACGGAGGTCCAGTATGGGTAAGAAAAAGTTTGAACGGACGAAACCACATGTCAACATAGGAACCATCGGCCATATAGATCACGGGAAGACCACCCTGACGAGCGCCATCACCCGCTGCCTCGCGAACAAGGGCCAGGCCGAGTGGATCCCGTTCGACCAGATCGACAAGGCGCCCGAGGAGAAGGAAAGGGGCATCACGATCGCCACCGCCCACGTCGAGTACGAGACGGCCAACCGCCACTACGCGCACGTGGACTGCCCGGGCCATGCCGACTATATCAAGAACATGATCACGGGTGCCGCCCAGATGGACGGCGCTATCCTGGTCGTGGGAGCCAACGACGGCCCCATGCCCCAGACCCGTGAGCACATACTCCTTGCCCGCCAGGTCGGCGTGCCCTCCATGGTCGTCTACCTCAACAAGACGGACATGGTCGACGACCCCGAGCTCATCGAGCTCGTCGAGATGGAGCTCCGTGAGCTCTTAACCCAGTACGAGTTCCCCGGCGACGACATCCCCATCATCAAGGGATCGGCCTTAAAGGCCTTGGAGCACGGCTGCGGGGACCCGAACTGCCCTGACTGCAAGAGCATCTACGAGCTCCTCGATGCGGTCGACTCCTATATACCCGAGCCCGCCCGCGACACGGACAAGCCCTTCCTCATGCCCGTCGAGGACGTCTTCACGATCTCCGGCCGCGGCACGGTCGTAACGGGAAGGATAGAGAGGGGCGTCGTGAAGCCCGGCGACGAGGTCGAGATCATCGGCTTCCGTCCCACCCAGAAGACCGTCACCACCTCCGTCGAGATGTTCAGAAAGATCCTCGACTCCGGTATGGCGGGCGACAACGTCGGCCTGCTGCTCCGTGGCACGAAGAAGGACGAGGTCGAGCGCGGCCAGGTCGTCGCGAAGCCCGGCTCCATCACGCCCCACACGAAGTTCAAGGGCGAGGTCTACATCCTGACGAAGGAAGAGGGCGGCCGCCACACGCCGTTCTTCTCCGGCTACCGTCCCCAGTTCTACCTGCGGACAACGGACGTCACCGGCGTGGCGAAGCTCCCCGACGGCGTCGAGATGGTCATGCCCGGCGACAACGTGACGCTCTCCGTTGAGCTCGTCACACCCATCGCGCTCGAGAAGGAGCTGAGGTTTGCCATCCGCGAGGGCGGCAAGACGGTCGGTGCCGGCGTCGTCACCGAGATAATCGAATAAAGGGGAATTACAATGCGGCAGAGAATCAGGATATGCCTGAAAGCATTTGATCACAGACTGCTCGATCAGTCTGTCAAAGAGATCGTCGATGCAGCCAAAAAGACAGGGGCGCAGGTCATCGGGCCTGTTCCGCTCCCCACGAGAATACAAAAATTCACAGTCTTGAGATCGCCGCACATCGATAAAAAATCACGGGAACAGTTTGAGATCCGTACACACAAACGGTTGATGGACATCGTTGATCCTACCCAGCAGACGGTTGATGCCCTTATGAAGCTCGAACTGGCAGCCGGCGTCGATGTGGAGATCAAATCCTAGGAGTAAGGTTATGGCGGTTACAGATATATTGAACATAGAGGGAGCAAAGGTCGGAGAACTCGAGATCAAGGACGAGATCTTCAACTGTGAGGTGAAACAGCATCTCATCCATGATGTGGTCAAGATGCAGCTTGCGAGCCGCAGAAGAGGGACCGCGAAGACAAAAGGGCGGTCCGAGGTCTCCGGCGGCGGGCGCAAACCCTACAAGCAGAAAGGCACCGGCCAGGCGCGGCGCGGCTCATCCCGTTCACCGGTCATGGTCGGGGGCGGTACGATATTCGGCCCCCAGCCGAGGGATTACAGCTACTCGGTACCAAAGAAGGTGCGCAGGAGCGCGCTCAGATCTGCTCTTACCGTGCGCAATACCGGCGCGGCCATGAAGGTCCTCGATAAACTTGAATTTACCGACATCAGCACGAAGAAATTTTTCGGGATCGTCACGACACTGGGACTGACAAAGCCCTTGTTCATCATAGACAAGAAAGATGAGACAGTCGAGAAATCCGCGCGGAACATCCCGTACGTGAAAGTGCTCAGGGTCGAAGGGCTGAATGTTTATGACGTGATCCGCTACGAGCAGCTCATCATGACGGTCGATGCGGTTAAGAAAGTAGAAGAGGTGCTGGCATCATGAACGAATATGACATCATCTTAAGGCCGATCATTACCGAGAAAAGCACGCTCGTGAAGGAAACGGGGAACCAGTACGTCTTCGAGGTCCTGCGGAGCGCGAACAAGATAGAGATCCGCAAAGCGGTCGAAAAGCTTTTCAAGGTCAAGGTAATAGACGTCCATGTCCAGAACATGGAAGGGAAGAAAAAACGCCTCGGACGCTACGCGGGCAAAAGGTCAGACTGGAAAAAGGCCATCGTAAAGTTAAGTCCGAAGGACAAAATCACGATTTTTGAGGGTGCGTAATGGGCGTGAAAGAATACAAGCCAACCTCCGCCGGACGGCGCTTCATGAGCGGGCTCACCTTTGACGAGATATCAAAGGACAAGCCGGAGAAATCGCTCTTAAAGCCGATCAAGAAAACGGGCGGACGAAATCACAGCGGAAAGATCACCACGCGGCACATTGGCGGCGGACATAAAAGGCGTTTCCGTATCATCGATTTCAAGCGCGACAAGTTTGAGATCCTGGGCAAGGTCGCCGGTATCGAATACGATCCCAACCGGTCAGCAAATATCGCGCTCATCAACTACATTGATGGTGAGAAACGCTACATCCTGGCACCTCTGGGCGTCAAGGCGGGCGATACGATCATCGCCAGCATGAAGCCGGACACCGAGATCAAGGAAGGCAACGCCCTTCCCCTGAAGTTCATCCCGCTCGGAACCTTTGTCCATAACATCGAAATGAAGCCCGGCAAGGGCGGACAGCTTGCCCGCAGCGCCGGAAGCTACGCACAGATCGTTGCGAAAGAAGGCGATTACGGCCACTTAAGGCTTCCGTCAGGCGGCGTCAGGCTTGTCAATCTCGTCTGCATGGCCACTATCGGTCAGGTGGGCAATATAGATCACGAGAATATAACGGTCGGTAAGGCAGGAAAGCCGAGATGGCTCGGCGTAAGGCCTACTGTCCGCGGCACCGCGATGAACCCTGTCGATCACCCCTTAGGCGGCGGCGAAGGCCGGTCAAAGGGCGGCAGGCATCCCTGTTCTCCCTGGGGCCAGCTCGCAAAAGGCAAGAAGACGCGGAAGAACAAGCGGACAGACAAGTTTATTATTAAACTGAGAGGTTAGGAGGTTTTTTGTGGCACGTTCCGTCAAAAAAGGGCCATTCATTGAAGAAAAGCTAGTTAAGAAAGTCGATGAGGCGAAGGAAACCAAAGGCACGAAGGTCATCAAGACGTGGTCACGCCGCTCGACGATAACTCCTGATTTTGTGGGGCTTACATTTGCCGTTCACAATGGCAAGAAGTTCATCCCGGTTTTCGTAACGGAAGAAATGGTCGGCCATAAGCTCGGCGAATTCTCGCCCACGCGGACATTCCACAGCCATTCCGGCGATAGAAAGTCAAAAGTGGCAAAGAAAAAGGATTGATGATTATGGAGATCAAGGCGAAAACTCGAATGATACACATATCACCAAGAAAGGTGCGGATCGTCGCTGACCTCATCAAGCAGAAGAACGTCAACGACGCATCGGGGCTTTTGACCTACATGCCGCAGAAAGGCGCCTTTATTTTGAAGAAGCTCCTCGACAGCGCAATAGCCAATGCCCGGCAGAAAAAGTACGTGGATATAGACAACCTTTACGTCAAGAACGTCATGGTTGACGGCGGCCCGATAATGAAGCGGTTCATGCCGCGCGCCATGGGCCGTGCTACAAAAATACGCAAAAGACTAAGCCATATCACGCTCATCCTGGATGAAGCATAGACTTTTTGGAGGTTAAATGGGTCAGAAAGTTAACCCTTTCGGTTTCAGACTCGGGGTCATCAAGACCTGGGATTCAAAATGGTTCGCAGCCCGCAACTATGCGAAGTTCCTGCACGAAGATCTCATCATCAAGAAATTCTTGAAGAAGAAGCTCTATCAGGCCGGGATTTCGAAGATAGAGATCGAACGCGCGGCAAACAAGGACAAAAGGGCCAAAATAAACATCCACACATCACGGCCGGGCCTTGTCATCGGGCGTAAAGGGGCAGAAGTCGAGAACCTCAAAAGGGAACTGCAGAGGATCACCGATAAAGAGGTCATCCTCAATATAACAGAGGTGAAAAGACCGGAAACCGATGCCCAGCTCGTCGCGGAGAATGTTGCTTTGCAGATCGAGCGGAGGGTCTCATTCAGGCGGGCGATGAAGAAGAATGTCCAGCAGTCCCTGAAATTTGGCGCCAAGGGCATCAAGGCGATGTGCGCCGGGCGGCTCGGCGGTGCTGAAATGGCGAGAACGGAATGGTACCGCGAGGGCAGAGTGCCCCTGCAGACGATTCGTGCTGACATTGATTACGGTTACGCCAGGGCCACCACGAAATACGGCGTGATCGGCATTAAGGTTTGGATATTTAAAGGAGAAGTTTTTCAGGAGGCTCGGTAATGCTTGCACCAAAAAGGGTAAGATATAGAAAAGTTATGAAAGGTACCCTGAAGGGCGTCGCGCAGCGCGGCAATGTGGTCAGTTTCGGGGACTTCGGTCTCCAGGCCACGGAAGGCGGATGGATCACGTCCCGCCAGATCGAAGCAGCACGTATCGCCCTTACGAGATACGTCAAAAGGACCGGTAAGGTCTGGATCAGGGTATTCCCCGACAAACCGATAACGAAGAAACCGGCTGAAACACGGATGGGCAAGGGAAAAGGCCCGAACGAAGGGTGGGTTGCCGTCGTAAAGCCCGGCAGGGTCCTCTACGAGATCACAGGTGTTCCCGAGGACAAGGCCCGCGAGGCAATGAGAATTGCTTCCTTTAAACTTCCCATCGGCACCAAGTTCATAGCACGGAGCGAGGACCAATGAAAGCGAAAGACTTCAAGGAATTGACGAAGGAAGAGCTGCTCAAGAAGAGGAAAGACATCAAGGAAGAGCTCTTTAACTTGAGATTTCAGCATTCTACCGGCCAGCTCGAGAATACGGCACGTATGAATACCTTAAAGAAAGATGTCGCCAGGATAGAAACCGTCTTGAGCGCAAAGGAATAAATGCTTAAAGAGGTTCCCATGGAAGCCAAACGTGAAATAAGCAAGCGAAAGATGGTCGGAAGGGTCATCAAGGACAAAATGGATAAAACGGTCGTGGTTGAGGTTGAGAAATTCCTCAAACACCCGAAATACCACAAGTTCATCAAAAGGAAACTCAGATATAAAGCACATGACGAGAATAATTCCAGCAAGACGGGCGACAGGGTGTTGATCGTCGAGACAAGACCTCTCTCCAAAGATAAACGCTGGCTCGTGAAAGAGGTTGTCAGGCACGAGGAACTTTTCTTGGTCAAGAACGAGGTGGCGCATGATTCAGGAGAGATCTAAACTCGAAGTTGCCGACAATTCCGGTGCAAAGAAACTTGGCTGCATCAAGGTCCTCGGCGGGTCGCGGAAACGGTATGGGACAGTGGGCGATATTATCGTCGCATCCGTGAAAGAGGTCATCCCGAACTCCAAGGTGAAGAAAGGTGAAGTGGTCAAGGCCGTTATCGTCAGGACGAAAAAAGAGATCCGCCGGAATGACGGCTCCTACGTAAAGTTCGACGACAACTCGGCGGTCATAATAAACCAGTACAATGAACCTGTCGGAACGCGCATCTTCGGCCCCGTAGCACGGGAACTCAGGGCCAAGAGGTTCATGAAGATCGTTTCGCTGGCACCTGAGGTTGTGTGAGGTAAATATGGAAAAACTCTATCACGTCAAGAAGAACGACCTGGTCATGGTGACAACCGGGAAAGACAAAGGAAAGACCGGCAAGGTCCTCAGGATAAACAAGAAAAAAGACAGACTGATCGTGGAAAAGGTCAACATGGTGAAGAAGCATGTCCGGCCGAGCCAGAAGGCAAAGGGCGGCATCATGGAGAAAGAAAGCTCGATCCATGTCTCGAACGTCATGATCTATTGCGAGAAATGTGCAAAGCCGGTGCGGACAGGGAAGAAGGTCCTGGAAGACGGCAAGAAGGTCCGTTTCTGCAAGAAGTGTGACGAGGTCATTGATAAGTAAGCGGGAGGCGGTCGTTGGAGAATTTTAGCGAATTTTACGAAAAAGAAGTCAAATCGGCCCTTATGCGGCGTTTTCAGTACAAGAACGTCATGGAAGTGCCCAAGATCGTGAAGATCACTTTGAATATAGGCCTTGGCGAGGCGCTCCAGAACATCAAGGCGCTTGACGCAGCGTCAGGCGACGTAAAAGCCATCACAGGCCAGAAGCCGGTCATTACGAAGGCGAAAAAATCGATAGCATCCTTTAAGCTGCGCGAGGGAATGTCGGTCGGGTGCATGGTCACATTACGCAGGGAGAGGATGTACGAGTTCTATCGCAAACTCGTGACCATCGTCCTGCCAAGGGTGAGGGACTTCAAGGGTGTATCGCCGAAATCCTTCGACGGCCGCGGCAATTATACCCTTGGCCTTAAAGAGCAGATCATATTCCCGGAGATCGAATACGACAAGATCGATAAGGTCCGGGGAATGAATATTACCATTACAACAACCGCGAAGACGGATGAAGAAGGCCATGAACTGTTGAAGCTCATGGGCATGCCTTTCAGGAGTTAGTGGAGGACTCGCATGGCAAGAAAAGCAATGATCGAGAAGACAAAGAGGGCACCGAAATTCAAAGTGCGCGTGCGCAACAGATGCGCAGTCTGTGGCAGGCCACGGGCATTTATCAGGAAGTTCCAGATGTGCAGGGTCTGCTTTCGGTCGTATTCCTTAAGGGGCGAGATCCCCGGTGTTACAAAATCAAGCTGGTGAGGTGGTACTATGGGTATGGTTGATCCAATAGCAGACATGATGACACGGATACGGAACGCCATCATTGCCCGTCATGAAACGGTAGACATTCCTTATTCAAATATGAAGTTCTCTATATCCAAGATCCTCAAGGAAGAAGGCTACGTGAGAAATTACAAGACCTTCGTTGACGAATCACGGAAAAAATTCCTCAAGGTATATATCAGCTATGACGAAAACTCGAAGAGCGTCATAACCGGTCTCAAGACGATCAGCAAGCCGGGAAGGCGTGTATATGCCGGCGTCGGCGACCTTCCCAAGTTCCGCAGCAGGACGGGGATCGTTGTCATTTCGACGTCGAAAGGCATCATGACCGACAGAAACGCAAAAAAGAACAAGGTTGGGGGCGAGCCCCTTCTCGTAGTCTGGTGAGGTGTATTTATGTCGAGGATAGGAAAAAAACCAATTATACTCCCGCAGGGGACCAATCTTGAGCTCAAAGACGGCGAAGTCCTCGTGACGGGCCCGAAGGGTTCGCTGAAAAGGCCCTTCCTGAGAGGATTGGAACTCAATATTGACGGCAGCAATGTGACGGTAACCCGTACAAGCGACGAAAAGACGATCCGGGGGTACCATGGGCTGATGAGGACACTCATCGCGAACATGGTCGACGGCGTGTCGAAGGGATTCGAGAAGAAGCTTGAAATAATCGGCATCGGTTACAGGGCCGAGTTTCAGCCCGGCGCGTTCACATTCTTCCTGGGTTATTCACACCCGATCGTTTTCGAACTCCCGGAAGGGATCAGCGGACAGCTCGAGAAACAGACCCAGATCTCCATACAGGGTATCGATAAAGAATTGGTGGGACAGACCGCAGCAAAGATACGGGCCTTGCGGAAACCGGATGCCTACAAGAACAAGGGCGTCAAGTATGCTGACGAGGTCTTGAAGAAGAAAGCAGGCAAAAGCGGGAAATAAGGAGTAGCGGTATGCAGAGAAAGGATAAAGTCGAAGCCCGGCAGAGACGCAAACGGAGAATACGGAAAAAGGTCCACGGTACCCCGACGAAGCCAAGGCTCACGGTTTTCAAGAGCTTAAGGCAGATCTATGCACAGTTGATCGATGATACCCAGCAGAAGGTCTTGACCGGTATATCAACCCTCAACAAGGAAGTCCAGGACGGGTTGAAGAGCGGCGGCAACAACGACGCCGCGAAAAAGGTCGGTGAGGCCATCGGCAAGAAGGCGATAGGGCTCGGGATAACCGAGATCGTCTTCGACCGGAACGGTTTTAAATATCACGGCAGGATCAAAGCACTCGCTGACGGGGCTCGTGAAGCAGGGTTAAAATTTTAACGGGAGGTTGTGTTGGTTGAAAGAAAGCGAATAGACGCAGGCGATCTCGAGTTACAGGACAGGCTGGTTTACATCAACCGCGTCGCCAAGGTTGTCAAGGGTGGCCGCAGATTTTCCTTCAGCGCCATAGTTGTTGTCGGCGACGGGAAAGGGAAGGTCGGTTACGGACTCGGCAAAGCCAACGAAGTCCCGGATGCAATACGAAAAGCCGTGGAAAGGGCGAAGAAAAGCCTCGTAGATGTCTCCCTCGAAAAGGGAACGATCCCCCACGAGATCATGGCAAAATACGGAACAAGCCAGGTTTTTCTGAAACCGGCGCGGGAAGGCACAGGCGTTATCGCCGGCCGGGCCGTCCGGGCTGTCGTTGAGGTTGCCGGGATCACGAATATCCTTACCAAATGCTACGGCTCCCGGAATTACCACAATGTCGTCAAGGCAACGATTAGGGGCCTGTCCCTGCTGAAATCGCCGGAACTGGCGCTCAAGCAGAGAGGAAAACTGAAAGTAGAAGAGGGTTAAAATGAGCCACCTCAAAATAAAATGGACAAAAAGCTTCATCAGCTGTCCGGAGGACCAGAGGGCGACCGTCAGGAGCCTGGGGTTCAAGAAGCTGAACCAGGAGAGGGTCGTCAAGAACACTCCCGAGATCAGGGGCATGGTCAAAAAGGTGATCCACCTTGTTACAGTATTGGAGGATGTTCGATAAATGAAACTATCAGACCTTAAACCAATTCCCGGAGCAAAGAAGAGCCCCAAGCGCGTAGGGCGCGGCACCGGTTCGGGCCTCGGCACGACGGCGGGCTATGGAAATAAAGGACAGCGGTCTACGAGCGGCGGGACAAAGGGAAAGAGCTTCGAGGGCGGGCAGCTTCCGCTCACACGCAGGATTCCCAAGAGAGGCTTCAAGAACCCGTTCCGCAAGGAATATGCAATCATAAACATCGCCGATCTCGAGAAATTCAAAGGCCTGGAAAAGGTCGGTATTGAAGACATCATGAAGGCGGGATTCATTAAGAAGATGAAAGACGGCATCAAGCTTCTCGCTGTCGGTGAAATAGATTTCCCGATAAAGATCTCGGTTCACAAGGCATCCCAGAAAGCCATCGAGAAGATCGAGGCCAAGGGCGGTGCAGTGGAGGTAATCGCTTAATGGGAGGTTTCCAAAATATTGGAAAGATCCCCGAGCTCAAGCGCAGAATTATATGGACGCTGGCGTTGCTCGCCGTGTACCGCGTCGGTATTCATATCCCGACCCCGGGAATTGACGGGAATGTTCTCGCCGGTATCTTCGAACGCGCCAAGGGTACATTGCTCGGGTTTTTTGATATGTTCGCGGGTGGCGGGCTCGAGAGGCTTTCCATTTTTGCCCTCGGCATCATGCCGTACATCAGCGCATCGATCATCCTGCAGCTCTTGACCGTCGTCATCCCCACTTTGGAGAGGCTATCGAAAGAAGGGGAAGCGGGCAGGCGGAAAATAACCCAGTACACCCGCTACGGGACGATCGTCATCAGTATTATCCAGGGCCTCTTCATTGCGATAGGCCTCGAGCAGATGCGCGGCGCCGGCGGCGAAGCGGTCGTTTTCAACCCCGGCTGGGGATTCAGGCTCATGACGATGATCACCCTTACGGGCGGGACATCGTTCATCATGTGGCTTGGCGAGCAGATCACGGAAAAAGGTATCGGCAACGGGATCTCGCTTATTATATTCGCGGGTATTGTTGCCCGTATGCCGAACGCTATTGCGGGCACATGGAGCCTCGTCAATACGGGCGAGCTCAACTGGTTCGTCGTCCTTGTCCTTATTGTGATGATGCTGGCGGTCATCGCCTTTATCATATTCATGGAGACGTCGCAGCGCAGGATCCCGGTGCAGTATGCGAAACGGGTCGTGGGACGCAAGATGATGGGCGGACAGGCGACGCACCTTCCGCTGAAGGTCAATACGGCAGGCGTTATCCCGCCGATCTTCGCCTCGTCGATCATCATGTTCCCGGCAACGATCTCGAATTTTATAACGCACCCGTATGCAAAGAAGGTCGCGGAGCTTTTCACGCCCGGATCGTTCCTGCATGAGCTGTTCTATATCGGCTTCATCATTTTCTTCTGTTATTTTTACACCGCCATTGTCTTCAACCCGGACAGTGTGGCGGATAATATGAAAAAGTATGGCGGATATATACCGGGCATCAGGCCGGGCAAGCGCACCAGCGAGTATATCGACAAGATCCTGACACGGATAACGTTCATCGGCGCGATATATATCTCGTTCGTTTGCGTCCTGCCGACATTGCTCGTGAAAAAATTCAATGTTCCCTTCTACTTCGGCGGAACGGCGCTTCTCATTGTCGTCGGTGTCGCCCTGGATACGATCCAGCAGATAGAATCGCATCTTATCCTGAGGCATTACGACGGTCTGGTGAAGAAATCGCAGAGGATGAAGGGGCGACGATAGCGGCTTAGATCCGGGCGATTGTCCGGGTATGAGGTTTGCCGGAGGTCACGGCGCCCGAAAGAAGAAATGATCTTTCTAAAGACGAGCGAGGAGATTGAAAAGATGCGCGTCGCCAGCAGCCGGGCGATGGAAATTCTCCTCTACCTTAAAGATTTTGTAAAACCCGGCATCAAGACGATGGACCTTGAGGCCGCCTGTGAAGAAAGGATAAAAGAGGCAGGAGACGTAATAGCCGCCTTCAAGGGATATAACGGATTTCCCTATTGCCTCTGTATCTCGGTGAATGACGAGGTCGTTCACGGCATGCCGTCTGACCGGCAGCTTAAAGAGAACGACATCGTCAGCATCGATTTTGGCCTTCTTTATGAAGGATATTATGGAGACGTCGCAATGACATATGCCGTGGGAGGCATTTCAAAGGCCGCACAGAAGCTTATGACCGTAACGGAGGAATCTCTGTACCGGGGCATAGCCGAGGCCCGCGAAGGCAACAGGCTGTACGATATATCCCACGCTGTCCAGGAACATGTCGAGTCATTCGGGTTCTCGGTGGTACGGGAATTCGTCGGCCATGGCATCGGAAGGAGCCTGCACGAAGACCCCCAGCTTCCCAATTACGGGACGAAGGGGACCGGGCTCAGGCTGAAAGCGGGAATGGTCTTAGCGATCGAGCCGATGGTGAATATGGGAAAGTGCGACGTTTACATCAAGGACAACGGATGGACTGCCGTAACGAAGGACGGCAGCCTGTCGGCTCATTTTGAACATACCGTGGCCGTTACGAACAACGGGCCCGTGATACTCAGCAGGGTATAGAGAGGTAAAATGCCAAAAGGCGAAGGGATAGAAATAGAGGGCACGGTCGTGGAACCGCTGCCGAACGCAATGTTCAGAGTAGAACTCCCCAACGGGCACAGGGTGCTGGCCCACGTATCGGGAAAGATGCGCATGCATTACATAAAAATCCTGCGGGGAGACAAGGTAGTTGTTGAATTATCACCCTATGACCTCACGCGAGGCAGGATCATTTACCGGGTTAAGTAGGAGGACAGCATGAAGGTGAAACCTTCGGTCAAGAAGAGATGCGACAAATGCAAGATCATCAAGCGTAAGGGTGTTGTCAGGATCATTTGCGAGAACCCCAAACATAAACAGAAACAGGGTTAAGGAGGCAAAGCGTGGCACGTATTGCAGGTGTTGACATACCCAGGGACAAAAGGATCGAGGTCGCACTGACCTACATTTACGGGATCGGGCGGACCCTTTCCAGCAAGATACTGGCCCAGGCCGGGATCGATCCGAACAAGAGAACGCACACGCTTCTGGACGACGAGATCGCAAAGATCAGGGACATCCTCGAGAATGAATACAAGGTCGAGGGTGATCTGAGGAAAGAAGTGAGCATGAATATAAAGAGGCTCATGGACATCGGCTGCTACCGGGGCCTTCGGCACCGCAGAAGCCTCCCTGTTCACGGGCAGAGGACGCGGACGAATTCCCGGACCCGGAAAGGCCCGAGAAAGACTTCGATGAAACGAAAATAACGACGAGGTGGCGTAAATGGCGAAAGTCAGAAGAAGCGGTAAGAAGAAAGTCAAAAAGAATATCCCCGTCGGCGGAGCATATATACAGTCGAGCTTCAACAATACCATTATCACGATCACTGACCCGCAGGGCAATGTCGTGTCCTGGTCGAGCGGCGGCGTGGTAGGCTTCAAGGGATCGAGGAAAAGCACCCCGTTCGCTGCCCAGCTGGCTGCCGAAAATGCGGCAAAGAAGGCAATGGAACACGGGCTCAGAACGGTTGACGTATACGTAAAAGGTCCCGGGGCGGGACGTGAGGCAGCCCTTCGGGCACTGCAGAGCGCCGGTCTGAAGATTCACCTGATCCGCGATGTTACGCCCATTCCTCATAACGGGTGCAGACCGCCGAAACGCAGAAGAGTTTAAAGGAGGCAAAATTGTCACGTTACGTTGGACCAGTATGCAAATTGTGCAGAAGAGAAGGCATAAAGCTTTATTTAAAAGGCGAACGGTGCTTCACGGAAAAGTGCGCCATCGAGAAAAGGAACTACCCGCCCGGACAGCACGTCGACACGAAGGGCAAGGTTATGGAATATGCAATGCGGCTGCGTGAAAAACAGCGCGCCCGCAGGATGTATGGACTCAGCGAAAAACAGTTCAGAAGGTTTTTCGTCATGGCCGAGCGCAAGGAAGGCATCACCGGTACGAATTTCCTCGTCTTTCTCGAGAGAAGGATCGATAACATGGTGTTCCGCCTGGGTTTTGCCACGTCTCACGCAGAGGCCCGGCAGCTTGTTTCGCATAAGCATATAACGGTCAACGGCAGGACCGTGAACTCCTCTTCGTACCTCGTCAAAGTCGGGGATGTCATAGAGGTCCGGCATAAGAATCTGCCCTCCGTTATCAATGCACTGGAATCTGTGGTCCGCAGAGGCATTCCCGCATGGATCGACCTTGATAAGGACAACATGAAAGGCACCATTAAATTATTCCCGACACGTGACGATATAACATTGCCGATCAAGGAACAGCTCATCGTAGAATACTATTCAAGGTAGTTACCTACCCCAAGGAGGGTACATGCCTATGTTTGAAAAGAATTGGCAGGAGCTCATCAGGCCGACCAAGATCGAGATAGAGAAGAAAGAGAACGATTACGTCAAGTTCTCGACCGAGCCGTTCGAAAGAGGGTACGGTGTGACGATCGGCAACTCTATTCGCAGGGTATTACTCTCCTCGATCATGGGTGCTGCAATTACATCGGTCTGGATAGAGTCTGTCGACCACGAATTTTCGACAATTCGCGGGGTCAAAGAAGATGTGACCGAGATCATCCTGAACCTGAAAAAAACAGTCATCAGGATGACCGATGACAAACCGGCCCTTTTGAAGATCGAAGTCAAGGGCAAAAAGGAAGTCAAGGCGGGCGATATCACCCATGACGGCGGCGTGGAGGTCGTGAACCCCGACCTGCATATCGCTACATTATCGAGCGACGCGAAGCTCTACATGGAAATGAAGGCCAAGCTCGGCCGCGGCTACCAGCCGTCCGAGCAGAATGTCGACGAAGCGGAACCTATCGGGACCATACCGATCGACGCGATCTTCTCTCCTATACGCAAGGTGAGCTACAACGTCAGCCAGGCCCGCGTCGGGCGCCGTACGGATTACGACAAGCTGACCATGGAGATCTGGACCGACGGGAGCGTCGATCCTCTCGACGCACTCTCATTTGCGGCCAAGATCATAAAAGAGCAGATGAGGATCTTCATCAACTTTGACGAAATTGAAGAAGCGGAATCAGCAGAGGAAAGAGGGCAGGAAAAGACCGACTTCAACGAGAACCTGTATCGCAGCGTCGACGAGCTCGAACTCTCGGTCAGAAGCGCGAACTGCCTGAAGAACGCAGACATAAAGTATATAGGCGAACTGGTCCAGAAGACCGAGCAGGAAATACTCATGACGAAGAATTTCGGAAGGAAATCCTTGAATGAGATCAAGGAGATCCTCTCGTGCATGGGGCTTCGGCTCGGCCTCAAACTGGACAGTTTTCCTGCGCGGGAAGAACTGGATAAGATGGTTCTCAAGAAAAAAGATCACATGTAGGGGTTGACCAATGAGGCATCAGAACAGAGTGAAAAAAATGAATCGGACCAAGAGCCACAGGAAGGCATTGTTCATGAATCTCGCCAATGCTCTTTTCGATCATGAAAGCATAAAGACGACGAACCCGAAGGCAATGGAGCTCAAAAAAGTGGCTGACAGGCTCATCACCCTGGCCAAAAAGAAAGACCTTCATTCCCTGCGCCTGGTCTTTGCCTTTCTGAGGGATAAAAAAGTTGTCAGGAAGCTCTTCTCCGATATCGGGGACCGGTACGCCGCCATAAACGGGGGCTACACCCGGGTGGTCAAGATCGGCCTGAGAAAGGGTGACGCCGCTCCGATGGCGATAATCGAGCTTACACAGAAGAAAGAGCCCGAAAAAGAACCGGAAAAAGGCAAGGCCAAACCGAAGAAGGAAGTAAAGGCCAAAGCCGCGAAAGAACCGAAAGAAAAGAAAGAAAAAGCACCGGCCAAGAAAAAAGCCGCGGCCAAAGAAGCGTCCGGCGAAGAAAAACCGAAACGGACACGCAAGCCGAAGGCCGAGAAAAAAACCGAAGAACCGAAAGCCGAAGAGTGATATAATATGGCACAGTACTCCTGTGCCATCCGCACGGACCGCAGTATACGAAAATACTGGGAGATCGTTCAACGGCAGGACAACGGACTCTGACTCCGTGAATCAAGGTTCAAATCCTTGTCTCCCAGCCAAATATAATCAAGGGGTTGCACGAAAGTGTGACCCTTTTTCATTCCCCGAAACCCCGCATTGTGAAATAAATGTGAAGGTGAACCCGGATTCAAGGTCTTATTCAATGTCTCCAGCGCCTTGACATTATAAAACACGGAAAATTTATTAATTAACGAAGATATTGCGCGAAAATACTAATACAGATGTAATAACCATCCTGGCGGGTGATGAATACTGGCCACGACTCTTTACTTCCCGGCAAAAAGACCATCCTCCTCGCAGAGGACGAAGCCCTTATTACCATTTCCCAAAAACAAATTCTTGAGAGGCATGGGCATAGCACCAGGGTGAGGTTCGGAAGAGGACGTCCGGCATGAAAAAGGCCCAGGGGGAATTATGCGCACAAAAGTAGTTTTTGCGGCATTGTTCTGTTTCGCCATGGCATTCTGTGATTCCGTCACATTTGGGCAGAATTTTAATTTGGACTTTGTGATCAAAAGCGTGAAATGGCAGGTAGGGCCCGCAGTTGCGGACCTGGGGAATATTGCACAGATAGAAATTCCGGAAAACTGTGCATTTGCAAACGCATCAGATGCTAAAATGCTCATGGAGGCGATGCAAAACCCGACAAGCGGAAAGGAACTCGGGTTGATAGCATGCAAGCCGAATAACTGGTTCGCACTTTTTGATTTTACCGAGACCGGGTATATAAAAAACGACGAGAAGGACTCCCTGAACGCAAGCAAGATACTTGAGGCGTTGAAAAAGAATAACGATCTGGCGAACGAGGAACGAAAGAAAAGAGGCTGGAAACTTTTGTACTTCGAAGGATGGTACAAAACCCCGTACTATAATCCGGAAAACCACAACCTTGAGTGGACCGTTCAGGTGCGAGGCGACGGCCAGGAGGATAAGAGCTTCAGGCTCAACCACAATTCGAGAATACTTGGCAGAAAAGGGGTTATGAATGTGACCCTGGTATGTGATGACCAGACGTTTACCCAGGACCTGCCGGATTTTAACGCCATAATCGGGACATTTGGCTATAAAAGCGGAAACCGGTATGAAGAGTTCGTAAAGGGAGATAAGGTCGCGGCGTACGGTTTGACAGGTCTTATAGTCGGGGGAGCAGCGGCTGTCGCTGCGAAAACCGGGTTTTTCAAATGGGCCTGGAAAATTATTGTTGGCGTGGTTATTGCGATAATAGCCTTCTTCAGAAAGATATTCGGTCGAAAGAATAAATGACGCCGGAGTTTTTTTCCGAATATTTACTTTTTATCGCCGTCTTGCTGATAATATATTTTTTTGAATGTGTCGTGAAGATTCCCTCGAATTCTATTGTTTTTGATCCTCATTTTGGAAGCGGATGGAAAATAAAATCATCATTGCTGGCAAATAATAGAGGGGGTTTCAATTTTGTGTCGCCATTTCCTCCGTTAACACCCGCGTTCATGGCGCATTTGCCGATCGCTATTTTTTCACCGGCCGGAATATATTTTCATATGTTCCCGGTGCCCGGCATTCCCGATCCGGGCAAGCCTGCCGATTTCAGATATAGCGACATTACATCGAGTGAATTATCGGGCAGGACAATAATTATAAACGAGCAATACTCGATCGAATTCCCTGGTGAACGATACGCCGAAGGGGTGCACGGACTTATACAGGAATTGAGAACCTTGAATGAACTGGACCGGGCCGCAAAGGTCATGATGATATCGAAACAAACCCTTGATATCGACGGTGCGAAATATTTGATCGGCTATTATAAGAACAAAACCAAAATGTTACAGGTGATCTGTAATTTATTATTCATTTATATCATCTTTTTTCTGCCGTTTATCATTTTCTTCGGATACAGTTTTATGACCGTTTACGTCGTTTCCGGCATGCTGGCCCTGCAACTCCCAATTTTAATCTTATATCACCGTTATCATAAAAGATTTTTCCCCGGATTCTCCGGGGACCGTCTCGCGGACCTCGTGGGCATGACGTTATGCCCGCCGGCGGCAGTCCGGGCATATGCCAATTTGGGACGGCATTTGTTATCGTCGTATGATCCCCTGGTCCCCGCATTTCTCCTGTGTGATTCACAAACTGCCAGGGAGTTTGCCCGGCGGATCGTCCGCGGTATATCTTTTCCCGCCCGCGAGGCAATTGCCAGGCCGGGCAGCATCGAAGCCGGTGGCTTTATGCTCAAAGCTTACGAAAGAATTTTTGCGGAACATCGGATAGATATTTCCGAGTTACTATGCGCCCCCGAGATGCAGGAAAATTGTTCGGCGTATTGTCCGCGCTGCGAAAATCAATTTTCCGTGAATAAAGGCAGTTGTCCCGATTGCGGAACCGAACTCGTCGGGTTCCCTGATTCCGGGGGCACTGAAATCAGTCATCGGGAAAAGATGAAATTACGATAAAAATACCTGACCATGGTAGTTAACCCAATATTGTACCCTCAATGAAACCCCATTGCCTTATTGAAATCAGATGATAATATTGAGATGTGGACTACTTTACGTAGTATTAGACAAGAAATAATGACGTTTCGCCATAAATAGATTGCGTATTGGCAAAAAGATCGGGATTATGCTCGTCGAAAAGGGTTGTATTGCCCGGAGGAAGATTTCGCGGGGTTTCAGATCTCATAATATTATCATTGCGGCCACGGTCGCAGTGGTCGTTGCCATCGCCGCAGCCGGTCAAGCCGGCCTGGCATATGCCGGTCCCGCTGTATGCAAGGTCCGGATATCCGCCAGGGTCATAGCCCATTCCCACATGAAGGTGCTTTACCAGGTGTCCCAGGTCAGGATAACGCAGGCCGATATTCAACGGGGATTTATCGATATAAATTCAGGGTCCCGGCTAGAGGTGAAGAGCAATGACCCGCACGGTTATATCTTCACGTTCCGCGGGGCCGACATGACGCCGTTCAGTGCTGCCCATGTCAAAGGCAATGGGACGAATGTCTATATCGATGGCGGTAAGGCTTCCGCACGAAGGCCCTACGTCAGGGGCGCCGAGATGGTCGAATTCAGTTATCGTTTGATCCTTTCAGATGATGCACAGCCGGGCACGTATGCCTGGCCGATCACCATTGAGGTGCCGGAAACTCATGGAATATGATCGGGTCTTTCGCGATATGCGTATCTGATTACAATGCCGTACCACGAAATTACCGGTAAAAGATCGAGACAATCGTGAATCCTTCCCCCGCCCTGACGCCTTTTGCATAGTGGAGCGAGGCGGCCCGGTAGCCGGGCCACTCCCAGCCGTACTCAGATCTTTTCGGGCTGCTCGAGCGGGGCGGGCCGATCACGCGTTTGACGGCGGGGAGAATTTGTTTAGTCCGGTCGGGCCCCGGGGCCCGCAGGAGGATCGAGGCGACCCGCTGGCTTTTCGGATGAGTTTCGACGGATATTTCGATACCCTCATAGCTGCCCCGGTAAAAAGCGCAATCAACATTCATGGGCTCAGACTTCTCCAGGTAGGGGACTGCAGGCACCGGTTGGTCCTGGCGGATGTCCCGCAGGAGCTTCTCTACATCAGTCGCGATTTCCCCCGCCAGCGCAGCGGTCCCTGTCATGATGATCAGTATGGACAATCCGAACAAACTTCTAAACAAGATGTCATACAAGACCTTTTGCGGCCTGTTACCCATTACCCATCACCTATTTTTACCCGCCTTAAACACCTTCTTCATCTTCTCGATGATCTGCGGCGATTCTACTTCCGTTATGTCAAAGAAAAGATACGAAAAATTATCTGCCAGTATCTCTTCCGGATGTATCGTGTAATCCGTGTTCTGCCCTATCTGCTCGTACAGGTTCTGCAATTCCTCCTCTTTATACAGGGTCATCTCCCTGTCTTTCAGCATGACTGGTTTCTGCCCGGGACCCTTAATCCGCGCGACCGAGATGTACGCTGCCTGGAGATAATCGAACAACTCCTCACCATCCCGCTTGTTGTACGTATCGACCTGGGAATAAAGCAGGGGAAGGACGATAATGTCCTTTCCTGATGCTTTTACCTTGATGCAGTATTCGTTCAACGGGGCATCGGGGTTCGTGATACGCCGGTGATCGAGGTTTTTCGGCAGGCTGTAAGCAGGGCATTTTCTGAACCCTATGGTGCTGTAAAGCTCCTCCCTGAGGTGCTTATTCTGCCGGGTGATGACGTGAAACAGCTCGTGAGAGATGAGCTTGTACAAACTGACAGGGTCCGGTATACCAAGCCGCCGGGGGAAGACGATCGCGTTGCCGCGGGTATAGGCGACCCCCCCCTCTTCACTTCCCGTGGTTCTGACAAGGTAGATCTTATCGGGAAGATAGTGCGCATACACCTCGAATTTTGGCGCGAGCGAGTTCAGGACCCTCTGTATCTGTTCCCTGTCCTCGTCTTCCCACGCGATGACGTTGTTCCCGACGAATGTCAAGAATTCATCCACGGATACGGGTTTCTCGGACCGCATCCTGATGGCCCGGTCGAGAGGGCTCATGTTCTGGATGAAGTCATCGCGTGCGGTCAGTATTGCCTTTCCCTCTTCCACGGAAGCAAAAACGAAGACAGGCTTCTTATCTGATGCCCATGCAGGCACAATGAAGAAACAAATGGCAAGAACTGCGAAGATTATCGCTTGAGTAAAACGGGACATCTTTGCTCCTTCATGGTCGATACTATTTGCCGGCGATCTTCGCCCAGGAATCGCGCAGCGTCACGATTCGGTTGAAAACCGGCTTCCCGGGGGCCGAATCCTTCGTATCACAGCAGAAATAACCGATACGCTCGAACTGGTACTTTTCTTCAGCCGCCACCTCGCCAAGGCCTGGTTCGACACAGGCGTTCACAATGACCTCAAGTGACCCGGGATTTAAAAGATCGGTCATTTCGCCTTCCACCGAGGCGGGGTCGGCGACCTTGAACAGTCTGTCATATAGGCGGACCGTGGCGGGGACGGCATGCGCGGCGGAGACCCAGTGTATAACGCCGTCGACCTTCCGGCCGTCTGCCGGGGCCGCGTTCTTCGTGTCGGGGTCATATGTGCAGTGCAGTTCGGTGACCTCGCCCGTGGCTTCGTCCTTGACCATCGATGCGAAGCGGATGACGTACGAGTTCCTTAGCCGGATCTCGCGGCCGGGGCCAAGCCGTTTATATTTTCGGGGAGGATTTTCCATGAAATCGTCTTTTTCTATATAAATGGTCTTTGAGAACGGGACGCTGCGGGTGCCCATTTCCGGTTTTTGGGGATGATTCGCGCATTCCATTTCCTCGACCCGGTCCTCGGGATAATTATCGATGACAACCTTGAGGGGGTGCAAGACGGCCATTGCCCGCGGTGCTGAATCGTTCAGGTCTTCGCGCACGCAGTGCTCGAGCAGTGCGATATCCACAAGGTTATCCTTCTTTGCGACGCCGATTCGTGAGCAAAACTCCCGTATCGCGCGCGCCGTATATCCGCGCCGCCTCATGCCGGCAACGGTCGGCATGCGGGGGTCATCCCATCCGTTGACGAGTTTATTCTCAACGAGCTCGATGAGCCGTCGTTTGCTCAGGATGGTGTAACTCAAATTGAGGCGGGCAAATTCGATCTGCCTGGGTTTGGGGCCGTCGATAAGCTCGTTGACGAACCAGTCATAGAGCGGACGGTTGTTCTCGAATTCAAGCGTGCATATCGAATGGGTTATCCGTTCGATCGAATCCGAAAGGCAATGGGCGAAATCATACATGGGGTATATGACCCATGTATCTGCCATGCGATAGTGGCCAGTTCTTTTTATCCGGTAGATCACCGGGTCACGCATGGTGATATTGGGCGAAGCCATATCTATCTTTGCCCTGAGGACGTGTTCCCCGTCCTTGAACTCGCCTGCCCGCATACGGGAGAAGAGGTCGAGGTTCTCCTCGATCGATCTGCCGCGATAGGGACTGTCCTTTCCCGGTTCAGTGAGAGTTCCCCTGTATTCCCGCATCTCGTCAGCGCTGAGGCTGCACACGTACGCCTTCCCGGCCTTGATGAGATCGATCGCGAACTGATAGAGCTTTTCGAAATAGTCGGAGGCGTAAAACAGCCGGTCATCCCAGTCAAAACCCAGCCACCTGACGTCGTTCTGGATCGACCCGACGAATTCCATTGACTCCCCTGCCGGGTCGGTGTCGTCCATGCGCAGGTTGCAGGTGCCTCTATATTGCGCGGCAAGTCCGAAGTTGAGGCAGACGGATTTGGCATGCCCTATGTGGAGGTATCCGTTCGGTTCCGGCGGGAAACGGGTGGCTATCCGGTCATGTTTTCCCGTTTTAAGGTCATTATCGATGATCTCGCGTATAAAATCGGTTTGCGTGGGGGTGATTTCCTCGGTCATGTTGTCCTCGATCAAATAGTCTTCGGTCCACTTTCAGGCAGTGCGAGTGGTCATAAAGTACGAATATTTTTACCATATACAGCCTTCATTAGCAACGCGTTGCTTTTCTATTTTCTTTGCCGTATCATTCGTATATGAAACTTCATATTCTGGGAACGGGGACTGCTATTCCCCGTCTCGAGAGAAACTCTTCCGCGTACCTCGTAACGGCGAGAGGCCTCAACATTCTCGTGGATGTCGGCCCCTCGGTCGTCAGACGGCTTCTCGAGCGGGGTTTCGATGTCGATGATGTCGACGTCGTGATTATCACGCATTTCCATGTCGATCATACGGCGGACCTCTCTACCTTTTTCTTTGCATGCAATTACGGGAAGGTCGCGCGGGAGAAACCGCTTATGGTCATTGGCGGCAACGGGATCACGCGGTTTTACCGGGGGTTGAAAAAGATCTATCCCTGGGTCCACCCGAAAACATACGATCTCACCGTGAAGCGCCTCGTCAACGGATCCCTGGCATACAATGGGGTTACTATTACCGCCGCACCGGTCAAACATAATCCGGAAAGCATCGCGATCAGGCTTGACGAAAAAAGGTCATTGACGTTTTCGGGCGATACGGATTATTCGCAAAATCTCATACGGTTGGCGCAGAGGGCCGATGTCCTCGTTGCCGAATGCGCTTTCCCGGAACGTAAGGTAAAAGGGCACCTGAACCTGGAAGCACTCGATAAAATGGTGAAAAAGGCGGGGCCGAAGCGTGTTCTTCTCACGCATCTTTATCCCGACTGGGACACGTATGCGGGGGTGCTTCACGACCCGTACCTGATTGCGGAAGATGGGATGGAGATGGAAATATGAACGGCGTACGGCTAACGGCGTACGGCTAAAGGCTAAAGGCGAAAGACTTCCACCTCGTCGTCATCCCGGTGCTTGACACCGGGATTCAAGGTTTTGCTTGTTTCTTGCGGTTGCCTATCGCCTATTGCCTGCTTTCTATTTATCGTATACAATCCTAATCAGGAAAAATGGAGAAACATCAAGACGCTGGATCCCGGCCTTCGCCGGGATGACGGTGGTGGTAGGGTTCCGGCATTCGCCCGGGATGACGACTAGTGGGTAAGAATGGCAAAATTTAAGCGGGAGAAGGTGGGGCGTTGCAGTCTTGTTTACCGTGGGCAGTGCGATGATGCTGCGGGATTTGTTGAAAGGGCCATGAAGCCGGACCGCAGGCTGAACGCGGGACGAGGCGCTCCCGGTGTTTTCGAATTTGGCGGGAAGGTATATGTTGTCAGGCAGTACCTGCACGGGGGGTGGCTGAGGGGCATAACGAGAGGTGCATTCCCGGGAGAGAAGCGCGCATCCGATGAATTGAACGTCACGGCATATCTCGAAGAACAGGGCTTCCCGGTCGTGAAACCTTTCGGGTACATCTCGCGATCAGGCATCATCGCAAACGAGCTTTTTTTTATAACATACTTCGAAGGCGACGCCCGTGATCTCGTCGAATATTTCAGGTCGTCAGGGAAGCGCGACCGGCTGCGGATGGCGCGAAAACTGGCTATTTATTTTGTTATGCTCGGGGACCTCGGCGTGTATCACCCGGACCTTCACCTGAAAAACGTGCTTGTCCACCTTTCAGCACGCCTGCTGTTTCTCGATTTCGACAAGGCATATCGGAAAAAGCTGCATACCGAAGATTATATAAAAATGTTTTGGCGCCTTGACAGGCACGTGCGGAAATACAGCAGCCAGTTTGGAGCGCCGGTCAACGATAGGGAACGCCTTATTTTCCTGCGCACTTTCGAACACCTTTCCGGCGAAAAGACCATATCCAGGATGCAGGAAGATCGTGAGAAACAAGAAAGGTCATCAAAAATAGGCTGGCTCATCGACAGGATATTATACAGCCGGAAATAGAATAACAAGCACATAGCGACGAATTATCCATTGCCTAATCGTCATTCCGGCGCTTGGCGCCGGAATCCAGCGTCTTTGTTTTGCTTTATCATTCAGGGAAACCACTACAATATAAATATCGGTCTTTAAACTCTAGAGCTCCTTAGATAATTTTAGGGAAAACAATTGGTCGAGTAAATTGCAACCTGAAAAGTTAGAAAAAGAAAAGACGCTGGATTCCGGCAAGCCGGAATGACGATGGTAGAAGTTGGACGTTAGGAGCGGTGCTGTCTGTGTTTTCTGTTCGGGCGGCCCCATCTCTGGTGGACCCAGAACCATTCTTCGGGGTGCTTGCGGATTATGTCTTCAAGGAAAGCGTTTATCTTACGCGTGTTCTTCGCAATGAGCTCTTCGATGTCACCTTCGCGTTCCATGACGATCGGTTCGCCGCACATGATGGTGTAGCGAAGGAAGCCTTTGCGCACCGCATAACAGGGGACGACGAGGCATCCTGTCTTCATGCCGATCATTGCGGTGCCCTTGGATGTCGGGACCTTGTGGCCGAAGAAATCGACCATCACTCCGCGGGAGCGCTTTTCGCGCTGGTCGGCGAGAATGGCGATGATGGCGTTCCGCTTGAGGAGCCGCAGGACCTCTTTGGCCGTGTTCTCGTTTACAATTATCGTGAGGCCTGTCGATTCGCGGAGGCTGTTGAGGAAGGCATTCAGGCGGGCGTGCTTCTTCAAGGGGCGCGCGAGCGCGACGACGGGCTGATTGAGCAGCTTCGACGTGATCCCCAGGATCTCCCAGTTTCCATAGTGAAATGTGAGCGCGATGACGCCGCGCCCCGAGCCTAAGGTCCGCTCCGCTATGTCCTTCGGTTCGAAGGAAAACCTTTGGGATACCTCGGCCTCGGGGACAAAGGGTGCCATGAGCAGTTCGATCATGTTCGTGCCGAGGTTTTTGAAAAAGCCCCGGGCGATCCTGACGGCATCGTCCCGCGTATGGTCGGGGAAGGCCCGCTGTATATTGGCGATCGCTATGTTGCGGCGGTTCCTGAGGATCGCGTATCCCAGGGAGCCAAAGAGGCGCCCCGTGGCGGCCTGCATGCTTTCCGGCAGGGCCCGCAGGGTGTATTGCAGTAATTTAATGAGGGCAATAAGGAAAAGATCGATGTTCACCTGTCCTGTTTCAAGGCTTTTCCGGCTTTACGGGAATTGCCTCCGAGGTGAGCATGATGGGGATCCCGTCCCGTACAGGGTAAAGGAGCCCGCATTTCGCGCACACGAACCCTTCGGGCGAGGAGGATAATGTCAGATCTCCCTTACATTTAGGGCAACACAGGATATCTATAAGGTCCTGACTGATGGGCATGGTTCTTTCCTTTTATGATTCGTCGTTTTCGCTGTTCTTCTTCATTGCCGGTTCGAGGATATCGCCAAGAGTAGAAAACGCGCCGCCGGTTTCTTCGCGGACCTCGGATACCGTCTTGGTTTCCCTCTTTCTCAGTACCTTCGTGCTCAGCGCTATTCTCTTGTCTTTTTCATCAATGTTCAGGATGGCCGCCTGTATCGTATCGTCGAGCTTGAATACCTCGGACGGCTGTTTCCCCTGCAGCTCATCCATTTCGGACACGTGAATGAGGCCTTCAACCCCTTCTTCGATCTCTACGAAAACCCCGAAATCGGTGATACTGGTAATGTGCCCCTCGATGACGTCTCCCACGGAATAGCGATTGGAAACACCCTTCCAGGGGTCTTCTTTAAGGCGTTTCAAGCTTAACGAAAATTTCTTCTGCCCCTTGTCGATATTGAGTACGAGTGCGTCTATCGCCATGCCTTTCTTGAGCTGTTCCTGCGAGGTCTTCTTTCTTCGCGACCATGAAAGCTCGGACATGTGCACAAGGCCGTCGATACCGTTCCCGATGCCGACGAACATACCGAATTCGGTGAAGTTCTTCACCTTGCCCTTCACGATCGATCCAGGGGGATAGTTCGCTTCAAGTTCGTCCCACGGATCGGGGGCCAGCTGCTTCAAGCCAAGGGATATACGTTTCTTGTCGAAGTCGATCTTGAGCACGACAAGGTCGAGTGCGTCGCCCTTGTTGACCATTTTTGACGGGTTCTTGAATTTCTTGTCCCAGCTCATTTCACTGACATGGAGAAGCCCTTCGAGGCCCTGTTCCAGCTCAACGAATGCGCCGTATTCCACGATCCCGACAACCTTGCCTTTGACCCTTGTCCCGGGAGGGTATTTTTCGTCGATCTTCAGCCACGGGTCCGTCTTCAGCTGTTTCATACCGATGGAAACACGGCCTTTTTCCGTGTCGATCGCTATGATCTTGACCTTGACCTCGTCCCCTATCCTTAAATATTCCTTGGGGTGCGTGATCTTTCCCCAGGTTATGTCATTGATGTGGAGGAAGCCGTCCACGCCGCCAAGGTCGACGAATGCACCGTAGTCGGTTATGTTCCTGACAAAACCGTAGATGATCTGGCCGTCTTTGACGTTCTTCCAGAACTCCTGCCTCTTCTTGTCGCGCTCTTCCTCAAGAAGGACCCGCCGCGACAGGATGATGCTGCCTTTTCTCCGGTTAGACTTTATCACCTTGAACTTGAGGGAGCGCCCGACGAACGACGCCGGGTTCTTGACCGGTTTTATATCAACCTGGGACAGGGGAAGGAAGGCGTTGATCCCGACGTCGACGATGAACCCGCCCTTTACTTCCGAGACGATATGCCCTTCGAGGGGCGACCCGTCTTCAAGAGACTTGTCTATCTTTTCCCACGTCTTTATCTCATCGACGCGTTTTTTCGACAATCTCAGGAGCCCCGATTCTTTCTCGCGGCCGACGATCATGACCTCTACCTCATCGTCGACGCTTACGGGGTGCTCACTGCCCTCACGCGGTGAAAATTCGTGCAGCGGTACTATTCCTTCGGATTTCAGGCCAACATCGATAATGACAGAATCGCCCGCGATATTTATTACCTTGCCCGTCAGTATGTTGCCTTCCTGGAGGCTTTTCATCGACGTTTCGTATAATGTCTGCATGTCCTCCTGTGTGTTGTCTTTTGGTGTCGCGGAATCTTCCACCATCATGGTGTGCCCCCTAGAAATTTTTTACGCGGCCTTCAACAATATCTATGATAAGGTCGGGTGTTGATGCCCCGCCCGTTAAACCTATACGTGATACGTTCGCAAACCATTCCGGACGAAGGTCATCGACGGTTTCAATATGATGGGTATTCGGCTGGACTTTATGAACGACCTTGTAAAGCTTCGTGCAGTTTGAACTGTTCTTTCCCCCCACCACCAGCATCATGTCGACTTCGCCCGATAATTCAATCGCTTCGTTTTGCCGTATCTGCGTGCTTTCGCAGATCGTATTGTATATCCTGAGCTCTTCGACTCCCGCGATAAGCTCCTTTACAATCGAAACGAACGTCCCTTTATCGAGGGTCGTTTGACTGACAACTCCCACCTTTTTGGCAGTCAATGTTGTTGGTTCTTGTAGTACAATACCATCATTATCCAAATAACTCAAGACGCTTTTGACCTCGGGATGGTTCTTATCCCCAACAATAACAACCTGGTAGCCGCTCCTCTCCAGGTACTTTGCATGCTTGCGGACATTCTTTACGAACGGGCATGTCGTGTCTATCGATTTCAGGCCGCTTTTGCGGACATATTCCTCTTCTTCCTTTCTTATCCCGTGCGTGCGGAACACGACCGTACCCTCTTTGACCTGGTAGACGTCATCGACGGGAGTGATCCCCTTTTCTTTCAGCAATTCGACCATCTGGGGATTATGAATAATGGGGCCTATCGTAAAGACCTTATCGCCTTGTTCCGCAGCCTTGAGCACCATTTTGATAGCCCGTTTTACGCCGAAGCAAAAACCGATATTCTTTGTTTTTATGACGTTCATTTCTCCTGGCCTTCCCTCTGGTGTATGTGGCTGAGTATGATGCGTAAAACCTCGGTGATACCGGTTCCCGACGTGTCGATAACGATCGCCCCATCCGGGACGACGAGCGGCGCTATCGATCGCGTCGAATCGTTTGCGTCACGTTTTTCCATATCCCGCCGGACTTTATCGAATTCCTGGTCATCACCCTTCGATGCAAGTTCGGTGTATCGCCGGCTTGCACGTTCGTCGGGCCGCGCATCGAGGTAAAATTTGATGTCTGCCTCCGGGAAAACGACGCTTCCCGTATCCCTTCCCTCGAGTACAGCATTTTTGTCCGCCGCAAGGCTGCGCTGGACCTGGTTCGCGTATTGCCGGACCGGCGCTTGCTGCGACAGGGTGGAAGCGAGAAGTGAAATGTCAGGTTTGCGTATTTCTTCGGAGATGTCTTTACCCGATAGGGTTACGCGGGTATCGGCACCGAACTGAAATGCGAGGGGAAGATCATGGAGGAACTCTTCCAGGGATTCCCCGTTTTTACGCGTCTTATAAGCATATGCCACACCGCGGTAGATCGCGCCCGAATCAATGTACGTGTAGCCGGCAGTAGAGGCCAGGAGTTTTGCGATCGTGCTTTTGCCGGCTCCGCTCGGACCATCAATCGTTATGATCGTGTTTTTTCTCAGTGTCACGTTGTTTCCCGCAGCCTCAAAAAAGCCTTAAGCCAAGTAATAAGTATATACCAATTTCTCAAAAAGTTCAAAACGTATCGCGGGGATAGACCGATTGACACGTCGACCCGCTTAAGGTCATCCTGCCGGCGTCACGTCCGGGACACCGGCCGGGCCGGATGTGCAGGACATGGGAGTTTTTTAAAATATTGAACATTCTTTCCTGTTAATTTTATAATGAAACAGGTATCGACCGGGATTTACTGCTGCATCCGTGCAGCCGGAGCCATCTCATGGACAACGAAGAGAATAAGGACAAGATCGAAACACTTAAAAATACCGGGATCTTTCGCGAATTATCGGATCAGGACCTCGAGGACCTTGCAGCGCATATGACGGGCCGGGACTATCCCGCCGGCGTTACGATCCTTCGCGAGGGGACCCGGGGAAGTACCATGTTCATAATACGCTCGGGGGAGATCGAAATAAAGAAAAGGAAGCCCGAGCTCGGTATCGACCTCACCATCGCCAGGCTTGGCGCCGGGGATATTTTTGGCGAGATGGCGCTTCTCACCGGGGCTGCCCGCTCGGCAACGGTCATCGCCGTTACTGCTGCAAAGGTGCTGGTCCTTAAGAAGGAGGACTTCGATTCGCTGGTCCTGCAAAACCCCCGGATCGCGATGCTGATGAACGTCCTGGTCGATCAGCGCCTTGCATCCATGAAGGCGCAATTTTCCGGGTATGGGAATTAGCACCATAATAATCCAATAGTAAATCAACGAGAAATTTCGGAAATTGTATGTTACTATGATTTCGCAGTTCAGGGGAAGCGGGGGTTGCCGGGTGTGTTGGGGTGAGGTTTTCAGCAGTTAATCTGTGGTCGAATAATATTACAAATAAATAGCCTGTTGAGCGACAGACAGAAGTGTACCGCACTATTACACTATAGGTACAGGTCGCTTAATGAGCCGGCACACAAGACAGACATCGACGTCCTATCCCCGGCGCCAAGCGCAGGATAGGGACAATATGGTGCACTGCACGACGTGCGGCAGGGACGTGCAGATCATCCCGTTTGGCTACGGCTATATCGCAACGTGCTGTAATCGGGTTCTCTACAGCAGCCGGAAATTGCCCGCCTCGACAGTGCGCGAGGGCGTTCCCGGGAAGGGTAAAGAAAACCGGCATCAACGTTGATATTTTTCGGGCCCCGAATATAGTTCATCAGGGAGATGACGTGGTTCGAGCGGTGCCAGCATTTTTTATCGCAGCTATTGCCGTGATGCTCGCTACAGGGGGCATGGCTCAGCCCGTCGATCCTTATCAAAGCGGAGACAGGCCGTTGTCGTGGGAAATGTACAGGCAGCGGCAGATCGAGCAGCAAGTAGAGATGCAGCGGCAACAGCTCGAGATACGCCGGCAGCAGCTCAAGATCCAGGAAGAGCAGCTTGAGATCCAGCGGCAACTGCTCGAGCTTGAGCAGCAGCGTGAGCAAATTGAACGTGACAGGCAGATGATCGAGCCCAATAAAAAAGGCACCAGGCAATAGGCAATCATACCGTTTCCTGTCCCCCGCAGCTTCTGATATCACTCATAAAATAATTGTTCAATGCGGGCGCCATTATTTCCCATGGCGTATTGTCCATCGCCCGGCCGTAACCCGTTGTCTTCCTATCGTCCATCCTCTACTCATCCCCTCCAATCCTCCATTGACGCGAAACAGAGCCGTCTGATATAAAATGAATATCCTGCTTTCCGGCGGGAAATGAAACCTGGCGAGAGAGGAAACGATATGAGAGATGACGGCGTCAAGAAATGCCCCGCGTGCGATAAAGAGTTCCCGCCTGATGCGATCTTCTGCACGAACTGCGGGACCAAACTGGAGGAAGAAAAGGTCCCGGAGGAGGTCGGCACGTTGAGATGTCCGTCCTGCGGAAAAGAATTTTCTTCCGATGCAGTTTTCTGCACGAATTGCGGAACGCGCCTTGAGGGCCAGAAGACGCAGACAGAAGGCGAGAGTGAAAAAACATGCTCTGCCTGCGGGTCCAAACTGCCGCCTGCGGCAGTCTTTTGTGCGAATTGCGGAAAGCCTTTATCGCAAAACGTATCCCCGGTCACGCCGGAGAGACCATCTATCGGCCGGGAATTCCTTGGATTGGCCAGCGAATTTCTTTCCGTGAAAGAGGTGCAGCCGGGACGTTTTGAATTTTCGTCGCAAACGGGGGCACAGTCACCCATACAGAAAGCCAGGGTGCAGTACGACGCCATAGCTCAGCTGGAGGCAGACAAAAAGCAGTTGACCTTCTGGGAAAAGATGGTGGAAACCTCCTCGGGTTCGTCGAGCGGGTTCTTCAGTGAAAAGACCGTTCAAAAAGGGCTGGAGGTGACAAAAACGGTGCACAGGGACCTTTTGTTCGGCGGCAAGTATGGCTTCGAATACGGTAAGCTGCGCGAGGCGATAAAGACCATTGCAGGCGAGCACGGCCTTAAATTTAAACTGGTCATCTTTAAACCAAAATGATAGTTCCAGGTGGCGGGACAGTACACATGAACAGATGCAGAGAGTGTCAGCACGAGGTGAGTGAACAGGCCTTTGCCTGCCCCAATTGCGGCGCCCTTTATCCTGCCCGGGAAATATGGGACGGCTGGGGGTTTGAGTACAAGAGCGATGCGACCGTCATGGGGCTGCCCCTCGTGCACATCTCGTTCAAATACCGGCCATGGCCCGTGCCCGCCAAAGGGATAATCTCGATCGGGCAGTTCGGGATCGGCATCGTCAATATTTCACAGTTCGGCCTGGGCGTCTTCAGCCTGGGCCAATTCACCATCGCGCTTTATGCGCTTGCGCAGTTCGGTATCGCCTATTCCCTGATCGCGCAGATCGGGCTGTATGTAAATAAGGGGGTGGGGCAGCTCGTGTGGAACATAGGCGATTTGGTTCGGCGAATCATGTCATAAAATCCTTTTTAGCGGTTCAAAGTTCAAGGTTCAAAGTTCAAGGTTGTACGCGAAAAGATTCCCCGAATTATAAGGTGGCTTTTCAACTTTCAACCTTGAACCTTGAACCGTTTTTATTGACAAGAATCCGCATACGCTGACAGAATATGAGAAGCCATTCAAGGGGAGGGATGCATGGACCTTTTACCTTTGTTCAAGCCGCAGACCATGGCAGTTATCGGAGTATCTTCCGCAGATGACCGGCACCCTGCAAACATAATATACAACAAGAACCACCTCAACTATCCTGTCCGGGTCTTTCCCGTCAATCCTCACGGCGGCGGGATTTTTCAGGGGGAGCCGATCTACCCGGACATCGCCGAGGTGCCCGCGGATATAGACCTTGCCGTTATCGCTGTCCGCGCGGAACGCGTGCCGGACATGCTGACGAAGTGCATTGAAAAGAAAGTGAAGGGGGCCGTGATAATCTCCGGGGGGTTTTCGGAGGCAGGCCGAAACGACCTCCAGGACAGGATAACGCACATAGCCGCGGATGCCAACTTCCCGTTCATCGGTCCCAATTGCCTCGGTATCTACTGCCCCTCCTTTGTGGACACGTTTTTCCTCGCAAACGAACGGATCGTGAAGCCGGGCCCGGGGAATATAACGTTCATCAGCCAGAGCGGCGGGATCCTCGTCGACCAGATGATAAAATTCTCCCAGGAGCATGTGGGTCTCGCCAGGGCCATCAGCATCGGGAACAAGGCTGTTATCCGGGAGACCGAGCTCCTGCGGTTCTTTGCCAACGATCCCGAGACCGGGGTCATTGCTTTTTACCTGGAGGGGTTTGGGGAGAATGAGGGCAGGGAGTTCGTGACGGCCGCGCAAGAATGTCAGAAGCCCGTGATCGTTCTGAAATCCGGCAAGAGCCCCGAGGCAGGCAAGGCTATTTCAAGCCATACGGCCTCCCTTGCAGGCGATTACGAGACCTTCTCGTCCGTCCTTACCCAGTTTGGCATCGTGGAAGCCAGGAGCCACCTCCACATGGTGTACTATTGCGAGGCCCTCGGCTGTTATCCGAGATCCGCCGGAAAGAATGTTGCCATAGTGACGGGCAGCGGAGGACATGGCGTGCTCGCAGTGGATGTCTGTTCGGTTGTGGACCTTTCGGTGCCGGGCCTCGTGAAAGAGGCGCAGGATGAGTTGAAGACAAAGCTGTCGGCCGGCGTCCGGGATATTGCGTCCCTCAAGAACCCCGTCGACCTGACGGGAAGCGTTATTGACGACGACGTCGTGGAGACGGTGCGGTACCTGAGCAGGAGGCCCGAATATGATTCCATCATCATCCTTCTTCTTCCCTACGCACCGGGCATATCCATGGACCTTGGCGCGCGGTTGAGCCAGGTCTACAGGCAGGAGGGCAAACCCCTTCTTGCCTATGTCCCCCACGTTGAAAAATACGGCATGCTGATCGAGGGGTTCGAACTGAACGGCGTGCCCGTTTCCGATACGATCGAGGGCACGGTTTTCATGGCCGAGGCGCTAAGGAGATACAAGACATGCTGACAGATACAATGAGATCGATCCTTTCGGAGGCGAGGGCTGCGGGCTGGCTCATGGAGCCGCAGGTCAAAGAGCTTCTTTCCCTGGCAGGCGTCGAGGTCACTCGTTTTACCTGGGCGCGGGACACGGACGAAGCGGTCGGGTTCGCCCGTTCCATCGGATACCCCGTCGTCGGAAAGATCGTGTCACCGAAGGTCATTCACAAGTCGGATATCGGCGGCGTCGTGGTGGGGATAAGGGACGATGAGGGACTGGTAAAAACTTTCGAGAGGTTCCGGAAGATCGACGGTTTCGCCGGGATGCTCGTCGAAGAGCCGCTCAACGGAACGGAGATCATCGTCGGGGCGAAGATAGACCATCAATTCGGGCCGGTCCTCCTCGTCGGCGCCGGCGGAACGGCCGTCGAAATTTACAAGGACGTTGCCTTGAGAATGATGCCTGTCAGGAAAGAGGACGTCATGTCAATGGTGAGCTGCCTCAAGGCACACCAGCTTCTGGAAGGGTACAGGGGCGCCGATCCGGTGGACATGGAAAAGCTGTCCGTCCTTTTGATGAATTTCTCCACCCTCGTCATGGACCTGGGCGCTATGGTCGCGTCGATCGACCTTAACCCGGTTATGTGCAGTTCATCACGGTGCGTGGTGGCCGACGGGAGGATAATGCTCAACCCGGCATCCCTCCCCTAAGGTGAACCATAAACCCTCTTTAGCCTACCCCACGATGTGATAGCCGCCGTCGATATAATGGACGCCGCCCGTTATGCTCCTTGAGTAGTCGCTGACGAGGAACGAGGCGAATGTCCCGACGTCCCCGATGGATACAATGTGGTGCTCCGGCGCGAGCGAAGCGGCTTTCAGTATGAGGTCATCAAACTGGTTGAGGCCCGACGCCGCACGGGTCTTGATGGGGCCGGGAGACAGGCTGTTCACCCGTATCATCTGAGGGCCCAATTCCATCGCCAGGTATCGGACCGTGCTTTCAAGCGCCGCCTTGACGGGGCCCATCATGTTGTAGTTCGCGACCACCTTTTCCGAACCATAGAATGACACTGTCAGAATGGACCCTCCGGCCTTCATCAAAGGTTCTGCCAGTTTGGTCGCCCTGATGAGGGAATGGCAGGAAACGTCCATGGCCAGCACGAACCCCTCTTTCGAGCAGTCTGTGACGCGCCCCTGCAGGTCGTCCCTGGGGGCAAATGCGATCGAGTGGAGGACAAAATCCAGTTTACCCCACCTGCTCTCGATTTCCTGATAGGTGGCTTCGAGCTCCCCGGGGTTCATCACGTCGCACTTCGTGATAATGGAACAGCCCATTTTTTCCGCGAGAGGCCTGACATATTTTTCCGTTTTTTCGTTCAGGTACGTAACGGCGAGGTCAGCTCCGAGCTTACTGAACATCCGTGCGCAACCATAGGCGATGCTGTCGTTGTTGGCAATTCCGAGGATCAGCCCCTTTTTCGCTTCGAGAAGCCTGCCGGGCCCGACCGGTGTATAACCCTTAAATTCCCCGAATTCTTTCACTTCCATAAAAACCCCTCCCTGTTGTGCACCTTGCCGGGGCCCTTGTAAACAAAGCCCCCGATCACCCTGTGGGAGCGTATGGGGCTGCCAAACCCCGTACGCGAGAAACCCATAGGATTGCCATAGCACTCCTTTCGCGTTCTGTCAATTGGTGAAATGCAAAATCTCCGGTTTGCTGTCTCATATGTCTATCCGTTTCGCATTCCAGACTTTCTATTGTATTAACTCCGGACATTTGAGAGAATGTGAAAAATTACAACCGGACCAATTCAGGCATCTATATTTCGTTACCTTCTGGGGGTGCATATGACGGAAGAATTAATTCAGTCTTCGAGCGAGACCATGAAGAAGATCACAGAGAACATAGAAAGGGTGATGAAAGGCCAGTCCTCAGCGATCCGCAAGCTCCTCGTCGCCTTTGCGAGCGGGGGCCACGTCCTTCTCGAGGATTTTCCCGGCACGGGCAAAACGACACTGGCAAAGGCGCTTGCCCTCTCGATCAATGTCAAGTTCAGCCGCATACAATTCACGCCTGACCTCCTGCCCTCCGACATTCTGGGCGTCTCCGTTTTTGACCAGGGCAACCAGTCGTTCTTTTTTCACAAAGGGCCCATATTCACGAATATCCTCTTATCCGACGAAATAAACCGGGCGTCACCGAGGACGCAATCGGCACTGCTCGAGGCTATGGCTGAAAACCAGGTGAGCATCGAGGGTACGACGCACAGGTTCGATGACATATTCTTTGTCATTGCCACGCAAAACCCGGTGGAATTCCGCGGCACCTACCCGCTGCCGGAGGCACAGATGGACCGTTTTGCACTGAAATTCAGCCTCGGGTACGTGGCCCCCGAACAGGAGGTCGCCATGCTGACGTCGCAGGAGACGAAGCACCCTATCGAAGATATTTCTGCGTGCGTATCCGTGGACGACGTTCTCGACCTCAGGCACAACGTGAAAAAGGTGCGGATAAGCGACGAACTGAAGCGCTACATCGTGGATATCGTCGGCGCAACGCGGAATGCGCCCGGCATCCAGCTCGGGGCAAGTCCGCGGGCATCCCTCGCCCTCATAAAAGCCGCACAGGCCGTCGCGCTTTTGAATGGCGGGGGTTTTGTGGTCCCCGAGCATATTCAGGAGATCGCCGCGCATGTTATTGCGCATCGGACGGTCATAGACCCGCAGGCACGTTTTTCGGGCGTCACGGCGGAATCGATCCTCGGCGATATCATGAAGAAGATCCCCGTACCCGCATAAGGTGGATGATGAAGCGGCTGGTGTACATCTGGTTCCGGGCATTTTCCGGGTTCAGGTACCGCGTGACGAGGCGGTTCACGCCCGTGGGACGGTTCGTGCTGGCCGGGATCGTGGCGTCTGCGCTGTTCGGCCTGGATACGACGAAGACCACGGCCTACCAGGCCTTCACGTGCCTTGTGGCGCTCGTTGCCGTTGGCCTTGCCTGGAACGTTTTTTTTCGCGTGAACCTCAGTGCCGTAAGGGTTCTGCCCCGCTTCGGTTCCGCCGGACAGACGCTGTCGTACAGGATCAGGATCACCAATTCAGGCGATAAACAGGTGCAGGGGTTGTTCCTGCTCGAGAACCTGCCGGACCCCCGGCCATCTTTCGCGGATTACAGCAAGGCGAAATTGGGCCTCAAATCGGAATACCAGCGCTGGAGACAGCTCATTGCCATGAATCAGCTGGCCGAAGCCGTGAGGCAGCCGATGCCTGCGCTCATGCCAAAAAGCGAGATCGAGGTCAGCGCCGGGTTCGTGCCCTTAAGGAGGGGGCGCATCGAGTTTGAGTCGTTCTCGGTGGGCAGGGCCGACCTTTTTGGCCTCATCAATGCGTACGCCACCGTGACCGTGAAGCAGCATGTCCTCATCCTTCCGAAACGCTACGTCCTGCCCGACATCAAGCTTTCCGGCAACCGTGCATACCAGCAGGGCGGCGTTGCGCTCTCCACGTCGGTAGCCGACTCGGAAGAGTTCCAGTCGCTCAGGGAATACAGGCCCGGCGACCCGCCGCGCAAGATCCACTGGAAGAGCTGGGCAAAGACCGGCAAGCCGATCATCAAGGAATACCAGGACGAGTTCTTCGTCCGGCACGCCCTGATACTGGACACGTTCATGGAAGGCGTTTCCGGCGAGATCTTTGAAGAGGCGATCTCAGTGGCCGCATCGTTTGCCTGTACCGTGCAGACCCAGGAGTCCCTGCTCGACCTGATGTTTGTCGGCACCGAAGCTTTTTGCGAGACGATCGGGCGGGGCCAGGGGCAGATCGATCGCTTCCTCGAGGTACTTGCCTGTGTGAGGCCCTGCTACGATAAGGCTTTTTCGGTGCTTCGCCAGCACGTGGTCTCGAGGCGCCCCGTCATCAGCGGCTGCGTTTGTGTTTTACTCGCGTGGGATGATGACAGGAGCGACTTTATCCACAACCTGCACGTGCTTGGATTGCGGCCCGTTGTCATTGTCATCACTGACCCGGAACTCTCAAATGTACCGGCCCTTGACAGCGGACAGGACAAGCCGGTATGGCTCAAACTGCTCACCACGGGCAGGATCGAAGAGGGGCTCGCGAAGCTATGAACACACCGCCCTTTTTGATCGGAGCGACACTTCTTTTCTGGGGCTGGCAGGCGGGATTTCTCTGGTTTGGCATCGCAGGGGCCGTCGTCCTTGAAGGGTCGCGCCTCGTAAGGCTCAGGTGGGACCTGTCCCCGACCGATCTCAAGCGCGTCATTTACCTGTGCGATCTTCTGCTCATCGGCGGGGTTGTCTATGTTTTCTTAACGGCCGGCCGGGCAAACCTCGTGGATGCGTTCATATCCTTATTTCGGGCAACCCCGCTTGCCCTACTCCCGCTCATCATTGCGCAGGCGTACAGCACCGCGAATAAAATAGATATCAGCCTGCTGAGGCTTGTTGTCAGAAAGAAGCACGCAGAAAAGGATAAGCCGCAGAAACTTGTCGATCTTTCCTATCCCTATTTTGCGATCTGCCTGTTGTCGGCGAGCGCAGCCAATATCAGGACCCTATGGTTCTATGCCGGGTTTGCCGTTTTGCTGGCATGGGTGCTTTTTGTTCATCGCCCGAAGGCCTTCAAGCCCGTCATCTGGGTCACCCTCCTCGTTGCTGTCGGAGGTTTGGGGTTTATCGGTCACATCGGGCTTAACAAGCTACAGGGCGTTGTGGAGGAGTTTGCCGTGGCGGCCCAGGTGCCGGGCGAAGCCCCCGATGCGTACAAAAGCAAAACGGCACTCGGCCGTATCGGTTCACTGAAACTCTCGGAGAAGATCGTGCTTCGTGTGGTAACTGACAAGAACGGGCCCCGGCCGCCTTTTCTCCTGCAGGATGCCGGTTATGACCTGTACGGCGCATCCACGTGGTTCGCCCGCGGCTCTGTTTTCAAGCCGGTCAGGCCCGGCCAGGACGGCGCGACATGGGACCTCAACAATTCCCCTGACCCGAAGAAGAGTATGAGCGTATCGGCGTATCTCAAGGGGGGAAAGGGGGTACTCGCCCTGCCGCATGGCGCATCACGCATAGAGGGCCTGCCGGTGAGGGAAATGAAACAGAGCGGGTTCGGGACCGTGACTGTTGGCGACGGTCCTGCTCTCGTGAATTACATGGTCCGGTTTGACGCGAATGCCGCGCAACTCGCACCGCCGCAGGAGGCAGATCTGAAATTTCCCCAGAACATGTCCCCTGTGTTGTCGAAGCTGGTCGAAGACCTTCAGCTCAGGACACGACCGCCCGGCGAGGCCGTTCAGGCGGTGACCCGTTATTTCAACGACAATTTCCGCTATTCGACATACCAGAAAGATGCCGCAAAGGACCCCGTTGAGGATTTTCTCCTGAGGTCCCATTCCGGGCATTGTGAATATTTTGCGACGGCGACGGTCCTTTTGCTCAGGGCTGCGGGGATCCCCGCCCGGTATGCGACAGGCTATTCCGTCCAGGAGTTCAGCCCGCTGGAAAAGACGTATATCGTGAGGTCGAAACACGCCCATGCCTGGGCTCGTGCCTTTGTCGACGGGGCCTGGCGTGATGTGGACACCACCCCGTCCTCGTGGTTCGACGCCGAAAAGAATGATTCGGGGTTGCGGACCGTGACCGACCTGTGGTCATGGCTCGTTTTCAAGGTTTCCGGGTTGGTGTGGAGCGATCAAAAGAGCCGTTTTACGCATTACATCTTATGGATCGCCATACCGATCGTCATCATATTCGTGTGGAGGCTGTACGTCAAGAAGCGGGTCTTCCTGCGAAAGGCAAAGCAGTGGCAGGAGACTGCCCTGGAACCTCAAAAGGGAATAGACTCGGAATTCTACGCTGTCGAAAGTGAACTAAACCGGCGGGGGTTGGGGCGGCAAAAATGGGAGCCTCCCGGGATGTGGATCGACAGGATCGCAGCCGACGCCTCTATGCACGACCAACTGCGCCGGATCGTGTCCCTGCATTACCGGTACCGGTTTGATCCTGACGGATTGAACGCCCGGGATCGCCAGGCACTCAAAGAATCCGCGCGCGCGTGGCTTGCGAACAACGATAAACGGTAAAACGGGTCCAACGGCCGGCGGCGGTTATTCCCTGACCTCGCCCCGGTAAAAAGGGGAGCCGTTGATGTCGATCTCTATCAAACCTTTTTCTACATTCACCCTGACCTTAAAACCGGACCGGGCAAGCAGGTCGAGGTGGGGGGTTGCGTCCGGATACTGCCCCGCGTCGCACAGGGTCCGTATGAGGTTCAGCCTTGGGCCCAGGGCATTCGGGTTGTTGTCCACGGCTTTTGTGAAACAGTCGATGGCTTCGGCGGTCTCGCCGCGATCGAGATGATAGCATCCCAGGTCGCCCAAACCGTTCGCGTGTGTCGGGTGGGCGCCGAGAAATTCCCGGAGTTCCCGATAGGCATCTTCGAGGCGCCCCTCTTCGCGCAGCGCCACGGTCATGTTGAACCACGGTTTGGGATCCGTCGGGTCGAGTTTGCGTGCGTCCGCAAACGCGGCACGTGCTCCCTCAAAGTCATTTTGTTGAAGGAGAGCACTGCCAAGATTGTTCAGATGCGCGCAGGCGGGCATGAGCCTGTTCGCCTCGCGGAAGGCTTCTATGCTTTCTGGCAACCGGCCCGATTCCTTGTAGGCCATCCCGAGGTTGTTGAACAGTTCATAGTCGGATGGGTTCTTCTTGATCAGCTTATTGTATGCATCGATCGCGGCCGTGAAATCACCGGTCTCGAACGCCTGCTGCAGCCTGGTATGAGCCTTGTCCTTCGTAAGGCCGAAGATCATCGGGCACCCCCCTTGGATAAAATGTATACTTACTCGTCCATTCTATTATCCGGGGATGATGTTGTCAACGAAGCAGGTTATTCCCTGGCAATGCTGATACGGAATTCGGGGCCCCCGGTATCGATGCCGGTCACCGTCCACCCCGCCGAGATTGCGGCACGGGAAACGTTTTCCGTCGAGGTGACCGTGTCAACGAGAATGATGATCTCACCCTTTCCCATCTTTTTTATCTGGTCGAGGGTCATGAGGACCGGTTGGGGGCATGAGAGCCCGCGTGCGTCGATGATCGTGCTCATATCGTCACCTCGTGATCTCAGGCGGTCTTGTTTCTCATCGTGAACCCGATGAAGATACATGCCAGGATGCCTGTTATTACTGCGGGAATGCCATATGGCCCCACGCCGTCAGGGGAACTGGCGAGGCCGAAGTTGTGTGCGATCCCGGCCCCGAAGATCATACCCATGACGAAGACAGCGGCGTCGCCATCCCCTTCACCTGCGAGAAAAAGCTGGCGCCCGGGGCATCCCCCTGCCAGGGTGTAGGCGAGGCCCGCGAGCAGCATCCCGCCGAAATTCCACAGGCCCATGGTATGGGCTATCGGCTGTTTTACAAAACCCGGATGGAACTGCCCCAGGGCGAGGTTGGTCAGGAATGCGGCCGCGATAAGGGCAACGAACCCCGAGAGGAGATGGGTCTGCCTGAAAAGGACAAAGTCGCGAATGGCTCCGAGAGTACAGAACCTGCTCCTCTGTGCCAAAAAGCCGATGACAAGACCGACGCCCAGTGAGATAAGGAGTGGCGCGTGCATCGAGCCCGGGCCCTTCACGCTGTAGAATAATATGCCGCTCTTGTCCTGTCCCTGTACCTGCGGGAATATCAGCATCAGGGCGAAAAAGCCGAGCATCATCAGGGGCATCAGCCACCCTACGGACGTATGGGTCGTCTGAGACCGTCCGAGGTTATAGCCGCTCCTCAGGAAGAGAGTTCCGATCCATATCCCGCCGGTAAACCCCAGCAACCCGAGTATGGCATTCCCGTCGCCTCCGGCCAGGCGGAGCGCTGCACGCCAGGGACATCCGAGAAAGACCAGGGCACCGATCATCGCAAATGCGCCCAGGATGAACCTGACGACCGGGGCGGACCCTGCCCGGGCCCTGAATTCCTTGAATATATAAGCGGCGATCAGTGAGCCGAAGACGAAACCGATGATCTCCGGTCTCATGTACTGCACAACCGCCGCGCGGTGGAGGCCCAGCGCGCCCGCTATGTCCCTTTCGAAACACGCGACGCAGACCCCCATGTTCGCGGGGTTCCCCAGCTTCTGCAAAAGCGGGGCGAGGATTCCGATGACGGCCCCGACCCCGATAATTCCCCATCGCGATGCAAAAATCATTGCCAGTTTGGACATTGATATCCCCGGTATTTTTAAGTCCATATATTAATCATAGTTATTATCTATTAGTCAAATCGAAAATTGATATATATTCGGATAGTATTATTCTTTTTCCGGATCTTCGGTGTTTCAATTCGATGTTTGGATCTCGCGTGCTTTGCTGCCGGCCTCACAAAACCTGGAGCTCGTCCCGGGACGCAGGACATAGCTTGCAAAATTTGCGCAGTCATTTATAATGAGAAAAAAGATGGAGGCAGCGTAAATGGACGTGACCATATTATCCCGGCTCCAGTTCGCAGCAGCCACGTATTTTCATTTCCTGTTCGTCCCGCTGACGCTGGGGTTGTCCATTATCATTGCGATCATGGAGACCATCTATGTAAGGACGGGTAACGAGGAGTACAGGACCATGACGAAGTTCTGGGGAAAGCTCTTCCTCATCAACTTCGCCGTCGGCGTTGTCACGGGCATCACCCTCGAGTTCCAGTTCGGCACGAACTGGTCGGGGTATTCCCGCTACGTGGGCGACATATTCGGTTCCATCCTCGCCATCGAGGCGACGGTCGCTTTCTTCCTCGAATCGACTTTTATCGCAGTGTGGGCGATGGGATGGAAGAAGCTTTCGCCTAAGGCCCATTGCGTCACCATCTGGCTCGTAGCCGGGGCGTCGAGCGTCTCCGCCAAATGGATATTGATCGCCAACTCATGGATGCAGCACCCTGTCGGCTACGTCATGCAGAACGGCAGGCCCGTCCTGTCGGATTTCATGGCGGTCGTCACCCAGCCGTACGCGGTCCTCACGATCCTCCACACCCTCTCCGCGGCCTACGTCGTGGGCGGCTTCTTCGTCATGGGGATCAGCGCGTACCATATTCTCAGGAAACAGCATACGGACATTTTCCTGAAGTCCTTCCGCATCGGCCTTGTCTTCGCCCTCATCTTCTCGTTGTTTGTCGTCGCAGAGGGGCACATGCACGGTGCGGACCTCGCCGACAAGCAGCCGGGCAAACTCGCCGCACTGGAATCGCTGTGGGTGACGCAGAAGAACGCACCCGTTTACCTCATCGCGCTTCCCGACCCGAAGAACAACGGGAACATCATCGAGATAGGGGCCGTCCCGGGTGCCATGAGCCTGCTTGCATACCACACCGCGGACGCCGTTGTGAAGGGGCTTAACGATATTCCGAAAGAGGACCGCCCGCCCGTTCTGGCGACGTTCATCTCGTTCAAGATCATGGTCACGCTGGGGATGCTCTTTGCCCTGCTCACCGTTGTCGGGTGGTTCCTGAGGAAGAGGATCGCATCCTCGCGGCTCTACCTGAAGATAATGTTCTACGCGATACCGCTGCCGTATATCGCCTGTGCCTTCGGCTGGACCGTGACCGAAGTGGGACGCCAGCCCTGGATCGTCTACGGGCTGATGAGGACATCCCAGGCCGTATCGCCGGTCGCTGCATCCCAGGTGGCCCTGTCGCTCGCGGCATTCATCGTCGTCTACACGCTTATCGGCCTTATCGCATTTACGCTCATGGCACGGGCAGTACGAAAAGGGCCGGCCGCCTAGAGGGGACGGGACCGGGAAGATAAAGGAGGTCAAGGGGCATGCTCGAGACACTATGGTTTATTCTCTGGGGGCTTCTGTGGGCCATTTATTTCATGCTCGACGGGTTCGACCTGGGCCTGGGCACGCTTCTGCCTTTCCTGGGCCGCACGGAGAATGAAAAACGGGCGATCCATGGTGCGATCGGCCCGTACTGGGACGGCAACGAGGTCTGGCTCATCACGGCGGGCGGTGTTACCTTTGCCGCTTTTCCTGCAACGTATGCCGTTCTCTTCAGCGCCTTCTACACCCCGCTCATGTTCATCCTCTTTGCACTTATAATACGCGGGGTCTCCTTCGAGTTCAGGCACCAGGGGGAAGGGCAGTCGTGGAGGTCCCTCTGGGACATCATGGCCGCAGTGGGAAGTTTTCTGCCCGCGCTTCTTTTCGGCGTCGCCTTTGCCAACATTTTCAAAGGGATTCCCATTGACGGGGCGGGCGTTTACCAGGGAAACCTCTTAACGCTTCTGAATCCCTACGGCCTTGCAGGGGGCCTCTTGTTCCTCTGCTTATTCCTGCTGCACGGCTCCATCTGGCTGGCGGTAAAAACGCAGGGCGAACTGCATGACAGGGCCATCTCTCTCGCAAAGAAGCTCTGGGTCATCGTGGCGGCCCTTGTGGTCCTCTTCCTTATCATGACAGCCTTTTTTACCGGCCTTTACCAGAATTACCTCAGGGCCCCCGTACTCTTTATCATCCCCCTCGCCGCGGCCTGTCTTCTTTTCGCGGTCAGGGCAACCCTTGCAGCATCACCCGTGAAAGCCTGGTGGGCGTCATCGCTCGCGATCGTCTGCGTCACGTTCTTCGGTATCGTCGGGCTCTATCCCGATATGCTTCCTTCGAGCCTCAACCCTTCTTTCAGCCTCACCGCTTACAATTCGGCATCGAGCCCCCTTACCCTGAAGATAATGCTTGTCGTCGCCCTCATCTTCGTCCCGGTCGTCATCATCTACCAGGCCTGGGCGTACAGGGTCTTCAAAGGGAAGGTAGGCGAGGAAGGGCCCGGCTACGAATAACGGTGAGACCTTAAAATTCTTTGAATTCAGCGATCAAAAAACTTGCCCGGGTGCTGGGGAAAAGTTTATAATTCTCAGCCGGCTACAGGCGATTTTCATCACGTGCAAGGAGCCATGATGGCGAAACGGGAATACTGGTTTCGATGCGTTTTCATGTCGGCGCTTCTTTTTCTGTGCCTGTCGTTTGCGTGCCCGGCGATGGGGAATACGGGGCGGCAAAAAACGGGCTTCCAGGGAAAGAAGCTTATCGTCGGTGTCTGTCACGATCCGCCATACCTTATAAAAATGGAAGACGGGCAATGGGGTGGTATCAGCGTCGATATCTGGAAGGCGATCTCCCAGGATCTAAAGGTGGACTATGAGCTCCGCGAAATGCCCTTTGCAGATATCCTGGACGCGCTGGAAAAGAACCGGATCGACCTGTCGATCGATACTTTTTTTGTGCTCGCCGAGAGGGAGAAACGCTTTGACTACTCGACAGTCCTGGGATATGCCAGGCTGGGGGTTGCCACCCTGCCGGGCAAAATAAGCCATCCGTGGTGGCTTGCGGTCAAAACGCTGTTTTCATGGGGCAACGTCAGGATCCTGGGTGTGTTAGGTCTTTCCCTCTTTCTGTTCGGCATTATTCTGTGGCTGATAGAGAGGCGGGCCAATCCCGACCATTTCGGGGGGAACAAGGTCAAGGGGATCGGTTCCGGCATCTACTGGGTGGGGTCTACCCTGACCTCCGGCGTCTGCATCGGCGTGACATTGAAGTCATTTGCCGCACGCGCCCTCGGCCTTGCGTGGATGTTCCTGTGCGCTGTCGCATTCTCCGCCCTGATCGCGTCGCTTACGAATGCCATATATGAGAACCGCAACAATGTTGGCGTTATCACCGATGAGCAGCTCAGGCGAATGTACCTGGGCGGCGTGACGGGGAGCGCCGAATCGATAGTCCTGCCAAGACTGGGAGGGAAGTACAAGCTTTACGCCGAAGAGAAAGACGCTCTCGACGCGGTATTAAGCGGAGAGGTCGAGGGATTCCTCTATGACATGATCACCCTTCATTATTACGAGGGAATGGATTATAAGGACAGGATCTTTGTCCATCCGACGGGTTTCAGGAGGTTTTTCTTCGGTTTCGGCCTTCCCAGGAACAGCCCGCTTACGAAGAGCCTCAATATCTCGCTCGTCTCATTGATGGAAAAACCCGATTGGGCTTATATGCTCAAACGCTATGGGCTTCAGGAAAATTTCGAGAACATACAGCTTCCGTCCAATATAAAACAACACTCCGGCAAACGATGAGCCCGGACGCCGCCCGCGTTCTTATGTCATGCGCAGCAATCCCGGCCGGCTTAAGCGGCTTGACTTTCAAGGCGGCATGAATATTTTGAAAAGTAGCATGCTTTCGCGGCAAGGGCGATACCGAAATGAGTGTAAAGATATACACGATCGGCCACTCGACGCATCCGTCGGATGAATTTATTAAAATTCTCCAGAATTATACGGTCCAACTGGTCGCCGACGTGCGCACGATACCCAGGTCCCGCCATAATCCCCAATTTAACAAAGACGTTCTCGAATCCGACCTCGGAAAGCGTGATATCCGTTATCTCCATCTCAATGAACTGGGAGGCCTGCGGCATACGACCGGTCACTCGATCAATACCGGGTGGACCAACCTGTCCTTTCGGGGTTTTGCCGACTATATGCAGACCCCGGAATTCGCAAGGGGCATCGAGAGGCTCCTTGAGGCCGCCCGTTCCGCGAAAACAGTTATCATGTGTGCAGAGGCACTCCCCTGGCGCTGTCACAGGTCACTGATCGCCGATGCCCTCGTGGTCCGTGCCATCACGGTGGAACACATTATGGGAATGCACGGTACCAGGATGCACACCGTCAATCCCGGAGCGAAGGTCACGGGGACGTCAATTATCTACCCTGCATCCTGAATGTCAGGCGGGCCCGATCTTTTAGTGTATCCGGTCATCGAATTTGATGTACACCGCGTTCGCCCCGATCAGCGGGTCGGTTTCAGCTGCCTTGATGCTGGGAAAATATATCGTTCTTTCAAGGATCTGCTCCCAGTCGGGATGGCCCCACAGGACCCGCAGTTGCCTGCTTTCTTCGTCATACCCCTTAACGACCATCCAATGGTACCACGCGGTAACGAGAAGCATGACGGGCCTGCCGGCATCGATCTCGTTTTTGATCCTGTCAAAGGTCACGTTCCCGAACCCCGCCAGTTCGACGGTGCCCCTGTATCCTTTTGATTCCAGGAATGACTTCAGCTTGTCAACCAGTCTGGGTTCGGCGAGAGTACGCTCGAAGTCGTAATCGTCATACGTCGTGTGTTTCACCATGCTGAGGAAGAGGCCGATGATCTGCGGGGATTTGTCAGGCACATCGCCGGTAGGAGGCGCCGACATGAGGTTCGGGTAGCCGTTCAGGGCCCAGTATGCCATGACCTCCGCTGCCGACCGGGGGCCGCAGCTGTACCTGTATCCCGTTTCTGTTCCCATCCAGTTCTGATCTATTGCCGGCGTCCCGGACAGTTCTTTCATGGCGGCATATCCGGGATATGCCATGACTCCCATCATGATGAGGACCGCTCCGGCAAACGTCCAGATCCTTCTTCGCATCGATCCATTCCCTTTTTGCCACATTAAAATGTGAACGCGGCACTCCCGGGACGCAGAGCAAATTACGTACCTGTGCAGGCGCGGTGCGCTATGCGCAGGGAATCAAAAAGGAATTGAATCGTTTATTTTAGGAATAATCCGGTTGTCTGTATGATTTTGCCTGCAATTGCAATTTCATTCATGCAGGGTTTTTCCTACGGTAATCACGGTATTATTGATATGATCATATGCCGCACGTTGTTGGCCGGTGATCGGGGCGACGCCGAAAGTTTACCGGACATCCTCAACACATTCCCGGTCACGGCAAGAGAGCTTCCCGCCATCGCGACCACGGCAATGAACGGGTCGAGAATGCCCAGTGCGGCCACGGGAATGGCCATGGTGTTGTAGAAAAAAGCGAAGAAAAGGTTCTGCCTGATGGTTCTCTTCGTCAACGCGGATAACTCCCGGGCCTCCAGGATCCTACGGGGGTCCCCGGAGAGGAAGACAATATCGGCCGTTCCCTGCACGAGGTCAGCGCCCGGGCCGAAGGCGCAGCCTACATCCGCCGCGGCGAGGGCAGGCGCGTCGTTCAGCCCGTCCCCTATCATGGCGACCTTCCGTCCCCGTTTTCGGTACGATTCGATAAGCCGGGCTTTGCTTTCCGGCAGCGCGTTTCCCGTGAAGCGCTTTATCCCCAGCAACCCGGCGACAGCAGCAGTTGTAGCTGCGGCATCGCCAGAGATGAGCCTGATGTCGATACCGTTTTCCTCGAGGTTTTTCACGGTCTCAGCTGCGCCTTCCCTCAGCGCGTCGCCGAACACGAGAAAGCCCCGGACGCGCCCGCCCCACGCGAAGAACACGCAGGTGTTGCCAATTCTTTCCCACGCCGCCGCTTCGTTGTCCCGGGTTCCATCTCCCGCTATGCCCTCTCTCTCCATGAGGATGCGGTTCCCGATGAAAACCTGGAGGCCGTCGACATTTCCCGATACACCAAGCCCCGGGTACGTTGTGAACATTTCCGCGCCGGCAATGGCGCAACCGGCCTCACGCGCCGCGCGAACGATCTCCTGCCCGATGAAATGACGGGAATGGACCTCCACGGAAGCGAGGCGGGACAACAGCTCGGTCCCATCGCAGCTGCAGCTTATGTGTCTCAATGAAAATCTTCCTTCCGTCACCGTACCTGTCTTGTCAAGAAAGAAGGTATCGATATCGGGTAAACGTTCGAGGGCATCCGGGTCCCTGACGATAATACCGGCCTTGCGGGCCAGAGCGACAGCCCGGACCTTCGCGAGAGGTATGGCGATGCCGAGCGTGCAGGGACAGGAGATAATGAGCACGGTAAGGGCCCTGAGCATCGCCTCGCCCGGAGAAGAACCCGATATCCCGACGAAAAACCCTGTGGCGGCTGCTATAGCGAATATGGCAGGCACGAAGATGCGGCTTACCTTTTCCGCAAGCCGCTCGTATGCATCTTTTTTGTCCAGGGCTTTTTCAATCGCGGCGATCATCTGCCCGACGAAACTCTCCCTCGCTGCAGCGGTCGTCTCGAGCACGACCTCCCCGGTGCACACGATGCTCCCTGCGCGCAGCATGTCGCCAGGGTGTCTCACGCGGGGATGGGCCTCACCCGTCAGGCATGACTCGTCGACGGCAGCACTGCCGCGGGTGATGCGGCCGTCGAGACAGGCCGTCTCCCCGGCGCGAACAATAAAGCTGTGCCCCGGCTTCACCATGTCTGCAGGCAGCCAGACCTCGCGGGCGCCGCCGGACGTTCTCACCTTGCCGCGGGAGATCCGGTAAAGATCGGACAGCCCCGACCGAATGCCCTGCCTTGCCCGGGCCTCGATATATCGTCCGAAAAGTATGGACGTGATAAGCATTGCCGCGGTATCGAAATAAAGGTGCACGCCGCCGGTCGCCATCCGGGCGAGGCTGTAGGCGTATGCGGAGAGGGCGCCAAGGGATATCAGCGTGTCCATCGAAGGCGAGCCGTACCATAGCGATGTGAAACCTCTTTTCAGTACCGGCATCCCGGCCCAGAACAGAACGAAGGATGCCATCACGGCAGTCGGATAGGAAAAACCCCGCAGTACGGCAGGCGATACATCGATGAACCCGTAAAAAAAGACAGAGGCCATCATGATATTGCCGGTAAGGAAGGCGGAGACGGCAAGAGACAGCACGTTCTCTTTCTTTCTTTCCCGGCCGGCGTCTCCCTCGTGCGGGGTGACGAGACGGTATCCGAGCCGCCCGATACGTGCGATGATGTCCGCCGGGGAAACGATGTGGGGCAGATATTCGAGGTTCAGCCGGTCGGAGACGAACGAGACCTTCGGGCATAGCACGCCGGACATGCGGCGGAGCATCTCTTCAATGAGCCAGGCACACGACGGGCACCACATGCCCTCAACCTCACAGGCGAATTCCAGGGGGGGCAGGCCCGCTTCACTGTGCGACGGGGCCGTGTTTGTTGCCGGGGAGGCGTCAGGCACGATCCCCGCCTCCACACAGGCGCGGTAGAGGTCCGTTTCCCGGAAGCCCTCGGGCAGCACACCGGAGGCAGCCGTGAGGAGAAGAAAGACCTGCTGGCAGCCGTGGCAGCAGAAGTGAAGAATGCCGGACCCTGTCGAATACTGCATGCCTGTGCCTTTAACAGGAAGGCCGCACAGGTGACATGCCATGACCGGGGGCCGCGCGGGAACCTGTGATGATGTTCCGGGCGTCACGTGAGGTAAAGCCGGGCCCGGCATGTCACTTTTTCCCGGCGAGGGACCGTGTATACTGTATCACGTACCACGTGTCACGCTCGGATATTGTCGTATAAAGCTCCGGATGGCGCTTGTAGCCGAGCCTGATCCTGGCGTACAATTCCCCGTCGCTCAAGCCCTGCACCCTTTCGGATCCGAGGTCCGCCGGCAGCGGCGAGAAGCTCTGTCCTACCGTGCCCATCCCGTCCGCCCTTTGACCATGGCACTGAATGCAGAAATACCTGTAAGCCAATTTACCCTCATTGACCGATGCGGCATTCACGGGATAGGGGTTGACAAGTTTTTTTGGGTCGGCTGCTCGCAGCGCCAGGAAACCGCTATTGACCGGCACTGTCCGGGCGTCGGCACGGGGCATTTCTTTTTCGTATGTCCTTACCGATTCCTGGTCGCGCATGCGGGCGTAATCGCACGATGTGATACTGCCGGGAGACAGGAACAGCAGCAACAACAGGATCATGTGCGGGAGTGTTCCGACGCGGGCTTTCATTGGCCTTGACCCCCCATAACCGGGCCCTTTAAGGGCGCGGGCCGGTCTTTTTCTTTCGAAACGCCCATTGGAGCGGAAGATGGCTTTTGATCGACATGCTGGGGTTCCGGCGCCTCAACCCCGTAGGGATGCGTGGAATAGACGGACTGTCCCGGAACGTCCTCAACGCTTCCGTAGTCCCAGTCGGGCGGCCCCTTGTCCCCGATCACGAAGAATGCAAGGAAACCGTACAGCACGAAGAGGACGGCTATGGCGCACACAATGATATACCCGTGAAGGGCCATGCGCCTCGGGCCCTGTTCCCTGCCGGGTTTGTCCGTATACCTTTGATTACCCATAAGCTTCTAGATCGGCCCTTTCATACCGATGAAGATCACGTAACAGACCGCCCAGATGACGAAGCCGATATAGAGAAAGATCATGAAGGGCGGGGTCGGGAAATTCCTCCCTTCGATACCATCCGGATAATGGAACTCCTCCTGCTCCCTGCCCCGGATCCTTTCCTGTGAATAGTTGTAGCTTTTGAGTGCAAGGTAGATGAGGATGACGAGGATGAGGCCAAGCCCGACCGAAAGAAGCCAGTCCTGATAATCCTTCAGGAAGAAGAACCGCATGCCTACCCTCCTTGTCTCAGCAGCGCAACCACGAGGCAGGCCGCAAGGGTAATGCCGGCAAAGACGATCAATCCCGCGAGTACCCGGGCCTCCCGTTTTCCCGAACGCGATCCTGTATCCGGCGCCGCGATCTCTTCCCCTACCAGGGGGAGGTACCGGGCGCGTTCCTGGTCGGAGAACTGGCCGCTCGCGTGGCCCCAGAAGAGGAGCGCCACGCTCGCCACGAGGCCTGCCGCCATCAGGCAGAACCAGGGAAGAAGGCCAAAGAGCATCATCGCACCCCCTCCGATACCTCGTAGGCGGCAGGGATGCCTCTCGGCGGTTTGCCTGCATCCGTCTCGCCGATAAATGTCACGGCGACGTAGTTGCCCACATTCCAGATCTTCTCCGACTCGAGATCTTTCTTGAAATACATCATGGCTGTTCCCGTGATCCCGTTCATGATCTGGTAATAGAGGATCCCTCCCGATATGCCCCTTCCTTTCAGGATGGTAAAATTGAGCGGTGGAGGGTAAAGGTAGCGCGACGCAGGCCCCATGCCGTCACCGACCGGGCCGTGGCACCCGATGCAGAAGCTCTCGTATATCCGTTTTCCCTGGGCAAGCTGTACGCCGGTTGTCCTATACGGGTTCGACAGGGTCTTCCAGCCGTCGGGCACCCACGAGTGGAGCCACGCGACGTTCTTGTCGGGCCCGGACGAATAGGCTGCAATTGCCTGCTCCTTCCAGAACCTCTGCCGTTCCACTTTGAGATCGGCCAGTTGAAAACCCAGGGACTGTTTGTAGGCGATAAGCGCCCCGATCTTTTCCGGTCCTAAGAACTCAAAGGCCGGCATGATGGATTCGGGCCTCGTGTACCGGGGATTCGTGAAATGGGCGAGGTGCCAGTCATCAGGCCTCTCGCCTCCCTCCTGCGACAGGTCGGGCCCGGTGCGTTCCGTACCTAAAAGATGGGGCTGATCGGCCACGTAGTCCCCGGACCGCGCGATGCGCACCGCCCCGTGGTTCCAGTCGATCGTCCTGACAAATTGGGTATGGCAGTACGTGCACCCGTTCTCGATGTAGACCTTTCTCCCTTTCTTTTCGAGGTCGGTCCTCGCCCGGAATGTATCTGCCGGTCTGTCAGTTATCGTCGTCCAGGGCAATATGACGGCGATGAGGAGCACGGCACCGAACACGATCAGCCCTCCGATAATAATGAGGGTAACGGTCATCCTCATGAGACCTCCCTGCGCGTTCGCGTATGCCCGGCGGCGAGGCTCATCCCGATGTTGTAAAGGCCGATGAAGGAGCCAAGGAGGATGAGCATCGCGAAGATCAGCCTGAAGATGAAATAAGGATGCAGCTCCGGCAGCGTCCGGTAGACGGTCTCGCCGTTCAGCCACGAGTTGCCCTGGATAAGCCCGGCAACGGTCAGGACGAACCAGAAGCCGGCGAGGCCGATGAGGAGCATCCAGTACTGGATGTCGGCAAGCTTCCTGCTGTAGACCGGCCTCCCCGTTATACGCGGGATGAGGAAATAGATTGCACCAAGTCCGATGAAGCCGGAAAATCCCAGCACCGCGATATGGGAATGGCCTATCACCCAGTTGGTCAGGTGTGTGACGCGCTGGATGATCGGCAGGGCCTGAAAAGGTCCCTGGAGGCAGACGATCAGGTACCAGACAAGGCCGGCAAAGACCCACTTCCCCCCGATGTTTTCGTGTATCGATGCGAGCCGGCCTTTCATGGTGAGCCACTGGTTGATAAGGACAGCGAGCACCGGCAGGAGCATCCCGATCGAGCCTGTTACCGAAACGACTTTAAGCCATGTCGGTATAGGCGTCTGGAGGAGGTGGTGGCCGCCGATGTGCGGGTAAAAGATCAGGATCGACCAGAAACCGACGAGCGAAATGGTGTGGCTGAAAAGCGGGCCTCCGCTGACGATCGGCATGATGTAGTAGGAAACGGCCACCGCAAGCGGGGTGAGGAAAAGGCCGACCACGCCGTGGCCGTAGAACCAGGCGAGGACCCCGTCGGCGAGGCCCCGGATAGCGCCCGTTTCCGGGTGCCAGACCGCGTTCCCGAAAAAGTATATCCAGAAAATGAAGATAAGCGTCGCGAAGACATACCAGACCGACACGTACAGGGTTTTCTCTTCCCGGGCGGCCACGGTCATGAGGACATTATAGAAGGTCGCGGCGAAGGCGATGAGGACGACGACGTCGATGGGCCAGATCCACTCGGCGTATTCCCGGCCCTGCGTCAGCCCGAAGAGCAATGTCGTGCTGCCCGCCGCGATCGCGATGTTCCACATCCACAGGGTGATGCGGGCGATAAGAGGGCTGTGAAGGGGTGAGCGGACGAGGTGGGGCACGTAGTAATAGATCGCACCCATCAGTGCCGAGCCGACGAAGCCGAATATCATGCCGTTCGTGTGGACAGGGCGGACCCGGCTGAAAACGAGCCACGGTATGTTCTTGTAGAGGAAGAGGTCCGGTGCTATCATCCACGACGCAAGGATAAAGCCGAAGGAGGCAAAGATAGCGAACCAGATCGCCGAAGAGAGGAAGAACCCCGCGATGGGCCTGTAAGCATCTTTCGCCTCGAGCGTTCCAGCGATATTTCCCGGTCCTTCAACCATGCGTTTTTCCTCTCCTCATCTGTGACAGGCGAGCCAGCAATCGATCTGCGCCTTGTGCTTCCTGTGGCATGTCACGCAAAAGCCCATCTGGAACTCGACGCGCGGCAGCCTGTCCATGGTCCTCACATCTCCGTGGCACTTGGAGCAATCGAACTTTGCCCACGACACATGGGGCCTGTGATGGAAGAAAACGAAATCCGGGACCCAGAAGACCCGCTTCCAGGGCACGGGTTTTTGCGCGTCGAAATAACTCTTTTCCTTGCGGATCTCCGGGTGTTGGGGGATGACGTATTCATGACAGAAAAAGCACTTCTTTACCTCGGGTATGCCCGCATCCTGTGACCGCTCCACAAATGAATGACAGAAGCGGCAGTCGATCTGCTTTACCCCGGCATGGACGCGGTGGCTGAAGGGGATCGGTTGTACGGGCCCGACCCTGCTTGCCGGGAAGAAACTGTAGAAGAAGAACAGTACGGCAAAGACGGCCCCTGCAATTCCCAGCCATATGTAACCGCGCCGTATGGGGCGCCTTGTTTCCGGCCTGCCGTTTCCCTCTTCGTTCATCATGGTCTCATGTTCCCTTCGCTTTGGTTCAGGAATTTGTGGAAAAGGGGGTCGGACACAGGCATGACGGGCACACGGGAAAGGAACACGGTGATGCACAGCCAGACGAGGCCGACGAAGCCCGCGGAGACAAGGACCTCGATGAGGCCGAACGGGATCCCGCCGTGGTGCCAGAGCGACGGAACGACCAGGAGGAAACGTTCCATCCACATACCCGCAAGGATCATTATCGTTATGAAGACCATGGGCACCCGCTTTACCTTGATATTACGCGACAGAAGCGCGAGGAAAGGGATGCCGAATATCATGAACAGCACCGCCCATGCCCATGGCTTCCAGGGATCGAGCCGTGTCCTGAGTATGACGAACGTCGTTTCATCGGGCAGGTTGCCGTACCAGATCACGAGCAGCTGCGCGTAAAAGAGGTAGCCGGTGAATATGGCGAACCCGAAGATGAGCTTTCCCATGTCGTGAAACTGGCGCGGAAGGAGATACGGGCCAATACCCAGCCGGTCCTTCGCGAGGAGCACGAAGAGGTAGATGGCCGCGATGGCGGAATAAAAAGCGGCGGTGAAATAGTAACCGGGAAAGAGGGTGCTTATCCATTCGGGACTTAAACTCATGATGAGGTCGACGGCAAACAGGGAAAGGATGAACGCGTACGCCGCCGGCAGGACCGGGGACAGGCGCCACTGGGAACGGAAGTGTCCCACCCACGGGTATTCCGTGCGAACGGGGGGCCGCCCGTCCTTCAACCATTGCCTGTCGCCTTTCACCGAAAAATAGACGAAGACGAGGCTCAGCACGGTGAGCGCGAAAAGGCACACGCCTTCACGCACGAACATGAATGTTGTGTTCAGGAAATGCTGTTTTTCCTGAACAGGGTTCAACACCCAGGGGAAGACATATTCTTTGCCCTTGAGGAAGATCCAGAAAAGCAGGAAAGAAACGGGGAGATAGGCACTGAATGATTCGGCCAGGCGTTTTACCGGCCTTCCCCACACCGCTTTTGACAGGTTGAGCACCGCGGAAAAAAGCACCCCGCCGAAGGCAAGGCCCGTCCAGAAGATATAGTTGACCGTAAAGGCCTGCCATGTCCTCAAGGCATGACTGCCTGACGTCCCGTAAAAGAACGCCGCCGCACCGATCAGTGTAAGGGTGAGGGATATGACCACCCAGCTCACCGGGGTGCGCAGGGTCAGGGCCCGGTCGTCAGGCGGCAACATGGCGCACCTCCTCGGCCCCGTTCTTCCTCAGGAACTCCTCGAGCTGGCGGTCGTCGATATGTGCCGGTGCGACGAGGATGCCGAATGCATGCCCCGACAGAGCGGCATCGTATCCGGGTTCGATCGATGCCTGCGGCAGCCCCGCCTTAAACACCCACGAGACAAAGGCGAACAATGAAGCGATAAGGACCATGCCCTCGAATGCCACGATGACCCATGGCACCCATGCAATGACCGGCTTTCCGTAAACGATAAGGCGGAAGCTCAGATGCGCGTATGCCGCAAGGCTGACGATGCCCGTTGCCCCGATAATCCCCCCTATGAGGGTGAATAAGCGTGCCGGGCTTGACTTCGGGGTTACTATCTCCTGCATCTCGGGGAGGCGCACCGGCGAAAAGGTTTCGATGACGCGGCAGCGCTTTTCTTCTTTCAGGATTTTAAGGCACGCAAGAAATCTGTCCACATGGAGAAAGGTTGCGAGCAGGGCATTCTCATTCTTCACGATAGAGCCCCCCTTTTTCCCTGGGCATCCCCGATTCCTTTTTCACTTCGGAGATCGGGATGGAAGGCAGGTATTTCGCGAAGAGCATGAAGACCGCGAAAAGAAAACAGAACGTCGCGAGCGTCCAGGCAAGCTCTATCCAGCCCGGCCAGTAAAAACCCCACTGGAAAGGCACGTAATTCTGCGAGAGCGACTGGATGACGATGACGAACCTTTCCCACCACATGCCTATGTTAATGATGATCGATATGATGAAAAGTGCGATCGGTGTGGTTCGGAACTTCCTGACGAAGAAGAACATCGGTGCGATCACCGCACAGAGAACCACCATCCAGTATATCCAGCCGTAATACCCGAGGACCCGGAATTTGAAGATCTGTTCCTCGAAGACATTCTTGCTGTACCACGCCATGAAATGCTCGGTGAGGTACGAATAGCCGAGGATCCCTGCCATCAGTATCGTTGTTTCGGCGAGCAGTTCGAGCGTCCTCGTCGTAACGATATTTTCTATTCTGAAAAGCCGCCGCATCGGAATGAGCAGCGTGAGGACCATTGCGACACCCGAATGTATGGCCCCGGCCACAAAGTAGGGGGGGAATATCGTGCTGTGCCACCCGGGTTGGATGGGAAGCGCAAAATCCCATGAAACGACGGTATGGACGGAAATAACGAGGGCGGTCGCGAGGCCCGCAAGAAGAAGATACGATGTGCCGTAATGGTGCCATTGTTTTGACGAACCCGTCCAGCCCATAGCGAAGTACCCGTAGACCTTGCGGAACGGCCCCTGCGTCCGGTCGCGGACCGCGGCGAGATCTGGTACGAGTCCCGTATAGAAGAAAATGAGGCTGACGGTAAAATACGTCGATACGGCCAGGAAATCGAAGATGAGCGGGGAGAAGAAATCCGGCCATAGCTGCCGCTGGTTGGGGTAGGGGAATATCCAGTAGATCAGCCAGCTTCTTCCGAGATGGATGAGGGGGTAGGTGCCCGCAAGGGCGATGCATATCATGGTCATCGCCTCGGCCATCCGGTTGATCGACGTCCGGAACTTTGCCCGGAAAAGGTATAGGATCGCGGAAATAAGGGTTCCCGAATGTGCAAGACCGATGAAGAAGATAAAATTGGACAGAAAGATGCCCCACATGACGGAGGGAGGACGCAGGCGCGTGGACCCCATGCCGGTCGCGACCAGGTAACCCCATGCGACGAGACCATAGAGGAACGCGACAAAGCAGACCCCGACAACGAACCAGAAGATGAAAGGAGGCTTCCAGAGCGTCCCGATGATCTGGTCGTTCACGTTTTCAAATTTTATATCCAGCTCCGATTCCCTTTCAGCCATGCACCACCGGTCCCGTCATATCTTTCCTCATAACTCCTGCGTGATCTTCTTCAGGTAGATCACGGCCGGTTTGGTATTGAGCTCACCCAAAGCCTGGTAAGCACGGCCCTGGTTCAGAAGCTTCGATACCCTGCTCTCGGGGTCCATCAGGTTCCCGAAGACGATGGCATCCGCCGGGCACGTCTGGGCGCAGGCGGTCGTGAACTCGCCATCCTTTATTTTCCTGTGCTCGGACGTGGCGTCTGTTTTCGCCTTGACCACGCGCTGGATGCAGAAGGAACATTTTTCCATCACGCCTTTCTGGCGTACGGTGACGTCGGGGTTCAACTGCCACCCGAGGGGGTAATCGTGGCCCCACGTGAACCAGTTGAACCGCCTGACCTTCCAGGGGCAGTTTATGTTGCAGTCGCGGGTCCCGATACAGCGGTTGTAGACCTGGTTGTTGATGCCCTCCTGGCTATGGTTCGGGGCGAACATCGGGCATACCGATTCGCACGGGGCGCTGTCGCAGTGCTGGCACAACAGCGGGATGAAGCGTATGTACGGCTGGTCGGGCTCATAATACCGCTCGACATGGATCCACGACATCTGGCGGCCGAGAAGGACGTTGTCCTTGCCCACGATCCCGACGTTGTTCTCCATATAGCATGCGATGACGCAGGCCTCGCAGCCGATGCACCGGTCGATGTCTATCACCATGCCCCATCGGTACGCCGCGTGTTTGTGGGCGGGGTAGAAATCCTTTCTCTTGTCCCATCCTTCGGGCAGGGGCATGTCTATGCGCGGCCTTGAGTTTTTCGTCGCGGCGTACCGCGCAAAGGTGAGGCTCCGGGCGATCCTGCGGCCATGCTGGTAGGCGTCGCCATCCGCATGTGCAACGGGCACGTGATGCCCCGTCTTTTGAATCGTCACCCCTCGGACTGTCCGGATAATGCCGCCCGCCGCATCGAGCCGTCCGGCCGGGAGGTACGTCGGATTTCCCGAATCTCCGGTCCGGGCATACCGGCTGAAGGAAGGGGCGTGACCCTGCCCGATGGGGATGGCAAGTGCGCCTTCCGGGATACCGACGCAGGGAAATGCGGGTGCGCGGATGCTGCGGTTGTCCGCATGCAATTCAAGGACATCCCCTTTTTTGATACCCATCTTTCTCGCCGTTTCGGGATGTATCTCCACGCAGGCGTCCCATGTGACCTGTGTCACCGGGTCCGGCATCTCCTGCAGGACAGGCCGGTTGGCGAGGCGGCCATCGAAGAATTGGATCGTCGGATACGTGAAGAGATCGAAAGTGCCCCTTCTTTCCGCGTCCGGTGTCGCGGGAGGGGAAAAAGAAAAACTGCCGCCCTTTCCCCGGGCAGGCTGGCTTTTTTCATTGAGGCCGAAGGAGCCCCCCTGGCGCAGGCTCTCCTGCCAGGCTGCTTCCGGCGAGACACCGCCACCGGTCTTTCCCCAGGAATTGCGGAGGACATCGTAAAGATCTTTTTCGGGGAATTTTTCCTGCCCGGCCATGGCCTTTCCTAAAGCAAGAAGGATATCCCCGAGTTGCCGCGTATCGAAAAAAGTGCCCATTGCCGGTTGGAGGAGACCGGTCACTTTTGCCTGGGGGCTGTAATCCCCCCAGGATTCCAAAAAGGTGCTGGACGGCATGACGAGCGAGGCGCGTGCCGTCGTTTCATCGGGAAAACTGGAGAGGCTTATGACGACGGGAACCCGGGACAGGGCAGTTTCGAACCCCCATGCCGCCGGAAGGGAATATACGGGATTGGCACGATACAGTATCATGGCACCGATCCGCCCGTTTGCCATATCATCGGTCAACCTCTTTATGTCCGATGCCGGCGCGATCTCTCCGAGTGACATGAAGTTCCCGAAGTCAAGGAGGTCCCGGCTGCCCGGTGATAAGGTGCACAGGAGGTTTGCTGCAACCGCCGTCTCGAGCGCCGACATGTCCTGAAAGCCCATACCTTCCGCAAGCGCAAGGGGACGTCTGGCGCGCAGGAAGTGCTGTGCGATCTTTTTGAGGGTGTCCGGTTGTACTCCTGCCCTGGCCTCAACCACACCGGGGGTGAAAGCGGAAATATCCGCCGGGACCTTCATTCCCGTCATACCGGATGACAAACCCTGGCTGACAAGCAGGTTCAGAAGCCCGAGGGCCACGTATCTCTCGCCTCCCGGGGGAACCGGTATGAAGTGGTCCGCGTTGGCCGCGGTCAGGGAAAGCCGGGGCCCGACATAAATGAAAAGGTTCTTGCGGTCCTGCTTCGGTTCATGAAAGACGGAGAACTGGCGGGTGAACCGGACGTTCGACACCCAGGTCTCAAGGAAATTCGCCCCGAAAGAGATGAGGAGATCGCTGAGGTCGATGCGGTAATCGGGTATCCGGTCCGCCCCGAAGACGATCCGGTTGGCCTTTCGCAGCGCCTCGTACGCGTACGGTTCATACACGACGTACTGCCCGTTGACGGCATCGGCCCATCTCCGTGCGAGGCCGGCTTCGGATCCGGTCATGAGGTGCGACATGAAGACCACCCGTTTTTGGCCCGCTTTCCCTATCGCATCTATGGCTCTCTTCATGGCCTGGTCCCATGAAACGGGCTGCAGCCTTCCGGTTGCATCCTTGAGCATGGGTTGTCTGAACCTGTCGGGATTGTAGAGGCCCTGAACGGACGCCTGGCCCCGCGCACAGAGCCTGCCCGTGTTCACCGGGTGCCGGGGGTTGCCCTCGACCTTTATAACGTGGCCGTCCCGGTTCTTCGCCAGCATCCCGCAGCCGGCGGGGCATTCCCTGCACGTGGTGGCATACCACGTGGCCTCTCCCGGCACGATATCTTCAGGAGGGATGACATACGGCACGAGATGGCGGGCCGGCTCCGAACAGCCTGCCAGGGCAGCGGTGCCCGCCAGTCCCAGGGTCTTCAGAAATTGCCGGCGCGAAAACTTCGCCACGTGCACTCCTTCCTGTATCGTATGGCAGCGTCCTCAAGCCCCGACAGAGGACGCCCTTGAAGGCCGGTCCTGGCCCTTTAGAACCGTATGTATCCGGGTAATCCTTTTCAAGCGCCGCATGGCGGGGATGCTTGCGGCATAAGGCTTAAGACGCCATCTCCCGGGACGTCCTACAGGAAATATTTCAGCCCCTTGAAGACGAGCAGGGCGCCCATGACAATGACCGAAAGGCCGGCGAGACGCTCGCCGAGGATCCTTAACCGGTAGGAGAGAAGCGAGGCAAAAAAACCGGTAAAGAAGAGGACCGGGACCGTGCCGAGCCCGAAGAGGACCATCGTGAGAAAGCCTTCAATGACATTTGCAGACGAACTTGCCTTCATGACCATTGCCCAGGGCAGCATGCAGGGAAGGAACCCCACCGAGAAACCGAGAAGGTATTTCGAGCCGAGGGAGCGCGCGTTGATGAGGCCGGCCGCGCGGGTGCTGCCGGCCGTGCCGGGAACGTGGAACAGGGAGACACCCATGATGCTTAGCCCGAGGACCATCATCACGAGCCCCGCAGCAAATGTAAAGATACCCCTTATGTTCTTCAAATGTGGTGTAAGACCGGCCATCCCGACCACGAGGGCCGCGGCGCCGCCAAGGAGTGCGTACGTCGTGACGCGGCCGAGGTGAAAGGCCAGGTGGTGAAGGGCCCCGGACGGGACGATGCGGCGGTTGTGTGTGCCCGGCGGGTTCATGTTCAGCGAATAAGCAAGGACCAGGGGGCCGCACATGCCGAGGCAATGCAGGCTTCCGGCGAGCCCGACGAAAAGAGGGAGGAAAAACTCCATTATTTCACCTGTCATACCCTTTATCTACGGTATGGCCGCATTACCCGTTTGGCAAGGACCTGCGGTTGTAAAGCCTTGCAATGACGGCGCCCGGTATTACCTTGTGGTAAGGAGGAAGTTTCCAGGAATGAATGTGCCGGGAGCCGTGATAGCGGGCATTGCCGCAACGCTGGTCGTCTGGGTCACGACGAGATTATCGACCATGAACCTCATGGGCCTCGAGCGGTATTTCAGCACACTGTTCACAAAGAAGGAAAACACAACCGCCGGATTTGTCCTTCTCTACCTTTTCGGCGTTATTCTCGGGCTCGTATACGCTGCCCTCTGGTCAGCCGGCATCGGCTGGATAGGCTACCTCTACGGTTTTGTCTTCGGTGTCGCGCAGTGGTGCGTGATCGGCCTTGTTATCGGGGCTCTGCCGGCCGTGCATAAGGGCATCCGGTCGGGGACGATAGAAGCCCCCGGCGTCTTCATGACGAACATTGCCGGCCTGTGGGCCATCCCCGCCGGCCTCGCAAACAACGCCCTCTTCGGCCTCGCCTTCGCCTTTGTCTATCAATTCTTCGCAAGCAGGTACGACTGGGTCGGCTAGATAATTCACGAAAATACATGGAGCAGGCAGCATGCTCAAATTCATCCGCAGTTTTCAGGGAGGGTGCATTTGGACAAAAAAATCGGGTGGATTAGCCAGGCTTTCACAGGTTCTCGCGCGTTGTGCCTGTTTTCCGCTTTCGTATGAAGAGGTTCGAAGTGAGAATCCGATTCTCCTTCGACTCGGATATGTCCCTCCACCTACTCGCTGCCTGGGCTTACCCGCCCTTCACTATAAGTAAAGCACTCTTTTTCTATTTGTCAAGCACCCCCCCTGGTACTTGACCGGGCGACCGCCGTCCGTCCGATACCCCCCGTCGATCGAAATCTATTAAAACAAATCTGAGACGTTTCTTGTATTGTTATGAAATTTTCCGACAAAAACAATAATTTTTCGCGAATTGCTCAGACTGGGGATCTTTCGTCGTGAAAAGGGCTTTATTTGTCCGAATTAGCCGAGAATGTACTGAAATTAACTACATTATCACCCCAATTTTTCAGCATTGTCATGCTAGAGAGAGTATGACAATATTTACTAAATACCTTAAACATTAAACAGCAAAAGAGGTGGGCGATCAAACGCTTCCGTTTTCGGAATGATCCGCTGCGAGAAGTGCCGGGGCGGTCCGGATACCTTTCCGGATTCGCAGCGGGACTCTTTTGTTTTCTCTCTATCTTCTGTCATTCTGCGGTACTTTACGCGGAACGTCTTCAGCAGATCGACCAGCAGCCGTCATATTCACCCGTGGCCCCCCAGTTCCAGGACTTGAAGACGCTTCCCAAAATAAAGGTCAAAACGTTTGAGTTCACCGGAAACACCATATTTTCAAGCGAGCAGCTCGGAAAGATATCGGCCCCGTACGAGAACAGGGAGATCACCTTTGAGGAACTGGAATCTCTCAGGCAGGCCATCACCCTGCATTACGTTAACAACGGGTATATCAATTCGGGTGCCATAATCCCCGACCAGCAGGTCGTTGACGGCACGGTGCGGATCCAGGTCATCGAAGGCAATATCACGAGCATCAACGTCGAGGGTAACAAATACTTCCGGACAAGCTATTTTACGAAACGCATAGAGCGTGCCACCGGCCCCCCTCTGAACATGGGAAAACTCCAGGACATGCTGCAGCTTCTCAACCAGGACTCCCGGATCAAGCGCCTCAACGCAGAGTTGAAGCCCGGGGTCAAACCCGGCGAGGGTGAGCTTAACGTCAAGGTCGAAGAGAACCTGCCTTACAAGGCGAGCATAAACTTCAACAACAACGTGAACCCGAGCATAGGCGATGTAAAGGGAGAGCTGTGGCTCAGCCACCAGAATCTGTTCGGTCTGGGCGATGTATTGGAGGGCAGCTACGGGAAGACGCAGGGCCTCGACGAATACAGGATATCCTATTCGCTGCCGATCACCGCGTATGACACGTATCTGAACGTTCACTACACGAACAACCAGAGCACGGTGATCCAGGACGTTTTCCGCAGCCTCGACATAAAGAGTTTGACGAACACGTTCGGGATCACCCTGAGTCAGCCCATCATACGGACCCCTGAGCATGAATTCTGGCTTTCGCTCACCGGTGATTACAGGGACAGCACGCAGACTTTGCTGGGGGAAGGCTTCTCCTTCTCGGAAGGGCAGGACGACGGCAAGTCCAAGGTACGGGTGCTCCGGTTCGCGCAGGAATATGTTTCCCGATCGCAGAACCAGATTATCGCGGCCCGGTCGAGCTTCAGCCTTGGGCTCAGCATACTCGGCGCCACTCGCGGGGATAGTCCGGGGCCTGACGGCCGGTTCCTTGCATGGCTCGGGCAGGTCAAGTACCTGCGCAAGATCACCGAAGGCGGGACGCAGTTCGTTTTCCGGACGGACATGCAGTTTACCCGCGACCCCCCTCCTGCCGATCGAAAAGTTCTCGATCGGCGGCATCAACTCCGTGCGGGGGTACCCGGAGAACCAGCTCGTCAGGGACAACGGCATCGCAAGCTCATTCGAACTGCGCATCCCCATCTACACCTCGTCATCAGGGAACAACATCATCTACCTCGTCCCTTTCACCGATTTTGGCTGGTCATGGAACTCGAAGAGGGACACCCCCGATCCCGACAGCATCGGCAGCGCCGGCATGGGCGTCATGTGGAACATAGCGAACCGGATGAGCCTCCAGTTCTATTACGGGTATCCTTTCCGGAACATCGACAAGGTGAGCAATTCACTTCAGGAACAGGGCTTTAATTTCCAGTTTGTCTTTGGCTTCCCTGTAAAAGGGGGTTTCCCATGACAGGAATAAAAAGAACCATCGTTACGCCGCTATACCTGGCGGTACTTCTTTTGTATATCTCAGTTTCTGCAGGGTTTGGTCAGGCCATCAAGGCCGATGGAAGCCGGGGAACGGTAGTTTCCGGCGGTCCTCTGAGTTTTGGTATAACGGCAGGTACGCAGGTGGGCGGGAACTTATTTCACAGTTTTCAGAATTTTAGTGTTCCTACCTCAGGCAGCGCCACGTTTTCCGGGCCGGCATCGGTTCAGAACATAATTTCCCGGGTTACAGGGGTCGGCCCGTCGTATGTATCGAATATAGATGGTCTTTTGGCTTCGACCATTAATGGCGCCAACATGTATTTCTTCAATCCCAACGGCGTTGCTTTTGGTCCCAACGCATCTCTCAGTATAACAGGCTCCTTTCATGTCAGCACGGCGGACTACATAAAGTTGGGTGCGACCGGCCGTTTTGATGCCTCAAACCCGGCAGCGGATGTCCTTACCTCAGACCCGCCTTCGGCATTTGGATTCCTGTCCGCAAGGCCGGCGCCAATAAGCTTTGCGGGAGACACCACATCTGCCTGGTCGACAACGGTACTAACCGTGCCGACCGGCAAAATGGTATCCATTGTCGGAGGTGATATTAATATGACCCGTAATTGGATTGGGGCCCCAGGGGGACAGGTCAATCTCATCAGCGTCGGTTCCCCGGGCGAAGTAACAATTGGTACCGGCCCTCCGTTAATGAACGGGTTCGGCAACTTGGGCACAATAGAACTATCCCGAAGTTATGTATCAACAAGGGAAACGACCGGAGGTGACGTGTACATCCGGGGAGGACAATTCATATTGACAGGCGGCTCGATAGTGACGAACTCTTCAGGTGCCGGGCCTGGAGGGATTCTCAATATTGCCACAACGGGGCCTATTACCGTGAATGGGGGCACTTTTGTTTCGATAGCAGAAGGAGTCGGGAATGGAGGGAGTATCACCGTGAATGCGAGCAGTATCAGTTTATCACATGCTCTCATTGAATCGGATACCTTGTATTCCGGATCAGGTGGCGCTATTACCCTCAATGCCGCGGATTACATCGCTCTTTCAGGTTCTTCAGGTATTAACGCAGTTGGTCGGGGTTCTGGCAATGCCGGTACCATTGATATCAAGTCAAAGAATGTTATCGTGAATGACCTCAGTTATGTATCGACGAATACCTCAAGTATCGGTTCAGGAGGAGACATAACCATCGCAAGTTCAGAATCAGTGATTATCTCCGGATTTAGTGTTACCGGAGCAGTATCTGGTATCTATGCTATGGCGAATGGTGCGGGAAAGGGCGGGAACATCACAGTAGACACGCCATATCTTGCTGCTTCTAATGGCGGGTTAATTGCTGCGGGGGTAGGCCCGACAGGTTCTGGCAATGGAGGCAGCGTTAACCTCAACGTAGGCACCCTTGCCTTGGCATCCGGTGGGGAAATCTCCGGCATAACAAGGGGGACGGGTAATGGCGGGATAATCAATATTAACGCATCCGGTCCTGTGATCGTGTCGGGATGGATTATGAATCCCGATCACTATCCAACCGGCATTTTCTCGAACACGCGGGGTTCGGGCAATGCGGGGACTATATTCCTAAACGCGGGAAGCCTGACCATAGCATCCCAGGCGCAAATTGCTAGCACATCACGAGGAACGGGCGCAGGCGGAACGGTCAATGTCAATATTTCGGGCCCGGTGAACATCTCAGAAGGCAGCTTTGATTGGCCGAGTGGTATTTTTTCGAGCGCATGGAGTTCGGGGCATGCGGGAACCGTAAACCTTAATGTCGGAAACCTAACTCTTACATCGGGGGGGCAGCTCGCCAGCTCAACACGAGGAACGGGAGCAGGCGGAACGGTAGTTGTCAATGCTTCGGGTCTGGTCAGCATCTCAGAAGGGAGAGAAGATAATCCAACTGGTATTTTCTCGATGGCATGGAATTCGGGTAATGCAGGGATCGTTGATCTCAATGCCGGCAGCCTGGCCCTTACTTCGGGGGGACAACTGTCCGGTTCAACACGAGGAACTGGAACAGGCGGTTCGATCAATGTCAACGCTTCGGGCCCTGTGACCATTTCAGGTACAAACGTTGGCTGGCCGAGCGGCATTTTCTCTAATACATACAGTTCAGGCAATGCGGGCAGCATCAACGTCAACGCGTCGGACCTCTACATGTCCGGCGGCTCAAGCATTGGCACCCGGAGCACCGGCACCGGCACCGGCGGCAACATCACCATCAAGGTTCCGGGTACGATCCAGATGACGGATAGTTCTATCACGGCGGCGACGGTGAGCACAGACGGCGGCAATATCTCGATAGACCCGTGGCTCCTTCGACTGACCAACAGCTCGATCACGGCGAGTGTAGGTGGAATTGGCAACGGTGGCAATATCAATATCGTGGCGGACAACGTGATCCTCGAGAATGCAAGCAACATCATCGCGAACGCGGAATACGGTGACGGCGGCCACATCAACATCGTTTCGAACGCCTTCCTCACGAGCCCTGACAGCTTTGTCAGTGCATCGTCAAGCTTCGGGCTGTCGGGTACGGTGGGCATTAGCGCCCCGTACGTGGACGTGAGCGCCACCATGGTCGACCTCCCGGACACGTTCCTCAACATCGCTTCACTTATGCCGAAGTCCTGTGCGGAGAACGAGGAGGAGATGAGTACCTTCGTGATGAAGGGAAGGGACGGGCTGCCGCCGCAGCCTGGCGGGCTTCTTGCAAGCCCGATATACTAAGGGTGTGAGAGATGTTCCAGTTTCTTCGTAGAACAGGGTTTTAATTTCCATTTTGTCCTTGGGTTCCTGCAAAAGGAGATTCCCTATGACAGCAATAAAAAGATCTACAGGAATGGCAATCGCGGTTGCCACATTATTGTTTTTCATCCTGACCCATGGTGGTGTGTCCGCACAGAGCATCGTCGCCGATGGGACAAGGGGCACCGTGGTCTCCGCTGGCCCCGCCTATGGCATAACGGCGGGGACACAGTTCGGGAACAACCTTTTTCACAGCTTTTCTAAATTTGGAATAACTAATACTGAGAGTGCGGTCTTTTCCGGACCTGCCGGCATTCAGAACGTTATTTCCCGCGTCACAGGGGTTGGTTCGTCATATGTATCGAACATTAACGGCCTTTTAGCTTCGACTATCGCCGGGGCTAATATGTTTCTCATTAATCCCAACGGTGTCGTTTTTGGCCCCAGCGCCTCTCTTAGCATAAGCGGAGCTTTTCATGTGAGCACCGCCGACTACATCAAGCTGGGTACGGGCGGGCGTTATTACGCGAACTCATCGACGGGGGATATCCTGACCGCCGACACGCCGTCGGCTTTCGGTTTTCTGGCGACGACGCCTGCATCCATTAATTTTCAGCCCAACACAAAGCTCGTCATGCCGGCGGGAAAGAACCTGTCGGTGGTCGGAGGCGATATTACCGTGGATAACGCAGTTCTTCGGGCGCAAAGGGGACAGGTAAGCCTCGTCAGCGTTGCATCCCCCGGGGAAGTTAGCATCTCTACAGGTCCCCCTTTAGTGCAAGTTTCCTCAAATCTCGGTAATGTTCAAATACTGCGAAATACGGCCGCGCATCCTTATCCATCCGGATATACGAGCGATGTAGATACAAATGGAACAACGGGCGGAGCAGTATACATCCAGGGAGGCCAGTTTTTTATATCGGGAGGAAGAATAAAAACAACGACAACGGGTTCAGGAAATTCTGGAGATATTAATATCAAGGCAACCAGTTCGATATCGTTGGTTTCAAGTAGTATGTCCGCATATACATTGTACTGTTCGGGTAAAGCGGGAAATACAACTTTGGATTCGAATACTGTTAATCTCACCAACAGTTATATCGATTCGAGCAGCTACGGGGCTTCCGGGGCTGCCGGGAAAATCACACTGAAGGCAGTCGATTCCATTACCCTGACGAACAGTACACTGGACACTGACACATCGTATGGGACGGGTGCCGGCGGGACAATCGATATGACTTCTGGCGGTTTAACAAGTATCTCGGGGAGCTCACTAATATCTTACACCTATAAAGCTCCCAATGCGCCTGCCGGGAATATTACCCTCAATGCCGGATCCTTGAATATTATCGGAAGCAGCTTGATTGACGCAACTACGTATAAATCCGGCACAGGGTCGGGGGGATTATTTAGTGCGGAAGCGCTGGGTGCTATGACCATTTCGGGTAGCAGTCACATCGATACCTATTCAGAATATTCGAGTGGGCCGGCCGGTAATATCAGGCTTAAAGGGGGATCAATAAATTTAACCAGTAGCGTACTCGATGCGGACACATACGGCGGTGCTGGGCCGGCGGGAACGATCAATGTCACCGCGGATGGGTTGATGAATATTTCTGGTAGCAAACTTTATTCATATACGTTATCTGGTCTCAATTCGCCCGCCGGAGGCATAAATTTGAATTCCGGGACTATGACAATTTCCGGAAGCACGATTGATGCTGACACATATAGCTCCGGTACTGGATCAGGAGGGTCAATCACTGCCGCAGCAACTGATTCTATGAATATTTCGTCCAGTAAATTTTCTTCTTATTCGAATTATTCCACAAATGCTCCCGCTGGGGCTATAAACCTTCAATCCGGGACTATGACAGTTTCCGGAAGCACGTTTGATTCTGAATCATATAAGTCCGGAACCGGAGCTGCGGGGTCAATTTCTCTTACATCAACAGGAGCGATGGATATTTCGACAAGTAAATTTTATTCTTATTCGGACCATTCTACGAATGCCCCTTCCGGCAATATTTACTTACGGTCCGGAACAATGAAAATTTCCGATGACTCTTTCAGGGCATGGACGTCATATTCCGGTACAGGTGCCGGGGGTACGATCACTGCCATAGCGGGCGATCTAATGGACATTTCCCAAGGCAGGTTTTCTTCATACACATACCGGGGGACAAGTGCACCTGCCGGAAATATTATTCTTGCCGCCGATAAGATCAATTTGTCTCATTCAGTACTTGATTCGACAGCAGATGACGGGGTATTGACGACTGGAACCGGCCCCGGCGGGCTTATAAGTCTTTCCGCGGGCAATTGGCTCAATATCCTCGGTTCCAGTACAATTAAAACTTATTCAATGAATACGAGTCGAGCTGGTGATGTCAATATAAACGCAGGGGACTTCACATTTTCTGATAAAAGCACTATTGATACAACGACTTACAGTGCCGGTTCAGGTGGTTCCGTAAATATTACGGCAACAAAGTCTGCTTCTATCTCAGACACCGGCACTTATATTTTGTCTGCCGCCGCAGGTTCCGGAAACGCAGGGAATGTGACAATAGCGGCACCTTCCTTATATATTGGTGATAATGGCTATATACAATCGATGACAATAGGACAGGGGAATGCCGGCAATCTTACCCTGAATACCGGTTCTCTCTCTATTCTCAACGGCGGGAAAGTGACATCAGCGACGGCGAGCCCGGGGACCGGAGGTTCGATAAGCGTTAATGCAACGGGCGCAGTCACGATATCCGGATGGGGAACAGCGGGCAGAAGCGGACTTTACGCAGGTACTTTGAATGACGGAAACGCGGGCAATATAACCGTATACGCTCCTGTCCTGAATGTTGCCGACACCGCAGTAATAGATTCATCAACGGGGTTTGGTTCCGGCAAACCGGGTGCGATTACCATAAATGTCGGAACCATGAACGTGACGGGAGGGGCTTTTGTATCGACCATGTTGATGGGATCGGGATCGGGCGGTTCAATCAATGTGAATGCAAGCAATTCTGTCTACATTGCGGGTCAGGATGCCGCAGGCACCCCAAGCAGCCTTGGCGCGACGACGGCGGGAATAGGAAATGGCGGTAATATATCAGTAACCACGCCCGTTTTGAGTATTGTTAATGCGGGCATCCAAGCTGGAGCAGTATCTACCGGCAATGCGGGTGGTATTGACCTCAACGTGGGCGAATTGTCACTGGTTGACGGTGGCAGGATAGTAGCATCAACGATCGGTTCTGGTTCTGGCGGGCACATCAACATCAATGCAACGCAGGGAATGCTTGTGTCGGGGATTAGCCCCACGGGGCTGCAAAGCGGCATTGTTGCAAATACAGTCGGCCCCGGTAGTGCAGGCAATATCTCGATATCCAGTCCCTCTTTAAGTGTTCTGGACCAAGGTGGGATACAAGCGATGACGCGTTCTGGAGGAAATGCGGGGAGCATAGGCCTCAATGTAGGAACTTTATTACTAGACAATGGAGGCCAAATAAATACATCCACGGAATCTTCGGGCATAGGAGGATCAATCAAAATTGCTTCTACCCAATCTGTAACTATAACGGGAAAAAATTCTGATATGTCAAGCTCAATTGGAGCCGATTCAAGCGGAACAGGCAATGCCGGGAGCATAACCATCAATACTCCTTCCCTATATGTCGGAAATACCGGCTTTATCCAGGCGGCAACAACCGGTTCCGGAAACGCCGGGAGTATAAACATGGCTGTGGGCAGTATGACATTAAATGCCGGTGACATTATTACAACAACACAGGGAGCTGGACACGGAGGATCAATAAATATTTCAGCCTCTGGGGCTGCAAACCTATCCAACAATAGTGGCATTTACGCCAATACTGGCATCGGCTCGACAGGAAATGGCGGTAATATAAATGTTGCGTCCTCGGACCTTTATCTTTCGTCAGGCTCCAAGATCACAACAGAAAGCAAGGGCACCGGCACAGGAGGCAACATTAGCATCAAAGTCCCGGGCCTGATCGAATTGAGGGACAGCTCCATTACCGCCGCAACAGTAAGCTCCGACGGCGGCAACATTACGATAGACCCCTGGCTTCTCCATCTTATCAATAGCAGCATTTCTGCAAGTGTCGGCGGATACGGAAACGGCGGAAATATCTTTATTGCTGCGGACGCTGTTGTGCTCGAGAATGCCAGTAAGATCATTGCGAATGCGGTATATGGAGAAGGCGGTCACATCAGCCTCATCACGGATGTCTTCCTGCAGAGCTTGGACAGTATTGTCAGCGCATCATCGAGCTTCGGCCTATCAGGCACGGTGGGCATCAGTGCCCCCTATGTGGATGTGAGCGCCACCATGGTGGATCTCCCGGACACGTTTCTAAACCTCGCTTCCCTGGTGCCGAAGGCCTGCGCGGAGAACGAGGAGGAGATGAGCACCTTCGTGATGAAAGGGCGGGATGGCCTGCCGCCGCAGCCCGGCGGCCTTCTGGCCAGCCCGATACAGTAAAGGTATGAAAATCATGAAATATATATTTATAATCGCCATCGTATGTGCCCTTTTCTTTTCAGGTACCGCCATGGCCGAAGACGTGCAGCAAAACGAAGCGCCGAAGGAAACTGCGGCGGCGGAAAAGCTTGTCGAACAGATGAACGACGGACTCAAGAACGGTGATTTTACGGGCGCCATCAAACGAGGGATCGAGGCCGACAAAGTTCTCGGGGACCTCGGCCGGGTGAAAGAACAGGCGGACGTCCTGCTTAGCCTGTCGCTGGCATACAATTCCCTCGGGCACTACCGGGCCGCGCAGAAATGCCTGGAAACGGCCCTCAGGCTTTCAAAGAAAACGGAGCCGAACGATAAGGAAGCGGTCATTCTCGCCCATATCGGCAATAGCTATCTCCTGACCAACGATCTGGACAAAGCCGCGAAAGTACTTGAAGAGGCACAGCGCCTGGCGGAAGAAACCAAAAATGACGCAGCACTGGCTGCGGTGCTCAATAATACAGGCAACCTACTTTTTCTCCAGAAGAAGTACGCCGAGGCCACAGGGCTTTATCAGCGAAGCTATGAGCTAGCCGTGCGCACCGGAAATAATCTTCTCGCGGCACGGGCCATGTCGAATTCCGCCCGTACATCCCTCGCGCGGGATGACGTGAGGTCCGCGGAGGCATCGCTCAGGTCGGCGTATGCACGGCACATGGCATTGCCGGATTCGCATGACAAGGCATACGGGCTTATCGGGATCGCCCGGATGTACACCGCACTGGCATCACGTTCACCCAACCGGAAGGCGGAGCTGACAAAGGAGGCGCGCAGGGCGCTCGATGGGGCACTCAAGAGCGCGGAACCGATAAAGGACCACGTTTCCCTCTCGTACGCATCGGGCTACCTCGGGGCTTTAAGCGAAAACGAGGGCGACTACGATGCGGCGATGCGGTATACCCGGCAGGCGATCTTCGAGGCGCAGGCCGCCGGGGCGCTTGAATCCCTGTACCGGTGGTACTGGCAGACCGCGCGGCTGATGGTCCGGACAGGCAACGCACAGGAGGCCCTTCTCGCGTATCGCAAGACCATCAACGTTCTCCAGTCGATCCGGTACGAATTTTCGGGGGATTGCCGCATTTACAACCAGGCGACATACACCGATTCCGCCGAGCCGATCTACGTGGAATTCGTCAATCTTCTCCTGAAGGAAGCAGCCTCAAAAAGAGACGAAAAGCAATCGGAGACCTATCTTCTCGAAGCGATCCAGGCCGTGGAGCTCCTGCGGGCGGCGGAGCTGCAGGACTATTTTCAAAACAGCTGCGTGGCGGCCAAACGAATCAAAATAGACAACGCCGATCTTGTCCACCCGGGCCGTGCGATCTTTTACTTTATAACCCTCCCGGACCGCATCGAGGTCATTGCCGGCCTGCCCCGGGGTTTCCGGAAATACACGGTCGGCCTGGGCCGGGACACGGTCGCGAAAGAGATACGGCAGTTCAGGCGCACCCTCGAGAACAGGACATCCCGTGAATACATGGTCCACGGGCAGAAACTGTACGACTGGATGGTGCGCCCCATCGAGGCGGACCTTATTGCGCAGAAGGTCGACACCATAATATTCGTACCGGACGGGACACTCCGGACTATGCCTTTTGCGGCGCTCCATGACGGGAAGGACTTCCTCATCACGCGATTTGCGGCCGTGACGATGCCCGGCCTTACCCTGGTAGACGCATCCCCGCGGGGAAGGGAAAAGGACGATGTGCTCATTGCAGGATTGTCCGACGGGGTCCAGGGTTTTTCGCCTCTTCCCTACGTGCCGTACGAAGTTGAAGAGATCCGGAAGCTGGTCCGCAGTACGGCGCTTATGAACAAGGAATTCGAGACCAGCCTGATCAACGACGAGATCAGGAAGACCCCGTTTTCCATCGTGCACATAGCTTCGCATGGCGAGTTCTCGGAGAATGCCGCGGAGACGTATATCCTGACATGGAACGAGAAACTGAACATGGACCAGCTCGAAAAGTTTGTCGGGATGAGCCGGTACCGGAAAAACCCCGTCGAGCTGCTGACACTCAGCGCCTGCCAGTCGGCGGCAACGAACGACAGGGCAGCACTCGGCCTTGCCGGCCTGTCGGTCAAGGCCGGGGCGCGCAGTGCACTTGCAACACTGTGGTACATCAACGACCAGGCCAGTTCGGACCTCGTCGTGGAATTTTACAGGAATTTGACCGACAGATCGTTCTCGAAGGCAAAGGCACTCCGGCAGGCCCAGCTGAAACTGCTCAAGGGTGAACGTTATCAGCACCCCTGTTATTGGGCCCCCTTTGTCCTGGTAGGGAACTGGCTGTAGACGGTCACGGGAGGCCGCCATCTATCTCCCCGGAACGGGACTGCCGCGCATTCTTTTCATTCTTGCCGCCAGCGCACTGATATCGCTTTCCGTAATACTGGTGCGCTTCAGCGGCATTCTCCAGCCCATAGAGCTTATTTGCTACGATCTTTACGTCGGGTTGCAGTATGATCCCGGCGTGCGTAATGACCGGATCATACTGGTAAAAATAACGGAAGGGGACATAAAAGCCCTGGGGCACTGGCCCATGACGGATGGTGAACTGGCCGTGCTGCTCGATTCGGTCGCCGCGGATAAGCCGTCGGCCATTGGCCTCGATATCCTTCGCGATATTCAAGTCCCGCCGGGGAAGGTAATGCTTGAAAAGGTGTTTCGCGAAAGGGCCAATGTATTCGCTATAAGAAAACTGGGCGACGACCGGGAGCCGGGCGTTGGCGGGCCATATTCCTTGCGGGATCCTGAGAGGGTGGGTTTTAACGATATAATCCTGGACCCGGACGGTGCGATCCGGCGGGGGCTTCTCTTCCTCGATGACGGAAAGACGGTATACAGTTCGTTATCGCTTCTTCTGGCATTGCAGTATCTAAAAAATTTTAAGATCGTCCCGGAACCCGATGCGAGGGAGCCGACGCATATGAGGTTAGGAAAGACCACCTTTACACCGCTCGGGGAATATGACGCAGCATATGCCGGGATCGATGCCCGGGGATACCAGTATATCCTCGATTACAAGGGTCCCCCGTTTCAATCAATCATGCTGGATGACCTTATGAAAAGAAAGGTTCCCGCGGGGATATTTTCCAACAAGATCGTCATCATAGGTTCAACGGCGGTAAGTTTGAAGGACATTTTTCACACGCCGATCAACAGGTTCGGGGCATCGCGGGATTTTCAGTACGGTATCGAGATCCATGCATTCATGGCGTCCCAGCTGATACGTTTTGCGCTGGGAGAGAGCAAGCCCCTGCGATTTTTCCCCGAATCGCTGGAATATGTCCTGATAATCGTCGCCGGTTTGCTCGGCGGGATATTTACGCTGTTTACAAGGAAGATCTGGCATTTCCTTCTCTCCGGTTTCTGTGTCCTGGCCATAGTCGCCGCGGTCACATTCCTCGCATTCCTTGCCGGCTGGTGGCTGCCCGTGATCCCGGTGCTCATGTCCTGCCTCGCTTCATCCGGCTTTATCACGGCATATATCTCTACCGTCGAAAGGGCAGAACGCGAATCCATGATGCAGCTTTTTTCAAAGCATGTATCTGCAAGTGTCGCCGCGGAATTGTGGAAAGACCGGGACAAATTTATGTCCGGTGGACGGCCTTCATCCCAGAAATTCATAGCGACGATCCTTTTTACCGATCTGAAAGGCTTTACCTCGATCTCCGAAAAACTCGACCCGGAGGTCCTCATTCACTGGCTCAATGAATACATGGAGGCGATGGGATCGGTCATTATCAGTCACGGGGGGACGATCAACAAGTATATCGGCGATTCTGTCATGGCCATCTTCGGGGCCCCGCTGAAAAAAGAGCTCGAAAGCCACATAAATGCCGACGCGATGAGCGCAGTGCTCTGCGCCCTTGAAATGGGGGATGCGACCCTGAAGCTTAATGCCGTATGGCAAAAAAGGGGCCTGCCGTCAGCCTATACACGCATCGGAATATTTACGGGGCCCATCGTTGCCGGGTGCCTCGGAAGCTCGGAGAGGATGGAATACACGGTTATCGGGGACACGGTCAATATTGCGTCGCGCCTCGAAGGGTTTCAAAAAGAGGGAGCATCGGCGTCCGACGACCGGAGCCGGCCGTGGAGGGTTTTGATTGGCGAGGCAACCCTCAAACGGCTGGGAGGGAGGTTTGAAACGGTCGGTATCGGCGCGGTCTCTCTGAAGGGAAAGAAGGACCGCTTAACCGTTTTCGAGGTAATATCCGATGCCGGGAACGGAATAAAGGAGGGCAGGACATGAAGGTCATAGCAGCAGTGTTTCTCGTCATATTTCTCGCATTCGTTTATGCACCACCCGCCATTTCAGCCGATGATAAGGCACCGGAGGTCAAGAAAGCGGACGGTCCGGTCAAGTTCAACCCGCCCATGCTCGGCAAACCGGGCAAGAGAGTGGGAGGAGGAACACGGGGCGTCGATACGACGGGGCTCAAACTCGTGGCCCTGGTCCCGGACTACGCGGGGACCACGTCGGTCGCGCAGCCGTCTTTTTGCTGGTACATCTCCCGTCCTACGGACATTATGATCGAAATAGTGCTCGATGACGGCAAATCGGTAAAACCGGTCTACGAGAAGAAATTGAACAAGCCCCCGAAGGAGGGGATCTATTGCTCGTCCCTCTCGGGGAGCGGGGTATCTTTGCAGCCTGCGATGGAGTACCAGTGGTTTGTCGCGATCGTTCCCGATCCGGAGCAGAGGTCAAAAGACATAGTGAGCGGGGGCAGCGTTATATTCACGCCCGCTCAACCCGGGCTTTCAAAGGAATTCTCGGCAACGGGAGGCATGGACCTTATACGGAAGTATGCGGCGAACGGGTACTGGTATGATGCGATAGAAAAGGCCGTCTCATTGTCACAGCGGGACCCGGGGAATGAAGCGCTGCGCCGGGCACGGTCGGAGCTTTTAGGCCAGGTGGGGCTGCCTGACCTGTAAGCACCGCTTTCTGGCGGTGCCGGGCCGGCAATACGCGGGACATTACCCGATGACCCGGATGAATTTTATCAGGATGAGGATCATCAGGAACAGGAGGTAGAACCAGAGAAAGAAAAGTGCGATCCTGACCGTGGGGGTCATTTTTATCCTTGGCATGGCGGGTGCTCCTTCGTTATTGATCAGACGGTTTTACCACATCATTTGCATAGATGGCGCCTGTCAGGCGGTCGTACGTGTCCACGACCGGGATCATCCGGAAATGGTATTTATCGAACATCTCTTCGACTTCCTCGATCTTTTTTGTCACTTCGGCGGAAACGACCGATGTCGACATGATGTCCTGCAATCGCATGTCGTCGGATGCCAGTATCAGCTCGCGGATATCGACGACGCCCTGCAGGACCATCTCGTCGCTAACGACATAAATGTATGAAATTGCGTCGATCTCCAGTTTCGACTGCCTGATCGCACCCAGCGTCTCCCCTACCAGGGCGTCCGGCGGGAAGTGCAGGAAGTTGGGGACCATGAACCTCTGCGCCGTGACCTCATCATCGTATAACATGTGCTGGAGCTGTTCCTTCTGCTCCTCGGTAAGTAATTTCATCAATTCTGTCACATCGTCGTGAGGAAGGTCCGAAAAGATGTCCGCGAGCTGCGGCAGGGACAGCTCTGCAAGGATGGACCTCGCACGCTCTTCGGTCAAGTCTTCGATCAGCTGGCGCCTGGCCCGCGGTTCGGCGTGAATAAGGGTCTCGGCGGCCTTCTCGGCATCGAGGGCGGAGAAAAACGCTTCCTGCTGTTCGCCGGAAAGCATCTCCACGACATCGGCCAGGTCCTCCCCGGGCATATCGAGCGCCTGTTCCCTCCTGATGGCGAGGGACAGGGAATCGGTGGCGACGGCATCCTCAACGGAAAAGGGCTGCACCCACTTCCAGGAAATAAGGCGGTCCTTTATCCAGCGGACGTCCTTGAATCCCCATTTTCGCAGGAACCCGTTCATGGAAACATCGACATGAACGATGATCAGCTGGCCTTTGGTTAACAGCAAATGAATGTCGTTGACAACCTCCACTTTCCTCCCGTCGATGTCGAGGATGCTCCTGCCCATGAGATGCTGGTTGAGGAGCATCCAGCCCGGCTGGTCCTGAAAGGGGGGATAAGCCTCGCCATCTTCCGGCGGCTCGACGACTATGGCATCCGGGGTGATCTCGATGACCCTGTCCCAGGGTATGAACTCGGTCGGTTTTCCCCACCCATGGTCGAGGAATATTCCCCTGGCATGGGGATGGGGCTCGACGAGCTCGAAAACGAGGTCTGTGAGCTTGCCGAGCTTTTTGCCTGCCTGCCCGGCGTTTACCGGGCGCGACAGCAGCTCGGAGAACCAGAGGAATTCAAACCCGGGCCCGTTGTTGTATGTAGAGTCGTTCATGGGACCTCCTCCTATCCTTGCCCGAACAGTTCGGGAAAGAGAACGGAAATGCCGTACAGGCTCGACATGAAAATAACGAAGATGGTGATGCTCCAGTTGATAATGTTCTGCGACCGCGTGTTCTTGTACTGGCCCATCAAAGTTTCATCGTTCAAAAGAAGGATAAGGAATATAAGGGCGGCAGGCAGGAGCGTCACCGCGACGACCTGGACGAACATGGTGATCGTGATGAGCGGTGCCCCGGGGATGAGAACGATCGCGCCGGCCGTTGCGAGAATGAAAAAGTAGATGAAATAGAACCAGGGTGCGTCCTTAACGCCCTTGTTGAGCGAGTGCGCCCATCCGAACACCTCTCCCACAGCCCAGGATGTCGAAAGCGATATGCACAGAGCGCCGAGGAACCCTGCATCGAACAGGCCGATTGCGAAGAACATCCGGGCCCATGAGCCCCTTCCGTGTGGCATGAGGGGAACGATGGCGTCGGCTGTCTGCCGCGCATCCTCCACGGTGATCGGGGGGTTGTGATAATAAAATGCAGCCCCCGTCGCGATAATGATGAAGGCGGCCACAAGGCATGTCAGGAAGGCGCCCACAAAGGTCTCTATCTTTCCAAACTTGACGTCCTTGATGTCGAGGCCCTTGTCCACGACGGCACTCTGCTGGAAGAATATCTGCCACGGGGTTATCGTGGTGCCGATATTTGCCATGATGATAAAGATAAGGTCTGTCGTAAGCCCCTGGGGAAAACTGGGGTTGTAGAAGCCCTTGAAGACCTCGCTCCACGGGGGGGCGCTCCCGCTTTTCATCGCCCAGAATGCCGCAGGGATATAGACGAAGTTGAAGCAGCAAAAGAAGAGGGTTACCCTCTCGAACGTCCAGTATTTTCCCGTCATGACCACCGCCATCAGGATGATGGTGACGGCGGCGAACGTGATGACAGGCGGTATGCCGAACATGCTCATGGCGGCTGTCATGCCGATGTATTCTGTTACGAGGGTCAGCCAGTTCACGACCGCGAGGTCGATGATGGAAAACCAGCCCCAGACCGGCCCGAAACCGTCGAAGATGGCCTCCGCGTGGCCCCGCTTGGTCACGGCACCGAGCCTGACGGTCATTTCCTGTATAAAATAGGCCATCGGGACGAGGATGAAGAATGCCCAGAGTATGTTGAACCCGTATTTAGACCCGGTGACCGCATACGTCGAGATCCCCCCCGCGTCATTGTCGGCGATCATCGTGATGACCCCCGGTCCCAGGATGACGAGAAAGACGAAGAGACGCGCCCGGAAATTTCCAAGCCGGTGCATGGTCTTGCTGATCCAGTACATAACAACCTCTCCAAATAATGGATGAGGCCCGGTCGGTCTTTATGACTGGAGTGAAAGAGGGAAATTGTTGCAGGAACCTCTTTTATGACCGCTTCCGGTCATCGAAGAGGCTATAAGGATCAAAGGACCCGGATGGCCGCTGCGAGGGATGGAAGCGATCCGCCCCAATCAAGGCATAATCGACTGCCAGGGTCGTCTTCCATTGCGGTCCCACTCCTTTGATAGATTTGTGTCCATGATTTTATAGACCTGAAACGCTCCCATGTCAACAGGAAACTCCCTCATCCTGCCGTGCGGGAGGGTTGTCGTTTTCACAGGTTCCGCAGGACGTTTTATCCAATTTCCTCGGGTGGAAGGGGCCTGGGTTCGTAAAGTTCGAACGTCCGCACCATGGGCGGCCCTTTCAGCATGCCGCCGGCCACTTCCTGAAGTTTCGGCCACAGGCTGACCGTCGCCGTTTCGGCATCCTCCTTTGTCTCCCAGAGGCTCAAGGCGCCGCATTCACCGGTGTCGGGGTTTGCGAAGAACGTCGCGCTCCTGAAACCGCGCATCGTTTTATATATCGGGGCAAACGTGTCGATCACCATCTCCCCGGTCGACCGCGCTCCCGGTCCGAAGTTTACCAGGATCAACCGTGTATACATGGGGTATCCTCCTTTTGTTCGTTCTCTAAGGTGCATGACCCTTCGAGCGGGGTCCGGTCACCGTTCATTTTGTCAGCAGCACCGTGCATTTCGAGCCCTTCAAAACATTGCGGGCCACTCCTCCAATGAAATATTTTGCAATGCCCGATTGGCCGAGGGACGCGATCACGATGAGGTCTATCCCTTTTTCCTTTGCTTCTTTCAGGATCTCCTCGTACGTAATGCCGCTGCGGATATGCGCAGAGACGCCCATGTCCTTTGCCCGGGGGAACCTGCGAAGCTGGTCCGCCAGTTTTTCCTGTGCCTCTTTCCGGACAAACTCTTCAAAATCGGAGCGGATAACACACAGGACATGGACAAGGCAGACCTCCGCACCGTATTGTGCGGCTATGTCAAGGGCCTGCCCGAGCGCCCTGTCGGAATGTTCCGAGAAATCGGTCGGGACGAGTATCTTTGTCGGTATGAGCATTATGCATCATCTCCTTCCCCATAATGTCTACCTACAGTAAGTATAGCCTCGTCCGCCGGGTTTGGCAGGATATTTAAGGATGCGGAAAGGAGAAACGGGATGATTGGCTGAATCGTGAAACGTACAACGCAAGACGCGGGATGCGGCGGTAGTGAGAAGGTCTATGGGGTCGGGAAATAGCCTGCTTTATCCCAGATGGCACGTATCTTTTCGAGTGATGCGGCGAGATAGCTGCGGTCCGGCGAGAAGACCTCGAGGGTGATAGTTGAGTCGTATCCGGATGCCTTGACGGCTTGAAGGCCTCCGGCAAGGTCGATGCGCCCGGCGCCCACGGGCAGGTGCTCGTCCTCGTTGCCGCTGTTGTCACACACGTGCACGTGGCCTATACGTCCCCGGGCCACATGCACGAAGGCGGCTATCTGGCCCTTCGGGGCGCGGATGCTGGCGTGGCCGAGATCAAGGGTCATCATGAGCTGAGGATTCTTCGCAAGGACTTCGGTAAATTCATCGGGCCGGTACATGTGTCCCACGCGGGGGAACATATTCTCGAGGCATAACGTAAGGCCGAGCCCCGAGGCGTTCTCCAGGATGCGCGCCAGGGATTCCAGCATGTACCCTCTCCCGATGTCCGGGGTAAAGGCTATGAGCCCGGTGAGGTATGCCGGGTGAAGGACTACTTTTTCGACCCGGAACTCTGCCGCCAGTTCGAGGGCATCGAACACCTCGCCCAGAGAAGCTTCACGGATCGAGGCGTAGATGTCGGCAAGCGATATAAAGGTCGGCAGGTGGGCGACCGGCAGCCGGAGGCCTTCCCCTTCAAGGATAGACGTGATCTCGGCAATTTTCGGCCTGAGCATACCGGGCAGGCCCTGTGGCGGGTCGAGGCACAATTCCAGGTAATCGAAGCCAAGGGCGGCTATAGCCTTGATCTCACTTTTTAACGGCCGAAGCGGGTTGTTGGTTGCCCCATAGATCACCGCGCGCCCCTCCTTTTCTATTTTTTGACGCCCGAACACTGAAATATACCAATTATTATCGGCCGGATTGGGTCAAGAAGCAACTCATACAGGTCCTCCCGGACGTGAAGCTGCAAACTTCACGTATTACCGGATTACTGTGGCCTCGCCCATTCGTTTGCCGTACTTTTCCAATACGGGCTTAAGCGGTTCATAAAAAGGGGTCTCCCCCGGGATGACCGGCTCAATGGCTTTCGTGAACTGACAAGGCGCGCTTGCTCATGACCGGATTATACCCTGCCCTTCGATAAATGTATCGGGCCAAATTGATAAGAGCTCACTTAGCTTGTGCCCGGGTCTCAAAGCACGTATACTTCAGGTAATATCCTGAAAAAGGGGCATCGAATGGGTGATCGGCCGAGGGGGACTCCCCGGACTGTCTTCGTATTTTTGTTCGTTTTCTTTTTCCTTTCCGGCGTATGCGGCCTCGTGTACCAGATCGTCTGGACGCGCATGCTCAGCCTCCTTTTCGGGCATACGACCTTTGCGGTCAGCACGGTGATCACGGCCTTCATGGGAGGGCTTGCCCTCGGCAGCTGGTATTTTGGCCGCCTCGCTGACAGCAGAGGCCCTCTCATGAACATCCTGAAAAGGAACGGGGCGTCGCCGCTCTTTCTTGCATACGGGATGCTGGAAGGGGCGATCGGCTTCTACTGCCTTCTCACGCCTTTTCTTTTTCGCGTGGTTGAGACGATCTATCTTAGATTTTCCGAGACATCATTTTTCACCATAAGCATAGTGCGCTTCATTCTGTGCGTATCGGTCCTGATCATCCCTACGTTCCTCATGGGAGGGACGCTCCCGCTCCTGGCCAAGTTCTTCATCCGCCACAGCGGCGAAGTAGGAAGGAAGCTCGGCTCCCTTTATTTCATCAACACCATCGGGGCAGCCCTGGGCGCGTTCATAGCGGGCTTTTACCTGATACGCCTCGCCGGCATCCAGATGAGCCTTATCAGCGCGGCGGTTGTCAATATCATGGTCGGCCTCTCGATATGGCTGATAAACAGGAGAATGACAGCCTCCGGTGAAAGGCAGGGGATGGATGCGGCCGCTGATGCAGGGCACACCGGCGCCCCGGTGACGGACATCCGCCGTGTGCGGCTGCTCTTTTATGTTTTTGCCTTCACGGGATTCGCATCCATGGTCTACGAGATATGCTGGACGCGTGCGCTGGCCCTGGCGCTGGGAAGCTCCACGTACGCCTTTACGACCATGCTGACCACGTTCCTCTTCGGGATAGCCTTAGGAAGCATACTCTTCGGATGCATATCGCGAAGGGCGTCTTTCGGCCTTGTCTCGTTCGGGTGGCTTGAGGTTGTGACAGGTATTTCATGTATTGTCTCCATCCTCCTCCTCGGCAAGGCCCCGCTCTTTTTCATAGCGCTCTTTCCCTATGTGAAGCATTCCTACAACCTGATCATCACGGCCGATTTCGTTCTCTGTTTTCTTGCCATGCTCATCCCGACGGTGGTCATGGGATTTGTTTTCCCGCTCGCCGGTAAGATATATGCGGCAAGCTTCCACGACCTCGGCAGACGCATCGGCGAGATTTATGCGATCAATACCATAGGGTGCATCATCGGGGCATTCGCAACCGGGTTCATTCTCATTCCTTTTATCGGGATAGAAGATAGCCTGAGAATAGCCGTGATGATCAATGTTCTTTGCGGGGCAATTTTCATATACACCGCCAAACGGAACAGGATCAAAAAGGCGGCGGCCAGCCTCGTTGTCGTGCCCGCACTGCTCCTTGCTGCGTACCTGCCGTCCTGGAGCCCCGCCGTCATGTCGAGCGGCGGCGCAGTCTATGCCGACTGGTACCGCGGCGATTACGGTGAGATCCAGAATTCCGCGGCGCCGATATTCCACAAGGACGGCATCACATCGACCGTTTCCGTGTACAGGGATTCGGAGAGCACGTATCTCAAGGTGAACGGTAAGACGGATGCCTCGACGGCAGGGGACATGCCGACCCAGCTGCTGCTCGGTTATATCCCCGTCCTCTATCACCGGGCGCCCGAGGACGTGTTCATCGTCGGCCTGGGCAGCGGCATTACGGCGAAGGCCGTGCTTGATTTCCCCTCGGTGCGTTCCGTGACGTGCGCCGAACTGGAGCCCGCGGTCGTCGAGGCCAACCGCTTCTTTGAGCCCTTTAACGGCGATGTGTTGAAGAACAGCAGGTTCAGGTTGAAAATAGATGACGGGAGGAACGCACTTCTTGCGTCGTCAAGACAGTACGACATCATCATTTCGGAGCCCTCAAACCCCTGGATAGCGGGTATCGGGAACCTGTTCACGAAGGAGTTCTACAGGACAAGCAGGGCAAAATTGAAAAAAGGCGGCATCTTCTGCCAGTGGCTCCAGTTATACGACATTGACCCCGCCGATGTGAAGATGGTCCTCAGGACGTTCTTTTCGGTTTTTCCCGACGGGATCGTGTGGCGGGGGTGTGATGCGGACCTGATACTGCTCGGGTCGCAGGACAGGCTGACCCTTGATTATCAGAACTATATCCGCCACTACCGGGGAAACGGCGCGTTTCGAAAGGCTCTCCAGGGCATCAACCTGACGAAGCCCGACGCGATCTTTGCCCACTACATCACCGACGCCCGGCAGATCGAACCTCTCCTGGCTACCGCATACTACAACACGGACGATCTGCCGGCCCTTGAGTTCTCGGCGCCGAAGAGTTTCTATTCCGCTACTTCCGCGGACAACATCAAGGGCCTGTACCGTTTCAAGACCCGGAAGGTGCCGGATGTGACGGGTTACAGGAAGGAAGACAAGCTGTCCCCCGACTATTACGTATCACTGTACCGGGACCTCGAAGAGGCATTTTCCCGGGAGACCCTCGACGAGGCGGTGAAGGCGTACCCGCGCGACAAAGAGATCCGGTTCCTCAAGGTCCGGTATATGCTCGACCACAAACAGGTTGTCCGTGCGGAATCGGAGCTTCGCGCCCTTGCTTCCGAGGGCTCCACGGACGTGCGCGTGTACCATGAACTGGCGAGGATCTACGCCGGGGAGGGCCTGACGGGCAAGGCGGCGGACATGTACGAGAAGGCGTACCGGCTGAACCCGCGCAGCGAGGAGATCGTCAGGGACTACGTCGACGTGTTGGTCAAGCAAAAGGATTACCGGAAAGCCCTGGACATTTCGGAAAAGGCCCGGCGGGAGATCCCGGGGAGTGTTGCTCCCCGCATAGCGCAAGGCAATGTTCTTCTGGCATTGAAGGATTACAGCCGGGCGCTGCCGGTATTTCTCGCGGTCGGGGATAGAGACAAGGACAATGGTGTCGGTAAAAATCTATTCCAGGTCTATCGGGGCCTCAACGACACGGGCAACGGGATCCCCGCCGGAGAGGCCATGCTCAAGATGAAAGGGATCGACGCACAAACTATCATGGAGCTGGCAATGATGTATGTCCGGGCGAATGATCGGAAAAAGGCGGGAGAGCTCCTCTTGAGAGCGATGAAGATGGACCCTTACAACCGGGACATCGCTACGGAATTGGTACGGATTGGAAGGTAAGGCTCGCCACAAAAAAACCGCCGGCACGCGAAAGGCCGGCGGTTTTTCTTTATTGCCTGATTATTTGGGAGGCTCGGTATCCTTGTCGGATCCCTTCTTCTTTCCCGTCTTCTTCTTCTTGCTTTCCGTCTTACCCTTATCTGTTGCATCGGCCGGTGACCCGGAGGAGACTGCGCCCTGTGTCTTGGTGGCGGGCTGGGTCATTGTCTTGGTCGGGGTTGTCGCCGTTCCGGTCTTTGTCTGTCCGGCGGACTGGTCCTCGCCTGTTTTCGCGTCGTCACCTTTTTTCTTCTTTCCGCTCTTCTTTTTCTTGTCAGTAGACCCGGACGGTTTCTCGTCGGCACCAAACACCGGTTTTACCATGACCGGGCCGGCAAAGAGAAAAGCAATGCCGATAATGAAGGCGAAGAGACCGCAGAAAAATTTTTTCATACTACCCCCTCCTTAAAGTTAGATTTGTGTTGCGCATTCCGACAAGTATACCCCCCATTGTCTTATACATCGGCATTTCTTGCAATCCTTATTTCTTTCCCGGCACCCGGCCGCTCTTTCCCTGTTTATTTTAGGAAGCGGCCCATCTTGCCACCCTGTGCCTCTCAGTGATATTATCTTTTCATTAAAGTGCGAGGAGGTCCGGGTCCGTGAAAGTGCTGGCCGTAAATGGAAGCCCGAGGAAGAAATGGAATACGGCAACTCTCCTTGAAAAGGCCCTGGAAGGGGCCGCCTCCCGGGGAGCAGGGGTCGAGCTCGTTCATCTTTACGATCTCAAGTTCAAGGGCTGCATAAGCTGTTTCGCGTGCAAGACCGTCGACGGCCCGAGCTATGGACAGTGCGCCGTTAAGGACGGTTTGAGGCCGCTGCTCGACAAGGTGAAGGACGCAGATGCCCTGGTCCTCGGCTCGCCGATATATTTCGGGACCGTCACGGGCGAAATGAGGTCTTTCATGGAAAGGCTCTTTTTTCCCTACATGACCTATACCGATCCGCCGGGGTCTCTTTTCCCGGGAAAGATCGCAACGGGTTTTATCTATACGCTGGGGGCCACGAAAGAGATGGCGGAAGAGCGCGGATACAGCCAGCACATCGGGCTCAACACGATGGTCCTGACAAACATATTCGGAAGCTCCGAAACGCTCATCAGCTACGACACATACCAGTTCGAGGATTACTCCCGGGTGTATGCCCCGCGTTTCGACCCCGCGGAAAAGGCCCGGGTGCGTGCTGACGTTTTCCCGATGGATTGTCAAAAGGCCTTCGATATGGGCAGGAGGTTCGCCGAAAAAGGAAAGGCCGGATGGGTGCTGGTATGAGAGGAGGAGAACCGACAATGAAAGCAACGCAGCAGCTGAAGGATGAGCACGAGGGCATCAGGGTCATGCTCAATATTCTTGAGAAGGTTTGCGAAAAACTGGAAAAGACGGGCGCTGTCGAAAGGGAACATTGTGAAGGCATCCTTGAATTCCTGAATATATTCGTCGATAAGTGCCATCACGGCAAGGAAGAGGACCTGTTGTTCCCTGCGATGATAGCGGCAAGCAGCGAGGCGATAGCGCCCGCTGCGGCTATGCGTGCGGACCACGATAAGGCCAGGGGATATCTTGGGGAAATGTCCCGGGCGTATGCCGCGTTTCTTCAGGGTGAGGCAATGTCATCGGCCGGCATCATGGAGAATGCCGGGGCCTACATTTCGCTGCTGAGGGAGCACATGGGAAAGGAGAATGGCGTCATCCTGGAAGTGGCCGAAAGGACCTTCTCCGCCGAACAGCAGAGTGAATTGTTCGAGGGGTTTGAAAGGATCGAAGAGGAACGGATCGGCCGCGGCAGGCACGAACAATTTCATCGCCTGCTCGATACATTGAGCGCGATTTATCTCTAGATGCTTCCTGTGCCGGCCCGCTGCCCGGTATAGCTCCCTGCTACCTGTGTCCGCCGCCTCCACGGGACCCGCTTCCCCCGCGGTATCCGCCGCTCCGGCCGCGATATCCCCCGCCACTGTAGCGGCTCCCGCCATATCCGTATCCCCCTCTGTACCCGTAGGGCGGAGGACCGCCGCGGTACGGTACATAGTAATGGGGATATCCTCCCCAGTAACCCGAATAATAGTAGGAGGAGGAATAGTACGGCCCCCCGTAGTAATATGCATCATAAGGGGCGGCAGGCACCACTGCGCATCCGGCAAGTCCAAGGCTGAGCAGAACAAGTGCTCCGACAATAAGTTTTATCGATCGGATCTTGCTTCTGGTCCCGGCAGTTTCTGGTTCAAGGATCTTCATATAGTTTTATCTAGCAATTTAGATGCCCGACATTTCAGGCAGACAACATATCGAAATAATTGATGATTAATTTGCGGACCGGCACGGTTTAGACATTTTTGTCGTTTTCCCGGGAGTCTCTCCGACGAAAATGTCCGAACAGGTGACCGTCTGAGGTGATTTTTATAGATAAATGACCCCGCTATCTTTTTCGTCAGTGTGTTCATAATTTCACCGCACGCGTAGTCTGCATGACCCCCGTCAAGCGCCAGCGCCCGCGGTCCTCCGGTCTTTTCGCCTGTGATGCCCGAGACCATTTTCAGTGAATGTGACCCGATCTTCTCATATAACGTTGTAATTTCCTAATAATTGTGAGATACTATAATCCTGAAGTACCGGGACTATCCGTTATTAGCTACAGCAGAAATATCCTTTTTGTCGTTCTTCTTAACTCATTTTCCCACTTCAAATTACAAAACAGGAGTTGTCGACATGGCAAAAGGAACAGTGAAATGGTTCAACGATGCAAAGGGTTTTGGTTTTATTACCAAAGATGATGGTTCGGATATTTTTGTCCACTATTCCGCTATCGAGGATAGCGGTTTCAAATCCCTCGCCGAGGGCGAAACCGTCAGTTTTGACGTGGTGAACGGCCCGAAGGGGCCTGCCGCGTCCAACGTGGTGAAGAGCTAAGTCACAACGGGCAGGTCTGCATAGCTGCAGACCTGCTTTTCTTTTGTATAGGACGGTCCATATTCAGTCATCATAGTCGCTTTATTATTCGCCCGGCCCCCCAAACATCTCACCGCGTGAGGCATTGCCCCGCACAAGGAATGAATATGAGAATCCTTCTGGTATACCCCGAATACCCCGATACTTTCTGGAGCTTCAAGCATGCGCTCAAATTTATATCAAAAAAGGCCGTGCACCCTCCCCTGGGCCTTCTTACGGTAGCTGCCATGCTGCCGGGCCATTGGGACAAAAAGCTGATCGATATGAACGTTTCCAAACTGAAGAATAGCGACCTGGTATGGGCGGACTATGTGTTTATCGGTGCGATGGCAGTGCAAAAAGCCTCCGTCCGCGAAGTCGTTGCCCGGTGTAAGGCCGCAGGGGTCAAGACCGTTGCCGGGGGGCCGCTGTTCACAGCTTCTCCCGAAGATTATCCCGATGTGGACCACCTGGTGCTTAACGAGGCTGAGCACACCTTGAACCCCTTTCTTGCAGACCTTTACCTGGGTAAAGCAAAACACGTATACAGGTCCGGGCTGTTTCCCGACCTGGGCAAAACACCTGTTCCGCTCTGGGGCCTTGTCAGGATGAATAAATATCATTCCATGAACCTTCAATATTCTCGCGGCTGCCCGTTCAGCTGCGAATTCTGCGATATTACGACACTGTACGGGCGCAAGACCCGAAGCAAGAGCGCCGCTCAAGTTATCAACGAGCTGGATGCCCTGTACTCGGCAGGATGGAGGGGCAGCGTCTTTTTCGTGGACGATAATTTTATAGGGAACAAAAGGGCCCTCAAGGACCGGGTGTTGCCTGCGATGATCGATTGGATGAAGAAAAAAAGATACCCCTTCGACCTTGCGACCGAGGCATCTATCAATCTTGCCGATGATGAACAGCTCATACGTCAGATGATACAGGCCGGATTTGAGGGCGTCTTCGTCGGCATCGAAACCCCGGACGATAGATCTCTTGAAGAGTGCAACAAATTTCAGAACAGGGGCCGTGACCTGCTTGCCGGGGTAAAGCGCATCCAGCAGCTCGGCTTGCGCGTCCGCGGCGGCTTTATCGTGGGGTTCGACAACGATTCGCCGGAGATATTTGAAAGACAGATACGCTTCATACAGGAAAGCCGTATTGTCACCGCTATGGTGGGCATGCTCAATGCCCCGAGCGGGAGCAAACTTTATGAAAGATTAAAGCGGGAAGGCAGGCTCAGCCGGGACATTACGGGTGATAACACCGATTTCTCAACGAATATCATTCCCAAGATGGGTTATGACAAGCTTGCAGCCGGTTACAGGGAGGTGCTCAGCGGCATCTATTCGCCCCGGGCGTACTATGAACGCGTCAAGGCATACCTCAAAGAGTATAAGCCGCTGGAAAAGAGAAAACGCGGCCTGCACCTGGGGCTCGTCCGTTACAATCTCTATTATCTCGATGCTCCTTTCCGGACCCTGGTGACGCTGGGCATCAGAGACAAGGCGAGGCTTTATTACTGGAAAATGGTCTTCTGGTCACTATTCAGGCGCCCGCTCCTTCTGCCCATGGCCATTACCTACATGGTCTATGGATTTCACTTCCGAAAGACGTATGCGACCCATATGTGACGGACATCGCCCGGGGCCTTTTATTCGTATCTTTATCACTCCTTCCTGTGTTATCTTATCTATAACCCTGCCTTTGACACTTTCTTCAGTGTCGATCGCTCACAGGTTTGTGGAGAACAAATGCATCCAATGAATATCACCTTCCGATGATATGATCAGTTTCAGGGAATCTGTCGACGAGATCGTATAAAGACAGATTTTTTTGCATCTTAAAAGCAGCAGGATTAAAAAGAACAGCGGCGACAACACGCAATTAATTTACGTACAAGCGACCTGCCGGGTATTCCAGCCATTGGGATGGCGGCCCGTCCGGCACGCGCCCGCCGAGATCATTCGGCAAAGCAGCAACAAAAGGAGCAGCTGATGACGACAATCGAAGAGTTCATTAAAGCGAGAGAGGCTATTGAGAAGCTTGCCGCTCAGATCACGGTGCTTGTGGAGCATAAATCGGTCAAGGAATCACGTGTCTGTCTGAACGATGCCAATCAGAAGCTGGAAATTCTCAAGACGATGGTGGCCAATGATATCCAGGGCAGGGCGATAAGCCGCCTTACGGCACAATTCGAAGGGTTCAGCGTGAAGATAGTGAGAATGGAAGCGAAAATGCCCTCAGGAAAACGGGTGGCAAAGAAAAAACCGGCGAAACTGGAAACCCCTGTCAAGCCGGCCATCGCCGAAACTCCCGAGATAGCGGTGTTCGAGCATTGATGATGAACGCAGCGTGAGAGGCCATCGCACGATCCAAACCGCAGCCCTGTAGATCATACCAGGGGAGACCCTCACCGAAGGTATTATGAAATTTTGAGGTGAAAATGGCAATTCACTACAGAATAAAGGCAAAAAATACGACGGAACCGGACGTTGAAGAAGGTTTGTTCGGACCCTCCGAAACCGAAACTTTTTCTCCGGATGAATTTTCTTCTCACGATGAAAATGGGGAATACGATTATTTTACAGAATCCGGCATCGATCTTGTCGAAACGATACAGGGGACTGCCCGGCCGCAGCCGGTGAAAGACCCGGACGAAAAGGAATATTCAGAGACAGCAAACAACATAGTGTGGGCGTACCTGAATGACCTGAAAAATATCAAGCTTCTCACAGCCGATGAGGAACGCAGCATAGCAAAAAAAACTGAAAAAGCGGAAAAACAGGCACTGAATATATTGTTCAGTATGCCGCAGGCCATAGATGAGCTCATGGAAATAGGCAGGCAGCTGAAAGAGGGAAGCATAAATGTCATTGATGTGATCAGGCACGTCGATGACGGGAACTGCACGGAACAGGACAGGGAGAACTTTAAAATACAGACGATACATTCCATCGAGGGTATAAAAAAAGTTCATAAACAAAGAGAGCAGCTGATACCATTCCTTCTTGACCTCGGGCTCAGCAAAAAGATCCTGACCATGATCATCCGGAAGATAGCGCAGCAGGTGCGGTCGATGAACGATGCCGGCGAAGCGGCACGCACAAAACGGAAACTCAAGGAACTCGACGAGATCGACAACGGGCTGAAGATCGTCAGGAACAAGCTCGTTCAGGCAAACCTCAGGCTGGTTATCAATGTGGCACGAAGATACCAGAACCGCGGATTGTCATTCCTGGATCTTATCCAGGAAGGCAATATGGGGCTCATGAAGGCCGCAGAAAAATATGACCATCAAAAAGGCTACAAGTTTTCGACATACTCGACATGGTGGATCAGGCAATCCATAACACGGGCGATCGCAGATCACGGGCGGACCATCAGGATACCGGTGCACATACTCGAAACAAAGAACAAGATAAAGAAAGCCGCCACGGCACTCTACCAGGAACTGGGCGACAATCCCGATGTCGAGGAGATCTCCCGCAAAACCGGGCTTCCCGTGGAAAAGATCCGGAAGACAATGCGGCTTTCGGGAGCGCCTGTATCCATCGAAACCCCGATCGGAGACGATGAATCAACGCTTGGCGACCTCATAGCAGACACCGGGGCACCTTCGCCGCTTATCGAGTTTATGGATATCTCTCTCAAGGCAGAAATAGACTCGGTCCTGGCAACCCTTACACCGCGGGAGGAGAAGGTCGTCAGAATGCGGCTCGGTATTGGCAAGGCAACCGACCATACCCTGGAGGAAGTCGGGGACCTCTTCGGCCTGACCCGCGAACGTATCCGTCAGATCGAAGCCAAAGCCCTCAAAAAACTGCAGCACCCGCAAAGGCGCAAGCGCCTCCAGAGTTTCCAGGACTGATCTCAGGCGGAATTTCTCCGCCCCATCATGACAAAAAAGGTATACTGAGACCTCCGGGACACTATGGGATCGATCCGCTTACATGATGTTTCGATATCCTTCGGCAGCTCACCGCTGCTTGACGGCATCTCGCTGCAGGTCGACCCGGGAGAGAAGATCGGTCTTCTGGGGCGCAACGGCTCGGGTAAATCTACCCTCATGAAACTGCTGGCGGGCCAGATCTCCCCCGATTCAGGCGCGATCGACCGGGGCGGTGTGAGCGTATCGATGCTTCAGCAGGAAGTTCCCGAGAGCATGCCCGGCACAGTGTATGACGTCGTTGCTACGGGAGGGCAGCGGCATGCCCGGCTTCTCACGGAGTACCATGACCTCACTCACCGCATTGCCCGAAGCAGGGACGAGGCACTGATAAAGACGCTGGAACACCTGCAGCATGAGATAGAGACGTCCGGGGCCTGGCACTACCACCAGCGCATCACAACGATTATAGAACGCATGTCACTTGATGAGAACGCATTGTTCCAGGGTCTCTCGGCGGGCATGAAGCGCCGTGTCTTCCTCGCAAAGGCCCTTGTCGATGAACCCGACCTCCTGCTGCTCGACGAACCCACGAACCACCTCGACATTCCCGCGATCCTCTGGCTGGAGGAATTCCTTACCCGGTATGAAAAGGCGTTCATGTTTGTCACTCATGACCGGGCGTTCCTTCAACGCCTTGCGGCACGGATCGTAGAGATCGACCGGGGATGCCTGACGTCCTATACCTGCAGCTACACGACATATCTCGAGCGGCGGCAAGCCCTTCTCGATGCACAGGAAAAGCAGTGGTCCGAGTTCGACAAGAAGCTTGCCAGGGAAGAGGTGTGGATCAGGCAGGGGGTCAAAGCCCGGCGCACGCGCGACGAGGGAAGGGTGCGCGCGCTGCTGCGTATGCGGGAGGAACGTTCCAAACGGCAGGAGCAGACGGGCATGTGCCGATTTTCCATCGAGGAGGCACAGCGCACCGGCCGCATGGTTGTCGACGCGAGCGGCATATCGTTCGCCTGGGGGAAAAAGAAGATCATCGGGGGATTCTCTACCACCGTCATTCGCGGTGACAGGGTAGGCATCATAGGGCCGAACGGGTGCGGTAAAACAACCCTCCTCAGGTTGCTCCTCGGGGAACTTGCGCCTCACGAGGGAAAAGTAAGGGTCGGCACAAACATGCAGGTGGCATACTTCGACCAGCTTCGTTCACAGCTCGATGAAGACAGGACCCTCAGGGAAAACATAGCCGACGGCAATGATATGATCGTGACCGGCAGCAGGTCCCGCCACGTGGTTGGATATCTCCAGGATTTCCTCTTTCCGCCCGAGCGTACGATGTCACCGGTCAGGTCGCTCTCCGGCGGGGAAAGGAACCGCCTGCTGCTCGCGAAACTTTTCGTTCTCCCGTCGAATGTCCTGGTCCTCGACGAACCGACAAACGACCTCGACGCGGAAACGCTCGATCTGCTCGAAGAAAGGCTGCTCGAGTATAACGGGACGATCCTGATGGTCAGTCACGACAGGGAATTCCTCAACAATGTCGTTACCTCGACAATCGTATTCGAGGATAACGGGCTGATCGAAGAGTACGTCGGCGGTTATGACGATTGGCTGAGGCAAAGCGCCGCATCCATCCCGGTTATCCCGTCCGTCCGCACGCAAAAAAAAGAAAAGAGGCCCCAGGAGAAAAAAAGGCTGTCTTTCAAAGAGGCAAAGGAGCTTGAATCCATGCCTTCCATGATCGACGCGCTTGAAGAAGAGAAGGCCCGGCTGCTGCACACACTCAACTCGCCTGACTTTTATGCCGGCCGGGACCTGCCGGCGATCAAGGCCGCAAATGAACGCTGGAGCGCTATTGAAAAAGAGCTCGATGCGGCATACCGGCGCTGGGAAGAACTGGAGCAGCTTCAGGCCAGCTTGAACGGGAGCAAACAGCCCTGATAGTAAAATGAACGAGAATCCCCGCCCTATCGTATATATCCTCGAGTGTTCCGACACGACCCTGTACTGCGGCTGGACGATGGACCTCAAGAAAAGGCTTCGGGAACACAACGAAGGGTCCGCCGGCGCGAAATATACCCGGGGGCGAAGACCGGTCAGGGTGGTTTACCAGGAGCCATGCCTGACGAGGTCCGATGCACTGAAGAGGGAGAAAGAGATAAAAAAGTTAACACGATCGCAAAAATTGCATCTCATATACGCTTCATGCGAATGACATAAACCTTCGACGTGCTCGTTTTGTGCACGTGCACGCAGGGAGCCATACCGCTTCACGTATGGCCGCCGGGATTGCTTTCCCCGGGATTTTTCAATACAATGTGAAAATCTGAAGCCTGTACGGCATCCAGACGAATACGAAATGGCGGGATGTGTATGGACACCACGAAACCGATCCTCGGACAGCGATTTGAAGACGCCCTCGTGTTCGCCGCAAGGCTCCATGCCCGGCAGATACGCAAAGGGAGCGAAGTTCCCTATATTGCGCACCTTATCGGTGTCGCGAGCATTGCCCTTGAGTACGGTGCGGACGAGGACGAGGCGATAGCGGGGCTCCTTCACGACGCCATCGAGGACCAGGGCGGCCCCGATGCAAAGAAAGAGATCGAGTTGCGTTTCGGTGACAGGGTGGCCGAAATAGTCGAGGGCTGTACCGATGCCGACGTGACGCCCAAGCCTCCCTGGCGGCAAAGAAAAGAGGCTTACCTGGCCCATATCAGGGATGCCTCCGCGTCCGTTCGCCTTGTATCCTGCTCGGACAAGCTCCATAATGCCCGGGCCATTCTCAAAGATTTACGGATCCACGGCGATGCGCTCTGGGACAGGTTCAGAGGCGGCAAGGAAGGGACCCTCTGGTATTACCGTTCCCTCGCGGATGCATTTGAGGAGGTCTTCCCTTCTCCCCTTACCGAAGAACTGGAGCGGGTCGTATCCGGGATCGAGAAACTGGCGAAGAACCCCGGTGTGTTATCAAGCTAGTAATCCTATGAGATCGAACAAGACGCTGTTCTTCTTCCTGGGGTGGTTGGGGATGGTCCTCTATTTTACACAACGGTGGATCTTCGGGCCGCTTATTCCCTCGCTCATGGAGGCCTTCGGCGCCGACAGGACGGCGCTTGGCGTCGTCGGGGCCGGTTCGCTCTGGGGCTACATGTTCACGCCCATCATAGCAGGAATGCTTTCCGACAGGTTTGGAAGGAAATACACCGTTCTCTTCGGCATCTTCGGTTTTTCAGCGCTTACGGTCGTCTCCGGCCTTGCGAACAGCACCGGGCAGCTCTTCTTTTTCCGCCTGGCAACGGGTATGACGGAGGCGTTCTTTTTTATTCCCATGATAGCCTTTACCATGGAGCTCTTTCCGGAAAGACCGGGTTTTTACGTGACCTTCATGTCTTCGGGCACGTCCATGGGCTGGTTTACCGGACCGGCGCTGGCCGGGTGGCTGCTGGACTTCACAGGGAACTGGCGCGTCCCCTTCACCCTGACCGGGCTCGCGGGGATCGGCATCGCACTTTTGCTCATGGTCTCCTGGCCTGACGAAAAAAAGGAAACACACGCGGGCGGTCCGTTCTTCGACCGGTCGGTCGCGCAAAGATCGAGTATCATACTTCTTACCCTCGTGAGCTTCGCCTCCATGTTCCAGATATCCGCAGAGTTCGGTTTTGCCATGTGGTACCCGGTGTTCCTCAAGACGGAGATAGGCATGAGTGCCTCCGCCGCAGGCCTTATTGCAGGCGTCTGGGGGATGGGCCAGTTTATCGGCAGGCCCACCATGGGCCTCGCATCGGACAGGCTGGGATACCGCTTCGTGGGCGTCACCGGCGGCATCGTCATGGGTTTGTCCCTTATTCTCCTCATCAGGGTGGAGAATTACGCATTGCGCGGCTTTTTGACGCTCTTCACCGGTTTCGTCGGTTCCGCGGTAATGGGAGCGCTCTGGACATTCACAGGGCTTACCTTCGCCCGCGCAAGGGGGCTCGCCCTCGGGATCATGACCACGTTTTCCTATGCGGTCTCGTCATTGTCCCCGATCATGATCGGCTACATAGGTGACCGTTACCGCGTGTCGACGGGCCTTCTTGCCATTTGCGTCCCCTGTGTCTTCCTCGCCTGCGCCATGTTCACCGCAACCAATCTCATCAAGAAGCCCGAATAACAACCCGTGAAAAAGTTATCTCCACTTCCTGCTTGTCTTCCTTACGAAAAACGGATTTAATACAATGAAGCAGAATCACAATTACCGGATCAGGACAGGAGGAAAAATGCGGAATTCCGTAAGATTGGGTGTATCGGCAGTTATTTGCGTCGTTTGCCTTCTTTTTTGTTCGTCGATGGTATATGCCGTTGCCACGGGCGCACCGGCAACGGGCGCTCCCGCAACGGGCGCTCCCGCAACCGGCGCACCGGCGACAGGCGCTCCCGCCTCGGCCAACAAATGCGGGCCCGGCTATAACTATACCCAGTACAACGGCAGATATACCTGCGTAAAATGCGGCCCCGGTTATAACTACACCAAATACAACGGCAGGGACATATGCCTGAAATGCGGCCCCGGTTATAACTACACCAAATACAACGGCAGGGACATGTGCGTAAAATGCGGCCCCGGCTATACCTATACCCCGTACAACGGCAGGGACATGTGCGTAAAATGCGGCCCCGGGTATAACTATACGAAATACCAGGGAAGGGATATGTGCGTCAAATAGCAGCATCTTCCGCTGCCGCTTGAACCCTGGAATAGTCGGTCCCAGACAACATTTCCTTGCTCGTGTTGCGTGGTACCGGCTATTCCATCACCCGTTGCCTTACTTTTCTCTTGAACATTCCTGTTTCTTTTGCGTATCGCCAATTCAAAAAAAGTGGAAATAGAAAACGTTCAAAAACAAACCCCGAAACCGTGTTTTCCCATGGCACGTGCCGGGACTGTACAGGTCTTTATACCGCAGCGCGGTTGGCGGGTTTGCGGCCAAATAACCCCGCGGTCCCGGCGGCGGCCCTTTTGACAGGCCGGCCTGTTTTGTGCTAATTATGAGGCATGATGTACCTGGCTTTTGAGGCTGAAAACCGCCGCACCGCGCATCTAACTCACATCCTGAGATCCGCCCTCGAAAGAAATTTCTAGAGATCAGGTTTTTCGCCGGCCGTTTCTTAACATAGCAGGCCGTTGGTGTGTTTGCGAGAGGGTCGATACAATGATACGGCGACGGCGAATGAAACGTATTGCTGCAGTGGTTGATCGCCAGGCAAGAACATACAGTTCCAGGAAACCCTGACATGTCGGAAAGGAAGATCTACATAAACCGGTATGACCTCGAGAGGCTTCGCGCTCTTATAGAAACGAGCAGCGCGTCCGAAGCGCCGTACCTTGAAAAGCTCGAAAATGAGCTCAAGCAGGCTACCGTGGTAGAACCCAGGGAAGTCCCGGGTGACATCGTCACGATGAACTCCATTGTCCGGGTAAAGGATGTAAATACGGGTGAAGAGCATGCCCTCATTCTCGTGTTCCCCGGCAAGGAGGGCATGAACGGCAAGGCCGTTTCCATACTCTCACCTATGGGCATTGCCCTGATAGGCTACAGGGAAGGGGACATACTGACGTGGGACCTGCCCACAGGCACCGTGAAGATACAGATCGAAGAGATCATATACCAGCCAGAAAGACTGGGCAATTTCGCCTTATGATCTATTGATCGAAGCTGAGGTCTTGCAGGAATTCCCCCCAAAAGACTCCGTGACGGGGGCAGGTTCATTTTTCGATCCTTCCCGTCCGGTTCCAGGTGTTGTCGTATATTGTGTCATCGCGAATATAACCTTGAGTATTCCAGTTCCTATCATAGATCTTCTTCGTTCCGCTCCCGTCATCCCGGATATATCCCTTGAGCCGCCAGTCCTTATCGTAGATCCTTTTGGTGCCCCTGGCCTCTCCGCCGCTTGCCAGGCCGGTAATTATCAAGGCTGCCATAAGAATACAAAGTGTAATTCTTTTCATAAGATTCCCCGCTACGGGTCAAACGTTTCGTCGAGAATGGCTGCAAGAAAAAATATCTCCCAGGGATCATCCTCTTCAGTAAGTTCATACTCCTCGTCCCTGGAAACCCCGGCCTTTTCCAGGGCTTTTAGGAGATCGGGAGCATCAACGGTCAGGGGTTCAAGGCCGCTCAACTTAAATGTATATCGGGGCATGCGACCTCCTTTATACAGGCAGTATAGCAGGTCACGATGACAACAGCCTGTCATGGTGAATGGACCGATGCCGGCATATGATTGTCCGCCTACCGGTTGCCGATGCGTGCATCCGTCCGAATGGAAGATTGCGCTTGACAGCCCGATAAATATTCAGAATAATTTCAATGTATTGAACATCCCATACTCCTGCTGTCAAAACGGGAGGCCTCTTATATGTTTGAACTAAATTTCCTGGACCTGGCCGAGAATTCTCTCGCCGGTTTCTACGTCATGCGGGATGACGGTCTATTAAAGTACATCAATTCACGATGTGCCGAAATATTCGGGTATACGGCCGAAGAAGCGGTTGATAATCTCAGGGTGGATGACGTGATCTTTCCCGGGGACTGGCCCCTTGTAAAGGACAGTCTGCACGGGAGGATATCGGGCCAGGTGCCGTTTCACCACTATGAATTCAGGATACTCGCAAAGGGAGGCGATGTTAAGAGCGTCGAGGTCTATAGCTCCGCGACCACATATAAAGGGGAGCCTGCGATCATCGGGATACTGCTCGATATTACCGATCGCAGGCGCGCGGAAGCTGATCTGAAAATAAGCGAGGCAAAATTCAAGGAGATCTTCGAAACAATAGAAGATCTTTATTTTGAGACGGATGCGGAGGGCAAGATCACGGTTTTGTCGCCGTCGGTTACCCGTCTGACGGGGTGGAACAAGGAAGATCTTATCGGTAAACCGGACATCGACGCTTATGTCGATCCGGACGACCGGCGGTATTTCCTGTCGAAGCTTTCAGAGAAAGGATACGTCCACGACTATGAACTGTTGCTGAAAAAGAAAGACGGGGCGGAGCGGCACGCATCTCTGTCGGGCCGGCTTATAATTGATAAAGAAGGACAACCCGCCGGTGTCAGGGGGCTCTTGCGGGACATAACGGAGCGTAAACGGGCCGAGCAGGCCTTGCGTGAGAACGAGCTCAAATTTCGAACGCTCTTTGATTCGGCACATGACGCCATCTTCACGATGAAGGACCACCTTTTTCTGGATTGCAACGGTAAGACGCTCAACATGTTCGGGTGCGGCAAGGACGATATTATCGGTCGCTCACCAATCGATTTCTCGCCCGGGGTCCAGCCCGACGGGACACCTTCCCGCATGAAGGCTATCGAAAAAATGAACCTTGCTCTGGCAGGCAGTCCTCAAACCTTTGAGTGGAGGCATCAAAGGTTGGACGGAACGGCGTTCGATACCGAGGTAAGCCTCAACCGGTTCGATCTCGATGGCGCTGTATATTTGCAGGCGATAGTGCGCGACATGACCGAGCGCAAACAGGCGGAAGCCCAACTTGCCGTTTCGGAGCAGCAGCTAAGGGCGATCCTTCTCGCCTCACCCATCGGGATAGCCCGAGCAAGAGACAGGATGCTGGAATGGGCAAATGAGAGAATGTGCGAGATCACAGGTTACGGCCTTAAGGACCTCATAGGCCGGAATCCCCTGTTCCTTTACGAAAGCCCGGCGGAATATGAGCGGGCCGGAAAACTCCTGTATACGCAGGGAGTCGCTGAAACAAAATGGGTGCGCAAGGATGGGGTGGTCCGGGATATCCTTATGCAGGCAACCCGGGCACCCGGCGGGACCCATATCAACACGGCGACCGACATTACGGAACTCAAGCGGACCGAGGAGTTGCTCCGGCAGCGCGAGGTGCAGTTGCGGGACACGGCGGAAAACATCCCCGGTGTGGTCTATCAGTTCTATGCCCGTCCAGGCGGTACAATGGGGCTTTATTATGTCAGCGAAAGCGCTCAGCGTACCTTCGGGCTGAAAAGCGACCCGGACGATTTTTTCGAGCGGTTTTCCGCGAGGATCGCACCCGAGTGTATCGGGTCTTTCGCCGCGTCCATCACAGACGCTGTTAAGGACGTAAAGCCATGGAACTACGAGGGCAGGTTCATAAAAGATTCAGGCGAAACTATCTGGTTCCTCGGTCTCGCAAATCCCACGTCAAGCGGGCGCGAGATTGTATTCAACGGTGTCCTGCTCGACGTTACCGAACGAAAGAGGGCCGAGCAGGCGCTCCTCGAATCGGAAGGAAAGTTCAGGGACCTGGCGGAAAAATCCGTGGTAGGCATCTACCTGTACCAGGATGGACTATTCAAGTACGTCAATGCGGAGTTCGCCGCGACGTTCGGGTACATACCTTCGGAAATAGTCGATCGCCTGACCTTGCAGGACGTGATCTTTCACGAGGACCTGCCCCTGGTGATGGAGAGTGTGCGCCAGAGGACGTCGGGAGACGTGAAATCCAAACGTTACCAGTTTCGCGCCTGGGCCAGGGACGGAACGCTCAAGCACGTGGAGGTCTATGGTTCCCAAACCTTTTACCAGGCAAGACCGGCCGTTATCGGTACAGTGCTCGATATTACCGATCGGCTCAAAACGGAAGAAGAATTAAAACGCCTCAGCACGGCGATCGAGCAGTCGGCCGAAGATGTCATTGTTACTGACCTCGATGGTGTTATCCAGTACGTGAACCCGGCTTTCGAGAAGATCACCGGGTACACGCGCGCCGAGGCGATAGGCCAGACGCCGCGGATAGTCAAAAGCGGTGTTCATGATAAGGCTTTTTACGACAATCTCTGGAAGACGATAAAGAGCGGCATGGTCTGGACCGGTCAGGTCACGAACAGGCGAAAAGATGGTTCTCTTATCCAGGAAGCGGCGATCATAAGCCCTTTCATTAATTCCTCCGGTCAACTCACGGGGTATATCGCGCTCAAAAGAGATATAACGGAAGAGGCGAAACTCCAATCCCAGCTCCGGCAAGCCCAAAAGATGGAGGCCATCGGCACCCTTGCAGGCGGGATTGCCCATGATTTCAATAATATTCTCACTGTCATCATGGGATTCGGGACCATTCTCCAGTTGAATATGCAGACAGACCCCTTGAAACACTATGTGGACAAAATACTTTCAGCCGCTGAGAAGGCGACAAATCTGACCCGCAGCCTGCTCGCCTTCAGCAGGAAGCAGCCCATCACCCTTGCCCCGATCAACATCAATGACTGCATCAAGGGGACCGAGAAGCTCCTGAAAAGGCTCCTCACGGAAGATATTGAGCTGGCAATATCGCTCATTCCCGAAGACGTGATAATCCTGGCCGACGCCACCCAGATCGACCAGATACTTTTCAACCTCGCCACGAACGCCAGGGACGCCATGAAGAACGGGGGGGTCCTCACGATCGAAACCCGACTGTTTGAAATAGAAAGCAGGTTTATCGAATCTCATGGATTCGGTATTCCCGGAAAATATGCCCGCCTGATCGTGTCCGATACGGGTTCGGGCATAGAGGAATCCACGAGGGAAAGATTGTTCGATCCATTCTTTACCACCAAAGAGCCCGGCAGGGGGACGGGCCTCGGATTGGCGACCGTCTATGGCATCGTGAAACAACATAAGGGTTACATCGATGTGCAGAGCGAAATCCGAAAAGGGACAAGGTTCTTTATCTACTTCCCTGTGGCCGAAAACACCGAGCAGAAAGAAACTCAGGTCTTCTCCGGATCGCCAAAAGCCAACACAGGAACAGAGACCATTCTGGTTGCCGAGGACGATACGGGGGTAAGGCTCCTTTTGAAAGAGATACTTACCCATCATGGGTATACCGTTCTCGAAGCTGCGGACGGTCAGGATGCCATAGACATCTTTACGCGGCACCCGGATGTCGACCTCATGGTCCTCGACTCTGTCATGCCCAGGAAAAATGGGCGGGAAACCTATGACGCCATACGAAACCTGAATGTGCCGGTGAAAGTCCTGTTCATGAGCGGTTATACGAAGGACATCATTCTCGACAAGGGCGTTGAAGAAGGGCAGGTTGATTTCATTGCCAAGCCAATTGTGCCGGACGATCTGCTTGCAAAGGTCAGGGAGATCCTGGACAGATAGCTGCGGCACGTTTGGGAAGGCAGGCGTGGCCATTCCCGACGCCATTTTTATTCTGACTTCAATAACGAGAAATACGCGTCAGCGCTGGGCCAATGTTGTTATAAGGTTGTTGGCCAGTTTTACCATTGCCGCAGCGGCGCCGAAGTCGAATTTATTGATTGCGACGAAGACCGCCGTGTCCCGCGCAGGCGAAAAGGCGATATAACTGATCGTTCCCTGCAATGCACCGCTCTTCTGGAGAATGTACGGCCGGTTGCCGGCCGGCATCATGGCGACCCACCCGAGCCCCATGGCATCCATCGGCCCCGATTCGTCGAACCCTGACACGAGTTGAAGCCCGTCATGCGGCAGATAGAGGGCATGGCTGAGCAGCCGGGCTTCGGCATCTTTCCGGCCGAAACGGTCGAGATGCCAGCGCATCCATTTCACGAGATCATCCGCTGTTGAATACAGGGCCCCTGCCCCGTAATTTACGGGAGGAGGGGTTGTGTCCGGTATAAGCGCCCCGTCGGGGTCATGGCCCTGCATGAGCCGTTGCCGTTGCTCCGGGGAAAGGACAAATACGGTATCCTTCATGCCTAAAGGGCCGGTCACATAGTGCTGCAGGAGACTGGCAAAAGGTTTATTCGCTGCCTTCGATAATCCGACGGCAAGCAGGTCGAACCCGACATTCGAGTAGTGTACCGATCTGCCCGGCTCGAAAAGAAGTCTATTTTGCTTGAACCACCCGGTGTATGCGTCAATCGTTACCGGCCCCTTTGCCTGCGGGTCAAGGGGAAGCTCCCGGGGCAATCCGGCGGAATGTGTCACGAGGTCGATGAAGCGGATCTGCCCGACGTTGGCCTTCGCATTCACGGCAAGCTCAGGCCAGGCCTTTGTGACCGGGTCAGTAAACTGTACGATATTCCTGGCGGCGAGATGGGCAAGGACCTCGCCGTCAAACGCCTTGGTGATGGAGCCGATCCTCAATATCGTATTGCCGTCCGGGGGCTTGCTATCCTTGCCGGCGCGTTCGCCGAATCCGCGGATAGAGGTCTTGTCCTTGTGTACCACGGCGATGATGACGGCAGGCACATTGTGCTGGGCCCCGAACATCTCGCCGGAAAATTGCACTATCTCGTCGAGCAGGGGGTCGGCATGGACGGGTCTTACGCCGGGCACGGTAAAAAGGGCAGTTACGAGGAGCGCAATGAAAATATAACGACTCATATGGCGTATCTGTTTGTTATAAAAAGACATTTCCATGTACCCCTCCGGCAACGGTAATTTTTGGCCTGTATGCGCGACGCACGTAAATGACCACAAAACGATATTTGATTGACGACATTCTAGTATTGATAAAAAAAATGGTCAAGGATAACATGGCATTAAACATCGTTGAAAAATTATATTGATTGCCGCCTCAAAAAAAGCTGAAATATACCGTATCCCGGACCTGAAATTGAACTGCCCGTTGTATGTGCTGAGAAACTGTAAGGATGACCTGCTATGAGCCCGAGATTCTTTCCGAAAGTATCTAAATTCTTCGACTTGTTTGAAAAACAGAGCAATATAGTCAAGGATGCCGCCATTGTCCTTGATTCTATCTTCAAGGATTTTACGGGCGTTTCCGAGAAATGCGAAAAAATAATCAATCTCGAGATCGAAGGGGACGACCTTTCCCGTGAGATCTCATCGCAGCTTTCCCTTTCATTCATAACCCCCCTCGATCGTGAAGACATCCATGCGATCAATATGGGGCAGGAGGACGTCCTGAATGCGATAAAATCGGTCGCCTCCCGTATCGGCCTCTACCGCTTCGGCACGGTCAAGCCGAGCGCCGTGGAGCTCGTCGAGAACCTGCGGGAGATCGTCGAAGAGACGGAGATCATGCTGCACAAGCTCGGCAGCAAAAAGGCAACCGAACAACATTCCAAGAACATCATCGCAATAACCAACCAGTCGGAGATGCAGCTCCTTATGGCGCTCGCCGAGATCTACGACTCCAATCCCCTGGACAGCAAGGAGGTCCTGCAGGTCCTCATGTGGAACCAGATCTACAACCGGATCGAGCGGGCACTGAACAAGGCCGGGACACTTGCCAATATCATCGAAGGGGTAAGCATCAAGAATGCCTGAATCGACGGCGCTCCTCGTGATCATTGTGATCGTCGCGCTGGTCTTCGACTATACGAACGGTGCGCACGACAGCGCCAATGCCATCGCCTCTGTCGTTTCAACGCGCGTGCTGTCTCCCCGGACCGCGGTCATCATGTCGGGGGTCCTTAATTTTGCCGGCGCCTTTCTCGGTACGCACGTTGCCGAAACGATCGGGAAGGGCATTGTCAGCCCGGAGATGATCCTGGGGAGCCAGACTATCCTGCTTGCCGCACTGTCCGGTGCGATCCTGTGGAACCTGTTTACCTGGCACGTTGGTCTTCCCTCGTCTTCATCCCATGCACTGATCGGCGGGCTTATCGGTGCTGCTGTCGTAAAGAGCGGATGGAACTCGCTTGAATATTCATCCATCACGTATAAGGTTATTCTCCCCCTGTTCCTGTCCCCTGTAGCCGGGTTTATTGCGGGGTATGTTTTTATGCTTATTCTCGCATGGATCAGCCTCGGGATGCGGTTCAAGAGCGCGAACACCATTTTCAAGAACCTCCAGGTCGTCGCGGCTGCCGGCATGTCGGTAAGCCACGGGATGAACGACGCCCAGAAGACCATGGGCATAATCGCCCTGGCATTGTTTATTTTCCACAAGATACCCGTGCTTTACATTCCGGTATGGGTAAAGATCGCCTGCGCGGCGGTCATCATGATGGGCACCTTGAACGGCGGGTGGAGGATCATCAAGACGATGGGGCAGAAGATCTTGCGGATGCGCCCGGTCCATGGCTTTGCGTCGCAGAGCGCGACCGCGGGCGTCATTTTTACAGCATCGCTCTTCGGGGCCCCTATAAGCACGACCCAGGTCACAACGTCGTCCCTGCTCGGGGTCGGGTCATCAAAGCGTTTTTCCGCGGTGCGCTGGGGTGTCGCGGGAGGAGTGGTCGTCGCCTGGTTCATCACGATACCGGCGTCCGCAATCGTCGGGGCGCTGTGCATGCTCATATTCAAATTATTCAGGCTTACATAATGGCCGCCTTACAGGCAGAAAAAAACCGCCGGCGGAAGTAGCCGGCGGTTCGATCAGGCAATCGTACCTGTTATTTCTTTTTCTGTTCTTCTTTCTTTTCGATCTTTTTCCCCGTATTTGTTTTGTCTACCTTCGCTTTCGGTTCCGTGTCTTTCGCAGGGACTGCTTTTGTCTTGTCGGGCACGAACCCCTGTTTTGCATTTTCAGGATTGTCAGTCGCGACCTTCTTGGCTGTGGCCGCGAATGAAGCGCTTGCGAATGCGACGAATACGAACAGGGCAACCAATACGATACATACTTTCTTCATGATCTCTTCCTCCTCTTTTGTGCGGTCCTGAATTTATTTTATCTTCTGTTGCTCTTTTTGCTCTACTTTCTTTCCCTTTGTCGCGTCTTTGGGGTCTTTCTTATCCTCGGTTGCTTTGGTCGTTTTTGTTTTATCACCCGGTTTTACGATGCCCGTGCTTTTCATCATGCCGAAGGATGTGCACGTGAAGGTGAAAAATAAAAAACATATGATGATCGCTGTAAGAAATGTTTTCATATCATCCCCTTGATCTTCCGACATCGCGCGTTGATCTTATTTTGCGGGAGCTGTCGCCTTTCCGCCTTTTTTCAGGGTAACATCATCCCCGCCCTTGGCCTCTGCGCCGGTCTTGACCTTCGCCTTGTCCGCTCCGTTGCCCATTGTCTTGACCTTCGGCGTCTTCTCCTGTTTGTTCATCATTTTTGTCTCGGCGGAACTTCCCGTTTTACCGGCTTTTTCTGTTTTCGGAATGTCCTCGGCAGATGCCAGCTGTACGTAAGGCACTGCAAAGATCAACGCTGCCGCTGCAAAGACAAATATTGCAATGCAAAAACGGTGAAAATATTTACTCATACCACGTCCTCCCGGAAATTAGATAGTGTGCGGGACATCCGGCCCGCGGTTTATTTTCAATCAGAATACGGGTACTATGCAAGAAAATTTTCTCTATAATTTTCGGGGTGTGTGTTTAATTCGATCTTGTTTTGCCTTGCGTTAATGTTTTGCTGTCATACTGTTTATCCGGCGGGCCCACAAACGGGGTGTACTCTTCCATCACATTTCGCAACCTAATTTCTTATTGCAGACATGGCCGCTGTCAGGATAATGTAGATTGACCGCTCATGATGACGGATGAGAGGGTTGTCGCAGAGGCCTTAAAGCCGGTAAGGGGGGTGCCATGACGTACGCCAGAAGACCTGTATTGATCGGTCTTTTCATTCTTGGATCAATTCTGATCAGCCTGTCGCATGCTGCCGGGGATGCCCCTCAAAGCACCGGGGCGGGTGCCGCCGCCTTTGCCTGGGACCAGAACGAATTATGGCAGGCACTGGAAAAACGGTTTCGGGATGTTCGCTCCACCGGCTGCAAAAATGCTGACCCCGAGATAGATAAGCGTCTTAAGGATGGCAGTGAGCAGTATGCGCGTATGGCCCTCGCGGAACTGAAACCCGCCGACCGGATCTTTGACGAGATCGAGGCCAACCTTTTCGCTCTTGGCCCGCTGATGGCGGCGTGCCCCGGGCGCGTCAAAGAGTACGCCGCTCTTATAGCGTCAACACGGACCGCTTTGAAGAGGCAATCGGTCCGATGGGATGTCAAAGACAAGCAGGTCCGGGACCGGCTTTACCGGATACTCTATGGAGGCAGGATAGCCCTGGAAGAGGTAATGCTCCAGGCCCCCCAAAATTCCCTTCCCCGGGTGCTTCCGGGCACAGAGGAGCCGTCAGCCACCCCTTCGGCCGAGCATTCCGGGCTTAAGCTCCACAGCGGCGATATCCTGGTTTCACGGGGCGGCGCCCCGACATCGGCCCTTATTGCCCGGGGCAACGACTACCCCGGTAATTTTTCGCACGTTGCACTCCTTTATATAGACGAGGCCACAGGCAAACCGGGCATTATCGAGGCACACATAGAACGCGGTGTCGTTATATCGTCGGTGGATGAATATTTGAAGGATGTCAAGCTTCGCGTTATGGTGCTGAGGCTCAGGGCAGACCACCCGTTTCTTGAAAAGGACCCGATGCTTCCGCACCGGGCTGCACAATGGGCGTATGATGAAGCGCGCAGACGACATATCCCTTATGACTTCGCCATGGATTACAAGGACCCGTCCGAGCAGTTCTGTTCCGAGGTCGCGTCACAGGCGTATTCCGCCTTCGGCATCGACCTGTGGCAGATTCTCACGACGATGTCCTCACCGGGGGTGGTCAACTGGCTCAGCGATTTCGGTGTCCGTTACTTCGTGACAGAGGCACCCGCCGACCTGGAATATGATCCTCAACTCTCGGTGGTAGCCGAAGGACGCGACCCGGACACCCTCTGGCAGGCGCATGTTGACGATGCCGTTGTCGATGCCATGCTCGAGGGGGCGGACAAGGGCAACAGGTTTGCCTGTCCCGTATACCTGCTCGTTCCCGCAGGGCTCGCAAAGGCATACAGCGCAGTACGCAATCTTTTCGGTGGTGTGGGCCCTGTTCCTGAGGGTATGGGTGCCTGCATCGCCGTGAAAGCCATGGAGTTGGAGAATGAGCACAAACGGGTGAAGCAGCGGGTCCTTGCTTTAGCGGCCTTGTTCGAAGAAAAGAACGGATACAGGCCGCCCTACTGGGAATTGGTCAGGATGGCGGAAGAAGCACTCCCGCTCTCAGCCGCGAAAACCGGCGAGAAATAAAACGGCGTTCATTATGAGGCGCATCGAATACCCGGGAAAGGAGAGTGTATCTATGCAGCTTGCTATTAAAATAGTGATCAGCGTGGCCGTCATACTCGCCGCCACAGGGATTGCGCGGAAATTTCCGTCGATAGCCGGACTGATAAGCGTCATGCCTTTAGCGGGGGCCTTGATACTGGCATTCGTTTATTTTGAGAACAAGGGACAATGGCAGGTAATGCAGGGTTTTACGCGGGGCGCACTCTGGGGTATTCTGCCAAGCATATTATTCTATCTCGTAGCTTTTATCTGCTTAAAAAAGGAGATGTCCCTGGCCGGGGTCCTGGGCTCGAGCTTTGGGGCCTGGTTTGCCGGTGCACTCATACATCACTGGGTGCTGAAATAAGAGGTCCGGAGATCTTTTCCGACCCTTCGTATTATGCGCGGCTAAATTTTTCGTCGAGAAATATGACCCTGTTCTGGTTTTCGTCGCGATCGGCCGGGCTTACGCCCGGCGGGGGCGGTGTTGAGCCCCTGTAGATTATCCTGCCGCAGCATACCGCAAGAAATGCGGAACCGAAAGAAACAACCCGGACTTCATTTCCGCACGTCGGACATTTAACCATCACACCCACCCTTTTTTATGTTCCAGAATCACGGGGATGTATGCCCTGACAATTAAGAACCCGGAACCTATCCCCCCATCGCCCCTGTAGCCGGGATAATCTTACCACAAGGAACGAAGAGTCTATCCGTTGAATTATTGGGGCAAAATTATGGGCGTCTTTACCATATTATTTTCTGCACATCACGACCAGGTGCGGTGTTAGAAAGCGTTCGGGCTCACCGGCGGCAACCTTAAGGGCCCGGGAGACTGCAAAAAATCCGTACCTATACGAGAGGTATCGTTTTTGGTGCGGCTGTGAATGAAAAGAGCGTTGCGACTGCTTCGGTGAAATAGAACGTTATAAAGGTCTCGTCGTCTGCGCCCTTCGGGTAAACCTTCAGAAGGTTTGCTGATTCCGCGAACGCCTGGACCTTTGCATCCCTCGATTCATCAAAGGCGATCCGGCCGCGTATCCTCAGCCACGTCATGTCGCTGCCCATATCGGAGATCTCTATCTCGGGGTTGTTCACGAGCTGCTTGTACACGTCCTTCGTCTTGTTTGTGCAGAGATATATCGCGCCATTCCGGGCCATGCTGAACCCGAACGGACGCACCCGGGCCTTCGTCCCTTCGACGGTTGCAATATGAAATACGGGGTTTGCTTTCAGGTATTCGATAGCGGTCATAATGTAGCCTCCAGAAAAAGTATTTACCGGTCAATGGTATTATAACAAGGCAATGGGCAATGGGCAATGGGGGATGGGAGGACCCGATCTTCCCCACTGTTCCATTGAAATAAGCATCCCAATATTGATACAATCTCCTTTCCAACGATCGGAGCAGGAAGAAGGATGAAAAAATACACACTTGAATGCATTGTCTTTATTTCGGGCGCCATTGTCATGATCTACGAGCTCGTGGGATCACGGCTGATATCGCCCTATGTCGGCACCTCGATATACGTCTGGAGCAGCCTGATCGGGGTGATCCTGGGGGCGTTGAGCCTGGGATATTACCTGGGCGGCAAACTTGCGGATAAAAAAGCCCACTGGAATTATTTTTCCGGCATCCTTTTCCTTGCGGCGGTATTTGTCGGGCTCACGGTGTTCACGCACCATATCGTTCTGGAGGCTGTCGCCCTGTTCAACATACGTTCCGAGTATACGGCGCTCATGGCCTCGTTGTTCCTGTTCGCACCTGCCAGCATAATGCTCGGGATGATATCGCCTTTTTCCGTGAAATTACGCATGAGCAGCCTCGAGAGCTCCGCGTCAACCGTCGGCAGCCTGTATGCGATTTCGACGATAGGCAGCATCGCCGGCACCTTTTCGGCAGGGTTCTTTATCATTCCGTTCTTCGGTACGACGAAAATACTGTTTTCCATGACGGCCGTCCTGTTCGGCTTGTCGCTCCTGGCGAGCACAAAGATCTATTTCAGGACAAAGGTGATCCTCATAAGCGTCTTCCTCGGCCTGGTGTTCTTTGGGAATATCCACCATATCTTTACGAAACAGGGCATCATCGATATCGACACCCCGTACAACAAGGTCTGGGTCAGTTACGAGCTCAGGTCGGATAAGCCGATGGTCGTTCTGTATACGGACCCTTTTGCGGCGCAGTCGGCAATGTATCTGTACGACGGGGACCTCGTCTTCAGGTATACGAAATATTTCCGTCTCGCGAAGCACTTCAACCCGAATATACGGTCTGCCCTGATGATCGGGGGTTGCGGCTATTCGTATCCGAAGGATTTCTTGAAGAAGCATCCGCGGTCTACCATGGATGTCGTGGAGATAGACCCGGGTATGACGAAGATAGCCCGGAAGTATTTCGGGTTGTATGACAACGCCCGGTTGAGGATATTTCATGAGGATGCGCGCACATTCCTCAATAAGACGGCCAATAAATACGATGTCATTTACAGTGACGCCTTCAATTCCTTCAATTCCGTCCCGTATCAGCTGGCGACCTCTGAGGCCGTGGAACGCATGTACAGGGCGCTCAATGACGAGGGGCTCGTGATCCAGAACATAATCTCGGGCATCAACGGGAAAAAAGGGGAATTCCTCCGGGCGGAGATCGCCACGTACAAGAAATTCTTTCCCCGGGTCTATCTCTTCCGGGTCCGTATCGAAGATGCCCGGGAGTCCCAGAACGTGATCCTGGTGGCGCTCAAGAACGCAAAAGAACCGGCCCTGGTGTCAGCTGACCGGGAATTGAACGAATATCTCGGCTACCGGTGGAAGGAAGATATACCGCTCGATATGCCAGTCATAACCGACGACTATGCCCCGGTGGAATATTACAAGTTTAGGAGTATGTAGGTTTTACGGGCACAGACATTAGACATATATGAGGAGGAAGTGTCGATGGACCGAATGAAGTGTGTTATAGCTCTTTGCATCTTTGGCCTCTTTGCCGCCGGATGCGAAACAACGGTGCTCAGGCAGGATGTCCCCGTTTCTTCGAATCCCATGGGGGCGAGCATCCTCGCTGACGGCAGGCCGGCCGGGCAGACGCCGGGAACCGTTTCCCTTGAAAGGAACCGGGACCACATCATTACACTGTTCAAGCAAGGATACCATCAGGTCGACATGCCCATTACGAGACAGTACCAGTCGAATAAAGTGATGATGAAGGCAGTCCAATCCGGGGTAAATTCAGGACTCTTTTTTAAAAGCACCTCGATGGGGATGTCGAGCGGCATGAACTCCATTTCGTACCAGGAGGAATCGGGCGAGGCTTATATCCTCGCTCCGCCATCGGTCGCGGTCTCCCTTGTTCCCTTGCGAGGGCAGAACGCTGGGCAGCCGGCATATCCTGCCGCGACGACAGCAGTCCCATCCCCGCCCCAGCCAGCCGGTTCCAGCGACATCCGTACGAGGGATGCAGTCGCAGCAGGCATAATCGTCGGTACTGCCGCAGGGGCCGGTCAGCCAAATCCTGTACAAAAAACATGGGAGACGTCATCTTCCCGATCGAACACAACATCGAGCAGCGCCAGCGTGACGACAGGTTCATCGAGGACCGTGACGCCCGCCCCGGGGAGAACGGAAACCAGATCATCCTCGTCAACGCACACCACATCGAGCAGTACGACATCGACGAGATCAACCACGACTTCCGTCAGCGTCGGCGTCAACCCCATGGGTGCGCTGGGCATTATCGACGCCCTGTTTTCGCGATGAAAGGAGAAGGTCTATGAAGAAAACACGCGCTTTTTTATTTGCACTCATTTTGCTCTTCATCGCAGCCGGGCCTTTGCATGCAATCGACATAAAGGCCTTGGATGACATCAGCGTTCTCATGACGAGGTCCGCTGTACACGCCCTTCTGGGAAGCCCCGACGAAGTCATGGATGTAGGGAGTGGCCTCAAGGCAGAGGTTTACAACCTCAAGAACCTGGAACCTATGCTAGGGGCCGGCTGCATCTACGAAAATCAGTTGCTTATCGGGCAGGCCTTTATTTTTCATGGCACGATGAACGAAGAAGCAGCCGAGAGGCTCAAGAAACACGGCTTCACGATAATTGAGAAAAAGGATGCAGCCTTCCGTCTCCTGGGAAAGGATGACGATACCGGTCATCCTATTATCGTTCACATAACGAATGAGAAGGACACGACCGTTGTCATGACGTTTGAAAAAGACTTTTATGACCGTCAGATAAAGGGCCAGCCGTGAGTTACACCCGGCAAGGCAACCTTCCTGTCTTCCGTCAGTCGCGACCATACTGTTATCTGATGGAGCAGGGTCAATTTAGGTGTTGAAATTGTATTGATCTTGTGTTATAGTAACAATCGAAGGTAAGTCGATAAAAGCAGGCCGGGTAAGTCCCGGCCTGCTCTTTCTATTTTTTTGTCTGAACCGTACCGGGACTAAAATCAGGCAAGACTTATAGGTGGAGAGAAGAGGAATGGCCATTAATAACACAAAGGTAAAGGATATGCTGGATACGGGGATCGACAAGGACCTCTTTGACGAGGCCGAAGAGTCCATTCCCCGGGAAATATGCTTTTCCGGCAGCGAAGAAGAAGAATTTGACTTTATTTCCGAATCCGATGTCGACCTTGTCGAGACGATCGAGAGAAGGTCCGGCCCGCGCATGACGGGCGGCAGGGAGGATTCTGAGGAAACAGAAAGGGTATCTTCTGACACAGATAATATCGTCTGGGCGTACCTGAAAGATATGGGACAGGTTTCGCTGCTGACGCCCGACGAAGAGTTCCAGATATCGCAGAGGATCGAGGAAGCGGAAAGAAAGGCGATCAAGATCGTCTTCGACATGCCCGAGGCGGTCGTCGAACTGCTTGAAATAGGCCGGCAGTTGAAGGCCCAGGAGATGGGCATAGCGGACGTGATCAATATCGACGAGATGGACCTGACGCAGAAAGATGAGGAGAAATATCGCAAGGCCATTGTCTCATCCATTACGTCGATAAAGAACCAGTACGGAAAAAGGGAAGAAGTGCGGTGGCTGTTGAAGAAATGCCGCAAAGCGGCTGATAGAAAGAAACTGGCCGCCGACCTCGAAAAGATAAGCGGCAAGGTTGAAAAGGCCCTGCTTGACCTCAAACTGAACAAAAAGACCATCGTGGTGATCATCAGGAAGATCACGCAGCAGATGAAGCTCATGGACAGTAAGGAAGCGGTCGCTATCCAGGTGAGGCTCACCGAGCTCGGCGAGATAGAGAACGGGCTGAAGGCCGTCAGGAACAGGCTCGTGCAGGCGAACCTAAGGCTCGTCATCAATATCGCCAGAAAGTACCAGAATCGCGGGCTCTCCTTTCTTGACCTTATCCAGGAAGGCAACATGGGGCTCATGAAAGCCGCCGAAAAATATGATTACCAGAAGGGTTATAAGTTCTCGACGTATTCGACATGGTGGATACGCCAGGCGATCACGCGTGCAATAGCGGACTGCGGGCGGACGATCAGGGTCCCGGTCCATGTCCTTGAAACCAAGAACAAGATAAGCAAAGCAACCTCGGCGCTTTTCCAGGAATCGGGCGAAAACCCCGATATTGAGGATATTTCGGTCAAAGCCGGTCTTCCCGTCGAGAAGGTCAGGAAGATCATGAAGGTCTCCGGCGGGACCGTATCTATCGAGACGCCGATCGGAGACGACGAGTCGAGGCTGGGCGATCTCATTGCGGACCCGAACGCCTCCTCACCCCTGTCAGAGTTTATCGGAAGCTCGCTGAAGCACGAGATAGACCAGATCCTGGCCACGCTGACGCCACGGGAAGAAAAGGTCATCAGGATGAGGTTGGGCATCGGTGAGGCGACCGAGTACACCCTCGAAGAGGTGGGTGACGCATTTGGCCTGACCCGTGAGCGCATTCGCCAGATCGAGGCCAAGGCATTAAAGAAACTGAGGCACCCGTTGAGAAGACAGCGCCTCGAAGCGTTTCAAGAATAAATTAAAGGCAATAGGCGATGGGCAATAGGCCATGGGACTTTACCCTATTGCCTGTTGCCCTTTTTTTATGGAAATAACTATAAAAAGGACTAATTCCGCTCTTCTCGGAGGAAATCTCCCCGGGACCGTGAACACATACAGGGTCCTGCAGGACGGCAGGGAATTCCTGCTCACCCGGACGTGCCATGCACTCGGAAGCAGCATTGGTATCGCGGGGAAGAAAGGCATCCTGTATGTCGAAGACAACAAGGTCCATCACCAGGCAGCCCTACCATCCGGTGCCTGCGGTCTCTATACCGATGATCACATTATCGAAGGACTTTCCCCCCTCGCCCACCGTGCAGTGATCATGGCAGATCAATGCGAGGATATGGGGGAGATAAAAATAATAACGGAATAAAGCAGGCGATGGGCAAGGGGCAAGAGGCAATCGGAAGACCTAACCCATCGCCTATCGCCCATCGCCCATCGCCCCGTTTTCACCCATCCACCTTTTCCCATTCACCCATCGTGCGACCATCATGCTGGCGACATTGTCACCAACCGCGTTGATCATTGTCGCCGGCGGGTCGATGAGTGCCCCGATCATGGATATGATAGGCAGGGCTTCGAGCGGGAACCCGTACAGGGTTATTATCAGTATCTCCCCTATGACGCCGCCGGACGGTATCCCCGTTATGACCGTGCCGGACAGGATCGCGATCCCGACGGCTATGAGCATCGTCATGGGGTCGCCGAAATTCATATCGAATATCCCGAAGAGAAAGGCGATCTTGAGTATGGACCCGAGACATGAGCCGTCCATGTGAATCGTCGCACCGATGGGGATGACCACCTCGCTTACGTCTCGGGGGATGCCTATCCTGTCCGCCGCGTCGAGATTGCATGGTATCGTCGCAATGCTGCTCCCCGTAGCGAGCGCGGTAAGGCTGGCGGGCATGATATTTTTCCAGAATCTCCGTATGCCGCGCCCGCGGGCCGCCACATATGCATACAGCGAAAAGGCGAGGAAAAAATAGAGGATGGCGACAGGGTAATAGAGCGCCATGCCCCTGAAGTACACGTTCAAAAGGTCGCTGCCGTACGTTCCGATAAAATGGGCGAAATAGGCGCACAGGCCGACCGGCGCGTAGTACATGATAAAGGAGATGACCTTCATCATGACCTCGTTCCCTGAGGCGAGAAAGCCGGAAAATGCCCTGCCTTTTTCGCCAGCCGCCGCACATCCCAATCCCATAAGGATCGAAAAAATGATCAGCGCGAGCATATTCCTTTTAGAGAGTATCTCGGTGAAGTCGGTCGCCGTGAATGCCCTGACGATCTGTTCAGAGGTCTTGAAATGATCGACCTGGACCTTTGTGCCGAGATCTATTACGAGACCTCGTGCGGGCGGATAGAACTGTACACAGATCACCATGATGATCGATGCGACAATGCCCGTCAGGATGAAAACCGTGACCATGAAGAACAGGATCCGGCCGAGCCTTTTCATGTTGGGCATACCGGATACAGCCGAAGCTATGGAAAAAAAGACGAGAGGCACAATGGCCGTAAAGAGAAGGTTGAGGAAAATATCCCCGAGTGGCTTGAGTGCCGCCGCACTCTTGCCGAAATAAAGGCCGATAGCAGCGCCCAGAACGACCGACAGCAGCAGGATAGCGGAGAACCGGTATGATCGGAGAACGTTTTTGAAATTAGGCATAATAAATCCGGCGATAGGCAATGGCAAAAAAACCCTATGGCCCCCCGCCTATAGCCTATCGCCAATATTCTCCCGAATTATCGTGAAAATCAGCCGATTTGGCAAGGAAATAAGGGCCCCTGGCACCCCTGTTCGAAAAAAATACAGGAAAAAATCAGGAAATCGCTATTTTTGCTACGAAAAACCTTGAATTTCGTATGTCTATGTTAAATAATTCTTAACAAGCCCATAATCTGGTGGATTTACGCAACAGGCAGCACAAGCGGCCTGATGAGCATAGATATAACTACATTTAAGGAAGGGGCAAAGATGACCAAAGCAGAGATCATTGAAAAGGTAGCCGAAGAAGTAAAGATATCGAAGGCAGCAGCGGGAAAGGCATTTGAGACCGTCATCGGCAGTATCACCCAGGCGATCAAGAAGGGGGATAAAGTGACGCTCGTCGGTTTCGGGACATTTTCCGTGAGTACGCGCAAGGCACGGAAGGGAAGAAATCCGAGGACCGGGCAGGAGATCAAGATAGCAGCCAAGAAGGTCCCGAGATTCGCCGCGGGTGCCGCGTTAAAGGCCGCCGTCAACGGGAAGGCCGTGGCAAAACCTGCGAAGAAAGCCGCAGCGAAGGCACCGGCGAAGGCAGCAAAACCGGCCGCTAAAGCAAAAAAGAAATAAATTATTAACAGGCGGGCCCTTTCGGGGCCCGCTTTAACCAAGCTTCCTTCCAGAAAAGAAAACAGGAAGCGTCGCAATTCCCGTGATGTGATCCGTCGCAGCAGACGCCTTCAAGCAATACGACATTTCTGGCCTTTCTGAGCACACCTGTCTGCTCTGAAAGGACGCGGTTTACCCTCTTGTGCACCCGGAACTTCCCGCCGCAATACTGCCACTGTTCTGCCATGAAATACAGGCGATCGTGCCTTCCGTACGAGTCGAGGGTTTTTTTGATCTCATCGGCCGTCGACACTTCGACATAATCACCCGGTTCGAGCCCCAGGACTCCCTCGGCAGGTGTAAATCGTCTGCCCGCCGTCGTGGTCGGCGGGTAGGACGGCACAAGCCCGATACACCCAAGGATCTTCCTGCATATTCTCATCGAGATATCTTTTCGCGTAAGCCATTTGACTGTATAGTACGGTTTCAGTATTGGGGGTATCCGGTTGATCGCTATCCTGACACACAGGTTATTGCCTTCGGCCACGTTCATCGCTTTTCGCCTTTTTCCTCTTGTTATTCCCCTGTTGTCCTGACGGGTGATTCAAAATCGATCCTTACCGGTTCTTCGGAGCCGGGGCGGATCAGCATGAGGCCGTGAAGTCCCGGTGAATAATATTGATCGGTGAATTTTGAATGGTCCTTGTCACACGGTTCCTCTGCCTTGCTCCACCCGACCACTCCATACATCTTGTCATTTATGCAGCTAATGACCGGGTTCGCTTCGAAGAAATTAATGATCTTCCTCGTATATCTCGGAATGAAGTAAAAAACCCATTTGTCCGACTGATCGTTCGGGCAGACCGCTGCGCCCCATTTTCTTTTGGTGGTATAAACCCCGTCGTTGAGGAAAGGCCTGCTTCTCAAAAGGTCAATTTTTGCCAGGCCGTTTTCCAGCGCAAATTTCAGCATAAAATAATACTCGGCCGATGCGGCCCCTTTCCTGATATAATCCTCGTTGCCGTGCAGCACTCCCGTCCTTCGGGAATAGAGGGTATTATTTTTTACCTCACAGAGAATACCGGCAATAGACCTGTCGCCTTCTTCAATAAAAAGAAGAAAACCTTTCAGGAACATTGCTTTCATGGCAGGGTAAGGGTCGACGAATGCGATTTCCCGGAACCTTTTTTCAACGTGGGGGACATACATCTCATGATAGAAAAGGTCGAAATCCTTTAATTCTTTTGATGTCCGGTAGGAAAAAAGGGGCTTTCTATCCATCTTATTGCAGAATTGCCGCTTATTATGCTGAAAGCGTTTTTTTATCGTATCCCAGCCATCCGATGTGTCAATGGCCGAACAGATAAAGGTCTGGCTTTTGAAGTGGGCCCTCTCTTCCATCGCCGACTCATATTTTCTGGGAAGCACTGCCACCGCCATGTCGATATGGCAGGAAAGGCTGTCAACGGTCTTCTTCAGAGAAGGGATCCATATACGCCATGTCCTCAGGGTGACCGGCGGCCCTTCATACATGCGTGATGCCATGTAGTTCATCAGGTCGTCATTTTCCACGAAGAGACACCGGAAAATGTCACGACTGTCCCTGAGATTTCCCTCGAGCAGGGTGGCATGGCTGAAATAGTGCGACGCGGCCGGATACATTATACACTTCAATTTGTTCAAGATTTCCATGATAAGAATCCGCCCCTATCCGTGGTACTTTATTTCAGGGTATAAAAAGAGGCGGGGTTTGTCTGTAGCGCGTCCGACGGTTCCTCATGTAACCATTATGGCGACAGGGGATGTCGTCGAATGGATATCAGGCCGCTATAAAATGGCCCTGATGCGCCGTTCTATCTCATTTCCTGGCAGGGCCCCGACCGCCTGGTCCGCGATCGTTCCGTTCCTGTAAAAGAACATGGCGGGAACTCCCTGCACGCCATGACGGGATGCCGATGCCGGAGAGGTATCGACATTTATTTTCGCTATTCTTGCCTGTCCCCTGAAGGCCTGAGCCAGTTCATCCAGAACCGGTTCGAGATTCCGGCAGTGCCCTCACCAGGATGCGTAGAATTCCGCGAGGACAGGGCCCTTGAAATCCACCACCTCCCGCTGGAAGGTCGCATCGGTCACGTCCACGGGCCTGCCCGGATAAAGGGTCTGCAGGTCAAGGGGTTCCTTGCATTTTCCGCATCTCATCCGGTCCTTCCATCGGCTTGCGGGAATGCGGTTCTTCGCCCCGCACCTGGGGCACACCGCTGTGATCAGGTCATCGCTCATGTTTTTCCTCCACAGAATTCTTTAATACCTCGCGGGCATATTTTCAATTGCTTTCTTTATGTCCGCACGCACCTTCCCGGTGATCTCGTACTTTTTCGCGCACGGCCCCGGCAGACATGGTACACTTTCTGCAGGATATGGACGATGTTCATGAGAAGGCCTGCCGCCGCTGCGGCCTCTGCTGCAGTGTTGATATGATCGCATACGCGGACGCCGGGGACAGGGAGAGGTGGGAGAAGGAAGGACGGGCGGACATCCTCGCCCGGCTTGACGGCACAGGTGTCTTCTGGGCGGGTGACCGTATAATCTCGCAGAAGGGGTCGAAGATAAATCATTGTTTTTATCTTCGTTCGGATGACGGGTTGTGCTCGTGCGAGATATATGAGACGCGGCCGAAAGTCTGCCGGGATTATGTACCGGGCTCATCCGAGCTTTGTCCTCTATTTTTTGAAGAGAATGGCGGTGGTTAAAGACTGCCTGGTTGTGGTTATACGCTGTCAGCTGGCGATGATCTTCCCAGGTTAAGTTTTTTGAGAACCGATTTCAACCCGCTTAAGTGGCCGGGGACGTCCGCCTCAGCCGGGCGCGGTGCTGTTCTTCTCTGTTGCCCGAAGAAATGATAGCAATGAGGGCATCGCATCAGGTCGCCATCCGTAATTGTGCTCTGGCAGGCAGGACACATGTACTCCTCTCTATCGGTCATGAGAATATACCTCCCCCTGAGGAATTAATCGATTTAAAAAAGCCCAGTCTGCCCGAAGCAGGCTTGTACTCCCGATGAAGATATTCTGTTAGGTTTATTTATCCCGGTTTTGTCATTCTCGCCATATCACAAAGTTTTTGCAATAAAAATCGACAATTATTAATATATGATTCTTGGGTTTCCAAATACGGCACATACCACCGCTATAAGGGGGATGAAATGGATGAGCTCACCCAGAGGATGTTCAAGGTCCTCGATATTCCCGAAACGGCGCAGTTAAACGAAATAGAGGCAAAGTACCGTGAACTGGTACGCAGATACCAGGCCGAGCAATCATCCGGCGACCCGGAAGCCTGGCAGAGGCTGAAAGAGGCAAGTTCGGCCTACGAAATAGTCAGAAAATACTGGTCCGAAAGAAACGCTCCGCAACAGGGCTCGGTCAGTTACCGGCAGCCGGACATTACAGCACCGGGCCCCGTCATAAAGAAGAAAAGGTCGGCTGCGCCGACCGTGATCGTCATCGTGCTCGTCTGCATAGCGATCATGTATTACGGGTACCCCTTATTAAAAAGACAACGCCCGGAAACACCTGCGAATGTCGTACAGGGGGAGTTACGGCTCTTTATGACATCGCAATGACCGTATGCCAGACAGGCGAAAGAGTTTCTTTCGCACAACGGGATCGCATATACCGAGATCGATGTCGGGAATGACCCTCAAGGGGTGGCAGAACTGAAGAGGTTGACCGGCCGCACCGCCGTACCGACGATCGACATGGACGGGGAGATCATCGTCGGGTGGGGCCCGCAGGCAAGCCAGAGGGTCCTTAACTGGGCAGCCCGGAAAAAGGGGCAGACGGGGAGCTTGAAGGAATCGGGACCGGCCCAGGGGGAAGCATGCGCGCAGGACTTCAAAAAATAAATATTCTCCGGTATTATAAGGGTGAAGGAGGGAAGCAGTATGCCTGATATGAATACGCCGAACGTCAACAGGATGGCGCTGTTAAAAAATACGGACATCTTTCGGGACCTTCCTGACGAAGAACTGCTGAGGCTTTCTGCAAGGATGATCGAGAGGTCATATCCGCCGAACCACGCGATAGTCCGCGAAGGCTCGCCCGGCGATGCGATGTTTATCATCATCGAGGGAAAAGTTGAGATACGGAAAAGGGACCCCAAGAACAATGATTTCGATGTCGCCATTACGACACTGGGCGACGGGGCTGCCTTCGGGGAAATGGCGCTGCTCACGGGAAACCCCCGTTCCGCGACCGTTATGGCATCCGGCAATACGAAGGTGTTGGTCCTCATGAAGAACGATTTCGACGTGCTGCTTCATGAACACCAGTCTTTGTCGATAGAGCTGAGCAGGATCGTTGCCGACCGCATCGAGGAAATGAAGAACAGGGAATCCCCCGGCACCGTCTCCCTTCATACGCTCAAGCACGACGATTCCATTATGGCCTGCGTCCCGGAGCATCTGGTGCGCAAGCATAAGATACTGCCCACGTCCTATGTGAATGGCAAGATCACGCTGGCCGTTGTCGATGCGCGCAATGTCACGGCGATCGACGAGATAAAAAAAGCGGTACAGCAGAAATACCCGAAGGTATTTTTTGACCTCGTCATTGTCAACGAGGAAGATTTTTTTAAATTCATGGATTCGGAATACAAGACCCTGACCAAGGACGACTCCCTCGATATCGAAAGCTTTGTCGAGTCGATGGACCATATCCAGTCGGATATCCTCAAGGAGTTTGCCCTGGACGAAGGGGGCGACGAGGACCTCGGCATCCCCGACATAGAAAAAGAGGCCGAAGGCGCCCCGATCATCAAGTTGACGAACAGCATCATTGCCATGGCCCTGAAGAAGGGGGCGAGCGATATCCATATCGAACCCATGGAAAAAGAGGTGAGGGTACGGTATCGCGTCGATGGGGACCTGCAGGAGGACATGGTACTCCCGAAGAAGATACAGCTTCCCCTCATCAGCAGGGTGAAGATCATCTCCAAGCTCGATATCACGGAGAGAAGGCTGCCGCAGGACGGCCGTATAACGATCAAGATGGGGAACAAGTCCATCGACTTCCGCGTGTCCACAGTCCCTGCCAAGTTCGGCGAAAAAATATGTACAAGGATCCTGGACAAGACAAATACGACCCTGGGGCTCGATAAGCTGATATCCCATCCCCCGGTCCTCAACCTCGTCCGGGACATGATCAAGAAGCCGTACGGGATAATATACGTGACGGGGCCCACCGGTTCGGGGAAGAGCACAACTCTGTACAGCTCGCTTGCAGAGATCAATGATGTGAAGAGGAATATCTCCACGGCAGAGGACCCGATCGAGTATGATCTGAGGGGTGTCAACCAAATACAGGTCAACCATGACATCGGCCTCGACTTTGCCCGTGTCCTCAGGGCATTCCTCAGGCAGGACCCGGACGTGATACTCGTCGGGGAAACAAGGGACAAGGAGACGGCGAAGATCGCCGTCGAAGCCGCCCTCACCGGCCACCTCGTCTTTACGACCCTCCACGCCAATGACGCCCCCGGCACGTTCATGCGTCTCACGGAGATGGGGATAGAACCGTTCCTGGTCTCCGCCTCTATCATCGGCGTTGTCGCCCAGAGGCTCGTCAGGAAGATCTGCCCGAACTGCAAGGAGGCCTACGAAGACGCGGCCGCGTGTGAATACCTCGGGCTCCCCGCCGGTACGACGTTCTACAGGGGTAAAGGCTGTGATGCCTGCAGGAATCAGGGGACGAAGGGGAGGATCGGCGTATACGAGGTCTTGAATGTCAACGAGGACATACGCCATTTCATAGCCGAAGGCGCAAGCACGCTGGCCATACGGGATGCGGCCCTGGCGGCGGGCATGATATCACTCAAGGATTACTGCCTTATCCTGGCGAAGGAGGGTGCGATCAGCGTAGAAGAGGTCTTGAGGACTGTCGTTGTCGGCGGTTAAAAGGCGGGCTGTCTACCGGTGATGCCGGGAGCCGGACTTGTGGTGCCCTCCACCGTACCCTCCTCCGGAGATGCCTTTATACCCGCCGTAGTATCCATAAGCGGGCCTGCAGCACGGGGGAGGGGGACAACAGGGCGCAGCATAATATGGTTCCGATGCGTAGTACCGGTCTACAGGGGCGACCGCACATCCGGTCAATATCGCGAACATCAACAATATCATTAAACTTTTGAGTTCCATTCTTCCATCCATCCGTTGCGATCTGTCATAATTTATATGACACCGTATGATATATAAAAGTTCCCGGAAAATTTCCGCGGAACCATTTCCCGATTCCTGTTGCATAAGTGCAGGGGTTCGGATAAAACTAATGTTCTGAAAAATGGTGAAGAAGAAACGTGACAGGATCGGAATAGTTGAGCCGCGGTATTTTACGTTCGCCGGCCCGCCCGGCAGGTTCATGCTGGAAAGCGGTGAAAGCTTAAGCCCCGTCACCCTGTGCTACGAGACATACGGGGAGCTGAACGAGGACCGCACGAACGCGGTGCTTATCCTCCACGCCCTGACGGGGGATGCACATGCCGCCGGTTTTCACAAAGGACAGAAGGGGCCGGGCTGGTGGCACAATATGATAGGCCCCGGCCTGGCATTCGACACGGAAAAGTATTTCGTCATCTGCAGCAATGTCCTCGGCGGCTGCGCGGGATCGACGGGCCCGTCATCTGTGAGCCCTTCGACGCAAAGGCCGTGGGGGCTCGATTTCCCGCTTGTCACGATACGCGATATGGTGAATGCCCAGGTGCGCCTCCTCGATCATCTCGGCATCGCGAGGCTCCTTTCGGTGGCAGGGGGCTCGATGGGGGGCATGCAGGCCCTGCAGTGGGTTGTCTCATATCCGGACAGGGTGGCCTCGGCCATACTCATCGCGACCACATGGGAGCACACGCCCCAGCAGATCGCGTTCAACGAGGCAGGGCGCCAGGCGCTCATGGCGGACCCCAACTGGAACGACGGGGACTATTACGGAAAGCGCGTGCCGGAAAAAGGCCTGAGCGTTGCCCGGATGATCGGGCATATCACGTACATGAGCGATACGTCGATGAACGAAAAATTCGGCAGGCGAACGAAGAACGGGGCACGACAATTCAAGTTCGGCCCGGAATTCGAGGTAGAGAATTACCTGCATTACAGGGGATACGACTTCGTTAACCGTTTCGATCCGAATTCATACCTGTATATAACGAGGGCGGCCGATTATTTCAGCATGGCGAATTACAGCCCGGCGGCCAAATTTCTCGCGGGGATCAAGACAAAGCTCCTTGTCATCGCATTCTCGGGAGATTGGCTGTATCCTCCCTATCAGTCGCAGAATATCGTCAAGATATGCCGGGCCGCCGGCATCGACGCGAAGTGCCACATATTGCGGTCGAGTTACGGCCACGATGCGTTCCTTGTCGAGTTCGAGGAGCAAACCAGGCTCTACAGGCGCTTTCTCAAAAAGGTCGAAGACTCGGCATTCGGTCCGGGCGAACCGCCCACTCTCATGAAAACGCTCTACGGATAGGAAAAAGGCCGGCAGGGTATCAGATCAGCTTCTTTAATTCTTCAATGCACCGCTTGTTCTCGGCGGGCGTGCCGAACGATATGCGGATGCAATCCGGAAAGCCGTAGGACCCCATGAAACGTACAAGGACTTTTCTGTCGAAAAGCGTGCGGGTAATCTCTTCCGCCCTCTCACCTATGCGGATGAGCACAAAATTAGCCTCGGAGGGGACATACGCAAGGCCCATGGCTTCGAGGGCGTCGTAGTAAAAACGCCGCGCCTTCGCGCTGTTGTCGAGGACCTTCCTGAGCCGGGCCTTGTCCTTCAATGCGGCGCGTGCAGCGAGGCAGGCGATGAGGTTGATGCTGAAGGGCTGCTTCGTCCGTTCGAGGAAGGAGATCAGTCCCGGGTCCCCGATCGCGTAGCCTACCCTGAGGCCCGCGAGGCCGTATGCCTTGGAAAATGTCCTGAAAATAAGAACCGGATGGTCCTTGATATAGGAGAGCGTTGTCGGGAAATGTTCGTTTTGCGCAAACTCCGCGTATGCTTCATCCACAACGATCAGGATATCCGGGGGAATGGACCGGACAAAATCATCGAATTCCCGGTCCCCGTACATAGTCCCTGTCGGGTTCAGGGGGTTGTTGAGAAAAATGATCCTGGTCCGTTCATGTATCGCACCGGCAATGGCGTTAAGGTCCGTGGTCAGGTCTTTCAGGGGTACCTTTTCTATCGTATACCCGTAGATCTTTGCGGCTATCTCGTAAAATGCGAACGATGATTCGGTGACGATGACCCCATTGCGCGTATCGTGCTTCATTGCCCTGAGAGACATCTCGATGAGCTCGTTCGACCCGTTGCCGATGACAAAGTTCTCGGCGGACAGCCCATAGTGCGCGGCGAGGTCGTCCTTCAATTCCTTTTCCCCGCCGGGATAGCGGTTTATAGCGAAAAGCGCGTCGAGAATGGTCTCGAAGACCGCCTCGGACGGCGGGAAGGGGTTCTCGTTGGAGGATAGGCGCACCCATCCGTCCTCGTGACCGTACATGAGGGCTTTGGGGTAATAAGGGATGTTCTTCACACTGTCGCTGATGGAGAATTTCATCGGTCAGCCGGTTATCTTCCGCACGAGGGTCCGGGCGTTTTTCTGCATCTCCGTGAAATCATCGACCGTAAGGCCAGCTCCCCGAACTATGCTGCGGCCCTCGTCATCCGTTATCAGGTCCGACGGGCTGTGTGAGTCCGTGTTGAGGACAAGCCGGGCGCCAAGCGACCTGGCGAGGCGCGCCACGTGCCCGTTAGTCAAAGAATGTCCCTTCCGGGCGCTTATCTCGAGGAGGATGCCCCGGTTCCTGGCTTCTTCCACCTCTTTTTCCGTAATAAGGCCGGGGTGCGCGAGGATATCGACGCCCGCCTCTATGGCGGCGGCATTGGTCCCCGCCTCGACGGGCTCCGCTATGGTCTCCCCGTGAACGACAACGTAGGCGAAGCCGAGCTTGCGGGCAAGCTCCGTAAGCTCCCCGATCTGCCTCGCGGGGCAATGCGTAAGCTCGCAGCCCGGTATGATCGTGAGCCCTTCATGGAGCTCGGCATATCTCGTGATCTTTAATATGGACTCGGCTGTCTTTTCGATGGTCGTGACGTCGACATGGTCGGAAATGCCAAGAATGGTATAGCCCTTGACCTTTGCCCGGCGGGCAAGTTCAAGGGGCAGAAGTTCGCCGTCGCTTAAAAGGGTGTGCGTGTGCAGGTCGATCATATTTACATTTTATACTTGCCGAAGTCATCCTGGGAGAGATTTTCCAGGATATCTTCCCAATCACTGCTGTCCGATACGATCTTGTCCTCTTTCTGGGTCGTGAGGTCGACCTTCGCCGAGCGCTGGATCACGCTTTCTTCAACAAAGATAGGGGCGTCCGTGCGCAGCGCGATGGCGATCGCGTCGCTCGGGCGCGCGTCGATGACCATGCGCTTCTTGTTCACGTCGATGTGAAGCAGGGCATAATATGTGTTGTCCTTGAGGTCGTTGACCTCGATCTTGAGGACCTTTACGCTCAGGCTGTCGAGGATGTTCTTTATCAGGTCATGCGTCATGGGACGCGGTGTTTCGATGTTCTCGAGGGCTGTTGCGATGCTTGACGCTTCGAGAAGCCCGATCCAGATCGGCAGGACATCCTTTTCTTCTGAATCCTTTAAAAGGACGATCGGTGTATTCGTGAACGGGTCTACCGTGATGCCCGCTACCTTCATCTCCTTGAGCATCGCTTACCTCCCCGGGGAGCTTTCTATCTTTCCCCGCAATGAATTAGCATACCCTTTTATTATATTCACTTCCACTAATTTGTAAACCATGCCCGGGCTACCCGTAAAATTGACTATCTTGCCGGTCCGCGTCCTGCCTGAGAGTTCATCGGGTGAGTTCTTGCTCGGGCCCTCGACGAGGACTTCCACCGTTTTTCCCTCCACATTCCTGTTCGATTCGAGCGTTATTTCCCTCTGGCGTTTTTGAAAACGCGCGAGCCGCTCGTGTGCGGCCGACGAAGGGACGGCCCCCGTCAGCTTCGCCGCGGCGGTGAATTTCCGGGCAGAGTAAATAAAGGAGAATATGCCGTCGAACCTCACGCTCTCCACGAGTTTCATCGTCTGTTCAAAATCTTCATCCGTCTCGCCCGGGAACCCGACGATGCAGTCGGCGGTAAGCGATATTTCGGGGCACTGCTTTTTCAGGGCGTCGACCTTTTCGAGGTACTCGGCCGCGGTGTACCCCCTGTTCATCAGTTTGAGTATCCGGTCGGAGCCTGACTGGAACGGCAGGTGGATCGATTCACACAGGGTCCCGAGCGTTCCGAAGCACGCGATGAGCTCCCGGGAAATGTCCTTGGGGTGCGATGTCACAAACCGGACCCGCGAGATCCCGGGTATATCGTCGATCTCTTTGAGGAGTGCGGGGAACGGCAGGTCGTCGCTGCCATTATTGTACGAATTGACGTTCTGCCCGAGAAGGGTCACCTCGATAATGCCGCGGTCGGCCATCTCGCGGACCTCGGACAGTACATCCGCACTCGGTCTCGACTCCTCGCGCCCCCTGACATAGGGCACAACGCAGTAGCTGCAAAAGTTGTTGCAGCCCTTCATGATGGTCACGAAACCCTTGATCCCCTGCCGCGTGTTGTGCGGCCTGATCAGAAGGGATGGGGAGCAGCCGTCATCGCCGAACCCCTCTGTCCTTAAGCTTTCCTTCGCATTGTCGACCGCCTCGGCGACCTTGTGGATATTCGACGGGCCGAGAGAGAAATCTATGAACGGAAGGCGCTCGAAGATGTTCTCTTTCTCCTGCTCCGCAATGCACCCGGTCACCCCGAGGATAAGGCCCGTCTTTCTCCGGACATGCTGGAGCCTCCCCATGAGGCTGTAGAATTTCTGTTCCGCCTTCTCCCGGATGCAGCACGTATTGACAATGACAATGTCGGCATCGTCAACGCCCGCCGCAGGCAAATGTCCATGATCGACGAGGACAGACCCCATTTTCTCCATGTCATGGTCATTCATCTGGCAGCCAAAATTTTCGATCAAGAATTTCATATCGTTTCGGACCCTGGATTCCGACTCTGCCTTGATCTCGCCAACACCGTCATCCCGGGCTTGACCCGGGACCCAAGGTTTTGTTTTTTTGTTATTTTATCTTTGGCTCCTAAAAAGATTAAAAGAAAAACCTTGGGTCCCGGCTCGGGGGCCGGGATGACGGCTAGAGGGCAGCGATTTTCAATCAGGAATTTCATAAATGATGTTCTACCTTAAAGACCCCATATAATTAAAAAAGACCATGTCAAGTTCGGCATTTAACTTAACACGGTCTTAAATAAAGTACAAATTTTGCACCAGTTCTAACGCAGAACGCAGAACGCAGAACGCAGAACGGTTTTCATCTCACCTTAAACCTCGGCTCCAGTTTCTCCATCTTCTTCACTATCCCCCCATATTCCAGTTCGCTGTACGGAAGCATTGCGGCTCCGGAGAAGCCCTGCTGGCGAATTTCTGTCGCCTTGCGGGAGACGTTTGCCCTGATGTAGTCCCAGTAGGGGTGATCGAAGCAGTCCGCGGGGTCGGTCAGTTTGCCTTCGTGCACACAGAATCCCGTCGCGGAGACGACGGGAGGGCCATCGAAGAACGAAACGGTGGAGTTCATCTTGACAGGCATGAGAGGCCCGTTGTGGCTTCCGCGCATGAAGCCGGCGACGTAGTGGCCGATGTTGAAGGGTGCGAGCACTTCGCCCGTTGCCGGGAAGGAGCCCTGGCAGCGTACGAGCATGACCGGGTCGTCTTTTCCGGTGTATTTCCCCGCGATATTGTGAAGGCGGGACGTGCAGCATGAGGCCGCGATGTCACCTGTTTCACGGGAATAGACCTTCTCGACGACGTACCGCTCGTTATCGCGAAGGAGCGCCGCGATATCGTACAGTTCCTCGGGTGCCTCGAGCTCGATGACCTTGTCGCCCTCGGTGTTCGCGACGTCCATTATGACGAACTTGAAGCCCTTGGCCATGTTCGGGGACAGGATGAGGCCGGAATTATACATCGGGTCGCAGAACATGAGATAAAGGGGCAGGTTGTATGCGCCCGGGTCGGTCTTGTCAGCGGCGAACATCACGAACGGCTCGTTCGTGCGTTCCTCGAACTCCATTTCGGCGACGGCCGGGCCCATACCCTTGACGTTGCCGGAAAAAGAGTCTTTCAGCAGGTCCTGCCCCGCGCCGTAGAGGCCCTGGCCCTTCGCGACCTGCGTGCCTGCAAGGAAGGCATCCCAGGCGAGCTTGTGGAGCTTCCCATATCCCTCGCCATTGTAATGGGCAAAAAGAATTGCGATGTCATCGCCGGTGTGGCTTACAAAGAAATCGCTCACGAGGTCCTTGCTCTCCGATGCTACAAAATCTTTGACCTTATCAACGAGTGGTTTGCTTGGACAGAGATGACCGCCGATGCTTCCGATATCCGCCTTGATAATGGACAACGTTATCTTCATGGCAACCTCCTCTTGAAATGATCTTTGTAGATCTTCATCGAACGCACGTTCGTTATATCAAGACCAAGGGGGGTAATGGATACGAAGCCTTTTTCAACTGCGTAGAAGTCAGTGCCGCGCCTGCGTTCGTACTTATCACCATTGCCGCCGATCCAGTAATATTTTCCGCCTCGCGGGTCGATCCTTTCGTGGACAATATCATTATATATCCTTTTGCCGAGCCTTGTCACGGTGAAGCCCTTGAGCATATCGCGCGGAAGGTTGGGAATATTGACATTAGCGAAGGTCCCCTCCGGAAGTTCACCTTCGCTTAATGCCTCGATCACGTGTCCGGCGACCACGACCGCATCATCGAAAAGGAAGTCTTCCCGGGCGCATATCGAGACGGCCATGGACGGGATAGCGAGGAAGGCCCCCTCTTTGGCGGCTGCAACGGTCCCGGAATAATTCACGTCCTGCCCCATGTTGGGCCCGGTGTTGATGCCCGACACGATGAAGTCGGGCCTTCGCGGCAAAACGGTGTTCACGCCGAGGAGAACGCAGTCGGCAGGGGTGCCGTTCGAGGCAAAGACGCGCTCCGACACCTCCCGGACCCGAAGCGGTTTGTGCAGCGTCACCGCGTGGGCGACACAGGTGCGCTCGCGCTCGGGCGCGATCACGTAGACGTCATGCCTTTTCGCGAGGTGTTCTTCGAGGGTCAGGATGCCTTTTGAGTGGATTCCATCATCGTTGGTGAGAAGGATAAGCAAGAATTACCCGGTCTTGAAAATAAAATATCGGGGCGACGGGATTTGAACCTGCGGCCTCCTGCACCCCAAGCAGGTGCGCTAAACCATGCTGCGCTACGCCCCGATGAATACCTAATATAACGAATAGGTTTTTAAAAGTCCATACTTTTGGGCCCAAAGCGTCGTATCTGGCTCGTTTCTATTGACTTTTCTGACGTCCTTATCATAATATATGTAGTTTTTTTCAGAACCTAAGTCTAAGGAGCATTACATGTACGCGATCATCGAGAACGGCGGCAAGCAGTACAAGATCGAAGAAGGGAAGAAGGTCAGGCTCGAGAAATTTGCCGGCGCGGAAGGCGACGAGGTGAAACTCGAGAACGTTCTTGCCGTCAACACGGGAGAGGCAACGCTTATCGGAAGTCCCTACGTTTCAGGTGCATACATCAACGGAAAGGTCGTTGCCCAGGGAAGAGACAAGAAGATCACGGTCTTCAAGTACAAGAGACGGAAAGACTACAAGGTGAAAAAAGGTCACCGGCAGCCTTTTACGGAACTGCTTGTAGAAAAGATCGTAGTGGAGGCATAAAATGGCGCACAAGAAGGCAGGCGGAAGCTCACGGAACGGCAGGGACTCGCAGGGCCAGAGGCTCGGCGTGAAGATATACGGCGGGCAGTCCATCAAGGCCGGAAGCATCATCGTACGGCAGCATGGCACAAAGATCCATCCGGGGCAGAATGTTGGCATCGGCAAAGACGACACCCTCTTTGCCTTGATCGACGGTATCGTGAAATTCGACGTGTCAGGTGACAAGAGAAGGGCGCATGTTCTTCCCGCTTGATGAAATTCATTGATGAAGCGACCATATACGTTGAAGCGGGACGGGGTGGGAGCGGCTGTGTAAGTTTCCGACGAGAAAAGTTCATTCCGCGAGGCGGGCCTGACGGCGGTGATGGCGGGAAGGGAGGAGACGTTATCATAGCAGGCAATAAGGACCTCGCAAGCCTCCACGATTTCAGATACAAGCGCACGTACAAAGCCGAAAATGGAAAGGCCGGGTCGGGCAGGAACAAGACCGGCAGGGAAGGCAGCGACATCACAATAAACGTGCCCCTCGGCACGGTCGTGACTGACCGTGACGCATCAGTTGTTCTATTCCAGGTCTTAAAGGACGGCGAGGTCCGTGTTGCAGCGAGAGGCGGCCGCGGCGGCCGCGGCAATGCCCGGTTCGTCACGCCGACGCACAAGGCGCCCCTCGAGTTCGACCCCGGGGAAGAGGGCGAAAAACGCTGGCTCTATCTTGACCTCAAGCTTCTCGCGGACATCGGGCTTGTCGGCCACCCGAATGCCGGGAAATCGACGCTCATCTCCCGCCTCACGCAGGCAAGGCCCAAGGTTGGCGATTATCCTTTCACGACGCTCAAGCCCAGCCTCGGCGTGCTCGACGATGACGACGAAAAGAAGTTCGTGATCGCCGATATCCCCGGCATCATCGAAGGGGCATCTCAGGGGAAGGGACTTGGCCTCGCATTTTTGAAGCATATCGAAAGAACGGGTGCGCTCCTCATCGTGCTCGATCTTTCTTCGGGCGACGTCGCAGGGGATTACGCGACACTGCTTGACGAGCTCGGGACCTATAAGGACGCGATGCTGGCAAAACCGCGGATCATTGTCCTCAACAAAGCGGACCTGGTGCCGGCGGACGAGGCCGCCCGGCGGAAGGCAGACCTTGAGGGTTCGGGAGAGAAGGCCGTCGTCGTGAGCGCGCGTACCCGGGCGGGGATCCGGGAGCTCAAGACCGCAATTTCAAGCAGCATTCACTCGTTGAAGCAGGACCTTGCTCTCGAGGGGACCGCGAAAAAAGATAGTGCCGAGGTTTTTGAATGAACCGGGTTGTCATTAAAATCGGGACATCCGTGCTTCTTGACGACGATAAGAAGATAAGTTCCGACAAGATACGCGATATCGCGCGACAGGTGAAAAAGGCACGAGATGCCGGCACGGAGGTCATCATCGTGTCGAGCGGCGCCGTGGGATGCGGCATGGAGACCATCGGCATCTCCCGCAAGCCGAAAGAGATCGCCAAGAAGCAGGCCCTTGCGTCCATCGGCCAGGTCCTTCTCATGAAGATGTACCGTGAGAACTTCGAGAAGAAGGCCATGAAGGTGAGCCAGATCCTGCTCACCCATGAGGACATCAAGAACAGGACACGGTGCCTCAACCTTACCAACACGCTCGATACCCTTCTCAGGATGGGCATCGTTCCCGTGATAAACGAAAACGACGCGCTTTCGTTCACGGAGATAAAGTTCGGTGACAACGACAATCTCTCGGCCATGATCGCCCAGATCGCATCCGCCGACCTGCTCCTCATCCTGTCGGATGTCGAAGGGCTCTACGACTGCGACCCGAACCGGAACCCCCACGCGAAGATGATACCTGTCGTGCGGAGGATCGATGAAGACATCGAGGGAAGCGCTGCGCAATCGGCAAGCGAAAAAAGTGTCGGCGGCATGATAAGCAAGCTCGAAGCAGCTAAGAAAGCCGGTATGTACGGGATACCGACCCGGGTCGTCCTCGGCGGCAAAAAGGACGTCATCCTCAATGTCATAGCGGGCAAAGAGGTCGGGACCCTGTTCCTGCCCGGCCGCAAGCTGGCGCGGCGCAAGTGGTGGACCGCGTTTGCCTTCAAGGCGAAGGGGACCGTGTGGGTCGACGAGGGAGCGGAGCGGGCGATCGTCTCGAACGGCAAGAGCCTCCTGCCGTCGGGCGTTGTCCGGATCGAGGGCCATTTCGCGAGCGGTGACTGCATCGAGATGAAGAACGCATCGGGGACCGTGGTCGCGAAGGGGATCGCCAATTACTCGTCGTCCGAAATGGACAGGATAAAAGGCTTGAAGAGCCTCGATATCGAACGGGAGCTCGGGTACAAATATACCGAAGAAATAGTGCACAGGGACAACATGGTGGTCATATGAAAGCGGAAAAACTGGCGCAGAGGGCGAAAGGGGCGTCCGACGTCCTGGCGCACGCCACGACCGATGAAAAGAACCGGGTCCTCGTACGGCTAGCCGAAAAACTGGGAAAGAACCAGGGGTACCTGTACGAGGAAAATGCAAAGGACATAAAGGCCGCAGAGAAAGAAGGCCTTGCGCGGAGCCTTATCGACCGGTTGAGGATAGATGACAAGGTCCTGCGGGAAATGCAGGGGAGCCTCAAAGATGTTGCGGCCCTTCCCGACCCCGTAGGAGAGATCGTCAAGACCTGGAAGAGGCCGAACGACCTTCTCGTCGGGCGAATGAGGATACCCATCGGCGTCATCCTGATCATTTACGAATCACGGCCGAACGTCACCGTGGAGGCCTTTTCCCTGTGCCTGAAAAGCGGCAACTGCGTGATCCTGAAAGGGGGCTCCGAGGCGTATCATTCAAATAAGGCCCTGTACAGGCTGATCGTGGAAACGTTGGAAGAATCGGACATACCGCCCGATGCCATCCAGTTTGTCGAGACGGCGGACCGTGATTTCATTTATTCGCTGCTCGAACGGGAGGAGGAGATAGACCTCGTCATTCCCCGCGGCGGGGAGGCGCTGATACGCAGCATCGTGGAACGGTCCCGGATACCCGTCCTCAAGCATTACAAGGGTGTTTGTCATATATACATTGACGACGAGTTCGACGAGAAACTGGCCATGGACGTTTCGATAAACGCGAAGGTCCAGAAGCCCGCCACCTGCAACGCACTGGAAACGCTCCTCGTCAACGAGAAGATAGCCCGGTCCTTCCTGCCGAAGGTCCACAAGGAACTGACACGGCAGGGCGTGGTTGTCAGGGGCTGCGAAAAGACAGCAGCCATACTGAAGGGGATAAAGAAAGCGACGAATGCGGACTGGTACAGGGAATACCTCGACCTGACGCTGTCGGTGAAGGTCGTGAAAGATATGGCCGATGCCATCGCTCACATCCGGAAGTATGGCTCGAGTCACACCGAGGCGATCATCACGACCAATTATGACAGGGCCTGGAAATTTCTGCGCGAGGTAAACTCGTCGCTCGTTCTGGTCAACGCGTCGACCCGGCTCAACGACGGCTTCCAGCTTGGCCTCGGCGCAGAAATGGGGATAAGCACGACGAGGCTTCACGCATTCGGGCCCATGGGGCTCGAAGAGCTTACCGTTACGAAATTCATCGGTTTCGGCAGCGGGCAGGTAAGGACATAGGGTAGACTGATGGCAATAGGGGTCTTTGGCGGAACCTTCAATCCTGTGCACGTAGGTCACCTGCGCGTGGCCGAGGAGATACGGGAGGATTTCCGCCTCGAGGCCGTCTATTTTGTGCCGTCCCATCTGCCGCCCCACAAAGACAGCGACGGGGCGGCCCTGTCGTCAGACCGGCTGAGAATGCTTAAGGCAGCTGTCAGGGGAAACCCTCTCTTCCGGGTGTCCGATCTCGAGATAAGGCGGGGCGGTGTCTCCTACACGATCGAGACCTTGAAAAAGCTCGGCCGCCGCTTCAACGATATCTATTTTATTATCGGTATCGACGCTTTCATGCTCATCGATACCTGGTACCATTATGAGGAACTTTTTTACCATACGAACTTTATCGTCATGACGCGGCCCGTACCGGGGCAGCCTGACATCCCCGGGATGCTTCCTGAGCGCATTCGTGCTAAACTTAGCGCGCAGGAGGAAAATGTTTACAGGCATGAATCGGGTAAAATGATATATCTACGGGCTGTGACAAAGATAGACATCTCGTCGACGAAGGTGCGTGCCCTGCACAGGGATTCAAGGTCGATAAAATACCTTGTCCCCGCTCCGGTCGAGAAGATCATACGTGAAAGGGGGTTGTACAGGTCCTGACATGAAACCTGAAGAATTAGCCGAAGAGCTCGGCAGGCTGGCAGATGACAAAAAAGCGGGGGACATCGTTATAATGAACCTCGAAGGCCTTACGGACATTGCCGATTATTTCGTCATCGCCAGCGGCACAAGCGAGCGTCACGTAAGAACGGTCGCGGACGGGGTCCGCGAAGGCATGAAGGAAAAAAAGATGCGGCCCGCCGCATCGGAAGGGTACGACGAAGGACGGTGGGTTATTCTTGATTTTCAGAGTGTTATCGTCCATATTTTTCTGTCCTCGCTGAGGGAACTGTATGATCTCGAAAGCCTGTGGCTGGAGGCCAAAAAATACAGAATAAAAAAAGAAAACAAGGATATAGAGGTGGGCAATGAATAAACAGACCATAGAGTTATACCGGAAGAGGCTGCTGAAGATGCGCGAGAACATCCTCAACAAGGCGAAAAAGCTCAAAGAGGACTCATATAACCTTGGCACGGACGGCATCCAGGACATGGCCGATGCCGCCAGCAATACGTACAATGCCGACATCCTCATGAGCATAAGCGACAACGACCTCACCATCCTCAAGGATATCGACAATTCGCTCGACAAGCTGAACAAGGGCTCCTACGGCATCTGTGAGGAATGCGAGGAGAAGATCAGCGAGAAAAGACTTGAAGCAAATCCCGTAGCACGTTATTGTATAACGTGTAAGCGACAAATGGAGGAGAAAGGATTATAAAGAAATGCGCTATAAGATATTCTTTTTCGTTCTCGCACTCTTCCTTGTCTTCTACTTCTATATTGCCCACCTGAACCCGGAAAACGTCAAGTTTTACTACGGTGGGCACCGCCCCATCGAACTCTCCCTCGCGGAATTCATTATTGCGGCGTTCTGTCTCGGCGTCGTTATCTCCATTATCGTCAGCTTTTTCTACGACCTGAAAACAGCCGTGACGTCGTGGATGGCGAGACGTGCCGAGCGCAGAAGCGAAGAATACCTGGAACTCCTGGAAAAAGCCCGTCATTACGACCTCAAAGGCGACCGCGAGAAGGCCATAGAACACCTTGACAGGCTTGCGCGCAGGAACCCGGGCCGCGAAGAGACCTACATTGCCCTTGCCGATATCTACGTCTCGATGGAGGATTATGACAAGGCGCGGGAAACCCTGGACCTCGCCGAGGCGAGCTTAGGCAAGGTCGAAAGCATTCTGTTCAAGAAGGTCAGACTGAACATGAAAGCCAGGGATTACGCCAGGAACGAAGCTATACTCAAGGATATTCTCAGGGTCAACGAGTCGAGCCTCGATGCCCTGCGGCTCATGCGGGACCTCTACGTATGGAAGAAGGATTGGGACGGGGCATACGACGTAGAGAAGAAGATACGGCGTTACGTGAAAACCGAGGAGGAAGGAAAGCGCCTTATCGGGATCCGCTACCAGAAGGCTTATGCCCTTTTCAATGACCAGTTCCAGCTGAACGCGGAGACGATCATCGATGAGCTCAAAGAGATCATCGGCGAGGATAAGAGGTTTATACCGGCGTATGTCCTGCTTGGGGAGGCGTACAAAAAGACCGGGAAACTGAACGAGGCCGGAAGGATCTACGGCAGGGGATACACAAAGACCGGCCACATAGAGTTCCTCCTGAAGATGGAAGACCTCTATATTGACAGGGGCGACCCCGAGGTCATCCTCAAGATCTACCGGAGGGTCCTCGACGTCTCTCCCGATGACCACCTGATCTCCTTTCTCTATGCCAGATTGTGCTTAAGGCTCGAAATGATCGATGAGGCCATCGACACTTTGAATTCCCTCATGGCGGAAGGCGAGGATTTCAAAGGCCTGCACAGGGCCATGGCCGAGGCCTACGTCCACAGGGGCGAGTTGGAGAACGCCGTTCAGGAATTCAAGGACGCCTTCCCGATGGACGAATCGGTGTATATTCCTTTTGTCTGCACGAAATGCAATTCCCTCAAGGAAAAATGGAGCGATTATTGCGAAAGCTGCTACAGCTGGAATACGATAAATGTGAAGAAAGAGGATTTTCTGCACGGCGACATGACCGAACTGAGGACCCTCTATGACGAAGCGGAGTGGACGCGGAGCGAACCATGATGGATGAACTGCTGCTGTCAAACGACAACAAGGTTATCTTCCTCATACTGGACGGCCTCGGGGACATTCCCAATCCGGCGTTTGGCCTGAAGACCCCGCTCGAGGCCGCGAAAAAACCCAACATGGACGACCTCGCGACAAAGAGGGGCGTCCTCGGCCGCATCACTCCCGTCGATATCGGCATCACCCCGGGGAGCGGCCCGGGCCACCTGAGCCTTTTCGGGTACGACCCGCAAGTCCATGAAATAGGGCGCGGGGTGCTCGAGGTCCTCGGGCTCAACATGGACCTCAAGGACGGCGACCTCGCCGCCCGCGCGAATTTCTGCACCGTCAAGAACGGCCTTGTCACCGATCGCAGGGCAGGCCGGATACCGACATCGGAAACCGAGCGCCTTTGCAAGCTCATCAGTTCGCAGGTGGAAAAGGTCGAAGGGTGCGAGGTTATTATAAAGCCCGGCAAATCCCACCGGTTTGCCGTCATATTCAGGGGAAAGAACCTTACTGATAAACTTTCGGATGCCGATCCCCACAAGGACAACAAACCGTTCGTCTACACATCGGCGAAATCCCCGGACGCCGAGTTCTCCGCGCGCGTCGTCAACGGTTTTATCGAACGGGTTATGGACATCCTGAAGGTGGAGCCTGTCGCAAACGGGGCGCTTCTGCGCGGTTTTTCCTTAAAGCCCGACATCACGCCGTTTACCGCAAAATATCGCATGAAGGCGCTGGCGATCGCCACATACCCGATGTACCGCGGTATAGCGAAGGTCCTCGGGATGGATGTCAGGGACGAACCGGCAAACTACGACGAGGCTGTCGCGATCCTGAAAAAGAATTACAGCGATTACCAATTTTTCTTCTTCCATGTCAAGGAAACGGACCTTGCAGGAGAGGACGGTAATTTTGCGGAAAAGGTGCAGGCCATCGAGAACGTTGACACGTTCCTCCCGGAGATCGCCGGGCTCGACCCGCACACCCTCGTCATTACAGGGGACCATTCGACGCCGTGCCCGATGAAAGGCCATAGCTGGCATCCGGTGCCGGCCCTCATCGTGACAAAGACCGGGGAAACGGACGGCATGGTCTTTCACGAAAAAAACTGCCTTGCCGGGAGTGTAGGAACACTATACAGCAAAGACCTCATGTCCCTTGCCCTTGCGCACGGGGGGCGGCTCGACAAGTACGGTGCTTAGTTTTCTCAACTCAGCGTTACGTCTCTTTTACCCCCAATCATGTGGAGTCTGCGGCGCAGAGGGCGATGTTCTCTGCGAGAAGTGCACTGCCGGGTTCCGCATTGTCCGGGATGACGAAGTGTGCCCGGTGTGCGGGCGCTGGCTCGGGCGTTCCGTGGTGTGCGGTTCGTGCAGCAGGACAAAGATGTGGTTCAGCCGGGGTTCGTTTGGGTTCGAGTACGACGGGGCGGTACGGGAAGCCATCCATGCGTTCAAATTTCAGGGGTTCAAAAAGATAGGCCGCGAGCTCGTGCGGCTTGTATCGCATAAGCTTCACGGTATCGACAGGGAGGTCGATTTCGTCGTGCCCGTGCCGGTGTCGGCGAAAAGGCTCCGGGAAAGGGGTTTCAACCAGTCGTACATAATCGCTGAAGAGATCGGGGCCCTCACAGGGCTTTCCGTTGAGTATGCCCTGCTTGCCAAGAACGAAGGCGTGCGTGACCAGTTCAGCCTTTCAAGGAATGAGCGGAAGAAGAATGTACGCGGAGCGTTCCGGGTGAACAGACCCGACCAGTTAAGCGGCAGGCGGATCCTGCTTGTCGATGATCTTTTCACGACGGGGTATACCGCGGCCGAGGCGGCCCGGACCCTCGTGAGGGCCGGGTCCTCGGACGTCGTCCTCTTCGCCCTCGCGAGGACGCCCCTATGAAAAAAGCCATTGTCATAGTCCTCATATGCCTCGCTCTTATCGCGTCGGGGACCTTCGTCGTCTCGCGGAACCTGCCGGCGATCATATCCGGTTTTTTAAGCCGGTCGGGGATACCGGTCAAGATCGAGAAGGCCCACTTTCTCTTTGAAGACGGCACACTGTCGGTCGAGCTCAACAACCTTTCTTTCAAAGGGCCGGTTTCGGGAAAGATCGGCCAGGTGTCGACGCGGATCTATCTTTCGGGCGGGGTCTTTTTTGATACCATATCCATGAAGGATTTCAACCTGGTGATCAGCGACAAGCTCAAGATGAAAAACAAGGATTTCAATACCAGGATCGGTCTTCTCAATATAAGTAACGGTACTGTAGATGCGAACGGAAGAAAGTTCGTTGTCGCATCCATTGTCGCCGAGAACATCAATACAAAAAAACCGATGAAATTTATCGCATCGATCTCCGATCCCGATCATGCCGGGAAGGTGCGGATAGTGGGGAGCAGTACCATAGAGAAGGCGAAGCACAGGATCAAGGGCTCGATCGAAGTAGATTCTTTCGGCCTTGAGAAGATCGACCCTATCCTCGCCGGCGTTGTCAACGGCAAAGGCGAGTTCACATTGTACGATGGTGCCCTGACCCTCGCGGGGACATGCGAATCGCCGAAGCTCATCCTGCGCGACACCTGGCTCAGGAAGCCGCTCGTCGTCGACAGGGTAAAAGCAAAGTCGACCATCACGGCCAGGGGGTCGGATATCACGATAAAGGTATACGATACCGGGTATGCCAATGCCCCGTTCACCGTTGACACCTCTATGAAGAACTTCGCGTTCGCGCGGCTCGATATCACGTCAGGACCTGTCCCGTTAAGCGTCGTCAGAGAATATGTGAAGATGGACGAGGTCGGGTATGATATCTGGGCGTACATCAAGGACGGTTATCTCAAGATGAAAAAATTGACGTACGAAAAAGACCGGCCTTTCACCGCGAACTTGGAACTGAAGCAGACCACCGGCACGTATAACGGAAACGAGCTCACCGATATCTCGGGGAACCTCGATATAGAAGATGACAGGGGGACTTTTTCGGAGGGCAGAGTATCTTTCAGGGCAACCTCCTTTCATGACCTGAAGGGAACGATCGGTTTTGGCAAGAAACCCCGGGTGCGGCTGACCGGCAAATACACGGCGGACCTTACGCATATCCCCTATTTTGTCGAACTGAAAGAGGTAACTATCCAGAAAGGGACCGCGGACGGGGTCATCGAACTCGACAGCGCGAAGGAAAAAGCCCTTGCCCTTGGTGGTTCGGGCAGGGTAAATAATGCGGTTGTCGAATGGAAGGGACAACCGTTTACCATCCATGGCCCGTTCCAGCTGTCCGGCCAGGAATTGATATTCAATGCAATAACACTGTTGGGAAAAGATACAGCCGTTACTGTGAACGGCAGGTGGGGGCCGAAAGGACTTGTGTCGTCGTTCAGGGGATACGCCGACGCCGGGCTTGTAAAACCGATTACAGGCAGCCCCGCAGCGATATCCGGAAAGGTCCAGTTTGACGGAAATATCTCGGTCGCCGACAGCCAGGTTGTGACGAATGCCCATCTCATGATGGATGATGTCACATATACAGTCCCCGGTTATTTCAAAAAAGCGAAGGGTGTTCCCTGCAGGGCCCAGTTCAAGCTTACCCGGAAGAAGACCGGGGAGATTACGATTGACGACCTTTCCGGGTCCCTCGACGTGATCAGTGTCCAGGCATCGGTCATGATATCGCAGGCGCGGAAGATCGACACGAAGATAGCCGTGCGCACGAAAGATTCGGGCAGGGCCATGTCGCTGTTCAACCTGGCGGGTGATCTCAAGGGAGGTGAGGTAAATATCGACCTCACCGTCAAGGACCTTGTGTTTCCCGTGGAAAAACTCCCCTGGGTCGTCGGGAACGTACAGATGAAGAAAGGCTTCGTCAAGCTCCCCGGGATGCCGTCAGTGATGAAGGACATAGATCTCAACGCTGATTTCAGGGGATATGAATGTGACATTGTCTTAAACGGGTTGACGACCGGGTCGAGCGTCCTTAAAAAGGCGTCTCTCAAGGTAAAAGGCTTCGAGGCCCCGAAATTCGACATGATCATCAGCATGGACCGCCTGGATTCAAAGGATTTCAAGACGGGCGGCGATCTTACGCTGCGGAGCATCCGGAAAGACAGCGCGCTCGCGGTATCGAGCGGTAAGATATCCTTAAGGGCAAACGGTGCGGCATTCGGCAAGGTCGCGGCAAAGGACCTCGAGGTCAACGCCTTCATGACAGACAGAAAGGTCAACATAGCCGACCTGAAACTCCGCGTATTCGGGGGAGATGCCGATCTCAAGGGAATGGTGGACCTCTCGGGCCCCGTACCCTCGTTTTATATGAATGGCCGGATGACGCATGTCAAACCGGGCATATTATCTGCCGCCATGGGAAGCACATCCCAGGAGATAAGCGGCGACGGTTATGTTACCGGCACCTTGAAGTCAGAGGGCGCGACCTCGAAAGAGCTCAAGGCCAATCTCAGCGGGGACACCTCTGTGTACAGCAGGGACGGCGTCATAAAGCGCTGGAACATGTTGTCGAAGGTATTTGCGGCCCTGAATGTGTATGACCTCGTACGCGGAAAGATCGATTTCGGCAAAGATGGTTTAATATATAAGAAGATGGGTGCCACATTCGTTATCGATCATGGTGTTTTTCGAACGAAGAATTTCCTCCTCGACAGCCAGTCGATGGTCATTACCGGGACCGGGGACATCGACCTCAACAAGGAGACGCTGAATGGCACCCTCGAGGTGTCGCCGCTTGTGGCACTCGACAGGACGATCGACAACATCCCCATCGTCCGGAGCATAGTGAAGAACAAGAATAAAGGTTTTCTCTACGTCACGTACACCGTTTCGGGCCCGTTCGATGATCCCGACATCAAAACGAACTATGTCGGGACGGTCGGCGCGAAATCGCTCGAGATCCTGAGGAATATCCTCGTTTTCCCGAAGGAGGTCTTTGAGATCAAATGAAGATCGGGATCATTGGGGCAGGCAAAGTCGGGATCTCGCTGGGGTATGTGCTCAGGAGCAACGGGATCGATGTTGTCGGGATCTCCGACGTAAACAGGGGGGCCCTCGACAGGGCGCGGGGATTCTTAGGGGCGGACACGCTTTACACTCTCCATAACATTGAGATCGTCGATGCGTGCGACGTTATAGCGATAGCGGTGCAGGACAGGCTCATAGGAGAGGCGGCGCAGTCTGTCGCCGACAGGGTGTCAGACATCCGGGGAAAGCTCTTTTTTCATACGAGCGGCGCCGACCCGTCCACGGTGCTTTCACCGCTCGAAGCGAAGGGCGCAAGCATAGGGTCGCTTCACCCTCTCCAGACCTTTCCCGACATCGAAAGTGCCATCGATGTCCTGCCCGATACCAGTATTTTTATCGAAGGAGATGACAGGGCGCGCGAGGCGCTTCGTTTCCTCGGGGAGAACCTCGGGGCGAAGGTGTATGTCGTCGCAGGCGAGGACAAGGTCTACTACCACCTGGCCGCGGTCTTTGTATGCAATCTCCTGTCCGCTCTTATGCAGGCGGGAGAAGGCGTTATGAAAAGGATCGACATCGATTTTGAGCCTTTCATACCGATCATACGCGCCACGATGAAGAATATCGAAACAAAAGGCCCGGTCGATGCGCTCACGGGCCCCATCGTGCGCGGGGACGACAAGACGGTGGCCGCCCACCTTGAGGCAATGTCCGATATGCCGCTCCACAGGGAGATATACATGGCCCTTTCAAAAATGGCTTTGCAGATGGCAGAAAGCAGAGGGACGCTCGAAGGTGTTCAACTGCAAGCCCTGCGGCGCATCCTCGGAATTGACCCGCCCGATTGACCAAAGTACTTTACGGAAAGAATAGCGAATGGTATTATCGCAAAAGAATAGAGTTCCACGTTCCACGTTTCAAGTTCCACGCTTAAAAATCCCATGGTCCGGTTTTCGCAATCAGTTTTTAACGTGGAACGTGGAACGTGGAACCTGGAACATTTTTACGGAGTAAAAATGGATTTTAAGCAGTTTCTCGACAGGCATCATGGCGCGATCGTGCGTGAGTGGAAACGACGGCTGAGGTCTGAGGTGAGCCCCCGGTACTCGAGCCGTCCCGTCGAGGAATATGAGCAGACGATCAATGCCGCGTACGAGGCGTATTACAATGCGCTTGTTTTCAACGATTATTCCCGGATAGACGACGTCGTGCAGGAGATAGGCGAATTCCGCTTCAAGGCGGGGTTCACCCTGTCCGAAGTGCAGAAGGCATTCGAGATGTTCGGCTACCTCGCGATGCCCCGGATCGTCAAGGAAATGTCCGGTTCCGTACCGGAAACGATTGCCGCCATCGACCGGGTCCAGGTGTGCCTCGACTACACCATCCACCTGTTCAGCGATTTCTTCCAGGCCCTGTCGGAGAAAGAGATCCGCAATTATGCCCAGATGCTCGAGATCAAGGTCCGGGACAGGACACGGGAACTCGCCGAGTCGGAAGCGAAATACCGTACCCTGGTCGAGGAGATACGTGATGGCTATTTTGTGAACCAGGATGGGAAGATCGTCTTCTCCAACAAGGCATTCGCCAGTATGCACGGGTATACCGTGGACGAGGTCGTCGGGCGGCCATACACGGATTTCGTTGCCCCGGAATCCCTCGAGGAGGTAACGAAGACCTATGAGAGCAGGATAGAGGCCGGAAAGGCCCGGGAACATTACGTGTATTACCGCAGGCACAGGGACGGCACGTCGCTTCCCACTGAGAACAAGGTGGTCCTGACCGTGTATGAAGGAAAGCAGGCCGCACTCGGCATCTGCCGGGATATAACTGAACGGCTGGAGATAGAGAAGCGGGTCCGGGAGGCAGAAAACCTCGCACACATCGGGGAGATAACGGCGAGCCTGGCCCATGAGATCCGCAACCCCCTTTCAGCTGCCCGGATGAGCATCCAGATGCTCCTCAAGAGCCATTCCTTCAAAGGGAATGAAAAGCGGCGCCTCGAGATCCTGTCGCAGGAGGTGGGCCGGCTCAACATGATCGTCTCGGAGATGCTCGATTTTGCGAAACCGATGAGGTTCGCCCTTCAGACGGGGTCGCTCGCTGCCCTTATCAGGTCGAGCCTCGAAGCCATAGAGGCGAAGATCCTCGAAAAAGGGATCACGGTGACCCGAAAATTTCCCGGCAAACTGCCCCTCGTCACTATGGACCCCGGGAAGATGGAGCAGGTGGTTATAAACCTCCTGCTCAACGCCGTCGAGGCGGTCGACAGGGAAGGGCGGATCGATATCGCCATCAAACGCGTACGGGGTACCCATGATCTCGCCGTCCACATCACGGACAACGGGCATGGCATCGAGCCCGGGAGCATGCCCTTTATATTCGATCCTTTCTTCACGCGAAAGACCAAAGGGACCGGCCTTGGCCTTGCGAATGCAAAAAAGATAATCGAGGCCCACGGGGGGAAGATCGAGATCGTACCGGCTGAACCGGCCGGGACCCGCGCAGTCTTCACCATACCCGCGGTACCGGAGAAATGACGAAAACCGATCCGGCCCATAGATCAGCGCGCGTGCTCATCGTCGATGATGAGCCGTCTTCCCTGGAGCTTCTCGAGGTTTACCTTTCTGAAAAGGGTTATGACATCGTGTGTGCCGTGAACGGCCGGGAATGCTTAAAGCAGCTCGATGAGGCCGATCCCCGGGTCGTGGTCCTCGATGTGAGGCTCCCCGATATGAACGGCCTCGATATCCTTCGGGAGATAAAGCGCAGGAAGAACCCTCCCCACGTTATTATCATCACGGCCTTTCACGACATGGAAACGACCATACGCGCGATGAAATTCGGCGCGTTCGATTACATCCCCAAGCCGATAGATGTTGACGATCTCGAGGCAGCGATACAAAGGGCGATCGACCTCTCCCGGACGCGCCCGGGCGGTCTACGCGCCAGCCCCCCGCGTGATTTCGAAGAGGGGGACATCATAGGCAAGACGCGGGAAATGAAGGAGATCTTCAAGAGCATCGGGCTGCTCTCGGGGAACCGCGTGACGGTCCTTATCGAGGGCGAGACGGGAACGGGAAAAGAACTTGTTGCCCGGGCGATACATTTTCACGGCCCGCGCAAGGACGAGCCGTTCATGGCTATAAACTGCGGCGCCATTGTGGAGGGACTGCTTGAGAGCGAGCTGTTCGGCCATGAAAAAGGGGCTTTTACCGGGGCCATATCGACAAAGAAGGGCAAATTCGAGCTCGCTTCGAACGGGACGATCCTCCTCGACGAGATCGGGGAGATACCCATGGAATTGCAGACGAAGCTTTTGAGATTTCTCCAGCAGAAAGAATTCCACAGGGTCGGCTCCGAAAGGTCGATACATTCCAACGCCCGCGTGATCGCCGCCACGAACAGGGACCTCGCGGTGATGGTAAAAGAGGGGAAGTTCCGGGAGGACCTCTTCTACCGGCTCAACGTGGCCTCCGTCAAAGTCCCGCCCCTGCGGGAGCGCAGCGACGACATTCCCCTGATCACTGAGTATGTCCTGAAGAAGATAAACCGCGACCTGGGAAAAGGGATCGAACAGATCGAGAAGAAGGCGTTGCGGAGGATGATGGAGTATTCATGGCCGGGCAATGTCCGTGAACTGGAAAATATCCTGACCCGGGCCGCCATGTATACACAGGGGGATATCATCCTCGATTCTTCGGTCGCCCCGCTCATCGAAGAGGCGGAAAGGACGAATGCGCCGGTCCCGGTGAACGAAAGCGGGACACCGGGCAGGCGTACGGCAAGCGAAAAGGACCTCATCCTGCAGGCTCTTGAAAAGAACCGCTGGCATTACGGGAATGTCTGCAAGGCCCTCGGCATGTCCCGCCCCACCCTCAATAAAAAAATGGAACAGTACGGCATTCCGAGGAAGAGCGCGATATAGCGTGAACCGGCAAGAACCCTTCGCGCCGTAAGGCGCAAGGGCTAAGGCAGGATGGCGAAAACGCGCGCCGGCGCGCCCGACCCGCCCTTTATCGACATCGGGATAACGTAGAGGACCGCGCCGGTCGCCGGGAGCTTGTCCAGGTTCGCAATATTTTCGAGGGCCAGCCTGTCTGCGGCGCACATAATGCGATGGACCATGAAATCTTTCGACCTTCCGTAATCGATACTCGGGGTGTCGAGCGCTATGCCCCGGATGTTCCGCTCCCTCGTCAAAAATTCTGCGGATTGCGGGGAAAAACCGGGGAAGGAGAGCTCAGGCAGTGCGGGCAGGCCTTTTTTGTCGGTTCCCAGGACCTTTTTGGGATCGGGATAGAAGCGTGTCCCTATCCCCGTATACATGACGACCCATGACCCGTCGGGGATCCGGCCATGCTTCTTTTCCCAGGCGAGGATATCATCGACGGAAAGGAGGTAGTCGCGGTCGCCGGAGCATTGCCGGGTCGCGTCGATCTTCACCGCGGGGCCGATCCATTCGGCAAGCGGGACCTGGTCTATGGTTCGGCCGTTCCGGGAAAAATGCTTTGGAGCATCGGCATGGGTCCCCCCGTGTTCAGAGGCGGAATAGAAATTCGCCGAATACCAGTAGCCGCCCTCGGTCATCCCGTTAAATTCCGGTGACAATGTGAAAGGTGAGGCGTTGGGCCAGTAAATTGTCTGCGAATCATAGGCATACGTCATGTCGAGGATGGTACCGGGGCCTTCCGCCAAGGTGGCCGACGGCGTCCCCGACAGTGCGAGGGATATCACGCACATCGCCAGGGCGATCGCGCTCAGTCTTTTTCGTGTATGGCAGCGGGGCGTTTTCATACTATCTCCTCCGGCGGTATTTTCGGTCTGGCCTTAAATCCGGCTTCGGGATTATTTATCATTATTTGGGGCTGTTCAAAAGAGGAAAGTAAGAAAAACGGGATGGGGGAGCGCCCTACCGACGGGCCCCGTTCTTGACGGCGATACCGAGGATGCCGAGGTGCTTAAACTCCCTCGACCACGCGAGAGAGAGCCTGAGGCGGTGCATTGCATGAAGAAGGTCCCGTCCCTGAAAGCGGTCGTGCTCCGGGTGGGCGAGGATGTGCCGGGTAATGAAATTCTGATATACGCCGGGGTAGAGCTCTTCGAAGAAAAAGCGGCCGCCCGTCTTTAAAACCCGTTCGATCTCGCCGAGCGCGCCCCTCCAGTCGGGTATATGGTGGAGCACGCCGAAACAGAAGATAGCGTCCATCGAGCCGTCGCGGAAGGGAAGGTCATGCCCGTCGGCCGCAGCGAGCGCCACTTCACCCCTGATATCACCCGGAATGAACCTGACCGCCCGATCGAGCATCTCGGGATCAAGGTCGGTCACCGTCAGAGACGCCGGCCGAAATGACTCGAGTATGATCTTTGCCGCCGCCCCCCTGCCGCCGCCTATCTCGAGGCACTGAGACCCGGGGCGAAGCGGCATTGCCCGCACAAGTTTTCCAATTTCGATGCGCTGCTCGATGACCCGTAAAGGGTTGTTCACCACCCACCGTTCGGCCCAGTTGAGCTTCATCTACTTTTCTCCCCTGTGCACGGCCACAATGCCGTTTGTGAGGAGGCGGTATGCGATATTCCGGAAACCCGCCCCGGCAAGATAGCCGGAGAATTCATCGGGACCGGGGAAGACCCGGATCGATTCCGACAGGTGCAGGAAAGGCTTCCGGGACCCGAGGACCGCACGGGTGAGATGCGGCATGACCCGGAATGAATACATGTCATACACCTTGCGGAACCAGGCCTTTTCGGGGTGCGAGAACTCGAGGCAGACAAAGCGGCCTCCCGGCCGCAGCAGCCGGTGTATTTCCTTAAGGCCTGTGCGCATATCAACAAGGTTCCGTATCCCGAAACCTGCAATGGCGGCGTCGAAGGACGAGGACCTTATGGCGATGCCCTCCGCATCGCTCTGAACATACACGATCTTTTTCCGCTCGGCGGCATGTGTCGATTTGTACCTCCCTGCGCGTATCATGGGCCCGTTTATGTCGGCAAGGACGACAAGGCCCGGGCATCCCACCTTGCGCTTCATGAGCACGGCAAGGTCACCGGTGCCCCCGCAGACATCGATCACCTTTTCACCGGGTTTGAGTTCAAGAAAACGGACCGCCTCGCGTTTCCAGAGATAATGCATCCCGAAGCTCGCGATAGTGTTTGCAAGGTCATACCTGTGGGCAATGGTCTCGAAATGCTCTTTGACGAGGCGCTCTTTCTCCGGCTTCGATACCTTTTCAAATCCGAAATCAACGAGCCCGCCGGTTTCCACCTGTCTTTACCTTTTTGGCTTTGCTAAGGGGAATGTCAGTGTTGCCCCGTACCACCCGGTCACGGCAACGATCGGCATGAGAAGGAGAACAAGGACAAAATAGAAGGCGCCGGCCCCCGTGATATGCCGTGATATGCCGGGGTCCGCAAAGCGCCAGGCAAACGCTGCAACATCGAGCAGAAGGAGTACGACCGAAAGAGCCTTCTTGATCGTGACGGCCCGTATCGGGCGGCCGTAATTGACCCGCCAGGCGATGTACCCGGTTATCATGGCGACCGGGATGAAAACAAGGCCTGCCCCGAGACAGTAGAAGGACGCAAGTTCGAACCCGGGATTGTCAAAAATGAAAAAAAGGATGATAAGGAGCGGCGCAAATATGCCAAGGACGATCGGGAAATGGACCGTCATCGGGTGAGGATGCCTCTTCAATATCGGGAACCGGGTGAAAAGATCGGGCAGGGAGCGCGCAGATGCCCCCTCTTTCGGAGAGGGCTCCTTTTCGGCATGGAGACCATTTCTATCCCTCAGTATCCCGATCTGCGGGAAACGTTCGAGCATTTCAGGCCCGTGAGGGGCCCCTCCCAGTTCTTCGGTCAGGTCCCCCCCGGCGTTATGGCTCCCCATGTGTTCGCCGCCTTCCCACAGGACGCTTTCCGACAGGTCGAAGACCTTCCCCTCGTAAGCCACCCAGAGGGGCTTTCCGTTGGTACCGTTGTTTGCTGCAAGCCCGGCCCGGTCTATCTCTTTCATGTGTCGCGTCCTTTCAAGCCCACCCTCGTTCAAGGTCCGCGAAGGCATCCCGCACTGACAAACAGGAGCATGGCCGCCGGGTAATATGAAGCCCTGTTGAAGAGGGAGAGCGCGTCAGCTTTGCCCTGTGTCCTGTTGAGCTTCAATGCCGGGAATATGAGGAGGTACATCGCGGCAGCGATCGACAGGAGCGTGGAGATGAAACTATGGGGTACCCGGGATGAATTGACGGCCACGGCACCGAGGCACAACGCGAGGTAGAGGCACCCGAGCACGATGTCGGCGCTGAGCGACGTTCCAAAACGAACGGGGAAGGTCGAGGCGTCCATCCGTGTGTCCTCGTCTATATCGGACCAGTCGTTGGGTATGTTCTGTCCCCCGACCTCCCAGAGGAAGAGCCAGAAGAAGACGATGGCGACAAATGATGGGGATGGTTCAGGATCGACGGCGTATATGGCGGCAAGGGGCCCCGCCGTCTTTACCGCCCCGCTCACGAAGACCTTGAGGCAGCTCGTTTGCCATGCCTGGCAATACAAAGCCTCGAGGCAGCATGCCGCGAGAAAGATCACAATGCACAGGGGATTCAATATCAATGCCCCGATGACCGCGATGACTCCCCAGGCCGCCGCCCATATCGCCGCATCGATCAGCGACAGGCGGCCCGACGCTACGGGATGTCGCGCAAAGATCGAATCGAGGTCGACAGGGCCCGAAGACGTGAGCTTACGGAGGAAGCGCTCGCGGTCCGCATGATAATCCACAAGATCGTTTAACGCATACACGCTCGTATATCCTGCAAACGCCGTCACTATCCCGAGCCACAGGACGCGCCCGGGCGGGAAACCCCCATAACACAATATGGCCGTAAGGACCGGCGTGGCAAGGTCGATAAGACAGTGCGGGGTCCGGGAGAGGGCGAAAAAAAGGCTGAGCCGGAGAATGAGCGGCCGGGCCGCCTGGATGTTCGTCATTCCCATGTCTAAACATGGGGCAAGCGGCGATGCCTGTCAATGTGCGGCGCGCGTAACACGGTTGTAAAACAGTACTTTAGCCTAAAGGCATCGTACACGGCAAATTTAAAGGGGAGGCGCCGACACGCGCCGGCAGTGCTTTTGCCGCGAGCGTTTTGTCGCGGTACCGGGGATTTATGACAAATGGTTTGATTGTTCCCGGCAGATATGAAAAAGTATGGGAAATGGGACACATCGCCAGGCTCACCGATTTTCTGAAAAAAGGTATCTGGGAAGTGAGGATGCGTGACCTTCCGGCCCTGTACGCGCTCTTTATCCGGTACCTGAGGACGGTGATCCTGGCCGCGCGAAATTTCAGGCGAAACGATTCCCTGCGGACGGCATCGGTCCTGACCTATTATTCGGTCCTCAATTTTATACCACTCGTTGCCGTTGTATTTGCCATTGCCAAGGGATTCGGCCTGCGGCGGGTGATACAGGGGTATATCATGCAGATGGCCGACACGGCACACCTCGATCCCGAGATGGCGAACCAGGTCGTGATATTCTCCAATTCCCTCCTGAAGCATGCCCGTGGCGGTATCATTGCCGGTGTCGGGATAGTTCTTTTGCTCTGGACGGTCATATCGATCCTGGGAAGGATAGAGGACAGCTTTAACAGGATCTGGGAAGTGAAAAAAGCCAGGACCCTGATAAGGAAATTCTCCGATTACATGTCGATACTCGTTGTGGTACCGATCCTTTTTGCCGTATCGGCGAGCGCAACGGTGGTTATTACCGGGCAGCTCACGTCCATCACGAATGAAATATCATTCCTGGGCTCCCTGAGCAAAGAGATGATCGTCCTTATCAAGCTCCTGCCGTATATTGCCACCTGGATACTCCTTATCGTGCTTTACATCGTCATGCCGAACACCCGGGTCGCGGTCCGTTCCGGTCTCCTCGCAGGGATCATTGCCGGCACCGGGTTCCAGGTCATACAATTCATTTACCTCGAGATCCAGATGGCCATATCGGGACATGGTGCCATTTACGGAACTTTTGCGGCCATTCCGCTCTTTCTCGGCTGGCTCCAGATAAGCTGGATGATAGTCCTTTTCGGGGCAGAGATCGCACACGCGGCAGAGTATTCGGACACTTTCGGTATCCATCCCGACCTTGCAAGGATCGGGGACGCGGCCCGAAAATTATTCATGGTGAGGGTATTTCACCTGATCGTGAAACGTTTTCAATCCGGGGAAGGGCCGCTCGAGGCGCGGCAGATAGCGAGCCGCCTTCAAATGCCTGTGAAACTCGTTGAAGAGGCCCTCGGTAATCTGAAGGATTTGGGGCTCATCATCGAAGTGGCCGATGAGAAGCGAAAGGATTGTTTTCATCCGGCACGGCCTTTCGACGATATCACGATAAACGATGTCCTGGACGCGTACGAGAGGTCCGGGGACGAACCGCCGCCGGCAGGCTCGGCCGAAGAGCGGGAAATATACGACAGGCTGAGGCAGGCACATGACCCGGTGCATGGATGGAGGAGCCTGAAGATCACCGACCTGAAATAGCTTCGTTCCTTGATATTATTTCTGCAAAAAAGTATCATGGATACACAAAAGATCCGAGGGGGGAAGACAATTGAAACATATCATCGTAATTTCATTATTAGCCCTGACTTTTTGTTTTTGCCTGTGCCCGACACATGCGGGTGCGGATGTCTGGACGTATCTTGATGCCGACAATTCGGGAAAATGGTACTACGATAAGGAAAGTCTGAGCGGGACCCGCACGGGCATCGTCGTTTTCTGGGTAAAGGTCGTCTACACAAAAGAGAAGCTCCGCGAATTGATAGACGAGGAAAAGAAGAAGGGAGCCTATAAGAAAAGCTACGATTCCTGGAATTACGACATGTTCAATTACGCTTGCGACTGCGACAAGCTGGCGTGCGGCATGCAAAGCTCCATTGCATACAGTGCCACGGGTGCGGTCCTGCACACATACTCCGCCTCGCCAGTGGCCGAAAAGTGGGAAAAGTTCCCTGCCGGTTCTATCCTCGACAGGCTGATCGCAGATATCTGTAAAGCGAAGCAGTGACCCGGTCGGGCAGGGATCGACGTTTATCAATGGCAAACGTCTACGGGATATTGCTGAATGGATCCAGAACCTTGAAATTTAGAAGGTACTTATCGTCTTGATATGTTAAAAGGTTCATCCCGCATAGCTTTTTCAGGTCCCGTTTAGCAGTTCTATCCACGACATTCCTAAAGAGGATCGAAAAAACGGGATTTTCAAATAAATCCCGAAAAGAGAAAGCTGCAGGCCGGGCGAGTAAAATGGACAACAGATCGCATTGTCTCTGGTTGATCTCCGACCTTTCTTTCAGAAATGAATAATAATCTTTGAGTGCCAACTTTCTGATCATGAAGATAATGCGGTCCTTGATTTCTTTCAGGGACTCTACAAATCCTCCCGTCACAAACTCCAGAAAATAGGTCAAATCATGGTCTTTGTTTTTTTCAGTAACGGAGAAGGCCAAAAAATACTTATCGATGTTCTTGTAGTAAAAATTGGATAGCATAACTGGTACATACCTGTAGCCGCTGCAGGTCAGAAGATATGCCTCAATTATTCGTGCAGTTCTCCCGTTCCCATCCCTGAACGGATGGATAAGTCCCAGATAATAATGCGCTAAAGCCGCCCGGATGATTGGTTCCAGGCGCAGCAGTTCGTCGCTGTTTATCCAGTCTACAAAGGCTTTCATTAAAATTCTAATGTCATCGAGGACCTTGGGAGGCGTGTATACTCCGCCATGTTCTTTATCGCCGACCTGAACACGTTCATTCCTGTAATGACCGGGAACATTGTGCTCATAATCGATCTTATTGGTAACGATCCGGTGAATTTCAGTTATATTGTCTTCGGTAAGATATGCTGGCATAACGTTTTTTTTACATCTAATCACATAATTATTGTACGCCTCGTTCAAATTTCTTATTTCTTGTTCGAACTGCCCCATTGATCCGGAAGTGTCTGGAGTTTTTTCTATAATTCTCTTAATTTTCTCTTCTGAAAGGGGGTTTCCTTCAATTGCAGCCGTCCCAAAGATAGAACGCTTTACAAGCTCTTCTTCCAGAAAGGATGCATACTGCGGAATGATGGGCAGATCTTTAATTGTTGCATAGAGGGTTCTTGCCTCTGTGAAAGTTTCCCGTAATGTGGAATCCTGATACCGGGAGCTGAAATAGATATGTCCCGATTTGAACGTCCTTATTGTAAGTATTTTGTCCAATATATATCCTTAATAGTCCATAAGTTATGATACAATAAGTGTAGATTATGTCCATAAAAATGTCAATGATATTGTCACGCGAATAGAACAGATGTGAGCCGGGCCGGCTTAATAATGTTTACCCGGAGCCTTCCGGGCCTGAAGATCTTTTGAAGGGGGTATTTGGCACGGATGGGCCTGAACTGTATGGCGTCCCGGTAACAACGAAGATGAAGCAAACCAGATCCTGGATTACTCTAATTCATTCTTCTGAACTTTGTTTCTGATCGCCTCAACGAGAGCGCGGATATATATCATGGCCTTTTCATCGGGATGCTCTTCCAGATGTTTCCAGGCCCTTTGTTGCATAAATAAGCACGTTCGCAATTCGGTCAATGAGGCAGGCAAGGTTTTCGCCTCGTGCCAGGCGTTTATCCGGTTATTTGAGATCTCAGCGCATTTTTCGAATGTGCCCCAGTATTTGTATCCGTCAAAAGAAAGCGCGAAGCGATCGATCAGGCCCCAGTATTGTGCACCGGGGGGCGGGATGTCTTTTTCTGTGAGATTGGTGTTTGCTATCTCCCTCATTTACGGCTCCTGCACGGTATGATGTCATGCAGTTGCTGGTTCGACGGCACAATTGAATGGTCTCAGGGCGGGCACTTGGCGCAGATGGACCTGAACTGCATGGTGCTTAAGTACCTGTCCCCGCGGTCCGGGAAGAGAACGACTATCGTCCCGTGATCGATCCTCTGGGCGATCCTCAAGGCGACGGCTGCTGCGGCGCCGCTTGACGTTCCGACGAAGATGCCTTCTTTCTGGGCGAGGAGCCCTGTCAATTCGAAGGCCTCACCATCTTCCACCATCTCCTTCATGTCGAGTTTTTCCTGGTGGTATATCCCGGGGACAATGGATTCCGTCATGTTCTTCAGCCCCTGGATGGTATGGCCCATCACCGGTTCGACGCCGACGATCTTCACGGAGGGCTTCACCGACTTGAGGTATTTTCCGGTCCCCATCAATGAACCTCCCGTTCCCATGCCCGCTACAAAATAATCGATCTCCCCGTCGGTCTGGCGGTATATTTCCGGCCCGGTTGTCTCGAAATGCGCAAGGACATTGTCCGGGTTCTCATACTGGTTCGGCATGTAGTATTTTTTCGGTTCGTCGCTCAAGAAAATGTGCGCCTGCCGGATGGCACCGTCTATGTTCTCTTTCGCGGGCGTGAGAAACACCTCGGAGCCGAGGCCCTGCAGTATCAGGCGCCGTTCGTTGCTGACGCACGCCGGCATGCACAGCTCGACATGGTAACCTTTCGCCGCCCCGATCATCGCGATCGCAATCCCGGTATTGCCGGACGTCGGTTCGAGGATCGTTCTTTCCTTGGTGAGCTCCCCGCGTTTCTCGGCGTTTGTTATCATGTACAGGGCGGGGCGGTCCTTCACCGAGCCCCCGGGGTTGCACCCCTCCAGTTTGCACAGGACCTTTACGTTCGGGTTGGGGTTGATATTGCACAATTCCACGAGTGGCGTATTGCCGATTGCGGAAAGAATGTTCATGAATGATTACCTCTCATCGGATTCTATCAGAAAATTGTAACAGAACAGGGAGAGCTAAGCAAGGGCATGCGGGTACCCGAAAACGCGGGCCCCGTTCCGGGGACCGCGTTTATCAGAAGCAGCCGAGCTGGCAGCCCATTATCTTGATCTTGTTCTCGTTGAGCAGATCGCCCATGTCCTTGTAGGTAATGCCTTCGTCTTCGGCGAGCTTGCGGGCCCTCTGGCACGAGATCTTCCCGTCCTGCAGCTGGGTTTTAACTTTTTCCATTACAGCTTTCTTGTCCATCGATAGCTCCTTAAAATAGTTATAGGCGATAGGCTATAGGCTATAGGCGATAGGCGATAGGCTATAGGGAGAATGTCCTTTCCTATCGCACCTTGCCCATCGCCTCTCTTATTATACTACCGGATGATTCTTTCTCAGCCATTCCTTGATGCGGGGGCATTCCCAGACGAGCGTGCCGCAGAAGCCTGATTCCTTCTTTTCGGGGCATGCGGTGCATATCTGCCAGTGGCCGCAGTCTATCCCGTGCATCAATGACGCATCGCATTCCGTGCACCAGAGATACCCGCAGACGCAGCATAGGCCCACCGTGGCGTCATTGATAGGGTCTATATTGGAGCAGTCCATCGTATTGTGGTCCCCGCAGTGCGGGCACGAATTGACCGTGTTGTCCCTGTCGGCATGCCGATACTTTTCTGTGGCCAACAGGAGAGCGTCCTGTATCTCGTCGGGGAGAAGTTCCCACATTTTCAACAGACTGCCTGATATTGCCTTACCCATAGATAAACGCCCTTTCTCATAGTAATATGCACGGTATTCTAGCACAGATGAAATACGCGGACAATGCCGTTGCCCGGTTGTCCCGGGTTGAAATCTCACGGTTTCCGAAAGACGCCTTTTTCATAAATGACCATTTCCCTGCCGTCTTTAAGATAGGCAGTCACCGTCTTCGGCTCGGTATTCACAAGGTCCCAGTGCAGGGCCGAGTCGTTGAAGCCAAGCCTGGCCTTGACCTCCCTCGTCAGCCGGGCCGGGTTGCCGCTATACGTGTCACTGTAGGATGCCCCGAGAGCAAGATGGCAATTGCCGTCGCTACCCCCGAAGTTCTCGTCGAACAGCGTATCCGCCATGAAACGGTCGATAAGGGAGAATCGCTTGTCCGTGAGTGAAAACTCGCCGACCCGGCAGGCCCCCTTGTCCATGGCAACCTGCTTTTTCAGGAATTCCCCGCCCTTTTTCGCTTCGGCCTCAACGACCTTCCCTTTCCTGAAGACGAGCCGTACGCCCTCGACGTAATTTCCGCTGCGGAAGGAAGGCAGGTTCGCGTAGTAAACGCCCTCGGTGCCGCGAAAGTCAGGTGAGAGGAAAACCTCGAAGCTCGGTATGTTGTGACCGGAGATGCCTGCCCACTTTCTCTTGTCCCCGGGTGTGAGGACAAGGTCCATATTCCGGGAGACCACCCGAAAATATTCGACGTGCAGACTGCTCAGCCATTTCTTGATCTCAGTCGCTTTCGCGTGTATGGCCTCCCATTTCCGGACCGGGTCCTTGAGGTCGAGGAAACAGGCTTTCCTGATCTGGGCGGCATAAGCTGAAAGCGGCATCTTTGCCTGCTTTGCCAGGCCCGCCGTCGGATAGGTGCACAATGTCCAGCTGTACACTCCTTTTTCTTCCCGTCTGTCCATTATTTCCCGGAAGGGCTTGCGTGAAACAAGGACCTTCCCGATGCGTGAGGGATCGATATCCTTCAGATATGTGAGCGACTCGGGCGCGCGAAGGAAGATGCGGCCGTTTATTGCCTGGTAGAGCTCCCTGTCACCCGGCGGCAGGAATTTCAGCTGCTGCTCGTTCGCCATTTCATAAAATGTGTGTTCCATCGTGTTGGTAAGCCCCATCCGCTGGAGGGGGTACATGCCCCTCTCGAGGACCTTGCGGTAGATCGTCTCGGCGAGTTCCCGTGCGGCAGGGTCATACTGGATAAGGATAACATCCCCTTTCTTGAATGCCCCTTTCCGGGCGGTCGTAAGTCCCCACAACAGGACGTCGGCATATTTTTCCCGTATCCCTTTATCAAACATCGCTCTTTTCCTCCCGGGCGGAAAGCAGTGCGAAGAGGCCGTCAGCGAATGATTTTCTCGTACGCGGCCCCTTCTTTTCATTCAGGAAATCTGCAGGCTTGAATTTCTTTACAAATTCGTCGAGACCGCTGTCGTTTTTGGCCCATTCGTACAGTTTCAAAAAATCTTCAGGCATCGAGTAATTGTTCTGCGCGGTAAAGAACATGCCGCATTTTATGCATATGAAACCTTTGGACGCGAACTTCGTGACAGGCTCGCCGGTTTTTTCATGCCAGCAGGCGCCCATGCAGGACGTGAGGAACCTGTCCCGGTCCTGATTAATACTATTTTCGGTGTTTACGGAACAACTGATCTTCATTCAGACTCCCTTATCTGATAGTACGTGGCATTACTACTCCGAGAAGATCTCAGCCGAGAAAATAAAGATCTTTGCCTCTTTATCCTTCCAGGCATCTTCGGGCAGCCCTGCTTTCGAGCATGTATTGCGGAGGAACTCCTCCCGATTCCACGTGTAATGGGTCGCCACCTGCGGCAGAAGGAGGCCGGATACGCCGCCCCTTACGATATACAGGCCGTGCCTGCCGATCACGATCTCATTCGGCGACCGTATGATCTTGAGAGGCGAAAGCACCGATATCTCTATCGCTATATCCTTCGTCTCCTTGGCCGTCACGGGAAGGAACCTCGTGTCGCGCGATGCCGCTGCCACGGTCATCTCGACGACGGACCGGTAAAGCGGCGCGATCGGCCGTATATACCCGATGCAGCCCCTGAGCTGCCCGTGCTTGTTCAGGGTGACAAATACCCCCGACCGCTCCGTGAGCCTGGCGTCCTTCATCTCGACGGCCGGGATGGTCTTCGACGAAACATATTCATCGAGGGTTTTGCGGGCAAGCGAAAGGAGTTTCTTCTTCTGGGCCTCTGTGAGAGGAGGGAGGTCTTTTTTCTCCGGCAGTACGAACGACACCGAACCATACCCGACAACCCGGGACCTGTCCCCGCCCGTATCGCCGGAATTCGCGTAACCGAGGATGTGCGCTTCCCCGTTCATGTCTCTCGTCGCCTTCATCGCCGCAACGACTGCGGGGGCCGCGCACAGTTCATTTTCGCCGCGCGAGACGCCGTTAAGAAGGCCCTCCCAGGAGAGCCCCTCGATCTGCTTCAAGGTCGATACGTCCATGGTCTCCGCTGCGGTGTACGAGCGGTAGTGAGACATGTCTGAGGATACGACGAGCACCGTCCGGCCCTTGTCCCTGGCAATGGCCCCCTTCAGGGCATCCGCTAATTGGGCAATGCCCTGTTTGTCGATGCGCCCTGTGAGCAGGGGAACGATCTTCACATCCTTAAACGTCCTCTGGAGGAAGGGAAGCTGGACCTCAAGGGAATGTTCCCCGTCGAACACACCCGGCAGGGCCTTGAGGATACCTCCGGGGGGCGCTAAAGCCTTCGCCGCCGCGGCATCGATCGCGACAGGGCCGAGCGGGGTTTCCCAGCTTCCGTCCGGATACAAAGCGACGCCATCGAAAGAGGCCCGGTGGCTCGACCCGAGCAGAATGACCGTTCTTGCCTTCGTGCCCTTGAGCGCCGAGTAGGAGCATGCCGCGACCTGTCCGGAATAGATGTATCCCGCATGGGGGGCCATGACCGCGAAAGTGCCGGGCGCGCCTGAACACCCTGCGGAAGCGGCATTCTTGAGATAATCGTCGACCGCCTTCTCAAGGTCCTGCCTCGCTGCCGGATAGAACGCGCCGGCAAAGCCCGCCTTTTTAACGGGAGGGCTGGCCGGGTCTGCCAGCACAGAAAAGGTAAAAAACAATAAAAAGGCTGCAAATAAGGCGAGCGGGTAGACGCGTCTCTTTACTATCATCGGTTCCATATGCCTCCTATCCGTGTCGAGCAATCAGGGCATGTACCGTCTTTTATGACGTTGGCAAGCACATTATAGCCCGATCTTTGCACAAGGAGTTTGCCGCATTTCGGGCAGTAGGTGTTTTCCCCTGTATGGCCCGGGATATTTCCTACATAGGCAAATTTCAGGCCCGAAGCGATCGCGATCTCCCGGGCGCGCTCGAGGCTTTTCACGGGTGTCGGGGAGACGCCGGTCAGTTTATACATGGGATAAAAACGGGAAAAATGGACGGGAGTGTCGGCCCCGGCTTCTTTGACAAGCCACGTGCACATGGCCTTTATCATTTTCTCGTCGTCGTTGTATCCCTGCAGGACAAGATTGGTTATTTCCACCCAGACCCCGGAGCGCTTGAGGGTCTTTATCGTTGAAAGGACCGGTTCAAGCTCACCCTCGCACATCGTGGCGTAGAAGGACGATGAAAAGCCTTTCAGGTCGATATTGACGGCGTCCATGTATTTCGCGAGTTCTTTGAGCGGTGCCTGGTTGATATAGCCGTTGCTGTGCGACACGTTCAATATGCCGCGCTTGCGCGCGATCTTCGCGATATCGAGCATGTACTCGTAAAAATTGGAAGGTTCACTGTAGGTATAGGCGATGCTCCTGCAGCCCTTTTGCCCGGCGGCGTTGACGACGTCGTCCGGGGACATTTTCATGTTGTTCGTTTCGAGGGGCGACACCTGCGATATCTGCCAGTTCTGACAGAATTTGCAGCGAAAGTTGCACCCGGCGCTGGCAAGGGAAAAGGAAGATGTCCGGGGAAGCACATGGGAGAACGGTTTCTTTTCGATGGGGTCGACATGGACCGCGCACGGCCAGCCGTAACCGAGAGAATAGAGCTTTCCCCCTGTATTCCGGCGTGCCCGGCAGAACCCCGTTTCGCCATCGGGAAGGCTGCACTGGCGGGGGCACAGAAGGCAATCCACCGCTCTTGCGGGGCCCTTTTTGTAATACCTGGCCTCCTGGTGCCCGGGGACCTGCTGGACAGCCGAGGCTACACCGGGACCGAGCGAGATCATAAGAGGCACGAGGCCGGCCATCTTCAGGAAATCCCGTCTTTTCATCCGGTCGTTCATTATGGAACCTTGCCCATTTCCTGCGATTATACTATTTTTGCCTGGCAGATAACAGCATAAGAATGGCGCACACCTTGATCGCAAACAGAAAGACACAGGTTTTTGCGAGGCCCATGACGGGGAACAGGAAGAACCCCCCGGCAACCCCCCCGGCAAAACCCCCGATAAGATCGAGGCCATAGACAGGCCCCACCGCCGTTCTTTTTGGATGCACCTTCCTGTATGCGTCCACCGCAAGGGGGTATTCAATCCCTGCGAAGAACCCTGACAGGAAGAGGAGCAGCATGCACAGGAGGCGCGCGGATAACTGGCCCGGTCCCCGGTAGATGCCGGTGATCAGGAATATGGCGGGCACGATAAGGCCTGTTATTGCAAGGACGGCCTCCGTTGCGATTAGGGCCCGGAAGGCGGTCGCGAACTTTTTGAGGCACTTCCCTGCTGCGAGGGCGCCGAGCGCCATACCGGTCATGAGCATCGTGATGAGCATCCCTATCTCGTGGAAGACATAGCCGGACCATACCTGGTATATGAATATGAGCAGCAATTCGAGCACCATCGCGCCGAAGCCTGTTGTCAATGCGACGAAGCAGACGGGAGCGGCGGCGGACCTTCGGCTTAAGGCAAAGCCGGCCGCAGCAACGCAGGAGCTCGCGAGGAGGAGGAACAGGAAGCCATATTTTTCGAGCAATGCAAATGACCGCCGCAACGAGGGGTCATGGAGGGCGTTGTCAAAAGCGAGCGTATACCACAGGCCCATCGGGGCCAGGTCGTGATTGGCCCTTGCCCGGGAGTCCCGTATCGCTGACTGGAACCATGCCGGCCTCTCCGGGTCGAGACGGTAGGAAAGATGGGGAAGGGAGATGAGCTTGAGCGGGAGGCGGAATTCCTTGAGCCGTTTATCCATCAGGTCGGGGGAAAGATCGAGCGCCGTCTTCACGGGGGATGCCATGAATATGTTCTCTTCCCCGGGAACGATAGCGACGCTTCCGAAGACTTCCCTGGCGGTCAGCAGTATCGATGCGTTCATGTCCTTGAGCTCCCGGTCATAATAAGCGAGAGAACCGGGCAGGGTGTATATGAATATGCCGCCCGGTTTGAGTATATTCCTGATCTCACGAAAGAATTCCGAGGTGAAGAACCTGTTGGCCTGAAGCGTGCGGGGGGCCTGGATACCGGAAAGCACGATATCGTACCTGCCGGTGGTTTCTTTGACAAAGCGCCGCCCGTCCGTGTAATGGACCCGTACCCGCCCGTCGGTGAGCTCCGACCTGACAGGCCCGGAAGGAAAACGCGCTATGGTGTCAAGGTACTCAGGGTCTATCTCGACGTAATCGATATGGCGAAGCACCGGGTATTTCAACATTTCGCTTATAACCCCGCCGGCCCCCCCGTGGATGATAAGGACCTCCCGGGGCGACCCGTGCGCCAGGCCGGGTATATGGACGATCTCCTCGATACGGACAATATCGGGTGTCGGCAGGGTCGCGGCCGGCGTCCCGTCGGTGAAAAACGTGTACTGTTCCTGTTCTTTCGTGACGACAATGTTCTGATAGGGTGAATTCCGGTACGATACGATGGTGCGGCCATGCCATTCCGCACTGATCGACCGGTTCTCGATGAAGGTATCGAGGCCGGACGCCGTGCATACCACAACCGCTGTGGTCAGGAGGAGACCTCCAACAGTGAAAGCCTTTCGCTGCCGTGTCCCGGGAGGCGTCCGGCCAAGACCGAGGACAAAACACGCGAATGACATAATTCCGAATACGAGGAAAGCTATACGGACCGGGTTAAGCCGGGCCAGGAGAATATAGCTCACAACAATGCCGCCGATGACAGTCCCGGCCATCTCGAAGAAGTAGCCGCGGGCCGCGGGCTGTCCCCCTGGTGCGGACGAGCGCTCGTACATGCGGCATGCCGCGGTAAAAGCATAACCGTGGGTGGTCGCGCACGGCAGGAATATGACGAGTGATGAGAAAAAGATCGATGTGATCCCGAGAGACATCTCGGGCGGAAGCCCGATGATTATTTTGAGTGTCCGTATCGCCGCTATCGTTGCCGGGAAGAAAAGGACGAACACTATGTTGGCGGTGACAAGACCCCCCGGCACCCGTTCATCGCCTTGCGGCACGCGTCCCCCGGCATACGCTCCGAGTGCTTCCCAGATAACCCACGCACCGATGATGATCCCCAGGGAAAGCTCATTCCCGCCATAAATGATAAGGCTTTCCCTGATGAGGACCGTCTGCGCCACGATCCCGGAAAAACCGAGGACGATCAGTGAAAAAATAAGAGCCAAAGGCATAGCCTTCAACTACAATAACGGATATAATACTGAAAGACAAGAGAGGCTGGCGTCTTTATTCATGATGCATTCTCTCGAAACTTGAAACTGCCGCCGCAGGCGGCCGAAACGGCCCGCAGACCCGCGGGCCTCCTCCGGGAGTCCCATGAGGAACAAGAGATTCATCCTGACGATCGTTGTCCTCGTCGGTGTATGTGCGGCAGGCCTTGCCGTCCTTGCAAGGACCCCCCTTCTTCTCCGTTCCGTCGCGATGCTGAGCGGCCCCCTTTATGGTTACGATGTCAATGCCGAGTCTTTCTTCTTCTTTCCCCTGGTAAAGGCCGACCTGAAAGGTTTCACCTTCGCTGATACGCGCAATCAGAATTTTATCTTCACGAGTTCCCGCCTCACGGTGAATACAACGCCGAAGGAGGTCTTTCGCGGCGAGGTCGAAAGGATACGTCTCAAAGACGCGAAGATACGCATACGCGTCGGGGATAAGAAGGAAACGGAAACCGACCTGTCATTCATAAAGAAAATACCGGCGGTCCGCCTGCTCACCATGGAGAACGGGGAATTCACGCTCCTCTTCAAGGGGTCGAACACGCGGATCGACCTGAAAAAGATCGACCTGACGGTGAAAGATTTCTCCCCCGAGCGCGGGGGGACGCTCTCATTCACGGGACTCGTTGGTGTCAATGAACCGGAAAAGTCCGAATTCTTCGTAACGGGAAAATGTAAGGGCACGCTCAAGCTGACCGGGATCTTCCCCGACATGCTGGGAAAAGGGACCATCGAGCTGGATATAGGGGTGTTCGCGGCCGGCAAGGTCACGATGAAGGGGTTGAAATTTATAGTCCCCGTTCAATTTGAAAAAGACCGCATTGTTATTGTGCGGTCGGCCATCGGCATTGAAGAATTTGCGCTCCTCGCGGACTCCGGGAAGGCGCTTCTCAAGAATTCCGCTATTGGCATAGATACCCGGTACGATACGAAAACCGGCGATCTTTCCTCCGATAATATCCGGATCACCATGCCCGGCATTGGTACGCTTAACGGTGCCGCCCGCCTCAAGCTTAAAGGGACGATGCCCATAACTGCAGCGCTCGAGACACGCGAGCTCAACTTTTCGAGCGTCTTTTCGATGGCAAAATCCCTGATGACACAGGAAGAGGCGAAGAAATGGTCGATCGAGGGCCGGGGTGCCCTGAAAGGCCGTATGGCCGGCACGCTTTCCGGCGGGTCGCCATCCCTTTCCGGGAACCTCACCATGGACATTAAGAAGGGCGGATTTGCATCGCCCGACGGCTCAAAGGCGGCGCAGGGGATAAACGGGCTCGTCATTATGAATTTTACAGTGCCGCGGGGGGACAAGGACACATCGCTCAAGGTATCGTCGCGGATATCCTCGGGGGAATATCTCTGGGGCAAGTACTATAAGGACCTGTCCAAGGAGCGTGCCGGTTTCTCGACAAATGCGGACATCCTGACAAGCAGCAAGGCCGGGTCGCGGATCAAAGGGGAGTGCGACCTCTTCAACACAGGCCAATACTCATATGACGGCTACTTTGGCAGGGAGGGATGGCGTTTCCATGTATCTGCCCGGGACATGGCGATAAAGAGGATCGTATCCGATTTCCTGTCAGCCTACCTTGCCGAAACCGCGCCGTCGCTCAAGGGTATTGCCGCCGACGGCAGCTTAAGCGCGGATGTTTCGCTGGCATCCTTTGAAAAGAAACGGGAAGCGAGAGGAAATATCAGGCTGGCAGCGTCGTCGCTCACGCTTCCGGCCCTGGCTCTTGATGTCAAAGCCCTGGAGGTCGACGTCCCGTTCGACCTTGCGTCTGCGGGGCAGGCGGGCACCGGTCCAAAGGATGAACAGCACGGACCGGGCTGGATCACGATCTCGGGGTTCAGAAAAGGGGAATACAACCTTCCCGAGCTGAAGATACCCGTTATTGCCTCAGGGACTGACGTGATCGCAACGGGAGTGATCTCCGTTCCTTTTTACGGCGGGGCGGTACGCATCCGTGACGTGGTCGCGAAGGACGTGCTCGGCGAGTCGCCCCGGTTCTCTTTTGCCGGGACGGTAACGGGCATCGATCTTCCCCGGCTGCTCAACGACCTTACCGGCCTTACATTTCCCGGCAGCGTGAAGGCGCGTTTTCCGATGGTCGCCTACCAGAACGGTGAACTGAAGACCGAGGGCGGCATGTCCGTCGACATCTTCGGCGGCAGGATCGAGGTGCTCGATATGTACGCCAGGGACCTTTTTGCGCCCTCGCGCAGGATAGGGGGCGATATCGTATTCAGCAACATAGACCTCGGGAAAATAACGGAGACGATCAAGATCGGGAAGATAACCGGAATTATCGAAGGCTCCATGAAAGACCTCGAGGTCGAGTACGGCCAGCCCTCCCGTTTTGTTTTCGATCTCGATACCGTGAAGGCGCGCGGCGTGCCGCGCAAGGTGTCGGTCGACGCGATCGAGAACATTTCAATACTGGGGACGGGGACCGGGGGTATCGGGGCGATCCTGAAAAGCGGGATCAACAAGTTCTTCAAGGAGTATCCTTACAGCAGGATCGGGATCAGGTGCACGCTGGAAAACGACAATTTTAATATCAGGGGAAAGATTGTCGAAGGCGGCAAGGAATACCTGATACGAAGGGCTTTTTTGCGGGGGATAGATGTTGTCAACAGGGACCCCCGGAATATGGTAAGCTTCAAGGATATGCAGGAAAGGATAGGCCGGGTCTTCCATAAGAGCAAGGATGGGACCGGCCCGACAATAAAGGTCAACTAAGGGATTTACAAAGGAGGATCCAATGATCAGAAAATTACGTCACCTGGCATTGAGTTTCATGATACTGTTCGCGGCGTGTGTCACGGTCAATATATATTTCCCGGCTGCAGCCATTCAGAAGGCGGCGGACGAGATAGTCGACGATGTGCGCGGGACAAAGGACCAGAAACAGCCCGAAGAGAAAAAGAGCGACAAGCAGAGCCGGCTTTTCGATTCGCTGAAAGGCCTGATCGGGCCAACTGAGGCGCATGCCCAGATCAATATCGATGTTTCCACACCCGCCATACGCAGTCTCAAGCAAGCGATGAAAGACAATTATCCGCAGCTGAAGAATTTCTACGACAAAGGCGCTATAGGCGAGAACAATATGGGGATGCTGGAACAGCGGGATACGGGCAGCCTCAACCTGAAGGAAAAGGCCGACCTGAACCGCGTCATGGGCGCGGAGAACAATAACCGCACCGCCCTCTACAATGAGATCATGCGCGCGAACAAACTCGGCGCCGACTCCCTGCCGAAGATCCAGAAGATATTCGCAAACAGCTGGCGTGACAAGTCACAGTCCGGTTGGTGGATACAGAACGATCAGGGGGGATGGCAGAAGAAGTAGGGGAACGGCGTACGGCTAACGGCGTACGGCTAACGGCGAAAGGCAAAAGGCAAAAGGCAAAAGGCAAAAGGCAAAAGGCGAAAGAGAAAAGGGAAAAGGCGAAAGGCAATGGGCGAACGGATAAAGGCAATCAGCGATGGGTGGGCTTTTATCCATCATCCCGGGCCCAGCTATAAGTTATCCTGGCCCCAGCTACCGTCATTCAGGCCCCAAATTTCGTCATCCCGGGCTTGACCCGGGACCCAAGGTTTTGTTTTTTTGTATTTTTTTGATGGTTTTATAAGTATCAAAACAAAGGCAACACCTTGGGTCCCGGGTCAAGCCCGGGATGACGGCGAGAGCGAAGGGATGACGAGGACATTGTGCAGGAGCATGTTTCATGAATTTTAAAGGTTTTTTATCAGGCTTTTTAATACTGGCTGTTGCAGCCATCTTTCTCGTTTCCTGTGCCGGAGTTGGGACAAGCCCGGAGGCCAGGGCGGATTTTAATGCCGGGCTCAACCTTTTCAACCAGGGGAAATTTGACAGTGCCCTGCCTTTTTTTCAGAGGGCTGCGGAGAGGGAGCCCGATTATTATGAGGCCCAGTTGTACCTCGGCAGGACGTATCTCACTATGAAGAACTATGGAAAGGCGCTGCCTGCCTTGCGCCAGGCCTACCGTTTGTCGCCGGATGATTTCAAGTCGCAGGCGTTCGACATACTTCTCGATGCCCTCATGGGAGCAGCCTTTGATGAACTCGGAAAGGGGAATTTCGAGAGTTCGCTGACATACGTCCGGGAGATCATGTCCTCGAGCCCGAAGGGCAAGAAGGTGAAGGACGATATGTCAAACGTTCTCGTCGCGGTCGCGACGGGCCTCGCGCGCAAAGGGGATGTCCGGGACGCGGTGGGGGTCTTTCGTGATGCGATCAAGGAAAACCCGGACAATGCAAAGGCATACATCGGCCTCGCCCGGGTCCTCATAAAAAGCGGCGCGATAGCCGAGGCGATAGAAAATGCGCAAAAAGCCCTGTCCCTCGACCCGACGAGCAACGAAGCTCTTAACGTGTTAAAAGAGATGCTGCGATAATCGCGAAGCGTTCCGCGTTCTACGTTCCGCGTTCTACGTTTTATGCCTAATTGTAGGTTTATTTTCTAACGCAGAGCCTAGAACGCAGAACGCAGAACGCAGAACCGCTTTCATTTCACCTGCGCCGCCACCGTTTTCGCCAGAATTATCTTCGCCAGCGCCAATTTCTTGTATTCCTTTTTTATCTTTTTCATATCCCCTGCTACCACGGCCTTATGCAGGTCGCCCTCAAGCTCCGCTACTTCGAGAAGCTTGTAATAGTCCAGGGACTCCTTGAGATGGGCGATGACGATCTTGCCGGTGACCAGAGGGTGGTTATTGGTGATATTGGCATCCTTGAACCTGACGCCGTGCTCGAGTTCCACCTCGAGACCTTTGAGGAATTCTTCCGGATCGATGTTCATCTTTGACTCGTTCACCGCGGCAAGGATGGCCTTCGCTTCTTTTGGCAATACCTTCGCGGTTTTCAGTTTCGCCCAATCCCTGATCTTCAGCTCCTTGCAGAATCTTGTGACCTCGACTTTTGTAATATACTCCGGTATCTTCATGACTCCCCCTTCCTTGATAATAGGTCTATCCGAGAATTGTAACATATCCTCTATATTCTACAACGTACATAGATTTCCAGGCAAACCACGGGTGTCAGAGTCTTTATTCCCACAGGGAAGTGCGGAAATTATGGATATAAACTACATCCCGTCATCCCGGCTTGCCGGGATCCAGTGTCTTTGGTGTTTTGTTCTCCCATAATATCAGTAAGATAGGATAACAGCCACAACTATGCTTCTCCCCATGGAGTTGGATAAAGAAGATAAAGACGCTGGATTCCGCCGCAAAAGCCGGCGGAATGACGTAATGGCTTATTGGGACACAGTCTCGGGTACCGGAAGGAAAGCCCTGCAAGGCCGGACGAGGCGGAATGCTTGCCCGCAGCAGGAAAATGATTAGTATTTTGATAATGTTACCAAAGATCGAAGGAGGCCCATGATGGAGTATTCCGGTAAAAAGAGACCTGGCGGGATCAACGGTCTGACGAGGCGCGAAATGATGGGATCGGGCGTGCTCCTTATCGCCGGGGCGTCCCTTCTTTTTGCGAACCACGGGATTGGTCAGACCGCCGAAGAGTGGAGCGAACCCTCAAACGGGGGCAGCGATCCTTTCCCGATACCCTGGCTTGACAAGAATGGGAGCCAGAACCAATCGCCGGGACCGGGCATGGAACCGTCGAGCATATACCATTTCAAAGGGCACGTGGCGCGAAGCAACGCCTTTACCGGAATGGGAACTGATGATCGTGGCAACCGCATAGCGTTCGGGGCCCCCAGCACCGATTTTTCCTTCATGGAGGGGAAATATTTCGCGGGCCGGCAGGAGCACGCGGGAACATTTTCCCATATATGACTCACCCTCTTTGAGGGCCCGGCGGTCGCCGGGGGGAAAAAGATCCACGATTTTCATCCTGCTATCGCGCCTTCGGGGCTGTACTGGGTTGCCCCCGTGCCAAAGGGCAGCCTCACCGTCTCGCCCGACGCGAAACAGGCGACCCTTGAGATCGTTACACCGGTCATCGACCAGCCGAAATGGCCGGAACTCACAGCCCGGTATGTGCCCGCGGTGATGAGCCTGAAGGTTGTATGGACAGCGATGCCGGAGGCGCTCGTTATCGAGGATAAGCAGAAACATTTCCGGTTTGAGGGGTTCCGGGCAAAGGCCGAGGCGGAAGCAAAGGTAAGCGTGCCGTCACTCGGTTTTTCCTGGAAGTCGGATCCGCTTGCAACCTCACATGCCGATTTTGCTGTCATCGGATGGGAGGTAAACGGGAAATATTTCGACGAGCAGCAGAAATAACCGGCGGGTCAGTCTTTGAACAGCCTGAGCCTTAATGAATTGCTCACCACGGAGATGGAGCTCACGACCATAGCGGCCGCGCCGAATATCGGCTCGAGCCTTATACCGAAGAAAGGATACAGTGCGCCGAACGCGATGGGTATTCCGAGAACGTTATAGATAAACGCCCAGAACAGGTTTTGCCGTATGATCCTGATCGTCTTTTTTGAGAGCTTTATGAGGCTGACGAGCCGCGACAGCTGACCTTTCATCAGGACCACGTCCGCCGATTCTATGGCTATGTCCGTGCCCTTGCCCATGGCGACGCCGATGTCGGCGGCCGCAAGCGACGGCGCGTCATTGATGCCGTCCCCGACCATGATGGTGACGCCCCTCTTTTTGAAATCCTCCACGATCGATGCCTTCCCGTCCGGAAGGACCCGGGAGAAATACGTGTCGATCCCGACCCGCGAGCTTATCGATCGCGCCCCGTTCTGGCTGTCGCCTGTTATCATCACCGGGTCGATGCCCATTTTCTTGAGTTCGGTCACAACGCCGGCCGATTCTTCGCGCACGGTATCGCTGAAGGTCAGAAGGGCTATTATGCCCGAGTCGTCCCACAGGATAACCGGCGAAGCGGCCGAGTTCTCTTTTTCTTCATAAACGTGCAGTACTTTTTCGTCGAGGGCGCCTCCTTCATCTTCGTAGAAGGTCCTGTTCCCCATCCGGTAAACTGTCCCGTCTACCGTTGCCCTGATCCCTTTTCCCGCAATCGCCTCAAAGTTGTCGACGCCGGCCGACGGGATGTTCATCTCCTGCGTCTTTTTTCTCAGTGCTTCGGAAAAGGGGTGCTCGGAAGGCCGCTCGAGGTTGTACGCTATCCGGAGGACCTCTTCATCCGTACAATGGTCGAAGGGGATGATATCCGCCAGGACGATCGTTCCTTCGGTAAGGGTCCCGGTCTTGTCAAAAAGGACATGGCGGGTCCTGTTGGTCAGCTCGAGGGCCTCGGCGCTCTTAATGAGGATCCCCCGCCTCGCACCCACTCCGGTTGCGACCATGATGGCCGTTGGCGTGGCGAGGCCGAGAGCACAGGGGCACGCTATGATAAGGACGCTTACAAAGGAAAGGACGGCATTCGTGACCTTTGGTTCGGGTCCAAAGAAAAACCATACGATAAAGGCGCAGATGCCGATCCCGATGACTATGGGGACAAACACGCCCGCCACCCTGTCAGCGAGCCGCTGGACGGGCGCTTTCGTGAACTGGGCCTCCTCGACAAGCCGGATCACCTTCGCGAGGACCGTGTCGGCACCGATACGCGTCGTCCTGATCGTGACCGAGCCTTTTCCGTTAATGGTCCCGCCGATCACCTCGCTTTTCGGCGCCTTGTGGACCGGCATGCTCTCTCCCGTGATCATTGATTCGTCGACATACGTGTTCCCCTCCACGACCGTGCCGTCTATCGGGACTTTTTCACCCGGCCGGATGAGCACCATGTCCCCGACCTCGAGGGAATCCGTCGGTACGCGTGTCTCGGTCCCGTCTTTCAGGACGATGCACTCCTTCGGCGCGAGCTCGTAGAGCAGCTTTATGGCCGTGTATGTCCTGGTCTTGGCCTTCGATTCAAAATACCTGCCAAGAAGTATGAGCGAGATGATGGTGGCGCTTGAATCAAAATATGTCATCATCGATACGCCCGCTGCCATGACGACGTGCGGGAAGAATGTCACGAAAGCGCTGTAAAAGAAGGCGGCCGACGTTCCCACCGAGATGAGCGTGTTCATGTCCGCGGTGAAATGCCTGAGGTTTGCAAGGGCCGATCTGTGGAATCTCAGGCCGAAATAGAATTGCACGGGCAGGGTAAGCACGAGGAGTATATAGTTATTGTAGGGAAGCACCATCCACATGGAAAAGACCATGATGGGGATGCTTAAAAGAATTGACCAGGTAAAATCCTTCCGAAGTTCGGCTTCTTCCTTTTTAGCGCGGACCGTGATATCGCCTTCTATATCGACGTCGTACCCAATGTCGCGGATGCGGGTAATGACCTCTTTCAACTCGAGGTCATGTTTCGGCATGATGACCGCTTTTTTGAGGGGAAAATTGACCCGCGCCTCTTTCACATCCTCCATTTTATTGAGCTCTCTCTCGATACGGGCGGCACAGGCGGCACAGTTCATGCCGGTGATCGGAAGCTCTATTTTTTCGGGCATCTGACGTCCTTTTGCTTCAAGGTGTTGATAGTATAAGGCAGAGCAGTGGCAACTACAAGGTGAAGGGCAAAAAAATAACGGCCAACCATTTCATTGACTTGGGTAAGCATCAAAGTGTAGTATACAGGGAATTTTTCAGCGGAACGTGCAAGGCGAAAAGGAGAGGTTAGGCGGTGGACTTTATCAAGCTGGTTATCGATTTCATCATTCATATAGACCTTCATTTAAGCGAACTGATACGCAGTTACGGGGTCTGGACGTACCTGATACTTTTCCTGATCATTTTCTGCGAGACGGGTCTCGTCGTCGCACCTTTACTGCCCGGGGATTCCCTTCTTTTCGCGGCCGGGACCTTTGCGGCCCGCGGCGATTTCAACGTGTTCTGGCTTTTTGTCCTGCTGTCTGTCGCAGCGGTACTGGGTGATACGGTCAATTACTGGATAGGGAAAATAGTCGGACCGAAGGTGTTCCACAACGAGAACGTCCGGTTCCTGAACAGGAAATACCTCGACAGGACGCATGAGTTTTACGAAAAATACGGCGGGAAGACGATCATCATCGCCCGTTTTGTCCCCATCATCAGGACTTTCGCCCCCTTCGTCGCCGGGATAGGGAGCATGACCTACGGAAAGTTCATCAGCTATAACGTCATCGGAGGCATCCTGTGGATCGGCGCCTTCGCCTATGCCGGTTACTTTTTCGGCAACATCCCCATGGTCAAGCGCAACTTCACGCTCGTCATCTTTGCAATAATCATATTGTCAATAATGCCGGGGGTTATCGAGTTTCTGAAACACAAATTGAAGAATAGTAAGGCGTAAGGCTTCTCCTCACCTGTCAAAAAAATTTAAAAAAGATGTCCCCCGCGCTAAATACTTCCCGATATGTGGTATTTTTCCTGTTGTAAAGGTTCCGATCTTCCAGGACAAAAATTAAATGAAGTAACCAGCGTCACATTCTGGCAGGCCGGCTTTGTACTTAACGTATTTTTATCGTCTTCCCGGGCTTGACCCGGGACCCAAGGTTCTGTTTTTTTAGTATTTATGTTTTTGAAAAACCAAAAAGAAAAACCTTGGGTCCCGGCTCGGGGGCCGGGAAGACGGAAGATGGAGGTTAGGGATTATACGGAAGGGATTGTCCTGCAAGGTCGGAACGTTTACACCTGTAAAAAATCTTTTAGCCGTTAGCCGTTAGCCGTTAGCCGTTAACCCCCTTACGTTCTTCTATCCAGCACTTCCCGTATCTTCCTAAGCAGCGTAGCCGGGGTGAGGGGCTTGTTCAGGAAGTCGTACTGCTCGTTCTCGACGCCTCTTTCGACGATGATGTCATCCGTATACCCGCTGGTGAAAATGACCTTCGCGGAGGGGTCAAGCTTTTTGATGGCCTCGTATGCCTCCTTGCCGTTCATTTTTGGCATGACGACGTCGAGGATCACGAGGGCTATTTCCTGGGAATGTCGGCGGAACATGTCAACGGCCGCGGATCCGTCCATGGCGGCAAGGACGCTGTACCCGTGATCGCGGAGGACCCTTGTCGAAAGCTGGCATAGTTCTTTGTTGTCCTCGGCGATCAATATTGTCTCTATCCCGCCGACGATCTGCGAGATGTCGCGGTCGTCCTCGGGCTCCATCCAGACGAGCGGCAGATAGACCGAAAAAACACTTCCTTCTCCGGGCTGGCTCCGGACATCTATGTACCCGTTGTGCTGTTTGATGATGCCGTAAACGATGGAGAGCCCGAGCCCGGTCCCCCGGCCCAGTTCCTTGGTCGTGTAGAATGGCTCGAATATCTTTTCGATCGTTTTCTTGTCCATGCCGACGCCGGTGTCCGATATCTCGATGAGTGCATGATCGGAGAGATCGACATTCTTGTTTGTCGTCATGAAGCGGCTGTTCGCCGCCGCCCGGTCTATCCGTATGGTCAGTTTCCCCCCGCGGGGCATGGCATCACGGGCATTGGTGACGAGGTTCATGATGACCTGGTCGAGTTGTCCCACATCGGCCATGACGATCAGGCGCTCATCGATCTTCTGGACCTTGAACTCGACATCCTCGGGGATAAGGCGTTCGAGGAGTTTGTGCAGTTTTTCCACCGTGTCGTTCAAGGCGATGGGCTTGAGGTCTATGACCTGTTTGCGGCTGAAGGCAAGCAGGCTCTGGGTAAGGTTCGCCGCCTTTTCCGACGATGTCAGGATGTGAGCGGCGTAGGAGTAAAGAGGGTCATGCTTGTCCATCTTCATCTGGAGAAGGCTGGCGTACCCCATGATGGCGCTCAAAAGGTTATTGAAGTCGTGCGCGACCCCGCCCGCGAGCGTTCCCACCGCCTCCATCTTCTGGGACTGGAGAAGCTGCGACTCAAGGTGCTTGCGCTCCGTGATGTCCGTGTGGATGCCGATGACCCGAAGCGGCTTGCCGTCCTCGGTCCGGGTGATCACCTTGCCCCGGTCCAGGATCCATTTATAAGAGCCGTCCTTCGACCTGAGGCGATACTGGCTGATGTATACCGGCGACTTGCCTTCAAGGTGGCTGTTCAGTTTTGCGTAAACATCGGCTTTATCGTCAGGGTGAAGGCGGCTTTCCCATTCCCCAAGCGAGTCCGGGAACTCGTCGTCGGCAAAACCGATCATTTCCTTATACTGCTTTGATAAATACACTTTTTTCCCCGGCACATCCCAGTCCCACAGGCCATCGCCGGACCCTTCGAGGGCGAACTGCCAGCGCTCCTCGCTTTCGCGCAGGGCCTCCTCGGCCCGCTTGCGTTCCGTTATGTCCCGGGTAAAGGCACACGCGTACTGGAATTCGTCGTAAGAGAGATAGCTGACGTTTATCTCGACAGGGAAAAGGGAGCCGTCCTTTCTTCGATGCATGGACTCGAACTGGCGCGAACCCGTCCTGATAATTTTCTCCCACATCTGAGGCCACATTTCAGCCGGGTAGTTCGGGTCGAGGTCATGGATCGACATCGACAGGAGCTCTTCCCGGCTATATCCCGTAGACCTGCAGGCGCTGTCATTGACATAGGCGAACCGGCCGCCGCCGTCCATCCAGTAGATATTGTCGAGGGCACTGTCCACGGAAAATTGTGTGAATCTCAGGGAGTCCTCCGCGCGCTTCAGGCGCGTCATATCGGTGACCGTGCATATATACGCACCCTTGTCAGCCGGTGACACCTGGAGCAAGACATCGACAATGCGGCCGTCTTTCGTTACCCATTGTGTTTCGGCCTGTCCTTCCCGGTAGATCTGCTCGCCGACCCTTTCGTATTCGGCCAGGGTTGAATAAAGATAGCTCGTATCACGCCCGGTAAATTCCTCCAGCGAATAGCCGGAGATAGCGCATAACGATTCATTGACCCATTCAACCACGCGGTCGCGGACCCTTCCGATACCTATGGGCGACGCGGACAGAATGGTGAGCAGTTCCTGTTCCGACCGGGCCATTTTCCGTTCAGCCGCTTTCCGGAGCGATATATCCTGGATGACACACAATAAGTAATCAGGCGTGCCGTCGTCTTTCCTCACGCAATGGGTTGCAATGATAACATCGATCAAGGTCCCGTCCCTGCGGAGATACCTCTTTTCGCGGGTCGCTACGGAAGCGGAACTGTCTTCGAGAAAGATAAGGTATTTCTCCATTTCCCGGGACAGATCTTCCGGAGGCGTGATATCCTGCCATTTCATCGAAAGAAGTTCGTCGCGGGAATACCCGGCCATTTCGCAAAATTTGTCGTTGACTTCCAGCCATTTCCCCGAAGGATCGAGGATCGTTACCCCGATGAGCGGGACTTCGAAATATTTCCTGAATCTCTCCTCGCTTTTTCTTGAGGCTTCCAGGGCTGTGTTTCTCTCCGTTATATCGACGGACACCCCGAGAAGAGAGGGCGCCTGCGTACCCGAAAACGTGAAAGGGATCTTGATTGTCTGTAGATGCCGGATATTCCCCTGTGCGTCCGTAATGATTTCTTCCGGTATATATTTGCACGTTCCCTTATGGATCACCTCGAGATCATCCTGCAGGGCGGATCTTTGATGGTCGGACGAGAAAGAACGGGGATCCAGCTGGCCGATAAGGTCGTCGACCTCGACACCGTATGCGCCAGCAACAGCTTTGTTCGCCAGTATGAACCTTCCGTCCGCATCCTTTGCGAATATAAAGTGGGGGACCAGGTCGATGATCTGACGGAGACGTTCCTCGCCTTCCTTCACCGCTTCTTCCGCCTGTTTTCTCCGCGTTATGTCAACGACGATGCCGCGATACCCTTTCAGCCGGCCATCCTGCATGACCCTGCTTGCGTAGATCATGATCGGGAATCGGGTGTCGTCCTTCCTGATCCCGGTATACTCATTTCCGAACGACTCATCATCCCGGGCCAGCTTCTCGATATTTTCCATCGCCCGCGCATGATCTTCCGGTGCGATATGCTCGAAGCAATTGAAACCCTCCGGGAAATCGCTCTCCTCGTAACCAAAGAGCTCGAACGCCCGCTTGTTGATAAAAACGACGTTCACCTTTTCGTCGACCTCAAAGATGACCTGGGGCATAAGGTCGGCAATGACACTGAATTTTCGTTCGCTCTCGACAAGTTTTGTTTCAGCTATCCTGCGGGCTGTTATGTCGAGGAGAACGCCTGTGAAAAGCAGGGTGTCACCGGTCCTCACAGGGGTCGACCTTCCCGAGAAGAATACGGATTCACCGGAATCCTTGATGTATTCGCCTTCAAACTCCCAATCAGTTTCGTTGGCAACCGCATTCTGTATCGATTCAAGCAGGTCTTGCCTGCAGGACGGGGCCGCATGGGAAAGAAAAAAGTCAAGCCTTTCAGAAGGGGCCGGATCATCACCAAAGATCTCGAAAGACCGGCCGCTTAAATAAGATATCCCCATCGTTCCGTCGTTCTTTGCGTAAAATTGAAAAATGATGCCGGGGATACGGTCGGCGATATCGGCCAGGAACTGTTCGGAACCCGGCAGCAGCTGTCCCTCGTCGTGATTTTCCCCGGGCACGACGGACTGCGATCGGGCCTCGTGGAAAACACTCCAGAGGAAGCGTGTCTGGCGCGATATCATGTCCCATTCCATAACCGCTTCTTCAAGCATTGAGACGAAACCGTCGACAAAGGAAGCCCTTTCATCCCGTTTGAGGGCAACGGCATTGAGGAAGGTGGCAGGCTGCATCATTTTTATGCTGTCGGCAAGGGCGCGTATGAGATCGGCTGCGACCGGCACCGCGCCATCAGCCTCAGGACCCGCAAAATCATGGCGACTGAGGATATGCCTTGCGAGGCCTTCGGCATCTTTTTGAAGAGAGGATATCGGATCTTTCATGAGGTATTGTGGCGCCCTGACCGTATACTGTTTATTACGGATGGCCCTTGAAAAGCAACCCCTAAATTATCCCGTTATTTCAAGGGCTTCGCGTTAATGATGCAGAAATCTTCCGGAGGGTCGGCGCGCCGGGCGATCAGGTGATGCAAAAGGACCCCGCGAATGATCGCGGGGTCCTGATGAATGTCTGACCGTAGAGTTCCCTTATTTCTTCTTTGCAGCCTTCTTCTTAGCGGGTTTGGACTGTTTTTCCTTTATTGCGGCCCGTGCTGCGGCAAGTTTTGCGATCGTCACGCGGAACGGGGAGCAGCTGACATAATTGAGCCCGGTCCGGTGGCAGAATTCGACGGAATTGGGTTCTCCGCCGTGCTCGCCGCAGATGCCGACCTTGAGGTCCCTGCGCACGCCGCGCCCCAATGCGACGCCGATCTCCATAAGCCTTCCCACGCCGCCCTCATCGATCCTCTGGAACGGGTCGAATGCATATATCTCCTTCTGGACGTAATCGCCGAGGAATTTACCGGCATCGTCACGGCTCATGCCGAGCGTCATCTGGGTCAGGTCATTGGTGCCGAATGAGAAGAACTCGGCTTCCTTGGCCACCTCGTCCGCAGTTATGGCAGCCCGCGGGATCTCGATCATGGTCCCGATCATGTAATCGATCTTTACCTTGTTCTTTTTCAGGACCTCTTCTGCGACCTTTACGACTATATCCTTCTGGAGCTTCAACTCGTTGACGTTGCCGACAAGCGGTATCATGACCTCCGGTCTTACATTTATGCCTTTCTTCTTTACATCGACGGCGGCCTCGAAAATGGCCCTCGCCTGCATCTCGGTGATCTCCGGGAAGGTGATGCCGAGGCGGCAGCCGCGGTGCCCGAGCATCGGGTTCGCCTCGTGGAGGCTGTCTACCTTGGCGAGGACTTTCTCGTAGGATATGCCCATCTGCTTTGCGAGCAGGCGCATCTCTTTTTCGGTGTGCGGAAGGAACTCGTGCAGCGGCGGGTCGAGGGTCCTGATCGTCACGGGGAGGCCCTTCATGACCTGGAACAGGCCGACAAAGTCTTTCTTCTGGATGGGAAGGAGTTTTGCCAGTGCCTTTCTCCGCCCCGCCTCGTCATCGGCGATGATCATTTCGCGGACCGCGTCGATGCGGTTGCCCTCGAAGAACATGTGCTCGGTCCTGCACAGGCCGATGCCCTCGGCGCCGAACGCAACCGCGATGGCGGCCTGGTCGGGCTGGTCTGCGTTTGTCCTGATGCCGAGCTTCCGGGCCTCGTCAGCCCAGCTCATAAGGAGCGCGAAATCGCGGTAAATCTGGGATTTTGCCGGCTTCAGCGTCTTGTCGATCATGACCTGGAGAACTTCCGACGGGATTGTCTTTATCTTTCCCTGGAAGACTTCTCCCGTGGTCCCGTCGATGGATACCCAGTCCCCTTCTTTGATGGTCTTGCCATTCACGCGGATGACCTTTTTCGCGTAATCAATGTCCAGATCGCCGCACCCGGCCACGCACACCTTGCCCATCTGGCGGGCGACGAGTGCTGCATGGCTTGTCATGCCGCCGCGGGACGTGAGGATGCCCTGGGAGGCGTTCATTCCGCGGATATCTTCTGGAGATGTATCGATGCGGACGAGAATAACGTCTTCCTTGCGGGCCGCCCATGTTTCCGCATCGGCCGCGTTGAAGACAACCTTGCCTGCTGCTGCGCCGGGCCCCGCGTTGAGGGCTTTCGACAGGAGGCTCCCGGATTTCAGTGCCTTCTCTTTTTCCTTCGGGTCAAAGATCGGGCGAAGCAGCTGGTTTAACTGGTCCGGCTCGACCCTCATCAGGGCCTCTTCCTTTGTGATGAGTTTTTCCCTGACCATGTCGACGGCAATCTTGAATGCCGCGAAAGCGGTCCTCTTGCCGGTCCGTGTCTGGAGCATCCAGAGCTTCTTATTCTGTATCGTGAACTCGACGTCCTGCATATCGCGGTAGTTCTTCTCGAGTGTGTCACGTATCTTGATGACCTCTTTGTAAATGCCCGGCCAGACCTCTTCGAGCGACTTCACGGATTTGTCCGTCTTCTGCTTCTTGTTTATGGGAAGCGGCGTCCTGATGCCCGCGACGACGTCCTCGCCCTGGGCGTTAATAAGGTATTCGCCGTAGAATGCATCTTCACCGGATGACGGGTTTCTCGTGAATGCCACGCCCGTACCGCAATCCTCGCCCATGTTCCCGAAGACCATGCACTGCACGTTGACGGCCGTACCCCAGTCGCCGGGGATATCGTTGAGCTGGCGATAGGCGATGGCACGGTCGGTGTTCCATGATTTGAAGACCGCACCGATAGCGCCCCACAGCTGGTCCATGGGATTTTCCGGGAAGGTCACGCGAAGGCGCTGTTTGATCGTCTTCTTGAATTCGCTCACCAGGTCTTTGAGATCATCGACCGTGAGGTCCGTGTCCGATGTGGTACCGCGCTGTTTCTTCTTCTTGTCGATGATAACCTCGAACGGGTCATGCTCGCCCTCTTTTTCCGGCTTGAGGCCGAGGACGACGTCGCCGTACATCTGGACAAAGCGGCGGTAGCAGTCATAGGCAAAACGGGGGTTCTTCGTCAGCTTCGCAAGGCCTTCGACGGTCTTTTCGTTGAGGCCGAGGTTGAGGACGGTGTCCATCATGCCGGGCATGCTGACGCGCGCGCCGGAACGGACGGAGAAGAGAAGGGGGTTTTTGGGGTCGCCGAACTTCGCGCCCATGATCTTTTCGACCTTCTTGATATTTTCAGCAACTTCCTTGTCGAGGCCTTTCGGAAGCTTCCCTTTGTTTTCATAGAAGAGGGTGCAAACTTCGGTCGTGATAGTGAAGCCCGGAGGAACAGGTATGCCGAGGTTGGACATGTCGGCGAGACCGGCACCTTTTCCGCCCAGGAGATTCTTGAGCTTCAGGCTGCCTTCGGATTTTTTTCCGCCAAAGAAATATACCATCTTGTTTTTTGCCATGTGCTCCTCCTTTTATTCGAAGTGTATCTTTGAGAAATCTGCAAAGGTCAAGAACATATCTTTTATATGCGTCAGCAATGCGAGCCTGTTCGTCTTGACGGTTTCGTCCTTGTCCATGACGAAGACCTTATCGAAGAAATTGTCGATCGTTTCCTTGAAGCCGACAAGAAGGGCAAGCGCATTGTCATAGTCGCGTTCTTTCACATGGCTGAAGAAGGTATCTTTTTTGGCCGAGTAAAGCCGGAACAGCTCTTTCTCCTCGTCGAGGAAGAGCACAGCCGGATCAACGGGTGCGGCACCGGTGATCTGCTTCGTAATATTATACACCCGGCGGAAGCCGACCATAAGTCTCTGGAAATCTTCCATGGACCTTTGCGTCTCGAGGGACATAAGCCGCGTGTACCCGTCGTAAATATCGGCGGCAACGCAGGGCAGGACGCTCTCGACGAAGTCCTGGTTGTGGCCTTCTTCCAGCATGGCGAATTTGAAGCGGGTGGATATGAACTCGGTTATAGAGGCCCGCGCCTCGTCGAGAGGGAGCCTCTTCTGTATGCCCGCTCCCGCCTCGTAGGCTTTCTCGATGATCGCCTGGAGGGGCAGCAGCAAGGCACGGTCGATCACTATCTTGATAATGCCAAGCGATTGGCGGCGCAGCGCGTAAGGATCGAGGTTCCCCGTCGGGTTGATGCCGACCGAGAAGAACGCGACGATGGAATCGAGTTTGTCAGCGATCGCCGCTATTGAGCCGACGGATGTCTCCGGGAGGCTGCTCATCCCGCCTGTCGGCAGGTAATGTTCCTCGATGGCGCTCGCCACCTCGGCATCTTCTCCCTCGAGCGCGGCGTATATCCGCCCCATCGTCCCCTGCAATTCCGGGAACTCGCCGACCATGTGCGTCGCAAGGTCGGTCTTCATGAGCGGGACAAGCCTTTCGAGCCGCGGCGCTGCCGACGGGTCAACAAGGGAGGCAAGATCGAGTGAGATCTTTTTAACCCGGTCCATCTTGTCCTTCAGTGTTCCCAGTTTGACGTGGAAAACGACGGAGGAAAGGCGCTCGAAACGGTCCGCCAGTTTTATTTTTCTGTCCTCGTCGAAGAAGAACCGGGCGTCCGCAAGGCGTGCCCGAAGGACCTTTTCATTGCCGCGGACGACGTTTGCATCGTCCTTCGGGACGGTGTTGGCAAAGAATATGAAATAAGGCAAAAGTCTGCCCGTTGAGTCTTCGATCGGGATGTACCGTTGATGGGCCTTCATGACATTGACGAGGACCTCCTTCGGTATGGTGAGGTACACCTCTTCGAAAGAGCCTTTGAGGGGATAAGGATATTCGGTTATGTAGAGGATCTCCCTGACGAGCTCTTCGTCCCTGATCGCCTGGCCTCCCGTTTCTTTCTCGATCCTGGCTATGCCGTCCCGTATGATCTCGAGGCGCTCATCTTCATTTATTATGATGAAGTTCTTTCTGAGCGCATCGACGTAGTCGAGGGGATGGCTGATATCGATCGGGCCGCTCGACAGGAACCGGTGGCCGAACGTGACAGGCTTGCTCACCACGTCCGCAACGGGGAACGTTATCGCCCGGCCGCCCAGTATGCACATGACCCACTGGATGGGACGCGCGTATTCGTAGGTCTCCGACCCCCAGTGCATTTTCTTCTGGAAGGGGATCTTTGCGATAATGTCCGGAAGAAGCCGGGGGAGCATATCGATGGTGGGTTCACCCTTTTCCAGCTTTTCGAGCGTTACGAACTCGACGTTGTCTTTTATGCCTTTGGTCAGGTCGCCGACCTCAGCGCCCTGCGATTTTGCGAAGCCGATGGCGGCCTTTGTCGGGTTTCCGGATTCATCGAATGCGCGGTTGTAGGGAGGCCCGAACTTCACGGTAACGGTCTCTTCCTGTTTTTCCGCGACGTCCTGGACAAAAAGCGCCATGCGGCGCGGCGTCGCCTGTATATTTACGGCGCCGAAGCCTATCCGCGACTGGGTGAACGTGTCGCGGACGAGCTTGAGGAGCCCTTCTTTGGCCGGCTCGAGGAACCGGGCCGGTATCTCTTCCGTCCCGATCTCTAAAAGCAAAAATTCGCTCATGTTCCTTTCCTTCGCAACGTATTGAAGCCACTCCGATACGGAGCCGTATTATTGCTTGAGCAGGGGGAAGCCGAGTTCTTCACGCTTCTGGACGTAAAGTTCCGCGCACATCTTCGCGAGATTCCTGACCCGCGCAATGTAATTGGCGCGCTCGGTGACGCTGATCGCACCGCGGGCATCGAGAAGGTTGAAGACATGCGAGCATTTCAGACAGAAGTCGTAAGCCGGGTAGATGAGCCCCCGCGTCTTGATAAGTTTCTCCCCTTCACGCTCGAATGTGTCGAAAAGGTTTCTCAGCATGACGGGGTCGGATTCTTCAAAATTGTATATGGAAAATTCCTTCTCCGGTTCGAGGAAGACGTCGCCGTAGAGGATATCTTTATTCCACTTCACGTGGTACACGTTGTCGACGTCCTGCAGGTACATCGCGATGCGCTCGATGCCGTACGTGATCTCCACGCATACGGGGGAAAGGTTGATCCCTCCCGCCTGCTGGAAATAGGTGAACTGGGTGATCTCCATGCCGTCGAGCCACACCTCCCAGCCGAGCCCCCAGGCGCCCAGCGTCGGTGATTCCCAGTCGTCCTCGACAAAGCGTATGTCGTGGTACCCGGTATCGATACCGAAGCTCTTCAGGCTTTCGATGTAGATGTTCTGGATATCCTTCGGCGAGGGCTTCATGATGACCTGGAACTGGTAATAGTGCTGGAGACGGTTGGGGTTCTCACCGTAGCGTCCGTCGGCAGGCCTGCGCGACGGCTGGACATAGGCCGTGTTCCATGGTTCGGGACCGAGGCACCGAAGCAGAGTGGCGGGATGAAAAGTGCCTGCCCCGACTTCCATATCATAGGGCTGCTGGACGATGCATCCCCGTTCAGCCCAGAATTTTTGCAGTGCAAGTATGAGGTCCTGAAAGTACATGTCAAAAAATCCTCGTTTTTATAACACAGGAAACGGCGAATTATCAATGATTTTAAATAAGACAGGCGAGGGGCGATAGGCGATGGGCAATGGGTTATCGGGTAATAGGTAATAGGTGATGGGTAATAGATGATCAAAAGAATTTTCTCCCATCGCCTATTGCCTATTGCCCCTCGCCTGTGGTTACAATAGACATGCTCAAGATCGGCGCTATCTCGCTTCCCGTTCCCGTCATGCTTTCCCCCATGGCCGGGGTGAGCGATCTGCCGTTCAGGCTTATCAGCCGCTCGTTCGGCGCGCCGCTGGCTTTTACGGAAATGATCGACATCAATGCGATATCGCAAAGAGACAAGCGGACGACGCACATGCTCTCATCGTCACCGGAAGACTCACCGCTCGGGGTGCAGTTCCTCGGGAGCAGCGAATCGCAGGTACCGCTCGCCATAGAGCGACTTGACGGGCGGGCCGTCGACCTCGTGGATTTCAACGCCGCATGCCCGTCGCCGAAGGTCACGCGCAAAGGGAAGGGCGCGGCCCTCATGAAGGAGCCGAAGAGGCTCGCCGGGATCCTCTCGGCCCTTGTCCGGCAAAGCCCCGTTCCTGTCGCCGTCAAGATAAGGGCGGGGTGGGATGCCGATTCGGTGAACGCCCGGGATGTGGCCCTGCGTGCCGAGGATGCGGGCATAGCCTGCCTTTTCATTCACGGCAGGACAAAAGTGCAGGGATACAGCGGCATGGTGGATTACGAGGTCATCAGGGCTGTAAAGCAGGCGCTCAGGATACCGGTTATAGCCTCCGGGGATAATCTCTCGCGGGAGAAGATCGGCAGGATGTTCAGCGAAACGGGCTGCGACGGCGTCGCCATCGCCCGCGGGGCGCTCGGCAACCCGTGGATATTCACCGAGACGATACGCTACATGACGGACGGGACGATCATCCCGAGGCCCGACGTATCCGAGCGCATCGCTGTCATGAAACGCCACCTGGATATGGCCGTTGAGCACTGGGGTGAAAAACGGGGGGTCGGTCTCTTTCACAAGTTCTTCATCTGGTATACGCGCGGTCTCGGGGGGCTGCGGCCCTTGCGGAACAGGGCTTTCCGGACGGGCACGAAGGAGGGGCTCATCGAGGTCATCGACGAGCTTGGCCGGACATACCCGAGATACAGAAAGCGCACGCCCGGTGATATCCCCGATATGCAGGGCATCACGTCCCCGTGAATTGTCTTGACTCGCCCTGTCCGCATTGATAGCATGTGGTAGTTTTTCAAGATTGAAAGCCCTTTCAGGAGGATGCCCCATGACCGCAGCGAAAAAGCCGCACCGTTTTTGGATGACCCTGAAATTAAGTGCCGTTTGCGCCGCGATATTTCTTCTCTCCGGGTGCATACAGGACAACATGGTATTGAACATCAAGCCCGACGGCAGCGGCACGATTGAAGAGACGGTGCTCATGGGAAATTCCTTTATAGAGATGATGCAGGGCCTGACAAAGGGTTTGAACGAGGCGGCGGGAGAAGACAAGGGGAAGGCCGAAAGCGCAAAACCGCAGGGGGACGATTCTTTCATAGACGAAATGATGGAGAAAGCGAAGACCAATGCGAAGGACTACGGCGAAGGCGTGAAGTTCGTCTCGGCAAAACCGGCAAAGACCAAAACGGCCTCGGGATATACGGCCATCTACAGTTTCAATGACATAAGCAAGGTGACCCTCAATCAGAACCCGGGCAAGAAGACGCCGGGCGATTCAAAGAAAGATGACGCCAGCGCGGCGGCGGATGACAACATAAAGTTTGCATTCAAGAAAGGCCCGGTTTCACGGCTTTCGGTAACGATGCCGCCGCCGAAAACGGAAGACAAGAAAGATAAGAAGGACGAGGCCAAGAAAAAAGACGAAGCCGAAGACCCGAATGCGGTCGAGATGATGAAATCGATGTTCAAGGACATGAAGGTCAGCATCGTCCTCAACATGATGGGCGACATAGTGAGCACGAACGCGACATATCGTACGGACAAGAAGATAACGCTTATCGACATGGATTTCGGGAAACTGGTCGGCGATGCAGCGCTTCTGAAAAAAATAAACGAGGCGCAGCCTCAATCGGTTGAAGAGATCAAATCAATGGTAAAGGGAATAGAGGGCCTGAAGCTGGAATTCAACAACCCCGTTACCGTTGATTTCAAGTGATTGCCTGCCCGTTAAGGGCACTGTAATGAATACCTATCCGGAGTTAAGTATTTCATGAAAAGGACCCTGCTATTATTTGCGGCCGCCATGCTTCTCGCAGGTTGCGCGACCGTATACACCAAGCCCGGCAAGACCGGGGATGATTTCGAAAAAGACAGGACCGCCTGCGAGGCCCAGGTGAGAAAGGACCTCGCAGTCCGCGGCCTCCCCGACACCTGAGCAGCCGTCAACGACGGGACAAGGATTTGTCTCGAGAAAAAGGGCTGGAGAGCGAAAAATTAAACGGCGTACGGCTGACGGCGTACGGCGTACGGAAAAAACCGCCTCAGGTTTTATGCTATGTTCGGGAAGTACCCAAACCCGCTAATGTTCCTTTGGAATAAGCGGGACTTTCTTCCTCGCCTTTCGTCTTTTCTTTGCCTTTTGCTTTTCCCGTTTCACCGTACGCCTTACGCCGTCAGCCGTACGCCGTTCTTCATTGACTTTCCCCTTATAAACCATTAATTTAATGTTGTTTTTCTCAATGCTTATCGAGGAGGGTGCGTTATGGTCAGGGCAAAATTGTGGTTCAGGTGCGCGGCCATGCATGATCCGGTGACGCCCATGGTTGCCCAGCCGGCATTGGTTGGTTGGGAGGCAAAGAAGCGCAGGGTCGACCTCACTATCGAAAGGTCCTTTAACGGGGAAGAACTGGTCAAAAGAATGAAAGGGTGGGTCACGACCGATCCGAAGAAAGTGATAGATGTCGTGAAGAAGTACGGGAAACTGAAGGTCCTGGATGACCGGGAACTTGTGATTGAAGCAGAGAAAGAAGACGATATGATCAGTCTTAACAGGGAACTCGCCGACGTTTTCGGGGGCGAAGTCGATGTCGAAATAGTGAAAAGGTAAGGGAAGGGGCGGCGCAAGCCCCAGTCAAATGAAGCATATACGGAACTTCAGCATCATAGCCCATATAGATCATGGCAAATCAACGCTTGCCGACCGCCTTATCCAGTACACACACCTGGTCGAGGACCGGCAGTTCCGAGACCAGATACTGGACACGATGGATATCGAGCGCGAGCGCGGCATCACGATCAAGAGCCAGACCGTCGACTTGCCGTATGTCGATGAGAACGGGCAGGAATATGAGCTGAACCTCATCGATACGCCGGGCCACGTGGATTTTTCCTACGAGGTGTCACGGGCCCTCGCATCGTGCGAGGGGGTGCTCCTGCTCATCGATGCGGCGCAGGGCGTCGAGGCGCAGACACTCGGGAACCTCTATGCGGCGCTCGAGCACAACCTTGTCATTATCCCCGTGATAAACAAGATCGACCTGCCGGTCGCTGACGTGGAACGGGTGAAGAACGAGATAGATGCCGAGCTTGGCCTCGACCCCGAAACGGCCATCCTCTGCTCGGCCAAGGAAGGCACCGGTATCGAGGACATCCTCAAGGCCATCGTGGAGAGGATACCACCGCCCACGGGCGACCCCGACAAACCGCTGACGGCCCTGACATTTGATGCCCATTACGACTCATTCAGGGGCACCATCGTCAGCTGCCGGGTATTTGACGGCACGGTAAAACAGGGGGACATCATACGCTTGATGTCGCAGGGCACGACCTACCGCGTTGAAGAGGTCGGGGTGTTCCGCCTCAACCGGGAACCGCAAAAAGACCTGTCCGCGGGAGAGGTCGGCTATATTATTGCAGGAATAAAAACGGTGAGCGACACACGGATAGGGGACACGATTACCCTCGACGCCAACCCCGCCCCGGAGCCTCTTCCCGGGTTCAAGGATGTCAAGCCGGTCGTTTTTTCATCGATCTACCCGATCGCTTCCGACGATTACCAATCGCTTCTCGAGGCGCTCGAGAAATATAAGCTCAACGACGCCTCACTCGTATACCAGAAGGATTCATCCGCCGCACTCGGGCAGGGCTTCCGCTGCGGCTATCTCGGCCTTCTTCACCTCGAGATCGTACAGGAGCGGCTCGAGCGCGAGTTCGACCAGTCCATCATCATGACCGCGCCGAGCGTGCAGTACCGGTTTTTTCTGGATGACGGGACCCGGCTCGACGTCGACAACCCGCTGTACTACCCCGATCCCGGCCAGATAAAAAGTTCGGAGGAGCCCTACATCAGGGCAAGCATCCTGATACCGGAAAGATATGTCGGTGCGGTGATGAAGCTCTGCATGGAGAGGCGCGGCGTAAACTCCCATTTGAGCTATCCCACACCCGGCCGGGTGGAGGTGACATTCGATCTGCCGCTCGCGGAGGTCATCTTTGACTTCTATGACAAACTCAAGAGCATCACGCAGGGATACGGTTCATTCGATTACGAGATAACGGATTACCGCGAGAGCAACCTCGTGAAGCTCGACATACTCGTGAATGGTGAAAAGGTCGACGCCCTGTCGATCCTCGTGCATAAGGACAATGCGCGCGACCGTGCCGTGAAGGTATGCGAGAAGCTCAAAGACGAGATCCCGCGGCAGCAGTTCAAGATAGCGATACAGGGTGCTATCGGGGGCAAGATCATTTCCCGTTCGACGGTCTCGGCGTACCGGAAGGATGTCACGGCGAAGTGCTACGGCGGCGACATTACCCGCAAAAGGAAGCTCCTCGAAAAACAGAAAAAAGGAAAGAAACGCATGCGCATCGTGGGTAATGTCGAGATACCGCAAAGCGCATTCCTCGCAGCCCTCAAGACAGACGATGAATAGAACGGACCTCCCCGGTCTCTACGTCCACGTGCCCTTCTGCAAAACGAAGTGCCCTTATTGTGATTTTTATTCCATAACGGACACATCCCTTATCGACGGGTGGTGCGAGGCCCTCCTTCGGGAGGCCCGGATGTATCCCGGGCCCGACGGGTTCGATTCCCTGTACATCGGCGGGGGAACACCATCGCTGCTCGGCGACAGGCAGATAACGGAACTCATCACGGGCCTGAACAGCATATTCCATTTCCTACCCGAAACAGAAGTGACGGTGGAGATGAACCCTGACGACGTCACCCCGGAAAGGCTGCGGCTTTACAGATCTCTCGGCGTGAACAGGATAAGCCTTGGAGTACAGTCATTCGCGGACGATGAGGTCCGGTTCCTTTGCAGGCGCCACACGGCGAGGCAGGCGCTCACCGCCGCGGAAGCGGTCGCCGGGGCCGGCTTCCTTGAATTTGGAATCGACCTCATGTACGGGCTGCCCGGTCAATCGATCGAGGCCTGGCTGAAGACGGTGGAAAGGGCTCTATCGTTTCAGCCGGACCATCTTTCATGTTATCAGCTTACCGTCGAGGGACAGACCGCGTTCGCGCGTTTGGCCAAAGAGGGAAGGTTCCCGATGCCGGACGATGCGCTCGGGGCGGACTTTTTTGTCGGCACATCGGAATATCTCACCGGCTCGGGATTTGTCCATTACGAGGTGTCCAATTTTGCGCGGGGAAGTGAAAAGGTCGCACGCCATAACGTAAAATACTGGCAGCACACCCCGTACCTCGGGCTCGGGCCGTCCGCCCATTCATTTGGAGATAATACAAGATGGTGGAACGTCCGGGACGTGGGCACGTATCTCGAATTTGTGCACGCAGGCCGTACCCCGGTCGGGGGTTCGGAGGACTTATCGTACAGCCAGATGAACCTCGAAAAAATTCTCTTCGGTTCCCGGACCATGTGGGGGATACATGTTCGGGATATCGTTCCGCCGCCTTCCCGAGAGCGCATCACCGCACTTTGTGATTCCGGATTCTTCAGGATCGAGGGCGAACGGATAATACCCACCCTGAAGGGGTATCTTTTTGCGGATAAACTGCCTCTGATGATCTCGTAAGTATCCGTTTCTATGTGATAAAAAAAATTAGTTGACAAAAAGGTACCCATGCATTAATATACCATCAAGATATGGGAAATAATTCACATAATGACACTATGGCCTTTGAAGTTGGGAACATTGTTATGCCGTATTTGTTCATTATGATGAACGCACGAAAGTAAATTTAGAACAACGTGCAATATTTCACATAATAACTTCGAAATTCACCTCCACAAGCTTCTCATAATAACCCCCCTTCCCCCTGGCACCCAACCAGGGGGTTTTATTTTCCGGCCCCGGATTGGCCCGCTCTCTTCGTTGCCTGCGGCGTCGCAAATCCTCAGCGTACAAATGTACGCTTCCGGTTTGCTCGGCCTTGGCGCCTCGATTTCGGGCCAATCCGGGGCCGGAAAATGCCGAATTCAATTATGCGCTCTCTTCGTTCACTGGGGCGGGCCAAATCGTCGACGTACTCTCGATTTCGGGCCAATCCGGGGCCGGAAAATGCCGAATTCAATTATGCGCTCTCTTAAGGTGGCTCCTTGATGGAGGTATTCAGCGTTGGCAGGCGGTGGAATGGAGGCTGAAGGCTGGGGTTGGGCCGGCTTTTACTGCATGCTTGCTGTGTACGGTGTAAATTGTGCTCCGAATTTCCATTCTTGTGATATTGTTTTAATAGATCGATTGCCAAAATAGTGTGAGGTGTCGTGATGGCGCGAGATACTCTCCCTGATAAATTACGTGAGGCACGGGGGAAGATCCGGGAGCTTCAGGCGGTCATCGAAGACATGAAGGTCCGTTTCGAAATGGAATCGGACTGCCGTAAAGAGATGGAACAGAAGCTCAGGGAAAGCGACGATCGAATTCATTTTATCACGGATAATCTATCTAATGTCATGATCTACCAGTTGATCGCCGATGATAAAGGCGGCAGGCGCTTTACGTATGTTTCACATGCGGTGGAAAGGCTGAACGAAACAACTGCGGAAAGAGTATTGGCGGACGCAAACGAGATCTATGGGCAGGTCCTGCCCGATTATCGCGCGTTCGTGAAGGAACGCGAGGAAGAAGCAGCGAAGAATCTGAGCATCCTGCATATCGAGGTGCCCCTGCGATTGCCGAGCGGCCGTGTCCGATGGTTCGAATACATCTCGAGACCGCGTTATCAGGCTGACGGTATGCTCGTCTGGGACGGCTCAGAGATCGATATTACGGAACGCAAGCAGGTCGAAGAGGAGTTGGAAAAAATAACAAAAGAATACCGGGATATTTTCGAGATCATTCCGATCGGCCTTTACCGTACGAGTCCCGAGGGAAGATTTCTCACCGCAAACCCCGCCGCGATACGGAACCTTGGGTATGATTCGTTGAATGACCTCCTGGATTCCGTCAATGATATAGGTAAACAGATCTATTGCGACCCGGAAGATCGGGATCGGGCTTTTGGTCTCCTGAAGAAGCAGGGTTTTCTGGATAATTTTGAAGCCCGGTTTTGCCGTAAGGACGGAAGCATCGTGTGGGGATCCTTAAGCGCTCGTCCCGTCTATGATGATAGCGGGAAATTTCTCTATATCCTGGGCACATCGGAAGACATAAGCCGGCGCAAACAGATGGAAGGAGCGATGAGGGAAAGCCAGATAATGCTTGCCCGCGCGCAGGAGATGGGACATATAGGGCACTGGCAGCGCGAATTGCCTTCACAAAAGGTCATCTGGTCCAATGAAATGTTCCGTATCTTTGGCTTTGAGCCCGGGACGTGCAATGTTGACGGACAGTTCTTTTTTGATCATATACATCCCGAAGACCGGCCGAATGTACAAAAGGCATTGCATGACGCGATCGCCGGTATATCTTTATATGATGTAACTTTTCGAATTGTCCGTCCGAATGGGATTGTTCGCTGGGTGCATTCGAAGGGAGAAGTTATCAGGACCCGCGAGGAGGTTCCGTTCCGTGTTTTCGGGACCCTGCAAGATATTACGGAGCGCAGGGAGATGGAGGACGATCTCCGCAGATCGCGGGACGAGCTGGAATTGCGCGTGAAGCAAAGGACTGAAGAAGTAGAAAAGGCATACAATAGTTTCCTGTCGGAGATGAAACAGCGCGTTCAGGCCGAAAAGCAACTCCTCCATGCGCAGAAGATGGAGGCTATCGGCACACTCGCCGGCGGTATTGCCCACGATTTCAATAATATGCTTGCAACCATTTTGGGCAATGCGGAACTGGTCATGGACGATGTCATGGACGACAGCGCCAGGCGAAACCTTGAGAACATTATCAAAGCATGCCACCGGTCACGTGATCTTGTGAGGCAGATATTGACCTTCAGCAGGAAAAGCGAAATGCAAAGAGGCCCGATGCATCTCGTCCCGCTGGTGAAAGAAACTATCAGGTTCCTGAGGGGTTCCCTGCCGAGCACAATAGCCTTGAAAACTGATTTTCAGACTGTCTCCGGACCAATGTTAGGCGATCCGGCGCAGGTACAGCAGGTCATTATGAATCTGGCAACCAATGCCGCCCAGGCAATAGGGAATTACCATGGGACGATCAGGATAGAGGTGTCGGAAAGAGAATTCACGTCAAGAAGACGAGTGCCCTGCCCTGACATGGGGCCGGGCAAGTATCTTGAGCTCTGTGTCAGTGATTCCGGGCATGGAATACCTGCAGGTATTATCAAGAAAGTCTTCGATCCGTTCTTCACAACCAAAGAAGCTGGACAGGGTTCAGGTTTGGGCCTCTCTGTCGTCTTTGGGATCGTACAGTCTCATGAGGGAGGGATCACAGTAGCCAGCAAGAAGGGCAACGGGACAACATTTAAGGTATTTTTTCCCTTGAGTACGGGCGTATCGGAAGCAATAGAAGAACATGTCGAGCTTCCTCGCGGGAAGGAAAAGATACTTGTGGTGGATGACGAATCCTCGTTTCTGGAAATGATATCGGAGACTCTCAAACGTCTCGGTTATACGGTGATTTCGGCCAGTGGCGGAAATGAAGGGTGGAAAAAATTCCGAACCGACCCCCAGCATTATGACCTTATTATTACTGACTATGCCATGCCGGACGTAACAGGAAAAAGGTTGGCCGAAAACATCCTCAATATAAGGCCGGACATACCCGTCATTATATGCACGGGATATAGCGAGGCGCTCTCCGCCGAAAAAACGAAGGCGCCCGGTATAAAACAGTTCCTCACAAAGCCTATTGCCAGGAAAGAACTGGCCATCGTGTTGCGCCAGGTGCTCGATACGAAAAACGGGGCGTGAGCTATACGGGCGCAATAGAAAGATTAGAGGGACCTTGTTTCCGTTTGTTGCCTTTCGCCTTTTCTTTGATCGTGGAACGTGGATCGTGTAACGTGGAACTTTTTTGTTATTCCCGTGTCTTACGAAATAATGGCCCCTTTTTCTTTACAAGCGTGGTTGTTTGTTGTAATCTCTAGTCCAAAAATGGAAAGTGCAAACATTTATTCAAGCGGCTTGATGGGGATGATCCTTGGCGCCGGGCCTATGGCCAAGGTCGTTATGGTGATCCTGTTCTTCTTCTCGATCGTAACGTGGACGATCATTTTCATGAAATTCCGCCAGTATGGCCGGACCGAGTCGGAAGGCGAGCGGTTCTTCCGGGCCGTGAAAGAGGCGGACTCTTTCAAGAAGCTGATATCCGTATACCGGGACAGCCAGGACAACGCCTTTTACCGCCTTGTTCTCGCCTGCTACAAGGAAGTCACATCGAGGCAAAAGGACAACCCCGGCAGACTGAGCAAGGAAGATATGCCCGCTATCGACAACATGCTGAAGATAGCGATCGCAGAGGAGTCGGTCAAACTCGAGAGACGGCTTTCCTTCCTTGCGACGACCGCGAATACGGCACCGTTCATTGGACTTTTCGGTACGGTGTGGGGCATCATGGATTCATTCCGTGAAATTGGTGTCCGGGGTACGACAAGCCTTGCAGTCGTGGCGCCGGGCATAAGCGAGGCGCTTATCGCTACCGCCCTCGGCCTTGCGACCGCCATTCCGGCAGTTCTCGCCTACAACTATTTCCTGGGACGGCTGAAAAGGATACTCTCCCGCATGGAAAATGCATCTATGTATCTGCTCAACATCCTGGAAAAATGAAAACACGCGATACAAAGGGACCATTATCCGAGATCAACGTCATCCCTCTGGTCGACGTCATGCTCGTTCTTCTCATCGTCTTTATGATCACGGCCCCGATGATGCAGCACGGGCTCGGGATAGACATCCCGAATGTCACGGCACGGGCACTGCCGACGAAAGAAGAGCCGCAAATCCTTAACGTGACGAAAGACCAGCGGCTCATCCTCAACGAAAAGAAGATCGAGTTCAAGGACCTGAAACAGGCGATCCAGTTCCTTTTCGCAAACAAAGACAAGAAAGAGATATATCTTCGCGCCGATAAAGATGTACCGTACGGGTTCGTCGTGAAATGCATGGGAACGATACGGGAAGCCGGTGTTGACAAGGTCAACATCGTAACGAAGCCGCTGGACAAAAATGAGTGAAGAAACCTGGTACAAAATGCTTGCGGTGTCGGTGGCCCTTCATATCGTTGTCATTGCGGCTTTTTCCATCCCGATAAAATTTTCGTCAAAAAAGATAGATCTTTCCGGGTCATACTCGGTTAACCTCGTCGGCAGCGCCGGCAATCTCGGCGGCGGCGGAGGCGGGCCGAAGGCCCAGGCAAAACCGGAGCCGAAGCAGAAACCCGACAAGCCGGCCCCGGCGATCAAGGAAAAGAAAGTCCCGACCAAAAAACCGCAGCCGATGCAGAAGGAAGACGAAGTTTCCCTGTCGAAGAAGAAACTGAAGCCAAAGGCAAGCAAGGAAGAGGTCGACAATCTTCAGGAGAGGATCCGGAATATCCGGAAGAAAACCGACTACATCGACGTTGCCAAAGCGGGACCGGGCGGGCCGGGAAGCGGCGGCGGCGGGTTGCCGGGAAGCGGCGGCGGCGGAAAGCCTCTTGATCCTGCGTTGCAGAAATACCTCCTCGATATCTGGGAGAAGATAAAGGGGGCCTGGAACGTCCCGGGCATGGCACAGAAAAAAGACCTGGAAACCATTGTCATGATAAAGATCAGGAAAGACGGCAGGATCGTCGATATAAACATTGAGAAGCGTTCCGGCAACAGGGTCTATGACGAATCCGTCCTTCGCGTATTGCGGGCGGTGGAGCCTCTGCCTCCGATACCGTCGTCGCTCAATACCGACTCACTCGAGCTTGGCCTCCGGTTTCTGCCAGGAGGAATCTCGTGACATTGCTTCAGAGTATTATCATGGGGGGCATTCAGGGGATAACCGAATTCCTGCCCATAAGCAGCTCCGCACACCTGATCGTCATCCCGTGGTTTTTTAAGATATCGGAAGCGAATGTCAATCCGCTCACGTACGATGTCATGCTCCATTTCGGGACCTTGCTCGCGGTGCTCGTCTTCTACGGAAAGAAATTTACGCGCATGGTCATAGAAGGCCTGGTGGATTTTCGGGACGGCAGAGGCACCCGGTCAATGCTGTTCAAGATAATAATCGCGACCCTTCCCGCCGTGATCGCAGGTTTCCTGGGAAAGCACGTCATAGAACATTACCTGCGCGCACCCATCATTGCAGCATTCATGCTCGCCCTCGTCGCTATCCTGATGATCCTGTGCGAGCGGATGGCGGTTGACAGGAGCGACATCACGATGCCTATCGCGATCGCCATCGGCATAGCCCAGGCAATAGCCCTCGTGCCCGGTGTTTCCCGGAGCGGCATCACGATAACCATGGCGATATTTCTCGGCATCAGGAAGAGCGAGGCGGTCGATTTTTCATTCATGCTCGCTATCCCGATAATTCTTGGCTCTGCGATCTACGAGTCGAGGCACGTGCAGTTTCACGGCGATGTGATCGGGCTCTATATTTTCGGGATGCTGTCTGCCTTCATATTCGGGGCGGTCAGCCTAAAATTCCTCATCACCTACCTCAAGGACCATACACTCGATCTTTTTGCGTATTACCGTATCGGGCTCGCCCTGCTGATCGTTATTTTTACCCTCGTGCCGCGCATGTAGGCGGAATGCTTATACTGCATCCATGACGGACAGCAAAAGAAATGATGAAGCCGGGGATGCAAAGATCATGTTCCATGTCTACGACCCCGAAAATACGCCAACCATCAAACTTTGTATCTGTGACATAATCCGTGAACTTCCCGAATTGACCGACGAAGACGTCGCGCAGTATCACGATGACTGAGAGACCGGAATCAGACCGTAGTTCGAAAAAGCAGGGCAAGGCCAAATCATCTCTATCACGTACCGAAATTGCAGGTTTCCGGCGGAATATTACTGAATTTTACCGGGACAATAAGCGGGAATTCCCGTGGAGGGACGATATTACCCCGTACAGGATCGTCGTTTCCGAGATCATGCTGCAGCAGACAGGGGTTCAGCGGGTGGTGGGAAAATTCACCCCGTTCGTTGAAAGGTTCCCCGATTTCAGCAGTCTTGCGGCTGCCCCTTTGAGCGATGTTATCGATGCGTGGCAGGGACTTGGCTATAACAGGAGGGCCCTTTCCCTCAAAAAGATTGCCGGGACCGTGGTGGATGAATACGCAGGGGCCTTGCCGCGCGGCCGGGAACTTTTGCGGGCGATGCCCGGTATCGGGGATGCGACGGCTGGATCTATCATGGCATTTGCGTTCAACCTGCCGGTCGTTTTTATCGAGACCAACATCAGGCGGGTCTTCATCCATCACTTTTTTCCGGGCAAAGACAAGGTTATGGACAACGAGATCGTCCCGCTCGTCGAAGCGACCCTTGACCGGTCACACGCCCGCGATTGGTACTATGCGCTCATGGATTATGGAACATACCTCGCCGGTATCGCTGCAAACCCGAACAGGAAGAGTGCGCATTATTCCCGGCAATCCCGCTTCGAGGGCTCCGACAGGCAGATAAGGGGAATGGTTTTGAGGCTGCTCATGGGCAGTTCCGGCAGATCGGCCGACGACATTGCCCGGGCGACCGGGTGTGCGCCCGGGCGTCTCAAGCCCATACTCGACGTGCTGGTAAAAGACGGTCTCATTGCCTGCGATCCGGAACTTTACCGGATAGCCTGAACCGCCCGGTTCGGGTGAGGTAAATATCTTGTCTTATCCAGAGGTTACAGTTCCGGTATTGACAAATAAATTATTGTGTATATCTTTATGTGACACGGCACCTGAAAAAGTGCCGCTTTTAAGTCCTCGGGAAAAGGAGACAATATGTTCGAAGTTACAGAAAAGGCTGGGGAAGTAATAAGAAAGATCCTCGAAGGAAAAGACCCACAGTCGGTCAGGATCATGATGACCGAGGGTGGCTGAGCGGGGCCCTCATTGGGCATGGCCCTGGATGGGCCGTTAGCGAGCGACGAAACATTTACCGAGCACGGAGTGCAGTTCGTTATCGACAAGAAACTCTTTGAAGATGCCAAGCCGATCAGCATCGATTTCATCGAATCGGCCATGGGCCAGGGGTTTCTGCTGAAATCCGCGTTGTCCAAAAGCGATGATTGCTGCGCATCGAGCGACGGCGGTTGCGGTTCCGGATGCAGCGCCTGAAAAGTTGAATCGAATAAAAAGGCCGCCTTTAAGGCGGCTTTTTTATTGCTTTTTTTTGGCGCAACCTATTTTTTGGTCACCGTACGCGCTGTCGCCTTTCCTTCGTGCATGACATACTGGACCGTCACCCTGTCGCCTTCCTTTATGTTGGCAACCATCTTATACCCTTTGAGCTTGGCCCCCTTCACATTGAATGTCATGCCCGCCTTCGCCGATTGAACGACGATTGTGGAATCTTCCAGGTTGACTGACGTGACTCTCCCGGTGAACTTTTCAATTTTCTGGCCGCTTGGAGGTTGAGGGGTGAGTGAATGCCCCGTCAGCACAAAAGCAAAAACGAACGCAAAAACACTGATGGCAATAATTGCCCTTTTCATGCTTGCCTCCTTTTAATACGATAAGGGCAATCATAGCATAAAAAAAGAAAAGGAAAAAGATTCGTTCCAGGCTCCACGTTCCACCATTTTTAAAGGGAATAGTTCTTAACGTTGAACAGGCCTCTTGAATCCTGTGGGTTAAAAGACTTAAGATAGAGACGTGCAGGGCATGGAGAAAATAACGGTCGGCGTGAGCGCCTGCCTTCTCGGGGAGAAGGTGCGGTACGACGGGGGGCATAAGCATGACAGGTTCATTACGGATACCCTGGGCAAATTTTTTTCCTATGTTCCGGTCTGTCCCGAGGTGGAGTGCGGCCTTCCCGTTCCCCGGGAGCCCATGCATCTCGCGGGCGATATCGGAGATCCCCGGCTGGTGACGGTCCGCACGGGTATCGACCATACTGCCCGGATGCACGAATGGTCACGTCAAAAACTGGATCAGTTGGAACGTTTCGGGTTATCCGGCTTCATATTCAAGAGCAAGTCGCCGTCATCCGGCATGCGCGGGGTTAAAATATACCGGGATGCGAAACCGCCGGTCTCTAGCGGAACGGGCCTTTTCGCGGCCGCATTCATGAGGAAATTCCCCCTTATCCCCGTCGAGGACGAAGGCAGGCTGCACGACCCGGGACTTCGGGAAAATTTTGTCGAGCGCGTTTTCGTGTACCGGCGCTGGCAGGAGTTTGCCGGGCGTGCATACACTGCAGCCGGGCTTATAGATTTTCACACCCGCCACAAGTACCTCATCATGGCGCACAGCCCGAAGCACCTGGCGCAGCTCGGGAAGATCGTCGCGCACGTGAAGATCGAAGACACGGGGACAATGGATACATATTGCGTGACCTTGGTGGAAGCGCTGCGCCTCATTGCCACGGTTGCCAAGAATACCAATGTTCTCCAGCATATCATGGGGTATTTCAAGAAGGACCTGGAACACGCGGAAAAAGAAGAGCTCCTTGAAATAATAGACCGGTACCGCCGGGGTTTCATACCCCTTATAGTACCCGTGACCCTTCTCAACCACTACGTCCTCAAGTATGACCACCCCTATCTGAAGAACCAGTATTATCTCAACCCCCACCCGGTGGAACTCATGCTCCGGAACAACATATAGGGTCCCGGAGCAAAAACCAGGCACTTTTCAATCGCAAATAACAGTCCCGTCCTCAAGAACGATGCAAAACAGACTATCGGCTTTTGCGGTATCGACACAAAAAAACATTTCCAGCAGCACAATAAGGGTGTCGTCAAATATGGCCACCCCTATCTGAAGAACCGGTATTATCGCAACCCCCCACCGGTGGAACTCATGCTGCGGAATAACATATAGGGCCCGGAGAAAACCGGACACTTTTCAAAAAGGGTCATCGCAAATAAAAGTCCCGTCATCGCAAACGATGCAAAACAGGTCGAACCAGCAATCGGCTTTTGCGGTATTAACGCAAAAAAACAATGCCAATAATAGAACGAGGACAAAAAAGAATTTTTTCATCATGCACCTCCTGCGGCAGATTATTGCAGGTTCGGGCTCACGATGAAGTCATGCATCATAGGTGATTATTGTAGAGAATGATTGAATTTACACCTTATTCCCGGAATTAAAACGTCCCTCCTATGGAGCCGGCATACCCGGTCAGTTCGACATATCCCTGCACTTTAACTTCCTTTCCTCTCGAGGCTCCCGTACCTTCGACCGCGCCTTCCCAGTAAGTGATCCCGGAGGACACGGTATTGGCCAGTTCCTGGCCGGCCACGATGGGTTTTACCGTAACGTCAATATGCGCGGAAGGGACCCGGATGCGCCAGACGGCCGGGTATTTTCCTTTCGTTTTCGGGCTCTTCCAGTATCCGAGGATATCCGTGGTCATGTCGGAAAGGACAACCGTGCGTGATGTACCGTCCGGCTCGACGAGTGTCCCGGAGGATTCTTTCTCGACTGCCCCGTCCTTTTTGCGAAGTTTATAGATCATGAGGTCTCGCCCGTCGCTTAAGTGCAGGGCGAACCAGTCCCACCCCGCCTGGTCGGCGGAAAGCTGGTTTGAGCCGAACTCCTGGTCGAACCAGCTCGTACCGGTGACGGCAGTTTCACCCTGAATGCCCGGCAGCTTGATAGATCCCGCTGTTTTCAGGTCTGTGAACGAATAGTAATATGATGCCTGGCCGGGCATTGGCCCTTTTTTGCTCAAGCCCTGCCGGCCGTGCAGCACCGGCGCTTTTACCGGGATGAGGTCCAGCTTTATCTCCATCCCCTCGAAGGCTGCTTTAAGCCGTATAAGATTTTTATCCATGACGGCCGACCAGCCGAGAACATCGACGTTCATTTTCCGTTCATCCGCACTCGCGAGCCCCGGCCCCTTGCGTGAAACCCGGTCCGTATAACGGAACGTGTTATTCGATGCATCGGTCATTGCGAAATGGACGAGATAAATATCCCGCACCGACCAGGGGTTCCCGGGATCCCGGGGCTTGAGGGCCAATCCATACCGGAAAAATGTCAGCTGGTACCCGTATTTCCTTCCCGCCGCATCCGCGAGGTTCCCCGTGAAATACCACCACTCCGTCCTGTACTCAGGATGGCTCCCATGGTCTCTCGGAAAAGACCACTGCCTCACCCCCTCCGCCTTCTTCCACTCCCCTCCGTACGCCACCCCTACCGGTACCACCATGACAAGACAAAAGAGAATAACGTGGAACGTGGAACGTGGAACGTGGAACCATTTTTTACCGTTGAACCTTGAACCTTGAACCTTGAACCTTTTTTTCACTATTCTTCCCTTATCTGCATTATCGGGTATTTCCTGATCACAGACCACAAAGGGTACGCGCACGCCGCTACACTTGCCGCGACGGCGGTCAGGAACGTTACCAGGTAGGGCTGGGCCGTGAAATGATAGAAGATGGTCCAGTTGAAGCTCTGGCGGTTTATCACCCGGATGAGGATGAAGGCAAAGACCGTCCCGACGACAGTGCTCATGAAAAAGCTGATGAGCCCGAGCCCGATGCTTTCCGCGACCGTTATCTTTGCGACATCACCCGTGGTAAACCCGAGGGCGCGGTATATGCCGAACTCTTTCTGGCGCTCGACGAAAAGGGTCATCAACGCTCCCGCTATCCCGAAAAATGCCACGATGACCGCTATGATACGCATGGACTGCGTCACGGCGAACGTGCTGTCGAAGATGCCGAGGATACGGTTGTGGAATTGCCCGCGGGGAAAGAAGGGCAGGCCGTATTTATGGGCGAGCTGACGGGCTTTCTCCAGGATCTGTGCCTTTTCGGGTTCCGGGGCGTCGATAAAGACACCCAGGCTGTTTATCGTGCTGTCATTGAAGAGCTTGATGTACAACGACCGGTCTATCATGATGACGCCGTGCTCCGAGGCGTAATCGTAATAGACCCCGGCCACCCGGAGCGTCGCCGGGCCCCGGGACGTATCGATCGTGATCCTGTCACCGGTTTTTACCTTGAACCTCAAGCTGAAACTTTCCGATATGATCACATCGCCGCGCCTGACGTCATCCCAGGACCTGTCCGAGCCTTCGAGCCACGAGAACTTTGAATATTTTTGAAGCACGGCGGCATCGATCGACGTTATGCCGGCCGGTTTCCCTTGAAATGATATGGATACATTGCGAAAAACGTCTATGCCGCTGATACCGGGGATCTTCTTCAATTCATCGTACGCCTCGAGCGGCACCGTCACGTCAGCCTTTGTCGATATGTATGCCTCAGCGCGAAGCTGGCCGTTCATCCACCATATGAGCGAGTGGCGGAAGCTGTCTATCATCGATGACAGGCCGATCGACATGGACAGGGCTATCATGAACGCGGCGACGGCGACGGATGTCCTTCCCAGGTTTTCCCGGATGTTGCCGATGGCTATCTTGCCCGCGAGGCCGATCACGCGTGCGAAAAGCCGTTTCAGGAAAGGCACGCCCGCTATTATCGCAAAACCGGCAAAGAGGCTGGCGCTTAAGAGAAATGCGAAAGCACCGGCGAAACCTATATAGACATTGAGAAATGACAAAAGGAACAGGGTCAGCGCGAGGGCAAGGCAAAAGACCCCGGCCATCCCGATAACCTTCATCCTCTTCGATGCCGAGCGCGAAGCGGTCCTGCCCCGCAATACGAGGACCGGCTGGATGCGGCGAAGCTCGATAAGGGGCGGCAGTGACCCCACGATGCTGGCCGCGCATCCCAGCAATATCCCCCCGGTGACATTCCAGGATGTGAAGGGGAGGGCCGAGGGTTGCAGGAAAAAATAGAGGCTGCTGATGGTGCTGCCCACTATCTGAACGAGGAACTTGCTCAGGAAATACCCCATTATCCCGCCAAGCGCCCCTCCCGTGACGCCGAGCACGAGGATCTCGACGAGGAAGGCCACGGTCACCTGCCCCCGGGAAGCCCCGATGGAGAGCAGTATCCCGGCGTCCCTGCGCCTCGAGACCACGGTGAACATTGCCGTGTTATATATGAGGAAGATGCCGACAAAAAGGCCTAGAAGGGACAATGCCTGGAGGTTCAGCTTGAATGCCCCGAGCAGGGAAGATAATGTCTGCGCCTTCTGCTGGTTGGATTCGATGACAAAACCATGCGACCAGCGCTGCCGCAGACCTTCTTCATCCGTTACGACGAGGTCGGCCCTGTCGATATACCCTGCCATGCGGAAAAAATCCTGGGCATACCCTATATCCATGATCACGAGCGGTTCCCCGGACGCGTTGCCAAAGACCTGTACCACCTTGAGAGGGCCCTGTGTTGTTATAAGGTCCTGTCCTGCACTGATATGTGCCGTCTTTGCCACGCTGTCATCAACGAGTATTGTGCGGGGATCGAGCACAAATGACGTGAAAGCTGCGTCACGGCCTGTTGAATTTGCCGAAGCTGCGATCTGTGCTGTTATTGAACGGACATTCTTATCGAGGAACGGGTCGAGGCCGAGGAGCCGTATCTGGTCTCCCGACGGGAGCCGCACCTTCCTGTCGATGACAGGCGCAAAGTACTTGACTGCCGGGTCCCGCATGAGTTTGACAAGCATTCCCTCTTCCATCGGGCCTGCCGGGCGCGCTATCGTATGCGTCGACCCCCCCTTCAAAAAGTCGACGGCATTCTCCATGCTTTCGAGGGCCGACCGGGAGGCAAGGGTCATCCCGACAGCCGCGGCCACGCCGAAGGCAATGCCGAGAAGCTGGAGGATGGCGAGGCTCTTGCGCCGTGCCAGGTACCGAAGGAAGGAGCGCAGCACTCTTTTCAAGGGGCCAGGCCCTCGCAGGATTCCTCTTCGAAGATCCGGCCGTCAAGCATGCGCAGGATGCGGTCGGCATATTCGCAGGTCTTCAGGGAATGGCTTACCATGACGAGCGTGGTGCCGGATTCGCGGCAGCGGCCGGTGAGCAGCTCCAGGATCTGCGTCCCCGTGTGCGAATCGAGGTTTCCCGTCGGTTCGTCAGCAAGGATGATCGGGGGGTTTTTCACAAGGGCGCGGGCGATCGCGATGCGCTGCTGCTCGCCGCCGGAGAGCTCATGGGGATAGCGGTCTTCCTTGCCGGCAAGGCCGACGAGTGCGATCGACTCCCGGGCGCGCCTCTCATCGGGTTTCCCCGCGAGTTCGAGCGCGAGCGTGACGTTCTCTATGGCAGTCAGCGTGGGAAGCAGGTTGAAGAACTGGAAGACGAAACCGAGCTTGTTGCGGCGCAGCTCTGTCCGGCCTTTTTCCCCGAGGCCCTTGAGGTCCATCCCGTCTATTTCGACACGTCCCCGCGTCGGTTCGTCGAGGCCGGCAAGGAGATTGAGGAGCGTCGTCTTGCCCGAGCCGCTCTTCCCGAGGAGTGCAATGATCTGCCCCCGGGCGATGTCGAGATCTATTCCCCTCAGCGCGATCCCGTCGTGCCCCCCTGTCTCGTATTCTTTCCAGAGATCGTATGTGCGAATCGAAGATGTCACGGCTTCTCCTGTAATAGCGCCTTTGTATCGTACATAAATATACCGTTTTAAGGGCTGGAATGAAAGATGTGACGTGGGTTACCTGAAATCGATAAGGACCTTGAGGCTGTACCTATCCCGGGCTGCCGAAAAAGCTTTCATGGCATCTGCCGCCGGGTAGCGGGCCGTGATAAGGGGCCTGACATCGATCGATCCGTCCACAAGCGCCCGGATGGCCGGCTCGAACGGGCCGCAGCGCGATCCGATGACGGTGATCTCGTTGATGACGATGGGGGCAAGGTCGACCGGGCGGCTGTCGGCCACGGTGCTTTTGAGGATTATCGTCCCGCGGGGCCGCGTGTATGTAATTGCACTTTCGAGACCTTGTGTGCTGCCCGTTGCCTCTACGACAACATCGAATATGCTTTCTTCCGGCATATCATTCACGAGACGGGCGGATATGCCCTGGCCGGCCGCTATGGCCAGTTTACCCGGATGCCTGCCGGCAAGTGAGACATCGGCACCGGTCAAGTTCAGCGTCAGCGCACACAGGATGCCCAGCTTTCCATCGCCGAGTACGAGCACACGCTGTCCGCGCCCGACCGCGACCTGCTCGAGTATCTCGAATGCGGCAGCCAGCGGTTCCGTGAAGACGGCCTGTTCATCGCTGAGACTATCGGGTATCTCATGAAGGTTTTCCGCGGGGAGGGTCGTATATTCAGCAAAAGCGCCCTGCCTCCCCGAGATGCCGAGCGTTGTCCTCCGGGGGCAGTGCTTGCCAAGTCCGCTTAAACACAGGTCGCAGACGCCGCAGCCGCAGTTGATCTCGCCGACGACCCGTTTACCCGTCATGTTCGCAGCGTCCCCGGCCGTTGCCTCGACAACCCCCGTAAATTCGTGCCCGATTATACCCTGGAACCCGAGGTAGCCCTTCATGATCTCGAGGTCCGTATTGCAAATCCCGGCCATGGTGACCCGGATAAGCGCTTCGCCGGGAGCGGGGACCGGTTTCGGAACGTCAACAACCCTTAATTGTCCGTCAAAAAGTATGGCTTTCATAGATAATAGGGGCAATAGGCAATGGGAAAAACAAAAACCGACGGACCGGATCCTGTTACCCATCGCCTATCGCCTATCGCCTATCGCCTGTTTTTTTATGAAATTATCAATCAATTCCCTGGCAATGCTCACTTTATCCGGTATAAGCGGCATATCTTCAACGGTGAACCATCGCGCGTCGTTGATCTCATCATCGTCTATCGCGATCTCGCCCGAGGCCCATTCGGCGGTGAAGCCGATCATGAGCGAGTCGGGGTAGGGCCAGGGCTGACTCCCGAAATACCGGATGTTCTTGACCTCTATGCCGACCTCTTCCTTTATTTCCCGCCGGACCGTGTCCTCGAGCGATTCGCCGGGTTCCGTAAAACCGGCGAGGACGCTGTACAAATTCTCGGCGAACCGGCTGGCACGGGCGAGAAGGAGGGTGTCGCCTCTCTCAACCGCCACGATCACGGCAGGGGAAATCTTCGGGAACATCGTAAATCCGCACGCTTCGCAGCGCTTCGCGAACATATCGGGGAGGCGTGCCAGTTTTGAGCCGCAGGAAGTGCAGAACCGGCACGTCCTGTCCCAGTTCAGTATCCCCATGGCCTTTACGGCCATGGCATAATCTTCCGGGTCGAGGACGCCGAACGACCGCCGAAGGCCGGTAAAAGTCATCCCCGGAGGGGCTTCGACAGCAGCAGGTACGCTGTATGCGTAACAGGCCGCGCCATCGCGCATGCCGATATTGTAACCGTCAAAGGCATCAATGCCCAATCCGGCAACCGCCCGGGCGCGGGGAATTGCAGGCCTGGCGCCCGCGTGATCGACGAGAACCTTCTGGTCACGGACGATATAGGCGTAGGCATCCCCCGCAAGGTTTACAAATTTCTTACTCTGATCCGTCGGAGGCATGAAATCAGATACTTCATGGGCATCCGAAAGTCAAGAACAACGCACCGGACATGACTTTGTCAGGGTACAATATTATATTTTTCTGGTATTCATATGTAATACGTGTTACAATTTTGGAAATGAACGGTATAGTTGCGCGTGATGACTGGTCGGCAAATAGCCTGCCCGTACTGTCCCGTTCGCAGGGCACCGCCCAATCCCGGCGCGAACGCGAGGAAGGGGCTTCTCAACAGACCGTCCCGTCATTCGTCGTTGCATTTAGCGGGGACCAGGTCACCATCTCGTCGAAACGGTCCGACACCTCCTTGCAGGGGGACCAGTTACCCGCCCGGATGCCTGTCTCCGAAGCCGGCGTCGCCGGACTGCCCGATGTGAACCCTGCCGCCGCGGCTGCCGGTATGTCATTAAGTAGCGAAACCATTCAGAGTACGAGGTCGTTTGGTCCCTACGATGTGCAGATCAACCGGTATGCCATGAAGAGGTACAGCGAGGCAAGTTCGTTCCGGGGCTCGCAAACGTCGACGTTCGAGATAACCGCGTAAGGCCTTCATTCCTTAATTTGTTGTATTTAATCCAATTTCTTGACAAAGACAGCCGGGATAATTAACTTATTGTATCAGTATGAAAGGGTTGAGCGATATTTTGAATGAACGAGACAGGTCTGTCCTCGAGCTCATCGTGGAGAACTATATCGTGTATGCCGAGCCTGTAGGCTCGACAACGATAGCAAAATTGATGAAGAAAAAAGTGAGCTCGGCCACGATCCGGAGCATCATGGGCGAACTCGAGGAACTGGGGTTTCTCTACAAGCCCCACGCGGTGGCAGGCCGCGTTCCGACGCCGAAGGCCTTTCGATACTACGTCAACAGCCTGCCCGTCCCGGGCCTTCCCGGGAAGAAAGAGCTCAGGGCGCTCGAGACCATGTCGCGGATCCGCTATGCGTACACCGAAGAGGTGATGGCGGACGCTTCGCGCATTCTCGCTGCCATCGCACGATTTCCGAGCATCGTGGTAGAGCCGCGGGTCGAGACCATGCTCTTCAAGGAAGTGGAGTTTGTCAGGATGTCGCAGTACACCATCCTCATCGTTTTTGTGACCACATCGGGGATGGTGCACAGGAGGTTTGTCGATACGAGCGAAGATATCAAGCAGGGCACGCTCGACGATATGAAACACTATATGAACGAGCGGTTCTCCGGTTTGCCCTTTCACGTGATGAAAGAACACATCATTCAGGACATTCACAGGGACAGGGAGACCTTCCGGAACCTGTACCAGAAGATACAGGACACCCTCGACATGCTCGTCGGTGATGAAGACGAGCGTGAAGTATACATAGAAGGGGCATCGAAGATGATCGGCATCCCCGAGTTTTCCGATGTCGAGAAACTCAAGGAACTGTTCAAGGCCCTCGAGAACAAGGAGCGGCTTATGCACCTGCTCGATCAATACCAGAGCAAGGAAGGCATAAATGTTATTCTCGGAAGCGAGAACGACATGAAGGGCATGGAGGAAATGAGCATCATCGCGTCCGCATACAGGATCGATCGTGACAGCTACGGGATTCTCGGCATCATAGGGCCTATGAGAATGGACTATTCGCGTCTTATCCCCATTGTCGGCTACACTGCCCGGGCAGTGACGGATCTATTCAATACAATGTGAGGAATCTGGCAATGAACGAAAAAAATAAAGACCTGAACGCTGAACAGAACGAACACACGCCGGAAGAGGCGCCCGGGGAGAAAGGTCATCACCATAAGCACGAAGACCATAAACACGAAGACCATAAAAAGAAGAAGAAAAAAGAGGATCTTCCCGAAGAGGTAAGGAAGGAGATCGAGGAAAAAGATGCGAAGATAAAATCCCTCGAAGACCGCATTCTTTACATGCAGGCCGATTTCGAGAATTTCAAGAAGATCAAGATAAAAGAGAAGCAGGATACCCTGAAGTTCGGGAATGAAACGCTCATCAAGGAGCTTCTCCCCGTTCTTGACAATTTCGAGCTGGCACTGAAACATTCAGAGTCAACCGAGGACTACAAGTCTATCCATGACGGGGTTAAATTGATATTGAGCGAATTTCTCAAGGTCCTTGAAAAGGCCGGCGTAAAACCGGTCGAGGCGATGGGCCGGAAGTTCGATCCCAATTATCATGAGGCCATGTTCCAGGAGGAACATGACGATGTCGAACCTGATACCGTTGTCTCGGAGCTCCAGAGGGGATACCTGCTCAATGACAGGCTGATCAGGCCATCCCGGGTGGGTGTTTCAAAAAGACCTGAAACCGAAAACTAAAAGTAGCGAAAGAAGGCATTTTTTCTATCCGGTAATACAAAGAAAGGCAGTGAATGAGACGCACGCACGTGGATTACTACGAGGTCCTCAACGTATCGCGCGAGGCTACCGACGAAGAGATAAAGAAGGCGTACCGAAAGCTTGCACTTCAATATCACCCTGACCGCAATCCCGGCGACCACAAGGCCGAAGAAAAATTTAAAGAAATAAACGAGGCCTACGAGGTCCTCGGAGATGCCCAGAAGAGGAGCCACTACGAGCGCTTCGGCACCGCCGGCGACATGGGCTCCGTGTTTGATTTCGGGTTCCAGGGAAATTTCGATTCCGTTTTCAATGACCTTTTCAGCGATTTCTTCGGGAATCAGAGGCCACGCCAGAGAAAGGGCAGCGACCTCAGGTATAACCTGACCATTGAGTTTGAAGAGGCTGTATTCGGTGGTGAAAAAGAGATCGAGATACCCAAGGAAGAAAGGTGCCCCGTTTGCAACGGCTCGCGCGTGGAGCCCGGTCACGAGCCCATTGCCTGCAAGTACTGCGGGGGCAGGGGCCAGGTCCGGCAAAGCCACGGTTTCTTCACGATCAACCGGACATGCGAATACTGCGGCGGTGAGGGAAAGATAATAAAGAACCCCTGCAAGAACTGCAAGGGCAGGGGAAGCGTCAAGACCAAGCGGAAACTCAAGGTGAAGATCCCGCCCGGTGTCGACGGCAACACACGGCTCAAGCTGCGCGGCGAAGGGATGCAGCAGTTCGGGGACACCATCCCCGGCGACCTTTTCGTCGTGCTGCAGGTCAAGGAACATCCCGTATTCGAGCGGGCAGGCGATGACATCGTGGTCCAGGTCGACGTGGGGTTCCCCCTGCTATGCCTCGGCGGAGAGATAAAGATACCCACCATAGAAGGCGAGTCCATTCTGAAGGTCCCGCCCGGCACCCAGCAGGGCAAGGTTTTCAGGCTGAAAGGCCTCGGCGTCAATAAAGCGAACTCGTACGGCAGGGGAGACCAGCTCGTCTACCTCAACATCGTCATACCGACGGAACTGACCGACCGCCAGAAGAGCCTCGTAGAGGAGATGGCCGAGGAATTCAAAGATACCTCGCCGAAAACGAGGAAGGGGTTTAAAGAGAAGTTTATGGAGTTCTTTGAATAAATAGGGGCCGGCTAACGGCTGACGGCTGACGGTTTCCCTCACCCCGTCTATATTTTTTCGTATAAGTAGTGCCGTCATTCCGGCGAAGGCCGGAATCCAGGGTTGAATAAGATGCCGTGACCCCGGTCTCAATTAAGAAACGATACTGGATACCGGCCTTCGCCGGTATGACGATAAGAGGAAAACGCCTTACGCCTTACGCTCTCACGCCTTACGTTTTATTCGCCGCTTCCACCATCAATTTCGCTATCGCCTTCGAAAATGCCGCAGGGTCCTTGGGCTTCGAGCCTTCGAGGACGAGGGCCTGATCGTACAGCAGGCGTATGTAGTCTTTAAGCTCTTCGCTGTGTTCGTCCTGCTCAAAGGCCTTGTTCATGGCGGCGAAGAGGGGGTGGGTCGGGTTGAGCTCGAGTATCCGCTTCATGGGAGGCACGTCCTGGCCCATGGCTTTCAAGAGGCGCTCCATTGTGGGGTCGAGGTCGCCCTCGTCGGCAACGAGGCAGCAGACCGTATCGGTAAGCCTGCCGGAGAGCCTCACGTCCTTGACATCCTCCGCCAGCGTGCCTTTGATGAGATCGATGAGCTTTTCATATTTTTTCCGGGTCTCCTCGATCTGAACGGTCTTTTCCTTGTCGAGCGTTATGTCGCCGCGTGTGATCGAGTGGAACTTCTTGCCTTTGTACTCGAAGCCGTTAAAGATGAAGTCGTCGATGTCGTCGGTCATAAAGATGACCTCGAAGCCCTTCTGCCGGAACGCCTCCAGGTAGGGCGAGTTCGCGGCGTCCGTGAGTGACGAGCCCACAATGTAGTAGACGTCTTCCTGACCTTCCTTCATGTCGTCGACATATTCCTTGAGGGTCCTGAATTTACCGTCATCCGATTTGGTGGTCGCGAAAAGCAGCAGGTCCGCGATCGTTTCCCTGCGGGAGAAATCGAAGTGGATACCCTCTTTCAGGACGCGGCCGAATTCCTTGTAGATCTTCAGGTATTCGTCGTATTCCTTTTCCTTCATCTCCTCGAATGTATCGATGATCTTCTTCGTCACGGAATTCTTGATGATATCGACCTGCCGGTTGTTCTGCAGGATCTCGCGCGATACGTTGAGCGGAAGGTCGGACGAATCGACGATGCCCTGGACGAAACGCAGGTACTGCGGCAGCAGTTCTTCGCAATGGTCCATGATGCGGACCCTTTTCACGTACAGCATCGGGCCGTACTTGAAATCGCGGTAGAGCATGTTGACGGGGGCTATCGACGGCACGAACATGAGCGCGGCAAATTCAGACGTGCCCTCGGCCCTGTAGTGGATGACCTTTGCCGGCGGGTGGAAATCGTGGGATATGTGCTTGTAGAAATCGTTGTATTCCTCGTCGGTGACCTCGGACCTGTCCTTGAGCCACAGCGCCTTCATCGAATTGAGCGTCTCTTCCTCTTTTATCTTTACCTTTTCACCCTTTTTGATCTCGCTGTCGACTTCCTTCTCGACATCCATGACAACGGGGTGCTCGATAAAGTCGGAATATTTCTTGACGACGCTGCGGATCTCCCATTCGCTCACATAGATCTTTTCTTCTTCACGCAGATGGAGGACGACATCGGTGCCGCGGGTATCCTTCTTTACCTCTTCGACCGTGAAGGTGCCGTCGCCGGTCGATTCCCACTTGATCGCTTTGTCGTCCTTTGTCCCTGCGCGGCGCGACATGACCGTGATCTTGTCCGCCACCATGAAGGACGAATAGAAACCGACGCCGAACTGGCCGATCAATTCCGGGTTGTCCTTCACATCTTCCCGTTTCAGGGCCTCCAGGAACTCCTTCGTGCCGGAGCGGGCGATGGTCCCTAAGGATTCTATTATTTCGTCATGGTCCATGCCGATGCCGTTGTCACTGACCGTCAGCGTGCCCGCGTCCTTGTCGAGGCTGATTTTTATCTTCCATGCCCCGCCGCCCTCGAGGATGGTGCTGTTGGTGAGGGATTCATAACGGGCCCGGTCGATGGCATCCGAAGCGTTGGATATCAGCTCCCGTAAGAACACTTCCTTGTGGGAATAGAGAGAATGGATCATGAGATCGAGAAGCTGTTTGACCTCTGTCCTGAATTCCATGCGCTCGCTAGTCATTTTCGGATCTCCTCGTATTGCTTAGTTTTACGATTCTGGGAAAAACAACATACAGAAAATAAGACACCGGGCTACCTGCGTCAAGACCCCGGAAAATTTCTTAATAATATTCCCTGAAATAATGCTCCGTGCTATAATGAGCCATGTTTTTCAAGATAATTCCGAAAAAGCTCCGCAATATCATGGGGATCATCCTGATCGTGATCGCGACCGGCACGATCGGGTTCAAGATCATAGGTGGCCCCGAGAAGAGCTTCCTTGACGCGCTTTACATGACAGCCATTACGATCACGACCGTCGGCTACGGGGACATCATCGGCGTCGAACACCACCCTCTCGGCAAAATATTCACCATTATCTACGTTTTCATCGGGGCGGGTGCGATCGCATATCTCTTTACCACGCTTGCCGCATACATTATAGAAGGCGAACTGAGGAAGGTTTTCAGGAGGAGGAAAATGGAAAACAGGATCGGCAAGATGCGTGACCATTATATCGTGTGCGGCATAGGGATGGTCGGCCTCTATGTTGTCCATGAAATGTACCTGACAAAGCGACCCTTCGTTGCCATAGACCATGATGAATTGAAGATGGACGTGTTCAAGGCGAACAATATCGATGCGGACCTGGTCGTCGGCGACGCGACGGAGAACGAGATCCTCTGGAAGGCCATGATCGAGCATGCCCAGGGGCTTTATGCGACAACCGACTCCGACAACGACAACATCGTTATTTCACTGACCGCCCGGCAGCTGAACCCGAAGCTCAGGATCGTATCGCGCTGCAACGATACGAAAAATATCGACAAATTGAAAAGGGCAGGGGCCGATTCGGTCGTTGCGCTTAACTTTATCGGCGGCCTGAGGATGGCGTCCGAGATGATACGCCCCCACGTTACCTCATTCCTCGACATGATGCTCCGCGACAAGTACTCTCCCATGAGGGTGGAGGAGGTCCATGTCCCGGCCGATTCCCCGTTCATCGGCAGACCGGTGAAGGACATCGATTTCAAGATGATAGGCAACCTTATGCTGATCTCGGCCCGTAAGAAGAGCGGTGAATGGGTCTACAACCCGTACCCGGATACGATCATAGAAGGCGAAATGAGCCTGATCATCATCGCGACCCCCGAGGAGAAGGAACTTCTCGTGGAGCACGTATCCGGCGGGGAAAACGGCCTGAAGTGATTGCGAAAAGCCTGATTTAGCCAGCATTGACAACGCTTTACAAAGGATGATACCTTTTCATCGAAGGAAGAGATGAAGATAGCTGTTTCAGGGAAAGGTGGAGCGGGAAAGACGACGCTTGCGGGTGTCATGGCGCGGATCCTCGCCGATCGCGGCAAGAAGATGATCGCGATCGATGCCGATCCCGATTCAAACCTCGCGAGCGCGATCGGGATCGATGAAAAGAGTGTGAGCGAGATAAAGCCCCTGGCATCGATGGAGGAGTTCATAGCCGAAAGGACCGGGGCGAAAAAGGGGGAATACGGTTCCTTCTTCAAGCTGAACCCCCGTGTCGATGACATACCCGAGAGGTTTTCCCTGACGAGGGAAGGCGTCCGCCTCATCGTTCTCGGGAGCATCCCCCAGGGCGGGGGCGGCTGCTTTTGCGCGGAGAACGCCCTTTTGAGAAGCCTCTTGTCCCACGTCATGATCGAACGCGATGAATACGTCGTAGTCGATCTCGAGGCGGGGCTCGAACATTTAGGCAGGGGTACCACCGAATATATCGACGCCCTCATTGTCGTCGTCGAACCCGGCAGGCGGAGCTTCAAGACGGCCCGGCAGGTAAAAAAGCTCGCCGATGATATCGGCATAAAAAAAGTTTACGTGGTGGGGAATAAAATAAACGGTCTTGAAGACAAGGATTTTATCCGGGAAAATCTCGGGGACCTTCCCATCCTCGGCTACGTGTCTCAGAACGAGAAGATAGCCGAAGCCGACAGGAAGGGAATATCCCCATATGATATTGATCAGGTGGTCCGGACGGAGATAACCGGGATCGTAGACGCCCTCGAGGGCCTCGTTCGATGAGAAAGGCCGCCGCCGCCGTATGGCTCGCCACCTCGACGTTCACCATGTCCTTTTTTGCGCTCTTCATCGCGCTGTTCGGCGACTGCCAGGAGACCATCCACCGTCTTGCCCGCGCCTGGGCGCGTATGTATCTCGCCGTCGCAGGGATAGAGGTCAGGGTCGACGGCCTTGAGCGCATCATGTCACCACCCTACGTCTTTATGTGCAATCATCAAAGCGCCCTGGATATCTACGCGCTGCTCGCCTGGCTGCCCCTTTCCTTTAAATGGATCGCGAAAAGGCAGCTCTTCTCGATCCCGGTTGTCGGCTGGGCAATGAAAAAAGCGGGCTACATCAGCATTGACCGTGAAAATGCGCGTGAAGCGCTCAAGGCGATTGAAGAGGCATCGCGGAAGATACGGGAAGGGACCAACATTATCATTTTTCCCGAAGGCACCCGAAGCGCCGACGGCCAGCTCCTGCCCTTCAAAAAGGGAGGCTTCACCCTTGCGCTGCGCGCGATGGTCCCGGTCGTTCCCATCGGTATTTACGGTTCGAGCGTGCTCCAGCCAAAAGGCAGTTCTCTTCCCCGTCAAAAAGGGGTAATATACATCGAGATCGGTGACCCCATGGTCCTCGAGGGCATGGACCGGTCGCAGAAGACGCGCGTGATGGATGATGTGAGGGTTAACATAGAGGCCCTCATGGCAAGGGGGGTATCAGTCAAGGCCGGGACCGGAACGGCACCGGCAGGGCGTCATAAGAGTATATGAACCTGTCTGATCTGAAAAAAGAAATGCTCGGCGTGGCCCTGATCGGGGTGTTCCTCTTCCTTTTTGTCAGCCTGCTGTCCTATCATCCCCTCGACCCGTCGTTCCACACGGTAACAGACACGTCGGCCCGCAACCTGTGCGGCAAGGCGGGGTCGTACATTTCGGATGTACTGATCCAGCTGGTCGGGCTGATGAGCTATGTCCTCATCTCGTTCGCCCTTGTTTTCGGGATATTTTACGTCAGGAAAAAGGACCCGCCCAGTATCATCGTCTTCTCGTCCGGCCTCGTGATGTTCTTTCTTTCGATTGGCATGCTCCTCCAGGTGCTGATAGGCAGAATACACCTTCGGGGCATGCCGCTCGAATTCTCGGGTTTTCTCGGATCGATCCTCGAGAAGGCGCTCATGAACTTTTTCGGCAGGTTCGGTACCATTCTCATCGCAGTCGTCCTCCTTTTGATATCTGCCTTCCTGATCGTGCAGGCCCCGATCCTGGGGATCATCGAAGACCGCATCGCGAGGCGCAAGAAGGCCGAGCGCCGGCGTGAAATAAAAGTGACGCAGGAGAAAAAAGAGGACGAGCCTCCGGCAGCAAAACCGGCGGAAAAGAAAGCCGCCGCCGCCGTCCAGGAAACATTTGAATTTTTCAAAGAGATCGGGCCGTACAAGCTTCCCGACACGTCGCTGCTCGATACCATAGAGAAAAAAGAGACGAAGATAGACAAGGACTCCATCCAGGCCAACGCATCGATCCTCGAAAAGAAGCTGAAAGACTACGGGATCGACGGGCGGGTCACGGAGGTCAGGCCCGGCCCTGTCATCACCATGTACGAATTCGAGCCGGCGCCGGGCGTCAAGGTAAGCAAGATATCCAACCTGTCCGACGATCTCGCCATGGCCTTGAGCGCGGTCTCGATACGGATCATCGCCCCGATACCGGGAAAGGCGGTCGTCGGCATCGAGATACCGAACAAGGACCGGGAAACGGTGTATATCCGGGAGATAATCGAATCGAAGACATTCTCGTCATCTCAATCGCACCTCACTCTGGTGCTGGGAAAAACAATAGCCGGAGAATCATTTGTGGCGGACCTGGCGAAAATGCCGCACCTTCTCGTCGCCGGCGCGACCGGTTCCGGGAAATCCGTCTCGCTCAACAGCATGATCCTGAGCGTTCTCTTCAAGGCGACCCCCGCCCACTGCCGCTTCCTGATGATCGACCTCAAGATGCTCGAGCTCTCCTTTTACGAGGGCATCCCGCACCTTCTCCTGCCGGTCGTGACGAACGCCCGGAACGCGAAGACGGCCCTGCGATGGATGACGGACGAAATGGAGAGGCGCTACGGCATGATGGCGCAGAAGGGCGTGCGCAATATCGAGAAATACAATCATAAAATAACCCGCGAGGGAGGCGAGGCACTGCCGTATATCGTCGTCGTCATTGACGAGCTTGCCGACCTCATGATGGTCTCCCCCAAGGAGGTTGAGGAATATATCGCCCGGCTCGCACAGATGGCCCGGGCGTCGGGCATTCATCTCATCCTCGCGACGCAGAGGCCGTCCGTCGATGTCCTGACGGGTATCATAAAGGCCAATTTTCCCGCCCGCGTGGCATGCAAGGTCTTCTCGAAGGTCGATTCAAGGACCATATTGGACACGAACGGCGCGGAGAGCCTTCTCGGCTACGGCGACATGCTGTTCTTGAGTCCCGGCATCGGCAGGCTTCAGCGGCTTCACGGCTCGTACGTCTCGGAAGGCGAGATCAAGAGGATCGTGGAATTCTTGAAGCAGCAGGGCGCCCCGACGTATCATCACGAGATACTCGAGGAAAAGGAAGAGGAAGACGAGGGCGAGGCCCTCGATGACGAGAAATACCAGGAAGCGGTGGAATTTGTGTCGCAGAAAGGTGAGGCCTCGATAAGCATGGTCCAGAGGCGGTTCCGCATAGGGTACAACAGGGCCGCCCGCATAATAGAGCGTATGGAGCAGGAGGGCATCGTCGGGCCGTCCGACGGAGTAAAGCCCCGCGAGGTATTAAAACGATGAACGGAGCATTGATGAACAGAAAGGGCAGGAAGAAAGCGGATCTGAGGTTGGTCGGGGCAGTTCTTTGCACGGTTTTTGTTTTTATTCTGATAGGACAGCCGTCCATAGCTCAAGAGTCAAAAACGGGCGGGGCAGCGTCCCCGTTCGATTCCCTTAAAAAAACGTATGCGGGCATAAATTCCCTGGAGGCGTCGTTTCACCAGAAGATCTTCGTCGCGAGCATTAAGAAGATACGGGATGCAGACGGTGATTTCTTTTTCAAGAGGCACAAGGGATTCATCTGGAAATACACGAAGCCGAAAGGAAAGCTCTTTCTCTATGACGGTCGGTACATGTGGCAGGAAGAAGATGACAAGCCTTTTGTCCTGAAAAATAAGGTAAGCGCAGAAAAGACAGGCGGGACCTTCTTCGACCTCGTCGAGGACATTGCCCGCATCGACAACCTCTTCACGGTCAAACAGCAGAGCATGATAGCCGGAATGCAGTATTTCGAGCTCGTCCCGAAAAAAGACTCGTCCGTCAACCTGGCAAAGCTCTGGATCGATAAGAACAACCTCTTGAGGAAAATAGAGATCCTCGAATTCACCGGAAACATCAACACGATAGAATTCTCCGACATCAAGGTAAATCCAACGATCAACGACGGCAAGTTCATCTACAAGCCGGAGGGGAAGAAGGATGTGGTGGAAAGATAAAGACCGTTCCACGTTCCAAGTTCCACGTTCCACGTTAAAAGACAAAGAATTTCACGATAATTGTTGTAAAGGTTCCCGCCATTTATTGGGATATCAGGTCTCTTAACGTGGAACGTGGAACGTGGAACGTGGAACGATTTTTATTTTAGGAACCGGTTTTTCAATTCCTTTACCAGTGCGATGTTTTCCACGTGGCCGGTCTGGCGGGCGGTGATCTTCCCGATAATGGGGCGATTGAGAAGGTATATGTCGCCGATGAGGTCGAGCACCTTGTGGCGCACGAACTCATCGTCAAAACGCAGCTTTGTGTTTATGACCTCATCGTCACCGATAATGATGAAATTGTTTATCCTTCCGCCGGTGCCGAGACCCATCTTGGTCAGCTGCTCGAAATCTTTCAAAAAACCGAATGTCCGTGCGGGGGCTATGTTCGCGACGTAATCCCTGGTGTCGCCGCGGAAGCGATAATCCTGGGTGCCGATGGGTTTTGCCTGCTCGAGATGGTAATTGATCTCGAAGGAGTCGGACGGCTCTGCCACGATGTACTTTCCGTTCTGAAGATTCCCGAGCTCGACCCTGTCCGCGATGACGAGCGGCTGAATGCCGTCGGACTGTGTGACTATCCCTGCCTCATCGATCTTGGTGCAGATCTCTATCGCCGATCCGTCGAGGATGGGGACCTCTTCGCTCACCTTGACGAGGAGGTTCGTGATCCCATACATGTGGCAGGCCGACAGGAGGTGTTCCACCGTGCGAACGATGTTGTTCTTGCCCTTGAGCGATGAGGCATACCCGACTGAAAAAACATAGTCGATATACGCCGGGATCCTTTCGCCGTCAGGTATCGTTTCAAAGATGATGCCGGTGTTTTCAGGCATGGGCAGGAGGATCATGCCTGTCTTGACGCCGGAATGAAGGCCGACGCCATACACGACCGTGCTTTTCCCGATCGTTTTTTGCCTGACCTCGACCCCGGGTGACGCCTCGAACTTGAAATCCTTGACATCGGGTGACTCAGGGGAATCCGCGCCGATACTGCGATACACCACTTCGAGTACCTTGTCGATGGAAAGCGGCTTTTCGAGGAAATCGTAGGCCCCCATCTTGACCGCCTCGACCGCGGTCGATATCGTCCCGTGGCCCGATATCACGACGACCCGCGCGTCGTTGTCCCTGGTCTTTATCTCTTTGAGCACCTGGATCCCGTCCATCTCGGGCATCCAGACATCGAGAAGGACCACGTCCGGGGCCTCGCTGTCAAAGATCGCCAGGCCTTGCTTGCCGTCCATGGCCCGGGATACCGCAAAGCCTTCATCCTCGAGCACCGCCGAAAGCGAGTCGAGGATATTCTTTTCGTCGTCAATGATCAGGACCTTATGCATGACGCATATTCTATACAAATCCATCTGCAATTTCAAACAGTTCACGGTGAAAAGAAAAGACACCCTCTCGCCCGCTTCGCTCGAGCTCACAGAGAACACAGAGAACTGCGAAGGAAAAAGACTTTGCCGGCTGGTCGCGGAGCCGACCACGACCAGCCGGCGCTTTCATCGGCTTCGCCGAGGAAAAGAAAAAAACAATACAAGGAAATTAACGGTCCAAGCGGTCCATCCTGCCTGAAGGGCAGGATCGAAGTGCCGCGGGAGCCTGGTCGGCTCCGGACTCCCGCGGCCTCCGCCTTTCTCCGCGAACTCTGGGGACTCTAGAGAGGAGCGCAAGCGACGAACGGGCGAGAGAGGGCGTCCTTCAGTCTTTTCCGATTAGCTAAGATTCTGTTGCAAAATGGTGATTTGTGCTATATTAATGATTAATATTACGGGAGAAAGAGAGGATTGTTGGAAGAGAAAACTGATGAAGGATTTTTACGACTATCCTTCGATGATATAAACGTGGCGAGAAGTCTGTTCGGGCCGCGTGAAGAAAACATCAAATATCTCAAGAAATATTTCAATATCAAGGCGAGCATCCGGGGAAACCACCTGACCCTTATCGGCGGCAAGAAGGATATCGAGGATTCGGGGAAGGTCATTAACGAGCTCCATGGTATTGTAAAGAAAGGTTTTCCGGTCAGCGCCTCCGATATCGACCATGCGGTGAGGTTTGTCGTGAACGCCCACCAGGCGACACCCGATATCGAAAAAGACCAGGTCTACATAGCCGGCTCGAAAAAGCTCATCACGCCCAAAAGCAAGAACCAGCGTCAATACGTGCACGCCATGAAAAAATATGATGTCGTTATCGGCATCGGGCCCGCGGGAACCGGCAAGACCTACCTCGCCATGGCCATGGCGCTGGCGGCTTATTACAGAAGGGAGGTCTCGCGGATCGTTCTTACGCGCCCGGCGATCGAGGCGGGTGAGAAGCTGGGGTACCTTCCGGGGACCATGTATGAGAAGGTGAACCCGTACCTGCGGCCGCTCTACGATGCCCTGTACGACATGGTCGACATGGACAGGGCGACACGGCTGATAGAAAGGGGCGTCATAGAGATAGCGCCTCTCGCGTTCATGCGCGGCAGGACGCTCAACGATGCCTTTATCATACTCGATGAGGCACAGAATACGGCCTCCGAACAGATGAAAATGTTCCTCACACGGCTCGGGTTCTCATCGAAGACCGTGATCACCGGCGATATCACCCAGATCGACCTTCCCGACAAAAAAACGAGCGGGCTCGTGGAGGTAAGGACTATCCTGAGGGATATCAAAGGGATAAAATTTGTGCATTTTACCGAAAAAGACGTTGTGCGCCATCCCCTGGTGCAGAAGATAATCAAGGCATACGAGGCGCGGCGGCTGGAATTGGAGGGGTCCAAGAATGCAGAATGGAAAGGATAAACCTCCCTCGTACGTGCGCTACGGGAAGCTCCTGATCCTCCTCAGCCTTGCCGTGGCGTTAGCGCTTCTCGTCAGCGTCAAAAACCCGTTTTTCATGGTCGAATACCAGCTCGGCGATATCGCGCGGGAGAATTTAAAGGCCCCGATTGATTTCACCGTTCCGGGAACGGACATCACCGTCAAGCGCGGAGAGGTTATTGTACGCGAAGGCGAGAGGATCACGGCGGGCCAGATGGGAAAAATAGCGGCATACAATAGCCTCGAACGCCGCGACTTCTTCGTCGTGAAGAAATTCCTGGCTGTATTCGTACTACTTTTCCTGCTCGTCGCGATCCTGTATGAATACTCCGAGAAGAACATAAAAAAATTCTACCTGTCGAAGAGAGACCTCGTCTTCTGCGCGATATTCACCGTGTTCTGCGTAGTTCTCGTCAAATCGTTCTACCTGATCTTCGAGAGCTACGCGCAGAGCCGTCTCGAAGATCTTTTCTACGTCATCCCTGTTTTTGTCTTTGCGATGGTTATCCGTATCGTGCTCTTTTCAGAGATCGCGATCATCTTTTCGGTTGTCTACGCCGCGACGCTCGCCTTCGCTTTTGAGAACAGCCTCAGGGTTTTCCTCTACACATTCGCCGGTTCGATACTGGGGGCGTATTTTTCCGGGAAATGCGAAAACCGGAACACGATACTCAAGGCCGGGCTCTACACGGCCTTCCTGATGTGCCTTTTCATGCTTGCGAGCGATGTCTTTACGGGGCGGTCGGCCGGCAGTGTCTCTTTAAGGGTCACACTCGTTCTCATCAACGGGATCGCCGGGAGTTTCATCGTGCTTGGCATCCTTCCGGTCATCGAGAACATATTTGATTATACGACCGATATCAAGCTCCTGGAACTTGCCAACCTCGAACACCCGCTGCTGGGCGACATGATGCTCAATGCCCCGGGGACGTACCATCACAGCATCGTAGTGGGCAACCTGTCGAAGGCGGCCGCGGAGGCCATCGGGGCCCATCCGCTTTTGACCCGGGTCGCTTCATACTACCATGACATTGGAAAATTGAAGATGCCCCGCTATTACATAGAGAACAGGGTGGCCGGGGATGACGCCCACGCGGGCATCACCCCGAGCATGAGCTCCCTCATAATCATGTCCCATGTCAAGGAAGGCGTCGAACTCGCGAAAGAATACAAGCTCGGGCGCAAATTGACCGCTATTATCAAACAGCATCACGGCACATCGCTCACAAGCTTTTTTTACACCAAGGCGAAAGAGCAGGAAGACCCGTCGCTGCATGTCATCGAGGAAAAGGATTTTCGCTATCCGGGCCCGAAGCCCCAGACAAAAGAGGCCGGCATCATCATGCTGGCGGATGCCGCGGAGGCCGCTTCCCGGGTGCTCGACGATCCTACACCAAAAAGGATCGAGCTCCACGTGCAGCGCATCATCGAGAACATATTCCTTGACGGCCAGCTTGACGAATGCGAGCTGACGCTGAAGGACCTCCACGCGATCCAGAGGAGCTTCATCACCATTCTCATCGGAATCTTCCATCATCGCGTCGAATATCCGGAAAGGACACAGAATGGCGGTACTGATAAAAAACTCCCAAAGACTGATGAAGATCGAGCGAAAGCGAATCGCGAGCGTAACCGGGGAATTACTGGCCTCTTTAAAGCTTCAGGATAGGGACCTGAGCATTCTTCTTGTTGATGACAGGAAGATCACCGTCATGAACAGGGAATTCTTCGGGAAAGACCATCCGACCAACGTGATCTCGTTTTCCTATCTCGACGGCATGCCCGGCGAGGCCCTCGGGGACATAATCGTCTCGGTTGAGCGCGCCGCCGAGGAGGCCCGCAACGCCGGTATCCCTTTTTACGAAAGGCTCCTTAGCCTTATCGTCCACGGCCTCGTGCATATCCTGGGATATGATCACGTCGGGGGCGGCCCCGAGGCGCGGAAGATGCGGTACCGGGAGAAAAAACTGATGGGGCTCGTTCGTGACGACCCCGATTTCCTGGCGCTCGCGGCTGAACTTTCCTGACCGGGAACAAAAGAACGGCATCATTTCGTAACGGAGGTTTACATCGGTATGGCGGGCTCTGGCTTTTTTTCTAAGATCATGAAACAGTACGGGCTTGCCATGCTCTCGGGAGTCCTGCTCATTACCGTCCAGCCGCCCGTATCCCTTTCCCCGCTCGCCTTTATCGCCCTTGTGCCGCTTTTATACAGCATCGATAAAGACAACCTGCGTCTGTCCTTTTTCAGGGGCTGTGCGGCCGGCGTCGTTGCCTGGCTCGGGACGATCTACTGGGTCGTTGTGGCAATGAACCAGTACGGCGGGATCAACATCCCCTTAAGCATCCTGATACTCGTCCTTTTCGTTGCATACCTCTCCCTTTACTCGGGTGTTTTCACGCTATCTTGCGCCTTCCTGGAGAAGAGGGCATCCGTCCCGGTCTACCTTGCGGCAGCGCCCCTATGGGTCATCCTTGAATATGCGCGCGGCGTGGTCATGACGGGTTTCCCCTGGTCATACCTCGGCCATTCCCAGTTCGGTTTTCTCCATCTGATCGAGGTCGTGTCCGTGACGGGGACGTTCTTTATTTCTTTCCTCATCGTTGCGGTGAACGGGATCATCTGCTCGGTGTGGGCCCGCCGGAGGATACCCGTTATCTTCACCCTTATTATCGCCGCCCTTTTTGCCTCGTCCCTCGCATACGGCTTCGTGAGGCTCAAGGACCGGGACCCTGTCAAATTCGAGGCCGCGATCGTCCAGGGGAATATCGGTCAGGACATCAAGTGGGACGAATCGTCCAAGATGATGACGGTGAACAAGTATTACCGGCTGAGCTTCGGCCTCGCACAGGGGGCGGACATCATCATATGGCCGGAGACGGCCATGCCGTTCCTGCTTGAGAAGGACCCGGCCGCGTACAGGTACGTGAAATCCGTCCCCGTTTTGCTCAAGTCCCGCCTGCTCTATGGCACCGTGGGGATCCTGAGCACCGGCAACCTGCTCAACACGGTCCGCTATGTCGACTCCGGCGGCTATACGACCGGGATATACAACAAGGTCCACCTCGTTCCGTTCGGGGAATACACCCCGGTGGTCTCCTACTTCCCGTTCCTCGCGAAACTGACGGCGATAGGCGCCGATTTCAAGCCCGGCGAGGGGCACTTTCCCATCGAAACGGACGTGGGCAAGATCGGCGTCCTCATCTGCTTTGAGGGCATCTTCCCCTACATTACGAACGAGACCGTACGGCAGGGTGCTGAGGTCCTCGTCAACCTGACGAATGACGCATGGTACAACAGGACATCCGCCCCGTACCAGCATTTCGCCTTCTACGTCTTCCGTGCGATCGAGACCGACAGGTACATCCTGCGGGCCGCGAACACCGGCATCAGCTCCATAATAGACCCGCGGGGACGCATTGAGGGCAAGACCCCGATTTTCACGGAAGAGGTGCTGCGCGGAAAGTACGCACTGAAGAATACTCAAACCTTTTATGTGAGGCATGGGGACTATTTTATCGTCGTATGTCTGGGGTTGCTGGTAGGGATGATTGCGGTGGGAATGATCGTAAAACGCAAGACGCAAGACGCAAGATGTGACTAATCGCTTTCGTTTTACGTCTTGCGTTTTACGGTTTTAGCAGGTCACTTCTTCCCGCTCTTGCTCCGCCAGTACTTCCAAAAGGCAACGCGCCGCCGTCTGCTCGGCCTCTTTTTTGCTTTTCCCGGTGCCGCGCGCCTTGAAATCCTTTCCGACGAAGACCATGACGGCGAAACCGTCCTTGATCTTGCGGGGGAACTTGTACCGGGGGAGCATTCCCCATTTCTTCTGGGAAAGCTCCTGCAGGATGTTCTTGGGGTTCTTTTCGGTGAGCTTTTCTTCGGTAAAATAGGGCAGAAAGAGTTTCCGAATGGCTTTCGTGGTGTTGCGGATTCCGCTGTCGAGGTACAGGGCCCCGATCAGGGCCTCCATCATGTTCGAGAGGACCTTGGACTCTTCGGGCACCACCCCGTCCCCGTTCCCGTAGCTCATGTGATGGTGGAGGTTGATCTCTTTGGCAATGGCGGTGAGCGTCTCGCGCTTCACGAGGCTCGAGCGGGCATTGCTCAGGAAGCCCTCGTCCCTGCCGCGAAAGCGCTTGTAGAGGATTACGCTGATGACCGTGTTGAGGATCGCATCGCCCAGGAATTCAAGTTTTTCATTATCGGAGCGCTTGGCATCCCTCTTTTCATTGAAGCAGGAACTGTGGGTCACTGCCTGATTGTACAACTCCCTGTTTTTGAAGTGGTAGCCGATTGTTTCTTCGAGGGTACGCTTTTTTGGAGACACTTTCGATCCTCTTCCGAACGAGTTTATAAAAGAAGGGCCGGGACTTTCGTCCCGGCCTTCCGTACGTTTCGTTCCTTATTTGACCTTGAATGCCTCTTCCATGCCTGAGAACTGCTTTCTCAGTTTGGGTTTCTCGATCTTGCCGGTCGGGTTGCGGGGCACAGGGGCGAAGAAGACCTTCCTCGGCCTCTTGTACCGCGGCAGCGGCTCGCAGAACTTGATCGCTTCTTCTTCGGTCATTGTCTCGCCCGGTTTGAGCTCGATAACGACGGTGACGATCTCGCCAAGGCGGTCATCGGGAATGCCTATCGCTGCGGCGTCCTTGATCTTCGGGTTGGTATAGAAGAAATCCTCGACTTCGACGGGGAAGACGTTCTCGCCGCCGGTGATGATGATGTCCTTCTTCCTGTCGACGAGCCAGATGAATCCGTCTTCGTCTACACGCGCCATGTCGCCGGTCATGAGCCAGCCGTCGATAAGGCTTTTCTTCGTCGCTTCGGGGTTTTTGTAGTATTCGCGCATGACGCCGTTCCCGCGGACGCACAGTTCGCCCGGCTCGCCGGCTTTCACGGTCACGTTATTTTCGTCAACGATCTTGAATTCCCAGTTGAAGCCGGGGATGCCGATCGCGCCGATCTTATGCTCGTTGCCAAGCCCGAGGTGCACGCAGCCGGGGCCGGTCGATTCGGAGAGGCCGAAGTTCGTGTCGTAGTCCATACCCGGGAAATATTCTTTCCAGTGCTTGATGAGCGCCGGGGGAACGGGCTGTGCGCCTATGTGCATGAGGCGCCACTGGTCGAGTTTGTAGTTTGACGGCTTCATCTCGCCCTTGTCGAATTTGAGCAGGATGTCCTGCGCCCAGGGAACGAGGAGCCACACGATGGTGCCGCCCTCTTCGCTCACTGCCTCGAGGGTCCATTCCGGGGACACGCCTTTCAGGATAACTGCCTTGCTGCCGACGATGAAGCTGCCGAACCAGTGCATCTTCGCGCCCGTATGGTAGAGCGGCGGGATGAGGATGAAGCAGTCGTTCTTTTTCTGATAGTGGTGTGCATTCTCCGTCACGCAGGCGGTGAACATGTTGAGATGGGTCAGGAGGATCGGTTTCGGCTGGCCCGTCGTGCCTGATGTGAAGTAAAGACCGCACTCGTCGGTCGGAAGGAGCGTAACGTTCAAGTTTGCGGTCGATTCGGATGCGATGACCTTATCGTATGACTCTGCCCACGCCGGGACCTTGTCGCCTACGACAATGTATTTCTTCACGCCGGGGAGCTGATCTTTTATCGCTTCGATCCTATCTGTGAACTCTTCGTCAAAAACCATGATGGAGGGTTCTGCAACGTCACTGCAATATTTGACATCTTCTGCCGTAAAACGGAAATTGAGGGGTACGACCCAGGCCCCTGTCCTGATAATGCCGAAATAGGCAACGAGCCATTTCGTGGAGTTGTTCATGAAATGGACTATCTTGTCGCCTTTTTTCGCGCCCATCTTTGCCAGGGCGTTGGAAAACTGGTTGGCCTGGTCGTCAAACTGCTTCCAGGTCAGTTCGATTCTCTTTTTCTCAGCGGGTATGCGTTCAACGAGAGCTACATCATTGGGGTACATGCGCGCGTTCCGTGCCAAAATTTCACCGATGTGTGTGAAGACTTCTGCCATGGGGGGGACCTCCTGAAGGTATTTGGTTTTGAAAATACTGTTGACAAAGAATCCTAATTCTTTTTATCATGCTGTTGGGACTTAAAGCAATAAAAAAAAAGCGTTTAACCAAGGAGGGTTATTATGAATTTTGCAATGTTTTCGGGCCTCAATGCGAGCAAATTTCCCAGTCGAGAGTTCATTATCGAGAGCTATCCGTCCAAGAACCAGCGCCGGAGCCTGACCTGGAAAGAGTTCGATGACCAGGCAAATCGCGTCGCCAACTACCTGATCAAGGATTGCGGCATCAAGAAAGGCGACATCGTTGTTCACCTCATGATGAACTGCATGGAATGGTATGCAAGCTTCATCGCCGTGCTCAAGACCGGCGCAACCGTAACTCCGCTTAATTTCCGTTTTGCCAGCGACGACATCAAGTACGCAGCCGATGTTACGAAGTGCAAAGTGTTTATGTTCGGCGAACAGTTCAACGCCCGCGTAGAACCCATAATGAAAGATATGGACTATTGCAAGAACTTTATTTGCCTCGGCGACAAGATCCCCGCCGGAACAAAATCATATATGGAAATTGCGACAAAGGGCGATGCAACACCCGTTTGTGTCGAGACAAAAAGCGATGACATGGCAGAGCTCATGTTCACGTCGGGTACGACCGGCGCACCGAAACCGGTCTCCCACACACACGACAGCCTGCTCCACATAGGTCTCGGCAACGCGATGACCTACAATGAAGGCTACAACAGCGTATATCTGGCGCCGCACCCGTTCTACCACAGCGGCACGCTGTTCCTGTCGTTCCCCTGCTACATTGCCGCAGGCAAGGTCCTCATGGCAATGGAAACACAGCCGGAATTTTACCTGAGAAGCATGGCCGACGAAAAGTGCACGGGCGGCTGGAACACGGTCCCGACCTGGTCGGATGTCATCAACGCCATCAAGACAGGTCAGGTCGACCTTTCGAAGTATGACCTGTCCGCACTCAGCCACATCGAGATAGGCGCACAGCCTGTACCGTACGTCCTGCTCGAGGATTCAAAGAAGATATTCCCGAAACTGCCGATAGCCAACATCTACGGCATCACGGAAGGCGGCGGCGGCGGTCTTACGAACTGCTATGACGCAGACATTATGAGAAAACCGGGCTCCATCGGAAAGGCCACCGTATTCATGGAAGCCAAGGTCATCGACCCGGGAACAGGCCAGGAACTGCCCGCGGGCGGCGTAGGCGAGCTTCTCCTCAAAGGCCCGCGCCTCATGAAAGAATATGCATTCAACCCTGAAATGACCGCCAAGACGATCAAGGACGGCTGGCTCTACACGGGCGACCTTGCCTACAAAGATGACGAAGGTTTCATCTTCTTCGCCGACAGGGCGAAAGACCTCATCATCCGCGGCGGCGAGAACATCTTCCCGGCCGAGATCGAAGACGCTTTGAGGAAACACCCGAAGGTCATGGACGTCGCAGTCCTCGGTTACCCGCACCCCAGGCTCGTCGAGATCGTTATGGCGATCATCCAGCCGAAAGAGGGCGAGACCATAGTCGACGAAGAGATCATCAACTTCGTGAAGGAAAAAGGCCTTGCGAAGTACAAATGGCCGGAAAAGATGGTATACACGACCATCCCCAGGAACCCCGCCGGCAAGATCGAAAAACCGAAACTTCGCGACATGTACGTAAAACCCGCGAAGGAAGCGATGGAAAAAGAGTTCAAGAAACAGTAAACGCTGCGCTATCAAAAAAAGCGCCCCATTTTGGGGCGCTTTTTTGTTCAACCGTTCAACCGTTCAACCGTTCAACCGTTCAACCGTTCAACCGTTCAACCGTTCAACCGTTCAACCGTTCAACCGTTCAACCGTTCAACCGTTCAACCGTTCAACCGTTCAACCGTTCAACCGTTCAACCGTTCAACCGTTCAACGAAAAACAGTATCTAATCCGTCATTCCGCCGGCTTTTGCGGCGGAATCCAGCGTCTTTAAGAAGATTCTCTACAACGAATTGAAAATACAAAGACACTGGATTCCCGCTTCGCGGGAATGACGGGCAGTGGGAATGCGGGAATGAAGGGGGCAAATGAATGACGATATAGAAGATTGCCAATGGATCAAAACCTTGGGTCCCGGGTCAAGCCCGGGATGACGGATAAAAAACGGTTCAAGGTTCAAGGTTCAACCGTTCAACCGTTCAACGCAAGAAACAATCCCCCATATCTGCGCCAAAATCTAAAAACACCGTCATCCCGGGCTTGACCCGGGACCCAAGGTTTTACTTTTTACGTAGTGCGCCTTACGGTTTTTCCAGCATGATTACCGGTCTTTTCCCCGGATCGAGCCATTTGAGCAATTTCAGCATATTCTCTTCCGACACGGCGACACAGCCGGAGGTGGGGGTTTTGGGGTCTTTCCAGACGTGAAGGAAGATGGCGCTGCCGTGTCCGGGGACGACGGGGTCCATATTGTACCTGATGACGATGCCGTACTTGTAACGGTCATCGGGCAGGACCATGTCTTCAAAGGATTTGGCCTGCGTCTCCCCCCGTTTCTTCGGCCGGTTATAGTCGGGGGAAGCGGGGTCGTCCACCCAGATGTCATTCTTGGTCATCCGGCGGTAGGGCATGGCCGAATCGACCTTCGGCAGGTAGCCGAAGGCAAAACCGAGGTAATAGGTCCCCGCCGGCGTCCTTCCGTCTCCTTCGCGCTTTTCCCCCGGCGGCGCGAAACCGTTCCGCCCGATCATGGCGGGCACGGGGCCGAGGACGTGCTTCCATTCATCCTCGTCATTCATCTCGTATGCGTAAAGCTGCGCATCGGGACCGGGCGCCTCGGCCCGGGTCACGATGACGACCTGGGGCGAGGCAGGGTATACCCCTTCGAGGACCCTCAATGTGCGCGCGATACCTTCGTCAGGCACGTTCGAGTCCTTTTCGGCGGCCCCGGCAATAAAGGCCGGAAGGCAGAGGCATAGAATTACAACCGGCAATAGCCGCGCAACGGTTACGGTCATCTCGCACTCTCTGGTCCCGGCTACATATCGAAAACCATTTTTTTGACCTGGAGCCCCGCGATCTTTTTCAGTTTCGCCTCCATCTCGTCGACGGCAGGCTTCCCCCCGTATATCTCGAGGATGACGATCCCGCTCGGCGCACACAGGTTCTCGCTCACCTCGTGCAGCCCGAGCCGCGTCTTGATGTAGCACGCGCAGTCGCTGAGCACCTTCTGGAGCTCGAGTGCATTCTTGACCCTGTTCGTGAGGGCGATTCCAAGGAAATAGTGTTTCATAATACCTCCGGTTAAAAGATTTTGGTTCAAAGTTCAAGGTTCAAAGTTCAATGACAGAAGATTCCTCCGCTTTTATGTCTTCGTCTTTGCCTTGAACCTTGAACTTTGAACCCGGAACCGCAGTTTTTATATGTGCACAAACGCCTTCTTCACCGTCTCCTCCCTCACCGGCTGGGTGACCAGGGAGACGACGACAAAAACGATAAACGATATCGGCAGGGCTATGACTTGAGGGTCGATCATGTTCCACGGGTGGCCTGCAAGGCATTTCACATTGAACAGCTTCGCGCACAGGCCGAATGCCGCGGATTCCTGCTCATGGAAAAGGAGCATCCAGATAAGGGATGCGAAAAACCCGGAGAGGATGCTCGCTTTGGCCCCTGTTTTCGACCCGCGCTTCCAGTACAGGCCGAAGAGGTATGCCGGGATGAAGGTCGCACCGCACAGGCCGAAAAAGAATGCGGTGGCAACGGCCACGATGCTCTCGGGGAGGATGAGGCCTATGATGAGCGTGGCGAAGATGCTGAAGACGATGCCGATGCGGGTGACGATCGTCGTCTCCGCCACGGACCGGCCTTTCAGGAGGGCCTGTTCGAATATGTCCCGCGACAGGGACGTGCCGAGCGCGTGGAACTGGCTCGAGCCCGCGCTCATCGCGGCCGACATGAGGGCGACGAGAAAAAGGGCAACGAACCAGGGGGGATAGAACCGGTCTATGTAGAGCGGGATGATCTTGTCCAGGTTGCCCTGAACAGCCTGTACAGGCATTTCTGTATACATATTATGGAAATATACGTTTGTGAGGGCCCCGACCGCGTAGGCGACGCCTGTGGTGAAGAGAATGAATATCGCGGTGAAGGGTATCGACCGGTTCAACTCGCGGTCCGATTTGAGGGTCATGAACCGGACATTGAGCTGGGGCTGGCCGATGACGCCGATCCCGACACCCATGATCATGGTCGTTATGACGTACCACCATACCGATGAGAAAGCCGCGGGCATCGACGTGAAACCCGTGTGGCCCGCTTGCTTCATTGCCTGGGGAACGAACGGGGTGAGTGTAGCGAGGGCCTTATGGGCCGCGGAGATGCCGCCGAGCACCCAGTAGGCCGTAATACCGATCGCCAGCATCGAGACGACCATGATGACACCCTGGAAGGCGCTCGTGTAAAGGACGCCTTTCAAACCCCCCCATATGACGAAGCAGGCGGTTATCAGCAGAAACGCGAGGTACGCGGTGGAAAACGGGATATTGAGGTACACCTCGATGAACCGGGAGATGCCGACGAGGACCGCAGCGGTGTAAACAGGCATGAAAACGAGGATCATGAACCCCGAGAAGCCCTGAATGAACCGGGAATGGTACCGCCTGCCGAGCAGTTCGGGAAAGGTGTGCGCATCGAGCGCCTTGCCCATTTTCCGGGTTCTTTTGCCGAATATGACGAAGGCGATCCAGACGCCGACCATAATGTTCAAGAATGAAAGCCAGGACATGCTGAAGCCGTAAACGGCGCTCACGCCGCCGAAGCCGATGATCGCCGATGTGCTTATGTACGTCGCCCCGTAGGAGAGGCCCATTGTCAGGGGATGGACCTGCCGCCCCGCGAGCAGGTAGTCGGAGACGGTGACCGTCCTGCGGTACCCGAGATAGCTGAAATATATCGTGATCGCGAGGTATATGAGGGTGAAAGTTATGAGGTAGAACATAAATTAGGGGAGTTTCTCAATAAGTTCGATCTCTTCGCGCTCCCACTGGATCTCTTCCCGGAAATCGCCTTCTTTCTCTATTCCTCCCCGGTTCCAGTTGACGATCCCGTAAATGACGCAAAAGACAGCCGACAGGATCGTTATGACGAAACCGGCAAGGACCCACGGATCAGAAAAACCGAGCATTATCCTATTTCATTAGCACGGCCATCGCTTTTAAAGCAAGCCCCAAATGGGACAGGTGCCATACCCGTATTTTTTCGTTGCATATAAAGTGCAGGGGTGATATTCAACACCTATTAAGAAACAGGGGAGGTTACTGGTGGACCTTGTGGTGCTGATCGTGTGGCTTTCGATGGGTATAGCGCTCGTGATATACCGGATATATACAAAGCGGAAGAACAAACAGTAAATTAATTTTTTCACATCCGGTTTTCCTTTTAGATACCATAGATTATCCTATCTGCCCGATATCATAACGAATCAAATTTATTGATTGTTCGTGCATCTGGTGGTATAACGTGATGATTCATCAAAACAATTCTAGGGAGGGTTGTCATGAAGAGAAGTATGATGGTTCTTGCGAGCGCCCTGTTTTTCCTGCTCACAGTCGTAGCCGGCGCCTACGCAGTGGAGATTGCGGCTGATATGGTCTCGAAGGAAGGCAAGGTCACCCGTAATGGAAAGATCTACGTAAAGGGCAATAAGTACCGGGTTGAAAAAGGGAGTTCCCCTCTGTATACGATCGTACGGGGAGATAAAGCAAAATTCTGGCAGATAAACAATGCCGAGAAGACGTATATCGAAGCAGCTCTGACCCCCGACATGAAGCCGAATGTCGAGGAAAAACTGATCGGCGAAACGGCACGGAAGCCCCTCGGAACAGAGACGATCAACGGATATTCCGCAAAGAAATCCCAGGTAACGGTGAAAGGTGCGAAGGGAAAGACCGAGACGATAACCCAATGGTGGTCGACAGAGTATAGCTTCCCCGTCAAAGTTGCCGGCGAAAAATGGAGTGTCGAATACAAGAATATCAAGAAGGGCAACGTGGCCGACAGCCTGTTCGAGCTGCCGAAGGGCCTGACGCTCGATACAACAGAAGTGCCTGACGTTCTCCACTAAGAAATATCGTTAAGAAATGCTTTAAGCCAGGACCGGCCGAAACCGGTCTTGGCTTTTTTCTTTTGAAATGGTATGCTTCCAGCGTCGCGGAGCATTCAACGCATAAGGGGATATAAGACTATGACAGAACAGGTCAAAACACGGCATCACCTGAAAGCGATCCTTTTTTCGGCCGGGTTTATAGTTGTCTGCATCACGTTCATCATGTGGCTCAAGGGCGAGGCCGAGAAGCGGCCGGTGCCTGTAGCCAAAGGGATTGAGGACGTGAAAAGCTCCGACTGGAAAAAATTCGGGATTGACCGGGACGGCGATTATTTTTACCGTTTTGACGAATCGAGCAAGGCGTTTCCGGACGTGCTCAGCGTTAAGACGAAGCTCATATACAGCGACGAAGGGAAGAAAAGATATATAGCGAACAGGCAGACATCCCGCATGTCTGTTGAAGGCTTTGAATCGCTTCATGCGCGGACCGTTCTCTACGGTCTCAACTGCATAAGCAAAAAACCCGAACTTGTCGTTCTTGAAGTTTTCGAATTGACAAAGGACGGGAAGACCCTCGACTACGCGAAGAGCGGCTCCTATAAGAACTGGTCCCACATACCCCCGGAATCGGTGTACATGGAACTCCACAAGATGGTCTGTGTCGAGCCGGCAGAAAAGAAATAATTCCGACCCCATAAACCGGGGCCCTTAATTCGTACATCTATGGCCAGGGACCCTGTAGACGCCCACCCAGTCATCCCGGCAGAGGGAGCGCCACAATCCATCAATAACATCGACTGTTGCCACATTGAAACGCCGACTTGACATGCCCTCACCGCCATCCCGGCGCCGGTTGCCATTCGAAGCGAAATCATCCCCCACTTCAGTCATTCCGTTAGATGGAGACTTGAACCCTGACTGATCCCCGCCGCTCCGGCGAAGAGGCTCTATCATAGCCTGCCGGTGTTTATCATTCCGACGGCTTCTTGCGCCGCAGCAGGCCTCAACGTCACCCCGGCGAAGGCCGGGGTCCAGGCCCTTTTGCCGTTCTTGCAATTGGTAAAGGCAGTGTATCATCTAAGGCAGGTAGATGAAACGACGAATATTGTTGAATAAAAGTAGAAACAAAGACACTGGATCCCGGCCTTCGCCGGGATGACGGCGGAAGGGGGGGATCGGTCCGAACGGATTGGTGGGTCGAGGGAGGTCCCCGTGTTCATGTTTAGGCATTTTATCCAGCTGATCCGTCAAGAAGTTAAGAAACGTTGAACTTTGAACGTTGAACTTTGAACGTTGAACTTTGAACGTTGAACTTTGAACGTTGAACTTTGAACGTTGAACTTTGAACGTTGAACTTTGAACGTTGAACTTTGAACGTTGAACTTTGAACGTTGAACTTTGAACGTTGAACTTTGAACGTTGAACTTTGAACGTTGAACTTTGAACGTTGAACTTTGAACCAAAAAAAGGGGACCCGAAGGTCCCCTTTTTTTGACTTTGTTGACTCTTAATCTTCCGCCTGTTTTGACCAGAGGAGATCGAGAAGCTGATCAGACGGTCTCTTGGTGATGGCGCTGACGATAAAGTAGATCAGGCCGCAGCTGATGACCAGGAACCACTCGTAACTGCCCATACCGTACATAGGCGGTTTCCGTGAAAGAACGGCCCAGCTTCCGTAAAGGGTCGCACAGGTTCCCCAGATAACGCATGCGCCGGCGCCCCATTTCGTTGCGCCTTTCCAGAAGTAGGAAATGGCGGTAACGAAGAAGAAGACTGCGCCGAGGCCCATAGCCGCCATACCCATAAAGATGGAGAGCAGCGGCGGCGGGTTGACAAGGACGAAGTAGAACGGGAGGAAGAGGAAAAGAGCGATGAGGAAGTACCCGAGGTACAGCATGCTCTTGTCGGATGTTTGCGGCCACCAGAGTTTTATGATGTCTTTGGTGACGTTCGCGCTCATGATAAAGACCATGCCTGCCAGTGTTGAAAGTGCGGCCGAGAAAAGGCCTGCCGTGTATGCGGCGAGGAGCCATGGGCCGCCGAGGGCATGGGCGAGAAGAGGCGCAGCCATGTCAGCTTTGAAGACGTTAGGCTGTCCATGGACCGTCGTAGCCTGGAGAAGTCCCGGGCCGTAGAGCATACGCGCTACGAGGCCGTTCGACGAGCAGTCGAGCATGATAGGGATACCGGTGAAGAGCCACACGATGAAAACCAGCCACCAGTAGTCTTTCTTCGTGACCTTCTTCATACCGAGGAACCGGCTGACATTATGCGGGAAGCCAACGGCCATCGTGAAGAAGATGACCGGTGTTGCGAGAATACCAGTCCAGGTCGAGAAGAGCTGCGGTGCGCCGACCTTCGGGAGTTTCGGGTTGATGAGTGCCATCAGGTTCGGGTTCTGTGCGGCAAGTCCCGCCGTTACTTCCCTGAAGCCGCCTGCATGCGCAAGGGCCCAGACACCAAGAAGCGTACCGACGACGCAGAAGACGAGACCCTGGAGTGCCATGGCGTACTGGTTCCCGATGTAGCCGCCGAGGACCATGTAGAGCCAGGCGATAAAGACCGAGAGCAGGAGGCACCACAGAGGCGAGAGGCCCGTCATGACAAACCAGACGGTGGCGCCCGCTTTCAGCTGGCCGACTGAGTAGAGGAACAGGAAGAAGAGCATCGATATCGCGATGATCGTCTGCAGTCCCTTCGATTCGAACCTTCTGCCGATTGTCTCAGGCAGTGTCGCCGCGCCGAGTTTTTTGGAGAAGTCCCGTGTTTTCAAGGCGCCCAGCCAGATACACGGGATGATGCCGATAAGGCTCCAGATACCGGCAAACCACATGCCGGAGAAGCCGACCGAGTAAACGATACCGGTCGAGCCGCAGAAGGCCCACCCGGAGATATACGTCGCCGACAGGGCGGCGCCGGTGACGACGGGTCCAAGGTCGCGCTTTCCGACGAGGTACTCGTCGAAGCTGCCTTTCTTCATCTTGATCCTTCCCATGACGCCGAGGAAGACGGAGATGGCGAGAAGGAGTCCGACGGCAATACTGCCGGCAACGATCATCTGTGTGTCTGGTGTAGGTATTGTTAGAAACTTAAATGCAGGTTGTGGATTCATTCTTCCCACCTCCTTGTGACAAGGTAGGTGCCTACAATAGTAAATACGAAGGCGAAGGCGAAGACTGACCCCCATACGTACCACGATGTCATCAAGCTTTCAACCAATTCCGGATCAACAGGCTGCATAATAACCCCCTTTACGTTTTTAAAAAACGAGTGTGCCTTTTTAGAAAGGCGATCTACACCTCCTTTCAAACGTATTTTTATTAAAGGAAGACTGGTTAAAAATCGAAACCGTCAATGAATCAACGGTATAGATATAGTGATGAACCTGATTTCCCAAACGCCCCCTTCCCCTTTATACCTATAAATCATAGAGTACCCGACAAAAATGTCAAGAAAAAAATCGGGTGTCAGAATCTTCGCAGAATGACTCCAGTAAAGGAACTATACAGTATTTCAACGACATGAGGGAACATTGTGCCAAAAAGAATTTGTATACTGTGTACAATCACGTCCGCTCTAGAGCCGCACGGACACTGTCTTTGAGACACCCTGCTCCTCCATGGTGATCCCGTAGATCATGTCGGAATACTCCATCGTGATGCGGTTGTGGGTGATGAAAATTATCTGTGTTTTGAGTGCCATGGAACGAATAATATCGAGCAGTCCGGCGAGGTTTGCATCGTCGAGCGGTGCGTCAATCTCGTCCATGAGCGCGAACGGGCTTGGCTTCGTGTCCATGAGGGCCAAAAGAAAGGCAAGTGATATCAAGGCCTTTTCACCGCCGGAGAGGAGTTCCATCCGCGTCACTTTCTTGCCGGGAGGCTGGACGAAAAGATCGACCCCCGCCTGCTCGTGATTGAGCGCCAGGTAGCCCTTTCCGCCCTTGAATAAAAGGTCCGTGAACCGGATAAAAGCGTTATTTACCTTTTCAAATGTCTCGGAAAAGAGCTCTTTTGTGAACTGGTCGATCTTCGTTATTGTTTTCTTCAATGATTCCATTGCCGTGAGAAGGTCTTCCTTCTGCTTGTCAAGAAAGGTTATCCTTTCCTTCAATTCCAGGTACTCCTTCTCGGCGCGGAAATTGATCTCGCCCATTTCGTTAATGCGCTGCGTCAGGGACTCGCGCTCATCTTCTATATCCGACGGCAGTTGAACGGACATCTCTGTCGCGTTTTCGACGCCATATGTGTCGCGCAGGCGTTCGGTGATCGTGAGGCGTTTTTCCTCGAGAACGGCGAGGTCTTTTTCAGTATTTTCCCTGCGCGCACGGACCCGGTCGGCATCCTTTGCGAGCGCCTCGACAGCTTCCTGCATCACCTGTTTTTGTTCATGCAGGTTTCCGAGCATGACCTTGAGCTCTTCAAATCGCCCGACATGCTTCTCCAGGTCCGCCTGCAATTCCTCGTAGGAACGCTCGAGGTAATTTATCTTGTTCGTGCGGTTGTCTATCTCTTTCTGCGCCGCCGCCGCCTTGTCTTTCAGTCCTGCGGCCTGGCCGTTCAGGGACTGTATGGCCGACACGGCGCGGTCTCTCATCTCACCTATCGATTTGAGCATGTTCATCTTTCTCTCGATATCGATCGTTACCGCGTGCCATGCCGACTGCGCGGCCTCGTGCTCTTTCTTCAACCCGGCTATGGCGTCCCGCAAAGCGGCCATCGATGATTCTATCCCGATCTTTTCCGCTTCGAAACCGCTGCGCTCATTTTCCAGCGCCTGTACGACCTCCGGTGAGGCATCGTCGGCGGGCTCCGACATCGCGTCGAGGGCGGCGAGCCTGTCGGACGCGTTCTTGAGCTGCGCCTCTGTCAGGAGAAGGTCTTTTTCATACGCCTTGACCCTTCCTTCCTGTGCTTCACGCTCCCCGCGCGCGGCCCGGTATTTCGCCTCGGCACCCTCAAGGCCCGGCCTCAGGCCTTTCAGCGTGTTTGACTCGCGTTCAATATCGGCGGCGAGCGTCTTGAGCTCTTTTTCCAGCTTCAACTTTTCCTTGAACTGCCGCACGTCTATCTTCCGCGCGCCCGTGCCGCTCAATATGATGCCGCGCGAGTCAACGTAGATGTCATCATTGATGAATATGCCTTCCGCGCCGGATGCGATCCGCGCGAGGGCATCCTCGACGCCGGCGGTCCACGAGATATCGACCTCTATGTCGCCGCCCGATCTTTTGAACATCCCTTTTGGAGGGAAGAATATCCTGTTGCCTTCTTTGTTCAGGACTTCCCGGGCCATCGATTCGACAGAATCGCCTTTTATGACCTCGTACTCGAGCTCTTCCTGGAAGAAGCGTTCGACGGCCTTTATTTTCGTTTCCTCGATCTTGATGAGATTGGCGAGCTTGTCTTCGGGCCGGACGGCATCGGGTGAATCCCCGATATATCCCCCGAGCTGCCGGAGAAAATTCTCCTTGACCTGCCTCTCGCCGCGCAGGCGCTCGATGAGGCCTTTTATTTTCTCGATCTCCTGGGACGTTGCATCTCGCTCGCTAAGGGCTGCGGATTCACGGGCGGCAAGGGATTCTCTCTCCTCGATCGCCGCACGCAGTTGTCCTTCGAGCGCCGCGCTTTTTTCCTTTATCGAGGACAGGGCAGTCTCGAGCTCATTGCGCTCGGCCGCCTGCCGTTCCCTGCGCTTCTGCTTTTCCTGTGCAAGCCGGTCGATCTCGGCTATCTTGTTGCGCGTTTCGGTCAAAGAGCTCATGGTGACGAAAAGCCGCGTCCGTGCGTCCTCGAGCTCTTTCTCCTTTTCCTCTGTACCGGCCTTGAACGATTCCGCGACGGACCGCATTGTGAGCTCTTTTTCCTTTTCGGAATCAAGCTCGGACCCGATGACGGACGCTTTTTCGTCGAGCGCCTTTATCTCGTTCTCCTGCCGGATTATGTCCTGCGCTATTGACGATTCTTCGCCCGCAAGGCCTTTTACGGCCTCGTCAAGGCGCTTTATCTCGTCCCTGAGGTAGTCCATTTCGAGAAGGCGGTTTTCCATGTCCTTCTCTTTGCTCTTGAGGTCGACCTCCAGTTGCCGGATGATCTTGTCGGTGAGCGCGAACTCACTTTCTTTCGCGTCGAATTCTTCCTTGAGCGTCGCCTTTTCGGCTTCCTTCTGAAGGATCTCTTCGTCGAGATCGGCCTGCCTCTCGCGCACCTTCGCCATGCGCTTCAAGACCTTTGCATGCCCGTCGAGGAGAAGCTGCTTGTCGATCTCGTGGAGACGGTCGGCGAGCTCCTGGTATGCCTTCCATCTCTCCCATTCCTGCTCGGCCTTGCCGAACGAAGAGGTGACCTCACGGTAGACGTCCTCGATGCGCTCGAGGTTCGCGGCCGTCTCCGTCATCCGGGAGATGGCGTCCCGTTTCTTCTCTTCGAATCGTGTAATGCCGCTCGCCTCTTCGATGACGACCCGCCGCTCGGGGGGTCTCATGTTTATGAGGGCCTCGATCCGCCCCTGCTCGATGATGGCGTACGAGTTCGTGCCGAGCCCGGTGCCGAGGAACGCGTCCTGGACATCCTTCAGCCGGACGATCTTACCATTGAGGGAATACTCGTTCGTCCCGTCGCGATATATGCGCCGCTTTACGACAAGCTCGGTCTGGCCTTCGGTCAGGTCGAGCGTGACCTCGGCGATATTCACGGGCCTCTTCCCGTTCGTCCCGTGGAATATGACGTCGCCCATGTCCTTGACCCGGAGGCTTTTCGTTCCCCGCTCTCCGAGGACCCAGACGATCGCGTCGACGATATTGCTCTTGCCGCAGCCGTTGGGGCCGACAACGGACGTTATACCTTCACCGAATTGGAAGACGGTACGGTTGAGGAATGATTTGAAGCCGAAAATTTCGAGCCTGGCTAATTTCATTGGATCGATTCGATCGCTTTCCTGATACGTCTTTCGACGGTTTCTTTCCCTAATATGGCGATAACATCGAAGATGCCGGGGCTGACGGTCTTGCCGCACAGCGCCACCCTGATCGGCTGGATCACCGCGACGGGCTTGACATTATATTTTTTTGTCAGGCCTTCGAGTTCCGTTTTCAGGTTTTCTGCATCATCCATCGACGTGATGTTCTTCACAGACGCGGCGAAGTCCTCGAGTATCGGTTTCGTGGCGGGTGTGAGAAATTTCGCTACCGCCGCGTCATCGACCGCATGATCGTCCCGGAAGAAATATTCCGCCATCTGCGCCATGTCCTTGAGGGTCTTCGCCCGTTCCCGGAGGTTCACGACGATCTTTACGAGGCGTGCATTGTTGACGGCTTTTATTCCGATCTTTTCGAGAAAAGGCAGAAGCCGCCCGGCTATATCATCCTCGGGCAGCGTTTTCAGGTAATGCGTGTTGAGCCAGGTCAATTTGTCCATGTCGAAAACGGAAGGGGACTTCCCGACCGCGGGCAGGTCGAACGTTTCGATCAGTTCCTGCCGGGAGAATATCTCCTGGTCGCCGTGCGCCCAGCCTAAGCGTGCGAGGTAGTTCATGACCGCCTCGGGGAGGAACCCGTCGTTGCGGTACTCGAGAAGGCTCGTCGCGCCATGCCTCTTGGAAAGACGGGTTTTGTCCTTCCCGTGGATGAGCGGCACGTGGGCGAATTGAGGCACAGGGTAGTGCAGGGCCTCGTAGATCACTATCTGGCGAGGTGTGTTATTTATATGGTCATCGCCGCGCACTATATGAGTTATCCCCATCAGTGCATCGTCTATAACGACCGTGAAATTGTATGTCGGTGTTCCGTCGGTGCGCAGTATGATGAGGTCGTCGAGTTCTTCGCACTTGAACGTGATCGGTCCGCGCACGAGGTCGGTAAAGCTCACCTCTCCCGTGATGGGTGTCCGGAAACGCACCACGTACGGTTTGCCCGCCTGTGCCGGGTCGTCCGGCGGCAGGTCCCTGCACGTCCGGTCGTAATGGGGCTTCCCGCCTTCCTTCAGGGCCGCCTTTCTCTTTTCCTCGAGAATCTCGGCGCTGCAGTAGCATTTATACGCAAGCCCCTGTTTGAGGAGCTTTTCCGCGTGCTCCCGGTACAGGTCCATCCGGTCCTTCTGATAGAAGGGCCCTTCATCCCAATCAAGCCCCAGCCAGGAAAGCCCGCCGAGGATATCGTCCACATATTCGTCACGGGACCTCTCGATATCGGTATCCTCGATCCTCAGGACAAAGACGCCCCCGTGATGTTTGCTGTACAGGTAGTTGAAGAGCGCGGTCCTGGCGCCGCCGATGTGCAAGTTCCCCGTCGGACTCGGCGCGAACCTTGATCTAACCATTATGATTGCCTCCAGATGAAAGATTGTTAGTGATTATAAAGGAAAATCCTGCAGGCATCAATCCATTTTTGGGACGCGTGCATTAAGGCGCTTTCAGGGGTGGCAGATCATGTTCAGCATGTGAAAAAAGCTTTTCTTTTTTCCATCATCGGATATACTGTCACTATATGGCCGCAGAAGATACCGAACGATTGATGCTTGTCTGCCAGAAAGGCGATGCCGAGGCCGTGGTGCGGGTCGTCGAAGACGGGGCGGATATCAACGGGACAGACCCGGCCGGTAAAACCCCGCTCATGTGCGCGGCGCAGCACGGATTTACCGATACGGCCCGGTTTCTCATCGACAAGGGCGCCGATGTCAACGCGAAGAACAGCCGGGGGCAATCTGCCGTCGCCTATGCCTGCAGGAACAACCAGGTCGGGGTCCTGCGGCTGCTGCTATCGCGGGGCGCCGACCCGGATGCCCCTGATGTGGACGGGGGCAATGTCATGAACTTTGCGGCCTGCAGCGGGTATATGGAAATAGTCCGTGCGCTCGTCGAGAACGGGGCGGATATCAATGTACGCGATAACGCCGGGAACAGCCCGCTTATGTGTGCCATCAATAATAAATTTGCCGGGATAATAAATTATCTTATTGCCCGCAACACCGACCTCTCGGTCGTGAACAAGCAGAACAGGACCGCGATGGACCTCGCTAAAGAGAAAAACCTGATGAGGGTTATGACGGACCTGAAATTCAAACTCGCCGAACAGAAGAGATAAGCCCGCAACTTCCCTCGTATGCCCCGGTCGTTAACGCCCGTAAAAGGCGGCCAAACGGGGGCGCATCCCTGAATTCACTGCACATAATTACCTAAAAAGACTTACGTATTTAATTTTGGTCAAAATTATGCTACAATATGGAACCTGGCCGAAAAACGATGACAATTTATCGGAGGCGTAATGTTTGATGTAGGAGAAGTTGCAGTATACCCGGGACACGGAGTTGGCCGGATAGAATCTATCGAAGAAAAAGAATTTTCCGGTACCAAGCAGTCGTTTTACATTATTCGTATTCTCGACACGGACATGACCATCATGATCCCGATCGACGGTGCAAAAAATGCGGGGCTGAGGACAGTGATCGAGGCCACCGAGGTTTTCAGGGTGTACGATATATTGAAGGACAAGAACATTGTCCACGATAATTCACCCTGGAACCGGCGCTACAAAGAATACATGGAAAGGATCAAGAGCGGCTCCATCTACGAAGTTGCGACAGTACTCAAAGAACTCTACAACCTGCGATACTGGAAAGAACTTTCCTTCGGCGAGAAGAAAATGTTCGAAATGGCGCGGAACCTTATCACCAAGGAACTGTCCATGTCGCTGGGCACCGAAGAGTTAATGATCGAGCAGGAAATAGAAGAGATCTTCCTCGCCAACAACAGCAGCCAGAAAGGGAATACCGCTAATCACCATAAAGGCTGATTCGTGGATACATTCGTCCAGATAATCCTCCTGACTGTTACCACGCTGTCCGGTTATTTCATACTGAAAGAACTCCTGTCGCGTGGCATCTGGGGGCTTGTCGGCGCCTTCTGCGGCCTCATCCTCGGGTACGGCATCCTCAAGATAGAGTCCAAGCTCAAAGATATACCGCTCAAGATCATCCTCGGCAGCCTTGTCGGGATCGTGGTGAGCCTTTTCATAGCGAACCTCTTTATATCACGGCTTCTCCTCGCCCTCATTCAGGATGTCCCCATCACATTGCCGATCTACATCCTGTTCTATTTCATCATGGGATACCTCGGGTTCGTCCTGGGAAAGGAGAAGAGCAAGACGCTCGACCTGTCGAAGGTCCCTCTTTTCGACAAGCTCGAGGAAGAAAAGGACATAAAGCTTCTCGATACCAGCACGATCATAGACGGGCGGATCGCAGATATCTGCGAAACGGGTTTCATGCAGGGGACATTTCTCATCCCCCAGTTCGTCCTCTACGAGATCCAGCATGTAGCTGATCACCAGGACCCGGTCAAGAGGACGCGCGGCCGTCGTGGGCTCGATGTCCTTCACAGGCTGCAGAAGCAGACCTTCCTCAATGTCAAGATCGTCGATTATGACTTCCCGAAATTGAAAGACGTCGACACCAAGCTTATTGCCCTTGCAAAACGGTTGGGGGGGAAGATCATAACGAACGATTACAACCTCAACAAGGTCGCCGAGCTTCAGGGCATCGAGGTCCTGAACATGAACCAGCTGGCGATGTCCTTAAAGCCCACCATGCTCCCCGGCGAACAGATGAACGTCAAGGTCGTCCGTGAAGGCAAGGAGCACGGGCAGGGGATCGGGTATCTCGACGACGGCACCATGGTCGTGATCGACGACGCGCGCAAATATCTGGGAAAAGCCGTGGATGTCGTGGTAACGAGCGTTTTGCAGACGACTTCGGGCAGAATGATCTTCTCGAAGCTCAAGGAGCAGGCGGAAAAAGACCTTATCTTTCCCGATGAATATCAACTAGAAGAACAGGCGTGAAATCACAATGAGAACAATTGCTATCATTCTTGCCGGCGGTGCAGGAAAAAGGATGGGCGCTGCCACCAACAAACAATTTCTCCTTATCGAGAACAAACCGATCATCGTGCATACCCTGCAGATCTTCGAGGAATGCCATGCGGTCGACGGCATCTATCTCGTCGTCAACCAGAAGGACCTTCCCCTTATCCAGGAGGAGATCCTCGAGACATACAAGTTCAACAAGATAATGAAGATCGTCATCGGCGGAAAACTGAGGCAGGATTCCGTGCGGAACGGGCTCGAGGCGATCGAGCATGCCTGCGACGTGGTCGTGATACATGACGGGGCCCGGCCTTTTATCTCCCCGGCATTCATTGAAAAAGGCATTTTCCTGATGGAAATGTTCGATGCAGTCATACCGGCATTGCCGATGCAGGACACGGTGAAGGTCATATCGAAGGAAGGTTTCGTCGTAAAGACCCTGGAGAGGGAGTCGCTCTGGCATGTGCAGACCCCGCAGACCTTTAAATACCCGCTTATCATGAAGGCTTACCGGGAAGGAATGGCGAAGAAGCATTACGGCTACGACGATGCGACATTCGTCGAACACCTGGGCAAGAAGGTGAAGGTGATCGAGGGGTCCCCGTACAACATGAAAATAACGACCCCCGAGGACCTCACCATCGCGCAGGGACTCTTGCAGCAGCTAAAAGGAAACATATGAGGGTAGGGACAGGTTTCGATGTTCACCGGTTCGCAGGCGGAAGAAAGCTTGTTCTCGGGGGCGTCGAGATCCCTTTTGACAAGGGCCTTCTCGGCCATTCGGATGCCGATGTCCTTCTCCATGCGATAGCCGACGCCATTCTTGGAGCACTCGGGGAAGACGACATCGGGGTGCATTTCCCGGATACGGACGCGGCAATAAAGGACATCGACTCGACGGTCATCCTTGCCAGGATCGCCGCCCTTGCCGGGGAGAGGGGCTACCGCATCGTCAATGTGGACAGCGTCGTTATTGCCGAGAGGCCGAAGATAGCGCCGTACCGCCCTGCGATGAAGGAACGGATAGCTGCCATCCTGTCGATCGGCCCGGAGATGGTCGGCATCAAGGGAAAGACGACAGAGGGCCTTGGATTTGCCGGGCGCGGCGAAGGCATCGCTGCCCAGGCCGTTGTTCTCGTCGAGAAACTTTAGATACAGGTATCCGGAAAACACGATACGATCATGGTCAAAGTACGATTCGCTCCAAGCCCCACCGGGCACCTTCACATCGGGAACGCGAAAACCGCGCTGTACAATTATCTCTTTGCCCGCAAGGCAGGCGGGACGTTCGTCCTGCGCATGGAGGATACGGACCGGGAGCGCTCCGAGGCGGCCTACGAGCGATCGATAATAGACGATCTCGCGTGGCTCGGGATAACGTGGGACGAAGGCCCGGTGCGCCAGTCGGAAAGGCTCGGACTGTACACGGAGCACGCGAAGATGCTCATGGAGAAAGGCCGCGCCTATAAATGCTTCTGCACGGAAGAAGAACTCGCCGCCGCACGGCAGCGGTCGCTCGCAAAGGGTGAGCCGCCGCGCTACGGGGGGAAATGCAGGGAGCTCCCGGCCGGGGAAGCCGAAAGGCTCGCGGGTGAGGGAAGGGCTTTTACGGTCCGTTTTCGGGCCGACGCACGGCCGATAACGTTTCATGACGGGATACGCGGCGAGCTTTCATTCCCGCGCGGCCACGTGGATGACCTTATCATCCTGAGGAATGACGGGACCCCGACCTATAACCTTGCCGTGGTCGTCGACGACATGCTCATGGGGATCACGGACGTCATACGGGGCAGCGACCACATCCCGAACACGCCGAAACAGATAGCGCTCTTCCAGGCGTTCGACGCTCGAGCCCCCCGGTATGCCCACCATTCCCTGCTTATCGGGCCTGACCACAAGCCATTGAGCAAAAGGCATGGCGCCACGCGTGTTATCGATTTCCGTTCCCTGGGCATCGTCCGGGACGCCCTCGTCAACTACCTCTGCGCGATGGGACGGAACACGGCCGCCGAGATAATGGACCTCGATGAGCTCGTGCGGACGTTTTCGCTCGACTCCATCTCGGCATCGGATAATATCTTTGACAGGGAAAAACTTCTCTGGTTCAACAGGGAATATTTAAAGCATATGCCGCTCGAAAAGCTCATCGCGGAAGCAGGGCTCGATGCCGGTCAGGCCGACCGGATATCCGCGGTCCGCGAGAATGCGTCCACTGTCGTTGATCTCAAAGGATACCTGGATATTTTCACGACCCCCGGGATCGATGAGCGGGCCCTTACGTATCTCGCCAAGACGGACAGGGCGGTCGAGATCGCGCACGAGATGAAGGGCCTCCTGTCTGGAACTGAAAGAATTTCATTCGACGACCTTGCGAACAGGATCGGTATGCGGGAGAATGTCAGGAAGAAGGACCTTTTCATGATATTGCGCGCATTTGTTACGGGAAGGCCGGACGGGCCGCCGCTGAAAGACGTCTTTCCCCTTGTTCCCACCGGCATAATAAACAGCCGCATCGAGGCGTATCTCGACCACCATGAGCGATAAGACCATGCATAACGGCGACAGGAACAACGGGTCCGGCTTCAAGGCCGGGTCGTCCGCGTTCTATGCGCGTATAAAGACGATCTTCAGGAGCCTGTCGTTGAGGACCCAGCTCCTTCTCATCCTTTTCCTTCTGCTGTTAATTTCGATCGGTTCCCTGACCATAATCTATACACGGGCCGAGGAGGCCCTGCTCGACAAGGTGGGCGACAATATCGACGATATCACGAAAGCGATCCAGATAAGCGTCGAGGAGTTGACCTACCGCGGGGATTCAACCGCGCGTCTCAAAAGCTACGTCGATATGCTCAACAAGAAGGGAATCAAGGAGATCTCCATTGTCAGCGACAAATCCGAGGTCATCGCGAGCTCCGACCCGAAGAAGATCGGCACGACGACGAAGATAACCGAGAAAAAACCGGCAAGCCGGAAGAAAGACCTCATGATAACCGCCCGTCTCGGCGACGAGCACCGCAGCGGGACGCAGAGGCTCTACAATATCATCATGCCCGTTTCCATCAAGGGGCAGAACATCGGCTATATCCATATAAACATGGCCCTCGACGATTACCGGCTCCTGCAGAACCGCAACCAGGTCAAAAGGATCCTGAGCATGATCTTCGCATTCACGATCGGCATCATCGTGTGTCTCGTCATCGCGGAAAAATACACGGAGCCGATAAAGAGGATTGCGACCGCCAGCCGGAAGATCGCTATGGGCGAGCTCGTTAAGATAGGCCCCACGGACAGGAAGGATGAGATCGGGACACTGGTCTCGAGCTTCAATGAAATGGTCGAAAAGTTGAGCGAGCAGAAGGAACTTGAAGAAAAGCTCAAAAAATCGGAACAATTGTCGCTTATCGGCCAGCTTTCATCCGGCATCGCCCACGAGATACGCAACCCGCTCAATTTCCTGACGCTGTCGATCGGGCACATCAAGGAGCAGATCTCGGAAGAGACGATCTCCGACAAGGAGCAACTGGTAGGGCTCCTCGACAGCCTGGTCAAAGAGGTCTACCGGATAAACGAGCTGATCCACAACTTCCTCTTCCTCGGCAAGTCCATAACACTTCACAAGGACGACGTCCCGCTCGGCGACCTTATCGAGGAAGCGCTCATTACCATCGGGGACAAGGTCCGCAGCGGCATCGAAGTGACGACATCCTGCAACGGGGTGGGCACGATCTATTGCGACCGGGAATACATACGCTTGAGCCTCATCAATCTTATCGTGAACGCGATACAGTCGATCGAGGACTCGGGGCAGGTGCGCATAGAATGCGCCGAGGAGAACGGCATGGCATGTCTTGCGGTGTCCGATACCGGTCAGGGCATACCCGGGGACGAGCTTGAGAGGATATTCGAACCTTATTACTCGACGAAAAAACTCGGCATCGGGCTCGGCCTGGCCATAACGAAAAGGTTTGTGGAAGAGCACGGCGGTACGATATCCGCCGTAAGCGAGGTTGGAAAAGGGACGACAATGACGATAAGGCTGCCGCACCATGAAGGATGACAATAAAGGGACGATCCTCGTCGTAGAGGACGACAGGAACCAGCGTGAAATAGTGAAGATGATCCTCTCCAGGGAGGGGTTTTACGTGGAGGATGCGGATTGCGGCCGCAAAGCGGTCGATATCCTGAAAAACGCGAGCTTCGATATTGTCGTGACTGACCTTAAGCTTCCCGATATCGACGGCACAGAGGTCTTACGGGAGGTGCGTGCCCTCGGCCACCCTTGCCACGTGATCATTGTGACGGCGTTCGGGTCCATCCCGTCGGCCGTCGAGGCGACGAAGCTCGGCGCGTTTTATTACCTCGAAAAACCCCTTGAAAAGGACCAGCTCCTCCTTGTTGTCAACAATGCCGTGAACCAGGTGCGCCTCCTCAAAGACAACATCATGCTGAAGGACCAGCTGCGCGACCGGTTCCATATTGACAACATCGTAGGCGCACACGGGGCAATGGAAGAACTGTACAAGATCGTCAAGCGGGTTGCCCCGACGAACTCGACGGTGCTTATCCATGGAGAGAGCGGGACCGGCAAGGAGCTGTTTGCAAAGAGCATCCATTATAACAGCCCGCGCAAGAGCAAGCCCTTCTTCGCGATAAACTGCGCGGCGATACCCGAGACGCTGCTCGAAAGCGAGCTTTTCGGCTATGAAAAGGGCGCTTTTACGGGGGCGGTTTCCCGTCACATCGGGCTTTTCGAGCAGGCGAACGGCAGCACGTTGTTCCTCGATGAAATAGGGGACCTGACGCAGAGCACCCAGGCAAAACTCTTGAGGGTGCTCCAGGAAAAAGAGGTGCGCAGGATCGGCGGGAACGAGACGATCAAGCTCGACGTGCGTATTATTTCCGCAACAAACAAAAAGCTGGAGAAGGAGATCGAGGACGGCAAGTTCAGGGAGGACCTGTATTACCGGCTGAATGTCATCGCGTTCGCCCTCCCCCCTCTTCGCGACCGGCTTACGGACATACCGCTTCTGATCGAGCATTTCCTGAAAAAATTTGACAGCGCCCACCAGGAGAAGAAGGGCCTCTCGGATGATGTGCTTCAGTGCTTTATGCATTACCCCTGGCCCGGCAACGTGCGGCAGCTCGAATCGGTCCTCGAGCGTTCCTATATAATGTGCGATGCCGGCACCATAACGATGGAGCACGTCCCCGCGGAGGTGCGCCAGGGCTCGAGGCCGCACGGCGGGGTGAGCCCTATAGCGCTGAAGCTCGACGAGCTTATAGACGCGCGCCTCACCGCGGCGGAATACCGGCTCTACCTTTATCTGACAAAGCTCGACCCGGACGGGGAATCCGGCCATCTCCTGGAACCAAAGGAGATCGTGGAGCATCTCGGGATAAACAGGGACACCTTCTTCGTCGCCGTGTCAAAGCTTAAGGAACTGGGGTTGTATGATTATAAGGCAAAGATGGCGGATATGAAGAAGCGGCAAACGGGGAAAGGCTAAAAGTAAGCGCCGCGACATCGTAGACTATAAGGGCGCCGCGACATCATAGACGTAAATACACCACAAAACCTGCCGTCATTCCCGCGAAGCGGGAATCCAGTGTCTTTTCAGTAGGATTTTTGGGCAATACCCGGAAACGTGCACTCATCTTGTACCTGTACATCAGCCGCTGGCCGTGGTGTACACAAGAAGGTCAACCTTAATAGACCATTAAATATCAAAAGCTAAAGACGCTGGATTCCCGCTTCGCGGGAATGACGGCCCGTGCCGTGGTACCATAAGGAAAAATCTTCGGTCCTGGTCTTCTCGCCGGGGTGACGGAGGTGGGGGTCGGATTTGTCCGATGGAAACAGAGGTAGTCGGATATTTCCGATGGTAAATGGTTGTTTTAGTCGGAAATTTCCGATTTCAGCGGGTTTTCACGTTTCGGAGAAAATCATAGTGTCTAATATTATCCACATGTTACGAATGTGGCACGGCGAATGCATTACTGAAGCCATGCAGCTGAATGTAACCAATAAAAGGGGAGGAGGTGAACACAATATGAAGAAAGTATTAATGCTCGTTCTCGCAATCATCATCGGCGTGGCCTTCGTGACGACCGTGTATGCAGCAGAGGAGAAGAAAGCCCCTGCAACAGACAAACCGGCCGCAGCACCGGAGAAACCCGCAAAAGACAAAGCCGTAGAGAAAGCCAAGAAAGCCGGCGCAAAGAAGTTCGAAGGTGAGTTCGTCAGCAAAGACGATGCAGCAAAGACAATCGTCGTGAAGGGCGAAACAGAAATGACCTTCGACGTCTCCAAGGCGAAGATGGATAAGAAAGTAGCAGCTGGCGACAAGGTCGTGGTTGTCTACGTAGAGAAAGACGGCAAGAACATCGCTAAGGCAGTTGGCAAACCTGGCGCAGCGAAGAAGAAAGCCGCAGAGAAGAAGGCAGAGAAGAAGGCAGAAGAGAAACCGGCAGCTCCCGCAGCTCCGGCAGCTCCCGCCGCAGCCCCTGCAAAGAAGTAATTTCTCTCAAGAAAGAAGGGGGGAGGCCACGCGCCTCCCCTTTTTTTTGGACAGGCGCCTTCCTTATCAGGGCGCTTCCTTCGTTGAATTCCTCCGGCCCCTCCTCGACGCGCGAACCACATTAGCAAGCTCGGAAGTGGGTGCCCCGGTATCAGTGTACGCCTGTGTCGGGACCCTCGTCGTCGCCTCGTTATCGCCCTAAATTAAAAGCCGCGATGAATTTGGTCATTAAACCCGCTTCGGTCGGTCCCCCCAATCATCCTGATACAAAAGCCCGATATGATCTAATTTTCCGTCATTCCGGCTTGCCGGAATCCAGCGTCTTTGGTTTTTCTTCTTCACATCATGGGGAACGGGAAAAAAATCGAAAGACGCTGGATTCCGCCGCAAAAGCCGGCGGAATGACGATTATAATATTATTTGCGACTTTTTCTTGTCCCTGAGTCTATTATCAAGACCGTCATCCCGGTGCTTGACACCGGGATCCAAGGTTTTTACGCCTCACGCCTCACGATTAAAAGGAGGGCGGATCCGCTTCGATCTCTACGCCCGGGATGCTGTACAGGTCTGCGAAGGCTTTGTTAAGCAGGTCTTCGGGGCCTTTCAGGAGGGTTTTCCAAACGTGATAGGGGCCCTTATTGGCGGGTACGGTGCCGAAGACGAACGGGTCGAGGCCGTTGGCGGAGATGACCGTCTTGATCTTTGAGAGGGCACGGTCGGCGGCGGGCCGGGTTTTTGCCCGCGCGTCGATGATGAACATCCTGGTGAAAGGGGGGAATTCAGCGTCCTTGCGTTTTTGAAGCTCGGTCCCGCAAAATTGCTGAGGGTCCAGGTAGGCCGCGATATCTGAGGATTTTTTTTGTCTGGAGTAGCACACGATCTCGTGGGGCTTCAGGGCGTCGATAAGGTTCAGGAGGACCTGGTGAGTTTTTTCGTCTGACCGGAACCCGGACATTTTGCGTAATTCTTCCCAGTCCACGAGATAAAGCCTGTCACACTGATGACCGTAAAGTTTTGAAAGCGACTGCGTCCCTACCAGGCATTGAGGAGCGGGACCGTTCTTCTTCAAGATGGATAGCTCTTTTTTCAGTGAATCACCGGTGATGAGTGCGGCGCGGATGCCGGGAACATTCCGGGAAATGTGGTCGAACACGAAGGATGCACCTATTCTCGCGAAACCGATCATGCGGCTGCCGCACACGGGACATGAATCTATATAGGGGTGACCGGTCCCGCAGGAGGAACATTCAAGGTTATTGCTGTCCCGGTCATACGTGAAGGGTGACCCGCATTTTTCGCATAAGAGGTCTTCCCGGCACGCCTGGCATCTGAGGTAAGAGCCGTATTCCTTGCGGGGGACGTAAACGGCGACTCTCATCCCCCTCCGGGCGGAGTCTTCGATATCGGCGCAAAGACGATCGAGCAATTCGCCTGAAGACCTCGAGCGTACCGTTGCCGGCAGGCGTGAGAGATTGTCCGCGGCCCGAAAATGCAGCGCGTATCCATTTTCGCGGACGCGATGAAGAATTTCCAGAGAGCATGCGGCGCTGCCGAGAATGACCGGGGCACCGCTCAGGCGGGCGCGTTCAACAGCTGTCCGGACGGCGTTGAATTTGAAGCTTTCCTCGTTCCGGTATTCTTCGTCGTCAAACCTTTCCGCGATGATGAGGGAGAGGTTGCGGGCCGGGAGGAATACCAGGCTTTTATTGCCGAGGATAATATGCCCGTCGTCATGGCGGACCCGGAAGTACGTCTCCATCCGCTGCTTCACCGGTATGCCCGAACCGAACCAGAGGACACGGTCGCCATACAATTCCTTCATTATCCGTGCGAAATACGCTCCCGCCGCGTGGTGGTCCGGCAGGAGGAAAAGAATGTTCCCGTTATTTTCAAGGCGGGCATTGATGAGCGAGACATATCTTTCCAGCCGCTTTTCCAGCGAATCGACAAGGACGATTTTCTCCGCCTCCTTGTCCGGTTCCCCCGGGGCCTTAAGTCCGGCCGGGCCGAAGTCGTTGTGTGACAGGCTGTCGCTTAAGGCGAGAGCACCCTTGCTGTAAAGTTCCATAAGGCCAAGATGTCCCGATCGTTTGATCATTTTGCCGAGCGGTACCGGACAGGCCGCTTCGGCGCCCGCCGGTTCCCCGGCGACAAGGTAGCGCTCGATATCGCGCACAGGAGGCAGGGCGTATTTCATAACGAGGCCGATCGGTGCAAGGTAGTATGATGACGCCCACTTCGCGAGGGCCGGGAGTTCCTCATTGACGAGCGGGAAAAAGTCGAGGGGCTCGATCACGGGCTTGAGCCCGGTCGGGTCGCCCTCCTTAAGGTCCGCAACGATGCCAACGGCGTCCCTTTGATGGAACGGGACGCGCACCCGTGACCACAGGGAAATATGCGGGGCCATCTCATCAGGTACTGAATAGGAAAAATTTTTGCCGACAGGTATAGGCAGGGCTATGTCGGCAATCATGAAGAGAAAAGAAGGTCCTGGTAGCCGAGGCTTTTCAGCGATCTCACGTGCGTGAGGTCCTCTCCCAGGATCCTTCCGCCAATATCACGAAAAGACCCGGGCGCGTCGGTCACAAAATACTCGCACTTGCCGCGGCCCCTCTTGTTGAAGAGGTCCCTGTCATTCAAGATGGCCCGGGCCTCTTTTGCCGTTTCCTTCCCGGAATGGACGATCTTGATGCCGCTTCCCAGCGTCTGCCTGATCACGTCCTCGAGGACCGGGTAATGAGTGCAGCCCATGACGATCACGTCGATCCCCGAACCACGCAGGTCGCTAAGGTATTTCCCGGCCGTAAGGCTCGCGATCTCATCGTGTTCGAGCCCTTCCTCGACGATCGGCACAAAGAGGGGACAGGCACGCGAAAAAACTTCTATGCCCGGATCGAGCTTCCTGATCGACCTGTCATATGCCATGCTTTTTATGGTGGTCCGGGTGCCGATGACGGCCACTTTCCTGCTTTTCGTGTTCCTGACAGCCTCCCTGGCCCCCGGCGCTATGACGCCGATGACGGGGATCGGCATTTTTTTCTGGAGTATCTGGAGGGCGAATGCCGAAGACGTGTTGCATGCTATGATGAGGAGCTTGATGCCCTTCGTCAGGAGGAAGAGGGCGCTTTCGAGCGCGTACTTCGTTACCATCTGCGGAGATTTGTTGCCATAGGGCACCCTCGCGGTGTCCCCGAAATAGATGATGTGCTCATGGGGCAGAAGGGCCTTTACTTCCTTAAGGACGGTCATCCCCCCGACCCCCGAGTCGAACATGCCTATGGCGAGTTTTTGCATGGGTACAGATTAAGGAAAGAGGAGGCCAAAAGTCAAGGAAGAACGCCCCTGCCTTGTGGTCAATACTCGTCGAACATCCTTTGAATTTCTTTCCGCTGCGTCGTTTTTGTAAGGGCCAGCATCAGCAGTATCCGGGCTTTTTGCGGATTAAGGTTATTCGATGTCACGAAACCGTACCTGTCGTATTCCCCGCTCTGCGTCACAATCCCGCTGCCGGTACGCGATGCCCGGACAACCGGCACGCCTTTTTTTGCGGCATCGATAAGGGCCTCTTTTTCCTTCGGGAAAATACCGCCGTTCCCGGCGCCCGCAATGATGATCCCTTGTGACCCGGCGCTTAGGGCCGCGTCGACGAGGGCCCGGCTGCCATTCGCGTGACCGTAGATGATGTCAACGCGCGGCAGCGACCTCATAGCGCCTGTGTCGAATTCGGATGAAGCGGTATGCCGTTTCGCGGTCGACTGGTAAAAATACGGTATGCCGTCGAGGACGTACCCGAGGCACCCGAGGTCCGCGGAGCGGAACGTGTCAACGCTCGTCGTGTTTGTCTTTGTCACAAAGCGGGCCGCATGGACAGTCTCGTTGAGGGTGACGAGTACGCCCCGTCCGCGCGACCGTTTGTCAGCCGCCAGGACAACGGCGTTGTAAAGGTTGAGGGGACCATCCGCGCTTATCGCCGTGGAGGGCCGCATAGAACCGGTGATGACCACGGGTTTATCACTTTTCACGGTCAGGTTCAGGAAATATGCCGTCTCTTCCAGGGTATCTGTGCCGTGCGTCACGACGATCCCGTCAACCGCCCCGGTCGCGAAGAGCTCATTGGCCCGCCGCGCAAGCTTGAGCATGAGCTCGTCCGTCATATGTGAGCTGTCGACATTCGCCACCTGCTCGCCCGAGATGTCGGCGAGTTTTTCGAGACCGGGTACGGACCGGATTATGGACGCGATGTCCAGGGTGCCGGGTTTGTAATCCTTGGTCTCTGTCGGGGAGGCCGCGACCCCGGCGATGGTCCCTCCCATCGCGAGTATCTTTATTTTTGGCAAAGGCCCCGACAGTGCCGCCTGAGGGCGGGCGATGATCGCGGAAAGTGCGATCATGGTAATGACTACGAGGATCTGCAGATATTTCGATGTGGAAATTTTCATGGGTTCTCCCGGTTATTTTATGGTCTTTTCGAGTATGTGAATGAAGTTTTTGACGAATTTGTCGACCCAGGCCTCATCGAGAAGGGGTGACACATATGCGAATGTGACCGGCAGGCTGCCCAGCACGGGCATTGCAGAAATGAACATAAGCTTGTCCGCGGACCTCAAGCCCCTCACCAGCAGGAAGTTCTCGATCGTGAACGGGCTCTTCTGAATGCGGCGGATCTCGTTTGCGTATACGAGCGAGCACGAGAGCGGCAAGCCGGGTGCCTGATCGGGATCATCGTTCATCTCCGGCGCGTGAACGGGCCAATCTGCCGACGGTGCGGAAGCCAGGAGCGCGGCCTCATAATCCCGTGCAAAGCTCCAGAAACTTGCGCGGTCGGAGATCTGTTTCGATTGAATGCGCGCATCATACGCGAGGCACCGCATTTCGTCTTTGCCGATCCGGGGCGTGGTGAGTTTCCGGATGCTTAACGGGGTGCGGATATCGATCGGGACATCATCCCCGATCTGCTTTTGCATCGCCATGGCGGTCGCGGCTGCGAGCATCCCCCGCATCGTGGCTTTTTCGGCCCTGGCCAGGGCCTTCAGTGTTTTAAGGCGCTCGGGTTTTATCGTGTGGCTCCTGATGCGCGTATTTCTCTTGTTGACGGGGACGTCCGGACAGGGCATCCGGCCGCCAACAGATCCCTCTTTCCTGCTGCCGGACATGCCTTCCGAGAAGAGCGATTCAGGGATCGACGCGGCGATCTGCTCGAAATTCGGGCTCACGGGCAACAGGCTGACCTCGCATTCCATGCCCGACAGTATTTGTGCGCATACCTCCAGCATTTCGCGGGCAAGACTGACGGTACAGAACGGGTCGCTTATCGAACGATGGGTACAGACGACCAGGTAATGCTTATCGAGTTTCACCTTGTCCGTTACGAGCAGCACCTTCCACAGGCAGCGCGCCGTATCGAATGCCGAGCTTATTTCGCGCTCGACAAATGTGGGGATCTCGGTCTTACCGAGTTCGAACACCGAGTGGATGGGTATCCTGTTGAAGGGGACATCGAATACGAAGCAGGGTCCGTCCGCCTTTGCCGATATCCGGGCACGGAGCAGAGGATGTCTCTCCCAGAGCTTCCGGCACGATTGCTTGACGAGCTGAACATCGAGCGGCCCGGCTATGCGGGCGGAAACGCACAGTATGGCAGACCCGCCCGAGAACACGTCGTGCACCCTCTGGAAGAAGACTTCGGCCTTTCCCAGTCTCTCCTCGGGTATCTGACTACCCATCCTGCTGTCTGCCGGAGCCATGGTTTCTATTATGGAACGGTTGTTTTACTTTTTGCAACAGCTTTTGAAAGCGAGCGGGCGGCCAAACCGGTCATAACGATGCATAATTTGCAATTGCGAAAAAAACGATACACAATACTGCATTATGGTCGTTCCGGTATTTCTGCCTCACCTCGGATGCTCCCAAAGATGTATCTATTGTCACCAGGGCTATATCACCGAGGCAGGCCGTGACGACGTCAAATCCCGGATCGATGCCGCCTTTGCCGGACGGACCGAACCCTGCGAGGTCGGCCTTTTCGGCGGCAACATCTTCGGTATCGAACCCGCCATGCTCGAGAACATCTTCAGGTTTTTTGACGAGTGGCGCGGCCTGATACGCAGTTTCCGCCTCTCGACAAAGCCCGTCCCCTTGAGGGACGAAACTATAGCCGTGCTCAAAAGGAACGGGGTGGGGCTGATCGAGCTCGGCATACCGACATTCAACGACGCGATCCTGGCGTATGTTAACAGGGGGCACACGGGAGGGGACCTTTTGCAGGCATACGACAGGTTGCAGAGAGAAGGTTTCGATCTCGCCCTGCAATTCATGGTCGGATTGCCGGGGGAGAAGACGAGCGACATCGATGAGACGATCCGGTACATGGTCCGGCTGAAACCCGGCTATATCCGCATCTATCCTCTCGTCATTATGAGGAACACGCCGCTTCACTCTCTTTATGAAGAGCAAAGATTTATTCCGGACGCCTTCGACGACGTGCTCGAGAGGGCCTGCCGAATTTACAAAGCAGCCATGGAGAACGGGATAGAGGTAGCAAATGTCGGTTTGACCGACAATGAACTTGTGCGGGACATGGTAGCAGGCGGCAACTATCACCCCGCCTACGGGTTTCTCGTTCAGTCGAGGATATTTAACGAGGCGGTTGAAGAAGTTCTGCGGGAGTTCGAACCCCCGGCTGAGATCACGATCATCATTCATAAAAACGACGTTCCCCTCCTGGTCGGCTACAAAAGGGAAAACATCAAAAGATTCGAAGCAAGAAAGATTGCCGTTCGCTGGGACCCGTCGGGAACCGAGCGGGCGAAATTCGTGGTCGTAAGCGGGGGAAAATCGGTTGCGGGGATGGCGTTGATAGAGTAAGGTCTCTTCCCCTGCCGTCACCCCGGCGAAGGCCGGGGTCCAGTGCCTTTGCAGGAATAGCTTCATGATTCAGGCGGGAATATTTGATGAAAAAAAGAGGAAAGACCCTGGATTCCGGCCTTCGCCGGAATGACGACACACAGTGTCCGGAATGAGGAACCGCTTTTTTAATGCCTTACGCGCTCACGCCTCACGGTCTTCATTTCCACGAATCCGTGACGAGTCCCGCGACCCCTTCATAGACAATGTTGTCTTTCAGCGATTCGGCAATGACCTCTTTGAAGAGCTGTTTTTTATCGTAATCGACGGCGGAAACAAGCCGCAGGAAGAAACGCATGCGGTCCTTGAGCGATATGCGTTTCGGGAGGGTGTTGTTGAGCTGGCAGAAAAGCTTTTTCAGGGTGTCCGGTGCGGGATGTCGGAATTGTATGTCTTCGACGTCGAGGAACAGGAACCCGCCTTTTGTCAGAACGAAGATATTGCAGGCCTTGAGGTCCCTGTGGGAGATCCCCCAGGCCATTGCACCGAGGAAGAAACCCGACAGTTCCGAGATGAAAGATATCCGTTCCGGGGTGTCCATGGCATCATAATTCCTGTCGAGGTACCGGTCGAGTTCCTCGCCCCTGCCTGTCAGATCTTCCATGGCTATATAGCCGTGCCCGTGTTTGGGGACCTCGGCATAATAAACGGCGGGCGTGATGGCCTTGCGCAGGTATTCCAGGGCGACATGGTTTCGCCATGCGGCTTTGAGACGAAATATGCCCGTATATGTTTTACGCACGTGATCACCGTAGCGCTCGACCCGCACTTTCCTGTCTTTCTTCAGCATTTCAACAAATTTACCGCTGCCTGATCCTTCACGGTTTCGGATGATGAATCTCGTTCCGTCCCGGCGCACGACCGAGGTATCGCGGAATGCACGGGCCATCTTGTTTACGACCCATGCATCGCGCAACGACCTGATCGCGTCCGTGATCTTGCCCGCCATAACCGGTTCGGCCTCATACGCGGCAAAGAAGAGGCTGCGCTCCGGGGGACCCATGTCGTAATATATCGTCCCGAGAGCATGCTTCGCGTTCGTGATCTCGTCCGTTTCGGTGAATGCCGCTTTTATCCGTACCTTGTGCAGGTCAATGAGGTGCAGCGTCTCGCCAGAAACGAGAATATTGTCGAGGTGAAGGTCGTCGTGGCGCACCTTTTTCGCCTTGAGGAAGCGAAGGAAATGCGCAAGCTCCTTCAGCAGTCGGCCCCTGTCATCGGTATTCTTAAATACGTCGAGGAACGTCCTGCCGTCGATACACGTCTCGATGATGGCGGAGACATTCTGCCCGACGGCATAGCCCAGGGGAACAGGAGAAGGGACGCCGAGCGAGCCCAGCCTCTCCGCTATGAGGTATTCTTTTTTGCCGCGCGGCGCCAGGAGAGAGCGGACCCTTCCTGCCACACCTTTTTCGCTGAATGTCTTGATGAATACCTTCGATCCGCGCCACTGACGAATATGGTAGCTTCGCCTATCGCCTTCAGGATGAACGATATCTTGGACGACGGGAAAAACATCTTCGTCCTTCACGAACCAGGTGAATTTTTCTGCCGGGTATTTCTTCATGTGAAAATCACTATACACCACCGGTGCGGAAATGACCAGAGGATTGAAAACGACTTTTGTGTTGACATCATATCACGCGCGGGGTGAGAATATGGCGTTTTCATATCACAGATTTAGAGAAGGGACGAGGGGCGTATGGGCGTTGTCAAAGAGGCGAAACGGGGAATACGGAAAGTAAGAAAATATCTCGACAAGAAAAAATTCGGCAATCCCGAAACCGAAAAAGAGATTGTCACCCAGTTCCACAGGCTTTATTATGACGCGGCATTGCAGGGCAAGACCTGGAAGAATACCCGCTGGCTCGGCGTCTTCGTGCAGAAATGCCCGCTTGACCTGTGGATATACCAGGAAACGCTCTGGGACACGCGGCCCGACCTCATCGTGGAATGCGGCACGGCGGAAGGCGGGACCACGCTTTACCTTGCTTCAATGTGCGACCTCATCGGTACCGGAAGGATCGTGAGCGTCGATATAGACACGAAGCCCAAAAGGCCCGCGCATCCCCGCATTACGTATATTGCCGGGTCTTCGGTCGCCCCTGATGTCGTGGCGCAGGTAAAGAAGCATGTTAAGAAAGATGAAAAAACTATGATCATACTCGACTCCGACCACAGCAAGAAACATGTTGACCAGGAATTGAAAATATACAGCGATCTCGTTTCGAAAGGTTGTTACCTGATCGTGGAGGATTCAAATGTGAACGGCCACCCGGTCCTTGTTGAGCATGGCCCGGGGCCGATGGAGGCTATCGAGGAATTTTTAACAAAGGATGACCGCTTTATCATCGATGCTGAGAAAGAAAAGTTTTTTATGACGTTCAACCCGCGGGGTTACCTGAAGCGGGTAAAATAGACCGCCGGTCACCTTCCCGCTGTGTTATAGAGAATTTCCAGCAGTCTCGGCGCGCATGCCTCGATCGTATAATCCTTCATCACGACCTCGCGCCCGCTCTCACCCATCCGCCTTCTTAAGCCCGGGTCCTCGATAAGTTTCGACAGCCTGTCGACCCATTCGTCCGGGGTGTTCGCATAGAATCCCGTTTCGCCGTCTTTCACAACGTCTTTATTGACGCCGACCGGGGTGCACACCGCGGGCACCGCGACGCCGAAATACTGGAGTATCTTGAGCCCGCATTTGCCCTCTGACCACAGATCGTTCATGAGGGGCATGAGCCCGATATCCATATCCCTGAGGTCCTCTATCTCCGTTTCCTGCGACCAGGCTTTCTTGATGACCGGAATGTCACGGCAGTCAATGAATACGTCGCAGACAATACTGAGCTCTGTTTTTGGGTAGGTCCGGCCGATGCTTTCGAATATCGGTTTCATCTTCTCCATGTAATGGATGCTCCCGTGGTCACCGATCCAACCGATCGTGACCCGTTCCTTGCCTTTGCTGTAATCTTTTGGAACGTAACGCCCGCCATCGAGTGCTGTCGGCAGGACGTCCACTTTTTTTGTGAACGGGACCGTCTGCTCCATCAGGAACCGGTTCCCTGCGATGACAAAATCCGAGGCCTTCACCATGTCGGCGAACCGTTTCATCCGCGTCCGGGAGTAGGGGCTCCCGGCCTTGGAATTGCGGTACATTACCGAATCGTCAAAATCATAGATGATCTTTCTCGCACGCTTGCGTACGAGGGCAAGAAACGGCCCCCGGAAACGTTTTCGCTGAAGGAACAGGCAGTCATATTCCGGGAGCTTCCCAAGAAAGCTCATTGTCTCCAGAGGGTTGCGCGGATACAGGGACACGGTTGCCTCGATACCCTGATTTTTGAGATACGGAATATATTGCAGTACGCGGTACCGGCTTGCCGCTACCGTGAATCCCTGTACCAGGAAAAGGACTTTCATACAAAATCCCTGTCAAGGATCGACTCTATGTATTCGGGGCTCACCCTGCGCATCTGCTGGATCTGTTTGCGTTCTTTCATGACGTGGGGCATGCGCAGGTAGCCGGCGACAGTCCCTCTGAGATAATAGAGCGTCCTGAGCTTCCAGAAATTTTTCAGGACCCTTTTGGCAAATGTGCCCGACTTGCTGCCCATGATGCCCGCAAGGTTTTTCCGGATGAGCTCACCCGGCATGTTTTTCCAGAAAAACAGGGTGGAGTTCCGGTTGTTGAGGTATGTCGGGCGATACCGCTTCTTTTTGATCGTCGCCCCCACCATGTGGTACCCGACGGCCTGCGGAACGTACAGCGCCTTGTAGCCCGCGAGTTGCGCCCTGAAGGCAAGGTCGACGTCTTCGAACGACGCGAAAAAGACCTCGTCGAAAAGCCCGATGTCGTCGAACATGGCCTTGCGGTACATCGAGGCCCCGGCGTTGACACCGAAGACGAGATGCTCTTCATCGTACTGGCCCGTGTCGCGCTCGCCGGCCCCGACGATCTCGACATGGCCGTCCCGGTTTACCCGTATCGCGAGAACATTGATCCTTTCGCGCTCGTGATAACGCATGAGCTTGGGTCCCGCGGAACCCGCTTCAGGGTTCTTCTCGAGGGCCGTGAGGAGTTCTTCCATCCACCGCGGGTCAAGTTCGATATCGTTATTGAGCAGGCACACGAATTCACCCTTCGACGCCTCGATGCCCCGGTTGACCGGGTAGGCGAAGCCGTAGTTCCTGTCGAGGGACACGATGCGGACCTCACGATATTTTTCTTTCAACAGCTTGAGCGATCCGTCCTTCGAGCCGTTGTCGACGACGATAACCTCGAAATCATTGAAGGTCTGTTTGCGGAGGGTGTCGAGCGCCATGGGCAGGAGGTGTTCGCCGTTGAGATTGGGGATGACTATGCTTACCCGCGGCATCGCTACACCTCCCGTATCTTTCGGGCGCTTATTATGTATTGCCGCACCAGGAATTCTAGCAGCCGGTTGCCGGACAACGTGTTAAGTCCTTTGAGCCAGCCTGCGCCGGAAGGTTTCTTTATGATCGCCTGTATCTCGAATCCTGCATTTTCTATCATGTCCCGGGTCGACCCGAGCGTGAAAAAGCGTAAATGTGTCCGGTCCATGATCCCGTCGTCGGTATATTTCCACTCGCCTTTCAGCACGAGTTTTTTGGCGATCCGGTAGTGGCGTATATTCGGCACGCTAATGATGATCATGCCGTTATGCCGCAAGATCCTGTTGTGCCTGGCGAGGAGGGCCCACGGGTCCTTAAGGTGCTCGAGGACGTCGCCGTAGAGGATGCAATCGAAATGGCCGTGCTTATAGGGAAGCGGGACCGTTTCTACATCACCGACGTAGAGGGCGTCATAAAAAGGCTCTGCCGAACGTGCTATATCCTCGACAACTTCGATGCCCACGATCTCTGTGATCCCGCGCTCCTTCAGTTCCTTGCCCGTTGCGCCCCCGGCGCATCCGACCTCGAGGACCCGCTGCGCATTTGCGGGTATGAGCTCTATCATATCGTGACGGGGACTGAAATAATAGGGCGACCGGGAATCATCGGCCATGTGCACCACCCGCAGCGCCTTCGGTTTTCGATCTTGCGAGCACCGCTTCGATCTCGTCCGCATTTTTATCCATCGTGAATTGTTCCATTTTCCTGCGTGCATTCTGACCCATTGCGGTCCGCCTGCCGGAGTCGGTCAGTGCCTTAATAGCCGATGCGAGGACATCGATATTGTCCGGTTCGTCAATAATGAAGCCTTCCTCCGGGGAAACGAATGCGCATGCGCCGTTCCACCGCGTGGTGATCACCGGCAGCCCCGAGGCCATTGCCTCCATTGTCGTCAGGGAACAGGCATCATAATAGGTGGGGTGGACCAGGACATGCGCCTTGCGGTATACATCTTCAGGTTGTGAGGTCTCACCGATAAATTCTATCCGGCCGCGCATGCCTGCTTCATCGATCATTTTCATGTAGGGGTCTCTGTTCCCCCGTCCCATGATCATAAGCCGGATGTCTTTCACCTCGCCCGCAACCCTGGCAAACGCCCGGATGAGGGGAGCTAGACCTTTGAGCCTGAAATTGCCGGCGCAGAAAAGTATCACCGTCGGACCCGGAGGCGGCTCCGGGGAGGGCCTGAAACGCACGGTGTCGACCCCGTTATAGACGATATCGAATCTTTCTTTTGCGACGCCGAAATGTTCGGACATGTGATCGCGCACCATGTCGGAGATGGCGATTATCCGGTTGAACCGGTTCTTTCGCACCGCGTAGCCATCTATCCAGCGCTGGACCGCCTGGTTAATGCTCAATTTCAACAGAAGCGGCTTGAGGCCCTTTTTACCCCGCGGGCCATAGCTCGCGATCTCTCGTTCCATCCATACCCGCTGGACGCCGCCGTGACTCTGGTACACGTCGAGAGAGAGGACGTTCCCGTAACCAAGCATGACATCCGGCCGGTGTTCCCGAAGGGCGCGCCTGTGCGAAAGGGCAAAGGTGAGGTTTCTCAGCCAGTGCGGGTATTTTATTGCCTTGAGCGGTATGAGTGTGACGCCGGCGGACTCTTTGCCATGGGCACAAAAAACGAGGACATGATGGCCCTTCGCTGCCAGCCTTCCGGCGAGGTCGTATGTGTAGCGCTCAGCGCCCCCTTTTTTTGGGTCAAAATTGTAGATTGCCAGGCCGATCTTCATTTTTTTGTCACTGTACAATAATCGGAAAAAGAAATAAAGAGGATTATCTTCGCGGTCCCATGCGTAATAATGCTTCATAAAAATTCTTCATTGCCTTTGCCTGGAGCCTGAAACTCCATTCTTCATCGGCCCGGCGGCGCGCATTTTCCCCGAAACTTCGCCGGGCGGCCTCGTCATTTACGAGGGTTTCCATTTTGACGGCAAGTTCTACGGCGTCCCATTTCGTCACGAAGCCCGTTCTGCCGTCATCGACAAGATCGGGAAGCATTCCCCTGTCGGACACGATGGCCGGCCGCCCGAGGCTCAAAACCTCGCGGAGTGCCCGGCCGCTTCCGTCGCTCCCCGCGCGCATCATGATGTAAATATCGAATGTCTGTATCATGAGGAAATAATCGTCGAAACGGTAGCCCGCAACGATAACATCCTTTTCGATGCCCAGTTCCTTGAGCGGTCTCATAACGCTCGCCTCTATCTGGGAGCTTCGGCCGACGATCACAAGCTTGACCCTGTCAACACGGGAGCGCAGGATACTGAAGGCTTTGAGGACCACATCGTAGCCGCGGTCGGGTTTCAGACGGCCAATGACCCCGATCACGCGATCATCGGGCGATATCCCCAACTCCTGTCTTAAGTCTCCGGCAGGGCCTTCGTAGGGCTTTACGCCCGGCGGGACAATGCACAGCCTCTCTTCGGGCAAACTGAAATTGTTCATATCGAGCTTTGCCAGCTTCCGGCTGTACGTGACAAGGCCGTCTGTCCGCGCCATTGCCCAGGACATGAAAATGTTCGGAGGGAGACCGTCGCGCTTGTGGTCCGTCCGGACGATGCGCGGACGGTTCCTGCGAAACGAGAGGGCCGTTATCGCGGTAAAATAATCGTGCGAAAGGTTGGTATGGACCACATCGAAGCCTTCCTTTTCGGTATAAGGGCCGAAAGATGTCAGGTCATGGACCCAGTCGCGGGCCGAAAAGTACCTGTTGAGCCTCAATCCCTCGAAGCAGCGCAGGCCTCGCCTTTGGGCCTCTTTGCCCACCGTTCTCTCGGGGAAATCGATCGGTGTCTTGCGGTACGCAACGACGACGTCCACACCCTCGTTCTGAAGGTTTTCGCACAGCGACAGCACCGGTTCAGCCGGCCCTGTCCATTTCCAGTCGCTGAAAAGGTGCAGGACCCTCATTTCCCGTAAAACTCGCTTATTGCCCCGCACACAAATGCGATCTCCTCCTCCTTGAGCGACGGGTACATGGGCAGGGAAATGATCCGGCGGGCCGATATTTCGGACACCGGGAATGAACCGGGCCCGTATCCCAGGTGGCTGTACACTTTTTGAAGATGTATGGGGGTCGGGTAATGTACGAGGGTTATGATGCCTTTTTCGCTGAGGTATGCGCGCAGGGCATCACGGTCCTCGGCGGCTATGACATAAAGGTGGTAGACATGATACGCATAGGGGGCTTCGACGGGCCTTTTAACAGGCAGGTCTTCAAGGCCCGCATCGTAGAGGGATGCGTTGCGCCTCCTCGCGATATTCCACTCGTCGAGACAGGGCAGCTTCACGCGCAGAAGCGCTGCCTGGAGCTCGTCAAGCCGCGACACGAAACCCTGTACGTCGTGGACGTGGCGGTCGGTCTGCCCGTGTGCCCTTAAGACCATCATCCGGCTGTATGCCTCGTCATTGTCCGTGACGATGATCCCGCCGTCACCATAGCAGCCGAGATTTTTTTGTCGGATAAAAACTGAAGGCGGCTGCATCGCTCATCGTGCCGACGTTCCTGTCCGTGTAACGCGAACCGTGTGCCTGGCAGGCATCCTCCATCACCATGACGCCGTGCCGTCCGCCAAATTTCCCTGATCTCATCGAGTCTGCATGGCTGCCCGTAGAGATGGACGGGGACGCAGAGCCTGATGCCGGGGTCTTTTTTCAGGAGTTCTTCCAGGGCGGCCGGGTCCATGTTGTACGAGTCGTCCTCGATGTCGCAGAACCGGGGGATGCAGCCATGTTCCGATAATGCCATGGCCGTTGCAATGTACGTGTTGGGTGTCGTGACGAACCTGTCTCCCGGTTTAAGCCCCAGGGCGAGGCCTCCGATCTTTATCGCGTCGGTACCGCTCGCAACGCCGACGGCATATTTCGTTCCCACGTACGCGGCAAATTCCTCCTCGAGCGCGCGTACTTCTTTCCCAAGAATGAATTCGCCGCCTGACAGGACATTCTTAAATGGTTTCGATGAGCTCTGGCTTGATCGCGGCATGGTCCCGGTCTATATCGAAGATCTTTACATTCATGCGGATATACCGTCCTTTTGAGCGAATAGTATGAGGGTATTCCCTCCGTCGAGAATGACGGGCCCTGCCGTTTCGTCCAGCCAGTATTGTTTCCGTTTGGATCTGCCCCACAGGCGACAGTACAGCCTGATGAGCCAGACCACGGGCTTCAGAAAGACCTGTTTTTTCTTCTTTCGATCGTAGGTCATGTCTGTAATGGTGAAACCGGCATGCTCCAGGATGAAGCGGATAAGCGTATAACCTATGGGAGAAGAGTGCATGTCATGCGTCTGCCCCGAGAAGCGTTCCCGGAATGTCTTTCCCGAAACGGGCTTGGTGAAATACCCCGTTACGAGAAACTTGAGCCGCCTTTCCACGTTGAGATAATTCGGCGTCGTCAAGATAAGGACACCGCCGGGTTTTGTCACGCGGGACAATTCCCTCACCGCGGCATACGGGTTTTCCATATGTTCTATCGCTTCTACAAAGCATACGTAATCGAACACCCCGTCATCGTAAGGCAGCCTTTTCGTGAGGTCCCCGCGATCGACCGTAAGCCCAGGAGCGGAAAAACGTTCCGTCTCGATGTCGCAGCAGGAAACCTCAAACCCCATGTTCTTGAGCATGATGGCAAGAGCGCCTTCACCGGTGGGGACATCGAGGATCCGCCCACGGGGTCTCTTATCGAGAAAAGCCGCAACCTTTTCATGTGTGCCGTCGCGGGCCAGGGCTTTCGGTTGATGTGAATTCGTCATCTTACCAGTATTCTTTCCTGAATTGCCTGTAGAAATCCATGGTCCTTGCGATACCGTCGTCGAGGGAAACGACAGGCTCCCACCCGGTGATGTTTTTGATACGCGTTATATCGGCATAATAATCGCCAGGCTCGACCTCTTTTCGTTCCTGTGTGAATTCCGTGAATTTCGTCCTGCCTGTCCCCGCTATCGCGACTATCTTTTCGGCGAGGTCAAAGAAGCTTACGGGAACTCCCGTGCCTACATTGAATACCTTGCCGTACGCTTCTTCCGCCGATGCTACCTGAAGCATGGAACTGACCAGGTCTTCAACATAGAGAAAATCCCTGAGTATCCTTCCGTCCCCCATGACGGGTATCTCTTCATTGTCCATGGCCTTGCGGATGAACCAGTTGAAAACACCATACTCATCGTGGAGCATCTGGTGGCGCGGCCCGTATGTATTGGTAATTCTCAGGCACGTCCCCTTTACCCCGAACACGTCGTCGTAGACGAGGACCAGTTTTTCGGCGGTGAGGTTTGTCACGGCGTAGACGCCCTTGGGATTTGTCGGGTGGTCTTCGTCCACGGGCAGGCTGACACTGGAGCCATACTCGCCGCGGGTGCCCGCGAAGATAACCTTCCCATCCTGGTTATTATGGCGCAGGGCTTCGAGAAGCACAAGAGTGCCGACGCAGTTTATCTCCAGGTCCTGCAGGGGGTTTTTCATGCTGTCAACGTGATTGACCTGCCCGGCGAGGTGGAAGATATAGTCTTTGCCCTTCACCAGGTGGTTCATGGAGAGCTGGTTGCGAACGTCGGAGATGTTGACGGAAACATTTGACACGATATCGCGGATGTTGAACATGCTGCCGCCCTGCCGCGGAAGCATGTTGTCGATGATCGTGACGCGGGCGCCCTTCTTTACCAGTTCAATGCACAGGTTGCTCCCTATGAAACCCAGTCCCCCGGTGACAAGGACCTCTTTGTTATTGAACACTTTTCCCCCCTCCGTTTGCTTTCTCCATCTCCCAGAGCCGTGCGTGCTTCATGAACACATAATACATCGTCGACGCCAGGATAATGACCCCCGGGATGCCGTCGAGAAAACCTCTTTTGAAGATATAGTCCCTGAATAAACGATAGACCGGGCGCAGGACCATGTTAGAAAAATGAAAATGGCGCCCGGCGTTATAGAGATCACGGGCGTATGCCTCCGAATACCGGTCTATGGTGCGGATCTGGTGTGCCGTATCCGCGTAGGGGGTGTGCATGTAATGGTTCTTCATGTGGCCGACGCGCCCCTCGACATGGACCTTCGCGTGGATGCCTCCCTGCCAGCCTCCCCGGTCCTTCCGGTAGAGGCGTATCTCCCTGTCCGGGTACCATCCCCCGTGTTTGATCTCGCGTCCGAGATAGATGTTCCTGCGGTCGGCGATGTAGCCGTCGCACGCCGATAGCGACCCGACAATATCCTCTGCCTCGCGCTTAAAAGATCCGGTAAGCCATTCATCCGCGTCGATGAACATGACCCAGGGGTTTCTGCACTGGTCCTGGGCATACTGGTATTTTTCCCTCAGGTCACTCGTATCGAGATGAAACACCCGTTCGGTATACCGCGAGGCGATATCGGCCGTGCCATCGGGGCTGTGTGAATCGACCACCACGATCTCGTCTGCCCACCCGGCGACACTCTCAAGCGCTCTCGCTATAGTGGCGCTATTGTTGAATGTGATCATATAAATAGATAAAGGCAGCTTTGTGGCCTGTTCTTTGTACATTTTGATGGGTCCGATTGTGTTACAATACACCAAAAAGTGCTTGAAATCAAATCAGAAAGCAGTGTTTGACCACGTCATTTTTCTTGCAGGTTCTTGATGGTTTTTATAATGTCGCGGGTTGAATGGTCCTTCGGGTCGCCGACGATCGCTACCCTGCCTCCATATGAAACGACAATGTCCCGCTCGGGGACGTTATCCTCGGTATAGTCGGTCCCTTTGGCATGGATATGAGGCTTCAGCGTCCGCAGAAGATTCTCGACAGTGGGTTCACCGAACAGTACCACATAGTCCACGCAATCGAGTGCCGATATGATCTCCGCCCGTTCGCTGGCAGGTGTTACGACCTCTTTGCGCTTGCCGAGACCGGTCACTGACGAATCATCGTTAACCGCAACGATGAGGACATCCCCCAGTTCCTTCGCCCCTTTCAGGTACCGGACGTGCCCCACATGCACGATATCGAAGCACCCGTTCCCGAAAACAACCCTCTTCCCCGCCGCCTTCACCGCATCAATGATGGTCTTCAGTTCATCCAGGGTTTCGATCACTTTGCCCATCTTTTCTCCAGAAAACGTTCTACGTTCTACGTTCTACGTTAAAGACTTTCGTTACGCGGGATATTATCAACGTAGAACGCGGAACGTAGAACGTAGAACGATCTTTTCAGATCTTCCCCCCATTCATAATCGACTTCCTCAGCTCTTCCACCGTCACCGTCGCCGTTCCGCGCTTCATGACGACGATACCGGCTGCGTAATTCGCTATTTTCGCGGCGTTGAGGAAATCGGCGCCGCTCGCGAGCGAAAGTGCCGCCGCGGCACAGACCGTGTCCCCGGCACCGGTTACGTCCGTTACGTCATCTTTCCCGGATATAGGTATGTGGTGCACCTTGCCGTTTTTCGGGAAAAGGGTCATGCCTTTGTTCCCGCGCGTGACGAGCAGGGCCTTGAGGTTCATCCCGGAGAGGACCTTTTTCCCGACTTCCTCTATCGCCGCATCATCCGGCAGACCTGCCAGGCCGTACGCCTCCGATTCGTTCGGCGTTATCATTGTCAGCCCGGTGTATTTCCGGAGACTGTACCGCGAGTCGCCGACGACGATGGTTTTTTTCGCTGCGTCCCTGACAAATTCAAGCACCTTCGCGCTCACGGCTCCGTGCCCGTAATCGGATACGATGATGGCATCGACGAGCGGGGCAATCGCGGCGAGACTGTCCATGAGAAGGGACCTTTCTTTCACCGTGTACTTTCGGTGGTCGTCTTTGTCTATGCGAATGACCTGCTGCTTCGATACGTGAGTATCGCCGGCGAGGATGCGTGTCTTTGTTGTCGTTTCGCCGGCGTGCTTTATGATGCCCTTGGTGTCAACGTTGTTCGCCGACGCGAAGAAATCGAGGAGCTTACCGCCGATCGAGTCGCTCCCGATGAAGCCGACGGGATAGACCTCGGCACCCAGGGCGGAGAGATTGTTTATCGTGTTGCCGGCGCTGCCGGGGTAGATCTTCGATTCCTCGTACTTGACGACAACGACGGGGGCCTCCCGCGACAGGCGGTACGGTTTACCGAAGATATACACGTCGGCAATGATGTCCCCCACCACGCAGATCTTTTTGCCGGCAAATTGATCAAGAAAATAGGGCAGATTCCCGTGTTCAGGTCTTTTTCCAATGATGTCTCCCACTATTCCGGCAACTTCCCGGGGTTTTATCTCCGTCATGCACTCATGGCCTTTTTCACATCTTTTGTTATTGCAGGGGCGGCATGGCACATCCTTCGACAGGACGCGTGTCGACGGGCTTGAATAGGCCGTATATTCTTCATCCATAGGCCCCGCGAACACGATGGTCGGTACCGAAAGCGCGGCCGAGATATGGCGCGGCCCCGTGTCATTGCTCACGACAACGGCCGCCCGCGACAGGCACACCTTCATGTCCCGTATATTCATCGACAGGATGTCGGCACGGTCTTTATGCGTGATCCCGGCATATACCCTGTCCGCGATGGCCTTTTCATCACGGCCGGGGAGCATGTACACGTTCAGATCGAATTTTTCTATCATGCTGTCGGCCAGTTCCGAGAAATATTCAGCGGGCCAGCATTTTGAAGGCCCGTACTGGGCCCCCACGACCATGACGGCGAAAGGCCTTGCGATCTTTGTAAATTCCTGGTCAAACTTACTTTCTTCGTCGGGCGTGACGGCGAGATGAGGCGTCGTGATCGAGCGCGGTATGCCGAGGGTGTCCGATATCTTCAGGTAATGCTCGACGGTTGATTCGAGACCACGGCTTTCCTCTACCTTCCGGCTGAGGATAAAGCCCCGCCTGTTGCGGGCATATCCTATGATCTCACGGATCCTGAGATTGCAGAAGAAAAGGGCCGACCTGAAAGAATGGGGCATTGCGATGGCGCGGGCAAAGTCGATCTTCCTTAACTGACCGCCTGTATCGATGAAAAAAGACAACCCCCCGCTGCCAACAGGAACGAAGCGATCGAAAAGATTGAGGCCATTATAAAGGTGGATCGCACTTTCCTTGCCGATGACCCACAACTCGTCCCTGAGGCTTGCCCTTAAGGCATGGAGGAACGGCACGGCCATCACCATGTCGCCCAGCCAGTTAGGAAGATATACTATCGTCTTTCCAGTCACTCCGTACGCCCATAAAAGGATTGTATTTCACAGTATAATGGAGTCCACCCGATTTTTCCATCTCTTCGTTGAGTTTCTCTATTATCTTGAAAATATTTTCCTTTTTGTCCCGCCAGGAGTGTGAGTCCATCGATTCTACCTCGTCTACAAGGCGGCGGAACCCGTCGGTATGTTCGAGCCCCGACCGGGCATTCACGAAAGCGCACAGGATCGATTTGACCTTGTCGCAGTAGAGGTCGACATCGTCCCCGAGCCTCATGCAGGTCTCGTCGGTAAAGTTGTCGAGCTCTTCCATGCGCTCTCGATCGATCTGGCCGGATGACTCGGCTATGCTGTAGGCCTTTGTCCCGATGAACGGGAAGAAGAGCGACCACCTGAACCTTCCGGGTTTTATCTCGGCAAGGAGGTCCACCGTATCGCGAATGTCTTCGATCGTTTCATAAGGGAGCCCGAGCATGACGAAGGCGGACGTGTGGAGCCCGTGTTTTTCAGCTGTTGCGAAAGCGTCCGCTATATGTTTGTTGGACATGTACCGTTGAAGCACCTTGCGGCGTATCCGGTCGCTGCCGCTCTCAAGCCCGAACTTGACGATGCGGCATCCCGCATTCTTGAGAAGGCGCGCCGTTTCATCGTCGAAGATGCGCGCGTGGGCATTGCAAACAAAGGGGATGCTGGTGATCGACCGGTAGCGCTCGGTGAATTCCCTGAGCCATGCCTTGTCGAACGTGAAGATATCATCGTCGAATATGAACATCGTGATGCGCTCGTAGTTCTTCAGGAGATATTCTATCTCTTCGATCATCTGGTCGACCGTGTGCCTGCGTATGTATCCCCTCGGCATGTGGCCGCTGCCTTTATAGACATCGATTATCTTGTGGTTGAGGCAGTAGGTGCACCGGAAGGGGCAGCCCCTCGAGGCGGTGAGCCCGACCCACCCGTCCTTCGCGTCGATCATCTTCTGGAAATCGAAGATCTCGTAGTCCTTGAATGGCAATGTGCTTATATCCGTGTAGGGGCGCAGGGGCTCGATCACCGGCTTGCCGTTCTCCTTCCGCCCGATATTGCGAACGCCAACCGGGTTCCCTTTTGCGAGGAGCTCCGCAAGGGCCTCTTCTCCTTCACCGATGCAGATGAGATCGACCTCGTCCTGCATCAGCGTTTCGACGGGGTCCATCGTAACGTGGATACCGCCGAACAAAATGGGGACATCGAGGTATCGTTTTATGTCTCTCGCTATCTCGAGGGCATATTTATATTGATTGGTAAGGACGGAAAAACCGATCATGTCCGGCCGGAACGCGAGGACGTCCTCTTTTATGCGGTTGAGGTCGAAGGGGTATCCCAGCTTTTCATTGATATTGAGCAGCCCGGTCTCGACGCCTTTTTCCTTCAGAAACCCGGAAATATACGAAATACCGTAATTGAAGCCGACCTGGGTGTTTATGTTGGGGTAGATAAAAAGAATTCGCATTTTATGCCTCGTTTGCCGGGTTGACCTTTCTTACCGTTTCGAAAACCTCGTCCACGGATATGTCCATCAGGCATTCACGTGTTTTGCAGCTCTTGTTCTTGCATGGACTGCAGGGTATGTCCTTGCGGATAATGATGCTTTTTCGGGAATACGGGCGGTTCACAATAAAATCAGTTGGCCCGAAAAGGCTGATGACGGGTATCTGCGCCGCGGATGCAAGATGGGTCGTTCCCGTATCGCCGCCGATATAGGCGCAGCACTCGGTAAGAAGGGCATAGAGCTGGGCAATATCGGTCTGGCAGGCGAGCTCGACGCCTTCCCCCGCCATTGCGGCAAGCCTCGTCGCCTCCTCGCGCTCCCCGGGGCCCCAGATAATGACGACGGATCCCATTTTGCTCTCTATGATCCTGCCTGCGAGGTCTGCGTAACGCTCCAGCGGCCAGCGCTTGAACGCGGAGTCTTTGCTGGCAAAGGGATTCACGGCAAATACCGGTTGCTGTATATTGTGAGACTGGAAAAACTCGCGTATGTAGCGACGGGATTCATCATGGGCCCGAAGCGGAAGTTCCGCCGCCTGTTCACTGCATCCCATAAAATTGGCAACGAGCATGTTCCGGTCCACTTTGTGGATACGTTTTTGGACCCCGTGGATCTTTTCACGGTAGAACACGTGGCTTAAGTCCTTAGCGTACATGGTCCCGAAACCGACGGTCCTGCCTCCTCGCGCGAGCAGCATCATCGCGACACTCTTTGCGATCCCGTGAAAATCAATGATGAGGTCGTACTTACGCTGCCTCAAGGTTTTCAGGAAATCCTTCAGGATGTACGCTGTCGTCGGCAAATGGCCTGTTTTGAGATGCCGGGAGATGGCGCCCCGCGGGAAGTAAATGACGTCGTCGATGAAATCCTGCTGGGCGAGGATGCCCGCGACGGACCCCTCGGCAAGCCACGAGATATGTGCTTGAGGAAAGCGCCGGCGCAATGCACGCACTGCCGGGACGCTCATCAGGACGTCGCCCAAGGAACTCAAGCGGATGACCAGGATGTTATGCGGTTCGGCCATCTCGGAATATATCGAGGATCTCTTGCGGTATGGTAACCGGTTTTTTATCGCTGTTGATGCAGATGTGCTTTGTACTCCCCTCGACCACAAGGGTCCCGTCGAGCGTCACGACGTAGTGAAAGGTGATCCCCCTCGATTTCAGCTCCGTGATCCTGGTCTTTACGACAACAACGTCGTCATAGGTCGCGTTGCCGTAATATTTTGCCTCGAGGCCCACCACGACGAAGTAATACCCCATTTGCTCAACGTCCCGGTACGGGTATCCTTTCTGGCGCATGTACTCGCTGCGGCCGACCTCGAAAAACGCGGGGTAGTTGCCGTAGTAGACTATTCCCATCTGGTCCGTGTCCGCATACCGGACACGTATGGGTGTCTCCACAAATTCAAGGTCACTGCCGCCCATCATTGCGTTCATGCTACAGGGCCCTCATGAACTCGGGCCTGAGCATTGACGGGTCCCGCTCGGACAGGACATGTTTTATCGCTTTTAACGTCTTTTCCTTCTCTTCGGGAAGCCATGCCTTGACGGGAAGGTAATTCGAGGCATGGTTCGAAGCGAAATACGTGTGGTCGACATTGGTGTTCTCGATCATGATGTAGAGCTCTTCGAGAAGCATGTAGGGGTCGGGCACGACGAACGTGCCTTTCTTTATCTCATCGGCGAGCACCGTGCCGGGCACGACAATGACGCTCAAGGCGCCGGCATAGTCGGGCTTGATCCTGCTTAAGAACTTCCCTGTCTCTTCCGCGTGTATCCTGCTTCTCTCGACGCCGCCTAAGCCGAGCAGTACGGTCACGGAAAGAAGTATCCCGGCATCCTTCACCCTTTGCGCCGCCTGGGCCGTCTTATCGAGAAGCGTGCCTTTGCATACCCTGTCGAGGACGACCTGATCGCCCGATTCGACCCCGAGGTAGACAATACCCACGCCCAGGTCTTTGAGCTCCTTGAGTTCCTCGACCGATTTTTTGAGGATGGACTTCGTATTTCCGTAGACGCCTATCCGCTCGAGCTTGGGAAATGCATCCCTGACAAGCTGGACGATGGGCAGGAGCTTTTTCTGCGGGAGGATAAGCGCGTCGCCGTCAGCGAGGAAGACCTTCCTGATGTAACGGGCATACTGCTTTGCTTCCTGCACGTCTTCGGCTATCTCTTCAAATGTACGTACCCGGAATTTCTTGTCTTTATAAGAACCGCAGAATGTGCACTTGTTATGGGAGCAGCCGATCGTTATCTGTAGAATGAGGCTGTCCGCCTCGCTGGGGGGCCTGTAAATCGTTCCTTCGTATTTCATTGTTCAACCCTGTACACCTTCTCCCCTTCACGTACGAGACCGTATTTCTTTCGAACCATTTCTTCCAGGTACTGGTCGTCTTCCTTTATCCTGCGAAGCTCACGGGAAAGTGCCGCATTCTCTTCTTCGACCCGCATGACAGATAATTTTGCCGATCTCGTTTGCAGCTTGACCTTTAAGAGGTCATATATTCCCCCATCCATAAGGATAAGGTGAAAGAAAATCGTTGAGAGGAATATGATAAATCCGTATTTCTTTACGGGATTCTCTAACATGTTCCTTTAATATTAAAAGCATGAAAGCAAAATGTCAACCAAACAAAAATGGTTCAAGGTTCAAGGTTCCGGGTTCAAGGTTTGTCAGGGGAGCTTTCCGTTTTTTAACCTTGAACCTTGAACCTTGAACGATTATGGAACGTACAGTCCCATGACTTTCCTGACTTCTTCCATGGTTTCGTCCGCTATCTCCCGGCAGGCCGCGGCGCCCTTGTTAAGGACGTCCTTGACGTAATCGATGTTGCCTTCAAGTTCTCGGGCCTTTTCGCGGATAGGGGTGAGCTCTTTTTTCAGGTTCTCGAAAAGCATTTTCTTGCAGTCGATGCAGCCGATACCGGCGGTCGTGCACCCTTTGTCAATATCTATCAGCATGCTGTTCTCGGAAAATGCCCGGTGGATCGTGTAAATGTTGCATATGTTCGGGTCACCGGGGTCGGTCCTGCGTACCCGGTTGACGTCTGTGACCGCGGTGCGGAGCTTCTCCCAGATGCTTTTTTCATCTTCCAGGACCCCGATAAAATTGCCCAGCGATTTCGACATCTTGGCCTGGCCGTCGACGCCAAGGATCCGCGGGGCCATCGACAGTATCTCCTGGGGCTCGGGGAAGACATCGCCGAAGCGGGCATTGAACTTCCGCGCTACCTCACGGGAAAGTTCGATGTGCTGCACCTGGTCCTCGCCGACAGGGACGAACCCGGCCTTGTAAAGGAGGATGTCAGCAGCCTGCAGCACGGGGTAGTCCATGAGGCCCATGTTGATGTTCGACCGGTGCTGTTTTGACTTGTCTTTGAACTGCGTCATTCGCTCGACCTCACCGATCGGCGTCACGGTATTGAATATCCAGGCAAGCTCGGTGTGCTCGGGAACGTGCGACTGGACGAATATTCTGGATTTTTCGGGGGTGAGGCCGCAGGCAAGCAGGATAAGCCCGGTTTCGAGAGTGCGCCTCGCCATCTCCTCAACGGGATATTCGATGGTGATAGCATGGTAGTCGACCACGCTGAAAATGCAATCATATTCTTCCTGGAGATAGACCCAGTTCCTGATCGCCCCGACATAATTGCCCAGGTGTATCTCCCCCGTCGGCTGTATCCCGCTGAATATCCGCTTCATGGCAAATGGTCCTCCGATCTTCGCTAAATCCTGTGTAATTTAACTTAAAAGGGCGGGCAAATCAAGAAACCGTTCCACGTTCCAGGTTCCACGTTCCACGTTAAAAAAAGAAGATCTCCCGTTATTCCTCGAGGTGTTCGGTATCTTTTACGTGGAACGTGGAACCTGGAATAAAAAAAGCGGGCCAGTTTTGGCCCGCTTTTTTTATTGAACCTTTTTCTACTATTTCTGCCACTCCCTCCACGTGAGGCCGGTCTTCTTTTCCCAGTCGGATTCGAACCTGTCGGTGAAGAAACCGTGGAGCTTTTCGAAGAGCTTTGTCCAGCCGGACTGAAAATCCGTCGCCAGGACGTCCTCAAGAAAAGGGACCACCTCACCGAGCTTGTCTTTCGGGAGATAGGCGCGCGCTTTCATGTCATACGATTTCTTGAGTGCTTCGGGGCTCAATGCGTGGGCTGTGAGCATGGCGACCTTCATGTTTTTCTTCACGGCCATGTCAAGGAGATCAAAGCCGCGCACGCCCATGATGTCGAGGACGACAACATCGTAGCTCTTCGTGGCGATCAGGTTGGAGGCATCTTCAAAATTGGTCGCTTTATCGAGAGTGCATTTCGGGCACGAATCCATAATTTCTTCTTCAAGCACTTTGAGGACATCGGGCTCATCGTCAACTGCCAGTATCCGTTTTCCATCGAGAATTGATTGTGCCATCATAACCTCCTTTTATTTTTGTTCATCTATGAAAGGGGCGGTATACGAACGGTAAAACATGAACCTGCACCTTCACCGCTTTTTAATGATATATCACCTTTCATTTTTTCGACAATATGTTTTACACATGAGAGGCCGAAGCCGAGTCCGTCGGGTTCCTCTTTTTTGTTCTGACTGCTGAAAAAACGCTTGAAAATATAGGTCTGTTTCTCCTGCGGGATGCCGCGCCCGTCATCTTCGACGGCAATGACGAGGTCGCTGTCCCCGGTGAGGGTCAATTTCATCGTTTTCTTTCGATACTTTAGTGCGTTCGATATGAGATTTCTCAGTATCTGCCGTATTTTTTTCGGATCATGGCTGAAGGATTCATTACAGTACCTCCCGCTCAGGTCTATCGTGATCCCGTTGCGGGCGAGTATTTCCGTAAATGATTGCTCCCCGCCGCGGGAAAGCTCCTCGCATATAGCAGGATCGACTATTTCCAGGGCATCGAGCAGGGCCTCCTTGAGGACATCGGCAATCATGAAGTTTTCGTTGCGGAAGAGACCTTCCTCGGACCTGTAGACCTCGATGATCTCGAGCAAAAGGGCCTTTGCCTTCTCGGCGTTGCGCTGGGCGCGTTTTAACGTGTCGACCTGGTATTCCGTGTAGGGGCCGCACTTCTCTTCTTTGGTGAGAAGGTTGTTCACGCTCGTCAACACGATGGATAAAGGACCGGTAAGATCGTGTATCAACAGGTCCACAAGTGGGTCTTTGCGTGTCATAAATAAGCCTTGGTTTTAAACCCCTGCCGAGGGATATGCTTCGATTTTAAGATATTCTTTCGCCGCCGGTAAAGTCAAACAAAAAGTAGCCATGCACTATTTGCCGGTTTTTGCCCGTAATACCGCATCTATATCGGTGATAAGCCGTGCCGACAATTCCTGCATCGCCGAGCTCAAGGCGGCGGCGAGCCCGTTTGCCGAGTGGTCAGCGAGCGGCGCCGACTGAGCGTACTGCCTCTGGAAGATTATCTGCTCCACCGGGTTCTGTCGGCTTGTGTCGATGAGCGTCATGCGGATGCTCACCCGGGCTTGCCCGTCGGCCGTTTCCCCGAAGTCCTCGATATAACCTTCCAGGAGGTACCGGGAAAGCTCGGTATCATACTGGGAATACGTACCCTTGAACAACCCCGAGCGCGTGATGTCCCGCAGGACGAAGCCGGTCAGCATATCGGCGGGGTTGACGAACCAGCGGCTGTAATCATACGTTTCGAACTTGTATTGCCCGGTGCGTATCATCATAGACGGGGAATTGAACTGGGGTGCAATGGCGAACCTTTCGACCGTCAGCAATTCATCGATCGGCGCCCGGTCACCCGCCTTCGGCGATGCGTAGTCCAGGGTAAACTGTTCCATGGTGTAAGGAGGCTTGGTCTTGCCGAAACAGCCGGCCAACAGCGCGGTACATATAATGATGGCAGTAATAAGCCCTATATTTCTCTTCCTCATTTTCATACGCTACCTCTTTTTCGGGGGTGGGTCACTGAACAGTATGTCCGACGGGTCCGCCTTGAGCCTCTGTATGAGCTGATCGAGATTGTCCGATGCCCTCCGCAGGTTCTCGCTTGTCTGCTGGACCTCCATGGTGATCGTTCTCGACCGGCGCGAGAGATCGTCCATGAGCTTGTTTGCCTTCCCCGTGGTCTCGGCCAGCTTCATCTTTTCCATCTCCTGTTTGAGCCGCGCGATCGTCTCTTTGGCGTCGCGCACCGCATCGCGTGCGTCCGTGAGCAGGGCGTCCGCCCTTCCGTCGCCTAACATTTTTGAGACCTGGTTTGCCGAATCGGCGAGCGTCTGCGTCATATGCTCCAGGTTCGATATGATCTTGCTCATTTTGTTGCCGGCGAAGAAATTGTTCACGCCTTTTGTCGCGGCGACAAGCTCATCCGAGATAGCCTGGAAATCTATCGCCTGCATTTTCTTGACTATTTCATCGACCCCCGACACGATCTCCTGTAGCTCGGAAGGGTTCGACGGGATCAGGGGATAATCCGGTTCAAAGGGGATGGGCGGTGTCCTGGCGAGGTCGCCCCTTTTCCGGTGGTCGAGTTCGACATACACGATGCCCGTTATCCCGGCCGCCTTCAACTTGGCAATAGTGTTGTTTGCCGCGTCACCGCTGAAATTGATCTTCATGACGACCTCGATCAACCTGTAATCGGGAGCGACTCTGATCTTTTCAACCATGCCGATCTCCACCCCGCGATATTTTACGCTCGAGTCGACCTGCAGGCCCTGGACGGATTCATCGAAATATGTGACAAAGCGCTCGCCTTTGGCGAAATATTGAGACGCTCCCAGCCAGACTATGGTGCCTATCGCAATGAGGGCACCTGCCAGTACGAAAAAACCCACGAGGAAATAGGTTTTTTTCTTTATCATGATGACGTTCCTTCGTTCGTTTTGTCCGGCACCCGCCTGTTGAAGAAGTCGGTGACCCTCCGGTCCTTCGACTCCGTCCTCAACCTGCGGGGGTCGCCTTCCGCGATGACGCCCTTTGCATCCCTGTCGAGCATGATCACGCGGTGTGCTATGTTGAAAATGGTCTCGAGCTCATGGGTCACGATGACCATTGTTGTGCCGGTGCCCTCGTTGAGCTTCTTGATGAGTAGGTCGAGCTCCGCCGATGTGACAGGGTCGAGCCCGGCTGAAGGCTCATCGAGGAAAAGCATCGCGGGCTCGAGCGCCATTGCCCGGGCGATGCCCGCTCTTTTTTTCATTCCCCCCGAAAGCTCGGCAGGGAAATGATTGTCGTATCCCGCAAGTTCCACCATTCCGAGTTTCATTTTCACGACCGATCGGATGTCCGGGCGTGAAAGGGGCGTGAACTCGGTGAGGGGAAGGGAGATGTTTTCGCCGACCGTCATCGAGCCGAAGAGCGCGGCCGACTGGAACAACATGCCGATGCCCATATGCAGGTCCCTCAGCTCTACGTCATCGAGGAGCGAGGTGTCGACCCCGTTTATCCATATCCTGCCTTCGGCAGGCTGTTCAATGCCGATGACATGCTTGAGGAGGGTCGACTTTCCGCATCCGCTCCCGCCCATGATGACGAATATCTCCCCGGCGTTTACCTTGAACGCGACGTTGTCGAGGACGGTATTGTCCCCGTATCGTACGGTAAGCCCTTCTACTGCTATGACCGGTTCAGACGTGTTCAGTTCCTTCCCCACCTTCTAGTGAATGTAATGAAGTATTATAGCAAAGGTGGAATCGATAACAATAATGAGAAATATCGACGTAACAACCGCCGACGTGGTCGCGTTGCCGACCGCTTCCGCGCCGCCGCGCACCTTGAAGCCCCTCTGGCACCCTATGGCGGATATCGTTATGGCGAAAACAACGGATTTAGCAAGTCCCGATACGACATCGAAAATGGCGATAGCCTTCATCGTCTGCTGTACATAGGTAAAGATCGTGAGGTTAAGCCCCACCACCCCGACGATGAGCCCCCCCATGATCGCAAAGACGCTTGAAAAAATGGTCAGCACCGGCACCGTAAGCAACGAGGCGATGACCTTCGGGATGGTCAGGAAACGCATCGGGCTGAACCCCATCGTTGCAAGGGCGTCGACCTCTTCGTTCACCTTCATGGTGCCTATCTCGGCAGCGAATGCGGAGCCCGACCGCCCGGCAACGATAATGGCGGTCATAATGGGCCCGAGCTCACGTATCATGGCGACGGCCACGAGCGATGCGACGTAGATGTTCGCACCGAACTGCTTGAGCTGGAGTGAGGACATGAAGGCCATGATGAGGCCGAGGAGGAAGCTGATGAGCCCCACGATGGGCAGGCCGTCGACGCCGACCTTTTTCATGTAGGAGACGACGTCGCTCCAGCGAACCTTGCGAATATGTCTCGCTGAATGGAAGAGCTCATAGACCAGCTCCCCTGAAAAAGCTGTGATATCGTACAGGTCCTGTACCGCTTTAATGGACGCATTTCCTAGATTCTCGATTATGCTTAAGGTGCGTTCAGCGGGTGCAAGGCTCGGTGCAGCTATGGCATGCCTGTCGATAAGGCCCAGGATCGCCATTTTTTCCTTAGAGAGGCCGCGGATGGAGAATGGGACATCGCGCGCGCGCGCCTCATCCTCGAGCTTGATGATGAACAGGGCACCCGTGGAATCGATATGATCTATGCCGGCCATGTCGACATCGAGTTTGACTGGCTTATACGACGCGAAAAGCTCCTCAATGAGCGGGCTTAAGATGCCGAAACGGGCAAGGTCCAGTCTTCCCGTCAAAACAAGGGTTACATCCCCGTCGCCATGGGTCGTGATCTCGTACGGTACTGGATCTGGCATAGGTATCTATAACATCCGGAGTGAAAATATTCAATTACCCGAAGATTCGCGGGTTTGGGATCACGATCGCGACGATCTGACGATGTTGTATTTCTTTATCTTGTAGCGCAGCATGCGCTCCGACAGGCCGAGTGCCAGCGCTGCTTTTGTCTGGACCCAGTCCGCATTCACGAGCGCTTCGATGATCATCGACCGCTCGAGCGACTCCACGGTCCCCCGGATGCTGCCGTCGCCTGAAGCGGCGGCGTGGTCGGCGAGGTTCGGCAGGTCATCGCTCGTGATATGCTCCCCCCGCGTCAGAACGATCGCCCGTTCGAGTATGTTCTCCAGTTCGCGGACGTTTCCCGGATAATCATATTTTACGAGGACATCACGCGCCTCTCTCGTTAACCCCTTGACGTTCTTCTTATGCTTGATGCTGTACTTCTTCAGGAAAAAATCGATGAGAAGCGGTATGTCCTCTTTCCTTTCCCTGAGGGGCGGCACGTTTATCGTCACGACATTGAGGCGGTAGTAAAGGTCCTCGCGAAACGCCCCTTTCTTGACCTCTTCCTCGAGGTTCCTGTTCGTCGCGGCAATGATCCGGACGTCAACCTTGACAGGGTGCGAACCTCCCAGGCGCTCGATCTCCTTTTCCTGGATCACCCGCAGCAGCTTCGATTGAAGAAGAAGCGGTATATCGCCGATCTCGTCGAGGAAGATCGTACCCTTGTTGGCGAGCTCGAACTTGCCCGGTTTTCGCTGGTATGCCCCGGTGAACGCCCCCTTTTCATACCCGAAAAGCTCGCTTTCAAGGAGCGTCTCCGGTATCGCCGCACAGTTCACCTTGATAAGAGGGAAGTCCTTGCGGTCGCTCAAGGCATGGATCATGTTGAGAACGACCTCTTTCCCTACCCCGCTTTCGCCGCCTATGATACAGGTCGAATCGGTTTTTGCGATCCGCACGACAAGGCTCGACACTTCGTGCATCTTTTCGCTCTGGTAAACGAACTCTTCCGATTTGAAGCGGTCGCGCAGCGTTTCGCGCAGGACTATGTTCTCCCGGACAAGGTATGTCTTTTCCTCGATCTTGCGAAGCTTGAACAAGAGGTCGTCGAGGTCGACCGGTTTCGTGAGGTATTCGGACGCGCCGGCCTTCAGGGCGCCCACCGCGTTCTCGATGCTTCCGAATGCCGTAACCATCACGACCTCGGTCGACGGGTTCAGCTCTTTTATTTTTTTGAGAAGAGCCAGCCCGTCCGTGTCGGGAAGGCGATAGTCAAGCAGGACGATCTCGTATATGCCCTTTTGGAGGAGTTCGTAGGCTGTCGCCCCGTCCGCGGCCTCGCCCACCGTGTACCCCTCGTTTTTCAGAAGCCCGGCAAGGAGCGACCGCTGTGATTCTTCATCTTCGACAACCAGTATGCCGACCCTGTCCATATATCAGAACCTCTCTTCTTTTTACGCGTCCATTGCGCCGTCGCGGCCTTCCGGCAGCACGATGGTGAACGTGGTGCCCTGGCCGGCGGCGCTCGTCGCCTTGATGTCGCCGCCATGATCTTTTACGATCATGTACGAAATGGGCAGACCAAGGCCCATTCCCTTGTCCTTGGTCGTGTAATAATACTCGAAGATCCGGCCCAGGGATTCTTCCGATATGCCCGGCCCCGAATCTTTGATGGATATCTCCACGTTCAGGTCCTTCTGTCTGACGTTTACGGCGATCTTCCCGCCTTCGGGCATCGATTCGATCGCGTTGATAATGATATTATAGAATGCCTGCTTCAACCTGTCACGCTGACATTCGATAATTATCCCGGTATCCGTCGCGTTCTCGATGAAGATGCCCTTCGAAGAGGCCTTTTCACCGACTATTATAATAACCTCTTCGATGATGTCCCGCAGGCTTTCTTTATTGAAGGGGGCCTGCGCACGGGTTGACTGGAGGAATTCCTCGACGATCCCGTTCACCCGCGTAAGCTCTTTTCGTATGATATCGAGGAATGCCAGGTATTCATCCTTTTTTTCTTCTCCCGGCACGAACTCCCTTTTCAGGCGTTGAACAGACAGGCCGATCGCGTTGAGCGGGTTCCGTATCTCGTGCGCCATTCCCGAGGCGAGCTTGCCAAGCGATACCAGGCGTTCCTTCATCTCCAGTTCACGTTCCATCTCTTTCACTTTTCGGGAGTACTTGCGCTCCATGACAAAGAAACCATAGATGCTCCCGGCACCCGAAATGAAAAGGACGGCGAGTATCAGGATAAAGCCGATCGAAGACCTCTGGACCGTGTCCCTGGCAAGGTCACGCGATACGAAGATCCGCATGCGATAACCGGGCAGCAGCTTGGAATCGAGGCCCCTGTCGAGGATGAACGTGCCGCGTTTGGGATTGTCTTTCGATCCGGCGAAGACCCTGCCGCTCACGTCATACACCCTGATCGCATCGATGTTGAACCTCTTCTCTTCCCGCTCGATGATGTCCTTGAGTATGACCTTTCGCCGGAGCACCTCGAGGTCTCCGGGGTCGATCCGGACGAAAACGATGCGCTTGCCGAAACGTTCGCCGAAGAGAAGGCCCCTGTCATGCCGCATCGGCATCCTGATCACCGTTTCCTGGCTGCCGGACCGCAGTTTCCTGAGGGTGTCCCCGGGGATGTTGGGCCTGCCCTTGCTCGCAATGACCGTGCCCGAGATGTCGTACTCGATGATATTGGCATAAGGAAGCGAGCTTACGTCCTGCTTGCCGCCCTCCTTAAAGCTCTCTTTAAGGGCGGAGTCGACCTCATCGATGATCGATTCATCAAACGACATGATGTTGTAAAAATAGGGTGTGATCAACGCCGGGGACCTGTCGAGAAGGTTAAGATAGTCGAGATTGAGGTCTATCTCCCTCTGGATATGGGAAAAGATGACCTCGGCTTCACCTTGCAGCTGCCGCTCGATGTTGCTGCGAATGATGCGTATCTGGAAGAAACCGGCTAAAGTGACGAGTATGAGGAAAAAGGCGAAAAATAAAGGAAAAGCAAGAGCGCGCTTATCTCCCATGCCAACCCTGGCCGAACCCGCGCTCGCGCCCCATTCTCTTTCTGCGTTCCTGGTCGCAGAAATTATTGTACTGCTGCCTCTGCCTTTCGTTAAGGCTCCGCGAGACCTCGGAACGGTATTGCTGGTAGGAATTGTGCCTGGCAGTGTCCAGTTCCTGGAGTTCGCCCTGCAGCCGGTTCATCCTCCCGGCGTTCGTGACAGGATCTTTGCTGAGCTCCCTCAGTTCCATCCTTTTGCGCGCGGATTCCTGCCGCAGCACCTGCCATTCATTGACGTACCTGTTCCGTATGTCTTCGACCTGCATTCTCTGCGGCTCTGAAAGCCCAAGCCCCCTCTCGAACTCAGAATACGAATTCTGGGCCCAAACAGGGGGCATGATAAACAGAAGGAATAAGACCAGTGCAGCAAAAAATGTCATGGATTGACAGGAACCCATACCTTGTGCGAAGGTACCCACTTCCCGCCTATCCACTGACCCGGCACTTCAACCCATTGTCCGGGAGGCTGGTCCTGAGGGGTCACCTGGCTCGATGAAGGGTATGCGCCTGCCTGTTGTGTGCCCGCTTTCTGCTGGTTTGTCACGTGCTGGTCCACGGCATTCCCGGCTATCCCGCCGACGAGGGTGCCGACTGCGGCGCCTATGAGGGTCGACCCCGTGTTGCCGCCGATCACCTGGCCGGCAATCGCGCCAAGGCCCGCGCCGATCGCAGCCCCCTTCTGGGTGTTGTAGCCCTCGGATGCGCACGAAACGACAAAAAATCCCGCAATGATCACGAGGACTGTTACTGTGAGGATCCTTTTCATACTCCCTCCCTTTTCTGCCCGGAAGGGCGGGCCTTCATGGCCCGCCTTCCCGGATGTTCTCTCTTCATACCGGCTATGCCGGAAGCCTTTGCTAGAAGCCGCATCCACCGGCACCCATGCCGCCGCCCATTCCGCGTCCCATGCCGCCGCCCATTCCGCGTCCGCCGAAGCCGCCTCTCTGGGAGAGCTGCTGGAGCTGTTCCGGTGTATAGATCTTCCTCTGTTCAAGTTTAAAACGGATCATCCTGTCGTGCATCTTCTGCCTTAAGGCGTTGACCTCGTTTTCCTTCGCGAGGATCTGTGCATCCGTTGCCTTCGGGTCGGCAAATAACGTTCTCAGTTCGTTCCGTTTCTGGAACATTTCGTAGCGCAGCGCAGACGTGTCGTTATTAAATTTCTCGCGCAACTGCCACATCTTGTCCTGCTGGTCCTTGGAGAGGTTAACGCCCCAATGGCCTGCCATGCCGGGCCCGCCGCCCTTGCCCATGCCGTACCCGCCGCCCTGGCCCATGCCGTACCCGGCTCCCTGGCCAAAGGCAATGACACTCGTTGCGAACAGCAACAAAAACACGACCACGACTACCCCGGTAAACTTTTTCATTGTAACCTCCGAAATTGGTTTTTTGCAAATCATGATATTTAGTTTGGCAATTATCGTGCCATCCCGTAACATTTTTATAAGTCCACGATTCTACGGGACAAATAACATGCCATGTTCCTGCATGCGCAGATTTTATCGGAAATAAATGTCGACGCCCCGCACATGAGTCGACAAAAGCGTCGAACGTATGCCCGTCAAGGGATAATTATATAGCCCCTGAAGCCGCATATATGATATAGTTTACAGTTTTAATAACAAAATCGAAGGGGTATATCGGGCTTTGCCGGGTTGCCGTCTTCGTGAGCAGGGTTATTTAGCAGACCGGGTATCATGGATATAATGAACAGCATCGTGTCCCTGGCCGGGTTCGACGCCTCGTCCGGGGCGGGGATCATAAGGGACGTCGACACCTTTTTTTCATTCGGTTTTCACGGTATAGCCGTACCGACATGCACCGTGGTCCAGGGGCCTCAAGGGGTCGAGAGGATAAAAGCCGCGCCTGCGGCGCTTTTTCGCGATACCCTGGCGGCGGCAACGAGAGGCGTCAGCGTGAAGGGCATAAAGTTGGGCGTCCTGTGCAGTGAGACCTGCACACGGGAAGCGGCCGCTTTCATCGGGTCGCGGGAAGGTGTCCCGGTCGTCTTTGACCCGGTTTTCGCGGCGAAGAACGGGATATCCCTCATCAGTGAAAGAGGGATATCGGCCTGCCGTTCCCTTCTTTTCGAGAAAACCACGGTGCTGACGCCGAATGCCGACGAGGCATCGGTCATCACAGGCAGGAAGGTGCGGACCGTGGACGACGCGAAGACCGCGGCGGCTGCGATAAGGTCGCAGGGGCCGCGCGCGGTTATCGTGAAGGGCGGACACCTTGAAGGAGACCCCGTAGACGTTTTCTTCGATGGCAACGATTTTTTGCTTCACGAAAGAAAACGGCTCGATGCGGCCATCCACGGCACGGGTTGCTCCTTTTCTGCAATATTGACATGTTTCCTGGCGAGGGGATATCCCCTGCCCGATGCATTCACCGCCACCGAGGGCGCTTTCGAGGAGCTTATCGGGAGGCGCTACAGGATAGATGAGAACGGATATTATTATGTTTCAACGGCGTGCCGGCCGGCGCAATGAAAACCTTGAAGAAGGATGACCCGCAACCCGGCCTGCGGCAGGCTAGCGAACCTACTTATTTTGACGGAGATGAAACAACTATGAAAAATCAATTGATTGCAGCACGGGAAGGCAAGATCACGAAGATAATGGAACGCGTTGCCCGCGATGAAGGTATCGATAAGGAAGAGCTTCGCAGGCTTATCGCCGAGGGCAAGGCGGCGATCCTTGCAAACAACAGGCACAAGGATTTCACCCCGAAAGGCGTCGGGAAGGGAATGAGCGTCAAGGTGAACGCCAACATCGGCACGTCCCCCGAACGCGTCAATGTCGAAGAAGAGCTTGAAAAGCTCGCTATCGCTCGGGACGCCGGGGCCGATGCCGTCATGGACTTGAGCACCGGCGGCGATCTCGATGCGATCCGCAAGATCATCATCGGCGCAGCCAAAATACCGATCGGCACGGTGCCGATCTACCAGGCGGCAGTCGAGACGGTGGCGAAAAAGAAACCTATAACGAAGATGGACCCCGACCACCTTTTTGACGTCATCGAAAAGCACGGCGCCGACGGTGTGGATTTTGTCACGGTCCACTGCGGCGTGACGAAAAGCGCGATCGACCGGCTGCGCAACCAGGGAAGGGTGACCGATATCGTGAGCCGCGGCGGGGCGTTCCTCGCCGAGTGGATCATCGTGAACGGGAAAGAGAACCCGCTGTACGAGAATTACGACAGGCTGATCGCCATCGCGAAGAAATATGACATGACGTTGAGCCTCGGGGACGCGCTGAGGCCGGGATGCATAGCCGACGCGACCGACCGCGGCCAGATCCAGGAGCTGATAACCTTAGGCGAGCTGTGCCAGGAGGCGATCGACCAGGGCGTCCAGGTCATGATAGAAGGCCCGGGCCATGTCCCGATCAACCAGATCGAGGCCAATATGGTCCTTCAGAAAAGGCTGTGCAACGAGGCCCCGTTCTATGTCCTCGGTCCCATCGTGACCGACATCGCTCCCGGGTACGACCATATAACATCGGCGATCGGCGGGGCACTGGCGGGATATTACGGCGCCGATTTCCTGTGCTACGTTACCCCGTCGGAACACCTTGGCCTGCCCCTGCCGCAGGATGTGCGGGATGGCGTCATCGTGACGAAGATAGCAGCCCACGCCGCCGACCTGGCCCGCGGCAACCAGAAGGCCTTCGCGCTTGACAAGGCAATGTCCACCTACCGGAAGGCGCTTGACTGGAAAGGTCAGATCGAGTGCGCGATCGATCCCGACAAGATAAAGAGTTTCAGGAAGGAACGGAACCTGAAGGACGATGTCTGCAGCATGTGCGGTGAGTTTTGCTCGATGAAGCTGATGAAGGACCACCTGAAAAAGAAGAAATGACATTGTTCGTTCAGAAGGAAGAAGGTCTTTTCACCGTCTCCGAACTGACGGCCGAGCTCAAAAGATTTGTCAGCGGAAGGTTCCGGGATGTCCGGGTCGAGGGCGAGGTATCGAATGCCAAACTCTACCCGTCCGGTCATTTTTATTTCACGCTCAAAGACGATTCCGCCATGATACGGGCGGTCCTCTTCAACTACGCGAGCCGGGTGTCCGGTGGCAAGGTAGTAAAAGATGGCGAGCGCGTTCTGTGCAAGGGCCGCATCGATATCTACGAGAAGCGGGGCGAATACCAGATCATCGTGAGCGATCTCATGAGGAAAGGCGACCAGGGCCTCGTGTACCTGCGCTTCCTCGAGCTCAAGGAAAAGCTTTTCAAGGAAGGCCTGTTCGACGAGGGCCGCAAGAAACCCCTTCCGGCATTCCCGCGATGCATCGGCATCGTCACGTCGCCCGCGGGTGCTGCGATACGCGACATGCTCCGCATCATCCATGAAAGGTTCGGCAATATTCCTGTCGAGCTTTATCCCGCATCAGTTCAGGGCGCCGAAGCGGCCGGTGAGATCGCGGACGGGATCCGTTGTTTCAATGAAGCGGGGGATGTCGATGTGATCATTATCGGCAGGGGAGGGGGGTCGTACGAAGATCTCGCCCCGTTCAATGAAGAACTGCTCGCACGGGCGATATTCGATTCAGCGATACCGATCGTCTCGGCGGTTGGCCACGAGGTGGATTTCACGATCGCCGATCTCGTGGCGGACGTCCGCGCCCCCACCCCGACAGCCGCTGCCGCGATCGTCTGCCCTGACAAGGCCGACCTGAAACGGTACATCGCCGGGATGAGCGAGGCGCTCTGCCAGGCAATGCGGAAAAAGATCGATCGGGCAAAATACGACCTCGTCCGTAATGTCATGGAGTTCAAGGACAGGAAAGATTTCTTCGATTCGCACAGGATCTATCTTGACGAACTCTCGGCGGGTTTGGAGCGGAATATGGAACTCTACATGACGAACAGGCGCGTAAAATTAGGCTCCCTTTCCCAGCGGGTCGGGGACTTGAACCCGACAGCCATATTAGAGCGCGGCTACAGCATCACCGCCCGCGCCGGCACCGGCGCGATCGTCACCGACGCATCCACGGTAGCATCAGGCGAAGCGCTCACAATCACGCTCCATAAGGGCACCCTTAATGCGGAGACCGTATAAGGCGTAAGGCTTCACTTCACCTATCAAAAAAATTTAAAAAGATGTCCCCCGCGCTAAATACTTCCCGATATGTGGTATTTTCCTGAAAAACTTTTTTTCCGTTAGCCGTTAGCCGTTAGCCGTTAGCCGTTAGCCGTTAGCCGTTAGCCGTTAGCCGTTAGCCGTTAGCCGTTAGCCGTTAGCCGTACGCCGTTCTTCACCGATGAACGAGCGATTCATCCGTATCCTTCAGCCGGTCCGCCATTTCCTTCAGTATGGCGAGAACGATAGGGGCGTTTTCACGGAGTATTATGTTGAAATTATCCTGTGATATCGGGACGAGCTTTGTTTCCTGCGCGGCGATGGCCGCGGCGGTCCTGCTTGTGCCGAGGAGCATGGACATCTCGCCGAAGTACTCGCCGGCGGCCATGGTGCATATATGCTTTCCCTCCCGGTTTATGTCCACCGAGCCCTCGATGACATAGAACATTGTCCCGCCGTCATCGCCCTCGTTAAAAATGGTCGTACCGGCGGCGTGGTGCGTGATGTACCTGTCGAACAACCGGGCCGGCGTCCGGCCGGGCATGTAGCCGGCGAAGAGGCCCTTAAGGAGCAGGGCGTCCCGTTTTACCGTGTTCACGGCCACTTCGGCCCCGAAAAGAATAACGAGAAAACAGTAGTACACCCAGGCGATCATGACGAAGAGTACCCTGAGCGAACCGAAAGTTTCCCCGTAGGACGGGTTCTTTTCGAGGACAAAGACAAAGATCTCCCGCATGGCGATTATAAGAAATGCCGAAATAAGGGACGCCCCGACCAGTTTCACGGGAGTGAGCCTGACCGGCAGGAAGATGGAATAGAAAAAGCCCATGCAGCCGGTCGCCACGACCACGGATAAAATTATGCTCTTCGTTTCGGTGAGCACGATCCCCCGTGAGGACAGGTGAGAGATCAAGGAATTGAAGATCAGCTCCGCGCCGGTCAGGGCGACGAAGAGGAAAAGCAGGATGAGGGCGCTTTTGATATTGCCAAGCTGCGTTGCGACGAAAGATGACGGGGGATCCTTCTTGAAGATCTTGAAAAATGTTGTCCGCAGCGAATCAACGAGGGACATGGCAGCGACGAAGACCATGACCGCTGCCGCTATGCCGACAGTGACCGGGTTTCGCGTCACCACCGAAAATTCGAGGCTCATCCACTCCCGGATACGCGGGAATAGATGATCGATCAGGCCTTCGATGCCTGTAACGAGCATGCCGGAATAGTGCCCGTTCCCTGCCACAGCGCTTACGATAAAAAAGAGAAGAGGGACGAGCGCAAAAAAACTGTATGTCGCCATGGCTGCCGACATCTCAAAATCATTATTGTTGAGGAAAGACCGCAGAGATTCGCGAACGATCATGCCGGCGATCCTCAACGACCGGGCGATGCGCTCAAATAAAGTCCCCTTGCCGGTATTTTTCATTGATGATGAGAGTATAACAGAAGATGACAGGGTGTTCCAAGTTTTGCAGCCTGTCGATTACCCCAGGGCTTTCTTCAATTGATGCCGGTATCTTTGCCAATGCGGTAACGCGGGCCCTCAACAATGATCCGTCCCCAGCGATTTGCATGGCGAAGGTAATGTATGGAATCAAGATCGATATGATCGAAGATGCCCGTGCCTATTGCCATCCCGATGCCTGCCGACAGCCCTGTCATCGTTTCGATCATGCATCCGGCCATCAGCTTCATGCCATGATTTTTCGCCAGATCGATGATTGCGAGCGATCCGGCGATCCCGCTCTTGGCTATCTTGACATTGACGCCGTGCCCTAAACCCTCGCCGACAGCGATCTCCATATCGGTCCGTGAAAAGACCGTCTCGTCGAGGATGATGGGCAGCGGCGCATGCCGGGCCAATTCCTTGAGCCCCCGGTGATCATCTTTTTTCAAGGGTTGCTCGAAAAGTTCAACCGGGTATCCCTTACGGTTAACACGTTCGCACAGGGTGAGGCAGCTTTTGACGGAAAATGCCTGGTTGCCGTCGAGCCTTAAGGTGAATTCCTTCCCGGCGTTATAGAGCATCGATGCAACGCGGTCGATCAGCCAGGTATCATCTTCGGTTTTACCGTTCACTTTAACCTTGAATATCCGGAAATCCTTCCTGGCAGCCTGACCGATCCAGCGGGTCAGGAACGCCCCGTCGCGAGTGACCGGGACGGTTATGTCCGTCTCGATATGATCGGATGCCCCGCCGAACCATTTCAGTTCATCATTGCCGGAGGCTGCGAGCCATGCGCGCCACAGGGCGGTCTCGATCCCCGAGACGGTCATCGGGAGAAGGGGGTACTTATCCCGCAACGCAGAGGCGATTGCGGCATATCCGGACGCGCTTTTCCCGATAAGGCCCTGTCTTTCACCTTCGATCATTCCCCGTATGTTCCGCGCATTTTCGTGCGGCAGGACAAAACTCGTGGGACATTCCCCCGACCCTTCCCCCCCGCCCTTCAGCCGGGCCCTGACAATAATGCTCCGCATCATTGTCTTTCGCCCGAGGGATGTCGCAAATGTAGCGACAAGCGGCCGCACCACATCGTGTAAAGAAAGACTTTTTATTGTGTCATCGGTCATAAAAACCGTTCCACGTTCCAGGTTCCACGTTCCACGTTAAAAACCAAACACTAAAAGGGAGTTCACCCCCCCGCCTTATCTTCATCGCAAAACGTCCTGCATTGATTGGACCTTTATTTTCTTGCCTTTAACGTGGAACGTGGAACCTGGAACGTGGAACAATATAAAAACCGTCCCCGGCGGTTTTTATATTGCCTCTATTCTTATCATCGCCGCCCCTTTTGCCTGCCGCAATATCGTTGCGTCGCCGGTCGTTCTTCCGATCAGGTTGACGTCGCTCGCCGGGACGGGGTCGGGGCCGTGGGAAAGCGGCGTGGGACCGAAGAATATGGCAATGGCATTACCGGGAGGCCAGAACCCGATGTCTCCGGCCTTGACATTGCGCGTCGCCGTCTCATCGAGAGATCCTTTTACGTCCACCGAAAAGTAGAATTCATCACCCCATTCGTTCGGGTGTGCGTTTATCGGCAGGATCTTCGCTATGGCCCGCGCGCACGCCGTATCGAAAAGCTCCGCCTCAACGCTGACCCGCCCCGCAACGATCCGTATCTTCATTTCCTGCCCTCCGATAGTGTAATGTAGCGCTGCATGGGGGGAATGTCAAAAATAAATGTTCAAGGTTCAAAGTTCAAGGTTCAAGGAAAAGAACCCATTGATTTAAGCTGTATCAAATAATTGGGATGGTTAGACTAAGAAGAAATTCTTTGAACCTTGAACCTTGAACCTTGAACCATCTTTTACGGTTCGAATATCAACTCCGCCAGCGGACGTTTCGGCACGTGATGCACCTGCTTCTCGTCGCGCCAGTACTTTATATTGCCGTCTTTTATCTCTTCGAGGACGATCTCTTCTTTCGGTTTGCCGAGCGCGATGACGAGAAGCACGTCGTAGCGGGGAGGTATCTTCAGAAGAGCGGCGAGGCGGTCCTTGTCGATGTTGCCGATCATGCAGCAGCCGAGGCCCATTTCGGTGGCGCCGAGGGCAATGCTCTGGGCGGCGGTGCCGTACTCACAGTCGAAATCCCTCGTCAACGACGTGTCCCCCAGGATGATTATGTACCCGGCAGGCCTTTCCCCGTCCACGGGGCCGGGCCAATCCGTGAGATAGCCTGCCCAGCCGAGGCAGGAAAAGATCCCGGAATTTTTGCCGGGGTTATGGGAAATGATGTACTTGAGCGGCTGAAGGTTCGCTGTCGAGGGGGCGAGCCGGGCAAGGTCGATCAGCGCTTTCAGTTGATCGAGGCCTATTGTCTCCTTCTCGTAAAATCGTCTGCAGCTTCGGGTCTTTGTCACGAGTTCCAGTAAAGTCATAGGATTCCTCACCCTACAGGTCGAGAATGATCTCGTTCAGGCCGCGCTTGGGGACGTGGTGGACCTTGTTGATGTCTCGCCAGTAGGTCACCTTGCCGTCGACTGCATCGGTTATCACGACGCGTTCCCGCGGCAGGCCGAGTGCAATGACGAGTAATATTTCAAGATGCTCGGGTATCCTCAAAAATCCGGAAAGCGCCTGCCTGTCGATGTCTGTCAGAGAATAACCGCCGAAACCCATCTCGACCGCGCCGAGAAGGATGCTCTGGGCCGCGATCCCGTGGTTGCACCAGAATTTTTCGGTGATCGACCTGTCGCCGAGGACAACGATGTACGCCGCTGGCCGCCTGCCCGGGCCGGGCGCCGGAAAATTCTTTATAAAGCTCTCCCAGTGCAGGCATGAGAAAATAGCCCCGTTTCTGACGGGATCGTGTGACAGCATGAATTTGAGGGGTTGAAGGTTGCCCGCCGATGGCGACAGCCGTGCAAGCTCGACGAGGTTTTTCAACTGCTCAGGCGTTAGCGGATCGTTTTCCTGGAACCGCCGGTAACTGCGGTTCTTTGTTACAAGTTCTTTTACATCCATATAACAACTATATCACAGTGTACCGGTGATGCAAGGCAAAAAGCCGCCTAGGCAAAGTAGGGCCGTATATCGCGGCACAGGTCTTCGGGTAACACGATGCAGATGGGCTCGGAAAGCACAGCCTGGAAGAAGTTGAGGTCGGGGGCAAAATCCCGCGTGTTGAGGAATGTTCTCGGGACCAGCCGGAAGAAACAGCAGAAATGGTCCTGTCCCCCGGGGCCGAACGATAGCGAGGCATTAAAGCTGAAGATCCCTTCGTGTTCATAGAATCGAAAGACCTTTTCAAGCCCGGATACAAGGTCCGTGATATGCTTATCCTTGAATTCCCCGATTGAGAAAACATCCGGAAAGATGCACATGATCTCACCGAGCAGCCCCATTGACACGAACGGGGCGATCCAGTGGGTATCCCCGGCCCTGCCGATATAGCGCACATTGCCCGACATCTCTGTTTCGATGAGGGTATGCCAGTAGTTCTTCCTATGGGTGTCCGAGAAACGCTCCGACCCCGACAGTTCGTCCATGAACTGATTGCCGGGGAACCGGGTCGCAAAGTATTGCTGGTGCGGATGGACGAGCCCCCCGCCTGACGGCGGCATATAGTTCCACGTCATGAGATGGTACGGGAGATCGCGGTCGAGCGAGTGTATCCTGCGCAGGAAGTCGATGCCGAGGGAAAAGGAGTCCGCAAGGCGGTCTTGTGTAAATCCGGAAAGCCCGACAACGTGGTCGTCAGTCATGATGACGACGCCGCTGTGAATGTCATAGGGGAAAAGGTTCGGGACCAGGCACGCCTCGCCGCGCATCTGCCGCCCCCCGGGAACGATGTCCGGTGTAAATTTCGGGGTTGCCTTGTCGCGCTTGTCGCTGCAGAACGGGCAGAACCCCTTCACCTCGGGCCTTTCATAACCGGGCAAATCCAATTCCTGTGCCTTAAGCGCCCCGAAATGGGAGAAGTGGCACGACCTCCCCGTCAGGGGATCGAACCTGACCTGGAAATCGACCGTGGACGGCTCGAAACCTTTCCTCGGGTCAAGAAACGTGCTCGCCGATTCCACCACCCTGAACTCGATCATCCCCCACCCTCCGATTTTACTTTCTTGAATAAAAACCAGAAATAGCAACTTCTGTCAAGCTCCTGAAAAGACATTCTCTCGCCCGCTTCGCTCGAGCTCGCAGAGAGCACAGAGAACTGCGAAGGAAAAGACTTTGCCGGCTGGTCGCGGAGCCGACCACGACCAGCCGGCACTTTCGTCGGCTTCGCCGAGGAAAAGAAAAAAACAATACAAGGGAATTAATAGTCCAAGCGGTCCATCCTGCCTGAAGGGCAGGATCGAAGATGCCGCCCTGATAGCCGGGTACCCGCCTCCGAGCTTGCTATTGGCGGGTGGCAATGGTAAGGCTCCGGGCTCCCGCGGCCTCCGCCTTTCTCCGCGAACTCTGCGAACTTTAGAGAGGAGCGAAAGCGACGAACGGGCGAGAGGGGGTCTTTTTTATAACGGATCGATGTGCTTGTCGATATCCCGTTCGGGTTCCTTATCGTGATCGACGTTTCGCTGCAGGTAATTGCGGGCGATGTCCCTTCCCCCGAAGCCGAACGCAATTGCAAGGGCGAGGACGATCCCCCCGAAAACGATCGCGAATGCGACCAGGACCGTGTCCCTGCCGATGCCGAGCTGCTCCATCGCCATGGTCGCGGAAAGGATGAACACGACGAGCTTGACCAGCCTGCCGACCATTCCGGCCCTTCGTATCCCGGCGTTGACGGATGCTATCAGGGCGGCGCGCCCGAAAAAGTTGCTGAAGATATAGCCGAAGAAAAGAATAACGGCGGCGGTGAAGACATTCGGGAGATAGGCGAAAAACCGGTCGAGAAGGTTCTCGATGGTTGGTATGTTCAATGTCTGAAGAGCGATGACGGCAAATGTAAAGATGACGGCCCACCCGATGAGCCGGGCGACAAAGGCGGAAAGGGAACCTTTTATGCCGTCCTTCAGCAGCATTTCGAAAATGCCGAGCCTCTCCGCGGCCTTATCGAGGTGGATCGCGTGAAATATCTTCAGGAGCACCAGCCTCAAGAGAGATCCGAGAACGATGCCAAAGATAAGAAGGGCGATCGCGGTGAGAAGATTCGGCATGAAGGTCAGGAACCTCTCGTAAAACTTTTCGAAGGGTTCAACAAGTATTCTCTGTATAAAATTCATGGAAAGCTCCCCTGGCCTTTATTACCAGTGCTCCGCAAAAGACGGCTTGAACCGGCCGTATTCTTCGCAGAGCTTGTTGATCTTATCTTCGACTTCCGGGCCGCTCGCTTCCCGGGTCTCGATAACGAAGGATGCAGTGCGTCCGATGTACAGAGGGGTGAGGGATTTCAGCAGATGCTCCTTGTTGATGACCTTGCGGTGCGCCGCCAGTGCAAAACTGTAAACGATGTCGACCCATATCCTGTCGGGCATATAAAAATTGTCCCCGGGTGCATCCGCAAGGCCGACCAGGAAATTCATCGTCTCGCGGGACAGGACATTTTCCCAGACGGGGCCGAGCTCGCGCGCGCCGAGCCGGAACTTTTCCAGCATTCTCTGGATGTTGACGTTGACCGGCTCGAGGCCGACCTCGTAGGTAAACCCGAAAACGGGTACGGCATCGACAGACATGGTCTTCTTCCAGGTCTCGCGGTATTCCTCCATCAGATCGAACGTGGCCGCGACAACCTGGTAAAGCATGGCGGAGAGGTCAGACCCCGGGTCCTTGGCGTCATGTATCTTCGCCCCGAGAAAGGCCTGGCAGATCCGGAAATTGTTGGCGATGGCAGTCGTTGTCATCCAGATATCGATGCCGTACCGGGCAACGTCCGATGCCCATACGTGCTTCGTGAGATAGAAACCGGCAAGCCTTCCGGAAAAGCCGAAATCTCCCCCTATGGGCTGGCGCACGTCCTTTCCGTACAGCGCGCGGGTGAGCGGGTAGACGATGCTGTTCGTTATCGTCCCGTCGTACTTGTGGCGATGATAGAGCGGTGCCACGTAATCGTACCCGTCGTCAATGACGGGTTTTACAAGCAATTCTATCCATTCAGGTGTTATGCTGCGCAGGTCCGAGTCGACGACCGCGCACGCCCTGGCGTTAAGCGCCTTCGCTATTTCAAAGATGGCCCGGAACGCGCTTCCCTTGCCGGGTATGCCGTGGTAGGGGATCGCTATCTTGGAAAAGGATTCCATGCGATGGGAAACGAGGATCGACCGGAAATCGTCGATGGTCGTCTCATGGACCACCTCCATCGTTCCGTCTGTCGATCCCCCGTCCGAATTGACGAGCACGGTTTTCCTGTCCGGGAAATATTTTGCGAGCCCCGCCTGTACCGCGCGGACAACATGGCCGATGGAGTGGGCATTGTTGAAGCTGGGTATCCCGACGAGGATGTCCGCTTCGCCGATCTCGGCCAGCTTCGCCCTGACATCCTGTCTCTTGACTATAGTTTGTGAATCGGTAAGATCTAGGGCCTCGAGCATGTGACAGACGAACCGCTTTTTACCTCTTTCGGGAAGACGCATGCATCCAGCATCGGGTCTATGATGCAGTTTGTCCCGATGATGATCCCGTCAGGGATCCGGGTCCGCTTCCCGATGACGGTCAATCCCGAGTAAAGGTGTTTCGGGTGCTCGGCATTGGCGATGCCCGCATCACCGAACCCGATGGTTGCCTTCTCCCCGATGAGGACCTCCTTGTCGATTATCGCGCGGTCGATCTTGGCCCCTGCCTCGATGACGCAGTCGTGCAGGATGATCGAATTGCGCACGGAGGCGCCCGTCTTGACCACGACCCCGGGGGAAAGCACCGAGTTCTCGACGCTGCCTTCTATGGTGCAGCCCGCCGATATGATCGACCTTTTTATCCGGGCGCGGCCGGAGACGGACACGGGTGGCCTGTCGTACTGCGGCGCTCCCGCGTTGATGTTGGTCATGATGCACCAGTTCTCAGGATTTATGCCCGACGACGGATCGAGGATATCCATGTTCGCGTCCCAGTATGCCTGGATCGTACCGACGTCCCGCCAGTACCCGTCGAAGGGATAGGCGTAGACGACCTTTTCCTCGAGCGCCCGCGGGATTATATGATGCCCGAAATCATCTTCTTTGGATTCCGTCAGAAGGGAAATGAGGTATTTCCGGTCGAAGACGTATATACCCATGGAAGCGAGGTTGGATTTTGCCTTGGGGGACTTTTCCTCCCATTCGAGGATCTGGTTGTTGCCGTCGATTATGGCCGTCCCGAACTGGTGCGTATCCTCCCAGGCGACGGGGATCGTCGCGATGGTGACCCGGGCGCCTTTAGCGCGGTGGAAGGACACCATCTCGCGGTAATCCATGTGATACACGTGGTCGCCGGAAAGGATCATGATCTCGTCGCTGTTTGCCGAATTGACGAATGATATGTTCTGCCGCACCGCGTCGGCCGTTCCTTTGTACCAGTCCCAGTCCTCTTCCCCGGTTTTCGGGGGGAATATCTTGACGCTTCGCGACCGCCCCGACATATCCCATGACGACCCGTCCCCTATATGGTCCATCAGGGAGAGGGGCTTGTACTGCGTGAGGACCGCGACGCTCGTCATACTGGAGTTGCCGATATTGCTGAGGGTGAAATCGATGATGCGGTATATGCCGCCGAAGGGCACCGCCGGTTTCGCCCTGTGGCGGACGAGGATGTTGAGCCTGCTGCCGACACCGCCTGCGAGAAGTATTGCCGCCGTACCTTTCATTGGACCTCCTCCCCGGCAGCGTAGCTGGCCTTCGTGAAAGCACCGGCTTTCAGTTTGGGGTGGACCTTGACCCCGCCGGCGAGGCGTATATTTTCAGGAACGACGGTTTCCATGCCGATCAGGGAAAGGGCACCTCCCGGGTCCCCTATGCCGGCGTTTGCGGAAATGGTGCAGGAACTGTCGGCGATCGTGCGCATCACCCGGGCGCCGCTGCGGACCTTCGCATCGAAGAAGAGGATCGAATCTTCGACGACGGCGCCTTTTTCCACGGAAACCCCGGGAAAGAGGATCGAGTTCGTTACCGTTCCTTCGATGGAACACCCGCAGTAGAAGAACGAGTCTTCGATCTTCGCGGACCGGCCGACAAAGGCCGGTTTACGATCGCGGACATTGTCGTTGGCCATGTTGGTCCTGAGCTCCCACGAGCGGATATCCACCTTCGGCGTGTATCCGAGGATATCCATGCTGGTGCGGTAATATTCATCGATCGTCCGCGTGTAGCCCCAGTAGCCGGCGTGTTTATAACCGTATACCCGCTTGCTTTTCAAAAGCGCAGGGATAATATCTTTTCCGAACTCGTGGGAAGTATGCGCCGCGTTGTCCATGAGCGATGAGATGAGAAGGTCCGTCCTGAAAACGTATATCGTGAGGGACGCCCATTCGAGATTCGAACTCCTCGGTTTTTCCTTGTACTCCGTGACGCGCCCGCCCCGGGGGTCCCCGTCCTCGATCGATGCGAGGCCGAAGCGCGACGAATCCTGCGACGGCGGGACGTGCGTGAAGGCCACCGTCAGGTCCGCCTTTTTCTCCTTGTGGAATTCTATCAGCGTGCGGTAGTCCATCCGGTAGATGTGATCGCCTGACAGGACGACGACGATCTCGGGGTCGTTCATCCTGATAAAATCGATGTTCTGATATACGGCATCGGCGGTCCCCTTGTACCAGTCGGATGAGCCGCGTCCCTGGAAAGGCGGCAGTATGACGGCCCGCCGCTGCCTGCCCGTCATGTCCCAGGGCTCGCCGTTGGCGATGTGCCTTATGAGTTCAAAAGGCCGGTATTGTGACAGGATCCCGACATTCTCGATGTCGGAATGCATGAGGTTGCTCATCGGAAAATCGATGATGCGGTACAATCCGCCGTAGGGAACGACGGACTTCGGCCGAAAAAAGGTCAATACTTCGAGTTCCCCGACCCGGCCGCCAGCCAGGATCATTGCGAGCACCTGCGCCATTATCGGTCAAGCTCCTTCCATTTCGTTCACGAGACCTTGTTCAGAAGAGCGACGGGAAAATTCCGGAAAATATCGCAGCACGAAATTGCCGGTCCCTGTCCTGCCATCTCTTCGCCGGTAAAAATATTCCTGTAGTCTCCTTCACCTGCCGCTGCAGGCAATATTATCACTGTATCTTCCCATATATCATCGAAGCGCAGATCCGGCAAGGACAATATTTTCACAAGGAACCTCGGGACCGCCACCACGGCCATCGAGGTGAGATGACGACGGGCGAACGCTATGACATGCCCTGACCGGGCCCCTGTCACTTCAAGCGGAATATATTCCCCTTCCTCAAAAACTTCCCGCAATTGCCTGCGCAGCTTCAGGGCCCTGTATGTTATGTACAGTTTTATTCTGCCGTCTTCCATGGACCTTGTCAATTCTTTCGCAAGGACGGCATGGTCCGCCCTTCCAAGTTCGTCTTTAATTTCAGCAAGAAGGCGGATGCGGCGGCTGTAATCGACCGGCTGCCTGTTGTCGGGGTCGACGAGTGTAAAGTTCCACAATTCCGACCCCTGGTAAAAGTCAGGAACGCCGGGGGAACATATCTTGAGCAGGACCTGGGAAGCGGAGTTCAACATGCCGAAGACCGCTGTCCTTTGCTCGAAAGGCAGGAAATCATCGAGGAACGCATTGGGTCTCGACCTGTCGAGGACCGCGTCGACAAATGCGTTCAATGCCTCATCGTATAACTTGTCCGGGTTGATCCAGCTCGAGTTGACCTTTGCCTCTTTCACGGCCTTGCTGATGTACGATTTTATCCGGGACCTGTACGTGTCGTATTCATCCTCTGTTGTATGACCGGGCGGCCAGGTCCCGATAAGTGTCTGGTACAAAAGATATTCCTCGTTGCGGTCCGGGACGAACCGATTGCCGACGAGCATCTTCTTCTTCCGGTTTATCTTTGCCCAGGAGATAATGCGCTCGCGCCATTCGCCGGGCATTTCCGACAGGACGCTGATCCGCGCCCGGACATCTTCGCTGCGCTTCGTGTCGTGGGTCGACGAGGTAATGAGGGCGAAGGGCCAGTTCTTGAGCCTCTCTATGTTCTGCCCGTGAAACGTGTCAAGGAGCGTCCCGAAACGGTCCGGGTTGCCCCCGACCTCGTTCAGGGACACAAGCCTGTTGTACACATAGAAGGCCGTGTCTTCGACGCCTTTTGCCATGACCGGGCCCGTTATCTGCTGGAATTTCATCACAAAGTTAAGCCAGGAGGCTTTTTCATCCTCCGGCGTGCCGGGGGAGAACACGAGCAGAAGCACATTTTTTATAAATCTGAAGATGGATTCGTTGGTAACGGGGTTCTTCCGTATAGCCCGCGATATGGCGAGCTCGATATAGTGCCTGTCGCGCTCCCTGACGTCCGGCCCGTTGACATAGGTCCGGTAGACGGGAAAGCAGGCAATGACCTCGACAATCGCCCTCGTCAGGCTGTTCAGGGTGAAGTCGCGGGTCAGCCTGTTCTTTTCCGTGATCGTGTTCAGCCGGTGCCCGAGCGTGTTGATCTCGCTCGACATCGCGGTCTCCATGACGAGCTTTTTGTTGCGGTAGAGGACCTCCTGGAAGTCCGACTGGATGCGGGTGAACCTCCTGTAAAGGGCATCGAATGCTTTTGCGTTCTGGCCGTCGACAAAGATCCCGGTGAGGGAATTCAGGAAGACGTAGCCGGTGGTGCTGAAGGTCGGCCATTCGACGGGCATGATCTCGCCTTTTCCGAGTATTTTTTCGGCAACGATATAAAAGGGTTTGAAGTGCCGCTCAAGCCGCAAGGCCTCTTCGTACCTGTCCGATATGGCCGATTCGATATATCTTTCTCCGTAGGGCAGGTCGACATCTTCCCGTACCTCGTCGATGTGGGACCTCATGGCAATCGCGAAGCATCGCCGCTGAAGCCGGTCGAAATATTCCGTCGGGTCGTAAAGGCCGTCCGGATGGTCGACCCTCAGGCCCGTCACCTTACCCTCCTCGATAAGCCCGAAAATAAGCCGGTGCGTCTCTTCGAACACCTCGGGGTTCTCGACCCGGATCGCCGCAAGACTGTTTATATCGAAGAATCGCCGGTAGTTGATCTCTTCCGTTGCCACCTGCCAGTATGAGAGGCGATAGACCTGTTTTAGCAACAGGCCGTCCAGAAGGTCGAAGCTTTTCGGCTCTCCCGGGGTACCGTTGAATATCGCAACGTTCCTGTCGATAAATTCCCGGACGAGCGGATCGGCGTTGTACACCTCTTTGAGCCTTTTCTTGATTATCTCTTTTTCGCGGTACCTCACCTCGACCTTCTTCGGGTCCGTTTCGAGATATGACGGCAGGTTGCCGGCCGACGTGATGATGCTCATTACCTCGTTGCGGCCCTCGCCCGGGCCGGCGGCCGGTGTATCGAGCTCATCGATACGGAGGGACAGGATATCGGCATACGTCTCCGGAAGCACAGGAAGGTTCTCCTCGTAAAGCCGGATGAAGAAGGAGCCGCTTTCAAAGGCGAGCTGTATGTCCTGTTTTTCGAGGGCTGCCCCGTACTGGTCACCGAGAAAAGGAAGCAGGACCTTGTCTTTCAACTCCTTTTTGACCGGGTCCCAATCTATATCGAAAAAGTCGCTGCACTGCGAGGCCGGCCCGTTCTCGAGAAGGTCCATCCAGTACCTGTTGTTGTCGTCGAGGCACATGTGGTTCGGGACAATATCGAGGAGCTGCCCTATATCGTATTGGCGGAGGATGTTGACGAGGAGTTCGTATTCCTCGGCAGTTCCTATCTCGGGGTTCAACCGGGTCGGGTCGGTGATATCGTAGCCATGCAGGCTTCCGGGCCGCGAGGTCAGGTAAGGGGACGTATAGAGGTCCGTGATGCCGAGATCGCTTAAGTAAGGCACTATCGCGGCGGCATCGGTGAAACGGAAGTTGCGGTTCATCTGGACGCGGTACGTTGAAAGGGGTATGCGGAGGTTTCGAAAGACAGGCTTTTCCATTTCCCTAAATCCCCCGGTTCGCGACGATCGCGTCGTAATCGAATTCGAGCGCTTCACCTAGCTGCCTGAAGGCCTCCGTCCAACTCGCAACGCCTGCCGCTTCTTCCTGACCGGCCCCGATGAAATCGGGGTAGACCTTCTTTACCATGGTGAAATAAATGTTCTGAACGTCCCAGAGGTTCCGGGCGACGGGGACCATTCGGGCCATGTCCATGGACTCTTTGACTCTCTCCATAAGGGGTATGCTGTCAGGGTTCTCACTGAGCTCGTTCATGTACGATTCGATCCTTTTTCTGACGGCAAGCTCAACCTCTGCATCACAGGCGAGGTGCGCCTTCCGGATCTGGTTGACGATGGCCCCGATCCGCCCGGGATCAATTTTTTCCTGGCGGAAAGCGTTCACCAGGTCGAGATTGAGGGCGTATTCCGCGGTGGCCCGGAAAACGGCCGGCACTGGCATGCCGGCTTCGACGAGGACATTCATAAGGACCTGCCCCGATTCAAAGAGGGTCCGGTAGATGTCGTCCTGCCTGTCGAGGGCCTCCCTGACGAGAACGTTGAGTATTTTATGCTGGGTGTCCCTGAAGAGATGCCGCAGGGAATAGCTGTGCATGCCGAAATGGGAGTCCATTGCACGGATCACTCCCGCGATGTCGCCTTTTTCGAATGTCTCCGACACGTCCCTTTTCATGACCTCGTACATCTCGTCGCTGATGTATGTCCGGGCGCCCCCGTTGAAGATATGCCCGCCGAGATGGAGGACGCAGAAGCATATATGCTCCCGTCGCCCGGTTATCTCGGACGTGATCACCGCATCGCCGACAACGAGCGTGTTGGTGCCGGCCGGTGTCCTGCTGTAACCGTTCCTTTCCACCGTGTAACTGAATATCCTTGTCCTGTCCTCGAATTTCTCGATGACGGAGCTTATCGCGTAATGTATGGCGACGTTATGGAGGTCGATCGAAGCCGGTTTCACCCATTTCTCGTAGATCGCCGCGCCGTCTTTATACTCGGGGACATTGCTTTTCGCCTCGCCGATCACGTCCTTGAATTCTTCCTCGATCGCCCCGCCGTTCCTGTAGATCCCCGCCATAAGCTGAATGGCCCTTCCTGCGTATTGGATGACCTGCACGGTCTCGATCCCCGAAAGCTCATCAAAGAACCATCCGCAGCTCGTGAACATGAGCATGCAATGGCGCTGCATCTCGAGGAGCTTCAGGACAATGACGCGCTCCCCGGAGGAGAACTCGCGCCTGCCCTCGCGGGCCAGGAACTTTTCCACGTTCAGTCCGTTGCGGTCGAGGATAACGTCGATGTAACGGTCGCGCGCCGCCCACGGGTCTTTCAGGTAGTGCCATGCATACTGGTAGTATTTTTCAGCCAGCTCGTCCCTGAGCCAGTCGAGGGCATTCCTCAAGGGGGCCCTCCAGGCCTGGTTCCACCCGCTGTGGCCCCCGGTATTGCAGCCGCAATCACTTCGCCAGCGCTCGACGCCGTGCGCACAACTCCAGGAGCTTCTCTCATAGATTGTGACCTCATGATCGGGCGGGTATTTCTCGAGGTACTCCCCGTAATTGGTAAGGGTTGCCAGGCTGCTCTCCTCGATGTGGCGCAGGGCAAATGCGAGCGCCATGTCCCCGAACTGCCGGTGATGGCCGTATGTCTCTCCATCGGTCGCGACGTGCATGAGCTGTGGCCAGTCCCGTGTGCCGGAGAAGCCCGAGGCGAGCTTTGACACAAGGTTCTCCCCCGTGACCAAAAGGTTCCCGAAGGCGATGCCGCCCGATACGGGTCCGTCGTAAAAGAAAAGCACGATGGACGAACCTGAGGGAAGGCGGCACAGGTAAGGACGGGTCGGATCGATCCTGCCGCCCGCGACGTCGTGCCAGTCTTTTCCGTCTATCTTTTTGAATGCTTTGGCCTGGTGCGGCGCCAGTATGGTGAATTTTATCCCTTCGCCTGCCAGGCATTCCAGCGTCTCGTGGTCCACCGCGGTCTCGGCGAGCCACATCCCCTCCGGGGAGCGCCCGAACCTGAACTCGAAATCCCGTATGCCCCAGCGTACCTGGGATTCTTTATCCCGCCTGTTCGCAAGCGGCATGATCACGTGGTTGTAGACCTGCGCGATGGCATTGCCGTGGCCGGACCTCTCTTTGACGCTCTGCCTGTCCGCCTCGATGATGGCGTCATAGACCTTCTTTGATCTGACGGCCATCCACGCAAGCAGGGTGGGGCCGAAGTTGAAACTGACCTTCGAATAGTTGCTCACAATGTCCGTTATTCGTCCGTCGGCATTCACGATGCGTGAAGCGGAGTTGGGACCGTAACATTCCGCCGTTATGCGCTCATTCCAGTCGTGGTAGGGGTACGCCGAATCCTGGACCTCTATTGATTCGAGCCACGGGTTTTCCCGGGGAGGCTGATAGAAATGACAGTGTATGCAAATATAGCGTTCCATCAATTCTCCTTTCGGTATACGACTGCGTTGAGCGGGCCGAGCGGTATCTGCGCGTTCCCTGTTTGCACCCGCACGGGTGCCGTCTCGCCGTCCCCGCCCCATCGCTGCGACAAGGTGTCGGCGAGTTTGACCCACGCCCCATCCGGCAGCCCGGGGGAAACGCTCATGGCCTCCGTACCGAAATTAAAGAGATACGCGAGCTTCTCTTCTGCCCCTGTCAGCAGGACGATGCGCAGTGCCTGATTCCCGGTCCATGACTCGACGCGCGGCCAGTTTTCTTTTATGTCCCAGGGCCGTAAGGACCTTCGCAGTTCCAGAAGATGCCTGTAGAACGCGTGCAGCCGGGAATGGGGCCGGATGAGCCGCAGGTCCCGGTTGACCCTCGACCTCCGGAAGGTCTCGGCTGACTGGGGGTCCGCAGGGGTGAAGCGCCCGTGAAAGGATGCGAACTCTTCGGCCCGTCCGATCCTCACGGCCTCGACAAGCTCCTCATCGCCATGGCTCACGAAGTAAAGAAACGGCGCGGTCTCCCCGTACTCTTCACCCATGAACAGAAGGGGGATCGAGGGTGACATGAGGACCATCATCGCCGCCATGCGAAGCCTATCGTCAGATACGAGACTTGTCAGCCTCTCGCCTGAGGCCCTGTTGCCGACCTGGTCGTGGTTCTGGGAAAAGACAATAAACTGCCGGCAGGGCCTGTGCGCGGACGGGGTGCCGTGCCTTTTCCGGCGATATCGGGAGAACTGTCCCGTGTAGATATATCCCTGCCGCACCGTTTTCGCCATGTCGGCGAGGCTGCCGAAATCCTCGTAATAGCCCGCTTTTTCGCCGGTAAGCAGGGCATGGAGCGCATGGTGAAAGTCGTCGTTCCACTGTGCATGAAATCCCCGGCCCCCGCACGCCTGCGGTGTTATGACGCCGATGTCGTTCAGGTCGCTCTCGGCGATGAGGAATGGCACGGTGCCGCCGCCAAATTCCCCGTCGACGGTCGTGACGAGGTCTTCGAGAAACGTCCGGGCGCTGAAGTCGTAAATACCGTGGATCGCATCGAGCCTCAGCGCATCGATGTGGTAATGCCTGATCCAGTCGACCGCATTCTGTATGTAGAAGTTCCGCACCTCGTCGCTTAACGGCCCGTCGAAATTTATGGCATCGCCCCACGGCGTACGGTACCTGTCCGTAAAATACGGCCCGAAGCGGCCGGTGTAGTTCCCTTCGGGCCCGAGATGATTGTAGACGACGTCAAGGATGACCGCGAGGCCCGCGGCATGGCATGCGTTGACGAGTGCCTTGAGTCCCGTCGGCCCCCCGTACGAATTTTGCGGAGCAAAGGGGTACGTCCCGTCATACCCCCAGTTACGCTCTCCCGGGAACTGGCCCACCGGCATGATCTCGATGGCGGTAACCCCGAGCTCCTTGAGATAATCGAGACATTGTATGATCGCGTCAAATGTTCCTTCCCGGGTAAACGTCCCCACGTGGAGTTCGTATATGACGTACTGCTCCGCCGGGATGGCGTGCCGGGCACGATCATCCCATCGAAAGAGCGAATGATCGACCACCTGCGAGGGCCCGTGGACACCCTCGGGCTGAAAGCGGGACGCCGGGTCGGGCAGTTCACTGCCGTCGACCACATAACGGTATATGTCCCCGTCACGGACATCCTCGACCCTGTTCGTGAAATATCCCCGGTCCTCTATTTTCAGGGGAACGAGCCTTTTCTTACCGTCCCTGGCGATTTGTACGAGGACCTGGTTGGCAAAAGGGGCCCATACGCGAAAGAATGTCCCTCCGCCTTTATCCGGAAGCGCGCCCACCGGCGTTAAGGCGCACGGCTGCTGAGGTGTCCTCATCTCTATCTACTAATTCAGTGGGCTGAAGCGCGCAATGCCGGGTAAACCGTACCCTATAATTCTACAAGGCTTTTTGTTCCCCCGGAAAGCGAGTACCAGACGGCCAGGTGGTCCCTGACCTGTCTTGTTATGAGAAAATGCCGGCGGACATATTCGCGCGCCTGCTGGCCCATCCTTTCCGCCATGTCGCTGTTGTTCAGGAGCTGGCGTATCCTGAAGGCAGCCCCCTCGATGGAATGTACGAGGAACCCCGTTACACCGTGGGTTATCTGCAGCGGGATGCCTCCCGCAGCCCCGCCTATGACGGGCTTGCCCTTCCACATCCCTTCTGTGACGGTCAGGCCGAACCCCTCCTTGAGAGATTTCTGGAGAATGACCCTGGCGATGCTTTGCAGTGCATTGATGTCTTTGTCGCTGAAGGGCGGCAAAAGAAGGATCTTGATGTCGGGATCGTCGGATGCGAATTCGCGGACCTCGTTCAGCACATGCGCACCCTCGGGATCGTCGGTCGCCGGGCTCCCGGCGAGCACCAGGACGCAATCATTATATTTTTTCACCTTCCGGTAGGCGAGTATGACGCCCGTGGGGTCCTTGAACCTGTCGAAGCGGGAAACCTGGAGCACGACGGGCCGGTCGAGCGGGATGCCGAGCCTTGCGGCGCTCTCTTCGATCTCCGCCTGGCTCAACGCCCGGTTCTTCTCGGCGAGAGGGTCTATGGACGGCGAGATGATGAACTCGTTCCTGCTCATGCCGCCGGCAAAACGTGACACGGAATACAGCGCGGCGTCGAATTTTTCGACGTACGTACCGATTTTCCGGAACACGTCTTTTTCGGGGTTCGATACATCGATATGGCACCGCCATATCCAGACCCCGTCCCCGCGGCGAAAATCGATGAGCGGCACCGGCTGCGGATCGTGGATGACCGCAGCATCCGCTTCGAGATCGAGCCAGGACGCGTTCGATCCGTTGACGGCGCGGTGATGGTCCCACATGGCCTCGTCTATAGTTTCAGGATATCCCTGCAGGGCATTGTGGACCTTCTTGGTCATATCGAAGAACCTGTCGTCGCCCGTGATGACATCCCAGCGGGCCTTGATCCCGAGCGAGGCCATGATGGGTATCATTCTCTGGAGTATCTCCGCGACCCCGCCGCCCTCGCGCGTGGAGTTGATGTGGAGGAAGGTCTTGCCCGCCAGCCTGTCCGCGAGCTTCCTCAGGAGCAGGAGATCGCCTTTCGGTGAGATCCCGGCATACCGTTCTATCACAGGTCCACCCCCATGCGTTCCATGTCCCTGCTCACTTCCTCCATGAGGATCGTGGAGATGTGCGTGCGGATCTCTTCGGTGTTGTGCATGAAGGGGTCTATCGCCCTGAGTTTTTCGGCGAGCTTGGTTTTCTGGAGGGCCTCACCGATCCACAGCGAGAAATCGTCCATCCCCCCGGATACGCGGGTGCGGGCCTCGTAAAAATGATAATAGATGCTCTCGTGATCGACGAATTTCAAGGCCATCATAAATTCAGCCAGGTTTCGCGCCCAGACGCCTGCCGGGAAGACATACGTTATCGTTTCGTTAAAAAAGAACTCATCTCCCGGACGTGCATACCGGTCCTGCGGCATGGCCTCGAGGCAGGAATCGATGACCGAAAGGAGGGCCGACCTTAAGTCTGCGATCGTGGAAAAACCGTACGGGTCCACATTTGAAAGCTCTTCCGCAACTGCCCGTTCCTCCAGGCTCTCTCCGGCCCAGTGCGCAAAGTCATTTGTGTATTCCAGGATGTGCTCTTTCAGGAAGTACTGGTATGTGTGGTGGAATATGGATTCATCGCTGACCGTGGAGATCCCCTGTGCCAGCTCCCTGATGTTCGATGCCTTTAAGCCCGTGGCCTTCAGGATGGTCACGCATTGCCGGAATTCGAACGTGCGTTGATCTTCGTGTGTTGAATGTTCTTCCATATCTTATCTTCCTTTCCGGTTGTCCTCGTTCACTGCCTCGCATATCTTGTCGAGTATATCGGGCACTGCGGCTATAACGCGGTCCCAGCTTGAAAGAAGGGAGACGCCGAGGGGGTCCTTCATGATCACCCCGGACGCGATCTTTATCCCGTTCGTAAATGTCTCGATGGAAAGGCTTTCCATGTGGCGGTCAAAATTCAGGCCGTTGATCGACGCATCGTCCTCGTAACGCTTCAGGACATCCTGGGCGGTGCGGGAATACGTGGCCAGGAGCGTCTTGAAGAAGCCGTCCGAGAAGACGATGCCTTCGGATGCCAGCGTCCGGAAGATCAATTTGGCAATATCGATGCACATCCTGTTAAGCCCTTTCGACGCGTCGTCCGGGGACAGCTCCTGGTGTTTGTGCTCGTAGCTGTCCGATATGTCGACCTGGCAGACCCGATTGATGGAGGTGTTCTTGTAGACCTCCGCCAGCGTGCCCACCTCGAGGCCCCAGTCGCCCGGTATCTTGTTGATCCGGGCAAGGTTGACGCTCATGGAGAATTCGCCGGAAAGTATGTAGCGAAAGCTGTCGAAGAAAACGAGGAGTGGATGAAAACCGATCATGGTCTGCAGGGCCCTGATGAGAGGGGCCACGAAAAGCCTCGTCACGCGCCCGTGCATCTTGTCCGTCACGCGGGCATAGTAGCCCTTGCAGAAATCGTAGTCGAGGCCGGGGTTCATGACGGGGTAGCACAGCCGCGCCAGCATTTCGCGGGAGTAGGAGACGATGTCACAGTCATGCAGGACGATGGCGTTGAACTCATGCCGCGCGAGCACATACCCGTACGCCATCCAGACGGACCGGCCCTTGCCGTCTGAGCCCGTGGGCAATTCTTCACCCTCTATGGCGCGGTACAGTTTCCTCATCCTTTTCCCCGTATTCCAGATAACGCACGTTTTTTGCGGGAGAGGCGAAAAGAACCGGCGGGCCATGTCGAACTCAGCCTCTGAAGCGGGGCCTAAGGTCACGACGACCTCGCTTATGTAATCGGCCGTCATGAGCTCATTGAGGATCGTTTGTAACGCCGGGCCGTTTATCTCGCTGAAGAGGGAGGGGAGCACGAGTGCAATGGGCCTGTCCTTGGCGTACCGCGTCAGCCTCGACTCGAGCTCGTCGAGATTGTTCTTCCCCAGTTTATGCAGGGTAGCAATTCCGCCGGTCTGAAAAAAGTCCGACACCTGTCGTCCCCCTGTACGGTCATACGAGCGTAAAACTTTGCCGCGTCTCCGGGGGATGGTTCCTTTGGCCCCCCGGAGGTAGCATAATATATGTATGACCAACAGGGCTGTCGACCGGGCCGAAATGCGAAACCGCGCCGGACAAACATCCGCGACGTCCCCCGGCATCGTTGTCTTTACGGACCTCGACGGGACGCTCCTCGACGGGCACTATTCGCACCATGCCGCAGACGAGGCGCTTGACGCTGTCCGGAAAAGAAACATTCCCCTCGTGATATGTTCGAGCAAGACGCGGGCCGAGATCGAGCATTACCGGGAGGCCCTGGCAATTTCGGACCCTTTTGTATCGGAAAACGGGGGCGCGATCTTCATTCCCCGCGGATATTTTTCTCCGGGGACGCAGGGCCTGGCGGGGCGCGGCGAAATCGATGGGCAGTTCCACGTTATCCGGCTCGGTGCGCCATACCGGGAGGTGCGCGAGGCAGTGAAGGAATTGCGGGCCCGGGGGTTCGATGTACGCGGGTTCGGCGATATGCCGGTCGCCGAGATTGCAAGCCTTACCCGCCTGCCGGTGGATGAGGCACTCCTCGCCGCGAGACGCGAATTTGATGAGCCCTTCGTTTTCCGGGGAAGCATCCATGATGTCCAAAAGATGGACGAGATCATACAGGAGCGGGGTTTTCGCCTGACCCGGGCGTCCCTGTTCCATATCTCCGGTCAGACTGATAAGGGCAGGGCGGTGTCGGTACTTACAGGCATGTACCGCCGCGAACGCGGCAGGGTGCTCACCGTCGCCTTGGGGGACAGCCTGAGTGACCTGTCCATGCTTCAGGCCGTTGATGTCCCGATCATAGTTCAAAAGCCCGATGGCTCCTACGATCCCGAACTCGAAAGATACAACTTTGAGAAGGCCGGCGGCCCCGGGCCGGCGGGATGGAATAATGCGGTCCTGGAGGTCCTCTCACTTGCGCATTGACGTCACGGTCTTAACTTCTTCATATGGTCTGAAAATGGCCCGATCGAAGGCAAGGAGGAGGCATATGCCCGATAAAGCCGAGAAAAAAACTTTTCAGGAACCGGATGAGGTGCGTACATTTCCCAAAGGCAAACTGGAGCTCATCAACATCGGCGGAAGGGTGATAGGCAGGACGACCCTCGAGCCGGGCTGGAAGTGGTCTGAATCGGTTAAGCCAATAGCGAAGACTAAATCGTGCGAGGCGCCCCACTTTCAATACCACGTTTCGGGGACAATCATGATCGTTATGGACGACGGTACCCGGCTCGAAGGTAAACCGGGCGATGTTTCGATGCTCCCGGTCGGCCACGACGCCTGGGTAGTGGGCAATGAACCCGTCGTGCTCATCGATTTCCAGGGAATGGCCGACTACGCAAAGGTCTAGCTTCCGAATTGCGCTGTAGCCGAAATGTACGCAGGCCGGATTCCGCCGTGTCCCTTTTCCGTCTTGACATGCGGGACAGGTTTATATTATAAAAAACAACACGCGCGGGAATAACTCAGCGGTAGAGTGCAACCTTGCCAAGGTTGAAGTCGCGGGTTCAAATCCCGTTTCCCGCTCCATAGATTAATCGGCGAGCATAGCTCGCTTGTTATAATAAGGAATGTAGCGGGTGAGGACTCCCGCTCCATACGAAATCACGCGGGTCCAAGGACCCGCTTAAAATTTTTAACTCCGCCTCAAAGCGGCGGCATAGCCAAGTGGTAAGGCGACGGTCTGCAAAACCGTTATTCTCCGGTTCAAATCCGGATGCCGCCTCCAATTTAAATCTCAATACAATCGATAGGATAGGATAACAAAGGATGGGGATTGGTTTGTCTATTTGGGATATTTTCTAACCAATTTCTAACCACAAGATAATATTAACTTCGTCCGATAAAATATTTGCGCAGAAGTTCAACGCTTTCACATGGTTCAATCTTTGCGTTATGATTCGTCCTTTTAAGTACATCTGCTATTTCATTGTCATAAAACGTGTATGCAGTGCCATAAATTTCAGATACCATAGGAAAAATATCCGATGCCCTCAACATTTTAAGATTCTGAGGGTCAAAACCAAATCCGAGAAAAAATATTCTATCTGCTTTTGATAATAAGTCGTGAATATTTCCTAAAGAAGAATCAATTCTTTCACCAATTACCCGAATACGATCCTTTGCAGGATTTATAAAATCAAATTTGTATTGGCTTCCGTAATTGAATGAAATTCCTTTTTGCCACGGGGGATTCTCAATTGCACCATAAATATGATAAATTTGGAGTTCTTTTAAAGCTGCATCGATTTTTTCTTTTTCGATATTTCTATAGGTATGTGTAAAACTTTCATAAAATAAATGTTCCAATAATCTATCGTAATTGAATGTGATAAACCCTATTTTCGTTAGGCTGCATTGTTCGGGGGTTTCTGCTTCTTTTATGATCTCATTAAAAAGAACTGTGAACCAGTCAATATCTCTACTCGGGAATAACATATCAGGACTTTCGCATCTGATAATCGAATTGGCAATTGCTAATTTGCCTATTTCACTACAATCTGTGTTCGATAAAAGCCATCTATCAATTGATGTCACCCGCGATCTTTTGAAACTATCAACAAACTCAGCTCGTTTATCGAAGAACCGCTTCATTGAATTACGTGCTTCGGGATCTCTATCGTGAAATTTTTCGATGTCACGTATAAATTCCGAACATATACGGTCTTTCAGCCCAGCGCCCGAAGGGTAACCGTATGGGATACTTGCACCAGCACCCAGAACAAATACTGTTCGTGTTTCAATCATGGCTCGATTTTTTCATTTCTGTTGTCAATGCTCCTCTTCGGATGCAAGCATTTTCAATAATCTCTGAATATTTTGTTCTCGGGGTGAGGGTTCTTTCACTTTTTTTGGGGCTGAACCCCAGATCAACGAATCTATGATTTTTATATCAGTAAAATTCTTGGGCTGAAAAGAAACCCTAAAAGATTTGATTGATTCATCAAGTATTTTACTATCAAGCACTTTCTGATATTCAGCCTTCAGAAATTCGTAGAATCTGATGTACATATTGATTCGTCTTTCGGCAGATATTTGCGAATCAGGCCGCTTAAAATTATAGAATTCAGCTATTTTTGAATCGTAAATTGGCAATTTGCGATCTATCATATGACAAAGTTTGGTACAAAAAGAAAATTGAATCGCTTTTCTATTTGGAGAGCAGGGTACTTGGTAAAGTTCGGTTACAAGGGTTTTGAGTGGCAAGGGATTTAGCACGGCATTCTGTAAATACTGAAAATAAATATCGCAATAATCTTGTGATAGACCAGCTCCATGCAGTCTCCAGTATGTTTTGTACCGGCTCTGATAACCAGCGTTGGCTGAATTGTTTAAGTTTTCTATTAAGTAATCGTAATCGCTAACGTGGGCAGACGGTATGCCTTGTATAACATTAGATATGTTTTTATTGATTTGATCATATATTGTATTATTCATATTGAAATTGTAATAAATAAAAACAAAATTGGAAACTATTATTAAATATTGGTAATAGATTCTTTATTCTTGGTATTAAAACAAGCATCCAGCATCTCAACTTGTTGCCTTGTGAAGTTTACGTCATCGAACAGGTGACCGTACACATCCAAGGTGATCTTAATCGTCGAATGACCCAGTTGGTCGCTGACGTATTTGATGTTTTGCCCTGCCTGTATCCTTAAACTGGCATTACTATGACGTAAGCTGTGAAATGACACGTGCCTTAATCCCGCTCTTCGCAGGGCAGGGTAGAAGTGCCTGTTAGCGATATTCACATGGTTCGCAATGCCACCTTCAAGCCCAGGAAATACAAGATCATGCTCACTGACAGGGCATTTAAGCTTCCAAACCTTCAATTCTTGAACTAGCTGTTGCGGTAAATCGATCTTGCGTATACTCTTCTTCGTCTTCGGCGTCTGAAATCGACCTTTCCAAACAGATCGCCGTACATACAGCCTGTTCGATACCCAGTCAATATCTCCCCATTGCAGTGCCCACAGCTCGCCAGCCCTCAGACCGCAAAGAAAAGCTGTCGTAAACGCGGTTCGGAAATGGGGATGTAACTTCTCAATGAACAGTTTGAACTCGTCAGGGCTGAGGACCTCGATCTCTTTTGATGTTGCCTTTGGTCTGTCGAGGTCTTCAGCGGGACTGATCTTGACGTATCCCCACCGCCTCGCATGCTTAAAGACAAGCTTTATGAGAGCCACCTCGTGGTTCATCGTCATTGCAGATGCCCCACCTTTAAGTCTATTCGATACATGTGCCGCCAGTTGGCCTGTCGTAACGTCGATTAACTTACGTTCGTGAAAGCCAACCATATTGACTGTTAAGATGCTTTTATAGCCTTTTAATGTTGAGGGCTTGAGGTTGCTTTCGCAATATGTGGTTAACCAGTGATCGATGAACTCCTTGAACGTAGCCTTGGGTATCTCCTTGTACGTCCCTGCGTCAAGTTCTCCAAGCTTCTCACGTAAGACCTTCTGTGCTGCTTTTCGAGTATCCCCTCCCTTGTACCATTTTCGCTTCATGTGACTTAAGGCGATAACTGCATAATAAACTGATCCTTTCTTTACGATACTTCCCTGCATGGTGTACCTCCTTTTTGCTGTATGTTGGCTTCTATCAAGCGTTTATATTTAATTGACTTCATTATAGGAGACCTCGGGATTGGTTCAAGAACAATCTTGAATAACGGTTAAGGTAACCTGCTGTCCCATCGGAACCGCGCGTTTATAAAGCGTTCACAAGCGTCTTCTAACCGCTTTCTAACCGGCCGGCCATTAATTTTGGTGACTGTCTGTGCAGTATGTCGACCTTATGACAAGGAGTATGGTCGGCGTGCACAACGCCAACTGTCATTAAGCGTGCCGCTGTACTCGGATCGGGAATACTGCGTCAAAATGATATTCAAGTTCTTTGCAGGATGCTTCTCAGACGTCGGCACTTGCGTTCTGGCGATCGTTTTATATGAAAACGTAAAATCCCACGTACAAGAGCATTAGATTCGTCAGGGAAAGAGCCTCTTAAGGTGCGCACCAGAACAGTACAAGATGCTTTTGGGGTCTTCTTTTAGAAACCCCCCCGTTCGGAGTGGCAAGTGAGCAACGCGAACGTACGGAGAACGGGAATCAAAAACCTAGTTTCAAAAGAATATATCGATGTACATATAGTATCTAAATATATATCTAGGGGCCAGATACCCTTGGCCCCCAATGGTTTAGAGCATTTTCTATCCCGTAAAGTACGAGAAATCATCCCGCCAAGTACGAACGTCATGTCATGAAGTACGAAATAATAGCCCTTCAGTACGAATTGTATCCCGCGCAGTACGACGCTCCATCAATCCTTTATTGAAGATGAATATTTGGTATCTTCGGCCGCCTCGTTCGACTGCATAGCCGTGCCGCATCCCGTAACGGTGCATTTTCTCGTTGATCTCATTGCAGGAATCTTTAACCTGATATACAAATTTGGCATTGGATAAGCCATTTATTATGGGCATTTTTCGACGAAGTTTATCTAATGAAATTTTCCATTGTAATTCCTGCTCGAAGTTCTTCTCATTCTTCCGAAGAATCTCGAATAGTCTCTTAGAGAAGGGTGTAAACTTCGGCATTAACTTCAGCGGGAATTTCATCACATAACTCGACGAATTGTTGAGATCCAGAAAATGTCTGTTAAATTCAATGCGAAGCCCATTATGAGGGTGGCTGACCTGCAATATGTGCGTCCTCGGTAATCCGCCATACCGGCCCCTGCCGATATACAGCGATTCCTGTTGAAAACAAATTTGGGTCTGTCCCCAGCATTCCAACGATTGCCGGACGGCTGCATAATTTTTTTCGCCGACGCTATACCCCAGTTCCTGGAGTAAATCCGACATTGAATCAAACTCGACTGTAAGCAGCCCCCGCGTAGCCTGTGTTTTATGCAATAATAGATTCAGAAGATCGATATCTTTGGACACCGGAAGACCGGTCGGACATGATATCTCATATCCGTTCTGATCGTTATACACGTCCTGCTCTACCCGTGTTCTGGATGGGATGAATAATGGCCTGTCGAGCAGATTAATATTTTTCACAACTTTAATTTGAAGATCCCGTGCGGAAACAGTTCTTCGTCTATACCGCGGTATAGTCATAGCAATACCCTCCTTTGGATAGTGCGCAGAAGGCCTTATTGGAAGACCTTCTGCTTGCTATTCACGTTTTACGGATTGATGATGATGTAGTCCCTTCTGTCGCGCGGGTCGACCTTTATATTCCCCTCTTGGAACGGAGAATAAGGATATAAAGGACATTCTTCGTCATTGGCACATTCAGGGCTCAATTCATCGAATCTTGATGAGAAATTGAACATGCATGTATAGCAGAAACCACGTATGGATTCCTCTGGTGTAAGTTCGGCTCCTGCTGTGTAACGTCCAAATTCCAAACTACCCGCCAATTCTGTTTGTTTAATCCTTGGTTGGTTCTTCATATCTAACTCCTTTAAATTATTATTGGCGTTGCCTTCATGGGGGCGCCGAGTAATGATATGGATCACCTGTGTTTCCCGAGACGACCCAACCTGCACCGAACGTCCTGAACCAGACAAGCAGGTTCGATATTGGACCACAAGTGTTGCCATGTGTCAATACAAATGTATATACATCAATCATTACAATGTATTGCCAAACGTATTGATATTGATTGAAAGGCTTTCCGAAACCTGATACAATCGCATCCATGATTCGTAGACGAAGACTAAAGACAGAAGTAGTACAGCTTCGCATGACGCTTGCCATGAAAGATAAGCTAAAAATGGTGGCTGAAGAGAAGGAGATGTCAATATCTTCAGTGGTTGAGGATGCGCTTAACCAGTATTTTGATAAAACCCCAACGGTGAGCGATGCACTGAAAAGCCTTGAAGAAAGAATTCAGAAGCTGGAAGAGGCTTCTCCTAAAAAGAAGAAGTGATGTTCGCTGAGGTTCGTCCCCTTTTCGCTGAGGTTTGCTCAGGCGGCGCCCTGTGAGCATAAATACAAGAATGTCTGTCTTCTATGTCCCGAAGCAACCTGAAGCAAGCCTCGTTATCCCTGTCCAGTAACCAAAACTTTTCGTCACCTCGTCGCTCTCGATGGCAGAGGCAAGCCCGTGCGTTCCGTAGCATGTAACATTTCGTGAATGCACGAGCCTGCCTGTGGTGGATCGGTTTACTTTTTACCGATCAGCCATGCCAACAGGAGCGCGAAGATAAGGTCCACGAATACCACCTCCCCTTGAATAGATTTGTCTGCGACGACCAGATTTGTGTACCGATAGTCAATAGTGTTCATATACAATCTTTGTGAGAAGCCCAATGTGCTATCACCAGGAAAACGCAGGGTAAAAAAAGTCCAACTGTTGCTCTTTATCAATCAGGCAGGAATTTTGAATGGGTCTGATTTTTCGTAATAGATTTTTTATTATGGTTTTTTGGTAATATGCAGCTTGCCAATGAAGGAAAACGTTGCGGTCACAGGAGAGGCAAACAATTCTTATCGCTGTTTTTTTCCTTCTTATATGAATGGATAAAATGAATTTGTCTTGATAATTAATAAGATTTTACTGTTAGTAATCGACGAAAAGCTGGTCAGTATTTAAATATGACATTTCAATATTTGCCAGCGATAACCCATGAAAGACATGTCATACACTGCATAGAAAACCATTTTAACAAATAAATTGCGCCTAAAATACTCTATATCCGTAATTTTCTCATTGTTTATTGACATTTTAAATTGTGGATAATAATATCTGGTTAAACATAAAACTAATTAAATCATGAGAATTTCAATGATTTAAGCATTTATTTATTTTTCCTTAAGGGGATAACCAGTGGAAAATTTCAGAAATGACCGTTCAATATCGGTTCATGATTTATTCAATCAATTCTTTTGTGTGGCAGATTTTCAGCGTGAATACGTATGGGAAGAGGAAAATGTTTCGCAGTTGCTAAATGACTTTGCCGATAGCTATCAAAGAGATGACAACCAAAAATATTTTATTGGTGCGATTGTGTTAATTGATGATGGACAAGATTTTATGATAATCGATGGCCAACAAAGATTGACCACTCTTTTCATTATCATTGCCGCCCTCAAAAATTATTTTTTAAAAAAAGGCGATACTGAAATGGCCGGCTTCTTAGGACAACTCATCGCCTATAAAAGAATGGAAGAGGGAAAACTGCAAAGTAAATTCAGGATTATCTTCAGTGATCTTCGAGCAGATGCATTGATCAGAGAGATAGTCGAGGATCCCGATAAGGTCAAATTATTTGAGGATTTTAACGATACAATTTCCAATATGAAAAACGCTTTCATGGCTGTCGAAAGTTATTTCGATGCGCCTGAAATACCAATTGAAAAGTTTACTAATTATATTTTATCGAACGTCGTAGTTCTTCCTTACATTGCATATAGTATGCGACAGGCATTAATGGTGTTTGAGACATTAAATTCAAAAGGAAAATCGCTAACCCCGATCGATCTGGTTAAAAGTGCCCTTTTCGCCAATGAAGATGAATCAAATTGGGATGAACTAAAGTCCGAATGGAATAAATTTAAAGAAACCCTCGATAAATTAAATGAAAGCGAGAAGCGATTTCTAAAATATTACATTCTGGTCGCCTATAGCAAAAAAATACCAGAAGACGATGTATTTGAATGGATAAAAAATCCGCTAAATACCGAATTAACTCGGACGCCTTTCGATTTTATAACCAGGGTTCAAAGTTTTGCTGAAGCTTATAGAAATATTATTAATGGTAAAGCTCCAGATGGTACCGATAGTAAAAAAATAGCAAATATCAGAAGGCTATCTGAAAAAGGAAAACAGTTCTTTCCTTTGCTTATATCGTTGAGGCAGATTAGTCCCGCAAGTGCTAATTACGATAGCATTCTGGCTGCGGTTGAATCTCTTTTAATTTCGTATTCCGTACAGCGATCTTATACTGGCGCCATAGAAAAAACTTTCAGTGATTGGACACAAGGCTTGCTTCAATGCAAATCGGATGATCAAGTGTCAGAATTAATCAGGAAAACTATTTTGCCCGAAGTTAGAAGGTTAGGGCAATTGGCTTACGACAAGCTGCTAAATTTAAAAATTAACGATATCTCGAAGAAAAAATTAGTCTACCTGTTGCTGCGCATCGAGGGGTTTTTGAGGGAAACAACAGGCGGGGCTTACAAAGCGATCAATGAATTTTCCAATTATGAAGTCGAACATATCATTCCGAGAAAATTTGATGCTGCAAAAATACTTTCTATGAACGAAGCTGAACACGCCGAAAATGTCGAAAGACTTGGTAATCTTGTCCTGATTGAAAAGCCCTTAAACAGATCAATTAAAGATGCCAGCGTTATGAGCAAGAAAGAGGTCTATGCAAACAGTTCTTTTATCCAATGCAAGGGACTTGTAACAGCGATGCCTGGTGGCAGTACAATGGCGAAGGCTTTTAACAAGGTTGCCAAGATAGATAAGCTCGGTATCGACGAAGTTACTTCCAGACAGAAGAATCTTGCGGACTTGGCAGCCGAAACATTTCAATGGAAATAAAATATAAAACATTAAGGAAATAGTATGCCATATCGATATTCTGATCTTGATAGGGCGAATTTAAAGTGGTTTCCATACGATAATACGCAAGTCACACTACATGAAATATCACTAATTGAAGGCCAAATTAGGGGGCTTAAGGCATTCCAAATAAGATTTAAATATCCAATCTCGGTCATTGCTGGAAAAAATGGTAGTGGAAAATCAACAATTCTTGCCTTAGCTGCATGTGCTTATCATAATTCTCCTGAAGGATTCAAATTACCGTCTCGAAAAGAACCATATTATACTTTTTCAGATTTTTTCTTTCAAACGAATGAAGAAGTGCCGCCCGAAGGTATCTATATTAGGTATTTATTTTTAAATAATAAGTGGAAGAAAACTCCGAAAATTCCGGATGGTATTGGATTTGCCTATCAAGCGAGATATAAGACTAAAGGTGGAAAATGGAATAAATACTCAAGGCGGGTTAGAAAAAACGTGATTTTTTTCGGAATAGAACGAGTTGTGCCACACTCGGAAAAAAGTGTCTCATGCAGTTATAAAAAATTCTTCATGCGTACCGCACCTCGCGGTTGGGAAGAATCTGTAAAAGCAGTAGTAAGTAAAATTCTGGGTAATAGCTATGAGAATTTCTGGTACAACGAATACAGCAAATATCATTTACCTATGGTAATAAACGACGGAATTACATATTCAGGTTTTAATATGGGAGCGGGTGAAAATGCTCTCTTTGAGATTTTTTCCACAATTTTTGCCTGTTCTGGCGGAGCATTGCTAGTCATCGATGAGATAGAGCTGGGTCTTCATGAAGAAGCTCAGGCAAAGTTCATACAGGAATTAAAAAAAGTTTGCGAAAATCGCCATATACAAATTATATGCACGACTCATTCAACAAATATTTTAAGAAATGTTCCCCCCGAGGCACGTTTTTTCATCGAACATGCAGGCGATTCGACCATCGTAACATCAGGAATTTCACCATCTTTCGCAGGTGGCAAGCTCGCGGGTGAAAATAGTAATGAACTCGACATATTTGTAGAAGATAACTGTGCCATGAATGTCGTGCATTCTTTTTTTGATCACGAGATTCGTAATCGGGTTAATATTATCCCGATAGGATCGGCATCATCGTTAATCAGGCAATTATCGGCGAGATATAAAAACCTTAAAGTGGGTGAATGCCTAGGTATTCTTGACGGGGATAAAAGAAATGAAATGGATAATTATTTCAAGCAATTTATAAATTTAGTTGAAAATCCAAAAAAGAAAGAGGCAGCAAAAGAATGGGTGGAAAAAAGATTGATAACACTCCCAGATTCTATACACCCAGAATTATGGATATTGAATCAATGTCATGAAATTATAGATGACTTATCAAATCTATTTGCAGTGAGTACTGACAGTTTAAAAAATGCTATTAAAAAAGCCAAGCGCGCAGAGAAACATTCTGAATTTTATATTTTATGCCAAGAACTTGGCTATATTGGAAATGAAGATTATGTTCGTCAACTATTATGCAGACAAATTGCTATGAATTCACCAAGTTTGTTTAAAGAAATAAAAATGTATATTTCTGATTTGCTAGATTAACACCTGAATATCTATTTCATTTTCATTTCTAACCGTCCTTCTAACCAGACCCCTTAAACCAGCACAAAATAGCATCAAACAAGCCACGTCATAAACCAAGTCATCCACATGATATTATTCAGACAACTGGCCTTGCTGAGCGGTCTGGCGGCTCGCTGCAAAACCGTTATTCTCCGGTTCAAATCCGGATGCCGCCTCCAATTTAAATCTCTTAAATATCGATAGATTACGAAAGCAGGAAAAAAGCAACGATTGGCTCGTTGAAGCCAATTCTAACCATTTTCTAACCAGACTCATTCGACCATTGAATCCACTGCAAGGCCTGCTTATTTTAAACTATGGCAACCATACTCGTTGTAGATGATGAAAAATTGGTGGAACAGATGATCGAGGAAAGGTGCCATAGATCGGGATACAAAACTGCTTCTTTTGACGATCCCAGGAAAGCCCTTGCATTCATGGAGCGAAACAAGGACGTCATTGACCTTGCAATCATAGATAAGGATATGCCGCATATGAAAGGGCCGGAATTGGCTGAAGAGCTATGTCGCTTTAGGCCGGACCTGCCAATTATCCTTATTACTGGTCATATAAATAAGCAGATCGAGAATCGCAGCATTAATCTAGTACTGGAGAAGCCAATATCAAAGAATACATTAATTGCCGCGGTTGAACGCTACATTGGAAAGGAATGACCAGAATTCGCGCTTTCACGGAATGTTAATTCATAAGAATCTCCAGCATTTCAATCTGTTGCCTTGTAAAATCATATCTATTTTGCCCTGCCTGTATCCTCAGAGAAGCATTGCTATGTCTTTTTGCGGTAGATCAATCTTACGACGCTCTTTTTTGGTCTTTGGTAATTGAAATCTCCCCTTCGAAACTGAAACCGGCATGCGATATTGCAATCCGGGATACATATCAGGTATTATGCGAGTATCGGTTGACGGACTTTCATGAAACCACTCTTATATAAGAAAACGATCCTGGCCATCGGGGCCCATCCGGATGATATCGAGCTCGGCTGCGGCGGTTTAATTCATAGATTGAGGAATGAACAAAAGTGTACCGTTCATTTTGCGGTCATGACGCCCGGAATGAGTATCCAGGATGCGACGGGAGAGACGCCGGACCGGTACATTGAATCCGGAAAGGCTGCGGAAATTTTATTGAACCTCAATTCCAGGGATGTGCAAGGTTTTGTTCATCTTGGAAATTTCACTGACCAGGCCCTGGAATTGGCGGGAAGCAGCATGATCCAGTATATAGAAGATCTTCTGGAGACAACCGAACCCAGTTTAATACTAACTCATGCGCCATCCGATCTTCACGCGGACCACCGCCACGTGCATCAGGCGACACTTTCTGCCGCCCGCAGCTTCAGCGGGTCATTGTTCTTCTATCAATCGCCCTCGACAGCTCCCAACACATTTAAACCAAACTATTTCGTGGTCCTGGATGACAGTTGCCTGACCGCCAAACAGGGTGCCCTCGCGGCCCATGTCAGTCAACGGAGCAAGGACTTCGTTTCGTACGAAAGAATAGCGGGCATGGCGCGGGCATGGGCCTTGTTTCACCGTATGAAATTTGAAAACCTCGAAGCCTTTGAGCTTTACCAGACCTATTGGGAATAATCATGGATGATAATGTTCGTGCAAATAGAGAAATAATCCCTCCTGGCCGGACGTCATATGCAGGATTAGCCGGCTTTAAAAGCCCCACGTTATTCACCCCAAAAAGTCTCGTAAATGATGCACACGATCGACAAATAGCAATCTTGATGTTCATTGTGGCCCCAGTCGTCGGCTTTTGCGGTATTAATACAAAAAAACAATCCCAGCAACAGAATAAGGACTAAAAAAAATTTCTTCATGCGTCACCTCCATGTGAAATTATTTCATGTCCATTACTGTTTAACTGTCCTACATTATCACTCGTTCTTGTAGATTATTGTTGATTATTTAAAAACCGGGCGATTAGGGCCAAACCGTTATTCTCCGGTTCAAATCCGGATGCCGCCTCCAATTTAAATCTCATTTATTTCGATATACTACGACAACAAGGAATAGGCACTGGCTTGCCAATTATGGTCCGGTTCTAACCATTTTCTAACCGAGACAATTTTAGGGAATGCTATTTCGCTAGTCGAATTCTCAAAACGTGGTCGTCTACAAGATTCCACAATGCTACTTCTTGAAAAGGTCTGATCAAATCAAGCAAGCCTTCATGGCTAAACAGGAAGCTTTCTAGGTCAGCGTTGTCGAGGTAGATAGAGATATATTCGTTGATATAGAGGGCAAGAATTAATGGTCTGGAAGTATCATAATGCTTATGAGCCTTCAGAGCCTTTTCTTTGATTTTTTCAATAATTCTATGCTTATATTCTTCCAATTTTTGTTCATTGTAAGGTATATCAACTGGACCTTCATGGCCAGGAATATGTGATTCAGGTACGCTGCGGTCATTGCTATATACAGAAGTTAATTCCAATCCGTATTCATTCCCAGTGTCCGAATCCACGACAGTATAATCTGGACGTTCTCCCTTGCTAATCACCTTGAAGCGAATTCCATCAGGTAGTTTGACGTACGCATCAATAAATCTATCTATTTCAAAACTTTCCCGTTCTTCTTTACTTGGCCATTTCATCGTTAATGCCATTATCTCTGAATCGTCATCATAATGCAATCGCTGCCTTAATTGACCTTAGGAAAATCGGGGACGTTCCCAAGAAAACAAAAACCCGCACTTTTAACTTGGTTTTTTGGGAACGTCCCCGATTTTCGCGCACTTTTAACTTGGTTTTTTGGGAACGTCCCCGACGTTCCCGACGTTCCTCTGCTCCGGAAGCCGTAGTATCTGAGGAGTTTGCGATGGGACTGCTTCATTTCCAGTAGGCCCTGTGGGGTGCGAGCAGTTCGTCTTCAAGTTCCGGAACGGGGCCCAGCACCCTGATGGGCTTCTGCCCTGCCGTAAAGACTGTGCGGCACGGCAGGTTCATCGTGGGGTTTCTCTTGTCGGCGCCGGTCAGTTCCTTCGCTGTGATTTCCTCAACGCCATAGACCACGTTTCCGATGTTGGCCCAATAGACATTTCCCGCGCACATGGCGCATGGTTCGACCGTCGTCACAAGGGTACATTTCCACAAGTAGTCGGGGTCGTACTTGGCAAACGCCTGCCGTGCGATCACAGTTTCGGCATGGTCCATCAAACTCACGTTTCCCTGTTTCACGAGCACCGTCTCGCCATCCGGCGCCACAAGTACTGCGCCAAAGGGCGGGTGACCAGATTCCACCGCTTCCCTGGCGGCCTCATTGGCAGTCCTCAGATGTTTGAGGACCTGCTGATGATTGAGGGAAAACCCTTCCAGGTCCGAAGAGGATTTCCGGTCCCAGGACCCGTTCCCAACGCAGGCTCCCAGGGTCAAGAGAAGGAATACGAGCGAAACTCTCATTGCGATATTCTTCATTGCAATTCCCTCGGCGCATAATGCATCGAGTTTTTGTTCGACGCTATTGTCATCTTCCTCCAAACCGGCGAAACGAGATTGACCGTTATACTCAAATCCTTTGCCCTGCCACTATCTTTAAATTCTACATGATGGCCGGCTGGAATGCTACCCCCGAGCTTAACGCCAATTTCTGCGTTACCCCCTAATTAAGTATTCTCTGGAGAGCGATTGCCCGTTGAAAGACCGGATGTGAAGCGAAGCAGCAGCGTACATTGTGGAAGCGGAGGTCCTTGATATTGGCCTTCGAAGGGACGAATCGGCCGGTGAGCCGTACCGCGGTGCCGTAATTTCTTGCCTGATGCGTAGGACCAAAGTCCTATTTACAAAATTTTGTCATACTGTTAACAAAATCAGATGACGTTGTCGACAAACCTCTGGTTTATTACCGGGTGAGGGCGGAAAAAGATCTTTCACCGTACGTTGATACCATTATCCGAATACACGAGGTATGACATGAAAGCAAGAATGGCTTTTCTTATTTGGAAGGAGGACGTATGAAACGGAAAGCAATAGGCGCGACAGCGACCGCTGTTCTTACGGTGGCCGCGGCAATGACGACGCCGGCTGCAGCCCAGGTTATCACGGGGACACCGGGTTCGCCGAGTGCGACCATTTCTATCGACGGAAAGCAGCTGCCTCCGCGCCCTCAGAAGTTCGAGGGCACGATCGGGACAAAGGCGCTGGAGTCGAAGCCTTATTGGCCTGCCCGCACCGCCCCGCCGAAGGGTGCGCCAAATATCCTTCTGATCATTACGGATGACGCGGGTTTCGGTGTACCGAGCACTTTCGGGGGAGTCATTCCCACGCCGACAATGGACCGTATAGCAAATAACGGGCTTCGCTACAATAACATGCACTCAACTGCGCTGTCGTCCCCGACCCGGGCAGGTCTCATCACGGGCCGGAACCACCATTCGGTCGGTTTTGGCGTTATATCGGAGCAATCAACGGGCTACCCGGGCTACAACAGCATCATCTCAAAAGACAAGACCACGATCGGCCGGATCCTGCTCGAAAACGGCTATGCTACGTCCTGGTTCGGAAAGAACCACAACACCCCGGCCTTCGCGGCGAGCCAGGTCGGCCCCTTTGACCAGTGGCCCGTCGGTATGGGGTTTGAGTATTTCTACGGTTTTGTGGGCGGCGACGCCAACCAGTGGCAGCCTAATCTCTACCGCAACACGACCCAGATCTACCCCTTTGAGGGAAAACCGGGCTGGAACCTGACGACGGCCATGGCCGACGACGCCATCGATTACCTCACGCGCATCAACCAGACACAGCCCGGCAAGCCGTTCTTTATCAAGTACGCCCCCGGCGCAACGCATGCCCCCCACCACCCGACCAGGGAATGGGTGGAAAAGATTCGGGCGATGCACCTGTTTGACGAGGGATGGAACAGGCTTCGCGAGAGGATCTTCGCAAACCAGAAGCGCCTCGGGGTGATCCCGGCAGATACAAAACTGGAACCGTGGCCCAAGGATGTCCTCAAGGAATGGGACCAGCTAACGCCCACCGAGAAGAAGCTTTTCATCCGCCAGGCTGAGATCTTCGCGGCCTATGCTGCGTACACCGACCACGAGATAGGCCGGGTCGTCAAGGCCATAGAGGACATGGGCAAATTCGACAATACGCTTATCATTTACATCAACGGCGACAACGGAACCAGCGCCGAGGGCGGCCCGATGGGAACACCCAACGAGGTCGCGTTCTTCAACGGGGTCAACCAGCTGCCCGCCGAGGTGCAGATGAAGTTCTACGACGTGTGGGGCACCGAGCAGACCTACAATCACATGTCGGCGGGCTGGTCCTGGGCCTTTGACACGCCATTCACCTGGTTTAAGCAAAACGCGTCGAGGCTTGGCGGGGTGCGGCAGAATATGGCTGTATCCTGGCCGGCGCGTATCAAGGAGAAGGGCGGATTGCGCGAGCAGTTCATGCACGTTATCGATGTCGTGCCGACGATACTCGAGGCATGCGGTATCAGGGAACCGGAATACGTGGACGGCATCAAGCAGTCGCCTATTGAAGGAACGAGCTTCGCTTACACGTTCGCTACGGGCAGCGGCAAGGTGCCGACGAAACACAAGACCCAGTATTTTGAAATGATGGGCCAGTGGGCCCTGTACCACGACGGCTGGTTTCTGAGCACAAAGGTCAACAGGGCGCCCTGGGAGGCCTTTGGACCTGCCAATCCCGACCCGCTCAACAACCAGGTCCTGCAGCTCTACAACCTCAACAAGGATTTCAGTCAGTCCCAGGACCTCGCCGGCACGTACCCGGAGAAGGTCAAGGAAATGAAGAAGATGTTCATCGAGGAAGCGAAAAAGTACCAGGTCTTCCCGATGGACGCTTCCGTGGCAGCCCGCATTGTGGCACCGCGCCCGAACATCACTGAAGGCCGGACGGAGTTCGTTTACACAAAACCGATGGTCGGGCTGCCGCAGGGCGATTCCCCGTCCCTGCTCAACAGCTCCTACACGATCACGGCCGATATCGACGTTCCGCAGGGGGGCGCAGAGGGAATGATCCTCACGTCGGGCGGCAGGTTTGCGGGCTATGGCTTCTATCTTCTCAAGGGCAAACCGGTATTCCTCTGGAACCTTGTCGACCTGAAGCGCATCAAGTGGGAAGGGCCCGAGGCACTCACACCGGGTAAACACGTGCTCGAGTTCGATTTCAAATACGATGGCCTGGGAGCAGGCACGCTCGCGTTCAATAATATGAGCGGGCTTGGCCGCCCCGGTACAGGCACACTGAAGGTGGACGGGAAAGCAGTCCAGACGATCACGATGCCCCACACCCTGCCGATGATCCTTCAGTGGGATGAGAGCTTCGATATAGGCTCCGACACGCTTACCGGCGTCAATGACGAAGACTATAAGCCGCCGTTTCCCCTTACTGCCAAACTCAACAAGCTGACGATCAAGGTGGACCGGCCGAAACTCTCGCCGGCGGACATAAAGAAACTTCAGGAGGCAATGGAACAGGCAGCGGACAGGCGATAGCATTATCCGGCCGGGCGGTTGGATATTTACATGGCTGCCCAAATCCAACGGCCCGGCCTGCAATCTCAATTGTACCCTTATCGCGGCACCTGTTCTTTTCCTGTTATTACTGGATGGCAAAGTAGTATCGAAGACGCTTGGCCTTTATCCTGTTATTGCCAGGTTGCCCAGGGTGATCTCGATCGTCGAACGACCAATCTGGTCGCTGACGTACTTTATTTTTCCGTTCAAATCCGCATGCCGATTCCAATTAAGAATCGTGTTCCAGGTTTCAGGTCAAGATCTCACCAAAAGAACCAAATCAGTCGGAAAGGCTTGGAGATATCGCAGAGGGAGCGGCCCCAGGACTTTATTCTCGATCCAGAAAAACTCGCGGCGGCCGTTATTGACTGGCCGGGCGGAATATAATACGATCTGGCATACTGCGGCATGCGCCGCCATATCCTGTGCTGTAGGGAGCTTCAACGATCGAAGAATATCTCTCAACCGGTTTTAGAGACGTTGACGGTGCAACGGACCGGGATGCGTACTTTGCCTGCCTTACCTTGCTGGAGTCCTTGCCGTATTTCAGGGAATACAAGCTGAAAAGCTATGAACTGCTGCAGCTTGAGCCCGGGATGAAAGTCCTTGAGGCCGGTTGCGGTGTCGGTGACGACGCGCGCAGGATCGCCGAACGCGTAATGCCCGGCGGGAGGGTGATGGCCGTCGACTCGAGTTCGGCCATGATAGACAAGGCCCGGTCGGGCACAGGCTGTGCGGCCCTGCCCGTCGAGTTCCAGGTGGGAGATATGCGGGCCCTGCCTTTTCCGGACAATTACTTTTCACGGTGCAGGATCGACCGGGTACTGCAGCACGTCCCCCGGCCGGAAACGGCCGTATCCGAACTGGTGCGCGTTCTTGAGCCCGGCGGGCTGCTCCTCGCCTACGATAACGATTGGGGCACGTTTTCGATAACCTCCGGGGACCGCGAGGTCACCCGGTCACTTGAGAAATTCTGGTCCGGTTCCTTCGCGAACAGCCGCATCGGCCGGGACCTTCGCGGTCTTTTCATTTCTTCCGGTTTATCAAATGTAAAGGCATATCCCGGCACTTTCCGCTTAACCGACTTTGAAACAGCCGATAAGGTTTACAATTTGCGGGAAACCGTCCGAAGGGCCGCCGCGAATGGAGTGGTCCGCGCGGCTGAGGGCAGCCGCTGGATAGAGGAGCTTATTGACAGGACCCGAAAAGGCAGTTTCCTGGCAGTGCTTACCGCTTACACCGTCGTTGGGGAAAAGAACGGCACATGGTGCTGCTAGGGACGTCCTTGAAGATGTCAATATCAATTCAAATGGGATTTTTACGTGGGAATATTTCGCTGTCAGGCCCGCCAACCCTTTCTCGTGGCCCCGGAATGTTCGAACGACTCATTTCTCTTGACACTTGTTGGCTGCAAATGGGAAAACAGAATTGGGTTTTCACAAGTTTATTCCAGAAGGAGGTTTCCATGAAATACGCAGCGTTCTTCGTCGTCGCCCTTTTCCTCGTCGGTTCACTCTGCATTTGCGCTCACGCGGCCGATCTCGGGAAGGCGAAAGCAACCACGGACAACATCCGTCAGGCTGACCCGCCCCAGGTATCGACGACCACCAAGCCAAGCCCTGTCGGGCAGCCGGTCAGCGACTACAAGCCCCCGGCGGCGAAAAGCCTGAAAATCAAGGAGCCGCCCCCACCTCCCAAGAAGTAAGACCCGGGATGAAGATGCAGTCTGGACCATTCCAGACGCAGCGATAGTAAAATAGATGAGCAGGGAGCCATCGGGGCCGGGTCTTGCATTGACGCGTTTTGCGTGTGAGAGGCCATAAATCGGCCATGAAGATGTTGGAATACAGGACCCGGTCCCATGGACCAATGAATTAAAACTTTATGGACGTCCCATCTTCCAGCCTGACACCTTATCTTTCAGTATGTGCAATCCCCCTCGATACGCCTGGTCGGGGTGGCTCAGTTTCCAGGTCGTCCGGCAGTGTTTGCATTCGAAGTATTCGTGAAAAAATGGCGTATCAGGGTCGGGGTCCTCAAGCCGCCTCATGTTCCCGGCCTCCAGCTCGGCGATGAGCAGTGCCCTGGCCTGTGTGCAATCCCATTCTGTCGGGAAGCCGTTCTTATATTTCGTCGGCAGACGGGAACAGGCGCATCCGATTCGATGGACCGTCATGTTCGGGGGAACATCATCGTCGCCTGACATCATGCCGCAACCTCATGGCAGTCAGACGATCAATCTGACAGATCGCCGGTATCTTCTTTATCACGTGCAGCAGGAGAACTCCCTGTTTCCGGATATGGCTGATGAAAGTCATGGAGCGTCGTATATTTTGCAACCAGATCTTTTGTATCGACCACTCCAAGCTGTTCAAACAGAAAAGAAAACTGGTCATACAGGTCCTCTGCAACTTTTGCCCGGACATCTTCCGGCATGGTCCACGCCAGCCACTTGAAGGGGCCTACAGCCTGTTTACGCGTGCTGTATGCAAACTGTGCGAAGGTCTTGCCGGCTTTCCAGTCCCCCCTGAACTTGTCGGCCAGAAATTGTTCTATGTCGCTCTGCGCCCCCTTGACCCTGTAAATCCCGTGATCAAAGGTAATATTTTGAAAACCGGTCGCGAGGTGTACTTCCACGGCTTTGTTTTTAGGAAACAGGCTGAAAGCGTTATTCGGTAATGTCGATGCCCCATGCTGGACCGAACCGGCCCATCCGTACTTTTTACCAAGGTCTGTCGCCATCTTCAAAATGTCAAAAGCTATAGCGACATCGGCCACCGATCCATCGGGAAGAGGGGTGCCCCCATGGGCCGTACCGTCATTTACCGCTATCTTACGAATACCGAGCGCAGGGTCAACTCCCAACCGTTTCATGTTTGCGATAATACCTTCGGCGTAAGCCTCGAGGTCTTCCTTCCGGGTGTTCATCTTCCCGACCTCGCCGGTTTCTCCGCCAAGCAAGACCGTCCAGGGAATTCCGAGCTCTTTTTCCAGTGCCCGTACATCTGCAATTTTCTCGGCAGTTAACCGGGCATTTTCTGCCTGCTGTTCTTCAAAGGACAGGTTTTCTTCGGTCCTTCGCTCGAAAGGGGACATATCGAGGTCAATTGACCCGAAACCTGCTGCCAGCAGATCGTGAATAAGCTTTCTGTGGGCACCTATTTCCTTTGCGGCCGCAGGTCCGCCTTCCCTCACCGGGCCCGATTTTAACTGTATATGATCGCCCTGCAGGAAAAGCGGCCCCTCGAACCCTTCCAGCATTGCTGCAGCCTGAAGGATGGCGGCATATTCCGCCGGGCTTTGATTGGTGTAGCCCATCTCGGAACGGGCGATCTCGGCGATGAACGCCCCGACCTTGTTATCGTTGGCAGCCTTGAAGAGCGCCCGTGCAGTGTCTAACGTGGCTACACGTATGTTGATCGCCGCAAAAGACATTTCCCTGCTTATCCGGCCTTCAGCTATTGCGACATACGCTTCCTGCGGTGAGGCCAGCTTTACATTGAGCTGTTGTGCCCCTTCGCCTATTATCCACCTGGCCAGGGCCTGCACGTCCGCAGGGGCGCCCCTGTCGCCAAAATCCGCCGCATTGGCCGCCAGTGTCGGCAGTGAGCCCTTAAAAGCATCCACATTGTCTATATGGAGCACGCCCTTACTGGCGGTAGCCCCCTGTAAGCCATGATTTAACAGGTCTTCCCTGGTTGTGAATACCTTTATTGCGCCTGTTTGATGGACCATGTTCGCTCCGTTTCTTGATGTCATTTTCTCTCTCCTAAACAGTATTAGGGAACGTATCGGGAACTACTTTTCCCCGATGAAAAATGCTAACAAAAGAAAAACAATTTCTCAAGAAGTATTGGGGCCAAGTCCCGCGCAGGCATCTGAAGTGAGTCAATTATCGACGATTATCGTTCGCCGTCACATATCTCGAATTGACTCGCCAGGCGGAAAATAATACGCTTTACACCGTGAAGATGCTACATCGCAGGACCTGATCCCCGTTCGTTATACAGAGAAAGGAAACTCACCATGAAGCATGCGAAACAGGCAGCGGCAATTCTCGTCTCCCTCGTCATAATTTACATAAGTTTCGCCCCATGCATCGAGGCATACGGCTTTCAGAGCCCTAAGAACATTTCATTTGCGAAAGATTCAGCGCAACAAGGAGCCAAAGAAACCGTCTCATCAGTTGCGCTGCACAAGATAAGCGCCCTGGAGCGGACATGCGCGCAGGACCTGGCGACCCCGCCCCGGGGGATCGGCCCTCTCGCAGACAAAGTCAAAGGAAGCCTCCTTGACGCCGCGCGTTCGCTCGCCGACACACCGCGACCTTCCGTTGCGATTATAACGGGGTTTTGGATAATCGAAAAGGTTGTGACAAGGCCTGATGGAACTGTCGAAACCCGGGGAAATGCATCTGAAACCGACGGTCCCGTCGGCACCGCGCATTTAGCCTCGGGCCTTGCCCGTGCGGGCATCCCTGTGCGCGTTGTCACCGACAGCCCGAATGAGGGCGCGGTGAGGGCCGCACTGGAAGAAGCTGTGAGGGGCAGCGGTCTGACCGTTCCCGTGGAGGTGGTCATGTGGGAGATGCCGGGCCCGTCAGGGCCATCGCCCGATCTGCTCGCAAAGAACACTGCATCCTCCAGGGACACGATCACCCGTATGGCCGGGCGGTGGAAGTCGGAGAAAGTGACGCACGTGATCGCGCTTGAACGGGTTGGGCCGGCCCATTCCGACGGCCGTCCGCACACTATGGGCGGCATCGACGTTGAAGCATACGCGGCACCGCTTCACCTCTTATACGAAGCCGGAAGCTGGAAAAAGCTGGCTGTCGGCGATGGCGGCAACGAGATAGGCATGGGGATCATTGATCGCGAATTGATCAGGAGATCGATAACCAACGGCAAAGGAGGAATTATCGCCAGCAAGACGTCAGCGGATTATCTCCAGGTGTGCGGTGTTTCAAACTGGGGAGGCCCTGCATTTTTGTTTGCGCTCGCCGTACTGCGCCCCGATATCGCAGAGCAGTTATTGTCAGGTCTGACACCGGAAAAAGACATGGCCGTCCTCAAGGCGGCTGTCGAAAAAGGATCTGCCGTCGACGGCATACGCGGGACCGGGGAACTGTCAGTGGACAACATGGACTGGGAAAAACATGCTGAATTGTTAAGGCAGCTGTGGGGTGCCTACAATAGCATCGGGGGCCAAGTCGTGCATTAACACATTTTGCGTGTGATAGGCTGCAAATCATCCAGAAAAATGTGACATTGCAAGACCTGACCCCCATTCGCTATTTTATCCCTTGCGAAAATGTGTCGATTTGGAGAAAATGGAGACGGAGGCCCTTGCCCGGTATGGACAATGACAGATCACCCGGTTCCCTTGCAAAAAAGCTCTCCTGGCTCTGGTCCGTTCTCGGCGGCATGGCCCTGTTCGCTGCCTCGGTGTTCGCGGTAAAACCCGAAAACATTGCCGACAGGATCCCGGTCGCGATCATCTTCGGCGGTATATTCGGGATATCAGTGTGGCGTCTTGTCCAGGCCATCGTGAACAGGAAGAGGAAGGACCCGGCCCGGAAGATGGTCAGGCGGACCCTGTCCGGATGCCTCACGGCGATAGCCATCTATTGCGTTGCCATCCTCGGATTCACGATCGTCATGATGTGGATAACGCCGCCGGACCGGGTCATGAAAGAGGCTGCCAGGCCCGTGATAGAGGCGCTCAGCGCATACCATGGCAAGGCGGGCCGTTACCCGGGTGCCATAGACGATCTGGTCCCGGAATACCTTCCCGCTGTCCCCGGGTGCAAACCGGGAAAAGCGGAACCGCGAATGCGCTATTTCCTGTCAACGGAAGATGGGGAATACACGCTCCTCTGTACACAATTCGTTTATCAGAGGCAGAGGTACAGTTCCCGCACGAAGACGTGGGATACATCCGACTAGATTGGCCCGGGGGGGCATCGGGAACGCGTGTGGATGGAATTATTTCATGTTTCACCTTTCAAGCAGAAAAGAACGGCCTCTTGTGATACGAAGTCAGTCTGTGCAGGGAGGAAAGGTCATGTTCTGTCACCGGAAAAAATTATTATCGATTGCAACGGTCCTTTTCATTATCGTCGTTCTTGCCGGTTGTTCCGCTAAGCGTCACGATATCTCGGCCGCAAAAAACGTTCAGGCGTCCGTCGACGAGAATTGGAACCGGTACAGGCAGGCCCACAGTCTCCCGATAGGCGGCATGGCCGTCTATCTTGAAACCCCGTCCGGTAATTACTATGCATCCTCAGGCATGTCCGCCGGAGTCGATCAGAATTCCCGCTTCAGGATCGCCAGTATTACGAAGACCTTCACGGCAGCAGCGGTCATGCTCCTTGAACAGCAGCGAAAACTGCGCATCGACGATACCATCGTCTCCCTTATCCCGGGCCGGGGAGTTCCCTACGTGCCTGAGACCGACAGGTATAACATTCCTTACAAGAAAAGCATCACCATCCGTCAGCTCCTGTCCCATACCGGCGGCGTCTTCGATGCAGACAACAATCCGGCCCCTTCCACCTGTCCGGCCCCATATGCGGGCAAATCCTACGCTGACTACGTCGAAGCAAGAGACCCGTACCACCAGTTCTCGCCTGACGAATTCGCCGGGGTCAATGCTGTCTGCCAGGCCTCGCATTTTACGCCCGGGGCAGACTATCATTATTCCGACACGGGCTACTCGATCCTCGCGAAGATCATCGAGCGGGTGTCAGGGATGTCATATGATCAGTTCCTTGTGCAAAATCTGATCACACCGAACGGGCTCTCCTCCACCTCGGTGGCCATGCTCGGGACCGATACGAAGATCCCTCCCCCTTTCAACCCGGGATACGCATATCATAACGGGCAGTCCCAGGACGTGACAGAAGATAACATGTCGAAACACATCGGTGAGGGAAACATCACCTCCACGCCGGCCGATCTCGCCCGATGGGCGAGGCGGCTTATCAGGGGCGAGGCGGGCCTCAATTCTACGGCGGTGAACACAATGATGACGCCCACTCCTCAGAGCGTGAAGCACAAGGGTACCTACGGGTTGGGCATACAACATAGTGACGGTCTCGGATATGGGCACACGGGCGCGAACCAGGGCTACCTGTCTATGATGATGTACGATCCTGCGGCGGATGTCGCAACGATCGTCTACTTCAATGTTTGGGATATCGCCAACCTGCTTACCGATCAGGCGGCATTGATGAAAAAAGCCGGCCGTGACGCCAGGGCCGCTGCGGGGTTTTAGAGTATTTCTTCGGGTGTTTTCGGCAGGATCTTGTCGATCTCTTCAGTTTCCCGGTGAATGATCTCGAGATAGTCCAGCGTGAGTTCCATGTTTTCGCGCATTCTTCTCGCGAAACCTGACAGGGGGACTATCCTGTTCACTATCCCGTCCCTGAAATGCTGCAGTATTGCGGCTTCCTGGCCGACCAGCAAGCTGATGAGCTCCGCTACTTCCGAGCAAAAGAGTATTTCATCCTCTTCGAATTGCTTGCCATGAATTCCGTCGATAACGATGACCCCGACCGCTTTCCCGCATTGTTCAATGTGTATGGGGATATAGAGGATCTGCGACACATCCTTTTTTATAAGCATGTCTTCAAAATAGGCGGTCCGACAGTCAGTATGAGGGTCCCTGATCAACAATGTTTTACCGTTTGCAATCGCCGCCTCTATGTCAGGATGGGCCTTGAGGGGCTCTTTGTTGCCGGGCTGCACCATGTATTCTTCAGCCGGCACGCCGGCTATGATCTCGCATGACTCGCTAAAAGACCCGTTCAGCCCCTCACGGTTGATCTTGAACAACACGCATCGTTCTGCTCCAAGGATATCGGCAAGCTCTTTCAATATGCTTTGCTTGATCCTCACGCGCGGGTCGGTGAGGCTGTTCCTTAAGCCGAGGATCATTGCCTTTGTTATCTGTAAAAAAGCTTTCCGCTCTACCATGGCCGCAGCCCCCGATGCGATGGGCACTTTGTTGCTGGCGATTGCGACTTTACATCCATCGCCTTATAACAGAATGTATTACAAGCCCCGGGGACTGTCTGTCGTTAAAACAACTATTCCGTTGTAATCGTATTCAGTGACAGGCTGGAGCACTATCGTAGTATGACGCCGCATCTTTTGTTCATGGCCCGAGCAGCCTCGATAAGGTTTCCTGAAGGCGTATCTTCAATACAGGCTTGAGCAACGTGGCCCGCGCCCCGCTTTCCCTGATCTGCTTGAGCGAGAGCATGTCGCCATGGCCCGTCATCAGGATTATGGGGATATTTTCTTTTATCTCGAGAAGCCTGGGGATCAGTTCGGTCCCCCTCATGTCAGGCATCATTTCATCCAGTATCACCGCGTTAAACCTGGCCGAAGCCCCTGAAAAGAGTGCGAGCGCATCAGTGGGTCTGCAGCATACGACAGATAAATAACCCATGCGGCGAACCATCTGGCCAATCATCGCGGCCAGCGGCTCATCATCGTCCACGACCAGTATCCTTTTTCTCCCCCGCGCTTCCGCCATGCATATAGAATAGCACCTTTCATGATCAGCGGCCCAAATATCTCTGCGTCGAGGCGTTGATGCCCGGCTTATCGAGCAACTCAGAACCAGGCCATTTCTTTCCCGATCCGGATATCTGTTACGGGGAGCGAACGATTAAATGGGTGCGTGCTGCAGACTAGAGATCTTTCACGGAGAATATGAAAGCCTTGTTCAGGATGAGGTCTCTTTCCTTTCCGCAAAAATAGATGAATTCAGGGGAAAAATTGAGATAATCGCTCACCCGGGACCTTTCTTCGCGCATTTCCATGAAAATGCACAGGTCCAGGGTCTCGTGGGTCGTCAACTCTACCTGCACATTCTTCTCCGGGTTCAGCAGCACCTCGTCCTCAAGGTCTCTTTCGGGGACCTCCACGGACACGAGAGTATTCTTGTTAACGAAAAAGATCCCTCCCGTGCCGGTATTTTCCACGGGGACAAATGCAAGATCAGAATTGAGTACGTCCAGGATATGTTCTTTTCCCGAGTGCTTCTCTGCATAAAGGTCCAGAAAGAAATTGACGTCGAGTTTCGTGCCGTCACTTAACTGAAGGGCTGCCCTGTGTTTTAGCTTTTGCAGATACACCCTGTGTTCCTCCCCTTTTTATTCCGGTCCCAGCATGGCCTCGAAAGGTTTCTTGTCCAGAGCCTTTTCATAGGCTGCCCGGGCCGTTATCCGTCCCTCCCTGATAAGCTGGAGAAGGTGCTGGTCCATGCTCTGCATTCCCATCGAAGAACCTGTCTGGATAATTGAATTGATCTGGGATATTTTACCTTCCCTGACCGTGGTGGCAAGGGCGGTGGACCCGATGAGGATCTCGATCGCCGCGCACCTGCCTTTGCCATCCTTAGTCCTTAACAGTTGCTGGGCCACAACCGCGCTCAAAGACTCGGCAAGCATGGTACGGGTCTGCTCCTGCTGTTCGGCCGGGAAGGCGTTTATGATCCGGTCGATCGTCTTGGCAGCACTGTTCGTGTGCAGGGTGCCAAAAACGAGAATGCCCAGTTCCGCGCAGGTGAGTGCGAGCGATATGGTGGTCGTGTCCCTCATTTCGCCTACCAGGATAATATCGGGGTCTTCGCGGCCCGCGACCTTAAGCGCATCGGCGAAACTCAGTGCATGGGTCCCGATCTCGCGCTGGGTGAAGACACACCTCTTATTCTTGTGGACGAACTCCAGGGGGTCTTCGATCGTGATGATGTGGGCATCGCGCATTTCATTGATGTAATCGATCATCGCCGCCAGCGTGGTCGATTTCCCGCTTCCCGTCGGCCCTGTCACCAGCACAAGCCCGCGCTTCAGCATGGAGATCGATTTCAACACCGGGGGCATCTGCAGCTGCTCCAGGGTCAGGATATCTGTCGGTATCAGCCGGAATACCGCGCCGATGCCCCGCTGCTGATAGAGAAAATTACAGCGGAACCTCGCGACGTCCTCTATCTCGTAAGCCATGTCGAAGTCGCGATTGCTTTCAAGGGTAGACCGCTGTTCCTCGTTCAATATTTCATAAAGGAGGTCCCGGTTTGATTCAGCCGTCAAGACCGGGTGGTCGGTCGGGGACAATTCCCCCCTGAGCCTCAACAAAGGCGGAAAGCCGATCACCATGTGCAGGTCACTTGCCCCGCGATCTTTCATCTCCCGAAAATATTCGTCAATTCTGGCCATGTCGCCTTCGCTCCCTGCGTATGTCGGTCAATTTGTTCTGGTCTGGTTTTCTCTTTCCATCAACGGCTTGAAAGGGGCCTTGTTGTTCGCGTTCAGGTATGCCTCCGTTGCGCTGATGGCCTTTGACTGAAACAGCGCCATGATCGATTCGTCCATGATCTGCATGCCGAGAGCCTTTCCCATCTGCATCATCGAGGGGATTTGAAAGACCTTTCCGTCCCGGATGAGCGTGGCCATGGGAAGCGTCCCGATCAATATTTCCAGCGCCAGGGCCATCGAAGTGAGATCGGCGCGCGGGATAAGCCTCTGGGTGATGACCGCCTTCAACGATTCGCCCAGCATGGCCCGGATCTGCCCCTGTTCCCCGGCCGGGAATGAATCGACGATGCGGTCAATGGTCTTCGGGGCGCTCGACGTGGCCAGCGTCCCGAGGACGAGATGGCCCGTTTCCGCCGCGGAAATGGCGAGGGCGATCGTCTCGAGGTCCCTGAGCTCGCCCACCACAATGACATCCGGGTCCTCGCGAAGCGCGGCCCGCAAAGCATTGGCATAGGCCAGCGTGTCACGGCCCAGCTGCCGCTGGTTGACGGCGCATTTCTTCCAGGGGTGAACATATTCAATAGGATCTTCTATTGAAAGGATGTGATGGGCCCGGTTCGTATTGACGTAATCGACCATGGCCGCCAGCGTTGTCGATTTCCCCTGTCCGGTCGCGCCGGTCACAAGGACCAGTCCCTGGTGATTGTCCATGATCCTTTTCATCGTATCGGGGAGGCCGAGGGTTTCAAATGTAGGGATCTCGAATGAGATGATCCGGAAGGATGCGCTGATCCCTGCATGGTGCCGCATCGCACTGCCGCGGAACCTGGCGACCCCGTCTATCTGATAGGCGAAATCGAGCTGGAGCCTCTTGTCGAGGGCCTCCTTTTGTTCGTCATCGAGAAGTTCATAAATAAGGAATTCGCATTTTTCACGGGCCAGGGAGGGGCGCTCCATCTTTATCAGGCGCCCGAATTGCCGGATGACAAAAGGTTCTCCGGGTACCAGGTGCAGGTCCGATGCCCTGGCGTTCGTCGCTTCGATCAGTACTTCATCCAGCTCAGCCATAAAAAGTCTCCACGTCAAAGAAGATTTGAATTATTCCTGTGCTGCGAGAGATGTCCTTTAAATCAGGTACAGGAGAAAAAAGATGAAGCTGCGCTTCTTTTCAAGAATTATAGCGTAAAGTATAGAAAGCACCATTTTTTATGTCAAGGATATCTTGACCGGGAAATGGGCCGCATGTACCTTAAGGGGCACCCTGCTATAATAGAATGATGAAATGGCCGGATGGTCCGCAAAGATCGCGGCCGGGCCCGGAGGCGGAATGGATAACGGCGATGAAAAGGACAGGAACGTACTGAACGGTCAGCGGGGCCACTGGCAGAGAATGTTCGTTCAGCACACGCAGATGTTCGGGAATGAGCCAAGCTATGCCGCCGTGAAGGCCTGCGATCTTTTTAAGGCCCGGGGCGTGAGAAGGGTCCTCGAGCTGGGCAGTGGACAGGGACGCGATACCATCTTCTTCGCTGAGCAGGGTTTTGAGGTCTGTGCCCTTGATTATAGCGAGGAAGGGCTCGATGCGGTCATGAAGGAAGCGAAGGCCCATAATGTTTCGTCATTGGTCGGGACGACATGTCACGATGTGAGGAGGACTTTGCCCTTTGACGATGGTATCTTCGACGCCTGCTATTCCCACATGCTTTACTGCATGGCCCTTACAACCCCCGAGCTTGAAGAATTGTCGGGTGAGGTCCGCCGTATCCTGAAACCGGGCGGACTCAATATATACACCGTGCGCAATGCAGACGACCCTCACTATCGGACGGGGGCGGACCACGGTGATGACATGTGGGAGATCACGGGCGGCTTCGTCGTGCATTTCTTTGACCGGGAGACGGTTCAACGTCTGGCGAAAGGCTATGATGTCATAGATATCGAGGAATTTGAAGAAACCGGGTTGCCGAAAAGGCTCTACCTGGTCACCCTCAAAAAGATGTGATATAGATCCTCTGCCTCATTCTTCTGTCTCCGGACCGGCCTTGACAGGCGATACGAAGAACCATACGTTTTCACGAGGGAATAATACTCTTCGTCCACCACACGTGTTCTATTCCCTACCCTGGACAGGAGGAGACGATGGAAAACGATGTATTGGTTCAGCGAGCATATACTGCTGTGTTAGATCATTTCATAAAGACCGGTAGGGCGCCTCATTATACCGAACTCGGGGACATCCTGGGATTACCGCCTGAAGAAGCAAGAAATATACAGCACAAGGCTGCCCAATCTGCGGTGGCGTGCTGGTTTGTCAAGGATACCGACTATATCGAATCGTGGGCGCCGTTCTCGAATGTCCCTACCCACTATTTGATCTCGATAGCAGGGGTCCGGAAGTGGTACGGCCAGTGAGGGATGGAATCGCTGGCGGTACGCTGGCTATTTCCCGGAAAAGACGTCCTTATTGAAACACGCTGTCTTGATTGCGGCGAGCCGATCCGCGTGCACATGCGGGACGATCGCATAATCGGGATAGACCCGCCGTCCGTGGTCGGGCATGTCAACGTCCCGTTTGCCAAGGCACTGACACAGGAAGTGCCCTGGGGCATGGCCTGAAGCCGCATGAACCTCTTCCGGTCGGAAGAGCATGCGAAGAAATGGTCATCGTACGATCCCATTTCAGCGGATTCGATCATGCCGCTGCCTGATTGGGCAACGGTCTTTAGCGGCCCGCTGTTCAGGAAAAGAATGGAGCACGATTATTTGTCGCACCTCAAGGAATACGGGCCGGAAATGATCATAGCGTTCCAAAAACTGGGGAAAACGGGCCCATTTTGGGATCCGCACCATCCTGGATAAAAAACCGTGGACCCGCCACGTAACGGAAAATAACAACGCGGCAATGAGCTTAAGGCGGGTATTGTCCAGGCAGGGCGATCCTCCCGGCCTTGAAAGAAAAGTGTCGGCCAGGCAGAAAAAATGAATGTCATCATAAATGCGTACGAATTATTTCGTAGTTTTGACGACATAAATTCCTGACTTTTGATTATATATTTATCAAAACATGGTCTAACGCCCCTTTTACGGGGAAAGGAGTGCATTCGTGGCGAAGCTTTCTCAGATTGAGCAGGTCGATAACAGGGCCGGGATCGTCGGGAAACTGAAGGCCAGGATGTATCCGACCTTGTCCAGGTATTTCAGTCGTGCCAAATTGATCGAAGGAAGATTGAAGGGCATGAATGAAACATTCCGCTGCCTGTTCGTGGAGAATACCCCGCTGAGCGGATATATCATACCGCGCATGTATGACGGTCCTCCCGTTGTACGGAAGGAAAGCCGGATCTGGATCCCTCTTCTCAAGACAATTCTCAGGGGATATGCAAACCACATCGATATGTGTATTGCGGTCCTCCCCCTGGGGTATGATCTCGACCTGGAAAATCAGGTGACGTTCAAGAGCCACATGCTTGTCCGGTCATTCATTGACACCTCCGGCGGTGCGGACGTCCTCAAGAAAAGAATGCGTGACAACAAAAGGCGGTTCTATAACAAGATGGACAGGAGGCCGGCTTTTGCCTGCCGGGTCAGCAACGATATAAAGGATTTCGACCTGTTTTATACGCGGATGCACGTACCTCATATCCGGAACAGATTTCAGGGTCTCGCGGACCTCGACCCGTACGAACATATGAAGAATTTATTCAGGGAGGGTTTCCTGTTATTGATCGAAGAAGGAGACAGGACAGTCGCAGGCGTCCTCTGCAAGGTCGTTGACGACACCCTGTTCTTTGTCAGGACGGGCATTCTGGATGGAGACGACGAATATGTCAAAAGGGGTGCTTCATCCGCCCAGTATTACTTTACCCTTAAATATGCACTGGAACACAATATCCGCAGGGTAGACCTGATGCGCAGCCGCCCTTTCTTCGACGACGGGGTTTATGTCACGAAAAGGAAATGGGGGGCCGAGGTTTACCTCGACGGCGATCCCCGGTCATCGGTCTTTTTCTTTATCCCCCGGATATCTGAAAAAGTGGCCAAGTTCTTCGAGAACAACCCCATGATCATTCACAGGGAGAACAGGCTGTACGGATTGATCGGATGGAGCAACGAAAATGCCCCCTCCTCGCAGGATGAAAAAGCACTGCACGAGAGGTATTATTCTCCCGGTCTAAACGGATTCATCGTTATTAAGCCAGGGCTTGAGAGCACCCCCCTGATGATTGAGATCGCATGATGTCGACAGGACATTCTCAAGAAAATTCAATAAACCGGCACGCCTCCTGAGCTGGTACATCATCTGTCATCATTTCTTATAACGCTGTCAGAGGATCGCATCTCCCTGCCGACAATTTTGTCATTCTAAGCGCATTCCAGACGACAATTTTGTCGAAGTGTACGCTTTTTCTTTAACCAATCCGGCATGTTTTAAAGCTTTTGTTGACCTGATGTGATAATTGTCGTACAAGGTATGTATATTGCAAGGATTTTAATATACAGTTGCGTTTAAAATAAGAGAATTTCGAGGATGGCAGGGAAGGCCGGCATCACGCACGTCCCATGCCCGATGCGTGCAGCGTGAGGAGGCAGGACCTATGGAAAACGAACAAAGCGGGAAAGGCACCGGCGGCGGCCGTGGCCAGGTCTTTTTCAACGCTTTGAGGAAGCACCGATGGATCGCACTGGGGATAGGGTGCGCCATTCTTGTATTGGTGTACATCGTTTTCGTAAAACCGGCCATGGACAGGGCGAGTGCCGCCAAAAAAGCAAACAGCAACCAGGGACGCGTCATGCCGGTTACGATCTCCCCGGCACGCAAGGGGGACTTTTACGTTTACGTGAACGGCCTCGGCACAGTGACACCGATAAATACGGTGACTGTGCGCAGCCGCGTGGACGGGCAGCTCATGGAGGTCCATTACAAAGAGGGGCAGGTTGTGAAGAAGGGGGACCTCCTCGTCATGATCGATACGAGGCCCTTCAAGGTGCAGCTCGAACAGGCGGAAGGCCAGCTGGCCCGTGATCTGGCACTGCTTGCCAACGCGCGCGTTGACCTCGAGCGCTACAAGGTGCTCTGGCAGAAGGACTCGATCTCAAAGCAGCAACTCGATACGCAGACGGCATTGGTCAAGCAGTATGAGGGCGCGGTAAAGGTCGACCAGGGGCTCGTCGACAATGCGAAGCTGCAGCTCGTCTATTGCCGTATAACATCGCCGATCGCCGGGCGCGTCGGCCTTCGCCTCGTTGACCCGGGGAACATGGTCCGTGCCAGCGATACGAACGGGCTCATGGTGATTACCCAGCTCCAGCCGATGACCGTGGTATTCCCCGTCACCGAGGACAGCCTTCAGCAGGTGCTGCGAAGGTTCAAAACGGGAACCGCCATGCCTGTCGACGCCTATGACCGCGAACAGAAGGAAAAACTGGCAACAGGCCAGTTGCAGACGATAGACAACCAGATAGACACGGGAACGGGAACGGTCAAGCTCAAGGCGGTTTTTGCCAATAAGGAAAACGAGCTGTTCCCGAACCAGTTCGTCAACGCGAAACTGCTGGTCGACGTTCGCGCCGGGGCCACCATCGTGCCGTCTTCCGCGATCAGGCGGGGGCCCCAGGGGACGTTTATCTATGTCATGAAAGAGGACCGGACGGTCACGGCCCGCAAGGTCGTTGTCGACGATATACAGGGTGAGGACGCCTCGATCAAAACCGGGATCGCCCCGGGCGAACAGGTCGTGACGGATGGGGCCGAAAGGCTCGTTGAAGGAACGAAAGTAGCGCCGAAGAATGCAACGGCCCGTGCACCCCGGGAAGGAGCAAAGGAAGGGCCGAAGGAAATACCCAAGCCCGCGGCGGCGCAGGCACCCCGGGAAGGAACCAGGGAGGCACCAAAGGAAACACCGAAGCCTGCGGCTGCGGAAACACCCCGAAAGGGGCGTTGATGAACATCTCCCGTATTTTCATCATCCGGCCCGTGGCGACGACGCTGCTCATGGTGGCGCTGTTCTTAAGCGGCGCGGTGGCGTACAAGCAGCTGTCGGTCTCAGCACTCCCCCAGGTGGATTACCCCACCATCCAGGTAAGGACATTTTACCCGGGCGGAAGCCCCGATGTTATCGCGTCTTCCGTAACGGCCCCTCTCGAGCGCCAGTTCGGGCAGATGCCGGGCTTGACGCAGATGACATCGACAAGTTCGAGCGGCAGTTCGATCATAACGCTCCAGTTTACCCTGGACCTGAGCCTCGACGTCGCCGAACAGCAGGTGCAGGCGGCCATAAACGCGTCGTTTACCTACCTGCCCCGGGACCTTCCGATCCCGCCGGTATACAGTAAAGTGAATCCGGCAGATGCGCCGATCCTGACGCTCGCCCTGACATCGGAGACGATGCCGCTCGCACAGGTGGAGGACCTTGCTGACACGCGGTTTGCGCAAAAGATCTCGCAGCTTCCCGGGGTCGGGCTCGTCAGCTTGAGCGGCGGTCAGAGGCCGGCGGTACGGGTGCATGCCAACCCCACGGCGCTTGCCGCGTACGGACTGACACTCGAGGACCTTAGGGCCGCGATTGCAGCCGCGAACGTCAACCAGGCGAAGGGCGGTTTTGACGGCCCGCGGGTGTCCTACATCATCGGGGCCAACGACCAGCTCTATTCAAGCAAGCAATACAGGGAACTGGTCGTCGCCTATCGCAACGGCGCCCCTGTGAGATTGTCCGATGTCGCCGATGCCATCGACGATGCCGAGAATGTCAAGCAGGCGGCCTGGAAGGACGGCTCCCCTGCCATAATCGTCAACATACAGAGGCAGCCGGGGGCCAACGTCATCCAGGTTGTCGACCAGATCAAGAAGGTGCTCCCGGTACTCGAAGGGACGCTGCCGCCGTCCGTAAAGGTTTCCGTCCTGACGGACCGGACCACCACGATCCGGGCATCGGTCCATGACGTGCAGTTCGAGATGATCCTTGCCGTGGTCCTCGTTGTCATGGTCATGTTCCTCTTTCTACGCAACATCCCGGCGACGATCATCCCCAGCGTGGCGGTCCCGCTGTCGCTTGTCGGAAGCTTCGGCGCCATGTATCTCCTGGGGTTCAGCCTCAACAACCTCTCCCTGATGGCGCTCACCATTTCGACCGGTTTTGTCGTCGATGACGCCATCGTCATGATCGAGAACGTCGCCAGGTATATCGAAGCCGGCGATTCCCCGCTCGAGGCGGCGCTCAAAGGCTCGAAGCAGATCGGGTTCACCATCCTGTCCCTCACCGTTTCCCTCGTCGCCGTTCTCATTCCCCTCCTGTTCATGGGGGACGTGGTCGGGCGCCTGTTCAGGGAATTCGCGATAACGCTGGGTGTTACGATCGTTATCTCTGCCGTCGTGTCCCTCACGCTGACACCCATGATGTGCGCAAAACTGCTCAAACATGAAGAAGAGGCCCGGCAGGGCCGGTTTCACCGGTTGTCACAGGAATACCTCGACCGCGTGATCGCATTCTACGCCAGGACGCTGACCTGGGTGCTGGAGAGGCAGAAGGCCACCCTCTGGGTTGCCCTCGGCACGCTGGTCTTTACGCTCCTCCTCTTCTATTTTGTACCGAAAGGCTTCTTCCCGGTGCAGGACACGGGGGTCATCCAGGGGATCTCGGAGGCGCCGCAGTCGATATCTTTCGCGGCAATGGCCGAACGCCAGCAGGCGCTTGCCCGCGTGGTCCTGCAAGACCCGGCGGTCGAAAGCCTCTCGTCGTTCATCGGGGTCGACGGCACGAATGTGACGCTCAACAGCGGCCGGATCCTCATAAATCTCAAGCCTCTCTCGAAAAGGAACGGAAGCGCAAGTGACGTGATCAGGCGCCTTCAGCCGGAACTGGAGAAGGTGGACGGGATAACCCTCTTCATGCAGCCGGTGCAGGACCTGACGGTCGATGCGCGCGTTACCCGCACCCAGTACCAGTACACGCTCGAGGACCCGGACCTTGAAGAACTGAACACGCTGACCCCGAAGCTCGTCGAATCCCTGCGGACAAACCCTTACCTTCGCGATGTGAGCAGTGACCAGCAGGACAAAGGGCTTCAGCTTTTCGTCGAATTCGACCGCACCACGGCCTCGCGGCTCGGTGTCACCCCCCAGGTGATCGATGACGCGCTGTACGATGCATTCGGCCAGCGGCAGGTTTCAACGATCTTTACCCAGCTCAATCAGTACCGTGTGGTGCTGGCCGCGAAACCCGAATTCCAGAAGGGACCGGAGGCCCTGCGTAATATTTACGTCCGGGGCATAAACGGCGGACAGGTGCCCCTCGGGGCTTTCATCAAGACCTCGGAGACGACGGGGCCTCTCGTTATCAGCCGGCAGGGACAGTTCCCGGCGGCGACCGTCTCCTTTAACCTTGCGCCCCGGGCGGCCCTCGGGCACGCGGTCGATGCCATAGAGTCCGCGGAAAAAAAGATGAATTTTCCGGCGAGCATACGGGGGAGTTTCCAGGGTACGGCCCAGGCTTTCCGGGTCTCCCTCGAGAACGAGCCCTTTCTCATTCTTGCCGCCCTCGTTACCGTCTATATCGTCCTCGGCATACTGTATGAAAGCTATATTCACCCGATCACTATCCTCTCCACCCTGCCGTCGGCCGGCGTGGGGGCGATCCTTGCGCTCATGGCCTGCCGGTCCGAGTTCAGCGTCATTGCCCTGATCGGGGTCATCCTGCTCATCGGCATCGTGAAGAAGAACGGCATCATGATGGTGGACTTTGCCCTCGATGCGGAGCGCACCGAGGGGAAGACCCCCCGGGAAGCGATCTACCAGGCCTCCCTCTTAAGGTTCCGCCCCATCATGATGACGACGCTCGCCGCACTGCTCGGGGCCCTGCCGCTCGCCCTCGGGACAGGGGTCGGGTCCGAACTGCGCCGCCCGCTCGGCATCACGATCATAGGCGGGCTCGTTATCAGCCAGGTCCTGACCCTTTATACAACCCCGGTCATCTACCTCGCGTTTGACCGCGCGGCAAGAAGACTGGCCGACTGGCGCCTGAAGAGATCGGGCGATGACGGCAGGGGTGCCGGCCTTCCATGAATTTCTCGGCAACATTCATCCGCAGGCCCGTTGCCACAGCCCTTATTACTCTCGGCATAGTGCTTTCGGGCGTGGTCTCCTTCCGGCTGCTGCCCGTCGCGCCGCTGCCGCAAGTTGACTTTCCGACGATCCAGGTTTCCGCAGGCCTTCCGGGGGCCGACCCTGAGACCATGGCCACCTCGGTTGCGGCGCCCCTCGAACGACAGTTCGGGAGGATAGCCGGCGTGACGGAGATGACATCGACCAGCTTCCGCGGCACCACGAACATCACGCTCCAGTTCGACCTCGATCGCAATATTGACGGGGCGGCGCGAGATGTGCAGGCGGCCATCAATGCGGCCAGGGGATTCCTCCCGCCAAACCTTCCTAACAACCCGACATACCGTAAGGTCAACCCGGCTGATGCGCCTATTCTTCTCATCTCCCTCCAGTCTGACGTGATGGGTGTGCCCCAGCTGTACGATGCCGCATCCACCATACTTCAGCAGAAATTGGCCCAGGTGAAGGGGGTGGGCCAGGTGTTTGTCGGGGGCGGTTCGCTGCCGGCCGTCCGCGCGGAGATCAACCCCGAGGCATTGAACAAATATGCGATTAGCCTCGAGGACGTGCGCGGCGTCCTTACATCGACCAATGTCAACAGGCCGAAAGGGCAGGTTTCGGATGCTACGAGGACCTGGGAGGTCACGGCCAACGATCAGCTGCGCAAGGCCGCCGAGTACCGGGATGTGATCGTGACCTACCGGTCGGGGGCGGCGGTCCGGCTCACCGATGTGGCCAACGTGCAGGATTCGGTCGAAGACATCAACACGATGGGCCTTATGAACGGGAAACCGTCGGTCTCGGTGATAGTCTTCCGCCAGCCGGGGGCAAACATAATCGAGACGGTGGACCGTGTCCGCGAGCTCCTGCCCCAGATGACGGCGTCTCTACCGGGCGGCACGAGACTTTCCGTTGTACAGGACCGTACGCCGCCTATTCGAGGTTCGCTGAAAGACGTCGAGCATGCGCTTCTTCTCTCCGCAGCGCTCGTTATTCTCGTTGTGTTCGGGTTCTTACGGCATGTCCGCTCCACCATTATCCCCGCCGTCGCAGTCGGCGTGTCGCTCGTCGGCACGTTCGGGGTGATGTACCTCATGGGGTACAACCTCGACAACCTTTCCCTGATGGCCCTGACGATCGCTACCGGGTTCGTGGTGGACGATGCCATTGTTGTCCTGGAGAACATCACGCGTTATATGGAAAAAGGACTCTCTCCCCGGGACGCAGCGCTGCGCGGGTCGAGGGAGATAGCGTTCACAGTCGTCTCTATGAGCTTGTCCCTCGTCGCCGTGTTCATACCCATCCTTCTCATGGGCGGTATGGTGGGCCGCCTGTTCCGGGAATTTGCCGTGACCTTGTCGACCGCCATCATGATCTCACTCGTCATATCGCTCACGACGACACCGATGATGTGCGCCGTGTTCCTGAGATCGGAGAGGACCCATGCGCATCACTGGGTTTACAGGATGAGCGAAGGGATTTTCAACAGGATGAGGGACCTCTACGATGTGACCCTCCGGTGGGCGCTGCGCCACTCGCGCCTCATGTTCGTGATCATGATGGGCACCTTCGCTGTTAACGTGTTTCTCTTCATTGTCGTTCCCAAGGGGTTCTTCCCGGAGACGGACACCGGCCGGCTGCGCGGTACGATCCAGGCCGAACAGGATGTCTCTTTCCAGAGCATGAAGGAAAAATTGTCTACCGTGGTCAACATAGTAAAGGAAGACCCTGAAGTGGAGTACGTGACCGGCTTCACGGGCGGCAGCGGCCGCGGGGCGGGGGCGGCCAACACCGCGAACCTTTTTATCACGTTGAAGCCTTTTGAAAAGCGCAAAAGCAGCCTGACCGAGACCATGTCGCGGCTTAGGAAAAAACTTGCCGGGCTTCCGGGGGCACCCACGTATCTCCAGTCCGTGCAGGACCTGCGCATCGGGGGACGGGCAGGCGCCGCACTGTACCAGTACACGCTCCAGGCATCCGACATCTCGGTGCTCTATGACTGGGGGCCGCCCCTTGTGCAGATGATGCGCTCTCTGCCGGAGATCGTCGACGTGAACAGCGACCAGCAGACAAAGGGGCTGCAGGCCATGCTGACGATCGACCGGGACACGGCCTCACGCCTCGGCATTACTGCCGCCATGATCGACAACACCCTCTACGACGCCTTCGGCCAGAGGCAGGTCTCCATCATTTACACGCTCCTCAACCAGTACCGTGTCGTGATGGTCGTCGACCCGCGTTTCTGGCAGAACCCGGACTCATTGAAGGAGATCTACATAAAATCGACGACCGGCAAGATGGTCCCGCTCAGCAGTTTTGCGAAATTCGAGCGGACCGCGACGTCGCTCGCCGTCGCCCACCAGGGGCAATTCCCGTCCGTTACGGTCTCCTTTAATCTTGCGCCGGGAATACCGCTCGGGAATGCGGTCGCCTCCATAGAGAAAGCGAAACAGGAGATGAATTTCCCGGCAGGGATCCGAGGCAGCTTTTCCGGCACCGCCCAGGCGTTCAAGGATGCCGCTGCCAACCAGCCTCTTCTCATCCTCTCCGCCATCCTGACCGTCTATATCGTTCTCGGCATTCTGTATGAAAGCTACGTGCACCCCATTACCATCCTGACGACGCTGCCTTCGGCAGGCGTCGGGGCACTGCTCGCGCTCATCATCTTTCGCATGGAGCTGAACCTTATCGGGCTCATCGGTCTTTTCCTGCTCATCGGTCTCGTGAAAAAGAACGGCATCATGATGGTCGATTTTGCCCTCGAGGCAGAGCGCAGCCAGGGAAAAGGGCCCGAAGAGGCGATCTATGAAGCGTGCCTTTTGCGTTTCCGCCCCATCATGATGACCACGATGGCCGCGCTCCTCGGGGCGCTGCCCCTGGCACTGGGGTTCGGGGTCGGCTCCGAACTGAGGCGTCCCTTAGGGGTCACGATCGTCGGGGGGCTCGTCATCAGCCAGATGCTGACCCTCTACACGACGCCCGTCATGTACCTGTACCTCGACCGGTTCAGGTTGTGGTGCAAGAGCAAGAGAAGCGGCATGAAAAATATATACATGGAACCGGAAGCCTGAGGTAGACTATGATATCTGATCGAATGGGTATACTGGCGGCAATAAAAAAGGCGAATGATACGTTCCGCACCTCCCGCTTTTGTCTTGCGGTGATCGCTGCAGCCGTTCTCGCGGCCTGCTCGGTCGGCCCGAATTACGTGCGGCCGACGATGTCCGTGCCGGAAACATACAAAGAGATCGACGGCTGGAAGGTTGCGCAGCCGCGCGACGCGATCGCCCGGGGCCCCTGGTGGGAGGTATTCGGGGATCACGACTTGAATACCCTTGCCGGCGAGGTGAACGTTTCCAACCAGACCGTGATCGCGGCCGAGGCCCAGTTCCGGCAGGCGCGCTCCCTCATCCAGGCTGCGCAGTCGGCATATTTCCCGACGATCACGGCCGGGGCGTCAGTGACGCGTCTTCAGAGATCGGCCAACAACACCGAATCCGGAGCCTCCGCTTCCCCCTACAACAATTTTCTCTTGCCCGTCACCGTCTCCTGGGAATTTGACCTCTGGGGCCGCATCAGGAGGACCGTGGAAGCCGCGAAGGCGGGGGCCGAAGCGAGCGCCGCAGACCTCGAAGGGATCCGTTTGAGCAGCCAGTCGCAACTTGCGGTTGCGTATTTCCAGCTGCGGATACTGGACATGCAAAGGGAACTTCTCAATGCAACGGTCGCCGCGTACGAGAGATCGCTGCAATTGACGAAGAACCAGTATGAAAGCGGTGTCGCTACCCGCGCCGACGTGTTGCAGGCCGAGACCCAGCTGAAAACGACGAAAGCCCAGGCGATCGATACCGGCGTCCAGCGCGCTCAACTGGAGCATGCCATTGCCGTGCTGACCGGGAAAATTGCATCGTCTTTTTCGCTGCCGGTCAAGAAGCTTGTATTTACTCCTCCGGATGTCCCTGTCGGCCTGCCGTCCGACCTGCTCGAGCGCAGGCCCGACATAGCGGCGGCGGAGCGCAGGGTCGCGGCGGCAAACGCGCAGATCGGCGTGGCCCTGTCAGCGTACTTTCCCCGGGTCACGCTCGGCGCGACCGGCGGCTATGAAAGCACCGAGAGCTCCAACTGGCTTACGTGGCCAAGCCGCTACTGGGCAGTCGGCCCCGCTGTCAGCGAGACCCTTTTCGATGGCGGTTTGAGAGGGGCCCTGACCGACCAGTCGAGGGCGGCCTACGATGCCGCGGTTGCCTCGTACCGCCAGACCGTGCTTACCGGTTTCAAGGAGGTCGAGGACAACGTGGCGGCGCTCAGGATCCTCGAGGAGGAATCGAAGGCGCAGGACGAAGCCCTTGCCGCGGCACGCAAATCGCTGGAATTTTCCCTTAATCAATACGAACAGGGGACCGTAAGCTACCTGAACGTGGTCGTCGCCCAGGCGGCTGCGTTGAATGCTGAAAGGGTGGCAATAGACATACTCGGTAGGCGGATGGCCGCCAGCGTTCTTCTCATCAAAGCCCTCGGCGGGGGATGGAAGAGCGACGATATCACGAATGCCCTGAAAACCCGATGAGGTCCGGGCGGGTCACTGCGATAGCTCGCCCTTGTAGTCTATCCTGTATACTTTCCTGCCCTTCGTGTGTTCGGTCCGTATCAGAAGGCTGCCTTTCCCCCCTTCGATCATGACGAGGATATCGGGAGAGCCTTTATAGCCGAATTTTTCCAGGTCCTTTTCTGTCGGCTGACCTGACGGATTTACCCGGAAGTACGCCTGCGCCGCTTCATATGCCTTGTACGCCTGCGCTTTCGCCTCCCGGTTGAGGGGCCTGTTTTTCAAATTGACTATCTGTGGAATGGCAATGGCCGCGATGATCCCCAGTATCGCGAGGAGTATCATCCCGTCCATGCAGGCAACATGCACGAAACCGCGTTTATTCATGTCCGTCTCCGATTAATGTCGGGAATTGTTTTTCTCTTTACGTTATGCTATTTAAAGCGTATTACCATATTATACCTAAAAAAAGGAGCCTATGAAACAAAACGTGCGGAAAATGATAATGCCCGTATTAATCGTGGTTTTTGCCGTATTTGTTGCCGCACTTCCAGGATACAGCGCTTCGGTGATGGGAAAGGATGGCAGGTTTATCGCCTACGATGACGGGACCGTGCTAGACACACGTACAAACCTCATGTGGCCGGCAAAAGACAATGGCGGAAACATTAATTGGTTTCACGCCAAAAATTTTACGGAGAATTTCCGGGCAGGCGGGTATATGGATTGGCGCATGCCCACGATAGCCGAACTTGAGACACTATATGATGGCAGGAAATTGCAGAACGTTGAGTGCGGCGGAGCGCCGGTGCACCTCGCCACGGATCTTATCAAGCTTACGTGCCGCTACGCCTGGAGTTCTGAGAGGCAGGGAGGGGAATTCGCTTTCTATTTCTTTGACCGGGGCTATTCCCGGTTTTATCCTCAATCCTGGGATGGTCTCAGAATTCTCCCGGTACGCTTGGGGGGAAGATAATGACCTGGAAATCGTCTTTTTTGAAAATAATGATCGTTTCAGTATGCTGCGTGGCGTTTAGCCTGGGCATCGCCTGTGCGATGCACGAGGGAAAGCAGGATAATGGCCAGTCGTGTTCCATGCAACCAGAAAAGAAACTCATTAATTTGGCAGACTGGCCTCCCGGGACTGACGCCTGTACAAGGGATTCTGATTGTGGTGCGAGCCATAAATGCTGCTTCACAAAAAATGGCAGACGATGTTTTCAGGTGGTGACGTGCCCGTAGTCCTCATTCACGGAGAACAGCAATGATACAAAAGTTCATTTTTGCAGCTGCCCTCGTGTTGATCGCCACCCTTTTCGCAGGGCAAGTTTATCCTGCACAGGGCGATGAACTTGATGCAAAGGCGGTTATGCAGCTGAATCAACAGGCAATGAAGGTGCTGAATATCGATCTCAATTCCCTGCGATGGCTCCTCGATGCATCCTCCGACAGCTATTTTCTCCAGGCGAGCCTCGTTGAGAATAATCAACTTGGTCCCATTGAGGCGTTGCAGAAGAACGGGTATGCGAAATTGGAGGTAGGTGTTGATGACGTGCCCGGCGGGGGGCGCGGCGCTTACCTGCGGATCATCCCAACAGAAAAAGGGCGGCGCGTCATTGACCTCCTGACCAAAGCCGGCCGCTGAACGTTGTCTGAATATGCATGTCCGCGTTTATGCGGGCCATGTTTTTATACCAGGACCACCCGGTCCGGATCGACCAGCTGAAGAACGAACTCTTTGACCTCGTAAAATTCCTGGTCCTGCAGGTTGACGCCGCGGACGAGCCGTACGAAATTCTGGCCGCCCGGCTTTTCTGTCGGAAAGGCGAATCCGAAATCGATCCATTCGTCCTCGATACGGATGTACGTCAGGGTATCGAGATTGATGACGTAGGACTTTATCCTGATAAATTGTGCCATGTCAGCCCCCTTTGGGATCTCCCCACACTAGTCCTTGATATGAACATACTTGAAAAGCAAGGGTACGATAACAAGTATGATGCATGTCCCGATGAGCATGCCTCCCACGACGACTATCGCAAGCGGTTTTTGCACCTGGCTGCCGACCCCGTGGGATATCGCGGCAGGCAGAAGACCGATCGATGCTACGAGGCCAACCATAAGGATCGACCTGAACTTGTCCTTGATCGTCTGGAACGTCGCCTTTTCCTTGTCCCTGATTTCCTTGTAAACCTCGATATAATGATTGATCACGATGCACGTGTCAAAGGTGGAGATGCCTATGATGGACACGAAACCCACGATTGACGATATGCTGAGCGACTGACCTGTCACGAGAAGGCTTATGAGCCCTCCGAATACCGTGCACACCGGAGCGACCACCGTCAGTGCCACGTTCCTCAGGTTTCCGTAGAAGATATAGAGGAGGATGATGATGAGGAAGATGGCGATCGGGATAGAGATGTAGAACCTCTGGAATGCCGCTTTCATTTCATTGAACATACCGCTCCATTCCATGAAATACCCGCTGGGAAGCTGCACCTTCTCAACCTCTCTCTTGGCCTTTGCGACGGTCCCGCCGAGGTCCCCGGAATCGACGTTGAACTTGATCGGGATATATCTCCGGTAATTTTCCCGGTATATGAAGGAAGCACCGGTGTCGTAGTGGATGTGTGCGACCCGGGAAAGAGGCACGATGCCGCCCCCCGGGAGGACGATCGGGATGCTCGCTATCTTTTCCGGCTGGTTCCTGTATTCATAGGGAAAGCTGACCTGGAGCGCGAAATTTTTCTCACCCTCTATGACCTGGTTGACTATCTTGCCGCCGAGTGCGGCCGATATCATGTCGAGAACGTCCTGGATGTTGAGGCCAAGCGACGCGGTGTTCTCACGGTTTATCTCGATGAGAAGGTTCGGCTGCCCGAGTTCCCTGTATACCCCGACCTCTTTGATGTCGCGGATCTTCTCCATCTTTTCCTTCACGTCCTTTGCCATCTTGTCGAGCTGGATAAGGTCTTCGCCGTAGATCTTCACGGCATTCTCGCCCTTGACGCCGGACGTCATCTCCTCGAGGTTGTCCTGCATGTATTGCGAGACACTGATGGTTGCGTTCGCGAATTGCCGCGTCAGTTTCGTCCTGAGCTCATCTTCCAGCTGTTCCTTGCTGATGCCCCTTTTCCACTTGGAGTAGGGTTTCAGGCCGAGGAAGAACTCGCTGTTGAACGGGCCTGTCGCATCGGTGCCGTCTTCGGGCCTGCCGACACGTACGGCGACCGTCTTGATCTCATCGAACTGCATTATTATGTCCCGGACCTTTTTTGCGTTTTCGTGGGTCTTGGTCAATGCTATCGAATAGGGGAACGTGACACGGATATAAATGTTCCCTTCATCCATTTTCGGGAGGAACTGCGTGCCTATGACAATGTAGCCGACAATGAAGCCCGCGAATATCACGCATCCGGTTATCGTCAGCACCCTGCGGGCGTTTGCCATGAGGGAACTGACTATCTTCGAGTAATACCGCTCCATCTTGTCGACGAATTTCAGGTCTTTCCCTTCGCGCCCCTCGATGAAAAGGTGTATCGAGGCGGTGAGATAGGTGAATGTCAAAAGGAGCGTAAAGAAAAGGGCATAGGAATATGTTTTCGCCATGGGCGAAAAGATCTGCTTCTCAGCACCTTTCATCGTGAATATGGGTATGAATGCGGTGATGATGATGAGAACGAGGAGTATGATCGGGGAGCCGACCTCGGTCATTGCCCGCACGAGGAGCCTGTCCCCGGGGCTCTTCCTTCCTGCCTGTTTTCTCGCGATGCGGATATAGTTCTCGGAAAGGACGAGGGCGATGTCGGCGATGATCCCGAAATCGATGGCCCCGATGGACAGGAGGTTCGCCGAATCCCCGCTCATCGCCATAACCGCGAGGGTAATGGCGAGCGAGATGGGTATGACGAGAGCGGTGAGGATCGCTGCCCGGAAATTACCCAGGAACAAAAAGAGCGTGATCCCTACGAGCAGGATACCGCTCGTTGCGGTTTCAACGACCTTTACGATGACGGTCCGGATCAGCTCCCACCGTTCGTAGTAAGGTTTTATGGTGATCCCCTTGGGGAGTATCTTTTCATTGAGCTCGGCGACCTTCTGGTTGAGCGATTGAATGGAAGGGATGCTCTTCTCGCCGCGCCTGAGCATGACGTTGCCCATGACGACGTCATCACTCCTGTTATAGATAACGATGCCGGTCCTCGGAATATTGCCGAGGCTCACTTCCGCTATGTTCTTGATAAGGATCGCCTTGCCGTTCTTGTACTGGACGACATTGTTCTCGATGTCCTTGATGTCCCGGATGAGCCCCAGTCCCCTGACCATGTAGTACTGGTCTCCGAGTTCGACGATCCGTCCACCGACGCTGACGTTGGATTTCTGGAGGGCTTCTATGATCTGAGATAACGTGAGGTTGTATTTAATGAGGTCTTCCGGTATGACCTTGACGACATATGCCTTGATGAAGCCGCCGTAGCTGGCGACGTCTTCTACGCCCTGGGCGGTCCTCAAGTACCTGCTGACGGTCCAGTCCTGCAGCGTCCTGAGTTCCATGAGGTTGTTCGACCCGTAAAAGACGTACTGCATGACCTCGCCCATCGGGCTCGCTATGATGTTCGCGTTCACGCCGTCGGGAAGCTGCGTGTCGGCGAGCCGGTTCAAGACCTCCTGCCGCGCCTCCCTGTACGGTATGTCGTAGGAGAACTTGCATTTCACGTCGGACAGGCCGTAGAGCGATGTCGAACTTATCCTCTCCATGCCCCGCATTCCGGCGAGGCCCGTCTCGAGAGGGATCGTTATCCGCCTTTCAACCTCCTCCGCCGACTTTCCCTCGTATATCGTAACGATCTGCACCATGGGGGGCGAGGGGTCCGGAAAGGCCTCTATGTTGAGGCCCCTTACGACAAAGAGGGACATCAAAAACGCAGTCGAAATGAGGACAATGATAAGCCCGCTGTTGCGGGTTACGAAGACGGTCCACTTTCTCATGGTCTTTCCAGTTCTATCGCCGACAGGACTATCGGGTCGCCTTCGCTGATGCCTTCGACGGCCATGAATTTCCCGGGAAGTTCACGAACGGCCTTTACCTGTTTCAACTCGTTCTTCCCGTCCTTGAGCGCCTTGTACACGTAGAAATTACCGTCTTTGTAGATGATCGCGGATTGAGGGACGACGGCAAAAGACCTCTTTTCCCTTTCGATCTTCAGTTTCAGGAACATGTTCTGTTTGAAGACGTCCTTTCTGTCGAGGATCTTGATAAAGGTCTTCACCGTTTTCGATTCCGTGTCCGAGATGTCGCTTACGTACGTGACGACGCCCTTGAACGGGGTATTCTCGAAGATGTCCGCGTAAAATGTAACGTTGCTGTCTTTCTTGATCTTGGGTATGTCCGAATCGTAGATGTTGGCGACAATGATGATATTCTGCGGGTCGGCGATGGTCATGAGGCCGGTCGTGGCATCGACCTTGTCCCCGATGCGCGTCTGGATATCGGCGACAAAGCCCGGGATCGACGCCCGTATGGTCACTGTATCGGAGCAACTGTCCCGTTTTACCTCGTTGCTGCCGGATATGCCGCACCCGTACAGGTTCAGTTTTTTTCTTAAACCCGCGGAGACCGCCTCCATCTGCCGGAAACTGGCCTCACTGTTCAAGAGATCGTTCTTCGTGACCGCACCCACCTCGAACAGTTCTTTATTGAGATTGTAAATGCGTTCGGTCTGTTTTAGCTGGGCGACCGAGGAAAGGTAGGCGGCGTACGCATCAGTGGCGTCAGGGCTCTTGATAACAAGCAGTGCGGAGCCTTTCTTCACCCGCTCTCCCGGTTTTACGAGGATCTGTGCAACCGTTCCGGGGACGTGGCTGATGATCTTCGATGCCCCGCCCAGGTCCGGCTGGACACTTCCCGTCGCCTCGACATAGAACTGGACCTCTTGAGCGGTGACCTTATATGTCTTCAGCTCGCTCTTCTCTTCTTTTTTCTCCTTGGAATGGCATGAAACGAGAAGCAATGCGCACAGAAGAAAGAAGACGAGGGAATAGACTGATCTTTTCATTTCATTTCACCCGTATACACCTTGATGAGATCGCTGTTCAGAATTGCCTGGATGAAGGCCTGATGATATTTCGTCATAAACTCCCTGTATGTTCTCTCGGCGTCGAGAAGGTCGAGCACCGTAATGCCGCCCAGCGTAAATGCCTTTGTACTGTTCGTCATGAGGTTGTCCATCTCAGGTTTGCTCTGGTTATATGTCTCAAAGATCTGTGCGGATGCTTTGTAGGTATTGAGGGACTGCTGGACCTCCAGCGTTATCGTCCGCTTCACTTTCGTTATCTGTGTTTCCACCTGTTTTTTCAGGGCCTCGCTTTTCAGGATCGCACCCTGCGACCTCGAGAAGATCGGGAGCGGTATGCTGAAACCTGCCCCGACAGCATTCTTCGCGGGATTGCCGATGGAATCGTATTCCCCGCCTATGCTGAAATCGGGAAACCTCCCGGCCTTTGCGAGCATGACAGCGTTGTCTGCGGCCTTGAGCTGCCGCTTCAAGGAGAGCAGGTCGTAGCGGTTCTCCTGGGCTATGGTTACGAGCTCTTCCTCGTTGTATTTCCGGAGATTCTCGTGAAGTTTGATCCTGGCCGGCCTCATTGCCTCCTCTTTTCCCAAAAGTACGGTAAAGGCGCTCAGATCATTCTTCAGCTGCGTCTCGAAGTTTACAACGTTGTTGGCGAGCTCGATCCGCCTCATCTTGAGCTTTGTGTAATCCATTGTCGAGAGGAACCCGGCATTGTGCTTCTTTTTTGCGATCTCGAGGAGCCTGTTGTAAAGAGTGAGCTCATGTTTCGCAAAATCGACGTTGAACATGTCGAGATTGATCGAGTAGTACAACGAGTAAAACCCGATCAGGAGATTCCTGATGACGTCTTTATGCGTGATCTTGGCGGCCTCGTACAGTTCGTTGGCCGTATTCGTCCTGTACGTCCTCTTCCCCGCTGTCTCGATGAGCTGGTCGACGCGGATGGTCAGCTGGGTGTTGTCACCGCGGTTCGTTTTGCCCTGTGAGATCTCGAGATTGTTATAATTGACCGTCAGGGCAGGGTTGGGTATCAGTTTGGCCGTGACATAATCTGCATACGATTTATCGACCTCGTACCGGTTTATTATGATATCGAGATTGTTCTCGTAAAATTGGGCCAGCGCCTCGTCGATGGTCAGCTCGCCCGGTGCGGCACCCGCTGCGGCGCACCCGAGGAACATGGCGAGCGCCAGGGCTAAGGCAACCTGTGCATACCGGCGTACCAGGCATTGCGGGATGGAGCTTGCCAGATGTTTTAAAGGATCTGAAATCAACTTTTTCTACCTCTCCTGAATCGGTTCTTCCGGTATCCGACCGCGGTGCGATGATCGGACAGGCAGGCGCAGCGGGCACGGACACCGCCACGGCCTTCTCGATGCGCATAAAAACCTTTAGAGGCGAGGAGGTGCCCTGTCGTAATGGTTGGTAAGGTCCTTGTACTCGGAGATCTGTTCGCTGTCGGCAAAAACAATATGTTTTTCCACGTAGTTCACGAAAGACGAGGGATCTATTTCATTGAGAGGGATAAAAACAGTATTGCTGTCGATACATGTCGGGCACCGTTCTTTGAAAGACGCCCGGTTGTCCTGGTTTGTCTCAACGGTGAAAATTGAAAAAAGCAGGATAAGAACGAGGCAGGTAATGACGGATTTGACTATCGGCCCGGGGCGCATGGTAGTATGACATTTATCACAAAGTGCAATTTCGAGTAAACAAAAAACATAGCAACACTACAAAAAGAATCGAGTTTCCGGCATTGAAAACAGGCTGTCACTTGCATTAGTCTATTGGAAAAGTAAAAACCTTAGGAGGAACATGGACCCTCAGCTACGGTTCCTATACATCGCGGCCTGCTTGCTTGCCGTGTTCGCCATAATCGTTATGCCCGGACCGGCGTGCGCGGTGCGTCCCTTTGTCACCGACGACGCCCGTGTCGTCGGGGACCACCAGGCCCAGGTCGAGACCTCGGTCAGGTATTCGCAGGATGAGTTCTCGAACCTCACGCTGGGTGCGTTTGGGCCTACGGCGAATTCTGAACTGACGATCGGCTTCACGAACGGGTTTCCCCTCGAAAAGGAGTCCAACCGGAGCTATTCCATCACCGGTCCGCTGATGCAGTTCAAGTATCTCTTCTGGGACGCGAAGCCGAACAAGTATCCCGGTCTTGCCATGGCTGCCGGCGCGGCCCCTCCCTGGGGGAAAGGCGAATTCAGGCCCGAGCAATGGAACGGGTTCGTCTATGCGGCAATGACGGAATCCCTTTTCGACAATGACCGGGTGCTGATCCATGGCAACATAGGGATATCCACCAGCAGCGAGGTAACCGTAGGCACCTGGGGCATCGGTTCGCAGATCCGGTTGTTCGGGGGACTTCACGGCGTCATGGAGATCTTCTGCAACGACCCGTACGCCGGGAAGACCGGCGGCGCATATCAGGTTGGTTTTCGCCACATTATCAGCGACGCCGTGCAGATCGATCTTACCACGGGGTCCGGCATCTTCGGGAGCGAGCAGATATCCACATTCGTGGGAATGGGCTTCAGGTTCGTGACAGAAAAGCTATGGTAAGCTCGTTATCTTCTTTTTCCGGTAACGTCTTACGACACTTTCTTTACGTCTTCCGACAAAAAATCAATCCAGGATAAAATCCCAGGCAGTATCGTTGATCCAGATGCTGTAGTAGCCGCGGCCCAGGAGTTCTTTGGGCTTCAGGTTATACATGCCCTTCTGCTGCGGTTTCGCATCGATGCCGATCTCCTTGCCGAAGGCGAAACGCGGCTTCCCCAGGGGGGACGGCTGATAGAACCCCATGGGATTTACCGTCAGAACGCTCCAGTCATACTCGCCGTAAACGACCAGGTATTGCACGTCCTTGAGGAAAAAATGGGGGGGATTGTTCGGTTCGATAAAAAACACGCCCTTCTCGTCGAAGACGATGTTCGGAAGCAGGCGAACATATCCTTTTGCGAGTTTGACATAGGCCCCGTATTCCTTGATGCTCGGGATGGTCTTCACCGGTGCCGGCTGGTTTGCCTTCGCAGGTTTTTCGTTCTTTGCATAAACCGGCCCGGCGGCGAAGACGCACAATAGGATCATGCAGAGGCCGATGACGAATGCTATTCCGATTCTTTTTTTCATTTAATATCCTCCAGGATATCAGATCACTGTTACCAAAACCCTGCGTTCCCTCGGCCCGTCGAATTCCATCAGGAAAATGCCCTGCCATGTGCCGAGGGCAGGGGAGTTGTTGACAAAAGGGATGCTGACCGAGGCACCGGTCAATACTGCCTTGATGTGGGCATCTGAATTGCCTTCCCTGTGCCGGTACGGGCCCTCAGCCGGGGCGAGCTTCGCGAATTTCTCGATGATGTCGCGCATGACATCAGGGTCCGCATCTTCATTGATGATCATGCCGCAGGTGGTGTGCGGCGTGTAAACGTGCAGAAGCTTGCCCGACTGGCCCCGGACCACGTCCATGACCTGGCCGGTAATGTCGATCGCTTCGATCCTTTTCGATGATCTGATAGAGAATTCGGGCATGATGTTATTGTTTTACGCTCTTCTTCCTGTAATCGTCGATCGCCGCCTGCAGTGCCTCTTCCGCCATGACAGAACAATGGAGCTTTGCAGCGGGAAGGCCTCCGAGCTCTTTTGCGACAAGTTCGTTCGTCACTTTCAGGGCTTCATCGAGGGTCTTGCCCTTGATCAGCTCCGTCGTCATGCTGGCCGATGCAATGGCTGCCGCGCAGCCGAACGTCTTGAACCTCACATCGACGATCCGTCCATCCTCGATCTTGAGAAATATCTTTGTAACGTCGCCGCACGTCGGGTTGCCGACCTCGGCCTCGCCGTCAGCTGATTCGATCTCCCCCATGTTCCGGGGATTCTCGAAATGATCTATGACAATATCGCTATAGGGGCCCTGGGCCATACCTCTTTCTCCTTCTTCTGGAACAATTTTGTTTCCTTGAATATAGCACAAACACGCCATGTTGTATAACTCATTTTGCTTGAGGTTTTGAGGCGAATTTGTTAGAAACTAGCATTAAAATTGAGGAGATCAACGATGCAGAAACGCTATTTGCTCGCCCCGGGACCTACCCAGATCCCCCCTGAAGTCCTCTTGAAAATGGCCGAACCGATGGTCCATCACCGGAACCCCATGTTCGAAACCGTGGTGGAAGAGGTGAGAGCAGGACTGAAATTTCTCTTCGGTACGCACAATGAGGTCCTGATATTCGCATCATCAGGTACGGGCGCAATGGAGGGAGCGATCACGAACATGCTGTCCCCGGGTGACAAGGCGATCGTCGTGAGGAGCGGCAAGTTCGGGGAACGCTGGGCCGAGATTTGCGAGGCATACGGCGTCGTACCGGTCAACATCGATATCCCCTGGGGAGACAAACTGGACCCGTCGGCAGTCGGAGAGGCGCTCAAGGCACATCCCGACGCGAAGGCCGTGTACACGCAGGCGACCGAGACATCGACGGGGACGCTGTTCCCGACGAAAGAGATAGCGGATATTGTCAGGAATTACCCCGGCACACTTATGGTTGTCGACGGTATCACCGGTGTGGGCGTCATCCCCCTGCCGATGGATGAATGGGGCATCGATATCCTGATCAGCGGGTCGCAAAAGGCCCTCATGCTTCCCCCTGGCCTCGCCTTTGCGGGGGTCAGCGACAAGGCGTGGGAGGTCGGTAAAACGTCAAAGATACCCAGGTTCTATTTCAACTGGGAGAAGGAACGCGAGAACCTGAAAAAAAACCAGACGAATTTCACCCCGGCCATTTCTCTTATCACGGGGTTGAGGGAGTCGCTCAAGATACTCAAGGATGAAGGACTCGATAATGTCTACCGGCGCAGTGAAATGCTGGCGAAGGCCACCCGCGAAGGTGCGATGGCGATCGGCCTCGAGATATTTTCGAAGAACCCGTCCCCGGCAGTGACCGCGTTATGCGCACCTGACGGGATAGACGGCCAGGCCATCTACAAGACCCTGTGGAAAAAATACGGCGTGACCGGCGCGGGCGGGCAGGATTTTCTCAAGGGTCGCATATTCCGCCTCGCGACGCTCGGCTATGCGGACAAGTACGATGTTATAACGGCCGTTGCGGCCATAGAGTTCACCCTGAACGACCTCGGGTACACGTTCCCTCTCGGGACCGGCGTCGCCGCGGCCGTGAACTGCCTTAAAGACCTGTAAGTGCGTCCCGGTGACCGTGACGGGCCTGCAGTGAATTCCATCCGTGCTGTCATTTTCGATTTCGATGGCACCCTTACGCCGCTTACACTCGATTTCTCGCTCTTGAGGGCAAGGGTCGAGGAAATTGCCCGGGAATACGTCGGACAGGAGATGATCGACCGCCTCAAAGACCAGTACATACTCGAAATGGTCCACGCAATAGAAGACGAGATCGATCAAGGCACGGACTCTTTTCGCGCAAGGGCCTTCCAGGAACTTGACAGGCTCGAGATAGAGGCCTGCCGCAACAAAGAGCTCTACCCCTACGCACGCCGGGTCCTTTCGTTTCTCAGGGAACGGAACATACGCGCCGGGATCATAACACGGTCTTCGGCGGCAGTCGTCCGGACCATCTTTCCCGATGTCGATCATCACGTGGATGTCATGGTGACCCGTGACGACACCCGGTATGTCAAGCCGGACCCGCACCAGCTGCGCATGGCCGTTGAGGCGCTCGATGTGCCTGCGGGGAACGCGATAATAGCGGGTGATCACCCGACGGACATAGCCGCCGGGAAAGCGCTGGGCGCTCAGACTGCGGGAGTGCTTTCGGGCAGGTGTTCACGGGAAGACCTTGCCGATGCCGATCACGTATTTGACGATATACGGGGGATAATCGATCTTGTGAACGCAACGGTATGAGAGAGTTCATGCCGGCGACCCGCGTGTGCCCCTTCCGGAGACGGACATTCAGCAAGCTGAGGACAGCGCCGAATTTATTCATGGAATTGTCCGCGGGTCGATGATATATTTGCTCCATTGAACACTATGGGAGGAACAATGAAAGATAATCTGCTGCGCGTGCTGTTCTCGGGTATAATTCTCCTTTGCCTGGCGACCGCCGGGTTCGGTCAGGATGCAGCCGGGGGGGACTATGAGCAGGCGTTTAAGAAGGCGTATCCCAACGTACCGTATGATTCGATCAAGCCGGGCCCCGTCAAGGGCCTGTATGAGGTTTCCAAGGGGACTGATCTCATCTATTATTTCCAGGAAAAGGACCTTCTTTTCGTCGGCGAGATCATAGACAAGACAGGCAGGAGCTTAACGGACGAGAGAAAAGGCCAGCTTCTCCTGAACAACGTCAAAAAGATTCCCCTCGATAAGGCCATAAAGATCGGAAGCGGAAAGCAGACGATCATCGAATTCACCGACCCGGATTGCCCGTATTGCCGCCGGGCGGCTCAATTTCTCGAAACGGTGAAGGATGCGACACGCTACGTGTTCTTCTTCCCCCTGCCGTCGCACAAGGATGCGGAGAACAAGATTAAGTACATCTTCTGTTCATCTGATCAGGCGAAGGCGTACGAAGAGGCCATGAAAGGCAAGCTCGACACCCAGAAATACACGGTATGCAAGAAGCCGGAGGTCGCGGAACGCCTCAACCTTCACAAGGAAGTAGGTTCCCGGATCGGGGTCAACGGGACACCGATGTTCATCGTAAATGGAAAGGACCTCGTTGTCGGCGCCAACATTCCTGCACTGCAGGCCGCACTCGGGATGGAGGCGCCAAAAGCGCCCGAGGCACCCAAAGCGCCCGAGGCACCCGCAAAGGCCAAGTAGAGGGTTACGATGCGAGACTCGCGGGACCACATATGATCTTTGAGTATGACGGGAGGCGCCCCCGCGCAGGTGAGGGCACGTACATCAGTGAAACGGCCCAGGTCATCGGGGATGTCGTCATTGGCGGCAACTGTTACATAGGACATGGCGCTATCCTGCGCGGGGATTACGGCTCTATAGAGATCGGGAGCGGTACCGCGGTGGAGGAGGGGGTCGTCGTCCATGCACCCCCCGGTAAACAGTGCCGGATCGGCAGGAGCGTCACGATCGGGCACGGGGCGATCATACACGCCGCACACGTGGGCGATCTTGCAGTGATCGGCATGGGAGCGATATTGAGCATCTACAGCGAGGTCGGCGAGGGTACGATCATAGCCGAAGGCGCTGTCGTCAAGATGAGACAGATCATCGAAGAAGGCGTGGTGGCCGGGGGCAATCCCGCTCACGTTATCAGGGATGTCGCCGACAAGGACGTCGAATACTGGAAGATGGGCAAACAGCTCTACGTTGACCTCGCCGCACGCTACCTCGAAATTGGCATGCACCCGGTGACGGCCGCGACCACACAACTCGCGCCGACAATTGATGATATACTTATTGAGAGGCTGTCTGAAGGACAGGAATGTGACGGGGCGAAACGCTGGGCCGATGATAAAGGCGAATTTATTCAGGTTTCATATCGTGAAGATATCGGACACGTGGCTTTTTTCGAACTGCGTAAAGGCACAACGCGCGGCAATCATCGTCACAGGAAGAAGGATGAGGTTTTTTATATTGTCAGGGGTACGATAGAAGCGCTGTTTATCAGCGGCCCCCCGGACAGGAAAAAGCGAATGACCCTTGAAAAAGGAATGAAGATACGCGTTCCCGCTGGTATTGCCCACAGTTTTCACGGCATCGAAGACTCGCTCGTCGTGGAATACAGCCCACAATACTATGACAAGACCGATACGGTCAAGGTAGACATGGGAGGATAGGTCATGGCTGAAATAAAAAGCGCGATCCAGCTGGCCATGGAAAGAACGCAGGGCCTCGTCATGGATGAAAAAGAAAAAAGGTCCATGGCGCAGAAAGAGCTTGCATCAGGCGTACTGACTATATTCAGGCGCTATCGCGAGAACCTTGCGGACGATGTCGAGGCCGAGGAGCAGCTCGATGCCCTGAAGTGCGACAATGAAACGAAAAAGAGGATCGTTCTCGACCTCCTGGGCGATGAATTTGAGTCTGCTGAGGATGTATCGTCCCTGGACCGCCTCTTTTCTTTTGTCCGGTTTGTCATTGACGAAAGGTCGTACAGGGAACTCAAAGAGATCGAACGATCGTTTGCCGATGAGCTCGAAAAAGAGAAGTCAGGCATAAAGGGCCGGATCCTCAAAGACCTTGCGGCATCGGGCGTCGAGGGAGACAGCATTGAGCCGAACGTTGAAGCCTGGCCGAAGTGGCAGGAGGCGTCCCTTCAGATACGCCGGTCTTTCAAACAGCAGATAGATGAGTGGAAAAATAAAAACACGTAAGGCGTGAGGCGTGAGGCGTAAGGCGTTCGAAGCGAAAAATCTTCTGCAATAACTTCAAGTAACGGAAACAAAAAGAGACCGGTTTTAGTGATCGGTCTTTTTTTACGCCTTACGCGCTCGCGCCTTACGCCTTACGTTCTTAAAAAGATCGCTTTGAGATACTCCCCTTCCGTGAAGGGGACAAGCTGGGGGTGGTCGATGCCGTGTGTGTGTTCTTCGAGAATGGCCATCGAGCGATGGGCTTTTGCTCCTACCTCGGATAACAGAAAACGGAAATCGTTCAGCGAAAGGTGGGCGGAGCACGAACAGGTCAGGAGAATGCATCCGGGTACAAGGCGCCTTAAGGCCATTTCATTGATGGATTTGTATCCGGCCAATCCTTCATGTTTTTTTCTCCGGTCCTTGATGAAGGCGGGCGGATCGAGGACGATCGCCTCGAAAGCCTCGTTTATGTCCCTGAGATATTTCTTTACGTCAGTGCAGATGAACTCGCACAGGGATTGGTCGAACCCGTTGAGGCGCATGTTTTCGCGTGCCAGGTCGAGCGCCCGGCTCGAGGAGTCGACGCTGACCACTCTTTTGGCCCCGCCGGCTATTGCATAGACCGAGAAACCTCCGGTGTAAGAGAAACAGTTCAGGACGTTCCGGTCCCGGGCGTATTTTGTAAACGCCGATCGCTTGTCGCGCTGGTCGAGGAAGAAGCCGGTCTTCTGTCCCTCTTTAACATCAACGAGAAACGTGAGGCCATTCTCCCGTATCGTGATGAGGTCGGGCACATCCCCGTGCAGGGTCCCCTTGACCGGGCCCAACCCGTCGAAATTGCGGACGGCTATGTCCGAACGTTCGTAGATACCCCGGGGATTGACGGTACTTTCCAGCGCGCTGACGATATCTTCCTTCCATCTTTCAATGCCGCGGGTGTGGAACTGGACAACAAGCCAATCGCTGTATTTGTCGACGACGAGCCCGGGCAGACCGTCGTTTTCGCCGTTGACAAGACGGTACGCATTGGTGCCCTCAGTTTCCACGTAGTTTCGCCGGATGTCGCGGGCCCGGGCGATGCGTCTCGCAAAGAACTCCACCCCGACGTCTTCGTTTTCTTCCTGTCCCCAGATCCGTACCGTTATCTGTCCGTATGAATTGAAGTATCCCGATGCGAGAAAGTTGCCGGATTGGTCGTAGAGGAGGACCGGTTCTCCGGGAACAATGCCTTCAGGCAAAGAGGCCAGCGCCTTCGAGAATAGCCAGGGATGGGACCCCCTGACAGGACCGCTCCGGTCATTTTTTACCGTCAGCTTCAACATACCGGCTCAGTATAGACCAACCGTTGTTAAAAAGGAATATTTCGCGGGAATTCTTTGTTTTTTGTTCAGCGATTATTATATTATTTCAGACAGGAGGGGCTATGACCCGCCTTAAAGAACTGAAAACCCCCGTGTTCTGGGCCGAAGGGCATCCCGGATCGATCGACAGGGAGTCGTGGACCATCGAGGTGTCAGGACTTTGCGATGCGCCCCGGACATTCACGTGGGCCGAGCTTCTCGGGATGCCGAAGACGGTCGTTGACGCGAGGCTGACGAGCGTGACGCGGTTTACCGTCCGGGGCAGTTGGGGCGGTGTAAGTCTCCATGACATTATGGATGCCGTAAAGGCCCATTCGACCGTAACGTATGTACGGTTCTGGTCGGTCCGGAGCATATACGACACATCCATTCCTGTTGAAACGGCCATGAAAAAGGGCACCTTGCTGGCCTATGAATTTGACGGTGAGTATCTCGAAGAAGATTACGGCGGGCCTATCCGTGCTTTCGTCCCCTATCTCTGGGGATATAAATCGGCCAAGACGGTGAGCCGAATAATATTGATGGACCATTACGTCCCGGGATACTGGGAAAAACGAGGATATACCGACGAGGCGTATATCGAGGCAGGCCTCGTCCGGGATATGAATGACGGGGGCAGGATCCGCCGCATTTCTGAAGGGGAATGGCTCGAAAGCCTGAAAGAATGACCGAAAAGAAAGGGAGGATGTATGAGCAACGCCAGGGCAGTGACAGATGCCGAGTTTAAAACGGAGGTACTTGATTCCGCGGTTCCCGTGCTGGTTGATTTCTGGGCGACCTGGTGCGGGCCGTGCCAGACGATGGGGCCCGTGATCGACGCCCTTGCCGGGGAATACGAAGGCAGGGTCAAGATAATGAAGCTCAATGTGGACGAGAATCCACAGACCCCCGCCCAGTACGGCATTCGGGGCATCCCGACATTGATCGTATTTAAAGGCGGTGAGGAGATGCAGCGTATCATCGGTGCGTCACCGAAAGGGAATGTCGACGAAGCACTCAAAAAGGTCCTATAGGCCATGGATGATGGAAAAAGGAATGCCTATTTCCGTCAGGTAGACAAGGAACCGTTCGCCCGTCTTCTCAACATACGGCTTAAAGACATTCGTGAAGGGTATGCCCTGTGCGAGATGGTCTACACTGATGATATGGACAACATATACGGCAATGCCCACGGCGGCGCGATCTTCGGTCTTATCGACGAGGCCTTCGAGATATCCTCGAACAGCCACGACCGCATCTCAGTCGCGCTGAATATGAACATAACCTATATGAAGCCGCCGAAAAAAGGTTCGCTTCTCGTGGCTGAATCCAACGAGACGCACAGAACGAACCGGACGGCGTCATACTACATAACCGTGAAAGATGGGGATGACCTGATAGCGGTGTGCCAGGCATTGGTATATCGGAAAAATGATGCGATACCGTTTATAGACGGCTAACGGCTAACGGCTAACGGCTAACGGCGTAAGGCGTAAGGCGTAAGGCGTAAGGCGTAAGGCGTAAGGCGTAAGGCTTCTCCACCCTGCCGTCATTCCCGCGAAAGCGGGAATCCAGTGTCTTTAAAGGCAAAGGGGACGTCCTTAAGAAAGTAAGTAACTTAGAATTACCCGGTCCGGGGATAATAACGACAGGGCGGTCCGTTTAGTTGTTTGAGGAGTTTCTTACTTTCTTAAGGACGTCCCCCAAATTTTTCCGGAAGGTTTGACAATGAATGAGTGGCAGCTGATATCCCTCTGCGATTGGAGTGTCTTACACTGAAACAATCTTAACCGGAAGACCGTGACTCTTCATTTATGAGTCTGTAGTTGTCAACGCTTATCCTGACCAGTGCATCCTGCCGTCATTCCCGCGAAAGCGGGAATCCAGCGTCTTTGCTTTTTCATGTCAGAAATTGATAATGGGATGAGTTGCCTTAAAAAACTCTGGATTCCGCCGCAAATACGGCGGAATGACGATGACTTTGTTTTTTCCGTTAGCCGTTAGCCGTACGCCGTTAGCCGGTCTTTTTACTGTTTCTGCTTCGGATAGATCGTTACCTTCGCCTTCTTATCCTTGTCTTTTACCTTATCAACGGTCACGACGGCGAGGTCTTCATTGACATAATATGTAACGACGTCGCCCTCGACCCTGTCCTTGTCGGACGTTACGACGGCATCGCCTTTCAGGAGGATCTCCCCTTTGACGTTATCGAAGTATGCTTCCCGGGATGTTGCTGTCCTGTTCTGCTTGATGATCCGCACGTGGCCCTTGGCATTTGCCCTGTCGATCTCGTTCGTGTCGGCGCTCATGTAAGCTTCCATGGTGTCGGAGTAAATATAAAGGTCGTCCTGCTTTGCGACGACATTACCCTTGAACAGGACATATTTTTCCTTGTCGAAACCCTCCATTGTATCCGATACGATATCGATGGGTTTTTTCTGGTCGAGGAACCCGAGCTTTTTATCTGATGTTTTTCCGGTCTCGGGTTTTTCCGTCTGCGGTTTTGCCGGTTCGGCGGGTTTCGGGGCTTCGGCGGGTTTAAGAGAGGCCTGTGTCTGCGGTGCCTTTGGAGCTTCAGGCGCCTGTGCTTTCGGTGCAGACGCGACCGGTGCAGACGCCTTTGGTGTTTCAGGTGCCGGGGCCGGCTGTGCCGGTGCTGCCGGTTGCTCTGGCGGCCTCAGGTCGATCACTTTCTTCGGCCTTTCGGCATACGTCGGAGCTTGCGGCGTCGTGGTTACCTGGTCGGATGGCCCTCCCGCGGAGCTCGTCGCCATCGGGTCGACAAGGAGCGGGATCTCCGAGGTCTGCTGGATCTCCGCGGGCGGCTTGAACCCGGCCTGAGTTGGAACTGACGGGACGGGCTCCGGTGCAGCCGGAGGCGTTTGGGCGGGTTTCTGCGCGGTCGCCGGAGGCGCCTGTTTCTTTACCGAAGCGGTCGCCTGCCCGGGTTGCGCGGGATCAACCTGCGTTATCTTTAATGTCTTGCGCTCCCGGATAGTGGCACGGGCATAGACGCTCTTCGGGTACTTTGTGCGCAATGCCTGGAGGTATTCGTCCGCTTTTTCCTGGTTGCCAAGCTGCCGGTGGGCATCATAGAGCAAAAAGAGCGCCTTGTCGGTGTTCTTCGAATCGGGAAACTGCTTGAGCATTGACTCGAGCCGCATGATGGCCGCGTTGTACTGGGCGGTCCTCACGTAAAATTCCCCGACATAGAGCTCGCGGTCCGCCAGTTTCTGGATAAACATCTTCAGCCTGCCTTCGGATTCGGCCGCGTACTGGGTCGCCGGGTACCTGTTCCTCAGATACGTGATCCTCTCTATGCCTTTAATAGTATTGGCCTGGTCCCTGTCAGCCGATGGCGAGAGCTTTTCGTAGCACTCTCCAAGCTTGAAAAGCACATAGGGGATATTTTCCTCGTCGGGGTGCGCCTTGAAGTAATCCTCGTACGTACTGGTTGCAAGGACATAGTCCTTTTTCAGGAAATAGGTGTCACCGAGCTTCACGGCCGCTACCAGGGCCATGGGATCAAAAGGGTACTGCTCGCGGATGGCATTGAACTTCTTCACGGCGTCGTCGTACTTTTTCTTTTTCATGAGATCGACGCCGGAAACATACAGGTCTACGGGGTTTTCATTTTTTTTCACGGCGGGCTTGGAAGAGCAAGATACCAACAGAAATACTACCAGTAAAAAAAGGATAAATTTTCGCATGGCCGTAGTATAACAGAACAAAAGAAATTATGCTATTCTTTAGCACATGGACCGTAACGGACTGATACAAAAGACTTTAGATCATTTTCAGATCCCCGTTTCCGGGGAACAATTGGCCGACCTCGTGACGTTTATAGAAGAGCTCGAAAGATGGAACCGGGCGGTCAACCTGGTCGGGATCCGGGACATGGACAGGGTGTGCTCGGAGCTTCTCGCCGATTCCTTTTTCCTCTATGCATATGTTGCCGATGGCAGGCGCGTGATAGACCTGGGATCGGGATCGGGGATCGCCGGCATCCCGTTCGCCATCCTTGACCGTTCGCTCGAGGTATGCTCGATCGACAGCAACCTCAAGAAGATCCAGTTTCAAAGGCACGTCAGGCGTGCGATCGGCCTTGTCAATTTCATACCCGTCCGGGGAAGGGTTGAGGCCATCGATCCCCTTCAGGCTGACCGGCTCGTCGCGAAAGCGTACGGGACGGGCGAGGCGGTCCTCGAAGCGGCCGATCGGCATGTCCTGGCAGGAGGTCTTGTCTGTATTGTGAAAGGGAGCTCGCAGGAAGAATTCTCACGGGACGGCTACCTGGTCGAAACATCACGGGATTATTCCCTGCCGGGGACCGGCAAGACCTATCGTCTGATCATCTACAAAAAAATTTCCTAACAGGGATTTATATGGTATGGTAAAGCAACTGTCATGGTCATCTCAATAGCGAATCAAAAAGGCGGGGTTGGAAAAACCACCACCGCGGTCAACCTGTCTGCCTCGATTGCCGTCTCCGAGCGCAAGACACTGGTCATCGACATGGATTCGCAATGCAACACGTCCTCGGGCTACGGTATATCCTACAGCAATACCGGCAGCAACATCTATCACGTCCTCATCGGGGAGAGGACGATACACGAGGTGGTCCGGCCGACCGCCATCCCCTACCTTGACATCATCCCCTCTCATCCCGACCTCATCGGCGCCGAGATCGAGCTCCTCGATACCCCCGAGAGGGAATACGCGCTGAAACGGGCCATCGAACAGCTGGGTGATACATATCAATATATATTCATAGATTGCCCGCCTTCCCTGGGCCTTCTCACCATCAATTCGCTCGCGGCGTCGGATAAGGTGATAATCCCTTTGCAGTGCGAATATTTTGCCCTCGAAGGCCTTGCCATGCTCTTAAGGACCATTTCGATCATCCAGAAGAAGCTCAACCCGGAACTCGAGGTCCTGGGAATACTCCTGACAATGTTCGACAGAAGGAACAACCTTTCGTTCCGGGTCTGGGAAGAGGTCACAAAATGCTTCGACGACACTGTTTTTAAGACGGTCATCCCCAGAAACGTGAAACTGAGCGAATCCCCGAGCCATGGCAAGCCTGCCCTTCTTTACGATATAAGCTCCCGCGGTGCAGACAGCTACCTGAGGCTTGCTTCAGAGATCCTGGAGAAAAGGAGCGAAGCATGAAAAAAGACCCCCTGGGGAGAGGATTGTCCGCGATATTGAAGGATATCGAGGACAAAGGGACGTCCCGGCCGATAGCGATCGACCAGATCGTGCCCAACCCCGCCCAGCCCCGCATCCGGATGGACGACAGGTCGCTCGACGAACTGGCGGCCTCGATAGCCGAAAAAGGTGTTCTGCAGCCCATCCTGGTGAAGAACAAGGGCAAGCTGTACGAGATCATAGCCGGCGAGAGACGGTACCGGGCAGCTATCCTCGCGGGATTACGGGAAGTTCCGGCCATTGTCCGTGACGTGGACGACAGGGAGGCGCTCGAGATCGCTCTCATGGAAAACCTGCAGAGAGAGGACCTGAACCCCCTCGAAGTAGCTGCCGTGTATGATAAATTCGTTGAGGAATTTGCCTATACGCATGAAGAACTGGCGAAAAAAATGGGCGTTGACCGCTCGTCCGTCACGAATTATCTGCGGCTCCTCAAGCTGCCCGACTGGATACGCGAGATAATGTCCGAGGGCAGGCTTACCCAGGGCCACGGAAGGGTCCTCCTGTCCTTAAAGAATGAAAGGGAGCAAAAAAGGTTCGTCGACAAGGTCTTGAACGAAGGGACCTCCGTCAGGGAACTCGAACGGGCCGTCAGAAAGAAAGCCGCCCCGGCCAGGGAGTTCGGCGTGGCCTCCATCGAGGAGGCACTGATAAAGGCCCTGCAAACGAAGGTCAACATCAGTATGAGGAAGAACCGCGGCAAGATCATTATCGAATTTTATTCCCGCGACGATCTCGAAAGATTGTCGGAGCTGATCACCGGCGAGGCGTAACAGCCCCGGAAAAGGCCGCCCGCATCGACTTTGTGCTTTTTTTCTTAAATTGTGCAACAAAATAATTGAAATACCGCTGGGAATTGTGTTAAAACGCTACGGATAGTTAAACGCCAATCTAATTAGGAAGTTCCCTATGATTAACTTCGATGTAACCATTCTGTACCAGTTTGGCCATTTCCTGATCCTCCTCATTATCCTCAATTTTCTCCTGTTTAAGCCCGTCCTGAAAGCGCTCGACAAGCGCAACAGCACCCTCCAGGGTCTGACGGACGGCCTCGAGAAAGCGAAGGGCGACACGGTCGACCTCGAAAAGGGATACGACCTGGCGTTTGTTGAAAAAAGGAAACCTATCCTGGGCAACAGAGACGCTATCATCGCTGACGCGAATAAGGAAGCGGTTCATGTCATCGAAAAAGCGAGAAATGAACTCTCCGAAGAGCTCGCGAAGATCAAGAGCGGGATAGAGGCCGAAGGGAAGAAAGTTTACAACTCATTGATGGCCGATGTCGGCAAGCTTTCGACGGAAGCGGCACAGAAGATCTTAAGAAGGAGCATCTGATGGCACCCGGTGGAGAATCAGCCTGGAGTTTAATCCTCAAGTTCTTTAACTTCTTTGTATTAGTCGGATTGCTTATCTATTTTGTGGGGAAACCGCTGAAAGCGTACCTCGCAAAACGTCATAACACCGTAAAGACCCAGCTCGAAGAGACCGAGAAGGTCCTGAAAGACGCGCAGGAACTGCGGGCCCAGTACCAGGCACGGCTCGACAAGCTGGATGGTGAGATAGAGGTCTTCAAGAAACAGACACTGCAGGAAGCAGAGGCCGAGAAGAAGAAGATAATCGAAGAGGCCCACGCCTTCGCCGAAAGGATCCGCGAGCAGGCACGCCTGACCGCCGAACAGGAAAACAAGGACATGGCCCGCAGGATCAAGGAAGAGATCTCCCGCCTTACAATGGAAAAAGCGGAGCAGCTCATTACCGAGAAGATAACCCAGTCGGACCACGATAAACTGGTTGAGGAGTTCATTGTCAAACTGAGGAGCATGAATTGATAAGCCAATCCATCGCCAAAAGATATGCAAAGGGTCTGTTCAACGTTGGTGAGAAGAACGGGAAATACAAGGAATACCAGGCGGAGATCGAAGGTATCCTGAGTGTTTTCGACAAGGAAGAGCGCCTGAAAAGGGCGATCGTCCTTCCTCTCGTCGAAGTGGAGAAACGTAAGGAAGTCTTGAGCGACGTTATGAAGTCGCTTCAGATCTCGTCTCCTCTTGCCAGCATGTTCACCATGCTTTTAGAGAAGAACAGGATGGGTTATTTAAACCTCATCCGCGACGTCTACAATGACCTCGTCGATGAAAAGGAAGGAAGGATAAAGGGTACGCTCTTCTCCGCATTTCCTGTCAGCGACGACGTCAGGGGAAACATAGAGAAGGAACTGGGAGCAAAGCTCAACAAGCAGGTCAGTCTCGCCGTAAAGGAAGACAAAAGTCTCATTGGGGGCGTCAAGGTGGCCATTAAAGGGACCATCATCGACGGTAGCGTCAAAAGACAGCTGCATACACTGCAGGAAAATATACTGAAGGAGTAGTGTCTATGGAGATCAGGGCCGACGAAATAAGCAGGATTATAGAGCAGAAGATATCGGGCTTCGAGAAGGAGATCGACCTCCAGGAAACCGGTGTCATCATGACGGTAGGCGATGGTATCGCAAGGATCTACGGACTTGAGAATGCCATGGCCGGCGAGCTTCTCGAGCTGCCCCACGGCATCACGGGCATGGTCCAGAACCTCGAAGAAGACAACATCGGCGCCGTTATCTTCGGCGAAGACTATAAGATCAAGGAAGGCGACCTGGCCAAGAGGACCGGGAAGATCGCCCAGGTCCCCGTCGGTGAGGCACTGGTCGGCAGGGTCGTGGACGCCCTTGGAAACCCCATAGACGGCAAAGGCCCGATCGACACGAAGGAATTCCGCCCCGTCGAACAGGTCGCTCCGGGCGTCGTCGTCCGCCAGCCCGTGAAAGAGCCGCTCCAGACCGGCATCAAAGAGGTCGACGCACTGATCCCCATCGGAAGGGGCCAGAGGGAGCTCATCATCGGCGACCGCGGAACCGGCAAGACGGTCGTAGCCCTTGACACCATCATCAATCAGAAAGGCAAAGGCGTTTTCTGTATATATGTCGCCATCGGCCAGAAGAGATTCTCCGTAGCGAGGATCGTCGACCTTCTGACAGAGCACGGCGCAATGGAATACACAACGATCGTCGCAGCCACGGCAAGCGACTCCGCCCCCCTGCAGTTCCTGGCACCCTTTTCAGGAACGGCCATGGGCGAGTACTTCAGGGACAACGGGAAACATGCCCTCATCGTCTACGATGACCTGTCAAAGCACGCCGTTGCATACCGCCAGCTGGCACTCCTGCTCAGGCGGCCCCCGGGACGTGAGGCGTATCCGGGCGACATCTTCTATCTGCATTCACGCCTCCTCGAGCGGTCCGCGAAATGGGACGACGCCCATGGCGGCGGCTCCCTGACATCACTTCCCATCATCGAAACACAGGCCGGCGACGTGTCCGCTTACATTCCCACGAATGTCATCTCGATCACCGACGGCCAGATATACCTCGAACCGGAGTTGTTCTACGCCGGTGTCCGTCCCGCCATCAACGTCGGTATCTCCGTATCCCGCGTCGGCGGCAACGCACAGATCAAGGCAATGAAGCAGGTTGCCGGTAAACTCAGGCTGGAAATGGCCCAATACCGCGAAATGGCCGCTTTTGCAAAATTCGGCAGCGACCTCGACAAGGCGACCCAGGCATTGCTCGCCCGCGGTTCACGGCTGACCGAGCTTTTCAAACAGGGACAGTATGTGCCGATCCCCGTGGAGAAACAGATCGTTCTGCTGTATGCGGCGGCAAATGGGTTCATCGATACGTACCCGGAAAGCTCACTGAAGAAATACGAGGCCGAACTTTCACGTTTCCTCGATTCCAAGGGCGGCGCAGCATTGAAGGAGATCGAGGAGAAGAAGGCCATCGATGCGTCGATCGAAGAAAAACTCCAGAAATTACTGAGCGAGTTCAGAGACGGATTCACCTATTAATCGAGTAAGGGAGCTTTAAGTGGCCACGTTACGAGAGATAAAACGCAAGATAAGCAGCGTCAACAGCACGCAGACCATCACGAGGACCATGAAGATGGTCTCCGCCTCGAAGCTCAGGCGCGCCCAGACCGACCTCGAGAAGATCAAGGACTACGCGATCAAGATGGAAGAATTGACGGGCAGGGTCGTCATGAACATGCCCGAGGACGCCCATCCGCTTCTCGCCACGCGGGAAGAGATCAAGAAGGTCCTCATTGTTTCGATCGGGTCGGACCGCGGGCTCTGCGGCGGCTTCAACGTTAACGTTTCCCTGGCAGCGGAGAATTTCGTACGGATGAATCATCCGAATTATGAAAGGATCGGGGTCTATGTCTTCGGGCGGAAGATCCGCGATTACCTCGCCAAGAGGAAACACGACATCGTTAAAGACTGGGTCGACGTCAAGAAGGTGGACCAGGACCTGGTCGATGTCGTTGCGGCAGATATCATCGAATTATACCTGACCGGGGAATTTGATAAGGTTTACCTTTCCTATACGTACTTTGAATCCGCGGTAAAGCAGCGCGTGGTCTTTGATGAGTTCATCCCCATCAAGACGCCCGAGGACCTGGAATACATCGATTACATCAGCGAACCGGCACGCACGGAAATTGTCGGCACTCTCATTCCGCGGTACATCAGTACAAAGATATATTATGCCCTGGTCGAGTCCCAGACATCCGAACATGCGGCCCGGATGAGCGCAATGGAAAATGCGACGAGCAACTGCGGTGAAATGGTCAGGTACCTCACCCTGGTTTACAATAAGAGACGTCAGGAAGGCATAACCAACGAGATGCTGGACATCGTCGGCGGCGCCGAGGCGTTACGAGGCCAATAATCCAAGGAGGAAGATAGATGAGCAGCGTGGAAGTCAAAGGGAAGATAGTACAGGTCATTGGAACGGTCGTAGACTTCAGGTTTCCACCGGATCAGCTTCCGCCGATTAATGGTGCGATCTATGTTACGAACCCTGCGATAGACGATAGAAAGGAAAACCTTATCCTTGAGGTTGCCCAGCATATCGGTGACAACACCGTGCGGTGCATCGCAATGAACACGACGGACGGCCTCATGCGCGGTCAGGATGCTACCTATAAAGGCTCCCAGATCGAGATCCCGGTCGGCAAGGAGATCCTCGGCAGGGTGCTTAACGTTATCGGCGCCCCCGTCGATAATCAGGGTGAGGTCAAGACAGCGATGACATACCCGATCCACCGTCCCGCACCGACCCTGGTGCAGCAGAACACGAAGATCGAACTCCTTGAAACCGGCGTTAAGGTCATCGACCTCCTCGAACCGTATCCGAAGGGCGGCAAGGTTGGCCTCTTCGGCGGCGCAGGCGTCGGCAAGACGGTCGTTATCATGGAAATGATCCACAACATCGCCATGCACCACGGCGGCATCTCGGTGTTCGGCGGAGTCGGTGAGCGTACAAGGGAAGGGAACGACCTCTGGCTCGAAATGAAAGGCTCCGGCGTTCTCGACAAATGCGCCCTGATATACGGCCAGATGACAGAGGTCCCCGGCGCGCGCGCAAGGATCGGTCTCACCGCCTTGACCGCTGCCGAGTACTTCAGGGACGAAGAAGGCCAGGACGTGCTCCTCTTCATCGACAACATCTTCCGTTTCACCCAGGCGAACGCAGAGGTTTCCGCGCAGCTCGGCCGTATGCCGTCCGCTGTCGGTTACCAGCCGACCCTCGCAACAGACCTTGGCGAGCTCCAGGAACGTATCACGTCGACCCTGAAAGGCTCGATCACATCGGTCCAGGCCATCTACGTGCCTGCTGATGACTTGACAGACCCTGCGCCTGCGACGACATTTGCACACCTTGACGCAACGACGGTTCTTTCACGCCAGATCTCGGAGCTTGGTATCTACCCGGCCGTCGACCCGCTCGACTCCACAAGCCGCATCCTCGACCCGTACGTTGTCGGCGAGGAGCACTACCAGGTTGCCCGGCAGGTACAGTCGATCCTCCAGAAATATAAAGAACTCCAGGACATCATCGCCATCCTCGGTATGGACGAGCTTTCCGAAGACGACAAGCTGACGGTCGCCCGGGCAAGGAAGATCCAGAGATTCCTCTCTCAGCCGTTCTTCGTCGCAGAGGTTTTTACCGGCCAGGCGGGCCGCTACGTCGCCCTGAAAGACACCATCAGGGGATTCAAGGAGATCGCCGAAGGCAAACACGACGACATCCCGGAACAGGCATTCTTCATGGTCGGCACGATCGAAGAGGCTGTCGAGAAAGCAAAACAGTTCATGGAAGGTTAATACATGCTCAGTCTTGAGATAGTTACCCCTGAGAAGACAATTGTCAAGGACGAGGTCGATGTGTTGGAGGCCACCGGCACTGAAGGCGAATTCGGCATCATGCCCGGCCACACGCAGTTCCTTACTGTCCTTAAAATAGGCGAAATACGGTACAAGAAGGGTAACGAGACCGTCTACCTGGCGTCAAGCGGCGGGTTTGCCGAGGTCGTCGAGGATAAGGTCACCCTGCTTGTCGATACGGCTGAACGCGCGCAGGACATTGATGTCATACGGGCAAAGAAGGCGCAGGAGAGAGCCGAAGAACTGCTGAAATCCCTGACCTACGACCAGGCAGAATATAAGATGATGGAAATGGCTCTTCTTCGGGCTATAGCCCGAATTGGCGTAGCTGGCAAAAAATTATAATGTTCTTCACCATCGATGAAAGGCTCTTCAGCCTTTTTCCTGCATTGCAGGTCGGTGTGATTGTTTGTGAGATCGATAATATAAGGTACGGAGAAGATGGGCTGGAAGATGTCGTAGACGATCTGACAGTCCATTTCTCTTTTGAAAGGCCGCAGGACCACCCGAACGTAAAGGCCTGGCGTGAAGCCTATAAAAAAATGGGGATCTCCCTGTCGAAGTATCCCAGTTCTCTCGAATCCCTGCTCCGGCGTGCACTGAAAGGCGGGCCTTTCCCCCGCTTCAACCCGATCATGGATCTTTGCAATGCCCTGTCCCTGAAATATCTTGTCCCTATCGGCGGCCACGCGATCAATGCGGTCGACGGCGACATCCGCCTGACATTTTCCGACGGGACAGAGACCTTCGTGCCGATCGATATGGGGGAACAGGAAACAGCGGAAAAGGACGAAGTCATCTACAGGGATGAGAGAGAGGCATTGACCCGGCGGTGGGTGTGGAAACATTCGAACAAGGACCGGTTAGAGAGCGACACTACCATCGCGATGCTTACGGTCCATGTGATGGACGGTCTGCCCTCCTGGCTGTGCGAACAGGTGGTCAGGGACCTGGCGGAGAGCATTCTTGTCAATGAGTACGGAAGGATCATTCATCGGGATATACTCACAGTGTCGAAGAGGGAGACGGAATTTGCAGTGTAAAATTGAGCACATCAACCTGGAGGAGGTCATCAATGGACCTGCTTGAAGCAATAAGAACGAGAAAAAGCATCAGGGGGTTCAAGCCCGACCCTGTCAGCAGGGAACAGATAGAGGAAATGCTCAAACTGGTCGTCCGCGCTCCCTCCGCCATCAATCTCCAGCCCTGGGAATTCTACGTTGTCATGGGTGAGGAAAAGGCACGGTTAAGCCGCCGCCTGGTAAAGCTTTACCGGGAGAAACAGATATCCTGCAGTCCCGGCAATGTCAAGCCGCTTTCTGCCGAATTCAACAAAAGAGGGGCCGAATCCTTCATATTGATGAACCCGTACCTTGAAAAGATGGGAATTGATTTCAACTGCTTCGTTAACGAGGGAAGCTGCAACTTCTACGGTGCGCCCACGGCGGTCATCATGTGCCTTGACAACGCGTTCTCCGAGGCGCGCCTCGTCGATATCGGCATAGCGCTCGGATATTTTGTCCTGATCGCGCACAATTTCGGTTTTTCAACATGCCCCATCGGGCTCATTAATGCCTATGAGGACGACATCAAAGACATGCTCAACATCCCCGACAATAAGGACGTCGTCATCGGCCTTGCCCTCGGCTACCGTGATGACTCGGTCCCGATCAATGAATTTACCTCGCCAAGGGATGATGTCAGCAACTTCGTGCACTGGATAGATTAAAAAACCGTTCAACCGTTCAACCGTTCAACGCAAAAGCAAGAAAGGGGCCTGCCTACCCCCCTCATGACAGGGTATTTAAATACGCAATAATATCCAGTACCTGGTCGTCGGTCAATTTTGTTGAGAAAGATGGCATCTCTTTATACGGGGCCTTTAACTGGCGATAGATGTTGGCCGGCGAGGCCGGGCGGCCGCTTACAGGTAATAATTGCCTCTTTAGTATACCTTTCAACCCCGGCCCGATGATGGTTTCGGTGCTTTCGACAGTGTGGCATCCGCTGCAATTTGCTTTGAAGAGTTTTGCCCCGTTTTTAACGCTTCCGGAAGCGGTCCTGACCGTGATGTCGGGTACCTGCACTTCACCCGGGACCCCTTTCTTAGGTCCCACGGCGTCCGAAAGATAGGCCCATAAAACCTGCGCCTCGGCATCCGGGATCCTCGATCGTGTGAAAACGGGCATGGGTCCCCTTTTACCATTGTCCAGGCGCGGGTCCCTGATAAAACGGACGAATGCCTTGAGGTCCCTTAACTCGGGCGATCCGGTGAGAATAGCATCGCGGTCCACGATGTTGCCGCCATAGGGATGGCAGCCGCTGCAGTTCGCACGGAACAGGTACGCCCCTTTTTCAAACCCCGGCGATGCCGCCGGGACCCTGCCCGTGTATACGAGCTGCCCTCCGAAATAACCCAGCCCCAGCGCGATCAGGGAGGACAACCCGCACATGACAACGGCTTTAGTCGATGCAGGCCCGTTGCGCAGGATTATGGCGGCCATGCAAAGGATAATGACAAGCAGCGATGCCAGTACGATCTTTATCTCGACGGGATAGATCCATCCCCCGGCAAAATAATGCTGCCAGTCCATTATACCGAGGAACGCTGTGGGAAAGATGGATACGAGGGCGATCACGGCACAGGATTTGGCCGCCCGGGCCATGTTGTCACGATGGAATGCAAGGCTGAGGATGGCAAGGATGAATGCGCCGATAATGAGGCCGACGGGTATATGCGTCATGGCGGGGTGCAGCGGATGATGGTACCCGATGGTGTACAATAGTCTGTAAATAGTATCCATGCGTGTTTTCTCCTTAACTCCCGCTCAGGAAAGATCTCGTCCTACTTCATTATAATAATTACCGCCGCTATCCCAAACAGCCCGGTGACGGAAAGCCTTGCCCTGCGACCTTTTACGGTCCCACGCACTCTTTCCGGAACGTTGACGGCAAACTTCTGTAACCTATATTTCATTCAACAGGTCAACAATGTAAATGTAAGGGATTTAGCAAAGGAAGCGAGGACCTGGAAAGTCATGATCGCTCATATCTACGTCATTGCGGATGTTTTGCCGGCAGGTATCGTCAAGCAGTTCCCCCCAGAAGTTCTGGAGACGGGGCCGCCGTGCGCCCTAAGTTTTTTGTCTTTACGTGGAACTTTGAAACGTGGAACGTGGAACGGTCTTTTATGGTCGGGGCGACTGGATTTGAACCAGCGACCTCTTGCTCCCAAGGCAAGCGCGCTAAACCATGCTGCGCCACGCCCCGAACAGGGTCAAGCATAGCACAGAAAATATCTCAATTCAATAATTACGGGATGTTTGCATGCGGTGTACACCGTTGACTTTTCGGCGTTTTAAGGCCACAATATGACGTTATGATCGGAATATCGAAGCTTTATTGCGGGGCGGTCGAGGCATCGGACCCGCTGCGCTACGGCAGGGATTCCTCCCGGCTTCCCTCGCATCTCCTGCAGTTCTCGCGCGATAAAAAACCCGTTGTCGTCTGGAACATGACGAGGAGGTGCAACCTCCGCTGTGTCCACTGCTATGCATTTGCGCAAGATGAGAATTACAAAGGGGACGAACTGTCGACAGATGAGGGCAGGGCGCTCATCGATGACCTGGCAAATTTCGGTTCACCGGTCATTTTATTCTCGGGCGGCGAGCCGTTGCTCCGGGAAGACCTTCCCGACCTTATCGACTATGCCGTGAAGAAAGGATTGCGGGCCGTTATATCGACGAACGGGACGCTGATCACGCCCGACAAGGCGCGGGTCTTTGCACGGTGCAACCTGTCGTACATCGGGGTGAGCCTTGATGGTTTGCAGGAGGTCAATGACAGATTCCGGGGGGTTGCCGGGGCATTCGCGAAGGCGATCGAAGGGATCCGGAACGCGCGCGAAGCGGGGATAAAAGTGGGCCTTCGCTTCACCATCAACAAGAGGAACGTCGAGGAGATACCGAAGATCTTCGATCTCCTGGAAACGGAAAATATCCCGCGGATCTGTTTTTATCACCTTGTTTATGCGGGCAGGGGATCAAAGCTTATCGAGGAAGATCTGGACCACGAGGAAAGCCGCCGCGTCGTGAACCTTATCATGGACCGGACAAAATCCCTCTTTGACAGGGGTTTTTCGCCGGAGGTCCTGACCGTGGACAATCACGCCGACGGGCCTTTTATTTACCTGAGACTCCTTAAAGAAGATCCCCGGCGGGCGTCCGAAGTACTCGAACTTCTCAGGATGAACGAGGGAAATTCCTCCGGGGTCGGGATCGCCTGCATCGATGAAAAAGGCAATGTTCACGCCGATCAGTTCTGGAGGCATTTAAGCTTCGGCAATGTCCGGGAACGCCCGTTCAGCGCGATCTGGACGGACCTCGCAAACCCGGTCATGGCGAAGCTCAAGGAAAAGAAGAAACACGTGCACGGCCGCTGCGCCGGGTGCAGGTGGCTCGATGTGTGTGCCGGCAACTTCCGTGTCAGGGCGGAGGCGGCAGCGGGCGACCTGTGGGCGCACGACCCGCAATGCTACCTGACCGATACTGAAATAGCGTGATAAAAGACCGGGAATACCACGTCCTTTTAAGGAGGGTACCATGTATTATCCCACCCATCGACCGAGAAGGCTGAGAAAAAATGACCTCTTGAGGGGCATGGTCCGTGAGACGGCGATCGCGCCGGACGCGCTCGTATACCCCGTCTTTGTCAAGGAAATGAACGAGCGTGAAGTGCCCGTTGAGTCCATGCCGGGCATCAGCCAGTTTTCTCCGGATGGCGTCCTGGGAGAGATCGAGGTTGCCCTCAAAGCCGGTGTGCGGACCATCCTGGTATTCGGGATACCCGAAAAAAAGGACGAGACCGGCAGTGGTGCGTATGATAAAAATGGGATCGTCCAGCGCACGGTGCGGGGCATTAAAAGCCGTTTCAGCGATGACATCCTTGTCATCACCGACGTATGCATGTGCGAATATACGAGCCATGGCCATTGCGGCGTGATAAAGGACGGGTACGTCGACAACGATGAATCGGTGAAACTCCTTGCACGCAGCGCCCTGTCGCACGTTATCGCGGGTGCCGACATGGTGGCGCCGTCCGACATGATGGATGGAAGGATACACGCGGTGAGGGAGATCCTCGATCTCCACGGGGACTACAACGTCCCGATCATGGCATATTCTGCCAAGTATGCGTCATGCCTTTACGGACCGTTCCGGGATGCGGCGGAATCGGCCCCGCAGTTCGGCGACCGCAAGTCCTACCAGATGGACCCCCCGAATGCACGCGAGGCCTTAAGGGAAATGGAACTCGATATAGAGGAAGGCGCCGATATAATCATGGTTAAGCCTGCCCTGTTCTATCTCGATATTCTCAAGAGCGCGAGGGAACGGTTCGATTACCCTCTCGCTGCATACAGCGTCAGCGGTGAATACGCCATGATAAAGCTCGCGGCCGAAAAAGGCTGGCTGGATTACAAGAGGGCCGTCTTAGAGTCGACAACGAGCATCCGGCGTGCGGGTGCCGATATAGTGATCACATATTTTGCGAAAGACCTGTGCAGATGGGCGAAAGAACATACCCTTTAAGGATGGTCGCGTGGGAGCTCACGCGCAACTGTAATCTCGCGTGTATCCATTGCCGCGCTTCGGCCGCCAACGGCCCCCATGAGGGCGAGCTGTCGACCGCCGAGTGCAGAACGATCATCGATGAGATCACGGGTTTTTCCACCCCGACGGTCATCCTCACCGGTGGCGAGCCGCTCATGAGGCCCGATCTTTTCGACATTATCGAGTACGGGGAGAAAAAAGGTCTGCGCATGGTGATAGCCATCAACGGGACACTCCTTGATGAAACTATCGCGGCGCGGCTTAGGGCCTCCGGGATACGCAGGGTGAGCCTCAGCATTGACGGGAAGGACCGGGAAAGCCACGATTCTTTCCGCGGGGTATCGGGCTCTTTCGATGCCGTAACACGTGCCGCGCGCATTCTCCTGGAGGCAGGTCTGCCTTTTCAGGTCAACACAACCGTTACCGCGCTTAATGTCAATGAGATAGATGACATATATTCGCTCGCCCGATCGATCGGCGCCGTTGCCTGGCACGTTTTCCTTCTCGTCCCCGTGGGAAGGGGCCGGGGACTCAAAGGAAAAGAGTTATCAGCCGGTAATTACGAGGATGTGCTGCATCATCTGCGCCGGATCGAAACACGAAATGAGCTCGAGATAAAAGTCACCTGCGCGCCGCATTATTATCGGATCGTAACCGAGGATGGGGGTACCCCCTCAAGCGCCGGCTGCCTTGCGGGAAAAAGCTTCATGTTCATCTCGCACCGCGGTGAGGCCCAGCCCTGCGGATACCTCGAGATCAACTGCGGCAGCGTGCGCGAGAAGGGTGTGCAAAAAGTCTGGGAAGACTCCGAAATATACCGCAGCCTTCGCGACCTATCATCCTATCGCGGCAAATGCGGCGGATGCCGTTACATAAAGATCTGCGGCGGATGCCGTGCCCGCGCCTTCGAGGCGACGGGGAACTTTCTCGAAGCAGAACCGCTTTGTTCATATTGTTCTACGTTCTAGGTTCTACGTTCTACGTTAAAAACCAAACCGGGTATTTTCTTGACGTAGAACGTAGAACGCGGAACGTAGAACGGTCTTTTCATCATTGACATCCTATTTATTTATGCTGATACTGCGTATGTGGTCACCATATTTCCAGGAGGACAATAAAGCATGAACAGGCTGGTCAATGAAAAATCCGCGTACCTGAGGCATGCCGCGAACCAGAAGATCGACTGGCATCCATGGTCGGAGGAGGCATTCGAAAAGGCGGCCCGGGAGAACAAGCCGGTGTTCTTGAGCTCGGGCGCGATCTGGTGCCACTGGTGCCACGTCATGGCGAAGGAAAGCTTCGAGGACGATTTCATTGCGCAGATCATGAACGAGAACTTTGTCGCGATAAAGCTTGACCGCGACGAGCGCCCCGATATCGACCGCCGGTACCAGCAGGCAGTTGCTGCAATGGGACGGAGCGGAGGCTGGCCGCTCAGCGTTTTTCTGACCCCCGAGAAAAAACCTTTTTTTGGCGGCACCTATTTCCCGCCCGTCGAAAGCTTCGGCATGCCGTCTTTTTCTATGGTCCTCACCGCGATAAGCCAGTATTACAAGGAAAGGCGGGATGAGATCGAGGAGCAGAGCGCGCTGTTCATCGATGCACTGAGATCCGATGGCGGACCGAAAGGGACCCTTTCGACGGACTTCATCGATTCGGCTGGTGAACGGATGCTTGCTTCCGTCGACAAGGTGCACGGCGGCTTCGGGTCAGCGCCGAAATTTCCGATGCCGGGCGCCCTCGAGTTTCTCCTCGGCAGATACGTCATCTCCGGGAATGAAACGATCGCCGCCGCCCTCAAAAAAACCCTGTATGCCATGGCATCGGGGGGATTCCATGATCAGATAGGAGGGGGCTTCCACCGTTATTCAACAGACCAGGCATGGGGCGTGCCCCATTTCGAGAAGATGACGGACGATAACGCCTGGCTCCTCAGGAACTATTGCGACGCGTTCCGGATCTTCGGCGATGGCTATTTCAAGGATGTCGCGGACGGCATCATCGATTTTGTCGATAAGGAACTGTCCGATCCGTCAGGCGGCTTTTATGCCAGCATGGACGCGGACGTGACCCCGGATGATGAAGGCGGCTATTTCACGTGGACCCGGGAAGAACTCGAGAAAACACTGTCCGGCGAAGAATTCGAGGTATGCTCACGGCACCTGTTCAACCCGCGCAATGCCGTGCACCATGCCCCGAACAAGGTCGTCCTTTCCGTCGTCGGGAATGTCGGGGATATTGCCCTTAAGATGGACAAACCTGTATCCGAACTGAAGGCCCTGCTCGCATCCGGGAAGCAGAAACTGCTCGCGGAGCGGGAAAAGAGGCAGAAACCGTACATTGACACAGCCCTGTATACGTCCCTGAACGGTATGATGATATCCGCATACCTCAAGGCGTACAGAACGTTCGGCGACCCGCATGTGCTCGACAGGGCAATTGCTGCCCTCAACAGGGTCCTGGCAGTCAATGTCCGCGATGATGAACTTTATCATTCGGAGGGCGTGAAGGCCCTGCTCGAGGATTACGCTTACCTGTGTGAAGCGCTTATCAGCGCCTACGAAGCAACGGGGGAAGACTGCTATTTCCACGATGCGAAACGGTTTTTCGATATCTGCCTCGAACGCTTCCGGGATACGAATGGATGGGGATTCTTCGACACGGAGTCGGAAGTTATCGGGCTTCGGCTCAAAGGCATCGAAGACGTGCCCCGCCCGTCACCCAACGCGGTCGCGATCCTCGTCCTCCTCAAGCTAGCCGCAATTTCCGGCGAAGAGGCCTACAGGTCGTACGCGACGGAATCCTTGCGGGCCTTCCTGCCGGATGCCGGTTCCCTGTCGATTCACGGCGGCTATTTTTTCTGCGCACTTGAGGCTTTCTTCCGGATGCTAAAACTCGACGTGCGTTCGGACCCCGGCTCCGACATTGCGCAGGCAGCCCGCAGCGCATACTATCCCTATTCGGTCATTGCATACAGTAATACCGGGGAAAACGAAATAATACCTTGCGCCGGAACGACATGCTATCAGCCGGTGGATACGGCGCAGGCGCTCAACGAGTTCCTGAAAGAGCGTAACGGCTAACGGCTAACGGCTAACGGCTTCTCTTCCCTGTCTGATATCTTCTGAAAAACCGAAACCGGTTCTCTACCGTCACCCCGGCCTAGGAGCCGGGGCCCAAGGTTTTTCTTTTCAGCAGGCAATAATTAGCACACCAAATTAAGAACAAAATGAAAAATAAAAACGAAATAAAAACAAAACCTTGGGTCCCGGGTCAAGCCCGGGGTGACGGGGAAAAAGTTAGTCCCGGACACAATGACGAATAGTTACAACCAACCTTTTTACAATTCTCGATCGGCAATGATCATGTTTTTTTCCGTTAGCCGTTAGCCGTTAGCCGTTAGCCGTTAGCCGCTTCTCGCCTTACGGTTTTTTTTACCCGTTTTTCATGCTACTATTTCCCCACGATGTCGATAACCAACCATCTTAAAAAGAAATTCATCGCCGGACTGTTCGTCCTTATCCCCGTGATCGTTACGGCTTATATCATTTACGTCGTCGTGTCCTTTATCGAGAATTTTATCGGGCCGGCCCTGAGGAACATTTTCTTCCAGGTATTCCAGCGCGAGGTCTATGTAACGGGGACGGCGTTCCTGATCTTTATCGTTATCACGTACGTGACAGGGGTTTTTGTCTCGAACTATTTCGGCAAGACGATATTTGCGCGAGGGGAAAGGATCGTTGCCCGGATCCCGATCATCAAGAGCATATACGGATCGGTAAAGGATATGACCGAGGCGTTCTCCTCGGACAAGATAAAATCTTTCAAAGAGGTTGTCCTCATCGAATTTCCCTTCAAGGGGAGATATGCCATAGGGCTCGTTACCAACCGGGTCGACTTAAACGGGGCACGCCATTGTTCGGTCTTTGTCCCCACCACACCGAACCCGACCTCCGGATATATCATCTTCGCTCCTGAGGCGGAACTTCTGTTCCTCGACATGGCAACAGACGATGCATTGAAATACATAATCTCGCTGGGAACGTCCCGAAGCGGGTTCACATGCAGCGCGAAACCGTCATAGCGGCCCTGACGGGGGTCCGGCGGGTGATCCTCAAATCCCTCATCTTCATAGGGCTTATGGGCACCGGGAGCTTCATTTTTTCACGGTATATCCTGCGCCTGATGATTAAGGCGACGGGCGTCAAGCTCTATTACCTCGCAATTCACGAGGTGTTTTTCAGCAGCATCAAGCTTGCCCTGCTCGCGGGCATCTTTCTCGCCATCCCCTTCGTCTTTTTCCTCGCCTGGAATGAGCTCAAAAGCCTGTACGGGATCAAAAAGATCCACGGATGGCTCCTCGTGTTCGCCGCGGCGGTGCTCTTTTATGGAGGAAGCGTTTTCTGTTACTTCATCGTGCTCCCGTCCGGCGTGAAGTTCCTGGTGTCGGATTATGAGAGCGCGATCGTAAAGGCCATGATATCGATGGACCGCTACATCACGTTCTGCTCGACGATGATATTTGCGTTCGGGATAACGTTCGAGGTGCCCCTCATCCTTCTTGCGCTCGGCAAATTAGGCATTGTGAAGGCGCAGATGCTCGTGCGCACGCGCAGATATGCCATTCTCGGCATCGTCATAGCCGCCGCCATCATAACGCCGACCCCGGACGTATACAACCTGATGCTCCTTTCCGTCCCGATGTATATCTTCTACGAGATCGGAATAATATTGGTGAGGATGGTGGAAAAAAGACGGGCGAAAGGCTAACGGCTAACGGCTAACGGCTAACGGCGAAAGGAGGGGTGCATTGTGTCGCCTCTTGCCTATCGCCTATTATCCTTGACCATTCGCCAATAATCTTTATAAAATGAAGTCCACAATAAGGAGATAATTTTGGAGCCGCCTTTTTCAGGCGGCGCTGTACAAAATATGGAAGCATATATTGCCAAATACGGTTACATAGGTATCTTCATCGGCACTTTTCTTGAAGGTGAAACAACGGTGCTCCTTGGCGGGATCTTCTCGCGGCTGGGGTATATGAACATCCTGATGGTCATGTTCTATGCCTTTGCAGGCACACTGGCCGGGGATTGCACTTTCTTCGCCATCGGCAGGCTCTTCGGCAAGAACATCACCGAGCGATTTGAATTTATAAAGCACAAAGTTCCGCTCGCTGACAAGATCATTAAGCATTACGGCAATTTTATTATTTTCATTATCCGTTTTCTCGTCGGGATCCGGGCAGTTGTCCTGATACTCCTCGGGTGCACGAATATGAAGGCCGGCAAATTTTTTATGTACAGTGTCCTCAACTCGGTATGCTGGAGCATCCTCGTCGGCATGGTCGGGTATCTTTTCGGACGGGTCATACTTGTCTTTGTCGATGACATCAAGAAATATGAAACAATTATCGTACCGGTGGTCCTGGGTCTCGTTCTGTTGTTTATTCTCGTGTACCGGTATATCATGAGCAAGAAGGAGAAGGAGACCTATGGAGATTAACGAGAAGATGCTGCGCGACCTCCGGAAGAAGTTCGATGTCGAGATGAACAAAAAGGAGATCGAGATAGTCGACCACTGGAAACAGGAGATAGAATCCGTCTACCGGAAGAAATATGACAACCTGGCCGCCGTGCAGACCGAGATGAAGCGCGTGATCGAACGCATGGGGAACAGAATATCGATCCTGACGAAGATGGTGAGGGAAGAATCGTGAAAAGTGCATTATCCGGATTCCTGTCCGCCGCGGTAAAGCCGGGGCGGTTTTTTGTTATTGCAGGTATCGTCGCGTGTATTCTTTTCTCAATGCTTCTTGCCGGCGCGGACACCCTCGGCGCCCAGAACGCCTCCCGGAAGAACACCCAGCCCGTCGACAAAAGGTTGGGAGACCTGGAAAAGGACGTTCTGCGCCTCCAGAGACAGGCGGATATTTTCAATCTCGACGCCCTGCCGGACCATCTCGTGCTGTGCGACAAGAAGATCCCGATCTTTCGGGGCGACATCCGGGAACGGTTCGAGCGCGAACTGTTCCAGCTTCTCGAGAACCGGGGACTCATCACGATCATCGTAAAACGCTACTATAAATACCTGCCCATGATGACGGAAGAGGTTGCGCGCATGGGGGTCCCCACAGACCTCGTTTACCTCGCGGTGACGGAAAGCTACCTGAACCCCCGGGCGGTCTCGAAGGCGAATGCCGGGGGGATGTGGCAGTTCATGAAGGAGACGGGAAAGCTGGAGGGCCTCGTCGTCAATGATATTGTCGACGAGAGGTTCAACATGAAAAAATCCACGCGCTCGGCGCTCGGTCATCTCAAGAAGCTCAACGCCCAGTTCAATGACTGGCTCCTCGCCATGGCCGCCTACAATGCCGGCCCCGGACGGGTGCGCGAGGCCATCGACAACCAGATGACGCGTGATTTTTTTGACATGTACCTCCCGGAAGAGACCGAGCGGTACGTTTTCAGGATACTCGCGCTCAAGGAGATCATTGCGAACAAGGAACGCTACGGGTTCCGCGTTGACGAGAAGGAATTATACCGCCCGGCCCTCCTGTCCGAGGTCGTCATCGAATCCAGCCACGAGTTCGACTCGTGCATCCTGGCGAAGGCCATGGAGGTGTCATACCGGACGTACCGGAACAACAACCTCCACCTGAGAAGGTATAAGCTTCCGAAGGGCGTGTACAGGGTCAATGTACCCACCGAAAAGAAGGATTCTTTCATAAAAAAAATGAAATCGTACAATTACATCCAGTGCCAGTGATACGGGTGCTGTTTTCGCAACTATCTGATGTTCCACACATTATGAAGGTAATAACACGTTTCCGGCACATCATGGCCCCCCTGCGAAAAGTGAAAATATTCCTATTTTTCTGATTGACAAGACTGTCAAAATTAAGATAAAGTTTGCCATTGTGAAATTGTGAACAAAGTGGCTCAAAAATCCATTTCTGTCATTTTGTCTGATATGCAGCGACTTCTAAAGAGGACCTGAGACATGCTCGAATATGTAGCGATCTTTGTCATGATGTGTCTTGCCGGGATCATAGCCGCCGCTATAATCGGTTTTTCACATGTTCTCGGACACAGGACGAAATCCAAAGCAAAACTTGCCCCCTACGAATGCGGTATGACGACGATCGGGCCGACCCAGCGTATCATGACGATCCGCTATTATATCGTTGCCATGCTCTTCCTCGTGTTCGACATTGAAATCATCTTCCTGTACCCGTGGGCGGTGGTCACCCGGCGGCTCGGGCTTTTCGGGTTCGTCGAGATGATCATCTTCGTGTTCATTCTTTTCATAGGATATCTCTATATCTGGAAAAAAGGTGCATTGGAATGGGAATAGAAAACAACGTATTGGTATCAACAGTCGACTGGCTTATAAACTGGTCCCGGAAAAACTCCCTCTTCCCTGTCACGTTCGGCCTTGCCTGCTGCGCCCTCGAAATGATGGTCGCCAGCTGCGCGGAATACGATATCGCCCGTTTCGGCGCGGAGGTCTTCCGCCCGTCACCCAGGCAGTCAGACCTCATGATCGTGGCCGGCACGCTGTCGAAGAAGATGGCCCCCGTTGTCCGCAGGATCTATGAGCAGATGCCGAACCCGAAATGGGTCATCGCATACGGCGCCTGCGCGTCATCCGGCGGTATCTTCCGGTCATACAGCGTTGTTCAGGGGGTGGACCAGATAATCCCCGTTGACGTATATATCCCCGGATGCCCTCCGAGGCCGGAGGCATTGCTGGCCGGTATTATAGAACTGCAGAAGAAGATCCAGAAAGAAACGATCAAAGACAGGCCTTTGATATCACTGCCCGGGAAGAGCGCATGAGCGATAATAAAGAATATTTGGACATACTCTCCGGCAAGGCCGACGGGATAAAGATCGTACCGACCCCTCCCGGCGAGCCGAGCGCGATGGTCGACAAGGCCAGCATCCGTGAAGCCCTCGACCATTGCCGATATGACCGCGACCTTGGCTTCAACATGCTCGTCGATATGTTCGCGATCGATTACATGGGCGAGGAGGCGCGCTTCGAAATCGTGTACATCCTCCGCTCACACAAGACCAACGCACGGATCGTGGTGAAGACGAGATGCGGCGACGAAGGCATAGAAACGGTCAGCGACCTGTGGCCGGCGGCCAATTTCCTCGAAAGGGAGATTTACGACATGTTCGGCGTGCCGTTCGCTAACCATCCCGACCTGCGCAGGATCTATAACCCCGACGATTTCGAGGGACATCCCCTGTGCAAGGAGTTTCCCCTCGAAGGCAAGGATTTCGACAAGCGTTTCGTGGTGGACCTGGAGAAGGCATAAATGGCTGACACAAAGTACATGACGATCAATATGGGGCCTCAGCACCCCGCAACACACGGGGTTCTGAGGGTGGTTCTTGAACTCGACGGCGAAACGATCGTTTCAAGCGTCCCGGACATTGGGTATCTCCATCGCGGGATAGAAAAGATCTTCGAGAACAGAACGTACTGGCAGGGTATGCCGCTGACCGACAGGCTCGACTATACAAGCGGCATGTCCAACAACCTCGCGTATGTCCTCGCCGTCGAGAAGCTTATCGGCGTCGAGATCCCGAAAAGGGCCCAGTACATCCGGGTCATGCTGAGCGAATTGCAGCGCATCGCGGCGCATCTCCTGTGGGTATCGACACACGCCCTCGACATGGGTGCCATGACGGTCCTTTTCTACGGTTTCCGTGAAAGGGAATCATGCCTGAAGCTCCTGGAAAAGGTCTCGGGCGCACGGCTCATGCCCGATTACATACGTTTCGGCGGTCTGCGCGAAGAGTTGCCTGAAGGTTTCCTCGCAGAGGCGCAGGCCTTGATCAAGGAACTTCCGGGCAGGATAGACGAGTACGAGACCCTGCTCACAGAGAACGTGATATGGAAAGGCCGTCTGAAAGGCGTCTGTCCCTTGAGCGCCGATGACGCGATCACGTACGGCGTAACGGGCCCGGTGCTCCGTGCTTCCGGTGTCAACTATGACGTACGCAAGGCCTACCCGTACTCCAGTTATGAAGACTTCGATTTCGAGATACCTCTCGGAACGAAGGGTGACGTATATGACCGGTACCTCGTCAGGCTGAAGGAGATGAGGCAATCGATACGGATCGTGCAGCAGGCCATCGACAAACTTCCCGAGGGACCGATCAAAGCGGACGCCCCGGCGTACGTGCCCCCGGAAAAGGAAGACGTGGCGAATGATATGGCGGCGCTCATCCGTCATTTCAAGTTGATGACGGACGGCTTCAGGCCGCCCAAAGGCGAGGCTTACGCCTCTATCGAGTCGTCGAAGGGCGAACTCGGGTTCTACATCGTGAGCGACGGTACGGAGAAACCCTACCGGGTGAGGATCCGGCCGCCTTCATTCCTGAACCTCGGCTCGATATCGAAGATGATAGAAGGATCGCTGGTCGCCGACGTTGTCGCAGCGATAGGAAGCATCGACATAGTCCTCGGCGAAATAGATAAATAAGGTAGATTATGGCTGACGTGATCTTTAGTTCCTGGCAGGGTGAGGTAATAGACAATAGGGGCAAGGCCCGTGAGTCTTTCGAAGCCCCGAAGGTCAAGCTCCCCGGAGAGTTCGAGAATGGTCTTTCCGTAAAGGCGTTCATGGGATGGGACGGCATCATCCTCTGCGATGAGAACGTGGACATAATCGATATGTCCGTGAAGTACGCCGAGGCGGTCCAGAAAGAATCCTGCGGCCGGTGCATACCGTGCAGGATCGGAAGCAAGGTTATCCTGGGAACGCTGAAAAGGATCGCCGACGGCAAGGGCAAGAAAGAAGACCTCGGCAAGATACGCGCTATCGCCGCCGAGATCAAGGACGGGTCGAAATGCCAGATCGGGCAGACCGGCTTCGTGCCGCTCCTTCAGGCGCTCGATTTCTTCGGCCCCGAGTTCGACAAGTCGATAGCCGAAGGCCGCAAGGCAAAACCGGGCGATTACAGGATCTCCGTGACCGCCCCGTGCATGAGCGTCTGTCCGAGCCAGCTCGATATCCCGGCATACGTCGAGGCGATAAGCGAAGGAAGGATGACCGAATCGCTCAAGACCGTCCGCGAGAACACCTGCATGGCCGGCACCTTAGGGCGGGTCTGCGTAAGGCCGTGCGAATCGAATTGCCGGCGCGCGAACATCGATGAATCCATTTCCATAAAAAGCCTCAAGAGATTTGTCGCGGACTGGGAAATTGACAAGAACGTCAAGCGCGATATCGTGCCGAAGATAGATAAAACAAAGAAGGTTGCTGTTATCGGTGCCGGCCCTGCCGGTCTTTCCTGCGCATATTACCTTGCCCAGATGGGATATCCGGTAACGGTCTTCGAGAAACTCGGCGAGCCGGGCGGAATGGCCGCCGTCGGCATCCCCGACTATCGTCTGCCGAGGATGGTCCTTGACGTTGAGGGCAAATTTGTTGAATCATTCGGCGTCACCATGAAGTATGGCGTCGAGATGGGAAAGGATATCACCCTCGAGCAGCTGCGCAAGGAATTCGATGCGATCTTTATCGGTGTCGGGGCCCATACGTCACAGCCTATGGGTGTCCAGGGTGAGGACGCAGGTTATCGCGGGTTTATCGCCGGCGTAAAATACCTGCTCGACATCAATAACGGCAAAGACCCGTATCCCGAGGGGAAAAAGGTCGTGGTTGTCGGCGGCGGCAACGTTGCGATGGACTGTGTTCGCTCATCGTTCCGCATCGGCAAGCCCGACGTCCACCTCGTATACAGGCGGACGAAGAAGGAAATGCCTGCGGACCCCGTCGAGATCCACGAGGCAGAGGAAGAGGGCGTTGAGTTCCATTACCTGTGCAACCCGTCACGCGTCATCGAGAAGGACGGCAAGGTTGTCGGCGTCGAGTGCATCCGCATGGAACTCGGCGAGCCGGACGCCAGCGGCCGCAGGCGGCCGGTCCCCGTTCCGGGCTCCGAATTCGTGATCGAGACCGATATCCTGATACCGGCTATCGGGCAGGCGATCGACTGGTCATTCCTCGAAAAGAAGGAAGAGTTCACGATCACAAAGTGGAACACCTTCCAGGTTGACCAGGAGACGTTCGAGACGAACATCCCCGGCATATTCTCGGCCGGCGACTGCGAAACGGGTCCCGATGTCCTCGTCCGCGCCTGCGGGAACGGCAAGCGCGCGGCCTGGAAGATCGACGAATATTTGAAAGGCGAGAAGCCAAAGGCCAGGGAAAGCGAAAAGTACGTGAAGTTCTTCGGTCAGCTCAAGGTGTACGACAAGAACGAGAACGTCGGGTTCCTCGGCGACCATCCGAGAATGCTGCTTCGGCCGATGGCCCCCGAGGTCAGGAAATGGACGTTCGAAGAGTTCGAGGAAGGGTTCCGGACCGATGAGGCGATCACGGAGGCGTCACGCTGCCTTCGCTGTTACAGAATAGGCATGATCGCAGTTGGCTGAAAAGGGAACGGGAATGATAACATTCAAGATAGACGGCAAAGAGATAAAGACAGAGGAAGGCAAGACGATACTCGAAGCTGCGCGGGAGAACGACATATACATCCCAACGCTGTGCTACCACGAGAACCTTCTTCCCATTGGCTCCTGCAGGCTCTGCATCGTCGAGATCGACGGGTACGAAAAACCCATGGCCTCGTGCACGACGAACGCCATCGAGGGTATCTCGGTCACGACCCAGTCCGACAAGCTTTTCGCGATGCGCCAGGAATATCTTAAGTTCCTCCTCATCAATCATCCGCTGGAATGCCCGCACTGCGATTCCGCCGGCGAGTGCCGCCTTCAGGACCTCGTTTTCGAGCACAGGCTCGAATGTGTCGACCTCGAGGCGGATAGGGAGCCGAAGACCGTAAAACCGTACGCGACCGCGATGATCAGGTATGCCGAGGACCGCTGCGTCCTGTGCCTGCGCTGCGTGCATGCATGCCGCGAGGTATCCGGGCGGAAGGTCCTGGAACTTGTGGGAACGGGAATAGAGGCGGCGATGAAGCCGACAGTCCCCGAGGACTGCATCTCCTGCGGCGAATGCCTCTTCATGTGCCCCGTCGGCGCGCTGACCGAGCAGGAAAGCCCGCAGAAAAGCAGGAAATGGCAGACAAAGCGGCAGACGACAACCTGCCCGCACTGCGGTTTCGGGTGCTCGCTCAACCTCGATGTGTACGAGGACAAATTCATCACGAAAGTCGTCACGAACGCGTCGCTTGAGCCGAACAAGGGCTCACTGTGCGTGATGGGACGTTTTGGATATGATTTCGCAAATAACGAAGCGCGGCTTACCGCACCGACGGTCAAACAGGGGGCGGAAGCAGCGGCAGCGACGCTGGCCGAGGCCGTAGAAGCAACGGCATCTGCGTTGACCAAACTCGATAAAGAAGGCAAGACCATCGGTTTTATCGTATCCCCGCGGGCAACGAACGAAGAAACCTACCTGGTGACGCAGATCGCGAAGGGATTTTCGAAGACCGTCTTTGGCACTGCCGGGTATTACCATACGGGCAAGGTGCTCGACACGATGCGCCGGATGGGCATCCCGTATCCTTATGAATATGACGCGCTGAACACATGCGACCTCATCGTCGTTGCCGGTGCGGACCTTCTCGGGAACAATCACCTTCTCGCCAACAAGGTCCGGGAAGCCATGAAGACCACCGGGGCGAAAGTAGCCGTCGTCGACCCGTCACCCGTGAACCTCACGCGCATCAGCGATTGCTGGGTAAAGGTCGCGCCGGGCTCGGATGCGGCATTCTTTAATGGAATAGCGGCCCAGTTCATCGCCGACAAGAAGAACGACCCGGATGCCGGGAGCATCGAGGGTTTAAGCGGAAGCAAGGCCGATGCAGTCGCGGCAAGCGGTGCTGATGAAAAGGCCGTTGATAAATTTTACAAGCTCCTCTCGAACGCATCGTCTGTTGCCGTCATATTCGGCACGGGCATAAGCGGCAACATCGCGAGCATGGAGGCACTCCTCAACCTGTGTATCGTGAAGGGTATCCAGAAGACAGGCGTGGTCATGCCGACCGCCCTTCAGTCGAATGCCGTCGGCACCCTGTCATTCCTCCCCGGCGCGGTTTCACCATCGGACGCGCTGAACAAGGCGGACGCGCTTTTCATCTATGAAGATGATCTTTTCCACTACCTTTCCGGCAAGAACGTCGAGGCAGCCCTGAAGGGCAAGGCCTTTATGGCGGTATGCGACATGTTCGCAACGAACGCGTCGGCATATGCCCACGTCGTTGTCCCGACCGGCAGCTTCGCCCAGAAAGAGGGCAGCTATATCGCCGAGGACGGATATGTGCGCACGGTCGCACGGGGCGAAGGCAAGGCGTCGCCGGGGTTCGATTTCCTGAGGATGCTCCTCGACAGGCTGGGCGGCGGGCTCTACAAGGACGAGGCCGAGGCGTCATCGGTTGTCTTCCAGAAGGATTTTATCGTAACGGGCGAGTCCGGGCGGTTGAGCCTCAAGCCCACGAACGGTACGGCAAAGGCCGCGCCGGTCGCAGCCGGGGCAGGCGCCCCCCGGAAACCGTTCACCCTTGTCCTCAAGAACGTCTTCTTCCACCATCACCTGGCAGGGAAGGGCGTGTATACGAAAATGGCGTACCTCCAGAACCCTGCGATCGCCGGCGACAAGCTGTTCATCTCGCGCGAGGACGCTGACGAACTGGGGATCACGGAAGGCGGCCAGGTGGTCATCGAATCCGATCACGGAAAAGCGCAGTACCCTGCGATGATCAAAGAAGGTCTGAAGAAGGGCGTGCTTGAATATAGAATGTTGAAGAACAGGCAGGACATATTGAATCTGACCGATGGATATGCCAAACACATCGCAGTGACGGTAAAAAAAGGTTAACGCATGGAACAGCTTATCACGTTAGGTATAATGGTCGTTAAGAACATCGTCGTCGTGGCCGTTCTCATGGGGTGCGTGGCATACACCACTCTCCTTGAAAGGAAGCTCCTCGGCCGCCTGCAGGTCAGGCCCGGGCCGAACAGGGTAGGCCCCTTCGGTCTTCTCCAGCCGATCGCAGACGGCGTCAAGTCCTTCTTCAAGGAAGACATCATCCCCGATGAGGCCGACAAGGTGTTATACGTGCTCGCGCCCGGCATATCACTTTTTGCGGCGCTCAGCATGTTCGCCGTCATCCCGTTCGGGCCGACCGTGGAATTGTTGGGCAGGCAGGTCAAGATGGTTGTCGCAGATATCGACACCGGGCTCCTTTACCTCCTCGCCCTCGCTACCCTCGGCGAATACGGGGTGGTCCTCGGCGGATGGGCGTCCGGCAACAAGTACGGCGTCCTCGGCGCCCTGCGTGCCGCGGCCCAGATGATCAGCTACGAAGTGGCCCTCGGCCTCGCCGTAATAGGCACGATCATCATCGCCGGGTCGCTCAACCTGCGCGAGATCGTCAATGCACAGTCGGGGCTCTGGTTCATCGTCAAGTATCCCTTCGGCTTCATCTTTTACCTGGTTGCAGGCCTTGCAGAAATAAACAGGACACCGTTCGACATGCCGGAATCGGAAAGCGAGCTGGCATGCGGTTTTAATATTGAGTACAGCAGTATGAAATTCGCAACGTTCATGATCGCGGAATACGCCCACATGTTCACGGTCGCGGCGATCGTCACGACGCTCTTCCTCGGCGGCTGGATGGGCCCCGGCCCCGCGTACCTCGGGCCGCTGTGGTTCATCATCAAGGTCTTCGTGATCATCTTCTTCTTCATCTGGGAGAGGGGAACCTATCCGCGGTTGAGATATGACCATATCATGCAGTTCGGATGGAAGGTCCTTCTGCCGCTGACGCTTCTCAACGTTGTCGTAACTGCTGCCCTCGTGGCAATGGGGGTGCTGTAATGAAAGACAAGATAGTCCTTCCTCTCCTTAAAGGACTTCGGCTCACGTTCACCCGGGTGTTCACGAAGCCGATCACGTACCAATACCCGGAAAAGAAGCACGAAGTGCCGGAAAGATGGCGCGGCGTGCATTATTTCAAGAAAAACGAGGCCGGCGAGACAGCCTGCGTAGCGTGCGGCCTGTGCGTGGCAGCCTGCCCGAACCAGTGCATCACGCTTGAAATAGGCGAGAAATTCGACGGGAAACGTTACCCCGTCAAATACGAGATAGATCCCTGGCGCTGCATCTTCTGCGGATTTTGCCAGGATGCATGTCCGGTCAATGCCATCAACCTCGGCAAGGATTACGAGCAGGCACATTACCGGAAGGAAGATTTTGTGCTGGATACGAAAAAACTCCTTTCCATGTATGAGGATAAAAAATGATGGAAATTGGACTCGGATTTAAATGGTTTATCTTTGTTGTGATGGCCCTTACGGCAACGGGCTCATCCCTTATGATGGTAACACGTAAAAACCCGATCCACAGCGCATTATGGCTGATCGTGACATTTTTCTCCGTCGCCGTCCTGTACATCACCCTCAACGCGACCTTCATAGCAGTCGCACAGGTCATGGTATACGCCGGGGCGATCATGATGCTCGTCCTTTTCGTTATCATGCTTATCCACCTGGAATGGGGCGCACAGTGGGGCTCAAAAAAGTCTTTCCCGAAAGTCATCGGGTCCATTATTACGATAGCACTCTTCCTGCAGGTCCTTGCAGGCATATACACATACAGCGACTCAGGACAGCACGGCATCTACAGCGCCCAGAAACTCGCCGAGATAGGCAATACCCGGGCGATTGGGGCCCTGCTTTACGGCAAGTACGCATTCGCATTTGAAGTCGCCTCGATACTTCTCCTTGTCGGTATCGTCGGCGCGGTGCTGCTTGCCAGGAAAAGAAAGGAATAGGAGAGATAATGTTGCCCGAGATACCGCAGGACCTCTATTATCTGTTGTCGGCAGTACTTTTCACCATCGGGGCGATCGGCGTCATCACGCGCCGGAACGCGATCGTGATCTTCATGTGCATAGAGCTCATGCTGAATGCGGTCAACCTGAGCTTTATCACCTCGGGTAATTTCCTGAATTCCCTTGACGGGGCCATCTTCGTCATCTTCATCATGGCCGTTGCGGCGGCCGAGGCGGCGGTGGGCCTTGCTATATTCGTGCTCATCTTCAGGCACAAGGGCACAGTACACGTAGACGAATTCAATCTGCTTAAAGGCTAAAGAAGGGGTTTCAAATGGCTGACCTTATCTGGCTTATTCCGGCATTTCCCGCGATCGGGTTCCTGATCAATGGCCTTCTCGGGATAAAATTCCCGAAGACTTTGACCGCCTGGATTGCATGCCTGGCTGTTATTGCATCCTTCGCCGTATCGGCAACCATATTCGTCCAGTTCCTGCAGATGGCGCCGGAAAGCAGGGTATTCGAAAAGACCGTGTTCGACTGGATCGTCTCGGGCGACCTCAAGACAACGATCGGGTTCCGGATCGACGCCTTGTCCATCATCATGTGCCTCATCGTCTCGGGTGTCGGCTCACTCATCCATATTTATTCTGTCGGCTATATGCACGACGACCCCGGGTTCAGACGCTTTTTCTGCTATCTCAACCTGTTCGTTTTCATGATGCTGACGCTGGTCACCGCCGACAACGCCCTTCTCATGTTTGTCGGGTGGGAAGGCGTCGGTTTGTGTTCATATCTCCTCATCGGGTTCTGGTATGAAAAGGACTCGGCGGCGAATGCCGGCAAAAAAGCGTTCATCGTCAACAGGATCGGCGACTTCGGGTTCCTCCTCGGCGTGTTCACGCTGGTCGGGTACCTGGGCTCCCAGGGCATCTGGACATTGAAATTCTCCGAAATTCAGGCCAACGCGCACCTCATCGGGCCGGGGCTTGCAACGGTCATCACGCTTCTGTTCTTTGTCGGCGCAACGGGAAAATCGGCGCAGATACCCCTTTATGTCTGGCTGCCTGACGCGATGGAAGGCCCGACGCCTGTCAGCTCGCTGATCCACGCTGCCACGATGGTCACCGCCGGCGTCTACATGATCGCACGGCTTAATTTCCTGTACGTCCTCGCGCCGACGACGCTCCTCGTCGTCACGATCATCGGTCTCGCGACCGCGTTCTTTGCCGCAACGATCGGCACAGCCCAGTACGATATCAAGCGCGTCCTCGCGTATTCCACCGTCAGCCAGCTCGGCTACATGTTCGTCGGTGTGGGCGCGGGCGCATACGCAGCCGGCGTTTTCCACCTCATGACGCATGCCTTCTTCAAGGGCCTGCTCTTCCTCGCGGCCGGTTCCGTGATGCACGCTATGAGCGGCGAACTCGACATGAGAAAAATGGGCGGGCTCCGCAAGAAAACCCCCATCACCTACTGGACGACATTTATCGCATGTCTCGCCATCGCGGGCGTACCGGGCTTATCAGGGTTTTTCAGCAAGGACGAGATCCTCTGGATGGCCTTCAGCAAATATAACAGCTTCTGGTTCTGGGCCATAGGCGCCATAACAGCCGGCATGACCGCGTTCTACATGTTCCGGATGTTCTTCAGCACATTCCACGGAGAATGCAGGGCGGATGAAGAGGTAAAACATCACATCCACGAGTCTCCGAAGGTTATGACCGTGCCTCTCATGATCCTTGCGGTCCTCAGCATAATCGGCGGCTACGTCGGCGTCCCCGGCCTGCTCGGCGGCTCCAATCATATAGAGAAATGGCTGGAACCTGTATTTGGGCACCATGCGGCACCGGCTGCGGCGCACGCGGGCGGCTTCAATATCATCAGCACCGCATTCGCCTCATCCGGCGGAGCGGCGGGCGCCGATCACGGGATGGAGATGCAGCTCATGATAGGCGCCGTTATCATCGGGCTCCTCGGCATATTCATCGCCTGGCTTTTTTACGTGAAGAACCCGAACCTCCCGAAGAAATTTGTGGAAAAGTTCCACGGGCTGTTCACGCTGGTCCATAACAAGTATTTCATAGATGAGCTGTACGGCTTCATATTCGTGCGGGGCCTTCTGAAACTCGGCAGGTTCTGCAAAGACTTTTTCGACGAGATGATCGTAGATGGCATCGTGAATGGTATCGCATCGCTCCTGGCCGGAGTGGGCGGCATCATCCGCAAGGTACAGACGGGTGCGGTGCAGGGCTATGCATTTGCGGTCATCCTCGGCGCGATAGCAGTGGTCGGTTATCTTATTTCGAGAATCTTGTAAAGGTGCGTACATGACGGAGTTCTCAGTTTTCGGTATACCAATACTTACATTCCTGATATTCTTCCCTCTTCTGGGGGCGGTGCTGCTGCTTTTCGTAAAGCGCGAAAACACCCTTCTCATCAAGTCTGCCACGCTGGTATTCTCCCTGTTCGAACTCTTCGCGTCTGTCCCGCTCTTTTACAAGTTCAGCAATACAGCGAAGGGAATGCAGTTTGTCGAAAAAGCCGACTGGTTCCCGGATTGGGGTATCAGCTACTATATCGGCATTGACGGTATCAGCCTCCTGCTCGTCCTTCTCACCACGTTCCTCACGGTGATCTGTGTGCTCTGTTCATGGAAGGCGATCGAGGACAAGGTGAAGGAATACTATATCACGTTCCTTTTCCTGGAAACGGCAATGATCGGTACACTCTGCGCCCTCGACCTCGTTCTCTTCTACGTTTTCTGGGAATTGATGCTCATCCCGATGTACCTTCTCATCGGCATATGGGGCGGCCCGAACCGCATTTACGCAGCCATAAAGTTCTTTCTCTTCACGATGGCAGGCAGCGTTCTCATGCTGGTCGCCATACTTTACCTGTACTTCTACTATTACGCACAGAGCGGCATCTATACGTTCAACGTAATGGAACTGTATAAGGCGAGTATACCGATCGCGAAACAGTACTGGCTGTTCGGCGCATTCGCCCTGTCGTTCGCCATCAAGGTGCCGATGTTCCCGGTGCATACATGGTTGCCCGATGCCCATACCGAGGCACCTACCGCCGGCAGTGTCATCCTCGCCGGTGTTCTCCTGAAAATGGGAACATACGGTTTCATCCGGTTTGCGATCCCCCTGTTCCCGGCTGCCGCGATTGATGCGGTCCCCCTCATGTCCATACTCGCTGTCATCGGCATCATTTACGGCGCGATCGTCAGCATGATGCAGCCCGATCTCAAGCGGCTTATCGCCTTCTCGAGCGTGAGCCACTTAGGTTACGTCATGCTCGGTATTTTTGCCTTCAACATGCAGGGCGTCCAGGGCGGCATCTACCAGATGCTCAACCACGGCATCTCCACCGGCGGGCTCTTCCTTATCGTCGGCATGATATATGAGAGAAGGCACACGAGGATGATCGCCGATTTCGGTGGGATCTCGAAGGTTATGCCCATATTTGCCGTTTTCTTTATGATCATAACGCTTTCATCCATAGCCCTGCCCGGGACGAATGGCTTCGTGGGTGAGTTCCTTATCCTGCTTGGCGCGTTCAAGGCCAACACGGTCTACGGCATACTCGCGACGACGGGTGTCATCCTCGGCGCGGTGTACATGCTCTGGATGTTCCAGAGGGTCATGTTCGGCGTTGTTACGAAGGACGCCAACAGGGAACTCAAAGACCTTGAAGGCCGCGAAATAACCATCCTGTGCTGCATGGTCTTCTTTATCCTTCTGATGGGTATCTACCCGAAGATGTTCTTCAATAAAATGGATACATCGGTTACCGAGTATTTAAGCCTCGTCAAGAACAGGAATGCCCAGGCGAGGATGCTTGAACAGAATACCGGGTCCACGGCGAAAGTTGCAGTTGAAGCAACGAACACGAATATGACGAGATAGGGGTCTGATTGATGGACGCTTTAATACCAGCCTGCGAATTTAGATGGATATTACCCGAGATCATGATCACCGGGTTCGGACTTCTGCTGCTTATCATAGGCGGCCTGACGAAGGGCCCCGTGGCGTCGAAGATCTCCGGTTCCCTGTGCATATTCGGCTCCCTGCTGGCGCTTATCTTCACAGCCAACCTGTGGGGGACGAACCTCGATATCTTCAATCAGCTTTACACGATCGACAATTACGGGACCTTCTTTAAAATAATGTTCCTCGCCATCCTCATCCTCGTGTCACTCGTTTCCTTAAGATATGCCGACCGGGAGGAGATAGGGGGAGGCGAATATTATTCGCTGCTCATGTTCGGCGTTCTCGGCATGATGGTCATGACCTCGTCGCATCATTTCATCACGATATTCATCGGGCTCGAGGTGATGTCCCTTTCGATCTATGTTCTCTGCGGCCTTTTGAGGGGCAATATCGCATCCGTCGAGGCAGCCCTGAAATATTTTCTCCTCGGTGCATTCGCGACAGGGTTTCTCCTGTACGGCATGTCCATGATATACGGGTCCACCGGCATAATAGACGTGGTCGAACTGAAGAGATACTTCCTCATGAAACAGCCGTTCTCGGTTACCATGTTCCTGATCGGCCTTGGCTTCCTTCTTGTCGGCTTCGGGTTCAAGATCGCTTCGGTGCCTTTTCATATGTGGACACCGGACGTTTACCAGGGCGCACCGACGTCGATAACCGCATACATGGCGACCGGTGTGAAGGCCGCCGCATTCGGCGCACTGATACGCGTCTTTTTCACGGCGTTCCTCCCGTTCCAGTTTGGCTGGACGGAGATCATATGGGTTTTGGCGGTGCTTACGATGACCGTCGGGAACATCACAGCGCTCGTCCAGCGTGACATCAAGAGGATGCTGGCATATTCAAGCATTGCGCATGCCGGGTATATCCTGGTTGCCTTTATCACGGGCGACAGGGCCCAGGCGTCGAGCATGCTGTATTATCTCGCCGCATACACATTCATGAACATCGGCGCCTTCACCGCTGTTATCATGATGCAGCGGAAGGGCGACAACGGAAGCGACCTCGACAGTTTTGCAGGGCTTGGCGCACGCTACCCGTTCATAGCCCTTTGCATGAGTATCTTTCTCCTGTCACTTGCCGGCGTGCCGCCGCTTGCCGGGTTCATGGGCAAGTTCTATGTTTTCAGTACGGCGGTCAAATCCCAGTTTTACTGGCTTGCTATCATCGGCTTCCTGAACAGCGTCGTGGCCGCATACTACTACCTCAGGGTGATGATGTACATGTATTTCAAGGAACCTGTCGCTGAGTCGGGAACAGCCGACCGGGCGCCCCAGTATGGGCTTGTCATGCTCATCTGCATATTGGCCCTCCTGTACATGGGTATTTTCCCGAAGGTATTCATAGTGATGGCGCAGAAGGCCGTCGGTATCTTCGGTTAAACGAACTTTATTGAGCATCCTGAACCCCGCCATCAAAGACGGGGTTTTTTTCGTCCATAGCCCTTGAAATTTGACCGGAATAATGTAAAGTATGCACAGGCTTAAAGGAGGCTTCGTCCATGCGCCAGGGCATCTCGAGATCAACCTGTCTGATAACGATCGTCTTGATAACGATGGTATTATTCGCGCCTGCCCGGGTGAAAGCGTCCGGAGGATGCAGGGACCTGACAGTAGGCCGCCAGTATGACAAGGCGGTTAAAGCATGCACCGATGCGATAAAGAAGGGCGACCTGGAGGACATTGCCCTCGCAGACATGTATACATGGCGGGGATTTGCCTACAAGGGCATGGGGGATATGGGAAAGGCAAAGGCGGATTTCGACAAGGCGATCGGGCTGAACCCGGCGAGCGACGTGACGCATATCGGGCGGGCCCAGGTATGGGAAAAAGAGAGAAATTACGGGGCTGCCCGTACAGACCTGTCGGAGGCCATCAGGATAAATCCGCGGAACCAGGCGGCGTGGGAGATGCGGGGTATCCTGTCTTATGTCGAAAGAAAATACCCTGAGGCCTTGACCGACCTCAACAAGGCGATCGAGCTCGACCCGAAGAACCCGCGTGCATTCACCTTCCGGGGAAATACGTACGCCGCGTTAAACGAGAACCAGAAGGCGGTGGATGACTACGGGAAGGCGCTTGAGCTCAATCCGAAGGAATTCTTAAGTCTCCTGGGAAGGGCCATTATCGAGCAAAAGACCGGGTATTACGACAGGTCCATGGCCGACTACGAGAGGTTGCTTGAGATAGCCCCCAAATTCTGGCAGGCGCACCAGGGACGGGCAGATATATACGCCATACTGAAGAAATATGACAAGGGAATAGAAGAGCTGACCAGGGCGATCGCGATCAATCCGTCGAATGTACTCCTATATTCCCAGCGCGGCATGATGTATACCTTCGAGAAAAAACCGGAAAAGGCGCTTGCAGATTTCACGAAAGCGATCGAGATAAAACCGGACAACCCGGGCCCGTACCTCGCCAGGGCCGTCATATACAAAGACCTGCTTCAGTTCGACAAATCAATTGCCGACATTACGAAGTTCAGGGAATCAAAACCCGATGACGTAGCATCGATGTTGCTCCTCGCCCGTGTCGAAGCGCTCAGGCATAACTCGACCCGCGCATGCCAGTGGATCAAGACCGCCTTAGACACGGGCCAAGTGAAAGACCTCCGCATCTTCGAGAACGAAAAAGACTTCAACTACATCCGTGGAGCAGCGTGCTTCAGAGAACTTACTGAATAAAAAGAGGTTCCACGTTCCACGTTCCAGGTTCCACGATAAAAAAACCCTCAATGCCGTTCTATCGTTCAAATGTTAAAAAGCCACTTATGAATAATTGTTTCTCGTCATTCCGCCGGCTTTTGCGGCGGAATCCAGTGCCTTTAATATTTTTGCACCAATGAAAAGTCAGGCCAAAAAAACAAAGACGCTGGATTCCGGCCTTCGCCGGAATGACGGCCCAGGGGATTTCGAACATCTGGCTGAAAAAATTGCAGGATCTTACGGCAGGGAAACGCTCTGAGGGCGGATGAGCTGAACGTGGAACGGTTTTTTATGAGTTCGGTACGAAGACCCGGTGCGCGGGTACCCAGGTGCTGCCGACCTGCTGGGCAGGAACCGTGACCCATTGACCGCCGGTCGGTTGCTGCTGAGGTGGTAGTGAAGGGGCGGGGGCCGTTCCGTAGCGTGCAACAAAGTTCGGGTCCGGGGAAGCGTAGGGCACGGGCTGCGGCGGGGGTACAGGTTTTGAAGCCTGGTAATTCATGGTCCCGATAAAAAGGGCCCCGGCCAGTATTGCGCCGCCGACGATCGCTGCGGGAACCCAATAATTTCCGCAGCCGCCGTAGTATCCGCCATGATAATAATAGCCACCGGCCTCGCCGGTCAATGGCAGAATAAGCGCCGCGCTGAATACGAGAAGTGATATTATCGCGATCTTTTTCATGATCCTTTCTAAGTATATCACCGATTTGTCAGTTTGTATCACATTTTTTAGGTTGCAAACCAAGCATTTTTTCCGTTATTTCGACGGCCTGCTGCACGAATCGGGGGCACTTGTCGCGGAATATCCCGGAATCCGCCGCCTGCTTATAGCCGTCTGGTGTCGAGATATCGAGACCGAGCAGTTCACGGCATTCAATGGAACCGTGAGCGGCGGCGAACGCATCGCTCAATTCACGGACAAGCCGGTAGATCATCTCTTTGGACCCTTTGTTGCCACCGGAGGAAAAGCCTTCCTTTAAGCCGAGCACCATGAAGGCCCCCGCCACGGCCCCGCACGTACGGGACATCCTTCCCATTCCCGCGCCGAAACCGCTTGCGATCATAAGTGCTTTTTCTTCAGGCAACCCCAGGTCTTCGGCGAATGATGAAAAAACGGCCTGAGAGCAATTGAAGCCGTTTTGAAAGAGTGACAACGCATGCTCAACTTTTGTCATGGGGTCTCCGTTATGGTTGGTTTGAAATGTCTGAAAAGACCATCACCTTCGAAATGTAGCAAATGGGGGAGGTCTTGTCAACCTTGGGTATACGGCCGTTAATCCTTGTTTTTTAAGGGGTTCCGGCGTTATACTAACGATGCTTTCGATTACCCGTAATTCGAAGGACCAATATGGAAAAATTCTTCTATCCAGAAAGCATAGCAGTATTCGGCGTTTCCGATACACCGGGCAACCTTGCGCGTGTCATTGTCGAGAATCTTGCCCGCTTTGGCTTTCGCGGCGACGTGTATCCCGTCGGTGCGCGCGGCGGTGTCGTCGCCGGCAGGAAGATACTGAAGGACCTCGATACGGTTCCCGGTGTTCCCGACCTTGCGGTCATACTTGTGCCCGCCCGTTATGCACCTCAGGCGGTCGAGATGTGCGGGAAAAAGGGCATACGGAACGTGATCCTGGAATCGGGAGGCTTCACCGAATTCTCGGGAGAGCGGCTCGGGCTCGAAGGGGCTGTTCTTCTTGCGGCCGAACGGTACGGCATGAGAATAGTGGGCCCCAATTGCTTCGGCGTCGTCAACCTCGAAGCCGGGGTTGTGCTTCCTTTTTTCATCATAGACCCTGATTATATGAAAAAAGGTTCGGCCTCCCTTATTTCGCAGAGCGGCGGCGTCTTTTATGACACGTGCATGCTGTGCTCCGTCGAAAATGTTGGCCTGAGAAAGCTTGTCAGCATCGGCAACAAACTGATGACGGACGAGAACGATGTCCTTGAATACGTCATGAAGGATGACGGGACACGTGTTGTCGGGCTCTACCTCGAAAATTTCTCGGACGGGCGGAAATTGATGGCGCTGGCCGCATCAAGCCCCAAACCGGCCGTCATGCTCAAGGCGAACAGAAGTCCATCGAGCGGCGAGATCGCCAAATTCCATACCACGGCGCTTGCGGGTGACGACGATGTGGCAGAGGCCGCCATGAGGCAGGCGGGGATCATCCGGGTCACGAATTTTCAGGAGATGGTGGACTCATTCAAGATATTCAGCCTTCCCGTGCTCAAAGGCAAAAGGCTGGCCCTCATCTCCCGCTCCGGCGGTCATGGTGTACTCTGCGCTGACGCCGCGAAACGGTACGGTTTTGATTTTGCCGTATTTTCGGATGGTTTCTTCTCCGGTATCCATGCGAAGAAACTGAACGTTATCGCCGCCACGAACCCGCTGGATATCGGCGATGTCTACGATCTCGATGACTATTGCCCGATCCTCGAGATGGCACTTAAGGAAGAGAACGTGGACGGGATCGTGTTCGTCGTTACCTACAGTTCGGAAAGCGATGGCGGAAAGGTGCGGAATTTTCTTAAGTTTGCCTCCGCGATCATCCCGAACTATGATAAGCCGGTCGCCTTGTGCGTTGTGACCAATCGGGCGGAGTGGTTTGCAATAAAGGAAGCGGCGGACGTTCCGGTCTTTACTGACGTTGACCAGGCGCTCAAGGCCCTGTCCTGGTCCCTGAGGCATTATGAGGCAAGGGGGCGGGGAAAACACTTTTCCTACAAGTACCCGGGAAAGATACGGTGTGATGCCAGGGCGGGACGGAGGTTTCTGGGCCCCGACGAATGCTTCTCCCTGCTCGAGCGATCCGGGCTTCCTGTCGCACGCTACAATATCGTGGAAAACCGGGAAAAACTTGTTGCCGCCGCGGGACAGCTTGGTTATCCGGTAGCATTGAAGCTGGCTGACCCGTCCGTCCTCCATAAATCCGAAGAGAAAGGCGTATACCTTGACATCAGGGACGAGAAAGAACTGGTCGATGCCTTTGAACAGCTGGGCCCGGTTCGCTGTGTTATCCAGAAGATGGCCGCCCCCGGTTTTGAAATGATCATCGGAGGTCGTTTCGATAATGAATTCGGGCCGGTCATCGTCTGCGGGCTCGGAGGGGTCTATGTCGAGATCATGGCAGACCGGTCGATCCGCGTGGCACCTGTCGACAAAGAAAACGCCCGGAGCATGGTCGATGAGCTCAAAGGCTCCGCGATTCTCAAAGGTGCACGCGGGAAGAGACCGGCCGACATCCATGCCCTCGAGGACGTTATCGTCCGGGTGTCGCAGCTTCTCATTGAAAATCCGCACATAACCAGCCTGGACATAAACCCCGTTATCGTGAACGATGAGGGGAAAGGGTGCGTTATCGTCGACGCGAAGGTGGAAATTACCTGTTGACGCATCCCTCCATATGGTAGAAAATAACTAAAGCTATGCCAGACAACCCGTTGCGGAAGATACCGAAGGTCGATGCCATACTTGTGAACCCGGGTTTCAAGAAGCTCGAGGCTCGCTTCCCGGAAACAATCCTGAAAGATGTCCTGCGTGAATATCTCGATTCCCTTCGTTCCGGTATCAAGACTGGTCGCGCCGTCGCGGTGCCGGGCATTGATACGATCGTCGATGAGGTCTCCCGCCTCGCCCAGGCCCTTGTCGAGCCGCACCTCAAACGTGTTATAAACGCGACGGGAGTGATAATCCATACAAACCTCGGCAGGTCCGTGCTCGTCGAAGAAGCGGTGAACGCCATCATGAAGGTTGCAACAGGGTATTGCAACCTCGAATACAACCTCGTGACAGGGGTGCGCGGCAGCAGGTATGACCACTGTACGTCGGTCTTGAAAAGGCTCACGTCTGCCGGGGATGCGCTTGTGGTGAACAATAACGCCGGAGCGGTATTCCTCATCCTCAATGCCCTGGCAGAAGGCAAGGAGGTCATTATCTCGCGCGGCGAACTCATAGAGATCGGCGGATCGTTCAGGATACCCGATGTCATGAAAAAGAGCGGCGCAATCTTAAAGGAAGTCGGTACGACAAACAGGACCTACATCGAAGACTTCGAACGTGCGATCGGGGACAACACGGGCCTCATCATGAAGGCCCATACGAGCAACTACCGTGTACGCGGTTTCACGCATGAAGCGTCTTCGGGCGAATTGGTGGGATTGGGTGCGAGGTATGGCATCCCGACATATTTCGACACGGGCAGCGGGCTTTTCCATGCCCACGAGAGCCTTGGCCACACGGGCGAGCCGATAATATCCGAGGAGCTGAAGACTGGGTTCGATGTTATATCGTTTAGCGGTGACAAGCTCTTAGGCGCCCCCCAGGCGGGAATAATCCTCGGCAAAGAGGAATGCATAGATGTCATAAAGCGCAACCCGATAACAAGGGCATTGAGACCGGACAAATTCACCCTTGCGGGCCTTGAGGCAACCCTCCTCTTATGCCTCGATGCAGCGTCGGCTGCACGGAAAATTCCGACTATCGCAATGATATCCGAATCCAGGGACAACCTCGACAAAAGGGCCCGGCGTCTCGCATCGGTCCTGAAGAAACGGTGTCCGGGTGCCGATATATCGGTGGTCCACACAGGATCGGAGGTAGGAGGCGGCAGCTTTCCCGATATGGTCATACCTTCCTCGGCGATCGCCATTGTCCCGTCCGCTATAACAGCCGATGCCTTCGAAAAGCGCTTGAGGGACCGCCCGGTCCCCGTTATTGCCAGGATCGAAAAAGAAAGATTGATATTCGACATGAGAACGGTCCTTGCGCACGACGAAAAAGACCTTATTGAAGCAATAGCCTCGGTTTATACGGATGCCCCATAGTTTCACGATCACCTGCGAACAAAACGATATCAGGCTCGACGTTTTCCTCTCCGAGCAATTAACCCTGACACGGACAAAGATCAAAGAAATGATAGACGGAGGCCATGTCCGGGTGGCCGGCAAAATTCCCAAGCCGTCGATGCGCCTGAAGGCAGGCGCCGAAATTGCCGGTGATATCCCGGATGAAGAGCCGGTCGATCTTGCCCCGGAGGAGATCCCTCTTTCCATTCTCTACGAAGACAATTATTTTCTCGCCATCGACAAACCTGCAGATATGGTTGTCCACCCGTCTTTCGGCCACAACTCGGGAACGCTGGTAAATGCGGTACTGGGATACCTCAATAAAGATAGTTTCAAGTTCCACGTTTCAAGTTCCACGGGAGAAGAGGGCAATAAAGACGGGACGACGGGGATGCGGCCGGGGATCGTCCATCGACTCGACAAGGGCACGACGGGTGTCATACTTATCGCCCGCGATTCAAGGACACAGGAAAGATTGTCGGGATTGTTCAAGGACAGGGAGGTCAAAAAGACCTACCGGGCCATTGTCGAGGGAATTCCGGCCTGGGACGTTTTGACCGTCGACGGGAATATTGGCCGCCACCCGGTGGACAGGAAGAAGATGACGGTTCTCACGTCAGGCGGCAGGAACGCTACGACCGGTTTTAAGGTCGTGGAACGCCTCGAGGGATTTTCCCTTGTCGAGGCGTATCCCGCGACAGGAAGAACGCACCAGATACGCGTTCACTTGAGCCATGCCGGCTTTCCGGTCGTCGGCGACGAGACATATGGAAGAAAAGCCAAAAAGCTGGAGCCAAGGCCCCTTCTTCATGCATATCGCATAGAGTTCATTCACCCGGTAACCGGGGCCGCGGTAAAGATCGAGGCACCCGTCCCTGCCGATATGAACAAGTTCGCGGAAAAACATCGTAGACAAAATGCCTAAAAAATCCGTAAACTACAACATGGATCACAGAAATGTGACACCTCCGGCATGGGAATTTGCCCGGGAAAGAAAGAATGGCTGGGAATACTGTCACGTCCCTGAGTTGACGGCGCGGGGAATCATCCATGGATTTTTCACGCGGGCCTGCCCCTCGTTACTGGACGATAAGGAAACCCGGGTATTTCTCGATATGTTTTCCCTTGAGCGTTCTGTTACGCTTCACCAGGAGCATGGAAATACTATCCACGCGGTGGGACCCAATGACCGGCCGGAAACGGGGGACGGGATCCTGCTTTACAAACCCGGGATTGCGGGGGTCATTAAAACGGCCGATTGCATGAGCATCGTCCTTGTAGACCTTGCTTTTCCCATGGCAGCAATAATCCATGCCGGGTGGCGGGGTACTCTCGGGCGCATCACGACGGATGCCGTCACCGCGATGTCGGAGCGGGGAGCCGCGCCTTCGCGCATCATTGCGCTCCTCGGCCCGTCGATCCGTGGCTGCTGCTATACCGTGGGGGCGGAGGTAAAAGAGGCATTCCTCGGTGAAGGTTTCCCTGAAAATATATTTCACGACAAGGATGGCGCAACCTATCTTGACCTGAAAGATGCAAACACCTGGCTTTTGACGGAGTCGGGTGTTCATACTATCCTCGATACGGGATTATGCACGTTCTGTTCCGAAGACCCGCTTTTTGCTTCATACCGGAGAGGTGCCCGCAACGAACGGCAGATAAATTTTGTTGGAATAAAATGAAGACAGGCGATAGGCAATGGGCAATAGGCGATAGGAAAGAAATATGCAGGGAATGGGCGTTCCCCATCGCCCATCGCCCGTCGCCCATCGCCAGGTCACTTTATGAAATTTAAGAAAGAACTCTCATTCATAATAGGCATCCTGGTCGTTTTCGGGGCACTCGTCCTGCTCGAAACGAATCTCCCGAATTTCGCGAGATTCTTCCCGGTCTGGGAAAACAAGCTCCTCGTCGTTGTCCTCAACTTAAATCTTCTTCTGATACTGCTCCTTCTTTTCCTCATCACGCGCATCGTTCTCAAGGCCTACATCGAGAAAAAGAGGGGCATCTGGGGGTCCGACCTTAAGAAAAGGCTGACATCCACACTCCTTTTTATATCGATCGTCCCGTCATTCACCCTTTTCATACTGGCGACGGGCTTCTTTTACGTGTCCATGGACCGCTGGTTCAGCCAGCAGGTAGAGGACACTTTGGAAAGTGCACTCGAACTGTCCCAGTTCCATTACGAGGAGATCTTCCAGCGCCACATGAGGATCGGGACGCGGATGGCGGAACAGATCCAGAAGAAGGACATGATCGCCGATGAAAAGGAATTGAAGAATTTTCTCGACCGGTACGAGACATGGCATGTCCTGAGCTACCTGGCCGTTTATGACCCGGCGACCGGCAAGATCATCAGGGCCAGCGGTTCCGACAGTTCGGACCAGGCCATCCGTTCACGGCTCAAGGCCCTGTCGGGCTCCGGCGTGTCGCGGGAGATCATCCCGGTCGACGGGGGTGAAATGCTCGTCGTGGGCCTGCGCATCCGGACGGACACACAGGACGTGAATTCGCCTTATCCGCTTCTTCTTCTGGGCGATATGATCAAGATGAAGGGCACGGAACGCATGAAGCAGATCGCCGTGACCAGCAAGGAATTCAAGGAATCCCGGGTCTTCAAGAAAGTGCTCAAGTACAGCTTCATCATCCCGCTTTTCCTGATAACGATACTGACGATATTCGTTTCACTCTGGGTCGGGATAAAAATGGCCACCGAGATAACCGTTCCCATCGAGAAGATGAAAGAAGGTGCGGCCATCATCGCGAAGGGTAAATTCGATATCAACCTCGAGGAGCGCGGAGAGGACGAGATAAGCACCCTTGTCAGGGCGTTCAACAGCATGGCGAGGGAACTCAAGGTAGCGAAGGACGAGATCGAAAGCAAAAGCCGCTCTCTCGAATTCGTCCTCAACAATGTGGCTGCGGGCATTATATCTACGGATAAAAAAGGGGTCATCCGCCTCGGAAACAATGCAGCACGGCATATCCTGGGTGTGGAGCAGGAAAGTCTCGACGGGATGTCGTTGCGGGAGATATTCGGGAATGATTTCCGGACACTGACAAAATCTTTCCTGAAAGAGGTAAAGGCCGCGGGCGATGAAAGCATCACGATGGACTTAAGGCTCAACCTGAAGAAGGACGTGACATATCTTCGGGCGTCATTGACCGCCCTCAAGGATGAAGCCGGGAAGGTCGCCGGATATATTATTGCCTTCGATGACATAACCCATGTTGTCCGGGCGGAAAAACTTGCTACCTGGCAGGAGATCGCGCGCAAACTGACGCACGAGATCAAAAACCCGCTGACGCCCATTATCCTCTCGGCCCAGCGTATCCGCAGGAAGATCATGAGCAATTCATCGGGAAACGAAAAGGAAGTCCTCGATCAAACCACCTCCGTCATCATACGCTCCGTCGATGATATCAAGGAAATAGTCAATGAGCTTACGAAGTTAACGCATACGTCCCAGGCGAAGACATCGGAGGACCTCAACGCTATTGTAGAGGAAACCCTCGATCTTTACCGCAATCTCTACCAGGGCGTCTCGATAACCTTTAGCCCGAAGAACATGCCCCGTGTCCGTGTCGACCGTGAGGCCCTGAAAAGGGCATTCATCAACCTGGTAACAAATGCCGTCAAGGCGATGGAGGGCGGCGCGGGGAGCATCGCCGTCAGTACACGGTTCGATGTACCGAAGCATACCGGCATCATAGAATTTGCAGATACCGGCAAAGGCATCGCGGACGAGGACAAGGAAAAAGTGTTCGACCCGTATTTCACGAAAGAAAAGGACGGCACAGGTCTCGGTCTCGCCATTGTCCATTCGATCATCCTCGAGCACCACGGCAAGATACGGGTAGAAGACAACAAGCCGCGCGGAGCGAAGTTCATCATCGAACTCCCGATAATCGAAACTTAAAGAAGGTTCAAGGTTCAAGGTTCAAGGAAAAAAATAGCATCGAACATTGAAACCGGGACGACTTTTTGGCTGAAGTTCATCATTGAACTCCCGATAATAGGAACCTGAACCAGTTCAAGGTTGAAAGTTCAAAGTTCAAGTAAAAAAATAGCATTGAACCTTGAACCTTGAACCTTGAACCGCCTTTCGGCTGCCCTTCTTTTTCGCCTGTAAATGTGTTATATTATAGGCGATGAAGGTTATTTGCACGAACAGGAAGGCTTATCACGAGTACCATATCGAGGAGAAATTCGAGACGGGGCTCGTGCTGACAGGGACCGAGGTGAAGTCGCTCCGTGAAGGGCGGGCGAACCTCAAGGAGAGCTACGCAAAGGTCAAGGACGGCGAAGTGTTCCTCGTTAACGCCCATATAACACCCTATTCGTGCGGGAACATCTACAATCACGAGCCGAAAAGGACCCGCAAGCTGCTCATGCACAAGCGGGAGATCATGCGACTCATCGGTAAGGTAAAAGAACGGGGGTACACGCTGGTCCCCCTTTCCCTCTATTTTGACAAACGGAACAGAGCCAAGATGGAACTGGCGCTGGCCAAGGGCAAGACACTTTACGATAAAAGAGAGGGAATCAGGCGCAAGGACGAGAAACGTCTTATGGAGCGCGAGGAAAGAATACGATAAAGGGGGCGACAGGCTTCGACAGGGATGCAAGGGCCAGAGAGGCATGCCGGGTTACTGCTTACCCGTACCCAAGCGGAACTAAACACAACTGCAGAGTCATACGACTACGCACTGGCTGCCTAGAGCAGCCACATCATCCGGGCCTTCCTCCCGCTTCCAGGTCCGTGCATGGTGTCATTCTTAGCGGGATAGTCCGGCGGGACGCCTATAGTGCCGGGCGAAACCTTATAGGCTGGAACAGCAGGGAACTCGTCAGCGGGTGCCATGGTGTTTAAGATCTAATACGCTGACTAAGCATGTAGTCTGTCTGACGCCTTCTTTTCTGGACGTGGGTTCGATTCCCACCGCCTCCACCATATATGTACGCGAAGCCCGGTTGACGCGACCTGCGCTATTCTGATACCCTGAAAGGACCTCATGCAAAGACAATCCGGCTGGAAATCGAAATCGAAGCAAGAGATCAGGACCATCTACAACTTCTCGGAAGGCTACAAGGATTTTCTCGACAGGGGGAAAACCGAGCGTGAGGCGGTCCGGTGCATTACAGCCGCCCTGTCGCAGAGCGGGTTTGATGTGGACCCCTCACAGGAGCGGGTATTTGCGGTCAACCGGAACAAAACGGTGATGGCATTTGTACGCGGGTCTTCCGATATCGTTGAAGGACTCAACATCATTGTTGCGCATATCGATGCGCCGAGGCTCGATCTCAAGCAGAACCCCCTCTACGAAGATGTGGACCTCGCACTGCTCAGGACCCATTATTACGGGGGCATAAAGAAATATCAGTGGGTTGCGGCCCCGCTTGCACTGCACGGGATCGTGATAAAGGCGGACGGCACAGCCGTTGACATATGCATCGGCGAGGACAGCGACGACCCGGTCTTCATCATCGATGACCTTTTGCCCCACCTGTCGCGCAAGACACAGGGCGAAAAGAAGCTGTCCGAGGCGATCGAGGGCGAAAAGCTCATCGTCCTTTTTGGATCCCTTCCCCTTGCAGGGGCTGATAAGGAGCCGGTAAAGCAGTACATCCTGAAATTGCTGAACGACAGGTACGGCATGACCGAGGACGATTTTATTACAGCCGAGATCGAGGTGGTCCCGGCGTTCAAGGCACGCGATGTCGGCCTTGACCGGAGCATGGTCGGGGCATACGGGCAGGACGACAGGGCATCGGCATACCCCCTGCTCGAGGCCATATGCCATGTCAGGGACCCGAAGCGCAGCTGCCTTGCCATATTTGCCGATAAGGAAGAGATAGGTTCCGAGGGGTCGACCGGGATCCAGTCCTACTTCCTCAAGGTATTTCTCGATGACATAATAAACGGGATGGGCCTCAAGGCCGATGAGTCGGTTGTCAGGAAAATTCTGTACGATTCGAAGGCCCTGTCGGCTGATGTGAACGGCGCGGTGAACCCGACCTATCAGGAGGTCCACGAGAAACAGAACGCGGCATACCTGGGACGCGGCCCGTGCCTGAGCAAGTTTACCGGCCACCTGGGAAAGTCCGGCGCGAGCGACGCGAACGCCGAGTACGTGGCCGAGGTCATCCGGCTATTCAATGACGCCGACGTGATGTGGCAGACCGGAGAGCTCGGCAGGGTCGACGAAGGCGGCGGGGGAACGGTGGCAAAACACCTCGCACTGTACGGGATGGACATAATCGACTGCGGGCCCGCGCTGCTTGCCATGCATTCACCCTATGAACTGTCGAACAAACTTGACATATACGAATCATACCGGGCATTTAGCGCGTTCTTTGCAGCACAATAATTGGAGGCTCCGCATCGCATGACGGATTTAGAGAATGTAAATATACCTGATATCCTGCCGCTTCTGCCGGTACGTGACATGGTAATGTACCCGAGTGTTCTGCTTCCCCTGTTCGTCGGAAGGGACATGTCCATCAACGCCGTTGAAAAATCCCTGTCCCAGGACCGTCTTATCGTGGTTGCCGCACAAAAGGACCTGACCGACGAGGACCCCCTGCCGGACAGGATCTATAGCGTAGGGGTCGTTTCGCAGATCATGCGTATGCTCAGGCTCCCTGACGGAAGGGTCAAGGTCCTCATCCAGGGCCTTAAAAAAGCGAAGATCGAGCAGTATATACAGGAAACGCCGACCTTCCTTGTCCGCCTGAAACCGATCGAAGAGCCTATCATCACCGAGATAACCCTCGAGATAGAAGCACTCATGCGCTACGTCAAGGAAGAGATGGAAAAGGTTGTATCGATGGGGCGGATGGTCCCGCCGGATATCCTCATGGTCCTCGACACCATTGACGAACCGGGAAGGCTCGCGGACATCGCCGCCGCAAACCTCGGGCTCAATGTCGACAAGGCCCAGGAGGTCCTCGAGATAATCGACCCCGTCGAGCGCTTGAGGAAGCTCTCCGAGATCCTCGGCAAGGAGATCGAGCTCCTCAACATGCAGGCAAAGATCCTTTCCCAGGCGAAAGAGGAGATGTCCAAATCACAGAGGGAATACTTCCTGCGCGAGCAGATGCGCGCAATCCGGACCGAGCTCGGCGAAGGCGATGAGCGTACCGAGGAGGTCGAAGACTTCCGCAAGCGGATCAAGAAAGCAAAGATGCCGAAAGAGGTCGAGAAAGAGGCCAAAAAGCAGTTGGAGCGCCTCGATATGATGCATCCGGACGCCGTCGAGTCGACGATGGTGAGGACGTACCTCGAATGGCTCGTGGAGCTTCCCTGGAGCAAATCGACCAAAGACAACATTGATATAAAGAAAGCGCGCAAGATCCTCGACAAGGACCACTACGACCTCGATAAGGTAAAGGACCGTATCCTCGAGTTCTTGAGCGTCATGAAGCTCAAGGCCGACATGAAGGGCCCCATACTCTGTTTCGTCGGGCCTCCCGGCGTCGGCAAGACGTCGCTCGGAAAATCGATCGCGCGGGCCATCGGGCGGAAGTTCTCGCGCATATCACTCGGCGGCATGAAGGATGAGGCCGAGATACGCGGGCACCGGCGGACGTACGTAGGTTCGATGCCCGGCCGGATCATACAGTACCTCAAGCTTGCCGGGACGAACAACCCGGTGTTCATGATGGACGAGATAGACAAGATCGGCAACGACTTCCGGGGTGACCCGGCGAGCGCGCTCCTCGAAGTGCTCGACCCGGAACAGAACAATGCGTTCAGCGACCACTACCTCAACGTCCCGTTCGACCTGTCGAAGGTCATGTTCATAACGACGGCAAACCAGATGGATACGATACCGTCTGCGCTGCGCGACAGGATGGAGGTCATCGATATACCCGGCTATACCGAACAGGAGAAGCTGGAGATAGCCAAGCGGTACCTCATTCCGAAACAGCTATCGGAGAACGGCCTGACGAGCGCGCGGCTCGAGATATCGGACAAAGCGATCCAAAAAGCGATCGGCGAATACACGCGCGAGGCGGGCCTAAGGAACATAGAGAGGGAGATCGCAACGATCGCCCGGAAGGTCGCCCGGAGGGTCGCCGAGGGAAATACAAAGAAGGTGCTCGTAACTCCCAAGAATTTGACCGAATTCTTAGGCCCGGTCAAATATCTCCCCGACAGCCAGATGGAGCAGGATTATATCGGGGTGGCGAGCGGACTTGCCTGGACGGAGTTCGGCGGGGATGTTCTCTATATCGAGGCGTCCTGCAGGCGCGGCAAGAAAGAGCTGACCCTGACGGGCAACATGGGCGACGTCATGAAAGAATCTGCGCAGGCGGCGCTGACGTACATAAAATCGAAAGCGGACGTCCTCGGGATCGATCAATCCATTTTTGACGAGCTGGAGATGCACATCCACGTACCGCAGGGGGCCATTCCCAAGGATGGGCCCTCCGCCGGAATCACAATGGCCGTCGCGATGATCAGCGCGATCACCAAACAGCCGATAAACAGGAAAATAGCGATGACGGGTGAGATCACCCTCACGGGAAGGGTCCTTCCCATCGGGGGCCTTAAAGAAAAGACCCTTGCAGCTTTAAGGAACCGCATGGAAAAGGTGCTCATCCCCCACGAGAACTGGCACGAGCTTGTTGAAATTCCCCCTTACGTAAAAAAGAAGATAACCTTTCTTTCCGCGAAGACCATGGACGATGTAGTGGAGGCGATATTCGGGAAAAAGGTGTAAGCCATGAAGGAAGCGTCGTTCTGGGAAAAAAGGGACGAAAAGACCCTGCATTGTTTTCTGTGCCGCCACAATTGCATTATAGCTGAAGGAAAAAGAGGGATATGCGGTGTCCGGGAGAACCGCGACGGTACCCTCTACAGTCTTGTCTACGGCTTCCCCTGTGCGAACCATGTCGACCCCATAGAAAAGAAACCGCTTTTCCACTTTTATCCGGGGACGAAGGCCTATTCGATTGCAACGGCCGGGTGCAACTTCCGGTGCCTGCATTGCCAGAACCACGATATTTCCCAGGGGCCGCGCGAGGCCAAAAGGATATTCGGCCAGAACGTAGCGCCCGAGGTTATCGTTCAGGAAGCGAAAGCATCTCAGTGCACGAGCATCTCATACACGTACACCGAGCCAACGATATTCCTCGAATATGCCTTTGACATCATGAAGATAGCACGCAAAGAAGGGATAGCGAACAATTTTGTAACAAACGGGTATATTGAAGAGGAGCCGCTCAAGGCGGTCGCCCCCTATCTCGACGCGGCGAACATAGACCTCAAGGGTTTCAGCGAATCCTTCTATGGAAAGGTCTGCGGGGCAAAATTGTCCGGCGTCCTCGACACGATCCGGCTTCACAGGAAACTCGGTATCTGGATAGAATTGACGACGCTCGTGATCCCGGGACACAATGACGGCGATGATGAGTTGAAGGCCATCGCACATTTTATCGCCGACGAGCTGGGCAGGGACGTCCCCTGGCACGTGAGCGCCTTTTATCCGACGTATAAACTTCTCGATGCGTCCCCGACAAGTTCGAAGGCCCTTGCCCGGGCCCGGCAGATCGGTATCGAAGCCGGCCTGCACTATGTGTACGTCGGCAACATTCCCGGGCTCGACGGGGAGAACACGTATTGCCCGACCTGTCACAAGACCGTTATCGGCAGGTACGGGTACAGTATTACCGAGTACAACCTGAAAGGCGGCGGCTGCTCGTTCTGCGGCACCGCGCTTGACGGGGTGGGCCTGTAATTGATTTTTTGATAAAATAAATAATTAACCGAAGATCAAAAAAGCCTTCTTTTCTCCCAACCTTCTGTTTTTAATAGAATAAGGATAATTGACCCCTCGCAATTACATATTGTGAATTTTTTCCTAAGTTTCGTTGACATTCGAAAAAGAAAATGTTTAAAATAGGGAGCCAATCCGCAACTTCAGGGTTATTATGGTTATTCATTATCATCTCTCAAGGAGGTAATAGATGAGCATCAAGAAAGCTTTGAGCACCGCATCATTGTTATTCATGTTTATGCTGCTCGCTCTGCCGGCGTTTGCCGGTGAGGCGGACATCATTCTCCCGGACCTTTCGACGGTATCATTTTCTCTTTTCGGAAGTACGGTGAGCGGCGTCGGCATCATGTATTTCGGTATCGTTATCTGTATTATCGGCCTCATTTTCAGCGTCATGCAGGCAAACCAGACCAAGAATATGCCCGCACACAAGTCAATGCTTGACGTGTCGGCCATTATCTGGGAGACATGTAAGTCTTACCTCGCCCAGCAGGGTAAGTTCCTCATCATCCTCTGGATCCTGATCGCATGCTGTATGGTGTATTACTTCATGGGCCTTTCCCATGCACCGTTCGGCAACATGGTCATCATCCTTATCTGCTCGATCCTCGGCATCCTCGGTTCCTACGGTGTTGCATGGTTCGGCATGAGGATCAATACCTGGGCAAATGCCCGGACAGCTTTTGCCTCACTGCGCGGCCGGCCGGTTGAAGTCGTCAATATCCCGCTGACCTCCGGTATGAGCGTCGGCCTTCTTCTCGTCAGCGTCGAGCTCTTTTTCATGATCTGTATCCTTGTTTTCCTCCCGAAAGACCTTGTTGGACCGAGCTTTATCGGTTTCGCGATCGGTGAGTCACTCGGCGCAAGCGCGCTGAGGATCGCCGGCGGTATCTTCACAAAGATCGCCGACATCGGTTCAGACCTTATGAAAATAGTCTTCCATCTTCCTGAAGACGACCCGAAGAACCCGGGTGTTATCGCCGACTGTACCGGTGACAACGCTGGCGACAGCGTCGGCCCGACAGCAGACGGCTTCGAGACATACGGTGTCACCGGTGTTGCCCTTGTTGCCTTCCTGGCCCTGGCGCTCGCCGCGAACCCCATGATGTCAGGCGTTCTGATCATCTGGATCTTTGCAATGCGTATCCTTATGATCCTTACCTCGCTTGTTTCCTATTTCATCAACAGGGGCATCACGTCTTCCGTCTACGGATCAAAGAAAAAATTTGACTTCGAACAGCCCCTGACGAACCTTGTATGGATAACCTCTATCGTTGCGATCATCGTTACGTTCTGGGCCAGCTACATGCTGCTCGGCGACATCAGCGTCTCGAAGTATCCGGGCCTCTGGTGGGCGCTCGCGATCATCATCTCCTGCGGCACCATCGCCGGAGCCTTGATCCCGGAGTTTACCAAGGTTTTTACCAGCACGAAATCACGGCACGTCCAGGAAGTTGTCGGTGCTGCCCGCCACGGCGGAGCGTCGCTCGACATCCTCTCCGGTTTTGTTGCAGGTAACTTCTCCGCTTTCTGGGAAGGCCTTGTTATCCTCGTCCTCATGTTTATTGCGTACCTTGTTTCCCAGCACCCCTCGATCGTTGCCCTTATGCCCGCCAAGTTCGCATTTGCGGCGCCGGTCTTCGCATTTGGCCTCGTGGCCTTCGGTTTCCTCGGCATGGGCCCTGTTACGATCGCGGTCGACAGCTACGGTCCTGTTTCCGATAACGCCCAGTCCGTGTACGAACTCTCACGCATTGAAGCAGTCCCCAATATCGCAGCCGACATCAAGAGTACATTTGGTTTCGAGCCCAACTTCGACGGCGCGAAAGACTACCTGGAAGAGGCCGACGGCGCAGGCAATACGTTTAAGGCAACCGCTAAACCGGTTCTTATCGGTACGGCCGTTGTCGGCGCGACGACAATGGTTTTCGGCATCATCATCCTGCTCGAGAACATGTTCGGCAACGTCATCTCTCATTTGAGCCTTGTTCAGCCTACGATCATCCTGGGCCTCCTCATGGGCGGCGCTGTTATCTACTGGTTCACCGGCGCAGCCACCCAGGCCGTTACGACAGGCGCGTACCGCGCAGTCGTTTTTATCAAACAGAACATCAACCTCGATAAAGAAGAGGCATCCATCGAGGACAGCAAGGAAGTCGTCAAGATCTGTACCCAGTATGCCCAGAAGGGTATGTGGAACATATTCATCGTCGTCTTCTTCATGGCCCTCGCACTGTCATTCTTTAACCCCTACTTCTTCATCGGCTACCTGGTAGCGATCGCATTCTTCGGTCTGTACCAGGCCATCTTTATGGCAAACGCCGGCGGCGCATGGGACAATGCAAAGAAGATCGTCGAAGTCGACCTGAAAGAAAAGGGCACAGCCCTTCACGAAGCGGCTGTCGTCGGCGATACCGTTGGCGACCCGTTCAAGGATACGTCATCAGTCTCCATGAACCCGGTCATTAAGTTCACCACGCTGTTCGGCCTTCTCGCGACAGAGATCGCAGTCACCATCCAGAGCCAGACAGTGAAATACGTGATCGGCGGCATCTTCTTCGTCGTCGCAATCATCTTCGTCTACCGCTCCTTCTACAGCATGAGGATCGGCGAAACGAAACTCGATTAATATTCGCTACGCTCATAAAAAAGGCGCCTGATTTGTCAGGCGCCTTTTTTTACGTAAGGCGTAAGGCGTAAGGCGTAAGGCGTTCTTGGGCCTGGTCAAGCGATTTTTACTGAAGGCGTGGAAATCGGCCTGAAATATTATCACAACACGTCATCCCGGTGCTTGACACCGGGATCCAAGGTTTGTCTTTTTAGGCTTTGAATATTTCCAGAGTTAGTTCGTCTTTTGCGAGGGTGGAACGCAGCCAGTGGGCACTGCCGGGTCTGCAAACCTTGTGGCGCCACACGTTATTGCCGACATTGATACCTTCATTCTGCTTTATCCGCTTTCCGCAGACGTAACAGTAATCCTTTTTCATGTCTTGGAAAAGCGGTTCGGTATAATAGAGGGTCTTTTTCTTTGCCGGCATGGGTTGTTCCTTTACCCGCATCATACCGAAAGCCCTGCCCGATTGCAAGAAAATTAGAACGGCTAACGGCTAACGGCAAACGGCAAACGGATCCAAAATATAAAGAGGCATAAGAACAGAACCCTGAATGCCCGGGGTCAAGCCCCGGAACGACGGGAACCCCAATCACTTTGCGTACAATTGCTGGCGGTCCTTTATCGTGCTATTTTTTCCGTTAGCCGTTAGCCGTTAGCCGTTAGCCGTTAGCCGTTAGCCGTTAGCCGTACGCCGCAAATTTATTTGACATGATTCCCCGACAACATTACGATTATTTGCATGCCGGCCGCGAATATCGTTAGCATTCTCGAAGACATCGGGCGACTTCTCGAGATCAAGGGAGAGAACGCCTTTAAATGCCGCGCATATGCGAACGCGGCACATGTCCTGTCGGACAATCTTACGAATCTTGAGCAGATAATTGCGGAAGGGCGCGTTCGCGAGCTTCGCGGTATTGGTGAAGCCATCGCGGGGAAGATCGCCGAGTATTACGCTACCGGAAAAATAGCGTACTACGAAGAGCTGAAATGCGAATTTCCCGAATCCCTCCTTGAATTGACCGGGATCCCGAACCTGGGCCCGAAGAAGATAAAACAATTGTATGAAACCTTTGCGATCGCGACCGTCGGCGAACTCGAATATGCCTGCCGGGAGAATCGGCTCGTAAACCTCACGGGGTTTGGCGAAAAAACCCAGGAAAAGATCCTCAAGGGCATAGAGTTCATGAAGCAGCATCAAGGGGAGCACCTGTTCGGTGATGTCTACCCCCAGGCGCTTGCCATCCGGGACAGGCTCGAGGAGAAGCTCCCCGGCAGCCTTATCGAGATCTGCGGGAGCATACGCAGGCGGAAAGAGGTCATCCGCGACCTTGACATTCTCGTGGCCGGCGGTGACAGGGAGGCTTTGTCCCTTGCTTTCACGACGCTTGCCGGGATAGAGGAGATATACCTGACCGGTGATACCAAGACGTCCGTCCGGCTTATCTCGGGTATCGATGCGGACCTGCGGATCGTCGAACCCCACGAGTTCCCGTTCGCGCTGATGTATTTCACGGGCAGCAAGGAGCATAATGTCCGCCTGCGGGGAATTGCAAAAAAACTGAACCTGAAGCTCAACGAATACGGTCTTTTTCATGGCGATAGCCCCGTCACCGCCGATTCCGAGGAACATGTCTACCACAGGTTAGGGCTGGATTATATCCCCCCGGAACTCCGCGAGGATATGGGGGAGGTCGAAGCGGCCGAAGCCGGCAGGATTCCGGTCCTTGTCTCCGAAAAAGACATACGGGGCGTCTTCCACATACACACAGATTTCTCGGACGGCAGGGACTCGGTGGAGGATATGGCCGAGACGGCAAGGAAGTTGGGGTTCACGTATATAGGCATCTCCGACCACAGCAAAAGCGCGTATTATGCGGGGGGCCTCAAGACGGACGATGTCAGGAGGCAGTGGGACCTCATTGACGTGCTTAATGACAAATGGCCCGATTTCCACATCTTCAAAGGCATCGAAAGCGACATCCTGCCGGATGGAAGCCTCGATTATGACGAGGATATTCTGAAGGGCTTCGATTTTATCATAGGTTCTATCCATTCCAATTTTAAGCTCAAGAGGGAAGACCAGATGGCCCGTGTCATATCGGCGATCGCCAACCCGTACATGACCATCCTCGGCCACCCGACCGGCAGGCTCCTGCTCTCTCGTGAAGGTTATGATATCGATATGCGGGCCATAATAGACGAAGCAGCGCGCCACAACAAGGTCATCGAACTCAACGCCAGCCCGTACAGGCTCGACATTGACTGGCGCTACCTGCAGTATGCCAAAAACAAAAATGTACTCATATCGATAAACCCTGACGCCCACAACATGGCCGGCCTGACAGAGGTCTTCTACGGCGTCTGCATAGCGCGAAAGGGGTGGCAGGAAAAAAAAGACGTCCTCAACACCCGCAGCCTTGAAGAAATCATTAGGATTTTGAAGGATAAGGGTATGCACTAAGAGGTTCAAGGTTCAAGGTTCAAGGTTCAAGGCTGAAAGAACCCCTGGAAAGGTTCACATCATGCAGGACGCATTCAGGGTCTTTCCCTTGATCTTTGAACCTTGAACTTTGAACGGTTTTTTTCTTTTGGACACATTCTCAATCAAAATGGTATAAAATTACATTCTCTGCACCTGCTATGAAAAAAGATATCGCGTCGATCTTGAAAAGGCTTCAGGAAATGCACGGCGAGCCCCGGGTGGAGCTTTCCTATACGAATCCCCTTGAGCTTGTTGTTGCCACGGTCTTGTCCGCCCAGTGCACCGATGCGCGGGTCAATGCGGTGACAAAAGAGTTGTTCAGGAAATATAAAACAGCGCAGGATTACATTGACGTCCCCGACGCTGAACTCGAAGAGGATATACGCCCGACAGGCTTTTATCATAACAAAGCAAAAGCGATAAAGAACATTGCAACTGACCTTGTGAAAAAGTTTGACGGGAAGGTCCCGGACGATATCGACACGTTCGCGAAGGTTAAGGGAATAGGGCGCAAGTCGGCCAACATGATCGTCGGCCTTGCCTACAACAAGCCGGGTGTCATCGTCGATACACATGTCGCCCGGGTGTCGCAGCGGATCGGCCTGACCGCGAACAAGGACCCGGGGAAGATCGAAATGGATTTGAGATCGCTCGTCCCCGTGCCATCGTGGATGCCCTTTTCGCTTCTTATGATAGTTCACGGGCGGTATATCTGTACGGCGAAAAAACCCGATTGCCCGCGCTGTCTCTTGCGCGAGGATTGTGATTATTACTCCATGGGAGGCAAGTAAAATGTTTGATGCTGAAAAGCTCACCGATAAAGAGGTCGAAAAACTCAAAGAATTATCCCACCTCGCGAAAGGCGATATTATCACGATGACCCATCTTTCGGGTACGGGCCATCCAGGCGGGTCGATGTCATCCCTTGACCTTTACCTGACCGTTCTGTCTTCAGCGAACCTTTCCGGTAAAAATACGGACCAGATCGTGGTGAGCCACGGCCATACGTCGCCGGGGGTCTATGCGAGCTTAGCCCGTCTCGGCCACATGCCCGTCGACGAGGTTATCGCATTCTTCAGGAAGACGGGCAGTCCGTTCGAAGGTCACGTTGTCAAAGGGATCCCTTTTATACAGTGGTCAACGGGAAACTTAGGGCAGGGCCTCTCCGCTGCAGCGGGGTTTGCCATGGCGTCGAAGCTGCGCGGCAGCTCGTCCCACATTTACGTTTTCATGGGCGACGGCGAACAGCAGAAGGGCCAGCTGGCCGAAGCGCGCCGCATCGCGGTCAAGTACGGACTGTCCAATATGACGGCCCTCGTCGACTACAACAAGCTCCAGATCAGCGGCAGCATCGACCTTATCATGCCCCAGAACATACTCGAGGACTACATTTCCGACGGCTGGGACGTCATCGAGATAAACGGGCACGATCACCAGGATATTTATGCCGCCTTGAGGCGCGCCCGCGATGTCGATAACCCTGTGTGCATTATTGCCAATACGGTCATGGGCAACGGTGTTCCCTTTATGGAGCATAAGGAAAAATATCACGGCAGTCCGCTCAACGCGGCGGAATACAAAGAGGCGATGGCAATACTCGGCCTCGAGGACAGACTGGAGTATTACAAAGACCTCAGAAAGGGGAAATGGACTTTCAACCTTGTCCCGGCGGACTTCGAAGAAGCAATCGATACAGGTACACCTTTTACCTATAATGAGTCGGATAAGGTCGACAACCGTACTGCGTTCGGAAAGGCACTGAAAGATATAGGCGACCGGAACATCCCCAACGGGCGTCACGTGGCGGCCTTCGATTGCGACCTCGCAAGCTCCGTGAAAACGGCCGATTTTGCAAAGGCGTACCCGGAGAATTTTTTCCAGGGGGGTATTCAGGAACACAATACGGCAACGGTCGCGGGAGCGATGTCGACCCGCGGCATACTGACATTCTTTGCCGACTTCGGTGTATTCGGGATTGACGAGGTGTACAACCAGCAGCGGATAAATGACATAAACTACACGAATCTCAAAACGGTCATCACGCACGTTGGCCTCGATGTCGGGCCTGACGGCAAGACCCACCAATGCGTCGATTATATCGGTCTTGTCCGCGGCCTGTACCGGGCAAAGATCATCGTGCCGTGCGACCCGAACCAGACGGACAGGGTCATACGGTACATAGCCGGGGCAAAGGGCAATTTCTTTGTCGCGACCGGCCGCAACCGCTGGCCCGTCATGTACGGCAAGGATGGGCAACCCTGTTTCGGCGGCGATTATGTCTTCCGGTACGGCGCAATGGATACCATGGCGGAGGGCACGGACGGGGCCATAATCACGTACGGCGGCCTCGTTTCAAAGGCGCTTGCGGTCAGGGAAAAGCTGGCGGAAAAGGGAAAGGCATTTGCCGTCATAAATATGCCGTGCGTAGACGAGGCGGACGATGCGGCGATTGCGAAGCTGGCGGCCCTGCCCGTGATCGTAACCTACGAGGACCACAACGTCAGGACCGGCATAGCCCCGGTCGTCACCGCAGGTCTTCTCAAGGCCGGATTTAAGGGCAAGCTCATGTCTTTCGGTGCGACAAGTTACGGCGCGTCCGGCGAAACAGACGAGGTCCTGGCAAGCCAGGGGCTGGATGTGGAAACGGTGGTAGAAAAGATCGGCTAACGGCGTACGGCTAACGGCTAACGGCTAACGGCAAATCATCTTCTGCCGTCATCCCGGGCTTGACCCGGGACCCAAGGTTTTTGCAGTTCTACGTTCTACATTTTGGTTTAGCGTTGAACCTTGAACCTTGAACCTTGAACCGTTTTCATTGCCGTCATTCCCGCGAAAGCCGGAATCCCGTGTCTTTGTTTTTTTCGTGGAACGTGGAACCTGGAACGTGAAACCATTCTTTTCATGGAGGTAGTTTTGGAAGATATCAAAGGCATGTACAAGAAAATAGTGAAGGACAATTTTCCCGACACGATCAAGATCGATATGGGCGGACAGGTCCTCATCTATAAGAAGAAGGTCTGGAACATTTTCGACGCGGATGAGAACTGCGATGTCGAGCGGGGCCTTCGGTACGGCGAGAACCCCGACCAGCCTTCCGCGATGTACGAGCTTATAAACGGCAACATTGTCCTGGGCGATGCGCGTTTCTTTGATACAGATACCGGTCTTGTCAGCAAGGTGACGGAGGCCGATATGCTGCAGGTCGGCAAGCACCCGGGGAAGATCAACCTGACGGATGTCGACAATGCCCTGAATATCCTGCGGTTCCTTGACCAGAAGCCTGCCTGCGCCATAATGAAACATAACAATCCAAGCGGTGCGGCTTACGGGTCGACATCGGCCGAGGCTTTCGAAAAGGCCTTCTGGTGCGACCGGATCGCGGCCTTTGGCGGGGCCGTTGTCTTTACAAAGACCCTGGATGTCGAGACCGCGAAGGCTATGGTCCCGTATTATTTCGAGGTCGTGTGCGCGCCCGATTTCGAGGGTGGCGCGCTCGATATCCTCAAGAAGTGGAAAAACCTCCGCATCATGCAGATGCGCTCGATAGAAAACCTGAACAAGTTCAAGGCGCGGCGCATTATCGACATAAAGTCGCTCATGGACGGGGGGTTGGTCCTCCAGGAGTCACAGCCCTTCCGGATAAAAGGCAAGGAAGACCTGAAGCCGGCCGAAGCGGTCTATAAAGGCGAGAACTACAAGATCAAGCGCCTGCCGACGGAAGAGGAGTACAGGGACATGCTCTTCGGCTGGTATGTCGAGTCCGGCGTGAGCTCGAATTCGGCGCTCTTTGTGAAGGATGAGGCAACGGTCGCTATCGGAACGGGGGAGCAGGACCGGGTTGGTGTGGTCGAGATCGCGATATTCAAGGCGTACAAGAAGTTCGCCGATACCGAGGTGTTCAGGAAATACGGGGTTCCCTATGCTATCTTCAAACTCGAGGCCTCACGTGGTCAAAGGGACATGAAGGACCTTATAGCAATAGATATCCTTACACGGAACGTCCATGCCGGTCTCGAGGGTTCGGTTATCGTCTCGGACGGGTTCTTCCCGTTCAGGGACGGCGTTGACGCGGCGATCCATGAAGGGGCGCGCGGCGTGATCCAGCCGGGCGGGTCTGAAAGGGATTTCGAGGTGATCGAGGCCTGCAACGAGCAGAATGTGAGCATGGTATTCGCGGGGCAGCGCCTTTTCAAGCACTGATCAGGTGTAACCTGCTTATACTTTTTAGCACGAGCGCAATAATAAGGATACTCTCGTCATGATGAAATATCTTGCCATAATGGGTCTGGTTATCGTTATCTACATCATAGTCAGAGTAGCGTTTAAGAAGTATTTCTAGGTATTTCCTGCCAGGAAATTTTTTTTCCGGTGATACCATGTAAAAGCCTTTTATGTTGACAAATTACCGGAAAAAAAATTAAAATTGTGAAAACAGTTACAAATTCCTACAAGCCCCCGGAGGTAGTAAATGAGACCGTATTTTGAAAAGATGCAGGAATGGAATAAGCCGGTTAAGGTAAATGCGAAGAATACCGAAGAGATCAAAGCCGTAGAGAAAGACATCGAAGAACGCGTCCAGAAGGCGAAAAACGCCGGCCTGGCTGCGGAAACGCTGAACAAGCGCGGTGAATGGACGATTCACCAGAGACTGGAGTACATCGTTGACGCCGGTACCTGGGCACCTCTGCACACGCTGTTCGACCCGATGGATGAAGAATCAGGGACCACAGGCGTTGTCGACGGTCTCGGAAGGATAAACGGCAGGTGGTGCGTGATCATCGGCTTTGACAACAAGGTCATGGCAGGTGCATGGATCGCAGGACAGCCGCTCAATATCCTCCGCGTGACCGACATCGCGAGAAGGCTTCATTGCCCGCTCGTATGGATCGTCAACTGCTCCGGCGTCAAGCTTCCCGAGCAGGAAACTATGTACGCAAACAGGCACGGCAGCGGCACGACATTCTTCCGCCATGCCGAACTCAACAAACTGGGCATCCCCGTACTCGCAGCCATCTACGGAACGAACCCCGCAGGCGGCGGCTACCAGGGCATCTCCCCGACACTCCTTCTTGCCCATAAAGACGCGAACATCGCAGTCGGCGGCGCCGGCATCGTCAGCGGTATGGCACCGAAGGGCTTTTTCGACGAACAGATGGCCGATGCGATCATCGAGGCCACCAAGAAATTTAAGTCAGTTCCCCCGGGACGCGTTGAGATCCATCACGATGTGACCGGCTTCTTCCGCGAAGTCCATCCGTCAGAAGAGAGCCTCCTCGACTCACTGAAATCCTGGGTCGTGAAGCTTCCGTACTATGATCCCAGCTTTTTCCGGGTTGCCGCACCGGCAGAGCCGAAATACCCGACAGAAGACCTTTACAGCGTCGTTTCCTTCAACCAGAAGATGGTTTACGACATGGAAGGCGTCATGGCACGCCTCGTCGACAACAGCGAGCACATGGAATTCCGTCCGGAGATCGGCCCTGAGCTTTATACCGGCCTTGTCAAGGTTGACGGCTTCCTGATCGGCATCGTCGGCAACAGGCAGGGCATGCTCCCGAAGGGATATCCGAGCTACGCTCCGTACCCCGGCATCGGCGGCAAGTTCTACCGCGAAGGCCTCATCAAAGTTAACGAATTCGTGACCCTCTGCGGCAGGGACAGGGTCCCGATGATATGGCTCCAGGATACGTCGGGCATCGACGTTGGCGACATCGCCGAGAAAGCAGAGCTCCTCGGCCTTGGCCAGTCACTGATCTACTCGATCGAGCAGAGCGACCTCCCGATGATGACCATCGTCCTGAGGAAAGGCAGCGCAGCCGCCCACTACATCATGGCAGGCCCGCAGGCCAACAACAACAACTGCTTCACGCTCGGCACGGCAACCACCGAGATCTACGTCATGCACGGTGAAACAGCCGCAGTCGCAAGTTTCGCCCGCCGCCTCGTGAAAGAGAAAGATTCCGGCAAGCCTCTCGGACCGGTCATCGACAAGATGAACGCAACCGTGAAACACTACTATGACATGTCACGTCCGTCCTACTGCGCCAAGAAAGGCCTTGTAGACGAGGTCGTGAAGATGGCAGACCTGAGGAAATACTTCGTCGCATTCGCAAACTGCGCATACGCGAACCCGAAATCGATCTGCCCGTGGCACCAGATGATCATGCCAAGGATCATCAAAGGCTAATTAGACACAATATATCAGGGTGGGTCTCGTACCCACCCTGATTTTTTTAACGATTGTGGTTAACCATTTTTCAGTAACCGTTGACAGATTACAGGTAAATAGCAGCATCCTATGAAGAATACTCTGTCCTCCCTGCTCAAGGATATAAAGGAAAAAGGCAACTACAGGAATATCAGGTATATCCGGCCCGTATCCGGCGCGACCATTATTCACGAGGGCAGGGAATACCTGAACCTTTGCTCGAACAGCTACCTTTCTCTCCATCTTCATCCCGTCGTCAAGGACGCGGCCATCAAGGCAGTGAACGAGTACGGTACGGGCAGCTGTTCGTCCCGCAGCGTATCGGGAAGCATCGACCTTTACAAAGACCTGGAACAGGACATCGCCCGCTACAAGGGGTATAAGCGCGGCCTGATATTTCCGACAGGCTACATGGCGAATATCGGGATCATCTCGACCATCCCGGCCAAAGGCGATGTGATCCTGAGCGACGAATTGAACCATTCCAGCCTCATCGATGCGATGCGGTTATCGTACGCAAAAAAGGTGATCTTCAAGCATCGCGACCCGGGGGACCTGGAACGGAAGTTGAAAAAATATTCTTCCTCCGGCGGTAAAGTGTTCGTGATAACTGAATCTATTTTCAGCATGGACGGAGACGTCGCCCCGTTAAAGGAAATAGCGGAGCTCAAGAAAAAATACGGGTTCTACACGATTGTCGACGATGCGCACGGGACCGCCATCTTTGGAAAAGGCGGCAGTGGCGTCGAAGAATTCTGCGGGCTCAAAGGGAAGGCGGACATTCACATGGCGACCTTCGGCAAGGCCTTAGGCTCGATCGGGGCGTTCGTCCTTTCCGATCCCGTCGTCATTGAATACCTCGTGAACCGTGCCCGGACGTTCATGTACACGACCGCCCTGCCGCCCGCAGCTCTCGGCGCCGCCCGGGCCGCCCTGGACCTTGTTGCGAACGACCTGTCGTACAAGGAGCAGCTCTGGCACAACATAGATTACATGCGCTCGCGTCTCGCAGGCGCAGGCTTCGATCTGAAGGACAGCGTCGGGCCCATCGTCCCGATCGTTGTCGGCAAGGACTCGGATGCCGTAAAGATGCAGTCGATGATAATGAAAGACGGGTTCTTCCTCCAGGCGATACGTCCGCCCACAGTCCCGTCCGGTACGTCGCGCCTGAGATTGACAATTGTCAGGGATTTTACCCGCGAGCAGATGGACAGCGCAATTGACGCGATCATCGCCGCGGGGAAGAGGATGAGGCTGATTTAACTACAGTGAGGAGTAAGGCGTAAATACAAAGACGTGACGTATCCCTCGTCGTCATCCCGGGCTTGACCCGGGACCCAAGGTTTGGTTTTTTTACGGTTTTAATTTCATAATCCCGGAACGACGGAAAAGAAAAACCTTGGGTCCCGGCTCGGGGGCCGGGATGACGGCAGGGGTTGGTTCCGGAATGTCCAATATGACGGCATCTACAATATTACGACGACAGTCTCGAAGGCCGCGAGCGAGTATATTTGATTTTGACCTGAAACTTGAAACAACGACCGAGAGGTATATATGTACTCGACAGATAACCTGAAAACCTCTCCTCCCCGTCATCCCGGCGAAAGCCGCGATCCAGCGTCTTTGCCTTTAACGTGGAACGTGGAACGTGGAACCTGAAACAACGACCAAGAGGTAATTATGTACAGCAGTGATGACCTGAAAACCTGGGACAAAAATTATATCTGGCACCCTTTTACTCAAATGGCGGACTGGGTGGATGGCGACCCGCTCATCATAGAGCGCGGCGAGGGATTCTACCTCGTCGACACCGACGGAAAACGCTATATAGACGGCGTTTCGTCATTGTGGGTGCTTGTCCATGGTCATGGCCGCAAAGAGCTTATAGATGCCATAGAGAGACAATCACGGGAACTTTGCCATTCGACCCTGCTCGGCCTCGCGAATGTCCCGTCAACGGTCCTGGCGAAAAAGCTGGTCGATATCCTGCCGCGCGGGCTCACGAAAGTCTTCTATTCCGACAATGGCTCGACATCTGTCGAGATCGCGGTCAAGATGTCGTATCAGTACTGGCAGCAAAAAGGGGCAAAGAACCGGAAGAGGTTCATCTCCTTTACGAACGGCTATCACGGTGACACGATCGGCTCCGTCAGCATCGGGGGTATCGACCTTTTTCATAAGGTGTACCGGCCGCTGCTTTTCAGATCGATAAAATCCCCTTCGCCCTACTGCTACCGGTGCCCCCTCAAGCTTGAGCGCGGATCCTGCGGCATGGCCTGCGTCACGCGTTTCGAAGAGATTGTGAGAAAGCACAGGGAGGAGGTCTGCGCGGTCATTATCGAGCCGCTTGTGCAGGGAGCGGCGGGCATGATCATGCAGCCTGACGGCTTTTTAAACAGGGTATGGAAGATAACGAAAGACAACGGGCTGCATTTCATTACCGATGAGGTGGCTACCGGGTTTGGCAGGACGGGCACCATGTTCGCCTGCGAACAGGAAGGGGTGGAGCCGGATTTTATCTGCATGGCCAAGGGCATTACCGGCGGGTACCTGCCTCTTGCCGTGACAGCGACGACCGACGAGGTCTTCAGCGGGTTCCTGGGCAGGTTCGATGAATACAAGACCTTTTTTCATGGCCACACGTATACGGGAAACCCCGTGGCCTGTGCGGCCGCCGTCGAGAATCTCAAGCTTTTCGAGAAGGACCGCGTCATCGAGAACATGGCGGACAAGATCACCCTTTTAAAAAATGAACTCGTCCGTTTCAAAGAGTTGCCTCATGTGGGCGAGGTCCGCCAGAGGGGGTTCATGGTCGGTATCGAGCTCGTGAAGAGCAAAAAGACGAAAAGGCTTTTTACGGCCGGGGACAAGATCGGACAAAAGGTCGTGGCAGAGGCCCGGAAACGGGGTGTCATTATCCGTCCGCTCGGCGACGTCATCGTCCTTATGCCCCCGCCTGCCATCGATGCACGGACACTGAAAGAACTCGTACATGTAACGTACGACGCCATAAAAAAAGCGACCGGCGCGTAGAAACGCCGGCCGCCGTCATGCGGCATATTTTAAACCAGGCTTAAACCCTGAATTCCCGGACGACTCCCTGAAGGCTGACCGACAGGCGGGAGAGCTCGTCGGAAGCCTCCGATACCTGTTCCGATGCCGACGATGTCTCCTTGGATATCGTCGCTATCGAATCGATATCCTTGCTTATCCCTTCCGATGTCGCCGTCATTTCCTCCGTTGCGGATGCGATCTGCTGGACCATGAGCTGAAGGTCGTCCACCTGCCTGACGATATCATTGAGTGCACTGCCCGCCTGCCCGGAAAGCGTGGTGCCGGACGACACCTTCTGCTTTACCTCCTCCATGGCCTCGACGGCCCGGATGACCTCTTTCTGTATATTGGCGATCATGTCGGCGATCTCCGCCGTCGAACTGCCGGTCCGCTCGGCCAGCTTCTTTACCTCGTCTGCGACAACGGCGAATCCACGGCCATGTTCGCCGGCGCGCGCCGCCTCGATAGCGGCGTTGAGCGCCAGGAGGTTCGTCTGGTCGGCAATCTCATTGATGACATTTACGATAGCCCCGATCTGTTTTGAGAGCTCACCTAAGGACCGGACCATTGTTGCAGACGCATCGACCGTACTGGCTATTTCCTGTACCTCGCGTACCGCCATGTCGACGACCTCTTTACCGTTCTTCGCGACCTCGACCGTTTCCTGGCTGGACATCGCTATGTTTCCTGTATTACGGGCAACATCGATGACCGTCTGGCTCATCTCTTCGGATGCTGCGGCAACCTGCAGGGACCTCTGGGCCTGTTCCCCGGAACCTCTGGACATCTGTACGGCGCTTGCGCTCAACTGATGGCTGGCCGACGCGATATTGTCGGCTGATGCATTGATCTCGTGCACAACGCCGCGCCATTTCCGGACCATGTTCCCCATTGATTCGAGAAGGTCGCCGATCTCGTCCCTGTTGGTGACATTGACGTCAACCGTCAGGTCCCCTTCGGCAAGCCTGTTTGCGACGTTGACGCCTTCCCGCAGTGAATGGGTAAGGGTCCTTATGACAAAGAAAGTTCCTCCGGCTATCAGGGCCATTATGATGAGAGAGATAATGGCAAAGACGATCTCTGCACTCGTCGTTTGTTTTGTGAGTTCCTGAAAACGGGACTCGATCCGCTCTTCACTGACTTTGACAAGCTCCTTGAAGAGACCGTCTATAGTGACTGAAATAGTGCTTGTATGTTCCGACCATATCGCGGCCGCTTCATCATTCTTGCCTTCCATCGCAAGCTTTACCAGCCTGACGTTATATTCCTTTCCCTTGCCCAGCTGTTCTTTTACCTTATCAAGCAGGTCCCCGAATTGAGCCTTTACTTTCGGGTCCTTTACATTCGCCATAACGCCCTCGATCTTTTTCATGGCCTCGCCGTAGGATACCCTGGCCTTGTCGATACGGGCTTTCTCGGCTTCCTTCAGCGACTTGTCTCTGGTCACTGCTATACTGAGCATCGCTTTATCAATGGTATCCACGGCGTCCTGGACCTGTCTGAATGCTACTATTCTCCCGTAATTGTTCTTTACGATATGGTCGACCGAACGGGAAGACCTTTCGAGGTAGTAGTACCCGGTAAAACCCAGGATGGTGATGAGGACCATCAGAATTATCGCGCCGATTCCGAGTTTGGTACTGATCTTGAGGTTTCTCATGGACATCTCCTTGGTATTGTATCTGCCGTCCTTTATGCCCACGACCCGTGACAATAAGGGTTCGTGATGCCTTCAGACCACATATTTTTATCGGTCACTTGTAAGAATTATTAATAACGGAGCCATTTTCCGGGTTATTGGACGAAAATTTCGATCATCTTTCGCCTATGATATCAGCTGACTATGCATCTATGATGCCAATTCGCCATTTTTCACGCATTTTTTTTAGAACATCGCTTGACATCCTCCAGAAAATAAGTATAATTATCCTTGCTTCAAGGTTGAACGTTGTTCTTTGAAAATAGTAATTAAATAGCAGGTCCACGTCTAATTCAGAAATTTGATGTAAAGTTCAGGTTTGTTTTGAGAGTTTGATCCTGGCTCAGAACGAACGCTGGCGGCGTGCCTAACACATGCAAGTCGAGCGCGAAAGTTCCTTCGGGAGCGAGTAGAGCGGCGGACGGGTGAGTAATACATAGGTAATCTACCTTCGAGCTTGGGATAACCCCGCGAAAGTGGGGCTAATACCGGATAAGACCACGTAATTATTTTACGCGGTAAAAGGTGGCTTATTTTTTAAATGAGCTATCACTTGAGGATGAGCCTGTGGCCTATCAGCTAGTTGGCGGGGTAAGAGCCCACCAAGGCTATGACGGGTAGCTGGTCTGAGAGGACGACCAGCCACACTGGGACTGAGACACGGCCCAGACTCCTACGGGAGGCAGCAGTGGGGAATATTGGGCAATGGGCGAAAGCCTGACCCAGCGACGCCGCGTGGGCGATGAAGGCCTTCGGGTTGTAAAGCCCTGTCATGCGGAAAGAACGACCCTGTGACGCATACTCACAGGGAGTGACGGTACCGCAGGAGGAAGCACCGGCTAACTCCGTGCCAGCAGCCGCGGTAATACGGAGGGTGCAAGCGTTGTTCGGAATTATTGGGCGTAAAGGGCGCGTAGGCGGTAATGCAAGTCAGATGTGAAATACTCCGGCTCAACTGGGGAACTGCATCTGAAACTGCATAACTAGAGTACAGAAGAGGGAAACGGAATTCCCGGTGTAGAGGTGAAATTCGTAGATATCGGGAGGAACACCAGTGGCGAAGGCGGTTTCCTGGTCTGATACTGACGCTGAGGCGCGAAAGTGTGGGGAGCAAACAGGATTAGATACCCTGGTAGTCCACACTGTAAACGGTGAACACTAGGTGTGGGAGGTGTAATACCTTCCGTGCCGTAGCTAACGCGTTAAGTGTTCCGCCTGGGAAGTACGGCCGCAAGGTTGAAACTCAAAGGAATTGACGGGGGCCCGCACAAGCGGTGGAGCATGTGGTTTAATTCGACGCAACGCGAAAAACCTTACCTGGGTTTGACATGCCGAGGATCCTGATGAAAATCGGGAGTGCCCCGTAAGGGGAACTTGGACACAGGTGCTGCATGGCTGTCGTCAGCTCGTGCCGTGAGGTGTTGGGTTAAGTCCCGCAACGAGCGCAACCCTCATCCTTAGTTGCCATCATTAAGTTGGGCACCCTAAGGAAACTGCCGCAGTTAATGCGGAGGAAGGTGGGGATGACGTCAAGTCCTCATGGCCCTTATATCCAGGGCTACACACGTGCTACAATGAGCGGCACAAAGGGTCGCAAACCCGCGAGGGGGAGCTAATCCCACAAATCCGCTCCTAGTTCGGATTGGACTCTGCAACTCGAGTCCATGAAGCTGGAATCGCTAGTAATCGCGGATCAGCATGCCGCGGTGAATACGTTCCCGGGCCTTGTACACACCGCCCGTCACACCACGAAAGCTTGTTGTACCAGAAGTCGTTGGGCTAACCCGCAAGGGACGCAGATGCCGAAGGTATGACAGGTAATTGGGGTGAAGTCGTAACAAGGTAGCCGTAGGGGAACCTGCGGCTGGATCACCTCCTTTCTAAGAGACGATGACGACGTGGGCCTGCTATTTAGTTATTATAATAAGAATCATTTGTACCTTGGGGCCTATAGCTCAGGTGGTTAGAGCGCACGCCTGATAAGCGTGAGGTCGATAGTTCAAGTCTATCTAGGCCCATTATAGGCAGTGATGAGTTTATTCGATAGGAGATCAGATGTTAATCCGAACTCCGAACTCTGAAAAATATACTGCAGCACTTCTGGGGGTGTAGCTCAGCTGGGAGAGCGCCTGCCTTGCACGCAGGAGGCCATCGGTTCAATCCCGTTCACCTCCACCAGTAAATGGTTTGAATGTTCTTTGACAACTATATATGTTTTGAAAATTTTTGATTTTTGGTCAAGCTACTAAGGGCATATGGTGGATGCCTTGGCGCCAAGAGGCGATGAAGGACGTGGTAAGCTGCGATAAGCTCCGGGGAGCCGCTAAACAGGCTTCGATCCGGGGATTTCCGAATGGGGAAACCCACCTGGAGTAATGTCCAGGTATCCTGTTGATGAATACATAGTCTTCAGGAGGCGAACGAGGGGAACTGAAACATCTAAGTACCCTCAGGAAAAGAAAGAAAACTCGATTCTCAAAGTAGTGGCGAACGAAATGGGAATAGCCTAAACCGAATATGCGCATAGCCCGTGAGCCTTGCATGTTCGGTGTCGTAGGATTTATCGGAGGCAGTTACGGATGCCTCGGAGAGTTACAAAACTGTTCTATAGTGAAACAATCTGGAAGGGTTGGCCACAGTGGGTGATAGCCCCGTACGCGAAATAGAACAGTCTCTCTGGATAAACTCCTGAGTACCGCGGAACACGTGGAATTCTGCGGGAAGCTAGGGGGACCATCCCCTAAGGCTAAATACTACTTGGCGACCGATAGTGCACAAGTACCGTGAGGGAAAGGTGAAAAGAACCCCGGTGAGGGGAGTGAAATAGTACCTGAAACCGTATGCCTACAAATTGTGGTAGCCGGTAGCAATACTGGTGACCGCGTACCTTTTGCATAATGGGTCAGCGAGTTACGCTATGCAGCGAGGTTAAGCCGTTAGGTGGAGCCGCAGCGAAAGCGAGTCCGAATAGGGCGACTAGTTGCATGGAGTAGACCCGAAACCAAGTGATCTATCCATGGCCAGGATGAAGTCCCGGTAACACGGGACGGAGGTCCGAACCCACTCAGGTTGAAAACTGAGGGGATGAGCTGTGGATAGGAGTGAAAGGCTAAACAAACTTGGAAATAGCTGGTTCTCCCCGAAATATATTTAGGTATAGCCTCACATGTTCGGTTATGGAGGTAGAGCACTGAATGGGCTAGGGCTCCTACAAGGGTACCAAACCCAACCAAACTCCGAATGCCATAACCTCAAGTGTGGGAGACAGACGGCGAGTGATAAGATCCGTCGTCGAGAGGGAAAGAGCCCAGATCATCAGCTAAGGTCCCTAAAATGTGCTAAGTGGGAAAGGATGTGGATCCACACAGACAGCCAGGAGGTTGGCTTAGAAGCAGCCATCCTTTAAAGAAAGCGTAACAGCTCACTGGTCAAGCAGGTCTGCGCCGAAAATGTAACGGGGCTAAGCACATTACCGAAGCTATGGATTCGCGCGTTTCGCGCGAGTGGTAGGGGAGCATTCTACGAACCTGCGAAGGTGTTCCGCGAGGAATGCTGGAGGATGTAGAAGAGAGTATGCTGACATGAGTAACGATAAACAAGGTGAAAAACCTTGTCGCCGTAAGCCCAAGGTTTCCTGAGCAAGGGTAATCCTCTCAGGGTTAGTCGGTCCCTAAGGTAAGGCCGAAAGGCGTAGCTGATGGGAAACAGGTTAATATTCCTGTACTGCCAGAGTAGCGTTTGAGCGAAGGGGGGACGGAGAAGGGTAGGTCATCCGGGTGACGGAATACCCGGTTCAAGCAGGTAGGCGGAACTTATTGGCAAATCCGTAGGTTCATACGCCGAGATGTGATGACGAGATCTTTTAGATCACAAAGTGATTGATCCCACGCTTCCTAGAAAAGCCTCGTAGCGAGTTATTTTGGCAACCGTACCGCAAACCGACTCAGGTGGGCGAGGAGAGAATCCTAAGGCGCTTGAGACAACCCTGGTTAAGGAACTCAGCAAAATTGCACCGTAACTTCGGGAGAAGGTGCACTCCGGCGTGTGTAGAAATTTACTTTTGAAGCATTCTGGAGTCGCAGTGAAGAGGGGGTGACGACTGTTTACTAAAAACACAGGGCTCTGCAAACTCGTAAGAGGATGTATAGGGTCTGACGCCTGCCCGGTGCTGGAAGGTTAAGGGGAGAAGTCATTCTGTTAATTCGGGAGAAGCTTTGAACCGAAGCCCCAGTAAACGGCGGCCGTAACTATAACGGTCCTAAGGTAGCGAAATTCCTTGTCGGGTAAGTTCCGACCTGCATGAATGGCGTAACGATTGCCCCACTGTCTCAACCAGGGACTCAGTGAAATTATAATGGGGGTGAAGATACCCTCAACCCGCAGCTAGACGGAAAGACCCCGTGAACCTTTACTATAGCTTGACAGTGAATTTCGGGATACTATGTGTAGGATAGGTGGGAGACGTTGAAATGGTGGCGCTAGCTGCCATGGAGTCAACCTTGAAATACCACCCTTATTGTTTTGAGATTCTAACTCCGGCCCGTAATCCGGGTCGAGGACACTGTCTGGTGGGTAGTTTGACTGGGGCGGTCGCCTCCAAAATAGTAACGGAGGCGCACGAAGGTCGGCTCAGGCTGATTGGAAACCAGCCGATGAGTGCAAAGGCATAAGCCGGCTTGACTGTGAGACCTACAAGTCGAGCAGGAACGAAAGTTGGTCTTAGTGATCCGGTGGCTCCGCATGGAAGGGCCATCGCTCAACGGATAAAAGGTACTCCGGGGATAACAGGCTTATCTCCCCCAAGAGTTCACATCGACGGGGAGGTTTGGCACCTCGATGTCGGCTCATCGCATCCTGGGGCTGAAGTAGGTCCCAAGGGTTTGGCTGTTCGCCAATTAAAGCGGTACGTGAGCTGGGTTTAGAACGTCGTAAGACAGTTCGGTCCCTATCTGCTGTGGGCGTAGGATAATTGAGAGGAGCTGTCCTTAGTACGAGAGGACCAGGATGGACGAACCTCTAGTGAACCGGTTGTCACGCCAGTGGTATGGCCGGGTAGCTAAGTTCGGAAGAGATAACCACTGAAAGCATCTAAGTGGGAAGCTCGCCTCAAGATTAGTTATCCCGCTTGGTAGCAATACCAGGCTAAGATCCCACGAAGACTACGTGGTTGATAGGCTGATGGTGTAAGCACAGCGATGTGTTGAGCCTAACAGTACTAATCGATCGAGCGGCTTGGCCATTAATCAAAAATTTTCAATAACGTATATAGTTGTCCTAAAAATTTATAGATTCAAAAAGTTTCCCGGTGACCATAGCGTAGAGGCCACACCCGTTCCCATCCCGAACACGGCAGTTAAGCTCTACCGCGCCGATGATACTGCAGGGGTGACTCTGTGGGAAAGTAGGTCGTTGCCGGGTCTTTTTTTACGAAAAAACAGGCGCCCAAAAAGGCGCCTTTTTTTTCGTAAAAAAGCACCTCGGCCTGCCGGACTGGTGCGCACATCCTAGTTTTACTGACGTTCGGCCGGACCAAAAAGGATTTCAGGCCTTGCGGCTGAAACTATTATTGATTCCGGCTTTGCCGGAATAATCCGCAAGAAATCCAACAAAATAACTTTCCACGAAACCTAACAATCCGTCATTCCCGCGAATGCGGGAATCCAGTTGGTTGTCATTGCCATCCAGTGTCTTTGCCTTTGAAATTATATATTTTATTATTAGCCCATCATTTGTTTATTTTAGCCCGTTATCCTTTATTACGTGCCGTGATCCCGGTGCTTGACACCGGGATCCAAGGTTTTCCGTCTTCAAATTTTGGGCTTTTAGTGCTTTTTTAAAGAATGAGTCGAATATTGATCATCATGCCTCATTAATTTGATTGCAAGAGCGACGATCGATTTTTATTATATAGCGGACATGTTGCCTGAATGTGTTCTCCGAGATCGCCGGAATCATTTATAAGGGAGGTTCGCGGTATGAAAAAAGTTATCTTCTGCTTCCTGGCATTTCTTTTCTTCTCCGGTAGTGCGTTTGCGACGAACTGGGTGCATGTTACTACCAATACGATGCTTGGCATAACGGCAAAATACTACATAGACTCCGACAGTGTCACCAGGAACAAGGACACGATCACATACTGGCGGCTGACAGTGAATGATAAACCGGAGCCCGCCATGAAGACCAAGAGGATCCTCGATAAGGTCGAAGCCCGTACAAACGAGCCGCGCGGGACAAGGATACTGGAATCCCATTGGTATAGTGAGAAGGGCGAGATAGTTCTTGAATACCCGGAATCGGAACAAACAAGGAATGGAAGGTTTAGCAGCATCCTTGTAAAAGGCAGCCCGGAGGATATGACAGTCGGAATCGCCCTCAAATATGCGAAGGATGGGAAGAGCACCGGCAAGATGCCCCCATTGCCCTAGGAAGAGGATTCGAACGATCTTCAATAATTCGGGTGATTAGGAACGTTCGTTAAAAAGTAATATATCGGGCAGATCCTTAACTTTGGAATATCGAGTCACTCAATATAAAAAAGGGAGCGTTGTTGACTCAGTTGTCCGGAGTGTTTGGGGGGCTTCAACGCCCCTTGAATCTCAGCGGGGAAGAACGCGTTGAATGTACGTGATTAATTTAGAAAAATATCCAGACCGCGATTGCAAACAGGATAAGAATGATTATTCCGACGCAAAGCCGCAATATTCTATTCGAACCGGATTGTTTTCTTACTTTTTCGTAAAGGTCCGGGTACGTCGATTTGATTGTCGCCCCCATATCACGGTTCGTGTAGACTGCCATTGAGAAGTAGTTGATAGCTTCCTCAGTTTTCCCGACTCTGACAGCGAGAGAACCGAGCAAATACCAGGTCGCATAATCATTGGGTCTTTTTGTAACGACTTTGAAATAGAGGTCCATCGATTCCTGGTATCGGCCTGCATTGTTATATGCTTCCCCAAGAAGGATTTGAGCGCTGAGCTCTCCAGGGTATTTTTTTAGCCAGTTTTCACAGTGTTTGATAAGCTCCGGCCAATTTTTGTCCGCCCTAAGCTTATCCCCTTTTACAGCCCAGGAATGGGAATCGGTCAGTTCATCCATGATTGCATCTCCTCATCTGATCCTTATCTTACACAAAGTCAGGCAGAGTTACCAAAGATTATAGGGCGACCAGGAGCGTTCGTTAAAAAGTAACTGAGGGACGTCCTTGGATATGTCAATATTTGCTCAAAACAGGGGGTAGAGCCTACGATTGAACAACCTCGGTGATTTTAGAGAAATATCTAGGCCTTCTGTCCTTAGGATAGTCAGAGAGTCAGGGACGCCCTTACTGCAGGGGCGACTCTGTAGGAAAGTAGGTCGTTACTGAGTTTTTTATAAAAAAATATGGCGCCTTACTTGGCGCCTTATTTTCGGTACTGCGGACCGGACATGATTCTCGACACGTGAAGAACTCTTGGTTATCTGCTCTCCTGTATCATGCCGGAGATGGCCGCCCTCTTCGTGTACTTTTTGAACGGGCCCATCATAAGTAAACACCGCGTATATTTGTTCTCAGCCGGGGAATACCGGGTGCTTGCTGATGGCGCGCCGGCAGGATACCAGGTATAATACCCACACCGGCCTTCCCGTTTGCAAGCCGCCAGGCACTGTTCTGGTGTTATATTCTTAAAATCAACGACCCCTTGCCCGACATATTCTGTTTCGGGCTCGTAGCTGTATACTCTTTCGTACGCCGTTGCGTTAACAATGAATATTGCCAAAAGAAATATGGAAGCGCCCATCATTATGTTCAGCTTTTTCATCTGTTTCCCCTTTTGTGGTCAAAAATTTACTCGTTTCGAGATTTGAGTGTACGAATTTCCTGATATTATGTCAACAGAAACATGAGATCAGAACTTGCAATATCACCATTTTAGAACTCTAGTGGTGATGCAGGAACTCAGGGACGAGGAACTCGGGGACGTCCTTAGATATGCCAATATCTCGGCCCTCGTTGCGGGTCAGGGAATCTCTCAGGGGGGTTCGTAATGGGGCTCGGGGACGTCCTCAAATATCTCAATATCTCTCCTTTTGTCGCCGATTGGCCGCGAAAGGGAAAGGGAACGGGGTCAGCAAAAGACTACGAGTCGGTACGACGCCGGGATCTCTGGATTTGAGCAAACCTGAGGAAGGCTTTTGCCCTTGCCAACCCTGGCATTGAAAACCCGTACATGCTCTGATATACTCAATCACAAAAAATGCCCGGAAGGAGAGAGATCATGAAAGGAAGAACCCTGGTTTTGTTGAGCGCATTAGTCGTATCATGCAGCTTTTTCGCCGGTCAGGCATTGAATGTAATGGCGGCGGACACTTCGAAAACAGGCACTACGTCAGGTCAATCCACGCAAAAAGAAAAAGATATGGATCAAAAGCGCAAGAACGCCGCGGATAAGATCATTACCAGGATGCATGACAACGGAGCCAGCGCGAGCGACATAGCGGCTCAGAAAAATGCGAATAAAAAGCATTTCGGTCATGAAGGCAACTTCAATCCCGACAAATATTAACAGGAAGACCCCTCGAAGACAGGGAAGATAGGGCGTCCTTAAAGGACGGTCCTGTCTGTCCGGGTCAAGTCCAAGCCTAACGAGCCAGCTAAGAGGGAGGGCCGGAGATCGGATGATTTTTGATGCCTGAGAAAAGTCAGGCAGTTGAAGTGGAAAACATAAAGCGAAAGGGGGTCCGGGTATGAGAAGACCATCGGCAACAATGGCGGCGGTACTGATAATGGCCGCTTTTGCAGGAATCATCGCTGCCCAATATGTCACGGCGGGAGAGACGGGTCGGGATGGCCCTTTTATCGCCTACGACAACGGAACGGTTCTCGATACGAGGACCAATCTTATGTGGGCGGCAAAGGACAACGGAAGCGACATCAGCTATTCCAATGCCAGATCATATTGCCAGAATTTTCGCGGCGGCGGCTACACAGACTGGCGGATGCCGACCCTGGACGAACTTGCCGGCCTGTATGACAGGAGCAAGACCTACCAGTCTGAATGTGGAGAGGAACATCTGACAAAATTGATCCGATTTTCATGCGACCTGGTGCTGGCGTCCGAAACGCGAGGTTCTGAGGTCGCCGGTTTAGAATTCTTCGGCGGCAAACGGATGTGGCTCAAGCAGTCAACCAACCTTTTTCAAAGAGTTCTTCCCGTACGTTTGGCAAAGTAGCATGCAGGAAGTCAGGGACGTCCCCTGCCTTCCCGCTGTCTCTCCTTGACCTGACATCAGGCATTACAGGGGTTTATGATAAACCACCCGGTTCGTCCACGGCGCTGCATAGCCGGCCGTTGCGCAAACCTCCTGTATTGCCCTGTTCGTGTCAAAGAACACTTGCCAGTAATCTTTGTTGTGGCAGAAAGGGCGCACAGCGAGCACCGGTCCGGCGAGGTTGAATTCCAGTATCTCCACGGACGGGGCGGGAGACTCCACGACGTTTGGTATCTTCTTTACCCGTTCCGTGAGGCGCGTCGCTGCTTCATTGGGGTCCACACTCTGGGCAAGCTGTGCTTTCAGGTCGACGCGTCGGAACGGGTTGGTCGTATAGTTGACGATGTTGTCCGACAGGATCTTGTTGTTGCCCACAACAACACGGAGATTGTCTACTGTATCGATGGTTGTGGCGAATAGTCCGATTTCCCTGACATCGCCCGTCATCCCGGCTGCCGTGATCATGTCCCCGACATGAAAAGGCCTCAGAATAATGAGAAAGGCGCCGGCCGCGAAATTTGCCAGGAGACCTCCCCAAGCTGCCCCGATAGCGATGCCGGCAGCAGCGATCAGGGCCACGAAGGACGTGGTCTGGATGCCGAAGATGGAAAGGATCGCTATGACAAGGACTATTTTGAGGATAACCCGGATAGTGGCATCGAAGTACTTAATGAGCGTGGGATCCAATTTTTGCGCCCGCATTCCCTTTCCCGAAAGATTCCCGATAATCCTGATCGCCCAGCCTCCTGCTATCCACAGGACGATGGCACCGAGAACTTTCCACCCGACGGGAATAAGATAAACGGTTAAAAAACGGTCAAAGTTGGTCAATGTATCGATCATTGCACCCTCCTGTGGTTCCCGCAATTTCCCGCGGTCTCGTTGGCAACCAACGGATCAATAGCTGTCGTGACGTCACGCCTGGACCCGGCTTGCCCTTGTTAAAAATTATCCTCCGAGACCTTCCTCTTTTGCAAGACGGGGTAGAGTCATGAAAGACTAAATATGTTGTTATTTCAGCACAGTGGGGTAATCTTGCACCGTGGCCTATCACGCACAATATGTATGAAGGTGAGTCGGTAAACCGGGTACGTTCCTGAATATGTCAATATCTCGTCACCTTCTGCCAGCTTGCAAGAATTATGGGGTCAGGTCGTGTAATGGAACGCTTGCATGACGAGATCTTCTTTAAGCTGTCGCCATTCCTTGTTTGCAGCCTGTCTCACGCACAATGTGTGATGACCCCCAATGCACGCAATTGATAAGGGCAGGCCAAGAAGGCACGGCAGGCATGTCGAAATTGAATTACGTTGAAGCCGGGAAACGGCCTAAACGTGATATAATTCTATCATACACCACAATACCATTATCTCAGGAGGTTACGTTATGAAGAAAGCTAAACACCTCATTCTCGGGATTCACGTCACGGAGCGGCTGGTGCGTGCGCTGCCGGTACAGCAGGTCCTAACCGATTTTGGAGGCAACATAAAGACACGGTTAGGATTACATGAGCTCGACGACAAAGAGGCCTCGACCGGCGGTATACTGCTGGTCGAATTTGTGGGGGCCGATTCGCGTTTTCACGAATTCACGCAGAAATTAAATGCTATTGACGGCGTCGAAGCAAAGCAGCTGATATTTGATCATACGTAGAGAAAAATAGTGGTTACGTTGGGGGAACTATGACAAGAACCGTTCTGAGTTTTCTTATTCTTCTGCTGTTGTGTTTTCAAGCGGCGCACGCTATCGATCCCGGCAGGGTGCAAGGCACTCTCGTGATCAATAATGAAACGATCGAGTTGAAAGAGGCTTATGCCCAATTCCACGACAACGCCGAAGGATTGCTCGACCGCCCGAAAGAGATCCGCATAGTGCTGGCGGACAGGAAGGTTCCTCAGGAGTCCCTGCGGGGAATAGCCTTCCTGCCGGTCACGACCCTGGCCAAAGAAGGCAAGGTCCGCGGACTCCTCCTCCAGTTCGATCCGGCGGACCAGAGTAAGATGGTTGTGACAATTCTCCGGAAGCCTTCCCGACAGGGCATGTCGCTCACGACCCTGAGCCGCAGCGATTCCGGAAAGAAGCTTTTCAAGAACCTTGCCGTCTCAAAGACACGGGTTTCGGGGGAAACCGAGTATACCGAGAAGGGTGCCGGAAACGATGAGATACCGACGATATCCTTCTCTGTAAAATTCAGCGCCCCGCTTTTCAATGAATTGCCGGTCACTGCCGACCTTAAGGGCAAGGCCGCACAGGACAGCCCGCAGGCAAAGGTCCTGAAGGAAAAGATCAACGCTCTGAAGAAAGGCGATTTTGACGCGGTCAAGCGCCTGTCGACCGAACGGTCAAACGCCAGGACGGACCTTCTTCTCGCCCGGATGAGCGCGGATGAGGCGAAGGCATTCGCGCAGGAGGCCGCAAAGGATATGGAAGATTCCCTCAAGAATATCAAGCGCGTTGTCGTGCGTGGCGGAACAGCGGTCATCATCTTCTCCGGTAACCAGTGGAGCACATTCGCCGAGGAAGGCGGCCGGTGGAAATCTGACAATTGAAAAAAAGAAGCGGGAAGGAGGGGGACGTTCTTCAAAGAATAAACACCTTCATTCGCGCATCCCGATTCTGGGGAATATTGTGTTCATCCGAACATACTTTCCAGCCGTTCCCTGTCCGGCATGAGCCTGTCTTGATTTTCCGGTAAGTATTCCAGGGTCACGGACCCATCCCATTTCCTGACTTTTAATGCTTCAAGTATGGAAATACCGAATCCTTCCGATGAGGTCCCATTTTCCGACAGACGGACATCCACAATATTACCTGAGTATTGTTCTATCAGCTTGATTGCCAGCTGTTCTGTTATGTGTGACGTGTTCAGGGCCATGGGCAGATCATGCTGCACTATTTCCGCGGGTGTGAACAACCTGCTGTTGCTTCTTAAGGTCTCGATCGCCATCGGGACAGAGATTTTCGTCTGTACAGACTTTATGTACGAGAGGGCAATTGCTTGAAAGTCAGGTTTTCTTGCCTTTGCTACATGATTCTCAGGATGAAAGACACAAAAGCGGGCGCTGACCCTGAACGAAAACCTCATAACCGGCAGTGCCCATGACGGGAACGCGTTGGCGGAAAGGCGCGCATGGGGTGCATGGACTGAATTGACGACTATGTTTTTATCCCGCACATACTCTTTCAGTTCGTCAAGGCGCCCGACGATAGACAAAAATTCCTGCATATCGTAAGGTAGCGCGAGTTCCAGGGGGATCTTTTCAAGGCCCGAGAGCCATTGTGAGAGATCATCGAAATGCAGGCTTTTACTGATAGAAAATTTCATCCGATAGTATATCACGGTATTGGACAGGAGGACACCCCTAGTCCTCGTGTCCAATAATTCTCAATGCTCTGCAATAACGTGTCAGTGACAATAAATTGGAGTTTTTTAGTTTTTAACGAACGTCCCCCGGTTATGCATCCAAGCATGACCTCAACGGTTTCTTTACCGTAAGCACTGCTTATAATGTGAACAGGCAGGGATTGCGCGAAGAGGAGGTACTTGTAATGCGGATTGTTCTCTGGCTATTGGTCTTGTTGGCGTCCCCTCTTCCGGGCTGCGTTCAAAGCACAGTAGGGCCAGGTCGGCCGGCATCCTGGGCGACACCGGTACAGGTAGAAGGTTTCACCAATATTTACAAGATCACTGACTATCTTTATAGAAGCGAGGAGCCGACTGCGGAAGGGATGAAGAACCTTGAGAGAATAGGAATAAAGACCGTGATAGAGTTGAATGTGTTTGATCCTGATGCGGACGCGATCGAGGGGACGGGATTACACGTCGAAAAACTGAACGTGAAACCGTGGCATATTGAGGATGAAGATGTAGTAAGGGTTTTGCGGATAATCAGGAAAAGAGAGAATGGTCCATTTTTGATCCACTGCTGGAAAGGTTCGGATCGAGTTGGCGTTATGGTTGCAATGTTCAGGATCGTAGACCAGGGGTGGACGAAAGAGGAAGCCATTCGCGAAATGGTCGAAGGAGGATACAGGTACAACCGCGCATGGGCCAACATTATCAGCTACGTGAACCGGGTAGACGTTGACAGGATACGAAAAGAAGTGGAAAAGTGAGATGCGAACGGAAGAGGGCATGGGGTCAGGTGTTGCAATGTAAAAAGGGATGGGGGGGTTACATGGACGTCCCTCGGCAAAGTTTCTTGATTGACGGAAAAACTACTGTTTGATAATATCCCAGCATATGGTCGCCAGGGAACCTGCAGGCCGCACTCGAATAATGTTTTTATTCCGAGATTCAAGGAGGACACCATGAAACGTTGTATCATTCTGACAGTTTGCATCTGTGCCTTTCTGCTGTGCGCCAACTCTTCCGCGCTTTTCGCAGACGAATGCAGGAGCAACAACTGGCAGCCGACATTTGTCCGTCACAATTCTGTGTCACCTACCATATTCTATTTTACCGGGAGCACATTTATACCCATATCGAGTCCCCAGGAAGCGCAGAGGACCTGTCAGACCCAGGGGGTCCGGATGACCATTAACGGCCAGACGTGTATGGAGCGGGACTGGGGCGGATTCGGCTGCGGCTGCAATATCGCGCCATCACCGAACAGTACGTGCGCCGCATTTCAGAATTTTTTGAGGACCTATGAGACCAACGCTTTGGGGCGGGTCTGGAATGAAGAGGAGTCGGGCTGGAATGGAGTATGGACGAGAAGGGGTAGGACCAACGCCTTCGATGCCGTCTGGACGAGGCCGGGCCAACCGCAGGAGAGGGCGGCACTTACCATCAATATCAGGGGTGCTGAAGTAAGCGTCTCCAGGCAGCAAAGGAACGGGACGTGTACCTATCGGGGTATCCTCGCATCCGACATGAGGACAGTCAACGGTTCGTACGGATGTTCCTGGTCGGCGGGACCTTTCCCGTGGCGGGCAACTATCCAGCCCTGAGACGGGGCGGGGAATTTGCTTTCTTTTTCATTGACCGGGGTTAGTTCCATTCCTGCCCTTTGCCCTGCAATAGTCTCAGGGTTCTCCCGATCCATCTTTTCGATCCTGCTGCTGTCGGCGTTCCTCCTGATGGGTTTCGGAGCGTCAGCAGCAGAGTCCGGAAACGATCCGGGAATCTCTATAGTGCGTGCCGCCCGCGAGCAGATCGGCGTCACGATTGTCTACGATCCGGCATATAGATCCATCCCGTATCCGAACGGAGATGTTCCCCTGGACAGGGGCGTTTGCACGGACGTTCTCATCCGGGCTTTCAGGTCGGGGCCCGGCATGGACCTCCAGGAATTGGTCCACGAGGACATGCGGGGGAATTTCAAAAAGTATCCGGTCAAGTGGGGCCTCAAGGGACCCGATACAAACATAGATCATCGACGTGTCGCCAACCTCACGACGTACTTCGACCGCCGTGGGTATTCCGTGCCGATCTCAAAAAAAGGCGCCGACTACAGGGCGGGCGATCTCGTTTCCTGTACAGTGCCTCCCGGCCTTCCCCACATCATGATCGTCAGTGACAGGAAAAACGGATCGGGCCAGCCACTTATCATTCATAATATCGGGGCAGGGACAAAAGAGGAAGACAGGCTTTTTGAGTTTCCCATAACGGGACATTACAGGATAAGGTAAATGAGAATATCGTGTGCGGCCGTACTCCTTGTCATCGTTCTGAGCTTCATCGCCGGGGCCGCCGAGGTGTCCTATGTTTTTCCTGTTCAACCGGTAAAAAGCGCTTCATTCAAAAAGGGTGGGCATGGTTATCCGGGTATAGATATATTCGCCGGAAAAGGCACCGCCTTTGTCTCGCCTGTCTCTGGTACTATCGAAGATATCCAGTCGACGGACCTCTGGGAAAAGACCCGGGACCCCGCCCTGAAGGGCGGAATATGGATAAGTATTGCCGGGGATGACGGATACCGTTATTACGGAAGCCACCTGGAAGGGATCGCCGCCGGCATGACCTTAGGCAAGAAGGTCAAGACCGGCGAGGTCCTGGGGTATATCGGGTCATCCGGCAATGCGGCGCGTACCCCGAGCCATCTCCATTTCGGGATATCGCTGGCGTCCCGTCCCTATACATACCTGGTACGCCGCGGGGAGATCGAGCCCTATTTTTTCCTATCGTGTCTCCGTGACAACCGCTGTGATCCCCGGAAGGCACTCGACGACGCAGCCAGAAAAAAGAGATCGAGATAGACGCCGCTACTTTTTTGCCAGGGCATTTACAGCGAGCGGGATCGTCGTTGCAGCCCCTATGATCGTGAGGGTCCAGCCGACGGCCTTACGTTGGTCCTCCGGTATCTTATCCGCTATAAGCAGGCCGATCCCTGCCCCGAGTATCGCCCTGGTGCCGGCGATAAGCGCCAGTTCCGGTAATGTCACTTCGAGTTTCTTCATGATACCTCCCTTTATTTTTCACTGATCCTTCGTATGCTCGTATTACCAATATAGTTATTATATCGAAAATCAGGATTTCGCGAGAGAAAAGAGGAAGAATCTTGACCGGCATTCGGGGAACTATGGTAGCCTTATAAGGCGATGGAGGAGGGCCTTTTATGAAGATACGCGAGTTCGATAGCGAAGAGCTTCGGCCTTATATTGAGTTCATGGTGGACCTGTTCAGAAAGACCGACGGGTTCTGGTTTCTCGGGGTCGAACATACCTACGGCTACGATGCCGCTATCAAGATCAATGAACAGGTGTGGCACAGGATGGGCAAGATCATGACCCGCGAGATCATAAAGAAGTTCTCCATCGAGGAAAAAGGCCTGAAAGGCCTTGCCAGGGTCCTGCGCTATTCCCCGTGGACAATGATATCGGAGTTCGACATCGAGGAGAAAGACGAGGAGGTCATAGTCTCGATCTCCCATTGCGCATCCCAGGAGGCCCGGCTGAAGAAAGGAGTGGGAGAATACAGCTGCAAGGAGATGCATCTCGGGGAATTTGCGAATATGATCGAGGAGATCGACAGGGACATAAAGGTTGAATGCGTGTTCGCCCCTCCCGACCCGCACCCCGAGAATCTCTTTTGTAAATGGCGCTTCACCATGAAGGGGGGCAAAAACAAGTAAGATTCTCCATCGCTTTTAATCTGAGGCAAAAAAATGGATGCTCCGCAACCTACCATAGAAAAGGTACGAGACGATACCGCACCCGCTTCCGGTATTCCTCATATCCTGGCAGGTTTAGCGAAAGAAAACGTTCTTCGTCAAGAAGACGCCAGAGCAGGAACGGCAGCATGAATACAAGCCCGATGAATCCCCAGTACGAACCAAGGGCAAGCGGTGTGCCAATGAGGTACAATAGAGCACTTGCATACATGGGATGGCGAACGACAGCATACGGCCCTGTCGAAACGAGCTTTTGCCCTTCGACTATCTCTATCGTTGCGGATGAATACGGATTCTCTCTGTAGACGCGAAAAATGAAATAGAATCCGATTACCACCAGGAGATCGCCCGGCACTACGAACATAACCGGCACGGAAGACCACTTGAAGCGATGATCGAGCGCGGGTACTACGAGCAGAGAAATGAACCCGATCGATGTCCAGAGCATGATAAACTTTTGAACCGGCCTTTGTTCTGCGGTCGGTCCGCCCTTCATGCGTCGTTCGAGAAGCTCCGGTTCGTGCCGCATCAGGTACACCGTGATCACGCTTGATGTTCCCATGAACACGACTATATAGATCCATGCATGCCAGTAGCGGATGCTCCATGCGGGAATAAAGAGCAGCAGACCCATGAACACTGCGAGTGCCGCCAGGCTGAGCCACGCTTTTTCATTCAGTTTTGTCATGTCCTGTTGCCTGAAAGTTTGCACAACCTTTCAGTCCCTCCTTTCCTACCCCGGCATTCGTACCTCTTCCCATTTTTATCAGGCCCAAACATATGCCCATACAATACTATAAGAATGAGATCATGTAGATTCTATCCAGACGACAGGTGGAGGTCTTAGAAACCTTGCTGCCGTTGCGCCCGATTATTTGACAGAAATATTGTCACTATGATAAACAATAAATAACCAATTAACACCGTAACTCACAAAAAATTCACAATTGACATAACTGGCATTTTAGGGGACCAATATATGGGCCGGAGATATTTCAGGGCAGGAAAAACAGTCGCAGGCATCCTCAGCTGTTTATTCGTCATTATATGTCTTGCTGCCAATGCGGCAGCGGAGGCTCCGACAGTAGACGGGATGGTATCGTACATTGGCGCCCAGAAGAGATTGTTCGAGACAGGTAAGGCAGAAGGGACGCTGGCGCTTCGTTTTTTCCAGGATAAGAAAGATATTTATGCGGTTGGACCTGCCGCATTGCTGGACGGGGAGATCACGATAATGAACTCCCGCCCTTACGTTGCAAAATTACGCGGCAAAAGTTTCGAGGTGGATAATACGCTGGACCACAGCGCCCTTTTCCTGATTTGGGCCGAGGTTCCTCGTTGGACAGACATACCGATCCCGGAAACGGTCAAGACATACGTCCAGTTCCAGAAATTCTTGAAAGAGCAGGCTCTTGCGTCCGGGCTCGATGTTTCGAAGCCGATCCCTTTCCAATTTTACGGAAAACCCGTAGAAATAATCTGGCACATCAACTGCGATAGAACCGATAAAAAACCGATCACCCGCGAGCTTTTTGCCAGGTCCAAGGAATTATTTACCATGAAGGATGAACCCATAGATGTGATCGGGTTCTATTCGGAAAAGCATAACGGGATATTTATCAGTCAATATTCACCCGCGATAAAACCCGGCTCCGGCGAAAAGAATGCGGTTCATATGCATCTTGTATCACGGACTACAAAAGCCACGGGCCATATTGATGACATGATCCTTGATAAAGGAATGATCCTTCGCCTGCCGGCGCGATAACCCGGCGTCCATTAACCGTTTCCCGGGATTTATTTTTAGTTTTCAATGGTTGATGGCATATTAAACAGCTATCATATCGTGGACCCCAACCAGATATCGTCATCCCCAACCAGATATCGTCATCCCCAACCAGATATCGTCATCCCGGTGCTTGACACCGGGATCCAAGGTTTTCCCTCTTTTTCGTACCGCCTGTCTTTCATTGTTGTTGAGCCCCTGGGCTACGTAAACCCGAAACGAAGAAACAAAGGCAAAGACACTGGATCCCGGTGTCAAGCACCGGGATGACGGGGAGGGGTAGTCATTCGTTGTGCCATCAACCCTTAATCTTTACCGGGGAACTTTAGATCCTCCGTTCCTGAAAGCGTGATTTTCTGTCGCTTCACATTGTGCCTGATGCTATACTCGGCACTATACCCGTATAGAGAGTGCTTTGGACTTTGCGGAATGGAGGCAGGTATGACAGAGAAGCTGAAGGTAAACTGCATCGATCATATCAGCATCGCGGTCAAAGACCTGAAAAAGGCTGAGGAGGATTTCAAGCGGGCTTTTGGCTGGGAAATTGACGGGCGTTACTCGGACCATGACGAGAAGATCAATGTGGCCTATTTTATGATCGGCGAAACTGCCCTGGAAATTATGGAGGACATGGATGGGACGGGAGAGGTCGCGAGATTTATAGAAGGGCACGGCGAGGGTATCATGGTCTTTTCCCTGAAGGTGGATGATGCCGCGGGATCGCTGGAACTCCTCATGAGAAATGGCGCCGACCTGGTCGACCGGCAACCACGGTTTGCGAAGGAATTGAACAGGTACTTTGCCTTTCTGCATCCGAGGCAATGCCATGGGGTGTTGACGGAGATCATCGACGGGAAATACAAAGAAATATAAAATTCCCGTCACGTATCGGCTTCTATCGGCTCATTATCCTACTTTGTTCCCTGTCAGTTCCGCCATGAGTTCTTTTACCGATGTGAGCCTGTCGATCCGGTAGCCGTTCGCGCCGACCGTATAAAGCGGTTTCTCCCGGTCAGGATTGTAACCTGCCGAACTGAGAAGGCCGTTGCAGATGCAAAAACTGTTGCCGGTCTCCAACCGGCTGTCGCACTGATTGAAAACACCGTCACGGTCCGGCCGCAGCATGTACCCCTTGTTGCACAGGGGCTTTCTTTTTCTGGCGAGGGCATCCTGGTACATGCCCGATTCTTTGATCACCATGAAAGGCAAACCACTGGGAGAGCCGGGATTATGTGCGACAACGATATCTTCCTTGCCTGCATCGATCACCGCCTGTTTATATGCGTCGGTGGCACTCGATTCCCGGGCGACCAGGAAACGTGTTCCCATCTGTACCCCGTCGGCGCCCATTTTGAGAAACTTCACGATATCGGAATGATCGTAGATGCCGCCGGCGACTATGACGGGGAATCCTCCGTATTTTTCGGCCATGTCCTTGACCGGCGGGAAAAGATTTTCAAGTCTGTTCGATTCGAGGTACAGTTCCTCGAATTTAAACCCTAGATGCCCTCCCGCCAGCGGTCCTTCAAGAACGACCGCGTCCGGCCTGTACCCTGCACGCTCCCATTTCTTGCATATCAGCTCGAGCGCCCGTGCTGAAGATACTATGGGGATGAGCGCGGTTTCTCCCGGTTTTTTAATGAGCGGCAGCTTCATAGGAAGGCCGGCGCCTGATATAATAAAATCCGCCCCGGCATCTATCGCGCCCTCCACCGTTGCATCGTAGGTCTGCAGCAGGGCGACCATGATATTGATCCCCGCAAACCCGCCTTTTTCCTTAGACAGCGAAATTTCTTCGTATGCTGCTTCGTACGCCGAGCATTTTTTTCCATTTCTTTTTGATATGACGCGATCAAGGGCGGCGCTCGATACAATGCCCACGGCCCCTTCCTGCGCTACGGCGCCGGCAAGGGGCGAGAGGGACACGCCAACCCCCATACCGCCCTGGATGATAGGTACAGGTATCTTTTTTCCCTTGATGATCAAGGGCGGCAACTCTGTCCGGGTACCTGCCTCATGTAATGTACTGTTCATTAGGTATCCTCATTATTTCTTTAAAAGCATTGCACCGCTTGAATATCCGCCGCCAAAAACGGTTACCGCTATAAGCTCGTCTTTCGCGAAGCGTTCCCAATTTTGCGACAGCGCGATTATCGTGCTCGCACAGCCTGTATTCCCCGTGTCCTCCACATTCGTGATCACCCTGCCGTTGTGCATTCCCAGCATTTCACCGACCTGGGCAATGATCCTGAGATTCGCCTGGTGGGGGATGAGGTGTGCTATGTCTTGTGTATTATACTGGTTTTTCTCCAAAATTTCCTTAACTTCTGCAACCATGTATCTGACCGCGTTCACAAATATGTCCCTGCCGGCCGGCATCGTGAGGCCGCCGTTGCCCGGCCTGAGGTGAATGGCGTCCATAGCCTTGCCGAGGTGGCCAAGTCCCGTTGTGTTTATATCCAGTATTTGTATGTCTTCATCGGAAACTCTTTCCTTCGAGATAAAGGCAGCTCCCGCCCCGTCTCCCCACAGATGGCCGCACTGTGTATCGGTGTCCTCGCTGTAGGCACTGTTGTGTTCCGAGGCGACGACAAGGGCTTTATGTGCCTTGCCTGACGCGAAATATCCCTCAACGACCTCGAGGGCATTTATGAAGGAGGAACATGCCGACGAGATCGAGATCACCCGGGCTTTCGGCACTTCAAGGAAATGCTGGACAGCGTGGGCAAGAGTGGCAATGGTATCGTACGGGGTATATGTGGCTCCGACGATGAGATCGACATCCACGATCGGGTAGGGGATGTGCTCATAGGCGCGCCTGCACGCTTCCACCCCCATAGTATTTGTATTTTCGTGACAGCAGGCCCTCGCGCGTGACCGTATTCCCGATCTTTTGCGGATCCAGTCGTCCGTGAGCCCCGACAGGCATTCGTAGCGGTCGTTGCGAATGGTTGTCGCGGGCACATAGTGTGAAGCCAGGTTGATATACATGACGCTCCACCTTTTCCTTTTATCCGAACTTTACCTTCAACCTGTTTTCCAGGTAATGGAGATAGGGGTCTGCACTCCTGTACAGGTCAAGTATCCAGAGATAGTACTGCTTTTCATACGGGACCCCGTTCTTTTCAGCGTATTCGAACGGGTATACCATCACGGGTATGGTGTCCAGGTGATAAGAGCCGGCGAACCGGTTTATGGCCGCCGAGATCGTCTCCCAGGAGACGCCCTCCCGATCTAAAACCACCACCTTGACCGAATTGAGCAGTTCTGAAAGGTTCATTCCAAGGTCCGCCTGGTTGACGATGAACACCGCTTTCAGCTCGTCTTCACGATAGAGTGAATAAAGGCAAATGTTCCGTTCGAACCCCAATGAGTGGTACAACGCCATCACGGCATCGTTGGCGCCGGGTTCACGCAGGCCAAGAGCGTCTACCAACAGGCCGCCTCCTTCCGGGGAAGAGAATCCTGAAGCCGCCCGGTAGAACGTTTCGAGGTCCCGGATATCCTCAGGGGTCGACCTTCTGACGTCCCACCCGCCGGGAAGGCCTTGGGGTGCCGCGATCTTGAACGTTGCGTAAGCGAACAGGTCGAGCGAACATCCGCGGGGATCGTTATGTTCCCGTGCGAACTTTCCGTAGACCATGTCGGGGAAGTGATTGTCCGGGCGGAAGTAGCACATAACATAGCGCATGCGGGGTGTCGGCAGCCTGTATAAGCCATTTACGTAATTGACCATGAGTTTGAGAATGCCGATGCCCGTCCTGCGGCTCGTTACCCTGGCCGCATGATGGTGCAGCATCCACGCACTGTCATAGCTCCTTAACATAGATAAATGCGCCAGGACCCTTCCGTCTTTTTCGTACGCGTAATGGACCGCGATCTCCGGGGTGTCCCGGTAAAGCTTCGTATAGATCGTTTTAAATGTATCGATGTAGGATTTCACCAGTTTATATTTTTTCGGATACATGAAGTTCGTGTGAAAGAAGAATTCCCAGAGTGCGTCGAGGTCCAGGTCACCTGAAATATTATTGCAGGGGTCTTCAATGCTGCTTATCAATTGTGTGAGGCGGCCGTACGCCGATACGTCCATATCGAGGAAGGCAAGCCCGCACCTGACGATATTCCCATCTATGTCCCGGCAGGAGACGACCTGCGCCACGCATTTTAGTTTAAGCCCGCCGGGGAAATTGATCATAAGCGCGGGAATCATCATGCCCGGAAGAAGGACGGCATTTTCCGAAGGCTCATGAACTGCCAATCCGGAATAGGAAATATCGGCGACCGCTCTCTGGACCGTCGTTCCTGACAGCGGATGCTCAAAGCTTATTTTCGGTGAAGGGTTTAAATGGTGCCGCTCAGGCCTGACCTCTTTTTTGGGGAATCTGTTGATGGACCGCATGTCAGGCCAGACCACAATTTCCCTCGACCTAACAGCTTCGCTCTGTCGTATGACCGTGCAGGTGCACGTGAGTATCATCCCCGTGCCGTTCATCAGGTTTACCCGGCAGTAGTCGTCAGGGTTAAGCCAGTTGAACGGATAAGAGCGATCAAGTTCAACGCGTATCCGGAAACCTTTCGTACTGAAATCCAGGAGAACACCCCGTGCCACGAAACCATTCTGAGCCAATTCCACGTCTACCCGGTTTCCGGGGCAGCGTCTCGTCTTTCTGCGTTCCAGCAGCAAACCTTTACCGGTGATACGCATTGATATGAATTTCTCGTTCATCGCGGTCATTTCGCAGGGAACGAGCATGAAAGAATCGCCGTCATTCACGAAGAGCCATTCGAATGTGTACGATCCAAGTTTCATATTTCGGACATCGGTCTGCCACAGACAGACGAGATTGGCGTCCAGGGAGGGCTGTGGCCGTGCGCTCAAAAGAATGCTGCCCCTGTGCCCGGGGTGTGTGAGGCTTATCGCTATGTTGCCGCCGCGGAAATGAATGTAGTTCAGGTCATTGATGATCTTTTCGATCTCAACTTTTTGTGCGGTTTCGAAAAGATCCGGGGTAATGCCCTGTATGAAACGCGGGGGCGGAAAATGGTCCTTTTCAAAGGCCTCCCCGGGTTCTATAAGCCGTACATTCGCACTGCTGTCCCTAACCATTATCTTTCCTCCCTGTTCGTAGTTCCTTACGCTGCAGCCCTGCCCTTGCACATGATGAGCGGTGTATACGTGAACCGCCGGGGATCGGCAAAGAAGGTCTGAAAATCCGAGAAAAAAGATGTGAAGCCGCCCGGGTATCCTTCAAAAACCTTCTCCGTTTTTTTGCCGGTGACGTACAGTTTTATCGCCCAGTTGAAGGCATCCACATCCCTTAATTTTCCGTAAATGAGATGGTGCGCCATGAGGTCCGAGGTTATGTCATGAAGGCCGATATCGTAAAGGTACGAGTAAAGCTTGCGGCCGCAATAGGGGTCAAAATTCAATTTTTCCGTGGCCCTCATGAGCTTTGCAAGGGTTGCTTCCATCTCAGTCGAAAGACCGTAATGACTCAGGCAGTTATGATCGAGATCGAGAAGACAGAGGTACCCGCCCGCAGACAGGCACTCACTGAGGTTTTGCACGATCAAGCGGCTTTCTTTAAGGAAATATTCGAGGACAAAGCGGACCCAGATCGCGTCGAATTTACCTATGCGGGCCAGGGGTTTTGTGAGGTCGCACACCTGAAATGAGAGCCGTTCTCCCTGGTAATTTTCCCTGGCGCAGGCAATTCTCTTTTCCGAGAGGTCTATTCCTACGACCTCCCCGCCGGGCTGGACCATATCATAAAGGAGCTTCGAGGTCTTGCCGGTCCCGCAGCCAGCATCGAGGACCCTCATGCCGGGTTTTATTCCGCACCAGGTTGCCTGCCTTTGCATGGTCTCCGGGTCTGTTTTCCATTCGAGGCGCACTTCCTCGTCCGGGTTCTCCATTAAATAAGCGTTGACGTTGTTCAGCATCCCGCTTCTCCTTGTTGACGGTATCCGTTCACGCGCTCTTCGATATAGCGGACAATGTCCCCGACTGTCTGCATACCCTCTGCATCTTCATCCGGGACCTCAATTCCGTACTCGTCTTCGAGCGCCATCAAAAGCTCGACGATATCGAGGGAGTCTGCCCCGAGGTCGTCGATGAATTTTGCCTCGGGCACTATCGCGGTTTTGTCGACACCTAACTGGTTGACGATTATCTGTGTTATTTCTTCTAGCAGTGATACCGTTGGCATTGTACTGAACCTCCTTTTGAAATTACTGAAATCTTTACGTGGGTAATGACATGTTACACATCGTTGTAGCATCTCATACGAGTTGTGACAATACAGGGAAGATACGGTTAAACTATAGGTATAAACCTCATATAATGCATTCATCCGGACGCACTCATCTTTTCACCCGGATGGACCGGGCGCTGCTATAATTGTAATAGAACGGAATATATGCAAGGAGGCGGGGCATGCTGAAACCAACGAAGGTCCTGGTGCCCACTGATTTTTCAGAGGATTCGGACAGGGCATTGGCGCAGGCTTTGGATATAGCGGCACAGTACAAGGCGAAGCTTTTTCTCCTTCACGTTATCCACGAGGATATTTATCGTGCCGGCCTGGAATTTGCCTTTCTCGAAGAGGCGGCACGGCACGAGATCAGGGACCGTGCTACCGATTGGGCCGAGCAAAGCTTAAAAGAACAGCTTGGCAAATTTTCTCAGTCCACAGAAGTTGAGGTGGTTACGCGTGTCCGATGGGGGATACCCTACGATGAAATATTGAAAGAGGGAGTTGAACAAAAGATCGACCTGATCGTGATCGCATCGCTCGGGGCATCGGGTATTGCGAAATATTTTATGGGCAGCGTGGCCAGAAATGTCCTTAAGGGCTCCAAATGTCCGGTGCTCCTGACAAAATGAAAGGTTGATCTGCCTTCACCGGGCTTGTCTTCAGACCCACGAGATTAACTGTGTTCTCGTGACGGTAATACCAAGAAAAGACATGGGCGCCACGTCCCTGCCGGTCGACCTGTCCGCCGGGTCTCTTGACCACGTACCCGAAGCAGGGCCCCGGGCCATCCATGACTCGCTATCAATAATTTAATTAAATCGATACCCTTATGACCCATAATGGAATCGGCACCGCGGGCTTCCGCAGCGAAGCGGCTGTACGCGAGGTTGCATACTAGAGTGAGCAGACTTACGATGTTAATTATTGAATGAGAGGTGAATGCTCATGAAGATCGATAGAAGGGATTTTCTGAAACTTGCGGGTGTTGGTAGTGTAGTCCTGGTTTCAGGTCTTGGCGATCCGGGCAGTTTGGCACGTGCGGCAGGGTCCGGGGAAAAGAGTTTTCTCTTCTTGCAACTATCTGACACCCATTGGGGATTCAGCGGCCCGAAGGTCAATCCGGATTCTACAGGAACCCTCAAGAAAGCGATCGCCGCTGCCAACAGTCTTAAAAAACAGCCGGACTTCATTATCTTTACGGGCGACCTGACCCATACCACGGATGATGATAAAGAACGGAGAAAACGCATGGCGGAGTTTCGCGATATCGCCGCAGGCCTGAAGGTGAAAAATGTCAGGTTTATGCCGGGAGAACATGATGCCGGACTCGATGAGGGGAAGGCCTTTAAGGAGTTTTTCGGAGAAACCCACTATGTCTTCGATCACAAAGGCATTCATTTCATAGTTCTGGACAATGTTTCGGACCCGAGGTCCATGCTTGGAGAGTCCCAGCTCGCGTGGTTAAGCGCCGATCTGAAACTGCGCGACAAGAATTCACCTATTGTCGTTTTTGCGCACCGGCCGCTCTTCGATCTATACCCTGATTGGGACTGGCATACGCGGGACGGATCAAAAGCAGTAGAATTGCTCATGCCGTACAGAAACGTCATTGTCTTTTACGGGCACATTCATCAGGTAAACGATCACATGACGGGGCACATCGCCCATCATTCAGCGAAAGGGTTGATGTATGCATTACCGGCCCCGGGGTCCGTACCCGTGAAGAACCCGATTCCATGGGATAGCAGCCAGCCATACAAGGGTCTGGGTTTCCGCAGTATAGACAGGACCGACAAGGCACAGTATGTGATCTCTGAATTCGATGTGAAAGGAGAAAGGTTATGAAGAGTAAATTACTACGGTCCATGATGCTTGCCGCCTTCATCCTGTTTCTTATCAGCGGTTCCCTAGCCGCAGCCGAAAACGAGCAGGTCATTAAGGTCACGGCAAAGAAGTTTGAATACTCGCCTAACATGATCACCGTCAAGAAGGGTGTGCCGGTGGTACTCGAGTTTACTTCGCTGGACAGAATGCATGGATTCAGTTGCCCGGGGCTGAAAATTCGAACGGATATATATCCGGACAAAGTGAGCACAGTGCGATTTGTGCCTGAGCAGGCGGGTAAGTATCCCTTTCACTGTGATGTTTTCTGCGGTTTGGGTCATACTGGAATGACGGGCACAATTATAGTGACTGAATAAACATGTGGTTTAGGCCGGGACGATACCTCCGGCGATATAGGTGCGGGACGCAGGTCTTTTGTGATATAACTTATGTGGAATTACGTCTTCGGAGGTAAAAATGCCCGGAACTGAATATGAATGCAAGGACTGCGGCCGCGCTTTCCTGGTATATGAGGAAAGAAATCTGCTCATCTGCCCGAGCTGTGACGGGGAGAATATTGTCCAGAAACCGAAAAAGACCCTTCCGCAGTGGATAATAGACAAAAACAACACGAAGCCCGGCTGAGGTCAGAAAGCCTGAAAGAATGGCGTGACCATTCTCCGAGATACCCCGCTTTATTCGATCAGTATAAGCCCGTAAGAATCTCTTTCTTCCCGGTGGTCCTTGAGCACGTTGATGGGAAGACCCTGTCCCCTCGCCGTTGCGAAAACATCGATCCCGCAGCTTTCCATGGAGGGCCTTGCCCTGTCTGAATGAAGACATGTCCCGCCGATGTTGCACTCGGCGCAGCGATCACAGGGGCCGCACCCGAGGGACCAGGCCTTATAATAACCATCGAGGAAGATACGACGTTCGAGATCGACGAGCGTTTCGTTGAATTGATTGATGGTCTTGAAGTTTTTTTTCCAATGAAGGTGAAGAAGGATGCCGTATCGATAAGAATCAAGGACCTTCCGCATCTCCTCGGGCGTCGGGGTGTGGGGAGGGCAGCAGAGGGTCCCACCATATCCGGAGCAGCCAAACTGGCATTTCAGTCTCACCCACGGTGCCGTGAAGACCTTCGAGGTCTCTATGACAACGGCATGGCTTATGTTCTTTTTCAATGCGGCTTCAACATAAGGATTGAATGTTTTCATAGGCACCGCCTCCGCTTTTAATGTATACAGCAAGTATATCAGGCTGTTTTCAACGTTACAACGATCGGTCACTTAGGGAAAAACAAAGTTCCTGAAAGGCTGATCTCTCATATCTTCATCGCGACCGTTACCACATCCTTATTCCGGCATGATGCCCGTTTTCCCGGGAATCGGTTTCGAGTCCCGGCTCATTGACAATGCGGATGATCAGTGGGACAATCATTTTAAGCTGGATCTCCAGGAGGAAAGCTATGGCAACGAAAAGATCTTTTCCGCTCAAAGGCTATATTCTGCCCCTGTCCCCCAAAGGAAAAGCGCCTGTCATTGACGCGCCCCCGTGGCACTACGGCGGGGATGTCATGCACCTCGTCTTCAAGGCAAACGAGAAAAAATTGAGGGCGTTATTGCCACCTCCCCTTGAACCGGGCCCCAACCCCGGCGAAGGGGTGGTCTGGTTCGTTGAATGGGTCTCCGCGAGCGATGCGAATCCCGATCTTGCCTCTGTCAATCCCGAGAGGTCGTTGTATCATGAATGCATTATCATGGTCGGCTGCCAGTTCAAAGGCGTTCCCGGCTACTATGTGCCGTACATCTGGGTGGATAATGATTTCACTCTCTTAAGGGGCTTTATCCAGGGGTTTCCCAAAAAACTCGGCAGGGTCCCATATCACAAAGCTCCATGAATTGATGCCCGTCACGGGCGGCAAAAAGACCGGTGCAAAAATAAAGGGCATATGCGTGTCCCACGAAGAGAGGATCGTCGAGGGTTCCCTGACCTTGAAAAAACAGGTTCCCCCGAACAAAGTCCCCCCGTTCAAGTTCTACCTCATGCGCCATTTCCCGGATTATGAAGACCAGGAAAAGCCCCTTGTGCACGACCTTCTCATCAGCAATGTTACGAATGCAAAGATCGGTGACGCCTGGGAGGGCGATGCGGATATCCGTTTCTTTCCTTCAGACTTTGAAGAATTGACGGACCTGGGCGCTATTAAGCCAGTGAAAGGTTATTTCTTTCAGGTCGGCATGACCATAATGGGCGGCACGGTGATCCACAGGTACCGGGACAAACCGGGCGTATGACGCACATATCCCGCCTTAAAGAGAGAAGGCAGATCGATCTTACGTACGTGCCCCGCTCGCGGGCAGCCTGAGGTCGATGATGTAATGGTTGCCCATGACCGCAAGGTCAGCGTTCTGCTTCCCCCGGCCGCGCAGCCACCCCCTGTTGAATAACCGGGGCTGCGATGCGATAAGTGTATCGACATCGATCACAATTTTTCCCTCATCGGAACATTTGACGAGCCAGGGCATCCTGTCGAGGTCACCCTCAAACTCAATGTTCAGCCTGCCGTCTTCCGGGCCGGCATCCGAAAGGGGTGCGTTCCCTTTCAGCCGCCAGGCAACCTGGTCCGATTCCATCATTATTGCGCTAAAAAATTCGGCCATGATGTGAATTCCTTATACCTTGTTCTGTAGTACCTGGATACAATTCTATGCATCGTTCAGGGGGTTGACAAGTCAACCGGGCCTCAGGATAATACCGGCCACGGAAACCAGGTCCCTTTTGTACCTTGTAGATGTCTCCCCGGCTGACATATAATGAGATTCGCCTGATGAAATACGAAGACCGGGACCTCGATGCCGCCTGTGCCGCGCGGCAGGACCCGGAGTCTGGGGGAGTCTTCGACATCTTGAAAAGAATGATGAAATAGCGTATAGCAATCAGACTATGAAGATCGATTTTCATACCCATATTTATCCTGACCGCGTGGCCCCCGGTACGGTTTCCGCGGTTCGAGAACGGGCCGGGATCGAAGCCTACACCGACGGTACTTTGCAGGGGCTGAAAAGGTCCATGGCGTCGGCGGGTATCGATCTTTCCGTCGTGGCGGCCGTGGCGACAAAACCCGAGCAGGTCGCATCGATCCAGCGGTGGCTGACCGGGATCAGGCAACCCGGCATCGAAACGCTGGCGGCCATGCATCCTGCCGGTCAATTAAGCGTTGATGAGATGAAAGCGCTCAGGCGGGACGGTTTTTGCGGCTTTAAGTTCCACCCTGATTACCAGGATTTTTTTGTCGACGATCCCGTTATGTATCCTTTGTATGAAAGGATCGCGGAAGCCGGTATGTTCATCCTTTTTCATGCAGGGGTTGACCGGGGGCTGCCTCACCCGATCCATGCAACGCCGAAGCGCCTCGCCGCGGCCCATAAAGCTGTTCCGGAACTCTGCATGATCGCTGCCCACCTGGGCGGGGAAGACGCCTACGAGGAAAGCGCGGCCCACCTGCTGGGACAGGACATGTACCTGGATACGTCATTTGTTCTGCGTGCAATGCCCGGGATATACCGGGAACGCTTCCTCAAGGGGCATCCGCCCGAACGCCTGCTTTTCGCATCGGACAGTCCGTGGACGGACCAGCGGGAGGAACTTCACTTCCTTTTGCAGTTACCGTTTCTTACGGAAAGTGACAAAGAAAAGATCTGTTTCTCCAACGCCGCCCAATTATTGGGATTGGACCACGAATTGAAGCGCCTGACGCGCAGCCCGACCGATGAATAGTGAACTTAACAACGACATTGCGTGTCGCCAGTGCGGTAATTGCTGCCATGTCGACGTGGCGGCGTATGTCCGGTTTGAAGATGTCGAGCGGTGGGAAAAGGAAGGACGCCGGGACATTATCGAGCACGTATGCAGCCTTGGCGTGACGCGGCTGGGTGACAGGGTCGTCAACAGGTTCGGGTCAGATGTCAGGACCTGCAGGATGAGCTGTATCTATCTGAAATGGAACGGCGCATCGAGTTTCTGCGAGATATACGAAACACGCACGAGGGTATGCCGCAGGTACGTTCCCGGGTCATCGGCACTGTGCCCGCAATTTCACCGGAGAACCCGATAAGGCCCTAAAGGTACCACTCCGGTTCTTTTCTTTCCCGGCATTTTTCAAAAATTTCTTTCACACGCAGGAAAAAGGCGGGTTCAGCCATCCTGCGCGCGCTGACCGGGCAGATCTTGACGCAGGCGAAACACATGATGCATTCCTGCTTGTCGGTCTTCAGGGCATTGACGGGATCGATGGCATCCTGCGGACAGGCTTCTACACAGCGGTTGCACCGGGTGCAGAGCGACTCGTCGGTCTCCGGTGTGAATTGAATGGTCTTCCGCAGCTCCCTGAGGCGATACAATCCTTCCGGTTCGATATAGGGCCTTTTACCCGGGACCCCGGCCAGGAGAGCCTCACCGGGTGAATCGCAACGGACCAGCTTCTCTCGTATCCTGGCTCCGAAGGCCCGGGCCGCGTCAATATCTTGCGCATCGGGGCGGCCGGCAGCGGCGGGCAGGATCTCCGTTGAATAAGAATGTTCCCCGATAAAGGCCCCGGCCGCAACGGGTATAAAACCGCGCCCGGCTGCAATGTCGTATAGTTCGATGAGGGCGTCGTCGTACGCCCGGTTGCCGTAAACGACAACGATAACGGCCGGTGTCCCGTGACCCGTCAGTGCGTTGAAATATTCTGCGGCAGCCACCGGTATCCTGCCGTAATAGACGGGCGCGGCAATTATTACCGGCTCCTCTTTTGGAAATTGTGTACGGTCGAGACGGCGGGGTTTTCTTATCGCGTCGATCATGACCGAATTTTCGCTTTGCATCCCCGCTATTATCCCCTCCACGATCCTCCGCGTTGTTCCGGTCGGCGAAAAGTAAACGGACATGACTGACCGGGTATGCATGGCTTATTATACAGCGGGAGAGAGCAAAAGACAGCACGATATTTCCGGTCCGTACCGCTGCTTCCCTCGAAGTGCGGATTCGGGAACATTGATGCCTCACCATGAGCAAGACTTCAGGTCGGGCAATAAATGCCGATAAACGATCAGGGAACAAGATGGTCCGGTCCGGCCGGGGTACATTTGTCGTTTGACATAACCCGTGCCTCTACGATAGGATTGTTATCCTGACGGATTTCATAGGTTTTTTCGTCAGGCATGCCGCAACACGGGAACAATGATGCGTTATAAGTACCTTCTGCTTCTCCTCTTTATACTCCTATGTTTCTGCGGGTATCTTTTTGTCGCCTTTTACGAGGGTGCGAAGAATTCCGCCATCGAAGATCTCAATGCGCGCCAGAGACTTCACGCCCGGTACGCAGCCAAGGAGATCGAGGTTTTTTTCGATCAATGGACATCCAGGCTGGCATACTTCGCCAAAGATAGAGAGATCATAACCCTCAGCGACGAGGGCAAGAGGCACATGGAACTTTTGCTGGCTACCCATAAAGACGATGTCAGGGCGATCACACGCGTCGATGCACGGGGAAGGATTATGCATACATTCCCTTACGCGAAAGGATCTATCGGTTCCGATATCTCCCGCCAGGGACATGTCAGGGAGGTCATGAGCACCCATAAACCCGTTATCAGCGATGTTTTTTTAACCATCCAGGGTTTCGAAGCCATAGCTCTGCATGTACCGGTTTTTCGCGGGGACGCATATGATGGTTCTCTGGGGATCCTTGTCGATTTCAAGGCTTTGTCGAAAAAATACCTCGAGCATATCAGGATCGGACAGACCGGTTATGCCTGGATAACAAGCCAGGCGGGAATCGAACTCTACTGCCCCGTTCCGGGGCATGTCGGGAAATCTGTCTTTGAGAACTGCAAGGATTTCCCCACCATAATCGAAATGGCGAAGGAGATGGTCAAGGGCAGGCAAGGGATCGCCACATACTACTTTGACATGATCATGGGCCAGTCGGTGAAAAAAGTACAAAAACACGCCGTGTATATGCCCATTAAAATAGGCAATACCTTCTGGTCTATAGTTGTCGCGTCTTCGGAAGATGAGATCCTTGCATCCTTAAGGGACTTCAGGAACAGGCTCCTTGTCCTTATCGCGGTGCTTTGCCTGAGCGGTACAATCGTAGTGTATTATGGAATGAAGGCCTGGAAGATCGTTCAGGAAGAAACGAAGCGCAAAGCGGAGGAGGAGGTCCTGCTTGAATCGCAGCAGCGGTTCTCGGATATCATCAATTTCCTTCCCGACCCCATTCTGGCCGTTGATCGCGAGGGAAAAGTAATAGCGTGGAACAAGGCTATCGAGGAAATGACGGACTGTCCCGCTGAAAAAATGATCGGTAAAGGCAATTATGAATACGCGATCCCCTTTTACGGAACGCGGCGGCCCATATTGGTTGACTTCGTCACGGCATGGAATGAAGATATCGAAAAGCAATATTCCTTCATTAACAAAGAAGGCGATACGCTGTTCACGGAAACGGCGGTCCCTTATGTCCGGGGGCAGAACAGAGTACTCGCGGGCAAGGCATCCCCGCTGTACGATGCCCAGGGAAATATCGTCGGGGCAATTGAATCTATCCGTGACATGACGGACCGCCGGCGGGCGGAAGAGGCCCTCCGGGAAAGCGAAAATCGTTTTCGGGCCATCTTCAATTCATCTTTCCAGTTCACCGGAATGATGACCCCGGACGGTGTGTTGATGGAGGCGAACCAGACAGCCCTCGATTTTATTGGTGCCGCAAAAGAGGAGATGATCGGCAAACCCTTCTGGGAAACCCGGTGGTGGCGGGGAAACGAGGCCCGGGTGCAGCGTCTGAAGGAGGCTATCGCCCGTGCAGCAGGAGGGGAGTTCGTACGTTACGAGGTCGAATTACAGGGAGCGGGAAACGCTTTGGTCATGTTCGACTTTTCGCTGAAACCGGTCTTTGGCTCCGACGGCAGGGTAACAATGCTCATTCCGGAGGCCCGTGATATAAGTGAGCGCAAACGTGTCGAGGATGCACTTTTCAACGAGAAGGAAAAGCTGCGGTTCCTTTCCGAGAACGCCCCGTTCGCGATGGCGCTTATAGACCCGGTCGGACAGTTCCTCTATATCAACCCCAAGTTCAAGGAGATCTTTGGCTACGGCCTTGATGATGTTCCCGACGGGAGAACATGGTTCAGGAAGGCATATCCTGACGACGCAGCGAGGCGCGAGGTCGTCAGGACGTGGAAGACCGATACTGCTGATAAGTCTCACGGGGAGCAGACGCACAGGATCTTTAATGTTGCATGCAAGGATGGTTCGGTAAAGACGATCAGTTTCACTACCGTGTTCCTCAAAGGTGCGGACAAGATCATGGTGTGCGAGGATATCACCGAGCGGAAAAGACTGGAAACCCAGCTTGTCAACGCGCAGAAGATGGAGGCGATCGGCACCCTGTCGGGCGGCATAGCCCACGATTTCAATAACATTCTCATGGGTATCCAGGGATACGCCTCGCTTGTAATGCTTGACATGGACCCCGATGATCCGCAGCGAGAACGACTCAAAAGGATAGAGGAACAGGTAAAAAGTGCCGCAGAACTGACCGGGCAGTTGCTGGGTTTTGCCCGGGGAGGGAAATATGTGACCAGACCGGTCAATCTCAACGAGCTTATAGAAAAGACCGCGGCAATGTTCGGTCGAACGAAGAAAGAGGTCGCGATCCAGTGCAAATATGAGAAGGACGTCTGGACTGTCGAGGCCGACCGGGGACAGATAGAACAGGTCCTTCTCAATCTTTACCTCAACGCCTGGCAGGCCATGCCTGAAGGCGGCGACCTGTCTCTCGAGACACGAAATATCACCGTCAGCGAACCTAATGCAGCCGCCTATCCGATGGTGCCCGGCCGGTATGTACGGGTGTCCGTCAGTGATACCGGGGTCGGTATGGACGAAAAGGTCCGCGCGAGGATATTCGAGCCCTTTTTTACTACGAAGGAGCTCCGCCGGGGTACGGGCCTTGGCCTGGCAATGGTGTACGGCATCGTGAAGAACCATAACGGCTATATCGACGTCGCCAGCGAGCCGGAAAGGGGCACGACATTCGTCCTTTATTTCCCTGCATCAACGAAGGACCCCGCAGAAGAGGCCCCGGAGATCGGAGGCATCATGAGAGGAAAGGAGACCATCCTCGTTGTCGATGACGAGCCGGACGTCCTCAGGGTAAGCAGGGAGGTCCTCGAGGCACTTGGCTACACCGTGCACGGTGCAAAAGGCGGGGCCGAAGCGGTCGCCCTCTACCGGGAGATGAAAGGCTCGATATCGCTCGTGATCGTCGACATGATCATGCCGGGATTTTCGGGAAATGAAACCTTCGACCGGATCAAAGAGATCGATCCCCGGGCAAAGATCATTTTGAGCAGCGGCTATAGTCTTGACGGGCAGGCCCAGCAGATCATGAACAAGGGATGCGACGGGTTCATTCAGAAGCCTTTCGACATACCCCTCATATCCCGTACCGTCCGCGAGCTGCTGGACAGATAGCCTGCAGCTCTCCCGTCGCCTATCCCCCTATCGCCCATCGCCTGTCTTTTTCATATACTTCATCTCAACATTCTTGGGAATAAGAAATGACCCTTCAGGGCGAGGGGGAAGGACCTTTTTCAACTCGGCGGAAATGGCCTGAACATCGCTTGATCTCGATGCCAGTTCCCGGGCCTTGCGATCAAAGAGAAGGATGTATGCCTTCATATCTTCCAGGTCTTTCTTGCCGGAAAGCGGGCCGTGCCCGGGGATTATCTTATCGGCGTCCATTGCCCGCATGTCATCGAGCTCCTTTGCCCATTGATCAATATCGCCTTCGCCGAGGAAAGGATGGTAGTTCGTGAAAAGGATATCCCCGGCGAAGATGACCTTCTTGTCCCTGAGATAGACGAGGGTGTCGCCGGACGTGTGGGAATAGCGGGCATGGATGAGCTCAACCTGCTGTCCGCCAATGTCGATCGTCATGCGGTCACCGTACGAGATCGTCGGGTAAGACGGGACGGTCCCCGCCATATCCTCGGCAGTGAGACCGTACTGCGCGATATTTTTCAGGACCACGGCCGCCGCCTTTTCCATCATTTTTTTATCGTTCTCCTGCGCAATGACGACAGCGCCAAGTTTGACGAACTCGCTGTTGCCGAAGACATGGTCCAGGTGGTAATGCGTGTTCACCACGTACCGGACCGGCTTGTCCGTAACGGCCCGAATATCCTTGATGAACCGCTTCGCTTCTTTGGCGGACATGAGCGTGTCGACAACGATGACCCCGTCACCGCCGATAATTATCCCGGCGTTTGCGCCGAAACTATTCTCTTTCGAGCCGTTCTTGACGTCGACGTACGAATATACATTATCCGCGATCTTCGTTAATTTTTCTGCGGCTGCCGCATGCGTACACAAAAAAATTATTAACAGTGCCGAAATGAGCATGACTTCCCGGAATGAGGCAATTCGTTTCATGGGACCCTCCGTTTCTCAAGCATAATGTTGGATCACCATCATTGTATGCCAGCAGGCCCGTGAAAGACAATACGCGAAATGTGATCACCTGCCTTCGGGCGGGCTGTCTTGCGCGGCAATCCTTGAAACTTGACATCCGATGCTTAGGATGGAATAAAGGCTTCGCTTGGGCCTCGCAAAAAAACAGGGAGGTTTTTCGCCATGAAAGAATATGATGTCATCGTCATTGGTTCCGGTTCGGGCTTGAGTCTCACATACCGCGCACTTTCCGGTAATGTAAAGGTCGCCCTGGTTGCAAAAGACTATCCCGGCGGGACATGCATCAACGTTGGCTGCGTTCCCTCGAAGACCATGATCTGGGCCGCGGATGTCGTAAGGACCATCGAACAGGCGGAGAACTTTGGCATACGTGCAAAGATCGAATCGATAGATTTTCCCGGGATAATGGAAAATACACGGAACGCGGTACGAGCCGCTGCGGATTCTATCCGGAACGATCTCAAGGGGACTGAGGGCCTGGATTATTATGAAGAAGAAGGCCAATTCACGGACGATCACACGATAATGGCCGGCAGCGAAACGATCCGGGCCGGGAAGATCTTCATCGCAACAGGGGCGCGGCCCGCGATCCCTCCTATCCGGGGCTTGAGCGACATCGATTACCTGACTAATGAGTCGGTGCTCAACCTCACGCAGCTGCCGAAAAGCCTCCTTATCATCGGGGGAAGTTATATCGGGGTTGAATACGCCCATTTTTTTGCAGCTATGGGCACCAGGGTTACCGTGGTCGAATTCAACGACAGCCTCGTTTCCTTCGAGGAGCCGGAGATTTCAGAGCTGCTCAGGGCGTCCCTCGCAAAAAGAATGGCAATATACACGGGCCACGAGGCGACCTCGATAAAGAGAAACGGCGATGATATTATCCTTACTGCCAGGGACCGTGCGTCGGGGGAGGAAAGGCCGCTTCGCGGGGAAAAGGTCCTCATCGCGACGGGCAGAATATCGAATGCCGACCGGCTGAAACCCGAGCGTACGGGTGTGAAGCTGACTTCGAAAGGCTTCATCGAGATCGACGATTACCTTCAGACCGGCAAGGCAGGCATATTTGCCCTGGGAGATGCGACGGGAAAAGGGATGTTCACGCACGCCGCAGACAAAGAGGTCGACGTCGCCTGGCACAACGCATTCAACACCGAAAAGATCGCGATGGATTTCGGGGCCGTACCGCACGCCGTGTTCACGGAACCCCAGATCGCATCGGTCGGGCTTATCGAGTCGCAGGCGGCGAAGGACCGCGATATCGTTGTCGGCAAGGCGTCGTATACTGACACGGTCCAGGGGGATATAAGGAAGGCCGAGGGATTTGCGAAAGCGGTGATCGAAAAAAATACGGGCCGTGTACTCGGTTTCCATATAATCGGGCCGGACGCAGCCATCCTCATACAGGAGGTTGTGAACGTGTTCAGCCGCAGGGAAAGCTACCAATCGATCCTGGATCCCATGCATATCTTCCCGTCGCTCTGCGACCTGGTAACGGAAGCGCTGGACAAGGTGTAACAACGGACTGGTTTGTTCGAACGTAGTTTGCGTGGATAGTCCCGAAATTTGGGTTGAAAATATCGCCGCAGTAAAAGACAATAGTCAGGTAATAAAGAAAATATAAAGGAACGGTACCGGTCATGAAGATTGCTATTACAGGTATAGTTCTCGCTGCGGCCGTATGGGGGTTGGCCGGATTCGCTTCAGGCCAGGAGCTCATACCGGAGGTAAAGCAGGAGGAAAAACAACGGGAAAGATCCTTGCTCCGCTCCCCCGCATTCGAACAGCCCAAACCCGGCAGGACGCTCGATGTATCTTTCAAGGTCGCCACCGAGGCCATTCCTGAAGGCGCTCAATGCGTATCTGTCATGCAGGAGCAGGCGACGGTCCTCATCCATCGGGATATACTCGAATATTTGAAGATATCAAAGCCCGCGATAGCAAAGACAGACGAAGAACATATGGCGATGCTTCATGCCCGCCGCGCGGAAATACTTCTCAACAACCTGATGAATATAAAGGACGATCACAACTGCTCGCTCGTCGAGATGCCCTTCGATGATGATGCACTGTATCTCGTTGGTGAACTTTTGAAGTCCGGACAGGCTGTGGTCATCGATAACGGGACCAACAGGCCTGTCGAGTTTGTTTACGTGCGCTACAAGGCATTCGTAGCCGGCCCCCTTGCCGGCAAAGGGGATATACTGTTTTCGTTCGCTGAAAAAGGGTCTCCTTTCCTGACGATCCGGTGGTGGATCTCGTAAAAAAACGGTTCCACGTTCCACGTTCCATGTTCCACGAAGGGAAAAGTTAATCGTGGAAAAATCTGGTGAATACCGGGGCTTTAAGTTAGAGTAAGACATGGCGCGATTTGAGGAATTTAAGGGGAGGGCACTGTTGTTCCTCTTCTTCCTCCTTTTTATCTGGTTTATCAATTTTTCGGTACGCGTGCTTTTTTCGCCCATTCTCCCGCTCGTGGAAGACGAATTTATGGTGAACCATGCCCGGGCGAGCGGGATATTTACTTTTATGTCTGCCGGGTACGGGGCGTCCGTTCTGCTCGCGGGGCTTTTTTCAGGAAGGATCGGATATAAGAAGGCGATCGTCATCGGCCTCGGCTCGTTGTGCGTCTTGAATTTTCTTATGCCCTTCATCCGGAACTTTTCCCTGCTCTACGTTTTTGCGCTGGTACTTGGTTTTTCTCACGGACTGTATGTGCCATCCGTTATGCCGCTGATAACCGAATATTACGCGGAAAAGAACTGGGGCAAGGCCATTGCCATCCACGACACAGGCGCCTCGACGGCGATATTTGCCACGCCGCTCGTTGCGTTGGGGCTCCTTCAATTCTTTCCCTGGCGGGGGATATTCGTCGTGTACGGGTCGCTGTTCGCCGTATGCCTCGTGGTTTTCATTCTTACGGCGACGGAGGTCAGGATCGTTCACCCGGCACGGGTCGCCTTCAGGGACATTGTCCGGATGCGGTCCCTCTGGTTCATGATCGTTGTCTGGATATTCGGCGCCGGCGCAAACCTCGGCATTTACGCGATCACCCCGCTGTACCTGACAAAAGAACTGGGCCTGAGCATCGATTATGCGAACACCATCCTGAGCATATCGAGACTGGTGTCGATCGGCGTGGCGGTGGCCTGCGGTTTCCTCGTCGACAGGTTCAGCCTGAAACGCATGATGTTCTTTATGCTGTTCGTGACGGGGATCTTTACCGTGCTGATGGGGCTTTCACCGGTCAGGTACACGGGCGCCCTGCTTTTCTTCCAGGCCTTCTTCGTAACGGGTTTCTTCCCGATGGGCCTCGTGGGGATAGCGCGGACGTTCTCCAGGGAAATGAGGGGCCTTGCCACGGGGATGATCCTGGCGGCGAGCTTTTTCACGGGGGGAGGAGTCGTGCCCTGGCTCCTTGGCATATCGGGTGACCTTTACAGCTTCAGGCTGGGTATAGTCATCCTCGGTGCGCTGACCATGGCGGCAAGTTCACTGGTGTTCCGTTTCCGGGAAATAAAATAAGACCGCTCAGAACAGCATGAGCGGGTACCAGAATTTGATATGTATGTTGTTCCCTTCACCATGGTTCACGGCATAGACGCCCCATGTCGCCTTCAGTGTTATCTGGGCCCAATTGGAAAAGCAGTACTGGAGAGCGGGGCCGACCGTGAGCTGTCGGCTCCTGTGGCCGTCAAACCCCGGGTCCGGGTTCCGCACCGAATCGTCGGTGGTCTGCCACAGAAAAGTGCCGGTGACCCCCACCCTGTACTGCTGCCTCTCCCCGAAGCGCATCCCCACGAGGTAATCGGTCCAGAACTCCTGCCCGGACGTGTAGTTGGTCGCGTGGTTCTCCGTGTGAAAATAATAGGCCAGGCGCGCAGATATCTCGAGGCCGGGAAGGGGCGAATCCTTGCCCCCCACGTATGTGAAGGCGTACGTGGGGCCCAGCGTCCAGTAATTGAGCCCGATGTTGTTCACGTCATCCTTGCTGTAGGAACCTGTCGGAGCGAAGATGTCCGACCCGAAAACATGGGAAAAGTTTGTGAAGTCCTGCTTGAGGACCACGCCAAAGTTCAAATCGCCCATCTCCGTTTTCGACTGTGTCCTGCCGCCCGACAGGACATGCTGATACACGAGGGCCGGCGTAACGAACCATCCCAGGGTAGTGCCAAAAACCTTGATGTTTGTTGTGTACATGACACGTACTGAGGTTGAGATGCCGTCAACCTGGAACCCGCCTGGGATCGACATTGTCTTGCCGTCCGAATCTTTGAGGCGGTCGTAATTGAAATTGAGAACGGAGAAGTTGACGGACAGGCCGTGCGGCGGCCAGCTCCCGGCACTGAAATCCTCGGCATTCCCGAAATAATGGCTGCTCCCCCCTTCGAGGGCAATGGCGGGAGGAACGACGGGAAAAAGGAAGCAGAAAGCCATAGCGGCCAAGACGAACGTTAAGATCAGGAGAGTGTGCCTGTACGTTTTCTGCTTCAAATCGCGTGCTCCTCTCCTTTTCGTCTCCTTCGCGCAACATCCAGAAGATATTTATCCATACTTTCGGCCGCTTCGGGATGAAACGCATAGATGGCCCCCTTGCGGTCGTCGTCTGTTGTTATCACGATCCTTTCGTTCTTGGCGATCCCCTCGAGAATGAGGCGGGCGGATTCTTCGGGCGAGATCGCTGAGGCGGGGGCACTTTTTCCCCATATGGGGGTAGCCACGGTGCCGGGGATCACGGTTGAAAAGCGTATATTCTCATCCCAGAACTCGTAGCGCAGGGACCCGGTCAGCGCTGTCAATGCAGCCTTGGTTGCGCTGTACATGCTCTGGTAAGCCATGGGCGCGTAGGCAATACCGGATGCCGTGTTCGCTATGTGCCCGCCCCCCTGGGCCCGCATGATCGGCAGCGCTGCCCGGATGCCGTACACTGCCCCGAAGAAGTTCACATCGAGCGCAAATTTCCAATCGGCATTGGTAGCTTCGTCAAAGGCCTTGTTCAAGGCCAAGCCTGCATTGTTAAAGAGGAAGTCCATACGCCCGTCCCCGAAATCGGCCGCTTTCCGTACCATCGCCGAAACGCTCTCCTCGTTCGCTACATCCGTTTCTATCCCCAGCACTTTCCCGGGATAGGCCGTATCGAGCCGCGCGCTTTCGACCTTTAGTTTTTCGGCGTTCAGGTCGGCCATGATGACGGCCTTCGCACCGAGTGCCAGCAGCATCTCACATAACGCCAGGCCGATCCCCGACGCCCCGCCGGTGACAGCGGCAACCCTGTTCTCATAGTATTCTTTCATGGAGACCCCCTTTTACGGCCAGGTATTATACACTTCACGACCCCCCGTGGGCAGCTTTGTGAGTTTCGTCAATCGGGATCGCCCAGGAAGTCCGGACGGCTGTATGCCGGGTCGGGGTATGTGTAAAAGCCGCGGCCCGATTTGACACCGAGCCACCCCTTGTCTATATAGTCCCGTTTGAATTCATCGGCGAATTGCCGGATGCCGGGGTCACCCGTTATTTTGGCCTGGCTCTCCATTATGTGCCAGATGGTGTCAAGCCCCACATAGTCATCGATCCCGAACGGCCCGACGGGCATGCCGAGGTGAAGCATGACCGCCCGGTCCACATCCTCGATGGACGCGACTTTTTCCCTGAGAGCTAACTTGAATGCCATGTCGTTCATCGCGCCGAAAATGGCGTTGGCCACGTAGCCCGGGAATTCTCTCTTGAAAACGAGCGGCACCTGCCTGATCCGTTTTGCGAAGGCGGTAAGGAGTTCCACTGTTTCCGGGGAAGTGCCGGGGTGGGGCATGACGTCGACCAGTTGATGGTCAAACACCCCGTAAAAATGGAATGCGGCGAACCGGTCCGGCCGGCCCGTGGCCTCGGCGTACATGGACGGCAGCAGCGTGGACGTGTTGGTGGTAAAGACCGTTCTGGGATCACAGATCTCATTGAGTTGGGAGAAGACCTTCGCCTTGACGTCGGGATCCTCGAAGACGGACTCGCTCACGAGGTCCGCATCCGCGCCGTCGAAGGGGCTGGCGGTGTACCGGATCCGGGCCAGGGCGGCCTCGGACGCCTCAGGCGTCATCTTTTGCCGGGCAACAAGGTCCGCGGCAAATGCGGGGATCTTTACCTTTGCGTTTTCAAGTGATGCCGCGACGGGGTCGTAAGCGACCACCTGGTAGCCGAAGCGGGCGCACTGCAGGGCGATCTTCTGCCCCATGGTGCCGGTGCCCACGACGAGGACCTTGCGTATTTCGTCAACTTTCATTGTTCATCCTCCTTGAACGTTAAAATTGTCCATACCGCTGGGTGTGGCTCGTGGTGAGGGTGGAACGGTCCCACCGGCCCGAGAAGAGGTATGAGATCAAGTTGTCTGCCTCATCGCCCTCGAATTCGGCCAGGGGCGTGACCCCTGCCACCCAGTTGGAATTGACGCTGTATGCCGCACCCAGGGGCTTTACCACCGCCATCTCCGCCCAGGGGTTGTCGAGGGACGGTTCCATCTCGAGGGATGTAATGGTAGCCGGCTCCCACGATTGATAGTCGGTGACGCTGTCATAATTGACGAGCCGGACCCGGGGGAAGGCGATCTGGCCGTCGGGAGCTTGCGCGGAGTCATACTGGAACAGCATGCACGTGCCCCTGTCCTGCCGGCCCGGCCCCGCGTTCTGGTACATGTATTCCATGACCGGGTCGTTATATGCCCCGATCTCAACCTCGACGGAGAAGATCCGCCGGCCCTTGCTCTCGATGAGTGCGTGGGCCCACTTATCATTGCGCTCGACGACGATGCGCTCGCATAGCTTCTTGGGAAGGCCGGATAATTCCCGCCCGCTGGTGAGGCCCGACGGCGCACCCGGGCCGGAGAGCTGAAGGTTCAGGAAATAGGCGCCCCCCTTCTCGCCATACCGGCATAACAGGCAGATGCCCCCCTCCATATACCACGGCGCGAAGGTGGGTTCGCGGATGTTGACAACGTACACCATGGCGATGGCATGGTCGGGATCGATGAGATCGAGCATGGGCGGCAATACGCGCCGCGCAGCCTCGGGATCGGTTTCCCACAGAATATAGAGGCCCTCCTCGTTATTCATCGCACCGGGGTTCATGAACGCCTTGATCTGCTCACGCGGGATAAAATAACTGCCGTTCTTCATGGGTTGGTATCCTCCTCTTTTTTGTGCCGCACCGTCTGTTCTTGTGTTTATCCCTGTCAGGGTTCGAATACAGACGCCTGCCCGTAGGCATCCTGGGTCGCGTCGAGGATCCTCCCGCCGCGGGACGCGTCGCCTATGACACGCACATCAGGGAAGGCGGCCTTGAAGCGGTCGACGACATGCTTTCGGGGCCTGATGCCCATAGCGAGTATGACCGTTTCCGCCGCGACGAACACAGGTTGGCAGGTATCCACGCATTCGAGTTCCACACCTTCCGAGGTAACCTTGAGCAGTTTATGCCCCGGCAGGTAGGCCGGGTCGCAGGGCGCCATGCGCTCCTTCACGTCGAGGATGACGACAATGTTCGCGCCCGCGCCGATAACCGGCAGCATGTCGACGACTGCCGTCTTGTGCCCGGCCTGCATCACCACCTCGGCCGTTTCGAGGCCGGTCATGCCCGAACCGATGATCACGCAGTCGCCCGTGACCCCGGCCCTTCCAAGCAGTACATCCTCCGCGATAACGACATTCTTCCCGTCAACGCCGGGGACCGGTGGTATGAACGGCTCAGCGCCGCAGGCTATGAAGACCCCGCACGGGGACAAGGCTTCAACCTTTTCCACCGTCGCCTCTTCGCCGAGGCGCAGAGCAACGCCGCTTTCCTCAACATCAGCTATCATGGAATCGACAAACCGCGTGATCTTCATCTTGTCGATGCCCTTGTCGGCCACATTCAGCGTGCCGCCGAGCCGGGGCGAGGGGTCGAAGATCACGGGCTCAAAGCCGCGCTCCTTGAGGACCAGGGCGGCCGTGATTCCCGCGGGGCCGCCGCCTACCACGGCCACCGTGCGTCCGGCCCCGTTTCGGGCAGGGTGGGCAAACTCGCGTTCGCGGCCGCAGAGCGGGTTGACGGAGCACTTGACGTGCCGGACGTGTTCGATCTCGTCGAAGCACACGAGGCAGCCGATGCACTTGCGGATGGTCTCCGTCTTGCCGGCTTTCGCCTTGTTGCACCATTCAGGATCGGCGAGATGCCCGCGCGCCACACCGGCGAGGTCGCAGCAGCCTTCCTCGAGGATCGCCTCGGCGACGTCGGGCTCCTTGATGTTCGCCACAGCGATGACGGGCACCTTCACGTGTTTCCTGATCTCTGCCGCCATGTATTTCTTCCATCCCTGTTCTATCGTGCCCGGCTCTATGCAGGCGGTGAACCGGGGACTGTCGGGGATCATGCAGCTGATGTCGAGGAAGTCGACGCCGGCCTTCTCCAACTCTTCCGCGATCCTGCACGTGGCGGCGAGGTCGTTCCCCCTGTCACCTAAGAACTCCTCGGCTGAGAGCCGCACGCCCAGCGGGAAGCCTCTGCCGCATGCCCCGCGGATGCCCGCGAGGATCTCGAGCAGAAAACGCATACGGTTCTCGAGACTGCCGCCGTAAAGGTCGTCGCGCCTGTTGAGATAGGGGGAGAGGAAGCTGTTGATCAGGTAGCCGTGCGCCCCGTGCAGTTCGATGCCGTCCGCGCCTGCCATTTGCGCAAAGCGCGCCCCCCTTATGAAAGCATCCCGGACCGTCCCGATCTCCTGCACCGTGAGCGCCCGCGGCGTCTCCCCCGTGATGGGGTTTACCACCGCCGAGGCGGAGACGGGTTCTTCCCCACCGACCATGGGGCTTCCCTGGCGGCCGGGGTGCTGCAGCTGGACGAACATTTTGGTACCGTACTTGTGCACGGTGTCCATGAGCCTTCCCAGCCCCTGTATATCCCCGATATTTCTCGCGGCCAGCTGGCAGGGTTCCCCTGCACCCGCGCCGTCCAGGACCCGGCATATCTCGCTGATGATGAGCCCGACCCCGCCCCGGGCCCGTGCCTCGTAGAAAGCTATGATATCGTCACTGACCCCGCCGCCCGGCGCGGAGAGCCCCACGCCCATGGCCGTCATAGCCACGCGGTTCTTGATCTCCAATCCTGCGATTCGCACCGGGCTGAAGAGCTTCTGGAACATTTTCGCTACCTCCGTCATATATTTCCTTCCGGGACGGCCTGCATTCTATCGAGAAGAACAAGTATCCGCAGCAAATACAGGAGAACAGCCCCGTTTGCCGCAAGGATAACGCCCATTATCAGGCCGTGGATGAGATTCGGGACAAGCACTGATGCACCGAACATCATCCCCAGTATGTTCAATGCAAGCCGAACTGCAAAAAGCTTTGTCAGAAGCCGGGCGAGAGGGCCCTGTATTCCTTCGGCCGGCCGCAACCGTTCGCTCAGCATCTTTATGAGCGAGATCGCCCCTCCCAGCATATTGAGCACGCCCACGAGGAGCGTCAAAGGTTTGAGCAGTATGTCCGGAACGATGCAGGACACAACCCCCAGCGCCGCAAATACCATCCCCGCCGCGATCACGGGCCATGAGCGGGGAAAGGGGCCGATGGGCGTGCTGCCGGTGGCAAGCATCTGGACCGCGAAGATCACCATGAGCAGGCCCACCTGAGCGCTGCCGGAAAAAGGAAGAAGTCCCAGGTTGACCGGGATGAGCATTGTCCCGAGGATGATCATGAAGATTCCCGTGAGGAATATCATCGACTGATCGGCGGAAAGCCCGTTCTCCTCGTGTTCACGGGCTGCATCCGGAAACGTCCGGTAGATGGTCCGAAGTACGCCGGCGAGATACAAACCCGCGATGCCATAGACAATGATCACGACAGTGGCTGCGGCAGGCGCCGCGGGTGCGCTCCCCGTGGCGAGGATGAGGGCGATCAGCATCGAAAGGCAATAAACCGCGGTGCATGAAACGATAAGATGCCGGAAGGTCCCCCCGTATTTTATCCAGGCGCGGAATTTGTCGGGGGAGAAGCACATCCGCCCGAGAAGTATGAGACTCCCCGGGCCGAGCAACACGATGAGGAGCAGACGGGGAAACCGGTTGAATACGGGGATGAAACAACTGAGTATACCGACGGCGGCAACGGCTGCACCGGCGATCAGCAGACCCGGTGACTTGCGCATATCGCCAAAAGGGGTTTTCCCCAGCATTATTGTCTGCATCGCCACGATGACGAGGAACAGGCCGTAGAAACCGTTCTCATAATATGGCAGTCCACCCCGGCTGACGGCAAAGAAGACAGACCCGGTTATCAAAAGTGCAATACCGCCGGTAAGGAGGATCACAACTTCGAGGGGAATGTCGACCTTCTTAAGAGCCACGCAGCGCGCCCCGTTTATTTTTAAGGAATGGTCCGGATGTTTAATAAACTGGTAACGTATGATTCAGGTTACCTGTACTTTGTACACTATGGATTTCGTGGGTGTCAATGGCAAATTGTCTTGTTAGATTTTGGAAGAAAGGGCCTTCATCGCCGGGGTAAAGGTATTTTAGTTGCGAAGAAGGCCCTGATGCAGATCATTGTCTTGAGGGCACGTGATCATGCCATACTCTGTTTGTCGCTGAAATCGGGCCGGGCTTAATAGGAAACGTGAGGCGTGAGGCGTGAGGTGAAAAAAGACTCACTGCTGCCGGCTCACGGTTGCTATGAATTCCACGATCTTTGCGGCGCACTCCACAGGTTTTGTCTGGAGAAGACAATGAGGGGCGTCAAACCGGGCGCGTTCGAATGTATAAAAATGGTCCGCGAACCACGAGGCGGCCTGTGGGGGGACGACACGGTCCCGGGCGGCTTCGAGGTACAGGCACGCTGTGGTGAAGCTCTCGTCGGGGCGGGGATAGCCGGAAGCGGTAAGGCGGGCCCGCTGCTTGAGGGACTTCCCGTCGATCCCGGGGAGCCCGCAGACCAAAAGTGCCCTGAGCTCGCTGTTGGCAAAGGGACCGAAAAGGAAATACTCGAGGAGGGATACGGGAAGTTTCCTGATGAGGGATTCCATGCCGGGTATCCGGGAGAGGCCGCAGATCACATGCCGATGAAGCGGACCGGCAAAGGCGGCGCTGAATATAGCGCCTTTGACGCTTTTTGGCTTTTGATGGAGAAGAGCCAGGCCGACAAGGCCCGAAAAGGATTCGGCCACGATCACGACATTGTCCGCCGGGAAATGCCGGGTGACGAATTCGGCGTGCTCGTCGAGAGACATGATCTTCCCGGGGGGATATGTTATCACCGATACGGGGATATCAGTCGGCAGGGCTTTAACAAGCGGATCGAAAAATATCCCGGTACCATCGATACCCGGCATGAGGACTATACCCGTCTTCCCCGCCATTATTCCCGACCGTCCTCCAATTCGATGAGTCCGGAGCTTTCGTTCCCTCTACAGTATAATAGAAAATGCGGCCGATGCATAATGCGATCCACGTTGTATAATAAGGAACGGTCTCTGCCCAAAGAAGCGGTCGGGTCTTGCGGCCCCCCGGGCGTGCCGGAATACATTATATCGGGTGATCTCAGATGAATGAAAAAGGTCAGAGTGTTTTTGAAAGGCTTCAGGAAGAATACTGGGAATGGTGCCTCAACGAGTACCCGGAACTCTCGACGTGGACCGGTGATAACAGGTACAATGACCGGCTTACCGACCTGTCCCCGGCCGCTATTGAAAAGAGGCGCGGTGACGAGCGGCAATGGCTCGAGCGGGTCCGCAAGATCGATCGGTCCGGTTTTTCGCAACAGGATGCCCTGTCCTTCAAACTTCTCGCGTGGAGCCTCGATCTTGCCGTCAGGGCACACAGGTTTCCTCCGGTCCTCATGCTCACGCAGATATATGGTCCCCATCTCGATCTCGCCCAGCTGGTCTCGATAACGCCGTTCAGGACGGCGGCCGATTACCGCAATTATGAAAAGCGAATGAGGGCCTATCCGGCTTATCTCGGCCAGGTGACCGATCTTTTGCGGCGTGGCATCGAGACCGGGTGGGTGTTGCCTTCTGTACCGCTTCAGGGAGTGCCCGATCAGATAAAAGGGCAGGTGACGGACGATGTTGAACAAAGTGCATTTTACAAACCTCTCGAGCGCATACCGGAGAACATCACCGGGTCAGAGAGGGAGTCCTTGCGGTCGGATATCAGCCGGCTTATCACGGATGCCATTTTTCCTTCACTGTCAATGTTCCATGATTTTGTCGTGAACACATACCTGCCCGCCGGGGCGCGGCCTATCGCTGCAAGCGAGCTTCCGGACGGCACGGCCTATTACGCCCATTGCATATTCGAACACACGACGACAGAAATGACTGCCGAAGAGATCCACGAGATCGGCTTGAGCGAGGTCGGCCGCATCAGGCAGGATATGCTGTCTGTCATGACAAGAACGGGGTTTGACGGGTCGCTCGATGATTTTTCGTCATTTCTTCGCAGCGATTCGCGGTTTTATTTCACAGATGAGAATGACCTCGTCGTGGCCTACCGGGACATCGCAAAGCGTGTGGATGCTGAATTACCCGGTCTTTTCGCGGAGCTTCCCCGCAACCCTTACGGGGTGCGTGCATTCCCCGATTACGAGGCCCCGAGCCAGACGACGGCCATGTATTACCCCGGGGCGTCCGACGGGTCGCGGGCCGGGTACTTCATGGTAAACACCTACCGGCTCGACATGCGCCCGAAGTTCGAGATGGAAGCCCTGGTGCTCCACGAGGCCGTGCCGGGCCATCACCTGCAGATCTCGCGGGCCCAGGAGCTTCGCCATTTGTCCCGTTTCCGGCGGAACGCCTCGTACACGGCCTATATTGAGGGCTGGGCATTGTATGCAGAGAGTTTGGGAAAAGAAATGGGTTTTTATACGGACCCGTATTCCCGGTTCGGCCAGCTCATGTACGAGATGTGGCGCGCGTGCCGCCTGGTTGTGGATACAGGGATCCATCATTTCGGCTGGAGTCGGCAGCAGGCCATCGATTTCATGAGGAATGAGACCGCAAAAACAGAGCAGGATATCGCGGTAGAGGTAGACCGGTACATCGTCATGCCCGGCCAGGCGCTGTCATACAAGATCGGTGAATTACGGATCCGGCAATTGCGCGAGCGGGCCGAGCGGGAGCTTGGGCCTGCATTCGATATCAGGACATTCCACAATGCGGTCCTTGACAACGGCGCACTTCTCCTGCCCGTCCTCGAAGAAGAGATCGGGACATGGATAGAAAAACAGAAAGTCAGTGCGAGAGAATGACCGGTCTCTACCCTGGAAGCTAGAGCTTGAAAAGCCCGGTGTCTATCCACTGGCATTTAATGACTGACCACCAGTCAATGGCAAGTCCTTTCAGGACATATTCATACGGGAGCCACCCATAGCCGTCCATGCCCCACCCGGCGCCCCAGGAATTCCTGATGAGCAGGGCGCCTTGCGTTTCTTCCGCAGCGCCTGCGTTCCTGATGGTGATCGAGTCGTCATATCCCATGGCTGCGACGGCATGCCCGCCCACTATTTTCTCGTTTCCGGCCGGAAAAGGTATCTTTCCGGTTTTCACGGATTGCATATAGGAATTATAAACAGTGAAGCCGAACATGGCAGGAATTCCCGCTGCAAGGTCTTTCTTGATGGCCGTAAGCAGCGCATCTTTCGTTATGCCGGGGCTGTCGAGCCGGTAATAACTGATCGCCTGGTAATTTCTCGCAAGCGCATAACAAAAAGCCGGAGGCTCTTTGTCAAAGTCTGCAGGGTTGTAAGGCCAGTGTTCTTCGGGCGGCACGCCGAAAAGTGCCAGGGCGGCCATGGCCGAGCGTATGAATGCCCCGGTATCCCCGGCGTGGTGCAGCAGGTTGCGCGTGGCCTTGTAGAGAAACAGCCGTGAGGCATCGAGATGATTCCCAAAGGCCCTTCTCTCGAAATACTCTACGATGGACACTCCCGCATGGGCGGTGCAGGAGCCGATCTTGCCCTGGTCCTCTATCGGCGGGCACCATTGCCTGAGGTCAACGAGGGCCGGCAGGTCCGGCTGCGCCCCTCCCGATATACCGGCCTTTAGGAGCATGTCGCGAACAGACCTTGTCTCGCCCATTGCCGCGAGCTTCCTCGGGACCCTGTCGTGGTCGGGTGTGAAGTCCCTGATGTCCGGGTAGTCGGGCAGCCAGCCCATTCCGTGCAGGTTTGCTTTGTCTTCCATGCGAGATCCCCCCATGTGCTGCGTTTATTTTTCAGGGTTATGCTAGCAAACAGCCGGCCGGTTGACCATATATGTTTAATAAGAGGAAAATAGAGGGCTCACCCTGCAATTCAGGCCGGCATCACGGTAAAACACCGGCATAAACTGTCTTGCATATACCAACCCCGCAATATATATTCATTACTATAAATCACGGCATTGCCTGCCTGCCCCCCCCCGGCGGCGCTGCATGCCGGAATGCAGAAGCAAGTGACAAGAGGGTGCATGGACCAGGAAAGGATGCAAAGCGCGGCGGAATTCATGGAAGACTTCGCGGAACGCACCGGGCTTTCGCCCGCGGGTCAATTCTCCAAGCGCTACCTCTGGACAGACGCTTACGCCGTCTGCAATTTTCTCGGGCTTTACCAGGCGACGGGCGATGGTAAATGGAAGGAGCTTGCACTTCTTCTCGTCGATGAAGTGCACCAGGTCCTCGGCAAGCATCGCACAGGTTCACAGCACCAGGGATGGTTGAGCGGCCTCACCGAAAAGGAGGGCGCGGCACATCCCACGGCCGGGGGGCTGCGGATCGGTAAAGCGATGGATGAACGCGGGCCCGGCGACCCGATCGATGAATACAAGGAATGGGAAAGGGACGGGCAGTACTATCATTACCTGACGAAATGGATGCATGCCCTGAACCGGGTAAGCACGGTTACCGGGAACCATATATTCAACAGGTGGGCGGTCGAACTCGCAAAGACCGCTCACCGCGGCTTCGTGTACGGGAACAGTGCGCATTCGAAACGAATGTACTGGAAGATGAGCATCAACCTGTCCTACCCGCTGGTCGAATCGATGGGGCACCACGACCCGCTCGACGGGCTGATCACGTACATTGAGCTCCAGGGGGCACTTGCACGCGACCCCGGGGCGCCGGCTTCATTGAGCCTGCAGACCGAGATCGACGACCTCATCGGCATATGCGCGGACAGGGACTGGCAAACGGACGACCTTCTCGGGCTTGGCGGTCTTTTATGCGATGCGTTCAGGGTTGCGCAGCTTTTTGCGCAGGGGACCCTCGAAGGTTCCGACATGCTGAGGATCGTTCTCGAGGCAGCCATGCCGGGGCTCAAATATCCCGGCCGGGAGAATTTCCTCTACACGCCGGCAGAATTCCGCCTTGCCTTCCGGGAACTCGGGCTGGCGATCGGGCTTCACGCGTTGGAATCTCTCGATTCTTTCCTGCGCGACAATATGGCTGTTTTCAAGGACGACCGGGACATCCCGGTCATGCTCAAGACGTTCTGGAAATATATGTCGCTTAAGGACAGGATCGAGGAATACTGGCTCGACGAGGCAAACCGAAAAACGGATGCCTGGAAAGAACACCGGGATATCAACACGGTGATGCTGGCAACCAGCCTCGCCCCCGATGGTTTTTTGACAATCTGACAACATCTTGCTTTTTTCGTTTCTCAGCACGTGAGGTTTCCGGGGATGTTTTACATTTCCAACCGCTGTGTTAAGATGGGAAACCATGCTGAAGAGACTACCGACCCGCCGATTTTTTCACGTGGTTGGCTTTGTTATCTCCCTTACCCTCCTCACTTTCTCTCATTCAGCCGCCGCACCCCTGGAAAAAAGTGGATCGGTACCGGTCACGAAGTCGTTCTCGATCGGCGGGAAACTGAAATATCTTTTCCGCAGCTACACATCATATGAATTTGCCAACCCGTTTTCTCCTTACCAGGACCCGTTGAGCCGGCTTGAATTTCCCCTCGACACCTGGTGGGGCGGACTGGAGGTGAAATTCAACTTTTCCCGCTTCTCCTTCGGACTGGAAGGCCTGACGAACCTCACGCAGAACGCGCACGGTCAATTCAAGGATTCAGATTGGGACGATGGTGCAAGGCCCGAAGAGAAGACCATTTACAGTAAATCCGATATGCGGGTCGCACCGAGCTACATGGTCAGGTTCGATGCGGATATGGACGTCTCAGACTGGCTGCGCCTTCCGAAATGGCTGAGCATAAAGCCGGTTGGCGGTATACGCTGGCAGAAATTCAATCTCGTCTCTCATGATGGCGTGCAATGGGACCTGACGGGCAGTACGCCGGCAGTTGCCCTGCCCGGGGAGGGGATACGCTTCAAACAGCAGTACTGGCAGTATTTTATCGGCCTGCGTACCCACGTAGACCTATCTTCTCTGACAGGGATAAAGGCCCTCATGCTCCTGATGCAGGGCGATTGGGCATACGTTGAAGGTGAAAATGAGGACAATCACCTGTTGAGGCCGGGCCAGCGTTTTACCCTTGAGAACACGTACGGTTACGCCTGGCACGCCTCGATCGGGCTCAAGAAGTATATCGGGGACAATTTCGGTGTCGGCCTTGAACTGGACTACCTCGCGTTGACCACGACGGGCAACCATCGCATGCTTAACCGCCCCCTCGATATGGATTTCAGCTGGTCGAATCTCGCCACGGTCTGGTCAAAGCAGGCCAGCCTGTCTTTTACCCTGGAATACCGTTTCTGATCCTCCCGTGCCAAAGATCAGAGAATTTAACAAAATGTGTACAATTTCCGCCGCATCCTTAGCTTGAACAACAGCCTTTCTTTTTATACAATGAACTATGCGGATAATAGATACGCATATCCATGTCGGCCACAGGTTTGAGTGGACCGAGCGGGCCCAGAAGGTCTGGATGCAGACCGGACCCTACATTCCCTTGCTGTATGACGGGGAACAAAGGCAGATGGCCGAAGAATACGGGGCCGTCATCAAGCGCGAGGGGGTGTTCGGAGGCGTACTGATCCCCGAATACTCACCCCTTACCGCCGGCGTGATGCCCATCGAGCGCGCGCTCGAGATACATACGTTCCATCCCGAACTTGTCCCGATAGCGAATTTGAACCTGAACTTTCACGATGACCTGATGTCCGAGTTTACCCGGCAGTTGGGCCTCGGTGGCCGGGCGCTCAAGCTGCATCCCATCCACGGATTCTTCTATGCGAATGATAAGAGGCTCTACCCGATATACGATGCATGCCAGGATCAGGACCTGCCCGTTCTGTTCCATGCGGGCACCAGTCTTTTTGAGGGCTCGAAGATGCGGTATTCCGACCCGTACACATTCGACGATGTGGTCAATGATTTCCCCCGCCTGAAGATCGTCCTGTGCCACGGAGGCCGCGGTTTCTGGTACAATATCGCCGAATTCCTCGTCAAGAATTTTGACAATGTGTACATCGATATATCGGGCCTTCCGCCCGGAAATCTCTTGAATTACTGGCCCTCGATGAAGAAGTTCGCGCACAAATATCTTTTCGGGACGGATTTCCCCGGTGTTCCCGGCATCCGGAAAAATTACGACGTCCTTTCCCGTCTTGTCGATGACGGTGAGGTGCTCGACAGGATCGCGTTCCGGAATGCGTACGACCTTTACGGGTTCTGGAAGGAGGGCCTTTTCGGGGTTGAGGACACAGATGAGATATTCCCGGTCATTGATGATGCATCGAAACGGTACCGGGATGTTATACCCGGTGATTGCTATCACGAGCCGTACATGCCCATGAGTGAGCTTGAAGATGAGATGAAAAGGATGTCCTTTTACGGATATCGGAGGGACCTCGCATTGCTCGGTGTCATGGCACGGGAGAGGGTGGGCGATGTGACCCTTGTCCGGCATGCCTATGTTCTGCCCTCCGAGCAGGGCAGGGGTATCGGGTCGAAACTTTATGATCTGATCGAGAGGCAGGCCGACACCGAGTGGCTCCTGGTGGGGACATGGAAGGCCGCCGATTGGGCGGTGCGTTTTTACCAGAAATTCGGCTTTCAATTGATGGAAAACAAGGATGATCTGTTAAGAAAATATTGGAATATTCCGGAACGTCAGATCGAGACCTCCTGCGTCCTTGGCAAGAGGGTACGCAATAAATAATTCGTCAATAAAATCCGAAAATTATAGTGTGGTATGCCTGCTTCCAACGACGGGTGCCCGATATGATCGCTCCGAAGCTTGCTCAATTTTAAATTGTTATTTAAATTTCAATATTATATATTATATAATTACTATGTACAGAATAAAAATACCCAAAATACCGAAATGTTCCAAGGTGATGACTTTAAAGTTACCGTAGAGAGCACCTAACCTTGTGAATTCTTTCATTATTTGACCTTGACAAGGGTTTTGTGAATTTGTTAACTTAATTACCTAAACCTAACTTCGGGCTCAGGTCGCGAAGATACTCTTGGAGGAGTAAAAATGAGGTATGGAGAAAACGGATTTAACCTGGAAATCGATTTAAGCACAGGCAATGTCGAGCGTGTCGAGACCGATCCCAAGGATACGGAACTTTATCTTGGCGGTTTGGGGACCAGTTCCAAGCTTTTATGGGATAGGGTTCCCCCCGAGATAGATCCTTTCGACGCCGATATCCCTCTTACGTTCAGTGCCGGCCTCTTTGGCGGTACACCTGCCCCTGGCGCAAACAGGACCATCATAACCGCGTACTCACCCCAGACTTTGTTGATGGGGTATTCGATGATGGGCGGCTTCTTCGCGCCGGAATTGAAATATGCAGGCTATGATAAGATCGTCCTTCGCGGGAAATCACCGAGCCTTGTCTACATCTGGATAAACAACGACAAGGTGGAGATCCGCGACGCTTCCCACTTGAAAGGGAAGGGCGCCGTCGAGACGCAGGAGCTCATCAAGAAGGAACTCAACGAGCCGAACTGCCAGGTGGCAGCTATCGGTCTTGCCGGCGAGAACAGGGTCTTCATGGCCTCGATCGAGCAGGGCCGTTCAAGCGCAAGCCGCCTCGGGCTTGGTGCCGTTATGGGCGATAAAGGCGTGAAGGCCATCGCTGTCAGGGGAACGAAAGACATTAACCTGGCACGGCCTGCGGAATTTATCGACCTGTGCAACGAGGTCCTCGAGTACATAAAATACAGGAACGAAAACCCGGTCCCGAACGTCATGACAATCCTCCAGGGCCTTGGCTCACCGCAGGAAATGCTCCATGTCGACGAGAAATGGCATACGGAAAACTTCATGTGGGGGAACTCCCGGGCACGGCGGAAAGATTTCTGGAACGCCGAGATCGAAAAGAAATGGAAAGAAACCCAGCTGAGCGTGCGCAAGCGCCTCATCAGCTGCTACAACTGCCCGATGAAATGCGGCGCCATCATATCCGTCCCGGGCATCTCGACGTACATGATGAAATGCTTCTCCAAACTCACGTATTCAATGGCCGCGTTTGTCGAAGACCTCGACTTCGGTTTCAGGATCGCACAGAAGGCAACGGAATACGGGGTCGACGGGTTCTCCGTACCGCAGACGCTGGCATTCGCTTACGAGCTCAGGGAAGCCGGCATCCTCTCAGACAAGGATTTCGAAGGCTGCCCGACAGACAACGAAGGCAAATTCTACTGGCTCCTCGACAGGCTCGTCCGCCGCGAAGGCATCGGCGATATCCTGGCCGACGGAACATACTGGGCCGCGCAGAAGATCGGAAACGGCGCGGACATATATGCCCACAACAATATCAAGAAACACGAGCAGCTTCCCTTGAAACTTGGCATGCTCAACCCGGTCTACTTCCTGATGTATGCGACCGGCGAGAAGATAAACATTACCCAGATCGAAGGGCAGTTCCCGCAGGCGCCGTTTGCGACGCAGGAAGAGAAAGAGAATTTCATCCGGGATTGGCCGCAGTGCCCCGACGACAAATTCAAACAGATCGTCATGGAATGGGAAATGCGCGGCGAGAAATCGAACCCGTACTTCCCGACCGTCGACATGTCGGTAGATATCGTGGATTGGCAGGAGATGATGCACTATCTCGACGACTCCCTCGGAGTCTGTGCCGGCCTGTCCTCCTTCCCGCTGAAGCCGCCGTACCATGTGCATAATTACCCGAAGATGGTCTCTGCATCGACGGGCATCGATATGAGCGAAGACGATATAAAGAAGGTCTACGCACGGAACCGCACCCTCGTCCGTTCCATCAACGTAAGGCGAGGGCTCCGCAGGGCAGACGAGAAGCCGCCCGAAGACCACTGGAAGAAGAGGTTCCCGGAACTGGAAGAGAAACTTCTCGACGCATACTACAATTTCAAAGGTTGGAACATGGATGGTATTCCTAAAAAGGAAACTTTGAAGAATTTGGATCTGGGCTATGTTGCCGAAGACTTTGAACAGAGAGGGATATACAAAGATGGCCAAGACTAAGAAGATAGTTAAGAAAATCAAGATCGATCTTGATAAGTGCAATGGCTGCCGGGCATGCGAAGTGATCTGCTCCGCCTTCCATGCTAATCCGAAGTATTCAAGCAATAACCCGGCACGGTCCCGCATCCGCATGATCCGCGATCCAATCCGTGACGTCTACGTTCCGGTGTATGCCGGTGAGTATACTGCAGCCGAGTGCATGGGCCGCGACCAGTACATCATCGACGGCAAAGAGTACGACGAGTGCGGGTTCTGCAGGGCATCGTGCCCCTCCCGGGACGCATTCAAAGAACCGGATTCCGGCCTCCCGCTCAAGTGCGATATGTGCGAAGACGACCCGCCTCTTGAAAAACCTTTGTGCGTTAAGTGGTGCTTGAACGACGCCCTTATCTATGAAGAAAGGGAAGAAGAGGTCGAGGAAAGTCTCGAGGCGGAAGAGGTGGAGAACAGCCTTAAGTCCATGATCGATAAATACGGTATGGACAAACTGGCCGACACTCTGACCCGGATGTCCCAGAAGGACCAGCAGTAAAAGACCATTAACGAGGATCTTACCATGGCAAAGAAAATGGAGATCGTAGCCCCTTTCCAGGAAGTAATAGACGAGATCAGGGAGAAGGGCGGCGAGGCTGTAAAATATTGTTACCAGTGCGGCAAATGCGACACAGTCTGTCCCTGGAACAAGGTCCGTAAGTTCTCGATGCGCAAGCTCATCAGGGAAGCCGTCTTCGGCTTGTCCGAGATCGAGAAGGAAGAGATCTGGCGCTGCACGACCTGCGGCAAATGCCCCCAGAGATGCCCCCGCGATGTCAAGCAGATCGATGACATGATCGCTATCCGCAGGATGGCAACGGGATACGGCGTCTTCGCGGGCCCCGTCAAATCATACAAGACCATCGCGTCGGGCTTGAACGGCCAGGGCAACCCCTTTAACGAAGACAGGAAGACCCGCGCCGAGTGGGCCGCGGGCTTAGGCGTCAAGCCCTACAAGGAAGATATGGAGTATTTGTACTTCCCGTGCTGCTACTGCAGTTACGACCCGCGCCTCAAAAAGGTGGCTCAGGCGACCGCAAAGGTCCTGAAGAAAGCCGGCGTGACGTTCGGCATTCTGGGCGAGAAAGAGGTTTGCTGCGGGGAGTCCATCCGCAGGACGGGCAACGAGGACCTCTTCAAGAAGCTCGCGAGGGAGAACATCAAGGCCTTCATCGATGCCGGCGTGAAAAAGATACTGGTTTCCTCGCCCCATTGCTATCACACATTCAAGAACGAGTACCCCGAGTTCAAGGTTGACTTCGAGGTCGTCCATATCTCTGAGCTCCTGCCTAAGCTCATAAAAGAGGGCAAGCTCACGATCAAGAAGGAGTACCAGAAGAAGGTCTCCTACCACGACCCGTGCTACCTGGGACGTCACAACGGCATCTTCGACGACCCGCGCGAGGTATTGAAGGCTGTCCCGGGCGTCGAGCTTGCGGAACTTCCCGAGGCCCGCATGGATTCCACGTGCTGCGGCATGGGCGGCGGCAGGGTGTGGGCGGAGACGGAGAAGCACGAGCGCTTCTCGAACATCCGCGTCGACCAGGCGCTCGCCGAAGGGACGACAGAGCTCGTCACGGCGTGCCCTTACTGCATCACGGCACTCGAGGACTCGCGCCTTGTCACGGGCCACGAGGACGACATAACGATAAAGGACATCACCGAGGTCATCGCCGAGGTGATGGAGTAACGATATATAAGACAAACCACGATGAGGTGATACACAGTGGAAAACGTAATATCGCTCAACGAGAATATTAAGAACCTGTGCAAGACAGGTCCCACCGGCGACTTTGGCGATGTCCTGGTCGTCGGCGGCGGCATAAGCGGTATCCAGGCCTCCCTTGACCTGGCGACCGCGGGGTTCAAGGTCTACCTCGTCGAGAAGGCGCCTTCGATCGGCGGGCACATGGCCCAGCTCGACAAGACCTTCCCGACGAACGACTGCTCGATGTGAATTCTCGCACCGAAGCTGGTCGAGGTCGGCCGGCACCCCAACATCGAAGTTCTCACCTATACGGAAGTTGATCACGTAGAGGGAGATGCAGGAGATTTTAACGTAACATTACTGAGGAAGCCCCGCTACATCAAGGAAGACCTGTGTACGGGCTGCACGGTATGCGTGGAGTACTGCCCGGTGAAGTACCCGGACCAGTACAACCAGGACATATCGCTCAACAAGGCGGTCCACGTCTACTTTGCACAGGCCATCCCGCTCATCACCTACATAGACGAGAGCTGCCTCTACCTCAAAGAGAAGAAATGCAAGATATGCGAAGCGGTCTGCAAGCAGAACGCGATCGATCTCAACCAGAAGCCCGAGAAGAAAGAGATCAACGTCGGCGCGATCATCCTCGCCCCCGGCTTTGAGCCCTTTGACCCGAAGGTCCGTGAGGAGTACCACTACGGTGACTTCCAGAACGTCGTCACCAGCATGGACTACGAAAGGCTCCTGTGCTCCACCGGCCCCTACGGTGGCGAGATACTCCGGAAGTCGGACCTCAAGCACCCGCACAATGTCGCGTGGATCCAGTGCATCGGCTCCCGCCAGGTGATTGAGGGCGGCAACTCTTACTGCTCGGCGGTGTGCTGTACGTACACCCAGAAGCAGGTCATCCTGACGAAGGACCACGACGCGGACGCGAAATGCACGATCTTCCACAACGACGTGCGCGCGTACGGCAAGGACTTCGAGCGCTACTACGAGAGGACCGAGGCACTGCCCGGCATACGCTTCTTCAGGAGCTATCCCTCCATAGTGAAAGAAGACCCGGTCACGCACAACGTGACAATCAGATACTCAACGCCCGAGGAAGGGGTCATCGAGGAAGAGTTCGACATGGTCGTCCTCTCGATCGGCATGAATCCCCCGAAGGAAGTGGAAGACATCGCGAAGAAGTTCGGTATCGAACTCGAGTCGCACAACTTCTGCAACATCGACCCGAGAAACCCCATGCTGACGAACCGCAAGGGCATCTTCGTCTCAGGCGCCCTGCAGGGCCCCATCGACATCCCGGAATCGGTCTTCAGTGCCTCCGGCGCGGGAAGCCAGATCGGCGAGATGCTGCAGTACCGTCGCGGCAACCTCTCGAAGGAGAGAATATATCCTGAAGAGAAGGACGTCTCCCAGGAAGAACCGCGGGTCGGCGTCTTCGTCTGCCACTGCGGCGCGAACATCGGCCGTATCGTCAACGTCCCGGGCACGGTGGAATATTGCAAGACACTCCCCAACGTCGTCTATTCCCAGGAACAGCTCTTCTCCTGCGCGACGAACTCCGCCCGTGAGATAACGGACAAGATTAAAGAAGAAGGCTTGAACCGCGTTGTCGTTGCGGCATGCTCCCCGAGAACCCTGGAGCCCCTCTTCCGCGACACCCTGCGCGAGGCAGGCATCAACCAGTACTATTACGAAATGGCGAACATACGGGAGCACAACTCCTGGGTCCACCAGAAGGAAAAGGAAGAGGCGACGGAGAAGGCCCATGACATCATCAGGATGTCCGTTGCACGGGCCTGCAAGCTCGAGCCCCTCCAGGAATTCGACCTCCCCGTCGACAAGCGTGCCCTCGTTGTCGGCGGCGGCATCGCCGGTATGAACGCAGCGATGTCCATAGCGAACCAGGGCCACGAGGTTTTCCTCGTCGAGAGAGACAAAGAGCTCGGCGGCATCGCCCGCAAGATCCACACGACCCTCCAGGGCCTCGACGTCCAGGAATACCTGAAAGACCTTAAATCGAAGATCTACAAGAACCCCCTCATTCACGTCTATCACAATGCGCAGATCACGGATGCGACCGGCTACGTTGGCAACTTCGTAACCACTATCAAGTCCGACAGGGGGGAGACAGTTATAAAACACGGCGCATCGGTCATTGCGATCGGCGTCGACATGTACACCCCGACCGAATACCTCTACGGGCAGGACCCGCGGGTGCTCACGCACCTCGAACTCGAGGAGAAGATCGTGGCAGAGGATGAGGCCGTCGTCGGCGCGAAAGGACTCGTCATGATCCAGTGCGTCGGCTGCAGGAACGAGGAACGCAACTACTGCTCGAGGATATGCTGTTCCGAATCGATCAAGAACGCGCTCCTTCTCAAGGAAAAGAACCCCGACATGGACATCTACATGCTCTTCAGGGATGTCCGCACCTACGGGTTCAATGAAGACTACTACAGGCTGGCAGCGGACAAGGGCGTGAAGTTCATCCGCTACGAACCCGAGAACCCGCCCGAGATCGAACCGGGCAAGTCCGAAGACAAGCGCGACGTCCTGAAAGTGACGGTTATCGACTATATCCTCGGCAAGAAGCTCGAACTCGACGCGGACATCATAGCACTCGCAGCCGCCGTCATTCCCTCCGCGGCTACAAAGGAAGTGGCGAACCAGTTCAAGGTGACGCTCTCCCCCGACGGTTTCTTCAAGGAAGCCCACGTGAAACTGCGCCCGGTCGAGTTTGCGACCGACGGCGTGTACCTGTGCGGCCTTGCACATTACCCGAAGTTCATCCAGGAGACGATCAACCAGTCCTACGGCGCGGCAGGCAGGGTGCTGACCCTCCTCGCCAATGATATCGTCGTGGCATCGGGTTCCGTCTGCGCGGTGGACGAAAAGAAGTGTATGGGCTGCGGCGCCTGCGCCGAGATCTGCACATACGGGGCGCTCGAGGTCAGGGATACGAAGGCGGGCAGGAAAGTGTTCGTCAATCCGGTCCTCTGCAAAGGTGACGGCCTGTGCAACACCAAGTGCCCGACAGGCGCCATCCAGCTGCGCCATTATACAGATGAGGAAATGGTGAGCGAGATCGACGTTGTCGTACCTGACGGCGAGATCGAGAAGTTGATAGATGCGGCCGCGGCGGCCGAGTAGCAAGTCTATAAAGGAGGTCGGACATAATGAGCACAAAATTTAAACCGAGAGTCCTCGGCTTCGCCTGCAACTGGTGAGCGTACGGAGCCGCTGACCTGGCTGGCGTGTCCAGACTGCAATATACAACAGAAATGAGGATCATCCGCGTCATGTGTTCGGGGCGCGTGGATATGGGTTTTATCATTCGTGCGTTCGAGAACGGCATCGACGGCGTCTTCATGGGCGCATGCCACCTGGGCGAGTGCAACTACATCACCCATGGCAACTACCAGGCACAGAACATGGTGCTTCTCATGAAGCGCATCTTGGAATACATCGGCGTGAACCCCGAGAGGCTGCGCATCAACTTTATGTCGGGCGCCGAGGCGAACGTCTTCACGGAATCGGTGAATGCCTTCGTGAAGACTATCAAAGGCATAGGCCCCCTGGGCAAGGCCGAAGGCATAGAACCGGCAGAGCTCAAGAAGAAACTTGATTTCGTCAAGGCGAAGCTCCCGTACCTCAAGATCGCGAACCGCGAGAAGCTCGCAGGGCGCCTGGAGGGCCATGACGGGCACGAGAACTACTTTACGCTCGAAGAAGTGACGAAGCAGTTCACCGAGCCCTTCTCCTACTGGATCGACCCCGAGAAATGCCAGGCCTGTACGACCTGCGCACGGCGCTGCCCCGTTGATGCAGTCATCAGCGCAAAGCAGCAGATCCACATCATCGATCAGGACAAATGCATCCGGTGCGGCACCTGCTTCGAGGTCTGCCCGCCGAAGTTCCGGGCGATATCGAAGATGGAGGGCGCCGTCCCGCCTCCTCCTCCCCCCGACCAGAGGGCGGTGGTAAAGAAGGCGAAGGAAGCAGCAGAGTAGAAAGAAACAATTACGTGATGACAACAGGGTATCTATCCGATGGATGGATACCCTGTTTAATTAGGGCAATAGGCAATAGGCAATAGGCAATAGGCAATAGGCAATAGGCAATAGGCGATAGGCAATAGGCGATAGGCGATAGGCGATAGGCAATAGGCGATAGGCGATAGGCGATAGGCAATAGGCGATAGGCGATAGGCGATAGGCGATAGGTTGCTGACAATTTCGCGGTTTTTATGTGTTTTCCCATCGCCCATCGCCCATCGCCCATCGCCTATTATATTGCTTTTTTGGCCGTTTCCCCATAACCTATAACCTAATACCGTTACCTGTACTATGGAATCTAAACCTAAAATAGTCCCGAAAAAAGAGCATCGCATCTCTCGCCGGCATATCAGTGTGAATGCCCTGCGCATCCTGTACCGTCTTCATTCGCGGGGCTTTGTCGCGTACCTTGTCGGCGGGTGTGTGCGCGACCTCATGTTGGGACGCACCCCAAAAGATTTTGACATCGGGACCAATGCGACCCCTGGCCAGATAAAGCGGCTGTTTCATAATTGCAGGCTGATCGGCAGACGGTTCAGGCTCGCCCATGTCCGTTTTCAGGATGAGATCATAGAGGTATCAACTTTCCGCCGTGCAGCAGAGGCTTCGGATATCGAAGAGATCCCTCAGGTTGAAGAGGGAAGGCGCCGGCATGTGCGACATGCGAAAGATGAGCACGGTATGGTGCTTGCGGACAATATCTTTGGAACGCCCGAAGAAGATGCCATCCGGCGCGATTTTACGGTCAATGCGCTCGTTTATAATATTGCCGATCTGTCCGTCATTGATTTCAGCACAGGGCTCGCAGACCTCAAGGAACGCCTCATTCGCTCCATCGGGGACCCCTTCGTGCGATTCACCGAGGACCCTGTCCGTATGCTCCGTGCGGTCCGCTTCGCGGCATCACACGGTTTTGAAATAGAAGACGAATCCTGGCACACTATCGTGAAGCTTGCCCCGGTCATAGCACGGGTGTCCCCGTCTCGGCTTTACGAGGAGATACAGAAACTCTTTCTTCTGGGTTTCGCGTCGCCGACATTTTTTCTCCTTGAAAAAAGCGGTCTGCTGGCCGCACTTTTTCCGGGATTAAGCGTGAGGGTCCATGCAGACCCCGGACTCTTTCACACCATTGAAATGAATCTACGTGCTATCGACGAGCTTGTCAGCAACGGGGCGCCGGTTTCACCGGCCCTGCTTATAACCGCTTTATTTGGTGAGTCTATCGAAAAAGAGGCGCTCGAGCGCCACCAGGATGGTATACCGCTGCGCCAGGCACTCGATGCGTCATGCGCGGCCTTTCTTGCCGAAATTGCGCAAACCGCTCACATCCCCGGGCGGGTGGCTGGGCGCCTTGCAGCCATTCTTACACTGAAGTCCGGTATTTGCAGGATCCCTGTAAAACGTCCAAGAACCATCGCCGGGAGGCCCGAGTTTTCGGAAGCGCTTATTTACTTGAGCATCACCGCACAATCACACAGGGAGTATGACGGTATCCTGCAGTGGTGGGAAAGTTTCATTATAGAAAACCCGGCTTCGGAGGAGGCCCCGGAACCAGCCGGCCCCCCTGTGCGGAAAAAACGCAGAAGGAGGCGCAGAAGATCGCATCGGGCAAAAGAGGGTCAAGCCGACACGTAGAACCAGGACCCCCGGGCGATCTGACCATGCATGGCCGACAAGGAAAACGCGACCGAACTTGAGATCCTGTTGTCGTACGATACCTTGAAGCAGCTTACAGAGGCTATGGAGAGAACAGGGCTATCCGCCTCGGAACTGGTGGAGCAGGCGCTGCGCCAATTTCTCGTCAGCACGGGAAGAACCAATGCCGTCTACCTTTCCGCGCCGATCAATGCCCTTGTCGAAGGCCTTTATGTCGAAAATACCACGATCGGGGAGATCAGGCAGCATGGCGATTTCGGCCTCGGCACGTTCGATTTTCTCGACGGCGAGATGGTCGTCCTCGACGGCAGGGTGTTCCAGGTCCGCTCCGACGGCAACGTTTACGGGGTATCTGACGATCAGCATTCGCCGTTTGCCTGCGTGACCTTTTTCAGCCCCGACACCTTTGATGATATCGGGGATTCAGCCCCCCATGACCTTGCAAAGACCCTCGACGACCTGATCCCGTCGAGGAATATGCTCTACGCTATCCGGGTTGATGGTGAATTCGAACATATGAAATTGAGGGCTGCCCCGAGATCGGAAAACTACACGCCCCTCGTAGAAGCGACAAAGGACCAGACTGTTTTTGAGGTTCACAACGCCAGAGGATCGCTTGCCGGCTTTTACACACCTGCATTCATGGAATCACTCAATGCACCCGGATACCACGTCCATTTCCTGAGCGAGGACCGCCTGCGCGGGGGGCATGTGATGCAGTGTTCGCTAAAGAAGGTCCGTATAGGCATACAGCACATCCCGCGGCTCGACGTTGGTCTTCCCGTCACGCTTGATTACCTGACGACAGACCTTACCCGGGACATTGGTAAAGACCTCGACAAGGCCGAAAAATAGGTTAGCGGACTATATGACAATTATAAGGACATCATTTAAAATAGCGAAGATGGATTGACCGACCGAGGAGCAGTTGGTCCGCTCAAGGCTTGAGGGACTGCCCGGCATCAGGAATCTCGTCTTTGATATACCGGAACGACTGCTGCAGGTATACCATACAGACAATTACAACGGGATCCTCGATGCGCTCGACGGCCTCAAGCTTGATACGACATTTATCTCATCCGAGGCTGTCGAATACATAGGGCCTGCCGATGAACACTCCCGGCAGCGCCGCGTTCTTTGCCAGGTGCTCGCCATCAACCTGTTCTTCTTCGTAGCGGAGATGATCGCCGGCCTCATCGCGGGTTCGATGGGGCTTGTTGCAGACGGCCTCGACATGCTTGCCGACAGCATCGTCTACAGCCTGTCCCTCCTGGCAGTCGGGGATTCGGTCACCCGCAAGAAAAGAATCGCAGGGATAGCGGGGTATTTTCAGGCGGTGCTCGCGGTCCTCGGTTTTCTCGAGGTCATCCGGCGATTTCTCGGGCACGAACCGGCGCCCAATTTTCTGACGATGATCTGGGTATCGATCTTTGCCCTCGCCGGCAACGTATTGTGCCTGTACCTGCTCCAGCGTTCGAAGAGCAAGGAGGCGCATATGCAGGCCAGCATGATGTTCACATCCATGGATGTCATTGTCAATGTCGGGGTTATCATTGCGGGTGTCCTGGTATATCTGACCCGATCCAAGATACCGGACCTGGCGGTTGGGACGATCGTTTTCATATTGCTGAGCAGGGGAGCGCTGCGGATCCTGCGGCTGTCGAGATAAGGGCGTAAGGCGTAAGGCCTCTTCCCCCTGCCCGTCATTCCCGCGAAAGCGGGAATCCAGTGTCTTTAGAAGAATGATTTCTTAAGACTACAGCGACACCAGGAGGATGATTCTTATGCAAGAAAATCAATCGGCCGCATGGGTAAATTTCTCTATCTCATCCGCATACGGGGCCATGTACCCGGGCGTGGCATTTGGACTGACGCTTATTTCAGACTGCCGCCCGCTGAGCGATAACGCAGAATTTGATCAATACAGGCGCAATCTCCTGCGAAAGATGAGAAAGCGCGAAACGCTTGCCGGCATCTCTCGTCGGATCGATATCTACGAAAAATTCTTTCACAGCTTTGACTTTGATTGCCCCCTTCCCGCTCATCTCAAGCGAACGGTCAACAGCGGTTTCCCGCGGTACAACCTCATGGTCGATGCTCATTTCATGGCTGAGATGTGCGCCGGCATCCTCGTTGCGGTCACCGATTTTGACCGGATCGAAGGCGCTCTTATACTGGATGTTGCACGGCATGGCGAGGAATGTGCCGGAATGGGAGGCCGCCTTTTTGTATTGAAAGAAGGAGAGATCGTCCTGCGCGATGAAAGAGATATCGTCTGCGTGCTGTGCCAGGGGGCCGACGAAAAGACAAAGGTCAGGGACGATACCCGCAACGTTCTCTTCTATTCATTCGCCGTGCCCGGCATAGACCCGGCGTGTCTCGAAGATGGATTAAACGTTGCGGCGGAAACCATGGCCAAGTTTGGCGGGGGGAATATCAGGGGCCTTCAGGTCGTTGTAAGGTAGACCGTCTCGTTTTCTTCTCTACTTTTTTTCCGCTTCTGAACCCGGTTTCGGTGCGGCCTCTTTTTTCGATTCATTCGCAGGCGTTGCCCCCGTGCCGTCAGTCTGAACGGCGCTGGCCATATCCTTCGGGACAGTGAGTGCTTCCCCTTTCGCGATCCACCCACCGCCGAGCGCCTTATACAGGTTTATGACCGCTATGTAACAGGACGCATTTGTCTGCACTGCCTGCAGTTCGGCGGGGAAGAGCTCCTGCTGTGCGTTGAGGACGGTCAGATACGTTGTATAGCCGGCATTATACTGGAGTTCAGCCATCCTTTCGTATTCCCGGAACGCTATGACCTTGCGCTGTTCGGCTGCGAGCTGTTCGAGTATCTTTTTTCTCGATATAAGCGCGTTCTCGGTATCGGCGAACGCGGACTGCACGGCCAGCTGATACGAGTAGAGCGCCGCCTCCCGGCTCGCCTGGGACTGCCTGAACTGGCCCAGTATGTTGCCCCCGGTGAAGATGGGCCCGGTGACGTTTCCTGCATAGTTCCATAACTTACTGGGACCAAGCCAGAGTGTGGATAGTTCCTCGCTCGCAAATCCCGCGGCCCCCGTTAAAGATATTGTCGGGAAAAACAGCGCCTTTGCCGCACCCATCTGGGCATTTGCCGCGATGAGGCTTTGTTCCGCCTGGAGAACATCAGGGCGCCTCGAGAGAAGGTCTGAAGGCAATCCTGCGGGAATAGGGGGCATCTTGAGCTCGGAGAGTTTCAACCCCCGTTCGACCGGTCCGGGGTTCCGGCCGAGGAGGATGGAGAGGGCATTCTCGGTCTTGGCGATCTGGACCTCGATCTGCGGGATCTGGGCCGCGGCGGTCTCATATTGCGACCGGGCCTGTTGTACGGTCATGCCCGATACCTGGCCGTACTTGTTCTGCAATTCGAATATTCTGACCGACTCCCCGTAGGATTTCAATGTCTCGTTGGCAATGTAGAGCTGTTCGTCAAGGGCCCTCAGTTGTATGTATGACGATGCGACCTCTGTTATCAGGGACATGACGATACCGCGGCGTGCCTCCATCGTTGCGTACAGGTTGGCCTTCGCCGATTCCGACAGGCGGCGGATGCGCCCCCAGAGGTCAATCTCCCAGCTTGCCTGGCCGGCTGCCTGAAAGGTGTTATACGGATCTTCCGGAACGATCTGGACGGTGTTCTTGGATTGCAGGGCGCGCTGCCCGATCCCGCTATAATATATTTGCGGGAAGAACAGCGAGCGGGTCGACATGAGGATGCCGGACGCCCGATCGACGTTGGCCGCGGCTATCTTGACGGTCTTATTGTTCGCGAGCGCCTCGACGATAAGTTTTTCAAGGACGGGGTCATTGAATTGCTTCCACCATTCGCTGTCGGCAACCTCGCGCGAACCTTCCCCGTCGAACCGGAAGGCCTGGGGGACATCCATATCAGGCCGTTTATAATCCGGGCCTATCGCGCAGCCGGTTGCCAGGAGGACAAATAATGCGCAGAGAATGAGCAAGACGCGTCTACGCATATCAGCTCTCCTCCTTGTCCGGCAGGAGGTCTTCGCGCGGTTTTCCTTCCACCGCCTCCTGAGTTTTTTTCTTTTTTTCTTTCTTCTCTGCAGAGCGCTCGGCCAGTCCGTCGAAAATATAGAAGAAGAGAGGCACGTAGAGCATGGCAAGCGTGGTCTCCCCGATCATGCCGCCTATGATGCCGGTGCCGATAGAATGGCGCGCATTTGCCCCCGCACCGGTCGCTATGGCGAGAGGCAATACGCCGAAGATAAACGCAAGAGATGTCATGATGATAGGCCGCAAGCGCTGTTCACCTGCCTGTATCGTCGCGTCCATGATCGACAGTCCCTGTTTTCTGAGCTCCGATGCAAAGGCAACACGGAGAACGGCATTCTTGGCCCCGAGCCCGATGAGCACGAGAAGGCCGATCTGGAAGTACACGTCATTTTCAAGTCCGCGGCAATAGTTGAAGAAAAGGGCGCCAAGGATACCGAATGGCACCGCCGTCATAACAGAGCCAGGCATGACCCACGACTCAAACTGGGCGGCGAGAATGAGAAAGACGATAATGAGGCCGAAGACAAATGCCGAGGACGATGTGCCGCCCGACTGTTTCTCCTGAAATGCCATACCGGACCACGCAAAACTGTACCCCTGGGGCAATACCTCCGCTGCTACTTCTTCCATCGCCTTGATGGCTTCGCCGGAACTTCTGTCAGCAGCAGCGCTTCCCGTGATCTGGGCGGCCGGGAAACCATTGAACCGCGACATGAGGTCCGGGCCTGTTACGAATTTTGTCGACACGACAGCGGAAAGCGGGACCATGTCCTGGGTCCTCGATCGCGTATAAAGCCTCGTAATATCTTCAGGTCTCTGCCTGTAGCGGGCATCCGACTGGAGGGTCACGTTCCACACCCTGCTGTACTGGTTAAACTGGCTCGCCACAACAGACCCGAATTGCGCCTGCAATGTACTGTAGACGTCTTCGACGGGGACGTTGAGGAGCATGGCCTTCGAGCGGTCAACATCTGCCCGTATCTGTTGAGATGCAGCTTTGTAGGTGGAATTGAGGCTCGTAAGTTCCGGGCGTGTCCGGGCCTTTTCGAGAAATTTCTGGGTCACGTCGTACAGCGCCGCCGGGTCCCCGGTCCCTTTGTCCTGGATCCAGAACTCGAATCCGCCGGTCGTCCCGATACCGGGTATGGCGGGGGGGATGATAGGAAAAAAGATACCCTTTTGCAAGTGGCCGGATTGTGCCATGACACCCTGCACGATAGCTCGTGCGTTCTGCTGTTTTGCTTTCTTCATGGACGAGTATCGTTCCTTGAAATCATCGAGTGTGACAAAGAACGTTGTGGCATTTGATTTGAATTGGCTGTCGAGGAGGCTGTAGCCGTTGATGATGGTACGGTCCTTGACGCCCGGTTGTTTTGCGAAGATCTTATCGATCTCATCGGCCGCATCAGCCGTGCGCTTTAAGCTGGCCGCATCCGGCATGAGGAGAATACCCATGAGGTAACCCTGATCTTCATTCGGTACGAAGCTGGTCGGAATCGCGTGGAAAAGATACAGGAGCCCGGCGATCAAGAGTGCCAGGGCGCAGAAAGCGATCGTCATCCTCTTGATCATCATAACGACCAGGTCGCCAAACAAAACCGTGAAACGATCGAAGCCGCGGTTGAACCATCCAAAAAAACGGTTGAAATATTTGAAGATGCCCTTTTCGGACGGCTGACCGTGCTTGAGCATGATGGCGCACATTGCGGGTGTCAGCGTCAGTGCGGTAAAACCGGAAAGGGCGACCGAGATAACGATCGTGATCGCAAACTGTTTGTAGAGCTGGCCCGTCGTACCGGGAAGAAAGGCGGCAGGGATAAAGACCGAGGCCATAACGAGCACGACGGCGATAAGCGATGTGCCGATCTCCTCCATGGCCTTTATGGTCGCTTCCTTTGGAGGCAGGTGATTTTTCATCATGTTTCGCTCGACATTCTCGACGACGACGATCGCGTCGTCGACAACCATGCCTATGGCGAGCACCACCCCGAAGAGAGTGAGCATATTGATCGAAAAACCCAACACCAGCATTCCGCAGAACGTTCCAATGAGCGAGACGAATATGGCCACGGTGCAGATTATGGTCGAGCGGAAGCTTTGCAGGAAGAGGTAGACGATGAAAACGACAAGGATGACCGCCTCGAAAAGAGTGTGGACAACTTCCTCGATCGAGATGCGGACAAAATCCGTCGTGTCGAGCGTGATGCTGTAATCCATCCCGTCCGGCATTGACTTCTTCAATTCTTCCATGGTTTTCCGGACGGCCTTCGACACGTCGAGCCCGTTCACCCCGGGTTGCTGGTATACCGCCACGGGGGTGGCCGCGATCCCGTTCACCTTGTTGTCGTCAATGTATTGTTTCTTGCCGACCTCGGCCCGGGCAACATCTCCGACCGTGACTATGGCGGAGCCGTCTGTGCTTGTCTTGAGAATAATGCTCTCGTATTGCCGGGGATTCGTGAACGGCGCCTGGGTAACGACAGGCAGGGTCAACTGGACCTTGGGGTCGTTTGGCTGCTGGCCGACCTGCCCGGCGCCCCAGAGGGCGTTCTGTTTCGCGATTGCCTGCTGGATATCCGTCGTCGTGATACCGAGTGATGCCATGTGATCGGGGTTCATCCAGATTCGCATTGCCTGGTCGGGCAGTCCGAATATCTGCGCCTGGCCCGCGCCTTCCACCCGCTTTACCGCGTCCAGGACGTACACGTTCGCATAGTTGTTGACATAATCCGCCGAGTAGCGCCCGTCCTTGTTGAAGACCGAAACGATCATCAGGATGTTGGATGATTTTTTCTCGACAGAAACGCCGAATTGCGTCACGGCTTCCGGCAATTGCGGCATGGCAAGGCTCACCCTGTTCTGGACCTGGACCTGTGCTATGTCGGGGTCGGTGTTCAGCGTAAAATACACGGTCAGGGTCAACTGGCCGGTGTTCGAGCTCGTCGACGTCATGTAGAGCATGTTGTCGACGCCGTTGATCTGTGCCTCGATGGGTGCCGCCACGGAGTCGCTGACCGTTTTGGAGTCGGCGCCCGGGTATGTTGTTGTGACCTGGATCTGGACCGGGGTTATCGTCGGGTACTGGGCGACGGGAAGTGATTTCATCGCGACAAGCCCCGCGATGACTATGATGAGGGCGACGACGGTCGCAAAGATGGGTCGTTCTATGAAGAACCGGGAGAACATGCCCTACCTCCCCTGTTTCGTGCTCCCGCTCGATCCGGCAGCCGCCGGCTTCGCGGCGGGTTTTCCCGGAGCGGTTGCTTCAGTCGGTGGTGCCGCGCTTTTGGCGGGGGTCGCCGAAGCGTCCGGTTTTGACGGAGGTTTGGGCAGTGCCTGTTCCATTTTGATCGCCGGGGCCTCGCCGGGCCGCCTGCCGGTCGGCTGTTCCGCGGCCGCCTGCTTGATCTTTACCGCTTCGCCCGTGCGCACGCCAAGCATACCGTCGACGACGACCTGATCACCGGTGCGCAACCCCGTATCGATAAAAAGACCGTCACCGTACCAATCGCCGACCGTTACCGGCCTGAACTCGGCCTTCCCCTCCTTGTTCACCACCCATACAAAATGTCCCTTGGCACCCTGCTGAACGGCCCGCTGGGGTATTAATATAGCGTTCCGCCGGACGGCCCCTTTCAATCGGGCGCGGACATACTGATTTGGCCGGAGATATCCTTTTGCATTGGGGAAGCTCGACCTGAGCATGAATGTACCGGTTTTCGCGTCGTACGACGGGGAAGCGAAGGTTATTGCGCCTTTTTCGGAGAATATGGACCCGTCGACCAGGATTATTTCAACCTCGTAATTGTCATTCTTCGGGGGAATGATCGAACCCGAGGCGATCCTGTCCGCATACCTCTTCACGTCGTTCTCGGAGATGCTGAAATTGACCCACATGGGGGACAGGACCGAGACGGTGGTCAGCTGGTTGTTCTGCATGTTCACGTAAGCGCCGTCCTGGACCATAGCCGCCGCCGTTATCCCGGTGATGGGCGATGTGATCGTGCAGTAGGACAGGTCGAGCTGCTGTGTCAGGAGCTGGGCCTTGGCCTGCTCGACCTCCGCCGCCGTCGTTTCGAAATTACGGTTGGCATCGTCGAGGTCTTTCTGGGAAAGTGCGTTCTGTTCGGCAAGGGGCTTTACACGCTCCAGGTTCCTGCGCGCCGTTTCGTGGTTCGATTTCTGCCGGGCCAGCGCAGCAGCAGCCGCAGCCACCTGGGCCAGGAACGGTTTCTTGTCCATTAGGAAAAGGGTGCTGCCCTTTTTTACGACCGTGCCTTCGGTGTAGACCCGTTTTTCCAGGAATCCGCTGACACGCGCCCGTATCTGCACTTCATGGGAACTCTGTGTCTGGGCTACGAATTCGAACGCCACAGGAGTGTCCGCCTGTTTTATCGCCATGACGGTAACTTCGGCCTGATGCGGCTGCTGTTTCGGTTTTTTCGAACAACCGCCGAGAACGAGAGCGATCATGAGTAAAATAATGATCGCCAGCGATACTCCGTTTTGTTTCTTCAACGGGAAACAATATGTGTCACGGATCATATGTGAACCCCACGTTCGGAAATAACTTAAAGTCCGGTCACGGACCTTTTCGACATACCTTCTCTTCTCGGCCGGGAGAGCCGATAAAGCCTGCCACACACTTTTTGTGAGTATACCTTTTAGTATTTCAAGAAGGCAAGCCTGTTTTTCGTTTGCATTCCATTGTTTTCCGAATTAAATTTGATATATGCGAGATATACGAAGTGGACGTGTGAAAAAAATGTCAGGTAATATAGCGATATTTATGATATTTACATGCCTTCTCCTTTTCGGCGCATGCGCGACGCTCCCGAACGGGATCGAACCCGTGAAAGGGTTCACAGTGGACCGTTATATGGGCACCTGGTACGAAATAGCCCGTCTCGATCACTCCTTCGAGAGGGGCCTTACGAACGTCCGGGCCGAGTACACCCTGCGAAAGGACGGTGGGATCGATGTGATAAATTCCGGGTTCGATCCCGGGAAAAAGGTGTGGAAAAAGGCAAAGGGCAAAGGATATTTTGTCGGAAGCCCCGATATCGGGCAGTTGAAGGTATCATTTTTTGGACCCTTTTATGGCGGATATAACGTCATCGCGCTTGACGCTGATTATGCCTGGGCCATTGTGTGCGGTAACACCCGGAACTATCTCTGGATCCTCGCCCGTACCCCGAAACTGGAACAGCCGGTCATGACTGCGCTCATGGGAAAGGCGAAGGACATGGGATTCGATACAGACAAATTGATCATCGTGGACCACTCGTCGCGATGATGCCGGCCCAAACCTGTTTCCTGTTTTTTTCTTTTAACGTGGAACCTGGAACCTGGAACCTGGAACTTTTTTTACGGTGCTCCCGTCAGAATGAACGCAGCCCAGAAGAACGGATGCGGCTGTTTTTGCATTATCGAAAGCTTCGCCTGCCTCAAGGCTACGGATGCGGTCTTTCCTTCGGCTATCTGTGTGTAGAATGAGCGCATCAGGTCCACCGTTTCCCGGGACGGCACGCTCCACAGGCTCATGATGATCGACTTGGCCCCGGAAAGGATGAAAGCCCTTTTCAGGCCAAACACACCTTCACCGCTCTCTATGTCGCCGACGCCGGTCCTGCACGCTGACAGCACAACAAGGTCCGTGCCCTTGAGCCGCAACCCCAGGACCTTCTCGGCCGTTACCATGCCCTCGTCCTGCCCGGCCTTGAGGGATGTATTGACCCCGGCAAGGACTATACCGGAGCGGAGCATCGGGTTTTGGATAACGAACGCCGGGTTGTCCATCAGGTCATCCTCTGCGGCCATGTCGGCGACAGCATCGGTCTGTTTCGGTTCCTGTTTTGTCAGGAAATATCCGTGCGTTGCGAGGTGAAGCACTTTCGGTGAAAAATTTTCGAAGAGCGTGTATTCGAGCGCTTTCTTGCCCTGGCGGTTCAACACGGTCTGGGAAAAAGTGTCATGCAGGATCTTCTCGACGGCATCGGCCTCTATTTTCGTATCGGGCAGCGGGTCAAAGTGCATTCCTTCGAGGTCTCTGAGAGTGAAGGACCTTGTCTGGGACACGGCAAGACCGCCGTTTTTCTTTGACCTCTCGATCTCGTTCTGCCCGAGGTCATAGTCCGGGTCCGCTATGATAAGCGAGGTCCCTCCTTTGAGGGAGATACGCGAGAACTTGACGATGTCCCGGCCCGCCCCGACATAGCTTATAACCGCTTTTTCAATGAGATATTTTCCGGCGGGATCGACAAGGGCCTCGAACGGTATCAGGTTCAGGTTCCCGTCGGGGCTTATGAGGATGTGCTCCTTTCCCGGGAAGAAGCTTTCTAAAGGCCGCACAAGGATGTTGTAAAGGGCCGTGGCCTCCTCTCTCAGCTTTTTCTCGTCGGGCAGTTTTCCTTCGCTTCCCGCCCGCGCCATTTCCCTGAGATATTCATTGATGTGCCGGTCGACCGGTTCGGCGGGGCCCATGCTGAGTAGTTGTGTCGATTTTGCACTGCCCGGCGCAAAGAGAAAGACAAGATAGTGAGGGCCCAGCCATTTCTTCTTACGAAAATCAAACAGACGTATTTTTGCATAGTCGAGGTAGACGGCGTTCCCCGGCATATAGGCGGCCAATGTTTCTGTGCCGGCATCCTGGGATTTTTTCTGAAGCATAAAATCCCTGTTTCCCGACATAAGCTCAATTTCGAGCGATGCCTGTTTTTTTCTGAGTTCGCCCGTTCTTCGCCCGTATTCTTCCGCCCCTGTCTTTTCCGGGCCCGAAATTTCGAGGCGGGAGAGTTCCTTTCTTATCGTTATGAGCTCTTTGAGCTTAGCCTGGGTTCCCGGGTCGTCAGATGTGTAGACCGCATCGAGGAAACGCCCCTGCGCCTCGATGACCGAACCCTTCCATCTCAGCCACGTATCGAAGGTTTCCGCAACAGCGGTCGCGGAGACCCGGGGGAATCCCAGGGTGTGGCTGACGTATCCGTAAATACCGTTCTCCTGGGTTTTCATGTACGATAACTTCTGCTTTTCTGTCAGAAGGGTAAAGATCGATGCACGCATCGATTCCTGGACCCGGGCAGCCCTTCTGAACGTGCTGTCAGCTTTCACATGTTTCCCCGCGTTGCCGTAATGATACGCGAGATTGTTCAGGGTCGCGGAAAGAAGCGGGTGATTGGGGCTGAGGTTCTTTTCCGTAATTGCGAGAGACCTCACATACAGCGGCTCAACCTCGGCGGAGCGCCCCGTGTTCCTGTATATCAGGGCCAGGTTGTTGAGCGCGAACGCAACGGTCCCGTGCTCGGGCCCGAGGTTTTTTTCACTTATGGCGAGAGAGCGCCGTATAAGCGGCTCGGCCTGAGCAAAACGGCCTGTATTACGGTAGATCCGGCCAAGTACAGTGAGAGCATGGGCCGTCCTTTCCGGCATAAAATCGTCAGCTTTCTCATAGATACCCAGCGCCTTTACCATGAGCGGTTCCGCTTCGGCCTGACGCCCGGTAAAGTGGTACACCTCGGCGAGCAGGGTCGTAGCGAAGGCAATGGCCTCCTGGCTCCTGATCTTCATTCGTTCCAGGATGTCCAGTGATTGTTTCAGCAGCGGTTCTGCTTCGGCATAGCGGCCGGTGCTGTTATAAAGCATCGCTGTCACGATGAGAATATTTGATATCAAGCCGCGATACGGACCGCGGGCTTTTTGGGCAGATGACAGTGCCTGCCTGAGAAGTGGCTCGGCCTCGGCATAGTTGCCGGAGAGGCGGTAAAGGTTGCCGAGTGTAAAGACCGCCCGTGCCGTATTCGGGTCGTCCGGTCCGAATGTCTTTTTGGTATTTTCTACGAGCTGCGTTGCCAGTTCAGCGGCCTCACGGGGCTTGCCCTGTCTTCTCAGGTCGTTTATCTGCGCGATCTTTTTCGAGAGATCGTCCGTTTCCTCTCCGTATGAGACGCCCGGGACGATCGTGAAGATCAGCGATAAAAGAAGCAATGCCAGAAATGCGCGAAGGAAGGTCATTTTCACCCCCGCTGGTGTCAGGAAGTTTCCGTCTTCCGCGATTCTAACAAAACGACAGGCAATGGGCAAGAAGATAGGTTATAGGCAATGGGCGATGGGTGATAGGTAACGGGAAAAGATAAAGATAGGTGATAGGCATGGCGGGGTGCCGGAAAAAATCCCCATAACCCATTACCTATTACCCATTACCCGTTTTTATGTTACAACAATGGTGAGATGGGATTATCGCGCGATCATATCGAGATCATCATTGCGGTCCTGACAGGTATCGGGCTCAGTGCAGCCTGTGGTTTCCGGATCTTCCTGCCGCTTCTCGCTCTCAACCTTGCATCGATGTTCGGGTATATCAGTCTGGCGCCGGGATTTGAATGGATCGCGGGCAGACAGGTAACGGTTGCATTCGGTCTCGCGACCGTACTTGAGATAATTGCCTATTATGTGCCCTGGCTCGACAACGTCATGGATACGATCGCGTCGCCGGTCAGCATCATTGCAGGCACCATAGCTTCAGCCTCCCTGATAACCGATATCCCCCCCTCCTTGAAATGGACGATCTCGATCATTGCCGGGGGCGGGATAGCAGGCCTGCTCCAGGGCGCAACGGTTGCGCTGCGCGCAAAGTCCACCCTCTTCACCGGCGGACTCGCAAATTTCATTGTCGCCAGCCTGGAACTCGTTGCGTCCCTTGTTGTTTCCCTCCTTTCGATCCTCATTCCCGTAGCAGCATTCATACTCACGTTGCTTCTGTTTGTGTACGGGATCATCCTGGCCCGCAAAGCCTATCTCAAAAAGAGAATACCCTAAAACACGGTTGAGCTATATCTCAACCAAATAGCGTCATTCCGCCGGCTTTAGCGGCGGAATCCAGTGGCTTTAATGTTTTTGGGAAAGAGAAACTGCAAAGCCACTGGATTCCGGCAAGCCGGAATGACGGCTGGTATCATTGTATGATTTTTGTCTAAGTTGATGTGGCATTTAAGAAAATTAATTGACCCAAAGGAAGTACAAAAAAGCCGGGATCCGAAGACCCCGGCTGAAATTTCTTGTCTTTAACGTGGAACCTGGAACGTGGAACCTGGAACTTTTGTTTACAGCACCTCTTCCAGACTCTTGCTGATCGCCCCCCAGTTCACGATGTTCCAGTAGGCCTCTACGAATTTTGCCCGGTCGTTCTTGTAGTCGAGATAGTAGGCGTGTTCCCAGACGTCGAGCGCCATCAGGATCCTGAACATCGGGTATACGTTGACGTTATGTTTTTCAACCTGCATGATGATCGGCCTGTTCGTCAGCTTGCAGAATGTGAGGGTTGCCCAGCCGGAGCCTTCGACGCTGGTCGCGGCCGCCGAGAATAATTTCTTGAAACGGTCGAACGAGCCGTATTCCCTGTCGATAAGCTGGGCAAGAACACCTGTCGGCGCGCCGCCGCCGCCCTTGCCGGCCGGGGCCAGATTTTCCCAGAAGATGTAGTGGAGCAGGTGACCGCCTATATGAAACGACATTTCCTTGTATGTGGCCTTGGTGTCGAAATCTGCACCGTCGGCCTTCGCCTTGTCCAGCCTCTGAAGGATCGCATTTGCGCCATTGACATACGCCGCGTGGTGCTTGTCGTGATGCAAAGTCACGAGCTCTTTTGACAGGTACGGAGCGAGGGCATCGTATGCATAGGGCAGGTCGGGTAAAGCATACAATTTTTGGTCTTCCATAATTATGCCTCCTTTTGGTTTTTACTTCATTATGCGATAAATGTAAGCATCTTTTTCCTTTGCGCTACCCGATTTAACGTGTTTTAAAGGGACCTTGCCTTTTTCGAAGCAAATGACTGGCAGTCAAAGCCCGAACTGGAATACACTTCGCGGCACGGGATAACCCGGGATTTGAACCCCATTGCCCCGCAGCCGTAGGGGAATCCTTTATCGTACGTTATGTAAAAATGGCGGCAGGCAAAACAATCGATCTTTTCCTGCCCCTGCCTGCAATCGCAGGATATTTTCCTGTTCATAAAGCACCGGAAAGGTTATTAGCGTTGCTTCTTTTCTTTTAGCAAGGTTATCTTGCGGTCTATCTCCCGCTCTTTCTTGTCGAGATCGTCCATTTTCGCGGCAAATTCCTGTTTGTGGCCGACAAGTCCCGCTTTCAGTGCATCGACACGTTCATTGTAATATTTTACGTTGTCGTTGAACCTGTTGAGTTCGGCTATGCAGAAGCCGTGCTTCGGGGCCTTCAGGTCCTTGCCGTTCGAACATTCCGCATACAGGTCGCTTTCCTCCAGATCGAGCTGTCTGCGCAGCCTGTCGACAGGTTTGAAATACTGGACCTGGTAGGTGCCTTCGTCCTGCAGGAGTTTTAAACGTGCCTGCCTGACATCGTTCTTTTCCTGGGCCAACCTGTCCATTTCAGAGAGGCCCTGCTTTTTTTCAGCCGGGCCGGAAGCCCGCTCGGCACAGGCGTCGCCGGCGAACCATACGAGGCACAGTATCATGGCCAGTAAGTACAGGAAAGGACGGGGGAACATTGTGCGGGGTGACTGTTTTCTTTCATCTATTTTCACAGTTAGTGCGAGCCTCCTTACATTACAGTAGCAAGGCAATAGCCTTCATCTATTTTCCTATAGCCGGTGTTCCGTTTGCAAGTGCTTTTGTGGGCCTGCCCGGGCGGTGTCCCGCCATGCAAGGATCTTTAGGCCCCGGTTCCCCTGTAGAGTTCCATCAGGTCGAGATACTGCCCCGCTATGTCCTCGATGAGGGCGACGTCCCTCTGTTCGATGCTGCGCACGACCCTGGCGGGCGTGCCGAGCGCAAGGCTGCGCGGGGGAATGACCGTTTGCGGGCTCACGACCGAACCTGCCCCGATGATGGACCCTTCACCTATCTCGGCGCCGTCAAGGACGATGGCCCCGATACCGATGAGGGCACCGCGGCCCACACGGCATCCATGGACAACGACGCGATGACCGAGCACGACATCATCTTCGAGAATAACGGGGTACCGGTCCTTCACCACGTGAAGGACGCAGGCGTCCTGTATGTTGCAGCGGGCACCGATGCGGATATAATTCGTGTCGCCCCGCACGGTGCATTGAAACCATATGTTCGCCCGGGGGCCTATCTCGACATCACCTATGATCGCGGCATTGCCGACGACGAAAGCCGTTGGATCGATCTTTGGATGTTTGCCGCAAAAAGGTATGATCATGATCCCGCTCTATTCCCAGCCCCATTTTTGAAAAATGGCATGGCCCGGTTTGGATTTGAGAAACTCTATAAATTTCTGGGCCTCGGAGGGTTTTGAAGAGTTTCTCGTGATAGCGATAGGGGTTTTTCGAAACGCTATTTCCGCGGGCGGGAGCCGGACAAAATCGGAAGTATCCGTCATTTTGACATGCCATGACCGGTACGTGATCCAGGCATCGATATCCGGTCTCAATGGCCAGGCGTCGTATCCCTCCTTGCCTGTCATCACTGTCAGGGAGACTGCATCGGGGTCTATCGATGCCAGTTCCTGCAGTTCTTCCATTTTTTCGAGGCGTATATCGAGTATCCTGGCATTTTTGCGGCCGAGGTCGGCGAGCGATGATATACCGAGAGGATTTCCCGGCCTGACAATTATGCCGATCTCGCGCGAGTGAAGACCTGTTATTGATGCCGTGTCGATCATATCGGGATATTCCGCCGCAAGGTCGGTCATCATGTATTCCGCACCCCCGTAGATGCAGTCGGCGCTCGCGCGGGCGAATGGCATCCACTGGTCCGGCGTCCCCATCATGACGAAAACCTCGATCCCGGTCCTCTGGAAATACGCGAGGGCCGACTCCATCATGGGCGTGTAAGGTCCACCCGGGCCATATATATGAAGCTGCATAATGTGTATCGTAATATAATTACTGCTTCCCGGTAAAGCCCAAGTTGAAAGATCTATTGCCGTCTAAAGGCCCCGGGTGTCACACTCGGAGATCAATTTTTCGACGATCGGCCTGTCCGCCTCCGGAAATTCGTAGTCGGCAAGCTCCTTTATCCGGACCCATTTTAACTCTTCGTGCTCTTCCGGGGTGAGAACACCCGAGACCCTGTCGACACGGTACGCCAACAACCTGATCGTCCATTCCGGCGTAAGAACGTGCTCGCCAATGCAGTACAGTTCGCCGATCTCTGCATCCACGGCGAGCTCCTCCTGAAGCTCACGTTTCAGGCATTCTTCATACGTTTCACCCTCTTCAAGGGTGCCGCCGGGGAATTCCCATTTCCCCGCATGATGTTTCCCTTCTTTTCTTTTTCCGATGAGGACCCTGCCATCTTTCTCGATTATAGCGGCTGTAACTATTTGGGGGTTTTTCTTTGTTTTCATCATAGGAAACCTGAATAGTCTTATAAAGTGTAGCTAAGATTATGTCTCTTGGGGCGTCCCGTCAAGATAAACCTGTATTTCTGTGTCAATTATTTCGTTTCGCACTTCGCGGCGTGCGGACAGGACAAAATTGAAAGTGAGGCTCTATGGTATTAATACCCCCGAAACACCGAAGCTGAACCACGGGACCGGAAAGGTCAATAAACCTAGGCAGCCTTATGACGAAAATGCAATCAGCTTATAATGACATGGTCGAAGCGCTATGTTATAATAACCAGGAATTTCTGAAATAGAATAATGACGAGAGAAGAGACAGGTAAAATAAGTAATATTTTTTTCCCTCCTGATTTACATCATGGGGTACCGGTCTGGTATCCTCCTCATCACCCGTAAAATTCTGCCTTCCCGGCCGAGATTACATCACGAAAAACGAAACAGGAACATGGGGCAATGTGCCTGGTGGCAGAATGATATTTATCCGGTTCCTTAAAAGTACAGGACATACGAGGAGAAAAAATGAACACTAATAGAGAACCTCTTTTTGATGACGAATATACCGGCGATGTACCAACCAAAAGACTTCTGGCATACCTCCAGTCGCAAAGAACCAAAGATGTCAAGATCGTGGGAGTATACTGCACGTATGCCCCGGTCGAGATCATCCGTGCCATGGGCCATGTTCCGGCGGTCCTCTGTGCTTTTTCAAATACTCCAATCGAAAAAGCGGAAGCCGTACTGCCGGGCAATCTTTGTTCCCTCATAAAATCCAGCTACGGGTATATTATTACCGACACATGCCCTTTCTTCGGATTATCGGACGCTGTCGTCGCCGAAACGACATGCGACGGCAAGAAAAAGATGTTTGAGCTTATAAGATCACATAAACCGATGCATGTCATGGACCTCCCGCAGATTCCCGACGAGCCGGAAGCGCTCGATAATTGGACAAACATGATAGGGAAGCTGATACGGTTCCTTGAGATGCAATTCGGGAAAGCAGCTGACAAGGAGAGGATCGAGGCAGCGATACGGGAATCGAATATGAAAATCGGTCTCATGAATCGCGTATTCGACTATTTGGCGCTCAAGCCGTCAATTGTCGGCTGGCAGGAATTGTACGACCTCTTCTTTGTGGCCCAGGGTATGTCCGGGAAAGAGATGCTCCCTGTTTTCGAGGACATTTTCAGAAAGCTCGATGCGAGGCTGTCGGATGGTTATGCGTACAGGCCGGAAACCTGGCCGAGAGTGATGGTAACGGGCTGCCCTATTGCGGGGGATGCCGCAAAGGTTTTCAAGATCATCGAAGAAGCCGGCGGGTGTGGTCGTTGCCCCGGACTCATGCATGGGAATGAAACCATACATGCACGGGTTTGAAGAAGGCACAGAGGATCCTGTCCGGGCGATAGCGGCGCATTACCTTACTATCCCTTGCTCCTGTATGACACCTAATACACGAAGACTGGATGCGATCGACTCGATGGTGGAGAGGTTCAAGCCTGATGCCGTGGTCGATGTCGTCCTCCAGGCGTGCCACACATATAATGTCGAGTCATACAAGGTGGGAGAACATGTTCAGAAGAAACATGGATTGCCCTTCCTAAAGATAGAAACAGACTATTCCCAGGGAGATGCGGGCCAGATACTTACGCGGGTCCAGGCCCTCCTGGAAATATGCCGTCAATGATAAAGACCGGGTTCTGTTTGCGCAAGGTGCCCTTCGCGCGGAATCTCTAAAAAGACTTTTTAATGTTCTCGGGATATTCTTGTTGGTCCTTGATAGCCTTAATATATGGGTTGCAAGGTCATTGTGGTATGATAATGGAGAGCTGTGAAAGTCTTACAATTCCGAGGATACCGATATGAAAAATAGCCGGGCAATCTATAATGCGCTTTTCAGGCCCAAGAGCATTGTGATCGTCGGCGGCAGCGAGAGCAAGCTGAAGCCTGGCGGCACCGTGCTCGCCAACATAGTCGAGCATCATTACGAGGGCGAACTTTTCATTGTGAATCCCGGCGGGCCGGTGGCGGGCCTTCCGACCTTTCCGTCGGTGAATGACGTCCCCGGTATACCGGAGCTCGGCATCATTGCGATCCCGGCGAAACTCGTGGCGCAGGCGCTCGAAGACCTCGGCCGAAGGGGAACAAAGGCCGTCGTGATACTTTCGGCCGGGTTTGGAGAAAAAGACGAAGCCGGGAAAAAAGAGGAGATGAGGCTGCTTTCGATCGCTCAAGACCTTGACATGACGATCATCGGACCGAATTGTTCCGGGTTTATGACATATCATTACAGCGGGAAATTCGCGGGGATCATACCCGAATTAAAACCAAATTCCATCGACTTCATCAGTGGTTCCGGCGCGACCGTGGACCTTGTCATGGAACAGGCGGTGCTCAGGGGACTCGAGTTTTGCAATGTCGTGAACGTCGGCAATTCCGTTCAGATCGGTGTCGAGGACCTGTTCGCTCTTTATGACGAGAATTATGACGTCGACGGGTCCCCCATTCTTTTGCTCTATCTCGAGAATCTCAAGAAACCCGGGATCTTCCTGAAGGCGGCCCGAAGCCTGACAAAGAAAGGATGTTCTATCATTGGCATCAAGTCGGGCGTCTCCGAATCCGGGGCCCGGGCGGCGGCGAGCCACACGGGCGCGATGGCAACCGATAACGCGGCCGTAGATGCATTATTTGAAAAAGCGGGGATCATCAGGGTGAAAAGCAAGATGGAAATGATCGACACAGCATGTGCCCTCACGGGCACCTGCGGGAAGCTCGCGGGGAACCGCGCCTGCGTTATAACCGATGCAGGAGGCCCGGGCGTCATGCTCACCGACGAGCTCGAACGGCAGGGGTTCGTCCTGCCGGTCCTCGGCGAAAAGACGCGCCAAAGATTGAGGGAAATTCTACCGGCCGAAAGCTCGGTCCTCAATCCCATCGATACCCTTCCGTCCCGGACGGGCCTCCAGATGCGGCAGATCTTTCAAATACTGGGTGAAGAGGAGATCCAAAACATCAATGTCATAGCGATACAGGTGGGAAACCCGGGGATGCATCCGAACCGCGAGATCTATCATGAAGTGGCCGAGGCGAGAAGGACATGCCCGATACCCATACTTCCTACATTGAGTTCCGTCACGACCTGTACGGAACAGATACGCGAATTTACCGAAAGAGACAATTTTTATTTTGTCGATGAGGTCAATTGCGGCTGGGGATTGGGCAGTGTGCTCAAGCGCCCGGTTATATCCGACGCATCCCGCGATATCCCGGGATACAACAGGGAAGGGGTCGCAAGAATTCTGGAAGGCAAAGGCGGGGTGCTGTCAGCCGATATGGTAGAGCAGGTGCTCAAAAATGCCGGGTTTGCATTCCCGCCGCAGGCAATGGCTGCGTCGCTCGATGAAGCGGTGAAAACCTGCGATGCGATCGGCTATCCCGTCGCCATGAAAGTGGCCGGTCCCCTGCATAAAAGCGATGTCGGCGGGGTCAGGCTTGGAATTGGCAATGCCGATAAGGCCGGGCAGGCATGGAGCGATCTCATGGCGATACCCGGGGCAGCCGGCGTCCTGGTGCAGAAGATGATAGAAGGGACCGAGGTCATTCTCGGTTCGAGCCGCTCCGGGGACATAGGGCAGCTCGTCATGTTCGGTCTCGGCGGTATCTATACCGAGGTGCTCAAGGACGTAAGTTTTGGTCTCGCCCCCCTGTCCAATGAGGAATGTATGCACATGATACGCTCGATCAGGGCCTATAAGATCCTTGAAGGGGTCCGCGGGCAGAAGGGCGTTTCGATAAGCGTTCTCGCTGAAAACCTGGCGCGTCTTGCACTTCTCGTCTCCGACTTCCCCTCTATCCGGGAAATGGACATAAACCCGCTGAAGGGGACAGGGGATGAGTTGTATGTGGTGGATGCGAGGATGATAAACGGCTAACGGCGTACGGCTAACGGCTAACGGAAAGGCGTAAGGCATCTACCCACTGGCCGTCATCCAGGTGCTTGACACCGGGATTCACCACCTGCCGTCATTCCCGCGCAAGCGGGAATCCAGCGTCTTTGGTTTTTTTGGTTCGAAAGTGACCGATGACCTGGAAACCCTCTCAGCCGTCATCCCGGCCGTCAGAGCCGGGACCCCAAGGTTTTTCTTTTCAGTTTTTCGGGACTATAAATAAAAAGAACAAAAAAGCGAAAACCTTGGGTCCCGGGTCAAGCCCGGGATGACGGCGAGGTAAGTCGACCGTCAAACAAGCCGACTTTGAACACTCTTTATAATTTAAATAATAGGTCTGTATATGTCGGTATCGGCCATATATTTGCCGGGACCATAGTTTCCAGCTTGTCTATATCGACGCGCAGGGTTTGTATCGCGGTGAGCACGGCGTCGCGATAATTTTCCGCGCATTTGACGGTGTCCGCGATCTTGCGGGATCGTTCCAGCGCTTTTTCGAGTTTTCCCAGGTTCTTGTATGCTGACGTAAGGGCCGCGCCGAGCTTTTTCAGGATGTCTTCCGGTGCTAAGGATGGGATGTTGAATTCTTTAAGACCGTCGGCCGCATCGGCGAGAAACCCGGCATATTCCATCGCTGCGGGAATAATCTGTCTTCTTGCCATGTCAATCGCTACCCGGGCCTCGATATTTATCTGTTTCGAATATGTCTCGACGTAGATCTCGAAGCGCGAGACAACTTCTTTCCGTGAGAGGACATCGTATTTTTCGAAAAGCTTGAATGATTTTTCCGTGACAAAAGCCTTGAGGGCGTCCACCGCGTTGTTTATGTTCGGGAGGCCCCGTTTTATCGCTTCCTTCACCCATTCTTCTGAATAGTTGTTGCCGTTGAATACGACCCGGTTGTGTTTCTTCCAGATATCCCGGATGGTCTTCGCGGTTTCGGAGACGACGTCCTTTGCCTTTTCGAGACGTGACGCTATTTCATCGAAGGCCTCGGCCGCTATCGTGTTGAGCACGACATTCGACCCGGCTATAGACTGGGCGGAACCGACCATCCTGAACTCGAATTTATTGCCGGTAAATGCAAAAGGTGACGTCCTGTTCCTGTCGGTGTTGTCCCGCGGTATCATGGGCAGGGTGTCAACGCCTACCCCGACGAATTGCTCGCCCCGGGAGGACGTCTTTTCACCTCGTGCGATCTTTTCAAGTATATCTGTCAGTTCCTCGCCCATGAATATCGAGATGATCGCCGGCGGCGCCTCGTTTGCGCCCAGGCGGTGGTCGTTCCCGGCCGTCGCGCAGGTTGCGCGGAGAACATCGGCGTACGTATCGACAGCCTTGATCATCGCGCTGACGAAGAGAAGGAACTGGACGTTCTCGCTCGGTGTATGGCCCGGCTCGAGGAGATTGAATCCGTCATCGGTTGATAATGACCAGTTGTTATGCTTACCGGACCCATTAATTCCCGCATAGGGTTTTTCGTGGAGCAGGCATACGAGATCGTTGCGGAAGGCGACCTTCTGCATGGTCTCCATGACGAGCTGGTTGTGGTCGGTCGCGATGTTCGTCGTATCGAAGATGGGGGCCATCTCGAACTGGGCCGGTGCCACCTCGTTATGTTTCGTTTTCGAGGTGATCCCCATCTTCCATAGTTCCATATCGAGGGTATGCATGTAGTCTGATACGCGGTCTTTTATCGCGCCGAAATACTGGTCCTCGAGTTCCTGGCCTTTGGGTGCGGGGGCCCCGAAGATCGTGCGCCCCGCGAGCATCAGGTCGAGCCGCTCCATGTAGTATTTCTTGTCGACGAGAAAATACTCCTGTTCCGGGCCGACGGTGGATATGACACGCCGGGATGTTGTATTTCCGAGAGCCCGTAAGACCCGGATCGCCTGCCCGGAAATGGCCCGCATCGACCGCAAGAGCGGTGTTTTCTTGTCGAGCGCTTCCCCGCGATAAGAGTAAAATGCGGTCGGGATGGTCAGCGTGACATTGCCGGCCTCGTCTTCCTTGAGGAATGCGGGCGACGTGCAATCCCATGCCGTGTAACCACGTGCCTCGAACGTGGCCCTCAGGCCCCCGCTCGGGAATGACGATGCGTCAGGTTCTCCCTGTACGAGCTGCTTTCCGGAAAATTCCATGATCACGCTGCCGTCGGGGGCCGGCGAAATAAAGGAATCATGCTTCTCCGCCGTAATTCCCGTCAGGGGCTGGAACCAGTGTGTGTAATGTGTGGCGCCCTTCTCGATCGCCCAGTCTTTCATAGCATTGGCGACGACATCGGCGATGTCGGCCTTTAAAGGAAGGCCTTCTTCTATGGTCTTCTTCAGGGCCTTGTAAACTTCTTTGGGCAGCCGCTGCCTCATCACCTTGTCGTTGAAGACATTGGACCCGAAAACTTCGGTCAATTCCATCAATTCCTCCTATCCCGATCTAACATCTGAAGCAGTTTTATTAGCGTACGTTTTTTCGTTGAACCTTGAGCCTTGAACGTTGACCTTTCAACGCTTTTTTTAATTATCTTTTATCTTTTTCGTGGAACCTGGAACGTGGAACCTGGAACCTTTTTTTAGTAGTACGGCAGCTGTTCCTCGAACCCCGCCCCGCCGTTCCTGTACCACGCCGCAACGTGCTTGATCGCCTCGACCGCCTTCGTCTGCGCCGCAATATCCGAATTAAAGCCCTGGTGAGGCTGGACGTAAATATTGGAATTTCTCTCGATTGACTTCTCGACGAGGCCTCTCGCCGCAAGGACATCCGCATCCGTAACATTGCCCTGCTTGTTGAGCAAAGATGCAAACTCGGATTCGTTGCTGAACACGTCGAGGCCTATCCCGATTATTTGACCGGCGCGGTAGAGGTCGGCTATGACCGACTCGGGCGCTATCTCGCCCCTCGTGACATTAATAAAGATCAACTTCTTTTTTGCCTGGCCCAGATAGAATTTCGAAAAATAGCCTATGTTGTAGAATTTGCTGTCCATATTTCGGGTGAGGTTCATTGCATTGATGATGATATCGCTCGTCTGGATGGCCTCTTCTTTGGACACAAAACGGACCGATCCTTTATAGAGCGCGGAAAGTTCATCCTCGCGGATATCGACTCCCTGAACGGTGAGCCCGTTCGCCTCGGCGAGCTCATACGTTTTCTTGCCTATCTTGCCGACACCAAAAACCGTGCATACCCGGTGCCTGTCGAGCTCGATAAAAGCGCGGGAATCTTTTCTTTCAAATGTGGCCGTGTTGAGCGTGTAATGGTTCAACTCGCCAGCGGCCGCGTACAGGAATTTCATGGCAGTCTGCGCAACCGCATTGACGCAGTATTCGCGAAGCGAAGCGATGTTGACCTTATCGACGAGGTGCTCGAAATGATCGTAGCCGGCGCTGCGTGTTACAACACTTTTCTTTTTCCCCGAGATATATGCGTCGGGCAGAACCGAGTGCGTTTTTGTCGTGATAATATCGGGAAGGGTCGCGGATGCGTTGTCCCGTATATATTCCTGAACGTTCTTCGGTGTGATCAGGTACGCATGCTCTTCGGGGAGCTCTTTACACTCGATCGCCTTCTTTGTCTCCGCCTGAAGGTACATCGCCTCCGGGCCGAGCGCCTCAAAGTGTATGATGTTATAGTTCCTGTTTGGTTCGTTCACCTGATCTCCGATCACAGCCTTATTTTGAACCCTCTATTCTCCCGCAATCCTTGACTTTTTTCAACTCATTTCCCGGATAATTCTCTTCACGCCGGCGATATCTTTATGTATATTACTCACAGTTTGCCGATGGGGAGAGAAATATGAAAACCGTTATGCTTCTTACAGTCTCGAATGTCTTTATGACCTTTGCCTGGTATGGACACCTCAGATACAAAGATTCGTCACTCTGGAAGGTGATAATCATAAGCTGGCTCATTGCATTTGCCGAATATTGTTTTCAGGTTCCGGCCAACCGGATAGGCCATTACCAGTTTTCGGCGGCGCAGCTCAAGATAATCCAGGAGGTAATAACACTGGCGGTCTTTGCGGTCTTTTCCATTCTTTATCTCAAAGAAGAATTCAAGTGGAATTATCTTCTATCCTTCGGCCTGATGGCGGGTGCGGTGTTTTTTATGTTCAGAGAATAAAAAAGGGTTCCACGTTCCAAGTTCCACGTTCCAGGTTGGGATTTGGCTAATTTCTTGTCTTTAACGTGGAACCTGGAACGTGGAACCTGGAACCTTTTTTTACGGCCTATGCGCTTCCGTCGTCAGGACCACGCGCCAGTAGTTGTCATAGAAAGAAATGTTCTTCCAGATGGCGGATTTCCTGACAACAATGTCTGTACCCGGTTTTTTATAGTGGTACGCGCCCGCCCCTTCCTTCTCCGCGATTATGCGGCGCACCATGTCATGAAGCTGGTCATATCCCTTGTACTGCGGGCTCGTGAGGACGTTCAGGCGTACCTGTTCCGGTTCGGTGGCGAAGACGTTCGTGCCGCTCGGTTCGACAACGGTAATGCCCATTCCTTTTTCTAATTTCACGTCTTTTATCGCGTCGCGCACGAGGACTTCCGGCATGACAAAGAGGCTCACCGAGCCGGCGAATTTCTTCTTCCTGTCAAAGACAGGATATTGAAAGACAACACCCTGCAGGCCCTCGGCCGTAGCAAAGATCTCGCTGAACACAGGCTTTTTATCTTTCTGCATGCGGCGTACAAGTTCCTGGTTTTCGATGTTCTTACCCTCGTTCTTCCGGTATTTCGAGGGTTCGACAGTCTCCATTATCCCCCGTGTGTTTATGAACACGCAATCAACGGCATAACTTTTCCCCGAGCAGAGATTGCTGAGCGTCTGCCTTTTTCCCATTGGTTCGTTAACATCTTTTCCGATGGTCTTAGCGGCCTTTTCAAGGTCCGCATCGATCGCCTTCAGGGATTGCTCGATCCTGTTCGCTGCATCGCCGAGCAGCGCGGATGATGGTGATGCGCTAAAACATATGAGAGGAAGAAGCGCGGTGACAAAAATAAGCGATACAGTGAGGGCCCATCTTTTCATCCCAATGTCCTCCAATCCATTATTGTTTTCTTTCTTCTTCCGCGGCGAAAAAATTACGGCCGTGCACGTCGTCATGACAATATGTGCACAGGTTCTCCCAGTTCGAGCCGTCGGGCGGGTTGTTGTTGTGATTGCCGTCCTTGTGGTGCACGGTCAACAGGTGCCTGTCCGTGTGGTCGAACTGCCGTCCGCAGCGCGCGCAGAAAAGGCCGTGCATTTTAAGGGACTGTTCACGGTACTCCTCGTTTTTTATGTTCCGGTCGCGCGTAATGTCCCTGACGATATCCTCGATCGACCCGGTTATTTCTTTTTTGACCGGCTTGTTTGGCCGGCGCACCGTGTACCCCTTACGCTTCATTTTTTGAGCACATTCGCTATATCATCGACAAGCTGCTTCGATCCCACGTACAGGGCGGTTCTCTGGTGGTGGTCGGAGGGTTCTATATCGAGTATGGGAACCCCGTGTTCGTTTACCGCGTGCCCTCCCGCCTCGCAGCACATGAACGCTACGACGGCTGCCTCGTACATGAGGCGCAGCTTTCCTTGAGGCCTGTTCTTTTTCGGGTCGGGATGGTTGACAATGGCCGGGTACATGAACATCCCGCCGTTCGTCAGTATCCGGTGAAAGTCGCCGGCAAGGGCCCCCAGGTACCGGAACGTGTATTTCCGCTCGTTGTTGTGGACCCAATCCAGGACCTCTTGCCTGTATGTGTACCGGTTCGTCGCGTTGAAGGACAGTTCCCAGCTCTTCGGATTGTCCGGGAGGACGAGTTTCATCGGCTTCACGTAGTCGAGCGTTTCGTCGATATGGAAACGCCAGGTGCCCGCATCCCGCAGCGCGATAGTAAGCGTTCCGGTCGGTATGACGAACATGCCGGCGGCTATGAATTCTTTTCCGGGCCGCAGGTGAAAGTCCTCTTCCCCGTTGATGTTCCGCTTGGCTATCCCGAAAAGAAACCCGACCGGAAGACCATGCTTGACGTTGGACGAACCGTCGAGCGGATCGAAGTACATGAAATAACGTCCGTTCTCGTTGAGCTTGATGATCTCGTCGGATTCCTCGCTGACTGCATGGATCACGCGCCGCGTCGTCTTCAGGTAGTGGATGATTATCTCGTGGGCCATATCATCCATCTGCATGACGTCTTCGCCCTGCACGTTCACCTTGCCTGCCTGCCCGAGGTGTCCTTTGAGCGCGCCCGTGATGTAATAGTGCTCGATGTGCTTCGCCGCGCTGACGATCGCGTCCATGAGGACGAGAAAATGCCCGGTCCGTCTGTTCCGTTCCTGGTGTTCCAGGAGGAAATTCATGAAAGTCTGTTCAAATTCCATGGCAACCTCTCAGGTGGGTTTAGGATCGTATATGTATATGAGAGTATATGAGTTTTAGCTCGGTCAAGTCAATCTTTTCACTGTACAAGTTCCTGGCCGTACGATATGGTAAAGACATATAAATCCAAGGGGGTCAGGTATGGCGGGACGATCAAGGTCCGGTATGCAATGCTTTTCCGTGCTATGCGCGGGTATTCTCGTTTTTCTCGGAATTTTTATCAGTACCGAAGCCGGGGCGCAGCGGGTGATCGCGGAGAAGAACGTTGCCATGAAAAGCTCCGAATCCCTCACCTATATACTGGAACAGTATTGCAGCAAATACGGCATTCCCGCCATGGGAGCGGCTGTTGTAAAGGACGGAAGGACCATCGCTATAGGGACGGCGGGTACACGCAAGGCCGGGGAGAAGATAACGGTATATCCGGGTGACCGCTTTCATATCGGGTCCAACACAAAGGCAATGACCGCCCTTCTCGCCGCGATCTTTGTAAAAGAAGGGAAGCTCCGCTGGGATTCACGGCTGGAGGAGATATTCCCCGAACTGGAAAAGACCATGACACCCGGCATGGGCTCGATCACCGTCGAACAGCTCCTGTCGCATACGAGCGGGATGCCCGAGGACAAAGAACCGCTCTACGCGAAACTTTTCATGGAATCGTTTACGCGGTCGGAGGACAACCTGACCGATACACGGTACTGGTTCCTTTCGCGCTGGGTGAGCCAGCCGGTCGCCGCGGCCCCCCGCACGAGGTATTCTTACTCGAATATGGGCTACATCATGACCGGTGCCATCCTGGAAAGGATCTCCGGCAGGTCGTGGGAGGAACTCGTTATCGAGAAGATCTTCGTGCCCTTGAGGCTCAGGACGGCAGGCTTCGGGACCCAGTCATCGCTGGGGATGGTCGACGCCCCGCTTCCCCACAAGACCATCGACGGAAAACTGAAACCCATGATGGCAGGCCTCGTCTCGGATAACCCGCCGTATCTCGGCCCGGCAGGGACCGTGCATATGTCCCTGCAGGACTTCGCCCGGTGGGCGGCATGGAATGCCGGCGCAGGAAAAAGGTCGCCTCAGATAATCCCGGCGGAAATGTTCGTCCGGCTCACGACCCCGGTGATAGAGCTACCCTTGCCTGAAAAACAGCCGGGGCTTCCGGAGCGCGGCTCTTATGCACTCGGCTGGTGCCAGGCATATTTCCCCTGGTCGAAAGAACCGTTCGTCTGGCACAACGGATCGAACACCATGAACCTTGCGCATATATACGTTCAGCCGAAGAAAGATTTTGGCATGGTGATCACGGCCAATATAAGCGGTCCGAAAACGGAAGAAGCGTTCGGGAAGCTGGCCGAAGAGTTGTACAAGAAATACGGGGAGAAATAATTCTATCGGCCTTGTCTTTCCGGAACATCTGGATGTCTTACGTGGCGGAGGCGGTCTGTCACGCAAAGGCCGAACGTCGCTTTCGGCTGTATTTTCCCATAAAATTATGCTAAACTCCTGTAACTGCTTAGATCCTCTCAAATTCTGCCATGATCTGACAACCGAAAAAAAATGGTCGAATGCCGGGCGGGCAAAGGCGGCACCAAATCATTTTTTTACGGAGTGTTAATGCAAGAAACGAAATTCGAGAAGCTGCATCTCTCAAAGAAGATCCAGAAAGCCCTGGACAACATGGGGATCGAAGAATTGAGCCCCATCCAGGAACAATCAATTCCCCTCGTGCTCGGGGGCAGCGACATCATTGGGCAGGCACAGACCGGTACCGGCAAAACAGCCGCTTTCGGCATTCCCCTCCTTGAATTGCTCGACGGCAAAACAAGGCAGACGGAGGCGCTTGTCCTGTGCCCGACGCGGGAACTCGCGGTACAGGTTGCTTCAGAACTGAGAAAGCTCGCGCAGTACAGGAAAGACATAGTCATCATTCCCGTCTATGGCGGACAGTCTATTCGCCCGCAAATAGCCAGCCTGAAAAAAGGGGTCCATATCGTTGTCGGCACACCGGGGCGAATGATCGACCATATGAGGCGCAGGACGATCAAGCTTGGCACCGTTACCCGGGTTGTCCTCGACGAGGCCGATGAAATGCTGAACATGGGGTTCCTGGAGGACATTGAAACGATCCTTCAGGCAACATCAGCCGGCAGGCAGACCCTGCTTTTCTCGGCGACAATGCCCGAGAGCATCCGGAGGCTCGCCGGGAAGTATCAGAAGAACCCTTCACTCGTCAAGGTTGTGGGGGACGAACTGACCGTTTCGGAAGTCGAACAAAGCTATATAGAGGTCAGGCCGGGCAAGAAACTCAGCCTTTTGCGGAAGATCGTCGACAATTACAAGTTCTCGTCGTCGCTGGTATTCTGCAATACGAAGAGATGTGTCGATGACGTGGCCCGTGACCTGAAGACCCTGGGATACGATACGGAAAGCATCCACGGCGATATGGCACAGGGGCAGAGGGACCGCGTCATGTCAAAGTTCAGACGGGGGCATTCCACAATACTGGTAGCCACCGACGTCGCCGCACGCGGCATTGATGTCAGGGGCGTCGAAGCGGTCATCAATTATGACATTCCCCGTGATGACGAGTACTATGTTCACCGGATCGGGCGAACGGCGCGTATGGGGCAGACGGGATACGCATTTACCCTGGTTCTTCCCACCGAGATAAGCAAGCTCAGGGAGATAACGAATTATGCAAAAACGGAGATAAAACGGCACCCCCCGCTGTCTCCGGAAGATGAGTTCACGATGGCGGTAAAGCCTGTCAGTAAGCGGCGGACCACGTTCAAACCATCATACAGAGGACGTAAGAGGTCCTGAAAAGGAGAGAATCATGCTGGTGGGCAAATTATCGACAGGTGTCCGTGAACGTCTCGTGGTGGAAGTCCTCGATAAATTCAAGGGTACGAAGTCTATTGATTGCAGGCTGTACAAAATATTGACGGATGGGGAGCTTGTCGCAACGCCGGATGGCGTAACGATAAGCCCGGACCAGGTGCAGGGCCTTGTCGGCCTGCTCACCGAGGCCGTGAAAAAAGCCGAGGCAATGCAAAAATAAGCGAAAATTGACGTCAGGTCCTGCGGCTTTTCCGCAGTTCATTCAGAACATCCTTGTAACGGATCTCTTTTTTGGCCAGCCGTGTGAGTGCCCGGATCACCCGTTCCTTGCGATAAAAGTAGGACGGTGCCCTGTAATAGATCTCGGAGCACCACCGGCCAAACATGAAATCCCGCGTGATCTGTCTCTTTATTTCCCTGCTGTACCGTCGCGAAAGGCGGCCTTTTTCCCCCAGTTCTTTAACAGCGATGTCTGCACCGATCATGCCGCTCAATATGGCATGATATATTCCTTCACCGCTGAAGGGGTCCACAAGGTGCGCCGCGTCGCCGACAAGGCAGATGCGCCGCGTATTGATCGTCTCCGAGCTTTTGCAGTAGGGTATGAACCATCCGCGCCTGAGCCTCTCCTCGGCATCGCCTAAGAAATCGAAACGGCCGACAAATTCCCGGTACACGAGGACGAGCTCGGGCAGGCGTGCACGGCTCGTTCCTATTCCGACGGAGAAATGATCTTTTTTCGGGAACACCCAGCCGTATCCGTCTCCCGGGGCGAAGCCGAAACCGAATATCGAGTGCCCCGAGTGCTCTTCCACGATCGCCGGGTCACGTGGATATATCTCGGCTTCGACGGCTATTCCCCCGTATCCCCGGCGAAATCCGGCGGCGCGCGCTGCAATGCTGCGGGCACCGTCGGCGCCGACCACGATAAGGCCGGATATCCGGCCGCCATCGCCCGTTTCGACGATCACCTCATCCTTTCGTTCTTCGATTGAAACGACCCGGATCTTTTCCCTGAGTGAAGCACCCGCCGCGACGGCCTGTTTTACGAGACAATGGTCGAACTCGCTGCGGGCGACCATATCCACGGGCATGCTGTCAGGATAAAAGACAGTCCCGTCCTCGTCGCGCGACAGAAAGGCCACGCCGCTCACTTTTCGCTGAATGACGGGAGAATAATCAAAATCGAGAAGGTTCCTGACCGCGGGAGTGAGGCCGCCGCCGCACGTCTTGTACCGCGGGAGGGACTCTTTTTCAATGATAAGGACTTTTAGACCCCTCTGTGCCGAATGCCGGGCAAACGTTGACCCGCCGGGACCGGCCCCCACAACCACGCAATCGTATCGTTCCATGTATGAGATCCCCGCGTATGACTTTTAAAACGTAAGGATTATATGTGATTAACCTTTGTTTTTCAAGGTACGAGGGTGAAATGTCATTATTTTCCGCCTATTTTAGCGATACCGGCCTGACCGCACCTGGTCGCTCGCAAACTCTGACATATATTACAGAATGGGTTATATCTGACACATATACCAGTTAAAATCTGCCATATATGATAGGATACGGTACCCCTGAACTATCTAACATGTTAAAATAATGGGTGAAAAATGCGTGGCACACCCTTTGCTTTATGGTAGACAGATGACGGTTGGACGTGCCTTGAGGCACAGAATGGCTGATCGAACACAGGTTTCACCCGGGCGCAATTGTCAGGTTATCGAGAAGGGAGGAGGACATCATGGCAAGAGAATGGTCTCTCAGGACGGTTACGAATCTTAAATTCAGGGAACTCGAAAAGAATCTGATCGAGGTTTACGGCTGTATCCCCGTCGATTACAAAAGGGTGGTCAAACTCGACGTTCGCAGGGGAACGCCGATGGTGCTGCCGGAAGAGAGCCTCGGGGCCCAGGAGAAGACGCTGGTCGAAACGTTCGGCTGCCTGCCCCTTCACAAGCATGTCGTCGAATTTGACGTCGACAGGAAGAAGAAGGTCATCGTGCGGGTGCTGCATGAAGACGGCACCGTGCAGCATGTGCCGATGCGCCTGATTGTGTGAAAAGCTTCACATAATTGATTGACAAACGGCACCACGTTCCATTAGAATTGTGTGCCAAGATTGGCCCCTTTGACGCCTGGCTTGGCTATCCCATAAAGAGATCCCGTATTGGCAGGGCGGGATGCAAGGAGTGAAGATGACAGATATAGGTTTGGCAGCCGCCGAAAAGCTTTACACCCAGTACGGGTCGAGAGCGAGAGAATTGAAAGCGTCGGGGAAAAAGGTGATCGGGTACCTGTCCGCGCTTGGTCCGGTTGAGATCCTGACAGCAGCGGGCGTTCTCCCGATAAGGCTCAAAGGGAATGTTTCCGAATCAATAACAAAAGGCGATGCGTACATGGAGACGATCGTGTGTCCATTTGTGCGCAATGTCTTCGATGCCGCGGTCAAGGGAAAATATGATTTTCTGGATGGCATGCTCCTGCCTCATCAGTGCGACTCGATTGACCGCACGAACGAGACATGGAGCTATACCTTAAACCTTCCATACTGGCATTTCCTGAACCTCCCGCACGTTGCGGACGATCCGTCGATAGCTTTTACGAAAGAGATCCTGCGGATGTTTGTTAAATCACTCGAAAAATATACCGGAAATACGATAACCGACGAAGCGATCGCGAAGGCGGTCGCGGCCCACAATCAGAACAGAAAACTCATGAGGGACCTCTATGACCTTCGGAAATCGAATCCCCCCCTCATCTCCGGCGTTGAAATGATGAAGGTCTGTGTGGCTGCGATGAGCCTTCCGGTCGAAGAGTCGAGTGCTCTTATCGAATCGGTCATAAAAGAAGTAAAAGGCCGCACGCCTGCGGCAGGAGACCCCAAGGCGAAACGCATCATGATAATCGGTGATCAGATTGACGATGTCGCGGTGATCGAGGCCATCGAATCGGCCGGCGCGTACCTCGTCATGGACGATCTTTCAACCGGCTCCAAAATGTACTGGCAGGATGTCGATGCTACGGCGGACCCGCTCCAGGGAATTGCAGAGCGGTACCTGAGAAAACTGAAAGTGCCGACGACATTTATCGGTTCGGCCCCCACGTACCAGGGCATCCTTGAGGAACGTTTCGGACACATGAAGAATTACGTGAAGGATTTCAAGGTGGACGGAGTTATCCTCTTTATCTACAAGTATTGCGACCCCTATGGATTTGAAGTACCGGCTATCAAGAGCTACGTCGAAGCGGCGGGAGCGCCTGTGCTGTACCTGGAAGACGAGTATTCAACGTCGTCCCTCGCACGGGTCAAGACCAGGATCGAGGCTTTCCTCGAGATGATCGCATAACGGAAGAGAGATAAGGAGACACCACCATGGCTGAAGAAAAAAAAGGAAGAGCGGTAGCAACCTCAACGGCAGCAAGTATACCGAAATTCGTACGGGGAAACCTGTCTGCAACATTAAAGGCAAAAGAAGAGGGCAAGAAGGTCGCCGCAGCGTTCATCGCTGACGGGCAGGACGAGATCATGCGCGCCATGGACATCGTCCCGGCGTGGGGTGAGAGCTTCTCCGGTGTCTGCGCAGCCAAGCGCGATGCCGAGAAATATCTCCAGAAGGCGGAATCGGACAACTTCTCCCGGTCACTTTGCACATATGCGACCTGCAACATCGGCTTCGACATGATGCGCGAAGAGCTCGGCCAGGCGCCCGAAGGGGCACCCTGGGGCGGCATGGCGCGGCCGGATATGATGCTCGGCAACGGCCAGCTCCTGTGCGACCCGCGGTTCAAATGGCCGCAGGCAACCCAGCATTATCAGCAGGATGTCCCCGTGTTCGTCACCAACATGTATTATCCCCCGTGGGACCCGAAGGCAGATCACCACGAAGTTGAAGCATTATACGTTAAATATGCCAAAGAAGAGCTCCACGAGACAGTGAAGTTCTGCGAAAAGATCACGGGCAAGAAGATGGACTGGGACCGCCTGGCGAAAACCGTCGAGCTTTCCGACAAGACATGGGACCTTTTCATCGATACGTACGAACTGCGCAAGCACATCCCGACGCCGATGGATACCGGCGACGCGATGAACACCATGGTCCCGTTGACATTCAACCTCGGCACCCAGGAAGCATATGACTTTTATGTCAGCCTGAAGGCCGAGCTGGAGCAGAAGATCGCGGACGGCGTCGGCGTCGCCAACCCGGAAAAATTCAGGGTCATCTGGGCCGCCGGCCTTCCGAGCTGGTTCGCGCTGGGAGATTTCCAGTATTTCAACAGCAAGGGCGTCGTGTTCCCGGTGGAAGTGACGTATCGCGGCTGCGAGAAGATAGAACGGCTCGACATCCCGAAAACAAACGATCCGCTCGAGCACATCGCATGGAGATGGGTCCGCTACTGGACGCACTGGTACGATGCGGCAAAGAAGCGCCCGGGCTCAACCCCGAAGGTAGAAAGGATCATCGAGTATATCGAAGATTACAAATGTGACGGCGCCGTGTTCCACTCAGCCTTCTCCTGCAGAAGCTGGCACGCGGGTATTATGCAGCAGGCAGCGACACTGAAGAAAGTATACAAGGATATCCCCATCCTGATCATGGAAGGCGATATCGTTGATATCAGCTCCTATAACGAAGCGGACACGCACAACAGGATAGACGCGTTCATCGAGACCCTTGCGGCTCATAAGGCGAGAAGCTAGGGAACGCGGCGCAAGCCTGGATTTATTTATAGGAGCAGTACATGGAATATTTTGCCGGTGTCGACATCGGCTCCACGATGACCAAGGTGGTTATCGTAAGCGACAGGATCGAAGCGTCGCTTATAGGGCCGACGGGGCCCGAGCATAGAAAATTAGCAAACAGAGTGATGGAGGAGGCGCTCGGACAAGCGCGCCTCTCCTTCGACGACCTGACATACATTGTTGCTACTGGATACGGCAGGATCAACGTTCCCTTTGCTGATCGACAAATTACTGAAATCACCTGCCACGCAAAAGGCCTCCATAGCCTCCTCCCCTCTGTTAAAACCGTCATCGATGTCGGCGGTCAGGATAGTAAAGGCATCAAGATCTTAAACGGCAAAGTCATGAACTTTGTCATGAACGACAAATGCGCCGCCGGTACGGGCCGCTTTCTCGAGATCATCGCCGATTCTCTCGGCGTACCCCTCAACAAGATCGGTGAGATATCGATATCTGCGGAAAGGATAGCCCCTGTCAGCAGCACGTGCACCGTTTTTGCCGAACAGGAGATCATCTCGCGCCTGGCAACGGGCGAGCCTATCGCGAATCTCATTGCCGGGATCCACGATGCGGTTGCAACGCGGATCGCGGCCCTCGTCCGGAAGCTTAATGTCGAGCCCGATATAGCTGTCACGGGAGGCGGGGCGAAGAACACCGGCCTCGTGAAGGCGCTGGAATCCAAATTCGGCAGGGAACTCCTCGTTCCCCCGGAACCTCTCATAACGGGGGCATTGGGTGCCGCGCTGATGGGTAAGGACATCTACACAAAATATGCGGCCGAAGGGCAAAAACCGCCGCGCAGCGAAAAGAAACTGGAAGAAGCGACATTCTTCGCATGAGGTAATAATAGTGTCATTTGTACTTGGCATAGATGTGGGTTCCGGGTATTCGAAGGCGGTCATCCTTGAAGACGGCGAGATCCGGTCCTACGCCGTAATACCATCCGGGGGGGATTACCGGGAGGCGGGCACGCTGGCGGCAAAAGCGGCGCTCGATGAGATCGGAATTACCCGGGCTGATGTGGCACGCACGGTTGCGGCAGGGTATGGCGGTAACATGGTGGATTTTGCCGACGATACGTCAACGGACATTTCGTGCCATGCCATCGGGGTCCATCACCTCTTCCCTTCCGTGAAAACTCTCATGGATGTGGGGGCCCAGTATTCCCGGGCGATCCGGCTCGACGACGAGGGAAGGCTTGCGAACTTCATCATGAACGAAAAATGCGCCGGGGGAAGCGGCAAGTTCCTCCAGGTAGCCGCACGCATCCTGCATATGAATGTGGCAGACATCGGGGAACTATCGTTGAAAGCGCAGAAGCCTGTAGAGTTCACAACAGCATGCGCTGTCTTCGCCGAATCGGAAGCGGTGTCCCGCATATCGGAGGGGGCATCCCCGGCCGATATACTGGCGGGAATTCACAATGCCATGGCGTCGAAGATCGTGACGCTGGCGATGCGCGTCGGGCTCAATCCCGACTTTGCCGTGACAGGCGGCGGGGCAATGGATATCGGGCTCGTCAATGCGCTTGGCGCGGAACTTGGCGCGAAACTCTTTGTTCCCGATCATCCCCAGATCACGGCCGCGCTCGGTGCAGCGCTTATAGCACGGGAACAGGACAAAAAATAGACCGGCGCTTTCAAACCTCCTCATTTTGTAGTATCATTCAATCACACAAAAACTGTATGCCATGACGCCAGGAGGAGTTATGAAGATATTCGCGTCCTTTGCCGTTATTGCCCTGTTGTTTGCTGTCATGCCGGGCCCTCCGGCCGTGTATGCGGCAGACCAGATCGAAGCATGCGGCATCTTTACGAGGCCCGAGGCGGAATCGCTCTTTAATGCGAAGGCACAGTCGCAGAAAGCGGAAAGGGTCAAGGCCCCTGCCGGCACCATGTGTATATATATCTTCAAGATCAAAGGCACTACGTGCGCCATTAAGGTCAGGGTCTCATCGTCCGAACAGATAAAGCCGGAAGGGATATTCAAATCGGCGAGGGATGCCTATGAAAGACAGAAAAAAGCCCGGATGGCGAACCCGGATACGGCGAAGAAAATGAGGAACATCCCCGCCCTGGGTGAAGAAGCCTTCTGGAACGGGTATGATCTCTGGATAATAAAGGCAAATTACCTGTTCGTCCTCGTCGCCCATCCGCACCTCGAGGGAAGTTTTCCGTCCAGTCAAGCCATGGAAAGGGCGAGAGAGGAGCAGAGCCTGAATTATACCCGGAACATGGCGATGCAGATACTGTCCAAAATGAATTAGTATAAGGGTGCGCACAGGAAAGAAGGCTATACGGCCTCTATCATTCTTGAGGTTTTCATAATGAGATATTTTTCCGTTATTTTTATTATCATGATCGTTCTTTTCGCCGGCCTGTGCGCCGGACAATCGTCTGAGCCGGCCGCGGTGACCACGCTTAAGATCACATCCATTCAGCCCGCACATGACATATATGCCATAGCCGGGCTCGAATACCCGCAGGCATGGGGTGATAATGCAAAATTTACGGTTGAGGTCAACGGCAAGCCCGTCCGGGCGCGAAAGGTATCCGGCGGCTTCTCGGGCGGCAGGAACATGGCCGACCTCATGTTCTTTCCCCGGCGGGCAGGCAAACAGGCCGTAACGGTAAAAATGACGGTCAACAGCCGCACCGCGGTTGCGAAGAGCGTTTTTGAATGGAAACAAGTTCCCCTTATCGCTGTCATGGACCATCCGGGCGACCGGGAGATAGTATCGGGAAAGGGTAAACAACTCGCCGTCGCCATAGTCAATGTTACGGACATCAGGATATCGTTCAACGGCAAGGATATGTACGGAAGATCGACAGGCAGCGACGTACAGGCCCGGATCATTGATCCGGCATGGCGGCAGGGTAAAAACACCCTGACAGTCAGTGGGAACAAACCCGACGGAGGTCTGATCGTCAAGAACTTTACGTTTTTCTACCTGGGAGAGGATGGAGTCCTTCCGCTCGGAGAAACCGTCATGTTTTATTATGGAAAGGAAGGCAGCAAGAGCGGGCCGTTCTATAATGTCCGGGCCGATGGCGATGTGCTCGCCCCGCTTCGCGATGCCAGGACTCCCGTCCTGTCGATGGATAGCGACGGCTGGCTCGTTCAGGACGCGGCCCTTGCAAAGGAGTTCAGGGCACAAAAGCCGGGGCCGGCAACCATCAAGGTTTTCATAAAGCCGCATTTTCTTGAGGAAATGAAACTCGACAGGGAATTGGCGATCACAGTCGTTCAGCCGTAAAACCTCTTCCACCGCGATTCTGCATCCATCATTCGTTGACGGCCGCTATCCGGCGCACTATAGTTCCCCCAGGGAAAAGATCGTATATTTCAAGGGGGAAGACCTATGGCGATAATAGATGAAAAAAAGATAAGGGCATATCATCGTAAGGAAGATAGCGGGTGGATCTGTCCCGTTTGCGCAAGCGACGAGGAAAGACAGTCCCCCGAAAAGGTCCGGTATTTCGAGGATGCGATCCACGACGAAAAGCCGATGTATTGTATCCGGTGCAAGAAAAAGATCGCGTGACGGGTATCTGCGGGTTTTACCGGAACGACGGGGCAAGGCTTTCGACCTTGCTCACCTTGATGTTGATCAGGCTGCCCTTTTTTTCGACAACGCCTTCGACAAGAAGGAACGGCTCGAGGCGTATGATAGTGCGGTACGCCTTGTAAACCTCCGGCCTTACCACAAGGTTGATAAGACCGTCTTCGTCTTCAAGCGTGATGAATGAAAACTTTCCCTTTGCTGTCGGGGGCATCTGCAGGCACACCATGTACCCTGCAACGATCACCTTGCTTCCGGAAGAACAGCGGATAAGCCTGTCGCTCGGCACCGCTCCGAGCATATCCAGTTTTTTCCGGTAAAGCTTGATTATGTGGCGCGCGGGGGAGAACCCCTGGTAGATATAGTCGGTTATCGTCTCCTCGCGTGCCGTCATCTCGGGGATGGGGAGTTTTTCATGCATCGCGCCGGCATCGAGCCCTGTAAGCCCTGCTGTCCGTATTGTCCCCGCTTCCCAGAGAAGCTGTCTGCGGGAATTTTTGATGGCGCTCAATGCGCCGACAGCAACGAGGTTTTGCAGGGACCTCATGTCGAGCCCCGACCGGTCGGCGACATCCTGCAGCGAGATATATGTTCCTCCCCGATCGCGCGCCGTGACAATACGGTCCCCTTTTTCCTCTCCGATCCCCTTCACATACCTGAAACCTGTCCTGACAGAACCTTCCTCAATGGTGCAGTTCCACGTGCTCCTGTTGATATCCGCGGGAAGGATAGGGACGTTGTGCCTTTTCGCGTCCCCTATGATGACCTCCGGTTCATAAAAACCCATGGGCTGGTTGTTGAGGAGGGCGCAATAAAACTCTGCCGGATAATGATATTTCAGGTAGGCGGACCGGTAGCACAGGATCGCAAAACTGGCGGCGTGGCTCTTGCAAAAACCGAAATCGGCAAACCCGCAGATATGGTCGAATATCTTCGAGGCGATGCCGCTCACGATGCCTTGCCTTTTTGCCCCTTCGAGAAAACGCTCGTGCCATGCGAGGAGTTCCTCCCGTGCATTCTTGCGCCCCATTACCTTACGCAGCTTGTTCCCTTCACCCGCCGTGAATCCGGCTATGGCCATTGCCACCTCGAGGATCTGTTCCTGGAAAAGTATCACGCCGAGTGTTTCATCGAGGATGGGGGCCAGTTTGGGGTGCAGGTGGACAACGGGCTCTTTGCCCTGCCTGCGGCGTATGAAGGGATGGACCATGTTCCCCTGGAGGGGGCCCGGCCTAACGATGGACACTTCGATGGTGAGGTCTTCGAAGGTGCGCGGCCTCATTTTGGGCAATGTCTGCATCTGCGCCCGGCTCTCAACCTGGAATATCCCGACCGTGTCCGCCTCGCTTATCATGTCGTAAACGCGGGGGTCGTCGGGGGGAAGGCGGTCGAGATCGAGGTCAATGCCCCGGTGCTTCTGGATAAGCTCCTTCGCATCATCGATAAGGGAAAGCATCCTCAGGCCCAGGAGATCAAACTTGATAAGCCCCGCGTCATCGACGGAATCCTTGTCCCACTGGCAGACGATCCTTCCTTCGGCGCGGGCGTGCTCCTGGGGCACAATGTCCGCGATCGGTTTCGGGGTAATGATCATCCCCCCGACATGGATCGAGAGATGGCGCGGGAAATCGGCTATCTGCCCGCATAGCCTGCTGAAATGCCCCCAGGCCCCGGAGTCGAGATATGATCTGAACTCGGGGACCTCCCTCAATGACTCCACGGCCCCGTGGCCGCCATACGCGGAAGTAGACTTCGCCATCCTGTCTATGATATGCGCGGGAAGGCCGAGCACCTTTCCAACCTCACGCATTGCATTGCGCCCCTGGAACGTCACGTAGGTGCAGACCATCGCGGCATGCTCACGGCCGTAGGTGTCGTAGGCGTATCTGATAACCTCTTCGCGCCTGTTTGTCGCGATATCGATGTCGATATCGGGGATGCTCAGTTCATTGAGAAAACGCCCCACGAAAAGCCTGTGGCGTATCGGGTCGACGGGGGTTATACCGAGGGCATATGCCACGACGGAGCTTGCCGCCGAGCCTCTGCCCTGCGCGGATATCCCCATTTTTCGGGCGTATTCGATGATGTCCCAGACAACGAGGAAATATCCCGAAAGCCCTTTTTGCTCGATAAGGCCGGTCTCGTCCTCGATCCGCGCCAGGACCTCTTCCGTCAGGGCCCCATAGCGCTCGCCGGCCTTTTGCATTACCAATTTTTTAAGAAATCCCGCTGCTGTCTCATCAACCGGCAGGGGGAAATCAGGATAGGAAAAGGAAGAGAAATCGAGGTTGAATGTGCACCTTCGGGCTACCTCTTCGGTCCTGAGGATGGCGTCCCGGGGTATAAAGGGAAGCTCGAGCATCTCCTCATGGCTTTTGAGATAAAATTCGGAATTGAGCCTCCGGATGGCGGCCGATCTCTCCAGGGTCGCCCCGTGCTGTATGCAGGTGAGGACATCGTGAAGGGTATGCCCGTCCCGTGTCGCGTAATGGACATTATTCGAAGCAACGGTCTTGAGGCCCAATTCCCGGGCCATCTCGATCAGTTGACGGCACAGGCCCCTGTCTTCGGGATAAAGATGCCCCTCGAGCTCGATATAAAAATTGTCTTTGCCGAAAAGCTCGGTGTATGCCTTTGCCGCCTCGTATGCGGCCCGCCTTTCCCGTTGTATGAGAAGACGGTTTATCTCCGATCGTGCGCAGCCGGACAGGCAGACGAGCCCTTCCGTGCGGGCCTGAAGGTCTGCCGGGGATAAGACCGGCTTCCCCTTGGAGCCCGCAAGGTGCCCGCGGGTGATAAGGTGGGACAAATTTTCGTATCCCCTGCCGTTTTCGACGAGTAATGTAAGGTGCCGCTCCCCTTCAAGCGTCAGTTCGGCGCCGATAATGGGTTTTATACCTGCCTCTTTTGCGAGCCTCGTAAAGAGGCAGGCGTTGTAGAGCCCGTCGTGATCGGTGATGGCAAGGGTGTCCATGCCGAGGGACGCGGCCCGTTCGACGAGGGCGCGGGTAGGTGAGGCCCCGTCGAGAAAAGAAAAATTTGAATGGGCGTGCAGTTCGGTGTACATGGATCTCAGGCAGACCAGTTTTGCCGGTACCAGTCACCTGAATCAAGGTCCTGGAAGACCGTTATCCGGGCCCCGCTTTCAAGTTCAAGCGCATAATACATGCGGGCAACGGGTTTGCGCCACCAGGCGTCATCGATCCGCCAGATGTTGACAATCTCCCGGACTTTCTGCTTTTTCTTTTTCAGGATGACCCATGCCGGCCTGTTCTTAACGGCAATAACGGGCAAAGGTTCGGGATCGGAGGGTGATGCTTTCATGGTTCGACAAAAATAAACCTGTCATCGGGCAGGAGGGTGCCGCCGTCGTTCCTGACAGCGCGTGCAAGCGGCATCGATCCGTACTTGGTTTTCAGAAATCCCCTGATCTCTTTCATGCTTCTTTCAATGCGGTTGCGGTTCCGGAAAAGCTTCTCCTGTTTTCCCGCATAATTGACAAGGGCCCCGGCCCGTACGCTCATTATCCTGACCGGGCTTGCAAGTTCGATCCCTTCAAGCCCTGCCATTATCCTCAGCAGCATGTCGTCCTTGTGTACCGTGGGGCCGTGCATAAAGAATTCTTTTTCAAAAAAAGTCCTGTTCTCGAGGTCGAGAACGAGCTTTATCGTGCGGCAGGCCTTACCGAGTTCCTCGAGTTCGAGGCACAGCCCGTCGAGGAGTTCGAGAAGGGCCGCCTTGATCTCCTGCCGTGAATGGACCGGCCCGTCACAGACCATTTCCCGGTCTATGTCGGTAATAGTGAAGGCGGGCAGTATCCTGCCCTGGTCGCCGACCCCGTTTGCGATCTCCCACAATTCTTTTCCTGCAGCCCCGAACTGCGAGGTAAGCGCCGAAAAGGTGAATGCGCCGATCTGCCCGAGCGAATCGAGACCGAGAAGATCGAGCCTTTCGCGGATCTCGTCCGGTATCGCAAGGCGCCCGATCTTGATAGAGGATAGGAAATCCCTTTCCATTCCCGGAGGAATGACACGCACAGCCCCGGCTGCCGACGAGGCGGCCTCACCGCTCAAGAAACGGGAATTCCCGATCCCCATCCTGACATCGAGGCCAAATTTTTCCGACACCATCCTGGTCAAGGCGTGTGCGATCTGCTCCTCGCTTCTGAACATGCCGGGAAGCCTCGTAATATCAAGAAATACCGTGCCCGGTTCTTTTGGTTCGATGCGCAGGGTTATCCCCGCGACGGAAGAAAGGATGTCTTCCCACAGGGTCTCGTATTCCTTTCTGCGGGCCAGTAGCGGGGCCGCATCATAGCAAAGATGATAGGCGTCCTTGAGTGCCATCGAGGGAGCAACTCCTCTTCGGGTAAGCTCTTCGGAGCAATCCATGATAAACCCTCTTTCCTCGGGCATGCCTATGATTACGACAGGTTTTGTTCTGAGGGAAGGGTCTTTCCGGTATTCGACCTGGCAATAAAAATGGGGGATGTAGAGACAAGCAACTCGCATAACGCAATATTAGAACATCTGTTCTAATTTGGCAAGAAAAATTTTTGTTCAAGGTTCAAAGTTCAAGGTTCAAAGTTAGATAATTTCCGGTTATTATTCAGAATTAAAAAATCGGTCGTCATTCCCGCGAAGCGGGAATCCAGCGTCTTTATCTTTTAATCTTCTATAGTGTTGAGCCTTCTTATTGTAGGGGGCAGCCGGCGGCCTGATTTACTTGCACAAATGTTTATATGTTTCCGGGTATTACGCAAAAAAATAACAAAAAAGACACTGGATTCCCGCTTCGCGGGAATGACGGCAGGTTTTATAAATTTGTTGTAAAGTTTTCCTTGTTTGTAGTACACTTGTTCTATGGTACGAAAAACAAACACCCGTGAAGAGATCCTCGATTTTATCAGGGCGTTTCGGCGCGATAACGGCTATTCACCGTCCGTGCGCGAGGTTGCGAGCCATTGCGGGGTGAAAAGCCCGTCCGTCGTTCAGTATCACCTGGAGCAGCTCAAGGAAGCCGGGCTGATCACAAAGGACAGGGTGCGTTCGCGGAGCATCGGTGTGGTGGGAGATGAAGAGGGACCTGCCTGTGTGCCGCTCCTCGGCGTGATCGCGGCTGGCCAGCCCATAGATGTTCCTTCCATGGATAAAGAATCTGCTTCGGACCAGGAGATGGTCGATGTCCCGCGCGACGTCATGCGAAAGGGAAGGGACCTCTTCGCACTCAGGGTCAGGGGCAATTCCATGGTGGACGCCATGATAGCCGATTCGGACATCGTGATCATGGAGAAGGCCGATTCCGTGAAGAATGGTGATGTCGCCGCCTGCTGGCTTGAAAACGAACAGGAAGTGACTCTCAAAAAGGTCTATTACGAAAAGGATCAGAAGATAAGGCTTCAGCCGTGCAACCCGTACATGCTGCCCATGTTCCACGATGCGGAAAACGTCCGGGTGCAGGGGAGGGTGGTGATGGTTTTGCGGATGGATCCGTAAAAAGAGTTCCACGTTCCACCGTTCCACGTAAAAACCAAATTATAAAAAAAACCGCTACCCCGGATGGGATAGCGGTTTTTTACGCCTTACGCCTTACGCCTTTTACGGTTCTATCGGTGCAGTCGGATCCGCCATCCATTCTTCCGATGAGCCGTCGTACATCCGGACGTTCTTATATCCCAGGACGTCTTTTAAAAGGTATGCCCAGACCGTGGCGAGTCTGCCTGTGTCACAATAAACGATTATATTCTTGTTGAGGTCGCTTCCCACGGCTTTCGCGGCCATGTCCGCAAGCTCTTTTTTGTCCTTGAATGTGCCGTTCGGGTTGTACGCCGCCATCGAAGGAAGGTTGACGGCGGTTTTTATCCTGCCCGCCCGGGCCACAAAGTCGAGTTTCTTTTTGCCCTGGTAAAAATCAGGGTCCCGGGCATCGACGATCGTCTCTTTTCCTATGGCAGCCTTGACGTCATCCTTTGAGGCCGGCATGGCCTTATTGGGCTTTGGCTGGAAATTGGAAGCTTTGGGCTTTACCATATCCGTTGCAACGGGTTTTTTCTCGGCAACCCATTTCTCCCATCCCCCGTCAAGGATCGCAACATTTTCTATGCCTGCATATTCGAGGGTCCAGGCTACCCGCATGATGCCTGAGCGGTTGGGGGGATTATCGGTGTTGCCGACAACGACCACTTTTGAATCGGCCGCTATCCCGGCAGAGTTTATTATGTCGGCCAGGTCATCTATCGGCGGGACCTGGTTGCGGAGTTTCCCCTGGGTTATCGCCCATGTATTGACAAAGATGTTCACGGCATTCGGAATATGCCCGGCCTTGTAATCCTCGACCTTCCTGATGTCAACGATGACGATCTTCGGGTCCTTTGCATTGGCGGCGAGCCAGTCCGTGGAGATGACCGGGTCTATCGACCGCGTCATGCCCAGGGCGGGAAAGAGGAACATCAAGGAAAATACCAATAGTGCGAATGTTGTCGCTTTTTTCATTGCCGGTCTCCTTTTAAGGTTTTATGGGTTTCGGGGTATAGATGAGGAGGTTGTTCGCTTTCGAACCACCCTTGATCAATGTCTGCTGCGTAAGGAAATTCTGCTTGTCCGTGTGACAGACATCGCAGGAGCGTGTCCTGTCGGTCCGCTTCTTTATGTTGTGCGTTGCGGTACCCCAGTAGTTCGGGACCTTGTCGAAATTTTCCTGCTTTATGCCGGCCGATTTAAATGTATTGCGTACGGTGGGCACAAGGCGCAATGTCGTTACGGTCTTCCTGTCTTTGGGGTTCAACCCCAGGTAAAACCCGGGTTTCGGGGTAGCGCCTTTTCCGAGATGGCAATCGTAGCAGTTCGTATAAGAACCGCCTGCGTGGCAGGCGTAGCAGCTTACTTTTCCTGTGTGCTGCGTATGTGATGACCGGGCCTTTTCTGTTGTTTCGGTGCCGGGCTTATGGCAGTTCGTACAGGAAGGCTTCTCTTTGACATCCGTCTTTGTCACATACCGGGTCCCCGTCCCGTGAAGCTCCGCCTTGTTGTGGCAACTCAGGCAGTTCATCCCTTTCTGGTAGTGCACATCCGCCTGCCCGCCGAAATCCCCGGTAAATTCGGGATAGACCCTCCCGCCGTGGCAGGTTGCACATGTCTTGTCCTCTTTTGCCACGAATTCATGCCCCTTGATAAGGCCGGTCGATATGCCGCCTATTTTCGGGGACGAAACATGGCAATCGCCGCACGTTGCGTGACAACTCCTGCACGATCCCTGGAATACCTTATCATCGAATATTTTCTTCTCTTTTGCGGAGAACCGTGCCGAAACGCCGTGCCTGAACCCCTCAGTCGTATAATGCAGTGAATCCTTGTATACCTTTGCCGCCTTGTCGTGGCACGGCGCACATACGTCAATGTTGGATGAAGGTTTTTTTACGAGCCCTGCGTGCGCCTTCTCCCGGGTTGCCGCCTTTTCGTTGCCCTTATGGCAGAAGGCACAACCTTCCGCGAAATGGGGATTTGTGGCGAGGATCTTGGGATTGACGAGATATGCCTTATATTGGATCTCCGCCGGCACCGACGGAGGTGCGCCCGCTCACCCGACGCCTTCGGACAGATCGGCCTTCACCGGCGTGTGGAGGGCGCGCATCATTTTTTCGTTTGTGTGGCAATTAACGCAGCCGCTGTCCGCTCCGTATGCGGTGCAAGTGAAAATGGCGATGACAAATGCCAGGAACAGGCATATACAGAGGGGATATTTCCGCATGGGCACCTGACAAAATGGTAACGGGACGGCCGGTTTTTGTCAAGTGATACGGGCGAAGGCGACCGTCAAAACTGTGCAAACAGGGCATGAAAAAGGATGTCGCCGATAACGGTGTCGCGATACTTGTCGCGGATCGACCTGCGCGCCTCGGCGAGCTCGGGTGAGCGGACACCGTTTTCCAGGGAACAGTATGTTTCGACATATGCGGCCAGGTCGTCGACGGCCTTGATCATCACACCGTCGCGGGGATTGAACCTGTCCTCGTTGTACTGCCGGTTTATCGTGTCTGTGTCGGTCCTGACAATGGTGCCGTCGATAACGGCAATGCTCGAGAATTCATCCTCCGTGAAGGTTTTCATCTCATCATGCCATCCGGCGGGGAGGAGGTTGAAGATCTCCTTGTCCATCTGTTCCTTCTCATAGGCCTTGATGAGAGACTCCAACCCTTCGATAGACCTTTTGACGGGCGAGATAATGTCGCGTGTGAGCACCTCCGGCAGGTCGTGAAAAAGCCCGGTGAAATAATTGTTGAAGCACCGCCGGGGACATGCCCCGATCTGCAGTGAGAACAAATACGCGAGGATGGCGACAATGAGCATATGCCCGAGCACCGATATGCGGGGTATCATGTTTATGTGGCTCCAGCGGTACTGGAAACGCAGCTGCCCGCACAGGTCGAGGAAGTTCCTGTATTTCTGGAACAGGGCGAGCTGCTGGATGCCGGCAAGGTCATAGTAGCGTTCCTGCCGGCCCTGCAGAAAGCCCCTGATCTCAGGGATCTCATACCCGGTAGGGTTTGCCCGCTCGATGATGTCGAATTCCCAGCGCGTCGCGTAAAAATGCGCGGCAGTGAGGATCCTTTTATTGACTGTATTGTCCGCGCTCGCGAAATAGTGTTGAAATCTTTCGAGGAACTCCCCGCCAAGGGGCGACAGGACCGGCTCCAGCTTCGCAAAGACCCATCTGGTCAATTCCTCGTATCTTTTCCTGTCTTCTTTTATCCGGTTGAATATCTGGGGTTTGAGATCGGTTATGACGAGGCGTTCGAGAAACTCGAAAAGCCCGCCCTCGATGATCTCGAGCCAGCTGAACCCCTCGGTCGATTCCTCGAACTTCCCGAGGAAATAGGCGATCGTCATCTTGTGCGCCTGCTTGTCCAGTTCTTTCAGCTCGACAGGCCGTATCTTGTCGTTCCACCGCTGCATGGCAGCGGCGCTGAACAATTCAAGGATGAAGTCTTTGGTCATGTTTCCCCTTTCTTTCCGGTAATTGTAAAAGAATTACAGGAATAAAGAAAGGACGATATTTCTCCTCGTCGTGATCTACAGCGTCCCTCGTCGTCATCCCGGCCTCCGAGCCGGGACCCAAGGTTTTGTTTTTTTGTTGTTGTTTTTCACGCATCTATTTTGAAAAAAGAAGAACCTTGGGTCCCGGGTCAAGCCCGGGATGACGACGAGGTTTAAGGATGACGACGAGGTTTAAGGATGACGACGAGGTTTAAGGATGATGACGAGGTTTAAGGGATGTATACGAGACGAAGAATTGATGATTGTGACACAGCCTCTTCGCCTAGGTTACGGTGCAAGGTTGAATAAAAAAGGCCGCCCGAAGGCGGCCCTTTTTTGACTATGTTTGTTATGCTTTTGCGATCTCGAATGTCACCTGTCCGTCATCGTATTTCAGAGGCTTTACTGTTACATCCATCCCGATCTTGGGGTCGGCGAAATCTTTTGCGAGGCGGGCAAATGCCTTCACGCCATCGCCGAAATCAACGACTGCCATCGTGTACGGTGCATCAGCTTCAAAGCCGAAAGGTGCGTACATGGCGGTGGTGAATGTTTCGAGGGTGCCTTTCTTCGGCAGCTCGAACCAATCCATATCGGCCGAGAAACATTTTGCGCAATCGGCCCTTGGCGGAAACCACTTGGCGCCGCACTGTTTACAGACTGTTCCCTCGACCTTGCCTTCGGCAAGAAGGTCGACGAATTTTCCGGTCTTTGTGAAGCTCGTGAAGCTTTTTCTTCCAAATTTATCGAATCCCATCTTAGTCCCTCCCAAAAATTGTGACGTTTCCGTAGAGGCCTACACCGCCAATATTGTGGTTGAGGCCGATCTGAGGATCTTTTACCTGCATCGGGCCGGCTTCGTCCCTTAACTGGAGGACGATCGTCCGGATCTGTGAACCGCCTGTCGCTCCGATGGGGTGACCTTTTGAGAGGAGACCGCCGTCAACGTTGACGGGGATCTTGCCTTCTTTATAGGTTGCCTTCTCACGGATCAGCTGTTTGCCGTCGCCTTCCGGTGCGAATCCGAGGCCTTCATACGCCATGATCTCTGCGATGGTGAAGCAGTCATGAACTTCAGCCACGTTGACCTGCTGGGGACCGATGCCTGCCATTTTATAGGCCTGGCCTGCGGCTGCCTTGGCGACCTGGATGCCTTTTGAGAAATCGGGGCGTGATGCCATGTTGACGACTTCCGATGCCGCGCCGATACCGAGGATCCAGACAGGTTTCTTCTGGAAGATCTTTGCCTTCTCGGCATTCGCCAGGATGATGCATGATGCGCCGTCTGCGTTTGCGCAGCAATCGCCAACGCGAAGGGGTGATGCGACCGGGCCTGCCATCTTGGCATCCGGGTTGTTGGGATCGAAATCTTCAGGTTTTACGCCTTTGCGGTACACGGCCCTTTCATTGATCTGGCCGTAGGTGGCTGCCTTGACCCTGACGTCCCTCAAGTCATCGAGGGTGAGGCCATTCTTTGCAAGGTATGCCTGGGCATACAGCGCGTAGTACGCGGGCATCATCGTGCCGAACGGGGCTTCCCACTGAATGTCGCCGCCGCGGCCCATTCTTTCCTGGGACTCGGCAGAGGTGATCTCTGACATTTTCTGGAAGCCGAGTATTACGACGATGTCATGAAGTCCGGCTTTGATCATGCTGTAGCCGATCTTGACGCCGACGGTGCTTGACGAGCAGACCGTCTCAACATAGAATGTCGGCTGCGGCACAAGGCCGAGGTACTCAGCCAACACGCCGGCCGGTGACCGCTGCTTGTCATATTCCGGGGCGGAGCAGAACACGGAAGCATCCACGTCCTTCGTGGTGAGGTTAGCATCCTTCATTGCTTCCCTGAAGGCTTCGAAGGCCAGTTCCCTGATGGAGCCTTCATAGCCCCTGACAAAGTAAGTCTGGCCAACGCCGATAACTGCAACATCTTTTGCCATACATTCCTCCTTATTGGTGTGTTGTCCTGGTTCTCTGATACATAGTTACGTATTTGTTATGTTCGGCCATGTCCCGGGAAAAGACATGGGTACCATCATTTTTCGAGACGAAAAAGAGATAATCGACGTCGGCGGGGCTTAAGGCCGCCAGGATGGACGGCTTTGACGGGCTGCATATGGGGCCGGCCGGCAAACCTTTGAAACTGTATGTATTGTACGGGGTAAATGTCCTGAGGTCCGTTCTCGTGATGGGGGCCCCGAAACCCTTTGTTCCGTAGATGACCGTGGGGTCACAGTCAAGAGACATACCCTTCTTCAGCCTGTTGTGAAAGACAGCGGAGACAAGGGGCCGCTCCCCGTTCACTCCCGATTCTTTCTCTATCATTGACGCCAGCGTCAAGGTCTTGTTGATGTCCATGTTGCGGCGGGCCATCTTCTCTTTGATCCCGGGGTCTTCGAATATCTTCAGGGTCCGCCGGACGATACGTTCGATCAATTTTTCCCTATCTATCTCCTTGCTGTAGAAATACGTGTCCGGGTAGAGGTACCCTTCGAGCGAGCCGGTTGCGACACCGATCCTTTCAAGAAATTCCTTCGACGAGGCAAGCTTCAGGAATTCTTCCTTCGTCATGATGCGGCTTTGCTCAAAGGTGTCCGCTATCGTGTAGATATTCTGTCCTTCAATGATCTTCAGGGTGTATATGTTCCTCTTGCCCTGGCCCATTTTCATGATGATCTCGAGGGTCGACATGTCGCGTCGCAGGTCGTATTCACCGGCTATCAGCCGCCCGCCGTAGATCATCGAACCTATAACGAAAAGTGTTTTCGAGTAAATGAGGTCTTCTTTCTTGAGAATGTCGGCTATTTCAGGAAGCCGTGTCCCGCTTTTTATGACGACCGGGCGCAATGCGGGGTCCGTGTCCCGGGGAATGCTTGCAAATATAAGCGTCTGCGAGAACAGAAAAATAATGAAGGCGATGACGATTATTTTTTTATCGCGTGCTGCGAGCATCAAGGTATCCCTGAAGAATTATCTGTGACGCCATAATGTCCAGATACGGTTTCCTTTTTTTGTGCCGGACCTCGGCCATGTCAAAAACCCGATGCGCTTCGTTTGTGCTGAATCTTTCGTCCCACAGGTTGACCGGGACATCTATCGATTCCCGGATCTTATCGGCGAGCCCGATAACACCTTGCGCCCGGGTGCCGATCTTGCCGCTCAAGTCCTTGGGCAGGCCGATAACTATCTCCCCGACCTCATGTTCTTTTACTATCCGCTTGAACTCTTCGATATCCTCTTCGAGAGAAGCCCGCCGGTAGAGTTTAAGGCCCTGGGCAATAGAAAGGGTAGGATCGGACAAAGACACACCGATCTTCTTGTCCCCCACATCCAATCCAAGTATTCGCATCACCTATTATAGCAGTTTTTGCTTTAGTTTCAAGAACAAAAGAAACATAGAGGCGTAAGGCGTAAGGCGTAAGGCGTAAGGAGAAGAAGGAAAAATGAGGGCCGGAAGAAAACAGAATTCAATGGGGCTTTCAATAGAAAGGCCGGGGCTGGCGGTGCCTTTGTTGCCCCGGTCTTTCTGTGGTATGTACCACGGGGCCGGCAAAAGTCGGCCCTTTTCAGACTTTTAGATCTTCATCTGGAGGTTTATCATATCTCCCCGCCTGAACCCCATCTTATCGAAGAATTTGAGGAGGTCCCAGTCCCTCCAGTTCACGAAGACGTAGATGGTATCGACCCCGACCTCTTTGAACATGAAGAACATTTCCCGGAAGAGAAGCCGCGCGATGCCCTTCTTCTGGTATTCCTTCCTGACGCCGAGGGTGTCGATCCATGCGATATTCTCCGGTATACCGTACTCCCATCCGCTCGCACTGCCCAGGATAAACCCGATAACGCGCCCGCTGACCTCCGCTGCAAGCGACGGGACACCCGATGTTTCGGCCCGTTCGAGCCTCACCGCCCAATAATCCCTTCGTCGTGTCCCCAGGAGTGATTCGTCGATATCGGTGATAGAATCGAGGTCTTTTAAGGTAAGCAATCTGAGCTTTACGGGCTCCACGAGATCCACGCTGTCTGCCTCCCCGCATTTGAAGCTTACTTACTGTCGAGTATAGCAGACAACGGGGGGATGTCAAGGAACGGCGTACGGCTAACGGCGTACGGCTAACGGCGTACGGCTAACGGCTAACGGCTAACGGCTAACGGCGTACGGCGAAAGGCGAAAGGCGAAAGGCGAAAGGCGAAAGGCTAAAGGCTAAAGGAGAAAGGAGAAAGGTGCACGGCGAAAGGTGAAAAGCCGAGGTGTAAATGTATAAGGTTTCGATCTTGCGGGACGCATGCAGACAATAAAATAGATTGCACAAGTCACTAAAAGCGTTTACAACCTGACACATATATAGTTGAAGGTCTCAGGTTGCCCGGTTTTCCCGTCAGCCGTACGCCGTACGCCGTTCTTACGCCTATAGTTGAAGGTCTCAGGTTGCCCGGTTTTCCCGTCAGCCGTACGCCGTTAGCCGTTTCAGGTCGCCCGCTTTTCCCGTTAGCCGTACGCCGTTAGCCGTACGCCGGTTTTCAGAACATATAGCGCCGCGTGCTAATGTTCAGCAACAGTGCTATGGACATCATCATGGATATGAGGGACGATCCCCCGTAGCTTATGAGGGGCAGGGGAATGCCGACAACGGGGGCGAGGTGTATTGCCATCATGACGTTTATCGTGAACTGCACATAGAAAATGGCTGCGATGCCGAACGCTATGATGGATCCGAGCTCATCGTGGGCGTTCATCGCGACCTTGAGGCAACGGTTTATGAAAGAGATAAACAATGCGAACAGGACCACGGAGCCGATAAATCCCCATTCCTCGCTGAAGACGGTAAAAATGAAGTCGGTGTGGTGTTCCGGTATGAACTGGAGCTTGTGCTGCGTCCCGTTCATGAAACCCTTTCCGAGGAATTTCCCCGACCCCACAGCTATTATAGCCTGTTTCGCGTGATAACCGAATCCCGCCGGATCGGCATCGATATTGATAAAGCTCAGGACCCGCATCTTCTGGTACGGTTTCATGAGGTAGAGCCAGGCTATGAAAGGTGATATGGCGCCGACACCGAAGATCACGGCATATGTCGATTTCTTGAGGCCGACATACCAGAGCATAGAGAAAGAAACGAGAAGAATGACGATACCCGTCCCCAGGTCAGGCTGTTTAACAATGAGGACAAAGGGCAGAAAGGTCCAGAAAAGGGGCTTGGCGATGTCTTTCAGGCTGAGCGGCATGTTCTGCCGCTTCCGGTCATAGAGCATGTTGGCCAGGAATATGACGAGGATCGGTTTCATGAGTTCCGAAGGCTGGATGCTGAACCCGAAAAGACTGATCCATCTTTTCGCACCCCCTGCGGCGAGCCCGATAAGCAGGACGAGGATGACGAGGCAAATGCCCCCTGCATAAATCCACTTGGAATGATTGGCGATTATACGGTAATCGTAATACATGATGACGAGCATGAGCGCAAGCCCCAAGGCAAACGCGATGAGCTGCTTGATGATGAAGTTCCACGACCCGCTTGAAAATGAGCTCGTGGCACTGATGAGGTTCATCATCCCGATGCCGAATATAAAAAGGCCGTTGATTATCAGGTACCAGTCGAGATGATAGTATCTGCGTTTATCTATTCTCATGGACCTTTGCTTCCTTTATGTCCGGTTTAACCTTGAAAAGGGTCTCCGTGATCCCTTTTGCGATAGGCGCGGCCGCCGACGAGCCGTGGAGACCGTGCTCGACCAGTATTGCCATTGCGATGGACGCATCCTCCGACGGGGCATACGCAATGAACCATGCATGGTCGCCCAGTTTCACCTTGTCGGAGCCTGCCTGGGCGGTACCCGTCTTCCCGCTCATGAGCACGTTTTGCACCTTGGACGCACCTGCCGTGCCTCCCGGCTCATTGACGACCCCCCGCATCCCGTCTTTGACGAGCTTCAGCACACCCGGCTTCAATTTCAGCTCGGCGTTGACGACCGGCTCGAACGTCTTAAGGACCTTACCTTGATTGGATACGATCCTGTTGACTAACTGCGGCTTGAAGTTCTTGCCGTCGTTGGCGACAAATGATGACAGCATTGCAAGGTGGATAGGGGTAAGCCACACGGCACCCTGCCCGATAGCGACAGATACGGTCTCACCCTCGTACCAGGGCTGGTTGTAGCGCCTTCTCTTCCATTCAGTCGACGGGATGAGGCCCTTTTGCTCGGCCGGCAGGTCGATGCCTGTTAATCTTCCCATGCCGAGGATGTCGCCCATCTCGTGGATCCTGTCGACGCCGAGCTTGAGCCCGACATTGTAGAAGAAGACATCGCAGGATTCCACGATTGCGCGGTGGACCGATACGGAGCCGTGCCCGCCTTTTTTCCAGCACTTGAACACCCGGTTCCCGTATGCGAAGCCGCCTCCGCAGTGAAACGTGGTCCGCTCGTTGATCACTCCGACCTCGAGCGCCTTGAGCGCAAGCAATATCTTGAAGGTCGATCCCGGAGGGTATCCGCCCTGGATCGCCCTGTTTTGCAGGGGATGCGCCTTATCGAGGGCTATCTTTTGCCAGTCCTTTTTCTTTATGCCCGAGGCAAAGAGGTTCGGGTCGAAGCCCGGCCTGCTCGCAAGGACAAGCACCCCGCCCGTCTTGGGATTGAGTGCTATCGCCGCCCCTTTGCGCGTCTCGAGGGCCTTGTCTGCTGTCAACTGGAGATCGAGGTCCATGTTGAGATGAAGGCTGTGCCCCGGGATGGGCTCGACGACGTCCAGCGTCCGGATCTCGCGGCCCATCGCGTCAACCTCGACCCGTTTTTCACCGTCGGTGCCGCGCAATTCTTTTTCATAGGAACGTTCCAGGCCGTATTTCCCGATATAATCCCCGGGTGAATAATCCTTGTATTTCTTCTTGTCCTTCAGCTCCTCGTCGCTGATCTCCGAGACATAGCCGATGACGTGCGCAAATGATGCGGCGTAGGGATAGTTTCGTTTCGGTTCGATCTGGATCGAGATGCCCGGTATATAGATCCTGTTCGCCTCGACCCGGGCAACCTCGTCCATGGGAATATCCGATTTGATCTTGATAGGGAAAGACGGCGGCATGCCGCTTGCGGCCTTCATTTTTTCAATGATCTCCTCCCGGTCGCATGAAAGGAGCTGGGCAAGGCCGTCCACCGTCTGGCTGAAATCCTTGATATCTTCCGGGGTCAGGTAAATATTGAATGATGGCCGGGTGTCTGCCAGTACTTTTCCTGTCCGGTCAAAGATGATGCCGCGCGCCGCCACGATCTTTTTCACCCGGATCCGGTTCTGCTCCGAGAGTTTGCGCATTTCCGACCCGCGCATGATCTGCAGGTCCCACAGCCTGATGAGAAGGACCGTCATGGTGAGCACGAGGACAAGGGTGCACCATTTGTATTTGGCGGTGAATTTTTCCTCCTTCATCTTAAGACCGCTCCATAAGGATGTTGTTCAGCCGGTCGATGAAGGTAAAAAGAAGGATGGAGACGAAACCGGTAATGATGGCGTTCGGGACCATGTAGAAGGCGATATTGAGGATCCCGCGTGTTTCGCCATGTGCGAAGAACGTAAGCGCGGCGAACAGGAATGACTGCACGAGCACCGCACCGCTCGAAAAATAGGCGAAGGTGTACTTGGAATCGACGAAATATTTTTTGCGCATAAGCGCCGCTATCAGGTATATCACCATGGTCACGAAGAGAAGGGAGCCATTGGGGGCGCCTGAGAGCCCTTCTTCTGCAAGTCCTATGCACACGGCGGCAACAAGCCCGGGTCCCGGGCCGAGGAAAAAGGTCACGTACAGGACGACAGGTATACCGAGCTCGGGCTTTAAGACATCAAGGGAAACATGGGGCGAAATGACAGTTTCTATGAGAAGGAGTATTATCCCGATAAAGATGTAGAGCGAGGTTTTCATTATTTTCTGACGAGCAGCACCTCGTCGAGCTGCCTGAAATTGTTGTACGGCATGACCTCGATGTCCGTGAATATGCCGGCCTTGCCCTTGTTTGCCGTTATAACGATCCCCACGGGAATGCCTTTGGGATAGATGCCATCCTTCCCTGAGGTCACCAGTTTATCCCCGATCTCGATGTCGTCGTTCTTCGTGACGTATTTCATCTTGACCGTGTTTTGACCGGTGCCTTCGATCAGACCGCGCGTGTTCTTGCCTTCGACGGCGACATCGACGGACGAGTTCGTATCGTTGAGGACCATGACCTTGGAATGCCAGGGATCCACCTCGACGACCTGGCCGACGATCCCCTTCGGCGTTACCACGGGCATCTTCTGGCGGACATTATGCTTGCTGCCCTTATCGATGATGACGCACCGGAACCAGTTCTTCAGGTCTTCCCCGATCACGCTCGCGGCGATCATCGTGTTGGGCCTTTTCTGAGTAAACTCGAGGAGTTTCCTCAAGCGGGCATTTTCCCGTTCCGTCTCGACGAGCTTCTGGTTCTCGACATAGAGCTTTTCATATTTTTCCCTGAGTTCCCGGTTCTCTTTCTTTGCCCCGACGACATTAAAGTAGGAGTCGAAGAATCCCCCGACCGAGGAGACGGGCTTTGAGATGACGCTCAGGACTGGCCCGAAGACGCTGCTGAGGCCGGTTTTCACGGTCGTATACGATCTCGCGACAAAAGGGGCATTCGTGAAGGAAAGAAATGATATGACGAGAACGAGAATGGCTATGATTATAGCTATTGAATTTCTCAAGTTACCACTATTTTAAAAGTATGTCGCTATCTCTTTCAAGAGGCTTACTTCATCAAGGGCTTTTCCGGCACCTTCGACGACCGCCGTCAGGGGGTTCTCGGCTATGATGACCGGCAGACGGGTAACCTCTTTGATGAGGACATCGAGGTTTTTGAGCATCGCCCCGCCGCCCGAGATCACGATACCCTTATCGACGATATCGGACGCCAGTTCCGGCGGCGTCCTTTCGAGCGCGATCCTGACTGCCTCGACAATGGCGTTCACCGGCTCGTTGATCGCCTCCCTGATCTCTTTCGAGGATATCTCGAGGGTCTTCGGGATGCCGCCGACGAGGTCGCGTCCCTTGATCTCCAGGCTCATTTCGTCTATTTCGGCGCTCGGGTATGCCGACCCGATGCTGATCTTGATTATTTCGGCGGTCCTCTCACCTATCAGGAGGTTGTATTTGCGCTTGACATACTGAATGATCGCTTCGTCGATCTTGTCGCCCGCAACGCGCACCGAGTTGCAATAGACGATGCCGGCCAGGGATATGACAGCGACCTCAGTCGTGCCGCCGCCGATGTCGACGATCATGTTGCCGCTCGGCTCCGTGATGGGAAGCCCCACGCCGATCGCTGCGGCCATGGGTTCCTCGATGAGGTATACCTCACGCGCCCCGGCTGATTCCGCGGATTCCTTGACCGCCCTTTTCTCCACGGGGGTGATCCCTGAAGGGACGGAGATAACGATCCTTGGCCGTGCGTACGATTTCTTGTTGTGTATTTTCTGTATAAAATACTTGAGCATCGCCTCGGTTATCTCGAAATCGGCGATAACGCCGTCCTTGAGGGGGCGGATCGCAACGATATTGCCCGGCGTCTTGCCCAGCATCTTCTTTGCCTCTTCGCCGACTGCTATGACCTTTTTTGTACCGCGGGAATCTTTATGTACTGCCACGACGGAAGGCTCGTTCGAGACGATCCCTCTGCTTTTGACGTAAACTAGTGTATTTGCCGTGCCAAGGTCGATGGCGAGGTCTTTCGATATAAATCCAAAGAGTGATTCGAACATCTCCTCTCCCTTTCTTTGCGAATTTTAAAAGTTATTGAAAAAACAGCCTTAATATACTATTTTAAAGTTTCAAAATCAATAATCTTTCAGAGGTATTAAACCCAATGCTCAAGTTTATGAGAAAATACGCACGAAGCTATCTGATCAAGGTGATCTTTGCCGTGATCATCATCGTCTTTGTCTTTTATTTCGGGGCGGGAACGCTCCGCGAAAAAGAGACCAAGATCGCCGAGATCGGCAGCTTCGATCTTCTGTACCCGGAATTTTACGAGGCATACAACAAGGAACTGGAGATGTTCCGGCAGCTGTACCGCGACAAGTTCGACGAAAAAATGGCGGCCGAGCTCAAGGACAAGGTCCTGCAGGACCTCATCAACAGGTATATTCTTCTTGTCGAGGCAAAAAAACTGGGGCTGAGTGTGAGCGACCAGGAATTCGCCGATCTCCTGGGATCGATCGAGGCATTCAAAAAGGACGGGAAATTCAACAAGGACCGCTATGTTTCGGTGCTCCGCCAGAACAAGATAGAGCCGGACCAGTTCGAAAAGTCGCAAAAGACGATGCTTCTCATACGAAAGGTCATCAGCATCGTCCGTGATACCGGGGCACCCGTTACGGATGCCGACATCTGGTCGGGGTATGTCCGCGAGAAAGGCAAGGTCGACCTTTACTATTCCCGTTTTTCGCCCTCTGCATACAAGGACAAGGTCACGGTCACGGAGAAAGAGCTGAACGATCTTTATGATAAGGAAAAAGACCGTTTCCGCGGGGAGAACACGTACCGGCTCAAGTACATCGTCATCGATGCAAAGAGCGCCATCAAGGATGACCGGGTTTACATGGACCTTCTCAAGACGAAGGACATGGATGCGTACGCCCGCGAAAAAGGCCTGAAGGTCAACGATACCGGGGTTGTGCGCCAGAGCGACCTGTTCCGGGCATACAAGAGCCTCAAGATCGAGACATGGGCAAAAGACCTGCGCAAAGGCGACGTTTCCCTGCCGATACGGGACGACGGGCGCTCGCTCATCTTTCAGCTTGTTGATCGCGAGGAAGGCAAGCCGATGGAAAAGAGTGCTGCCCTTCAAAGCCTGAAGACACGTCTCACCACTGAAAAGGCGAAGGAAAAAGCCCGCCTTGCGGCCGAGGATGCGGTCAAAAGCAAGTCGGTGGACAAAAAAGCCCATACCGGTTTCGTCCTGAGGACCGCGTCGTCGCTTCCGAAAATAGGGACCATCCCGCGGGACAGTGCAGGCGTGCTCGGCCTCGCGAAGGACAAGCCTGTCTATGACAAGCCCGTCGAAATAGACGGGGATTATTATGTCTTCGGGTACGCGGGTGAACAGGAGCCCGACCGCCAGGAGTGGCAGAAGGATAAAGAACGCTTTTCCCAGTATTATACCGCCCGGCATAAAGAGCAGTTCCTGGTGTCCTTTATCGAGGAGTCGAAACAGGCAATGATCAAGCAGGGGAAGATCAAGATAGTAAAGAACCCGAAAGAGATCTAGAATTCCCGCCATGATAATACTCGGCATCGATACATCCTGCGATGACACATCGCTGGCACTGATCGACCACGACCGGCGCATCCTTGCCCACATCATATCGTCCCAGGCGGACCTTCACAGGCTGTTCGGCGGCGTCGTCCCCGAGATAGCATCCCGCAAGCATGTCGAACTGATCGACGGCATCTATGATGACCTCCTCGAAAAAGCAGGGATACAATCCGGCGACATCGATCTTGTCGGCGTCACGTCCGGTCCCGGGCTTATCGGGAGTGTCCTCGTGGGGTTGAGCTTTGCCAAAGGTTTAAGCCTCGCGGGAAATATACCGCTTATAGGGGTCAACCACGTCGAGGCGCATGCGATGAGCATATTCCTCGAGCGCGAGGTCGAATTTCCCTTTGTCGCCCTGGTCGTTTCAGGGGGACACACAATAATTCTCTCGTTCGACGCACCGTGCTCGTTCAGGGTTGTCGGCTCGACGCTCGACGATGCCGCGGGGGAGGCCTTTGACAAGATCGCCAAGTTCTTAGGGCTCGGGTACCCGGGGGGCCGCATCATCGAGGAGACGGCCCGCACGGGATCACCCGCCCATGTCGCGTTTCCCCGTCCCATGATGGATGACGGGAAGTGCAATTTCAGTTTCAGCGGCCTCAAGACGGCATTCATCACGTACGCAAAAAAGAACCCGGTCAACGACTCGAATATCAGCGATGTCCTGGCCTCGTTCCAGGAGGCGGTGTGCGACGTGCTCGTGTCGAAGACATTCAGGGCGGCCAGGCAATCCAATATAGAACGCATCGTCGTCGGGGGCGGGGTCGCGGCGAACGGGCGCCTCCGCGAGGTTTTCCTCGAAAGGGCACGCGAGGAGGGCTTCGAGGTCATGATATCGTCCCCCCTTTACTGCACGGACAACGGGGCAATGATCGCTTCGCTCGCATCTTTTTACGCATCCGCCGGTATCTATTCGACGCTCGACATAAAGGCATATTCACGAATGGTCATGAAATGACCCGGGCCCCATGCTGAAGAAGAGCTTTTCCCAGAATCTCATCAAAGACGGCAACATTCTCCGCAAGATGGTGTCTCTTGCGGAGATCTCGGGCGACGACACGGTCGTCGAGGTAGGTGCAGGGAGGGGCGACCTGACGCGCGCGATAGCACAATGCGCATGCAAGGTCATCGCCGTAGAGCTCGATCGCGACATGGTGCCGTACCTTGAGCTTCTCGCCTCCGGGGAGGGGCGGGAGAAGAAGAATATCGAGGTTGTCGCCCGCGATATAATGGCTGTCGACCTTGCCTCTTTTGCGGCGGGCCGGAAGATCAAGGTGATGGGGAACATACCCTATGGCATCACCGGCCCCATCATCTTCAAGCTGATAGAGGAGCGGGCATGCGTCGAAAGCGCCTTCCTTACCGTGCAGAAGGAGATCGGGGACCGTATAACCGCACAGCCGGGGTCGCGGGCGTACGGGTCGCTGTCCGTGGTCTGCCAGCTTGTTGCCGGGGTAAAATTGCTCATGCGCATCAAGGCCCACATCTTTATCCCGCCCCCCAAGGTGGACAGCGTCTATTTTTCGATGCATTTCAGGGATGATGCCGGGTATGTCGACAAGGACCTCATCTCTTTTGTGCGTGCGGCATTCGGCCATAAGCGAAAATTCATGCGCAATGCCCTGAAAGACAATTACACGGATGCGCAGATAGACGAGCTTTACGAACGGATGAGATTTCCCCGCTCGGTACGGGCTGAAGAACTGGAACCCGCCTCCTTTGTCGCCATGTACCGCGCTATCGAAAAAAATCTTTCGCCGGGGGATCTTTAGGTCACAGCGTCTTGTCCCCCGCGAAGGAATAGGTTAGAATAGCCCATGGCAACCAATCCAAACAAAAAGGGAGACACAATGAAAAGGTCCCGTCTTGCTTATTTTATCGTATGCATCATGCTCATATGCATGGTGTCAGTCCCGGCATATGCACAGAACAAAACGGATGATCTCGCCGCCATATACAAGAGCTATTTCAAGCTGCTCATTGACAAGGATTTTACAAAGGCATGGGATAACCTCGCGAACGAAAGCAGGCTCACCATTGCCGAGCTCATTGCGAAGGAAGCGAACGCCCCGACCGACAAGGTGCTCGGGATGCTGAACACGAACGAGAACGGGCTCAGGGATAAATACTTCACCGCATTTCAGGAAAGCATCAAGGAACTTCTTGACGAGATATACGGCAAGGGAAAATTCACGGTCAAAAAGAAAACCGACACAACTGCGATCGTCACCATAGAGGTCCAGAACGATCCGAAGGATTTCGGCATGTTCAAGCAGGATGGGACATGGAAGGTGAATTTCTTCAAGGACCTCATGGCGGACGAGAAGTAGACCTTAAGCGGGTACCGGGCGCGGGAAGAGGCCGGCCTCTTTCACGATCGCGGGGACTATGTCCTCCCATTCTATGGCCATGATGTGAACGCCCGCTATGCCCTCGATATTCCTTACCGCGTCGATCGTCTCGAGACATATCGCGAGACCTTCGTCGCGGTATTTTTCTTTGGGGACCGATGCGATTCGCTCTATGAGGCCGTCGGGCACGTCCATGCCGGGTACGGAATTCTTCATGTAGCGGGCCATGCCCGGTGATTTCATTGGTGTGATCCCGGCCAGGATGTGCGCCCTTTCATGTGCCCCGAGTTCCCGGACCATTTCCATCCAGCGTGCAAATTTTTCGACATTGAAGACACATTGCGTTTGAACGAACTGGGCCCCTGCCTTTACCTTTTTTGCGACCCGCATGGCCCGGATCTCGAAGGGGTCCGCGAAAGGGTTTTCGACGCAGCCGATGAAAACGTCCGGTTTTCCTTTTACCTCCTGGCCGCTTAAGAATTTTCCTTCGTCGCGCATCATGCGCACCGTGTCGATCAGCTGGACCGAATCGATATCGTGCACGTTCTTCGCGCCGGGATGGTCCCCGAACGACTGGTGGTCGCCTGTCAGGCAGAGAATATTCTTGATGCCGAGGGCCGCCGCTCCCAGCACGTCACTCTGCAGTGCTATGCGGTTGCGGTCCCTGACCGTCATCTGGAGGACCGGGTCAAGGCCCATATTCTTCAAGATCACGCACGACGCCAGGCTCGACATGCGTACCACCGCAGTCTGGTTGTCTGTGACATTCACGGCATCGACATACCCTTTAAGGAGGTCGCCTTTTCTCGCTATGACATCCGGGTCGGCGCCGCGCGGGGGACCGCACTCTGCCGTTACCGCAAAATTTCCCTGCGCGAGGACCCTTTTGAGATTGCCTGCCGGCGTCATAATGTCATGTCCTCCCTTACTCTCCTGCGAGGCCCGCCGTCGCGGGACGTCGACCAGTCGCGGGGTTTTTCAATTTCACTGTATGCATCGAGCGATCCTAGCGCCTTCAGCCGGTCGATAATGAGCTGCCACGCGCACGGAAGGTCGTCGTTCACTTCACAGGCACCGCCGTGAGAACCGCCGCACGGGCCATTCATGATGCTCTTCGCACACCGGGCAACAGGGCATATCCCGTACGTCTTGTCGAGAACGCAATTGCCGCACCCCTGGCACCGCTCCGCCCAGACCCCTGCCTGTTCCGTCACCCCCATGAACCGGGTATTGACCGCCGGGAGGACCGGTCTGCCGGGATATCTCTCGGAAATGAACTGAACGCCGCACCCGCAGGCGAGCGACAGGACCGCGTCATACTCTTCCACGGAACCGGCGAGCGTGTCCGCATATTCCGGGTCGCACTGCCGCTCCAGGGTTTTCTCCCCGACAATCACCCCGCGTCCTTCGACCTGCCGTTTCATCCGTATCTGCGATGCAAGCAGGGCCGTCTCTTTCGTCCCGCCCACCGCGCAGACAGTCACGCACTCATTGCACCCCAGGAGCAGTATTTTTTCATAGGGCGCGATCATTTGCATGATCTCGTCAAAGGGTTTTCTATCGGCAACGATCATAAAATACCTCCAGGCAATGGGAAATGGGCAATGGGCAATGGGCTTCGCAGTGAAAGATCCGGTCAGTATCTTTCCTATCGCCCATCGCCTATCGCCTATCGCCCGCTTTTATGGGACTTTCCCCCATCTCCCGTATCTTCTCCGTCATTTCCCGCATCACCCGGGCGAATTTGCGGCCGTCGGATGCGGAAAGGTTGTACATTGCGAGGCGCCCGGCTCCCACGCCCGTTTCATCGAGAAGGGCCCTCGCATACTCAACGCGTTTTCCCGCCCGGATGTTCCCCGCGATGAAATGGCAGTCGCCTTCGAGGCACCCCACGAGGCACACCCCGTCCGCCCCGTTTTCGAAGGCCTCGAGTATATGGATCGTATCTACCCTGCCCGTGCACGGCACCTTAATGATCTTCACCGATGCCGGATAGGAAAGCCTCATCGAACCTGCCAGGTCCGCCGCAGAGTACCCTCAGTATTCGCAACAAAAAGCGATTATCTGGGGTGTAAAATTATCCAACTCAACAACCCTCCACCAATGTCATTCCGGCAGTCTCCACCGACGTCATTCCGGCGAAGGCCGGAATCCAGTAAAACCGTAATTTACCTATAAGCCTAACAATTTCTCGTACAAATCTCTCCATTCCGGATTGCCTCCACCAACGTCATTCCGGCGAAGGCCGGAATCCAGTAAAACCGTAATTTACCTCTTAACCTAACAATTTCTCGTACAAATCTCTCCATCCCGGATTGCCTCCACCAACGTCATTCCGGCGAAGGCCGGAATCCAGTAAAACCGTAATTTACCTCTTAACCTAACAATTTCTCGTACAAATCTCTCCATTTCGGATTGTCTTTTTCGATGATTCTCAGTTTCCAAAGTCTTTTCCATTCTTTTATCGCTTTTTCACGCGAAATTGCAGATTCCATATTGTCGTGCACTTCATACCGGACAAGATAATGTACCTGATATTTTTTTGTGAAGCCTTCGACTACATCATTTTTATGTTCCCAGACCCGTTTAATTAAATCGGATGTTACGCCAATATAAAGAGTCCCATTTTTTCCACTTGCCAGTATGTATACAGATGGTTGTTTGCTACTCATCATTTTTCCTGGATCCCGGCCTTCGCCGGGATGACGTCAATATTTTGCTTCCGCACCGCCACTTTTACCTTCGCCAATATCTGCACATCCCTTGAATGCATTAAATCTATCGCTTTCGCGGGACATTCGGCTGCGCACGTGCCGCAGCCCTTGCATTTGCTCGCGTCTATCTCCGCGCTTCCTTCGTCATTTATGAAAGGCACGCCGAACGGGCATGTCCTCACGCAGGTCAGGCATGCTGCACATGCGTCGGCATCTACCCTTGCAATCATGGCATCAACGGTTATCGAGTCCCTGGCGAGGGTTGTCAGCGCCCTGCCTGCCGCGCCTAAAGCCTGCACTATCGTCTCGCTGATATTTTTCGGCGCGTGGCACGTTCCTGCCATGTAAAACCCGTCGGTTGCGAAATCGATCGGCTTCAGCTTCATATGCGCTTCGTGAAAGAACCCGTCGCGGGTCCGGGGAAGCTTGAATATGCCTGCAAGGCCGGCCGTGTCGTTCGGCACCACGGCACTCGAGAGCACAACCCTGTCCGCACGGAATTCAGCCGTTTCACGCAATGCCGTATCGAAACAGCGCACCTGGACCCTGTCGTCCCTTTTCTCTACGGCAGGCGGGTTGTCATCGGAAAAGCGGAGGAAGCGTATGCCCATATGGCGCGCCGCCTTGTAATATTTCTCGGAAAAGCCGTAGCTCATCATGTCGCGGAACATGATAATGATCTGCGTGTCCGGCCATCTGAGTTTCATCGTCATTGCGTTCTTGATCGCGGTGATGCAGCAGACCCGGCTGCAGTACTGCCTCTGTTCGCTGCGCGAACCGACGCACTGGATCATCACGCAGACACCCGGTTCGGGAAGTGTACCGGCGGTTAAGCCCGCTTCAAGCTGAAGCTGCGTCATCACCCGGTCATCCTTGCCGTAGAGATAGAGGCCGTCGGGTTTCATCTCCGATGCACCGGTTGCAAGTATCGTGACCGCGTGCCTGATCTCTTCCGGCGCCGACCGGCCTCTGGTCATGACCTCGGTCTGGAAGTTTCCCCGGAATCCCCCGGAACCTATGACCTCCGTATCCATGTGGACTTTAATGTTCATGTGCGAGGTTACCTTCCGGATGGTGTCCCCGAGAAACTCCTGCACATCGACGGCGTCCACGATCGTGAAGATATTATTGAGGTTGCCGCCGAGCCGTCCCTCCTTCTCGACAAGATGCACGGGAAATCCCTGGTCTGCAATGCTCAGGGCCGCCGTCATTCCCGCGATCCCGCCGCCGACCACGAGCGCAGACTTTTCGACCGGCAGTGTCTTCTCGACGAGCGGCTCTATGTGATGCGCATTCGCGACGGCCATCCGGACGAGGTCCTTCGCCTTCAGGGTTGCCTCGTTCCTGTCATGCATGTGGACCCATGAGCACTGGTCCCTGATGTTCGCCATCTCGAAAAGATACTTGTTGAGCCCCGCGTCCCGGATGAGAGAGCGGAATATCGGTTCATGTGTCCGTGTCGAGCAGGAAGCCACGATGACGCGGTTGAGCTTCTGCTCATGGATGATGTTCTTTATCTTCTCCTGCGTGTCCTGTGAGCACGTGAAGAGGAATTGCTCGGCAAACGCGACATCGGGCAGTTCACTTGCATAATCCCTGACTGCCGGGACATCGACGATCCCGCCGATATTGACGCCGCAATTGCAGATGAAGACCCCGATCCTCGGGTCCTGTCCCGTGATGTCCCGTTCGTCGGGCAGCGACGGCACCGTGATATTTTTCCAGCGCTCGCCGGAAAGAGGCGATGCGGCCTGGCATGCCGCGGCCGATCCCTCGACGACCGTCTCCGATATGTCGCGCGGTGCGGCGGAACCTCCGCAGACGTAGATCCCCGGGCGCGAGGCGGCAAGCGGCGTTAAGGGCTCCGTGCCGACAAAACCGTAATCGTTCGATTCCACGCTCATGATGCGTGTGAGCCCGCCGAGCTGCTTCGAGGGACGAAGGCCGACCGCAAGGACGACGAGATCGAAAGTCTCGGTGACAAGGGCCCCGTCAGGACTCGTGTAGGTTATGTCGAGGTCCTTCGTGCCGGGATCTTCGTAGATCTTGGAGATCGCAGACCGTATGTAACGGACGCCGTACTCCGACCGCGCCCGTTCATAGTGCTCGTCGTATCCCTTTCCGAATGTCCGCGTGTCCATGTAGAAGATGGTGGGCTCGATGTCGCGGTGGTGCTCTTTCGATATGATCGCCTCTTCCATGGCAAACATGCAGCAGATTGACGAGCAGTACGGGTTCTCTTTGTTCCTGCTTCCCACGCACTGGATGAAGGCGATCTTCCGCGGTATCCTGCCGTCGGACGGCCTCATGACCAGAGCCCCCGTGGGCCCCGTTGCAGAGAGGACGCGTTCGTAGTCGACGCTGCTCAGCACGTTATCGAAGGCGTGGTACCCGAATTCCTTCATTGCAGCCGAATCGAACTCATCGAAACCGCACGCAATGATTATGCTGCCGATATCGAGGACCCTTTCCGCCGGCCCCTCATTATAATCGATCGCTTCCGGCTTGCAGAATTCCTCGCATATCCCGCAGCCAAGGCACCTGCGGCAGGAAAGGCACCTTTTCGCCTCTTCCACGGCGCTTTTTTCATCGAGCGTCCCGACCGTTTCCAGGAAGCCCGTGCGGTCCGCTATCGCCGTGCGGGGGATATTGGCCCTGACGGCATGCTCAACGGGAAAAGGCACCTCGTCGAGGATCTTGTCGTCTTCTGCAAGGCGCCCTTCGAGAAGGTCGCGCCCTTCGAGGAAGCGGACCATTGATTCGGCGGCCCGCTTGCCCTGCGCCATCGCATCGATCGCGCTTCTCGGCCCCGTCACCGCGTTTCCTCCTGCGAAGACCCCTGTGTGTGTTGTTTCGAGCGATACGGGATCGACCTTGACCCGGCCGTCCTCGTGCCGCTCGATCGTCGGGGATGCCGAGAGGTACGCGGTGTCGATCGTCTCGTATATGACCAGGATCAGCATGTCCATGTCGAAGGTCACCGTGTTCGATGTATCGTACACGGGATCGAAGGCGCCTTTGCTGTTGAAGACCCGCGTGCACCGCGCGAGCTCCATCCCGGTCACGCGCCCGTCGCGGGCGAGGATCGTCAAAGGGCCCCAGGCATTATGGAATACGATGCTCTCCTCTATGGCCTGGTCTATCTCCCAGCGATGGGCCGGCATGTCCTCCCATTTTTCGAGGGCCACGATGTGGACGTCCGGCACGCCGAGCCTCCGCAGGGTTATCGCCGTGTCCATCGCGACGTTTCCCCCGCCGACGACGAAGGCCCGTTTCCCGAGAGTCACGTCCTTGCCGGTGTTGATGTCCTTGAGAAAATCGAGGGCGCTCAACACTCCGTGTGCGTCCTCGTTCAAAAGTCCGAGCTTCCTGCGCCCGTGCGCCCCGGAGGCGATAAAGGCGGAGTCGAAGGAATCGAGAACGTCGGCAAGCGGAACGTCGCGCCCGATGCGGGTGTTCATCCTGAGCTCGACGCCCATTCGCCCGGCCAGGGAAAACTCGCGGGCAAGGACATCGCGGGGCAGCCGGTAGGCGGGCACCCCGGCATACAGCATCCCGCCGGGCTGTTCATTTGCGTCGAATATGGTCACCCGGTAACCTGCCTTGCGCAGTTCGACCGCGCATGTGAGGCCCGCAGGGCCTGCGCCGATCACCGCGGCCGTTTTGTTCTTTTCCGGTGCAATTGCCGGAAGGAGGGGTTCGCGCCTCCCGATCTCGTAGTCCGCGAGAAAACGCTTAAGTGCGCATATAGCGATGGGCTGATCGACCTCTTTCCCTCTCAGGCAGGCATTTTCACAGGGGTGAGCGCATATCCTGCCGATAATGCCGGGGAAGGGGAGCTTGTCCCGCACGAGGTCCAGCGCCTCGAAGAACTTCCCTTCAGCGATGAGACCGATATAGTCGCGGGCGTTGAGGTTGATCGGGCAGGTATATATGCAGGGCGACAGCTGCCTGTCTATCATGTACGTCGACGGTATGGCCTGGGGGAAATTGATGAATGCGGCGCTGCGGAGCGACATCTCCTCATTGTACACGTTGCCGACCTCGAGCGGGCATGCGGCCGAGCACGATGTACACGATGTACAGCGCTCGGGGACGACGCGCCTCGGCCGGGTCCTCAAGGTGGCCCTGAAATGTCCCGGTTCCCCTTCGAGGCGAAAGACCTCAGAGTTCATGAGAAGCTCGATATTCGGGTTCTTGCCCACCTCCACGAGCTTGGGCGCCATAACACACATGGAGCAGTCGTTCGTCGGGAATATCTTGTCGAGCTGCGCCATATTCCCGCCTATGTTCGGTTTGCGGTCTGCGAGATAGACCTTGAACCCGGCCCCCACGCAATTGAGCGCTGCCTCCATGCCCGCAATGCCCGCGCCTATGATGAGGATGGCCCCTGATTGGCCGGGCGCATTGTTGCTGCCGCTATCGATCAGTCTCTTTCCTCCTGTACCGGGCGTCGCGGTCGTCGTACCCGGCAATTTCCACGCGGTCGCGCCGCACGAGCTCTTTTATGTGGTCGAAGACGGTATTTGGCTTCAGGTCGAGGGCCCGGGCAAGCTCGGGTACCGTAGCCGGCCCGCGGCCAAGGTTTTCGAGGATATGCGACCTCTCGACGGCGCGTCTGAGAAGCGGGTCAAAAACCAGAGAGAACTGCAGCGCGGTAAATCTCTCTCCGTAGACATTTCCTTTCATGAGGATGTCCTGTTTCTTAAGGAGCCTCTCGAGTTTCTCGGCTCCCTCCGGGTCGAAGGTTCTGACGAACTCGATCATGGAGAGCCGGGTATCGGTCCCGTTATCGTCATGTGTCTGCATGTCTGCCGCTTATGCCCTCTTTAAGCGGGTTATACCCCGCGTAAGGTCTTTAATGTTCACAATGTGCCGCGCAGCGCCGGGCGTTTCGCCGAGAAGGGCCAGTTCGAAGACTTCCGGAAGAAAGAGGACGGGGACAGGTTCAACATCCTTGCCAAGAAATACCATAAGGTCGAGGTTGAGCTGGCATAACGGGCACGTGGTGATGATCGCCTTGGCTCCCGCGTGCACTGCCGCCCTGATGAGCCGTCCCGAAAGTTCCGCCGTTCGTTCGCCCTTCGTTATCGTTGCGCTCGCACCGCAGCATTCCGTCTTGTACTGCCAGGGAATGACGGTCACCCCCAGTGCCTTGAGGATGGTGTCCATCCCTGTCGGGTCTTCGACATCATCGGACGGGAGAATGCCTGCGATGCGCGTGAGCAGGCATCCGTAATAAGCGACTGCGCGGATCGAAGCAAGGTCATGCTCCACGGAGCCTGCGATCCGTTCGATGCCGATGTATTCGAGGAACACCTCGATGATATTCCTGACCTCGATCTTTCCTTTGCAGGAAAGGGGAAAGAGTGCGCGATTCACCCTGTGCCGGGTTTCGGTGTCCCCGGCAATTCTCAGTGCGGCCGCTTTTGTCCGCGCATAGCACGCAGAACAGGGGGCAACGAGATGAAGGCCGGATTCTTCAGCGACGGCAATGTTCCGCGCGCTCAACGTGATTGCCAGTTCTTCGCTGACTGCCGGGGCCGCAGAAGCCCCGCAGCATGACCAGTCGCTCAATTCTTTGAGCCTCACGCCATAGATGTCCAGGACCTTTTTCAACGAGGCATCGTAAAAGTCGCTCGACGATCCAAGGGAGCAGCCCGGATAGTAGGAAAGCGTGATCATTCGCCGTTCATACCCGTTTTTTTCATAAGGGAACGTATCTGTTTTCTGCCGGCCGCGTTATGGGGAAAAAGGCCGATCCTCCTTTTCCTTATCATGGAGAACCCCATACGAAGGTCCTTGAAAAGCTCTTTTCGCTGAAGGCGGTATCGCGCCACCGTTCCAAGCTCATACATCCGGCCATGCCGGGCGATACTTTCGATAAACAGGGTATCGAAATCGTGGATATCCGCTGATGCGGCCCTGCCCGATTCGACGGACATCCGTTGCAAAGCCGAGAAGATGCGGGCAACATCGATGCCGTTCGGGCACCGGATGCTGCACGCGGCGCATTGCAGGCAGGCCCAGATCGACTGTGATCCAAGGACACGGTCGCGTTCCCCCGCTATGATGTACCCGATCAGCCTGTGGGGAAGGATGTCCATATCCCGGGCAGCGGGACATCCGTTCGTGCAGCGGAAACACTGATAGCACCCGGAAACGGCCACCCCTGTCACTGTTTCCATCTCGGTGAGAAAAGAACGCTCAGGCATGCGATTTAGTATTCTCAAATTTTATCATGATGATGTCAACCCTTTCAACGGGACGGCCGCACGGCGGGACGGCCCTTTGCTGCCCCACTTCCCCTTTTGAGGCCGTTTATGGTATATCTTTGCGATGGAAAGACCCAGGATACGGTTCATCGAGGCAGTTCCCTACGAAAAAGACGGGAAGCAGCTGGTCATATTGAGGGATACGGAAGGGATATCCCGGGAGGCCCTGGCCGTTTCCCGCGATGTCGCTTTTATGATATCGCTCATGGACGGCACGAACACACTTCGCGACATACAGGCCGCTTTCATGCGCCTCTCGGGCGAGATGGTCTACATGGAGCAGATCGAGAACCTTGTCAAAACGCTTGACCAGAACCTGTTCCTTTACAATGACCGCTACGTGGCCCACGTGAAGGCCCTTCATGACGATTATGAACGGCTGCCGGTCAGGCCGGCTTATTGCGCAGGCAGGAGCTATGCGGCAAACAGGATGGAGCTCCTGAACTTCCTCGACGGGATGTTCGACGGTTGTGTTCAAAGTACCGGCACGGCGGGCGACATCTCGGGCATCCTGGCGCCTCACATCGATTACCCGCGGGGCGCGTCGGTGTATCGCCGGATATACCCGTACCTCAAGGGCTCGCCGAAGCCCCTGCTTGTCATTTTCGGGACCTGCCATCATCCCACGGAGGGGCTCTGGAGCATATCCCTCAAAGACTTCGAGACGCCGCTCGAACGGGTCCCGATCGGCCCTAAGCTCAAGGAATTGATCAGGGGCAATGCTTTCTTGAACGGGTATATCGAGGAGTGGCCTCACAGGAATGAACATTCCATAGAACTGCAGCTCCCTCTCATACAGTTCATGATGCAGGACGACTTTGAGATATTGCCGGTATTGACCGGTTCGATGCATGAATATATCGAAGGAGAAAAGAAGATCGACAATGACGAGGTCGTGCAATTGACGGAGAACATGAGATCCGTCCTCGATATGTACGGCAAACCGCACTGCATTGTCGCGGGGGCCGACCTCGCCCATATCGGGGCGCAATTCGGGGACCGGTATTCCCTCGATGCGGTAACGATGGAGAGGTCACGGAAAAAGGATGAGATGCTCCTCGGTCACATAAAGAACGTCGACGCCGGGGGTTTTTTCGAAGAGGTCAGGGAAGAGGGCGACCGTCGGAGAATTTGCGGCCTTACGCCCATTTTCTTCCAGCTAAAACTGCTCGAGGGGTCCCGGGCCGAAATTGTCGATTATGATCAATGGAGTGACGGGCACTCGTCGGTCAGTTTCGCCGGCGGCTTCTTCTCCCGGTAACAAACCATGAATTGCGAGGTATGTCATGACGAAGAAAACTGAACACGAACAGGCGCTCGACATCATAACCCGTCCTGCCGAAGAGGCGTCGATCCCCGACCTTGCGGCTTTTGTCCGGAACATGGCAACCGAATGCGGGTACCGGGACGAGACCATCGAAGACCTCGGGCGGGCAACCGAAGAGGCGGCACTCAACATAATCCGCTTCGCATGCCGCGACAGGCAGGCCGAGATAAGCATCGCATGCCTTATCCACGATAACGGCGCCCTCTATATCACGATCACGGACACCGGCGAACCCTTCAACATGCTCCTCGCGGGAACATTCCCGGAAACGGATGATTTCTTCGCCGGCGGGGAAAGACCATCGACAAAGATCATGAAAAGAGCCGCCAGGAATATTGAATACAAGAGGAACGCTGACAAGAACATCCTCATCTTCACGGTATCCCACGATCCGGGGGGAATGAGAAGGTAAACAAACCGTAAAACGCAAGACGCAAAACGTAAAACGGAAGAAGAGTCTCTTGTTTTTGCGTCTTGCGTTTTACGTTTTACGGTAATGTTACCGTCGATCCCGGAGCGGCCTTCGTTTTTGCGTCGTTCAATTTCAAGACCTGTTGATCAGAATAATACACCATCGTGTTAAGGCCGGAGACGAGGCGGGCATTGATCTGTAATGATTTCCCTTCCTCGGTCTGGAGGAGGATAACATATTTCCCGGGTTTCAGCTCGAGAGAATCAAGGGCGCCGGTGCACTGGTCCTGGGAAGGGATATCCTTGTGGCCCGGCGGTAATGTCACGGTGTACTTGTTATCGATAAACAATTGACCGTCAGTATTTATCTCTGTTTTCGTCAGTTTACCGACCTGTTTGCCGTCGATCCACAAGAGAGCGTCGGAGAATAGCTGGCCCTCGACCTGGACCATGAGCCGGGCGGGTTCGGGCTTCTTGCACCCCGCGATTGCAGCGGCGACGATCAGGCTAAGTAGAATAAGAATGATCTTTGTACGTGTGCGAGACATGTCAAACCTGGATAGGCCTGCCCTCCGTCGATATCCGGGGCGTCAGCCTTGGTTTAGTATATATAGATTGCAAAGGTTGGTAAAACAAAAAAGAGAAACGAAAGCTGCAAAAAAACACCCTATTCCCCGATCAGCTGGCACACGACCAGTCTTTTCCGGGGGCGGTTGTCGAATTCTGCCAGTACGACTTGCTGCCATGTCCCGAGAAGCAATGTCCCCGCCTCAAAAGGGACCACGAGTGACTGTCCCGTGAGGGTGGCCCGCAAATGACTGAAACCGTTCGCATCTCCCCATGTTTCATCGTGGTGATAGCCCCGGCTTGACGGGATAAGGCCCTCGTAAAATTCCCTCATATCCGCGATAAGCCCCGGTTCATATTCAAATGTCGTGATGCCGGCGGTAGAGCCCTGCACGAATACAGTCATATTTCCAACGGCAAACCCCGAGCCTTCCAGGTTTTTTATAAGGTCGGACGTGATATTGATAAGGTCGCCCGCACCTTTCGTCGAATAACTCCGATGAAAATTACGTACCTTCATAGAAGTGTCCCTTATCCGTTCCCATGATCTCCCATACTATATATTTTCGGGTCATATATTCCAAGAAAAAAAGGTACATTATTAAAACTCCTATATTATCAGTAGTTTAAAAGTTACATAGACTCGTTCCTCCGGTTCTATGAATACGTGTTTTATACCTATATTTTCACTGTATCTCTCCTATATTGTCTGCGGTAATACAGCCTGATACAACATTGTCACACATAGCACCGCCGGTTACCAGCTGACGGGGAGACCACGCGACAGGAGGTTCGTATGTACCTGGTAATGCTTACAACCAAACAAAGAATCTGTGTGGACAGTCATCGTGCCCGTCAACTGCAATTGAGAAACAAGATCCTCTTCATCATAAGAGATGAGGACGACAGCCGCCACAGGCGAAATTCACAAAAAAACAGATAACGGGGGGACATTATGAAAACGTTGCACATGGCCGGCCTGGCAAGAATTGCCCTGGTCAGTATTTTCGCAGGTATGATGCTCTTTGCGTCGATATTCGCCTTACACGCCCAATCTGTCCAGATAGGGCCCAACCCGAACCCCGCCGGCAATGTGATCGACACTCCCATAGATATCAATAATCCCCCGGCCGTCACAAGTCATAATGCTATCGATTTCACGAATAACGGGACCGTGCAATTGTGGGGAAGTTTTAACAACAACGCCGTCTTTAACAACAATGGGACGGTAACCGATATTATCCAGTTTATCCGCTTTAACAACAACCCGGGAGCCGTCGTGAATAACAATGCCGGCGCAACGATGGACGACGGCAACGGCCGCTTCAATAACGCGGCCGGCGCCACCTTCAACAATGCGGGGACCTTCAACAATGCGGGTATAGTTGACAACTACGGCCTCATCGTCAATCAAGCCGGAGGGTATTATTTGAACGGAACGACCACCTATGTAAGAGGCGGCGCCTCTTTTATAAACAACGGCACGTACGACGGATGGGTATTTTACAATTACGGCGAAACCGTGAACAATGCCCGCTGGATACATCACAGCGGCATTATCCTGAATTACGCGGGGGGCGTCTTCCGTAACAGCGGCTACATGACGACAGAGCAATGGTTTGGTTCAACCCATGGCATCCAGAATGAAGGGGCATTTTACAACAACGCCCCGGGGGTGATCGACAACGGCAGCGGCATGAATCTCCGGAACCAGGCCGGAGGCGCCTTCTACAATGCGGGAACGATAAACAACCTCGGCATAATTACCAACCAGGGCGGGGCCGCTTTCAATAACTCGGGGACGCTCACGAACAACGCCACCGTCAATAACTCCGGCACCCTGATCAATACCGGCACCCTGAACAACGCCGGCACGTTCAACAATGCGGGCACAGTGGAACTCGCCGCGGGGAGCACTTACAACTTCGCCGGCGGAACATTCAATAACAACAACGGCGGCACACTCGTGCTGAGTCGGGACTTCACCTTTGACGGCGCAACGGGCGGGACCATGAACCTGAACGCCGGAGGCACGCTGCAGAACAATGCGAGGCTCACGAACCCCACGGGCCATACGCAGACGAACAGCGGGACCCTGATCAATGCCGGCACACTTGTCAATAACGGGACGATCGCCGGCGGAGGCACCATTGTCAATAACGGGCTCTTCACGGGCTCCGGGGATACCGGCAACAACGTGCAGAACAACGGCACCGTCGCCGCGGGCAATTCCATCGGGACACTCACGATCGCCGGCAATTACACACAGAACCCCGGGAGCACGCTGCAGGTCGAGTTGAGCCCGACACAGGCGGACAGGCTGGTGGTCACCGGTATGGCCACATTGAAAGGAGGTACGGTCCAGCTCCTTCCGACGGGCCTTTTCGTGGCAAACAAACCATATACGTACACCATCCTCACCGCCGCAGGGGGAGTCACCGGGGCATTCGCGAACCTCACGAACACGTCTGCATTCCTGGCGGACACATATCTCACCTACCTGCCCACGGCGGTCGATCTCACGTTCACCCGTAAATCCCTCCAATCCGTGTGCGAGACGGAGAACCAGTGCGCGGTCGCCGGCGGGCTTGAAGGCGGGTATGCCATCGCCACGGGCGACATGCGGAACATCATCGACATGGTCCTCGCCATGAATGCACCTCAGGCCCTCAACGCCTACGACCAGATGGGCGGCTACATTCATACAGCCATGCCCGCCGTCACGTTCTCGTCGTACAACCAGTACAGGGACATGATGGCGAGGAGGATGGCAGGCTTCGTATCGGGCGGCCCTTCGGCCATGCTGGCCGTAAAGCCCGTTCTCACCGCGTCGCTGAGCGATACAGGCAGTGATGCACAGACGAGGCTCCTCGCGGCGGCGAACAACACCACGCCGGGCACCGGCACACCCGCCTGGGGATTCTGGATAGATACCTATGGAAGCCTGGGCGAGAGGCGCGCCACCGACATATCATCCCGGTATGATTCAAGCACGGCAGGCGCCGTCTTCGGTTTCGACAAGAAGATCACCTCTTCGTTGCTTCTCGGTGCATCTGTCGGCTACGCATACAGCAAGGTGGACCTCAAGGGCCTCTCCGAGGATGCACGGATGTCGAGCTACCAGGGATCGCTCTACGGCATCTATACAAAAGGCCCCTGGTATGCCGGCGGCATCGGTTCATATTCCTACAATACCTACGATACGTCGCGCGACATGGCGTTCGGGACGATCGCGCGTACGGCGAACGCGTCCTACAACAGCCACCTCTTCGCCGGCTACCTGGAAGGCGGGTACAAGCTCGTGACGCGGTATGCCGACATTATTCCGTTCGCGGCTTTTCAGGCAACCTACCTTACCCGCGGCAGCTTCAGTGAGGACGGTGCCGGGGCATTGAGCCTTGACGCCGACAAGGAGACCACGACATCGTACCTGGCGTCTCTCGGAGTTCGTCTCAGAAAGGATTACACGATCCCTGCCGGCACCTTGAGTCCCGAACTCAGGGTTCGCTGGGACCACGAGTTCTCGAATGACAATCATTCCCTGAGGGCGTCCTTCACGGGGTATCCCCAGACCGCGTTCAGCGTGAATGCTGACAGGCCCGATCGTGACAGGCTCGCAGCAGGGGTTGGCATCACCTTGAAGACAAAGGACCACCTGTACATCAATCTCTCGTATGACGGTTATTTCTCCGGTGACACGACGCAGCATTCGGGCATGGTGGGATTACAGTTCAAATTCTAGGATAGACGTCGCGCCCGGCGTCTGACGAGTAATTTAAGGGGGTATAAAGCAATGATGATCCGGGAAGCGAGCCGTGACGATGGCCATGAGCTGCAGGATATACAATCGCGGTGTGTAGCGGGGACCACTCTCAAGATAGTAACGGTGAACGAACCTGATTTCTTCTCCCGGACCGGGGCATATCAGGAATGCAGGGTGTTCGTGGCCTGTGACAGCGAGAGAATTCTCGGTTCGGTGGCATGTGCCATCCTTGATACCACTGTCGGCGGCCGGCCGGAGAAAGCAGGGTATATCTTTCAGGCCTTTGTGGAGCCGCAGCTGCGGGGACGGGGGATCGTACGCAAACTGTATGAGCATTGCGAACAGTTCCTCAAAAGCCGGGGGGTGCGGATCGGTTTCGGGTTGATCATGCAGGATAATGAGGCGAACAGGCGCGCTGCCGGCAGGGCCGGTTATGATGCCTTAAAGGGCCCGTGTGTCGAGTACGTTTTGACCTACCGGAAAATGCCTGTCCTGAACTCTTCAAAGAGAGTACGTACGATGACCACAGATGACGCGGCCGCTGTATGCGATCTCCTGAACAGGATGTGGACGGGCTATGACCTGTATGAGCCCGTAACGGTAGAAAAATTACTTTCCGATATCAGGAGCATTCCAGAGTTCGGCCTCAATAACATCCTTATTGTTGAGGCCGACGGAAGGATCGTGGCATGCGCGTCCTACTGGGACTGGAGCAAGATAACGAAGATCACGGTGAGATCGTGGAATGCCCGGATAAAACTGACATCGGCAGCGCTTGGTGTCGCCCGGGTATTCCGCGAGGTCCCGGTTTTGACAAGGCCGGGAAAGGCCTTGAAACAATGGTGCTTGATAAATTTCGCCTTTTCCTCGATTGAAGATTTTAAGATCCTGCTCACGCATATAAATAACCTGGCTGTTGATTCAAAGATCGATCAGGTTTGTTTTGTATGCAATGACGGGCATGCAGCGGTCAAAGACCTCACCGGGTTTATCCGGCTCGGCTTCGACTCGATGCTGTATGCCAAATCTCTCAATGGAGGCATGAGACTCAACAATTCTCATTTATGGATCGGCGGCCTCGGGCTTTAGAGAAGATCTAAAGGTTGGCATGAGTCCGCGCGATTTCTACCGGATAAAGCATGTACTTTGATGATATAGCTCAGGTGCGCGGTCGCTGGTAAAATCCAAGAACAGCCCAGCTTTGGGCTGGTATGTATCATCAGGCTGCTCCCAATTTTCCGCCCCTTGGTCAGGGACGGAAGCATCAAAACCATCGAGAAGACAAGGGGCGCCGGCAACTGCGCTCCTTGTCTGCCACCCGCTCCCGGAATATATGAGATTTTTGCTGTTATTTACCAAGAATTAATACCATATTTAACTCGATAAACACCTGTTGTACAACATAATGCAGAAATGAGTTTCATAATCTGACACACGGAGGAGAAAACAGCAATTGGCACGAGATGTCGGTATATGCTTCCGGACCACAGATGCGATAAAACAGGCCCTGGAGGAAATAGCAGTCATAGAACGCAGGACATTGTCATCATTCATAGAAAACGTTCTGTGTGATCATATCAGGGAGAGGGTTCACGTGAAGGAGCCCGGGCAGGACAAGAGGAGGTACGTAAGAAAAACGGTCCTTTTACCTGCCCTCGTACATAAACACGGGTCCAACGGGTCTCCCGGAATGGCCGGGACTGTTGTTGATATTTCCCTTGTCGGTTTAAAAATATATATACCCCACAATTGCACTGTAGCCGAAGATGATGAATTCGATACGATATTCACCATACCGAACGAAAAAACCCCGGTTACGATACGGTGTATTGCGCGAAGGGTGATAGAGTGCGGTGGAAATGCCTGCGAGCTGGGTGCGGATTTTGTTAATGCCCACCTTTCCGACTATCAGAAGCTTATCCGGATCTGTTGATCGAAGTGAATGTTCCCGTATCCCCGATGCGAGATAAATCTACGGAGAATACGTAAAAGATAAACAATTACGCGTAAGGTCCCTGACATACCACCCTAATGTGAGCAGGTGTTACTGCATGACCCGATGCACCCGTGCGCCATATCCGTGTGTGTCGTTTTAGTTCTTCAATATTATTGATGTTTATCAACGATAAAGGTGTGTGCTCCAGGTGCCTGATGGCTTTCATAATGTACTGGTTTTATACCTATATTATTAATGTATTCCTCCTGTATTGTATGCGCCTATATGACCTGTTATAACAGTCTGTGACGATGAAAGATCACACAGGAACTGACGGGAAGGATCAAGCGAAAATGACGGCGGATCATATAGGGGAGGTGGGCAATGTCTTAGCAGATGGTGCTGAATATACGGGAATGACCGGAGAGTTTTCCAGAAAAGGATTGTCAATATTTTTAAGGGAGACAGCATAATGAAAACAGCGAAGAGTTTATTTAACCTCCTTTTCAGTGAGATCACCTGGCTTTCAGGCATTTGCCTGATACTGGGCGCAGCGATCTATTTGACCGCTTCGATCTATTATTCGTTGACGAAATACATTCCCGTGATAGCCAGCCTGGTTTTCTGTGCATTCGTATTTATTAATTCATACATCATTATCACCGGGCTTGCCTTCCGGTTGTGTGTGAGGCCCCTTAAGGAAGGCAAGTACAGAGTGAATTCCAAAAGGCATATGATGTGGAGACTGAACTGGAATTTCTATTCGTATGTCTTTCTTTTTCTCAGGCAGTATCTCTTTTACAATAAGACCGTGCGGTACATATTCTTGCGGATGCTTCGTGTGAACATCCACTACTCCACGTACTTTGCGGAAACGGTGGACATGCAGGATGCCAACAATCTTCTGTACTTCGGGAAGAATGCCGCGATCGGCTCCGAAGTGCTCCTGTCAACGCACCTCGCGCTCGATACGAATATCCACATCCTGAAGAAACTTGTCATAGGTGATAATACGCAGATCCAGGCGAGATCGTGCATAGCTCCCGGCTGCAAGATAGGGAACAATGTCATTATCGGGTTTGAGAACCTGTTGTCCGTCGATGTCGACATTGGCGACAACACCAGGACAGGCGTGAACACCATCATTCATTACGGGGCGAAAATAGGCAATGACTGCAGGATAGGCCACGGGGTTATAATCGATGAGTATGCTGTTATTCCCGACAATTCGATGATCGAGGATTTTTCGCATGTTACGAAGACCGGGGATGTTGCCGCACGGCATGCCCCGGAGATGGCAAGGTCAGAACACCCCAAAGTCCACGAAATTACCCGGCGAAGAAGGACTGAAACCGAAAACGCGGTCGAACCCCTGGAACAATATGCGTGTAATCAGTGACATGTTTCAAGGGACATATGCCGGGGACCCTGGCGGGCGCGCCATTGCCCTAAAGTCCCCGGCGGGCCACGTTTGGCGAGAGAATAAAGCTAGTCCGACATCCGAATGAATTATGTATTTTGTGCCTGGTTTCGAGATAAAGGAACTACTCCATGAAAGCGATCGCTCGCTGGTCGTGCGCGCCGCAGAAGACTCGGGCGGCGACCCGGTCCTCATCAAATTCTTGAACCGGCAGTATCCGAAAACCGGGGAGATAGATCGGTTCAGACGAGAATATCAAACATTTTGCCGCCTCACGGGAATTGACGGGATAGCCAGGGCACTGGCGCTCAAAGAGCATGGCAACCTCCTGTTCATCATGTTCGAAGATGCGGGAGGCGGATCGTTAGAACATCATATCCGGAAACATCACCTGTCGCTCAGATCGTTCCTGTCGGTAGCCGCCGGCATGGCCGGCACCTTGCATCACGTCCACAATGCCGGTATCGCTCACAGGGATATTAATCCTTCCCGTTATCTTTATGACCCCAAATGCGATCGGGCTTACCTGATCGATCTCGGTATTGCAGTACCATTGGCGAAGAATGGTGTCATTCCAGGCGGTAATGACCATGAACGAGGCCTGCTCGCCTATATATCTCCCGAGCAGACAGGCCGTATGAACCGCGGAGCAGACTGGCGGACAGACCTTTACTCTTTGGGCGTAACCCTGTATGAAATGCTTGCAGGCAGGCTGCCCTTTGAAAGCGCCACGCCCCTTGAAATTGTGCACGCGCATATAGCCCGGGAGCCCGTTCCTCCCGGCGAAATAAGGCCCGGGATCCCGCAGGCTATCTCTTCGATCATCATGAAGCTCCTGTCGAAGGAGGCGGGCGAACGTTACCAGAGTGCCGCCGGTGTCAGGGCCGATCTCGAGCGGTGCCTTGCGGAATTGGAAGGCACCGGAATGATAGAGCCCTTTCCGGTCGCCCTGAAAGATGTTCCCGATAGATTTCTGCTGCCGTCAAAACTTTACGGCCGCGACGCAGAGGTCCGGAGGTTAGCCTCATGTTATGACCGGGCAGCATCGGGTTCAAGAAAAATGGTGCTTGTTTCCGGCCCCCCGGGGATTGGCAAGACGGCCCTTGTAAACGAGCTTCAAGGCTTTGTCATCGAGCGGCACGCGTATTTCATATCCTCAAAATTCGACCAGTTTGCCCGCAGCGTGCCTTACAGCGGGATCATCGGGGCCCTCCGGGAACTGGTCCATCAGCTTTTGCCCGAACGCGACGAAAACATTAAAGAGTGGCGTCACAAGATCCTGGACATTGCGGGGCCAAACGGCCGGGTCCTCATCGATCTCATCCCTGAACTTGAGCTTATCATCGGCCCCCAACCCCCCGCCATTACGTTAAAACCGGAGGAATCCCGGAACCGTTTCAGGGTGCTTTTTTATAATTTCGCGGCACTTTTCTGTACCCGCGAGCGTCCCCTGGTCCTGTTCCTGGACGACCTGCAGTGGGCGGACCTTCCATCTCTCAACCTTATCGAAACGATGATGGGTATCGAGGACGGTGCCTTCATGCTCATCCTGGCGTACCGGGACAACGAGGTGGACGATACGCACCCGTTCATGGGGATGCTGAGGAGCATACCCGCGCAGTTCCGGGAAGATATCATGGTGGGGCCCTTAAAGGTCAGCTATACGGCAGACATCATTGCAGACATCGTCCGCCAGGCACCCGACAAAGTAGAGCCCCTTGCCGGCCTGGTCCACGAGAAGACCGGGGGCAACCCCTTCTTCCTGGGTGAATTCTTAAAGGCGCTCAACGAAGAAGGGCTCCTTGGTTATGATGCGGGAAGATCGTCATGGTGTTGGGACAATTGAGCAAGATACATGCCAGGAGCTTCACGAGCAATGTCGTGGGAACTTGTGGTGGGGAAAGATCAGGAAGCTTCGTGGCGAGACCCAGGCGTTCCTGCGTTATGCGTCAATGCTCGGGCAATACATTCGACCCTCGCGCGGGTGGCTATCCTGGCCGAAAGGCCTGCCGGGGGATATTGCACGGGAGTGTGCCGAAGCGGTCCGCGAAGGTTTTATCTTTGGCCTGGGGAGGGGACACATTTTCCTTCGCGCATGACCGCATTCAGCAGGGTACGTACGGGATGATGAGAGAGGATATGCTCTCAGCCGAGCATTTAAGGGCCGGCCGTCTTCTCCTCGCCGGGATACCCGAAGATGAACTGGATGAAAACCTCTTTGCGGTTCTGGATCAGTATAATAAAGGCAGGGCGCTCATCGCGTCCGCCGAAGAAAGGGCGCGGGTGGCACGGCTCAATTACCGGGCGGGGCAGAAGGCGAGACAAATGACCGCATTTGACCTCGCGTATCAAGTTCTCCGGGCCGGAATCGACCTTCTCGAGGGGGCTTCCTGGGAAAATGAGTACGACCCTCACCCTGGCCATCTATTCCGATGCAGCCGAGACGGCCTACCTGTCCAGGTAATTACGCCGAAATGCTGGGGATTGGAAGGGTTATCCTCGAGAGGGCCCGGACACTTATCGATAAGGTCCCCTTCCATATTGTGAACATAATCGCGCTCTCTTCGCAGGCTAAGTTCAGGCACGCACTGGACATAGGCCTTGGCGTCCTGGGCGGGCTGGGTTTTCATGTCCCCCGCCGTCCGCAAAAGCTGCAGATTGTTATGGCCTTTACGAAAGCACGGGCAAGAATGCACGGGAAAACGCCCGAAGAGATCGCCGCGTTTCCCGAATTGAAAGACGAGAGGCTTCTGGCAATCATTGGGCCTTGTCGATTGCCTGATAAACGCCGCGTTCAACAGTTCACCGGAGATACTCGCCCTGCTCAATTTCAAAAGCGTCTGCCTGCTCTTACGGCATAAGGTGTCCTGCAGATACAGCAGGATGCTGTTGTGCATGTTCGGCATGGTGTTCCTTGTCGGCATCAGGGGCAAGGTCGAGCTCGGCCGTGAGGTCGAGAGACTGTACGATCTGCTTGGCCGCCGGCCCCGACGCAAAGGCGGATGAAGCGACGATGCGGTTTGCAACGGCATTTTTCTATTTTCACAGGGTCGACAATCTCAGGGTGACATTCCCCGTCTGCCGCGAGGCGTACCGCATCGGGCTCGAGTATGGCAATTTTGTGTATGCGGGAAACTCGGTCCTTGTTCTTGCAAGGAATATGCTTCTGTGCGGCGAAGAACTGTCACGGTGCGAAAAACTCATAAGCGACCACATACCTCCGCTTAAGCGTGCTCAAGCAGGAAAGGGCGGTATCGGCCCTCCTGCTCTCCCGGCAATTTGTCGCCAGCCTTCGTAACCCCGCGGAAGACCCCTGTACTTTTCTCGATGGCGAATCCCGGGAGGATGAAATGATACAGGCGTACGAACTCAAAAATGACTTCGGGTCATTGTTCGATATTTATTTCCTCAAGATGATCCTGTGTTACCTGTTCGGGTTGGCTGACCGGGCATGGGAGAATTCGCAGACGGCTTTTCGATTTATAGAGAGCCGGGCCGGCGGCTCCTCTTGCGGTTTTTACTATTTCTATGATTCCCTGATCAATCTCGCCATTTATGAGACCCGGGGCGAACGCGATCGCAGGGAGATTCTCCGGCGGATCGGGCGGAACAAAAAATTCCTGTTGAACTGGGCCAGGCACGGACCGATGAATTATGCCCACAAAGTGCACCTTATTGAGGCCGGACTGGCAATGCTCGCCGGACATAGCGCGGCTGCGGCGGCTCTCTTCGACCACGCCATCAAACTCGCCGGCGAGAACCGGTACATCAACGAGGAGGCCCTGGCCAATGAGCTGGCGGGAAGGTTCTACCTGTCGCTCGACAAGCCGAAGATCGCCGCGGTCTACCTCGCCGAGGCCCGCTACCTGTATGACCGCTGGGGTGCGGCCGCCAAAGTGAGGCAGCTCGAGGAGACGTACCGCCGTATTCTCCCTGCCGCGCCATCCTTCGCAAGGCCCCTTCGGGCGGATGCGGCTGAAGCCGCATCCCCGTCGTCTTCAGGCACGACGGGGATGCTGTTCGACCTCGCCTCCGTCATGAAGGCCTCCCAGGCCATCTCCCAGGAGATCGTCCTCGACGAGCTCATCGGCTCCCTCATGACGACCGTCATGGAGAACGCAGGGGCGAACAGGGGCGCCCTCATCCTTAAGGCAGCGAACCGCCTCACCGTCAGGGCGAAGAGCTCACGTGACGGCACATCCCTTCACGAGCACCTCCCCCTTAACGACTGCCACGACATCTGCACCGCCGTCATCCGCTACGCCGACAGGACATCGATGCCCGTCATCTTAAGTAACGCCTCTCAAGAGGGCACCTTCATGCGGGACCCCTACGTCGTAAAGACACACCCCTTGTCCATCCTGTGCATGCCCATCATACGCCAGGCAAGGACCCTGGGCCTCCTCTACCTCGAGAACACCTCCGTCGCAGGCGCCTTCACCCCCGAGAGGGTCGAGGTGCTCACGATCCTCTCCTCCCAGATCGCCATATCCCTCCAGAACGCCTTGCTCTATGCGGGCCTCAAGGAGGCGGAGGAGCGCTACAGCTCGATAGTCGAGAACGCCGCGGAGGGCATCTTCCAGTCCGACTTACAGGGAAGGCCCCTTCTCGTGAACCCGTCCCTTGCGCGGATGCTCGGGCACGCCTCCCCCGCCGAGCTCATACGGGCCGTCCCCGACCTCTACGCCGAGATCTTTGCCGACCCCTTGAAATACACCCTGTTCCTCGACGAGCTCTCCTCCTCGGGCACCGTCAGCGGCTTCGAGTTCACCGCCGTGCGCTTAGACGGCGCCCCGATCGAGCTCACGATGAACGCCCACACAGTGAGGGACGCAAAGGGCTCCCCCCTCTACATCGAGGGCATGGTGCAGGACATAACCGAGAAGAGGCGGTCCGGGCAGATGCGCATCGCCAAGGAGGCGGCCGAGGCGGCCACGAAAGCCCGGGGCGAGTTCCTCGCGAAGATGAGCCACGAGATCCGCACCCCCATGAACGCCATCTTAGGCTTCTCCGGGCTCATCTCCCGCACGGCCCTCGACACGAAGCAGTCAGGCTACGCCGGGAGGATCCACCTCTCCGCGAAGATCCTCCTCCAGCTCATCAACGACATCCTCGACTTCGCGAAGATAGAGGCGGGCAAGTTAAAGGTGGAGTCCGTCCCCTTCGCCTTTGCCGACATGGTCACAGGCTTGACCGGCATCATGTCCGTCCTCGCATCCGAGAAGGGCATCGGGGTCATCTCCGACATCTCCCCCGGTATCCCTCCCCATGTGAAGGGCGACCCCTACCGCTTGACCCAGGTCTTAACGAACATCATCAACAACGCGGTCAAGTTCACCCCCGAGGGCTACGTCCTCTTAAAGGCGGAGGTCCTATCCCGGGACGACGCCTCCTGCGTCCTTAAGTTCACCGTCAGGGACACGGGCATCGGCATGACGGCCGAGCAGCTCTCCGTCATCTTCGACGCCTTCGCCCAGGCGGACGACTCGATCACCCGCAAATACGGGGGGACGGGCTTAGGGCTTGCCATATCCCGGCAGATCCTCGAGCTCATGGGCTCAAAGCTCACGGTGAAAAGCGCACCCGGGAAGGGCACCGAGTTCACCTTCCCTGTCGCCTTCCCCTACCCGGGGAAGGACGAGACGATCATCGACCTCGCCGGCTCCCTCGCCCCCGATATCAAGGGGGCCTTAACCGGCACCCGCGTCCTCCTTGCCGAGGACAACCAGGTGAACGCCGAGGTGGCGATAGAGATCCTGAAGGAGGCCGGCGCGTCCGTCACCCATGCGCTCAACGGGAAAGAAGCCCTTGACATGGCCTTGAAGGGTGCCTGCGACGTCATCCTCATGGACATCGAGATGCCCGTCATGGGGGGCCACGAGGCGGCCCGCCTCTTGAGGGAGAGGAACATCACCGCGCCCGTCATCGCCATGACCGCCCACGCCATGGGAGGGGCCCGCGAGGCCTGCCTCGAAGCAGGGATGAACGACTACATCCCGAAGCCCATCGAGCCCCACCTCCTTGTGACCATGCTCGCAAGGTGGACGAAAAACCGCCCGGCGGAAGGACCCGCCCCCGCCTGCACCCCGCCGCCTGCCGCGTCGGCACGCCTGCCCGGCATCGACATGGACGCGGGGATACGCCGCCTCATGGGGAAGGAGGACCTCTACAGGAAGCTCCTTGTCGGCTTCTTCAGGAAGAACGTCTCCGTCCCGGCAGACATCAGGTCGCACCTCGAGAAGGATGACCGCGAGCTTGCACGGACGCTCGCCCACACCCTGAAAGGCACCGCATCGACCCTGTCGGCCTATGACGTGCACCGCACGGCCTTGAACCTGGAGATGGCGATACGGGAAGGCGCTGACTGCGAACCGCCCCTTCATGAGCTTGAGACGGCGCTTGAGGAGGGGTTGAAGGTAACCCGGGGTTTGCATTAAATGGTGCTCATTCGATTGTATATAATTCATATTTATTTTTCCTCGGTCCGTTAAGATACATAACACGCATTTCTCATTCCTTGTATTGCCCCACAAAATATAGGTATTTAGTCTGTATTTAAATATGAGTTTATCTGTATTTACCTATGATACATCCTCCTGTTACAAATAGGCCAGGCATGATGTCAACGCTCAGGAGGATATTTTTAATGAATTCGAGAGGAAAGGGAATTGTGCGGCGAAATGCCGCAGCTATAGCTCTGTGGGTAGTATGTGCAGCCGTGATCAATGCATGGTGCCCGGACGCCGGGGCGCAGCAGCTTGGATATTACGTAAGCACCGATCAACTGGGCAGGAAGCTATTCCGGATTAATGCCGACGAGGTTGTCGATATCGGGGCAGGAGCAACGAGGTCCCACGGCAACGGGGACCCCGCATCGGAATACAATGGTTCAACCACATACAATTACGGTACCATCAATGTCCGGCAGGGCGGACAGCTTAGGACCGATTACACATATTACGACAACGATAAGCCAAACCCGAAGACCCTGTATCTTGTCGAGGCCAATCCCCTGATCGTCATGAATAGCGGCACCCTCATTATAGAAAAAGGCGGGCAGGTCTTCAACCGGGGGGCAATATGCAACTACGGATATACCGCTAATTACGGCACCTGGCATAACTGGTTCGCAACGGTGATGGGCGAGGGTAAAGAACCCGGCCGCGACAACCTGACGCCTCGTTTCGACAATTATGGCATGTTCAATAACATGTACAAATACGGCGCGCTCGCTATTTACAGGGGGACCTTCAATAATTTTGGCACGATCGAAAGCTCCGGGTCCTTTCATATTGACTCCACGAACATTGATTACGACGACCGGAGGGCAAATAAACAGCCGGACCCCACATATTTTATCAACCACCCGGGTGCGGTCATAAATATTTATAAGGGAGATCGGTCAACCGGCCTGACCCTTTCCGGCGGCACTTTTACCAATAACGGCACAATGACGTTTCGTCCCGGCACCGAATCGTTCAACCGCCATGGCGGTCTTTTCATTAATAACAGCGTCGTGCACAACTTTGGAACTGTCACGAGCTCAGGGTTCCAGTCTTTCGACTGGTATCACGGGGTCCCTGTTCCCGCCTATGTCCGAAGCTCATATTTTGAGAACAACGGGACCTGGTACAATCATCCCGGGTCTATTGTCAGGACACAATTCACGGCGAACATGGTGAACAACGGGACTTTCATGAATCAGGGAAGGATCGAATTCACGAGCGGCCAGTATAGCGGCTACGACGGGTATGACGGCAAGCTCCAGATAAACGGCAACAAACCGGGCTATTTCAGGAATTTCGGCCTTCTTCGCAACGACGGCGAGATCGTTTTGAAAAGTTCGAAACACGGCAGCGAGTTCATCGTCTACCCGGATGGGTGGCAGGACAGATACCATACGAAAGAAGCGGGCCCGGGCATGATGACGAACCAGGGCCTTATTACGGGCAAGGGTTCCCTGGAAGGCATCGTGATCAACGAGTTAAATGGTACCGTCGCACCGGGCGATTCCATCGGCACCATGACAATAATAGGGAATTATACCCATAACCCCGGATCATACCTCGAGATAGAACTGGATGACAAGAGCGCCGACAAACTTATCATAACGGGCACCGCAACCCTGAACGGCGGCAAGATTACACCCGTATATTCCGGCATGTTTGCCAGGAACGTACCCTATACATACACGTTCCTTACCGCTGCCGGGGGGGTTGCCGGGACATTCACAGGCCTGGTCAATAACTCCACTTTTTTTGACCTGTACCTGTCTTATTTCCCCACCTTCGTCGATCTGACCCTGACCCGAAGGGGTTTCGACAGTATCTGTGAAACGGAAAACCAGTGCGCGGTCGCGAATGGTCTCGAGCGGGCCTATCCCGTAGCGACAGGCGATATGCGGGATGTGCTCAATGCTCTGCTCAACCTCAGTGCCTACCAGGCCCGGAGCGCTTATGATCAAATGGGCGGTCTTATCCACACGAGCGTCCCCGCGGTGACCTTCTCGTCCTTCAACCAGTACAGGGATATGATGACCGCACGAATGTCCGGTTTCCTGCCGGGGGGAGCGTCGTCAATGCTCGGAGCCAGGTTCCCCATGCTCGCGAGCAGGACGGATTCCGGCACGGACGCACAGGCGAACCTCCCGGCAGGTTCCGCCACGCCGGCAACCGGCACCCGGCCGCTCCCGTGGGGTGCCTGGATGGAAACGTATGGCGGGCTTGGCGAAAGGAGGGCGAACGACATTTCGTCGCGGTATGATTACAATACGACGGGCATCATGCTCGGCTTCGACAGGAAGATCGGGCCATCGCTGCTCCTCGGCGGGACCCTCGGTTATTCCTACACAAAGGTCACTATGAAAGACCTCGCTGAGGATGCGAAGATAGCGAGCTACATGGGGTCGCTCTACGGTATCTGGACGAATGGCCCCTGGTACGTGAACGGCATTGCGGGATACGTCTATAACAAATACGACACGAACCGGGAAATGAGCTTTGGGACAATATCCCGGTCGGCGGATGCGACCTATTATGGTCACCTGCTCTCGGGATACGTTGAGGGGGGGTACAGGATCACGACGAGGTATGCGGACATCATCCCCCGCGCATCCTTCCAGGCGATGCGTTTGTGGAGGGACAGCTTCAGCGAGGATGGCGCGGGAACCCTTTCTCTCGATGCCGACAAGGAAGCCGTATCCTCGTACCTGGGCTCTCTGGGCGTCACCGTGCGCAAGGATTATGTGACGACCGCCGGTATATTGAGCCCTGAATTCAGGCTTCGTTGGGACCATGAGTTCTCAAACGACAACCATGTCCTCAATGCATCGTTCAGCGGCTATCCCGTGTCGGCATTCACCGTCAGGGCGGACAGGCCGGACCGGGACAGGCTCGGAGCGGGGCTTGGCCTGACCCTCAGGACGAGGAGCAACATATACCTGAGCATTTACTATGACAGTTATTTCTCGAACGATACGACACAACACTCGGGAATGGTGGGTATTCAGTATAAGTGGTAAAAAGCGCAGATCACTTGTAACGTATTGATCCTCCGTTTGTTTCGGAAGGGGGATCTGTCACGTCTCACTTTTTTCTTGTACATGTTTTCCACAAGTACTATACATGTATTTACAGTATATTTACCGCCGCCTTGAGGATTGCTAAAAAAGTATATGCAATGCACGTATTTCAGGCAGGCTATATCTGATTATTGACCCTGTTTTTGGGTGAAATCTGAAACGCTTTTTTATTTTTTTATGTATCGGCCTTATGCCGGAGGTGGCGAAAGCATGGCAGGCGCAGCAGGCGGGCAAATGACCGTTCTCCTTATCAGCGATGACATGAGCGGCAAGGCCGTCATAAAAAACACCCTGGAAAATAACAATGTCAGCGTTCTCATCTCGGAAAACTGGCAGCAATGCCTTGCATCGGTGCCGTATATAAAGCCGGATCTCATACTTCTCAATATTGTCGATAAGAATCTTTCGCCGGAGGACCGGTTCGCAATATGCCGCAAACTGAAAGAAGGGAAAGAGACAAAAGACATTCCGCTTCTTGTGGTGACAGGGCCGCGGGAAGCCGGTGCGATCCTCAAGGCAGGGGCCGAAGATTGTATAATAAGTCCCATACAGAGCGAAGAACTTGCAGCACGCGTTGGGGTATATCTCGAGAACCGTTATCTCAAGAAGCTTCTTGACGAGATCCGTACCGGCGACCAGGTTCATCGGGCAGGAGCGCTCCTGTCCGATATGTCGCACGATATCCGAACGCCGCTCAATGCGATTATTGGTTTCAGCGAACTTTTGCGGGAAGACGGGTCATTGGCTGCAGTTCACCGCGAGAAGGTGGATACCATTCATCGAAACGGAAAGCACCTCTCGCTGCTGATAGATGACCTGGTTGACATATGCAGGATCGAAACGGGCCGCAGCGCACTGAATATGACGTCTTTTGCCCTCGAAACCTTTATGCGGGACATTGAAAGAGCGACAGGACAAAGTACGGGCGGACGGCAAGCCGATATAAAAACGGATGCAACGTGCAATGCGATCGAGGTCATTATTGCCGACCGCGAAAGGATGATGCGCGCGATTGTAAATCTGGTAGAGCATTTCGTTAAAACAGGAAAGGGCGAGGCGATATACCTGCGGATGCATACTGTTCGTGACAAAGAAGGTTTGAAGCTTACCGGGGAGATCAGCCATGATCGGGAAGATCGGCCCAAAAAAACGGCAAGTTCACGCCAGGCCCCGGGGAAGGTTGTCGAGAGGACAGGGACGTCAAGAATGCAATATGGCCTTGCTTTAGGCCGGGAATTCTTGCACTGCATGGGCGGGACGTTCAAGATGACGAGTGACACTGAGGGCAGGGACCGCATCCATTTTGAACTCCCTGTCAGGGAAGGTCCGACGCAGCCCGTAGAAACGAGGATATCACACCGGCCTCTCATCGTCAGCGGCAGCGAAGAAGCGATTCGCGTGCTTGTGGCGGATGATGCAGACGAGAACTGTGTCGTATTCACAGAGATACTGGAACACCTGGGTTTTGATGTCCGCTGTGTTGAAAACGGCGAGGAGGCTGTGCGCCAGTACGATCAGTGGAAGCCGCATATCATTATGATGGACTTGCGCATGCCCGGGATGGACGGGTATGAAGCGGCCAGGATGATCCGCTCAGGACAGTCAGGCAAAGACACCGTAATATTTGCCGCGACCGGTGATATAACGGACAGCGACAGGGAAAAAATACGAGAATCCGGAATGGACGGATTTATTTTAAAACCGTATGACGAAGATACAATACGCAAGAAAATAGAGGAATTTGTCAGTATAAATACGGTCTCCTGGCGAAACGATGCAGACCACACGCCTGAGCAGGTACTTTCCGAAGCCATGATCGTATCCGAAATGCCTCACGAAATTGTTGAGAGAATGCAGGAAGCGGCAAGAAGTGCGAGGCTTGATATACTTCTTCAGATCACGGATGAAGCCGGGGCATATAACGCGGGCCTTGCTCAGCGGCTCCGGGAGCTTATAAAGAGATACGATTACAAATCTATCTTTGAAATACTGGGGGTCAAGCTATGACCGAAAATAAGAACCATGAACAGAGCATTCTTGTCGTGGATGATACACAGGAAAACCTTGAGCTCCTTACTGGCATGCTCAACGCCAAAGGGTATGTTGTCCGTCCTGTTCCCTCAGGGGAGATCGCCTTGGGGGTGGCGAGGGCTGATCCCCCCGATCTCGTTCTGCTCGACATCAACATGCCGGAAATGGACGGCTACGAGGTATGCAGGCAGATCAAGGCCGACCCGGCTTTAAGGGACATCCCCGTCATATTCCTTACGGCTTTTACAGAGACCTCGGAAAAGATCAAGGCCTTCGGTGTCGGAGGCGTTGACTATATCACGAAGCCCTTCGAATCGCTCGAGGTTGAGGCGAGGATCAAAGCGCAGCTCACGATCAGGGAACAGGAAAGGCTCCTGAGGGAAAGCGCGGAAACGCAACTCAGGGCGCTCGTCCAGGCAATGAACGATATAATATTGGTCATTCACAAGACCGGGAAGTTCTCGAGAATAGATGCGCAAAAGCCAGGCCGGGTTTATATCGAAGGTGACAACTTCGAGGGCGAAACCCTGAATGAAGCCTACGACCCGGCCATCGCCGCACTTTTTGTCAAGAATGTCCAGAAGTCCCTGAAGTCGCACAAGACCATCAATTTTGAATACAGCGTTGTGAATGACGACGGAGAGAACTGGTTTACGGCGGCGATATCACCCATAACGCAGGACCTCGCATTATGCGTGGCGCGGGACATTACAGAATTGAAAACGACGCAGGGCAAGCTGGAAGCGAAGACCGTAAGGCTTGAAGAGATCAATACGACCCTGAATATCCTCATAGACAAGATGAAGGAATCGAGTAAGAACCTCGAGGAGACCATGTTCTCCAACATAAGGACTTTCGTCCTGCCTCACGTAGAGAATTTAAAAAAGATGCGGCTCAATGATGTGCAGATAGCATACGTGGACCTGATAGAATCAAATCTTAATAAGCTCGCGTCGCCGTTAATCCATGACATGAGACAATTCAACCTGACCCCCATGGAAATTCAGGTGGCGAACCTGATCAAAGACGGCCGCACAACGAAGGACATTGCCAGTCTGCTCCATACATCGAAGGTTGCCATAGATAATCATAGGTACAACATACGGAAAAAACTAGGGATTAACAACAAAAAGGAAAATCTGAGGTCTTTCTTTCTCTCGATAACGTGAACGGCATAAAACTGCGGTTTCAAGTTTCAGGCGAAGGGTCGTCATCGCAACGTTAGTGTTGACAAAGGTTTAAAAGTACTCTAATATGTACGTTATAAAGTACTTTTAGAGGTGAGCATGCAGACGTTACCTATAATGGAGGCGAGGAGAAAATTGACAACACTTCCTGAAGAACTGGAAGGCCGCGTGGGGGATAATGCGATAGCGGTTACCCGTCGGGGAAAGCCTGTGCTCGCCATAATGTCATGGGATTTTTTCGAGGCTATCTCAGAGACATTGGAAGTCATGGGCGACGAAGTTCTGATGAGATCTTTACAGCAAAGCATAAAGGATATCAAGGAAGGAAAAACTATCCCCTGGGAGATCGCTAAAAAAGGGCTTGAAGATTGAAGTACAAGATCGAGATCACTCCTACGGCCCTTAAGATGCTGAAAGGAATAAAGGATCGGCGCATAACCCGACAAATTGTAGAGAGAATTGACCGACTCCAGGATAACCCCGAAAAACAGGGCAAGCCACTGCTCGGCGGTTTGGGCGGATACCACAGCGTGCGCGCAGCGAATCAGCGTTTTCGGGTTATTTTCAAAATTGAGGATAAAAAGGTTGTTGTTGTGATCGTTGCTATCGGTTTGAGAAAGGACGGAGATAAAAATGATATTTACAAGCTCGCCCGGAAATTAATTCGACTTAAACTGACGGATCCATCTTCAGATACATAAACGGAAAAAAACTTGTCACTTACTGTTTTGGTTTCACTACCACCGCCGCTATCCACCCCTCCCTGCTTTCATAGAGTTTGACCTTGTACCATTTCTTCCCATCGGCGCCGTTTTTTTCGTCGAGGACTGACAGCGTTTCGTTCCTTGGAATGATACCGACACGGTCGGACTCGATGTCCGGGCGGGCCCGGACGTTGGCAATGTCCGTGTTCACGACGACTTTTTTGAGGGGTGTTTCTTTCTTCGGTTCAGGTGCGGCGGGTTTTGGTGCGGCGACTTTAGGTGCGGCCGTCGGCTGCGCGGCTGGTTGCGCAGATGTCGTTGATCCTGCGGCAGGTGCCGCTTGCTGAACCGCAGCGGGTGCCGCTTCCGGTTTTGCCGCCGGTGCTGTCACCGCTGTCACGGGTTTTGGCGTGGAGGGTGTAAAGAATCCATTCGATAGAAAATAATATGCGCCGAGCGCGAGGATAACGACCACGCATGCGACCGCCCCGATCAGGATGGGGCGCCTCACCGCTATCCTTTTCGAGTCTTCCGTATGCTTTGCTGTTCCGAGCGGTATGCTTTCCTCGATAATGACCTTCGATACGACATGGCCGTCGACGGTATACTGAGAATTGGCATACAGGACGAGGAGACAACGGTCACAGATGTAATTGATGAGGCGGGGGTACCCGCGTGATGCCGTGTGTATCAGCTTCATCGCCCTGTCCTGGAATTCGAGCGGTCCCTTCGCCCCGGCCTTGAACAGGCGGTAGTTTATATACGCCTTGACCTCCGGGTATGTCAGGGGCGTGATACAGTATGTGACCGTGATCCTCTGCGCCAGGTGGCGCATCGCAGGGTCTTTCAATTTATCAAGGAACTCCGGCTGGGCAAAAAACACCGTGTGAAGTATCTTCTGTTTGTCCGTCTCGATGTTCGAAAGAAGTCTGACGAATTCCAGAAGTTCATACGACAGAAGCTGGGCCTCGTCGATAATGAGGATATTGACTTTCCCCTTTTGGAACTCCTGCAGGAGGTAAAACCTCACGCGGTCGTACAGTTCTTTCTTTGTCTCCGGGATATCCGCCACGCCGTATTCATGGAGAACCTCTTTCATGAACTCGGTATCATCGGACACCGGGTTCAGGATAAGTGCGGTGTTGTATTTCGCGCGATCGAGGGTATTGAGGAATATCCTCGACATCATCGTCTTGCCCGACCCGACGTCACCGTAGATAAGTGCGAACCCTTCCTGCTGCGCAATGAAGAAGTTCAGGTATTCGATGGCCTGGCGATGCTCTGCGGAATCGAAATAGAACGCCGGGTCCGGCGACATCCCGAATGGTTTCTCCGTCAAGCCGAAAAATTCAAGATACGGGATTTCCATTTTTTAGACTATGGCATAAATGGAAATAATAGGCAATAGGCAATGGGCAATAGGCGATAGGTAACGGAAATGAACGGACATAGGCAATAGGTAAATGCGGTATTTTCCCCATCGCCCATCGCCCATCGCCCACCGCCCGTTTTTTCATTCTTGCCTTTTTACCCCCATCCATATAACATTACGGTTAGTTAGGCGGCAGGGGAGACTATGCTTTTATCCGTTATTATACCCGCATATAACGAGATCGAGTTCATCGATGAGATCCTCCGGAAGGTCAGGGAGACGCCCTATGAAAAGGAGATCATCATTGTCGATGACTGCTCGACCGACGGGACACGGGAATACTTGAAGAAGCTCGACGGCGCGGGAATAAAGACGCTTTTCCAGGAGAAGAACCAGGGGAAGGGGGCGGCGCTTAAGGCAGGCATGGCTGCGGCAACCGGCGATATCGTCCTCATCCAGGACGCTGACCTGGAGTACGACCCGCGGGAATACCCGGTCCTCCTTCAGCCGATCCTTGAAGGCAAGGCGGATGTTGTCTATGGGTCGCGCTTTCTTGGCGGGCCCCACCGGGTTCTCTACTTCTGGCACTACCTCGGCAACAGCGCGATAACGCTCCTGTCGAACATGTTCACGAATCTCAACCTTACCGACATGGAGACCTGCTATAAAGTTTTCAGGCGCGAGGCGTTGAAGGGGATAACGATCGAGTCGAAGCGCTTCGGCGTCGAGCCGGAGATAACGGCAAAGGTGGCGAAAGGCGGGTGGCGGATATTCGAGGTCCCCATCTCGTATTACGGCAGGACGTACGAAGAAGGCAAAAAAATAACGTGGCGGGACGGGATAAAGGCGTTGTTTACGATAATCAGGTTTAATGTGTTCAAGTGACAGGTGAGGCAAAAATATAATAAATGAGAACTAGTGTTCATTCTCGTCATTCCGGCGAAGGCCGGAATCCAGGGTTTTGGTTTCATGCATTTATGCGACAGTCTGTGAAAAACTATCGTACGATGAAAGGCTTTACATCAATAGAACTTGTAGTTGTTATTGTCGTATTGGGCTTGCTTGTTGGGGCCATCATGCTGAAAAACCCTTTCTCGATAAGCGATTATAGTTCTATAGCTGCCGGTCAACTTGTAGCGGATATCCAGTATGTCCAAATGAGAGCCATGGGGCTACGACAGTCCCAGAACATAGCATTCAGGATCAATGCAGGTGATTATGGGTTATACAGGGTGGCAGGGGTGCAAAAGAGATTGCCGGGCACAGTAACAATAACAGGAACAAGTTTTAGCGGCCCGGTGACATACAATTCGATGGGGGAACCGGATGTGGCCGGGACAATAAACCTGTCAGGAGGTCAAACGGTTAGAATTTATGCTTCGACAGGGAGAGCGGAAATCCAGTGATGAATAAGAAAGGGTTTACTCTGATCGAACTTATTATGTTCATCATAATCGGTGCAATTTTTCTGCCCGCCTCCATGATCGCTTTTACAAGCGTCATGAGCAATTATTCAAGACCGGATTATTACGTCAAAGCCAAGTTCTATGCCGATAAGAGAATGGCGGAGATTACGGGCAATTCATACGATAATATTACCGCGGCAGGCTTGTCATGTTCCACTCCCGCTGTCTTTACGGCTGAATCATCCCCCGACGACGGGTATACGACCGGGTGCATTATTGAATCGATCAACCCCTTCGATCTGAGCACGAAATCCCCGACGAGCAACTATTATAAAAAGATCACGGTGACTGTCAGGTATTCTCGTCTCTTGAGTGATTATACGATTTCAACCATCGTAACAAGAAGGCCGGCCCAGCCATGATGATCCGGGACGATGACAGGGCTTTCACTATTATAGAACTTGTTACCGTAATACTCGTGCTGTCCATTCTCGGCCTGTTTACTTTTTCTTTTATAGACAATGCCATTAAAACTTTTGGACTTGTTAAGCAGCAAAGCCCTCTTTACGCTGACGGGACCTATATCATGGAGCGGATCACCCGTGAATTGAGCGATGCAACGGGGGTCACAAGCCCGGGAGCGGGAGCTTCGTCAAGTACGTTAACGCTGACCAGGGCACATCCGTCCAGCACAGTGGTCTTTGAACAGGACGGCAGGATTTTGAAAAGGAACGGTACGGTTATTGGAACAAATATACAGGCATTTAATACATCAAGAAGCGCGACGGTTGATGGAACCATTACAATTGAACTCACTATGAACAGCATGTCCGATCCTTCGATTCCTGTTTATGTGTTGAGGACAAAAGTTATCCCGAATAACTACCCGGGCGATTTTGGCGTAAGCAATAGATTTTTTAACGGCGACTATTATGAAGCAATTCAATAATAATAAAGGCAGCATGTTCATGGTCTTGATCATAGCCATGACACTCATAGCGGTTCTTGGCGCCAGTTTCGTATCGATGGTCATTTCAAAGCAGCAGGGTTTCACGCTTCTGCTGAATGGTCATCGTGCAAATATGATAGCCAGGGCAGGCGTCGAATGGGCGATACGTTTTGCATCGGAAGGAAATCCCGTCAGCGGCAGCAGGGATTTTGTTCCCGGAACACCTAAAGAGGGCTCATTCAGCTCGAGTTACAATGATAACACGGATGTTCTGACGGTTGACGGTACTTATCAAGGAGCCGTGCAAAGAGTAACTCTTTCGAATTTCCGCCGGTATTTAAAGATCGGTGACGTAAGTTTTCCCTTGTCCATGGGCAGTTTCAAGCCGATAGAATCGCAGGCCGGTAGATCGATCGCCGTGGAAGAAACCGGGGTCGTACACCTTGGCCTTGGAGTATCAGGCGCCTCCGGCGCCGTGTGGTATGGCGGGAGCAGCACGGCCGGGAACTGTGTCAGTGGAAGCTGTGATTTTGGGAGTGGTTTCAGAACATATTTTGTTTTTCAATACGCCTCGGGCTCCACGGGGGATGGCTTCACCTTTGCAATAATGAATGGCACCAGCAATACAGCGAATTCCATTGGTGGAGATTCCAGCATGGGAGAACTCATGGCGTATGGAGGGGATTCACGATTATATGGGACCGACAATTACATCAAGTCATTCTTGGATGGCTTGGGAAATGGTTTAAGGCCGCCAAAATTTGCTGTTGAATTTGACATTTATCCCAACACAAGCTGCGTAGCCTGCGGTTCGAATAACAGATGCGACGGCCCCTCCAACGAGCATATGGCGTATGTTTTTTGGGGGGATGATAGCAGGATCAACTGCAAGGATGATTATACCAGATGGATGAGTTCATTTTCGTTCCTGGCCAACACGGTTGTCTATGGAACAACAGGGGGAACTACTTATCTGTATAGATTAATGAATAACTTGACCACGGGCGCAACTGAACCTGAACCATCCTGGCCTGGGACAAAAGGCAGTACCGTCATGGAATCAGGCGTACAATGGCAGGAGTGTTCGTGGTGGAAAAATGCAAGCTATGCTCAAGGTGAGGTTATTGCTCCAACCGCGTCTAACGGCTACTTCTTCCGGGAATCACGCTCTGGGAACTGGACGACAGCTGCTGGAGAACCGACTTGGACAAACTGTATTAGCTCCGGGGCTGTGTGCTATGAAAACTGGCCTGGGACGGCGTGGTGGCAGAATGCGTCTTTCTACGGTACACCGACTTTGTCTGTTAATTATGCCACAAATTCTCGTACCTATGATGATAACAAACATACCGCCGGCACGGGAGCCGATTCGGGAGACAGTACAAGTAGTACCGGTCCGACCGGACCGACAAATGCAACGTCAAGCAGCAGTTACTACACAAGCCCGACCAACCCGACCAAATGGCTGGCGGACAGAACGAGCTCTACTACGGTGAATACCACCTATGCCTACAGGATGGAAGTGGTGCGCAATAGCACAGCAGGAACGTATAGAATAAAATCATGGATCGTACCCTGCGATCCCGTATGGAGCGCATCCACCGCGTACACGATCAATGACCAAATAAGGCCGACGGTGAACAATGGATATTATTATGTCGCCGCTACGGCCGGAACAAGCGGCCCTGCCGAACCGGCCTGGCCCCCAAGCGGAACGGTAACCGACGGAACGGTCACATGGGTCCCAATTCAAATACCTCCCCTATGGAGCGCATCCACCACGTATGCAATAGGGGATCAAGTGAGACCTACAACGAATAAGGGATATTACTTTATGGCTCAGACGGCCGGAACAAGCGGTAGTACCGAGCCCACATGGTCCGTAAGTCAGGCAATTACCGATGGCACGGTTGTGTGGGTGCCAATCGCAATGCCTGTATGTGACAAATATACAAATGGAACTCTCGGGAATGTATCAACCGATTATACCGTTGCCAGCCCAACATTGGACAGAACCATCACCCTTGACTCAGCATACAACGCCGCATTCAATAAATTCCTCTTCGGCTGGACCACGGCATCGGGCGGGGCCACCCAGAAAGCGGATGTGTGGAAATTCAGACTGACTTTCAAACCGTAAAAACCTGTCCCGCCGCTGTGCCGTAATCTTCTGCGAAATGATGTTCTATTACTGGCAATGTCCGTATTGTCAGACTTTATTTTCCTGTTGACTTATTTTTTCCAAAACAATATAAAAGTACTTATAATTATGGGAATTATAGCAAGATATGACAAACTATTAATTTGTAACATCGGGATACATTTGTAAGTGAGTGATATGACAAATATTTTTGTGTTTTGTCCTTACCGGCCCATTGAACAGTTATCATTTGTATCGCGCGGTACGGGGTGAGCTTGGATATCCTTGGTATTGATATCGGAACCGTCAGCATCAAATATGTGCGGTGCAAAGGCACTACCGGCAATAGTATCATCACATCCCAGGGCGATTATCCCTACAAGGGAGATTTCGAAGATCTCAGGCTTATTGTAGAAGATATCCGGATGAAGGAAGGCGCGGACTGCGAAGTGGCGGTCGGCATATCGTCTCCGGACATACTCAAGAAAACATTCACCATTCCCATTCTGCCGAAAAAAGAACAGAAGGAAGCCCTGAACTGGACAGCGTCCAAGGTATTGTCTATCAACCTCGACGACATGGCGTATGAGCACCTGATGCTCGGACGGGTCGACGAAAAGGGCGTCATGAAGGACGAGGTCCTTTTTGTCGGCGCGCAGAAAGGGTATATAGATCGCGTGCGTTCCGCTTTTGAGCGGGTTGGTTTCCAGGAACTCGTTCTTATCACCGATATCGCGTTTGCCTATATCTATGCGCTCGGCGAAATAGGCGAAAGGTCTGTCGCCGTGATCGATATCGGGGGCAAGAGGACAGGTCTTTATATTGCGAGCGGCCGCAGGCTCATGTTCGCCCGCGAGATACTTACGGCATCGGAGAGCTTCTCGGATGCACTCATGAGCGGGCCCGGGCTCTCATTCGATGAGGCCGAGCAGTTCAAGAAGGAAAGGGGCTTCGACGAGGAGTTGACGGAGATCCTGAAAATTCCTTTCGAGCGCCTTGCCGGCGAGATACAGAGGACGTTCAGCGTCTACAACCAGCATTATCCTGACAAGGCCGTGACCCAGGTATATGTGACGGGCAGGGGCGCGAAGATACCGAAGTTCTTCGAAAAACTGCAGGAGACGCTGGTCGAGGAGATCGATCACCTGGATGCCATTCACAACATTGAGGACAAATATATCCCGTCGCAGACGCTCTGCATGAACGTGGATGTCCTGCCGAACCTTCTGCCCGAAGGCGCGAAGCGCAGGGAGCAGACGAGGCTTATAAAGAAATTCAGCATGTTCGGGACTGTCGCTGTCGCCGCGATCCTCATCCTCGTTTCCCTCGGCATGTGGCGGTCGGTTCAGAACGTCGACCTGAGGCTTTCCGTCGAACAGAGGACCCTGGAAAATGTAAAGAAAGGCATGGCGGCGTTGGGTGTGAGAAATGTCGAAACGGTCGATCCCGGTGACATTGCCTTCATACGCAGCGAGATCCAGAAGAAAGACCTGACCTTTGTAACCCTGTTAAAGTATCTTTCTTCCCGGACGCCGAAGGATGTCTACCTGAAATCGATTGAGTTCGGCGGAGAATTTCCCGCCGATCCGGCGGCACCGGATGCAAAAAAGACACCGGGGCAGCCGCCGCCCGAGCCTGCGAAGCCCGCGGCGACGCAGGCCCAGAAGCTCCCGGACGGTGAATATTCGGTTGCCCTCAAGGGTTACGTTTTTGGCGAATCAGATGCGCTCGAACTGGCTCTTTTCAATTTCATCCTCGCGCTGAAAGACTCGACCTTTATCAGGCAGATCGAGGTCGTCAGCAAAGAAAATAAGACATTACGCGGAAGGCCGGTCCTGGAATTTGCATTGACGGCGAGGTGCGCGAAGCATGAACTATAAAAAACTCGCTATATGGTTCGGTATACCTCTCGCCATGATCGTGGTGTGGGCACTCGCCATCTACCTTCCCATAGAGGCGGGGGCTAAAAAGAAACAGGGTATGATCAACGCGATCCTGAAGGAACGCAAGGACATGGAAACCAGCATCATGACGATGTCCCAGCGGGTCCAGACGCAGGAGAATGCCAGGAAAGCGTACAACGAATTTCTGGCCCAGACGCCGAGTATAGACAGGATGCCGGGGTTTATGAGCGGCCTGTTGCGCGACGCCAGGTCAAAAGGCATGGCGGTCGGGAACCTCAACGGGAACTACAATTCCCTGGATTCGGCCCACAGGGGTATTGTCAACCCCGTTTTTGAAATGAATATAAAGGGGGAGTTTCTTGACATAGGGAAATTCCTCGAAGAGATATCGAACAAGACTGCCTTCAAAGGGGTTCAGAAGGCCCGCATCGCTTTTGATGATAAGGACAGTACAGTTTTGGCGGGCAGGTTTGTTGTTGAGTTCAAAGCACTGAAAGGGAGGCCAGGTGAAGGTAAGTAAACCGGTCCTCATCTTCGGTATCGTGATCCTGCTTATCGCCGGATACGTTCAATTCTTCACCGGAAAGAAAAAACCGAAAGGCCCTGTTCAGCCTCCTGCCCAGGCACAGGTGCAGCCCGCGGGCCAGCAAGGAGCCCCGGCAAAACCCGGTCAGCCCGTCCCGGCGGGCCAACCGCAGCAGCAAACTCAGCAGCAGCAGGCCCAGGCGCCTCAGGCGGCAGGCCCGCAAGCCCCGGCGAAACCCGGGGATGCACCCCCTGCGCAGGTCCAGCCAAAACCGCAATTCAACAAGATCAATGTCAGTTGGGCGTCCGATCCTTTTGCGCTGCCGGTATTTACGGAAAAAAGAAAAAAAGAAGCCGGTTCGGCGGTAAGGCTTGTGGCCATCCTCGAAAGAGGGGGCAGCCGCGTAGCGGTCATCGATAAAGAAGTCGTAAAGAAGGGCGATCTTATCGGCAATGAAAAGGTTGTCGATATAGGTAAAGACAGGGTCGTACTGGCCCGGGGCGGCATTAAAAGGACCCTGGTCCTCGCTGACCCCGATACCGTGACCCAGGAATCAAAGCCGGTAAAAGAGGAATTGCCTGCAAAAGACAAACCGACGGAGAAGGCCAAATGAAAATACGATGGATCCCTTTAATACTTCTCTGTTTCCTGGTGTCGTGCGCGAGTACGCAGAACGCGCTTGATACGAAAGACGTACCGAAACCGCCGGATATACCGAGCCCGGTTTCATTCCAGGCGGACAGGGAACAGAAGGTGGTAACGAAGCAGACAGATGACCTTTATTCTTTTTCGTTGAGGGAGGCCGACGTCAAGGACATCCTGCGGGCGATCGCCAAACAGACGGACTACAACGTGGTGATCGAACCGGATGTGCGGGGTACGACCACGGTCGACCTCAAGCAGGTCACCCTCCCCAAGGCACTTGAGTATATTCTCGAGCCTCTCAATTACACCTATAAGATCGAAGGCAGGACCGTGTATGTCTCGAAACCGAAACTTGAGACAAAGCTCTTCACGGTAAATTATCTTTCCTTGAAAAAGTCGTCCGTGAGCCGGGTCCAGTGGAGGGAAGGAAGTTCATCGAGCACGACGACGGGCGGAAGCACAACGAGCGCGCAGGACAGGACCATAGACATAAGAAGTGAGAGTGAAACCGACCTCTGGAAGAACCTTGAAGACAACATGAAGTCCATTCTTTCGCCGGACGGAAAATTTGCGGTAAACCGGCAGGCCTTCACGATCATGGTCCTCGACTACCCGAAGAACCTCAAGCAGGTTTCCCTCTTTCTCGACAGCCTCGAAGGGCCGATGCACCGGCAGATCATGATCGAGGCTAAGATCGTCGAGGTCATACTGGCCGCAGGGTCACGCGTCGGTATTAACTGGCAGATGGTCAATGTACGGATAGGGCAATTTGCGAATATCTCCGCCCGGCAGTATTTCCCCCGGCCGAGCGATTTCTCCATCACGGAGAATATCGTCCAGTTCAATGCCGGTTCCATCGCGTCCGGTGACCTGAATATAACGAATACTTATATCGAGGCACTTCAGAAGGATTATAAAGTGGAGGTGCTTTCGAGCCCCAAGGTCGCTACCCTCAACAATCAACGGGCCGTCATAAAAGCGACCACGCAGGAGGTGTATTTCGACCAGACCCAATCGAACACCACGAGCGGCACGCTGGCGACGTACACCCCGAAATTCTTGAATACCGGCGTTGCGCTTGATGTTATACCCCAGATAGATGAGAACAATAACATAATCCTCAGCATACACCCGGTTTATTCAACCCTTTCCGGTACGGTGCCCTATCCCAAACAGTCGGGCGATATTATAGAAACGACGGTCGGTGTACCGATTATCACAACCAGGGAAGCGGACACGATCGTGCGGGTAAAAGATGGGGAGACCGTGGTTATCGCCGGTCTCATACAGGAAAGAAAATACAAGGACAGGACGGGCGTATTCGGTCTCGCCAACATTCCGCTCCTCGGTCCTCTCTTCAGGGCCGACACGGAAGAAAAACGTAACACCGAGCTGGTGCTGTTCCTGACGCCAAAAATAATTCATGACAGGTAAGGGTAAGGGTACGTAATGAGCATAATCCATGATGCCCTGAAAAAGGCGCAGGAAGACAGAAAGGATAAGCCGGATGGTGTCCCTTTCGGCAATGCGCCTGAGCCGAAGAAAAAGCCGCCATACATCGTGATCGGAATTGTTGCCCTGGTGGCGGTAGTTATTATTGCGTACCTCTATATCCCCGCTTTTCACCAGAAGAAAACACCGCAGCAGCAGATGGCGGGTGTCAAGACTGCTGCCCAGGCTGCTGTGCCGGTAAAGCCTGCCCCGCAGAAGACCCCTGAAACCCAGCCGGCAGCCGCGAAACCGGCTGCACCGGCCGTACAGGTGGCCGCAAATACACAGGCCCTGACTGCCGTAAAGGACGCACCCAAGACCGTCAATGCGGCTTCAGTTCCGGCACCCGATGTCAGTGACGTTGCCTTCAAACCCGAGCGCCCTTCCAAAAGGTCGAAGGCTGCACAGCCGGCCGCGGAAGACGAGCTGATACGGTATACACCTGCCCGGAAGATGGAAGACGATTCAATAAACAGGCAATACAACGAGGCCCTCCAGCTAATGGCCGCGGGTCAGTACAAAGAGGCGCAGAAGGCGTTTCTGGTTGTCCTCGGTCGCAAGCCGGACCACGTAGAGGCCCTCAATAATATGGGCATCGTTTGCGCGTCCCTGGGAAACAGAAAAGATGCCGTGACCTATTTCAAAAAAGTGCTCGAATATCGCCCTAATTACCCGAAGGCATATAATAACATCGGGCTCCTCCTGATAACCGATGATCCCGGTCTGGCGGAAGAATATTTCCGAAAGGCCATTTCCCTGGAACCGGAAAGCCTCGAACCGTACCTGAATCTCGCGGCGCTCTTCAGAACGGGAAAGAAATATGCGGAAGCAGCCAGGGTCCTCGAGGTCCCGATAAACAAGAATGTCAGGGACGTTAACCTTTACCTGGCATATGCCGTAGCAAAGGACAATATGGGGCAGTCCGCTGATGCGATAAAGTACTACCGTCAATACTTAAGCCTGGCGAAATCCTCCCGGGAAAGGGACGGGGCTCTCGAGAGGCTGCGCTATCTTGAGGAAAGGGGAAAGAGATAGTGGCACGAATGCGTAAACGGCTCGGGGAACTGCTTCTCGACGCAAAAAAACTCACCGAAAAAGACCTTCTCCGTGCGCTGACCGAACAGAAAAAATATGGTGAAAAGCTTGGCAAGGTCATTGTCAAGCTCGGCATGCTGTCGGAGAAGGAGATAATCGATACGGTCAGCAAACAGCTCAATATCCCTATCATCGACGTCAAGGATATGGAGATACCTGAAGATGTCATCTCGCTGATAACGACGGACATGGCCAAAAATGCGATGGTCATCCCCGTCATGCGGCGCCACAACGTCCTGAAATTGGCGATGGTGGACCCTCTCGATATCGACGCGATGGACGACGTGGCACGCCATGTCAAGATGGAGATCGAGCCCCTCATCCTGCCGGAGGGCGAGTTAAGGCAGGCACTCGAAAAATACTACGGCCTCAAGACAATAGTCGAGGAGACCCTCGACAGGATACGCGAGCAGGACCTGACCCTCGAAAAGGACGAAAAAGACGACGAACAGGAGGAACGGATATCGGTCGATGTTATCGAGGAGGAGCCGGTTGTCCGTTTCGTCAACTCCCTTCTCGCCCAGGCGCTTGCCGACAGCGCAAGCGACATCCACGTCGAGCCTTCGAAGAACACCATGCGTGTACGTATGAGGGTGGACGGCAGGCTGCGCGACGTGCCGAGCCCGGACAAGAAGATGTTCCTCCCCATCGTCTCGAGGATCAAGATCCTGGCCGGCATCGACATCGCGAAAACGAGGACCCCCCAGGACGGGAGGTTCAACATCCGCGAAGCATCGCGCGAGGTCGGGGTCAGGGTTTCCACGTTCCCCACGATTCACGGCGAAAAGGTCGTTCTAAGGCTCCTCGACAAAAGCACGGCCCTGTACGGCATCGACAACCTTGGTTTTCTGAGGGATGACAAGGAAAAAATAAAGAACGTCCTCAAGCGGCCCTACGGCTTCATTCTTTCAACCGGCCCGACAGGAAGCGGGAAATCCACCACTCTGTACGCCATCCTCAATTTCATAAATTCCGTTGAGAAGAATATCATTACGATAGAGGACCCCGTCGAATATACGCTCGAAGGCCTTGCCCAGGCACAGGTCAACCCGCGGGCGGGCATGACGTTCGAAAGCGGGCTCAGGTCGATCTTGAGGCAGGACCCCGACGTCATCATGGTCGGCGAGATCCGGGACGGCGAAACAGCGAATATTGCGGTCCACTCCGCTTTGACCGGCCACCTTGTCCTTTCCACGCTCCACACGAACGATGCCCCGAGCGCCATTACCCGCCTCATCGACATGGGCATCGAGCCGTTCCTTGTAACGTCGTCCATAACCTGCGTTATCGGTCAGCGGCTCCTCAGGAAGATATGCCCCGAATGCAAGGAATCGTATTACCCGGCCCCTTCCGTTCACAAGACCTTCCAGATACGCGAAGACGTTTTGCTCTACAGGGGGAAAGGGTGCCCCGCCTGTAAATACAAGGGGTACAAGGGCAGGACAGGGGTCTACGAGGTCCTGGTCATGGACGATGAACTGAGGGAAATGATCAACAGCAGGGCGCCGAGCGAGGTATTGAAAAAGAAGGCCCACGAAAAAGGCATGCGGGTCATGCGCGACGATGCGATCATGAAGGTCCTCTTCGGACAGACCACGCTCGAAGAGGCGCTCAATGTTGTTCAGGAAGAATAAAGGCACACGATAATTATGGCCACATTCGCATATAAGGCCCGCGATGAAAGAGGCCTCATGGTCCAGGGGAACATCGAGGCTGCAACACAGCGGGAAGCTATGATGCAGCTCGACTCGATGGGCTATATCCCCGTCTCAGCGAAGGAAACAGGCAAAGCCGCTTCGGGATCGTCCGAAGATATCCTGGCGCGTTTCCAGCGCGTCAAGTTCGACGACCTCATATTCTTTACGCGGCAGCTCCGGACGGTGGTAAAATCGGCCATACCCATCGTATCGGGTTTGAGGGCGCTCTCGGAGCAGACGTCGAATCCCCGCTTACAAAAAGCGATAACGGCCGTGGCACAGGACATTGACAAGGGGTCAAGTTTTTCCGACGCACTCGCGAAACACAAAGGAGTGTTTTCCGAGATCTACGTGGCAATGGTGCGTTCCGGGGAGACGAGCGGCAGCCTGGAAGAAGTCCTGGAAAGATTGTCGGCCCTTTTGGAATTCCAGATGAAGACGAAGGAAACGATCAAATCCGCCATGCGGTACCCGACCTTCGTTGTGATAACGCTGGTCTCGGCGTTCATCATACTCGTCAACGTCGTTGTGCCTAAATTCGCGCCGTTGTTCCGCAGCGCCAAGATAGCTCTGCCGCTTCCCACGCAGATTCTCCTCGTGATCAACGATATCTTCCAGAAATATCTCGGGGTCTCTTTCGTCATCCTCGCCGCATTGATCGTCGCATTTTTCTTATACAAGAGAAGTGCCGGCGGGAAATATGCCATCGATGTATTGAAGCTTAAGATACCTCTTATCGGCGAGATCGTCCTGAAGACATGCATGAGCCGGTTCGCGTTCACCCTCGAGAATCTTGTCAGTTCAGGTGTGCCCATCATACGGACCCTCGATATTGTCTCGCGGACGGTCGGCAATGAATTTATCGCGCGAAAGGTCCTCGAGATAGCGGAGAACATCGAGAAAGGACATGGCATAGCGCGGCCGTTGAAGGATGCGAAGATATTCCCGCCCCTTGTTATCCATCTTATCGCGACGGGGGAAGAAACGGGGTCGCTCGAAGACATGTTGAGAGAGATCTCCATGCACTACGACCGGGAGGTGACGTACACGGTCGGCAGGCTGTCGGCCTACATCGAGCCCATCCTGACCGTGGGGCTTGCCGGAATGGTCCTGTTTCTCGCACTTGCCATATTCATGCCCTGGTGGAACATCATGAGCGCCATGAGGGGTGCCGGTTGAAAGGCTTCTTCAAGGACCCGGGCAATTTGCGCTACAGCCTCAATACCTTGATACCGCTCGTGTCATTCCTGACAAGCCTCTTTGCCGTGACCATCGCTCTCAACGTCATCGCTTCTACGAAGGGGAATGTCGGGTGGGCATGGATCTTCGGCGTATGCCTTTTTTCCGCCCTGTGTACACTCGTGATCGTTCGCGCCGTCATGCAGCCGATCAATGACCTGGTAAAGAAAGCGGAGAGCTTTGTCCGGCTCGAGGAATTCAGGCACGAGCGCGGGCAGATGCTGGAGGTCTATAATCTCATCGAGCGCCTGATGGAACATGTTCAGACCCGTGCCGACGAAAGCGAGCGCAGGGGGCTCATCGAAAGCATGGAAAAATTGGACTATATCATCCCTCTCGGGTACATGTCGCTCATGGTTGCACACGAGGTGCGCAACCCCCTCAATACGATCACGGGCATGAGTGAGCTCTTGAAACAGAGGATAACCGACGAGTCCCAGAAACGATATATAGCGGCGATGCTCGATGCGTCAAAGAAGATAGATATCTTCACCCGGGAGCTCCTTGATTTTACCGACAACGAATTTTCAGGGGAACAGTTCGATCTGTACGAGGTCATAGAGGACTCCGTCGAAGCGATAGCCGAGGCCTATGAGGATGTTCGTATCGATCTCAAAAAGGGAAAACTTATCTGCTTCGCTGACAAGGTGAAGCTTTACCAGGTGATCTATAACATTCTCAAGAATGCGGCGGGGTACGAAAAAGACGGCGGCACAGTAAAGATCGATGTGCGCCAGGACGAAAAGAACATCTCCATCGTAATATCGAATAAAAATTCCCGGATACTGCCGGAGGATTATGATTCTATTTTCAAGCCTTTCTTCACGAGGAAAAAGGAAGGCAAAGGATTGGGCCTTTTCATCGGGATGCGCAATATGAAGCTCCATGGCGGGGATATCAAGGTCGGGAGCTCGGAGTCCGGCACGTCGTTCACGATCGAGCTGCCCGTGCACAACGCCGCCGGGCAGGCATTGGAGAAAATGACGGCGCAACCGGCCGTTAACTGACATATTCAAGGAAAGCATGAGCGAACGGATCGTGATAATAGAGGATGACGCAGGCGTCCGGTTCTTCCTGGAAGAGGCCCTGAAAGGGGAAGGCTACAGGGTAAACGCCTTTGAAAGTTACGAGGACGCCTACCGTTCGATTGGAAACAATATCGACCTTGTCATAATGGACATCAGCCTGCCGGGGCTCGACGGCCTCTCGGCAACAAGCGCCATAAAGGCAAGGTTTGATGTCCCCATACTTATCATTACGGCCTACGGCACGAAAAAGAACGCTCTCGATGCCATCAAAAGGGGCGCAACGGATTTCTTTGTGAAGCCCATCCTTCTCGACGAACTGAAGGTCATCCTGAAAAGGGTCCTCGGCACGCGGCGGTTAAAAAAAGAAGTGGAGCTTCTTCGCGAAAAAGAATTGGAAAATCACGTTTTCCATGGGGTGGTCGGACGGTCCCCGCAGATGAAGGATATCTTCAAGGAAGCGGAAAAGATAGCGGGGAAGGGACTTAACGTCCTCATCACCGGCGAGACGGGGTCCGGTAAAGAGGAGATAGCGAAACTTATCCACGTTCTTTCAAAGCGCAAGGGAGAGTTCATTGTTGTCAATTGCGCATCTATACCGGACAATCTTCTGGAGAGCGAGCTTTTCGGCTACGAGAAGGGTGCTTTCACAGGGGCAACTCAGCAGAAGGCCGGGAAATTCGAGGTGGCCCATGGCGGGAGTGTAGTCCTTGATGAGATCGGCGAGATGAGCCCCTATCTTCAGGCAAAATTGCTGAGAGTCGTCGAAAAGCAGGAGGTAGAACACCTCGGCTCCACAAAGCCTAACAAGGTCGATATACATATTATTTCGACGACAAATCGCGTTCTCGAAAATGAGATACAGGAAGGCAAGTTTCGGGAAGACCTTTTTTTCCGGCTCTCCCAGATACATATACGGGTCCCGCCTCTGCGCGAGAGACGTGACGACATCCAGGTCCTCGTGGATTTCGTCCTGAGAAACATAGAGAACGATACGGGCAGGGTGCTGATGGTGTCCGAGGATGCCATGAAAGTGCTCGCGGACTATCCCTGGCCGGGCAATACCCGGGAACTCATCGGGACGATCAAACGGGCCTCGGTCATGTGCGATGGCGACGTGATCGGACTCGATGATCTTCCTTTGCATCTTCGGGCCGAGCATTTTCTTTCAGGGTCGGTCGATTCGTATACCCTGCTTGACGACGCGATCTCTGCGCTCGAAAGGACCATGATCATCGATGCCCTGAAAAAATCGAACGGGTCCCAGACAAAGGCGGCGCGGCTTCTCGGGATTTCCGACAGAAGCATGTGGTACCGCGTGAAAAAATACGAGATCGGCATATGACATTAGCTCGCGGAACTACAAAAATTGTAGTACGATGTCACAAAAATTGTTGTTTCCCGTTATCAAGCGTGCCGTCACGATGTTCCGGGCCATTAACTTGAGCGGTTTTTGTTGCTTTTTGGCAGGCAGGGCGTTATAAAAAGGCATTCATCAGCCAAACTGAAAAAAAATCATTTATGGCATTGCATTTGCAACATAGACAGCAGCATATATAGCAATTACCGGGAGGATCTTTTATGAAGACTCTTAAGAATAACAAAGGTTTTACCCTGATAGAACTGATCATCGTCATTATCATAATCGGTATCCTTGCAGCCGTGGCTTTGCCGAAATACCTCGAGATCAAGCAGGATGCCGGTGATGCAACGGCCAAAGGCGTCCTGAGTGCACTGCGCGGCGCGAGCGGTATCCTGTTCGCCCAGTATAATATCAAGGGTACGGCCGCTGCTTACACGATGGGTGATATTATAGGCGCTGCGAGTATTCAGGGGGTCACGCTTGCGGCCACCGACGCGAGCCAGGTCCAGATCCAGGTCCCCGGCGCTGCAACATATACATTGACAATAAATACAGCGGCCTCGTTGCCGACCACTCCAGCATCCATTGTGTGTTCCAGTGCGTCCGCCGGTACGCCGGCCGATCGGTGCACGACCTGGTAAAGGTGTAGGGCCCAGGCAAGAATATTTCGTACCCATATGATTTGAACCGATCCAAAAATTTCTTCGCCCTCCTGTTTTTTTTATTTCTTGGCGTTGTCTATTTTCACCCGATGCTTTCCTCGAAACTCATTTTTTGCGAGAGGGACCTTGCGCCCTTTTTTATCCCTCCGAAGTTTCTCTGGGTCTCCCAGGTAAAGAGTCTCGTATTCCCGTTCTGGAACCCTTACAACTATTCCGGCATCCCTCTTCTCGCGACGCTTCAGCCGGGCGTGCTCTATCCGCCCCACGTCTTCTACCTCTTTCTCCCTTTCAACGTCGTGTGGAACTGGCTCATCATCCTGCATTTCGTTTTTGCGGCCTTCTCGACGTACGCGTTCCTGCGCTATATGAAAGTCACGCCACTCTCTTCCGCGGTCGGGGGGATGGTCTTTATGCTTTCGGGATACCTCCTCTCGGTTCACAATCTGCTTCCCCATCTTTTCGGGGTATCCTGGTTTCCCCTGATCCTCCTCTATTTCCTGAAGTACTTTGAAACAGGAGAATACCGGAATAGCGTCCTTTGCGCGTTGTTCCTCGTCTTTCAATACCTTGCGGGAGCCCCGGAGATCGTCATCCTTACGGGCGTTGTGCTCTTTGCATCATTATTTTTTGTCCCGTGGTTCACGGTACGGCCCACGAAACTGACGGGCCGGGCTTTCGGGCTTGTCCTCATAGCCGGGCTCTTCATCCTGTTGTCCGGGGTCCAGTGGACGAGCTTCTATGAACTGCACAAACAGAGCATCAGGTCGTCGGGACTGCCCTATCTCCAGGCAATAACGTGGTCGTTGGCCTGGAAGGATTTTGCCCAGTTCTTTCTTCCCGATGTTTTCGGGTATGCGCAGAATCTTCAAAAATACTGGCTGAACCAGTCCTGGCTCAAGACCGTCTACCTGGGGCTGGGGCCGGTACTTCTTGCACTTGTCTATTTTGTGAAGGGGGACAAAAGGAAATATTTCTTTCTCGGTCTTATTGTCTTCAGCCTGATACTGGGCCTCGGCGGAAATACCCCGGTCTATAAACTGCTCCACAAGATGCCTCCTTTCAGTTCTGTCCGTTATCCTGTAAAATTCCTTTTCCTGCTGTTTTTCGCAGTCAGCACCGTCGCCGCGATGGGCCTCGACGCCGTGATAGCAGGGCTCAAAGAAAATGACCGGACGATAAGGCGGCTAACCATCGCGTTCTTCTACCTGGGATTCCTTTTTGCTCTCTCATGGGCTTTTCTCAATTTCTATCATGACCAGGTTGTGGACTTCCTTGCCCGGCGGAACGTGCGCCCTCCCCTGTACAATGAGATCTGGTTCAACCTGCACAATGCAAAACGTTTCCTCGCGTTCTCTTTCCTTTTCTGCACAGGCCTGCTGCTCTATGTCAGGCTTCGCGCAAAAAGGATTGCCCTGGGTTTCGTGCTGGTCGTCCTGACAGCGGACCTCTTTCTGGCCAGTTACGGTTTTTATGGCACGACATCCTGGAAATGGTTTGAAAAGCCGGACGGGTTCACCCGCGAATTGCTGCATAATACGGAGACCGAAAGATTTATGGTCTCGGTCAAGACAGAAAATGAGCTCAATAGCATTTTGATCGGTAAGAATTATCTCGTTGCACCATATTCGGCATTGTATGGACTGTACAGCATCGGCGGGGCAGAGGTGATGCGCATCGGGCATCACGAAAAATACCTGGGGCTTTTCAACTGCGTACAAAATATCGTTCAGGCGCGCAGTTTGCTGGACGTGGGGGGCATCAAGTATGCCATCCTCTCCTATCCCCTGACCGATAAGGATTTTATACTCGTAAAAAAAGACACATTGAATGATAAGTACGTCTATCTCTACGAATATCGGGGATATCCCGGCAGGTTCCTCTTCTTCCCGAAAGCTCAATTCATGGATGATGAGAAAGATGTCATGCTCAGGATGATCAATCCCGAATCAGATTTTAAGACAGAGCTTATAATTTCAGGACTACAGCCCGTGCCGCGTCAGTCAGGAAACAGGGCATCACGGGGGTTTATCCGTCTTGTGTCATACCGGCCGAACGAGGTCATTTTGACATCGGAATCGGACGGAGATGGATTCTTTTATGTGAGCGACACATACTATCCCGGGTGGCGCGCATATGTCGATGGACAGGAAACGAAAATATACCGGGCAAACCTGGCATTCAGGGCCATAGAGGTGCCCGCCGGAAAACATACGATCGTCTTTCGATATGTGCCGGTATCATTTTATATTGGCTGCGGCCTGACGTTCGTAGGAATACTGTTATGCGTCTGGCTGTGGCGCAAAGATAAAAAATCTCTTTCAAAACAGACCCCATAGTACTAATATAGAGAATCGAATGGAGACCATCCTTCTTACCGAAGACGATGCCGCACTCAGGGGCCAGATACGGTTCGCCCTTGAAGAACGCTTCCAGGTCCTCGAGGCGGAGAATGTCCAGAAAGCGATGTATATCCTTAATTCGGAACGAGTGAACCTGGCCGTTCTGGACCTGGGGCTGCCTCCTAACGAGAACACTCCCGACGAAGGCTTACGGCTCCTTCATTATATTCTCGAAAACTTCGGCATCAAATGCATTATCCTTACAGGGCAGAAGACAGAGAGCGCGGCCCTCGAATCCATCAAGTCCGGGGCCTTCGATTATCTCATGAAGCCTGTTTCCATGGAACAGCTCATGTTCTCCATCGACCGGGCAATTCTTTTCCGGGACACGGAACAGAAACTCTCGCGCCAGGGCGTGGCGAAGGTGAGCTTCGGTATCGAGGTGGGCAAGGGGCTGCAGCCTGCCCGTGAAGAGGCGGAGAAGAACGTTATCCTGACGGTCCTCAAGGACACGAATTTCAATATCTATAAATCCGCGAAGCTCCTCGGCGTGAAGAGGGAAAGCCTCTATTATTTCATTAAGAAGTTCGGCTTCAAGAGGGAAGACATCGATGATGACGCTTAGGCTTATCCAGTCGATGTACCTTTTTGTCATTGTGGCCGGCGCTGTTGCGCTGGTCATTCTTTTTTATTTGCGGTACCTGACGAACCGGGCTTTCAAGGTTCAGCTGCAGATGGTCGATGCCAACAGGGAGTGCAACTACGACATCTCCCAGTTCCTGCCGAAGGTGAATGAGCTTGTCAAAGTGGCCGAGATAAAGGAGATATTCTACGACATCACCTATGGCGAAAGCACAGTCACACGGCCTCCTCCCGGGACCCGGCGCACCATCGTGCGGAAGATCGTCAGGCCGGATTATTCCGTCAGCCTCGGCATTGTCCCTTTGAGCCCGCGGGGCTATAAGAGATACATATACATGATCATTTTCGAGACACTCTTTCTTCTCATCGAGATGGATATCCTGATGAAAATTAAGGTGGCCAACGACGCGCTGCACAATTTTTCAAAACTCCAGACCTTTCTGCTGCACGATGTCAAGAACGTCACCCAGTTCATTAAAGGGCTTATTTACAATATCGGCCATATAAGCGGACAGGAGCGGGAAAGCAGGTTCATCGATTATTTAAGGGAATCGGCCCCGGCGCTCAATGTCCGGGCGGACAAGATACTTGCTACATTGGAGATCGGATCGGAGACAGACGAGGATGAAGCAGGGGAGGAGATCGATCTTGCCCAGCTTACAAAAGACCTTTTTGCGCTCTACGACATTAAGGGCAAGGCAACGGGACAGGGGACCTTGTTCACGCAGAAGCACAAAATGGTCACCGTTTTTGACAATATAATAAAGAATGTCCGGGAAAAGGCCGCGCGGGAGCCGGGAATAGAATGTTTCGCATCCGTGCAGGAAGAGGACGGATCGCTTACCGTCATCATCTGTGATACGGGAAGCCCCATCAAGAATGTCGACAGGATGTTCGAGCCGTTTTACACGACCAAGGGTGCGGGGCTCGGCATCGGGCTTTTCCAGGCGCGTCATATCGTGAAAAAACTCGGCGGAAATATGACCGTCGCGAATACTGTACGGGGAGTGGAATTTACCGTCACTCTGCCCAAGGGCATCGCGCCGGCTGTCGTCGAGCCGCTGCCTCAAGCGAACTAAAGATTAAGCATGGAATCGAAATAAAAAAAGTAAAGACGAAGACACTGGATCCCGGTGTCAAGCACCGGGATGACGGCTTGTGGAACAGTGGGTCCCGGCCTTCAAGAGTGTGTCCCAATTCCTCGCCTGCTATGTGCAGCAGGATACCATACCAGTCAGAGTAAGCCTTCTTCGTCATCCCGGTGCCTGACACCGGGATCCAAGGTTTTGTTCCTATTAGTTTTTCTCTATTTCGTTCTTGTGAAAAGACCCAAAAGAAAAACCTTAGATTCGGGCGTCAAGCGCCGGAATGACGACCTTTTAAAATTGCGACACAATCCTTCGCCAGGATGACTGCAAGGGGGGGCGGACCCCGAATTTGGGGGGGCACCCGGCGGCATGACGGCGATGGCAGCCGTTAACCTGTAAAATCATACTATCCTGTAAATTAATTCTACATCTTGCAGAGACAACGGATTCCCCATATATTTGAGCAAGGACATCGCAATATCATGCAAATTTATTTCGCCCATCCATGTTTCAACGAAGCGCAGGAACAGTTCAAGAAAGAGTTCCTGGAAAAGCTTCGGGATGCGCTTACCAAAACCCAGCACGGCACGACGATCCGGATCATAGATCCTTTTACCGACTCTCCGAACATCGAAGGGAACAGGGAGACAAAACTAAAGTTAAGCCGCCTTGTCAAGGACACATGCATCAAGATGCTCGTGGAGTGTGACATGATCGTTGCGCTCGTCGACGGGGGCGACACGGGAGTGGCATTCGAGGCGGGTTATGCACACGCGATAGGCATACCGCTCATTCTTATATCGCGGTCCGATTGCGCCGAAGCCAATGCAATGCTGATCGGGGCGGCCAGGGAAAGGTTCAATTATATACTCGACGATGAACAGATAACAAAACTCGCGCGCATGCTGGAATGGTATCGCGTATCACGGGAACGGGACGGTTATGAACCCAGGAAAAGCTGAGGCAAATTTGGATTATGAGGCAGCAGACGGTTTCCGCTGTACCGCATGCGGTTTTACGCTCGATGCATCGAACGGCGGGTTTCTCTACGTCAAGAATGTGAACGGGACACGAATGCCGCTGAAAGGCAAGGACGAGCAGGAAGCGATCGCCCGTATCCTCCTCAACGATGAATTCTCCTTTCAGGGTGATGACCCGGGTCAGTTTGATAAAGATATAGATATAATGGAAGAATGCGTAGGCTATATGTCCGCCTGTCTATGTATGAATTGTCTCGACCAGTTCGGGCTGGACTTAAGAAAAGACACGATCGAATGCCCCGGCTGCAGATCAGACCACGTCAGGACCTTCCTCGAAATAACCGATAAAAGATGCCCGAAATGCCAGTCGGGGTACTTGAAAACCTTGTAAAAACAAAAACGGTTCAAGGTTCAAAGTTCAAGGTTCAACGCTGGATGGTCCTGCTGCAAAGGCAGACGTACCGCTCTTTCTTTGAACCTTGAACCTTGAACCTTGAACCTTGAACCATCTTTTTTACGATTCGTATATGTATTCCGCCAGCATCCAGTCCGATACCCTGAGGCGATGACTTACGAGCTGGGCCAGTTTTTTCAGGAGGACCACGCCGAGCTTCGGGTTGTCCTTGAGCAGCAGGTCGAAATTTTCCTTGGTCAAAACGAGTACTACGGTCTCCTCGATCGCACGCGCGGACGCGGAACGGGGGAGGCCGTCAATAATGCTCATCTCACCCACGCTTCGGCCGGCCGCGACATCGCCTATGGTTTTGACGTTTTTCCGGGAATCGCCCTTCGTTATCCTGATGAGGCCCTGTATAACGAAGCACATGTAAGGTTCGCGGGCACCCTCATTGAAGATGGGCTCGTCGGCCTGTGCTGTCGCCACGTAGAGATACTGGGCGAACTGCTGCATCTCCTCGCGGCTGAGGCCGTCACCCCATTGAGTTCTTTCGATCATCGAGACACGTTCTTCTACGGTTGACAGGATGTTGTGGAGCACGTAATTTCCTTATGGTCCTGAAGATTTGATCCTCTCAATTTATACTATGTTTATGTTTTATTATGCAATCTTTTCACTGCTACATTTGCGGCCACCAAAATAGGGTCCCACACCGTGGCGAATGGCGGGGCATACCCGAGATCGAGGCGGGCGATATCGGAGACGGTCATCTTGCTGTACAGCGCGGTGGCGAGCGTGTCGATCCTGTGGGCGACGCCTTCGGCGCCGGCCATTTGCGCACCGAGAAGGCGCCCCGATCCATTTTCGACAATGTATGTCACGGTGATGCGTTTTCCTTCCGGGTAGGCGCTGCTGCGCGACCAGCCTTGAATGGTGGACACGAAATGGTCGAGCCCCTCGCGGGATGCCTCGAGAGGTGAAAGGCCCGTCCGGGCGACCTCGAGGTTGAAGATCTTCGTTACTGCCGTCCCGGCGACGCCCTCAAAGATGTTTGTCATTCCCGCTGCATTCTCCCCGGCGATCCGGCCCTGTTTGTTCGCGGTCGTCCCGAGCGGTATGTAGACCTTTTTCCCTGTAACGATATGTGTGGATTCCGCGCAGTCACCGGCGGCGTATATATCGGGAATGCTGGTCCGGAGATGCTCGTCCAGCTTGATGGCCCCCCCGGCTCCCAGGTCCATCTTGAGGTCCACCACAAGGGAGGTGTTGGGACGGGCCCCGATAACGAGAAGGACCATATCTGCCGGGTAAACACCCTTGTCCGTTACGACCCGGGCAACCCTGCCGTTGTCCGCCTCGAAGGCTTCTACGGAAAATTCCTTGTTGAGCCTTACCCCCTCTGCGATTATGCATTCTTCGATGATGCCGGTAATACTGGTGTCCATGTTGCCGAGGACCCTGTCCATCTTCTCGAACACGGTCACTTCGACACCCCTTTTTCTCAGGGCCTCGCATACCTCCATTCCGATGTATCCGCCCCCCACGATAGAGGCCTGCATGGGCCTCTTCTCTATCCCGTACGGGTTTTCGTACACGCAATTCGGTCCGATGCATGGCTCGAAAGCCAGCCAGTGATCGATGAACCTCTTGATCTGGAGGCCGTCATTGAGGTTGCGCAGGGTAAAAACATGTTCCAGGTCAACCCCGGGGAAAGGCGGGCGGATAGGCAGCGCCCCCGTTGCTATGACAAGCTTGTCGTAGGGAATGACCTTCTTCTCGTTTGCGTTGAGATTGATCGCAGAGACCGTTTTGGCCGCCGGGTCGATCGATACCGCCTCGTGCCGCGTGAGCACGGTAATGCCCCGCTCCTTCCCGGCCGTCTCCGGGGTAAGTGACAGGAGCCTGTTGATATCCTTTATGTCGTCGGAGATATAGTAGGGAAGGCTGCAGGTCCCGTACGAAATGAAATGGTCCTTCTCCAGCACTATCGCCTCGGCTTCCGGTCTGAGCCGCTTGAAACTGCTCGCCGCGCTCATCCCCGCCGCCACCCCCCCGATCACGACAAGACGATCCATTTTTTCCTCCGGAAAAAATCGTAAAACGGAAAACGGGAAACGTAAAATGCCGCTTTTTTCTACGTCTTGCGTCTTGCGTCTTGCGTTTTACGGTTTCTAAAGTCCCTTCTTCTCAAAATACCAAAACATCCCGATCCCGATTATCACCATTATCAATATAACTATCCGGTAAAAAATGGGGTTCAAAGTTCAAAGTTCAAAGTTCAATGAAACTGCCCTGATGCCGATCTTTTTCGAAATCTTTGTCTTTTCCATTGAACCTTGAACCTTGAACTATTCTTTTTATAAGCCCTTCTTCTCAAAATACCAAAACATCCCGATCCCGATGATCACCATTATCACTATAACTATCCAGTGGTTTATCCCGAGGACCTGCGGCAGGGTGATCTTGCCGAGGTTGCCCCATGTGAGGACCGTTTTCTTCATGAGGGGATAAAGCTCGGCAAAAAGGGCCGCCCCGCAGAGCATCCCGATTATCCCCCAGACGGCATCGTACCGGCCTTCGCCGAGGGCCCCGAGCGATGTGCCGGGGCAATAGCCGAAGAGTGCCCAGCCTATGCCGAATATGAGCCCGCCCAGGATGTTTCCCCCGAGCGATGTCGCCTTTATGGAGAGTTTCACGAGCCCCAGGTCCTTGAGGAGATAGACCCCGACCATTGCGACGAGGATCGTGGTAAACATGTATTTTACGATGGTCATGTCGAGGAGCCTCAAGGCCGCCAGCTGCTTATCATAGCGGATAACCCGGGACTTCTGGAGGAGGAAACCGAAGATCGCGCCGGTTATTAGTCCATAGATGAGATCGGTCATTGTGCCTTACCTCCCCGATAGATCAGATTTGCGACGATAAGACCTCCGACAAAGAAACAGATGAGTGATATATAACCGCTAACAGCCAGCTGGAGCGAACCGCTCAGCCCGTGACCGCTCGGTCACCCGTCTGCCAGGCGGGCGCCGAACATGGCCACCGCCCCGCCGATGAACGCGACGATACCGCGCTTGAACTTCCCCGGCCCGAACCTCTGCTCCCACATGTCCGGAGGCATCTGCCAGCGAAACGTGCCCGACGTCAACGCTGCGATGAGCGACCCGAAGAATATGCCGACGACAAACATCCATTGCCAGTCGATCTTGGGGAGCTCCTTGATAAAATATTCCATCCGGGTGACCCGCTCTGCGGAGAACGTCGACTCCAGGAGCCCCGCACTCTTGACGAACGTTGTCGATGCCCCGAAGTATTTTCCCGCCACCCAGACGGAAGCGATGAGGAGAAGCCCGGTCAGGGCCCCGGCGATATAAGGGTTCCAGCCTTTCGGCTCCTTGCTGTCATCCATGAACGCCTCCTTTCTTGTGTCGATCCCGTAACATATGCACGAGAATTCCCGTATCCCCGCACTATCCCGGCCCGGCCTCCTGTCACCTGTAGCCGGTAGGCACTATAATTATAAGCTTGCTTCACTGTCCCGGGCAAGAGGAGAAGTAGGCCGGAAAGGAGGGCGAGCTTTCAATTACAGCGCTTTTCTGCTATACTCTTAGGCTCAAAAAGGATAATGAAGCAGTATCGATTATGGATAGTATTTTCGTAAAAGGCGCAAAAGAGCACAACCTCAAGAACATCGATGTAACAATTCCCCGGAATAAAATGGTGATCATCACGGGGCCAAGCGGTTCGGGAAAATCAACGCTGGCCTTTGACACGATCTATGCCGAGGGCCAGAGACGGTACGTCGAATCGCTGTCCTCGTATGCCCGCCAGTTCCTCGAGCTCATGGAGAAACCGGATGTCGAGTATATTGAAGGGCTTTCCCCGGCGATCAGCATCGAACAGAAGAGCATAAGCAAAAACCCCCGCAGCACGGTAGGCACGGTGACGGAGATCTACGATTACCTGCGCCTTCTTTTCGCCCGCGTCGGCCATGTATTCTGCTACAGTTGCGGCAAGGAGATAAAAAGCCAGCACGCGCCCCAGATCGTCGACAGCATCGCCGCGATGGGCAAAGGGACGAGTCTCACCATCCTCGCGCCGATCGTGCGGGGCAGGAAAGGGGAGTACCGCAAGGAACTGGATGAACTGAGGCAGCACGGGTTCACGAAGGTCAAGATAGACGGTACGATCGTCGACCTTGCCGACGATATCGAACTGGACAAGAACAAGAAACACGAGATCGATGTGGTCGTGGACCGCATTACGCTCCGGGACGGGATCGAACGCAGGCTTTTCGAGGCCGTGGAACTCGCTCTTCAGCGGGCGGCGGGCCTTGTCAAGGTAGAGACTGAAAAGGAAACCCGCCTGTTCAGCGAGAAATTTGCCTGTCCTGACTGCGGGATCAGCTACCCGGAGATCGCGCCGCGGATGTTCTCCTTCAACAACCCCTATGGCGCCTGCCCGGCATGTGCCGGACTTGGCGTAAAGGAGTATTTCGACCCGGCATTGATCGTGCCGAACCACGACCTGTCTCTTCGGGACGGGGCAGTTGTCCCCTGGGCGGAGAAAAACCCCGTCCACTTTCTCCCCTTTCTCGAGGCCCTTGTCAAGCACTACAAAATAGATATCAGGAAGCCTTTCCGGGAACTGCCGAAGGACGTCCAGGAAGCCATCCTGTACGGGTCGAAAGGTGAGAGTATAGAGTTTTTCACCGATTTTCGCGGCAGGCGCACCTTCAGCCAGAAACCTTTTGAGGGCGTGATAGGTGAATTGCAGAATGATTGGGAACACGCCGATTTTTACGAGCGTGACAAGCTCGAACGTTTTATCAACCTCATTCCGTGCCCGGAATGCAACGGGGCGCGGCTCAGAAAAGAGATGCTCTGGGTCAGGGTAGGCGGTCTCAATATATATGAGGTATCCCGGATGACCATCGAGGAGTGCGCCCGGTTTTTCGGCGAGGTCCGTCTGTCCGAGAAGGAACAGGAGATTGCGCGGGCGATCCTCAAGGAGGTCACATCGCGCCTGAGGTTCCTTCTCGATGTCGGGCTCGATTATATAAGTTTAAGCCGCAACTCGGCGACCCTTTCTTCGGGTGAGTCACAGCGTATACGGCTTGCGACCCAGATAGGCTCAGGGCTTACCGGGGTGCTCTACGTCCTCGATGAACCGAGCATCGGGCTTCACCAGAGAGACAACGACCGGCTCTTGAATACGCTGCGCCGTCTCCGTGATCTCGACAATACGGTCATCGTCGTCGAACACGACTACGATGCTATCGTTACCTCCGACTATGTCATCGATCTTGGGCCGGGCGCCGGGGAAAATGGCGGCAACATCGTTTTTCAAGGTACACCGGACGAACTGAAGGTGCATTCCGATTCGGTCACAGGTCTTTACGTATCGGGCAGGTTATCCATACCACGGCCTGCACAAAGACGGGAGCCGACCGGGCACCTCACGATAAAGGGTGCGAGGGCAAATAACCTGAAAGATATCGACGTGACGGTCCCCCTCGGTATTTTCACGGCCGTTACCGGGGTCTCCGGCTCGGGGAAGAGCACGCTTGTCGTGGATACCCTGTACCCCGCTCTCAAGCAGAAACTGTACAGGTCGAAGGAGCGGGTAGGTGAATTCGACGGCATCCGGGGATTCGAGGCGATAGACAGGGTCATCGATATAGACCAGTCCCCGATCGGGAGGACGCCGCGATCGAACCCGGCGACATACACCGGTCTATTTACGCATATCCGTGAACTCTTCGCCCGTTTGCCGGAATCGAGAATGAGGGGGTACCGGGAGGGGCGGTTCAGCTTCAACGTGAAGGGCGGCCGGTGCGAAACATGCGCGGGGGAAGGCTTTGTGAAGATCGAGATGCAGTTCCTGCCTGACGTTTACATCGTATGCGAGGCATGCAAGGGTAGACGGTACAACAGGGACACGCTCGAGGTACAGTACCGGGGAAAGAGCATCGCGGATATTCTCGAGATGACCGTGACCCAGGCCATGGAGTTCTTCGAAGCCCACCCCCACATCCGCAGCAAGCTCAAGGTCCTCTTTGACGTCGGCCTCGGGTATATCCGGCTCGGCCAATCGGCGACCACGCTTTCAGGCGGCGAGGCGCAAAGGATCAAGCTGTCGCGCGAGCTTTCGAAGAGAGATACCGGAAAGACCTTCTATATCCTCGATGAGCCGACGACAGGCCTCCATTTTGTCGATATAGAAAAACTTCTCCATGTCCTCAATGAACTCGTCGAGCGCGGCAATTCCGTGATCGTCATCGAGCACAACCTTGACGTGATAAAGAGCGCGGACTACATAATCGACCTCGGCCCGGAAGGAGGGGACCGCGGCGGGACAATCATCGCCGAGGGCAGCCCCGAAGCGATCATGTCGGTTGAAAACAGCTACACCGGTGTTTTCCTCAAGCGGTACCTGGAGGAAAGCGGTGCCGCGGAAGATCTTTCTGCCGTATCCCGTGGCCGGCGCGCACGGAAATAGGCGAAAGACGGTTCAAGGTTCAAAGTTCAAAGTTCAAAGTAACCCCTTCAGATCACCGTCATTCCGGCTTGCCTTTATAAACCCGTTTTGAATTCGCCACATTATCAGCCAGTGATAAATATCTCAAAAGACGCTGGATTCCGCCGCAAAAGACGGCGGAATGACGGGGTCAGGTAATTGCGGCGATACCTCCAATTCCTGGACGACAAAACCTTAGATTCCTGCACCCGGAGGGTACCCGGCGGGAATGGAGGATGAAGGAACTTAACGTCGGCGATGAAACGTGCGATAATACTTTATGATCTGTTTGAGAAATCTGACGGTTATCCTTGCGATTGCAATTTTCTGCATTCTGGCTGCGGTCAATGCGGATGGGAAGGGGATGTGGTCTAAGGTGGCGAAGTCAGACGGGGGAGATACGTGGTATGTCGACCAGACGCTTGCGTATGAAAACAAGCACGGCAAGGTGACAAATTCACGGGCATTTTTGAAGTGCGTTCCGGGGAAAGACAGTTTACTGGCTGACGAGATCAGGGAGTCCCTTGATACGAGCGGGGTCATTTCGGGCACGTTCAATTATTTTATCGGAACGATGGCCATCGATTGCCGTACGAGGCTGATACATTTTTCGGAGATCAAGTTCTTTGATGCAGACGACAACCTCTTGTCCCGCGTGGAATATGGAGAACGGCAGTACTACGCTTCCGTCGCGGATCATTATTCAGAGAAAATTGCGCACTATTTGTGTCTCGAAAAATCAGGTTTTCTGAACACCCTCAAGAAACAGGAGCCTTTTCTTTATCTTTTCCCCCAGTGAAAACCCGCCGAGCGATCCATCTTGCCTGACGACCCGATGGCACGGGATTATTATGGGTATGGGGTTGCGCCCCACTGCCTGCCCGACGGCGCGGGACCCCTTCGGGCGTCCGGCCAGCGCGGCTATCTCCGAGTAACTGCGGGTTTCGCCGTAGGGTATTCGCCGAAGCTCTTCAAGGACCTTCTGAGTAAACGCGGGAAGGTCGGATATATCGACCTCGACGTCGAAATCCACCTGCTGACCTTTCAGGTACCGGTGCAAGAGGGTACGTACCCTCTTAAAGGGCTGGTCCGTCTCCACGGCAGTGGGATACCGCCTCAGTATTTCCCTGTGTTCCTGGTATATATCGTTCTCGGAAAGGTCGAGGCAAATGATGCGGTCGTCCCTTTTGACAACAGATATAGTGCCGAACCACGATTCAAAAATGGCAAATTGTATAACCGGCAAACGTGCATCCCCGGATGATATCCCTAGCCCCCCTCGGTCTGGACGAAGGCGGCGTTCGTATAGAAATACTCCATTTTTTCCTTGTGCTTGAGTTCCTCGTCGGCCATCTTCAGGAGCACATTCTTCGCTTCCCCCTCGGGATGGACCTCTGCGAGCGAAAGATAGAACTCATGTGCGTTCTTTTCGCGATGGGCGGCGATCAGGTACACGTCTTTCTGTTCCATGCCCGGTTTCGGTTCGGGCGCCTCGAGGTGTTCGGCTATCTTGTAATCGACAGCCGTCCCCGGCTTGAGGCCCGCTCCGCCCGCGCCCTTGTCGCGGTAACCGATCAGGAATTCCTTGTGTTTCTTTTCTTCCCCGGCTATGTATTCGAGGGCATCCTTTGCCTGTTTGTCCGCCGCTATTTTGGTCAGGTCCATGTAGAAATCGAACGCTTCCTGTTCTTTGGTTATTGCAAGGCTAAGAATGTCTCCCAGGTCCTTTGTGCTCATAACACCCTCCTTCTTTTCGACTCCTTATAGCATGACATATTCGATGGTGCCATGCAAGGGTGAGAAAAGCAAAAACTAAAGACCGGGATGCGAGGAGTGAATTGACAAGCCGGTCGCACAGGCTCTACAATAAGCGTGCCGGTTATGCAAGGGTTCTTCAAATTTTTCGGGACGGGCGGAGCACGCTTTATGGCACTCAAGCAATTGCGGGCCACGGGCGGGCTATGGCTCAACTACCGGAAGACAAACGTTTATATCGATCCCGGTCCCGGAGCGATCGTCCGCATCCGGGCGTCCCGGGAGAAATACGAACCGGCGGCCCTCGACGGGATAATCATCACCCATAAGCACATGGACCATGCGAACGATGTCAACATTCTCATAGAGACCATGACCGAGGGGGGTTTCAGGAAACGGGGGACGCTGTTCTGCCCGGAGGACGCCATCTCCGAAGACCCGGTAATATTCAGTTTCGCCAGGAATTACCTGGAAAATATCGTTTTCCTCAAGGAAGGCGGGGAATATTCCCTGGGTGACATTCGTTTCCGGGCCCCGGTCAGGCACCGGCACCCGGTCGAGACGTACGGCCTCTATTTCGACCTCGACACGACGGTCGGGCTCATCTCCGACACACGGTACTTTCCCGAACTGGCCGATCATTACCGCGCCGAGAACCTCATCATCAACGTCCTTCGCTTGAAGCCCATCGAGAACCACGAAATAGTCGACCACCTCGCGCTCAACGACGTCGAAGAGCTCCTGCGGGACATACGCCCCCGCAATGCCATCCTGACCCATTTCGGCATGCACATCGTCAAAAACAAGCCCGGCCTGCTCGCCCGGCAGCTGTCGAAGAAAACAGGAGTGAACGTCATTGCGGGACGTGACGGGATGAAGTGGGAATTCTAAAAGACATTCTCTCGCCCGTTCGTCGCTAAAGCTCCTCTCTCGAGCTCGCAGAGTTCGCGGAGAAAGGCGGAGGCCGCGGGAGCCCGGAGCCTTACCATTGCCACCCGCCAATAGCAAGCTCGGAGGCGGGTACCCGGCTATCAGGGCGGCATCTTCGATCCTGCCTTTCGGCAGGATGGACCACTTGGACTGTCAATCTTCTTGTATTGTTTTTTTTCTTTTCCTCGGCGAAGCCGACGAAAGTGCCGGCTGGTCGTGGTCGGCTCCGCGACCAGCCGGCAAAGTCTTTTTCCTTCGCAGTTCTCTGTGCTCTCTGTGAGCTCGAGCGAAGCGGGTGAGAGGATGTCTTTTTGCCGTTTACGATTTCAGCGGAATTAATAACCTAAAAGTGCTGCCTTCCCCCGGTTTTGTTTTGACGACGATCGTACCGCCGTTGGCTTCGAGGAGGCGCTTGCTTAAGGAGAGGCCGAGGCCGGTGCCTTCGCCTTTGGGTTTTGTGGTGAAAAAGGGCTCGAATATCTTTTCGAGGGTCTCCTCGTCGATGCCGGTTCCTTCGTCTGAGACATCGATAAAGCCGAAGTTGTTCTCTATGCCTGTTTCTATCCTGATCGCTCCCCCCTCGGGCATTGCCTGCGCGGCATTGTTTATGAGGTTAACGAGGGCCTGCTGGATATGTATCCTGTCTATCACCGTAACGACCGGGTCGCTGGCCCGCACGATATGCACGCGCACGTTCTTGAAGCGGGTCAGGTGATGCTCCATGAAAAGAAGGGTATCGTCGACGAGTGAGCCGAGCTCTGTCTCTTCCATTTTCGGCTCGTCCATGCGGGAAAAATCGAGAAGCTTCAAGAGGACATTCGTGAGCCGGCCGGCTTCCTGGTCTATAAAATAAGAGTATCGCTTCGCTTTCTCTATATCGTCGGCCTTCGATATCCTTTTTGCAAATCCCTGGATCGATATGAGGGGGTTCTTTATCTCGTGCGCGATGGAACCTGCCAGTTCCCCCAGCGCCGAGAGCTTGTTCGCCCGGACGAGCTGGGCCTCGAAACCCTTGATGCGCTCGTCCCGCAATCGGAGGGCCTTCAGCTTATCGTTGAGGACGATATAGACATCGTTCAATTCCTTGATGTTGGATTCCAGGAGTATGCTGCGGGCGCGGGACAGGCTTTTCTCTTCTTCGAGGGCTATCTCGAGGTCCCGGACCTGGCCCGGGGGACTACATTCTTCCTTTTTCTTGCGGCCGGCCATCAGTAGAGAAAGACCTCGAATTCACAGTATTTGTAGCCTATCGACCAGCTTTTCGTCTGGGTGGATTTCGCTTTTTTGCCATGGACATTCTCGAGGAGCCCGGCTATGATCCCGCTTTCCATGTCGCAGAACATTTCCCCGGTATAGGCAAAGCCTGCACACGTAATGCATTCAAAGAGCTTGACGTTGATGTGGTCCTCGTCGACGACGTCCACTTTCGGAATGCCGATCTTGAGGTCCTGTATCGTCTCGGCGAATTCCTCCATCGTGGTGGCGCGAAGCATGTTCCCGACGCGTTTTCCCATCATGTAGAGGGTCGCTCCCGACGTCTCACCCAGAATGCTGCGCATGCCGATGATCCGCAATATCCTGAACAGCAAGAGCGGGACATCGTCGCCGAGCCTCGGGCGAAGAATGTTCTTAACATCATCTACCGCGTAATCTTTCATAATGTTTTGCACCCTTTCCTGATGACGCTTTCCATGGCCGGATGGATAAGACCGTTCGACGCAAGGCACTCCCCGAGGTAGATATCGAAAACCCCGCCGCTCAAGTTGGTGATGCGGCCCCCCGCCTCTTCCAGGATAAGGGCCCCTGCCGCGAGGTCCCAGGGGTTGAGGTGCAGTTCCCAGAACCCGTCGAACCTGCCGCAGGCCACATAACTCAGGTTCAGGGCCGCCGAGCCGTCCCTGCGCACGGCCTGGGCTTCGAAGAGAAAATTGCAGAAATGATCGACGTTATTGTTCGGATTGGTAGCAATGTCATACGGGAACCCCGTGCTGAGAAGGGACCTCTTGAGACTGCCGATCCCCGACACGGCGATGCGGTTGCCGTTGAGGTACGCCCCCTTGCCCGCAGCCGCAAAGAAAAGCTCATCCATGACAGGGTTGTACACGACGCCCGCCGTTACCTTGCCGTGCGACTCATACGCGATGGAGGTGCAGAAAAAAGGGTACCCGTGGGCGTAATTGGTCGTCCCGTCGACCGGGTCGATGATCCACCTGTTCCTGTGCCCGTCATAGACATTGGCCTTTTCTTCGGCGATGACATCATCGTCGGGAAAAAAATCGTGGATCATGGATATTATCTTTTCCTGGCAGGCGATATCGACATCCGTCACCAGGTTGGTCTCTTCGCTTTTATGGCGAACGGCGAAGTTTTTCGAGAGGGACCCCTTTTGGATACGCCCCGATTCCAGGGCCATTTCGACGGCTGCCTGCAATGGATCTATCATACATAATTCTAATCGATAATTTCTTTTATTTGCAAGGGCACACTCGGATTGACATGGCCCTGATTCTGGTCTATGATTAGCGAAATGGCGGAATTACGAAAGGACCCCCTCTCCGGGAATTGGGTCGTGGTTGGTTACGGGGGATCGAAATCGAGCGGCACGGGCCTGTGCCCGTTCTGCCCGGGTCATGAATCTTCCACCCCTGCAACGATACGGCAATATACCGATGAGAAAGGCGACTGGATCGTCCGGTGTTTTCCCGCAGCGAACCCTATTTTTATGATAGAGGTGGCGGAAGACCGGCGCGGGGAAGGGCTTTATGACAAGATGGGCAATGTCGGGGCCCACGAGATCATCGTCGAGAACAGGGCCCATTCAAGGACCATGTCGATGTACACGCGGGATGAGCTTCAGCTCGTCCTCGAGATGTACAGGGAACGCATCGTCGACCTGAAAGGGGACAGGCGTTTCAAGCATGTCCAGGTTTTCAAGAACCACGGCGAACTGGCAGGCTCGTACCTCCTGCACCCGCATTCACACGTTCTTGCCACGCCTATCGTGCCCGCGCGGGTGTCCCGCCAGGTGATAGCGACGCGGAATCATTTCATCCAGAAAGACCGGTGCCTGATGTGCGACATCTTAAGCCAGGAGATTCGCCAGGCAAAGAGGCTTGTCAGCATGAACCGGGGCTTTATCGCCCTTTGCCCGTTTGCGTCACGGTTTTCGTATGAAACGTGGATCATACCGAGATTTCATGACTCGGATTACGAGAATATGACGAATCAGGCCGTCAGGGAAGACCTCGCGGACATGCTCCTCGATGTCATGAAAAGGATAGAGCAATTTACGAACGCCTATACTATCGAGATCCATACCTCACCCAACCTGGCGTACGCAGAATCGCATGGCGATGACCTTCCGTTCAGGGAATACTACCACTGGCATATCGAGATACTGCCCCGAGATTTCCGGTCCTCGAAATACAAACGGGAAGATGAGTTCTCCGTATCGGCAATCACTCCCGAACAGGCCGCCGAGGCAATGAAAGCACAGTGACCCTGCGACGAATCTCTGAATTTTATCGTATGGTTCCGCACATATGAGAAATTTCTTGAACATGTTTGTCTATGTATCACATTTTCAACAATTATTTGGGAAGGATCCCCGTAAAAAAAATCCAAAAAATCTCTTGACAAATATCCGGCCACTCAGGTAAAAGTACTACATGTAGTATGGATATTTAGTGGACATACTACATGTAGTGTTTAAAAGGGGTTGCAGGGCAGCTGGGGCAGGTCAGGAAGTAACTCTGTTTTACAACGAAATATAAAGCTGTTAATCCAAATAGGGGGTTGCATGGAAACAACGGATCTGAATCTTTTTGTCAGGACGTCTGAAGAGAATATTTCCGGTTGGGACCGATCGAGGATCGTTGACGCGCTTGTCCGCGAAACATTGATCGACCGGGACACGGCACAGGAGATCAGTAAAGAAGTCGAGCAGATGATCAGGCGTTCCGGCATCGAGATGATCACGGCCCCCCTTATCAGGGAGCTCGTCAATGCGCGATTGATCGAAAAAGGCCTGGAAGGCCCGCGTAAAATGCACACCAGGCTCGGTATGCCGATCTATGACGTCGACAGCCTCATCCTTCATCCCAACAAGGAGAACGCCAATGTCCCGCACGGGCCGGAAGCGACGAACCTGACGCTTGCCGAGACCATCAAGAAGGAATATGCCCTCCTGTCCGTGTTCTCTCAGGAGGTCGCCGATGCCCATATGAACGGCGATATCCACCTGCATGACCTGGGATTTGTGGACCGTCCGTATTGCAGCGGCCAGTCGCTTGAATATATCAAAAAATTCGGCCTTGACCTTCCTCATTCCCTTTCCATGGCGAAGCCGGCAAAGCACGCAGAGGTCCTGCTTGCCCATCTCGTCAAGTTTGCCGCGGCGCTGCAGAGCCATTTTGCCGGCGCCATCGGCTGGGATGCGATCAACATTTTCTTCGCTCCCTATATCGAGGGAATGTCCGACAATGACGTGAAACAGCTCGCACAGATGCTTATTTTCGAGTTCTCCCAGCAGGCCGTCGCGCGGGGAGGGCAGGCTATTTTCACGGACATCAATATCTACTGGGAGATACCGAAACATTTCGTCAACGTACCGGCGATTGGCCCGAACGGGAAATTCACCGGCAAGACGTACGGCGAATACGAGAAGGAAGCCCAGCGCTTTGCATGGAAACTGTTCGAGGTCTATAAAGAGGGCGACGGCGCAGGCCGCCCGTTCTTCTTCCCGAAGCCTATTGTCCATATCACCGAGAAGTTCTTTCATACCGAAGGCCACATGGATTTTCTGTACCTTATTTGCGATGTCGCCTCCGACAAAGGCAACACCTATTACGTCTTCGACAGGGGCGAGACGGCAAAGATATCCGAGTGCTGCCGCCTGAGCTTCAAACTGGAGGAGGCGGACCTCCTCGATGCGAAGGAGCCCTGGAGGATGCGCTACTGTGCCCTGCAGAACGTGTCGCTGAACCTCCCGCGCCTCGCGTACCTTGCGAAGAACGACGACACGAAGCTGATGAACCTCATCACCGAGCGGTTTGTCCTTGCCGTGAAAGCACACAAGGAAAAGAGGGTTTTCATGGAAAAACTCCTTTCCCTCGGCGAGAACGGCCCGCTTGCCCTGCTCACGATGAACCGCGACGGGATGCCCTACCTGAGATTCAACCTCGCATCTCACCTCATCGGCATGGTAGGCCTCAACGAGATGGTCGAGATACACACCGGGGAGCAGATGCACGAATCAAAGCGCGCCCTCAAGTTCGGCCTCAAGGTCATGGCGCACATGAAGCTTCTCACCGACAAGATGCGCCGCCAGGAGAATATGAAGATAGTGCTCGAGCAGACCCCTGCGGAGAGCACGAGCTACCGTTTCGCGCGTCTCGACCTGAGATATTTCTCACCGCACGCCGGAAGGGTCATGAAGGGCGATATCGCCTCCGGCGAGGTGTACTATACGAACTCGACACATCTCAATGTCAAGCACGCGATGAACCCGATAGAGCGGGTCACGACCGAGGGATTGTTCCACCCGCTTATCGAGGCAGGCTCGATATCACACGTCTGGCTCGGCGAGGCCCAGCCGTCGAAAGAGGCCATTGCGGATTTTGTTATAAAGACCTTTAAGCATACAACGAGCGACCAGATCGCCTTTTCACCGGAATTCACGACATGCAACAAATGCCACAGGACGGCAAGGGGGCTCTCCGACACCTGTTCATACTGCGGTTCCACGGATGTTGACGGCATAACGAGGATAACCGGTTATTTTACAAAGGTTTCGAGCTGGAACAAGGGCAAGCTGGGGGAACTCAAGGACCGGTATCGCAACGTCGCCTTCTTTTCACCGGAAAGCCCGAGAAAAGTAGTAAACGATTGACAATATAACCAATATCAACCAAAGGGGTGGGGGAAGATGGGGATAGTAAAGATATTTTATAAAGATGATTGCCCGATGTGCCCGGCAGCAAAGAAACTCAAAGACAATCTCCGGGAAATGAACGTTTCTGTGGATGATTACAATGTCGGGACAACGGACGGTCTGGCCGAGGCTACGTTTTACCGCGTGATGGCATTGCCTACCATTCTTGTGGAGGACGATGCCGAGAATTCCGTCGGTGAGTGGCGGGGAAATGTCCCCCCTATCGACGAGGTGTTAAGTGCGGTCCAGAGCGCCTGATTGCCCGGCCATAAAAGGGTTCATAGAAACGAGTTTCGTTGACTGGAAGGGTCACCTTGCATCCGTCATTTTCCTCGGCGGGTGCAATTTCAGGTGCCCTTTTTGCCACAACCGGGACCTGGTCCTGAACCCCGGCGGCTTCGAGGACGTCCCTCTCGAGTACCTGGTGGCGACGATCAGGAAATACCGGGTCCACTGGGTCGACAAGATCGTCGTGACGGGCGGCGAACCCACGATGCACAAGAACCTCTATGGGTTGATCGGCCTTCTGAAGAGCGAAGGCATGTCGATCAAACTCGACACGAACGGGTCGAACCCCGACGTCGTGAAGGGGCTTGTCAGTGACGGGCTCATAGACTGCATAGCGATGGACGTCAAGGGCCCGATTGACCGGTATTCCCGGTGGTGCGGCAGCAAGGTAGACGAGGGCAAGATCCGGGAAAGCATCGATTTCATCATGGGTTCCGGGATCGATTATTATTTCAGGATGACGGTCGTTCCCTTCCTTCACCAGGAGAACGATGTTTACACGGTGGCCGAGGAGCTCGAAGGCGCGAAAGACCTCATTATTCAGACCTTCCGTCCGGACATCACCCTGAATCCCGCCTACGAAAAGATACAACCCTTCAGTCCCGACAAAATGTCGCAGATAAAGCAAAACGTGGCGGATATCATGGCGGGGAAGGGCTGGAGACGGGAACGGGGTATTCGGCTGCCGGACACGAGCCCGACACGAGGCAAAGAGTTGTACCAGTAAAAAGAGTTCAAGGTTCAAGGTTCAAAGTTCAACGCTTAAATACTTGCCCCCCGCCGTCATTCCCGCGTAAGCGGGAATCTAGCGTCTTTTAAATGTTTCTTCTTAGCGTACGAGTATAAAAAAGGCCTGCGGGATCGAACCTGCAGGCCTTGGTTCTTGGCAATTCGTGTTATTCGAGGAAGCTTTCCAGGCGTTTCCGCCTTGAGGGGTGTTTCAGTTTCCTCAATGCTTTTGCCTCTATCTGGCGGATGCGCTCGCGGGTGAGGCCGAAGACCTCACCGACCTCTTCGAGGGTGTAATCGGTCTTTTCACCGATTCCGAGCCTCATCCGTATGACCTTTTCCTCGCGGGGGGTCAGGGTGGACAGGACCTTGTCGATCTCTTCCTTGAGGGATATGCTGACGAGTTCATTGAAAGGCGAGGGCGATTTCGGGTCTGCTATGAAGTCCCCGAGCTTTGATTCATCGTCGCCGATCGGCGTCTCGATCGATATCGGTTCATTGGATACCTTCATGATCTTCCGGACCTTCTCCAGGGGAAGGCCGGCCTTCAGCGATATCTCGTCGAGGTTCGGCTCCCGGCCAAGTTCCTGGAAGAGGGAGATCGTGACCTTCGTGATCTTGTTCATCGTCTCGAGAACGTGGACAGGGACCCTGATGGTACGGGCGTAATCTGCTATCGCTCTCGTGATCGCCTGCCGGATCCACCAGGTGGAGTACGTCGAGAACTTGTAGCCCTTCTGGTAATCATATTTCTCGGCAGCCTTCATGAGGCCCATATTCCCTTCCTGGATGAGGTCAAGGAAAGAGAGGCCGCGGTTAAGATATTTCTTGGCGATGTTGATAACGAGCCGTAAATTTGCCTGGATAAGGCGGTTTTTCACCGTTTTGAGACCATTTTCGATCTCCCCGATCTCCATAAGCCTCTTTTTGACCTTCCGCGCTTCCTTGTCATCCATGAACTTGAGCTGTCTCTGGACCTTGCGGATGATCTCTTCGAGCACCTTCTTGTTCAGGTTCAGGTTGATGAGGTTCTCTTCGACCTTCTTTTCGAGGGCCTTGAGTTTTTTCTCATTGAGCTTCTTGGTCGCCTCGGGCACCCTTGCCCTGCCCGTGCCCTTTCTCAACTCTTCCTTCTTTTCGTGCTGGTTCTTGATGCTGTTGATGAGGGAAACAGTTTTCTTTCTATATTTGTCTTCGTCTTTCTTCGTGTAGTTCAATTCATCGATATTTTTGACGACATCGACGATGTTGATCGCTTCTTTCTTGAGGAGGCTTGCGATCTCCATCAACTCCAGGATCGCCTGGGGAAGGTCGAAAAGCAGGTTCCGGATCATCCGCTCGCCGTCCTCGATCCTTTTGGCGATCATGTACTCTTCCTCGGAATTGAGAAGGGATACGCGGCCAATGTCCTTGAGGTATGCCCAGATGATATTATCGGTCCGCTCCGACGGGAAGCGTTCCATCTCGCCCCATTCCTGGGACTCTTCCTCGGGGGCGGCCTCTATCTTTTCCTTGATCGTATCGACGATATCTATGTTGGATTCCGTGAGAAAATCAAAGATATCCTCGATATCTTCGGGTGAAAAGATGTTCTGCGGCAGGTAGTCGTTGATCTCGTCCGGCGTCAGGTAGCCCTTCTCAGTGCCGATGTCGACGAGGTGTTGTATCTCGCTGTGATTTTTAATTGTCATTCAATCTCCGGACAGTAAAAAATGCCCTAAGTGACTGTTTTTAGGGCATTTGCTGGCATCAGTCAATCGACTCTAATGTAATTATAGCGATTAGGCCGTATTTTTGTCAAGGCGGATTTTAAGCTGTTTGTGAATTTATCCACTTATCAATTATCGATCATAAATGGATTGACTAAAGCGGAAAAGGAGTTATAAAGTGGGTAAGGGAGGGGTAAAAAATGTTCAAAAAAATATTGTGCCCGGTTGATTTTTCACAATTCACACAAGACGTGGTGAACTACGCATTAGACCTCGCGAAGAAGTATGGCGCCGAGCTTCATATCATGCACGTCGTCCCGAATATGACATACTTTACCCCGTACGAATCGTTCCTGACCCCGGAGAACCTGGTGGCGATCGAAAAAAATATCCAGGATGAGGTGGAAAGGAATTTTACGAAACTGCTCAAAGAAGATAAAGTGCCCACGAAGAGGGTCATCAAAACGGGCGTCCCCTTCGTCGAGATCATCGATTATGCCAGGTCAGAATCGATAGACCTCATCGTCATGGGTACGCACGGACATACGGGACTCGAGCATATACTGATCGGCAATGTGGCGGAAAAAGTTGTACGGAAGTCCCCCTGCCCGGTGATGACGATACGGCCGAAGGGGAAACAGTTCAAGATGCCGTAAAAAAGACGGTTCAAGGTTCAAAGTTCAAGGTTCAAAGTTAAAAAAGGCGGCTCTTGGCCGAATGACTGCTCCTGTTTCTTCATTGAACCTTGAACTTTGAACCTTGAACCGTCTTTACGCCCCTATCTTTTTGTACAATTCCTTTATATTCCGAATATGTACGATCTCAACGTTTCCAATTGACTGGTGTCCGTCGGCGGGACAGAATATGTGCTTGATGCCGATGCGTTGACATTCTTTTATTCTCATGTCCATGTTGACTATCTTACGTATCTCGCCTGTGAGGCCGATCTCTCCGAAGAAGGCGGTGTCGCGGCCGAGGGGGGTTTCTTTAAAGCTGGAAAGTATCGCGGCGGCTACGGGCAGGTCTATGCCAGGCTCGTTGACCTTCATCCCGCCGGTCACGTTCACGTAGATGTCCCTGTCGAAGAGAGGTTTCCCGATGGCTTTTTCAATGACAGAGATAAGAATGAACAGGCGGTTGACGTCATAGCCGAGCGACAGGCGCCTCGGCATCGAGAAGTTGGTCTTCTGGGTGATCGCCTGGACCTCGAGGATGATGGGACGCGAGCCGGTGATATAGGGGAAGAGACTGCTGCCTTCGCCGATATCACCGCGCTGTGACATGAAGAATTGGGACGGGTTTTCGACGCTTATGAGGCCGCTGCCGGACATCTGGAAGATCCCAACCTCCTCCACGGCCCCGTACCGGTTCTTGATCGTCCTCAGGAGACGGTAGGGGAGCATTTTGTCACCCTCGAAGTACAGGACGGTATCGACCATGTGTTCGAGTATCTTGGGGCCGGCTATGACACCCTCTTTGGTGACGTGGCCTATAATGACGAGGCTTGTGTCGACGTCCTTGGCCTCCATGGTGAGGCGGGTCGCCACCTCTTTGACCTGGCCCATACTTCCGGGCAGCATCGGCAGCTTCGGGTTGTAGATGGATTGCACGGAATCGACGATGACGAGGCCGTACCGGTCGGCGGCCATGGCCGACAGCACGTCGTCGAGGTGATTTGTCGTCAGGAATGCGAAACCGGCGCCGAGCCCGAGCCTTTTCTTGCGGGATGCCAGCTGTTTGAGCGACTCCTCTCCCGAAACGTAGAGGACCTTGACCCCGCAGTCGGTCAGCTTCGCCGCGATCTCGAAACATAAGGTCGTTTTGCCTATCCCGGGGTCGCCGCCAAGAAGTATGGCGGAGCCTATCGTCATGCCGCCGCCGAGGACCCGGTCCATCTCTTCGATGCCGATTGCAATGCGCTGCTCGTCGGCAAGGTCTTCGTCGGACAGGATGACCGGCCGTTTCGGTTCCTTTCCATCAGGACTTACGGCAGGGGCCATCTCCTTGAAGGTGTCCCATCCCTGGCACATCGGGCATTTGCCCAGCCATTTCAGGGTCTCATACCCGCAGGTCGTACAGGCGAAGACGGTTTTCTTCGTTGCCTTACTCAAAGGGTGCCCCCGTGTGGAGCCGTATGAGCCGTACCTGGTATTCCATGAGCTTCACGAGCCATTCCCGGTTCCGGGGAAGCTCCCGCGGCCCGACCTCGTAGGTGATCATCCCGTCATAATCCCATGCGCCGGACTGTATTCAAGAATCTCGCGATCGGGAGATCGCCCCGGCCGAGAAAGAGATGACTGTTATGATCGCCATGGTCGCTCAGGTGAATGTTCCTCAGGCGCCCGGTTTTTACGACCTTGATAAAAGGGGCGATAATATCATTCCCGAAGGTAGCGAGGTGGGTCGTGTCGAACGTGAAATAAAGGTTATGCGCGACCCCGAAGCCGACCAGGTCGTTGATATCGTTCAGCAGGTACGATTCCAGCATCAGGCGCTTGCCGGCGCGCGGCATGTTCTCGATCGTGAGCGCTATGTCACTGCAGTCGAGCTCTTTCTGGAAATCGTCAATGCTATTGAGCCATTTTGCAAATCCTATCTCCATTGTAAGCCAGGCCGGGGGGTGAAAATTGACGACGCTTGCCCCGAGGATGCGCCCGATATCGATGGCCCTTTTCAGCTCGTCGACCTTGGTGCCCCATTTCTTCATCTTGAGGAAGGGTGCGTGAACGGTATGGACAGGAAGGATATCGCGGCAGGCCACGACCCTGTCGAGATAGCCGTCACTCATGAATCGCTGGTCGATGACGACCTCACAGCCGTCAAAGCCGGCTTCCTGCGCGAGGATGAATATCTCTTCGATGGGGAGGATATAAAGGCAGCCTGTGGAGAAGATATATTTCATGCGATAATGATGTTGTCATCAGTATCGGTGATGATGCGGCATTTCCCGTTCGTGTAGTGGATGGTGTTCTCATAGCCGCAGCAACCCTTCCGGGGCCAGACCATCTTCGGCTCGATGGCGAAGACCTCTCCATCCTCGATCGGATAGGTGTGCGTCGCGGCAATGTACGGGAACTCGGCAAGCTCGATGCCTATCCCGTGGCCGAGGAATCTTACCTTGTGCGGCTTGAAGCCGAGATACCAATCGCCATAACCCGCCTTTTCGGCGATCTCTTTCGAATACTCAAAAAGCTCCTTGCTGGTGTAGCCTTCGGTGACCTTTTCGAGGACCCGGTCATGGATATCCTTGCAGGCCCAATAGCCTTTTACGAACAGGTCGGGCATGGACCCGATCGCGTACATCCTGGTCTGGTCGACCTGGTACCCGTGGTAGCAGATCCCGAAATCGATGAGAATGGGCTCGTTCTTCTTGATCTTTTTGAAGCTGGCGCCTACGGGGAAGGCGGGGGAGAGGCCCAATCCTCCCATCGGCGAGTCGGACTGGCTGACGATGCTGCCCGTCCGTCCGCTCAGGACGTGCCATGTGTAGGCCTCGTAGTTAAGCGAGCGCCACACGAAGCAGTCCCTCGTGCCCGAGTGATTTGGCATAGGCTTCCATTTTGCCGCCGACCTCGATCTCGGTCACGCCCTCATGGAGGAACTCGGGGACCTTTGCATAGACCTTCCGGCCGATATCCGCGGCCCCTTTCCATCATGGCCAGCTCGAAAGGCGATTTTTTTCTGCGGATCTCTTTTGTGAGCGGTGAGCAGTCGACAAACTCGGCGCCGCCAAATAATTGTTCGAATTTGACCGCATCGTTGTAAGGAATGACGTCGAGCTGCATGCCGATGCGCTTCATCGGTTTTATGTGCTGCGGGATGTCCTTGATCGACCGGTACGAGATAAGGTTTGCGAGCGGCGATTCCCTGCGCGCCCGGGACATCTCGCGCTTGACGAAAAGGGTCGGCTCCCCGTCAACGGGCACGAAGAGCAGGCAGTCCTGCATCGTCCCGGAGAGGTAATAATAATCGACCTTGTAATGAAAAAAGGCCCCTTCGAGCGAGGCCTTCTCCATTAACATTTTCAGCTTTTCGATGCGTGAATCTATTTCTTCTTTTGGAGCATATTTCATATTCAGTCTAGTCTAACTGATTTTTACTCGTCTTTCCAGACTGCTTTTCTCTTCTCCATAAACGCTTTTATGCCTTCGACCGCGTCTTTGGTTTTCATACAGCCGTCGAGGTAGCATATCTCGGATGCCCGCAGGGCTTCGAGGAAATTGACATTGAGCCCTGCCTTGATGGCGCGCTTCGTCCACATGGCGACCGGGCGGCTCTGGTTTAAGAATCCCTGCATGAATTTCTCGGCTTCCGCCTTGAAATTTTCGACGGGAAGAACGACATTCACGAGGCCCATCTGCTTCGCTTCCTGGGCGCCGATGATCTTGCCCGTCAGGAGCAGTTCATAGGTGTTCTTGAGGCCGATGATCTTCGGGAACCATGCCGCGGCGATCGGCGGGAATACGCCGACTGCGATCTCGGGCTGGCCGATCTTTGCCTTCTCCGACGCGATGACGATGTCGCAGAATGCCATGAGCTCACAGCCGCCGCCAAGTGACCTGCCGTTCACGAGCGCCACGGTCGTGCAGTCGAGCTCGTCCATGAGCCGGAACATCCGGTGGAAGATCTCGATCATATCGAGGACTTTGTCTTCCGCTGTGGTCAGCAACGTCGACGCCGTCACAGAATGCCTTGTCGCCGGCATGATCGAAAACGAGCAGCTGGATCGTCGGGTCTTTCTTGACGTCGTTTATCGCCTCGACGATCTCCCTCATCATGAGGATCGTCAGCCAGTTGGAGACGCGGTTCATTCAGGGTTATCGTTGCAACCTTGTTCTTCTTCTCAAACGTGATATGTGTAAAGGCCATAGCTACACTCCTTATTATTCAAAAAAAATAGGGGGGATAATATCCCCCCTATGGTTTTCAGGCTTATTACTTCGCCTGCGGTTTGCCGAAAATCTGTTCGAAATACTCGTCGTTGTTCAGGGCGCCCTTTGCGATGAGCTGGCGGTTCTTTATGAAGTCGATCGTATCCATACCGGTGATCTTCTTCGTGTTGAATGCGCCGAAACCTGCGAAGGCCTCGCCCATCATATTGGTGGCCAGCCAGTAACGGTGGTCGTTCTTTATCTGGTCCCACCAGAATTTCTTCTTCTGGCGGATGCCGTCGATTGACTTGTTGAGGCAGCCCGGGAACAGGTTCGCGAAGATCCAGGCGATCCTGTTGACTTCCGCATCGATCAGTGCGAAGTCGTAGTCGTTGTTTTTCAGTTTCTCGCCGACCCATGCCCTGGCGTCTTTTGCTTCCTGGCCGGACTTCGGTTCGCCGTAGACGATCTCGCCGTCTTTGACGTATGTGTCGGTGATGACCTGCGGGTTGCGTACCCAGGCGCCCTTGTCGTCTTTCAGGACGGGGAGTGCCTTGGAGATGAGGTTCTTGGCTCTCATCTTGTATGCTGACCACATCTCGCAGCTGACGCAGTTCCACATTGCATCTTCCATGCTGAGGAACCACGGGAGGAAGTCAGAGGAGCCGCCGACAGGGGCTGAACCGTGTCTCGGGCCTGCCTGACCGAAGATCGCGAGGTCAGAGGAGATTGCGATGTCGCATGCAAGGCCGATTTCCTGGCCGCCGGCTACGCGCATGCCGTTTACGCGGCAGATAACCGGTTTCTTGCACATAAGGATACTGTCAACCATATTGTTGAAGAGTTCCATGTATGAGCCGTATTCTTCCGGCCTTTTGCTGTAATATTCTGAGTACTCTTTCGTGTTGCCGCCGGTGCAGAATGCATTCGGGCCTGTACCGGTGAAGATAACGGTAACAACTTCGCGGTCGGTCGAGGAGTTCTCGAAGCCGGCGATGACACCCTTTACCATTTCCGTTGTGTAGGAATTGTACTGGTTCGGGGTTGTTGAGCCTGATGACTGCATTGTAAAGCCCGGGAATTTCGTTGCCCTTCGGGTCTTTCAACGGTACTTTTTCATAGACCGTAGAAGGAGCTTCCGTGCCCCACCATTCTTTTCCATGCCTGCTGTGGTCTTTCAATCCGCCTTCTCTTGGCATCCATTCTAATCCCATACTTTCCTCCTAAAGTTTTTGTGTAGAACAACCTTACTTAAAGTCAGGTGTCAGGACTACGCGTTTCGCGGGTGACCCTGCTTTGTGGATCTCGTCAAATGTTGCCGCGATCGTGCTCATCGGCCGTACGTCAACGAACGGGTCGATCTGGATCTTCTTGGTGAGGACCATGTTGAGGACGATCGGGTAATACTCGCGGAGACAGCCCCATGTGCCGATAACTTCGGCGTCGAAGGCCATCAGTTTCGAGAACATGTATTCGCTCTCGCCATGCCGAAGCCGAGGAGGATGAGTTTGCCGACGAAGGACAGAAGGTCAAGCGCGAGTTCCTGACCAGCCTTGGCGCCGGTAACTTCGAATATTTTCCATCCCGTGTTCGGGAGGGCCGTTGGCCTTGCAGTAATTCCTCCACTCGCCGACGACGTCTTTGTTCGTCTTGTCGAGTGTCGAGATCGTCATGTCGCAGCCGTAGTCGAGGGCCCTTTTCAACTTCTCGGGGTTCCGGGCGATGCCGATGACCGTTTTCGCGCCGAGTGCTTTCAGGGTCTGGCCATGTAGACGCCCACGCCGCCGGTCGCGCCGATGACGATGCAGTTGTCGCCAGGCTGCAGGTCTGCTCTTTTGGCTGCTGGTACGGTGTCGTAACAGCGTCCGCAACGACTGCGAGCTGTTCAGGTTATACCCTTTCTTGTCGCGGACAAGGCAAAGGTCGATCGAGGGACGACGATATGGCTTGCGAAGCCGCCCCAGAAGCCGATCGAGTTGCCGGGCATTTTCTGTGCGAGGCACCTGTTGCCGCGGCCGGTCTTGCAAAGGTCGCACTGACGGCAGGGCATAACTGCCGGGATAATAACCTCTTTCCCTACCCATGCCGGGTCGCCGGCGATAACGGTACCGGCGATCTCGTGGCCCAACGCAGCGGGGGTTTGCTGACGGTCGGTACGCCATCAT